>NZ_JAEAMR010000099.1 GCF_015999245.1 Streptomyces sp. AV19 | reverse complement strand
CAGCGCCTTGTACGTCCCCTCCGGATCGGCCGTCGTCACCCGCTGCCCGCCCCGGACCACCCTGAATTCCCCCAACAATCGCTCAGCAGAGGCCCTTTGCCGTGTCATGAGTTCGCTGATCTGCTCGCCCTTTTCCGCGAGCGCGATCAGCAGATGCTCAGTGGAGACGAAACTGTCACCCAGTGCACGAGTGTGCTGTGAAGCGGCCGTGATGACCGCCAGTAGCTTCCGGCTCGGACGTGGCGGGGCGACCGTGGAACCGTGCGCGTTCGGCAGTCCGGTGAGCAGGCTTTCCGCGCCGGAGCGCAGCACAGCAGCTTCGGCCTCCACCGCGGTCAGCAGATCCATGATGTTCTCGTTGTCCTGGCCGGCCAGCAGCGCGAGCAGCAGATGCGCGGGTGTCACATCGACGTGTCCCGCCGACACGGCCCGCTCACTTGCGACGTTGAGCGCCTCACGGCTCCTGTTGGTCAGCTCCGCATGCACACTGCACGCTCCTCTTCAGTTCATTGTCGATCCCACTACGAAGGGGTGGGGGAGCCGTGTCCTTTCGGAGGTGTGGGCACGGCCGGTTCCCCAAAGGCGCGGGTTCAGCCCAGCAGCCCACGTGCCCGCGCCTCGGCGACTGCTCCGCGGCGCTTGGACACGCCGAGCTTTCGGTAGATGCTCCGTGCCTGCGTCTTGACGGTGTTCACGGATACGGAGAGCTGTTCCGCGATTTCGCTGAGCGTCAGGTCGCCGACCAGCAGGGTCATGACCTCCAGCTCTCTGCGCGACAGCTGAATGCCCGTCTCGATGTTCGGGCTGAGGGCCTTGAGGAGCGACGTGACATGCCCCTCGGGATCCCCGGTGTCCGCCGCACAGGCCACGAGCAGCGGGCGGCACCACGAAGCGTGTTCCTGGAAGATCCGCACGTTGCCGGCCTCGTGGGCCAACGACATGGCCTGGTGAATCGCCTGCCGCACTCGCAGACCGGGCCGGCCCGACAACTGCCATGCCCGGGCGGACAGAAGCCATGCCTCGGCCCTGAAGGAGTTCAGCCACTGCGTGCAGTCGCGCAGCGGCTCCAGGAGGGTGAGCACATCCGCTCCGGCGGCCCCGCCGGCGAGTTTCACCAGGGCGGCGGCGAGCCGCCCGTAAGGGTGCTGAAGCTCCATGCTCCCCTTGGGCAGCAGCGCGGTGGCGTCGTTCGTACGGCCGAGTGCCAGACGAGTGCGGGCTCCCGTGTAGACAATGCGTGCCCGCCAGCCGGCCGGTGCGCCGATCTTGTGACGTGCCTCCGCCGATGCCACGGCGCGCAGGGCGGCCCATGTGTTCTTCCGGGAGAGATGCAGTTCGGCACGGAGCAGATCCGCTTCGGTGTCGCACAGGGCGCGTAGTACTGGAGATGTGCGGTCGATCTGCTGCACGGCCTGTTCCATGGCCGGGAGATCACCTTGTTCCCAGGCCCGACGGCTCGCACAGATGGGCACGAAGCTGCTGTACGCGTTGCCCAGGGCCCTGGCGATGTCCCCACTGTCCAGGAGGGGCAGGTGATCCGGCCGGTTCGCCGTCTGCCCGTCGAGGTAGGAGAGCAACAGGCCCAGCGCGGCACAGTTGTCGGCCTGGTCTGTTCTCCCGTGCAGTTCGGCGTCGAGGCGGCTCGCATTGAGGTGGCGGCGTGCCCGCTTGCTGTCGCCCTGCCACCAGTCGGCCATGGCCAGGTACGGGGCGAGCAGTGCCTCGTGTTCCCGGGGAGAGCCGGACAGCATCGAGCTCTGCGTCCTGGACAGCGCCTTGCGTACGACTTCGCTGTGCGTCATGGCCGCACCCAGGTCGCCGTCCCGGTGACATTGCATGAGGTGTACGACCGCGATGGCCCACTTGGTCCATGCGGTGGCCGTCGGCCCGCTCTTGTCGACGGAGCCTTGTTCGGCCCTCTCGGCAACGGCCGCAGCGTCCTCCGCCCGGCCCAGCACGGTCAGGGCCAAGGCGTGCAGAGCATCGGCTTCGGGCGGCGAAGGGGCGTCCTGTGCCTTGTCGAAGCGGGAGAGGAGCCGGAGCACGTCTTCTCCTCGGCCGGACAGGCACAGTCGTATCGCGGCACCGCGCAGGATCTCCCATGCGTGGCTGAAGTCCCGGGCCAGCAAGGCGTGCTCCACCGCACGGACAGGTGATCCGTGGTCACGATGCCATTCCGCGGCTGTGCGATGGATCTTCTCCACTGCCTCCGGCCCCAGGCGCTCGTGTGCCAGGACACGCAGCGGTGCTTCGACGCCGGGCAGGAACCGGTAGCCGTTCTCGTGGGAGGTCACCAGTCCGCTGTCGTCGGCGCTGTGGTGCAGCACACGGCCCGCGTCGGGCCGGTCGGCCACGAGCCCGGCGAGCCCGCTGTCGAGGGGGCCGCCCGTGACACTGAGCCTCAGCAGGGTCAGCCAGTCACCCTCGGCTTCATGGGCGGCGGCCTCTTTCGCCAGCAGTGAGGCGGATTCCTGCTGGGCGCGCGCCACGACGGACTGCACATCGAGGGCGGAGCCACAGGCCAGGTCACTCACGGCCCGGGTCAGGCTGTGGGGCCAGCCCCCGGTGGCCTGCATGAGTTTGCCGAGAAGGTCGCCGGTCGGTTCCACGCCGCGCTCCTCACATAGCGCGTCGGCCTCGGCACGAGTGAACAGGAGCTCGTGAGCGGGCACGGCCAGGACGTGGCCTCCGCTGCGGAGATCGGGGCGGGGCAGGCAGCTTCGTGTTTGTGTCGCGAGGACCAGACGCAGCCGGGGACAGGCGTAGCGGATGAGCTGCTCCAAAAGATGGTGCACCTCTCCCGTACGTACGGCCTGCAGTCGGTCAATGACCAGGGTGACTGGCTCTGGCAGGCGCTCCAGCCACAGCAGCACTTCGGGCAGCAAGGTGCGCCACTCGCTGCCTGCCGAGCTGGCGAGCAGCTCTTCCGCCCCGGGAAGCGAGGTGGCGGCCGATAGCACATGGACCACCTGTGCCAGCAACTGGGCCGGATGATCCCCTGCCTTGTCCAGCCCGATCCAGGAAATGTTGTCTGTCTTCTCCCTGTTGGACCAGGAGGCCCAGTCGGTCAGCGCAGTCGTTTTGCCCGATCCGGTGGGTGCCGTGACCAGGACGATGCGTGCAGCTGCTACGTGGTCGGTGAAAAGGCGGCGCAAGCGGGGCCTTGGCATGGGGGCGAGGCGCGGGAACGGGGGGACCGTAGTCATATCTGCACCTGAAACTGTCCTGTAGCTGCGGTGGTTGTACTGGGTCGGGCCGAAGACGGTCCCACCGTGCACGCCGTCACGCTATCCAGATGGGCTGCCGATGCCTGTCGCCCGTATGGATACACCGCGCCAACGAACGATGTCGGCAACCGCTTTGCACAACAGCTAGGCTTCAAGAAGTCCATATGCAAGGCTCTTTGCGGGCCTCATGGGAATTTCTGCACCATAACCTGGTGCCGTTGATGCAAATGCTGTCGGCTCCCTGCCCCTGAGTCGTGTCCGGCGCTCGGATCAGTGCCGGCGAACTTCGGATTGGCTTCCTCATGAGTGAGACCCGGACTCCCTCCGCCCGTACGAATACGCATGATCGGTTGCGTGCCGAACATGAACGAACTGCGCGGCGGGCCCACCGCCGGAGGCAGTTCAGTGCCGCTGTCGGCGTGTGTGTTGTCCTGGCGGTGGTCTTCGGGGTCGCTATCTCCGCACGGTCAGGCGAGCTCAAGGAGGCAGGCCCTGTCGTCGCACCTGCCGGTGCGGCCGGAGAGCGGGGCCTCGTCATCGCGGTGGGCAAGCCGGACGCACCGGTCACCATCACGGCGTACGAGGACTTCCGCTGTCCAGGCTGCGCGATGGTGGAGAAAGAGATCCATGAGGCGGTCGACAAGCTGGAGGACGAGGGAAAGCTCCGGGTCGAGTACCACCTGCTGTCATTCATCGACGCCTTTTCCGGCGGCAAGGGATCCAGGTATGCCGCCGAAGCGGCTGCCAGTGCCCAGGACGCCGGCAAGTTCCGTGAATATCACGACGTTCTCTTCGCCAACCAACCTGATGAGCAGGACGACCGCTTCGGCGATAAAAAGGTGCTTCTCGATCTGGCGGCAAAGGTCGACGGCCTCAGGACCGCGAAGTTTGCAGAGAGCGTGACCAAGGGCGTCCACGACACCTGGGTGAGGAGGGTCCAGCATGTCTTCGACCGGCAGAACCGCGTCAAGGCGACTCCCTCCTTCGTGCTCGACGGCACCAATCTGATTGGTGCAGGGCTTCCCCCGCTCACAGCCCAGCGGATCACCCGGCTCGTCGAGAATGCCGCCAAGGGGAAAGACACCGACTGAACGACCGCGGGGGAGCGGTGGCCGGAGGACCGGCCGGCCTCACCGTCGCACAGCGGTAACTGTCGTCTCCTGGCGGCGGGCCACGGCGAGAAGAGCACGGGCAGGCCCCGAGGGACGGTGACCGGTCGGCCAGACCGCCCGCAGGGTCCGTGTCAGATCGGCTCCTTGGAGCCTGACCGCCGACAGACGGCGGGCCAGAAGGTCGTCGTGGACGGCCAGGGCACTGACCACAGCTGGCCCGGCACCCGAGAGCACGGCCGACCTGACGGCCGTGGTGGAAGGCAGCTCCAGCAGCGGGGCACACGGCTTGCCGCGTGCCCCGAGCGCCCGGTACAGGACCTGCCGGGTACCGGATCCCCGCTCCCGCATGATCAGAGGGGTGCGTGCCAGCTCGGCGGTACGGACCGGGGTGCGGCGTCGCGCCCATGGGTGGTTCGGGGCGGTGACGAGCACGAGCTGGTCCTCGGCCACGGGGACGGCATCGAGACCGGGCGGCACGGTGGCGCTTTCGATGAAGCCCAGGTCGGCCTCGCCCGAGAGGACCCTGTCTGCCACGGCCCGGGAGTTCTCGGCAATGATCGAAACGGCGGTGGCCGGCCGTTCCCGCCGCAACACGCTGAGCCAGCCCGGCAGCAGGTGCTCGACCACGGTGAGGCTCGCGGTGATCCGCAGCTGAGTGTCCCGCCGGGTGCGCAAGGTCTCGATGCCCGCCTCCAGGGCCTCGGCGGCCTCCAGTACCTTGGCCGCCCAGATGGTCACCAGTGCCCCGGCTTCGGTGAGCCGGGAGCCACTGGGAGAACGTTCCACCAGCCCGACCCCGACCCTCTGCTCCATGGTGCGGATCCGGGCGCTGGCGGCGGGCTGGGTGATGCCCAGCTCGTCGGCGGCCTTGCTCAGGCTGCCCAGCCTGGCCACGGCCACCAGCAGCTCCAGGGCGGATATCTCCAGCATCTCCGGCGCGCAACGGACGGGAGTCACTTGACGAACACACCCTCACTGGCGAACTCACTGGCGAAAAGCGGTCTGTTCCGCCAGGAAGTGCCTGGCGGAACAGACCGGCGTACGGCTGATGGTGATGGGTCAGAGGCCGAGGTCGGTGAAGAACCGGTAGCTGGTCGGGTCGCCCGACATCTGCCAGTGGAACCCCTGGATGAAGAAACACGCCACGAGGTTGCTGAGGGCGAAGAACGCCAGCACGGCCAGGGTCACGCGGGCGGCCTTGCCGAGCAGAGGGGAGGTGGTGCCGGCGTCCAGCGGCTCGGACTTGTCGACCAGGACGAGATTGATGCCGCAGGCCAGTACAGCCAGGACGAAGGCGACCAGGGCCCAGGTGTACAGGTGGAGTCCGAACAGGGCACCCGCGTAACCCGGATCCGGGGGCACTATGTGCATCAACACCTGGGCCGCCGAGACGAAGCTGCCGCAGATGGCGACGGCCGCGGCCCAGCCCCAGCCGGAGGCGAACTCGCGAGTGGTCACCGCGCCCTTGCGCGAGCGGGCGATGATGTAGGCCGGTCCGAGGGCGCTGAGCAGGAAGAACATGCGCTGCAGCAGGCACATCGGGCAGGGGTACTCCCACAGCCCGAACTGGAAGAAGTAGGCGCCGCCCAGCACGGCGCACATACCCAGCACATAGGCGTGCGCGAACCACAGGCCCAGGCGGTTGGACAGCCGGGCGGAACCGGCAGGAGTGATCACGGCGGTGGCCATGGGGATTTCCTCCTCCGAGGATCAGATGGCGAGGTGGTAGCTGTGGTCGATGACGTGCGGGGCGAACGCGAGCAAGGCCGCGACCAGGGTTCCCGCCCAGAGCAGGAGCCGCTGGCGGCGTGGCCAGCCGCGGATCACCGCCAGGACACACAGGAAGATCAGGAGGAAGAGGAGGGTGTACATGTCGTCCCTGCTTCAACGGAGGGCTGCTTACGCGCTCAGCTTCCGCCCGGACAACGGACATGGGTAGCGGCCACGAATCGATGGCACCATAGAACGGGCTTATGCCTTGTCGGCTCCCCGGCCCGCTTGGTGCGCGATGGCATGGAGATCCCTGGCAGGGCCCGTGGGCCGTTGCCCGACGGGCCACACCACGCGCAGGGTGCGGCTCAGGTTGAGATCATGCACGGTGGGGGCTTTGAGAGCGCCTGAGGCGAGTTCGGTCGTGACGGCCAGGGAGCTCAGAACAGCGGGCCCGATGCCGGCAGCCGTAGCGGTCTTGATCGCAGTGGTGGAGGAGAGCTCCAGGAGAGGAATGGCCTTCCAGCCGGGGATGCGGGCGGTGACGGCTTCTTCGAAAGCTATGCGGGTGCCCGAGCCGGGTTCACGCTGGATCAGCGGAGTGCCGGCCAGCTCGGCGAGGGTGATGGCGGAGCGCCGGGCCCAGGGGTGCCCGGGAGCGACCACCACAGTGAGGCGGTCTGTGGCCACAACCTGGCTGTGCAGTCCCTTGGGGGCCCTGGGGCCCTCGATGAATCCGATCTCCGCCTGACCTTCCAGGACGGCCCGGGCCACGTCGGCCGAGTTGCCCGCGCGCAGTCCGACGGTGGTCTGGGGAGCACGGGCCCGCAGTACCGTCAGCCACTGGGGGAACAGGTACTCGGCGACGGTCTGGCTCGCGGCCACGCGCAGGTGCGAGGCGCGTTGCTCACGTAGTGTGTCGATGCCCGCTCCCAACTGCCGGGCCGCGTCGATCACGGTGCGGGCCCACTCGGCGACCAGGGCTCCGGCCGGGGTGGGGCGGGAGCCGAGAGCGGAGCGCTCCAGTACGGGGAAGCCGACGAGCTTCTCCAGATAGCGGATGCGCGAGCTCACCGAGGGCTGGGTGATGCCGTGCGCCTCGGCGGCCCGGCCCAGACTGCCCGTCTCGATGACGCTGAGCAGCAGGTCGAGGGCGGCGAGGTCGGGGACACGTGGCGACAGAGGCATAAAGTCATTCTATGTACCCATTGGTCAGCTGCTGCTACAGGAAGTCTCTGACCGGCGTGAGAATGATGGTCATGAACACCCTGACAGCGCAGCGACCCTCATCGGAGGTCCCCTCCCGGAGGCTGCTGCGCGACCTTGAACACCCCAGCCACGTCTTCCGGCACCTCGGACCGAACTGGTTCGCCTCGGTGATGGGCACCGGCATCGTGGCCAACGCGGCGGCCACCCTGCCGCTCCAGTTCCCCGGGCTGCGCACCGCCGCCACGGTGGTGTGGGCGTGCGCCGCGCTTCTGCTCGTCGTGATGGTCATCGCCTGGGCCGTCCACTGGGCGCGGCACCGCGACAACGCCCGCCGGCACGGCGCCGACCCGGTGATGTCGCAGTTCTACGGTGCTCCGCCGATGGCGCTGATGACCGTGGGCGCGGGCACGCTGCTGCTGGGCAAGGACGTCATCGGCCTGTCCGCGGCACTCGCCGTCGACTGGGTGCTGTGGTCGGCCGGCACCCTGCTCGGACTGCTGGCAGCCTTCGCCATCCCGTACCGGATGATCATCCGGCACCGTATGGCACCCGACTCCGCGTTCGGCGGCTGGCTGATGCCAGTCGTCCCGCCCATGGTCTCCGCCGCGATGGGCGCCCTGCTCATACCCCACGCCCCTGCGGGGCAGCCGCGGCTGACCATGTTCCTCGCCTGCTGCGCGATGTTCGGCATCAGTCTGATCGCCGCGCTCATCATCATCACGCTGATCTACTCGCGGCTGATGCACCACGACGCGCCTGCCGCCCGGACCGTTCCCACTCTGTGGATCGTGCTGGGCCCGCTCGGCCAGTCGGTCACCGCGGCCGGGCTTCTGGCGAACGCTGCCCCGTCCGCGCTTCCTGCCCCCTACGCCCAGGGAATGGCTGTCTTCGCCCTGGTCTTCGGCATCGTGACATGGGGATTCGCGATGCTGTGGCTGGCACTCGCGCTGGCGGTGACGGTACGGACCGCCCGTACCGGACTGCCCTTCAACCTCACCTGGTGGGGCTTCACCTTCCCTGTCGGGACCTGCGTCACCGGCACCACCGGCCTCGCCGCCCGTACCGGCGCCGATGCCCTGTCCGCGGTGGCCGTCGCCCTGTATCTGCTGCTCGTCGTGGCGTGGGCCGTCGTGGCGGTACGCACCGCACGCGGTGCTCTCCGCGGGCAACTGTTCCTGCCGCCGGCTCCCGTCGCCGTACCGGAGCCCCGGGCCGCGTCGTGACGCATGCTCCGGTGCCGGACGCGATGAGGCGCTGAGGCCGATGTCGCCAGGATCTGCGAGGGCCGACCACGGCTCCGCGGTTCCTGGCGGCGTCGGCGCTTGCCGTGGACTTCCCTTCCCAGGGACGCGCGTGGGGTCAGGCTGGCTTGAACACTTCCAGCTTCCGGAAGCGTTCCCAGGGTTTGACCCAGATCCGCGCTTCGTACAGCGCCGGGCCGACAGGACCCGTCGTCATCAGGGTCAGGGAGTACATGGTCCCCGCGACCAGTTGGCTCCGGGCCCGGACGACGTGGCTCAGTCGCACGTGCTGCCCGGATGCCTTGTTGTGTTCGTCGACGGCAAACGCGGCGGCGCTCAGCACCTCCGGACTGTTCACGAATGCCTCGGATGTGCCACCGGCGCGCGGCACGGTTTCTGTACGGTGCTTGTCCGGGATCGCCATCGAGGCGGCCATGGCCGCTCCGCCGCTCATGACGACCGCGACGAGGGCAACGGTGACGGCTGTGCTTCGGGTGCGCACTGGATGACCGGACCTCGATTCCGCACGAATGAGTCGGTGTGCCGCTGATCCGGTTCTCAAACGGCAAGGGCTTGCGGTTCGGCAGCAGAGTATCCGTCATCTGACCGGGCCCGGAGGTGCTCCGTTCACCCGTCGAGGGTGTATTTGGTCGGGACCGCGGTCCGCGCGGAGTTTCAGAGGCTCTCCCGGCCTGCGCGCGGTAGGTCGGGACTTAAGTCCTTTGCGTATCTGTAACAGGGAAAGAAACGGCAAGGAAAGGTAATGGGAGGTTCGGGTGTGTCTAAGCTGTTGCCCCCAAGAGGTTCTTGCCGAACGCCCTTTCCTCGCTTGAAAGTTGAGCGTCGGACGATTGGTCCGTGCCGGATGGAGGCAGGGAAAGCGCGGACTAACATAGTTTTAGAAGAAGGCGTGGCTCTGACGATGCCGGGGTGCCCCGCGTCGGCTCGGGCCTGTGCGACAACTTTGATTTCGAGGAAGTAGCAAGCAGTGAACGGGATTCACCCGACGAAGGCGCTGCGAGTTCTGATCGCGGAGGATGAACCCCTCATCCGTTACGCACTCCGCACCATGATCGAGTCGGCTGAGGACATCACCGTGGTCGGCGAGGCCGATGATGGTGCCGAAGCTGTCTCACTGGCCGGTGAAGAGCAGCCGGACGTCGTGCTGATGGATGTGTGCATGCGGCCGGTCGGCGGCGTCGACGCCACCCGGCAGATGCGCCGTGTCTGTCCGGAGGCGCGCGTCCTGATCGTCACGTCCCACTATGACGGCACCCTGGTCGGTGAAGCCCTGGAGGCCGGTGCCGGCGGATTCGTCCTCAAGACCGCCAGCCCCGAGCAATTGCTGAGGGCCGTGCGCACGGTCGCCACCGGGGACATGGTGTTCTCCAGTCCGGTCGGAACCGCGTTCCTGAACCGGTGCCAGGTGACCACCCACGCCCATACGCCGGTGACCGCGGACGAACAGGCCCGCCTGGCGACCCTCTCCCGCCGGGAGCTCGATGTTCTGGGCCTGCTCGCGGAGGGTCTCTCCAATGCCGACATCGCCAGGGTCATGTCGATGGCACCCGCCACCATCAAGACATACGTCTCCCGGATCCTGCGCAAGCTCCGGCTGGAGAACCGCACCCAAGCGGCCATTCTCGCTTATGAGGCCGATCTTTCGAAAAATCTTACGTGCTGATTCCTGAAGCGGCTTCCGTCGCGTGCAAGGGAAACGCAAAAATAGGCATGACGATATGTGAAGCCGTCCCTAGGGGGAATTTCCCGCAGTGATTTTCAGGCCTGCCAGG
The DNA here is from genome assembly GCF_015999245.1 of Streptomyces sp. AV19. Lineage (GTDB taxonomy): Bacteria > Actinomycetota > Actinomycetes > Streptomycetales > Streptomycetaceae > Streptomyces. The sequence goes on along the minus strand of NZ_JAEAMR010000099.1, from coordinate 19,757 downwards.
CACATGGCCAACCTCCCCGGGATCCGATGGGTCCATAGACTTCGGGAAAAATCTGATGGAGGTGTTTCTTCCTGGTATGCCGTTGCGTCGTGGAGCGGGCGTCATCCCTGGTTCATGGACGTCGTCGTGGCCGCCACGGTCTTTCTGGCGAGCCTGACATGGGCGGTCGACCCGACGCTCCAGAAGAGAGGGCTGCTGCACCATATCCCGGCGGAGATCGCCTGCACGGTCTTCGTCTCGTCCGTCTTCCTTCTGAGACGTCCCTGCCCGCTCTTGTGTCCGTTGGCGGGTGTCGGCCTCCTGCTGGCGACGGGCTGCCCGTACCCCATGGTCGCGGGATCGTTCTGGGTGGGGCGCAGGATCCACCGGGGGCTCTGGTGGGGGGTGTTGATCACCGCACTGAACCTGCTCGCCTTCGAGATCGCCTATCCCTACAGCGGGTTCTCCTGGCAGATGTACGACGGGGTCCTGAGCCCCTTCCTGCCTGCTCTGGCCGGCTGGGGGGCGCGACAGGACGCGATATCCAACCTCTTGCTCTCCGGGCGTCTCGAGTCCGCCGAGCGGAGGGCTGAGGAAGCCGCGCGCGAGATGGCGCACCAGGAACGGCAGAGGCTTGCCGGGGAGCTGCACGACACCATCAGTTTCCGGCTCAACACGATAGCCATGTACGCGGGCATCATCGAATCCCGTGAAGGGATCGACCGGCTCAGCAGGGAGCACGCGGAGTTGATCCACAACTCGGCTGCCTCTGCGGTCAGGGAACTGCACGTGTTGCTCGGCTTTCTCAAAGAGGGCGGGCACGATGCCGTGGCGAACGGGGTCAACCGCTACGTCAACGCGATGCCGAAACTCGTGAGGGAGACGATCGCGTCGGGCGCGAAGGTGGAGTTGAACATGACGGGTGTACCGCAACTCCTGCCGCGTGAGGTGGATCTCGCGGTGTACCGGCTGGTGCAGGAAGGGCTCACCAACGCCCTCAAATACGCCCGTGGCGCCGAGATCGAAGTGACCTGCGAAGCCCGGGTGGGCGCGCTGTCGGTCGCGGTGGTCAACACTGCGCCGGCGGCTTCCCACAGCCGCCACTCGGGTTCGGGATTCGGCCTGATAACCATGCAGGACCGGATCAAGAAGGCCGGCGGCAGCTTCAGCGCGGGGCCGACGGCCGGAGGAGGCTTCGCCCTGCGAGCCGATTTCTCCTTGCCCAGGGCAGCTGAGGCGCAAGCGCTCACCCGATCTCCGTGACGTTTCGCCCAGGACGTCCCGGCCTCCCCTGCGGTCGGGACACTGGCCTGTTCCCGTGAGTGGAGAGCTGGCGCGCCCGCAGCGCGGCGCCGCGGGTCGGCGCCGGCATCGCCTCGGTGGTCTGCCGCTCAAGCGGAACGGTGATCAGCAGGTCGAGTGCGGGGCGGGTGGGGATGCTCAGTGTCGTCCACAGGCGTGCCGCGGGGTTGTCCTCCGTGACGAGTTTCTCCTTTCCGGTGCCGCGCAGCCTCAACGTGAGGCGGCGGTTGCCGCCCTCGGGCAGCGTCAGTTCCTCGGTTTCGGCGCACCACTCCAACAGCCGCCCCAGCATGCGGTGTTCGTCCTGCACCGACTGGGCCCACACGGTGACCAGGTAGGACAGCCGGAAATGCCGGGGCGGCCTGCGGTATCCGACGACATTGCCCTCTTCGTCGACGACGCCGATGTTCCCGGCCTGGGCGCGGCTGTGGTCCTCGTCGACGGAGTGCAGAAAGGCATTGACGCAAGGGCCGGTGCGGCGTGCGATCCATGCCGAGTCGGGGGTGTCGAAGGCAACGGATATCCCGGCTCCCTGCAAGGGGCCCTGGAGCAGCCCATTCTTGAGGGCCGTGTCGACCTGCTGCACGATGTTCACTGCTCTTACCTTTCTTCAGATGACGGACCCGGCTGTTCTACGGGACACCGGAGTCGCAGGGGGGATGTGGCCTTCGCCTGCGGGGCCGTCCCGTACCCCCGGTCCGGGGCGGCATCGTCCGGGACGGCTTCCCGTACCGAACCGTGCCGCTCTCGTCTCACGCCACGACCGGCAATTCCGTCATATCCACGGCTGCCTGCACATGGGCGGGCAGCCAGTCTCGTACCAACGCGTGGACGTCCCGGGTATTCATGCCACTGGGCACGGCCACCCGTACGCGTACCCGGGGCGGTTGATGGTCGGCCGGGTCGTGCCCGAACCACTGGCCGTAGCGGGTCCCTCCCGAATCCTCGATGTCCACCTGCCCCCCGAGCACCTCGCGGATCAGCAGTTCCAGGCCCACACGTGTGCCACGCAGCCCCTGCAGCCGCACACCCGCCCGCAGTGCGTACCGCCGCCCGGCTTCCGGCACCGAGGCGGGCAGCGGTGCGCCGCTCCACTCGAGCATCCAGTCCAGGAAGTCGGCCGGCGCGGTACCTGCGGTGAAGTAGCCGTCGAGGCAGTCGAGTGTTTCCATGACGGGTGCCAGCACATCGTCGAAACCGGAGACGAAGCGATCCGCGAAGTCACCCTCGCGGTACACCGTGGGCAGTATGGCCAGGAGCGACCGGTAGCCGGGCACCTCCGAGGTGCGGAATGGTCCCGGCCGATGGCCCCGCTTTGCCGTCCCGTCCGCTACGGCGCCTTCGGACGAGTCCGTCATGACCCGCTCCCGCTTCGTTGCGAACCGGCCCCCGAACCGAAGGCGGTGACGGCGACATGATGGCGATAGGACAAGAACAGGGACGTCGGCTCCAGCTCGATGCGCTGAGCGGCGGCGGCGCGCTCACCGGAGGAGAGGTCGGCGGGATACATCTCCAGCTTCTCCACGGCCTCCACGCCTTCCACCGCGGTGACCGCCGCGTGGAGTTCACCCAAGCGCAACGGCCGTCCCAGCGGCCACCCTTGGCGATGCCTCCGGCCGGGCAGCGGACTGAGGAAGTCGTACAGCGCGTCCAGCACGCGCTCCCGCACTTCGTCGGGCCGTCCCCCGGAGGCCGCCTCGATCTGCGCCACCACGGTCACGCCCTGGTAGCCGGGACCGCTCACGGTGACCCGGGTGCCCAGCGGACGGCGTACGTCGATGGCGCCGGCCACGGCCGAGAGCATCTGCGACGACGGTGCGGCGGCCGACCAGTCCTCCCGCAACAGCCCGGCGGCGACGTCCGGAACAACCAGCACACGGACCGGGCCGTGCCCGTTCTCGGCGAGCGAGTCCGTGCACTCGATGCGCCCGGCCTCCCGGCACGCGCTGCGCGCGATCACGGTGTAGTCCCGGGCCGTCACCGCGCGCCGCTGCGTACGCAGCCACTGGGCCGCCCGGAGCTTGATCCCGTCAACGGTTTCGGCGTCCACCCCGCCGCCGGCCGCCACACGGTTCTCCACCTTGGCGATCAGCGCCAGTGGCGTGCGCAGCACGCTCAGCGCGCCCGGAGCGACATTGCCCGCACGGCCGCCCCCCTTGCGGTACTCCACCGCGCGCACGCGCGCCCCCGCCTTGGGCACCGCGCCGTACTGGCGGACCGTGCCGTCCGTGTCCCGCACCGCGGGCCCGAACCGCAGTTCCCCGGAGACCTCGTCGACGGTCACATGACGGTCCTCCGGCCCGGAATCGGAGAAGGACCCGACCGCGTTCCACTCCTCACGCCCCGAGGGGCCCTCGGTGACCACGGTGTGCAGCGAGCCGCCGGCGACCGGCGCCTGCCCGATGGGTATGACCTGGCCCGGCGTACCGTCGGAGGTGCCCAGTTCCTCGTACCGTACCGTCTCCCCGTGCACGCCGGAGGTGGTGCCGCCGATGGTGAACGCCTCCACCCGGGAGATCCGCGGCGAGGTCGCGTAACCGGGACGGCCCGGCCGGCCCTCGAGGACCCGGCAGCGCAGCCAGCCGGCCCGTCGCCTCCCCACCAGCGAGGGAGTGTGACCCTCGGGAACGTGCAGTACCACCTCGCCTGCCCGGTTGAGGCCGCCAGTGGTGTCACGGTCGACCTCGCACGGCTCCCAACGCTCTCCGCACCACGCCTCCCACACCAGGGGAGGCCTGACCGGGTCCACTCCCACACCCTCCAGTTCACAGTCCAGACGGAGTGCGACCGCGCACCGCGGAACGGCCTCCGTCAGACCGATGAGCAGGCTGTCCCCGGGGGCGGGCTGTTGCCCGAAGCAGGTCACGGGCTCACCGGCCTCGAACCGTTCGGTGACAAGCACCGCCGTGTGTCCGGCCTCGGCGGTGCCGATGAGCGCGAAGGTGGCGGGCACGATCTCGAGTCCACGGTCCACCGTGAACACGCATGCCGGTGCCCCGCCCGCGCGCGGTGTGGCGACCTCGGTTCCGGCGGGGACGGAGACGGAGGTCTTCTGCGGTGCCGACAACCAGAACGTGAGGTCGGTCACCGCCGCTTGAGGCGGCGTCAGCTTCAGGTCGAGCATGTCCAGGAAGCCCAGGTGCACCTTCTCGGGCACCCGGTTGATCCGGTACACCAGCTGATCCACCATCTGCGCGAATGCCTCGATGAGCGCTACACCCGGGTCGGAGACATTGTGGTCGGTCCACTCCGGGCAGCGGCGTTGGATCAGGCGCCTGGCCTCGTCGACCAGGTCCTCGAAACGGCGGTCGTCGAGATGCGGGCTAGGCAGGGGCATGGGTGTCTCTCTGCGGATGAACGGCGGACTGGTCGTCCGCCTCACGGCGTACGGGAATCACGTAGAAGGGGTAGACCAGGTTGCGGCTGCTGTTGGTGTGGGACAGGTGGTAGGCGACGTCGATGTACAGCACCTCTGGCGCCTCGGGCCGGGCGGTGACATGCACGTCGTCGACGACGATGCGGGGTTCCCAGCGCTCCAGAGCGCGCCGCACTTCGCAGGCGACAGCCCCCATGAAGGAGGCGTTGACGGAATCGAAGACGAAGTCCCGGATGGCGCAGCCGAATTCGGGGCGCATGGGCCGCTCGCCCGGATCGGTGCCCAGGATCAGCCGGATGGACTGGCTGATCTCCTCGTTGCCGTCGATCATGTTCATGCCCCCGGAAGGGCTCACGCCGAGGGGGAAGGCCCAGCCCCGGCCGATGAACGTGTCGGCCATCTCAGCCGCCGATACGGACGGTCGCGCTGCCGCCGACCACGGCCGCTCCACAGGGCAGCTTGTCGCCCATGCACGCGGCGGGACGGCCGCCGATCAGCACCGGCTTGACCATCGGCGTCGGGACGAGGGGGGCGGGGGGCAGCGGCGACGGCCCGTGCGGCACGGTGCACGCGGCCATCGCGGGGGCCACCGCCGCGGGGACGCCCTCGATCAGAACGGTCGGCATACCGGGTGGCATGACGGCTCCGGTGCCGGCGGGTACGGGAGCCGGGCTGGGATTGGGAACGTGTGACATGGCGTCACCGACGCGGGCGGCAGGCGGCACGGGGAGCGTCTCCTCAGATGAGCGAGTGGGGGGGGAACGAAGGGGAGGAAGTCAGTTGAGCTTGATGACAGAACCTTTGATCGTGCATATGCCGTTGCCCGACAGAGAGACATTGGCCTGTGCGTCCACAGCGACATTGGTCTGGGCCTTGACCGCGACCTGTTGCCCCGCGAGGCTGAGCCGGCCGTTCTTCGCGTCCAGGCTGATGTCGTCCCCCTCCAGGCTGATCTTCTTCGACTTGATGCTCACCTCGCCGTCGCTCTTGATCACGACGGTGGTGCTGCTCTGGTCCAGGTCGATGCGGAGCTTGCCGTCACCCGTGGCGAGCAGTACGCCGGTCGGGCCTCCGTCCGCGTCGAGCAACTCCATGCGCTGACCGGTCCGCGAGACGAAGGAACGGACGTTCGTGGCACCTTTCGACCCGTCGTAGAGGTCGCCGACCTGGTGCTTGCGCGGCTTGTGCCGCTGGTTGTAGAGGCCGCCGATGACATAGGGCCGGTCCAGGCAGCCCTGTTCGAAGCCCACCAGGACCTCGTCGCCCACCTCGGGGCAGACGATCCCGCCACCGGCGTGACCGCCGAGCTGTGCCGTACGCGCCCAGTCACTGACGTAATCCTCGTCCAGCCACGGGAACTTGAGCTGGACCCGCCCCTGTTTCTCAGGATCCTGGATGTTGGAGACCGTGGCGCAGACCAGGCCGGGCATGCGCGGGGCAACGGTCTCCGGGTCGCCGGTACGTCCCCCGTGTCCATCGGCGGCTTCCGGCTGCCCGTTATGGACCGTGACCTCGGTGAGGTAACGCGTGCCCCTGCCGAAACGATGCCGGGTGGACGTGATCGTGTAGGTGCTGTCGAAGCCCTCGCCGAAGCCGGCGAGCTTGACGGCCGACCGCAGCCGCAGCTCCGGCGCCCCGATGACCTCGGCGCGGAACGAGGTCCGGCTGGACGCCACCTCCCGCGCCATGGCGTCGGCGACCGTCTCCGCGCTGTGCTGGTCGGTGCGGGGCACCGAGTTCAGCAGCAGCGATTCACCCTTCACCAAGGAAGCCCCGGACGCCCACGGAGACGGCGCGCCCTTCACCTCGCTGACCGCGGCGATCGCCTGTCCCCGGTCCGGATCCCAGCCGCGGACCTGGACCTTGCTCACTTGATCGCGCAGAGAAGTGGTGGAACTGATCGCCAGGAGGTTCCTGCCGTACTGGAGGACCGTTGGATCCTTCGACGAGGGATCCGTGCCCGCCCTCCGGACCGGCTGGAAGCGCAGACTCCCCGCACGGACGAAGGCCTCGCGGTCGTTCTCGCGGGCGAGGCGGTTCAGGAAGTCCCAGTCCGTCTCGGTGACCTGGGACACGCGCTTGTAGACGATCGGGGTCTCGTCGATCCGCTGCGTGTCGATCCCCGCCTGCCTGGCGAGCTGCGCCGCGATCTCGCTCGCGGATTTCTCCACGTATACGGCGACGCGCCGGCCCCGGCGGAGACGGTGGGAGCGGTCCTCGGCATGCAGGACGGTACAGGTCCGGCCGTCCTTGCTGCGCACCTCGAATCCGGTGATCTCTCCGGTGAACAGCTCCACTCCGCGACTGTCTTCGGGGGACGGTACGAAGAGCTGCACCTGGGCTCCGAGGCGCAGTTGTGCGTCCGCCGCCGGCAGACCGAACCGCGGGTCGTGAAAGCCAAGTTCGCAGACGGCCGGAGCACAGCGGGACTCCCGGACCTCCGCCCAGTCCAGTGCCCGGGCCCATTCGTCGTGCAACGGCTTCTGCTGGACGCTGACGAGCGGCAGTGCGGGATGCGCCACGTGCCACAGCCTTTCTTCAGTCGAGTTTGTCGGTCACCAAAGGGGGGGCGGCTCAGCGGTCGTCCCGGCTCTTGACGCCCGCGGGCAGCATCAGCAGCCGGCCCGGGCAGACCCTGGTCGGGTCGTCGATACCGTTCAGCTCGGCGATTTCCCGCCAGCCGGAGGGATTCCCCAGCTGACCGGCGATGGCCGCGAGTGATTCGGAGCCGATGACGACGTGGGCACGATGCGGGACCGACGGACCCGGTTCCGCCGTCGGCGTCATCGCGACACCCCGATCTCCCGCAGCTCCAGCCTGCACAGGGCTCGCTGGAGGTCGCCTGCGGCCGAGAACCTCGTGTAGAGCACCTCGACCTCGTTCAGGAACCACCAGAACTCATTGAGCTTGAGCGATCCCCAGCTGAACCTGATCCACGGCGGTGAAGGTCGCTTCCTGCTGATGCTGCTCTTCGTGGGGGCGCACCAGGAGAAGAGCTTCTCCACCTGAGCGTCCACTGATTCCTGGCGGTTCCCCTGGTCCACCAACAGCAGCTGGAAGGTCAGCTCACGCGGCTGCGGCCCGATGAACTCCGGTGCGGTGGCAGTCGGTTCGTAGCACGACTCGTGGTATTCCCACTTGGCTCGCTTGACGACGCTCAGCGGGGAGGGATTGAACGGCAGTTCCATCCGGTCCGACTGCCTGGCCACTCCTCCCGGCGCGGTCGGTGGCTCGTGACAGAGCAATGTCGCCCGCTCCGCCTGGGCCGGGAACTCACGCGCCATGGAGAGCTCCCTCCGTGAGATCGACCATCTCGAGGCTCTCGTACGCGATCTCCAGCTTCTCCGTCGTCACCTGGAGCTCCTCGTTGATGTCCAGCACTGATACGGCCCAGGAGACTGGCATCACACCGTTGAGCTTGATGTCGATCAATGCTTTGTCGGAGGCGTCGGAAAGCCTGATCTGGCCCGTGAACCCGGAGTTGTTGTCCACTGCGTCCTTGAGGAAGCTCATGATTTCGACGCTCAGCGGGGTGTACGGTCGGTACAGAGTCAGCGGCGGATACTTGAGCCGTTTGGGGAAGAGCCGGTTGACGTGGTTGTTCCCGCCCTCCGCGTAGTCCTCCACCTCCACCACACAGGCCAGGCCTTCACAGCGGGTGAATCCCGTCAATGAAATCTTGTCGAACGTTACGTCAAACTTCCAGCTGGTGCTTATCTGCCCGGGTTCAATAACTTTTGCCATCGTGCCGAATCCTTTGCATCGCTGAATTTTGTGCTGTGTGCCCCGGCTTCCTGTAACCGGAATCCGGAGAGCCGGAGCATGCGCCGAACCCGGGCAGGGTCTCGACGTTGCCGGTCACCTCGTGGGCGGGAGCGACCGGTATGTACTGAGCACCTTGCGGCTGTGGAGAACTGGACAGGTGGGATCCGAGCAACGGCAGTACCGTGATGCCACCTGTCACGGTCCATTCGCCCGTCGCGGAGGTGAACTCCGCTCCCGATGATGGGTACGGCAGCGGGGCGGGGCGGCCCGCAGAACGGGGAGTCACCGGGGGCGCGAACTCCGCGCGGGACCTCGTCGGCAGCGTTGGCGCGGGGGAGCGGACCGCCGAAGGGGAACCGGTTTCTTCGTCGACCGGCATGTGGGCCCCGTCCGATGCGGATTCCCTGCCGGACGGCGGGAGGGTGATCCGCTTGGGGACGCCGACCGTTGGCGCGTCTGTGTCACCTGACAGTGCCTCGGAGACGACGCCTGCGGATGGTCCGTCCGGCGCCGGACGGGCACGGGCACCAGGTGTGTCCTTCGGGGGATCACGCCTTTCCTGACCAGCGGCCCCGGCGGCGGTTGCCGGATCGGTTGTCCTCCCCGGGGTGGGCAGGGCGTCGAGGGACCGGCCGGGGGGAGCGGCACCAGGTGCGTCCGATGAGCTCTTGCCCCGCGTGGATCCGTTCGAGTGTTGCCAGACGAACCGGCTGTCGGCATCCGGGAGCCGTGTCAGTACCGAGGAGGCCGCCTCCACGTACGCTCTGCTGTTCTGCGAGGTGGATGCCGGGCCCCCATCGAGGTAGGGCGAAGCGAGCTCCCGAGCGCGCATGCGATGCGCACTGGCCTGACCCAGAGCCTCGTATGCCCCCACCGACAGGGCCTGTTGACGAGTGGACAAGGCCATTCCTGCGCTCCGGGCCGCACGTCGCGACCGGACCGGTGCTTCGGCGGCCCGCACTGCGAGCCTTCGAAGAGCAGCCACGAATGGTGTCCCGCCGCGATGCCACACAGGTACGCAGACCTCGGGCGGGTCCTCGCTGGATCTCTTCCGTACTACGGATGTCCCTTGCAGGGCAGACGCTTCGCGACTGCGGGGGATCTGCGGGAGGCTCTCCTCTGCAGGAGGTGCCAATGGGTGATGCCATGTGATCGGCAGCATCGGCGTCGGCCTGGAGACGGTGTCTCCGGCGGTCTGTCCCAGATCGGTGAACGTCGCTCCGTCCTGGCGTGTACCGGCGAGGCGCGCCACTCGTACGACACCAGCGACAGGACGAGTCTGCGAACCTTCGCGACCTGTGTGCGGCACCAACGCCACACTGTGTACCTCTTCACCCCGCTCCTTGAGAGTGCGAATGTCTTTGAACTGAGGCACCGGGCCGGTCGCGTCGAATGCGTGGAAGCATCGACTTGTATTGCGGCTCGTGCCATGAGGAGGCCACGCTGTGCGGCCGGTTCCGGTGACCAGCGACAGCACCATCGGCCGAGGCCGGCGGGTGTCCTTCACCATCGGCTGGATACGTCGGGTGTGGTCCCCCGGACGATCGCGAACGGTGGGCCGGTCCTCTGCGACGCAACGCGACTCCGTGCCCGGCGGTTCCGCGTCCTGTCCGGGCGCAGCCGTAGAGACGGTGCCGTTCCGCCCCGGCTGCTGCCCGCCCCCATGGGCTGCGATTTCTCTCTGGCCCGGGTGCGACGGGCGGGCGTTGTCCGTCTCCAAAAGCCTGGATCCGGCCATACGGACGGAGCACTGCGGAGCCCGCTGCGGGGCCAACGGCGTCCTTGTGGCCACGACTGCGGTACTGGCGGAAGGCAGCACAGGACTGGTGCTTGGCTCGCGCCGAGCGGGTCCGGTTCCGGGCAGCGCGGCCACCTCGGCGTCGGGCTCCCCGTGGCGCGTGGCGGATTCGGACAGCGCCGCCACTCCGGTCAGGGAAGGATCCGCCTTGCGAGTGTGGCTCCGTCCGGCGCCATCGGCCACAGCGGGCGAAGAAGTCGTCCGCTTCCCGCTGGCGTCATCATGCGGTTGGCCTCCGGCCTTTTTTCGGCCCACGGGGTCGCAGGACTTCGGCGCCCGCTCGGGGAGCGCCGACTCACGGTTCCTGCTACGAGTTTCGAGCTCGGTACGGTGCCGGGCCGGGACACCGGCCGTCGTCTGCCCGGCCCGTTCCGGGGCGATCTCCGCCTGTGCCTCGTCGTACTTCTGTGCCTTCCTGTCGACCGTCAACTCTTGGGGTACGTACCGCTGAACAGTTCTGTCGCGAAGTGCCTTTTCCAGCCGACTCGCGTAGGGGTCTTCTCGTGAGGCGGACGGCTGCGCCGTACGGGACGGGAGGTCCGCCGGCGGCGTGGCCAGCGGACGGCGAGGGGGCGGGGGAGCGCTTGACGCGGGACGCTGCGCCAGGAGGGGAGTCTGGTGCCGTCCGTTGCGAGCTGGAGAGCCGCGATGCCGAACAGACTGCTCGACCGCTGGGATGTGCCGCTCGTTCCGGTCCTCCTGCGGAGCATCAGGGACGAAGGCCGGCGCATGGTCTGCCGCGGAGGGAAGAGACTGGGCGAGCGGGGCCCCTGGTAGGTGCGGGGCTCCCACCACGGGACCGTTCGACGCGCCGGGTACAGCCCAGTACAGCGGGGCCGCCCGACGGAACCGTACGGTTCCCGGCCGCCGCCATCCGGCAGGCGGTGCGAAGACCGTCGGCGGGCACGGGGAGATGCACAGCCCGATGCCGCCCCGGTTGATCCGGGGGTCCCGCCAAGCCACCGGTCGTAGGGTGCGGCGGGGCCCTGCCGCGCGATGCAGGGAGCCGGTCCGCAGCAGAGGGCGATCGGGTGTCACCTCTGCTCGCTTCCCGTCGATGGGGCGTACGCGGCTCGTCTGGTGCGAGCCGTCGTCGGCGGACCGGCCGAACACTGTCCTACTCCCTTCTCATCAATTTGTTGATGGCGCTGATTTCGCTGATGTAGCGGTGGCGGTCTCCGTGTTCCATGTCGAGGATGTCGGCAGGCGGCCAGTGGAAGTGATGGGCGATGTACGCGATCTCCCGATAGAGGTCGTCGACCGCGTACACCGTCATTCCCCCAGGCGGCTGCCCATGTCGACGGGGAAAGCGTGATCGCACTCGGGGCAGACGGCCCTGGGGGCCGTTTCCCCGTCGGCGTTGATGCTCTCGTAGAGCCGTTGGAGGAACGCCACGTCGGCGGCGAACATCCCCTCGACGACATCGGCCTGGATGTCCGTGAGTTTTCCGAGACGTGGGATCACCTGGGCCAGCAGGACCACCGAGAGGTACTCGGGGTTCTCCCGCACCCGTGGATCGCGCGGTGCGAGGAGCTCGTCGCGGGCTGTCGCCAGCCGCATGACGCCCTCCTTGTGGAGGTTCCCGGCCGGGTCCACGTATCCGCGAGGGAGGGCGAAGGGGAACTCCGTGACGAGGCGCGGCAGGGCTTGCTGCCCGGCGCCCGGCGAGTCCGGCCGACTGTCGGTTTGCTCCCGCGGGGACTCGCCCGCGGGCGCCACCTCGGTTACACGGCGCCTCAAGAGCCGTCCTTAAATTCCACTTTGTCGGCGTACGTGTAGAGCAAGTTGTACGTGGTGGCCGCGTCATCCGGCTCGCTGGCGTCGAACGTCAGATCTTTGCCGCCGTCCACTTTCTGCAGACCGTGGAGGGTATAGGTCTCCGTGATCTGCTGGGGCCCGGTGGTGGTACGGGTGATGGTCGCCGAGCTCGCCTCATTCGGCTCCCAGTCCTCCATGGACCGCCGGGCAGCGATGTCGGCGTTGAGGACAGTGAAGGTGAGGGTGCCGCCCGGCGTTTCCTGGACAGCTCCGTAAGTCGCCGGGTTCCCGTTGGTGTCGCGGTACGACGTGGTGGACTCGGCCGATTTGTTCTTGGTGATCTTAAGGTTGGTCACCATGGTGAAATGGACTCTGTCGACGTCGACTACGAATTTGTCGGGCATGGGTATTCCTTGTGTTCTCGGTTTGCTTTTCGCTGCGGCGGACCCGCACCGAAATCTGCTGGCTCAGCCTGCGGTCACTCGTCGGATGAGTCGCTGCCGCTCGACTGGGAGAGCCGGAAGACCACGAACTCGGCGGGTTTGACCGGCGCGACGCCGATCTCACACACGACCTGGCCGGCGTCGATGACCTCCGGCGGGTTGGTCTCCGCGTCGCACTTGACGTAGAACGCCTCCGACGGGGAGGAGCCGAACAGGGAGCCATTGCGCCACTCGTTGAGCAGGAAGGCGGTGATGTTGCGGCGGACCGCGGCCCACAGCCGCTCGTCGTTGGGCTCGAAGACCACCCACTGGGTGCCCTGGAAGATGGAGTCCTCCAGGTAGTTGAACAGTCGTCGCACGTTCAGGTAGCGCCATGCCGGGTCGCTGGAGAGCGTACGGGCGCCCCAGACCCGGATCCCCCGGCCCGGGAAACTGCGGATGCAGTTGACGCCGACCGGGTTGAGCAATTCCTGCTCGCCCTTGGTGACTTGCAGGGGAAGGTCGAGGGCGCCGCGCACCACTTCGTTCGCGGGAGCCTTGTGCACACCGCGTGCGGCGTCGCTGCGGCCCCACACGCCGGCGACATGCCCGGACGGCGGCACCAGTACGCCCTTGCCGGTGTTCGGATCGGCGACCTTGACCCATGGGTAGTACAGCGCCGCGTACTTGGAGTCGAAGCCGGCCTCGTTCTGCCGCCAGTCGTGCACTTCCGACGGAAGCAGGTCCGGCAGGGGGTCGATGATGGCGACGCGGTTCGCCATGTTCTCGCAATGACTGATCATCGCAAGCTGTACGGCCTTGACCTGTTCGCGGCTCAGCGCGCCTTGCTGGTACGCCGCCATCAGGTCGGGGGCGGCGAGCATGGTCACCTCGTCGATCGCCTCCAGGCCGGAGAGACCGGACCGCTTGGCGACGTCACCGACGTAGCGGCCCACCGACGACTGTTCCTGCCCGGCCTCGCCCTGTCGGCCGGTGGGAGTGGCCGCCGGTGCGGAGGGAAGCGCGAGTGCCTGATTCTCCGGGAGCGCCAGTACGCCGCCCTGAGCGGTCGCGTTCTCCACGATGGAGATGAACTGTGAACGCTCACGGACCTGCGTGACCACGTACTGGGCCGAGGTGCGGTCCGTGGAGACATCGAATGCCTCGACCTGCTTGCCGGCGGCCTTGACGACGAGCTGGTAGCGGTCGGGGCTCCCGGCATCCGCGCCACCGGGCGTGCCGGGGGCCTCGGCCGTGTCCTTCGCGCCGCCGGCCTTGCGGGTCTTCGACAGCGGATCGGAGGCCCGTTGGACCTCGATGCTGATGTCCTTGCTCGCGGCCGCGGGCAGGGCCGCGACCTGGAAGCCGCCCAGGGACTGCTGTGGCGCGGCCTGCAGAGCGCGCGGGGCAGAGACGGAACCGCTGCCGATTCCGGCGGCTGGAGTGTTCGGGCGGTCACCGACGCGGACGACGTAGCAGGATCCGCCGCCATTGGCGAAATACCCGTACACCGACTGGGCGAGGTAGGAACCTTCGACAAAGTCGCCGAAAGTGGTGGAGAACTGATTCCAGTTCGACACTCGAACCGGCTCGTTCAGCGGGCCCTTTTCCGCGAACCCCACAAAGGCTGCCACGGAGGTGCCCACCCCCTGGATGGGGCGCGAACCGCCGTCCGACTCCTTTACGTAGACACCAGGAGACAGATAATTGACCACGCGTGTACTCCAGCCTGTTCCGTTGCGGCTTCTCTGACTTCACACTGCCACACCGCACGGTGCGCAAGGCAGTGTCCGGAGGCCGTAATTCGATCTTGTATTCCTTCGGGTACCGCGCATCAACCAACGTTAGATAAAACGGTGGTTGGTATTGGCTGGGCGACAACTCATGTTCCTTCGGCGGCTGGTAGGTGTTGAATTCACCCTGGACGTATGAGGAGACCGTGCCCGCGCCCGAAGCGCATCTGACAGCCTGTGAGAGGCAGAGCGCCACCGGATTCCGATCGGCGCCATCGCCGCCTCGGCAGGGTGCCCGAGCACGTCACGCGCCTGGCGACTGCCGCCACAGTTCCCGCTCCCGCCGGCGCACAGTTCGAGAGGCTCCATCTGCTATGGCGATCCCCACCTTCGATCCCGACGACATTCTGGCCCTGCCGGATGCCGCGACGGACATGGACGACTGGCTCGTCGAGCCCGATCGCGCGGTACTGCTCATACACGACCTGCAGAGCCACCCCTTGGACGCCCTGACGAAGGGTGGGGCGCCCCTTGTCCAGTCGCTCACCAACATCGGGCGGCTGAAGAGGGATTGCGCCAGGTTCCGCATCCCTGTCATCTATTCCGCCCGGACTGGACGTCAGGGTTCTGCCGAGTGGGGCATTCAGGAGGATGTCCGGAATCATGGAACCCCTGAGAGCCCCCAGGCCAAGGTCATCGTCGACAGCATTGCCCCCACAGCGGGCGATATCGTCATCCCCACATGGACGCACAGCGCGTTTGCCCGTACGGACCTTGCCGATCGGATGGCGCGTTCCTGCCGTGACCAGTTGATTCTGGTCGGTTTCTGCCCCCGCACCGGCATCACGACGACTGCCTGTGACGCGTGGATGCGGAATATAGAGCCGTTCATCGTCTCGGACGCCATTGCGGGCGACCCTGCCGACAACGATGCCATGACCCTGCCCTGGGCCGAAGCCAACTGTCCGGTCACCACTACCGACGAGATCTTCGCCGGCCTGGACTTCGAGGGGTGGTGAACGTTCTGCATCCCGAAAACTCCTCCGAGGTCCGGGCCGCCTGGAGATCTGCCACCATCTGTCCGGCCTGTGGCGTGGTCGTCGCCAACGAAGCGTTCTGCGCCGCGTGCGGAAGCTACATGCCGACGGTCGAGCCGCCGGCCAGTGAGCCTCCGCAGCCTGCGCCTGCGGTTGTACCCACACCCGCGCCGGTGCCGACTCCGCCCGCTGCGCTGCCACCTGGTGGTCACGAGCCCCGTCCGGCACCGGACCGGGCGCCGGGTCCGGAACGGGCCGCGGACATGCCCGTCACCGCGACGGAACCACCACCACCACCACCGCAGCCGCCGGCCGCCGCTCCGCTCTACCGGAGTCACGTGCGGCCAGGGCAGCCACGGCGGCAGTGCTCGGAGTGCGAGACCGAGAACCCGCTCACTCGTACCTATTGCATGCACTGTGCTGCTGTTCTCGCACCGGTGGAGGACGACGACGGCCCCCTCACCTGGCGTCGGCGCTTTGCCGAATGGCGTGAGGCGCGCCCACGGGTATGGCACTGGGACCGCCGCCGCATCGTCGCGGCCTCACTGGCCACCGTCTTCGTCGTCGGCGCGGTCGGCGGTGCGACCTCCTGCGCGGTCAAGGGAACCGCATACGCCGTATCCCGCGTCGAGGACCGCTTCACCTCGCAGGTGCAGGAAGTCCCCACCAAGGTTCTGGCATCGAGCGAGCGCAAGGGCTTCCCCGCGGGCGCCGCGGCGGACGGCGCGGACAACACGTACTGGTCCCCGGACGCCGATCTGGGCACAGCCTCCGGAGAGTGGTGGCAGGCGACGTTCGACCGTCCGTACAGACTCACCACCCTGGTGCTGTTCATCGGTGCCGCCGAGGATCCGAAGGAATTCCTGAAATCCCCGCGGCCGACGGACGTTTCGGTGACGGCTTTCACCAGGAGCGGTGACCTTGTCACCAAGGACCTGAACCTGGCGGACCAGCCCGGCCATCAGGATATGTACTGGGGACTTGACGATGTAGTAAAGATCATGATCAAAATTAAGAAGACCCGTGCGGGCTCCGATGCGTCCCGACCGCTGGCAGGTCTCACCGAGGTCCAGTTCTTCACTCGTAAGTGAGTCACTCTCCCGCGATATGTCATCCCGGGACTGTACGGTCCGGTTATCGAATGGTTCTTGGGGGTCAGTACCCGGGAAGGACGGAGCATTCGGGGCTCGCCAACAATCCGAGATGAGGTCGTTACTTGTTTTCTTCTCTCCTCAAAAAAGTCCCCATGATGGATTTCGCGAAGACGGGGCTTCCGGACCCCCTGAAGCTCTTGCGGGAGCACGGGACTCCTGCCCGTCAAGCGGTTGAGTCGGCCGGGAGTGGGTTTATGGGCCAGGCGTCCCATGGGTTCCAAGCCGCTCGCCAGGCGGCCGAGTCGGCCGGGAGCGGGCTCATGGGCCAGGCGTCCCATGGAGTCCAAGCGGCTGGGCACGCGGCCGAGTCGGCCGGGGGCGGGCTCATGAGCCTGATCAACTCTGCTCCTGGGCTCCTGGCTCTGCTGAAGGCCCTGCAGTAATCGTTCGTGGAACGTCGATCGGCGTGAGTACGGGCGCCCTCCGGCCGGACGGCCGGAGGGCGCTGTTCGGCCGCTTCCGCTTCACCAATGTCCTTCGGCCGACCCTCCATCAACCATGGGTGACTCCGGTACTGCCTTTTGGGGGCGCATACGTGTGACACCCCGACCCTAGGATCGAAGATCTCTCCGGCGTTGAAACAGCGCTGGCGGTCATACCTGATTCGAAGGTCTTCGTAGTTTGATGACGGCTAAAAAAATTCCGCTGTTCTCGCGGGGACGCGGCAGGACTCCTTGGCGGGCAAGTCGAGGAGGAATGGCATGGGCGCCGAAGGACTGGCGGCTGTCGGTGCGCATGGCCATAGTGCTGATGCTGCCGCTTGTCCTGGCCGTATCGCTGGCAGCGCCGCGTATCAAGGGCTCCCTGGAGCAGGCCGACCGGATGGCGCGGGAGGAGAAGGTCGCCGGTCTGGTGCTTTCCGCGACCGAACTCGCCCATGCCCTGGAGAATGAGCGGGATGCCGCCGCGTCGGGAAAGCGGGCGGTGGCCGATGATGTCGGCACGCTGCGGGCGGCGACCGACCGTGTGCTGGCCGAATATTACCGGCGGAGCTCCGTCGAAGGCACCGCCGGCGGACTCGGGCAGCGGCTGAAAGAGGCGGAGCGCGCGTTGCGAGGTCTCTCCTCCCTGCGCATGCGAGCTTTCACGGCGCTGAGCCCTGTCGCGACGGAGACCGCGTACAGCGGGATCATCACGCCCTTGCTCGGTCTGACCATCGAGGCAGGTTTCGCGAGTGGTTCCGATGGCCGGGCGCTCTATGCGCTGTCCGTCGGCCAGGCGTCCGTCTCCAGCCAACGGGCCTTGTTGAACGCGGCGTTCACCCGCGGCCGGGCGCTGCCCAAGGAGACCACGGCCGTGGTCGCCCAGGAGGGCTTGCAGGGGCTGGTGTTCAAGGAGTTCCAGTCCGCGGCGACGCCTGAGGACCGTGGGTCGTTCGCCCACAGCGTGAATCCCGACCGCCTCGCGTCCCTGGTCAGGAAAGCCGTTGGCACGCCGCCCGCGGTGCTGGGCGGAGCGTTGATGCGGGACTGGCACAGCACGGCGGACAGGGTCCTGGACGGTCTGCACCGTCTGGAGATGCGCATCGCCGAGCGGATCCTGGGCAATGCCGTGAAGAGCCAGTCCGAGGCCCGGCACAAGGCCGTCATGGAGGGCTCCCTGGTGGGGGCGGCACTCCTGCTGGCTGTCGGGCTCGCCGCCTTGATCGTCCGGTCCACGGTGAAGAAGCTGAGGAAACTGCGCGGCACTGCTCTCAGAGCGGCCAGGCAGCAGCTGCCGGAGCTGGTCACGGCATCCACCGAACGGCACCCGGGCCGAGTGGTCCCACAGCCCGTGGTCATCGATCTCGGTACACGTGACGAAGTCGGCGATGTCTCCCGGGCGTTCGCGGCCGTCTTCGACGAAGCCGTCAAGCAGGCCGGAGAACAGGCCGAACTCCGGGCCAGCGTGGGCACCATGCTTGCCTCCATGGCTCGGCGCAGCCAGACACTGGTGCACCGCCAGCTCGAAGTGATCTCGGAGCTGGAGCGGACGGAGGCCGATCCGGACAAGCTCAAACGGCTCTTTCGCGCCGATCACCTGGCCACTCGTATGCGACGGTACGGCGAGAATCTGCTGGTGCTCGCGGGCGAGAGCCCCGGCCGGATCCATCAGGAACCGGCTTCCCTTCTCGATGTCGTGCGTGCGGCCGGTGCGGAGGTCGAGCGCTTTGACCGCATCCAGGTGCTGACACTGCCGGAGACGTCAGTCCTGGGCCCCGTGGTGCACGATCTGACCCACCTTCTCGCGGAACTGCTGGACAACGCCATCCAGTACTCGGACCGGACCGACGGGGTCGCTGTGTCGAGCCGTATCACGCTCGCCGGTGATCTGGTCATCGAGGTCGATGACAACGGAGTGGGAATCGACGCGGACGAGATGGACCGGCTGAACGAGATCCTGGAGCGGACGCCGGTGATGGATGCGGAGATGACGCGCTGTATGGGCATGTACGTCGTCAGCCGGTTGGCGTCCAAACACGATGTCCAGGTACAGCTGCGTTCCGTCGGCAAGGGATGCACCGCCGTGGTGACCGTCCCCGCGCGGATGCTGGCCGCCGCCCCGGACGGGGTGCACGGGCAAGCGCCGCATGTCCCGCGCGTCGCGGAGAAGCCCCCCGCCTACGTACCTGCGCAGCGGTCGGCTCCCGGGCAAGCGACTCTTGACGGGCCGCCGGCGAACAGGACTCCGGACAGGAAGACCAAACCGGCTGCACCCATGCCGGTGACCCCCCATGGGCTCCCTCGAAGGGTGCCCCGGGCCTCACTCAACAAGGACGCGGAGACGACGGGCCCGCTCGGGGAGAACGGCACCGCACCACAACCGGGCAGAACGCCGGAGGAACTGCAACAACGGATGGCCAGCTTCCGGGGTGGATCCGAGCGCGGGCGACAGGAGAGCGTGCGGGACACCTCCGACAACAATGATGAACTCGGGAACGGTGCCCTATGAGACAGGACAGTGCCATGCCTTCCGTGGGTTGGATGATCAGGGACTTCGTCGAGGCGACACCTGGCCTGCGCGGGGGAGTGGTCGTCTCCTCCGACGGGCTGACGCTCGCGCAGTCGGGCGATTTCAGCGAGGACGACCGGGACCGGCTCGCGGCCGTGGTATCCGGAATCATCTCCTTGTCCAAGGGCGCGTTGAGCATCTGCGGTGGGCAGCGGGTGAACCAGACCATGGTGGACATGGACGGGGGCTTCCTCTGCCTCATGTCGATCTCGGAGGGTTCCACGCTCGGTCTTCTGACCCGCGCGAGCTGTGACATCGGACTGATCGCCTATGAGGCCGCGCGGCTCGTCGACCGTGTGGGGCGCGCCATGACGCCGGCCGTACGGGCGGAACTGCGTCCGATGCTGCTCAACTGACGTCGAATCGGCCCGTGCAGTGCCCGCTGGGCTTAGAGGTCATCTCATTTGGTGAGTCTGCGGTAGCAGATGAGGGTGGCGGCGAT
>NZ_JAEAMR010000098.1 GCF_015999245.1 Streptomyces sp. AV19 | reverse complement strand
CAGCCACACCAAGATCATCTCACCCGTGACCAGCAGTTACGGGACAACCCTTAGTAGGAGGCTGGCGGACGGAAGTATGCGGGCAGGCAGTCGGGTGGACTCCCGTCGGCCAGGGAAACCAGGACGTGAACTCCGGTGTAGAGGACGAGGGCCGCGTTCGTGGCGCCGAGGACCGCCAGCAGCCGCATCACGGGTCGCACGGCAGACGGGAACGCGCTCACGCCGTGCTCGACCCAGGTCTCCCCGTCGGCGTTCCGCAGGAGGCGCAGGGCGCTGAGCGTACCGACGAACAGTCCGGAGGCCGACATCTGATAGAGCGGGAACTGGTACCAGTGAGCGCTCCACAGGGTCGCCCCGGGAACGGCCCGGGTCCACACCGTGACGCCGATGAAGGTGATCAGCGGTTCCGTCGCGTCGAAGAGCACGGCCAGCAGGAAACCGGTGAGAACGAGGCGGAGTCGGTTCATAGCCGGCCTGCGGTCGGCGATCAGCCGCATGACCGCCGAACAGCCCACGGTGGCCAGGAGGACGGACAGCGAGATGCTCAGGGTCACGAGCGGCAGCTCCGCCTCCCGGTGCGCGCCCTCCCCCTGCCATCCGGGCATGTAGGGGCCCCACGAGGAAACCGCTCCGAGGACGTTCGTGTTCGCGGCGAGAACGGGGTGCACCCAATTGAGGAAGGGGCTCTGCCAGGAGGCCAGGAGCAGGGACACGAAGAGCAGCGCGTCGAAGTCCAGCCCCCTCGCACGGCATCTCCGGAAGAGGAACACCCCCAGCAGAAGCGTTCCGGCGACCGATGCCAGAGGCAGCACCACGTCGACAACTCGTTCCGGTCTCCCTTCCCCGGCCGCTCCGGTGCTCGCCAGGCGATATCCGCCGTCCACGGCCCAGGAGGTCAGGACATACGCCTCGAGCCCGAGCAGGAAGGCGCCGAGCGCGGACCACGCCGACACGGGCACGGCGAAACGGCGGAAACCGGTCCGAGCAGCGGTGTCCGTACGGCTGACGCCTGGGGGGCCATATGTGTTCACGCAGGAGCCTCTTCGATCGGGCGGGGAAACGGAAATGGAGAGGGGAGGGCCGGGCGCAATGTCGGCAGAATCTAACGACGGCACGCAATGCGGTCGCCACCCCTGTAGGCCCCAGCGCCCTCCGGCCGAAGGGCGGGGAGCATTCCGGTGGAACGCCGTGGCTCCGGGCGTCCGTTCCGGGGAAAACGGCACGGCAGCGCCGGAATCATGGCGGGCCCGTCCGGGAATCCCCGGACACCTCCCGTCGAAGCGGCCCGGTGAGCGAAAGAGGGCAGGTGTACCGGGTGTCACGGGAGACCGTCAGCCTGGAAAACCGGAGGAATCAGAAACGGCTGCCGGACCGGCTGTCGTCCCCCGACCGCGGGCGTGCGGGCCCCACTTGTCACCCTGCCGCCCGCGCCCGGCCGGCTCTCTTACCTTCGAATTCCCTTCGAACGGCGTTGAAGGATTTGTCGGGTGCGTTGTCCGCACTGCTGGCGGCCGTGCTCGTCGGCCGGGTCATGAGGGCCTTCCGGGGACGCTTCTCCACCGGGACTTCCGTGCTCCTGGACCGTCACGATCCAGTGCCTGGAGTGTCCAGGACCCAGGGGAGAGGTTCCCAATATTCAAGGGGCCCCCGAATCCTGTCGCGGCTGCCGGCTGGTTATCCGACGACCGCTCCCCAGACGGCCACGGCGGCGGCCACCAGCCCCATGAGCAAAGGAACAACGGCCTGGTAGAGCCGCGTCTTCCGATCCCCCTCCCGGCGCTCCACCTCGGCGAGTTGGTAGCGCTCGAACTGGCGCTTCAGAGCGGAGCGCGCCTCGCACTCCTTCTGGAGGTCCCGGTCGAGGGCAGCGATGCACTGCTCAGCGTGGGTCATCTGCAAGGTGTGTACATCGGAGGAGACCAACCGGTCCAGCCGGGAGTTGATCCCCGCCAAACCTTCGTGGAACTCCCGCCGCATCGCCTCGACGATGCGTCCGAGCTCCCCGACGGACAGGGCGTCTGCGTCACCCATGGAAGACTCCTCGCTCTTCACTGACCGGGCACTCGCCCGGCGGGCAGGCCACCGGTCACGGGCGCGGGCCTTCGGGAGAACGGCCCCGGGAGCGATCTCCGGAACCGTTCCCGAGTCCGCCCTCGCCCGCACTCCCGGCGTGCTCCCCGGCGCATTTCACCGAGGAGAGGTGACGAACCAGCCACGGCGTCCCAGCGGCCAGCCCGGTCGCCCCGGCCTCGGCCTCACCCGCCCGCAACTCCGGTTCCCCGCCGGTGATGTCGGCCGGGGACGCCTGTGCCGCGTCGCGGGCGGCGATCGCGGCCTCTGCAGCTGCGTTGGCGAGGGCCTGGGCCTCGCCCGACGCCTGCCGGCTGCGCAGAGCGATCGTCCGTGCGTTCTCGGCCGCCTGCTCGGCCGCCTCGACCCGCACGGCCGCGGCAGCCGTGGCGATCGGCCCCGCCTGAGCACCTGCCACGGCGGCGGCAGCGGACTCCTCCGCCGCCCGTGCAGCGGACTCCCTGGCCGCGGATTCCGACTCCGCAGTCCGGACCGCCTCGGCGGCCACCCACGCGCGGGACGCCGCAGCTTCCGCGGCGTCGGCCGCGCTCGCCAGGACCGTCGCGATCTCCGTGCCGGCCGCCGCCGGGTCAGCCCCCACCTCCCCGGCGGCCGCGCGTGTCGCAGCCGCGACGGCCCTCGCCCGTCTCGCCGCGCTGAAGGCACGCTCGGCGGGGGCTTGCGAGGCCCCGACCGCACATTCTGCCCCGAGCGGCGTTCCGTTGCCGTCGGCCGGGTTCGGCGCTCCGCTTCCGCCGCCGTCACCGGGGAGGGCACCGGTACCGGCCGGTGGCACGGGCACGGACGGCACTCGGCCGTGGTCACCACAGTGGCAATGGGTCATCGAGCACTCACTTTCTCGGATCCGATGTCGGACTGGCGAAAGGGACCGGCCGCAAAGCCGCCGGGGGCATGCGCCGAGCGGGGCAGAGGTACGGCTGCGCGCACCAACTGGGCCCGGACGGCCGGTTCCACCGGTCACGCCCGCCCGGCCATCGTTCCCCGCCCGGACCGCGCCGACGCCGGACGACCGACCTGTCAGGGGAAGACCCCCGGTTCTGCATGGGCCCACGGGGGTTCCAGGCGCTCGTTCCGGTCTGACACGGTGCTCGCAGATCCGGACGTCCCGCGGTCCGCCGCCGAGCGGGGGCCGGGCCGTAACCGGCCCATCCATCAGTCGGAGAAGAGGGCCCGCCCCATGACGGAACGTACACAACGACCGCGCAGGACAGCACTGGTGACCGGGGCCTCGGCCGGCATCGGCAGGGCCATCGCCCGGCACCTGGCCGCAGACGGCATGCGGGTGGCCGTGCACTACCGGCAGCGGAGGGAGGCGGCACAGGAGACGGTCGCAGCCATCGAGGCGGCCGGCGGCCGGGCCTTCGCCCTGGGCGCCGACCTCACGGCGGACCGCGCCATCGACGCGCTCTTCAGCGCCCTGGAAGCCGCACTCGACGGCGGTCGGCTCGACGTCCTGGTGAACAATGCCGGTGTGGCGTCCGACCGCGAAGACCCCACCGTCACACGGAGGGACGGCTTTGTGGCCGGCATCTCCGATGTCACTCCGGAGGAGTTCGACGAACTCTTCGCCCTCAACGTGCGAGCACCGTTCTTCGTCACCCAGCGCGCTCTGCCTCTCCTCGCCGACGGAGCGCGCATCATCAACATCTCATCGGTCGCCACACGCATTGCCTGGCCGTTGCTGCCCTACGCGATGAGCAAAGGGGCCCTTGAGATGATGGCGCCCCGCCTCGCCCAGCAACTCGGCGCCCGCGGCATCACCGTGAACACGGTCGCGCCCGGCATCACCGACACGGAAATGAACAACTGGGTGCACGAGACGCCCGGCGCCGAGGAGGCCATCTCCGAAATGACGGCCCTACGGCGACTCGGTCGCCCGGATGACATCTCCGCGGTGGTGTCGTACCTCGCCTCGGACGAGGCGCGCTGGGTCACCGGGCAACTCGTCGACGCCAGCGGCGGCATGTGCCTGGCCCCGGGCGGAATGTAGCGGAATGCAGAGGTGGGCCCTCAGTCCGGCGCATGCTCCAGGCGGGCCACCATCCTGCTCAGTCCCGGTGCGAAACGGCTCAGCAGACGTGCGATGTGCGCCTCCGGCGTGACCACCGTCACCGGCCTGTCCCGGACGACCGCCCGCAGGACGGCACGCGCCACCTTCTCGGGCGGGTAGACACCCCCGCCCGGAGAACGGCTGAACCGCTCCCGCAGCCGCCCCTGTCCCTCGTCCGACACTCCTGCGAAGCGCATCGACGTGGTGAACGACGTGCTCACGAACCCCGGGCATACCGCACTCACCCCGACCCGGTGCTCCCGGAACTCCGCCCGCAGGCATTCGGTCAGCATGAGCACGGCCGCCTTGCTCGTCGCGTAGACCGGAAGGATGCGGGACGGCTGGAACGCCGCGGCCGACGCGATGGTGACGATGTGCCCGCCGAGGCCGCGGTCCGCCATCTGCCGCCCGAAGAACCGGCAACCATGCACAACCCCCCAGAGGTTGACGTCCAGCGTGCGCCGCCAGTCGTCGAGGGACGTGTCGAGAAACCTTCCCGACATGCCGACCCCGGCATTGTTCACCAGCACGTCGACCGCGCCGCGGGAACCGGCGACCCGGTCGCCGAGCCGCTCCATGGCGCTCGCGTCGGAGACGTCGACGGCCTCGGCCCACGCCGCGCGGGCCCCGAGGGCGAGAGCCCGGCGCGCGGTGCTCGCGGCCGCCCCCGCGTCACGGTCCACACAGATCACCTCAGCGCCCGCCGCGGCGAAGGCATGGGTCGTCGCGCGCCCGATGCCGCGGCCGGCACCGGTGATCAGAACGAGCCGTCCACGAAACCGCTCCTTGTACGTTCGGGGCGTATGGGCCTTCGCGTGCCTCCGGGGCTTCTGCCGTTTCCCCGGCGAATTCCCCACGGCATCACGTCCTTTCACCGCGGATCACCTCCTGATCCCTGTGTATGTGGCAAACGCGCCACTGGCCTGTGAAAGGCACGATCATGGTCCGGACGCGCTGTGAGAACCCTTGTTCTCCGACATCGCGGAATCGCCGTACCAGTGGGGTGCTCAGGGGTTCCTGCGCGGAATTCCCGTTTGTAGGCTCCTCGCTGACCTGCGGCCGCCTCAACCCTTACTCCTCCCGGAGCGCCAAGGAGATGCCTCAATGACCAACGAGGAAAAGCTTCGCAACTACCTCAGGCGGGTCACTGCCGATCTCCTCCAGGTGCGCCGCCGACTCGAGGAAGTGGAATCCGGCGAACAAGAACCCATCGCCATCGTGGGAATGGCGTGCCGTCTCCCGGGAGGTGCCCGGTCGCCGGAAGAGTACTGGGCCCTCCTCGCCGAGGGCCGGGACGCGGTGTCGGACTTCCCCATGGACCGGGGTTGGGACGCCGACCGGCTGTTCGGCCCGGGCGACACCACCGGGACCTCGTCCACCCGAGAAGGCGGATTCCTCTACGACGCGGCCGAATTCGACGCGGAATTCTTCGGTATCGGTCCGCGTGAGGCGCTGGCGATGGACCCGCAGCAGCGGTTGATGCTGGAGGCGTCCTGGGAGGCACTGGAACGGTCGGGGATCGAACCCCGGTCGTTGCGCGGCAGCAGCACCGGTGTGTTCGCCGGGGTGATGTACCAGGACTACGCCGCACGTCTCCTCGATGTCCCGGAGGAACTGGAGGGGCATCTCGGCAACGGGAATGCCGGGAGTGTGCTGTCCGGGCGGGTCTCGTACACGTTCGGTTTTGAGGGGCCGGCGGTGACGGTGGATACGG
>NZ_JAEAMR010000097.1 GCF_015999245.1 Streptomyces sp. AV19 | reverse complement strand
GGGGCTTCCCCCTGAAAGCTGAACACGGCTTATGCGGCTTGTGTCAGGGTAGGTGATTGTTCGTCGAGTGCTGCCTCGTAGGTGATCGGGCTGCGTTGTCCGAGGCGTGAGTGGCGGCGTCGGGTGTTGTAGCGGCCGGCCCAGCGGAAGGTGTCGAGTCGTGCCTCACGTGCCGTCGGCCACGCTTTCGAGCCCTTGAGCGTCTCCCTTTTGAGTGAGGCGTTGAAACTCTCCGCGGCGGCGTTGTCCGCGCTGCTGCCGACGGCGCTCATGCTCCGTCTCACACCCGCTGACCTGCAGGCTTCGGCGAACGCGGCGGATGTGTACTGCGAGCCGTGGTCGCAGTGGAAGATCGCTCCGTTGAGACTGCCGCGGGTGCGCTCGGCCGCGGCCAGGGCGTCGATGACGAGCTCGGCCCGCATATGATCGGCGATCGCCCAGCCCGCCAGACGGCGTGAGCACAGGTCGATGACCGTGGCCAGATAGAGCGGCTTCGCGCCGTTGACCGGCAGATAGGTGATGTCACCTACGTACTTGGTGTTCGGGATGTCGGCGGTGAAGTCCCGCTGGATGAGGTCGGGGGCCTTCGCGGCGGCCGGGTCGGCGATGGTGGTGCGGTGCTTCTTGCGCAGGTGCACCCCGACGATCCGGTGCCGGCGCATGACGCGCTCGACGCGCTTGTGGTTGACGCGTTCGCCGCTGTCCCGGAGCTCAGCTGTGATCCGCGGGGACCCGTAGGTGCCGTCCGATTCGGCGTGCACCTTGCGTATCCGCGCGGCGAGCTCGTCGTCCGCCGCCGCCCTGGCCGCCCGGCCGGCGGCGGTCCTGGCCCAGTGGTAGAAACTCGAACGGGCGATGCCGAGTACGGTGCACAACCGCTTGACGCCGAAGCGGCGCTTGAAGTCGGCGACGAACTGGAAGCGGTTCACCAGCGCGTCTCCCCGGCGAAATACCGGGCCGCCCGGCGCAGAATGTCGCGCTCCTCCTCCAGCTCGCGGACCTTCTTGCGCAGGGCGGTGTTCTCCGCCTCCAGCGGCGTCTGCGGCGCCGGAGACTGCTGGGACGCGGCCCGGCGCCCGCCCGTCCCCGCCGCGCGCAGCCAGTTCCGCAGCGTCTCCGGATTGACCCCCAGATCGGCAGCGACCTCCTTGATCGTCGCCCCCGGCCGCGACTCGTACAGCGCGACCGCATCCGCCTTGAACTCGGCGGGATAGTGCTTCATCCCCACAGGGACTCCGTTCTCCCAGATCCTCAGGATCCAGTGTCTACGGTGTCCAGCTATCAGGGGGAATGCCC
>NZ_JAEAMR010000096.1 GCF_015999245.1 Streptomyces sp. AV19 | reverse complement strand
GGCCGGGGCGCAGTTGAGGGTGATGCGGTGCTCGAAGTGGTCGATCGTCTCGCTGAATCCGAGGACGATGAGGCTGATGTCGTCCGGCGGCAGCCACGCGGGCGGGTCCGTGATGAGGATCCGGTCGCCCTGGCGCAGGTCGAGGACGGCGGCCTTCAGCGCGGGGTTGTTGACGAAGGTGGCGTGGGCGAGGTTGAGGCTGATCTGCGGGTACCGGGCCTCGTCCACGGTGCCCATGTGCAGGCGCCATGACGCCTGGTCGTCGAGCGTGGCGTCCGATTCGATGTTCAGCCCGACTTGGTCGCCGTAGATCCCGATCCCGGCCGGCGGGTCCGCCGTGCCCATGGGCCCCGTGGTCAGGGAGGTGTGGGCGGTGCCGCCTCCGTCGCGGGTGACGGTGATGTCGTTGTGGGTGAACTGGTCGTCGTCGACGGGGTCGAGGCTGGCCGAGAGCTGGTTCGCCGAGTAGGACAGCGTCAGCACCGCGTCCTGGTTGTACAGCGAGGTCCGCGGCCGGTAGCCGAGACCGAAGACCGCGAGGTTCTCGTAGAGGACGCCGAGGTCGGCCTCCACGCACTCCTGGATCAGGTCGAGCGGCTTCTTCTTCGGCTGGCCGCCCATGGCGACGGTGTCGTCCAGGTCGCCGATCCAGTCGAGCGCGACGCCCTCCTCCGCGCACATCCGCTGGATACGGCGGCCGGCCTTTTCCCCGACCGGGTTGCCCCGGACGCCGATGTCCGTGATCGACGTGATGGCGGACTGGGCCGTGACATGGCCGACCACGCTGTCGGTGAGCCCCTCGGCGTGCCCGAGGGACGCGGAGGCCATGGTGATGTAGCGCAGCCTGGACAGGGAAGAGAGGGCCAGAGAGCCGGTCCCGACCGTCGTCGTTCCTCGCTCCAGGTCGACCAGGCGGACGGTGCAGGCGACGCCGGGGCTGGTGTCGGCCAGTTCGATCGAGACCCGCAGCAGCTTTCCCCGGATGTCGCCGAACTCGTCGACTCCCCCGGCGAGGAGGGCCTCGTCGAGGTCGAGGGGGCGCAGCCGGACTCCGCCGGTGAGGGCTTCATAGGTGAGGTCGAAGTAGCTCAGGGTGATGGAGTTCATGGTCAGGCGGCAGATCACCTGGGCATCCGGGAGTCCCTCAGCGGGCACGAAGAGCAGGAACCGCACCTGAAGCTGGCTGTATGTCGAGTATTTGGCGATCCCGCCGCCGAAGGACGAGGCGGTCATGACGGGCAGCGGGTCGGACGTGGGGAAGCGGCTGAAAGCGGCGAGGTCCGGTGTCCCGGAGATCTCCATGACCGATCCGGAGGTGAGAGCGGACGCCATGCTCAGCGAGCCGTCGATGTCCTCCAAGGGCCAGTACGCCAGCAGGCTGTCCAGCATCGGGTCCGTGATCGCGCGGTACATG
>NZ_JAEAMR010000095.1 GCF_015999245.1 Streptomyces sp. AV19 | reverse complement strand
CCGCATCGAGCTCCAACAGCCGCGCCACCAGCACCGGCCTGGACACCCTCAGCCCCGCCGTGACCTCACCCCACGCGCCCGGCTCGCCCACCCCACGCCCTTCCGCCGCAGACACCAACACCCACAACGGTGCAGCCGCACAGCCCTCGGAAGGATCAGAAGTACCGTTCCCGAGACAGCAGCACGGGGCGGGGTGTACCACCCCCATGACAGCCGTACCCCCCGCATGCACCGCCCCACTGCAGTCACCTCCCCCTGACTCAAAGCCCGAGCAGCGAAAACATCCCGACCTGACATGCCGTCACTGACACCCACCCACCGACACCAAACCGGCACATCGCACCACCCCACCCACTCATACCACCTCAAGATCGAATTCTGATGCACGCCATTAGGACATCCTGTCGGGGCATCGCACGATCAGGTTGAGCTACGCGCCCGGAGACTGGCGACTTCCCGCCCGGGCAGAGTGCCAGCGTGATGATTCCACATATACGCCCTGCCCCCGGGGGCATCGGAGGGATCTTGTTCGGGGCCGTGTCAGGGGCCGAGGACAGCACCGGAATGGCATCTACGGCCCGACGGGACAGGGAGTTCCCTCCCAGAGAGGGGCTCCCTACCGGAGCTTGAACGCATCGGGGCGGACCCTTCGTCCGAGCATTCCCGCTGCCCCCCTTGGGTTCCGCGGACACGGCAGGCGATCACTCGCAGGAGAACAGGCTCTTCGCCTGTGGGGAATATGCCGAACCGGTGCCGAACCGTCCCCTCCCACCCGCGAATTCAGGATGGAGAATCCTCAGTGGGCACGACACGCGTGGCATCGGTGCGGGATCGGGCCGGGCAATCGGACTTCCTCCGGCTGCCGTACCGACTGCACGGCGGCGACGCCCTGTGGGCGCCGCCCCTTCTGAGGGAGCGGCGGCGCTTCCTGGATCCGGCGGTGAACCCCTTCTTCGAGTTCGGTGAGGCCAAGCTGTTCGTGGCGTACCGCGATGGCAGGCCGGTGGGGCGGATCGCCGCGTTGGTGAACCACCGTCACAACGAGCTGCACGACCCCGGTGCCGGGTTCTTCGGCCTGTTCGACGTGGTCGACGACGTAACCGTGGCGCAGCGGTTGCTCGACGCGGCAGCCGGTTGGCTGCGCGATCGCGGGAAGGAGACGATGCTGGGCCCGGCAAACTTTACCTTCAACCATGAAAGCGGCGTTCTGGTGGACGGCTTCGACCGAGCGCAGTCCCTTCTCACCCCCTACAACCCGCGCTACTACCCCGCCCTGATCGAGGCCGCCGGGCTGACCAAGGCCAAGGACTTCTACGCGTGGCACGGGCCGGTGCCGACGGAGGTGCCGACGGGTGTGGCCCGGGCCGCGGAGTGGGCTGCCCGCAGGCCTGGAGTCCGGGTCCGCAAGGTCCGTATGGGAGGCTTCGCCGCCGAGCTGCGGTTGTTCCGGGACATCTATAACGCCGCCTGGTCCGGCAATTGGGGGTTCTCCCCGATGACCGACCGTCAGGTAGCCCGCCTCGCCCGTGAGCTGCGTCCGGTTGTGCACCCGGAGCTGCTGCTGGTGGCCGAGGTCGGCGGTGAACCGGCCGGGATGCTGCTGTTGGTGCCGGACATCTGCGTCGCGCTGCGCGCCGCCGGTGGCCGGTTGACCCGTTGGGGGCTGCCGGTCGGCCTGGTCCGGATGCGGCGGGCCGCCCGGCGCATCACCCACCTCCGGACGCTGGCCGGCGGCGTCCGCCCCGAGCACCGCCGACTCGGCCTGGACGCCCTGATGTACAGGGAGTTGATGCGCGCCGCGTACCGGCTGGGCTTCCAGACCTTCGAAATGGGGCCGACGCTGGAAGACAACCAGCCGGTCATCCGCGTCGCCTCTCGGCTGGCCACGCGGACCAAGACCTACCGGATCTACCACCGCGTCATCTGAGCGCGCAGGCCGCAGCGGTGGGCGACCAGCCGCTCGGCCACCCGGTCCGGCATGAGCCACCGGGCCAGGCGTAGCGCCAGCCCGCCGCCGACTGCCGAGCCCGTCATGTCACGTCCGGGGCGGCCGCCGTGAGGGGCAGCGGTCGTCCGGTCATTGCCGCATAGGCGGCCGGGATGGCGTCGAGTGTCGCGGCCACGTCGGCCAGGTCGTGAACGGCGGTCGGCACCAGGCGCAGCTGCACCACGTCCGGCGGCACGACCGGGTACGACACCGCGGAGCAGAACACGCCATGCCGCAGGCGCATCGCTTCCACGTACTCGCCGGCCTGCGCCACGGTCATCGCGAGGTGGACCGGGGTGATGGGGCTGGCCGTTCCGCGCACCTCCATGCCCCGCTCGCGCAGCCCCGACTGCAGTGCTTCCGCGATCGTCCAGCAGCGCCGGCGCAGCTCCGGCCGGGACCGGATGAGGTCGAGCCGCACCCGGTTGCTCGCCACGATCGGCCACGGCAGGCTCTTGGCGAAGATCTGCGACCGCATCGTGTACCGGAGTCTCCACACCACCTCGGCGCTGGACGCGACGAACGCCCCGATACTCGCGCCGGCCTTGGCGAACGTGGCGAAATACAGGTCGATCCCGTCGTGAACGCCCTGCGCCTCGCCCGTGCCACCACCAGTAGGGCCCATGACCCCGAAGCCGTGCGCGTCGTCGACCAGCAATCGGAAGTCATACCGCTGCTTGAGTGCGACGATGTCTCGCAACGGTGCGACAGCGCCGGACATGCCGAAGACGCCTTCGGTCACCACGAGCACTGCCTCGTCCGGCGCGCGCTCGCGCTCGATCCGGGCGAGGACGTCGGCCAAGCGCTCGACATCGTTGTGCCGGAAGGCTCGCACCCGCCCGTTGCGCAGCCGCACGCCGTCCAGGATGCACGCGTGGCCGGCGCTGTCGTACACAAGCCAGTCCTGCCGGGTCAGCAGCGCGTCGATCAGCGAGATCATGCCCTGGTAGCCGTAGTTCAGGAACAGCGCGGCCGGCTTGCGGCAGAAGTCCGCCAGCTCGGTCTCCAGGGCCTCGAGGTCCTCCGTGTCGCCGGACATCATGCGCGAGCCCATCGGCGCCGACAATCCGTGCCGGGTGACGGACTCGATGTCGGCGGCACGGACAGCGGGGTCGCCGGCAAGCCCGAGGTAGTTGTTGAGACTCCACACCACCTGCGGCACGCCCTTATACATCATCCGGCTGCCGATGTCTCCCACCAGCCTGGGGAAGCACGCCGCGCCGTGGAGGCTGCGCGACCGCGTCGCGATCGGGTTGCCGGTGGACTCGACGAACTTGGCGAACAGATCCACGCGTCCCCCGTGAGGTGCGTATCGCAGGAATGAAGTCCCAACATACGGGGACAGCCTCGCGTTTGTGGCCCCTTCTCGAAGTCTCCTCGGCAGATGCACGCAAGCCGCCCATCAACTTCCGCTACTGGGAAGGCGGGTTCGGGACCGCCCGGCGCGAAGCCGAGCAGCCCCGCCGACCGGGCAGCCACCAGTTCGCCGGGCCCGCCAGTCGCATCACAGCGGGCACGAGCAGGGCACGCACCAGCGTGCAGTCCAGCAGGACAGCCACCGCCAGGCCCACGCCCACCACCCGCAGGTGCAACAGCCCGGCGAGCGCGAGCGAGGACATCGACACGGCAAAGACGAGCGCGGCCGAGGTGAACAGCCGCCCGGTGCGCTGGAGTCCGGCCGCCACCGCGACCGGAGTCGGTGCGCCGCGGCGGTGTTCCTCCAGGATCCGTGAGAGGAGGAACACCTCGTAGTCCATGGAGAGGCCGAACGCGACCGCGAACATCAGCGGGACGAGCACATCCGTGATCCCGGCTCCGGATACCCCGGGCAGCAGGCCCTGCTGGAACACGGCGACGAGGATACCGAAGGTGGCCGCCAGACTCAGCCCGTTCAGCAGCAGAGCCTTGACCGGTACCAGCAGACTGCGGGTGTAGAGCAGCAGCAGGAGAAAGGCGGCGCCGCAGGCGAGCCCTACGGCGAGCGGCAGACGACGTGTCAACGCCTGCTCGGTATCCGCCAGTCGGGCCCCCAGTCCGGCCACCGCGGCCGGCACCGGGGCGCTCACCGCGCGGATCCGCCGGGCGAGTTCACTGCCCTCGGGCGTCAACGGATCACGGGCGTACGACCGGGTGAGTACTTCCAGCCGACTGCCGTAGCCGTTGTCGAAGAGCGCGGCCCGTTCCGCCGGCACAGCCTCCCGCGCTCCCGAGCGATAGGTGCCGGTGACGGTGTCCACCCGGGCCACACCGGGGACCCGGGACAGCGTGCGGGCATAACCGTCGAGCGCCATCCCTCCGTGCAGCCCGGGGAGGACGACACCCGGGCCGCCCGCCCCGGCGGTGGCACCGAAGTCCTCACGCCAGGCACGGGCCGTGGCCGCGACGGGCGACGACCCCGGCAGCGTCCTGTGCGCGTACATTCCGAACCGGACCTGCAAGGACGGCGCGGCCAGCAGGACCAGCAGCGTGCACCCGGCCACAGTGATGCTGACGGGACGCTCGGCGACCCAGCGCGCGAGCCGCGCCCAGCGCCCCTCCCCCGAGTCCGGATCCCGCCACCGGGCCCGGCGCACCCGGGCGAACACGTCCCACCGGTCGATGTGTTCTCCCAGCAGGACGAGCAGAGCGGGCACCACCACCAGCGCTCCGACGGCAGCCGTGACGACGACCACGCCGCCCGCGAGGGCGAGCGACCGCAGCATCGGCAGAGGAATGACCAGCAAGGTGCACAGAGCCGCCGCCACAGTGCCGGCCGAGACGACCACAGCCCGCCCGGCCGTCCGCAGAGCGGCCACCACCATCCGGGCCGGGACCCGCACAGCCGCTTCCTCGCGGTAGCGGGAGACCAGAAGCAGGCTGTAGTCCACCGCCAGTCCGAACCCCAGAGCCGTGGCAACGCTCAGCGCGAAGGACGAAGCGGGTACCACGAAATCCAGCGGCCGGAGCAGAGCCGTGGCCGTGAGGACTGCGAACGCACCGACGAGCACCGGCAGCACCGCGGCCGGCACGCTCCCGAAGACCCACAGCAACACCGCCAGGACCAGCGGCGCCGCCACCATCTCGGCCAGCCGGAGCCCGTACTTGCTGAGCCGTTCGCTCTCGGACAGCTCAACGGCCCTGCCACCGGCCGCCACCCGTAAGGGCCCCGTCGACGCCTTCCGCCCCGTATACCTGGCGGCGACCTCGTCCGCCGCCTCCCTGGCCACGTGCTCGCCGCCCCGGAAACGGACCAGGACCAGAGCACGGTGCCCGTCGTGCGCGCGCAGTCCGGGCACCCGGGCCGGCCAGTACCCGCGCACCCACTCGGTACGGGGATCCGCGTCCAGCCCCGCCACCAGGACCCGCCCGGCCCGGGCGGCCGAGGGCTCGTCCACCGATCCGGGAGCGGCGGCGATCAGCACCAACTGAGGGTCGCCCACCCCGAACCGCGAGGCCAACACCGCCTCGGCCCGCACCGAGGGTGCCCCGTCCGGGACCCAGCTCTCCGCCGCAAACCGCCCGCCGCTCCCTGCCACCGCCCAGGCCGCGACTCCGGCCACGGCACAGGCCATCAACAGAGCCCACCACGCCCACCACCGGGCGCGGTCGCCTGCCCGCCCTCGCCGGCCCGACCGGACGCTCCACATCGTGCGCCTCGCCATGCCCGGAACAACGACGACGCATCGGCCGCGGCGTCACCGCAACTCTGTTCCCCGCAAGGCGGATTCAAAGTCCTGGTCATCCGGGAGATGTGCTGGTGATGATGGTGAAGCGGTGTCTGCTGGGCGTGTTGGACACACCGAGGCGTCGGTTGACGGGATGACCTCTCAAGTCGCCCTGAACGTCCGGGGCTTCTATGCGTCCGGCGTGAGGTGGTCCACGCGGAGGGCGACGGGGCCGAAGAGGTCCTTGATCGTGGTCAGGGCCGCGCTCTGGAGGGTGGCGGCGGGGACGGTGGTGCCGTCCGGGGCTGCCAGTGGCCGGGTGGCGGTGGCCTCGGCGACGACGGTGGGGCGGTAGCCGAGCGTGAAGGCGCCCTGGGCGGTGAACGTCACGCACATGTGGGTCATGAACCCGGCCAGCACCAGGTCGGGCCCCGAACCCAGTGCGCGCAGCGTGGCCTCCAAATCGGTGGCGTGGAAGGCGTCGGGGAACTGCTTGACCACCACCGGCTCCCCCTCCAGCGGGGCGACCTCGCCGCTGATCGCGCCGATCTCGGCCCGGATGTCGTACGGGGTGCCGGGGCCACCGTCGTTGACCACGTGCACCACCGGGCCCCCAGAGAGCGGGCGGCACCCAGCAGCCGGGCGCCAGCGGCCAAGGCGTCCTCGGCTCCGTCGAGGGCCATGACGCCGCTCCGGTAGGTGTTCTGAAAGTCGATCAGGACCACCGTGGCGTCCTTCAGGTGCGGCAACTGGTTGTCGAGGCCGATCACGTCACGCAGGCTCGTCGAAACAGACATAGGGAAATTCTGAGCTGAACTGGGTTTCGTAGCGGCCCTGAAGCCAGGCTTGATCGCCTCGGCA
>NZ_JAEAMR010000094.1 GCF_015999245.1 Streptomyces sp. AV19 | reverse complement strand
GTCGGGGGGGCCCCCCCCGCCCGCCCCGGGGCGCGGCGCCCCGGGGGGGCTGGCGGGCGGGGGCGCGGGGGCGGCCACGGCCGGCGCACCCCCCCGCCCCCGCCCCGCGCCGCGGGCGGCGGGGGCCCCCTCGGCGGGACCGGCACGTCCGGTCCCGCCACCGGCGCGGCAGGCCGCGCCGCTCCGCTTCCGTAACCCCTCCCACCGCAACCCCTCCCACCGCTTGGAGCAGCACATGCATTCCTACGTCGTCGTCGACGCCTTCGCGACGGAGCCCCTCAAGGGCAACCCGGTCGCCGTCTTCTTCGACAGCGACGATCTCTCCGCGGAGCGCATGCAGCGCATCGCGCGGGAGATGAACCTCTCCGAGACCACCTTCGTGCTGACGCCCAAGCAGGGCGGCGACCACCACATCCGGGTCTTCACCCCCGTCAACGAGCTGCCCTTCGCCGGGCACCCGCTGCTGGGCACCGCCATCGCGCTGGGCCGGCGGACCCGGGCCGACAAGCTGCGGCTGGAGACGGCCATGGGCATCGTCCCGTTCGAGCTGGAGCGGGAGAACGGCGAGGTGACCGCCGCCTGGATGCAGCAGCCGATCCCGACGTGGGAGCCCTTCGACCGCACCGACGAACTCCTGGCCGCCCTGGGCGTCCGCGAGTCCACGCTGCCGGTGGAGATCTACGTCAACGGCCCCCGGCACGTCCTCGTCGGCCTGGAGAGCGTCGAGGCCCTCTCGGCCCTCCACCCCGACCACCGCGCGCTCGCCGCCTTCGAGAACATGGCCGCCAACGTCTTCGCCGGCTCCGGCACCGAGTGGCGCAGCCGGATGTTCTCGCCCGCCTACGGCGTGGTCGAGGACGCCGCCACCGGTTCCGCCGCCGGGCCGATCGCCATCCACCTGGCCCGCCGCGGGCTGATCGAGTACGGGCAGCGGATCACCATCACCCAGGGCGTCGAGATGGGCCGCCCCTCGCCGATGCGCGCGCTCGCCCACGGCGAGGGCGACCGGGTGGAGTCCGTCGAGGTCGGCGGCAACGGCGCGCTCGCCATCGAGGGCACGCTGCACGTGTGACCCGAACCGTTCCTCCTCAGTCCAACTGTTCTCCCTCACCGCTGGAGTCACCCGTGAGCAGCAACACCCCGAGCAACAAGAGGTCCGAATCCATGACCGGGGACGTCGACTTCGACTTCCCCGAGTTCGTCGACCCCCCGGCCGAGCCCTACGGCCTCCTGCGGGCCTGGATCGACGGCGCGAAGGAGAGCAAGGTCCGCGAGCCCTTCGCCCTCGCCCTGGCCACCTCCGACGAGCGCGGCCGGACCTCGTCCCGCATGGTCGTGGTGGCCGGCGTGACCGACGAGGGGCTGCTCTTCACCTCCCACAGCACCAGCCAGAAGGGGCGCCAGCTGGCCGCCAACCCCTGGGCCTCCGGCGTCCTGTACTGGCGCGAGACCAGCCAGCAGATCATCGTCGCCGGCCCGGTGCGCAAGCTCTCCGACGAGGAGGCCGACGCCGCCTGGAACGCCCGCCCGGTCTACACCCACGCGATGTCGTCGGCCTGCCGCCAGAGCACGGAGTTCGAGGACTACGCCCACGTCGAGGCGGCCCGCGCCGAGGGCCGGCGGCTCGCCGCGCTCGACAAGCCGCTGCCGCGCCCCGCTTCGTACTCCCTCTACCGGCTGGAGCCCGAGGAGTTCGAGTTCTGGACCAACGGCACCGACCGGCTCCACGAGCGGCTGCGCTACGACCGCTCCGGCGAGGGCTGGACCTCCCGCCGCCTCCAGCCCTGAACCACCGGACCTCTGTACAGAACCGCCTGCGAGACGACATGAGCGACAGCGCATCCCCCACCCTGGCCCCGTCCGTCTTCACCGATCACCTCGAACTGCGCGCCCGTAACCGGGAGGCGGTCGAGAAGTACATGCGCACCGGTGCGGCGGCGCGCCTGGAGCGTTACACGCTGTACGCCGAGGACGGCGAGGCCGCTCTCTTCTACACCGACATCGGGCGGCCGATCGTGGTGAAGGGGCGTGAGCGCCTCAAGC
>NZ_JAEAMR010000093.1 GCF_015999245.1 Streptomyces sp. AV19 | reverse complement strand
CAACGAGAAACCTCTACTCCAACCGAGTGGTGAACACCGCATTCGTGATACTCCCGGCCGCGGAGACGTCAGCGTGCGGCGACAGCGTCTTGGATCTGCTCGCGGAGTTCGACGGCCTCGGGGGCAGGCGTGTACGGCGCAGCTTCGTCGTGAAGTTCGGCGAGCCGGTCGCCGACTCGGGTGCTGCCGATCGCGCCGAAGAGCGCGAGGGCGGTCTGGGCCTGCTGGTGGGCGCCGCTGACCTCACCGGTGACCAGGTGGGTGCGGGCGAGACCGAGATGATCGAAGGCCTTGGACCGGACGCGGTGCGCGGGGCGCAGTTCCAGGGCACGGCCGAGCAGGTGCAGGGACTTCTCGGCCTTGCGGACGCGGGCGGAGCCTCCGTCGTGTTTGGCCGCGATCTGGTGGGCGACGCCGATGGTCGCGCAGAGTTCCGCTTCGTCGAACCAGGCCATGTGGGCGGGCTCGTCTCCGAGGCTCACGGCGGCGAACTGCTCTTCGGCGGTGCCGGCGGCACGTTCGCTTTCCCTGGTCTGCCCGAGGATGGCGTGGAAGCGGGCTTCGAGGGCGGCGAGCATGGAGCGGGCGGCCGGGGTGGTATGGCGGCGGGCACCGTACTGGGCGAGGCAGACCAGGTCGAGGGCGTCCTCGAAGTGTTCCAGGTGGGACATCTGGCGGGCCATGCACTGCAGGATGTGGGCGCCCAGCGCCTTGTCCCCGGCTTCACTCGCGGCGTGCAGAGCGGCCAGGAACAGCTTCTGGGCCCGCTGATGCATCCCGGCGTCAAAGGTCATCCAACCGGCGACGGATCCGAGGTCAGCGACGGCGGCGAACAGGGCGCGGCCAGTGTCCTCGTCGTAGGAGGCGGTGCGCAGCAGGGCGTTGGCGTCGGCCATCTGCGCGATGACGGCGGTGCGGGAGAGGCGGCCGCCGTGGCGGTTGTCGGCGTCGCGGAACATGGCCGTGACGGTGCGGATTCCCTCGATGTCGCTGGCCCCCAGGTGTCCGCCGCCGCGGGCCATGAGGGTGGAGGGGGTGGCGGTGGGCCACTGGTGGAGGGGGGCGAGGAGGTCGTCGCCGGAGTGGATGGTGTGGGCGTCGTCGGTGTTTCGGCTGTGCGGGACCATCATCTCGCTCCGGGTGAGGTGTTCGATGGCGGCAATGGTGGTGGCGGGCTGCCAGGCCAAGTCGGGGGCGACGGTTATCGGGGTTGTGCGGTCCGGCATGCCGATGTCGGCGCAGGTGAGCGGGAAGCCGGTGTGCTGAGCCAGGCAGTCGGCGATGAGCTGCGGCACGGGGTGGCGCGGTACCTCCCCGGCCCGCCATGCCCTCACCCGTCCTTCGCTGGGGTTGATGCCCCGTTCCCCGGCGGCGCGTGCACGGCGCGTGACCTCGCGTGCCAGGGCCGCGTTCGAGATGCCGGCCTTCTCGAGCCAGTGGTCGAGCAGATCGTTGGGGTGCTTTACGGTCCGGGGCCTGCCTGCCGCCATGAGACGCCTCCAGTCCGTCGAACTGCCCATTCTAG
This sequence comes from Streptomyces sp. AV19, assembly GCF_015999245.1. Classification (GTDB taxonomy): domain Bacteria; phylum Actinomycetota; class Actinomycetes; order Streptomycetales; family Streptomycetaceae; genus Streptomyces. The sequence goes on along the minus strand of NZ_JAEAMR010000093.1, from coordinate 2,015 downwards.
AAGTGCGGTTGGCCGTGCGGGAGTGCCGGGAATTTTCCGGCGGTATCCGGCGGGGTGCGCGGCGTGCGGGCGACAGTGCGAGCAGGGGACAGCGGCGGCGGGCGGCGGGTACCGGGCCTGCTGACCGGGTGGTGCTCTGGTTATGCCGCGACCGGCCTGGGCGCGGCAGCGCCATTCAGGTTCACGACCAGGAGGTAGTCATGGATTCCACGACCGCGATCACCGCAGCCGCGACCGGCGCGGCGCTCACCGCCGGCGTCCCGGGCATCGCCCTGCCGGAGTCGTTCTCCGTCGAGGGCGCCACCCTCGGCCGTCAGCCGAACAACGACGGCGACAACTCCGGCGCCATGTTCTTCGAGTGACCACTGCCGCACGGTGACCACCCGGGGGGCCGGCCACGCCGGTCCCCCGGGCCCGTTTTCGGAACCAGGATGGGGAATGAGGCGCATGAGCGAGGAGTGGATCACTGGCGGCGGTACGTCGGATGCGGGGTGGGGAGGGGGGCACGAGGCGGCGGGCATGCCGGGCATCCGGGTCGGGCCGGGGGCGCGGGGCCGGCTCATGGCTGGCGAGGGGGTGCGCATCCTGCTCGTGGGCGACTTCGCTCTGGAACCCCGGCAGGAGCCTGCGCTGCTGAGGGCGGCGGCAGAGGAGCGGTGGGCGGACCTGACGTATCTGCCCGGCTCGTACTGGGTGGTCGCCGATGGCGGCGGGCGCCGTTTCGTGTGCGGGGACCTGTCCGGGTTCCGCAGCGTCTTCCACGCCCACGGGCCGGGCGCCGTGTGGTCGACCGGCGCCCGCCGCCTGGCCGGGCACTGCTCGGCCGTACCGGACCTGGCGATGGTGGCCGCCCGCCTTGCTGCGGGGCCCGAGCACTGGCCGCACCGCACGGTCTACGACCGAATCCAGGCGGTGCCCGCGGGGTCGGGGCTGCTGCTGGGCGGCCGGGCCGGGCCCGAGCTGGTCGGCATCAGCGGCATCGAGCCCACGCTCACGCTGTCCCAGGGCGCCTCCACCTTCGGCCAGGCGCTGGAGCAGGCCGTGCACGGGCGGATGCGGACAGCCGACGGAGTGGCCGGCGCCGACGTGTCCGGCGGTCTGGACTCTTCTGCCGTGGCGATCCTCGCCTCCCAGACGGGAGAGATACGCGCGGTCACCTACGCGGATGCCTTCACCAGCAGTGAGGACCTGGCCTTCGCGCGCCGGGCCGCCGCACACATGGACGTGGACCTGCACGTCGGCCAGGGCGGCCCCGGCGAGCTGCCGTTCGGCTGGAGTCGGGAGCAGCCGGTGACCGACCAGCCCGCCGCAGTGAGCCTGACCACCGCCCAGCACGCCCTGTACCTGCGGCCGGCGGCCGGGCTGCCGCTGCACTTCACCGGTCATGGCGGGGATGTGGTGCTCGACTCGTGCAGTGCCGCCTGGATCGGCATGGTGCAGTGCGGGGCGCGCAAGGAGGCGCGGCGGCAGGTCACGAACTGGGCGCGGGCCCGCAACCGGGCCCCGCGCGAGCTGTGGCGGGCTGTCACCCGGGCCGCCAACACCGGCCACGCCGGCGCGCTCCAGGAGGCCGCCGCCCGCGTGACCCGCGGCGAGAGCGAGGCGCGGCGGCCGGGTGTGTGGTCGTGGTGCCATCTGGGCGCATGCGCGACCTGGCTGACCCCCTCCGGCCGGGAACAAGTGGCCTCGCTGCTGTCCGCGGCCGCGCGGCAGGCGCGGGAGGAGAGCCGGGCGGATCTGGTGGAGCAGGAGACCTCCCTGCGCCTGGTGGGGGCCGACGCCCGCGACACGGTCGCCCTGACCGCGCCGTGGCGGGTGCGACAGGTTCATCCCTACCTCGACAACCAGGTCGTCCGCGCCGCCTTCGCGATCACCCCCATCGAGCGGCACGGCGTGAGGGCCTTCAAACCGCTGCTGAGCGCGGCCCTGCCGTCGCTGCCCGCCTGGCTGACCTCCCGTCAGAAGCCATCCGCATTCCGAATGTGATCGTTGGGTTTCTGCTGGTCGGGCATGAA
>NZ_JAEAMR010000092.1 GCF_015999245.1 Streptomyces sp. AV19 | reverse complement strand
CTGGACCTACACCACCACCTGGAAACCCCTCCCCTCACCCACCACACCACCCCGGCTCCACGGCACCTGGCTCATCCCCCTCCCCCGCCACCACACCGACCGCACCCTCACCCACCACATCCTCAACACCCTCCACCACCACGGCGCCCACACCCTCCTCCTCCCCCTCGACCACACCCACACCAACCCCCACACCCTCACCCACCACCTCAACCACACCCTCACCACCCACCACCAACCACCCCACACCCTCACCGGCCTCCTCTCACTCCTCCCCCTCGACGAAACACCCCACCCCCAACACCCCACCCTCCCCACCGGACTCACCCTCACCCTCGCCCTCATCCAAACCCTCACCCAACACCCCCACATCACCACCCCCCTATGGAACATCACCCACAACGCCACCAGCACCCACCCCAACGACCCCCTCACCCACCCCCAACAAGCACTCACCTGGGGACTCGGCAAAACCACCGCCCTCGAACACCCCCACCACTGGGCCGGACTCATCGACCTCCCCCACCACCCCACACCCCACACCCTCCACCAACACCTCCCCACCGCCCTCACCCAAACCACCGAAAACCAACTCGCCATCCGACCCAACGCCCTCCACACACCACGCCTCACCCCCACCCCACAACACACCACACCCACCACACCCCCCACACCCTTCACACCCCACGGCACCATCCTCATCACCGGAGGAACCGGAGCACTCGCCACCACCCTCGCCCACCACCTCGCCACCCACCACCCCCACACCCACCTCCTCCATATCCCCCATGACCTCTCCGAAAGGCAACAACTCGCCTCGATCATCGAGGCCGTTCCTTCGGATCGTCCCATCACCACTGTCATTCATACGGCACAGGACATTCGGCCTTCGCTCGTCGCACACTGCGCATTTGATTACCTTGAATCGGTCATCGCGTCCGAAACTTCCCTGGCTTGGATTCTTCACGAACTCCTGCAAGGCCATGATTTTCTCGACCAGTTCGTACTTGTATCGTCGACCTCAGCAGCGTGGGGTTCGACAGGGCATGCCGCTCAGACAGCCGCCGGCGCCTACCTGGACGCGCTGGCCACCCATCGCCGGGCACAAGGACTCCCCGCTGTCTCCATCGCTTGGGGGCCTTGGGAGGGGGACGGCGCTCTCGAGGACGAGATCCTCGACCTTTTGCGGAGCGACGGCCTGCGCCCCATGCCAGCCGACCTCGCCCTTGCCTCCTTCGAGCAGGCAGTCAGCCACAGTGCCACGCCGTCAGTCATCTCGGACATCGACTGGAGGAAGTTCGCTGCGGCCCGCCCCGAATCGGCCAGACTCTTCGAGACCACCCTGGAGACTCAGGAACACCTTGACAGTGCCCACACGCCGGCGAGTCGATCGGGATCCCTTCTCCAGTTCCCGGGTATGAACCCGATTCAACGCCATGAAGCTCTTCTCGAACTCGTACGCACTCACACCTCCGCCGTCCTCGGCCATCACGAGTCCCACGCTGTGGACGGCGATCGCGCCTTCAACGACCTCGGCATCACATCACTCACGAGTATCCGTCTGCGAAACCGTCTGGCCACTGCCACAGGGCTCACGCTCCCCGCGTCCCTGGTCTTCGACCATCCCACCCCGGCAACCCTGGCACGCCACCTGGATCACCTGATCAGCGGGGAACCGAGCGACTCTCATCCCCAGGCTCCGCCCACGATCCCGAACGACGAGCCTTTCGCCATCATCGGCATGGCCTGCCGGTACCCAGGAGGCATCGCTTCCCCCGAGCAGCTGTGGAACCTCGTCGCAGCCGGAGAAGACGCCATTTCCGGCTTCCCCGTAGACCGCGGATGGGCGCTGGAGGACCTGTACGACCCGGACCCCGAGCGGCAGCACACCTGCTACACCCGGCAAGGCGGCTTTCTGCACGATGCAGGCTACTTCGATGCGGCCTTCTTCGACATCAGCCCGCGCGAGGTTCTTGCCATGGACCCCCAGCAGCGTCTCCTGCTCGAAACATCATGGGAGGCTCTCGAACGCGCCGGCATCGATCCCCTATCGGTCCGGGGGAGCCGGACAGCAGTCTTCGCCGGATTGGTCTATCACGACTACAGCGGCCGCTTCTCGACTGCCCCCGACGGCTTCGAGGGATATCTCTCCAATGGAACCGCGGGCAGTATCGCCACCGGACGCATCGCGTACACCCTGGGCCTCGAAGGACCTGCGATCACCGTCGACACGGCTTGTTCGTCCTCCCTGGTCGCGCTCCACCTGGCATGCCAGGCCCTGCGGGCAGGCGAGTGTTCCATGGCCCTCGCCGGCGGCGTCACCGTGATGTCTACGCCTGAAGCCTTCGTGGAGTTCTCGCGGCAGCGTGGGTTGTCGCGGGATGGTCGGTGCAAGGCGTTCTCGGCGGCGGCGGACGGCACCGGCTGGGGCGAAGGCGTCGGCATGCTCCTCGTCGAACGCCTCTCGGACGCCCGCCGCAACGGCCACCGAATCCTGGCAGTCGTACGCGGCAGCGCCGTCAACCAGGACGGAGCCAGCAACGGCCTCACCGCACCCAACGGACCAGCCCAACAACGCGTCATCCAACAAGCACTCACCAACGCCGGACTCACCCCCAACGACATCGACGCCGTCGAAGCCCACGGCACCGGCACCACCCTCGGCGACCCCATCGAAGCCCAAGCCCTCCTC
>NZ_JAEAMR010000091.1 GCF_015999245.1 Streptomyces sp. AV19 | reverse complement strand
CGCCACCATCCCCAACCTCACCCCCCACCACCTCCACACCACCCTCACCCCCAAAACCGACACCGCCCTCCACCTCCACCACCTCACCCAACACCACCCCCACCTCACCACCTTCATCCTCTACTCCTCCGCCGCCGCCACCCTCGGCTCCCCCGGCCAAGCCAACTACGCCGCCGCCAACGCCGTCCTCGACGCCCTCGCCCACCACCGCCAAGCCCACGGACAACCCGCCCAATCCCTCGCCTGGGGCCTCTGGCAACAAACCAGCACCATGACCACCCACCTCACCCCCACCGACCACCACCGCATCACCACCACCGGACTCACCCCCCTCACCACCCCCCAAGCCCTCACCCTCTACACCACCGCAACCACCCACCACACCCACCACCCCACCCTCATCCCCACCCACCTCAACCCCCACCACCCCACCCCCACACCACCCCTCCTCCACAACCTCACCCACCACCACCCCACACCGACCACACCTATCCGATCCGCCCCGCCCGCACCGTTCGCCCACATCGCACGGCTCACGACCACCGAGCAGTCCGCAGCCCTTCTCGCTCTTGTCCAGTCCCAAGCAGCCGTCGTGCTCGGGCACGACCATCCGGATGACGTCATGCCGAACGCACTCTTCCGCGACCAGGGCTTCGACTCGCTCACCGCCGTCGAGCTGCGCAACCGCCTGAGCTCGGGCACGGGCCTCCGACTGCCGTCGACGCTGGCGTTCGACTACCCCACACCGTCTGAACTCGCGGAACACCTGCGGCGCTCTCTGCTGGAGCAGCATTCCGCGTACACCTCTGCCACATCGGTCATGGTGGAAATCGACCGACTGGAGTCACTCCTCGCCAATCTCGGCGACGAAGACGCCGCACATTCCCGGGTCGCCGCGCGACTGCAGTCCATGCTGACGCGCTGGACAGAGACACGAGATCAGTCCGACGCCACCCCCGACTCCAGCGCACTCGCCTCGGCCACCGCTGCCGAAGTCCTCGATTTCATCGACAACGACCTCGGGCTCGCCTGAATCACCGAGCGCTGTTCCGCCCGCATCCGGGCCGGTTAAGGATGTGATCCCAACATGGTGAACGAAAAGCAGCTGCTCGACTACCTCAAGCGGGTGACCGCGGACCTCGACAAGACGCGTCGGCGCCTGCGTACCGTCACCGAGAAGAGCCGCGAGCCCCTTGCGATCGTGGGCATGGCCTGCCGCTATCCCGGCGGGAGCCGATCGGCCGACGATTTCTGGAGTCTCATCGCCTCTGGAACGGACGCGGTGGGCGGCTTTCCCGCCGACCGGGGATGGCAGCTGGAAGAGCTCTACGATCCGGATCCCGACGTACATGGCACCTGTTACACCAGGCAAGGCGGCTTCCTCTATGACGCGGGCGACTTCGACGCCCCCTTCTTCGGGATCAGTCCGATCGAAGCGACAGCCATGGACCCGCAGCAACGGCTTCTCCTCGAAACCGCCTGGGAGGCCCTGGAGCACGCCGCCATCCCGCCGGCGTCCCTGCGCGGTAGCAGGACGGCGGTCTTCGTAGGCGCCAACCCACAGGACTACGCCGGCACCCACACGTCCCGCGCCGACCAGGACGTCGAGGGACATGTCCTCACGGGAATCGCAGCCGGCATCGCCTCCGGCCGGATCTCCTTCTCGCTCGGGCTCGAAGGCCCTGCGGTCACCGTCGACACCTCCTGCTCGTCATCGCTGGTCGCCCTGCATCTCGCGTGCCAGGCATTGCGCGCGGACGAGTGCACGATGGCTCTCGTCGGCGGCGTCGCAGTGATGTCCACCCCCATCGCCTTCGTGGAGTTCTCGCGGCAGCGGGGGCTGTCGCGGGACGGTCGGTGCAAGGCCTTCTCCGCAGCGGCCGATGGGGTGGGGTGGGGCGAAGGTGTCGGCATGCTCCTCGTCGAACGCCTCTCGGACGCCCGACGCAACGGCCACCGAATCCTGGCAGTCGTACGCGGCAGCGCCGTCAACCAGGACGGAGCCAGCAACGGCCTCACCGCACCCAACGGACCAGCCCAACA
>NZ_JAEAMR010000090.1 GCF_015999245.1 Streptomyces sp. AV19 | reverse complement strand
TGAGCTGCCCCGACTTTCGTAGCGGCCGGGTTGTGTGTTTTCAGGCGATGTTCGGAGTCGGCAGGGAACGGTAGTACTGGGCCTCGAATTCCTCGGGTGGGAGGTAGCCGAGGGCGGAGTGCAGTCGCTCGGTGTTGTACCAGCCGACCCACTGGATGACGGCGCGTTCGACCTGGCCAGCGTCCCGCCAGGGCCCTTGGTGCTCGATCAGCTCGGCTTTGAACGTGCCGTTGAGAGCCTCGGCCATGGCGTTGTCGTAGCTGTCGGCAACGGAGCCGACCGATGCGGCAGCGCCGACGTCCGTCAACCGTTCACCATAGCGGATCGACACGTATTGCGAGCCCCGGTCGCTGTGATGGATCAGCCCCGAGCCCTTCTTGATGCCCCGGCGCCACAGTGCCATCTCCAGCGCGTCCAGCGGGAGGTCGGTGCGCATGTGGGTGGCGAGCTGCCATCCGGCGATCATCCGCGAGTACACGTCCAGGACGAACGCGGCGTAGACCCAGCCCGACCAGGTGCGGATGTAGGTGAGGTCGGCGACCCACAGCTGGTTCGGCCGGCTCGCCTCGAAGCGGCGGTTGACCAGGTCCGGCGGCCTGGGCGCGGACGGCTCGGGGATGGTGGTGCGGCGTCGTTGCCCGCGGATGACGCCCTCCAGCCCGTCCTCGCGCATCAGGCGCTCGACGGTGCACCGCGCGGCATGCACGCCTTCGCGCCGCAGCTGGCGGTGGACGCGGCGGGCCCCGTAGGTCTCGCCGGATGCGGTGTGGACGCGGCGGATATGCCCGGTGAGCTGTTCATCGCGCAGACGACGGGCGGACTTCGGCCGTCTGCGGCGGGCGTTGTATGCCGAGAGCGACAGGTCCAGTTCCCGGCATACGGGCTCGACCCCGAAGTCGTCGCGGAGGTGGTTGATCACCGCGTCGGCCTCGTGCGGGGCTGGTCGAGCTCCTTGGCGAAAAACACCGAGGCGGCCTTCAGGATCTCGTTCGCCCGCCGCAACTCGGCGTTCTCCCTGCGGAGTTGCTTCAGTTCCGCCTGCTCGGTGGAGGTCAGCAGGTCGGGCCGACCGCCCTGGTCGGCCTCGGCCTGGCGGACCCAGCCCCGCAGGGCTTCCTTATGGATGCCGAGATCCCGGGCCACATGGGCGACGGGACGGCCGGAGGACCGGACTTCGCGGACGGCTCGCTCACGGAGCTCGTCGGGGTATTTCCGTGGTGCAGGCATCAGACCGTGTCTTCCCATCTGCCGAGGCG
>NZ_JAEAMR010000009.1:327905-403991 GCF_015999245.1 Streptomyces sp. AV19 | reverse complement strand
GGTACTGCATGGGGGACCGTGTGGGAGAGTAGGACGCCGCCGAACTAAATTTGATGAATAGCCTCGGGCTTGAGTTGAGAAATCAACTCGGGCCCGAGGCTTTTCTGCGTTGTGTTTCAGGAATCTGCGTTGTGTTCAGGAAGGGGTCACGCCAGCCTGGCCAGCTCCTCCTTCCGTACTTCTCCCGACAACGGCTCCCCGCGCACCAGTCGCCCGATCTCCTCCACCGCGAATTCCCCCAGCCGTCGGGCCTCGCTGCCCTGTGCTCCGGCGATGTGCGGCGTGACGAAGACGTTCGGGAGCGAGAGCAACGGGTGCCCGGGCGGCAGCGGTTCGGGCTCGGTCACGTCGAGGAACGCGTCCAGCCGGCCCGAGGCGCACTCCCGTACCAGGGCGTCAGTGTCGACGAGCGAACCCCGGGCCGTATTGACGACCGTCCCGCCGGCCGGGATCAGGGCCAGCCGCTCGGCGTTCAGCAGATGCCGGGTCTCCGGCAGTTGGGGCGCGTGGAGCGTGACGACGGAGCTCGTCGCGCACAGGGTGTGGATATCGGCGGGCTCGGCCCCGATGCGTACCGCTTCGGAGGCGGGGACGTACGGGTCGTGGAGCAGTACCCGGTAGACGCTTTCGGCGGCCTGCAGGCGGGCCATCACTCGCCGTCCGATGCGTGACGCGCCCACCACCCCCACGACCGTCCCGTCCGTGCCCCGCCGTCGGGAGAAGGCCGGCCAGCCCGACTTTCCGGCGCTCAGCGCCTTCTTGGCGGCCAGCAGGATCACCGCCGCGGTGAAATCGGCCACGGGCCCGGCGTTGGCGTCCGCGGCCGAGGAGACGAGGATTCCCCGTTCCCAGACGGCCGGGGTCACCAAGCCCTTCACCGAGCCGGCCGCGTGCACCACTGCGCGGAGCCGTGGGGCCCGGTCGAGTACGGGCTCGTCCAGGCGCAGGGTGTGCCCCCAGCCGGTGAGCAGGATGTCGGCCTGGGCCAGGGAGTCCGTCGCATCGGCGAACTGCCCCAGGCGGGCGTGGAGTCCGGGAGGCATGACCGCCGGCGCGGCCTCGGGGCCGATGTCCAGCAACACACGGGGTTTGTCCGCCACATCCGGAAGCTGCCCGGTCGGGTGCGGGGGAAACGGTGGCCTCAGCGGGACAGCTCGCTGCGCGGCCACCTCGACCGCGCCTGTTCCTCCGAGCGCATCAACGCCAGTGTCGGGAGGCCCAGTTCGGAGCCGGTCTCCAGCAGGTCCGGCAGGGCCGGCAACGGGGCGACCGCGGCGACGTCGTCCAGCACCAGGGTCAGTGGTGGGTCGAGCCGACCGGAAGGTGACCGTTCGGCCACGCCCCGGCCGCGCTCGACCACGTTCGCGGCGAGTGCGGTGAGCAGCGGCATCGCACCCGGGCGGGTGCGGGGATCCTCAATCGCCTCACCCACCACGTACAGCGTTCCCCCTTCGGCCACGAATGATTCCAACGCGAGCGCATCGGCCCGGTTTGGGCTGCATGCGTCGCGAATGTGGACCGAGGAGAGGCAGTTGAGGGCCCGTGAGGTCAACTCGCGTGCCATGTCGCGGCGTTCCGGATGGGCCGTCAGGGCGGACTCCAGCTCGCCTGCCGCGCCGCCTGCCGCCTTGGCGCTCGTCCGCAGGATCCGTACGGCCTCGTGCGCGGAGCCGCCCTGCGCCCAGCGGTGCACCTGCCGGAACGGGCGGCCGTCCACCGCCGCCGCGTGCAGCCAGCAGCGCAGCAGCGTCTCGGCGGTCTCGGCCGTGAGGGAGTCGAGGCTGCTTGGCGGGCGGACGGGGGCGAGGAGCGCGGCCGCCCGGGCGGCCGCGGTGTCCCGGGACTCGCAGCCCGCGGCCGGGTTCCAGCGGAGGCGGTCCGGGGTGTCGAGGAGGTGCCCCGGGTCGAAGACCCGTACCGGGCCGAGCTTGGCGCGCGCGTCCTTCGTCTCGGCCCACAGCTCGGGGTCGCTGGTGACGACGAGGACGGGCCCGGCGGCGTCCAGGACGGCCCGGGCGGCGTGGGCGCGGCGTTCGGGCCCGTAGACGACGTGCTTCGGGGAAGGGGGAGGCGCGGGTGGGGCGATCGGTTCGGGGGCGGCGACGGCGATGGTGTTCTCGACCGGCGGTGCGGGTGCGGGAACCGGCGTCGGCGTCGGTGTCGGCCGCGTCCGGCCCCGCCGCCACCTCCCCACCGTCCCGATCAGGAACACCGCCAGCACCGTCGTCACCAGCGCCTCGCTGATCGTCACGCCCCAGAACAGCCCGTATCCCGACAGCTGTTCCGCGGGCGTGTCCGGCCAGGCGGCCGCCAGGTCGCGCGGGTCGGACATCAGGTGGCGCATGGCCTGCGGGGTGCGCATCAGGCTGACGCCGTCGGGCCAGTGGCCGTTGGCGAAGAGGCCGGACAGCCCGGTGGCCGTCCAGGCCAGCAGCGTCACGCCGAGCAGGAACGCGATGGCGCTGACGAGCAGCCCGTCCGGGACGCCCCCGGCGGTGCGCCGGTCCTGCTCCACGGTCAGGCCACCGTGGAGCGCGAGGGCGGCCCGTACGCGCCGTCCGGATACTGTTCCATCGCCGCTGCGGCGCGCTCCGCTACCGCCGCTTCCAGCTCGCGGTCGGTGGCGCCGTCCTCGGTCATGGCGCGGTCGGTGTAGACCAGTGGCCGCTCCGCGTCCGTGATCAGGTGCTTGACGACCTGGACGTTGCCGTTGACGTCCCAGACGGCGATGCCGGGCGTGAGCGTGGGGATGATCTCGACGGCCCAGCGCGGCAGGCCGAGCACCCGGCCGGTGGCCCGGGCCTCGTCCGCCTTCTGGGCGTAAATGGTGCGCGTGGAGGCCATCTTGAGGATGGCGGCCGCCTCCTTGGCCGCCGCGCCGTCCACGACGTCGGAGAGGTGGTGCACCACGGCGACGAACGAAAGGCCCAGCCGTCGGCCGAACTTGAGGAGGCGCTGGAAGAGCTGGGCCACAAACGGGGAGTTGATGATGTGCCAGGCTTCCTCGACGAGGAAGATGCGTTTCTTGCGGTCGGGGCGGATCCAGGTGTGTTCGAGCCAGACGCCGACGATCGCCATGAGGATGGGCATGGCGATGGAGTTGCGGTCGATGTGCGAGAGGTCGAAGACGATGAGCGGGGCGTCGAGGTCGATGCCGGCGGTCGTCGGGCCGTCGAACATGCCGCGCAGGTCGCCGTCGACGAGCCGGTCCAGGACCAGCGCCACGTCCAGGCCCCAGGCCCGTACGTCGTCTATGTCGACGTTCATGGATTCCGCCGACTCGGCCTCGGGGTGGCGCAGTTGCTCGACGATGTCGGTGAGGACCGGCTGGCGTTCGCAGACGGTCTCGATCACATTGGCGTGCGCGACCTTGAGCGCGAAGCCGGACCGTTCGTCCAGGCCCCGCCCCATCGCCACCTCGATGATCGTGCGCAGGAGGGCGAGCTGGCCGGTCGTGGTGATCGAGGGGTCGAGCGGGTTGAGGCGGATGCCGCCGTCGAGGGCGGCCATGGGGTCCAGCCGGATGGGGGTTATGCCCAGCTGCTGGGCGATGAGGTTCCACTCGCCGACGCCGTCCTCGCCCTGCGCGTCCAGGACGACCACCTGCCGGTCGCGGAACCGCAGCTGGCGCAGGACGTACGTCTTCTCCAGCGCGGACTTGCCGTTGCCCGACTCGCCGAGCACCAGCCAGTGGGGCGCGGGCAGTTGCTGCCCGTAGAGCTGGAAGGGGTCGTAGATGTAGCCCTTGCCGGAGTACACCTCCCGCCCGATGATCACGCCGGAGTCCCCGAGGCCGGGCGCGGCCGTGGGGAGGTAGACGGCCTGGGCCTGCCCGGTGGACGTGCGGACGGGCAGCCGCGTCGTCTCCACCTTCCCGAAGAGGAAGCTGGTGAAGGCGTTGGTGAGGGAGGTGAGCGGATCGAGCACGGCAGTCGCCCCTAACAGGCCCTAGGTCTCGCGTCGTCTGACGTCATCTGGCGTCGTCTAGCGTCGGATGCCGGTCGCGAACGGCAGAGTGTTGACGAAGGCCCGGTGGTGCTCGCGGTCGCACCACTCCAGCTTGAGGTAGCTCTTGCCGGCCGACGCTCTTATGGTCCGCTTGTCGCGGGCCAGTTCCTCCGGGGAGCGGGACGAGACGGTGATGTAGCCGACGAGGTTGACGCCCGCCGCGCCGCTGGCCAGGTCCTCGCCGCGCTGGTCGACGCGCGAGTGGTGGGCGACGTCGCGCGGGTCCACGACGCGGTTCATCTTGGCGGCGCGGGAGGCGTCGGCGTCGTCGTTGGTCTTCTCCGTCAGCATCCGCTCGATGGCGACATCGGTGGGCTCCAGGTCCATGCAGACCGCGACGGTGCGGATCACGTCCGGGGTGTGGACGAGCAGCGGGGCCAGGAAGTTGACGCCCACCGGCGTCATCGGCCACTCCTTGATCCACGCGGTGGAGTGGCACCAGGGCTCGCGGGTGGTCGACTCACGGGTCTTGGCCTGGAGGTACGTCGGCTGCACGGCGTCCAGCTCGGCGGGCCAGGCGTTGCGTTCGGTCATGGCCTGGATGTGGTCGATGGGGTGGTCCGGGTCGTACATCGAGTGCACCAGGGACGAGAGCCGGCTCTGGCCGAGCGGCTGGCGGACCCGGATGTCGGCCTCGGCGAGGCGCGCGCAGATGTCGGTGAGCTCGCGGGCCATCACGACGGCCAGACCGCCGTCGCGGTCCAGCTTGCGGCGGGCGCCGCCGTGCCGGGAGGCGCGGGCGATGGCCTGTGCCTCGGCGGCCAGTTCGCGGGTGTAGTGCATGCACGCGACGAGGTAGGCGCGGTGCTGCTCGGAGGAGGTGGAGACCATCGACTGGAGCTGGTCGTAGGAGTCCTTGAGCCACTGCGGGGACTTGTCGTCCCCGCGCCGCTCGACGTCCTTGGCGTGCGCGTCGGGGTCGGCGGGCAGCGTACGGGCCAGCATCTGCAGGCGGGTGACGTAGCCGTCGCCGTTGGCCACGTGCTTGAGCAGCGTGCCGAACCGCTCGACGAGGGCCTCCTGGTCCTCGGAGTCGCGCAGGCCGACGCCGGGGCCCTCGATCTCGATCGCGGCGGTGACGGTGCGCCGGTCCGCGTGCAGCAGGACGGCGATCTCGTCCGGACCGAAGGGCGCCGAGAGCCAGTTGATGCGGCCGATGCCCGGCGGCGGGCCGATCTCGACCTCGCGGCCGTCGACGCGGGTGCCGGCCTCGACGGCGGAGGAGCGGTAGGCCGGGGAGCGCCGCACGATGCGCTTGTGGCTGCGGTTGATCTCGAACCACTTGTAGAACGTGCGCTGTTTGTACGGCACGTACACGGCGGCGAGCGCGAGGGCGGGGAAACCGGTGAGGGTGAGGATCCGCAGCGGGAGCACCGGCACCAGCAGGCCGCACATCATGCCGAGGAACGCGCCCGCGATGATCAGGCCGATCTCGCCGGTCTCCCGGTTCTTGCCGATGACCGCGTTGGGACGGGCGCGGCCGATCAGATACGTACGGCGGGCCGCGATCGGCTGGGACTGGGCCTCGATCGTCAACTCCGCTCACCTCCAGAGGGTTTTCCGTTGTTCTGTGCGCGGTTCTGTCCGCCGGGGGCCGGGGAGGCGGAGGGCGCGCTTCCGGCTCCTGTGGCGCCGGAGGTTCCGGTGGGTGAGCGACGGGCGCTGTGGGCGGCGACGCCGCCGGAGAGCGGGTTCGCGGGGCGGGCGGCCTGGCCGGCCTGGGCGCCGCCGCGGGCGCTGTGGGTGTTGATGCCCTGCTTGACCAGCGTGGCGGGAGAGGAGATCACGGCGGCGGCCTGGCGGGACGCGGCGTCCTTGCTGGCGTTGCGGCTGCTGATGATCTCGTCGCCGAAGCCGGGGACGAAGCGGTAGATCATCGCGCTGGCGAAGATGGCCAGGATGATGATGGCGAGGCCGGAGACGACGGCGGACATCGCGTTGGGGCCCTGCCCGGAGGAGAGCGCTCCGGCGAGCGACAGCACGATCACGATGATCGGCTTGACGAGGATCACCGCGATCATGATCCCGGCCCAGCGGCGGACGTGGCCCCACATGTTCTTGTCGACGAGCCCCGAGTAGACGGCCGTGCCGAGCAGGGCGCCGACGTAGAGCAGGGCGGCCCGGATCACCAGCTCCAGCCAGAGGACGCCGGCGGCGAGGACGGAGACCAGCGAGACGACGATCAGCATGATCGGTCCGCCGCCGATGCCCTCGCCCTTCTTGAGGGCCTCGGCGAACCCGCCGAAGAACTGCTCGTTGTTCTCACCGGTGCCGGCGGCGATCACGTCGGTGACGGCGTCCGTGGCCTGGACGACGGTGTAGAGGATCAGCGGGGTGAACGCGGAGGCGAGCACGGTCAGCCAGAGGAACCCGACGGCCTCGGTGATCGCCTCCGTGACCGGCACCCCGCGCACGGCCCGCTTGGCGACGGCCAGCAGCCACAGGACGAGGGTGAGGATGGTGGAGGCGGCGAAGACGACGGCGTACTGCCGGAGGAAGGTGCCGTTGGTGAAGTCGACGTTGCTGGTGTTGCGGACGGCGTCCGAGAGCTTGGTGATGATCCAGGTGGCCGCTTCGGCGCATCCCTTGGCGAGGGCGGCGGCGGGGTCGAGGGCGGCGGTGGGGTCGGGTGGGGTTTTGGAGGTGGAGTGGCCGGGGGATTGGCAGTATTCGTGGGCCGGGCCGCGGATGAGGTCGCAGGGGTCGCTGCCGCCCGTCGACGGCGTCCCGCTGGGTGTCGGTGTCGGGCTCCCGCTGGGCGTCGGCGTGCCGGACCGTCCGGGCGTCGGTGTCGGCGTCGGTGTGGGGGTCGGCGCGGCGGCGACGCGCGTCGCGAGCAGCACCGCGCTCGTCTGGACGGCCGTCAGGGCGGCCGTGAGGGACAGAACGCGACGGCGCTGGCTAGCGGGCATAGGTGAACCCTCCGAACCCTTCTACGGCATCCGACATCTCCTTGGCCGAGGAGGCGGTCTGGTCGCGTCCGACGGGTGCGGGCCCGTCCTTCTGCGTGAAGTTGGTGACTTTCCAGTCGTTGTTGACCCACTTGGCTTCGAACGTGCCGGTGTACCAGCTTTCGGTGACCGGGGTCTTCGAGCCTTCGCCGGCCACCCCGAACAGCGCCGAGTACCAGACCGCGACGGTGGCCGCGTCGCCCTGGTACTTGATGATCCTGGCGCCGAGCGGGTTGGCGCGGGAGACGAACGTCATCCCCCTCGGGGGATTGCCGCCGGAATCGAGGCCGATCCGCTTCAGGAACTCCTCGTCCGAGTAGACCTTGTCGAGGGCGCCCCGACGGGCGGTGACGGCCTCGGGCGCGTAGACGGCATCGACGATCCGGCGGCGGCCGTCCGCCTTGAACATGTCGGAAGACGACAGCGCCACCGCGAAGTTCGCCGCCGCCGACTGCGCCCCCTGCTCCGTGTGGGCGAACCCGGAGGCGACCCCTCCGCTCTTCCCCTCCACCGGCCTCACGCCCGACGGCGCCGTCGCCCCGCCGGCCCCCTGGCTCGCGCTCTTCTCCCCGTCGCCCGACGAGGAGTCACCTCCGCCCCGGTTGGCGAACGCGATCGCCGCGATCAGCAACACCACCACCGCGACGACGGTGATGAGGTTCCGGCTCGGCCGGACGCCGCCGCGCCGCGTCGGCGCGTAAGGGTCGGAAACCTCCCCCTCCGGCAGCCGCGTACGCGTCATGTGGCGGTCGTCGGCCTCGTAACCGCCGGAGCCCTGACCGCTTCCGTAGCCGTCGTCACCGAGACTCATCGCGTGCCTGCTCCCTCATGCGTCGTCGCGGGCCTGCCGCCATGAGACGACGGTAGCGGTGCGCGCGGTTTCCCGGGGGAGTGCGTGAGGGAGTGAGGGGGCATCAGGAGGCAGCCTCGGGTGGGGGGGCTCGGGCGGACCGGTGCGTCGCGAGCCGGGTGCGGGGACGGGGGATGCGGCGGGGAGCGGACGACGGGTGCCGCCGGGCCGGGGCGGAGGGCCCGGCGGCACCCGCTCAGACCGCCATGCCGTAGACGATGGTGAAGAGTGTCCCCAGCGAACCGATGATGAACACCCCGGTCAGTCCGGCGACGATGAGCCCCTTGCCCTGCTCGGCGCTGAACGTGTCCCGCAGCGCCGTCGCGCCGATCCGCTGCTTCGCCGCGCCCCAGATCGCGATGGCGAGGCAGAGCAGGATCGATACGGCCATGATGACCTCGATCATCACGCGGGCCTCCCGGCCCAGGCTGCCGAACGGCCCCCAGTTCGGGGCGATTCCACCGATAATGGTGTTGATGTCGCCTTTCCCGGCTGCCAAGAACATGCGTAACTCACCGCCCCTTGGGGTTAGTTGCAACGCCTCTGCCGCACGACAAAGGCCGGTACCCATCTTCGCTGACGCGGCCGCCCTTGTATGTCGACTTGGCGGCATTTCTTGACGAGACCTGCATGTGCCGATGGCACTCCCGGCCTGACCGCCCCCTGCGACGGAACGGGCCGGTGTCAGTGGGTGGTCCTATGGTGACTCTGTGTATCACGCAAGCCCAGGGCGGGCAATGGGCGTGACGACCGGGGGGTGCACAGATGTTCAGGGAATCGCGCATGGGGTCGGTAGGCTGTGGGGGCCGTCTCCGCACGCGCCGCGGACCACGGCCGCCGGGCTGGTTCATCGCGTTCATCGCACTCATCGCCTGGGTCGTCGGGTGCGTCGAGTTCAGGGGTGGTAGGGGTGCTGGTTGCCGAACGCTACCGGTTGGGGGAGCTGCTCGGCCGCGGCGGAATGGGCGAAGTCTGGCTGGGCCAGGACGAGGTGCTCGGCCGTCAGGTGGCCGTGAAGCTGCTCCTCGGCGACGACGGCGAGGACGCCGCGGCCCAGCGCTTCCGGCTGGAGGCCCAGACCGCCGCCCGCCTGAATCACCCTCAAGTGGTCGCCGTCTACGACTTCGGCTCCTGGGAGGGCCGCTTCTACCTGGTCATGGAGCTGGTGGACGGGCCGAGCCTGGCCCAGCAGCTCGCCGCCCGCGGCCCGCTCTCCCCGGCGGGCGTCGCCGACATCGCCGCCCAGTCGGCCGCGGGCCTGGCGGCGGCCCACCGCCAGGGGGTGGTCCACCGCGACATCAAGCCGGGCAACCTGATGCTGGACCGCAGCGGCACGGTGAAGATCGGCGACTTCGGCATCGCCCGCTTCGTCGACGAGACCTCGGCCGGGCTCACCCGCGCCGGCCAGATCGTCGGCACGAGCACCTATCTGGCGCCGGAGCGCGCGCTGGGGCGCGTGGCGGGCCCGGCGTCGGACGTCTACGCGCTGGGGTGCGTGCTCTACCACTTGTTGGTCGGGCAGCCGCCGTTCTGGGCCGACAGCCCCACTTCGCTCCTCTACCTCCACGTCGACACGCCCCCCGTGCCGCCCCGGCAGCACCGGGCCGACGTGCCGTACGCGCTGGACGCGTACCTGCTGCGGATGCTCGCCAAGGAGCCGGAGGCGCGGCCGACCGCGCAGGAGGTGGCGGACTGGTTCGCGAGCCCTGCCTGGCGGGACGGGGCTTCGGCGGGCGCGGGTGCGATGCCGGCTTCCGCCCCGGCCGGGGCGGCGGGTGCGATGCCGCAGGCTGCCGGCCCGCTGGGGGCCGCTCCGCCCGCGATGCCTCCTGCCGTGCCGCCCGCCGCGGCTCCGCCGGCGTACCCGGCCGGATCGCCGCCCCGGTCGGGAGCGATGCCTCCGATACCCTCAGGGCCCCCGGCCGGGCCCGGGGCCCTGGTGCACCAGGAGAGCGTGACGACGTACGCGCTCCCCGGCTCGCCCGCCACGCGCAGCTCCGCCGCGCTGTCCGACCGGCGCCGCGGCCAGGGCGGCGGCCGGGGCAAGGGGTCTGCCCGCCGCGGCCGGTCGCCCAAGACGTTGGCCGGAGCGGTCGCCGGGGCGGTGGCCTTCGCGGTGGCGGCGGTGATCGGCGCTTCGGTGTTCACTTCGGACGGGGACGACGACGGGGGCGGGCGCCGCGAGGACCGCCAGTCGGAGGAGCTGAACGAGGTCGCGCCCCGGGAGGGCGGCGGCGGTACGGGCGGCGTGGGGCACGGAACCCCCACGGCCGGCCCGAAGCACGGGCAGGGCGGGCCCGGCGGCCACGGCAGCGGCAACGGGTGACGCGCCTGCGGCCGGTGCTCAGCTCTCGGGCCCGGCCGCCCGTTCCCCCTCCTTGTCGATCTCCTCGTCGATCCCTTCGACGAAGTGGTCGAACTCGCCCGCCTTCACGCCGAGGACGAACGCGTCCCACTTGCGCTCCGTCGTGATGACGACCTTCTCGGGGTTGAGGTTCTCCCGCAGATACACCTGGCCTTCGCCGTCGAAGGCGACCTCCAGGTACTCGGGCCGGCTCGGATCGTCCGTCGCCGGGATCCAGTTGAGGCCCTCTGGTACGCGCGGTGGCACGGCGTTCCCCCTCGTGGGATGTCGTGGTGTCGTCCCCCGTGATGTCGGAAGCCCACGATAGAGGAGCGAACAGGAGCGCAACACACAAACTCTTGACGGCTTTTGTTGATGTAACAGAGAATGTTTCCACAAGGAGGGGTGATGGCCGCGAACAGCAGGCTCACCGTCGCCGTGCACATCCTCGCGAGGATGGCCCTGGCGCACGGACGGGGCCGGGACGTGGTGACCTCGGAGCAGATCGCCGAGAGCGTCAACACCAACCCGGTGGTCATCCGGCGAAGCCTGGGCGAGCTGCGCAGGGCGGGCCTGGTCGAGGTGCGCCACGGCGCCGGGGCGGGCTGGTGGCTGGCCCGCGAGCCGGACGCGATCAGCCTGCTGGACGTCCACCGGGCGGTGGAGGATGAGCCGTTGTTCGGCCTGCACCGGGCCGAACCCAATCAGAAGTGCCCGGTGGGCGCGGGCATCCGGCCCGCTCTGCGGCAGGCGTACGGCGAGGCCGAAGAGGCCGCGCTGCGCGCGCTCGGGCGGACGACGGTCGGCGATGTGCTCAGGGAGTCCCTGGCCGGATCCTGAACCCGGGGTTCGACGGTCTCCGTACCTTCTTGCGCTCCTTGATGTAACCAAATCTGTTATTACAAGGAAGGACCGGTACGTCATGCAGGCGATTCAGTACCGCGAACACGGCGGCTACGACCAACTCCGGCTCGTGGACCTGCCGGTGCCCGAACCGGCGCCCGGCGAGGCCCTGATCCGGGTCACCTACGGCACGGTCAGCCCCCTCGACAACACCGTTCGCGCCGGACGCATGGCGCCGCACCTGTGCAAACCACTGCCCTTGATCCCCGGCGGCGCGGCCGTCGGCGTCGTCGTCACCCCCGGCCCGTCCGGACCGGCCGCCGGCACAAGGGTGTTGCTCGGCGGCCAGGGCCGCGGGGTGAGCCTGGACGGCACCTGGCGCGAGTACGTCACCGCCCCCGTCGAGACCCTCGTCCCGCTGCCCGCCGAGGTGAGCGACCGGAGCGTGGCCGCCCTCGTCGCCGCGGCCGGACACAACACCGCCTACCTGGCCCTCACCGAGCTCATCGGCCTGCGCCCGGGCATGACGGTGCTCGCCCCCGGCATCGGCGGCGCCGTCGGCATGGGCGCCGCACAGGTCGCCCCGCTGCTCGGCGCGGAGCGGGTGATCTCCACGGCGAGCCGGACCGAGAAGGCCGAACAGGCCCGCGCGGCCGGGTTCCCGCACGTCATTGACCTTTCACGGGAGTCGTTGCGCGAAGGCGTGGCACGGCTGACCGACGGCCGCGGCGTGGACGTCGTCCTCGACGGCGTCGCCGGCCCGCTGCTCGGCGACCTCGTCGCCTCCCTTGCCCACGGCGGCAGTTACGTCGCCATCGGCTACGCCGGCGGCACCCGTGGAACGGTCGACGTCACCGACCTGATCTGGAAGTCCGCGCGCGCCTACGGCTACATGTTCAACATGTTCCCGCCGGAGACGGTCCGTTCCGCCGTCCGCACCCTGATCGGCTGGCTCGCCGAGGGCCGCTTCGACCCCGTCGTCGCCGCCGAGTTCCCCCTGGCCGGCGCCGCCGAGGCACAGCGCTTCCTCATCGAGGAACGCCCCTTCGGGCGCGTGCTGTTGGAGATCGGCCAACCGGCCGGGTGAGTCACCCCTCGCCCTGTCCGTCCTGCGGGCGCCCCCTGAGGCGGCGGAGCATCCGCGCGTCCTGGAAGCCGACCGCCCGGGCCGCCGACTCGACGGTCGAGCCCCGGGCGATCAGGTGCTCGGCGTGTTCGAGGCGCAGCTCCTGCTGGTATCGCAGCGGCGTCAGGCCCGTCGCACCCGTGAAGTGGCGGGTGAGGGTGCGCTCGCTCAGGCCCACCGCCCTCGCGAGATCCGCCAGCGGCAGGGCGGAGGTGTAGCCCGCGTCGATCAGGTCCTGGGCGTGGTGCACGGCGTCGCTGAGGTGGGCGCGGTGCCTGAGCATCGCGGACTGCTGCCGGTCGTCGCCGTTGCGGCGCGCGTAGACGACCATCTCGCGGGCCACCTTGGCCGCGGCCGACGCCCCGTCGCGCACGGCGATCAGGTGCAGGGCCAGGTCGATCCCGCTCGCGATGCCGGCCGAGGTGATGATCCGGCCGTCGGTCACGAACAGCACGTCCCGCACGACGTGCGCCTTCGGGAAGCGGCGTGCCAGGTCGTCCTGTACGTGGTGGTGCGTGGTGCAGCGGCGGCCGTCGAGCAGCCCGGCCCGGCCCAGCGCGTCCGCCCCCGCGCACACGCTGGCCACCGTGCCGCCCGCCTCGTGGTGCGCCACGAGCCGGTCGAGGGTCTCCCGGGCGAGGGCGCCGTTCCGGCGCGGCGTGCCCGTCCGCCAGCCCGGCACCACGATCAGGTCGTCCGGCGCCAGCCGGGGCCACCGCGTCCCCGCCCGGAGCGTGACGCCCTGGGCCGCGGGGACGTCCTCCTGCTCGGCGACGTGGTGGATCTCGTAACCGTGCCCGAAGTCGGCGGCGGTCGAGAACACCTGCGCGGGACCGGCCAGGTCCAGCAGGTGCAGCTGCGGTACGAGCAGGAACACGACCCGGGTCACGATCCGGTCAACTACCCTTCGGTCAGTTCGGCCACGGTCGCGATCCGTGCGAACCGGCCTGCCAGGGCGTACTCGGTGCGGGCGGTGATCGCGTCGGTGGTCAGCGTACGCGGGTCCGCGAGGATCTCCTCCAGGGTCCGGCCCGCCGGGGCGCCCCGGTGCTCGATGGGGTGCGTGGCGGTGGCGTCCGTCACGAACGTCACCTCGTACCCGAGGTCGGAGGCGACGCGCGCCGTCGTCTCGCAGCACTGCTCGGTGCGGATGCCGCTGATGATCACCTCACGGATGCCCAGCTGCGTCAGCTGCTGCTGGAGGTTGGTGGTGGTGAAGGCGTTGTGCGAGGACTTGACGAGGACGGGCTCCCCGGCGGCCGGCTCCAGCCCCTCGATGGGCCGGTTGAACCCCCGCTCCGGGTCGAAGGCGTTGCCGCTGCCCGGCTCCGAGTGGAGGATCCAGACGACGAGTTCGCCCTTCTCGCGCTGGGCGGCGATCAGCCGGTTCAGGTTGGGGACGAGGTCGGGGTTGGAGGTGGCCGGCCAGTTGGCCAGCTGCCGGAAGGATTCCTGGACGTCGATGACGATCAGTGCGCTGTTCATGCCGTTCATCCTGCGGGGCGGGAGCGGGCCGGTGAAGGCCCGATCCTGTCCCGGGGCGGAACGATCCGGTCAGCGTGTTCCGGCCGGCCCGTCCTCGTTCAGGAGCCGTGCGGCAGACCCAGGTAGGGGAAGCCGGGCAGCAGGTCGGTGTGGGGCCCGATGCGGTCGGTGGTGATCTTTCCGCCGGAGAGCATGGTGAGCCGCGCGGACGTGACGTCGTCGGTGAGCGTGCGCCCGTTCGGATACGCGGCGGGCCGCCCGCGGTCGTAGCGCAGGATGTCCGGCAGCACCGTGCGCAGGGCCTCCTCGGCGGCCCGGTCGTCGTAGCCGCCGGTGTGCCGCAGCACCGCCGTCCACGGTTCGCGGTAGGTGTCCCAGTCCTGCGCGGGTTCGCCCGCGTTATAGGCGTCCTTGACGTCGTCGGCGTTGAAGTAGGCCGTCAGGGAGGGGTGGGCGCCGCGGTCGACGGACGTGAGCCGGCCCTCCGAGTGCAGACTCACCCGGCCCCACACCCCGATGACCGGGTCCGTGCCGAGCTCGCCGTCCGGCATCTCCAGGACCATGCCGAGGACGTTCTTGTCCGCGCCCCAGTCCACCCCCGTCCACTGGAAGTCCTTGACGATCCCGTCCAGATCGGCGAAGAACGGGTCGCTGCGCAGACCGGCGAAGAACGCGTACGGACCGGATTCGACCACGACCGGTTCGGGACCGAGGCTGACGGGCGCGTCGGAGACGATCACCTTCCCGGACGCCTCATGGGCACGTGCCCGTTCGCCGTCCGCCCGGTACACGGTCACCGTCTGCCGGCCGTCGCGCGGCGGCGAGAAGACGAAGCTGAAGGCCGTGTCCGCCTGGTGATCGCCGTCGGTGTCGACGTTCACGCGGTAGACCGCGTCCGGGTGGAGGGCCGCGCCCTCGGCGGGCGCGATCGGATGGACGTTCATGATCAGGACGGTGCGTCCGTCGGACGGGCTGAAGGCGAACAGGTCGGTCATGTCGAGACGTGCGTCGCCCCTGGGGGAGCGCAGGTTCGGACCGCTGAGGTGATGAGACATGGCAGCAGCATCCGCACCGGCGGCGCGCGCGGGGCCGTGATCGGGCCGAGCCGGTCCCGAGGTCACCCGCCTGACCGGGATCGGCCCCTCGGTCGGCGCAGTCCGGGCCGCGGCCGGCCGCCGGATCCTGGGCCCGGCCACGGTCGCGGACCGCCCGGGGCGGGGCGCCGGACGGCGGGCTCTCCGCTGCTCGTACGGCGCTGCTCGTACGGCGGCGATGCCGCCCTGCTCGACCGCCGTCCGGCTCTGACGAGTTCTGTGATCACCTGGCCGGGTCGAACTCGCTGCGGACGAACGGGACTTCGCCGGACAATCGCGTGTCATGGGCGACGGCTCCTCAGCGGCAGAGCGCGTCGATGTCTTCGGCGAACGTCGGGAACTCCGCCCGCGCCTCCGCGATGATCTCCCGCGCGGCCCGCCGCGGGGTGGTCGCGTGCCGCTCCGCGAGGGCGGCCAGAGCCGCGTCCGGGCGGGGCGTCCGGTCCTCGTACGCGGTCGCCTCCATGGGGCCGAGGCCGTCGGCCAGGACCCATAGGAAGTCCGACAGGTTCCCGGCGACGATGCCGAGCTCGCCCTCGGAGCCCATGAAGACGACCGGCTGCGCGGTGAGGGACTGCCCCGGGCGCCCGCACCATATGGCGGCGAGGCCGCCGGTGCCGTCCTGACCGAAGACGCGGTAGGCGTCGCCGTCGAGCTCGTGGTTGCCCGTCCAGTGGCGCAGCCAGTCGGTGGTCTCCTCGGCGGAGTCGAAGGCGGCGTAGGGCTCGAAGTCGACGCCGTGCCCGTCGGCGTAGTCGAAATCGGCCCGGGCGACGTCGGCCAGGGCGTCCGGGAACCGGCGGTCGTCGGTGCGGGTCGTCTCACTCATGACCGCAGGCTAACGAGGGCCACTGACAATGGCGTTGCCTTCGAGGTCAGGGGCGGTCGAGGGCGCCGCGCTGGGCGTGGGTGAGCAGGGCGCGCAGGGTGGTGGGGGTGGGGGTGAGGGTGGTTGCGGGGGCGTCGCTCTCCCGTACGTGGTAGGTCCCGGAGTGACCTCTGGCGATCTCTAGACAGTCACTGTTGCCGGGAGGGCCACTGAAGCTGGATTTCTGCCATTGGAGCTCTGGCATGCTGCGCCTTTCACGGGGCGTACAGGAGATGCCGAATGAGGCTGAGAGGGCCCCTCCTTGCAACGGGGGCCTCTGGTAAAGGGGTTGTCGTCGTGGTCACGGGCGGTCGAGGCTGCCGCGCCGGGCGTGGGCGAGCAGGGCGTGCACAGCAGCAGGGGCGGGAGTGAGCACTGTTGCCGGGTGCGCGCCTTCTCGGATGCGTATGGCGCCTCGGTGCCCCGCTGTGAGCTCGACACACTCGCCCCCGGCACCACCGCCGCTGTAGCTGGACTTCTGCCACTCGGGGTCTGACATCGCGGTGCCCTTCACATCGAGTACAGCAGGTTCTGGATGAGCCCAAGGGAGCTCAACTCCGTATGGAACTTAGGTTCGACTGGAACGTCAATCGCCGGGAGAGCCACCGTGCGCAAGCCCTCGAAGGTCGCAGCGAACTGGACGAGTTGATCCTGGTCGCTGATGAAGGGTGACGAGACGGGATGCTCAATGTAAACGGTGTTGAGCTCGGGGACGGAGGCTTCGAAGAGAACGAAGGGTGTGCTGAAACGCACTGGGAAGACGTTGGCCCTGAGCGGCAGGACCTGGATGTGCACGTGGGACAGGTGGGACATCTCGACGAGATGCTCGATCTGTCGGCGCATGACGCCCATCGGAACAAACTGCGTGTGCAGTGCGGTCTCGTGGATGACGGCATGGAATTCGAGGGCGCTGCCCTCGGCGAGCACCTGCTGGCGCCGCATGCGGAACTCGACGCACGCGTCCAGCAGGGCCTTGTCGGCCTCCGGCTCGGCATTCGTGATGAGGGCGCGGGTGTACTCGGGGAGTTGGAGCAGCCCCGGGATGTACAGCCACTGGAACGACTGGCAGGCGAGCGCCGATGCTTCGAGTTCAGCGAGGTCGAGTGTGCTGGCGGGGTGGTTGTGCTTGTACTTCGACCACCAGCCACGTCCCGTCGTCCTGCCCATGGTGACAAGGCTGTTGACCAAGGCTTCGTTGTTGCAACCGTAGGCGCTGGCCAAGGTGCGCAGCTTCACCTCTGGAATGGCTGTTCGACCTGTCTCGATGTGGCTCATATGGGCCGAGCTGATGTCGACGATCGCCCCTCCGCTGGAGGCGGACAGGCTGCATGCGTTGCGCATCCGTCGCAGCTCGGACCCCAAACGGCGTTGTCTGTACGTGGGGTTCGGGCGCAGCCCCATCCGTTCCTCCTCGGCTGATCGACAGCATTCTGTCCAGTGTCGGGGCGGTGGGGCCACTCGTTGGAGGCAATCTCTGCGGACAAGTTGCATCGTATAAACCGGGGTCTCTACCGTCGAAGACGCACCGCCCGACCCGGCCCCGTAAGCCGGAAGTGCACCGTGCGCGCAACAGACGCCGCCGCGCCCACGGCAACGCCACCGCCCTGCCGGAAGGGTCCCGTGAACGCCAAGGAGTCACGCATGTGCCCTATCGCCACCACCCTTGCCAACCCGCCCCGCCCGCGCACGGACTTCTCGCTCGTCTTCCCGCCCGAACCCGGCTGGGTCCGTACCGTCCGGCAGGCCGTGCGCACCGCGCTCGCCGACGTCCACCGCGACGAGCTGATCGAAATGGCCGCCCTGCTCACCTCCGAGGTGGTGACCAATGCCGTCAACGCCTCACGCATCAGCGGCTGTTCGACGCCCATCGGCGTCCACGCCGAGTGGGCCACGGGCGGCGTCCGTGTGCAGGTACACGACGGTGCTCCCGGGCTCCCCGAACTCGCCCCACCTCGGCGGCCGGAGCCGGGCCAGGAGCCCGAGCGCGGGCACGGCATGCTGCTAGTGAGCGCCTGCGCCTCCGACTGGGGCGTCTGTCGGCACGGTCCGGGCATCGGCAAGGCGGTCTGGTTCCTGCTGGCCTGCTGAGCCGGAACCACCCTTCCGGGTAGGCGAGTTATCCACAACCAGCCGGTTGTCCACAGATCCGAGGGGGGTGGTTGCCGGGTTCCGTGGCGGCCCGGCACGGTGGTCCTCCGAACCGAGTCTGGAGGGCCGAGGGGTGGAGACCGACCCGTTGCTCCTGATCGACCAGGAGCGTTACCCGTTGCACGATCTCACGGACGCATCCGGTCCGCTGGTGGCCGCCGCGCGCAAGGAATTCGAGGCCGGCGGATTGACGACGCTCGACGGTTTCCTGCGGCCGGGGACGGCCGGGCGCATCGTGGCCCACGCGCTGAAGGATGCCGAGAGCGGAAGCCATCGGTTCGCCGGTACCAGCGATGTGTTCTTCCGGGCTGTGCCGGGGGACGAACGCCGGACCGGGGTGACGTACACCAAGTCCGATGTGCCCTACGACCGGATAGACCCGCGCTCGCCCGTGCGCGTCCTGTACGAGTGGGAGCCGCTGTTGGCGTTCGTCTCGGCGGTGGTGGGTCGCCCGGTGTTCCGGTCCGCCGATCCGCTCGGTGCGGCGGTGGTGCAGATCCAGCGGGACGGTGACCAGCAGGACTGGCACTTCGACAGCAGCGAGTTCACCGTCCTGCTCCATGCCCAGGGGCCGGAGGAAGGGGGTGCCCTGCAGTACGCCGTCCGTTGCCGGGAGCAGGTGCTGCGCGATCAGGAGGTGCTGGATCGCATCATGGCGGGCGATCCGTCCATACCGGTGCGGGAGGTGGCGACCGTTCCGGGGAGACTCGTCCTGCACGCCGGAAACGTGTCGATGCACCGGGTGACGCCGACGGCCGGATCCGTCCCGCGCGTCAACGCGACCCTGACCTTCAACTCGAGGCCGGGAGTGATGCTCAGCGACCACATCAGGAGGATGCACTTCGGCCGACTTCGCTAGCGCGCTCGACGTGACCGCAACTCAACATTGGTGTGGCAGAGTCTCGGCGGGTGGAAGCACTACGTCCTCAGGATCCTCGCGTCATCGGCCCGCACACCGTTCTGGCCCGGCTGGGCAGTGGCGGTATGGGCCAGGTGTATCTGGGGCGGTCGCCGGGCGGGCGGCAGCTGGCGATCAAGGTCATTCGGGACGATTTCGCCCAGAACGCAGAGGCGTTGGCGCGGTTCCGGCGCGAGGTGGAGACGGTGCGGGCGGTGCGCAGCGCCTACACCGCGAATCTGATCGACGCCTCGCTGGAGGCGGCGCCCTACTGGCTCGCGACGGAGTACGTGCCGGGGCCGACGCTCACCCAGGTGACGGCTGGGCGCGGGCCGTTGCCGGTGGACACCTGCTTCCGGCTCTTCGCCGCGCTGGCGGAGGCGCTGTCGCACGTGCACGAGCACGGCGTCACGCACCGGGACCTCAAGCCGCACAACATCATTCTGTCTCCGGTCGGGCCGAAGCTGATCGACTTCGGGATCGCCCGGGGCGCGGAGCAGACGGCGCTGACCCAGGTGGGGACGGCACCGGGCACGCCGGGTTACACCGCGCCCGAGGTGATCACGCGGAACGAAGTGTCGGCCGCGGCGGATGTGTTCGCGCTGGGGGCGACGATGGCGGCCGTGGCGACGGGGCGTCCGCCGTACGGCGAGGGCTCGATGGAGTCCGTGACGTACAGGGTGGTGCACGGCGAGATCGACGCGGAGGGCGTCGACGCGGGGCTGGCGGAGCTGATACGGGCGTGCGTGGCGGCGGATCCGGCGGCGCGGCCGGTGCCGGCGCGGATCATCGAGCGGTGCGGGGTGACGTCGTCGCTCGTCGACGACCCGGTGTACGGGCCGCTGGCGGAGCTGGGGGAGAGGGCGCCGCGGGATCTGCCGGCGGCGGTGGCGGCGGGGTTGGTGCCGGCGCCGCCGGCGGGGGTGCCGTATACGCCGACGTACGTGCCGGGCGTGGCGACCGTGCCGCGGCCGAAGCGGCGCAGGGCGGTGTACCTGGCGGTGGGTGCGGGGGCGGTGGCGTTGGGGGTGGCGCTCGGGCTGGTGGTGACTCTGCCGGATGACAAGGGGGAGGGGGAAAGCGGTGGGGTCGCCCAGGGGAAGGGCGTGCCGTCGGCGGCATCCGGATCCTCGACGGCGGCTCCGCAGAGCGCCGGAACGCAGAATCCGCTGAAGCGCCCGGAGTTCATCGAGGCGACCGACACCAACCACGACTTCTGGGCGCCCAAGAAGGGGTCGGAACGGGAAGGGTCGTGTGGGCAGCCGCCCGAGGAGCGCTCCGGCGGCCAGTTCCAGTGGTCGATCGTTGACGCCCAGTCGGAGCGAGGTGGTGTGATGTCAGGGAAAGTGAAGATCGAATTCCGCTTCAAGTACGCGGGTTCGAGCGTCCAGAAGCCGTACTACGTTTCCGTGGCGGTCAAGTCGCCGCACGACATTGACCCCGATACGGGTAAACCGTTCGAGAAGCTGCGCATGGAGAATCGCGGACTGGGCTACACCAGCAAGCCGATCGACATCGCGCCCAAGGACTCGACGGGATGGGGCTCGGACTTCGCGAGCGTTACGTACCCCGATGACTTCCAGGACATCGTCAAGGGCAAACCGGTCGGATCGCCCATCCCGGTCGGCAACGACCCCGGCAACTGGACTGTGCTCTTCCTGCACGCGAAGGGCGCCAAGGAGTACGCGAGCATTGAGTGTTCGGGCTTCGTGGCGCGCTAGTACTGCTGAGAGTGCGCCTCCTGTGCCATAGGTGCTCCCCCGGGCTACCGGTGCTCTCCCCAAGGCTGCGGGGAATTACGGGTACATGACGCCCTAGTGGGGGAGAATCGCGGGGTGCGTAAGTGGTGGGTGGGCGCCGGAGTCGGTGTCGGGATGTGCCTCGGTCTGCTGGGGCTGCTCTTCTTCGCCGTGTACACCGCCGCCATGAACATCGGAGGCGGAGTCCGGGGCGCGGTGGGCCTTGCCAAGGGCGCGGCTCCCGCCGACTACCAGCCGATGCTGGAGAAATGGGGCAATCTCTGCCCGGCCATAACTCCGGCGCTGCTGGCCGCGCAGCTCTACACCGAGAGCAACTGGGACCCCAAGGCCAAGAGTCCGGCCGGTGCCCTGGGGCTGGCCCAGTTCATTCCGGAGACATGGGCGCACTACGGGGTGGACGGGGACGGCGACAACAGATCGGACGTCTGGAACCCCCATGACGCGATCGCCTCGGCGGCCACCTACGACTGTGCGCTGGCCAAGGACGTCAAAGCTGTCGGCGGGGACGCCACCAACAACATGCTCGCCGCCTACAACGCCGGTCCGTACCGCGTGATCGATGCCGGCGGCATCCCGCGCATCTCCGAAACCCAGGGCTACGTCAAGTCCATCCGCGACCTGGAGAAGAGCTTCGCCCGGCCCGTCGGGCGGGTCGCGCCCTCCCAGCAGGCCGCCGGGGCCATCTACTTCGCCCAGGAGCAGCTCGGCAAGCCCTACCTCTGGGGCGGGGACGGCACCAAGGAGGACGGCGGGCGGTTCGACTGCTCGGGGCTGACGAAGGCCGCGTACGCCTCCGTGGGGATCGAGCTGCCCCGCGTCGCCAACGACCAGTGGAACGCGGGTCCGCACCCCAAGCGGGACGAGCTGATGCCGGGGGACCTGGTCTTCTTCGCACACAACCTCAACGACCCGCGCTCGATCCACCACGTGGGGCTGTACGTGGGCGGCGGTTACATGATCAACGCGCCGCACACGGGTGCCGTGAACCGGTTCGACAAAATCGATACCCCGGACTACATCGGTGCCACGCGCGTTACGGATGCGGGGGCGAAAGCGTTGCCCAGGCCGAACGGCGTGTGAACCCCGGGCCTCCTGCACCGCTCCTGGTCACCCTTGGATAACGTCCTGGTGATCATTGAGTGGAGAGCGGAACGCCGGGTCGGAGCGGCGCGTTCCATGGGGGTGGGAAAGCCGCGCCCCATCAGGGGCGCACGAACCACGGGGGTTTGGCAGCTGCACCGAGCTACAGGCGACAGATAAGGGGGCAAACAGATGCCCGGATCCGGACTCGTGACGGTCCGTCCCCTGGCGGACGCCGCCCTGGCGAACGCCAGGGGAGGCTCGTCGGGCCCCGACGTCGGCCTGCTCTACGACATCAACGGACTGGCCAAGGACGCCCCCGGCTGGTTCGACCGCACCATGGAGTTCGTGGGCGAGTACGGGATCGTGCTCGGGCTGTGTGTGCTGATGGTCTGCGCGTGGTGGAGCCTGCGGCGCGGGCCGGACGCGGCGGGGGGCGTGGCGGCGCTGCTGTGGGCGCCGCTCGCGGCGGGGATCGCGCTGCTGGTGAACGTGCCGATCCGGGGCTTCGTGCGGCGGCCCCGGCCGTTCCTGGAACACCAGGGGCTGGACGTGCTGGTGCGCGGGAAGACGGACTTCTCGTTCGTGAGCGATCACGCGACGCTGACGATGGCGTTGGGCGTGGGGCTGTTCGTGGCGCACCGGAAGTTCGGGCTGGTGGGGATCGGGCTGGCGTTCCTGGAGGGGTTCTGCCGGGTGTTCATGGGGGTGCACTATCCGACGGATGTCGTCGGGGGGTTGGCGCTGGGGACGGCCGTGGTGCTGCTGCTGGCGCCGCTGGCGATGATGGCGTTGACGCCGGTGGTGGGGGTGGTGGCGGGGTCCCGGGCGGGGTGGCTGGTTCGGTCGCGCCGTGCGCGGGTCGCTGTCGCGGACGGGGCGGAGAGTGTGGTCGTGCGACAGGCTCGGCATCGGGACAACGGGCTGGCCGCGTAGGGGGTTTTGCCCCCGCCCCGCCCTTTCACCGTTTCTTCCGGGGCTCCGCCCCTCGGCCCGGCACCGCGCTCCGCGCGGTGGTGCGGGGGCTCCGCCCCCTGCGCCCCCACCGGGGCTGCGCCCCTGGCCCCCCTTGCGGGGCTGCGCCCCCCGCGCCCCGCTTCGGGGCTCCGCCCCGGACCCCGCATCGCGGCTCCGCCGCTTGTCCTCAAGCTCCCCGGAGGGGCAACCCCCGGACGGGCTGGATTGGCGCGCCGATTCAGCCCGTCCGGGGGTTGCCCCTCCGGGGAGCTTGAGGACAACCGCGCCGAGCGCGGTTTCAGGCCCCCTACAGCCCCTGCGGGAACGTGAAGACCCGGCCCGGGTCGTACTGGCGCTTCAGCTTCGCCAGGCGGGGCGCCGCGTCGCCGTAGTACGCGCGGCGCCAGTCCTTCAGGGACGCGTCCGCGTAGTTCTGGTACGCCGCGCCGGACGCGTACCGGCGCATCGCCGTGTGGATGCCGTCCAGCCACGCCGTCTGCGTCGCGCCCGACGCGCTCGGCGACCACGACGTCAGGTACTGGGCGAGGAACCGCGACCGGCGGTGCACGAACGCCGTGTCCAGCGGCTTGACCCGGTTGACCGCGCCGCCCAGGGCCGTCAGCTGAATCGATCCGCCTCCGCCCCCGCCGCGCCGGGCGAAGCGCTCGGTCCGGTCGAGGAGGGTGCGGATGCCGGCCGCGTTCAGGGAGCGGTCGTAGAAGTCGGAGCGCGCCGCGTACGTCTCGCGGCCGAGCTTGCCGGAGCGGTCGCGGCCGGGGGTGCGGCCCGGCAGGTGGGACTGGGCCAGGGTCAGGTCGGCGCAGCCGGCGTAGCGGCGCATGCTGTCCAGGTACGGGCGGCTGCGCACGGAGATCTTCGCCTTGCCGCCGCCGACCTTGGCGGCCAGCTTGTCCAGCTCGTTGGCGAGGTCGCCCTTCGTGCCGAGGGAGAAGGCGGCGACGGCGATCCGCGGGGTGCCGCGGTAGGCCACGGACAGGTCGCAGGCGGACCAGATCTCGTCCGGCCGGCTCGGCCCCCACTCCTGCCAGGCGCGGATCACGTCGGCGGCCTTGGCCCAGGGCCAGGAGACGTAGCCGGTGACGCCGTCGCCCACCCGCCGGGTGCGGAAGCGGAGTTCGGTGACGACGCCGAAGTTGCCGTTGCCGGCGCCGCGCAGGGCCCAGAAGAGGTCGGGGTTGCGCTTGGCGTCGCAGTCGAGGGTCTTGCCGTCGGCCGTGACGAGGGTGGCACCGGTGAGGCTGTCGCAGGTCATGCCGTACGCGCGGGAGAGGACGCCGTGGCCGCCGCCGAGGGCGAGGCCGGAGACGCCGACGGTGGGGCAGGAGCCGGCGGGGATGGTGACGCCGTGCGCGGCCAGGCCGGTGTAGACGTCGATGAGCTTGGTGCCGGCGCCGATGACGGCGGTCGAGGAGGTGGGGGTGCGCACGGTCTTCAGGCGCGATACGTCTACGACCAGCCGGTCGTTTCCGCTCGACCAACCCGCGTAGCTGTGGCCTCCGTTGCGTATGGACACCGGTATGGAGAAGCGGCGGGCGAAGGCGAGGCAGGAGGCTATGTCCGCGGTGCCCGCGACGTAGGCGACGCCGGCGGGCCGCTGGCCGTCGAAGCGGGTGTTGTAGAGCTGCCGCGCGGTGGCGTAGTCGGCGTCCCCGGGGCGGACGATGCCGCCCTTGAGGCCCTTGCCGAGGGCGGTCCAGTCCGCGGCGCGGACCTTCGCCGGGCGGGCGGCCGCCACCGGGCCGGCCGGTCCGGTCGGGCGGGCGGCGGCGCCCGCGGATGTGCTGGTGCCGGCCCAGGCCGTCGCGGTCAGTCCCGTCGCCGCCGCGGCCAGCAGAGTGCGCCTGTCCAAGGCCATGTTTCGCCCCCGGTGTTGCCTGTTGTTCCCCATCTGACTGATGGAACAGATGTCCGGAAGGCGAGGGATGGTTCCGCTGCTTCGTCCGCTAGTTCGTCCGCTAGTTCGTGTGGTTCGTGGCGGTCTGGTTCGTGTGGTTCGTGGCGGTCCCCGCGAGGTGCGCCTCCGCGTCGCCGCGGGCGAGGGAACGGGCGCGGCGGGCGGGGCCGAGCCAGCCGCAGGTGCAGCGGGCGGAGCAGAAGGAGCCGCGTTCGCCGGTGCTGACCATGTGATCGTCGGCGGAGGGTGCGGGGTGCGTATCGGACACACCACCACGCTACCGGCCCGTGACGGCGGCCCGGACGCGGTCGTTGGAAGGAACAGGTTCCACCCGGAGGGGGCTGACGGTCATGGCGGCGCAGGGGCACAGACGCAGGTCCGCCGTGGCCACGGCGGTGGCGGGCGGGCTCGCCCTCGGACTGCTGGTGAGCGGCTGTGCCGAGCAGGAGCCGGCCGAGGAGGCGCAGGACGGGTCCGTCGGCGGGGGCGGGGAGGCCCGCTGGGCGGTGCGGACCGCCGACGCGGTGCGTCCCGGCCGCGCGGTCGAGGCGATGCGGCGGGTCTCGGGGGCGCTCGCGCGGACGGGCGGGGCGCGGGTGCGGACGTCCATGGAGACGGAGAGCGGCGGCACCCGGCTGACGATCCTGGGCCGGGGGGTGTACGACTTCACCCGGCCCGCCGGGAGGCTGACGGTGCTGGTGCCGGAGGACGCGCGGGGCGCCGAGGAGCACCGGCCGATCACCGAGGTGTTCACCCCGGGGGCGCTCTACATGAAGAACCGCGGCGCGGGCGTCCCGCCGGACAAATGGGTACGTCTCGACACCGCCGCGCTCGCCGACGGCGATCTGCTCACCAGCGGTGCCACGGATCCGCTCGCGGCGGCCGAACTGCTGGGCGGGGCGCGGGAGGTGACCTCCATGCGCGACGAGGGGCTGGACGGCATGCCGGTGCGGCACTTCTGGGGGACGATCGACCTGGCCGAGGCGGCCCGCCGGGCGCCCGAGCGGGACCGGGCGGTGCTGGCCGCGGCGGCGCGGGGGTTCTCCGCGGGGACCGTCGCCTTCGACGCCTTCCTCGACGAGGAGGGGCTGCCGCGGCTGCTGCGCTACCGGTTCGGCGTCGGGGGCGGGCGGGACGGAGAGGGACGGGACGGGGGCGGTCCCGGGAAACGGACGACGACCGTGGTCTCCACGGTCGAACTGTCCTCCTTCGGATTCGCGCCCGACATCCGGCTCCCGGAATCCGCCGATATCTATGCGGGGACGGTGGGTTCACCGCGGAAATAACGCGGCCCGGAGTGGTTGGCCATGGAAATGGTCCTTCTGTGTCATGCCCGGGGTCTGTGCCGGTCCCTAACCTGGGAACCGGACCCTCCCTCGGAGGGGGCACTCACGACGCAAGAGCCGAGGAGGTGAATCACGTGGTTTCGCGGCGCGGTTCGTCGGCCGGTCCGGATCCCGTGGCCCTCATCGAGATCGATCTCTACGGTGAGTTGATGATCGCCGCCACGGGCGCGGCGGAGGAGCGGCTGAGTCCGGACCGCATCGACGAGGTGCTCAGGGTCGTCCGGTTCCGGCGGCCCGGCGCGTCCGGGGACGCCGACGTCTGAGGCCCGCCCCGGGGGCTTCCCGGGGCGGCGCGGCGGTGTCCGTCAGGTGCGCAGCAGCCGGGCGATGGCCGCGGTGGCCTCGGCGACCTTGGCGTCGATCTCGTCCCCGCCCTTGACGGCCGCGTCGGCGACGCAGTGCCGCAGGTGCTCCTGGAGGAGCTGGAGGGCGAAGGACTGGAGCGCCTTGGTGCCCGCCGAGACCTGGGTGAGTATGTCGATGCAGTAGACGTCCTCCTCGACCATGCGCTGGAGGCCGCGGATCTGGCCCTCGATCCTGCGCAGGCGCTTGAGGTGCTGGTCCTTCTGCTTGCTGTAGCCGTGGGGGCCGTGGTTGTGACCCTCGTCGCTCCCGGGGCCGGTGTGGCAGGCTGCCGCGGCGGGCTCGCCGGCGTCGGCCGCTGTGGTGTCCGTGGTCGTCATGGCGTCCTCCGTGGCGGTGCTCCGTGGCGGTGTTCCGGTGTGTGCCTCGGGGCTTATACCTCGTCGATATACCCCCACCGGGTATATCGTACCGAATTCGCCGGTGCGAGTCGGTGCGGGACCGGTGCGGGACGGGCCGTGAGGCCGTACCGGCTTGGTGAGCACTCTGCCCGATGGGCGACACTGAGGGAATGCCAGTTAGCTGTGGCCCGATGATGCGCCTAGCATCAACGAGACCGAATCCGCTGCACCCCGAGGATCCCACGTGCGCTTTCGTCTGACCCCCAGGGAGACGAGCTTCTACGACATGTTCGCCGCGTCCGCGGACAACATCGTCACGGGCTCCAAGCTCCTGATGGAACTGCTCGGTGCGGAGCCGTCCGCCCGAGCCGAGATCGCCGAGCGGATGCGGGCAGCGGAGCACGCCGGGGACGACGCGACGCACGCGATCTTCCACCAGCTGAATTCGTCGTTCATCACGCCGTTCGACCGCGAGGACATCTACGCCCTCGCGTCCTCGCTCGACGACATCATGGACTTCATGGAAGAGGCCGTCGACCTGGTCGTCCTCTACCAGATCGAGGAACTGCCCAAGGGCGTCGAGCAGCAGATCGAGGTCCTGGCGCGGGCGGCCGAGCTCACGGCCGAGGCGATGCCGAACCTGCGCACGATGACCAACCTCACCGAGTACTGGATCGAGGTGAACCGCCTGGAGAACCAGGCGGACCAGATCCACCGCAAGCTGCTCGCACACCTCTTCAACGGCAAGTACGACGCCATCGAGGTGCTCAAGCTGAAGCAGGTCGTGGACGTACTGGAAGAGGCGGCGGACGCGTTCGAGCACGTGGCGAACACGGTCGAAACCATCGCGGTCAAGGAGTCCTGACCTCCGGTGGATACGTTTGCACTTGTCGTGACCATCGCGGTCGCGCTCGGATTCACCTATACGAACGGCTTCCACGACTCCGCGAACGCCATCGCGACCTCGGTCTCCACGCGGGCGCTGACCCCGCGCGCGGCCCTGGCGATGGCGGCGGTGATGAACCTCGCCGGTGCCTTCCTCGGCAGCGGGGTCGCGAAGACCGTCAGCGAGGGCCTGATCGAGACGCCGGTGGGCGACAAGGGGATGGGCATCCTCTTCGCGGCCCTGATCGGCGCGATCGCCTGGAACCTGATCACCTGGTACTTCGGCCTGCCCTCGTCCTCCTCGCACGCCCTGTTCGGCGGCATGGTGGGCGCGGCGCTCGCGGGCGGCACGACCGTCATCTGGTCGGGAGTCGTCGAGAAGATCGTCATCCCGATGTTCCTCTCGCCGTTCGTCGGTCTGATCCTCGGCTATCTGGTGATGGTCGCGATCATGTGGATGTTCCGCAGGGCCAACCCGCACAAGGCCAAGCGCGGCTTCCGGATCGCCCAGACGGTGTCGGCCGCCGGCATGGCGCTCGGTCACGGTCTGCAGGACGCCCAGAAGACCATGGGCATCGTGGTGATGGCGCTGGTCATCGGCGATGTGCAGGGCAAGGGCGACGCCATCCCGGTCTGGGTGAAGGTCGCCTGTGCGCTGATGCTCTCGCTGGGCACGTACGCGGGTGGCTGGCGCATCATGCGCACGCTGGGCCGGAAGATCATCGAGCTGGACCCGCCGCAGGGGTTCGCGGCGGAGACGACCGGCGCGTCCGTCATGTTCACCACCGCGTTCATGTTCCACGCGCCGATCTCCACGACGCACGTCATCACCTCGGCGATCATGGGCGTCGGTGCGACCAAGCGGGTCAACGCGGTGCGCTGGGGAGTGGCCAAGAACATCATCCTCGGCTGGTTCATCACCATGCCGGCCGCGGCGGTCTTCGCCGCGCTCAGCTTCTGGGCGGTCAACCTCGTGTTCGGCTGATGTGTTCGGCCGATGCGTTCGGCCGATGCGTTCGGCCGACGCTTTCGGCTGATGCTTCGGAGAAGCGTGTGGGCCCGCCCCTCGGTACGTACGTACCGAGGGGCGGGCCTTTTGCCTCGCGGCGGCACCGCCATGCAGCGCCGCAAGGCGGCTTGCGGTTCCGGGGCCGGGCGCGGCCCGTCCCCCGGTTCCCCCCTTGCGGAACGACTGCCCGCAACCGTCCGGCTCAGCCGAAGCGGCCCGAGATGTAGTCCTCCGTCGCCTGGACCGACGGGTTCGAGAAGATCCGCTCCGTGTCGTCGATCTCGACCAGCTCGCCCGGCCGTCCGACACCCGCCAGGTTGAAGAAGGCCGTGCGGTCCGAGACCCGCGCCGCCTGCTGCATGTTGTGGGTCACGATCACGATCGTGAAGCGCTCCTTCAGCTCCCCGATGAGGTCCTCGATCGCGAGCGTCGAGATCGGGTCGAGCGCCGAGCACGGCTCGTCCATGAGCAGGACCTGCGGTTCGACCGCGATCGCGCGGGCTATGCAGAGGCGTTGCTGCTGGCCGCCGGAGAGGCCCGCGCCCGGCTTGGCCAGCCGGTCCTTGACCTCCTTCCAGAGGTTCGCGCCCTTGAGCGACTTCTCGACGATCGCGTCCAGTTCCGACCTGCTGCGGCGGCCGCCGTTGAGGCGGACGCCCGCGACGACGTTCTCGTAGATCGACATCGTGGGGAAGGGGTTCGGGCGCTGGAAGACCATGCCGACGGTGCGGCGGACGGAGACGGGGTCCACGCCCGGCCCGTAGAGGTCCTCGTCGTCGAGCAGCACCTTGCCCTCGACGCGGCCGCCGGGTGTGACCTCGTGCATCCGGTTCAGGGTGCGCAGGAAGGTGGACTTGCCGCAGCCGGACGGCCCGATGAAGGCGGTCACCGAGCGCGGCTCGACGGTCATGGAGATGTCGTCGATGGCCTTGTGGCTGCCGTAGTAGGCGGAGAGGCCGCTGACGTCGATTCGCTTGGCCATGGGGATCGTGCCTCTTTCAGCGGGGGTTCTTCGGGGCCTTCCAGCGGGCGATGCCCCTGGCCACCAGGTTGAGGATCATGACGAAGGCGATCAGGACGAGAGCCGCCGCCCAGGCGCGGTCGTAGCCGGCGTCGTTGCCGGCCGCCCACTGCTCGTAGATGTAGTAGGGGAGGGAGGACTGCGCCCCGTCGAACGGGTTGTTGTTGATCACCTGCGAGCCGAAGACCAGCAGCACGATCGGCGCGGTCTCGCCCGCGACGCGGGCGACGGCGAGCATGACGCCGGTGGCGATGCCGCCGATGGCGGTGGGCAGGACGACCTTGAGGATCGTGCGCCACTTGGGCACCCCGAGGGCGAGGGACGCCTCGCGCAGCTCGTTCGGGACGAGCTTGAGCATCTCCTCGGTGGAGCGGACCACGACCGGCATCATCAGGATCGCGAGCGCCATCGCGCCGGCGAAGCCGGAGTAGCCGAAGTCCAGCATGATGATCCAGAAGCTGAGGACGAACAGGCCGGCGACGATCGAGGGGACGCCGGTCATGACGTCCACGAAGAAGGTCACGGCCTTGGCGAGCCGCCCGCGCCCGTACTCGACCAGGTAGACCGCGGTGAGCAGGCCCACCGGGGCCGCGATGGCGGTGGCGAGGCCGACCTGCTCCAGGGTGCCGATGATCGCGTGGTAGACGCCGCCGCCGGGCTGGACGGTCAGCACGCCGGCCATGGAGTGGGTGAGGAAGCCCCCGTCGAGGACCTTCACGCCGCGCGCGACGGTCTCCCAGATCAGCGAGACGAGCGGGACGACCGCGACCAGGAAGCAGGTCCACACCAGGCTGGTGGCGAGGCGGTCCTTGGCCTGGCGGAAGCCCTCGACGCGGGCCGTCAGCCCGTACGTCAGGGCGACGAAGAGCACCGCGGCGATCAGGCCCCACTGGAAGCGGCTGCTCAGACCGGCCCCGAGGCCGATGCCGCAGCCGACGGCGGCCGAGAGGGCCGCGATCGCGGCCGGGGCCCAGCGGGGCAGCCGCGGGCGGCGCAGGCCGGCGGACGGGGGGACGGCGTCGGCCGGTACGGGCCGGCCCAGGGTCGCGTCGGTCATGCCGAGTACTCCTTGCGGCGCGCGATGATCATCCGGGCCGCGCCGTTGACCAGCAGGGTCAGGACGAACAGGACGAGGCCGGAGGCGATCAGCGCGTCCTTGCCCGTCTCGCCGGACTCCTTGAAGCTGCTCGCGATGTTCTGGGCGAACGTGCCGCCGCCCGGGTCGAGCAGGCTCTTGGAGATCAGGAAGCTGGGGGAGAGGACGGTGGCGACGGCCATCGTCTCGCCGAGCGCGCGGCCCAGGCCCAGCATCGAGGCGCTGATGACGCCGGAGCGGCCGAAGGGCAGCACCGACATCCGGATGACCTCCCAGCGGGTCGCGCCGAGCGCGAGCGCGGCCTCCTCGTGCGTCTGGGGGGACTGCCGGAAGACCTCGCGGCTGACGCTGGTGACGATCGGCAGGATCATGATCGCCAGCAGGATGCCGATGGTGAACAGCGAGCGCGCGGCGCCGTCGTGGTAGGCCAGGACGCCGGTCCAGCCGAAGTATTCGTCCAGCCAGGAGTAGAGCCCGCCGAGGTGCGGCACCAGGAACAGGGCGCCCCACAGGCCATAGACGATCGAGGGCACGGCGGCCAGCAGGTCGATGACGTACGACAGCGGCGCGGCCAGCCTGCGCGGCGCGTAGTGCGAGATGAACAGCGCGATGCCGACGGCGACCGGCACGGCGAGCACCATGGCGATCAGCGAGCTGACGACCGTGCCGAAGGCGAGGACGGCGATGCCGAAGACCGGCGGATCGACGTTGGCGTTCCACTCGAAGGTCGTGAAGAAGTTGCCCTGGTCCTGCGATATCGCGTGCGCGGCGCGGACGGTGAGGAAGACCGCGATGGCGGCCATGATCACCAGGAGGAGGATCCCGGAGCCCCGGGAGAGCCCGAGGAAGATCCGGTCGCCGGGGCGGGCGGCGGCCTTGGCCGGGCGTCCGGCGGGTGGTTCTGCTGGTTCTGCTGAAGTCGTCATTTCCATGTCGTCCACGGGAGTCTCCGGTCTGCGGGGCCGGGCGCGGGGCGTCCGGCCCCGGTGCGGCGGTGCACCGGACGGCGCGGCCTGCCGGGATCCGGAGGGGGAGCTCCGGGGGAGGGCCGGCCGCAGGGTTCAGAAGTGGCCCGCCGGGCCCGTCGGGCTTGCCGGGCCCGGCGGGTTCGTCAGGAGAGGCTCGCGATGTTCTCGCGGACCTTCTTGGCGATCTCGGCGGGCAGCGGGGCGTAGCCGAGGTCCTTGAGGACGGACTGGCCCTCCTCGCTCGCGATGTAGGTGAGGAAGGACTTGGTGGCGGGCAGGGTCTCGGCCTTGTTGCCCTTGTCGCCGACGATCTCGTAGGTCACCAGGGTCAGCGGGTAGGCGCCCTCGGCCTTGGTGGTGTAGTTCAGCTTGAGCGCGAGGTCCTTGCCCTGGCCGGTGATCTTCGCTTCGGCGATGGCCTTGGAGGCGTTCTCGGAGCTGGCCTCGACCGGGGCGGACGCGCCGGTGTTCAGCTTGACCGTCTTGATGCTGCTCGCGGTGGCGTAGGACAGCTCGAAGTAGGAGATGGCGCCCTGGGTCTGCTTGACCTGGGAGGAGACGCCGGCCGAACCGTCCGCCGCCTGGCCGCCCTTGGGGGCCCAGGCCTTGGCGGGGGCGTAGGGCCACGACTTGTCGGCGGCGGCCTTGAGGTACTTGGTGAAGTTGTCCGTGGTGCCCGACTCGTCGGAGCGGTGGAACGCCTGGATCTTCAGATCGGGGAGCTTGGCGTCCTTGTTGAGCTTGGCGATCGCCTCGTCGTTCCACTTGTCGATCTTGCCGTCGAAGATCTTGGCGAGGGTCTCCGCGTCCAGCACCAGGTTGTCCACGCCCGGGACGTTGTAGCCGATGGCGATGGGGCCGCCGACCAGGGGGAGGTTGATGCCCTGGCCGCCCTTGACGACGCTCTTGGACTTGGCGACCTCCTCCGGCTTCAGCGGCGAGTCGGAGCCCGCGAAGGCGGTCTTGCCCTGGAGGAACTCCTGGATGCCGGCGCCGGAGCCAGTGGCCTTGTAGTTGATCTGGATGTCCTTGCAGGCCGCCATGAAGTTCTTGACCCACAGGTCCATGGCGTTCTTCTGG
Organism: Streptomyces sp. AV19; assembly: GCF_015999245.1. Taxonomy (GTDB): domain Bacteria; phylum Actinomycetota; class Actinomycetes; order Streptomycetales; family Streptomycetaceae; genus Streptomyces. Next base: position 371,555 of record NZ_JAEAMR010000009.1, on the reverse strand, counting down.
GCGGACGAGCCGGAGGCCAGCAGCTGGCCCTTGCCGTCGCACTTGACGTCGCCGGCGGCCTTGGTGGAGCCGGTGCCGCCGGAGCCGCCGGCGCTGTTGTCGTCGGAGCCGCACGCCGTGAGGACCAGGGCGCCGGAGACGGCGATGGCGCCGAAGGCGACGGCCCGGAGCCGGTTCTTGCGCTGAAGCTTCACTTTTCGGGTGTTCCTTCCGATGGCCGCCGCTGGGGCGGCGTGCGAGAGCTGGGTGCGGGTGTGGCGGGAGTTTCCACAGCGCGGCCACTGGTTCGTGGGTGGCCGTGCAGCCCCTGTTCCACGGCCGAAATTAAGCAGATCAGGTGAAGCCGTCGAAGGGGTGGGGTGAACACGCGGTGAACCTCGGCCATCAGTGCGGTGCCACCGAACGGATCTCGCCAGAACGGGTTTCCGGCCAAGTGTGATGCAGCTCTCTGTTGGTTTTGTGACGCTCGTGACACGATCCGTTCCGCGCGTCGCGGCAGGTGAAGCCGTGGGGGTCGAATCGCGGAGGTGTCCGGTGGGGCGGAACGGTGCCATGGTCGGCAGGAGCACGGGCGGCGGGGACGGGGCCGTCCGGAGACCGCCGCACGCCCGGCGCGTCCTCGTCGCCACCGCCCTCGTCTGCGCGGCCGTCGCGGCCGTGCCCCAGACCGCGTGGGCCGATCCGGCGCCCCCGAAGCGGAGCCTGGAGGACGTCCACAAGGAGGTGGAGTCCCTCTACCGCAAGGCCGAGGCGGCCACCGACGCGTACAACGCCGCCGACGAGCAGGCCAAGCTCCAGGAGAAGAACGCCACCGGCCTCGCCAAGAAGGTCGCCGACGCCGAGAAGCGGCGGCGGGAGATCGAGGACCGCATCGGCGAACTCGCCCGCTCCCAGTACCGCTCCGGCGGCCTGGCCCCCTCGGCCCGGCTGTTCCTCGCCCCCTCGCCCGACGACTTCCTCGCCGCGCTGGACTCGACCCGCCGCGGCCAGGACGCCACCCGCCGCCTGCTCGCCGAGACCGAGTCGGTCAAAGAGGAGCTCGGCCGCTACGCGAAGGCGGCCGACGAGCGCTGGAAGCGGCTCAAGGAGGAGCGGAAGAAGAAGGCGGACGCGAAGAAGGAGATCGAGGCCCGGCTCGACGCCGCCAGGAAGCTCGAATCGCGTCTGGAGGACGCGGAGCGCGAGCGGCTGAAGAAGCTGGAGGAGGAGAAGGCCCGCCGGGCCCAGCAGCAGTGGCTCGCCTCCGACGCGGTCAAGGGCCTCTCCCTCAAGGACTCCGCGGGGTCCTCCACCGACGCGGGGCGGCGCGCGGTCGAGTTCGCGACCGCACAGATGGGCAAGAACTATGTGTGGGGCGCGGTCGGTCCCGACACGTACGACTGCTCGGGCCTCACCTCCCGGGCCTGGGCCACGGCCGGGCGCCCGATACCGCGCACCTCGCAGGAGCAGTGGCGGCAGCTGCCCAAGGTCGAGGTCAAGGACATGCGGCCCGGGGACCTGATCATCTACTTCTCGGACGCCAGCCACGTGGCGATGTACATAGGCGACGGGACGATGGTGCACGCGCCCCGGCCCGGGCGGCAGGTGACGCTCGCGGGCGCCGGCTCGATGCCGGTCCTCGGGGTGGTCCGGCCGGGCTGAGCCGGACGAGGCCGGCGCCGGAACGGTCACCGAAGCCGTCACGGGGACTGGGACCCCTGCCGCACAACGGCCATGAGACGCCCGCCACAACGGTGTTGAGGCGCGCGTCACGTAACCCCCGTCACTCGTCCTCCTGAACGCCCGCCGCACACCCGTCCCCGGCGTGACGTATCTCATGGCGCATTCCCGCCTCCTCGCCCCAAAAGCCCCGTTGGCAACGGCATATGACAGAGGCGGGTGGCTCCGTACCATTCCGTTCGCCCGCGCCCTCCCGCTACTGTCACGTCGGGCGCCGCTCCCCGCGGAGCCGCCCCGGGGGGCACCTCCCGGCAGCCGCCGGGGGAGGAAGGAATACCGACGTGACGCCCGTAACCGCACCCGGCCCGGCGGGGACCCCCGCCGGACCGCCCGACGGCGGGCTGACCCTGCTGGTCATCGAGGACGACCCGGCGGGGTCGCTCTCCGTGCCCGAGCTGGCCGACATGACCGTCGTGGCCGGCAAACCCGTTCGCATCCGCACCGCGCGCAACCTCACCGAGGCCGAGCGGCTGCTCACCGACGACGTCCACTGCGTCCTGCTCGACCTCGACCTGCCCGCCGCGGACGGCGCCGCCGGTGAGCTGGAGGCCCTGCGCCGCGTGCTGCGCCTGGCCCCCGGTCACGCCGTGCTCGCGCTGACCTCCGGGAACGACGCCGAGCGCGCCGCCGAGGCCGTGCGCGTCGGCGCGCAGGACTACCTCTGCCGCGACGAGCTCGACGGCCCCGTGCTCAGCCGCGCCGTCCGCTACGCCGTCGAGCGCAAGCGCGCCGACCTCGCCCAGCGGCAGCTCACCGAATCCCGGCTGCGCGCCCAGGAGAACGCCCGGCTGGAGCGCGGGCTGCTGCCCAACCCCCTGCTCGACGGCTCGGAGTTGAGCTTCGCCGCGCGCTACCGGCCGGGCCGCAGCCGCGCCCTGCTCGGCGGCGACTTCTACGACACCGTCCGCACCCCCGACGGCACCGTCCGCGCGATGATCGGCGACGTCTGCGGCCACGGCCCCGACGAGGCCGCCCTCGGTGTCGAACTGCGCATAGCGTGGCGGGCGTTGACCCTCGCCGGGCTGAGCGGCGAGGCGCTGCTCGGCACGCTCCAGGAGGTGCTGGAGCACGAGCGCGCCGACCACGAGATCTTCGCGACGCTGTGCATGCTGGACATCGCGCCGGACGGCCGCTCCGCCGGGCTCCACCTGGCCGGGCACCCGGCCCCGCTGCTCGCGCGCGGCGGCGAGGAGCCCCGCCTGCTGCCGCAGGACGGCGGCGGCCCGGCCCTCGGCCTGCTCGCCGGGGCGCGCTGGCCCCGCCTGGACGTCGGACTCGGCGGTTCCTGGAGCCTGTTGATGTACACCGACGGCCTGATAGAGGGCCGGGTGGGCGCGGGCGCGCGGCGGCTCGGACAGGAGGGGATGGTCGAGATGATCGGCCGTCGGATGAAGGAGGGGCTGGCCGGCGAGGAGCTCCTCGACGCCGCCGTGGCCGAGGTACGTGCCCTGAACGGCGGGGAGTTGACGGACGACCTGGCCGTCCTGCTGCTCGACCGCGCCGGCCGTCTCGGTCGCTGACCGGTCAGCGGCCGCCGTTGTACGGCCCGTACGGACCGTCCGAGCTGGAGCCGCGGCGGCGCGGGCCGCGGCCGGAGACCTGCTTGAGTGCCGGGCGCACGTCCACGAAGTAGACGATCGTGGCGATCAGGCCGAGGATCGGCAGGAAGCCCCAGACGCCGAGGAAGATGTTCACGGCGACGGCGACGCCGAGGATGATCAGCCAGAAGCCCTTGTTCTGCTTGTCCGCGGCGCGGTACGCGTCGTCCCGGTGGACGGCCGCGTTGACGAAGGCGGCCAGCGCGAAGACCAGGAGGCCGAGGGAGATCCAGCCCCAGATCATGTTGAAGCCCTGTACCAGCATTGCCGCCCACCTCTTGTCGTCTGCGACGTCGCCTGTGACGCGTACGGTCAGCCTCTCGCTGCCCACCGTACCCGGGGAACGATCCGGGCACCGTGGAGGTGCCCGGATCGTTTCCGCGTACGTGCCGGCGGCTAGGAGGCGTCGTCCGCCTTGGCCTCGGCCTTGCGGGCCGTGGTGCGGCGCGGCGCGGCCTTCTTCGCGGCGGGCTTGTCGTCCTCCTCCGCCTTGCTGTCCTCGGCCGTCTTGCCGTCCTCCGTCGCCTTGACGTCCTCGGCGGCCTTCGCGTCCTCCGCCGCCGCCTGCTCCTGCGGCTCGGTGGCCACGGGGATCTCCGCGGCCTCGTTCGCCGGCTGCTCGCCGTTCCAGGTCTTCACGGCCTCCCGGCCGCGCTCGGCCAGCTTGTCGAAGGCCTCGCCGCCCTTCGCGGCGAGCCCGACGGCCTGGCCGACGCCCTGCAGCGCCAGGTCCTGCACGGTCTGGCCGAACTTCTTGAAGTCCCCGTCGAGAGTTCCGACGATCTCGCCGACCTTGGCGGTGACCTTGTCCTGGGCCTCCTTGGCCCCCTTCGTCACCCGGTCGCCCAGGGCCTTGGGGTCCGTGCGGCGCAGCTGCTCGAACTTCGCGGGGGCGTCGGCGACGACCTGCCCGAGCTTCTCGGCGGTGAGGTCGGCGAGGCCGGCCGCCGCGTAGGCCGTGTCGGTGGCCGCCTTGCGGATGTCCTGGGTCGTGGCCATGCGTGGGTCTCCCGTCTCGCGGACCGGCTGCCCCGGTGGGTCAGCCGGAGGGCTTGCTGTCGTCGTTGTCCTTCGACGACCCGTTCTCCCTGCGGAACGAGTCGTAGATCTCCAGCAGAATCTGCTTCTGCCGTTCGGTGATCGAGGGGTCGGAGAGGATCGCGCTGCGGACCTCCGCCTCCTCCCGGCTCCGCTCGTCGAGGATCCCGGCCTGCACATATAGCGTCTCCGCGGAGATCCGCAGCGCCTTGGCCAGCTGCTGGAGGATCTCGGCGCTCGGCTTGCGCAGACCGCGCTCGATCTGGCTGAGGTACGGGTTGGACACGCCCGCCGCGTCGGCGAGTTGACGCAGTGTCAGCTGCGCGTTGCGCCGCTGCTCGCGCAGGTACTCGCCGAGGTTGCCGACGTTGAGCGATGCCATGCCGCCGATGCTGCCGCACGTTGCTAACTTTTGCAAGCGAGTGCTTGCTTTGGTTTATCCGGGGCTTACGCGCCCGCCCGCGGCCGGGAGTTACCGGCCGCCGGGCCTTGGCCTAATCTGCACGGATGACCACCGACCTGACCCTGCTGCCGCGTGTCGCCCATCGCGGACAGGAGGTCACCGCGCCCCGGCTCCGCGGCCTCCTCGCCCTGCTCGCGGGCGACTTGCGCACGGGCTGCAGCACCGAGCGGCTCGTGGCGGGGCTGTGGCCGGACGCGCTGCCGGAGCGGCCGGGGAAGGCGGTGCAGGTCCTCGTGTCCAGGGCGCGGGCGCAGCTGGGCGCCGACGTCCTCGCGAGCACGCCGGCCGGATACCGGCTCACCCTCGCCGAGGAGCAGGTCGACAGCTCCGCCCTGCTGCTGCACGCCGCCGCGAGCGCGGACCGGGCCAGGGCCGGGGACCACGCGGGATCGCTGGCCGCGGCCGAGGCCGGGCTCGCGCTGTGGGAGGGCACCCCCGACGGGGGCGGTGGCACCGACGACCCCGTGGCCGCGTTGCGTGCCGAGCGCGCCCCCGTCCGCGGCGCGCTCGTCCGCGCGCGGGCGCTCGCGCTCGCCCGCCTCGGACGGCACGCGGAGGCGGCCGGGCCGCTGGCCGCGGCCGCCGCGGAGCATCCGCGCGACGAGGAAGTGCTCGCCGAGCTGCTGCGCGGCGAGGCGGCGACGGCGGGCCCGTCCGCCGCGCTGACGCGGTACGAGGCGTACCGCCGTGAGCTGCGCGACGGGCTCGGCACGGATCCGGGCGCCGGGCTCAAGGCCGTGCAGCAGGAGCTGCTGCGCGGCGAACCGCCCGTGGTCAGACATGGTGTGCCGCACGAGCCGAACCCGCTCCTCGGCCGGGACGAGGACATCGCCGCGGTGGAGCGGCTGCTGCGCGCCTCCCGCGCCGTCACCGTCGTCGGCCCCGGCGGCCTCGGCAAGACCCGGCTCGCGCACGCCGTCAGCCGCCGGGCCGAGCAGCGCGTGGTGCATTTCGTGCCGCTCGCCGGCGTCACGGCGGACGAGGACGTGGCCGCGGAGGTGGCCTCCGCGCTCGGCGCGGGCGAGGGGCGGCCCGGCGCCGCGGGCGGCCACGCCGGGGCCGACCCGGTGTCCGGCATCCGCGGCGCGCTCGGCTCCGGGCCCGCGCTGCTGGTGCTGGACAACTGCGAGCAGGTCGTCCGGGGCGCCGCCGGCCTCGTCCGGGACCTCGTCGCCTCCTGTGAGGACCTGCGGGTGCTCGCCACCAGCCGCGCCCCGCTCGGTCTGACCTCCGAGGCGGTGTACGCGCTGCCGGAGCTCGGCCTCGACGTCTCGGTCGAGCTGTTCACCCAGCGCGCCCGCGCCGCCCGCCCCGGCGTGGAGCTGCCGCACGACGCGGTGGCCGCCCTGTGCCGCCACCTCGACGGGCTGCCGCTCGCCGTGGAACTGGCCGCCGCCCGCGTGCGGGTGCTGTCCGTACCCGAGATCGCCCGCCGCCTCGGCGACCGGTTCGCGCTGCTGCGCGGCGGCGCCCGCGACGTACCGGAGCGGCACCGGACGCTGCACGCGGTCGTGGACTGGAGCTGGAACCTCCTCGACGAGGACGCCCGCACCGCGCTGCGCACGCTGTCCGTCTTCCCCGGCGGCTTTTCCGGCGAGGCGGCGGAGCGGGTGCTGGGCGACGACGCGCTGCTGCTGCTCGAGCGGTTGGCCGACCAGTCGCTGGTGACCGCGGCCGACACCCCGGCCGGGGTGCGGTTCCGGATGCTGGAGACGGTACGGGAGTTCAGCGCGGCCCGGCGCGCGGAGGCGGGGGAGGACGAGGAGGCCGCCGGCCGTTTCCTCGCCTGGGCGCGGGGCTTCGGCCTCGCGAACCACGACGTGCTCTTCGGCGCCGAGCCGCTCGCCCACTGGGAGTCGCTGCGGGCCGAGCAGGACAACCTCGTCCTCGCCCTGCGGTACGCCCTCGCCCGCGGCGACGACCCGACGACCGCGTCCTGCACCGCCATGCTCGCCGCCATCTGGTCCACCGGCTCCAGCTTCGAGCGCCTCGCCGCCCTCGCCGCCGACACCGGCCCGGCGCTGTCGCACTACCGCCCGGACGCGGCGCACACCGAAGTGGCCCGTACCGCCGCGGCGGTGTGCACCGCCGCGCTCTTCCTCGGCTTCGGCCCGAGCCCCGTGCGCCAGCTCGTCACCCTGCGCCGGCTGCCGCCGGCCGCGCCCGACACCCTCGTCCGGGCACTCGCCCGAGTGCTGTGCGCGGTGCCGCGGATGCGGCCGCCCGCGTACGCGGCGCTGCGGGAGCTGTGCGACAGCCCCGAGCCGATGCTCTCGGGCATCGCCTGCGCCGTCGCCAGCTACGTCTGGGAGTACGAGCACGACCTGGAGCGGGCGATCGAGGCCGCCCGCCGGATGGCCGGCGTGCTGGGGCGGCTCGGCAATCCGCTCACCGAGATCCTTGCCCACGGCCGGCTGAGCGAGCTGAGCCTCCACGCCGACCAGGGGGAGGAGGCGTACGAGCGGCAACTGGCCATGGTCGACGCGCTGCGCCGGCTCGGCGACACCGGCGACTCCCTCGGCGTTCGCTGGGGCCTGGCGCTGGCCTGCCTGCAGCGCGGCGCCTGGGAGGAGGCCGAGGAGTGGCTGCGGCTGGCCGAGGAGAACCAGCCGGCGGACTTCGGGCTCCACTCCCCCGATCTCGCGACCCGCGCCGAGATCGCCATCGCCCGGGGCACCAGCGAGGTCGGCCTCGGGCTGTGGCGGCGCGCGGTGGCCAGGCTGCGTGAGAACGCGCCGGGCCAGGGCATGGACCCGTACACGGACCCGTGGGCCCTGCAGATCTTCGGCACCGCCGTGACCGCGCACGCCTGGGCCGGACGGCTGGAGCCGGTCGGGGAGCTGCTGGCGGAGCTGCGGGAGCGGCTGCGTGCGACGCTGTCCCGCCGGGACGCGCCCTCGCCCCAGCTCTCGGCGTACGGCACCGCGCTGTACGGGCTCGCCGTGGCCGGGCTGACCACGGGCGACGCCTCGGCGGTGCGGCTGCTGGCGCTGGCCGAACGGCTCGGCGTGCTGCGGGAGTTCCAGCCGACGATGGCCGCCGGCCGGGCCCGGCGGGCGGCCTCGGACGCGGACGGGGCGGCGTACGCCGACGCGGTGTCGGAGTACGCCGCCCTCGGCCGGGACGAGCTGCGGGAGGCCACTTCGGCGGCTATCGCGGATCGCGGTTGAACTGCGCCTTCGACCAGAAGTAGCCGAGTGCGGCGAGCGCCAGGCACCAGGCGACCGCGAGCCATCCGTTGTGGCCGATCTCGGTGCCGAGGAGCAGGCCGCGCAGGGTTTCGATGGCCGGTGTGAACGGCTGGTACTCGGCGATCGGCCGGAACCAGCCCGGCATCGCGTCGGCCGGGACGAAGGCGCTGGAGATGAGCGGGAGGACGATGAGCGGCAGCGCGTTGTTGCTGGCCGCCTCGGCGTTCGGGCTGGCCATGCCCATCCCGACCGCGATCCAGGTGAGCGCCAGGGCGAACAGCGCGACCAGCCCGAAGGCCGCCAGCCACTCCAGGGCCGTGGCGTCCGTGGACCGGAAGCCGATGGCCACGGCGACGGCCCCGACGAGGACCACGCTGGCGAGCGACTGCAGCACGCTGCTGATGACGTGTCCGATGAGCGCGGACCCTCGGTGGATCGCCATCGTGCGGAAGCGGGCCATGATGCCCTCGGTCATGTCGGTGGAGACGGACACCGCGGTCCCGATCGTGGAGCTGCCGATGGTCATCAGCAGGAGGCCCGGGACAAGGTAGGCGATGTACGCGGAGCGATCGCCGCCGCCGATGCCCGCGCTCATCACGTCGCCGAAGATGTAGACGAAGAGCAGCAGCAGCACGATCGGCGTGAGCAGCAGGTTCAGGGTGAGGGACGGGTAGCGCCGTGCGTGCAGGAGGTGGCTCCGCCCCCTGCACCCCCGAAGCGCCCTCCGGGCGCTGTCCTCAAACTCCCCCAGAGGGGGTGCCCCCAGACGGGCTGAATCAGCCCGTCCGGCGTTTGAGGACGAGCGGCGAAGCCGCGACACGGGGTCCGGGGCGGAGCCCCGAAGCGGGGTCCAGGGGGCGCAGCCCCCGGTCAACGCGGCGAAGCCGCGTTGCGGGCCGAGGGACGGAGTCCCGCCCACCCGCGCGGAGCGCGGTGCCGGGCCCCGGGGCGCAGCCCCGGAAGAGACAGTGAGAGTGGGGGTGCCCCCTCTGGGGGAGGGTCCGGGGCACAGCCCACCCCCCACCCCCCTACGGCTCGACCACGACCTCCTGCGACGCCGCCGTCCCCTCCCCGACCAGCAACCCCGCCCCCACGGGAACATTCCGCTTCACCAGCGCCAACGCGATCGGCCCCAGCTCGTGGTGCCGCGCCGACGTCGTCACGAAGCCCAGCTGGCGCCCCTCGGGGCCGTCCGACGCCAGGCGGACCGGCGCGCCGTGCCCGGGCAGGTGCACCTCGCTGCCGTCGAGGTGGAGGAAGACCAGCCGCCGCGGTGGCTTGCCCAGGTTCTGGACGCGGGCGACCGTCTCCTGGCCCCGGTAGCAGCCCTTCTGCAGATGGACCGCCGTGCCGATCAGGCCCACCTCGTGGGGGATCGTCCGGTGGTCGGTCTCCAGCCCCAGCCGCGGCCGGTGCGCCTCGACGCGCAGCGCCTCGTAGGCGAGGACCCCCGCCGCGGGCGCGTGCGAGGCCGCGAAGGATTCGAGCTCACCGCGCGGCAGGAAGACGTCACGGCCGTACGCCGTCTCGCGGACGACGACGCCGTCGGGGACGGACGCGATCGAGCCGGCCGGCAGGTGGACGACCGCGAAGTCGTCCGTCCGGTCGGCCACCTCGACCCGGTAGAAGAACTTCATGCTCTCCAGATAGGCCGCGAGCGCCTCCTGCGTGCCGGGCTCGACGTGCGCCCAGACCGTCTCCCCGTCGTCGACGAGGTAGAGCGCGTGCTCGATGTGGCCGTTCCCGGTGAGGATCAGCGCCTCCGTCGCCTGCCCGGGCGGCAGTTCGGTGACGTGCTGGGTGATCAGCAGGTGCAGCCAGCTCAGCCGCTCGGGGCCGGAGACGGTGACCACCCCGCGGTGGGAGAGGTCGACGAAGCCGGAACCGTCGGCGAGGGCGCGCTGTTCGCGGAACAGGTCGCCGTAGTGCGCGGCGACGCCTTCGTCCGGGCCCTCGGCGGGGACGGCGCCGGGCAGCGACAACAGAGGGCTCTTCGATTGACGCAGCATGGGCCCAGCCTACGACCCGGCGGAGTCGTCCTCCGGGGCGCGGGAGCACGAGGCGCACCGCCCGAAGATCGCGAAGTGCTTCATGTCCGTGTCGAAGCCGAATTCCTCGCGCAGCCGCGCGGTGAAGTCGTCCGCCACCGACAGGCCCGCCTCGGTCACCCCGGTGCAGTCCCGGCACACCAGGTGTATGTGGTCGTGCCGGTCCGCGAGGTGGTACGTGGGGGCGCCGTGCCCGAGGTGGGCGTGGCTGACCAGGCCCAGTTCCTCCAGGAGCTCCAGCGTCCGGTAGACGGTGGAGATGTTGACGCCACCGGCGGTCTTCCTGACCTCGGTGAGGATGTCGTCCGGCGTCGCGTGCTCCAGCCGGTCCACCGCCTCCAGCACGAGCTGGCGCTGCGGGGTCAGCCGGTAGCCGCGCCTGCGGAGATCGCTCTGCCAGTCGGTGTCCACCACGCTTCCAGTCTAGGCGGGCTCAGGACCCCCGTACCCTTCTCAGTCCCGGACCCCCTTCAGATAGCCCGCCAGGGCCGCGATGGCGTCCGGGTTGCGCGGGCTCTCGACGAGGTCGACGTAGTCCAGGACGAAGATCCGCTTGTTCTTGATCGCGGGCACGTCCTTCAGCGGCGGGTAGGAGAGCAGGAACCGCTTCTTCTCCTCGGCGCTCACCGCCCCGTAGTTGTTGATCACGATGACCTCGGGCCGGCGGTCCACCACCGTCTCCCAGCTCACCGTCGTCCAGGTGTCCTTGATGTCGCCCATCACGTGGTCGCCGCCGGCCTTGGTGATGATGTCGTGCGGGCCCGCGAACGCCCCCGAGGTGACGGGCTTGTCGCGGCCGTCGTCGTAGAGGAAGACGCTCGGCCGCTTCCCGTCCTTCGGGATGCCCGCCTGCGCGTCCGCGACCTTCTTGCGGAAGCCGGCGACGAGCTTCGCCGCCCGGTCCTCCACGTCGAAGATCTTCCCGAGCGTGGTGAGGTCGGTGTACAGCGCCTCCAGCGGCGGCATCACACCGCGCTCGTTGCCGCTCCCGCTGCGGCAGGACTCGGTGAGGACGTACGAGCCGATGCCCAGCTTCTTCAGCGCCGCGGGCGTGAAGTTGTCGCCCTCGCCGAAGCCGTAGTTCCAGCCCGCGAAGACGAGGTCCGCCTTCGCGTCCAGCACCATCTCCTTGTTGATCTGCTTCTTGGAGAGCCACTTGACCTTGTCGTAGCCGTCCTTCCAGGGGACGTCCTGGCGACTGGCCCGGTAGTCCGGCGCCACGTAGCCGGCCATGTGCTTCTCCAGGCCCAGCGCGAACATGATCTCGGCGATGCCGACGTCGTTGGTGACCACGCGCCGCGGGGCCTTGTCGTACGTGGTCTTCACGCCGCAGTTGGAGACGGTGACGGGGTAGTGGCCGGACGACTCGGCCTTGTCCCCCGGCTCGGACGACTCGGACACCTTCGCGCCGCACCCGGCCAGGGCGACGACGGTGACCAGTGCTGCGGCGGTGCGGGTGATGCGCATGGTGGGGATCCTCATCGGGGAAGGCGGTCGAAGAGCAGCTGCGGTATGCCGGTCTCCGGGTGGGGCACCCGGTGCGCCCGTACGCCGAAGACGTCGGCCAGCAGCCCGGTGGTCAGCACCTCGCCGGGCGGGCCGGAGGCGACGAGGCGGCCGCCGGCGACGACGTGCAGGACGTCGCAGTGGGTCGCGGCCAGGTTGAGGTCGTGCAGCGCGGCCAGCACGGTGAGCCCGGACTCCCGTACCAGCGCGAGGACTTCGAGCTGCTGGCTGATGTCCAGGTGGTTGGTCGGCTCGTCCAGCACCAGCACCTTCGGCTGCTGGGCCAGGGCGCGGGCGATCAGCACCCGCTGCTTCTCGCCGCCGGAGAGAGTGAGGAAGCCGCGCTCGGCGAGGTGCCCGGCGCCGACCCGTTCCAGGGCCGTCGCGCAGATCTCCCGGTCCTCGGCGCTCGTCCGTACGGCCGCGCGCTGGTGCGGCAGCCGTCCCATGGCGACGATCTCGGCGACGGTGAAGTCGAACTCGCTGCCCGACTCCTGCGGCAGGGCCGCCAGCCGCCGCGCGCCCTCGCGGGCATCGAGGGCGTGCAGGTCGTCGCCGTCCAGCAGCACCCGCCCGTGCGTGGGCCGCAGCGCGCGGTAGACGCAGCGCAGCAGGGTGGACTTGCCGCTGCCGTTGGGGCCGACGATCCCGACGAACTCGCCGCTGCCGACGCGCAGTTCGACGTCCCGGACGAGCCGGGTGCCGGAGATCTCGACGGACAGGTCCTCGATGTCGACGCGCATCAGGCACCCCCGAAGACGTAGCCGCGGCGCCGCATCAGCAGGACGAAGCAGGGCACCCCGATCACCGAGGTGATCACCCCGACGGGCAGTTCGACGGGGGCCAGCAGCAGCCGCGAGATCACGTCCACCCACACCAGCAGCACCGCGCCCAGCAGCGGGGCGACGGCCAGCACCCGGCGGTGGTCGGCGCCGACCAGCATCCGGGCGGCGTGCGGGACCATCAGCCCGACGAACCCGATGGCGCCGCTGACCGCGACCACCGCCCCGGTGACGGCCGCGACGACGACGAACAGCACCCGGCGCCGCCGCTCGGGGTCCACGCCCAGCGCGGAGGACGTCTCGTCGCCCATGGCCAGGACGTTCAGTGCGCGGGCCGACCAGAAGAGGTAGCCCAGGCCGAGGAGGACGGCCGCGGCGGCCAGCGGGACGGACTGCCAGCTCGCGCCGCCCAGGCTGCCCAGCAGCCACATCATCGCGGAGCGGGCCGCGTCGCCCCGGTCGGCGCTGAAGACCATCAGCGCGGTGATCGCGGAGAAGCCGTAGTACATGGCCGTGCCGGTGAGCACCAGCCGCAGCGGCGTCAGCCCGTGCGCCGTGCGGGCCGCGGCGTACACCAGGGCCATGGAGGCGAGCGCCGAGATGAACGCGGCGCTGGACAGCGCCCAGACGCCGAGCGAGCCGAGCGCGCCGAAGAGCAGCACCGTGTTGGCGCCGACGGCGGCGCCGGAGGAGATGCCGAGGACGAACGGGTCGGCGAGCGCGTTGCGGACCAGCGCCTGGGTGGCCACGCCGACGGCGGAGAGCCCCGCGCCGACCACGGCGGCCAGCAGGGCGCGCGGGAAGCGCAGCTCCCAGACGATGGTGTAGGCGGAGATCTCGTCCGCCCCGATCTCCCCGCCGGTCAGCCCCGCGCGCAGATAGCGCAGGACGTCCCCCCAGCCGATGCCCGAGGAGCCGAGCCCCACGCAGCAGAGGATCGAGACCAGCAGGGCGACGCCCAGCCCGGTCACCAGGAGTGGCAGCGGCAGCCGCCGGGACGCGGCCGTCGAGGGTTTCACGGAGCTGTGCCTTCGCCTCGGGCCGTGGGCCTGGGCGGTACGGCGTACGCACCGAGGAGCGCCCCGCGCCGCGAGCCCGCGGGGGCCTCCCCTCGCAGTCCACGGCGAGTTGTCAGGAGAGCGCGCCGCCGCGGGTGATCGGGCTCGCGGAGTGCTTTCGCGCACTCCGCCCACCGTTGCGGGTCAGCGCCGGACTCTCACCGGACTTCCCCCGCGGGGCGCTGTCGAGCGGCCGTGGGTTACGGCTGCTCGGGGTTGTACGGGGTGCCGTCCGGGCGGAAGAAGGAGACGCCGTCGGGCAGGTCGTCCGGCAGGTTCCGGGCCCACTCCTCCAGGGCGGCCACGTCGGCGGTCTTCTTCAGCTGCGCCGACATGTACGGCCGGAGCGGCACCTCGGGGGTGGCCTTCTCGCCGACCCACATCAGGTCGCCCTTGACGTAGCCGTAGAGGCGCTTGCCGCCGGAGTACGGGCCGGACGCGGCGGTCCGCGCGACCGCGTCGGTCACGATGTCGATCTGCGGCTTCTTGTCGGCCAGCTCGCCGTACCAGACCTCGACGATGCCCTGGTCGCGGATCATGACGACCTCGACCTGGCGGTTCTTGTCGATCCGCCAGTAGCCGCTCTCGGTCTCCAGCGGCCGCACCTTGTTGCCCTCGGCGTCGAGCACCCAGCTGTGCGACGTGTACTCCAGGAAGTCCCGGCCGTCGTGGGTGAAGGTGACCTCCTGGCCGAAGTTGCACTTCTCGGAACCGGGGAAGTCGGCGACGCCGGCACCCTCCCACTTGCCGAGGAGGAACACGAGGGGGACCAGGTCCCGGTGCAGGTCGGACGGAATCTCGATCATGAGCTCAGACGATCTGTAGGGGGGTGAACAAGGAGGGTCAGCGCTGGCCCTGGTACAGCTTCTTCCAGGTCAGTGCCGAGAAGGCGAGAACGCCGACGGCGACCAGGACCAGCAGGGCGGTGAAGAAAGCCTCAAGCACGAGCGCGCTCCTCGGTCGGAGGGGGAGTGTTTACGGACCGGGTCGAGTCTAGTCGGAGGGCCGTGCCGCGGCTCTGTGAGGTCGGTCCCGCCCCTTCGGGGCGGCCCCCTAGAGTGGCCCCATGCGGAAGAAGCTCGTGATCAAGGTGACGGCGGGCGCGGACGCGCCCGAGCGGTGCTCGCAGGCGTTCACGGTGGCGGCCGTCGCCGTGGCCAGCGGGGTCGAGGTGTCGCTCTGGCTGACCGGTGAGTCCTCCTGGTTCGCGCTGCCGGGGCGGGCGGCGGAGTTCGAGCTGCCGCACGCGGCGCCGCTGCCCGAGCTGATCGACGGGATCCGGGCCGGCGGCGGGATGATCACGGTGTGCACCCAGTGCGCGGCCCGGCGGGGCATCGAGGAGAAGGACCTCATCGAGGGCGCCCGGATCGCCGGCGCGCAGGTCTTCGTCGGCGAGGTCATGGCCGACGGCGTGCAGGCGCTCGTGTACTGACGGCACCGTCCGTCATCTGTGGTCGCGGTCGTCGAGCTCGTTCCACCAGCGGTCCGACTCGGGGTCCCCGGTCTCGTCCCACCAGCGGTCGTCCGGGCCCCGGCGGTTGGCCACGACGGCCGCCACCGGCGGGATGACCATGGCCACCAGGCACATCCCGATGGCCGCGGGCACCGACCAGAGCCGCACGACGGCCCAGGCCAGGACGAACAGTCCGATGCAGGTGCCCATCATGGCGAAGTACACGTGCCGTCGCCGTGCGTACATACGTCAACGGTACGGCGGCGCGGGCCGCGCGGCGAGGGCCGCGCCCCGGGTGGGGAACGCGGCCCCCGCGCACGTCAGACGGCGATGGCGACCTCGGCCAGGCCGCCCTTCTGCGCCACGACCGTGCGGTCCGCCGTCGCGCCCGGGACGAGCGCGCGCACGGTCCACGTGCCCTCGGCCGCGTAGAAGCGGAACTGCCCGGTCGCGGAGGTCGGGACCTCGGCGGTGAACTCGCCCGTGCTGTCCAGCAGGCGGACGTAGCCGCTGACGGGCACGCCGTCGCGGGTCACGAAGCCCTGGATGGTCGTCTCACCGCTCCTGGCGGTCGAGGCGTCGGGGCCGCCGGCCTGTGCTCCACACATGATGATCCTTACCGTTGGTCGTCGCGCGGTCAGTTGGCGCCGAGCTCGATCGGCACGCCGACGAGGGAGCCGTACTCGGTCCACGAGCCGTCGTAGTTGCGGACGTTGGCCTGGCCGAGCAGCTCGTGCAGCACGAACCAGGTGTGCGCGGAGCGCTCGCCGATGCGGCAGTACGCGATGGTGTCCTTCCCGAAGTCCAGCCCGGCGTCCGCGTAGAGGGCGCGCAGCTCGTCGTCCGACTTGAACGAGCCGTCGTCGTTGGCCGTCCTCGACCAGGTGACGTTGCGGGCGCCGGGGATGTGGCCCGGGCGCTGCGACTGCTCCTGCGGCAGGTGCGCGGGGGCGAGCAGCTTGCCGCTGAACTCGTCGGGGGAGCGGACGTCGATCAGGTTGAGGTCGCCGATGGCGGCGAGGACGTCGTCGCGGAAGGCGCGGATCGAGGTGTCCTGCGGCTTGGCCTTGTACTCGGTGCGCGGGCGCTTCGGCACCTCGGCGACCAGGTCGCGGGAGTCCAGCTCCCACTTCTTGCGGCCGCCGTCCAGCAGGCGGACGTCCTGGTGGCCGTAGAGCTTGAAGTACCAGTAGGCGTACGCGGCGAACCAGTTGTTGTTGCCGCCGTAGAGGACGACGGTGTCGTCGTTGGCGATGCCCTTCTCGGACAGCAGCTTCTCGAAGCCCGCCTGGTCGACGAAGTCGCGGCGGACCGGGTCCTGGAGGTCGGTCTTCCAGTCGATCCGGATCGCGGACTTGATGTGGTTCTTGTCGTAGGCGGAGGTGTCCTCGTCGACCTCGACGATGACGGTCCTGGGGTCTCCCGCGTCGATGCGGGCCTGGATCCAGTCGGCGTCCACGAGGACGTCACTGCGGCTCATGTCGTTTCTCCTCCGGGGCAGTTGCGGGATAGCGCTTGCACGCGAGGGGCGCGCGGCGGTCGTGCGGGGAGGGGCCGTGAGCGGCCGGAGCGTCGAAGAGGGGAGCCGAACTCCCCGTCAGGGACGGCGACACAGGGTGGCGGCCATGCGGCCGAGGTCGACTGCCCGCCGCTTCGTGAGATCCGCCTGTCGCCTCATGGTGCCGATCGTAGGGACGGTGGGGGAGGTGTGTCACCGGTTCGCCGGATACTGAGATGAAGTGTCCCGGTATGTGGGATGGGTGGTGCCTCCCCCGGCGCGGTCTCAGCCCGCCAGGCGGACGTCCGTCCCGCCCAGCTCGATGTCGATGCCGCCCTGCGTCGGGTTGACCTTCGCCAGCGTGACGCCCTTCGGCAGGCCCGTGATCTGCCGCTCGAAGTCCGTCTTCTTGCGGATCAGGCCCTCCAGCCCCGGCAGGTCGTCCGGCACCTTCTCGGCGTGCACCCGCACGGTCGTGCCGTTCACCAGGGTCACCGAGGAGAAGACGCTGCGCGTCACCTGGCCCATCGGCAGCGGCAGGCTGCCGGTGACCTTGACCCGGCCGTTGCCGGAGGCGTCCTTGCCGCCGTAGCCGACGGTGATGCCCATGCCGGCGATCCGGCTCAGGTCGGCGTACGAGATGTGGGCCGTGCCCGTGGCCCGCTCGGCGACGGCCGAGGTGAAGCTGGAGTCGATCTCCACCCCGTGCAGGGTCGCGTCGAAGTCGGTGACCCGGATGGTGTTCTCGCCGGTGCCGGCGGTGACGCCGCCGCCCAGCGAGACCTCGACCTCGTCGAGCTTCTTGCCGGCGACCTGGGTCAGGAAGGGGAATCCCTTGATGGACACGTCCGGTGTGCCGGACATGTTCTGGCTGCTGCGTATCTTGTCCGCGGCTTCCTTCTCCGCGTACCAGACCGCCGCCCGGTCGGCGGCCACGAACAGGCCCGCCAGGACCACGGCGACGATCAACAGGGTGCGTATGGCGCGCATCGGGTGACGATCCCCCAGGTTCGGTTGGCCCACTGCCTTCCGGCGAGCCTAACCGGGTGACGGGGAAAACCCGTCGGACCCGGTCGGACCTGGGGGAAATCGCCCGTCAGAACAGCATCCGCCCCACGACGTACACCGCGGGCGAGGCCAGCGCCAGCGGCAGGGCCACGCCCGCCGTCATGTGGACGAAGCGCGACGGGTAGTCGTAGCTCGCCGCGCGCAGACCGGCCAGGGCACAGACGCCGGCCGCCAGGCCCAGCAGGGCGGCGGACGGGCCGGCGTGCACGAGCTGCCCGCCCAGGACGCCCGCGCCCGCCGCCGCGGCCAGCGCGATCACCGGCGCGGCCAGGGAGGGCAGCGGGAGGGCCCGGGCCAGCGCCGTCGCCGCGACGGCGAGGGCGCCGACGACCACGGCGTCCGGCTCCGCCGCCAGGTGCCCGGCCGCGAGGACGGCCAGCGCCGACGAGGCGGCGGCCGTCGTCAGCCCGTACAGCCGCTCGTCCGCCCCGGCGTGGCTGCGCAGCTGGAGCACGACGACCAGCAGCAGCCAGACGCCCAGCGTGCCGATCACCACCGTGGGCGCGTGCACCCGCTCGGTGGCCAGCAGGCCGGCGTCGGCGGCCAGGCCGCCGAGGAACGCCAGCGCGATGCCCTGCCGGGCCGGCCACATCCCGTTGAGCCGGAACCAGCCCGCCGCGGTGACCGCCTGGAGCAGCACCACGGGGACGGCCAGCGCGTACTGGCCCAGGTGCGCGGCGACCGCGGTCAGGGCCGCCAGGACGGCCGTCAGCAGGGCGGGCCGGAAGCCCGGCGAGAGGATCTGCGGGCGGCCCTCGGCCCTGGCCTTCTCGGCGGCCGTCAGCGGGCGGGCCGGCTCCTGCGCGAGGACCGGTGCGGGCGCCGGCGCGGGGGCGGGAGCGTGCGCGGGAGCGGGCTCCGGCCGGTACGCGGGCGCGGGCTGCTCCTGGGGCGCTCCCCAGGTGTTCTGCGCGGCCGTCTGCGCGGGGCCGCCGTAGGACGGCTCGGTCACCGGCAGCTGCTGCTGCCAGGACTGCGCGTCCCAGGACGGGGTCTCCCACGTCTGCGTCGGCTCGTCCACCGGCGCGTAGCCCTGCCGGCCCTGCTGCTGCCCGCCGGCGGCCGGCCAGGCGGCGGCCTGGTCCTGCGGCGCGGGCTGCTGCTGCGGGGCGTAGCCGTAGTCGTACGCGCCCTGCTGCGCGCCGTAGTACGGCTCGTGCGGGGCGTGCTGCCCGTACGTGTCGTGCTGCGGCTGCTGTTGATGTTGCTGCGGTTGCTGTGGCTGCCGCGGTTGTTGTGGCGGCTGCTGCTGGCCGTACGGATCGTACGGGTCGCGGTACTGGTCGCTCATGTGCCGGTTCTCACCCTCCTGCGAAGGGCGGGAGCACTTCCACCGTGCCGCCCTCGGCCAGCCGGACCGTGGAGTGTTCGCGGGTGCCGACCGGGTCGCCGTCCACGAGGAAGGAGCAGCGCGCGAGCACCCGCGCGAACTCCGGACGCCCCGCGTGCCGCTCCCGGGCCGCGGTCAGTGCCTCGGCCAGCGTCCCCGCCGCGTAGGGCTCCTCGGCCGTGCCGACGGCGGCCTTCGCCGCGGCCCAGTACCGGATCGTGCCGACCGGTGCCGGTCGCGCCGTGTGTGCGGTCGCCACGGCCCACCCCGCTTCCACGTTCTCGTATCTCGTTTCTCGTCGGCCTCCATGATGACGGGTGCCGGACCGGGCCCGGCGCCGAGCCGGAAAACCAGGGAAGAACCGGGGAAAAACCAGGGGATCCGATGAAAGGTGTTCGCATAGGCTGCTGGTGTGTTGGTACGTCTCCTCCGGGCTCATCTGAAGCCCTACTCCCGGCCGATCGCGCTGGTGGTGCTTCTGCAGCTCGTGCAGACCCTCGCGACGCTCTATCTGCCCACCCTCAACGCGGACATCATCGACAAGGGCGTCGTCAAGGGCGACACCGGATACATCCTCACCACCGGCGGCGTGATGATCGCCGTCACCGTTGCCCAGATCGCCTGCGCCATCGGCGCGGTGTACTTCGGTGCCCGGACGGCCATGGCGGTCGGCCGCGACCTGCGGGCCGCGGTCTTCGACCGGGTGCAGTCCTTCTCCTCCCGCGAGATGGGGCAGTTCGGGGCGCCCTCCCTGATCACCCGGACCACCAACGACGTCCAGCAGGTCCAGATGCTGGTCCTGATGTCGTTCACGCTGATGGTCACCGCGCCCATCATGTGCGTCGGCGGCATCGCGATGGCCCTCAACCAGGACGTCGCGCTGTCCGGCCTGCTGCTGGCCATCGTGCCGGTGCTCGGCATGGTCGTCTCGCTGGTGATCTGGCGGATGCGGCCGGTCTTCCGCGGCGTCCAGAAGCGCATCGACACCGTCAACCGCGTGCTGCGCGAGCAGATCACCGGCATCCGCGTGATCCGCGCCTTCGTCCGCGACACCCATGAGCGCGAACGTTTCGGCACCGCCAACACCGAGCTCATGGACGTCTCGCTGCGGGCCGGCCGGCTGATGTCGGTGATGTTCCCGGCCGTGATGCTCGTGGTGAACGTGTCCTCGGTCGCGGTCCTGTGGTTCGGCGGACACCGCATCGACAGCGGCGACATGGAGATCGGCGCGCTCACCGCCTACCTCGCCTATCTGATGCAGATCCTGATGGCGATCATGATGGCCACCTTCATGTTCATGATGGTGCCGCGCGCCGAGGTCTGCGCCGAGCGCATCAACGAGGTCCTGACCACCGACTCCAGCGTCGTGCCGCCCGCCGCGCCCGTCACCGGGCTGCGCCGGCCCGGCCATCTGGAGCTGCGCGGCGTCGAGTTCCGCTACCCGGGCGCCGAGGAGCCCGTCCTCAAGGACGTCTCCCTCACCGCCCGTCCCGGCGAGGTCACGGCCGTCATCGGCTCCACCGGCAGCGGCAAGTCCACGCTGCTGGGCCTGGTCCCCCGGCTCTTCGACGCCACCGGCGGCGACGTCCTGGTGGGCGGGGTGGACGTCCGTGAGCTCGACGCGGCCGCGGTGTCCCGCGCCGTCGGGCTCGTCCCGCAGAAGCCCTACCTCTTCTCCGGCACCGTCGCCTCCAACCTCCGCTACGGGCGCCCCGACGCGACCGACGAGGAGCTGTGGCGCGCGCTGGAGACCGCGCAGGCCCGCGACTTCGTCGAGGCCATGGAGGAGGGGCTCGGCGCGCCGATCGCCCAGGGCGGCTCCAACGTCTCCGGCGGCCAGCGCCAGCGCCTGGCCATCGCCCGCGCCCTGGTCGGCCGCCCCGGCATCTACCTGTTCGACGACTCCTTCTCCGCGCTGGACTACGCCACCGACGCCCGGCTGCGCGCGGCCCTCGCCGACGGGACCGGGGACGCGACCGTCGTCATCGTCGCCCAGCGCGTCGCCACGATCCGCGACGCCGACCGGATCGTGGTCCTCGACGAGGGGCGCGTCGTCGGCACCGGAACCCACACCGAGCTGATGGCCTCGAACGAGACCTACCGGGAGATCGTGCTCTCCCAGCTCACCGAGGAGGAAGCCGCGTGAGCAGCGCCGAGAAACCGAAACCGGCGCAGCGCCGTGGCCCCGCCCCGGCCACCGGCATCGCGCGCCACATGGGCGGCCAGCCCACCGAGAAGTCCATGGACTTCAAGGGCTCCAGCCGCCGGCTGTTCGCCCGGATGCGGCCCGAGAAGCCCAGAGTCGTGGCCGTGCTGCTGCTCGGCCTGGCCAGCGTGGCGCTCACCGTCGTCGGCCCCAAGGTCCTCGGCCACGCCACCGACCTGATCTTCTCCGGGGTCGTCGGCGCGCAGATGCCCTCGGGCACCACCCGCGAACAGGCCCTGGAGGGCCTGCGCCGCGAGGGCCACGGCAACGTGGCGGACGTCCTGTCCGGCGTCTCCTTCACCCCCGGCCAGGGCATCGACTTCGACGCGGTCGGCACCGTCCTGCTCTGGGTGCTGCTGATCTACGTCTTCGCCTCGCTGTTCAGCTTCGTCCAGGGGCGGGTCGTCACCACCGCCATCCAGCGCACCGTCTTCCGGCTGCGCCAGGACGTCGAGGACAAGCTCGGCCGGCTGCCGCTGAGCTACTTCGACAAGCAGCAGCGCGGCGAGGTCCTCTCCCGGGCCACCAACGACATCGACAACATCGCGCAGACCCTCCAGCAGACGCTGAGCCAGATCATGGCGTCCGTTCTGACCATCGTGGGCGTGCTGGCCATGATGTTCTGGATCTCCTGGCTGCTGGCCCTGGTCGCGCTGGTCACCGTGCCCGTCTCGGTGATCGTCGCCACCGCCGTCGGCAAGCGCGCGCAGCCGCAGTTCGTCGCCCAGTGGGCCTCGACGGGCAAGCTCAACGCGCACATCGAGGAGATGTACACCGGGCACTCGCTGGTCAAGGTCTTCGGCCGGCAGCAGGAGTCCGCCGAGGTCTTCCGCCGGGAGAACGAGGAGCTCTACCGGGCCGGTTTCAAGGCCCAGTTCATATCCGGGCTCATCCAGCCCGCGATGATGTTCATCGGCAACCTCAACTACGTGCTCGTCGCCGTCATCGGCGGGCTGCGGGTCGCGAGCGGCTCGCTGTCGATCGGTGACGTCCAGGCGTTCATCCAGTACTCGCGGCAGTTCAGCCAGCCGCTCACGCAGGTGGCCTCCATGGCCAACCTCGTCCAGTCCGGCGTCGCCTCCGCCGAGCGGGTCTTCGAACTCCTCGACGCGGACGAGCAGTCGGCGGAGCCGGCGGACGCGGCCGCGCTCGGCGCCGTGCGCGGCGAGGTCTCCTTCGAGAAGGTGGCCTTCCGCTACGAGGCGGACAAGCCGCTGATCGAGGACCTGTCGCTGACGGTCCGGCCCGGCCAGACGGTCGCCATCGTCGGCCCGACCGGCGCCGGCAAGACCACGCTGGTCAACCTGCTGATGCGCTTCTACGAGGTCGGCGGCGGACGCATCGTGCTGGACGGCGTCGACGTCGCCTCCCTGTCCCGGGAGGAACTCCGGTCCCACATGGGCATGGTGCTCCAGGACACGTGGCTCTTCGGGGGCACGATCGCGGAGAACATCGCGTACGGGGCGGAGGGCGCTTCCATGGAGCGGATCGTCGCGGCGGCGAAGGCCACGCACGTCGACCGCTTCGTCCGCACCCTTCCCGACGGCTACGACACCGTCATCGACGACGAGGGCTCCAACGTCTCCGTCGGCGAGAAGCAGTTGATCACGATCGCCCGGGCGTTCCTGGCGGAGCCGGAGATCCTGATCCTGGACGAGGCGACGAGCTCGGTGGACACCCGCACCGAGGTCCTCATCCAGCAGGCGATGGCCCAACTGCGCACGGGCCGCACGAGCTTCGTGATCGCGCACCGGCTGTCGACGATCCGCGACGCGGACGTGATCCTGGTGATGGAGGCCGGACGGATCGTGGAACAGGGCGATCACGAGTCGCTGCTGGCGTCCGGGGGCGCGTACGCCCGCTTGTACGAGGCGCAGTTCGCGCAGCCGGTGGCGGAGGGGGCGTAGGGGGTTCCCTCCGGGGGCTCGTCCAGGGGGTTTGCCCCAGCCCCGCCCTTTCACCGTTTCCGCAGGGGCCGCGCCCCTTCGCAACCCGCGGGGCGGGGGGCGGTGGCGCGGGGCGCGCCGGGCCCGCGCTCCGCGCGGGCGGGCGGGGCTCCGCCCCTGCACCCCGCCGGGGGCTTCGCCCCCTGGCCCCCTTTTCAGCCCGTCCGGCGCTTGAGGACGAACGCGGCGCAGCCGCGTTGCGGGGTCCGGGGCGAAGCCCCGAAGCGGGGTCCAGGGGCGGAGCCCCGGTGGGGGTGCAGGGGGCGAAGCCACCGCTCCACCGCTCCACCGCTCCACCGCTCCACCGCTCCACCGCTCCACCGCTCCACCGCGCGGAGCGCGGTGCCGGGCCCCGGGGCGGAGCCCCGGAGGAAACGGTGAAAGGGCGGGGCGGGGAGCAAACCCCTACCGGATCGCCCACCGGGCGATCCGTTCCAGCAACCCCACCCCCGCCGCCCCCTCCGCATGCCCGAACCCCCGCTCGATCCACAGCTCCGTGGACGCCGGATCCCCGGCCGCCGCCAGCGAGCGCGGGTGATCCAGAGGGAAGTACGCGTCCCGGTCGCCGTGCACGATCAGCAGCGGGCGCGGCGCGATCCGCTCCACCGCCGCCACCGGCGGCACCGGGACCGGGTCCCACTCCTCGCCCAGCACCCGCGTCCGGAGACCGAGGCGCGTCACCACCCGCCCCGACGGCCGCGTCACCGCCCAGTGCAGCCGCCGCATCGGCGCCGTCCCCCGGTAGAACCAGCGCGCGGGCGAGCTGACCGACACCACCGCGTCGGCGTGCGCCTCGGCGTGTGCTCCCGTGCGCCCCTCGTGCTCCGAAACGGTCCCGGGTACGTACAGCCCCCCGTGCCGCAGTACCACCGAGCCGCCCATCGAGAAGCCCACCGTGACCACTCGCCGGTGCCCCAGCGCACGTGCCCACCACACGGCGGCGGCCAGGTCGAGGACCTCCCGGTCGCCGACGGTCGAGCGGCCGCCCGACCGTCCGTGCCCCCGGAAGGAGAACGTGACGACGGCCGCGCGCCGGGCGAAGACCTCCGCCGCGCGCCGCAGCGCGGGCCGGTCCAGCGCCCCGCCGAAGCCGTGGGCGAGCACAATGGCAGCACCGCCGGCACCGGGTTCGTAGGCCGCCTCCACGCGCACCCCGTCGGCCGTCAAGAGGACGATGCGATGACCACCCGAAGTGATCGACGAAACACAAGGTCGGGCAAAGTCTCCGGGGCCCTTCGAAGTCATGTGGGTTATTCTGCTGCCCAGAGAGGATCCGGGCAGAGTCGCCCCCGGGTCCTTTTGTGCATTCGGACGCTCGTGAGCGCGAGTGGTGCGCCCGGACGCACGCGTGGGAGGCACCCCCGTCGCAGGGACCGAGGAGGAACCGACGTCATGGGCGAGCGAAGTGTGCACGACCGTACGAGGACCGGGGCGGGTGGCCGCCGATGAGCTCCCTCCTGCTGCTGACCAACGCACTCCAGCCCTCCGCCGAGGTGCTGCCCGCGCTCGGACTGCTGCTGCACAGCGTGCGCGTGGCCCCGGCCGAGGGCCCGGCCCTGGTGGACGTGCCGGGGGCCGACGTCATACTGATCGACGGCCGGCGGGACCTCCCGCACGTCCGCAGCCTGTGCCAGCTGCTCCGCTCCACCGGACCCGGCTGCCCGCTGATCCTGGTCGTCACCGAGGGCGGCCTGGCCGCCGTCACCGCGGACTGGGGCGTGGACGACGTCCTCCTCGACACCGCGGGCCCGGCCGAGGTGGAGGCCCGGCTGCGGCTGGCGATGGGCCGGCAGCAGATCTCGACGGACGACAGCCCCATGGAGATCCGCACCGGGGACCTCTCCGTGGACGAGGCGACGTACAGCGCCAAGCTCAAGGGACGGGTGCTGGACCTCACCTTCAAGGAGTTCGAGCTGCTGAAGTACCTGGCCCAGCATCCGGGCCGGGTCTTCACCCGGGCCCAGCTGCTCCAGGAGGTCTGGGGCTACGACTACTTCGGCGGCACCCGCACCGTGGACGTCCACGTCCGGCGGCTGCGGGCGAAGCTGGGGCCGGAGCACGAGTCGCTGATCGGCACTGTCCGGAACGTCGGCTACCGGTTCGTCCTCCCCGAGAAACCGGAAAAAGCGGAGAAAACGGAGAAAAGCGAGAAGGCGGACGCTTCCGCGCCGCCCGCGGCCCACGCCCCCGATCCCGGCCCCGATCCCGCGCGAACGAGGGGCGCTCGACCGGCCAAACGGTAGGTGGACCCGCGTAGACTGCCCGCCGTGGCCAAGGTGACGCGGGACGATGTGGCGAGGCTGGCGGGGACATCCACCGCGGTGGTCAGCTACGTCATCAACAATGGACCGCGCCCGGTGGCACCGGCGACGCGGGAACGGGTGCTGGCCGCGATCAAGGAGCTCGGCTACCGGCCCGACCGGGTCGCCCAGGCCATGGCCTCGCGCCGGACGGACCTCATAGGCCTGATCGTCCCGGACGCGCGGCAGCCCTTCTTCGCGGAGATGGCGCACGCGGTGGAACAGGCCGCGGCCGAGCGCGGCAAGATGGTCCTGGTCGGCAACTCCGACTACCTCGACGAACGCGAAGTCCACTATCTGCGGGCCTTCTTGGGCATGCGGGTCTCCGGGCTGATCCTCATCAGCCAGGGCCCCAGCGAGCACGCCGCGATCGAGATCGACGCGTGGGACGCGCGGGTGGTGCTGATGCACCGGCGCCCGGACGCGATCGACGACGTGGCCGTCGTCACGGACGACGTCGGCGGCGCCCAGCTCGCCACCCGCCACCTCCTCGAACACGGTCATCCGTACGTCGCCTGCCTCGGCGGCCTGGAGCACACGCCGGCCGTCGGCGACCCCGTCACGGACCACGTCGAGGGCTGGCGGCGGGCGATGCGCGAGGCCGGCAAGCCCACGGAGGGCCGGCTCTTCCCCGCGCCCTACAACCGCTACGACGCCTACAAGGTCGCCCTGGAGCTGCTGGCCGGCCCCGACCGCCCGCCGGCGATCGTCTGCGCCACGGACGACCAGGCCATCGGCGTCCTGCGGGCGGCCCGCGAACTGCGCATCGACGTGCCGGGGGAGCTGGCGGTGGCCGGCTTCGACGACGTCAAGGAGGCCGCCCTCACGGACCCGCCGCTGACGACGGTCTCGTCGGACCGGCAGGCGATGGCGCGATCGGCGGTGGATCTGGTGCTGGACGACGGGCTGCGTTTTTCGGGGACGCGGCGGGAGAGGCTGAAGCAGTTTCCGTCGGCGCTGGTGGTGCGGCGCTCCTGCGGGTGCGGGTAGTTGTCCGCGGGGCGGTTTTCCCCACACCGCCCTTTCTCCCCCAGAGGGGGTGCCCCCAGTTTCCCGTGCGCTCCGCGCGGGTGCGACGCGGCTTCGCCACGTTGGTCCTCAATCGCCGGACGGGCTGAATCGCCGGACGGGCTGAATCAGCGCGGGTCCGGGGCAAAGTCCCCCTACCGCAACCACCCCCACACCCGAATCCCACACCCTTCTCGCGCCCTTCTCAGCCCTCGCTCAGACTGTTCTCATGAACACGGAGGACAGTCATACACATGACGACGGAGAACCCCCGCCCCGGCGGCCACCAGTACTCTGACCAGCCCTTCCACGCCTACCCGAGCCCCCCGCCGCACCCGCCGCAGGCCCCGGTCAGCACCCCCGAGGGCACCACGGTCTGGCCCGGCGACGGCGGGAACGGCGGGAACGGCGGCCACGATCCGTACGCCTACGCCGGCTTCGCCGCGGACCCCGCCCCCGAAGCACGCCGCAGGCCCCGCCGCGCCGGCACCCTCGTCGCCGCCTGCGCGCTCGTCGCCGCGCTCGTCGGCGGCGGCTCCGCCGCCCTGGTCAACGGGCTGACCGGGAAGGACGGCGGCGGCAGCAGCCAGTCCACCCCGGTGCAGAACGCCTCCGCCAAGAGCAACGGCGTCGGCGCCGTCGCCCAGGCCGTCAGCCCCAGCATCGTCGAGATCAAGGCCAACACCGACAGCGGCCGGTCCACCGGCTCCGGCGTGATCATCAGCGCCGACGGCGAGGTCGTCACCAACAACCACGTGGTCGCGGGCGCCGACAGCGTCCAGGTCACCCTGAACGACGGCACCACCAAGACCGCCAAGGTCGTCGGCACCGACCCCGGCAAGGACCTCGCCCTCATAAAGATCCAGGGCGCGTCCGGCCTCAAGGCCGCCAAGCTCGGCGACTCCGGCAAGCTGCGGGTCGGCGACCAGGTCGTGGCCATCGGCTCCCCCGAGGGCCTCACCGGCACCGTCACCAGCGGCATCGTCTCCGCCCTCAACCGCGAGGTCACCGTCCCCAAGGAGTCCGGCGGCGACGGCCGGCAGCAGCGACAGCAGCGCCAGTGGCCGTTCGAGTTCGGCGGCAACCAGTACAACGGCGACACCGGCTCGTCCAAGACCACCTACAAGGCGATCCAGACCGACGCCTCCCTCAACCCCGGCAACTCCGGCGGCGCCCTCATCAACATGAACGGCGAGATCATCGGCATCAACTCGGCCATGTTCGCGCCCGGTTCGGGCGGCGGCTCCTCCGACAGCGCCGGCAGCGTCGGCCTCGGCTTCGCGATCCCGGTCAACGACGTGAAGGCCGACCTCGCCTCCCTCCGCGCGGGCGGCAGTGGCGACTGACGCCGTGCGAAGCTGGAGATCACAGCCGTTCGCAGAGCACGAGGTACGCCGATGAGCCCCGCCGAGCCCGCCGCCCGCATCCTGGTCGTGGACGACGAACCCGCCGTCCGCGAGGCGCTCCGCCGCAGCCTGGCCTTCGAGGGCTACGACACGGAGCTGGCCGTGGACGGCCTGGACGCGGTCGAGAAGACGGCGGCGTACGGGCCCGAACTGATCGTCCTCGACGTGCTGATGCCCCGCATGGACGGCCTCACCGCCGCCCGCCGGCTGCGCGCCTCCGGCGTCACCACCCCCATCCTCATGCTGACCGCCCGCGACACCGTCGGCGACCGGGTCACCGGCCTCGACGCCGGCGCGGACGACTACCTGGTCAAGCCGTTCGAGCTGGACGAGCTCCTCGCCCGCATCCGCGCCCTGCTGCGCCGCAGCTCCTACGCCGCGCCCGCGGCGCCCGTCGAGGAGTCGCCCGCCCTGTCCTTCGCCGACCTGCGGATGGACCTCGCCACCCGGGAGGTCACCCGGGGCGAGCGCAAGGTCGAGCTCACCCGCACCGAGTTCACCCTCCTCGAACTCTTCCTCCACCACCCCCGGCAGGTGCTCACCCGCGAGCAGATCCTCAAGCACGTGTGGGGCTTCGACTTCGAGCCGTCCTCCAACTCCCTGGACGTGTACGTGATGTACCTGCGCCGCAAGACCGAGGCCGGGGGAGAGCCGCGGCTGGTGCACACCGTGCGCGGCGTCGGCTACGTCCTCCGGGCGGACGGCGCCGAATGATCGAGCGACTCCGCCGGCTGCCGCTGCGCTCCCGGCTCGCCCTGCTGACGGCCGCGGCCGTCGCCGTCGCCGTCGCCGTGGCGGCGGGCGCCTGCTGGATACTCACCAAGCAGCAGCTCGAACAGCAGCGGGACGTCTCGCTCACCAGCCAGCGGGTCGGCGACGACACCGTGAGCCAGCTGCTGCGCACCTGCGGCGCCCAGGTGAACGGCGAGCTGCGGTACCCGACCCCGTACACGATCCAGGTCGTCACCTCGGACGGCGTGGCCTGCACCCAGGTCGGGAAGTCGCCGATCCGCGTCACGGTGGACGACCTCGCCGTCGCCGACGGGCAGCTGCCCGACGCGCTGCACGACGCGCGCACCAAGGACGGCAAGGAGATGCGCGTCGCCACCAGCCCGGGGCCGGGCTCCACCGCCGTGATGATCGCCCAGCCGACGAACGACATCGACAAGCCGATGAACGCGCTGGCCCTCGTCCTCGTCATCACCGCCGGCGTCGGCGTCCTCGGCGCGGCCGCCATCGGCCTGGTCGTCGCCCGCGCCGCGCTGCGCCCGGTCGACCAGCTCACCGACGCCGCCGAGCACATCGCCCGCACCGAGGACCTGGCCGTGCGCATCCCCGCCGAAGGGGAGGACGAAATCGCCCGCCTCTCCCGCTCGTTCAACTCCATGACGGCGGCGCTGGCCTCCTCCCGCGACCGCCAGCAGCAGCTCATCGCCGACGCCGGGCACGAGCTGCGCACCCCGCTCACCTCCTTGCGCACCAACATCGACCTGCTCGTGCGCAGCGAGGAGTCCGGCCGGGCGATCCCGCCGGACGACCGCAAGGCGCTGCTCGCCAGCGTCAAGGCGCAGATGACGGAGCTGGCGGACCTGATCGGCGACCTGCAGGAGCTGTCCCGTCCGGACGCGGCCCCCGGCACCGCGCCGCTTTCGGTCATCGGCCTGCACGAGACGGTCGAACGCGCCCTGGAACGGGCCCGCCTGCGCGCGACGGGCCTGACCGTCACGTCGTCCCTGGAGCCGTGGTACGTCCGGGCCGAGGCGCCCGCCCTGGAACGGGCGGTGGTCAACCTCCTCGACAACGCGGTCAAGTTCAGCCCGCCGGGGGGCGAGGTGGAGGTACGTCTGGCCGCGGGCGAACTCACCGTGCGCGACCACGGACAGGGCATCCCGGCGGACGAACTCCCGCACGTCTTCGACCGGTTCTGGCGCTCGCCGTCCGCGCGCAGCCTGCCGGGCAGTGGGCTGGGCCTGTCGATCGTGGCCCGCACGGTCCGCCGCGCGGGCGGCGAGGTCGCCCTGCGCCCGGCGGAGGGCGGCGGAACGGTGGCCGTGCTCCGGCTGCCGGGGGCGCCGGTGGAGCCGCCGGCGCTGTGAAGGGACACGCGGGGCGGCTGTCGCAGAGGTACGAGCATCCGATGCGCAGTGCCGCCAACGCGGCGTCGAGGCGGCGGCGTTGGCGTTCGTCCACGCCCTCCGGCCAGTCGCCGGGATCGATGAATCCCCAGGTGATCACGGACTCGCCACAGGCGACCCGGGGAGCGTGACGAACCGTGTCCGGGCGGTGCCCAGGGTGCCGCCGGTGGCCGGTTCCGCGCGTGGTGCAGTGCGGCGAGGAGTACGGACGCTGGCTCGCCCTCGTACGCCAACTGGCCACCACCCATGGGGTGGAGGCCGCCTGGAAAGGCGAACTCCGCCGCACCATGAAGTGGATGTGGTTCACACTGCACACCCCCGCCGTTTCTAACGCACGTACGAGCGACCCGCTCGAACGAGTGGTCGTCGATCGACCGCCGGGCGTGTGCCCGTTCGCGGCCATAACGTCAGCCCATGGTCACTTCACACCATGAGGCGTCACACCGGATCTTCGAGAAATATCCGGAGCTGCTGGCGCCCGTGTTCCGCGTCCTGGGCGTGCCGATGCCTGCAGGGGAGCCCGAGCCGCTCACGTCCGATGTCACAGAGGTCAAACCGATCGAACGGCGGGTGGACACCGTGCTGCGGGTCCGCTCCCCGGGCGGCGGAAGCGGCCGTCTGATTGTCGCCATCGAGGCGCAGGGTGCCAAGGATCCGGACAAGCCGGTGAGCTGGGCATACTACTTGTCGTACTTGAAGTCCAAGTACCGTTGTCCCGCGCTGCTCCTCGTGGTCTCCAGCAACAAGTCCACTGCCGACTGGGCCAAGGGCCCCTTTGAGCTCGGCACCGAGGCCCATCCCGCGTTGACCGTGCACCCGCTGGTCATGGGGCCTGGAAACACTCCTGAGATCGTTGATCCCGAGGAGATCGCTCAGGACCCGGTCATGGCGGTCTTCTCCGCCATCACTCACGCGCGGAGCGAGGTGATCGAGGACATACTGGACCCGCTGGCCCGTGTCCTGGGCGCCGAAGACTCGGAGGCCCACGCGTACCTCATCGAGTTGGTGGAATGCGGCCTGGCGGACTTCCAGGCCGCGAAGGAGATCTGGGAGGAAAAGATCATGGCCGTTCGCAGCTACTTCCCCGGCCGGGGCACGATCATCGAGAGGACCCTGCAGGAGGGCGAGGCCAAGGGCCGGGCCGAGGGCCGGGCCAAGAGTGTGCTCGGCGTGCTGGAGATGCGGGACGTGTCCGTGCCACCGGAGGTCCAGGAACGGGTCATGGGCTGCACCGATCTGGGCGTCCTGGACAGGTGGTTCACCCGGGCCTTCAGCGTGGTCGGCGCCGAGGAGCTCTTCGAGGGGGAGAGTTGACCGAGCTGGTCGCGGAGGCGGCTTTCAGCCAGGAGCAGCAACGCGTCCGCGACGGTTGGATCGGTGGCGGTCTGGATCCCTTCCTCGTGGTGCTCGGACTGTCATTGCGCAGGGAGCACCGGGCCGGGGTGCGTGCGCGCGAGGTCCTGCGCGTGCTGGAGAATCGGGGTGTTCCCACGCCTCCCGAGGTCCGGGCGCGGATCGAGCGCTGCAACTGCTTCGATGTCTTCGACCGCTGGTGGCACCGGGCCTTCACGGTGACCAAGGCGGAAGACATCTTCGACGAGAACAACTGAGACTCTTGTTCCGCCGGGTCGTTCCCGGCGGGACGAAGGGGCGTCCGCCCGCCCGTGTTCGTGGGGGTGGCCCACCCTACGTTCACCCGGGAGCGGAAAACCAGCCGCTCGCCTGAGGCGCCGCCTCAGCGGAAGGGGATGAGCGGGCCGTCGACGTCGAGGGATGTGGGTGGGCGCGTCCGCTTCACCGGTCTGCATGCGTCCCTTCCGCTCGGCGAACTCGTCGGCGACACGCCCGGTCAACTCGCCGCCATGCGCGAATGGTTCGACCTCGCCGACCCGGTCGCCTCCTTCGCGGTGGGCGTCACTGCGGTCGGCGGACCGGTGATGTCCGGCAGGCTGCAGGACGCGAGGGACGCCGTTGCGGAACGGCTCGACGGCATTGCGGGCCATGAAGCCACGTACGAGGAGGCCGGCATGCCGGGCCTGGCGGGTGCACGCGGCGAGCGCGGCTTCAACAGGGCGCGGGAGCGTGGCGTACTGCGCTTCGCCTGCTGTACGAGGGAGTGGTCGCCGGACGTCGCCGTGCGGCTGGCCGAGGAGGCGGGCGGCGCGCTGCGCGGGGCCGGGTGCGCGGAACAGGTGGTGGTGAGCGCGTCGCTGTCTCTCGCGGACGCCGTCGGCACTGTCAGGCGGTGACGGCGTAGGACGAGAGACGGCGGCCGTTGCGGAGGTAGGGGCAGCCGGTGTCGAGGGCCGTCAATGCCGCCTCGATGCAGCGCTGTTGCTGCGCGTCCACACTGTCCGGCCAGCGGGCCGGGTCCACGAAGCCCCAGGCCAGGATCTCCGTGTCGCCGCCCTGGGGGAGCGTGATGCACGCGGTCTGCGCGGTGCGCAGAGAGCCGCCGTGGACGACGACCGTGAGGGATTCCGCGTCCCCGGGCGACGACGGCTCGGGGTCCGTGTGGTCGATGGTGAGGACGGGGCCCGGGTCCCTGTGGATGCCGAGCTGGCGGCGTACGTGGTAGGCGGCTGTCCAGAGGGCGGTTTCGCGGCGGAGGGCGGTGCCGCCGGGGAGTTGGCGGCGGCCGGTGGCGCCGGAGGTCACGAGGAGCGGATGGCCGAGTTCGTTGGTGAGGAGCATCTGGCCGATGAGGCGTCGGGGTGGGGTGTGATCCGTCATGGGGCAGCGGGCTCCCTTGCGGTGAAGTGCCGTGTGGGCAGGCGGGGTTGCCGAGTGGCGGCAACGTAGCGCCGCCCACAGTGGAGTCGCAAGCGTTCTACGTCGAACGAGTGCGACGCATCGCGCATTCCGCTACATCGGGTGATCGAGCGTCCCCGCCTTGACGCCCAGGAGGAGGGGCCGCAGTCTCTCCGGGGTGGTGCGGACCGCGACCCCGGGCTCGTCGCTCTCGCGCAGGAGGATGTGTATGCCCGGGTGGGCGAGTTCTATGCAATCCACCGAGTCGGTGGAAAACGAAGACTTTTGCCACCTGATATCCGACATGTGTAGCCTTCACAGTTCTTGAGCGATGGCGCGCAGGAAGTCACGCGTGGCCTTGGGGTCAAGGGAAAGCTTTTCCGTGTGGTCCAGGATGAACCTGTGGTTCGCCAGATGCGTTTCCGTATCCAGTAGAGCATTGCCGTTCGCCACGTCGAGGTGAATGGTGTCCAGTTGGGGAACGGGCCCCGCCGCGTACTTCGTGGACGTTCCCGCGTTGGGGAACCCGCCGGCCGAGAACGGGACGGCGCGTACGGTGATGTTGCTCCGTTCCGAAGCTTCCAGTACGTATTCCAGTTGGTGCCGGGTCACCTTCGGGCCGCCGAACTCCATGCGCATGGCCGCCTCATGGATGAGGAACATGCAGGTCAGGCCATCCTTCTTGTCGAGGACGTCGCGGCGCCTCATCCGGAACGAAAGCCTGCGGCGCAGTTCCACGGGTGAGGGCGCGGGTGCCGCCGTCGAGAGGACGGCCTTCGCGTAGTCCTCGGTCTGGAGCAACCCCGGCATATGCATGATTTGCACGGAACGCAGGCTGCGGGCGTGGTGTTCGAGCTCGGCCAGATCGAGCGCGCCCCTGGTGATGGTCCCCCGATACTCCTCCCACCACCCCTTCCCCCGCTCCTCCGCCATGGCGGCCAGGGCGTCGACGTACGCCTGATCCGCGCACTCGTAAATGCGCGCGAGCGATCGCACCCGTTCCGCGCTGACCCCGAATCGTCCGGCCTCGATATTGCTGATCCCGGTGCGGTTGGTCCCCAACTGGTCGGCTGCCTGTGGGGCGTTCATGCCCGCTCGCTCGCGCATCTTGCGCAACTCCGCGCCCAGGCGCTGCTGGCGGGCGGTCGGTGCTGTTCTCGGTGGCACGGTCTCGTTCCTCCCCAAGGTCGCCCCCATGCTGCCATGTGCGCCCCCGGCCGACAGGTTTGGCAGAGGGGTTTGCCGGTTTGGGTAGTAGAGGTTCTACGGGGTGCCCTATTGTCCTGGAGCCATGGGCCGGTTGGAGTTCAGGAGGCACCTCATGAGTACAGCCACAGTTACAGCCACAGCCACCCCCGCGTACCGCATACTGGCCCCCGCCGAGCCCGCCTCCGCAGGTGTCGCGAGCGAGTTCGTCGCGGCGGTGCTCATCGTCCTCGGGCGGGTCGCGCTGATCAACGACGCGCGGCTGTGCGTGGCGGGGATGGTGGACGACCTCGTACAGGCGGGCAGGGAAGGTGAGTTGACGGTCGGCGTCGGGATGCGCGGCGGAGGGGTCGTCGTCACCGTCGCCGTGGACGGCGGCGCTTGAAACGACAACGCGGGCCCGCACCCGTTCGAGAACGAGTGCGGGCCCGCGGAGGGAAAGCCGGAAAGCCGGTTACTTCACGATCGTGATGCGCTCCGCCTTCGGCGGGTCCAGCGGCGCGGACTTCGACGAGTGCGCGCCCAGGTACGACAGGAAGGCGTCCAGGTCGGAGACGCCGTTGAGCTTGTTCTTGGCCTCCTTGAAGGCCGGGAAGCCGTCGCCGCCGCCCATCAGGAACTCGTTCGCCGCGACGCGGTACGTCTTCGCCGGGTCGATCGCCTCGCCGTTGAGCTTGACCGACGAAACCACGAGACGGTCGGCGCCGGTCTTCTTCATGTCCAGCGTGTACGTCAGGCCCTTGCTGATCTGCAGGATCTTCGGCTGCGAGCCGTTGACCGCGCCGCTGACCTGCTGCTGCAGGACGGAGATGACCTGCGCGCCGGTGAGGTCGGCGACCTGCGTCATGTTGGTGAACGGCTGGACGGTGAACGCCTCGCCGTAGGTGACGACGCCGTCGCCCTCGTCGCCCGACGCCTTGAAGGCGAGGTCGGAGCGGACGCCGCCGGCGTTCATGAAGGCGATCTGGGCACCGCCCTTGTCGGCGGGGGCGTGGGCCTCCAGCTGGGCGTCGGCGATGACGTCGCCGAGCGGCTTCTCGTACGCCTCGGAGCCGCGGCCGTTGATGTCGGCGGAGATGTAGCCGACGGCGCGGTTGGCGACCGGGGCGGCCAGCTTCTTCCAGCGGTCGATGAGGGCGGTCATGTCGGCCGCCTTCGGCCGGTCGTGGTCCACGACGTGGTTCGCGGCCCGCGCGTGCTGGACCGGCGTGCGGACGAAATCCTTGGTGCGGCGGTCGTACTTGAGCGTGGTGTCCGTGTACAGGCGGCCGAAGGAGGACGCGGAGGTCACCGTGCGCGGGTTGCCGGCCGGGTCCGGGATGGTGCAGTTGTACGCCTGGTGCGTGTGGCCCGTGATGAGGGCGTCCACCTTGGGCGTGACCTTCTTGGCGATGTCGACGATCGGGCCGGAGATGCCGGCGCCCGCACCCGGGGTGTCGCAGTCGTAGTTGTACGAACCGGAGGCGGGCATGCCGCCCTCGTGGACGAGGGTGACGATGGCCTTGACGCCCTTGCGGTCCAGCTCGTTCGCGTACTTGTTGATCGTGGCGACCTCGTCGGCGAACTTCAGGCCCTTGACGCCCTGGGCGGTGACGACGTCCGGCGTGCCCTCGAGCGTCAGCCCGATGATGCCGACCTTGACGCCCTTGTGGCGCCAGATCGTGTAGGGCTTGAGGATCTGCTTGCCGGTCTTCTCCTCGGTGACGTTGGCCGCGAGGTAGGAGAAGTCGGCGCCGCGGAACTTCTTGCGCTTCTCGAAGCAGCCGTCCTTCGGGTGGCAGCCGCCGCGCTGCATCCGCTGCAGCTCCGCCTTGCCCTCGTCGAACTCGTGGTTGCCGACCGAAGTGGCGTCCAGCTTCAGCTTGTTGAGCGCCTCGATGGTCGGCTCGTCGTGGAAGAGGCCGGACATCAGCGGGCTGGCGCCGACCATGTCGCCGGCCGCGGCGGTGATCGAGTACTCGTGCCCCGCGCGGGCCGAGCGCAGCGCGCTGGCCAGGTACTCCATGCCGCCGGCGGGTATGACCTTCTTCGTCCCGTCCGGCTGGTCCTCGGTGACGGTGCCGGAGGAGCCCTGCGGGGCCTCCAGGTTGCCGTGCAGGTCGTTGAAGGACAGCAGCTGGACGTCGACCGTCCGGTTGCCGTGGTGGAAGATCGCCGCCCCGGCGGGAGCGGCGGTGAGGACACCGGCGGTGGCGGCGAGGACGGCGGCCGTGGCCAGCCGTCCCGCGAGGCGCTTCCGTGGCGTCGCGTGCATGGGTACCCCTTATGTACGTCTGCGGAGGTGTCGGGAGAAGTGACTGCGGAAGCCTATGGTCAACGCGCGTAGCGCCGCAGCCTGGGGCTATGTGACGAATTGGTGGAGGTTGGGTTCCGGCCGGTCGTCACCGGCGGGACGGTGGCCGGAAATCGACTGTCCCCGGCCGGAAAACGTCGATGCGGGCACTGCCTCGGCCCGCCGGGCGCCCGGCATAGGCTCGCACCATGACTGACGAGCTGAAGGACGTGGGCGGGCGGCGGGTCGAGGTGCTCGAGGAGCTGGCACCCGAGTCGGTGCGGGAGGTGCTGGACCTGATCGCCGCGGCGGCGGCCGCGGACGGCCAGCAGGCCGTCTCCGAGCAGGGCCGGCTGCAGCTGCGGGGCCGCCGGGCGGGCGTACGGCACGTACTGCTGCGCGAGGACGGCGAGCTCGTGGGGTACGGGCAGCTGGAGGACACCGACCCGGTGGAGGCCCCGGCGGGCGAGCTGGTGGTGCACCCCGCGCGCCGGGGGCGCGGCCACGGCCGGGCGCTGGGCAGCGCGCTGCTCCAGGAGTCCGGCAAGCGGCTGCGGGTCTGGGCGCACGGCGGCCACCCGGCCGCGCGGCACCTCGCCCAGGTGCTGGGGATGAGCCTGTTCCGCGAGCTGCGGCAGATGCGGCGGCCGCTGGCGGATCTGGAGCTGGGCGAGCCGGTCTTCCCGGAGGGCGTGACGGTGCGGACCTTCCGGCCCGGCGAGGACGACGCGGCCTGGCTGGCGGTGAACGCCGAGGCGTTCGCCCACCACCCCGAGCAGGGCTCGCTCACCCAGCGGGACCTGGACGACCGCAAGGCGGAGGGCTGGTTCGACCCGGAGGGCTTCTTCCTCGCGGAGCGCGCGGGGCGGATCGTCGGCTTCCACTGGACGAAGGTGCACGCCGCGGAGGGGCTGGGCGAGGTGTACGTCGTCGGGGTGCGCCCGGGCGCCCAGGGCGGCGGGCTGGGCCGGGCGCTGACCGCCCTCGGCCTGCGCCACCTGGCCGCGCGGGGGCTGCCGACCGCGATGCTCTACGTGGACGCGGACAACCTCCCGGCGGTCGCGGTGTACGAGCGGCTCGGGTTCGCCGTCCACGAGACCGACCTGATGTACCGGACGGAGAGCTGACGGACCGGACGGAGAGGGCGGAGAGCTGACGGACTCCGGCGGGCTCGCTCCGGCGGGCTCGCGCTTGACACATACCGGCCACGCCATCACCCTTTCACTAGTCAATTAGTGAAAGGGTGATGGCGTGGTCGAGTTCCGCATCGACCGGCGCAGCGGAGTCGCCACGTACCTGCAGATCGTCCAGCAGGTGAAACAGGCCCTCCGGCTGGGCCTGCTCGCGCCCGGCGACAAGCTGCCGACGGCCAGGGAAGTCGTCGCCGCCACGGCCATCAACCCCAACACCGTCCTGAAGGCCTACCGCGAGCTCGACCGCGAGGGCCTGGTCGAGGGGCGCCCGGGACTGGGCACCTTCGTCCGGCGCTCCCTGGCCCGGCCCGGCGCCTCGGCCGGCTCGCCGCTCCGCGCCGAGCTGGCGGCCTGGGCGGAGCACGCCCGCGCCGCCGGGCTCGACCGGGAGGACGCGGCCGCGCTGGTCTCCGCCGTCCTGGAGGAGACCTTCGGCGAGACCCCCGGCGGGGCCTTCGAGGGACGGGCGGCACAGCCTGTGAAGGGGACCGGATGACCGACCTGACGTTTCTGCCCGGCCGGACCGCTCTGGAGGCGGTCGGCCTGGGGGTGAGATACCGGCGCGGATGGGCGCTGCGCGACTGCTCGTTCCGGGTGCCGGCGGGCCGGGTCTGCGCGCTGGTCGGACCCAACGGGGCGGGAAAGTCCACCCTGTTGTCGGTCGCGGCCGGGCTGCGCCGGGCCGGCGAGGGCGCGTTGTCCGTCCTGGACGGCGCCCCGGGCGCGCCCGGCGTCCGGCCGCGGGTCGCCCACCTCGCCCAGGACAAGCCGCTCTACTCGTACTTCACGGTCGAGGACACCCTGCGCATGGGCCGGGAGCTCAACCCGGGCCGCTGGGACCAGGGCGCGGCCGAGCGGCTGGTCAAGGAGGGAAACCTTCCTCTGCACGCCCGCGTCGGCCGGCTCTCCGGCGGCCAGCGCACCCGCGTCGCGCTCGCCCTCGCCTTCGGCAAGCGGCCCGAACTGCTGCTGCTGGACGAGCCGATGAGCGACCTCGACCCGCTCGTGCGGCACGAGATGATGGCCGCCCTGATGGCCGAGGCGGCGGAGAACGCCACCACCATCGTGATGGCCTCCCACGTCCTCGCCGAGCTGGAGGGCGTCTGCGACTACCTGCTGCTGATCGGCGACGGCCGGGTGCGGCTGGCGGGCGAGGTCGAGGACCTGCTCTCCGCGCACCGCCGAGTCGTCGGCCGGCACGAGGACACCGCCCCGCCGCGCGCGTTCGCCGCGCACACGGTGATCTCCTCGCGGACCACCGGGCGCCAGCTCACCGCCATGATCCGGCCCGAGGGCCCGCTCGCCGGGCAGTGGGAGGCCGAGGAGCCCTCGCTGGAGGACCTGCTCCTGGCGTACCTGCGCAACCCGGAGGCCCCGTCCCTGCTCACCCCGAGCGCCGAGCCGCGCTCCCGGAAGGCGGCGGCATGAGCGCGCTCGCCCTGGCCCCCAGGGGGCTGACCTGGCTGGTGCTGCGCCAGCGCCGGGGAGCGGTGTGGACCGGGCTGGCGGCGCTCTTCGTGGTCGTCGTGCAGCTGGTGATCCTGCGGTTCGCGATGGTGAACGTCATCGAGCGCGACGGGCTCGGCGAGGGGTGCACCTCGGCCGGCTGCCTGAACGCGACGGACGCCTTCCGCTCGTCCTACGGCGACGTCCTGCACTACAACGGCCTGCTGTTGCAGTTCCTCCCGCTGGTCATCGGCATGATCGTGGCCGGTCCCATGGTCGCCCGCGAGCTGGAGAGCGGCACGTTCAAGGTGGTCTGGACCCAGTCCGTGACGCCGGTGCGCTGGCTGCTGGCCCAGCTCGCGGTGCCCACCGCCGCCGTGCTCGCCGGGGTGTCCCTGCTGGCGGCGGTCTACACCTGGACGTGGTCCGCGGTGCCGGACGGCGTGCTGCCCGGCCAGATCTGGTACCAGTCCTTCGACATGCTCGGCCCGGCTCCCGTCGCCGACGCCCTGGCGGGCATCGGGCTCGGCGCGCTGGCCGGCCTGCTGGTGCGGCGCACGGTCGGCGCGATGGGTCTGGTGTTCGTCGGCCACGGGCTGCTCGGGCTGGGCCTGGGGGTGCTGCGGCCCTTCCTGGTCGCCCCCTGGACGCAGACCACGCCGGAGCTGCCCGGTCTCTCCGGCGACGACAGCTGGCGCTTCGAGCGCGGCATCATCACCCGTGCGGGTGAACGCATCGTGGACGCCCAGTGCGACGTCGGAGTGGATCCCGTCCGCTGCCTGGCGCAGCACGGCGCGGACCAGTGGTACCTGGACTACCACCCCGCCTCCCACCTGTGGCCCCTGGAGTGGGCCGAGGCCGGGATCCTGGTCGCCGTCGCCGTCCTCGCCGGCACGGCCGCCGTCCGGCTCGTGCGGCGTATGCAGCCCTGAAGGGCCCGGCGGCCGCCCCGCGCCACCGCGGGGAGGCCGCCGGGTTGCCCGGACGCCATGTGGGCGTCACCCGCGGTTCAACCGCGGTTGCGAGCCTGGCGGAATGCAGCCCTTCGCCCCCCGCGGACGACGGGGCGGGCCACGAGCCGCCCCCGTCTCCGTCGTGCCCGCTCCGCGCGCGGAGCGGCACCATGAAGGTATGGCAGATCCCTCGGCGTCCGAGCGTCCCCGGGACGAGGACCGTTCCCGGGACGAGGACCCACCGCGCGACGACCGGCGGGCGGTGCCCCGCCCCGCCGGCTTCCTCACCGCGCGCCGGCCCGGTGCGGCCTTCTCCCCGCTCGTGCCCGAGCTGGAGCCGGACCTCGACGGCGAGCTGGACGCGTACGACGCCTACGCGTCCGGGGAGTCCCGCTCGTACGCGGACGCCCGCGGCATCGACTACGTGGACGGCTACGACGAGCGCGAGGGCGACCCCGCCCGCGACGCCGAGCCGCTGCCCGAGGGCCGCTTCCTGGACCGCGAGCGCAGCTGGCTGGCGTTCAACGAGCGGGTGCTGGAGCTGGCCGAGGACCCGGCCACGCCGCTGCTGGAACGCGCCAACTTCCTGGCGATCTTCGCCAGCAACCTCGACGAGTTCTTCATGGTCCGGGTGGCCGGGCTCAAGCGCCGCATCGCCACCGGGGTCGCCACCCGCTCCGCCTCCGGGCTGCAGCCCCGCGAGGTGCTGGAGCAGATCTGGACCCGCTCCCGCGAGCTCATGGCCCGGCACGCCGCCTGCTTCCAGCAGGACGTCGCCCCCGAGCTCGCCGAGCAGGGCGTCCACCTGATCCGCTGGCCGGAGCTCACGGAGAAGGAGCAGGGCCGCCTGTTCACCCTCTTCCGCCAGCAGATCTTCCCCGTCCTCACCCCGCTCGCCGTCGACCCGGCGCACCCCTTCCCGTACATCTCCGGGCTCTCGCTCAACCTCGCGGTGGTCGTCCGCAACCCCGTCAGCGGGCACGAGCACTTCGCACGCGTGAAGGTCCCGCCGCTGCTCTCCCGCTTCCTGGAGGCGTCCCCGCAGCGCTACGTGCCGCTGGAGGACGTGATCGCGGCGCACCTGGAGGAGCTGTTCCCGGGCATGGAGGTGCTCGGGCACCACATGTTCCGGGTGACGCGCAACGAGGATCTGGAGGTCGAGGAGGACGACGCGGAGAACCTGCTCCAGGCCCTGGAGAAGGAGCTCATGCGGCGCCGCTTCGGGCCGCCGGTGCGCCTGGAGGTCGAGGAGTCCATCGACCCGTACGTCCTGGACCTGCTGGTCCGCGAGCTGAAGATCACCGACGCCGAGGTCTGCCCGCTGCCCGGGCCGCTGGACCTCACCGCGCTCCTCGGCATCGCCGCCCTGGACCGGCCCGAGCTCAAGTACCCCAAGTTCGTCGCCGGCACCCACCGCGACCTCGCCGAGGTCGAGTCCGCCTCGGCGCCCGACGTCTTCGCGGCGCTGCGCGAGCGGGACGTGCTGCTGCACCACCCGTACGACTCCTTCTCCACCTCCGTGCAGTCCTTCCTCGAACAGGCCGCCGCCGACCCGGACGTCCTCGCCATCAAGCAGACGCTCTACCGGACCTCCGGCGACTCGCCGATCGTCGACGCGCTCATAGACGCGGCCGAGTCCGGCAAACAGGTCCTCGTCCTGGTCGAGATCAAGGCGCGCTTCGACGAGCAGGCCAACATCAAGTGGGCCCGCAAACTGGAGGAGGCCGGCTGCCACGTCGTCTACGGGCTGGTGGGCCTCAAGACGCACTGCAAGCTGTCGCTCGTGGTCCGGCAGGAGGGCGACATCCTGCGCCGCTATTCCCATGTGGGAACGGGCAATTACCACCCCAAGACCGCCCGGCTCTACGAGGACCTCGGCCTGCTCACCGCCGACCCGCAGGTCGGCGCCGACCTCTCCGACCTCTTCAACCGGCTCTCCGGCTACTCCCGCCGCGAGACCTACCGGCGGCTGCTGGTGGCCCCCCGGTCGCTGCGCGACGGCCTGGTCACGCGCATCTCCAAGGAGATCGCCCACCACCGGGACGGGCGGCCCGCCGCCATTCGCATCAAGGTCAACGCCATGGTCGACGAGGCCGTCGTCGACGCCCTCTACCGGGCCTCGCGGGCCGGGGTGCCGGTGGATGTCTGGGTGCGCGGCATCTGCGCGCTGCGCCCGGGCGTGCCCGGCCTCTCCGAGAACATCCGGGTGCGCAGCGTCCTGGGCCGCTTCCTGGAGCACTCCCGGCTGTTCGCCTTCGCCAACGGCGGGGAGCCCGAAGTCTGGCTCGGCAGCGCCGACATGATGCACCGCAACCTCGACCGGCGCATCGAGACGCTCGTCCGCGTCACCGACCCCGCGCACCGGGCCTCGCTCACCCGGCTCCTGGAGCTCGGCATGTCCGACCGGACGGCCTCCTGGCACCTGGGGCCGGACGGCGAGTGGACCCGGCGCGCGACGGACCCGGACGGGCAACCGCTGCGCAACGTACAGGAGATGCTCATAGACGCCCGGAGGCGCCGGCGTGGTTCAGCGACACCGTGATCCGCTGCTCGCGGAGAGGGGCGGGCAGCGGCCCGCCGGGGACGCCCTCGGGCGCTATCTGCACCGGCAGGCGACGGATTTCCTGCGCGGCCTGCGGCTGCACGCGGAGGCCGGGGAGGCGGCCGGGGCCGCCGGGCTGCTGCGGTCCGCCGCCCGGCGGATCTCCGGCGCGCTGGAGGTCTACGGCCCCCTGACGGACGCCGACTGGTCCGACGCCTTCCGCGCCGAACTGGCCTGGGTGACCGAGACGCTGGGCCGCGAGTACGTCTGCGAGGCGCGGCTGGCGCGGCTGCGCGGCGCCCTGCACCGGCTCTCCTGCGGGGCGCCCGACGTGGGCTCGGCCCGCGCCGGGGCCCTGCTGGAGCGGCAGTTGACGCTCGCCCGGAACCGGGCGCACTCGGCGGCGCTCCAGGCGCTGGGCTCCGCGCGCTTCCACGCCGTCGCCGACACGGTCGCGTTACTGTCCGCCGACCCGCCGCCGGCCCCCGCCGCGCGCGAGACGCTCCCGCTGCTCGCCGACCGGGCGCACCGGCGGCTCCTCGACGCGGTCGGCGTCCTGTCCTACGACACGGAGGCGCTGGCCCTGGGCGAGGACGGACCCTGGCACCGGGTGCGCTCACTGGTGCGGCTGCGCCGGTACGCGCAGGAGGTGCTCGACGAGCAGCACGGGGCGGAGGCCGAACCGGCCCTGTCCATCCACCTGTTGAGCGCCGGGCAGGCGCTCGACCGGCACCGCGACGCGGCCGGGGCGGCCGCCGCGGCCGCGTCCGCGGCCCGGACGCCGCGCATCGCGCCGGCGACGGCGTACGCGCTCGGGGTGCTCCACGCGGACCAGCGGCACGAGGTGGAGGCGGCGCGGTTCGCGTTCGGGCGGGTCTGGCAGAGGGGGGTTCCGTCGTGACGGTGGTCCTGGCTGCGGGCTGCGTCCTGTGGCGCCGGGCGCCGCTCTCGGGCATCGAGATAGCCCTGGTCCACAGGCCGCGCTATGACGACTGGTCGTTCCCGAAGGGCAAGCTCAAGCGGGGCGAGGAGCCGGGGGCGGGCGCGATGCGCGAGGTCCGCGAGGAGACGGGCATGGACTGCCGCCTGGGCCCGCCCCTGCCGACGGCCCGCTACGTCCTGGAGGACGGCCGCCGGAAGGAGGTCCGCTACTGGGCGGCGGAGGCGACGGGCGGCACGTTCGCGCCGAACCGGGAGGTGGACCGCGTCCGCTGGCTGCCGCCGCCGGAGGCGCGGGCGCTGCTGACGCAGGAGCGGGACGGGGAGCTGGTGGGCGCGCTGCTGGCGGTGCTGCCGGGTGGGTGATCCCCCGCCCGCCCTTTCACCGTTTCCCGGGGCGGGGCCCCGGACGCGGTGGGCGGGGCTCCGCCCCTGCACCCCGCCGGGGGCTTCGCCCCCTGGCCCCCTTTTCGGGGCTGCGCCCCTGGCCCCCGAAGCGCCCTGCGGGCGCTGTCCTCAAGCGCCGGACGGGCTGGATTGGGCGCGCCATTTCAGCCCGTCCGGCGTTTGAGGACGAACGCGGCGCAGCCGCGTT
>NZ_JAEAMR010000009.1:247530-327805 GCF_015999245.1 Streptomyces sp. AV19 | reverse complement strand
GCGCGGAAGCGCGGTGCCGGGCCGAGGGGCGGAGCCCCGGAAGAAACGGTGAAAGGGCGGGGAGGGGCACCCAGCCCGTCTGGGGGCCGCCCCCTCCGGGGAGCTTGAGGACAACCGCCCGGAGGGCGGTTGCCGCCCCCGGCGCGGAGCACCGCCCGCTGCGAGCCGAAGCGCCCCCGGCGCGGAGCACCGGCACAACCAGGCCGCGCCCCGGCGGGAAACGCGAAGGCCCGGCACGGGCCGAGCTCACCACCCCCGAGGCGCCACCGCCCCCCACCGCACCGTGACCTCCCCCTGCCGCCACCGCCTCCGCCCGTCCACCACCGGCCACTCCCCGGCCAGCGACGACACCGCCGTCAGCCACCGCTGCCGCGCCCCGTACGCCGCGTACGGCGCCGCCGCCGCCCACGCCCGGTCGAAGTCCCGCAGGAAGGCGTGCACCGGCTCCCCGGGCACGTTGCGGTGTATGAGCGCCTTCGGGAGGCGCTCGGCCAGGTCCGAGGGGGACCCCAGCGAACCCAGCCGCGCCGCGAAGGTCACCGTCCGCGGCCCTTCCGGCCCCAGCGCCACCCACACGTGGCGCCGCCCTATCTCGTCGCACGTCCCCTCGACCAGCAGCCCGTCCGGCGCGAGGCGCCCGCACAGCCGCTCCCACACGGCCACGACCCCGTCCTCGTCGTACTGCCGCAGCACGTTCGCGGCCCGTATGAGAAGCGGCCGGCGCCCGGTGGGACCGCCCAGCGGCACCTCGAAGCCGCCGTGCGCGAACGTCAGCCCGTCCCGCGCGTACGGCGCGGCGGCCGCGACCCGCTCCGGGTCTATCTCGACGCCGACGACCCGCGCGTCCGCGCGCACGTGCCGCAGCCGCGTCAGCAGCTCGACCGCCGTCCAGGGCGAGGCCCCGTAGCCGAGGTCGACGGCGACGGGGTCGGCGGACCGCCGCAGCGCGGCCCCGTGCGCGTCGGCGATCCAGCGGTCCATGCGGCGCAGCCGGTTCGGATGGGTGGTGCCGCGCGTCGCCGACCCGACGGGCCCGGCGGAGCGGCGGCGCGCATGGGACAGGAGGGAGGAAACGGCGGCCATATCCCGAGCGTAAGCGCTTCCGTTTCCGCCCCGGACCGTGAGGGTT
Organism: Streptomyces sp. AV19; assembly: GCF_015999245.1. GTDB lineage: Bacteria > Actinomycetota > Actinomycetes > Streptomycetales > Streptomycetaceae > Streptomyces. Next base: position 326,676 of record NZ_JAEAMR010000009.1, on the reverse strand, counting down.
TCATCACTCTTTGGTAAAGGAGGAAATGGCGCCCTGTCGCTTTGTGTTCCAGGGTTGACCTCGAACATGACCGAACATCTGAACGCGCGCCCCCCACAGGCGGACGGAGGACCCGAACGGTGAGCCAGTACGCATCCAGGCTCCGCACCCGTACGAACGGCCCCTTCGCCATCGCCAGGCGCCGGCGCCCGCGCCGCGTCGCGATGCTGAGCGTCCACACCTCGCCGCTGCACCAGCCCGGCACGGGCGACGCGGGCGGCATGAACGTCTACATCGTCGAGCTGGCCGAGCGGCTCGCCGCCCTCGGCATCGAGGTGGAGATCTTCACCCGGGCCACCACCGGCCACCTGCCGCCGGCCGTGGAGCTGTCCCCCGGCGTCCTCGTCCGGCACGTCGACGCGGGCCCGTACGAGGGCCTGGCCAAGGAGGAGCTGCCGGCCCAGCTGTGCGCCTTCACCCACGGCGTGATGCAGGCCTGGGCCAACCACCGGCCGGGCCACTACGACCTCGTCCACTCCCACTACTGGCTGTCCGGGCACGTCGGCTGGCTGGCCGCCGACCGCTGGGGCGTCCCACTGGTGCACGCGATGCACACGATGGCCAAGGTGAAGAACGCGGCGCTGGCGGAGGGCGACACCCCGGAGCCGTCGGCCCGCGTGATCGGCGAGACGCAGATCGTCCGCGCCGCCGACCGGCTGATCGCCAACACCGAGGGCGAGGCCGGCGAGCTGATCCACCACTACGACGCGGCGCCGGAGAAGGTCGCCGTCGTCCACCCCGGCGTCAACCTGGAGCGCTTCAGACCCGCCGACGGCCGGGCCGCCGCCCGCGCCCGCCTGGGCCTGCCGCAGGACGCCCTGATCCCGCTGTTCGCCGGCCGGATCCAGCCGCTGAAGGCGCCGGACGTGCTGCTGCGCGCGGTGGCCGTGCTGCTGGAGAGGCGGCCGGAGCTGCGCCCGCGGCTCGTCGTCCCGGTGGTCGGCGGGCCCAGCGGCAGCGGGCTGGCCCGGCCCGAGGGGCTGCACAAGCTGGCCGCCCGGCTCGGGATCACGGACGTCGTCCGGTTCCGCCCGCCGGTGGACCAGGCCCGCCTGGCGGACTGGTACCGGGCCGCGTCCGTCCTCGTCATGCCCTCGTACAGCGAGTCGTTCGGCCTGGTCGCGGTGGAGGCGCAGGCGAGCGGGACGCCGGTGCTCGCGGCGGCCGTGGGCGGCCTGCCGGTGGCGGTCCGCGACGGCGCGAGCGGCTTCCTCGTCGACGGCCACGACCCGGCGGACTACGCGCGGGTGCTGGAGCGGTTCGCCGACGCGCCGGAGCTGGTGGGGACGATGGGCGCCGCGGCCGCCGCGCACGCCCGCTCCTTCGGCTGGGACGCGGCGGCCCTCGCCACGGCCGAGGTGTACACCGAGGCGATCACCGAACGGCGGCGTCGCCTACGCTCGGCCCATGTCTGACGCGAAGACCATCATCGAACGGACGCTCAGCGAGGCCGCCCTGGAGTGGGAGAACCCGGCCGACGGTTCGTACGTCGTGAAGCTGCCGGGCACCCGCAAACTGTCGACGACCGTGTCCCTGGTCGCCGGCAACCACTCCCTGTCGGTCAACGCCTTCGTCGTGCGCCGCCCCGACGAGAACCACGAGGCGGTGCACCGGTGGCTGCTGGAGCGCAACACCCGCCTGTACGGAGTGGCCTACGCGGTCGACCGGCTCGGCGACATCTACCTCGTCGGCCGCCTGCCGCTGGCCGCCGTGACGCCGGACGAGATCGACCGGATCCTCGGCACCGTGCTGGAGAACGCCGACGGCAGCTTCAACACGCTGCTGGAGATGGGCTTCGCGAGCGCGATCCGCAAGGAGTACGCGTGGCGCACCTCGCGCGGCGAGTCCACGCGGAATCTGGCGGCGTTCACGAGGATCACCGGGGCCGGTGAACCGTCAGGAAGCTGAGCCGGCGGAGCCTGTGGCGGGCTGCCCCTCCGGAGCGGGAGCGGCCTCCGCCGCGGGGAGCCCCTTCGCCGGGGAGCCGAACCGGCGGGTCTGTACGGGGAAGCCCGTACCCGGAAAGCCCGTACCCGGAAAGCCCGTACCCGGAAAGCCCGTACCCGGAAAGCCCGTGGCCGGAAAGCCCGTGGCCGGGCGGCCCTACGGCACGGGAGCGGCCTCCGGCGCGGGCGAACCCTTCGCCGGGGCGTCCCCCGCGGGAAGACGCCCCATCACCACCCAGTAGCCCGCCGCGGCGGCCGCGCCCACCGCCGCGCACGCGGTCCACAGCACGCCCTCGCCGAAGCGGTCGATGACCGCGCCGCCGGACAGCGGCGCGACCAGCGAGCCCAGGCTCCACGCCATCGCGTGCACGCCCTGGTAGCGGCCGCGCGCGTGGACCGGGGCGAGCCGGGCCACGAGCCCCGTCTGGATGGGCGTGCTGATGATCTCCGCCAGGGTCCAGACGGCGATCGTCAGCATGTAGCCGGACATCGACCCGGCCAGGCCGGTGAGCCCGATGCCCGCGCCGGCGAGGAGGCCGGAGAGGGTGAGCAGCCCGCGTGGATCGCGGTGTTCCACGGCGCGGGTGACGGGGATCTGGAGGGCGACGATCAGGATGCCGTTGACGGCCATCGCCATGCCGTAGTCGCCGCTGGAGAGCCCGCTGCGGCCCATCGCCACCGGCAGGGCCACCGAGGACTGCTGGAAGAGCAGGGCGAGCAGGAACGCCAGGGCGGTGACGGCCATGAACCGGCCGTCGAGCAGCACGGCCCCCAGCCCCACGGCCGGCCGCCCGCCGTCCTCCGCCGCCCCGGCCGCCGGCTCGGGCCGCGACTCGGGGATCTTGAAGAAGCAGAGCAGGGCGCAGGCCAGCGCCATGACGGCCTCGCCGAGGAAGCCGGCCAGGTAGCTGTACTGGGCGACGAGCCCGGCCATTACCGCGGAGAGCGCGTAACCCAGGTTGATCGCCCAGTAGTTGATGGCGAACGCCCGCAGACGGTCCTCGGGCCGGACGATGTCCGCCAGCATCGCCGTCACGGCCGGCCGCGAGGAGTTGCTCGCCACGCCGACCAGGAAGGCCACGCCCGCGATGGTCACCGGGTCGTGCATGAACCCCAGCAGCGCCACCGAGGCCGAGGTGCCCAGCTGGGCCGCGAGCAGGGTCGGCCGGCGGCCGAGCCGGTCGGTCAGCACCCCGGCCCCGAGCGAGCCGATCACCCCGCCGAGCCCGTGCAGCGCGGCGACGAGCCCGGCGTACGAGGGGGAGTGCCCCTGCTCGACGGTGAGGTAGAGCGCCAAAAACACGGAAACGAACGAACCCAGCCGGTTGACCAGCGTCGATGCCCACAGCCACCAGAACTCCCGGGGCAGCCCCGCCACGCTCTCCCTCGCCGCCCTGCCCGCCCGCGCCAGCACGCACGTACCCCCGTCATGTAAGCGGCTCAACCGTGATGGGCAGCTTACGGCCGTTGGGCATGGGCACGCCATCGAATAGCGGTTCCTTGTCAGCTCACGGGGTGCGCACCCGCCCCGCGCGGTCGATTACGCTCAAGGGCATGGCCGACGCACCGTACAAGCTCATCCTCCTCCGCCACGGCGAGAGCGAGTGGAACGCGAAGAACCTGTTCACCGGCTGGGTGGACGTCAACCTCAACGAGAAGGGCGAGAAGGAGGCTGTCCGCGGCGGCGAGCTGCTCAAGGACGCCGGCCTGCTCCCGGACGTGGTCCACACCTCCCTCCAGAAGCGCGCCATCCGCACCGCGCAGCTGGCCCTGGAGTCCGCCGACCGCCACTGGATCCCCGTGCACCGCTCCTGGCGGCTGAACGAGCGCCACTACGGCGCTCTCCAGGGCAAGGACAAGGCCCAGACCCTGGCCGAGTTCGGCGAGGAGCAGTTCATGCTCTGGCGCCGTTCCTACGACACCCCGCCGCCGGCCCTCGAGGACGGCGCCGAGTGGTCGCAGAGCGCCGACCCGCGCTACGCCTCCATCCCGCCGGAGCTGCGCCCGCGCACCGAGTGCCTCAAGGACGTCGTCGTCCGCATGCTGCCGTACTGGTACGACGGCATCGTCCCCGACCTGCTCGCCGGCCGCACCGTCCTGGTCGCCGCCCACGGCAACTCGCTGCGCGCCCTGGTCAAGCACCTGGACGGCGTCTCCGACGCCGACATCGCGGGCCTGAACATCCCCACCGGCATCCCGCTCGCCTACGAGCTGGACGCCGACTTCCGCCCGGTCACCCCCGGCGGCACCTACCTCGACCCGGAGGCCGCCAAGGCCGCCATCGAGGCCGTGAAGAACCAGGGCAAGAAGAAGTAACCGCCCCTTGCCGACGAGAAGGCCCCCGGCCGGTGAGCACACCGACCGGGGGCCCTTCCCGTGAGTGACGTGGGCGCTCCGTCAGCCGCAGCTCCCGCCGCACTGGCAGGATCCACCGCTCTGGCAACCGCAAGTGCACCCGGGGCCACACGTGCATCCGCTCATCCGGAACCTCCTCAAGGGTTCGGGTTTGCAGGGGTCGGGTTTGCCTTCGCTCCCACTCAACGCCTGCGCGCGTCGGCAGTCAATCCGTTCTTTGGACGTATGTTTCAGCGTGCACCGGGCGCGTTGGGGCACGGGGAGGTGAGCGGGGCGCTCAGTGCGCCTCCCCGGCGTCGCCCTGTCCGGAGGACTGGTGGAGCTCGTCCGCGTGCTCGCCGGTGACGAGGTAGACGACGCGCTTGGCGACCGAGACGGCGTGGTCGGCGAAGCGCTCGTAGTAGCGGCCCAGCAGCGTCACGTCCACCGCCGTCTCGATGCCGTGCTGCCAGCGGTCGTCCATCAGGTGCTGGAAGAGCGCGCGGTGCAGCAGGTCCATCGCGTCGTCGTCCTGCTCCAGCTGGAGCGCGAGGTCGACGTCCTTGGTGATCAGCACCTCGCCGGCCTTGGCCATCAGCCGCTGGGCGAGCTGGCCCATCTCCAGCACCGTGGAGTGCAGGTCGCGCGGGACCGCCGTCTCCGGGAAGCGCAGCCGGGCCAGCTTCGCCACGTGCTGCGCGAGGTCGCCGGACCGCTCCAGGTCGGCGCTCATCCGCAGCGAGGTCACCACGATCCGCAGGTCGGTGGCGACCGGCTGCTGCCGGGCCAGCAGGGCGATGGCCCGCGCCTCCAGGTCCCGCTGGAGGTCGTCCACCTTCGCGTCGCCGGCGATCACCGCCTCGGCGAGCTTGAGGTCCGCGTCCAGGATCGCCGTGGTGGCGCGCCCGATCGCGGAGCCCACGAGCCGGGCCATCTCGACCAGCCCGTCACCTATCGAATCCAGCTCCTCGTGGTACGCGTCCCGCATCGTCCGTCCTTCTCTCACCTCGGGGTAGGGCTCCACCTTCCGGCCGGAACGCGACGGATATCGACCCCCCGAGTGAACCATCGCCGACCTGAAGGTGAACTCTCGGCAACGTGTGTTCGAGCCGCCCCCCATTTGGCTGTGGGCCTGTCCGTGGGCCCGCATAACCTGGAGCCATGAACGTGGACGCGGCGGTCGCCGCAGCGGCAGCGCTCGCCGGGCTGTGCACCGGCGTGATCGCCATGCTCGCGTTCCGCTGGAGCGAGCGCGACCAGGCCCGCCCCACCCGGAGCTCCCTGCACACCGACGCGGTCCTCCCGCCCGGCGTGGACACCGTGCTCTCCGTCCTGCGCTCCTCGGCCGTCGTGCTCGACGAGGGCGACGCCGTGGTCAAGGCCAGCTCGGCGGCGTACGCCCTGGGCCTGGTGCGCGGCGGGAAGCTCGCCGTCGAGCCGATGCTCCAGATGGCCCGCGACACCCGGCGCGACGGCGAGATACGCCAGGTCGAGCTCGACCTCCCGCGGCGCGGCACCGGCCGCGGCGAGGCGCTCGCGGTCTCCGCCCGCGTCGCGCCGCTGGGCTCGCGCCTGGTCCTGCTGCTGGTGGAGGACCTCACCGAGGCCCGCCGCATCGAGGCCGTGCGCCGCGACTTCGTGGCCAACGTCAGCCACGAGCTCAAGACCCCGGTCGGCGCCCTGTCGCTGCTCTCCGAGGCGGTGATGGACGCCAGCGACGACCCCGAGGCCGTCACCCGCTTCGCCGGCCGGATGCAGATCGAGGCCACCCGGCTGACCAACCTCGTCCAGGAGCTCATCGACCTCTCCCGGGTGCAGAACGACGACCCGCTGGAGGACGCCGAGCCGGTGGCCGTCGAGGAGCTCGTCGCCGAGGCCGTCGACCGCTGCCGCCACCAGGCCGGCACCAAGCAGATCACGATGGCCTCCGGAGGCGTCGCCGGCCTGCACGTCTGGGGCAACCGCGGCCAGCTCGCCGCCGCCCTCGGCAACCTCGTCGAGAACGCCGTGAACTACAGCCCCGCCCGCACCCGCGTCGGCATCGCCGCCCGCCGGGTGGCCGCCCCCGGCGGCGACCTCATCGAGATCGCCGTGACCGACCAGGGCATCGGCATCTCCGAGAAGGACCGCGAGCGCGTCTTCGAGCGCTTCTACCGCGTGGACCCGGCCCGCTCCCGCGCCACCGGCGGCACCGGCCTCGGTCTGTCGATCGTCAAGCACGTGGCCGCCTCGCACGGCGGGGAGGTCACGGTCTGGAGCGCCGAGGGCCAGGGCTCCACCTTCACCCTCCGCCTGCCCGAGGCCGGCCTGGTCCGCGACCGCCACCGCGTCCGGCCCGTCACCGGCGACGACCGCCTCGACACCGGCCTCCCCTCCCGGGAGGTCCTCCCGTGACCCCCATGAGCCAGCCCGAGACCCCACCGGAGGTCATCCCGTGACCCGAGTGCTCGTCGTCGAGGACGAGGAGTCCTTCAGCGACGCTTTGTCCTACATGCTCCGCAAGGAGGGGTTCGAGGTCGCCGTCGCGGCCACCGGCCCCGAGGGCCTGGACGAGTTCGAACGCAACGGCGCCGACCTCGTCCTGCTCGACCTGATGCTGCCGGGCCTGCCCGGCACCGAGGTCTGCCGGCAACTGCGCGGCCGCTCCAACGTGCCCGTCATCATGGTCACCGCCAAGGACAGCGAGATCGACAAGGTCGTCGGCCTGGAGATAGGAGCCGACGACTACGTCACCAAGCCCTTCTCCTCGCGCGAACTGGTCGCCCGCATCCGCGCGGTGCTGCGCCGCAGAGGCGAGCCGGAGGAGGTCGCCCCCGCCGCCCTGGAGGCCGGCCCGGTCCGGATGGACGTGGACCGCCACGTGGTCACCGTCGCCGGCGGCAAGGTGGACCTGCCGCTGAAGGAGTTCGACCTGCTGGAGATGCTGCTGCGCAACGCGGGCCGGGTGCTGACCCGCATGCAGCTGATCGACCGCGTCTGGGGCGCGGACTACGTGGGCGACACCAAGACGCTCGACGTCCACGTCAAGCGCCTGCGCGCCAAGATCGAGCCGGACCCGGGGGCCCCGCGCTACCTGGTGACGGTGCGCGGCCTCGGCTACAAGTTCGAGCCGTAGGCCGGCCCGGAGGGGCACACGCGGGAGGGCCGGAAGCCCGAGGCTTCCGGCCCTCCCGCGTGCCCGGTCAGCGACCGGCGTCCGGCGTGGCCGTGGCCTGCCGGTTCTTCTCGTTCTTCTTGGCGTCCTTCTCGCCGGCGTCCTTCTCGCCCTTCTTCTCCTCGGCCTTGCCGGTGGAGAGGGTGGAGGCGGGAGTGGAGGCCGAGGAGCCCGGCTTGCCCTGCTGGCCGTTCTTGGCCGGCGCGGACGGGGCCTCGCTGGGACCCCACTCCTTGAAGTAGCTCGTCGCGGGCACGACGAAGGCGCCGATCCGGACGTCGCCGGTCTTGCTGAAGGTGAAGGACAGCTGCTGCTGCTCACCGTCCTTGATGCTCTCGCGGCCGTCGGGCAGGACCGCGGAGGCGTTGCCCTTGCCGCCGAGCGTCAGGGAGCCACCCGCCGGGACGACGACCGGACCGGAGCCCTTGGGGCTGGAGAGGCGCACGGCGACGTTCTTGCCCGGCAGCTTGACCGCGTTGAGCGTCTGGTCCTTGTCGCCGTTGTTGAAGAGCTGGCCGGTGATCACGGCCGGGCCCTTGGCGTCGAGCTCCGGCTGGGTGATCACATTGATGTTCTGGAGCTTGATGTCACCCACCGCGACTGCGGCGTTGTCCGGCTTGACCTCGAGCGTCTGTGCGTCGTTCCCCGCCCCACAGGCGGAGAGCGTGGCGATCGAGAGCGCGAGGACGGTGGCGGCGAGAGCGCCGCGTCGAAGGCTGCTGCTCACGGCGGCGGCATCTCCTTGGACGAAGTAAGAGGTGTGTCAGCGCGCTTAGGTTACCGAGCCGTCCGACGGGCCCCGCACCCGACCCGCCCCTCAAGGTCCACTCGGCCCCCGAGGGGACTGCGACCGGCTTATAAGAGGACTCGCCGAAGACCCGTCCGGGCGGATTATCGGTAAGGAATGCGGGACCCAAGGGGAGCGAGTTACGGAATTGATCAAGTTCGGCTTGATCAATTCCGTAATCCGCGCACAGAAGGCACGCCGATGGTTCGTCCGCCCCGAACGGAGTACGGGAAGTGCGCCGACCGGACCCCGGCAAAACGGGACGTTCGACCGCTCGCGAGGCTCCTCCGGTACGTGTAACGTGCTCGTTTCACTTCCCCCGGACAACCGCTCCCACCTGCGAATACCCGCTTCCGGAACCCTCCCGCAGCACGTCCCGGCCGCTGTTGTCAAGCCCCGAGATATGCCCTGACCTGCGGAAACGCCATTCAGAACGCGCAGTTCCCGTGTTAGACTGGATAGCCACGGAAGGGGTACCTGTCACATGACGTTCAAGGTTGGCGACACCGTGGTCTATCCCCATCACGGGGCCGCGCTGATCGAGGCCATCGAAACTCGCCAGATCAAAGGCGTGGACAAGACCTACTTGGTGCTGAAGGTCGCCCAGGGTGACCTGACGGTTCGGGTGCCGGCGGACAATGCCGAGTTCGTCGGTGTGCGCGATGTGGTCGGCCAGGACGGGCTCGACCGGGTCTTCGAGGTGCTCCGCGCGCCGTACGCCGAAGAGCCGACGAACTGGTCCCGCCGCTACAAGGCGAACCTGGAGAAGCTGGCGTCCGGCGATGTGATCAAGGTCGCCGAAGTGGTCCGCGACCTGTGGCGCCGTGAGCGCGAGCGCGGCCTGTCCGCCGGCGAGAAGCGCATGCTGGCCAAGGCCCGCCAGATCCTGGTGAGCGAGCTGGCCCTCGCGGAGAACACCAACGAGGACAAGGCCGAGGCCCTGCTCGACGAGGTCCTCGCCTCCTGACGTACCCCTGCCCGGCCTCGCCGTCCCCATCCCGGACGCGCCGAGCCGGACGGTGAACGCAGCCAGACGCAGAACTGCCGCGGTGCCCGTGCGATGACGAACGTCATCCGACGGGCGCTGCGGCATCTCTGCACCGGCGGCGCCGGTGTCGTGCACCCGGGCGGCCCTGCCCGAGACCAGTCGTCACGGAAGGGGCTGGTCACGGCGGAGCGCCGGGCACCCCCCGAGCTCCAGGAGCAGGGGGCACCCCAGGCCATACCCAATCCGGCCGAGGAAGCAAACCTGAACGCCAACGCAATGTCTGATCGAGCCACTGTTGCGACGACCGCGCGGACCGCGGCGGTCATTCCCGCGGCCGGCCGGGGCGTCCGGCTCGGCCCCGGTGCGCCCAAGGCGCTGCGCACCCTCGGCGGCACCCCCATGCTCGTCCACGCGGTCCGGGCCATGGCGGCCTCCCGCGCGGTCTCGCTGGTCGTCGTCGTGGCCCCGCCGGACGACGAGGCCGGGGTGCGGGCCCTGCTGGACGAGTTCCCGCTCGCCGGCGACCGGACCGAGGTGCTGGTCGTCCCCGGCGGCGCCACCCGCCAGGAGTCCGTGGGCCTGGGCCTGCGGGCGCTGCCCGGGGACGTCGGTGTGGTCCTCGTCCACGACGCGGCCCGTCCCCTCGTCCCGGTCGACACGGTCGACGCCGTCGTCGCGGCCGTGCGCGAGGGTTCCCCCGCCGTGGTGCCCGCCCTGCCGCTGGCCGACACCGTCAAGCGGGTCGAGCCGCGCGAGGACGGGCCCGAGCCTGTCGTCGCCACCCCCGAGCGCGCGCTGCTGCGTGCCGTGCAGACCCCGCAGGGCTTCGAGCGCCGCACGCTCGACGAGGCCCACCGGCGGTTCGAGGGCGCGCCGGGCGAGGGCGCCACCGACGACGCGGGGATGGTCGAGCGGCTCGGCGTGCCCGTGGTCGTCGTCCCCGGCCACGAGGAGGCCTTCAAGGTGACCAGGCCGCTGGACCTGGTGCTGGCCGAGGCAGTGATCGCCCGCAGGAGGGCCAATGATGGTTTTTGACGCGCCCCTGCCGCTGGTCGGCATCGGCACCGATGTGCACGCCTTCGAGGAGGGCCGCGAGCTGTGGTGCGCGGGCCTGCTCTGGGAGGACGCGGGGTACGGCCTCGCCGGGCACTCCGACGGCGATGTGGCCGCGCACGCGGCGTGCGACGCGCTGTTCTCCGCGGCGGGGGTCGGCGACCTCGGGGCGCACTTCGGCACCGGGCGGCCCGAGTGGGCCGGTGCCTCCGGCGTCACCCTGCTGGCCGAGGCCGCCCGGATCGTCCGGGCCGAGGGCTTCGAGATCGGCAACGTCGGGATCCAGGTGATCGGCGTCCGCCCGAAGATCGGCAAGCGGCGGGCGGAGGCGCAGGAGGTGCTGTCCGCGGCGGTCGGCGCGCCCGTGCACGTCTCCGGGACGACGACGGACGGCCTCGGGCTCACCGGGCGTGCGGAGGGGCTCGCCGCGATCGCCACGGCGCTGGTCGTTCCCCGGCGCTGAACCCGCGGCGCGGATACGGTGGATCGAAGATCCGTCGTCTCCACGGAAGGACCCCGCCGTGTCCGCCGAACTCTCCGACGACCTGAAGCAGTACCTCGACGACAACCCCGCCTTTGTCACGATCGCGACCGTCCAGCCCGACGGGAGTCCGCAGCTGTCGGTCACGTGGATCAAGCGGGACGGTGACGACCTGCTGATCTCCACGACGGTCGGGCGCCGCAAGGAGCGGAACCTGCGGCGGGACCCGCGGGTGACCGTGCTGGTGAACCCGCCCAACGCGCCGTACACCTACGCCGAGGTGCGCGGCGTCGCGACGGTCACCACCGAGGGCGGGCCGGAGCTGATCGACGAGCTCTCGCGGAAGTACACGGGCAAGGATTACGCGGACTTCAACCCGGCGGCGGGGGAGGACGCGCAGCGGGTCGTCGTACGGATCGCTCCGCGGAGGGTGGTGGGGTCGCTGTAGGGGGCTTCGCCCCCTGGCCCCCCGAAACCGCGCTTCGCGCGGTCATCCTCAAACGCCGGACGGGCTGAATCAGCCCGTCCGGCGCTTTGCGTCACGCTCCCGGCTCCGCCGGTTCGTACTGCTTGTTGTGGTTGCGGGGTTCCTGGAGGACCGGGAGGGTGTCCTTCGGCTCCGGCTTGCGGAGTACCGCCGCCGGCGCGGGCGCCGACTCGCGGCGGACCTCCTCCATGCCGCGCTGCAGCGCGCGCCGCATCCGCTTGCCCAGTGGGCGTTCGACGTACCGCTGGATCAGCCAGGCAGCCAGCAGCATCGCCGCGATCAGGCCGCCGACGAGCGGGTACGGCGGGACGTGCTCGCGCAGGCCGTGGATGACGGTCATGCCGATGTACTGGTGGATCAGGTACAGCGGGAAGGTCAGCGCGCCCGCCGTCGTCAGCCAGCGCCACTGGATCCGGTTGAAGTACCCCAGCGCGATCAGCGCCATGATCACGAACGCCGCGACCACTATCACCTTGGCGGGCAGCGTCGGGATGCCGGCGTTGGTGTTGTCGGCGACCCGCTTGGGCACCCCGTGCAGGGCGATCAGCAGCGACATCCCGACGATGCCCCACAGCAGCGCGGTCGGCTTGAAACGGTGCATCAGGTAGAAGGCGATGCCCGCGACGAAGTAGGGCGTGTAGAGCGGCATCGCCCACATCTCGAGCAGCTTGCTGTCCGACTTGGGGACTATGACCGCGGCCAGCGTCCACAGGCCGCAGAAGAGCACGCACTTGCGGTACGTGACGCCGGTGGCCACCACGATCGCGAAGAGCACGTAGAACTTGAGCTCGATGAAGAGCGTCCAGTAGACGCCGTCCACGTCCCAGACCCCGAAGGCCTCCTGGACCATCGTGAGGTTGGTGAAGACGACGTCCATGCCCTCCACGCTGCGCACCTGCGGCCACAGCGTGATGACGCCCGCGGTCAGGAAGATCGCGAACCAGTAGGCGGGATAGATCCGCGAGACCCGGGAGACCACGTAGTCGCCCAGCGACCGGCCCCAGGCGCTCATGCAGATGACGAAGCCGCTGATCAGGAAGAAGACCTCGACGCCGATCCAGCCGTAGCGGGTGGCCGTGCGCAGGACCGGGAAGACCTCGTCGGGATTCTGTCCCCAGCCGCCGCGCAGGGCGGTGTAGTGGAAGACCACGACCATGAGGGCCGCCACGATGCGTAGACCGTCCAGGACAACGAGTCTGGGTGCCTGCCGCCGGGCGGTCGCCGGGCTGCCGTCGGGGCCACCTCGCCGGGCGAAGCGCATGTCGTCCTCTTCCGTGACTTGTCGGATCGTCGTACGTAGTGGGGGTGTGCGGGAATGCTGACACAGGGGGTGGCCGGATGACCGTGACAGTGGTCTCCTGTCCCTGTTTTTCTCCACCGTCTCCCCTGGATGGTGGTACTCATCCGTGCCCTTTCATGACCGTCCGGTGTCCATGGGATGTCCGTACGGTGCGGGCGGTCAGCCGGTTCCGATGGCGGCCGTCGCCCGCCGCAGCCCGTCGCGGACCCTGCGGGCCAGCGGGCGCTCGATCCCCACGTGCACCAGCCGGGCGGCCACCAGCATCGCCACCACCAGGACGGGCAGCAGTACGTGGGCCGGCACCCGGCCGTCCACACGCTTGATGAGCACCCAGCCGACGCGCTCGTGGAGCAGATAGAGCGGATATGTGAGCGCCCCGGCGGTGGACAGCCAACGCCAGTCGAGCCGCCGTGTCCAGCCCAGGGCCACGGCGGACATCGCGGAGAAGAAGACGACGAGCAGCAGCAGGGTCGGCCAGTGCGGCACCCGGTGGCCCATGTGGGACTCGGCCCTGGCCTGGGCGGCCACCAGGTCGTGCTGCGCGATCAGCAGCGACGTCCCGACGATGCCCCACAGCAGCGCGTTCGGCCCGAAGCGGTGCATCAGGTAGAAGGCGATGCCCGCGACGAAGTACCAGCAGTCGTAGGGGAGCAGGACCTCCCGCAGGACGTCGTCGCCGGTCGCGCGGGCGACGAGCGCTCCGCACGCCCACAGGCCGCAGAAGGCCAGCACCCGCCGGTAGGTGAGGCCGGCCGCGACGACCAGGGCGAAGAGGAGGTAGAAGCGGACCTCGATCCACAGGGTCCAGTAGACGCCGTCGACGGGTTCCACCCCCAGGGGTTCCTGGAGCATCGTGAGGTTGACGGCGACCTCCCGCAGGGAGGGGGCCGAGTTGACCGTCGGCCACCGCCGCACGACGAGGGCCACCAGCAGCACCGCGAACCAGTAGGCCGGCAGCAGCCGGGCGGCGCGCGAGGCGGCGAACTCCCCGACGCTCCTGCCCCAGCCGCTCATGCAGATGACGAACCCGCTGATCAGGAAGAACAGCTGGACGCCCAGCCAGCCGTAGGAGGCCGGCAGATGGGCCGTGGGGAAGACGGCGCGGGCCGGGGCGTCCCAGGCGCCGCTGCCGAAGGCGATCCAGTGGTAGGCGACCACCATCAGCGCCGCGCACAGCCGCAGCCCGTCCAGGGCGGCGACCCTGCCCGCCCGTCCGCCCGGCGACGGCGGCGGGGCGTGCGGCGCGGTCCGTGGGGGTTCCGAGTGCTCCTGCTGTGGCGGCAGAGTGGAGTGCAACGCCCCTCCTGGTGTCCGCGGCGCCCGCCTGTCCCGAGGTGTGCCCGGGAAGCTATCACGCGGAATTGTATTTTTGCCGCAAAACATTAAATAGCGGGCAAAGTGGATGAGCGTCGGGGTGGCGGTGGCGTCACGCCCGCTCCTCGCCCCGCGGGCCCGAGGCACTGCCCGGGGCCCACTACCCTGGTTCCGTGACTATTCGCCTGTACGACACCAGCGCCCGGCAGATCCGTGACTTCACCCCGATCGTCCCGGGCTGCGTCTCGATCTACCTCTGTGGCGCGACCGTGCAGGCCGCGCCGCATATCGGCCACATCCGCTCCGGGCTCAACTTCGACATCATGCGCCGCTGGTTCACCTACCGCGGCTACGACGTGACCCTGGTGCGCAACGTCACCGACATCGACGACAAGATCATCAACAAGGCCGCCGAGCAGGGCCGCCCGTGGTGGTCCATCGGCTACGCGAACGAGTGCGCCTTCAACGACGGCTACGACGCGCTGGGCTGCCTGCGCCCGACCGTCGAGCCGCGGGCGACCGGGCACGTCCCCGAGATGATCGAGATGATGCGCGGGCTGATCGAGCGCGGTCACGCCTACGCGGCCGACGGCAACGTCTACTTCGACGTCCGCTCCTTCCCCGGCTACCTCCAGCTCTCCAACCAGGAGCTGGAGAACCTGCTGCAGCCCTCCGGCGAGGGCGAGACCGGCAAGCGCGACCCGCGCGACTTCGCCATGTGGAAGGCCGCGAAGGAGGGCGAGCCCAGCTGGGAGACCCCCTGGGGCCGCGGCCGCCCGGGCTGGCACCTGGAGTGCTCGGCCATGGCGCACAAATACCTCGGCACCGCCTTCGACATCCACGGCGGCGGTCTCGACCTGATCTTCCCGCACCACGAGAACGAGATCGCCCAGGCCAAGGCCTTCGGCGACGACTTCGCCCGGTACTGGGCGCACAACGCCTGGGTCACCATGAGCGGCGAGAAGATGTCCAAGTCGCTGGGCAACTCCGTGCTGGTCTCGGAGATGGTCAAGGAGTGGCGCCCGATCGTCCTGCGCTACTACCTGGGCACCCCGCACTACCGCTCGATGATCGAGTACAGCCCTGAGGCGCTGCGCGAGGCCGAGTCGGCGTTCGCCCGGATCGAGGGCTTCGTGCAGCGCGTCGTCGAGAAGGCGGGCGCGGTGGAGCCGGCGTCCGAGGTGCCGCCGGCGTTCGCCGAGGCGATGGACGACGACTTCGGCGTCCCGCAGGCGCTCGCCGTCGTCCACACCACCGTGCGCCAGGGCAACGCCGCGCTGAGCGCGGACGACAAGGAGTCCGCCGTCGCCCGCCTGGCCGAGGTCCGGGCGATGCTCGGCGTCCTGGGCCTGGACCCGCTGGACGAGCGGTGGGCCGGCGGCGCCGGGCGCGGCGACGACCTGCACGGCGTGGTGGACTCCCTGGTCCGTCTCGTGCTGGAGCAGCGCCAGGCGGCCCGCTCCCGCAAGGACTGGGCCGCCGCCGACGCCATCCGCGACCAGCTCCAGCAGTCCGGTCTGGCGATCGAGGACACCCCGTCCGGTCCGCGTTGGTCGCTGTCCTGAGCGACACTTTTCGTACGTACGTTTACTGAGCCGCTGTCCCGGCGGCTCTGAGCAGTAAAGAAACAGGTGACCCCATGGCCGGCAACAGCCAGCGCAGGAACCGCCGCACGTCCAACAAGAAGGGCGCGACGGTCGGCAGCGGCGGCCAGCGGCGCCGGGGCCTGGAGGGCAAGGGCCCGACCCCGCCCGCGCACATGCGCAAGGGCCATAAGAAGAACCGCGTCGCCAATGCCCAGGCCAAGCAGGCCACCCGCCGCCCGGCCCCGCGCCGCGGCGGCCCCAAGGGCACCAACGAGCTCGTCGTCGGCCGCAACTCCGTGGTCGAGGCGCTGCGCGAGGGCGTCCCCGCGACCACGCTCTACGTCCAGCAGTTCGTGGACAGCGACGAGCGCGTGCGCGAGGCCATCCAGCTCGCCACCGAGAAGGGCCTCAACCTCATGGAGGCCCCCCGCCCCGAGCTGGACCGGATGACCAACGGCCTCAACCACCAGGGCCTGGTCCTGTCGGTGCCGCCGTACGACTACGCCCACCCCGAGGACCTGACGGCCACCGCCGCCGGCAACGGCGAGGACCCGCTGATCGTCGCCCTCGACGGCATCACCGACCCGCGCAATCTCGGCGCCGTCGTCCGCTCCGTCTCCGCCTTCGGCGGCCACGGCGTGGTCGTCCCCGAGCGGCGCGCGGCCGGCATGACCGCCAGCGCCTGGAAGACCTCCGCCGGCACCGCCGCCCGCACCCCCGTGGCCCGCGCCACCAACATGACGCGGATGCTGGAGGCGTACCAGAAGGAGGGCCTGATGGTCGTCGGCCTGGCCGCCGACGGCGACGTCGAGCTGCACGAGCTGGACGCCCTGGAGGGCCCGGTCGTGATCGTCGTGGGCAGCGAGGGCAAGGGCCTGTCCCGGCTCGTCGGCGAGACCTGCGACTTCCGGGTGCGCATCCCGATGCCGGGCGGCGCGGAGTCGCTCAACGCGGGCGTCGCGGCCGGCGTCGTCCTCTACGAGGCGGCCCGCCGCCGCGCGTAGCGCGAACGGCTGCGCCGTCCTCGTACGGGCGGCGCAGCCAGGTTGACGGGTCTCGGACACCCGTGTCGGTCAAGGCAGTGTCCTAACCTCTGGTCACTCGGTTAGATGAGTGTGGACACCAGAACACCCCGCACACCTACGGGGGGAAGCTCTTCCGGGTACGACGACCAGCCCGCGCTGAGTACGGTGAAGGTCCCGTCCGATCCCGCGCAGGTCTCCGGCAACCACCTGAGCTTCCGCGTGCAGCTCGCGCGTCCCCCGCACCGCGCCCGGCAGTTCGCCGGGATCGCCGCCGACACGGCGCAGCTGCCCACCGTCAAGGGCCCGGCCAGGCGCCGGGCGCCCGTGGTGTGGAGCGGGCGGGCGGCGCCCGGGGACGCGGCCCCCACCCAATTGCTGGAGGCCATGCACGCCGCCGTCGGGGGCGGCGGTGACGCGGGTGCCACCCAGGTCCTGCCGCGCCTCGGCGTCGACGGGGGCGCCCCCGCCACCGTGGTCGGGCCCCGGGGCCCCGCCGAGGAGCACACCCGGCTCCTGCGCGGCATGCGCCCCGCGACCGGGGCGTTCGACGAACAGCCGTACCCGGACGGCGAGTTCGACGAGGAGGCCGACTGGCCCGACGAGGACGACGGGCGGGCGGGCGGCTCCCGTCAGGACGATGCCGTCCGGCACGCCTACTATCCCGGCCGCCGGATGAACCTCGGCGTCGTCCTGCTGCCGCTGCGGATCTTCCTCGGGCTGATCTCCGTCTACGCCGGCATGGGCAAGCTGTGCGACCCCGTCTACTTCGACGGCGGCAAGCGCGGCTCCATGGTCACCTGGCTGACCTCCCTGCACCCCTGGGACGCCGCGGCGCCGCTGCGGGAGTTCGCCCTCGCCCACCCCGTCGGCTCCGGCCTGACGGTGGCCTTCCTCCAGATCATCGTCGGCGTCCTGACCATCTTCGGCCTCTGGCAGCGGCTCGCCGCCGCCGTCGGCGCTCTGCTGTCCATCGCGCTGCTGGTCACCGTCAGCTGGCGCACCCACCCCGCCTACGACACGCCCGACATCATCTACCTGGCCGCCTGGAGCCCGCTGGTCATCGCGGGCGCCCCCTTCTACTCCGTCGACGGCCGGCTGGCCGGCGAGGCGTGGCGCAAGCTCGGCCCGCGGGCCGCGATCGGGGAGCTGCGGCGGCGGGTGCTGCGCCGCGGCGCCGTGATGGCGACCGTGCTCATCGGGCTGACGCTGCTGACGGGTTCGATGCTCGGCGGCGCGGTCCGCTCCGCGCAGCCGGCCACCCTGCCCGGCAGCCCGTCCTCGCCGCCGGTCAACAGCCTGCCCGGCTCGCCGTTCGCGCCGCGGCCGGAGACCGGCACCCCCCGGCGCGGCACCCACGGTCCCACCGGCCCGGGCAGCCCCCGGCCGAGCGCCACCGGTCGCAAGACGGCCACCCCGTCCGCCACCCCGCCGGCCCGGGGGGCCGCCAAGTCCCCGACGGGACCGGCCGGTTCCAGCCGTCCGGGGGCCACTTCGGGTGGGCCCCGTCCCGCGCCCCAGACGCCCCACCAGCGGCCCGCCGCACCGGCCGCGCCGCACAGCCCCACGGGTGCCGCGACGAGCGGTGGCACGGGCGGTGGCGGGACGTCGGGCGGCAACGGCTCCTCCGGCGGTCTCAGCGGCGGTGGCGCCCTCGGCGGCCTCCTCGGCTGATCCGTCCGCCGGCCGCGCGAACGGCCCCGTACCCGGTTCCGGGTACGGGGCCGTTCAACTGCCCTGGGTCAGCTCAACTGCCCTGGGTCAGCCGCCCAGTTCGCGGGCGGCCTCGGTCAGGTCCTTGGCCGTGTCGATGGCCCGCCAGTACGAGCCCTGCGGCAGCGGGAATCCGGCCAGTCGGCGCTCGCGGGCCAGCCGGGGGAACGTGGTGCGCTCATGGTCGCCGCGCTCCGGCAGCAGGTCCGCGAAGCCGGCCGAGAAGACGTACACGCCCGCGTTGATGAGGTACGGCGAGGGCGGCGACTCGATGAAGTCGAGGACGTGGCCGAACTCGTCGGTCTCCACCGCGCCCCACGGGATGCGCGGGCGCGCCAGCGCCAGGGTGGCGGTGGCGTCCCGCTCGTGGTGGAAGGCGGCCATGTCGCGCAGCGAGAACCGGGTCCAGATATCGCCGTTGGTGGCGTACCAGGGCTGGTCGGGACGGGGCAGCGAGGCCGCCGCGTGCTTGAGGCCGCCGCCGCGGCCGAGCGGCTCCTGCTCGACGACCGTCGTCACCCGCAGCGGGAGGTCGGCCGACACGAGCCACGCCTGGAGGACCTCGGCCAGATGGCCGCACGAGACCACCGCGTCGGTGACGCCCTCGGCGGCCAGCCAGGCCAGCTGGTGCCCGATGATCGGGACGCCCGTGCCGGGGATCTCCACCATCGGCTTGGGGCGGTCGTCGGTGTAAGGGCGAAGCCGTGACCCCTGGCCACCGGCCAGGATCACGGCTTGCGCGGGTGCGGGGGCGGGGTGCGTGCCGGTCATGCCCCGCACGATATGCCGTGCCGCGGGGTGCGGTGCGACCGGCGGGCACCGCAAGGGAGGCTTTCGCCGGGAGAGGCCCGTCCTCGGGAGGGATCCGTCCTTTCGCCGGGAGGGCCCGTCAGTGGCCCTGGGTCACCCCGGCGGCGTACGAGGTGTCGCAGACGGGGCGGGAGTACGCCTGGGCCTTCACCGCCGAGTGGTACTTGGCGCGGGCCGCCTGGCCCAGCACCCGGGCGATGTCCACGCAATAACGCGCCAGTGAGGGGCGGCCGTTGGTGGCCTCCTGGAGGTGGGTGAGGGCCACGCCCGGGTTCTTCTCCTGGAGCTCGGTCAGCAGCTTGTCGCGCAGCACCTCGTGCGGGGCGCGGGCCCTGGCCTGGCTGGAGGCGGCGTCCGAGGACGCGGTGAGGACCTGGGACTCGGCGTTGGGCGCCGCCCACGGGACGCGGGTCACCGCGAGGGTCCCGGAGAGCACGAGGACGACGGGGAGGACGAGGGCGAGGGTTCTGCCGATGCGGCGGGCGGCCTGGTTCATGCCGCAGATGGTAGCGAGGCGTAATGATCCCGCGACATTTAGTCACCCTGTCGAGTGACGTTTGTTTCGGCGGCCGCGCGCGATCGGTTGACGCCCGCGCGGCCGGACCAGGGGAGGCCCCCGCGCGGGCCCGCGGGCGCCCGGTTGACCGGCCGCGGGGCCCGCCGGGCCCCGCCCGTACCGGGGCGGCACGGGCGGGGCCCGGCGGCGTGAATCAATCGCTCAGCCGCTCGCCGGACGACGTCGAGAACACATGCAGCTCACCCGGGCGGGGGACGACACGCAGGGTCGAGCCCTTCTCCGGGACGTTGCGCCCGTTGACGCGGACGACGAGGTCCTTCCGCTCCCCGCCGACCTCGGCCGTGCCGTAGACGTAGCCGTCGGCGCCCAGTTCCTCGACCACGTTGACGGTGACGGCGAGGCCGGCCGAGGCGTCCTTGGTGAGCGCGGGGGACGCGTCGCCGGTTCCCTGTCCGCTCTGGCCGCTCTGGCCGACGACGTCGAAGTGCTCGGGGCGCACGCCCACCGTCACCGTCCGGTCGCCCTTGCCGGCGGCCGCCGACAGTGCCTCGCGCGAGACCGGGACGACGCTGTTGCCGAACTCCACGCCGCCGTCGGTGATCGGCACCTCGACCAGGTTCATGGCGGGGGAGCCGATGAAGCCGGCGACGAAGAGGTTGGCCGGGCGGTCGTACATGTTGCGCGGCGAGTCCACCTGCTGGAGCAGCCCGTCCTTGAGCACCGCCACGCGGTCGCCCATGGTCATGGCCTCGACCTGGTCGTGGGTGACGTAGACCGTGGTGATGCCGAGGCGGCGCTGCAGGCCGGCGATCTGGGTGCGGGTCTGCACGCGCAGCTTGGCGTCCAGGTTGGACAGCGGCTCGTCCATCAGGAAGACCTGCGGCTCCCGGACGATGGCCCGGCCCATCGCGACGCGCTGCCGCTGGCCGCCGGAGAGCGCCTTGGGCTTGCGGCCCAGGTACTCGGTGAGGTCCAGGATGCGCGCCGCGTCCTCGACCTTCTGCCGGATCTCGGCCTTCGGCACGCCCGCGATCTTCAGGGCGAAGCCCATGTTGTCGGCGACGGTCATGTGCGGGTAGAGCGCGTAGTTCTGGAACACCATGGCGATGTCCCGGTCCTTGGGCGGGAGGTGCGTGACGTCGCGGTCGCCGATGCGGATCGCGCCGGCGTTGACGTCCTCCAGCCCCGCGAGCATGCGCAGCGAGGTCGACTTGCCGCAGCCGGACGGGCCGACGAGGACGAGGAACTCGCCGTCCTCGATGGTGATGTCGAGCTGGTCGACGGCGGGCTTGTCGCCGCCGGGGTAGATCCGGGTCGCCTTGTCGTACGTGACCGTGGCCATGGTGATGCGGTCCCTTCACCGGCAGGAACGTGCCGGACGATCCGAGTAGAGGGAGTGGTCCAGTCCAATTGGGCCGGGTTGCGGGTGACGCTACCGCTGCGGGGGGCGGTTGTCAGCAGGGGTGGGGGACGTCGTGAAAATCACGGGCGGGGGGACGGGGGAGTCCGGTTAGACTTCTTCCGCGTGCCGCCTTAGCTCAGTTGGCCAGAGCACCTGTCTTGTAAACAGGGGGTCGTCGGTTCGAACCCGACAGGCGGCTCAGAGGAGGAGAGCCCGGGCTTCTGCCCGGGCTCTTTTGTTTGTCCCCGCCCCGCCCTTTCACCGTTTCCGCAGGGGCTGCGCCCCTGCGCCACCCCGCGGGGCGGGGGCCGCGCTCTGCGCGGCGGGTACGGGTCCACGCTGCGCGTGGTGGGTACAGGGTCCACGCTCCGCGTGGTGGGCGGGGCTTTGCCCCTGCACCCCACCGGGGGCTGCGCCCCCTGGACCCCTGCCGGGGTGTGCCTCTGCACTCCTGCCGGGGGTGTGTTCCTGGGCCCCTGCCGGGGGTGTGCTCCTGGCCCCCGACTGGAGCTGCGTCCGCTGGACCACCGCTCGGGGCTGCGTCCCCTGGTTCCCCCCGCTCGGAGCTGCGCTCCTTCGCTCCTCGATCGGGCTCCGCCCCTCGACCCCTGCCGGAGTGTGCCCCCTGCCCCTGTCCGGGGGCTCCGCCCTCCGGGTGCTGCACGCAAAGCGCCGGACCGGCTGAATCAGCCCGTCCGGCGCTTGAGGACCGACGCGGCGCGGCCGCGTCATGGGGTCCGGGGTCCCGCCCCTCGCGCGGCGGAGCCGCACATCGGTGCTGCCGGGAAGGGACGGGGTGGGGTGGGGCCTATCGGTGACCCGAGTAGGACGGGGCGTCCGGTACCGCCTCGTGGTCGTCCGGCTCCGAGGGCCGGACCGCGTCCTGGTGGCCCGGCCACCACGCCTTGTGCCCCAGCAGCGACGTGACCGTCGGCACCAGCAGCATCGCCATCACGAAGGCCGTCAGCAGGATGCCGAAGGCCACCGCGAAGCCCATCTGCTGGAGCATCGAGTTGTCGGCCAGCAGCAGCACGCCGAACGTACCGGCGAGGATGATCGCCGCGGAGGAGACCGTCGGCGCGGACTGGGCCACGGCCGTGCGGACGGCCTGCCGCGGGGGCACGCCCTTGCGGACCTCCTCCCGGAGGCGGGCGACCATCAGGATGTTGTAGTCCGTACCGATCGCGACCACGAAGAGATAGATGATGATCGGCAGCATGAACAGCATGCCGTTCTCGCCCTTCAGGTCCTGGAAGAGCCAGACCGTCGAGCCGAGCGTGGCGCCGAAGCCGAGGGCCACGGCGAGCATCAGGTAGACCGGCGCGACCAGGCTGCGGAGCAGCAGGCCCAGGATCAGCATGATCGCCAGACCGGCGACCGGGAAGACCACCTTGTAGTCGTGCGCGACGGCCTTCTCGATGTCCGCGAGGACCGCGGAGGTGCCGCCGACCAGGGCCTCGGTGCCCTGCGGAGCGGCCTGGTGCGCGGCGTCGCGCAGGTCGCTGCCGACCACCTCGATGGCCTTGTCCGCGGTGGGCTTGTCCTTGGTGATGACGGTGTACTGGGCGACCGTCCCGTCCTTGCTCGGGACGGCGGGCGCGACCTGGGACACGCCCTTCACCGCGGTCAGCTTGTCGTGGAACGCCTTCAGCTCGCTCTTGTCGAGCGGGGCCTTGTCCTTCGACTCCAGGTAGACCATGGCCGGGTCGGCCTGGCCGGCGGAGAAGCCCCTCTGCAGGTCCTTCATCGCCTGGACGGACTCCAGCTTGTCGGGCAGCTGGCTGTCCATGTCGAACTTGGACTTGAAGCTGAACGCGCCGACCGCGAGCACGGCGAGCACCGTGGTGGACAGCAGCGCCACCGCGGCCGGACGGCGGGCGACCATGCCGCCGACCCCGTTGGCCATGCGGTTCTTCGGGGTCTTCTTCCAGGACTTCGACGGCCAGAACGCCGCGCGGCCCAGCAGCGAGAAGACGGCGGGGACCAGGGTCAGCGCCGCGACCAGGGTCACGCCGACGGCGATCGCCAGCGACGGACCCATCGCCTTCATCATGCCCATGGTGGACAGCAGCAGGGCGAGGAAGGACGCGATGACCGCGCCGGCGGCGGAGGCGATGGTCTCGCCGACCCGGGCCACGGCCTCGGCCAGGGCCGCCTTCGGCTCCTTGCCGGCCCGCAGCAGCTCGCGGTAGCGGAAGAGCAGGAAGAGGATGTAGTCGGTGCCGACGCCGAAGAGCACGACGATCAGGATCGGCGTGATGCTGGAGTCGGCCTTGAGCCCGCCGACCTCGGCGGCGGTCCCGATGAGGCCGTTGGCGACCGAGGCCACGAGGAAGATGATGATCACCGGCAGGATCGCGATCAGCGGGCTGCGGAAGATGACCAGCAGCAGCACGACGATGAGCACGAGCGTGGCCATCATGATCAGGGCGTCCGTGTCACCGGAGGAGTCCTGCGCGTCCAGGGTGGACGCCGCCTGGCCGGTGACGCCCATCTTCAACTGGGTGCTCTTCAGCAGGGGTTTGGCGTCCTCGCGGAGCTTCTTGACCGAGTCCAGCAGCTTCGCGTCGGACAGGTCCTTGTCGGTGGAGATGATGTTCGCCAGGGCGATCTCGCCGTTCGGGGAGACCGCCTGGGGGCTCGTCGCCACCTTGGCTATCTTCTCGAAGTGCTTGCTCTGCAGGCCGTCCGAGACCTTGACGACGTCCTGCTTGTCCGTGGCCGTGAGCTTGCCGCCGTCCGCGCGCTTGAAGACGATGATCGACGCGGACTGCTCGGTCTGGGGGAAGGCCCTCTCCTGGAGCTTGCCCGCCTTCACCGACTCGTAGTGCGACGGCAGGAACTCCGCCTGGTCCCTGGTGGACTTCAGGCCCGGCGCCAGCATGCCCAGCGCGACCGCCGCGAGTATCCACGCGACGATCGTGAGCCATGGCCGGTGGACGGCGAACCGTCCGATTCGTCGGAACATGGTGTGGAGCTCCCCCTCAAGCTGGTGACGGCACGGCCCGGAGACGGGATGGGAATGTCTGTGCGGGCAGACCTACGCTAGGGACGCTCTTTATCCGGAGACAACGAATCCTTGGAATATCAGGGGGAAATCGGTCCTGGGGTGGGGGAACCCTCCTCCCAGGGGAGGAGAGACCTGTCACCCGTGGGGTAGAGATCCCCTGCCGAACGTCTCCACCCGGATTACGCTGCCCCCATGGCTCCTATGACGGCGGACGGTCCCTCCGGTGCCGAGACCCCCGGCGACTACGCGGCCCGCATGGAGCGTGCCGCCGGGGCGGCGGCCCAGGAGGGCCTCTCCGGGCTGGTCGTCTCGCCCGGCCCCGACCTGGTGTGGCTCTGCGGCTACCGGGCCTCGCCCGGCTCCGAACGGCTCACCGCCCTGATCCTCGTCCCCGGCCGGCGGCCCCTGCTGATCGTCCCCGAGCTGGAGCGGGGCGGCGCCGAACGCGCCCCGGGCGCCTCGGCGTTGACCATCACGGGCTGGCGGGACGCCGAGGATCCGTACGACGTGGCCGCCGGGCACCTCGACGCGCACGGCCGCTACGGCGTCTCGGACAACACCTGGGCCCTGCACCTGCTGGCCCTCCAGCGCCTGCGCCCCGGCGCCGGCTACGCCGCGCTGACCGAGGCCCTGCCGATGCTGCGGGCGGTCAAGGACGCGGCCGAGGTGGAGCGGCTCGCGGCGGCGGGGGCGGCGGCCGACGCGGTCTACGGGGAGATCGTGGAGCGGCCGTTCGCGGGGCGGCGGGAGCTGGAGGTCGCGGCCGACCTGGACCGGCTGCTGCGCGAGCACGGGCACTCCCAGGTCGACTTCACGATCGTCGGTTCCGGGCCCAACGGGGCCGATCCGCATCACGATTCGGGGGACCGCGTCATCGAGGAAGGTGACATGGTCGTCATGGACTTCGGCGGTCTGCTGGGCGGTTACGGCTCCGACACGACGCGCACCGTGCACGTCGGCGAGCCGACCGCGGAGGAGCGCAAGGTGCACGACGTCGTGCGGGAGGCCCAGCAGGCGGCGTTCGAGGCGGTGCGCCCCGGGGCGGCGTGCCAGGACGTCGACCGGGCGGCGCGGGCGGTGATCGTGCGGAACGGTTTCGGCGAGTACTTCATCCACCGGACGGGGCACGGGATCGGCGTCACGACGCACGAGCCGCCGTACATGGTGGAGGGGGAGCACCAGCCGCTGGTGCCGGGGATGTGTTTCTCGATCGAGCCGGGGATCTATCTGCCGGGGCGGTTCGGGGTGCGGATCGAGGACATCGTGGTGTGCGGGGAGTCGGGTGGGCGGCGGCTGAACAACACGGAGCGCGCGTTGCGTGTGGTGGGGTGACCTTTCCCCGCCCCGCCCTTTCACCGTTTCCGCAGGGGCTGCGCCCCTGCGCCACCCCGGGGGGGGGGGGGGTTAAAAAACCGGGGGGGGGGGTGGGGGGGGGGGGGGGCCCCTTCCCCCCCCCCCCCCTTCCCCGTTTCCCCCGGGGGGGGCCCCCCGGCCCCCCCCCGGGGGCCCCGGGGGGGCCCCGGGGCCCCGCGCTCCGCGCGGGCGGGCGGGGGCTCCGTCCCCTGCACCCCTGCCGGGACTCTGCCCCTGGCCCCCTTTGCGGGGTTGCGTCCCCTGGACCCCTCGGCCCGGCACCGTGCTCCGCGCGGTGGGTGCGGGGGCTCCGCCCCCTGCGCCCCCACCGGGGCTGCGCCCCCACCGGGGCTGCGCCCCGGACCCCGTATCGCGGCTTCGCCGCTCGTCCTCAAACGCCGGACGGGCTGAAGTGTGCGCCCAGGCGTGAATTCAGCCCGTCCGAGGGTCGGCGAAGCCGCATTGCGAAGTCCGGGGCGACGCCCCCGAAATGCGGGCCCGGTGCGGAGCCCCGGTGGCGACGCAGGGGTGAAGCCCCCGCGCGCTCCGCCCGCCCCGCCCCCGCGCGCCCCCGCCCGCGAGAGGGTTGCGAAGGGGCGCAGCCCCTGCGGAAACGGTGAAAGGGCGGGGTGGGGACGAACCCCCGTCACCGACCCGCCCGCATGCGGTGCGGGTCGTACTCGCCCTCCAGCTCCCTCTCCGCCGCCTCGCGGCGGGACGGTGGCCCGGCCACGATCAGGACCCACGCCGTCACCGCCGCCAGGAGCATGATCGCGGACGCCCACGCCAGGCCCACATGGAAGCCGTGCACCACGGCGGACTTGACGACGGCCGGGGTCGCCGCGGGGCGGCGGGCCGCGAGGTAGGCCGCCGTCGCGCTCGTCGCGATCGTGTTCAGGAGCGCCGTTCCGATCGAACCGCCCACCTGCTGGCAGGTGTTGACCGTCGCGGAGGCGACGCCCGCGTCCGCCGGGTCCACCCCCTTCGTGGCGGTGTCCACGACGGGCACGAAGATCAGGCCCATGCCGAGCCCGAAGAGGATCGTGGACGGCAGGACGTGCCCCGCGTACTCCGCCCTGATGGGCAGGGACGTGAGCAGGAAGAGGCCGGCGGCGGCCAGCAGGGCTCCTGAGGAGAGCAGGGCCCGCGGGGGCAGCCGGTGGAGCAGGCGCGGCGAGAGCTGGGTGCTGGTCAGCATGATCGTCGCGGACATCGGCAGGAACGCCAGGCCCGCCTCCACGGGCCGGTAGTCCAGGACGCTCTGGAAGTAGTACGTCATGTACAGGAACATCCCGAACATGGCGACGACGGCCAGGGCGAGGGTGAGGAACGCCCCGGTGCGGTTGCGGTCGCGAACGATCCGGGGCGGCAGCAACGGGGTCGCCGCCCGGGTCTGACGCACGGCGAACAGCCCCAGCAGCAGCCCGCCGGCGCTCAGCGAACCCAGGACCCGCGGGCTGTCCCAGCCCAGGGAGGACGCCTCGCTGCAGCCGAAGACCACGCCGACCAGGCCGGTGCAGGCGAGCAGGGCGCCGGGGACGTCCAGCCGGGGCCGCCGCTCGGGGCGGTGGTCGTGCAGGGACCACGAGCCGCCGAGGAAGGCCGCCACGGCGATGGGGGCGTTGACGTACATGCACCAGCGCCAGTCGAGGTACTCGGTCAGCACGCCGCCGGTGATCAGCCCGATCGCGTTCCCGGCACCGGCGATGCCGCTGAAGACGCCGAACGCCTGGGCCCGCTCCCGCGGTTCGGTGAACGTCGTCGTCAGCAGCGAGAGCGCGGACGGTGCGAGGGTCGCCGCGAAGACGCCCTGCAGGGCACGGGCGCCGAACAGCTGCCAGTCCGTCTGCGCCGCGCCGCCGATCGCGGAGGCGACCGCGAAGCCGACGAGGCCGGCCAGGAACGTCCGTTTGCGGCCCAGCAGGTCCGCGACCCGTCCGCCGAGCAGCAGCAGGCCGCCGAAGGCGAGCGTGTAGGCGGTGATCACCCACTGCCGGTTGGTGTCCGACATGTGCAGCTCGCGCTGGGCGGACGGCAGGGCGATGTTCACGATGGTCGCGTCGAGCACGACCATCAGCTGGGCGGTGCCGATGAAGGCCAGCCCCCACCAGCGGTGGGAACGGCGGGTGGTGTCGGGAGGGGGGTACGTGGTGCTCATCGCGGGCCTCCCGCACCAGGCTAGGCCCGTCGGGTGACATCCGCCCGCCGGGGCGGCCGGGCGACGGCAGCGTGCACCGGGCGTCAGACCCGGGGGAAGCGGCTCAGCAGCGTCCAGACGGCCGGGTTCTCGTCGAGGCCCTCGTGCATGTCGGTCAGGTCCGCGACGAGGTCGTGCAGGAAGTCCCGGGCCTCGCGGCGCAGCGCGCGGTGGTCGAGGACGAGCGGGGGCTCGTCGGCCGGCGCCCAGTCGGCGGTGACCTCGACCCAGCCGAAGCGGCGCTCGAAGAGCATGCGGTCGCTGGACTCGGTGAAGTCGAGCTCCGCGTACTGCGGGGCGGCCGAGCGGGAGCCGCGGGGGTCGCGGTCGAGCTCCTCGACGATGTCGCACAGGGCCCAGGCGAAGTCCAGTACGGGCACCCATCCCCAGGCTGTGGACAGCTCCCGGTCTTCCTTCGTGTCGGCGAGGTAGACGTCGCCGCAGAACAGGTCGTGCCGCAGGGTGCGCACGTCGGCGGTGCGGTAGTCCGTCTGCGGCGGGTCGGGGAAGCGGCGGGAGAGGGAGTAGCCGAGGTCGATCACGCCGTCGATGGTGTCACGGCTGAGCCGCCCCCGGCCTCCGGGGGCGGCTCAGCCGTCGGGCGGGACTACTTGACGTTGATCGCGGTCCAGGCCGCGGCCACCGCCTTGTACTCCGCGCTGTTGTTGCCGTAGAGCGAGGCCGCGGCGGCGAGGGTGCCGGTGCGGGCCTTGGCGTAGTTGGTGTTGGAGGTGAACTGGGTGGTCAGCGCCTTGTACCAGATCGCCTGGGCCTTGTCGCGGCCGATGCCGGTGACCTTGGAGCCGTCCGCGGTCGGGCTGTCGTAGGTCACGCCGTTGATCGTCTTCTTGCCGCTGCCCTCGGAGAGCAGGTAGAAGAAGTGGTTGGCCGGGCCGGACGAGTAGTGGACGTCGATGCCGCCGAGGCCGGAGTACCAGCTGTCCTTCGACTGGCCGTCCTTGCTGGGCTTGTCCATGTACCGCAGCGGCTTGCCGTTGCCGAAGATGTCGATCTTCTCGCCGATGAGGTAGTCGCCCACGTCGGCCTTGTTGTTGGCGGAGAACTCGACGGCGGTGCCGAAGATGTCGCTGGTGGCCTCGTTGAGGCCGCCGGACTCGCCGCTGTAGACCAGCTTGGCGGTGGCGGCGGTGACGCCGTGGCTCATCTCGTGCGCGGCCACGTCGACGGCGGTCAGCGGCTTCTTGTCGCCCTCGCCGTCGCCGTAGGTCATGCAGAAGCAGGAGTCCTGCCAGAAGGCGTTGACGTAGCCCTTGCCGTAGTGGACGCGGGAGTAGGCGGCCTTGCCGTCGTTGCGGATGCCGTTGCGGCCGAAGGTGTTCTTGTAGAAGTCCCAGGTGACGGCGGCGCCGTAGTGGGCGTCGACGCCGGCAGTCTGCCGGCCGCCGCCCCAGGTGTCGGTCTTGTTGGTGAACAGCGAACCGGTGCCGGACGAGCCCTGGTTGAGGTCGTACGTCTTGTGGCCGCCGCGCTTGCCGTCGACGAGCTGGTACTGCGAGCCGGACTTGGTGGTGTCCAGGGGCACCGTGCCGCTGTAGGTGCTGGTGCCGCTGCCGGTCTCGACGCCCTCGTACTGGAAGAGCTTCTTGCCGTTGGCCGCGTCGGTGATGACGTGCAGCTCGCTCGGGGTGCCGTCCTTCTGGACGCCGGTGACCACGGTCTCGTACGCCAGGACCGGCTTGCCCTGGGCGGCCCAGACGACCTTGCGCGGGGACTGGCCGGCGGGCTTGGCCGTCTTCTTTGCGGCGGCCGCGCTCAGCGCGGACTTCTTGGCCTCCGTCGGGGCCAGGGACGGGCTCGTCGAGGCCACGGCTATCTTCGCGTCGGTCGACTTGGTGACCGAGCGCGACCCGGCCTTCGTCTCATGGACGATCAAGTCGCCGCCCAGGACGGGGAGTCCGTCGTAGGTGCGCTCGTAGCGGGTGTGCACGGTGCCGTCGGCGTCCTTGACGACGTCGCGGACGACGAGCTTCTCCTTGTCGCCGAGCCCGATCCTGGCGGCGGTGGACGCGGCGGCACCCTGGGCGTCCTGGATGGCGGCGGCCCGCTGGCCGGCGGAGAGGCTCAGCGGAAGTCCTCCGCTGTCACGGTCACCCGAGGCGCTCGCGCTTCCGGTCTGCACGCCGACCACGACCATCGCGGCGGAGGCGACGAGGGCGGCGGCACGCAGGGCGGTGGTGCGGGGGGTGGCGGTGAGTCTCAACTCTGTCTCCTCTGAGGGGGGTTCGGGCAGCCGGGTGGGGGCCGCCCGCTGGTACGAGAGGTGCAGGAGCGAATGTGAGGAGAGCGTGCCACCCCTTGAGCGCTTTTGACAGGGGCGCAACAAGGATTTGATCTGTCGTTTTCCTGGAACGACCAATTCCGGCCGGAGTTGGCGGATCGGGTTTAGGGGAGGCACAGTTGAGCCTGAAGTGGCCTGCGAGGCTGGTGGGACAGCCCCTCGGGCATGCCGGATCCCCCGCACCGCCGGCCGGTGGAGACGGACCGGGGTACGGGGGATCCATGCGGGTCAGGACGTATGCGGAGGGCGACGTACCGGGCCGGGCGGCCGCCGCGGCCGAGGCGCTGCGCGAGCGGGAGTGGCCCGGCGGCGGGCCGCACGATCCGGCGCTGCGGCCGGTGGCGATGCTGCTGTGCTCAGCGGAGGACGAGGTGGTGGCGGCGCTGGACGTCCTCTTCAAGGACGTCGCCCACGCGGGCCGGGTCTACCGGGCCGCCGGGCTGAGCGCGGTGGTCACCGACCCGGCGCACCGGGGCAGCGGAAACGGGCGGCGGCTGGTGGCCGCCGCCCGTGAATGGATCGCCGCGCAAGGCGTCGACCTGGGCCTTTTCACCTGTGACCGCCCCCTGCGGGGCTTCTACGAGAGCGCGGGGTGGGAGGTGCTGGAGGGCACCGTCCTCGTCGGCGGAACGCCGGAGGATCCCTTCCCCAGTGACGGGCCCGGGTTCGGCAAAGTCACCATGGCCGGATTCTTCACGGCACGGGCGCGGCGGGACGCGGACGCGTTCCGGGGGTGCCGCGTCGGGCTGTACCCGGGCGGCATCGACAGGCTGTGGTGAGGCGTCGGCGGACTGTGGCGAGTCTCCGGGCTGTGGTGGGTGGAAGGGCTCCTTCCGTCAGGACCGGTCGTCGGGCGATTGCTTGCCGAGCTGCTCGTTGATCCTGCGCTGGGCCTCGTCGACCTGGCTCTGGTACTTGTTGCCGGTCTTGGCGTCGAATGCGTCACCGGCCTTTTCGACGCCCTTCCGGGCAGTGTCCTCATGACCCTTGAGCAGGCCCTTGAGCTTGTCGAGCATGGACATGGAGTCCTCCTTGCGAGTGCCTGACAATTCCAGGATCGCCTCATTCGCCCTGTTTGGCCAGTGCGCGTCCCAGGAGTTCGCGTCAGGGCCGGGTCTCGCGTCAGGGTTCGCGCGGGGGCGTGCGCTCCTCCGGGCCGATCGTGGGGTCGAGGGCCGAGTCGTACGTCCCGGTGCCCCGGCAGTGCTTGCACTGGCCGGTGCGGTGGACGGTCTCGGCCGGACCGCGGAACGGGTCGGGGCCGGGGTGGTGGGCCAGCACGCGGGGGACGAATCCGGAGCCCTGGCACCAATGGCAGACCGGCCGCGCCGGAAAGGGGCCGGAGCCGGAATCCGGGCCCGATCCGGAATCCTCGCCGGACTCGGAATCCGGGCCGGGATCCTGGTCCGGATCCTGGGGGTTATCGCTGTCCGTCATCGTGGCCGATGATGGTCCGTACGACGGGGCCGGGGCCGGGAAACGGCGGCCCTTCATCCGTTCGGGACCGGCACCTGACATATTCGCCGAAAGAATCCGGGCGCGTACTTGCATTTTCGAATGCATTTCGACAATGGCGGTTTCGGCAATGGCAGTGCGGAGGGCCGCTTCCCTGGCGGGAAAGCGGCCCTCGTGGCGCGATCCGGATCGATCGCCCGGCCCGGCTCAATGGTCCGGTCCGGCTCAATCACCTGATCCGGCTCAATCGCCCGTGGAATGTCAGACGTTGACGCCGAAGTCCTGCGCGATGCCGACCAGGCCGGAGGCGTAACCCTGGCCCACGGCACGGAACTTCCACTCCGCGCCGTTGCGGTAGAGCTCGCCGAAGACCATGGCGGTCTCGGTGGCCGCGTCCTCGCTCAGGTCGTAACGGGCGATCTCGGTGCCGCCGGCCTGGTTGACGACGCGGATGTAGGCGTTGCGCACCTGGCCGAAGTTCTGCGAGCGCGCGGTGGCGTCGTAGATGGAGACCGGGAAGACGATCTTGTCGACGTCGGCCGGCAGGGCGGCGAGGTTGACGTTGATCTGCTCGTCGTCGCCGTCGCCCTGGCCGGTGACGTTGTCGCCGGTGTGCACGATGGAGCCGTCGGGCGTCTGCTTGTTGTTGAAGAAGACGAAGTGGGCGTCCGAGTAGACCTTGCCGGCGGGGTTCACCGCTATCGCGCTCGCGTCGAGGTCGAAGTCCGTGCCCGTGGTGGTGCGGACGTCCCAGCCGAGGCCGACGGTGACGGCCGACAGGCCCGGGGCCTCCTTGGTGAGGGAGACGTTGCCGCCCTTGGACAGGCTTACAGGCATGGGAGTGATCCCTTTCTCGTCGGGCTCGCGGCTCTCGTCGGTCGCGGCTCGCGCCGCCGCCGGCGCGAGCCGCTGTCACCCGGGTAAACGTCGGTCGGGGTGGTGAGGTTCCACCCTTCTTTACTTTCTTTACCGGTTTCTGATGCCAGGTCGGTGACGGAGTGGGACAAACCCAGGTGACATGGGCACCCCCAGCGGGCGACCATGGGTCCATGTCCGGTCCCCACGTCATCCGCGGTGCCGTGGCCCTGCCCGAGGCGGAGCTGGTGTGGCGCTTCTCGCGCTCCTCCGGCCCGGGCGGCCAGCACGTCAACACCAGCGACAGTCAGGTGGAGCTGCGCTTCGACCTGGCCGCCACGGAGGCGCTGCCCGCCGTGTGGAAGGAGCGCGCCCTGGAGCGGCTGGCCGGCCGCCTGACGGGCGGCGTGCTGACCGTACGGGCCTCGGAGCACCGCTCCCAGTGGCGCAATCGCGAGACGGCGGCGGTCCGCATGACCGCCCTGCTGGCCGAGGCGACGGCACCCCCGCCCAAGGCGCGGCGGGCGACGCGGATCCCGCGCGGCATCAACGAGCGGCGGCTCAGGGAGAAGAAGCAGCGGTCGGACACGAAGCGGGGGCGCTCGGGTCGCTGGGACTGAGGGCGGGGGCGCTGTGCCGGGGGCGGCGGCCATGTCCGGGCGGCGGGCGCCCCGTTGAGCCCGTTGAAGCGGATGGACCACCGCCTGGGGGTGTGCCGCCGCTGGTGCAGCGGGTCGCCGGTTGGCCGGACAGGCCGCGGGGCTTCGGCTCGGGCGTCGGGCGTAGGGCCAGGTCGTGGCGGCCGGCGGCCGTACGTCGTTCGTGCGCCGAGGCGGTGGTCCGCGCGTCAAGCCGACGCGTTCGGCGCCCACTTCGGCGGCCCTTCGCCGCCGAAGCGGCGGGTGCGGCAGCCCGAGCGGCGATCCGCCCGCAGGAGCCGCAGGCCGCCCGCCGGGTGGCGGCAGGGCCGGCTGAGCAGACGGCGGCAGGGCCGACCGGGCGGGCGCCGAACGCGTCGTCCGGTGCTACGACAGCTGCCGGTAGCGGCCGCGGAAGTACATCAGGGGGGAGCTGTCCGCGCTGGGGGTGGCCGCGCCGAGCACCCGGCCGATGTAGAGCGTGTGATCGCCCGCGGCCACCCGCTGCTCGGTCCGGCACTCCACCACCGCGAGCGAGCCCCGTACCAGGGGCGCGCCCGAGACCTCGCCGCGCTCCCAGGGGAAGTCCTCGAAGAGCAGCCGGTCGCTGACGCGGCCCTTCATCGCGAAGCGGCCCGCGATGTGCCGCTGGCTCTCCGAGAGCAGGGACACCGCCCACAGCGGTTGCCGGTCGAGCAGGTCCTCCATGCGCGAATCGTTGCGAACGCTCACCATCACGAGCGGCGGATCCAGGGACACGGAGAGGAACGCCGTCGCCGTCATCCCCACATCCTCGCCGTGCGGGCCCTCCTCGGGGTCGTGCGCCGTCACCAGCACCACACCGGCGGCGAGGCGGGCGAGAGCTGCGCGGAATTCCTCGGCGGTCACACCGTCAGGATGCGGTATGCGGGCCTCTGCGGGCGAAGTCGTCTGCAACACGCCCAGCACGCTAGCCGTCCCCGACGGGCCGTTGCATCGGGCTGCGGGACCAGGGACGGACTGGTAATAGGGACTAGGGCCAGCTCCGCTTTCGCGCTGCGAAGCGTTCCGGGAACGCGGCAGGGGCTGCCTTATTTGCTATTCGTGAACGGTCAATGGGCGGCATTTACCGAAGCGTTCCGACCAAGATCGACCTGTGACATGAGTCACATAAGGCCCTATTTGTTGACCCTGTGTACCGAGTTGTCAGCTCGCTGTGATTCAGTGGCCGTGTAAACGGACGACAAGAAAATCTGGAGAGTCGCTGTCGAGGTCTCGGGGGAGAGCGAACCATGGAAACCGAGTCGGAGCCGTATGTCCGTCTGGCGACCTTGAGGCAGGTTCATCAGGCCGTAGCGGAGCTGAATAGCGCGCGAAGTCTCGCGGACACCCTGCAGACGGTCGCCGAGGGTGTGGTGAACGGGCTCGGGTACGAGCTCGCGGCCGTCAATCTGGTCCGTCCGGACGGTGACCTCGTCGTCGCCGCCGTGGCGGGCGACGCGAGTGCCGAGGCGTTCCTGTCCGGCCGCGTGGGATCACGCGTGTCCTGGGAGCGCCGGCTGTCGATGGGGGAGCGCTGGGGCGAGCTGCGCTTCATCCCGTACACGGAGGGGTGGGTGCTCGACGAGGACGACGTCCCGCAGTGGCGCACCACCGGCCCGGCCCCGGGCTTCGCCGACGAGTGGCACCCCATGGACCGGCTCCTCGCCCCCATGTACACCGCCGGCTCCGCCACCGGCGAGCTGCTCGGCGTCATCTCCGTCGACCGGCCGCGCAACGGCCTCCGCCCGGGCGCCTGGGGCCGCGAGGCCCTGCAGATGTACGCCTTCCAGGCCGCCATCGCCATCAGCAACGCCCGGCTGCGGGCCAACATGCAGCGCGCCCTGGTCCGCCTGGAGCGCGAGCAGCAGGCGCTGCGGGCCAGCGAGGAGAGCTTCCGCCAGGCATTCGAGTACGCGCCCAGCGGCATGGCCATCGCCGAGCTGGGCGGCGACCAGCACGGCCGGCTGCACCGCATCAACGACGCCCTCTGCCGGCTGCTGGGCCGCTCGGTCTCCCAGCTGCGCCGCCTCTCGTTCTCCGACCTCGTCCACCCCGACGACGTCGGCACCCTGCTGCGCACCTCCGCCGAGGGCGGCCGGGCCGAGCTGCGGCTGCGCCGGCGCGACGACAGCTACATGTGGGTCTCGCTGCGCAACTCCGTCGTCGCCGACGCCGCCGACGGCCCGCGCTTCCTGCTCACCCACGTCGAGGACATCGAGGACCGCAAGCGGCACGAGCTCCAGCTCGCCCACCGCGCCAGCCACGACGCGCTCACCGGCCTGCCCAACAGCGCCGAGTTGCGGGCCCGGCTCAGCAGCCGGCTCTGCTCCCGCCCGCCGGGCGGCGACGAGCGGGAGGCCGCCCCCGGCCCCTTCGGCCGGCTCGACGGCTTCGCGGAGGTCGTCGGCGTGGGCAGCCCCTTCGGCGGCCCGTTCGGCGAGCCGGTCCTGCTGGGCGCGGACGGGGCGTACGCGGCCGACCGCGGCCACACGCTCGTCGACGACTACCCGGCCGGCATCGAGGGCGGCTTCGGCCACCACACGGACCACCACGTCCACACCGTCGCCCTCGACGAGGACAACGACGACGGCGGCAAGGGCCTTGCCGTCCTCTTCTGCGACCTCGACGGCTTCAAGTCGATCAACGACCGCTTCGGCCACCACACCGGCGACGCCGTCCTGATCGAGGTCGCCCGCCGGCTGACCGACGGCGTCCGCGACGGCGACACGGTGGCCCGGCTCGGCGGCGACGAGTTCGTCGTCCTGGCCGACGGGCTGGGTCTCGCCGACGCGGAGGACCTCGCCGTCCGGCTGCGGAACGCGATCATCCCCCCGATACGGGTGGACGGCCGCGCGGTCCGCGTCGGGGCCAGCTTCGGCATCGGCTGGGCGGGCTGCGGCATGTCCGCGGACGAGGTGCTGCGCTCCGCCGACCAGCGGATGTACGTCGAGAAGAGGTCCCGGGCCCGGGCGGGACGCCGTGCGGGCTGAGGGCCGGGCCGAGGTGCGGGCTGCGCGCGGGCGGGTGGCCCGAGGTAGGCTGCGCCGAACGGCACCGCCCCCGGACCGTGGCGGCCGAACCGGCCTCGCCAACCGCGTGATCCGGTGCACAGCAACGTGGGTGCCGACGGGCACATCACGTGGGGAGTGACAAGGGATGACGGCCGGTAACAACGGCGGCGCCGACGGCACGGGCAAGCCGGAGGAGGACGACCCGTTCGCCCACCTCTACCGCTCGGAGGGCGGCGCCGGCGGCACGCAGGGCGGCCAGGCCCCGCAGCCCGGCGTCCCCCGCACGTCGTACAACCAGGTCCGCCCGGTCGGCTCCCGCCAGTACAACCCGCAGCCGAGCGGTGGTACGTACGGCGCGGGCATCCCCCCGCAGCACCAGCCGGCACCGCACTACGCCGCCCCGGAGACCCTCCCCGGCGGCGGCGCCCCGGCCCGCCCGGCGCCGCCCGGCTCGCAGCCCCGCCCGAAGCGGCGGGGGCTGCTCATAGCCGCGATAGCCGTGGTGCTGGTCGTGGCGGGCGGCATCGGCACCGCGATTGTCCTGAACCAGGACAACGGCGACGACAAGAGCACGTCCTTGAACGCGGACGGCTCGCAGTCGCCGAGCGCCGAGGAAAAGAAGAAGGACGAGAAGAAGAAGGACGGCGACGACAAGCCGACCGGCAAGCCGGTGAAGGACCTGCAGCGGGACGCCGGGACCCTCCGCCTGGGCGGCGGCGCGACCACGTCCAAGGACGTCAAGGGGGCGCCGTCGGATGGTGGCACCTATGTCGTCATGAAGCCGGGTGCCTCGATCGAGTGGAACGGCGTGAGTGTCCCGAGCGCGGGTGACTACACGGTGTACGTCGAATACGGCGCACCGGGCGGGGACGCAAGCGGCTCGCTGTGGATCAACGGCAAGAAGCTCGACACCACGGTGAAGCTGAAGAGCTATGGCAGCACCAGCTGGTCGTATACCTACAACTACGTTCAGCTCAACAACGGCAAGAACGACATCAAGCTGTCGTGCGAGTCGGGTAGTTGCAATGCCAACGTGGCCCGCATCAAGCTGCTCCCGGGCTGGTACAAGTCATAGCCTCACAGTCCCGGTCACCCGCTGGCCTTGCCGTCGCCGGTCGGGGCGGCATGGTGATCGAGCGGCTGCCCGTCTCGTCTCGGGCCCTTCGGGCCCAAAGCGGGCTGGCTACGGCAGGGGGTGGCCGGGGCCGGTCTCCGGGTGCCCAGTCGTTCGTGCGCATGCCATGCAGTGGGCTGCGGGCCTGATGCGCGGCGCGGTGGTCGTGTGGTGGTCGACTTGTGAATTGCGGGCACTTTGGGTGTGATGACGGACTGGTGTGCACACCCGATTGCCCGCTATCCGCGCAGGGCGAGGTGGCCGGTTGTGGTCCCCCGCGTGAAGAAGGCGAAGGTGGTCGCTCCCAGCCTGAGTACGGGTGCGCCGGGGCGCTTCGAGTCGCGGATCAGGACATCTGCCGTGTTGCCGGGGAGGGCAACCTCTGCGCAGTTCCGGCTGCCGGAGCTGTAGGTGCTCTTCCGGAAGACGTGTCTGTTCAACTCCCCTGCTTGATCAGGCTGTTGATGAAGTCGCGGGAGTCGGCCGCGCCGAGGGCCTGCTCGCGCAGGTGGTTGAACGCCGATTCGTAGCGTACGACGTGGGCGTCCTCCTCCAGGTAGAAGGAGGTCGTCATCGGCTCGATGGCGACCACCGGCTCTCCTTCGTCGAAGTGGAAGAGGGTGTACGCCCCGTTGAGGCCGGTGTGCGTCCCGGCGCTGAACGGCATGACCCGGATCTCGATGTTCGGCATCTCGGAGACGTCCAGTAGGCGCTTGAGCTGGCCTTGCAGGACTCTCGGCTCTGCTGCCTGGCGTCTCAGGCATGCCTCGTCGAGTACGCAGCGCATCATGAGCGGCGTCATGGGCCGGTCTTCGAACTGGCGCCGAGTCAGTGCGTGTTGGCGCTTCATCCGTAGTTCGGCGAAGGCCCTCGCCTGGCGGGTGGTGCTCCAGGCTCGGCTGCCTTCGATGACCGCGCAGGCGTAGTCCATCGTCTGCAGCAGCTCCGGAACGACCAGTGCCGCGTAGGTGTCGGCCTGGCTCGCCAGCTCTTCGAGCTCGATGACGTCGGCGAACGAATCGGAGATGACATCGCCGTATTGGGCGAACAAGCCTCTCCGGCGGCCCACTTCCGCGAGCTTGGCGAGCCTCCGGACCTCGGCGATGCGTGCCTCGTCCTTGATGCCGTACACGCGGAAGAACCTATCGAGGTCGGCGCGCAGCTTGCCGTTTTCGATCTTGCTCAGGCTTGGTGCGCCCGTTACGCCGAGCAGCTTGGCGGCTTTCACGAGACTCAGGCCCGCCCGAATCCGCATCGTCCGTAGCTCTGCTCCGAGGCGTCGGCGCATCAGGGCGGGCACAGGGTCCGGCAAGTGATCACCTCCCTCACTTTCGGGGCTCGACTCTACGACAACCGTCAGCGTGGGTACGCCGGTTAACTCTTTAGTGGGAACTATGAGTTGAAAATTTGCAATGATATTTCTCGTAGCTCCAAGGTGTCTATAGAGGACAGGTGCAAAGGGGTCCGGCAGTGACATACCGAGCAGGCAGCTACGTGGTGGACGTGCGCGACGGCGTCCTCGTACAGGTCGCGGAGGCCGCCGATGACCTCGTACGGGTGCGTGCGCTGAGCGGCGGTGACCCCTGGGGCGTACCGCCCAGTGCCCTGCGCCTGGCGACCCGGGAGGAGCGGCAGGCCGCCGGCCTGCGCCCCTACCAGACCGGCTGCGACGAGTGCGCCGCGCTCGAAGCAGCCAAGAGGAACGCCGCCGAGGGCGGCGACGTCACCCGCTCGCGGAACGCCACCGCTGCCGCGTACACGCACTGGATCGTGGCGCACTCCGCGCCCGCACCGAGGAGGGGCAACTGATGCGAGCCGTAGGACGCTTGGTGCGGCATTGCGAGCACCGCTCCGGCTGGGAGCCGGGCGACGGCGAGGCGCGCTGCCGCGACTGCGGCGCGCGCCGTTTCACGGACTACGCCGCGCTGCGCATGCCGGAGCCCCCGGTGGCGGTCACCGCGCCACCGCGCGACCGGGAGCGGGCCGACCGCTCGGCCGCCACTCTCATCGCGCTCGGGCTCCACAACCTCAGTCGTTGGGGTACGAGTACCAGCATGTGGCGCCTGGCCGTCTGAACGGCGCCTCGGAGCGATCGAGGTCACGCGGGCGGGTGGAGGGCGCCGTACGATCCAGCGGGCTGCGGCATCGCTGCGTCGGAGAGGAGCGCACAGCATGAGCGCACAACCCGCCGAGCGGTCATGCGATCCTCCCGGGCGGCTGCGCACCAGCGCGGAGATCCGGCGTGCTCTTCCCGAGGGTGTGCGTGCCGAGTTCGACCAGGCCATCAGCGGCGCGGCGCTGACCGAGCGGGCGCATGTCCTGGCCCTGTGGTCCGGCATCGCCATCGAGGCCGCCGGTCCCTCCGGTGAGGGCGGCTGGGAGCGCACCCGCTGGAGTGGTACGAGGAGCGACGCGTCGCTGTGCCGACGGGGTTCGACTTCCCCTTTCGTCTCGGACCCTTCGGGCCCAAAGAAAGCGGGCTACGGCGAGGGAGGGGGCGGGCCAATGCCCGTCGCCGGGCGCGGGCCCGCCCCCATTAACCGTGGGTAGCGGGCGATTTGGTTCGTGCCCCGGGCGATCCCGGGCCGCTCGCACGACCAAATCGCCCGCAATCAAACATTCAACGATCACACGGCCGCCGACCTGCACACTCCGCCCTCCCGTCCCGTCCCGGCCCGCCCGCACCCGCGAGCCGGCCCCGGCCCTCCCCTCCCGTAGCCAGCCTTCTTTGGGCCCGAAGGGCCCGAGACGAGGCGGACGCCCGGCAGAGCACCATGCCGCCCCACGAGGTTGCCCGGCGTCAGCCGATCACACGAAGGATCCGCTCCACCGTCGCCGCCATCGCCTCCCGCGCGGGGGCGAGGTAGCGGCGGGGGTCCACCGTGGACGGGTGGGCCTCCAGGAAGGCGCGGATGGCGCCCGTATAGGCCGTGTTGAGGGCCGTGCCCACGTTGATCTTCGCGATGCCGGAGGCGACCGCGCGGCGGAGTTCGTCGTCCGGGACGCCGGACGAGCCGTGGAGGACGAGGGGGACGGGGACGGCGGCGCGGAGGGTTGCGATCAGGGTGTGGTCGAGGGCGGCGGTGCGGGACGTCATCGCGTGGGTGGAGCCGACCGCGACAGCCAACGCGTCCACGCCCGTGTCCGCGACGTACGCCTCCGCCTCCGCCGGGTCCGTGCGGACGCCCGGCGTGTGGGCATCGCCCGGTTTGCCGCCCACGCGGCCCAGTTCGGCCTCCAGCCACAGGCCCCGGGCGTGGGCCCAGCGGGCCGCTTCGGCCGTCGCCTTGACGTTTTCCGCGTAGGGGAGCTTCGACGCGTCGTACATGACGGACGAGAAGTCGTGGGCGGATGCGGCGTGGAGGAGGTCCGCCGACTCGACGTGGTCCAGGTGGAGAGCCAGGGGGGCGGAGGAGGCGCGGGCTACGGCCGAGGCGGCCGAGGCGATGGGCGCCAGGCGGCCGCCGTGGAACTTCACGGCGTTCTCCGAGAGTTGGAGGATGGCCGGGCGGCCCGCCGCCTCCGCGCCCGCCGCGATGGCCTCGGCGTGCTCGACGGTGATGACGTTGAACGCGGCCACGGGCGGCGAGCCGTTCGCCAGCAGGTCCGCAGTGCGGGTCAGGGGCAAGGCGGGTCAACTCCCTCCCAGGGGGACTGCTTTCACCAGCGGCAGTGCCGCCTCGTACGCCCCCTCGTCGTACTCCCCGGCCGTCGCCGCCCGGACCGTCGCGGCCGACAGGGCCACCGCGCGGGTCAGCCGGTCCGGCCACGGGAGGCCCTCCAGCCAGGCCGAGAGGAGGCCGGCGACGGCCGAGTCGCCCGCGCCCGTGGGGTTGCCCTTGACGCGGGCCGGCGGGGTGGCGCGCCAGGTGCCGTCGGGGGTGACGACGAGCATGCCGTCGGGGCCCAGGGTCGCGGCGACCGCGTGGGCGCCGCGGCGCCGGGCGTCGAGGGCCGCGCGCAGGGGCTCCGTCGAGCCGGTGAGGGCGGCGAGTTCGACGGCGTTGGGCTTGACGACGTCGGGGCGGGCCGCGATGCCGCGGCGCAGCGGTTCGCCGTCCGTGTCGAGGAGGACGGGGATGCGGCGGGCCCGGGCCT
Organism: Streptomyces sp. AV19; assembly: GCF_015999245.1. Taxonomy (GTDB): domain Bacteria; phylum Actinomycetota; class Actinomycetes; order Streptomycetales; family Streptomycetaceae; genus Streptomyces. The sequence continues at coordinate 285,692 of NZ_JAEAMR010000009.1, read as the reverse complement.
GGCGGATCAGGTGGGCGTACGCGCCGACCGGTACGCCCGGCGGGAGGCTGCCGCACAGGGCGACGGCCCCCGCGCCGTCGAGGAGCCGGTCGTAGCGGGTGGTGAAGGCGGACCACTCGGCGGGGGTGATCTGCGGGCCCGGCTCGTTGAGTTGCGTCGTGTCGCCGGTGGCCGCGTCGACGACGGCGACCGTGCGGCGGGTGGAGCCGGTGACGGGCACCAGGGCGTCCGTCAGGGCGGGGGAGGTGTCCGAGAGGAGGCGGCGCAGGGTCTCCCCGGTCGGGCCGCCGGCGAAGCCCGTGACAGTGGCGGCGTGGCCCAGCCGGGCCAGGACGCGCGCCACGTTGAGGCCCTTGCCGCCCGGCCGTTCGACCGCGTCGGTGACCCGGTGCGCGGTGTGCGGACGCAGTCTCGGCACCCGGTAGGTGAGGTCGAGCGCGGCGTTGAGCGTGACCGTGAGGATCATCGGCGACCTCTCTCGGACCGGGCGGGCAGGGCGGTGGCGCGTGGACGCGACTGCGGGAGCGATCATGCCAAAACAGCAGCGGCAGGCCCAGACCCGGGACCTGCCGCTGTTCATCAACCTCGGGGAGAACTACCGCACTTCGGGGCGAATCAGCCATTCGCCCTTGCGCATCACGCCGACGAGTTCGAACGCCGCGTCGAGTACGACGAGGTCCGCGTCCTTGCCCTCCTCCAGCGAGCCGACCCGGTCCGACACGCCCAGCAGGCGGGCCGGGGTGGCCGACAGGGCGCGCACGGCGTCCTCGACCGGGAGCCGGTCGACGGTCACCGCGCGGCGGAAGGCCGTGTCCAGGGTCAGGGTCGAGCCGGCGATCGAGCCCGCCGTCGGGCCGTCGGCGATCCGCGCGACCGCGTCCTTGACCTCGACCTTCATCGGGCCCAGCGCGTACATGCCGTCGCTCATGCCGGCCGCGCCCATCGCGTCGGTGATGAACGCGACCCGGTCCGCGCCCGCGCGGGCGAACGCCAGCTCCAGGACGGACGGGTGGAGGTGCGTCCCGTCGTTGATCAGCTCGACGGTGACGCGCTCGTCCTCCAGCAGCGCGGCGATCGGGCCGGGGGCGCGGTGCAGGAGGGACGGCATCGCGTTGAAGAGGTGGGTGGCGACGGTGGCGCCCGCGTCGATGGCGTCGAGGGTCGCCTCGTACGTCGAGTCCGTGTGGCCGACGGCCGCGATGACGCCGTGGTCGGCGAGGAGCCGGACCGAGTCCAGGCCGCCGGGGAGCTCCGGCGCCAGCGTCATCATGCGGGCGGTGCCGTGCGCGGCGTCGAGGAGCTTGCGGACGTCCGACGGGTCGGGGTCGCGCAGCAGGTCCGGCTGGTGCGCGCCGCAGCGGTGCGGGGAGATGAACGGGCCCTCGAAGTGGATGCCCGCCAGCTCGCCCTGCTGGGTCAGCTCGGCGAGGACGGCGGCCTGCCGGGCGAGGTCGTCCAGGTCGCCGGTGACGGTCGAGGCGACCATGGTGGTCGTGCCGTGGGCGCGGTGCGCGCGGACGGCGGTGAGGGCCTCTTCCGGGTCGCCGGAGGAGAAGGAGGCGCCGCCGCCGCCGTGGACGTGCATGTCCACGAAGCCGGGGACGATCCAGTGGCCGGTGAGGTCCCAGGTCGGCGGCTCCTCGGGGGCGTCCGCGACGATGCGGGTGCCCTCGACCGTGAGCCGGCCGTTCTCCGCCACCCCGGTCGGCAGGACGACACGGGCGCCGTCGAGAACCGTTCGTTCGACCATCAGCCGGTTACCTCCGTGGTGTTTGGGGTGTCTGGGGCGCTGAGCAGATCCCGGGCGAGCAGGCCCGCGCCCAGGCAGCCGGCGGTGTCGCCGAGGGCCGCCGGGACGATGAGGGGGATTTTCTGGAAGGTGACGCGCTCCGCGACCGCCGCGCGCAGCGGCCGGAACAGGGTCTCGCCGGCTTCGGCGAGGCCGCCGCCGATGATCAGCGTACGGGGGTCGAGCAGCGTCAGTCCGGTGACGAGGCCGTCGGCGAGGGCGTCGATCGCGTCCTGCCAGACGCGGGCGGCGGCCGGGTCGCCGGCCTCGACGGCGCGGGCGCAGTCGGCGGCGTCGGCCGTCGCGTTTCCGGACGCCTCGGCCCAGGCGCGGCCGATCGCGGCCGCGGAGGCGAGCGTCTCCAGGCAGCCGCGGGCGCCGCAGCCGCAGACCGGGGCGTCGGGGCCGCGGCGTACGGCGATGTGGCCGATCTCGCCGGCGGAGCCGTTGGCGCCCTCCTCGACGCGGCCGTCGATGCCGATCGCGCCCGCGATGCCGGTGCCGAGCGGCACGAACAGGAAGCGGTCGGCGCCCCGGCCGGCGCCGACGCGGCCCTCGGCGAGGCCGGCGGTGCGGGCGTCGTGGCCGAGGGCGACGGGGATGCCGCCCAGCCGACGGCTCAGCAGGTCGCGGAGCGGGAGGTCGCGCCAGCCGAGGTTGGCGGCGTAGACGGCGGTGCCGGTGCGGGTGTCGACGATGCCGGGGACGGCGGCGCCGGCGGCGGCCGGCGGTTCGCCCAGCTCCTTCTCGCCGAGGGCGTACAGCTCCGCGGCGAGGTCGAGGATGCCCTCGACGACGGCCTCCGGGCCGCGGGCGCGGCCGGTGGGCCGGCGGGTCTCGTGCAGGAGCCGGGTGTCCGCGTCGCCGATGAGGGCGGCCTTGATGCCGGTGCCGCCCACGTCGAGGGCGATGACATGTTTCACGGGAGGTAGTGTCGCGCGTGGGGGCGTGAAAGGTCTAGTCCACTCGGGGGAGTGGTGGGTTCGCGGGGCGCTGTTCCCGCGGAGGGGGCGGCGCGTTGGACGGGCGGCGCGCCGTGGCGGCCGTGGGCCGGCGCCTGCGGCGTGGCCCGGCGGCTCCGGCGGCCGAGTGCCCGTCGGCGACTGCGGGTGGTCCGGGGGGCACGCGCCTGCGGCGCGTCGGCCCAGCCCCACCCGCGTGCCACCCGGTGCCCGGCCCACCCCACCCGCGCGCCATCCGGCGCCCTCGCAGTGAGGGTTCGCTCACCGTTGGGGCCCGGGCGCCGTCGGCGTGCGCGGCGGCGTGCGCGGCGGCGGGTGGGGCGGCGCCGCACCGGCTGCGAGCGAGCGCCGCCGACGCGCCGCAGGCGCGTGCTCCGCGACGTGCCGTGGGTCGCCGACGGCGTCCGGCCCCCGCTGGTGGGCGAACGCTGCGGGTTGGGTGCCGGTGGTGCGTGGGTGGGGCTGGGCCGACGCGCCGCAACGCGCCGTAAGTCGTCAGTCGTCGATCGGCGCTCGGCCGGACGGCGCGGGTGCCCGCCGGGCAAAGGCTGAGGCCGCGGCGCCCGCCGCCCGCCCCTCACCGCGTGAGGATCACGCTCCGCGTGAGCCCCCGCGGCCGGTCCGGGTCGTACCCCCGCCGCTCCGCCACCGCGACCGCCGCCCGCTGCGCGCGCACCAGCTCCGCCAGCGGGTCGCCCCCGCCCGCCACCGAGCCGCCCGCCAGGGCCACCGCTTTCTCCAGGCCCTCCGGCAGCGGGCCGAAGGACCACGTCACCCGGCCCGGCCCGGCGATCGCCACCGGCCCGTGGCGGTACTCCATGGACGGGTACGCCTCCGTCCACGCCCCCGCCGCCTCCCTCATCTTCAGCGCCGCCTCCTGCGCGAGCCCGTACGCCCAGCCGCGGCCAAGGAACGTCCACTGCTCCGCCTCCACCACCTCCGCCGGGAGCGGCTCCGCGAGGGCGGCCTCCGCCGCGTCCGCGGCCGCGGCCACCGCGTCCGCGCCGCCGGGCAGGGCGGCCCGCAGCAGCGCCAGGGCCGTCGTCGCGAACCGGGTCTGGACGACGGACTCCTCGTCCGCCCAGTCCAGCACCGCCACCGCGTCCGCCGCCCGCATCACCGGAGTGTCCGGATCGGCGGTCACCGCCAGCAGGGCGGGGCCGCCGCGCAGGGCGGCGAGGAGGTCCAGGACCTCCGTCGTCGTCCCGGAGCGGGTGATCGCCACGACCCGGTCGTACGCGGCGCGCCGCCCCGCCGGGAACTCGGACGCCGGGAACGCGTCCGTCTCGCCGTCCCCCGCCGCCTCCCGCAGCGCGGCGTACCCCTGGGCCATGAACCAGGACGTGCCGCAGCCGGTGACGGCGACCCGTTCGCCGGGAAGCGGAAGCCCCTCGGCGATGGGCGCGGAGGCGGCCCGGCGCCAGCAGTCGGGCTGGGAGACGAGTTCGGACGCGGTACGGGAAACAGCCATGACCTGGGCTCCTCCATGAATCCGGCGGGTCATCCGTGGATAGCAGCCCGGCGGCGGAAAACGGAAGGGTGAGGCCGGGGCGAGTGCCCGTTCGAAGAGCCCTTAAGGTGGCGCGGAAGAGACTCGGAGCGACACGCGGTCTCGGCGAGGTCGGACGATCACAACCACAAGGGCGGAAAGCAAGTGCAGCGGCGGCGTTTCTTGGGTCTCTCGGCGGCGGGTGCCGCCACGGCGGCGATGGCGCCCACGCTCACGGCGTGCAGCGGGGGCGGTCCCGGCGGCAAGACGCTGACGGTGGTCGCGGCCGAGTACGGCGACGGCAAGCCGGAGAACAGCTCCCAGAAGTACTGGGAGTCGGTGGCCCGTACCTTCATGGGCGACCACAGCGGCGTCAAGGTCGAGGTCCAGGTCTACAGCTGGACCGACGTCGACAAGAAGGTCGCCGACATGGTCGCGGCCGGCAACGCGCCGGACATCGCGCAGATCGGCGCGTACGCCGACTTCGCCGCGGCCGGCAAGCTGCTCAGCGCCGACCAGCTGCTCTCCGTCCCCACCCAGGCCGACTTCATCACCTCGATCGGCAATGCGGGCGAGGTGCACCGGATGCAGTACGGCCTGCCGTTCGTCTCCTCCACGCGACTGCTCTTCTACAACAAGGCGCTCTTCGAGAAGGCCGGGATCGCCAAGGCCCCCGAGACGTGGGCCGAGCTCCAGGCCGCGGCCGTCAGGCTGAAGGCCGCCAAGGTGAAGATCCCCTTCGGCCTGCCGCTGGGCCCCGAGGAGGCGCCGGCCGAGACGATGCTGTGGATGCTGGGCGGCGGCGGTGGCTACACCGACAGGAACGGCAACTACACCATCGGTCACTCGAAGAACGTCGAGGCCTTCGAGTGGCTGCGCGACGAGCTCGTCGGCAAGGACCTCACCGGCCCCGGAAACCCCGCCCGCACCAACCGCCAGGAGCTCTTCGACGCCTTCGTCCGCGGCGAGGTCGGCATGCTCCACGGCCACCCGTCCCTGATGCAGCAGGCCGAGGCCAAGGACCTGAAGTACGGGATGGCGCCGCTGCCGGGCCGCACCGGCAAGGCCGCCTCGACCATGGGCGTCGCCGACTGGGTCATGGCGTTCAAGCAGACCGGCCACAAGAAGGAGGTCGGCCAGTTCCTCGACTTCCTCTACAGCACGCAGACCGTGCTGGACTTCACCGGCAAGTACGACCTGCTGCCGGTGACCACCTCCGCGTCCGAGAAGATGATGAAGGACGACGACGCGACGCCGCGGCGCAAGAAGCTGATCCCGTTCCTGCAGCAGCTCAAGAACGCCGAGTTCTACCCCGCCGACAAGACCTCCTGGGCGAAGGTCAGCAAGACGATCAAGGAGAAGATCGGCAGCACCGTCCAGAAGGGTGCCGACGTGCAGGGCATCCTCGACGAGATCCAGCGGGAGGCGGACTCCACGGACGGCGCGTCCCGCTAGCCTTGGCGGCCATGATGTCCGAGCCGTCCGAGCCGTCCGGGCTGTCCGAACGCGACCTCGCCGTCCTCGCCCTGGAACGGGAGCCCTGGCCGGGCCCCGGCGCCAAGGAGCGGGCCGTCCGCGAGCGGCTCGGTATCACCCCGACCCGCTACTACCAGCTGCTCAACGCGCTCCTGGACGACCCGCGGGCCCTCGCGCACGACCCCGTGACCGTCAACCGGCTGCGACGGCTGCGGGAGGCGCGGCGGGCGCGGCGCTGAGCCGTTCCGTTCTGTTCCGGACTCCGTGTCCGTTCTGTTCCGGACTCCGTGGGTAGGGTCGGGGGCATGGGCAGCCATCCCCTTCCGGAACCCGTCACCCCCGCCGGGCGCGAGGGCCTCGCCGCGCTTCTCGCCCGGCCCCAGCGGGCGGTCGTCGCCCTGGACTTCGACGGCACGCTCGCCGAGATCGTGCCCGATCCCGAGCGGGCCCGTGCCCACCCCGGCGCCGTGCCGGTGCTCTCGCGGCTCGCCCCGCGCCTGGCCTCCGTCGCGGTGATCACCGGTCGGCCGGCCGGGGTCGCCGTGCGGTACGGGGGGTTCGCCGGGGTCGCGGGTCTGGAACACCTGGTCGTTCTCGGCCACTACGGCGCGGAGCGCTGGGACGCGGTCTCGGGGACGGTGAGCTCGCCCGCCCCGCATCCCGGCGTCGCGGCCGCCCGGGCGGAGTTGCCCGGCGTTCTCGCCAAATCCGGTGCCTGGCCCGCCACTTGGGCCGAATCCTCGCCCATCGAGAACAAAGGAGGCCAGGCGGTCGCCGTCCACACCCGCCGAGCCCCCGACCCCCAGGCCGCCTTCCACGCCCTCCGCGAGCCGCTGGCCGAACTCGCCGCCCGCCACGGCCTGATCGTCGAACCGGGCCGCCTGGTGCTGGAGCTCCGTCCCCCGGGCATGGACAAGGGCGTCGCCCTCGCGGAGTACGTGCGCGAGGTGGGCGCGGAGTGCGTGCTGTACGCCGGCGACGATCTGGGCGACTTGGCGGCGTTCGGGGCGGTGGAGGCGCTGCGGGGGGAGGGGGTGCGGGGCGTGCTGGTGTGCAGCGGGAGTCCGGAGGTGGCCGAGCTGGCGGCGCGGGCGGATGTGGTGGTGGACGGGCCGGGGGGTGTGGTGAGGCTGTTGGGGGCGGTGGCGGATGCGGTGGGTGGTGGTGCTGGGGGGTGAGTTCTGCCCCCGGCACGCCCTTCCGCCATTTCTTCCGGGGCTCCGCCCCGGGCTCCGGCTCCGCCACGGACGCGCCGTCGGCGTCGGTGGGGGACGCGGAGGGCGGGGGTGATGCCGAGGTCGACGTCCCCTTGGATGACGTCCCCTTGGATCGGGCTTCTTGTCGCCGGAGTCCGAGGAACAGCCGGACGCCGTCACGGCGAGGAGCGCGGCCGAGGCCAGGGCTGTCCGACGCGGTGATGTGGACATGGCCTGATGACTACCCGGGACCATGTCCCGTCAGCCGGGCGGGAGATGCGCGACGGAGCGCGTCAACTCAGGCCGCACGCCCCGCGGTTGGCATCAGCGCCGCCAGTTGCTCGACGAACCATCGCGCCGGCGGCAGCGCCGTCGCCGCCGCGGCCAGCCGCTCGGAGCGCTCCGCGCGCTGGGCCGGGTCCATCAGCAGCGCCTCGTGCAGGGCGCGGGCCGTCGCCGCCACGTCGTACGGATTGACCAGGATCGCGTCCTCGCCCAGCTCCGCCGCCGCGCCCGCCTCCCGGGAGAGCACCAGCGCGCAGCCGTGGTCGGAGACCACCGGGACCTCCTTGGCCACCAGGTTCATCCCGTCCCGGATCGGGTTGACCAGGGCCACGTCCGCCATGCGGTAGGCGGCCAGGGAGCGGGCGAAGTCGTCCTTGACGTGGAGGGCGACGGGGGTCCAGCCGGCCGTGCCCCAGGCCGCGTTGATCTCGCCCGCCACCCGCTCCACCTCGGCGGTGTAGTCGCGGTAGACGGCCAGGTCCTGCCGCGAGGGGTAGGCGAAGGCGATGTGCACCACCTTGCCGCGCCACTGCGGGTGCTCCTCCAGGAGCGCCCGGAAGGCGTGCAGGCCGCGCACGATGTTCTTGGACAGCTCGGTGCGGTCGACGCGGACGATCGTGCGGCGGTCCGGCCCGATCTGCCGCCGCAGCGCCGCCAACCGCTCCTCGACGTCCGGCCGGTGCGCGCGCTCGCGCAGGAAGTCGGCGTCCGCGCCCAGCCCGTGGACGCCGAGCGCCGTCGTCCGCCCTTCGGACCGCACCGCGAGGCGGTCCCCGACGCGCAGGACGTCGGCCCCCAGGACGTCCGCGCAGCACGCGGCGAACGCCTCCGCCCAGCGGCGGGTGAGGAACGCCGCCCGGTCGCCGCCCAGGATGCCGCGCAGCACCTGCGCCGCCACGTCGTCGGGGAGCATCCGGTAGTAGTCCGGCGGGGCCCAGGGCGTGTGGGAGAAGTGGCCGATGCGCAGGTCGGGGCGGCGGGACCGGAGCAGACCGGGGACCAGCGTCAGGTGGTAGTCCTGGACGAGGACGGCGGCGCCCTCGGCCGCCTCCTCGGCGAGCGCGTCCGCGAAGGCCGCGTTGTACGCCTCGTACGCGGCCCACTGCTCGCGGAAGCCGGCGTCGAACTCCGGCTCCAGCGGCGTCTGGTAGAGCATGTGGTGGACGAACCACAGCACCGAGTTGGCCACGTCGTTGTACGCGGTGGCGAAGGTCTCGGCGGGGATGTCCAGCATCCGCACCTGCTGCCCGCCGGTGTCGGCGGGGTCGAGTCTGCGGCCCGCGCGGCGGGCCGCCAGCCGGTCGCCCTCGCCGAGCGCCGCGCACACCCACACCGCCCCGGCCTCCGGCCCGATCGCGCTCAGCCCCGAGACGAGCCCGCCGCCGCCGCGGCCCGCCGTGAGGCCGCCGTCCCCGCCGAGGCGGTAGGTGACCGGGCCCCGGTTGGAGGCCACGACGATCGGGGCCGAGCGAGGGGTGGCATGAGGGGCGGCGTGCACGTGCTCAGCGACCATGACGCCAGCCTTGCCGCGCCGCCAACCGCTCAAACGTACGCCCGGTCCGCTTACGCCGCGCGGTGCCGCGCGTACTCGGGCACATCGGCCATCGGCGGCCGCTCCTCCGTGTCCACCGGGTGCGTCCGCGGGGAGAAACCTTCCGCCGTGCGCTCGAACTGGACGAGTTCCGGCCGCACCAGCGGCCCGCGGCCCAGCCGCAGCTGCGCGGTGCGGTAGATCGCGGCGGCCATCCGGCCCAGCGCCCGCCCGTCCTGGTGGCGGTGCTTGCGCACCCCGACGTCCACCTGCGCGAGCGCGTCGAGCCCCACCGTGTGCAGCGCGTCCACCAGCAGCCCCAGCTCCACCCCGTACCCCACCGGGAACGGCAGCCGCTCCAGCAGCGAGCGCCGCGCCGCGTACTCGCCGCCCAGCGGCTGGACGAAGCCGGCCAGCAGCGGCCAGTGCAGATTGAGCAGCGGGCGGGCCACCAGCTCGGTCACCCGGCCGCCCTGGCCCTCCAGTTCGCCCAGCGGACGGTCGTACATCGCCTTGACGAAGGCCACGTCCGGGTCGGTGAGCAGCGGGCCGACGATCCCCGAGACGAACGACGCCGAGAAGTCGCGCAGGTCGGCGTCCACGAAGCACACGATGTCGCCGCTCGTCACCAGCAGCGACCGCCACAGCACCTCGCCCTTGCCGGGCACCGCGGGCAGCTCCGGCAGCACCGCGTCCCGGTGCTCCACCCGGGCCCCGGCGGCCCGGGCCGCCCGCGCCGTTCCGTCCGTGGAACCGGAGTCGAGCACCACCAGCTCGTCCACCAGGGGCACGTCCCCGGTCATCAGCTCGCGCCGGATCGTGGCCACGATCTCCCCGACCGTGGCCTCCTCGTTCAGAGCGGGCAGTACCACGCTCACGGTGCTCCCCGTCTCGCGCTTGGCGGCGAGCAGCCGGTCGAGCGGACGGTCTGCGGCGGACCAGGACCGCCGGGCCAGCCAGCGCTCCACCTCTTCCAGCACGTGTACGACTCCTCGTTCCCGTTTCCTGTGACGCGTCCCGTCCTGTGACGCATCTCGCTGTGCGGACGCCCCTCTCAAGGGTCCGCACCTTCCGATACAGTCTTGAACAACGCGGAGCCCGCCCGTATGTCGGGGTCCCGCGCGCATGCACCGCATGTCACAAACGCCCGGGTGACCACAGACCGCCCGGCGCCATACCGCTCATCCAGAGGGGCAGAGGGACACGGCCCGATGAAGCCCCGGCAACCCTCCAGCCGGTCTCCGTTCGCAGGAACGCGAGGCTCCCGGCGGGGAAGGTGCCAATTCCGTCTCGTGGCGAGGTTCGCCACGGGGAAGATGAGGAGAAAGGGCCTCGCCTCCATGGCTGTGCAAGCCGTCGAACGCGTCACGTCTTTCGGTCCCGCCGTCGCTCTCTCCTGCCGCGAGTGCGGCGAGCGCTTCGACCTCGGACCGGTCTTCGCCTGTGCCTCCTGCTTCGGTCCGCTGGAGGTCGCCTACGAGCTCCCGGCCGGCGACCCGGAGGGCCTGCGGCGCCGCATCGAGTCCGGGCCGGCGAACATCTGGCGCTACGCCCCCCTGCTGCCCGTCCCCGCCGACGTCGCGGACAAACCGAACCTCAACCCCGGCTTCACCGCGCTCGTCCGGGCCGACAACCTCGCCCGCGAACTGGGCGTCACCGGCGGCCTGTTCGTCAAGGACGACTCCGGGAACCCCACCCACTCCTTCAAGGACCGCGTCGTCGCCGTCGCCGTCGAGGCGGCGCGGGCCTTCGGCTTCACGACGCTGTCCTGTTCGTCGACCGGGAACCTGGCCGGCGCGGTCGGCGCCGCCGCGGCCCGCGCGGGCCTGCGCTCCTGCGTCTTCATCCCGCACGACCTGGAGGCCGGCAAGGTCGTCATGGCCGCGGTGTACGGCGGCGACCTGGTCGGCATCGAGGGCACCTACGACGACGTGAACCGCTTCTGCTCCGAGCTGATCGGCGATCCGGCGGGGGAGGGCTGGGGCTTCGTCAACGTCAACCTGCGCCCCTACTACGGGGAGGGCTCCAAGACCCTCGCGTACGAGATCTGCGAGCAGCTGGGATGGCGGCTGCCGGACCAGATCGTGGTCCCCGTCGCCTCGGGCTCCCAACTCACGAAGATCGACAAGGGGTTGCGGGAGCTGATCGCGCTGGGGCTGGTCGAGGACCGCCCCTACCGGATCTTCGGCGCCCAGGCGACGGGGTGCGCGCCGGTCTCCCGGGCGTACAAGGACGGCCACGACGTCGTCCGCCCGGTGAAGCCGGACACGATCGCGAAGTCGCTGGCCATCGGCAATCCGGCGGACGGGCCGTACGTGCTCGACATCGCCCGGCGCACGGGCGGGGCGGTGGAGGACGTGACGGACGAGGAGGTCGTGGACGCGATCCGGCTGCTCGCCCGGACGGAGGGGATCTTCGCGGAGACGGCCGGCGGGGTGACGGTCGGCGTCACCCGCAAGCTCCTGCGGGAGGGCGTGCTGGATCCGTCCCTGACGACGGTCGTCCTGAACACGGGCGACGGCCTCAAGACGCTGGACGCGGTGGCGGCGGGGCCGCGGGCGACGATCCGGCCGAGCGTGGAGGCGTTCCGGGAGGCGGGGTTGGGGTAGCGGGGCGGCTGTCTCTCGGGGGTTTGTTCCTCCCCGCCCCCGCCCCGGAAGAAACGGTGAAAGGGCGGGGCGGGGGCGGACCACGCCGTCGGGCACCCATGAACTACCCGCACCACAACACACATCACCCAGAAAGCGAGCCCACCCCATGAGCGTCACCGTCCGCATCCCCACCATCCTCCGCACCTACACCGCCGGTAAGACCGAGGTCCCCGCCGAGGGGGCCACCCTCGCCGAGGTGATCGCCGATCTGGACCGGAGCCACCCCGGCATCGGGGCCCGCGTCCTCGACGACGCCGGCAAGCTGCGCCGCTTCGTGAACGTCTACGTCAACGACGACGACGTCCGCTTCGGGGGCGGCCTCGCCGCGCCCACCCCCGACGGCGCCGGGGTCTCGATCATCCCGGCCGTCGCGGGAGGCTGACCGGCACCGGCCGGCGGCGCGCCAACTCCCTTTTCGCAGCAAGCCTGTACAAAACACGGACCACCCCGGCCGCGAAGCGGACGGGGTGATTCCGTCTGTTGAAGCGCGATACAGTTGGGGCGTTCCCCCTTCGGTGTCAGAGCCGAACGCATATGAGAACCCGTCAATTTGCACAGGAAATACGTGCGCGAATTGTCGCGATGGTGCAGTCTGTCCGGCCCGACTTGCCCTGGAACCACCCCAGTTCGCCGGGTATCACCGCTCGGCCTCCCCGGGATTTCTCGTCCGTCTGACCTGTTGCAGACGGCATCCGTGCAGATACATTCAGCCGCGGTCGACGCGTTCCGGCGCACACCTCTGGGTGTCACGAGGGGTGAGGTCTGACCCGGGTCCGCGAAGTGCGGTCCTGCGCAAGGGCCAGTAATAGGGGAGTTAGGCATGGCTCAGGGCACCGTCAAGTGGTTCAACGCGGAGAAGGGGTACGGCTTCATCGCGGTCGACGGTGGTGCGGATGTTTTCGTCCACTACAGCGCGATCCAGATGGACGGCTACCGCACCCTGGAGGAAGGCCAGCGGGTCGAGTTCGAGATCTCGCAGGGCCAGAAGGGACCGCAGGCAGACATGGTGAGGGTGACCGCCTGACCGCGGCGCATCGACCACCGGATCCTCAGCTTGGCGAAGGGCCCGCACCCCGCAGGTGCGGGCTCTTCGTGCGCCCGGAGGCGGGTACGGAGACGTCCGCACCACACGGATGGTTCCCCGCAGACGGCCTTGCACTCTCGGGTGCCGAGTGCTAATCATTGGCTTAGCACTCTCCGAGTGAGAGTGACAGACTTGTGGACCGTCGGTGAGGTCCGCGGGCCCGGCGGGGCAAGGAACCGCCGAGCACGCAGGCCGTCCGTCGCGGGCGCCAGCGCGGTCCGGAGCAACCACCCGTCCCGTCTGGGAGGACCACTTCACATGGCCAAGATCATCGCGTTCGACGAGGAGGCACGGCGCGGTCTCGAGCGCGGGATGAACCAGCTCGCCGACGCCGTCAAGGTCACCCTCGGCCCCAAGGGCCGCAACGTCGTCCTCGAGAAGAAGTGGGGCGCCCCCACGATCACCAACGATGGTGTGTCCATCGCCAAGGAGATCGAGCTGGAGGACCCGTACGAGAAGATCGGCGCCGAGCTGGTCAAGGAGGTCGCGAAGAAGACGGACGACGTCGCCGGTGACGGCACGACGACCGCGACCGTCCTCGCCCAGGCGCTGGTCCGCGAGGGCCTGCGCAACGTCGCCGCGGGTGCCAACCCGATGGCGCTGAAGCGCGGCATCGAGAAGGCCGTCGAGGCCGTCTCCGGTGCGCTGCTCGACCAGGCCAAGGAGGTCGAGACCAAGGAGCAGATCGCCTCCACGGCCTCCATCTCCGCCGCCGACACCCAGATCGGCGAGCTCATCGCCGAGGCCATGGACAAGGTCGGCAAGGAAGGCGTCATCACCGTCGAGGAGTCCCAGACCTTCGGTCTGGAGCTGGAGCTCACCGAGGGTATGCGCTTCGACAAGGGCTACATCTCGGCGTACTTCGCCACCGACATGGAGCGTATGGAGGCCTCCCTCGAGGACCCGTACATCCTGATCGTCAACTCGAAGGTCTCCTCGGTCAAGGACCTGCTCCCGCTGCTGGAGAAGGTCATGCAGTCGGGCAAGCCGCTGCTGATCATCGCCGAGGACGTCGAGGGCGAGGCCCTCTCCACCCTCGTGGTCAACAAGATCCGCGGCACCTTCAAGTCCGTCGCCGTCAAGGCCCCGGGCTTCGGCGACCGCCGCAAGGCCATGCTCGGTGACATCGCCATCCTCACCGGCGGCACGGTCATCTCCGAGGAGGTCGGCCTCAAGCTGGAGAACGCCGGTCTCGACCTGCTCGGCCGCGCCCGCAAGGTCGTCATCACCAAGGACGAGACCACCATCGTCGACGGTGCCGGCGACAGCGACCAGGTCCAGGGCCGCGTCAACCAGATCCGCGCCGAGATCGAGAACAGCGACTCGGACTACGACCGCGAGAAGCTCCAGGAGCGCCTCGCGAAGCTGGCCGGCGGCGTGGCCGTCATCAAGGCCGGTGCCGCGACCGAGGTCGAGCTCAAGGAGCGCAAGCACCGCATCGAGGACGCCGTTCGCAACGCGAAGGCGGCCGTCGAGGAGGGCATCGTCGCCGGCGGTGGCGTGGCCCTGCTCCAGGCCGCCCAGGTCTTCGAGAAGCTGGACCTCGAGGGCGACGAGGCCACCGGTGCCAACGCCGTGAAGCTGGCCCTGGAGGCCCCGCTGAAGCAGATCGCCGTCAACGGTGGTCTCGAGGGCGGCGTCGTCGTGGAGAAGGTCCGCAACCTGGCCGTCGGCCACGGCCTCAACGCCGCGACCGGCGAGTACGTGGACATGATCGCCGAGGGCATCATCGACCCGGCCAAGGTCACCCGCTCCGCGCTGCAGAACGCCGCGTCCATCGCGGCCCTGTTCCTCACCACCGAGGCCGTCATCGCCGACAAGCCGGAGAAGGCCGCCGCGGCCGCTCCGGGCGGCATGCCCGGCGGTGAGATGGACTTCTGAGCCACGCGTTCCACGCGGGCTCACCGGTCCTGAACCGAGCCGAGGGCGGCATCCCCGTTGTCACGGGGGTGCCGCCCTCGGGCGTTTTCCGGCTCCGGGGCAAGCTTCTCCTTCTCGGCCTCCTTCTCGGCGGGGAATCCGAAGAGGTATGTGGTGACGAAGCCGGCCGCGTACCCCGCCGCGAGCCCCGCGCCGTAGACGGCCGCCGCGCGCAGCACCCCGTGCTCCCCCTTGAGCAGCGGGAACAGGGCCCAGCCCGAGGGGCCGATCGCGGTGGCGCCGATCGCGCCGCCGAACTGTTCCAGCAGGCCCAGGAAGCCGCCGCCGATCGCCCCGCCGACGCACGCCGTGACGAACGGGCGGCCCAGCGGCAGCGACACCCCGTAGATCAACGGCTCCCCGATGCCCAGCAGGCCCGCCGGCAGCGCGGACCGGACCGTCCGGCGCACGGCCGCGTCCCGGGCCACCCGGACGTACACCGCCAGCGCCGCGCCGACCTGCCCCGCGCCCGCCGTCGCGAGCAGCGGCAGCAGGACCGTGGAGCCCTGCTGGGCGATCAGCGTGGTGTGCACCGGGATCAGCGCCTGGTGCAGCCCCAGCATGACCAGCGGCAGGAACAGCCCGCCCAGCACCAGCCCGGCGGCCGCGCCGCCCTCGGCCGGCAGCCGGTCCGCGAACTGCCCGACGACGGTGGCGACTTCGCCCGACAGCCACATCAGCCCGTAGAGCGCGACCAGCCCCGGGAGCAGGACCGTGACCGTCGGCACGACCAGGACGCCGAGCGTCTCGGGCACGAGGCGGCGGCACGCCCTCTCCACGTACACGGCCAGGAGTGCCGCGGCGAGCGCGCCGAGCACCCCGCCCTGACCGGGCGTCAGCCGTGCGCCGAACGCGTGCACCTGGGCGACCCCCGGCCAGACCGTGACCGCGGCCACCGCGCCGCCGAGGACGGGCGTCCCGCCGAACTCCTTCGCGGTGTTGTACCCGACGAACACCGCGATCAGCGACATGAAGCCGGAGGCGGTGGCGGTGAGCGCCGTGACGAGCCCCGGCAGGCGGTGCAGGTTGGCGAGCAGGCCCGCGAGGCCGGCGACGATCCCGCAGCCGATCAGGGCCGGGATCAGGGGGACGAAGATCTGGGCGACGCGGCGGAGGGCGAGTTTGGGCGGGGTGGCGTTGCGGGTCCTGTGCTCGGTGCGGAGCGTCTCCGCGCGGCGGAGCTGTTCGAGGTCGGCCGCGACCCGGGTGACGGCCCCCGGACCCAGGACGATCTGGCAGGTCTCGGCGTCGGTGACGAGGCCGAGGACGCCGGGGAGGGCGCGGAGTTCGGCGGCGCGGAGGGCGGTGGGGTCGTGGAGGGTGAGGCGGAGGCGGGTCATGCAGGTGGTGGCGGAGACGATGTTGGCGGGGCCGCCGAGGAGGGGGAGGAGGGCGGGGGCGAGGGGGCGGGTGTGGGGCGCGGGTGGGGGCATGGGTTTTCTTTTCCCCCACCCCGCCCCTTCCCGTAACCGGGGCACGGCCCCGGGCCCCGAGCGCGGCTCCGCCGCGCAAGTGCCCTCCGGGCGCTGTCCTCAAGCGCCGGACGGGCTGAATCAGCCCGTCCGGCGCTTGAGGACAGCGCCCGGAGCGCGGTTTCGGGGGTGCAGGGGGCGGAGCCCCCGCCCGACCGCGCGGCGGAGCCGCGCTCGGGGCCGGGCGGAGCCCGGGAGAAACGGTGAAAGGGCGGGGCTGGGGCAAATACCCCCCTACACCAGCCCCCGCCTCCGCAAGCCCTTCCTCCGGCGCAAGCCCGCGCCCACCAGCACCCGGACCACCTCCCGGCTGCTGATCTCCACCGCGCCCAGCCGCACGGCGTCCCCGTACGCCGACGACGCCACGTCGTAGTGGTCACCGTCGAACGCCCGGGGCGGCAGGCCCATCCGGGCCGCGAACGCGTGCAGTTCCTCGAAGCTCGCGTCGCTCACCAGGTGGGACCACATCCGGCCGTGGCCGGGCCACAGCGGCGGGTCGATGTACAGAGCCATGGGGTCAGTCGTGCAGTGCGGAGGAGAGGTGGCCCACCGGTGCCACCAGCACCGCCTGCTTCGTGCAGGCCCAGTGCGGGTCGGGGCCCAGCTCCGGCTCGACCTCCAGCGCGTGGGGATCGCCCGAGTGCACGCACACCGGGCACAGCGGCCAGCGGCCGTGCCGTTCCAGCAGCGCGTCCTGGACGTCCTGGGCGATGAGCCCGGCCACGAAGGCGGCGCCCTCCGGCCACTGCTCGACCCACCACCGCCGCGCCGCCACCGCGTCCTCGACCAGGGAGACGATGTCCGGCTCGGCCACGCGCCCGGCGGTCAGGTCGGCGAGGACGAGGGCCCGGGCCGCGTGCAGTGCTTGTTCGAGCTCCATGGCGCCATTGTCCGGGACACCGGAGGTTGACGGCACATCGGGCCGAAAATACCTTTCACGGTGTGAGCCGCGATCCGAAGGAAAGCGCCGAAGCTCCGCTCCGTCCCCTGCGGCATTCCCCCGTGCTCCCGCCCCCGGCCGCCCTGGTCGCCAAGGTCCGCACGCTCGCCCCGTCCATGACCCGCTCCATGCAGCGCGTGGCCGACGCCCTGGTGGCCGACCCGGCCGGTTCCGCCGCGCTCACCGTCACGGCCCTCGCGGAGCGCACCGGCACCAGCGAGGCCACCGTCGTGCGCACCGCCCGCGCCCTGGGCTACCCGGGCTACCGCCATCTGCGCCTCGCCCTCGCCGCGCTCGCCGCCGAGCAGGCGGCCGGCCGGGCCCCGGCCGTCACCCCGGACATCACCGTGGACGACCCGCTGGACCGGGTGGTCGCCAAGCTCGCCCACGAGGAGGCGCGCTGCCTGGCCGACACGGCCGCCGCCCTCGACACCACGGCCCTGGAGGCGGCCGTGGCCGCGCTCGCGACGGCCCGGCGCGTCGACGTCTACGGCATAGGCGCCTCCCATCTCGTCGGCCAGGACCTGGTCCAGAAGCTGCTGCGGATCGGGCTCATCGCGCACGCGCCCCCCGACCCCCACCTGGCCGTCACCACCGCCGTCCAGCTGCGCCCGGGCGACGTGGCGCTCGCGATCAGCCATTCGGGCGCCACGACGGACGTCATCGAGCCGCTGCGGGTCGCCTTCGAGCACGGCGCGACCACGGTCGCGGTCACCGGCCGCCCGGACGGCGGGATAGGGCAGTACGCCGATCACGTCCTGACCACGTCCTCGGCGCGGGAGAGCGAGCTGCGCCCGGCGGCGATGTCCAGCCGGACGAGCCAGCTCCTCGTCGTGGACTGCCTGTTCGTCGGCGTCGCGCAGCGGACGTACGACCGCGCGGCGCCCGCCCTGTCCGCCTCCTACGAGGCGCTCGTCCACCGCCACGACCCGGCAGAGGATCACCGATGACGTCCACCGCCGCCTTCGCGGCCCTCCGCGCCCAGCTCGCGGCGCTGACCACCGAGGCGTTCCGCCCCGAGCTCGCGGACCTCGACCGGCTGCCGACCCGGGCCATCGCCGAGCTGATGAACGCCGACGACGCGGCGGTCGCCGCCGCCGTCGCCGGGCAGCTCCCCCGGATCGCCGCCGCGATCGACGCCATCGCCGAACGGATGGGCCGCGGCGGCCGGCTGGTCTACGCGGGCGCCGGCACGGCTGGCCGGCTCGGCGTGCTGGACGCGAGCGAGTGCCCGCCGACCTTCGCCACCGGCCCGGGGCAGGTGGTCGGGCTCGTCGCGGGCGGGCCGGACGCGCTGGTCAACGCGGTCGAGGGGGCGGAGGACCGGGCGGAGGCGGCGGTGGCCGACCTGGCCGCGCTCGGGCTGACGGCCGACGACGCGGTCGTCGGCGTCTCCGCGTCCGGCCGCACGCCGTACGCGGTCGGGGCCGTCGAGCACGCGCGGCGGGCCGGGGCGCTGACGGTCGGGCTGTCCTGCAACGCGGGGTCCGCGCTGGGGGCGGCGGCGGAGCACGCGATCGAGGTGGTCACCGGGCCCGAACTGATCACCGGATCCACCCGGTTGAAGGCCGGCACGGCCCAGAAGCTCGTCCTCAACATGATCTCGACCATCACGATGGTCCGGCTCGGCAAGACCTACGGGAACCTGATGGTCGACCTCCGCGCCTCCAACGACAAGCTGCGCGCCCGGGCGCGGCGGATCGTCGCGCAGGCCACGGGGGCGGGGGACGCGGAGATCGAGGCGGCGCTCGCGGAGACGGGCGGCGAGGTGAAGAACGCGATCCTCGTGCTGCTGGGCGGGGTGGACGGGCCGGCCGCCGCCCGGCTGCTGGCGGCGGCGGACGGCCGGCTGCGTCCCGCACTGGACGCGGCGCGGGAGCGGTAGCCCGCTACGCGCCGCTGTCCAGCGCCTCCCGCCACACGCGTACCGCTCCCGCGTCCACCGGGCCCGACCAGCCGGCCGGGCGCGAGGCGCCGCCGATGTGGAATCCGTCGATCCCGGCGGCCCGCAGCACCGGTACGTGCTTGAGCGCCAGTCCGCCGCCGGCCAGGATCCGCGGCTCGTACCCCGCGTCGTCCCCGCGCGCCGCCTCGGCCAGCAGCGTCGCCAGGCCGTCGTCCACGCCGGACGGCGAGCCGGCGGTGAGGTAGGTGTCCAGGCCGGGCCGGTCCGCGAGCTGCTTGCGCAGGGCGTCCCGGTCCGCGGCGCGGTCGATCGCCCGGTGGAAGGTCCACCGTGCCTGCGGCCCGATCGCCTCCACCACGGCCGTCACCGCCGCGAGGTCGGCCAGGCCGTCGTCGTCGAGGAAGCCGAGGACGTACTCCGACGCCCCCTCCGCCCGCAGCTCCGCCGCCGTCGCGCAGAGCGCGTCCAGCCCGGCCGGGCCGCCGGCGGAGAAGTCGTTGGACGCCCGCAGCATCACGCGGACGGGCAGGTCGCAGGCCGACCGCACCCGGGCGAAGGTCTCGCGCGCGGGGGTCAGGCCGTCGGCGGCCATGTCGCTGACCAGTTCCAGCCGGTCCGCCCCGCCGGCCTGTGCCGCCGCCGCGTCCTCCGGGCCGAGCGCGATTACCTCGAGAATTGGTCTAGACATGTAGCAAGGGTGCCACACGCGGACACCGACGAGGAAGCGTGCCCCACAATTGGCCCATGGCCACCACCCATGGACTGCAGGAGCGCTGGACCGGGACGGTCCTCGCGGCCCGGTCGGCGGACGCCGGCGCGCCGCGCCCCGGCCCGGATCCCGGCCCGTACGCCGAGGAGCTCCTCAAGCGCTGGTCCGAACCGCAGCGCCGCTACCACACGGTCACCCACCTGGCCGCCGTCCTGGACCGGGTGGACGAACTGGCCGGCCACGCCGAGGATCCGGTGGCCGTCCGCCTCGCCGCCTGGTTCCACGACGCGGTCTACCTGCCCGAACGCTCCACCAACGAGGAGCGCAGCGCCCGGCTGGCGGAGCGGGCCCTGGCCGAACTGGGCGTCCCCGCCGCGCGCGTGGCCGAGGTGGCCCGGCTCGTCCGGCTGACGGTCGGTCACGACCCGGCCCCCGGGGACAGGAACGGCGAGGTGCTCTGCGACGCGGACCTCGCGGTGCTGGGCGGCTCGCCCGAGGCGTATGCGACGTATGCGGCGGAGGTGCGGCAGGAGTACGGGTTCGTGCCGGACGAGGCGTTCCGGGCGGGGCGGGCGGATGTGCTGCGTCAACTGCTCGGGCTTCCGCGGCTGTTCCGTACGGAGCGGGGGTACGAGCGGTGGGAGCGGGTGGCGCGGCATAACTTGGGGACGGAGCTGGCGTTGCTCACCGGCGTGTGAGTTGACCGATCCAGCCCGTCCGGCGCTTGAGGACTAACGCGGCGAAGCCGCGTTGCGGGCCCGGGGCGCAGCCTCGGAGGAAACGGTGAAATGGGGGTGCCCCCTCTGGGGGAGGGTCCGGGGCGTATTCCCTACGCGCCCAGCGCCGGTCGACCGCCGCACCGTCACGAACGAGACCCCCCACGCGCCCACGGCCAACCCCGCCGACACCAGCGGGAACCACCGCTCCCCGAGCACCCCGATCGCCCCGCTCCCCACGGCCCCGGCCGACGCCACCCCCAGGTACAGCGCGCTGCTGTTGAGCGAGATCAGCAGCGGTGCGTTCGGCGGGTCGATGGAGGCCATCCGGTGGGGGAGCGCGACGCTCACGGCCCAGCCGGCCAGGGGGGGAGACCACCGCGTACGCCAGCGCCCCCGGCAGGCTGCGCGACAGCCACGGCAGTGCCGCGAACGCGAGTCCGGCGGCCACACTGCCCGCGAGCAGCACCGTCCGCACCCCGAGCCGGTCCACCAGCCGTCCGCCCAGCCAGCTGCCCGCGATCGACGCGAGGCCGGTGGCCAGCAGGATCAGGCTGAGCCGGCCCTGGTCGCCGCCCGTCGCGGGGCGGACGGCCGTGGCCAGGTAGATGTAGACGGAGTTGAAGGCGAGGAAGAAGACGAGCGTGGTGGTCGCACCGGCCGCCACCCGCCGGTTCCGCAGCGGCGCCAGCCGTTCCCGCAGGCCGGGCGCCCCGGCCGGTGCGGGCAGGCCGCGCATCAGCAGCGCGAGGCCCGCGAACGCGACGACGCCGAGCGCCGCGATCAGCCACATCGTCCGGCGCCAGTCCGCGCTTCCGAGGTAGGCGCCGAGCGGTACGCCGAGCGCCGTGGCCACCGTCATCCCGCCCAGCACGGTGGCGAGCGCCCGTCCGCGCCGCTCGGGCGGGGCGAGGGCGGTGGCGACGGCCGCGGCGGTCGGCGAGTAGAGCGCGGCACCGGCCGCGGCGAGCACCCGCGTGGCGAGGAGGGTGCCGTAGCCGGGGGCGAGCGCGCTGAGCGCGTTGGCGAGGGTGAAGACCCCCATCGCGGCGAGCAGCAGCCGGCGGCGGTCCCAGCGGGCGGTCAGCGCGGCCAGGACCGGCGCCAGCAGCGCGTAGGACAGGGCGAAGACGGAGACCAGCTGACCGGCCGCGGAGACGGAGACGCCGAGGTCGCCGGCGATCCCGTCGAGGATCCCGGCCATGACCATGGTGTCGGTGCCCACGGCGAACGTGCCGAGGGCGAGCAGGAGCAGGCGCAGACGCACGGGTGCCCTTCCGGGACGAGAGGTAAGGTTGGACGCACGTCAAACAATAGAGATTGTTGGGCGATCGTCAAACAGTTCACGGAGGAAGGGCTCATGGACGGCGAGGGAGAGCTGCTGCCGCAGCCGGACATTCAGGACATCCGGCTGGAGAAGGTGCTCCAGGCCCTGGGTGACCCGGTCCGGCTGCAGCTGATGGCCATCTACGCCCGCGAGGGCGAGCAGTGCGACTGCGACCCGCGCCGCTTCGGCCTGCAGCACCTGCACAAGTCGACGGTGTCGCACCACATGAAGGTGCTCCGCGAGGCGGGCGTCACCTCGACCAAGGTGGTCGGGCGCAACCGCCATGTGCGGTTGCGCAAGGAGGAGTTGGACGCCCGCTTCCCCGGGCTGGTGGACGTGCTCCTGGCCGGCCTGGACGGCCAGGCCTAGGCCGTCAACTCCCGCGGCAGCGGCTCCGCGTGGAGCACCGTCAGCCCCGACACCGCCCGCGTCAGCGCCACGTACAGCCGCCGCAGCCCCGTCCGCTCGTCCGGCTCGCCCGCGACGACCGCGGCGGGCTCGTCGAGCACCACGTAGTCGTACTCCAGGCCCTTGGCCAGCGACGCCGGCACCAGCGTCAGCCGCGCTTCCGCGGAGGTCTCCTCGCCGGGGGTGAGGTGCGCCAGCCCCGCCTCCGCCAGCGCCGCCGCCAGGACGGGCACCCGCGCGTCCGCCGCGATCAGGCCGACGGAGCCCTCGCGCGCCAGCGCCTCCCGGCACGCCGCGACCACGGCCGCGTCCAACTCCCGCCCCGCCACGGGCCGTACGGCGAAGTCGCCCGCCGACTCGCGCACCGACGTCGCCTCCGCCAGCCCCGGCGCGATCGCCGGCAGCAGCCGCGAGGCGTACGCGATCACCTCGCGCGGGACGCGGAAGCCCTGCGTCAGCTCCTCGACGGCCGCGTCCGGCTTGCCCAGGTGCGCCAGCGCCTCCCGCCAGCCGGGCGTCGCCCACGGCGTCGTGCCCTGCGCGATGTCGCCCAGCACCGTCGCCGAACCCGTCGTGCAGCGCCGGCCCACCGCCCGGTACTGCATGGGGGACAGGTCCTGCGCCTCGTCCAGCACCACGTGCCCCAGCGACGGCGTCCGCGTGACCAGGTCCGCCGCCTCGTCCACCAACACCGCGTCCGCCGCCGACCACTTGGCCGACTTCGGGCCGCGCGCCGGCTTCGCCCAGCGGATCGCCGCCTGCTCCTCCGCCGTGAGCACGCCCTCCGCGTGCTCCGCCAGGAACTCCGCGTCCGACAGCAGCCGCAGCACCAGCTTCACCGGATCGACCGCCGGCCACACCGCCCGGACCGCCGCCTTCACGGCGGGCGTCCGCGCCACCGCGTCCTGCACCCGGTCGTCCGGCGCCTCGCCCGCCTCCTCCATCCGGACGAGCACGGTGTGCGCGATCCGCTGCGGCAGGGCGTCGCGGGCGGCGCCGTAACGGATGTCGCGGGCCAGCAACTCGCGGACGATCTCCTCCAGTTCGTACGCCGGGATCCGCCAGCGGCGCGAGCCGCGCACCACGACCACCGGGTCCGCCGGCATCGTCACGCCCGACCGCACCGCGCGCCGCAGCACCTCGGCCATGCGGGCGTCGCCCTTGATCCGGGCGGCCTCCGCGGAGTCGGTGCCGCGCACCTCCACGTGCGCGACCAGGTCGTCCACCGTCGCCTGCGCCACGTTCAACTCGCCCAGCGCGGGCAGGACCTGCTCGATGTAGCGCAGGAAGGACGCGTTCGGGCCGATCACCAGCGTGCCCGTGCGGGCCAGCCGCTCGCGGTGCGCGTAGAGGAGGTAGGCGACGCGGTGCAGGCCGACGGCGGTCTTCCCGGTGCCGGGCGCCCCCTGGACGCAGACCGTGCCGCCGATCCCGGCGCGGACGATCTCGTCCTGCTCCGGCTGGATCGTCGCCACGATGTCGCGCATGGGACCGACGCGGGGCCGCTCGATCTCCGCCTGGAGCAGCCTGCTCGTCCGCTCCCGCGACGCCGATGCCGCGTCGGTGAGGTCCTCGTCCTCGTACGCGGTCAACTCGCCGCCGGTGTAACCGAACCTGCGGCGCCGCCGGACGTCCATCGGCTCCTTCGCCGAGGCGCGGTAGAAGGGCTGCGAGACGGGCGCGCGCCAGTCGACGACCATCGGGTCCCCGCCGGCGTCGTGCACGTGCCGCCGCCCGATGTAGAACGTGGTCCCCGCGTCGTGCGCCCGGTAGTCCAGCCGTCCGAAGAACAGCGGCGTGTGCGCGAGGTCCGCGAGCGCCGTGACGCGCTCCTCGATCTGCCGCTCCAGCACGGCGGCGTTGACCCAGTTGGCAGTGACGTCCTTGATGTCGAGCGCCTCGACGTCGGCGCGCATCGCGCGCAGCGCGGCGCGGGAGGAGGCGAGGTGGTCGCGTTCGAGGGCGAGCGGGTCGGCGGCGTGGGCGGGCACGGCGTTGCCTCCATGCGGTGGTCACGAGCGGTGGGCGGCCGCCGGTTTCCGGCCGGACGGCGGCGCTCCCGGGTCGCGCGGCGGGAGGCGGAAGCCCGCGATTTTAGCCAGGGTGACCACCGGGCGCGAACGGTTTTCCGCGCGCGCCCTCAGGGGCGCTGTTCAGTCCTCCGTGAGGAGGATGTCCGCGTCGTCGAAGATCCGCAGGACGACGAGCAGCAGACGTCCGCGCGAGATCATGTACTCCGCCACGATCTGGGAGGTCAGCCGGATCTCCCGGTCCTGCTCGCCCACACCGATGGGCCGGGAGAGCTCGGTGTACGGGTCCCGGGCCAGCATCTCGACCGCCTTGTCGAAGGAGGCCCTGCGCGCCGGTTCGAGACGATCACGGTCGCGTGCCGCCGGCTCCGTGTACAGCACCTCGTAGATGTCCTGGTGAGGCATTGGTCCCTCCGTGCCGTGGCGTCCGTGGCCAACAAGGTTACCGATCGGGGGCGCGCGACGGGACCTGTCCTCAGTCGTCCTCGCCCGCCAGCACCGCGTCCGCGTCCATGATCCGGTACGCGTATCCCTGCTCCGCGAGGAAGCGCTGGCGGTGGGCCGCGAAGTCCTGGTCGACCGTGTCGCGCGCCACGACCGAGTAGAAGCGGGCCTCGTGCCCGTCCGCCTTCGGGCGGAGGACGCGGCCCAGCCGCTGGGCCTCCTCCTGGCGGGAGCCGAACGTGCCGGAGACCTGGATCGCGACCGTCGCCTCGGGCAGGTCGATCGAGAAGTTCGCGACCTTCGAGACGACGAGCACGGAGATCTCGCCCTCCCGGAACGCGTCGAAGAGCTTCTCGCGCTGCGCGTTGCTCGTCTCGCCCTTGATCACGGGGGCGTCGAGGTGCTCGCCCAGCTCGTCGAGCTGGTCGATGTACTGGCCGATGACCAGCGTCTGCTCGCCCCGGTGCCGGCGCACCAGCGCCTCGGTCACCTTCCGCTTGGTGTCCGTCGTCGCGCAGAAGCGGTACTTCTCCTCCGTCTCGGCCGTGGCGTACGCGAGCCGCTCCGAGTCCGTCAGATTGACGCGGACCTCGACGCAGTCGGCGGGCGCGATGTAGCCCTGTGCCTCGATCTCCTTCCAGGGCGCGTCGAACCGCTTCGGTCCGATCAGCGAGAAGACGTCCGACTCACGCCCGTCCTCCCGGACGAGGGTGGCCGTGAGCCCGAGCCGCCGCCGCGCCTGGAGATCGGCGGTGAACTTGAAGACCGGCGCCGGCAGCAGGTGCACCTCGTCGTAGACGACGAGCCCCCAGTCGCGGGAGTCGAACAGCTCCAGGTGGGGGTAGATCCCCTTCCGCTTCGTCGTCAGCACCTGGTACGTGGCGATGGTGACCGGCCGGATCTCCTTGCGCGTGCCGCTGTACTCGCCGATCTCGTCCTCGGTCAGCGACGTCCGCTTCACGAGCTCGTGCTTCCACTGCCGCGCGGAGACGGTGTTGGTGACCAGGATCAGCGTCGTCGCCTTGGCCTCGGCCATCGCCCCCGCCCCGACCAGCGTCTTTCCCGCCCCGCAGGGCAGCACGACCACACCCGAGCCGCCGTGCCAGAACCCGTCGACGGCCTGCCGCTGGTACGGCCGCAGCGCCCAGCCGTCCTCGCGCAGCTCGATGGGGTGCGCCTCGCCGTCCACGTACCCGGCGAGGTCCTCGGCCGGCCAGCCGAGCTTCAGCAGCGCCTGCTTGATCTGCCCGCGCTCGGACGGGTGGACGGCCACGGTGTCCTCGTCGAGCCGCGCCCCCACCAGCGGCTGGATCTTCTTCGACCGCAGGATCTCCTCCAGCACCGGCCGGTCGCTGCTCTCCAGCACCAGCCCGTGCGTGGGGTGCTTCACCAGCCGCAGCCGCCCGTAGCGGGCCATGGTCTCGGCGATGTCGACGAGCAGCGCGTGCGGCACGGGGTACCGCGAGTAGGTCACCAGCGCGTCCACGACCTGCTCGGCGTCGTGCCCCGCGGCCCGCGCGTTCCACAGCCCCAGCGGCGTCACCCGGTACGTGTGGATGTGCTCGGGCGCCCGCTCCAGCTCGGCGAACGCCGCGATGGCCCGCCGGCAGGCGTCGGCCTGCTCGTGGTCGACCTCGAGCAGGAGCGTCTTGTCGCTCTGGACGATCAGGGGTCCGTTCACGCCTCACCCATTCCTTCCGGCCAAACGTCCAGGGTATCGCCGTGGCTCCCGAACGGGTGGGCGAGACGGAGAACACGGGCCGATGTCCGTGGCGGGTGCCACACTGATGGCGACGGTTTCCGAGAAGGAGGTGGCGTGATGAGCGTTGCACACGATCCCCACTACGGGCCTTGGACGATAGAGGAGGTTCTGGCTCTGGGGGAGGACCGTGGTCAGCGTCGTGAATTGATGGGGGAAGCGCTCTTGATGTCACCGGCTCCGGGAACCAAGCACCAGCGGGCGTCATCCCGGCTGTGGCACCTGCTGGACGCGGCCGTCGAGGAGGCCGAAGCTCCGGTGGAGGTGCTGGAGGCCGTCAACGTCGTGCTGCCCGACGGGCTGTTCATCCCGGACATCGCTGTGGTGGATGCCGCCGCTGCCGCTGACGACCCGGTCACCTATGACGCCGAGGCCGTGCTGCTCGTCGTGGAGATCGTCTCGCCGTCCTCGTCCGGCCGTCGCACGGACCGGCTGCTCAAGCCTCCGTACTACGCCGAGGGCGGCATCGAGCACCTGTGGCGGCTGGAGCTGGAGCCCATGCCTGCGTTGATCATCTCCGAGCTGCGGAACGGCCGTTACGCGGAGCGGGCCGTGGCCGAGGCAGGGCGTACGACGCTGGTCGAGAAGCCGTTTCCGGTCAAGATCGATCCCGGGGTCCTGGTGCGCCAGGGCCGCTGACCGGTCGGTCGAGGGGGCGCGGGCACCGTCTGCCGGGGCGCGCGCTCCGCTCGCGTGCTGCGCATGGCCGGGTGAGGGGCGGGTTCGGCGAAGGCGGTCCGTGCGGCGGGAGTTGGTGACGCTTCCGGATCAGGTGCCGACGCGGTGCTCGGGAGGCGGGGTGCGGCAGGCTTCCGGGGGTGTGCAACTGGAGATCCAGCCGTAGTTCAGCGACTCACGCGTGCTCGTCCGCCAGTTCCGCCACGCCCGTGATGCGGTGCAGGGGGAACGTGCGCACCTCGTCCGCCGTGTGGTCGTACGCCGTGACGAAGCCGCCCTCCACCCGCACCGGGGCGATCACGCGCTGGCTCGCCGCGCCGTCCGCGTTGACGTAGCCGATCCAGACGGGCGAGCCGGTGAGGACCGCCGCCTGCATGGTGGCGAGGGTCTCGGCGGAGGTGGTGCGGGGGAGGCCGCCGTCCGAGGGGGACGAGGCGCGCGGCCGGCGTTCGGCCGTCGCCGCGAGGTCGCCCGCGCGGATGGCGCGGACGGCCGCGTCCAGCAGCGTCGCGTCGGGCACGGGCGGGCCCTCCGGCACCGGCGCGGGCGCGGCGCGCGGCGGCGTGCGGTGGGCGTCGGCGCGCGCGACGACCACGTCGCCCGCGGCCGACTCCGCCGCCGGCGCGTAGCCCATCGCCCGCAGGCCCTCCAGCAGCGCGTCCGGCGCGGCCTGCGCCGCGAGCACGGTCGGGGCCAGGCGCCGCAGGCGCAGCGGGGCGGACCGCCGGTCGGCGAGGAGCTCGGCGAGCACGGCCTCGTCGTCGCAGCGCAGGTACGAGGACGCGGCGCCCACCCGCAGCCGGCCGTGGCGGCGGGCCACGTCGTCGATCAGGTACAGCAGGGGCTGGGGGAGCGGGGTGCGCGAGTGGGTGGTGAGGAAGGAGGTGAGGTCGGAGGCCGTCCGGCCGGCGTCCAGGGCCCGCCGCACCGACTCCGGCGTGAAGCGGTACACCGTCGCGCCGCCCTTGGACTCGACGTCCGCCAGGATGCCCAACTGCTGGGCGAGCGGGCGGTGCAGCGGACCCGGCGCCACGGCCGTCAGGTCGGCCTGGACGAGGACGTGGTCGAGCGGCTCCGGGAGCAGCGGCGCCAGGGCGGGCGCCGGATCGGTGCCCGCCAGCAGCGCCCGGCCGTGCGCGGAGAGCGCGCCGCGGCCGGTGACGCCGAGGAGCTCGGCCTCCTCCAGGGCCCAGCGGGCGAGCCGGGCGCGCGACTCGTCGCCGCCCCGCGGCGGCCGCTCCCAGGCCAGGCGGGCCAGCAGCGCGTCGGCGGGCACGGTGCTTCCGGCCGGCAGCCCGGCCAGCAGGGCGAGGACGCGGCGGCGGACCTCCGGCGCCGGGGCCCGGTCGAGCTCCGGCCCGAGGGCCGAAAGGGTGCGCCCCCGCGCGTCCTTCGTGTCGGCCAGCCCCGCCGTCCGGGTCGCGGCGAGCCAGGCCGCGGCCAGCCGCGTCCAGCGCTCCTCGGCGGGCAGGTCCAGCCAGTCGTCGTACGCGGGCGTGGGCGCGTACCGCTCGTCCACGTCCCCGTCGGTCGCCAACAGCCCGGCCGCGTGGGCGAGTTCGGCCCAGAAGGCGGCCGCCGGCTCCGGTACGTCCAGGACGGTCGCCGTCCGCTTGAGGTCCCGCACGCTCAGCCCGCCCGCGCGCAGCACCAGCGGCCCGGCCGACTCCCAGTCCGCCAGCAGCTCCTCGACCGTGGCCAGCGCCGTGAACGCCTGCCCGGCGGCGGTGGCGTCCACCAGCCGCTCCGCGTGCCCGGTGACGGGTGTGAGCTCCGGCGGCACCGGCTCGGGCGCGCGGTGCGCGCGCCCGGCGCGCAGGTGCAGTGCCGCCTCGCGCGGCAGGACGACGGAGCCCTGCCCGGCCGGCAGCAGCAGCCCCCGGTCGAGCAGCCAGCGCAGGTGCGGGGCGGGGTCGGCGGTCACGGTCCCGTACGGCGGCCCCCACATCAGCCGTCCGAGGACGGCCGCCGCCTCCTCCGGGGCGCCGGCCAGCAGCGCCCCCATCCGCGTACGGTCCTCGAACAGCCCGGCCAGGGCGGT
Source organism: Streptomyces sp. AV19 (assembly GCF_015999245.1). Taxonomy (GTDB): domain Bacteria; phylum Actinomycetota; class Actinomycetes; order Streptomycetales; family Streptomycetaceae; genus Streptomyces. Next base: position 256,879 of record NZ_JAEAMR010000009.1, on the reverse strand, counting down.
GACGGCGGTCACCGGATCGTGCGTCGCGGGCAGCCCCGCCGCGGCGAGGAGCTCCTGCAGCCGCCCCGGCGACATACCGGAGGTCGCCTCCGCCACGGTCGGGCCGAGGCCGGTCGCCGAGGGCCGGGCCGGGGTCGGGGCGAGCAGTTCGCGGGCGGTGCGGACGAGGCGGAGGCGGTCCTCGTCGCCCCAGACGAGCGCCTGCTCGCGCAGGGTCGCGAGGGCGCGCGGCAGCTCGCGGGCGATCCTCGGGTCGTCGGGGCGGTCACCGGTCAGCAGCGCGGCGAGCGTCCCGTACGGGCACGGGTCCGGCGCCACCGCCAGCGCCTCGGCGGTCTGGAGCGCGAACCGGTCCAGCCGGTCCAGGGCCCGGACGACGGAGGCGCGCGTCGCGGCGCGGGTGGCGAGCTGGGTGAGGTCGCCGGGGACCGGGTTCAGCAGGTCGGGGCGGGCCCGCAGGAGGCCGGCCAGGGCCTCGTCGGGGCGGGCGCGCAGCTCCTCGGCGAGGGTGCGCGGCGCCGTGCCGCCACTGCTGGTCTGCCGCGTCTCCCGCGAAGTGGTCATTCTGTTAACGGTACCGGTTCGGTGCGCGCGGAGCCGTGGGTCCGCCCGCCCGGCGGTTGCGCTCCGCCGTCCCGTTCGTTCTCACGGACGCGCCGGGGAGGGAGCGGGTACCGTCGGTCCGGACGGAGACGTCGCGTCGGAGGGAACCGGGGAGCCTGGGGGACGTGGTGGGGATCGAGAGCGACCAGCTCGTCTACGACTACCTGAGCAGGGTGGGCGACATAGCGCAGCGCGAGTCCCTCACCTCGGGGGACCGGATGCGTCTGGTCTCCGGGCTGCGCACGGAGATCGAGCGGCGCCGGGCCACGGAGGGCGCGGACACCCCGGCCGCGGTGCGGCGCATCCTCGACGGGCTGGGCCCGCCGGAGCGGGCGGTGGCGGACGCGGGTTCCTCCCCGGGGCCGGGCGGCCGGGTGCCCGAGCAGCGGCGCGGGCCGGCGACGGGCGGCGAGGGGGTGCGCTTCCCGGACGCGGGGGCGCCGCCGCACCTCGCCACGGAGGAGGAGCTGGGCCGCGCGCGCGGTGGTTCCGCGGACGACTGGTGGAGCGTCGCGGGCGGCGCCCCCGTCCTCCCGGCGGGCGAGCCGATCCACGGCTTCACGGGCGGGATCGAGATCCCGGACATGCTCAAGCCGCCGCGGCCCCTGGAGGCGGAGGGCGGACAGCCCGCCTCGACGGCCGCCGAGCAGGCGCCGGCGGAGGAGGCCCCGGCCCCCCGCCGCCGCCTCGCGCCGATCCGCCGGGGGAGAGGCCCGGCCGCGCCCGTCGGCACGGTGCCGATGAGCCCGCTCCTCGCCCTGGTCGCGGTCCTGCTCGTCATCGGCGCGGTGCTCGGCAACTGGCTCGTGCTGGTCGTCGGTTGGGCCCTGGCCTACGTCACGCGCCGGCTCTCCCAGAGCGAGTCGAAATGGGCGGTCATGGGCGTGCCGGGCCTGGCCGCCGCGGGCGGCGTTGCCTGGCTGTGGGGCCGGCTGGAGCACCGCTGGGGCGCCCCGATCCCGCAGGGCGGGCTGGGCACGGCGCTGGCGGACACGCTGCCGGTGGTCGTGCGGGTGGCGGCGCTGGCGTCGGCGGCGTACGTGCTGTGGCGGGCGCGGCGGCCGGGTTAGGCGTTCCGGCCGGGCTGGGCGTTCCGCCCGGCCCAGGTGTCGCACCCCGGGCCGGGCACCCCGTCCAGGTCCGGGTCCAGGTCCACGTCCAGGTCAGGCGCCCTTGCGCAGGCACCAGGTGCGCGGCCCGCCGTCCGGCAGCTCCACCTCGGCGGTGACGGCGAACCCGAGCCGTTCGTAGAACCGTACGTTCGACTCGGTGGACGTCTCCAGGAACGCCGGGTACCCGGCCCGCGCCGCCGTCTCCAGCCCCGGCTCCAGCACGGCCCGTCCGAGCCCCTGCCCCTGCCGTCCGGGATCCACCCCGACGGTCGCGAGGAACCACACGGGCTCCTTCGGCCGGTGCGGCTCCAGCGCCCGCTCGGCGGACTCGAACGCGGCGGCGCGGTCGCCGGACAGCTCCCCGACGCGCGGGCCGAGTCCGGCCACGGCGGGACCCGGGTCCCGGTCGGGTGTCGTCCACACGGCCGCCGCGCCGCGCCCGTCGTCGGCGACCCAGACCCGGCCGAAGGGCATCCCGACCTCGGTCAGGAACAACTCCTGGAAGCGGCGGAGCCGTTCCTCGTGGTCGTCGGCGGCGACGATGTGCCGGATGAACGGGTAACCGGTGAAGGCGCGGGTGAGCGTGCGGACGGCGGCGGGGATGTCGGCGGGGGTGGCGGGGCGTATGGGCAGGGTTGTCATACGAGGTCAACGATCAAGCGCGGGCGGTGGGTTCCGCGTGCGGTCCCGGCCGTCCGCCTACCATGCGGCCATGAAGACTCAACCCGTTGATCCCAGGGACATGACCTGGGAGCAGGACCAGGCGGTGTACCGCGTTCACTTCTGGGACCGGTCGGCGGTGGCCTCGTACGAGTACGAGGTGACCGGTGCCGACGTCGGCGAGGTCCTCGGCTGGGCGCGGGGGCGGGCCGAGGCGGAGGGGTGGGCGTTCACGCTGTACGTCAGGGTCGACGGCGGGGACGGGCCGGGGCTGGTGCGGCTGTGCGGCGTCGCGGGGGAGCCGTTCGGGACGGAGCTCAACGGGCCTACACAATAGTGGAGTTGAGGGAGCGCGGGCTGTAGACTCCGCTGCCTTGCCGTCGATGCCTGCAAGGGCCTGCAAAGGGGGCTACTCATGCGCGGTAGCGGACGGATCATCGGTACGGTCGTCGCCGGGACGGCGCTGCTCGCCGTATCGGCGCCGGCCGGCCACGCGGCGGGATCCGCGGGCTCCGACGAGCGGGACTTCGCCAGGCCCGCCGTGGCCCAGGAGCTCACGCTCAAGAAGGGGACCAAGTGGGCCGCCTGCACGGCCAAGGCGGACACGCCGCACTGGTCGCGGGGCGCCAGGAGCGTCATCTACAAGACGCGCGTCACCTGCAAGGGAAATGTGTCCAGGGTCCACGTCAAGGTGCGCGGCTGGCTCATCTACTCCAGTGGCGGAGGCCCGTCCACGGCCGCGACGTCCAACGAGACCCGGGTGATCGCCACCAATGGCAGGGCGGCGACGTACTACACGCCCAAGGTGCGCGGCAAGAAGGTGCGTTGGTCCGGCAAGTTCCAGGGCTCGTCCACCGTCCAGATCACCTCCCCGGTCCGTGGCACCAAGGGCACGACCACCAGCAAGGCGCAGTTCGTCAAGGCGCACTAGCGGCGGCGCGGCGTGCGGCGACGCGCCGATACCCGTCCCGATTTGCGGGTTACCGAACGATCAGCCCGCCGCTTACGATCGCTCACGCACCGTCGAAGCGTTCGTTTCCCGGGCGGAAGGTCGTGACGCCGTGTCGTCAGCCATGCAGGACAACGGAGCCCCGGTCGCGGGCGTGCCGACTTTCGGCGTCGAGGAGGAGTTCTTCCTCGCCGACGAGGGGACGCGGGCCACGGTCGCGCGGGCGGCGGACGTCATCAAGCGCGCCCATGACCGCCTCGGCGACCGCATAGGTGCCGAACTCTTCACCACCACGGTCGAGACGCGCACCCGTCCCGTCGGCACGCTCGACGAAATGCGGCAGGAGCTGCGGCGGTTGCGCGAGGGGCTCGCCGTGGCCGCGGAGGAGGGCGGCTGCCGGGTGGTGGCCTCGGGCACGCCGGTCGTCCCCTTCCGGGGGCACCGGGAGATCGCCGAGGAGCCGCGCTACCGGCAACTGGCCGACCGTTACGGCCCGTTCGTCTCAGACGACCACAACACCGGTGCCTGCGCGTGCCACGTGCACGTCGCCGTGTCCGGCCGCGAGGAGGCCGTCCGGCTCTGCAACCACCTGCGGCCCTGGCTGCCGGTGCTCCAGACGATGGCGGCCAACTCGCCCTTCAACGACGGCCGGGACAGCGGCTTCGCGAGCTGGCGGGCGCTCCACTTCGGCCGCTGGCCGCACGTCGGCCCGACGCCGCCGTTCCGCGACGCGGCGGCGTACGACGATCTCGTGGACTCCCTCATCACGTCCGGCATGCTGCTCGACCGCAAGCACGTCTACTGGTACGCCCGCCCCTCGGAGCACTGGCCGACCCTGGAGGTCCGGGTCCCCGACGTCAACGCCGACCTGGACGTCGTCCTGCTCGTCGCGTCCCTGACCCGCGCCCTGGTCGCCGTCCTGAAGTCCGACGTCCGCCGCGACGTCCCGCCGCCCGGCATCGCCGACCCCCTGCTGCGCGCCGCGCACTGGCGCGCCGCCCGCGACGGCCTGCGCGGCTCGGGCCTCGACCCCCTCACCGGCCGCCTCCACCCCGCCGCCGAACTGGTCGAACGCCTCGTCGCCCGCGCGGCCCCGGCTCTCGACGAGACGGGGGAGCTGCCGTTCGTGCGGAGCGCGTGGCACCGCCTCCGCACGGGCGGCGGGGGCGCGGAGCTGCAACGGGCGGCGTACGCGCGGCGGGGTGATCTGCGGGACGTCGTCGACGTGCTGAGCGTGCGGGGCTGAGGGGCGTGCGCCGTGCCCCCCTCCCGTACGGCTACGGCGAAGTCGCGTAGCGCGTCCCCACGTTCCCCGCGTGCCATTCGTGGTTGCCGCCCAGCCAGTTGGACAGGCCGGCCATGAAGCGGGCCATGAGCGGGCCGCCCGTGGCGGCGAGTTCGGCGGCCTGTTCCTCGAAACGGTGGACGATGTCGTTGTGGACCTCGATCGCCAGCTGGAAGGCGTCCTCGATGGAGCAGTCCTCCTCGGCCGCGATCGCCGTCGGCAGGCTGTAGTGGAAGCGCCCGCTCGCCTGTTCCTTGCGCAGCGAGTAGAGGTCGTTGCAGATGGTCGAGGCGTTGGAGGACAGGGCGACGGCGCGCTGGACGGCGGGCTCCGCGAAGAGGTGGGCGGGCAGTTCGTAGCCGCCGACGGAGTCGGTGAGGGTCAGACAGGGGCGGAAGCTGTTGAACTGCCGCTGCACGAGGTACTCCCACACCGCCGGGGTGCGGTGCTGGGTGATGCAGTCGCCCTCCGCGTTGTAGCCGAGGTAGAGGTTGGCGATGTCGTGCCGGAAGCGGTGCGACTGCGCCGGTGTGGCCAGCGCGTCGAAGTACTCCATGGCCGAGCGCATCGAGCGCAGGGCCGGGTGCGATGCGACCCCGGCACGCCAATCCGCCTCGTAGCGGAGCGTGTTGTGGGCGGGGTCGATCGCGGACTGGGCTACGGCCAGCGCCGCGCCGCGGCGGTTCGCGGTGCCGCCGTACTCCGCCTCGCAGAAGTAGTCGTCCACCGCGTTCTCGGCGGCCAGGAGCCGGGCGGCGGCCATGAGATGGTCGACGTCCGGCGCGTCCGGGTGGCACAGGACCACCGACCGCCCGGCGTCGAAGCCGACGAGGGCGTCCCGCAGATCGGCGTCCGGGTAGAGGTCCACCTCCTTCTCGGCCCACTCCACGAGCCGGGCGTTGACCTCGTCCGCCAGCACGCGGTCGTCCCGTACGGCCGGGGGGCAGTACAGGCCCTCGATGTACTGCGAGGACGACGGCGGCGACGGTTCCGCGACGGGGACCGTCAACGACGGTTCCACGAGCGGGCCGAGGCGCAGGGAGCTCGTCCCCAGGCCGGTCGGGCCGGTCGGGAGGCGGGTCATGGGCATGGGAGAGTCGGTCGTGCCGGGGGTTGGCGCCTTCATGCGACTCCGTTCCGCGGGGCTTGCCTGGATCAGCTGTCACCGAAGGGTTAGCACGGCCCGTCGGGGCGTCACAAGGTCGCCTCCGTGGCGGGAGCCGGCGCGCGTGTTCCGGCCGAACTCCCGCCGCCCGGTGGGCCGGTGTGATCCGCCGGGTATCTCGAGCCGCGTGACCGCATTCGGCGAAACCCCGGGCGGTCCGTTCGGACGGGCCTGATGGAGGCGCTCGGCGAGGCCGTGCCGGCCGGTGCCGCGGGCCGGGAGCCGGCCCGGCTGCCGTTGCCGGACGAGTGCACCGCGGCGCACCTGCGGATGGAGGACGTCGCGCGGGTGACGCACCGGGCCGGGTCGCCCCGCCCCGGCGGGCGGCGCGTCATGTCATGCACCGCGTCCCGGTGACGGCAGCGGGCTCCGCCGCGCCGCGCCGACCCCGGCCGGGGCCCCGGGCACGACCATCGGGCCGCCGGTCACCGGGTCCGGGACGACGACCGCCTCCAGGCCGAACACCTCGCGCACCAGCTCCGCCGTCACCACGTCCTCGGGGCGGCCCCGGGCCACCACGCGGCCGTCCTTCATCGCGACGAGGTGACCGGCGTACCGGGCCGCCTGGTTGAGGTCGTGCAGGACGGCCACCACCGTGCGGCCGCGCTCGGCGTTGAGGCGGCGGACCAGGTCGAGGACCTCGACCTGGTGGGCGATGTCCAGGTAGGTGGTGGGCTCGTCGAGGAGCAGCAGGTCGGTGTCCTGGGCGAGCGCCATGGCGATCCAGACGCGCTGCCGCTGGCCGCCGGAGAGCTCGTCCACCGGGCGATCGGCCAGCGCCGTCACGTCGGTGCGGGCCATCGCGTCCGCGACCGCCCGCTCGTCGGCCTCGGACCACTGCTGCCACCAGCGCTGGTGCGGCTGGCGGCCGCGGGCGACCAGGTCGGCCACGGTGATCGCCTCGGGGGCGACGGGGGTCTGCGGCAGCAGGCCCAGCCGGGTGGCCAGCTGCCGGGTGGGGATGCGGGCGAGCTCCTCGCCGTCGAGGAGGACGGAGCCGCCCGCCGGGCGCAGCAGCCGGCCCAGGGCCCGCAGCAGGGTGGACTTCCCGCACGCGTTGGGGCCGACGACGACCGTCACCTCGCCGTCGGGGACGTCGAGGTCGAGGCCCTCGACGACGGTGCGGTTCTCGTAGGCGAGCGTCAGGTCCCGCGCCCGCAGCCTGCTGTCGGTCATACGGTGCTTGGTCATGCCGTGCCGCCTCCTGTACGGGCCTGCGCGCCGCGCCCCTTGATGATCAGCCGGATCAGGTACGGCGCGCCGACGGCCGCCGTGAGGACGCCCACCGGGAGTTCGGTGGGCGCGAAGAGCCTGCGGGCCAGCAGGTCGGCGAGGACCACGATCAGCGCGCCGGTCAGGGCCGAGCAGACCAGCGGGGTCTGCGCGGTGCGCGCGGTGCGGCGGGCGATCTGCGGGGCGAGCAGGGCGACGAAGTCCACCGGCCCGGCCGCGCCCGTGGCGACCGAGGCGAGGACGACGCCGATGAGGACGAGCCCGCCGCGCACCCGGTTCAGCCGGACGCCCAGGGCGGTGGCGGTGTCGTCGTCCAGGGCGACCGTGCGCTGGGCGCGCGCGGCCCAGCACAGGGGGACGGCGAGCAGCAGCAGCGTCCAGGCCACGGGCGCGGCGCGGTCCCAGCCGGCGTCGTTGAGCGAGCCGGTCAGCCACACCTTGGCCTGCTGGGCGACCAGGTAGTCGCCGCTGGTGAGGAAGAGCTGAATGATCGCGCGCAGGGCGACGGCGAAGCCGATGCCGATGAGGACGAAGCGGCCCGCGTGCAGCCCGCCGCGCCAGGCGAAGAGGTAGACCAGGGCGGCGGCGAGCAGGCCGCCCGCCATCGACACGTACGGCAGCAGGGCGAACGAGGTGACGCCGAAGGTCATCGCGCCGACGGTCAGCGCGCCCGCGCCCTGCGAGACGCCGATGATGTCGGGGCTGGCGAGCGGGTTGCGGGCGACGGTCTGGATCAGGCCGCCGGCGATGCCGAAGGCGGCGCCGACCAGGATCCCGACCGTCATGCGCGGGAGCCGGAACGTGCCGACGGTCAGCTCCTGCGCCGACGGCCGGCCGAGGAGGACGTCGATCACCTCGCCGGGGGAGACGAACTCCTCGCCCACGCACAGGTAGGCCAGGCAGACGGCGGCCAGCGCCCCGGCCAGGCACAGGGCGGTGACGGCGGCCCGGCGGTGCAGCAGGAAGGAGCCGCGGCGGCCGGCGCGGACGAGGGCGTAGCCCGTGGGGAGGGTCTGTGTACGCACGGTCTGTGTACTCACGCCGCCACCGTCCGGCGGCGGGCGAGGGCGACGAGGAACGGGAGGCCGATGAGGGCGGTGGTGACGCCCGCAGGGACCTCGCTGTCGGCGTAGACCACCCGGCCGACGACGTCGGAGAGCAGCAGGACGACCGGGCCGAGCAGCGCCGCCATGGGCAGCAGCCGGCGGTGGTCGCCGCCGACGAGGGCGCGGGCGATGTGCGGCACGGCCAGGCCGACGAAGGCGATGGGCCCGGCGGCGGCCACGCCGACGCCGGTCAGCACGGTCGCGCCGGTGCCGGCCGCGATCCGGACGGCCGCGACGTTGCGGCCCAGGCCGCGGGCCGCGTCCTCGCCGAGCGCGAGCGCGTCCAGGCCGCGGGCCGAGCCCAGGACGAGGAGCGTGCCGGCCAGCAGGAACGGCCACATCTGCCCGGCGATCTCCGCGTCCCGCCCGGCGAGCGAGCCGATCTGCCAGAACCGGAACTCGTCCAGGGCCGACGCCTTGGTGGTGAGGATGCCGGAGATCACCGAGACCAGCAGCGCGTTGATCGCGGCGCCGGAGAGCGCGAGTTTGATCGGCGAGGCGCCGCCGCGCCCGCGGGTGGCGATCGCGTGGACGGCGACGGAGGCGAGGGCGGCGCCCGCGAAGGCGAACCACACCTGCCCGCTGAGCGTGTGCACCCCGGCCGCGGCGATGGCCAGGACCACGCCCAGCGAGGCGCCCTGGCTGATGCCGAGGATGCCGGGGTCGGCGATGGGGTTGCGGGTGACGCCCTGCAGGACCACTCCCGCCATGGCGAGGGCGGCGCCGGTCATCAGCCCGATGAGGGTGCGGGGCAGCCGCAGCGAGCGGACGACGCCCGCGGTGGTGTCGTCACCGCCGTGCAGCAGGGCGTCCAGGACGCGGTCGGGGGCGATGGCGCGATTGCCGACCGCGAGGCTGAGCAGGACGGCGGCCAGCAGCGCGGCGACGGCGGCCGCGGTCCAGCCGAGTCGGCGGGCGGCCGTGCGCGGACGGGCGTCACCGACCGGGTCGGTGGCTGACAGGGCTTCCACGGCGCTCTCTCGACGAATCGGATCGGATCGGCGGCGGACCGGCCGAAACTCGGCCACCCTGACCGAAAGGCCCGAGTTAGGCGACGCTAAGTGTACGGGTGGGGGCGGGCCCGGTACCCGGCCCGGGGGAGGGATGCGCCCCGGCCCCGCCCTTTCACCGTTTCTCCCGGGGCTCCGCCCCTCGGCCCGGCACCGCGCTCCGCGCGGTGATGCGGGGGCTTCGCCCCCTGCGCCCCCACCGGGGGCTCCGCCCCCTGGACCCCTG
>NZ_JAEAMR010000009.1:162847-247430 GCF_015999245.1 Streptomyces sp. AV19 | reverse complement strand
AGCCCCCGCCTCACCGCGCGAAGCGCGGTGCCGGGCCGAGGGGCGCAGCCCCCGCACCCCGCCCCGGGCGGAGCCCGGAAGAAACGGTGAAAGGGCGGGCCAGGGGCAAAATCCCCCCACCCGCGGCCACGACGCCCCCGCGCCGGAGAATGACCCCATGACGACGACCACCCCGCCCCACCCCACCTCCACCCCCTTCACCGTCGGCTTCGACCTGGACATGACCCTGATCGACTCCCGGCCGGGGATCAAGGCGGCCTACGAGGCCCTCGCCGCCGAGACCGGCGTGCCCATCGACACCGACCTCGTCGTCAGCCGCCTCGGCCCGCCGCTCGTCCACGAGCTGCGGGAGTGGTTCCCCGAGGAGGACGTGCCGCGGATGGCCACGCGCTACCGCGAGCTGTACCCAGGCCTCGCCATCGCGCCCACCGTCCCGATGCCCGGCGCCCGCGAGGCGCTGGCCGCGGTGCGCGCGCTCGGCGGACGTTCCGTGGTCGTCACGGCCAAGCACGGCGGCAACGCCCGGCTGCACCTGGAGCACCTCGGCCTGGAGCCGGACGCCCTGATCGGCGACCTGTGGGCCGAGCGGAAGGCGGTGGCGCTGCGCGCCGAGGGCGCCGGGGTCTATGTCGGCGACCACACGGGGGACGTGCGCGGGGCGCGCACGGCGGGCGCGCTCTCCGTGGCCGTGCCGACCGGCCCCTGCCCGGCGGAGGAACTGCGGGCGGCCGGAGCGGACGTGGTCCTGGACGGCCTGGCCGCCTTCCCCGCCTGGCTGGCGGAACACCGCGCGGGCCGCGCCGCGTAGGTCACGCGGAGGTCAGCGCACCGCTTCCCGCGCCGCCCGCCGCTGCGCCGCCGCCGCCCGCAGCACCCCGGCGGCGGCGACCACGAATCCCACGCCCATCAGCATGGAGACGAAGTACGCCGGCGTCGGCAGCGGATCCGCGCCGAGGAACAGCGGGGCGACCGTGGCCATCGTGGCCACTGCGCCGACAAGGAAGACGATGGCGCCGGTGCGTACCAGCAGATCCCCGGGCCGGGACGTTTCGTTGCTCACCCGAGCAGGGTAGTGGCCCAGGAGCCGGGTTCGCCCCCGGGTCCGTACACACGGCTGTGACCAGGAACGGCGCACGCGCGCACCGCTTCGGACGCGGGGCATGAGCACGTCGGTCCCCTGCCGGACGCGCAGAGGTACGACCCGAGGACGTCTTGTCACCGGGCCCGGGACCATTAGCCTTGGGGGTAGCGGGTCTTGCGGCCCGCTGTAGTGCTATCCAGAGCCGTTTTTACTTGCTTGCAGATTTTTCGACAGTTTCCGATTTCCGACGAGTACGAGGACGAGGACAGACGTGCCTACCGGCAAGGTCAAGTGGTTCAACAGTGAGAAGGGCTTCGGCTTTCTCTCCCGCGACGACGGCGGCGACGTCTTCGTGCACTCCTCGGTGCTCCCGGACGGGGTGGACTCCCTCAAGCCCGGCCAGCGCGTGGAGTTCGGTGTGGTCGCCGGCCAGCGCGGTGACCAGGCGCTCAGTGTGATCGTCCTGGACCCGACCCCCTCGCTGGCGGCCGCACAGCGCCGCAAGCCCGACGAACTGGCCTCGATCGTCCAGGACCTGACGACGCTGCTGGAGAACGTCACGCAGCAACTGGAGCGCGGCCGCTACCCCGACAAGGCCCACGGCGCCAAGATCGCCAACATGCTGCGCGCGGTGGCCGACCAGCTGGACGTCTGAGCGCCGCCCCGGATCGGGGAACCGGACCAGGGGAACCGGATCAGGGGAACGCGAGCGCTTCCGGGCCGAGGGGCGGTACGAGCCCCTCGGCCGCGGCCCGCGTGAGCAGCCCGCGGACCGCCGCGTAGCCGTCCTCGCCGAGGTCGGCCGTGAACTCGTTCACGTAGAGCCCGATGTGCTGGTCGGCCACCGCCGGGTCCATCTCCTGCGCGTGCTCCAGGACGTACGGCCGCGAGGCCTCCGGGTCGTCCCACGCCATGCGCACCGACGTCCGGGCCGCGTCCGCGAGCCGGCGCAGCGTCCCCTCGCCCAGGGACCGCTTGGCGATGATCGCGCCGAGGGGTATCGGCAGGCCCGTGGTGTCCTCCCAGTGCTCGCCCATGTCGGCGAGGCAGTGCAGCCCCAGGTTCCGGTAGGTGAAGCGGGCCTCGTGGATGACCAGTCCGGCGTCCACCCTGCCGTCCCGCACGGCCGGCATGATCTCGTGGAACGGCAGGACGACGACCTCGCCGACGCCGCCCGGCACCTCCGCCGCCGCCCACAGCCGGAAGAGCAGGTAGGCCGTCGAGCGCTCGCTGGGCACCGCGACCGTCCTCCCGGACAGGGCCTCCGGGCCGTCCAGCGCCTCCTTCGTCAGCACCAGCGGGCCGCAGCCGCGGCCCAGGGCGCCGCCGCAGGGCAGCAGCGCGTACTCGTCCAGCACCCAGGGCAGCACCGCGTACGACACCTTGAGCACGTCGAACTCGCCGCGCTCGGCCATGCCGTTGGTGACGTCGATGTCAGCGAACGTCACGTCCAGGGCGGGGGCGCCGGGGACGCGGCCGTGGGCCCAGGCGTCGAAGGTGAAGGTGTCGTTGGGGCAGGGGGAGTAGGCGATGCGGAGGGTGTCGTTCACTGCGTTCCTTCCGGAAGTCCTGCCGAGAGTCCTGCCGAATGTCCTGCCGGAAATCCTGCGGACGCGAGGGCCGGGGGCAGCGCGCGGAAGGCGGCCGTGAGCGCGGCCAGCGCGTCCCCGATGCGCCAGGCGGCGCGGTCGCGCGGCCCGACGGCGTTGGAGACGGCGCGCAGCTCCAGCACCCCCGTGCCGTGCGCGGCCGCGGCCTCGGCCACGCCGAAGCCCTCCATCGCCTCGGCCAGCGCGCGGGGGTGGCGCCGCGTCAGCTCGGCGGCGCGGGCGGCGGAGCCGGTCACCGTGGAGACGGTGAGCACGTCCCCGGGGAGCGCGCCGGCCGCCGCGGCGACGGCCTGCACCAGGTCGGCGTCCGGCCGGTGCGCGTCGCGGCCGAAGCCCAGTTCCGTGACGGTCAGGAAGCCCTCGGGTGCCTCGGCCCCCAGGTCGGCGGCGACGATCCGCTCGGCGACCACCAGGGCGCCCAGCGGTGCTCCGGGGGCGACGCCCCCGCCGATGCCGGCCGAGACGGCCAGGCCGTACGGGTCGCCCGCGAGCGCGGCCGCCGTCAGGGCCGTCGCCGTGCCGGCCGCGGCCGCCGCGGGGCCCACCCCGGCGGCCAGCACGTCGTACCCGGCCGTGCGGTGCAGCACCGCGCCGCCCGGCAGCGCGACCTCTTCCGGGGCGCCGGGGAACGCGGCCGTCACCGCATCGCGCTCGGCGGCGACGGCGGTGACGACGAGCACCCGCATCGTCAGGAGTTGTTCTTGAGCGTGAAGTTCCAGACGCCCAGCGCCTCGCGGTCGCCCACCTCGACGATGCTGATCTTGACCTCGTCCTTGCCGCCCTGGAAGAACCCGCCGGCCTGGAGCGTCCGGTACGTCTTCGTCATCTTGCCCAGCGCGGGCTGGCCGTCGACGAACACGGTCCAGCCGTGGTCGGCGATCTTCGGGTCCACGCCGATGTGCAGCTTGTCGTCGACGGTCGCCTTGATGGTCTTGCCGCTCTTCCCGAGGCAGTCGGCCAGGTCCTTCTGGTCGATGGCCCCGCCGTCCTCGTAGCAGGAGGCCTCGGACTGGACCGTCGACGAGCCGACGGTCAGCGTCGCCATCGGAGTCGGCTTGTCGCAGGCGGAAAGGACGACGAGCCCGAAGGTCACGGCCCCGGCGGCGGCAGCGGCGCGGCGGCGTCTGCCCCGGAAAAACGCAGCGGTCATGCGGGCAGGCTACCCGGCCGTATCCGTCACGCCACGCGCGGGTGCGGTGAGCCGCGCCTGGCCGCCGCCAGCAGCCCCCGGACGGCAGTGGCCACGCCCAGCGCGAGGAACCCGGCGGCCACCGACATGCCCAGCACGCCGTTGAGCGGGAGCACGATCCCGATCGCGCCGCCGACCACCCACGACATCTGCAACAGCGTCTCGGAACGGGCGAACGCCGACGTCCGCACCTCCTCCGGCACGTCCCGCTGGATGAGGGAGTCCAGCGACTGCTTGCCCAGCGCCTGCGAGATCCCCGCGACCGCCGCCACGACCACCAGGAAGAACGCGCTGTAGAGCACCGCCGTCACGATCGTCGTCGCCAGCGCCACGGACAGCACCGCGGCGATGGTCTTCTCCGGGCCGCGCGAGCGCAGCAGCGCCCCCATCGCCGTGCCCAGCGCGTTGCCCGCGCCCGCCGCCACCGCGACCATGCCCAGCGAGAACGCCGGGCCCAGCCCGCCCAGCGGGTGCACCCGCAGCAGGAACGCCAGGAAGAAGGTGAGGAAGCCCGACAGCATCCGCAGCGCGCTGTTGGCCTGGAGCGCGTGCAGCACCGAACGGCCCACCGTGCGCAGCCCAGGCCTGCGCTGCCGCTCGCGCCGTTCCCTGGCCTCGATCCGGGCCCGCGCGTGCAGGTGCGGCCGGTGCGGCCGGTGGTCGGGGGAGACCAGCCGGGCGCGCGCCTCGCCCTTGGCCGAGTCGACCTTGTGCGGCAGCGCGAGGGACCAGAACGTGCCCAGCGTGAAGATCGCGCACGCTCCGTACAACGGCCAGGCCGGCCCCACCTGGTGCAGCCCCGCGCCGAGCGGGGCCGCCAGTCCCGTGGCCACCAGGCCGCCCAGTGTCACCCGGGAATTCGCCTTCACGAGGGAGATCTGTGGTGGCAGCAGCCGTGGCACGACCGCCGAGCGCACCACTCCGTACGCCTTCGACGCCACCAGCACCCCGAGCGCCGCCGGGTACAGCTCCAGCCCGCCGGTGGCCACCGCCCCCGACATCATCACGGCCAGCACCGCCCGGGTCAGCATCGAGCCCGCCATCGCCGCCCGGCGGCCGTGCGGCAGCCGGTCCAGCAGCGGGCCGATCACCGGGGCGAGGAGGGTGAACGGGGCCATCGTGACCGCGAGGTACAGCGCCACGCGGCCGCGTGCCGCCTCCGTCGGGACCGAGAAGAAGATGGTGGACGCCAGCGCGATGGTGATCATCATGTCGCCCGCGGAGTTCACCGCGTGCAGCTCGATCAGCTTCGACAGGCCCGACTCGCCCGCGCCGTGGGCGTTCGTCGCCCTGCGGACGCCCCGCGCGGCGAAGGAGACGGGCGCGCGCAACACGCGGCCGACGCTCCGGCCGCCGCGGCGGAGCGGACCGCCATTTGCTGACCGGATGGCTCCCACCACGCCATCATCTCCCAGCCGGGGCCCGCTTGGCTCCAGCCGGCGGACCCCGGACGCGGCACGGCCTCGGGGGTGCTCCCGGGGGCGTACCGGAGTGCCCCGGGGAGCTCACCGAAACCCGGGTATCCCCCGCACCGAACTCCGGGGTAGCGTGCACAATGCGCCACCAGCGGTCGTTCTTGGCCGCGCGCCGCGTCTCGATCCCGCAGAATGGACATGACCAGGTGCGCCCGCGGCCGAACGGGCGGACGTCGACGCGGCCCCACGGTCCGCTCCGTCCGCCGAACCGGCCGTACGGCTGGCGCACTCGTGAGACGGCGTGGAAGAGAGAATCGATTCTTGTGAGTGCTGCGATGCGAAGCCGTACCCCGGACCGTCAGTGCGCCGAGGCGATCGAACTCGCCCGTGCCGCCGCCGAGGAGGCCGCGCACCCCGGGAAGGTCGGTGACCACGTCGAGGTCGTCGCCGACGGGGACCGCGTCGTCACGCACTACTTCACCTGCCTTGACCCCGGTTACCGCGGCTGGCGCTGGGGCGTCACCGTCGCCCGTGCCTCCCGCGCCAAGCTCGTCACGCTCGACGAGACGGTTCTGCTCCCCGGCCCCGACGCGCTCCTCGCCCCCGAATGGGTGCCCTGGAGCGAGCGGCTGCGCCCCGGCGACATGGGCCCCGGCGACCTGCTGCCGACCGACGCGGACGACCTGCGGCTGGAGCCCGGCTGGTCCGGCGAGGAGGTGCCGCCGCCGAACTCCGCGCTCTCCGCGGAGATGACCGAGCTGGCCGACGCGGAGGACGCGGACGTCGCCGCCGGCCCGCCGTCCGCCCAGGTCACCGCACCCGTGCGCGGCTCCATCACCTCGCTCGCCGAGGAGCTCGGCATGCGCCGCGCCCGCGTCCTGTCCCGCTACGGCCTGCACACCGCGGCCGACCGCTGGGACGAGTCGCACGGCGCCAAGACCCCCATGGCCCAGGCGGCCCCCGCCTCCTGCGTCAGCTGCGGCTTCCTCATCCCCATCGGCGGCTCGCTCGGCCAGGCGTTCGGTGTCTGCGGCAACGAGTTCGGCCCGGCGGACGGGCACGTCGTGTCGTTGTCGTACGGCTGCGGCGGGCACTCGGAGGCGGCCGTCATGCCGAAGCCGCCGAGGCCGGCGCCGCCGGTGATCGACGAGACGGTCGTGGATGTGCTGCCGCTGGGCGGCCCCGCCGGGGCGGGCGAGGAAGAGGACTTGGGGCACGCGTAGCGCAGGCGCGTGCCGGGGCGGGGTGAGTCCCGGCCCCGCCCTGACCCGTTTCCCCAGGGGGCTCCGCCCCTGTGCCACCCCGGTGGCGAGCGGGGGCTCCGCCCCCCTGCACCCCCGCAACCGCACTCCGCGCGGTTGTCCTCGAGCTCCCCGGAGGGGGCGACCTCCAGACGGGCTGAATTCGGGCCCGGGCGCGCACTTCAGCCCGTCCGGCGTTTGAGGACAAAGCGGCGAGGCCGCTTTTCGGGGCCCGGGGCGGAGCCCCGAAGCGGGGTGCAGGGGGCGCAGCCCCCCATCGCGCGTGGCAGCGCACAAGCGGGTTGCGAAGGGGCGCAGCCCCTGCGGAAACGGCGAAAGGGCGGGACCGGGGCACCCTCTCCCCAAGGGCACCGCCCCCAACCCGCACCCTCCCCCCTCACCACCCCACCCGCACGGTACGTTCACCCCTGGACCACGACCCAGAGGAGACGAACGACGTGAGCGGAAGCGGCAACGCCACCGGCACCGGTACGACACACACCCCCGCCGACCCCTTCCGCACCGCCCCCCTCCGCCGAGGCGTCCTCACCGCCTGGGCCGCCTCCCCGGCCCGCTTCCGCGAGGACGCCAACGCCGAGGAGGACCTCGCCCTCGGCGGCTACCGCGACCGGCTCGTCGTCGAACTCGCCCAGAACGCCGCCGACGCGGCGTCCCGCGCCGGCGTCCCCGGCCGCCTCCGCCTCACCCTGCGCACGGCGACCGACGACGGCCCCGCCGTCCTCGCGGCCGCCAACACCGGAGCCCCCCTCGACGCCGCCGGCGCCGAGTCGCTCTCGACGCTGCGCGCCTCGGCCAAGCGCGACCAGCAGGACACGGCCGGCCGCTTCGGCGTCGGCTTCGCCGCCGTCCTCGCCGTCAGCGACGAGCCCGCCGTCCTCGGCCGCCACGGCGGCGTCCGCTGGTCCCTCGCCGAGGCCCGCGCGCTGGCGGAGGAGGCGGCGCAGCCCGCCCTCGCCGAGGAGATCCGCCGCCGCGACGGGCACGTCCCGCTGCTCCGCCTCCCGTTCCCCGCCGAGGGCACCGCCCCCGACGGCTACGACACCGTCGTCGTCCTGCCCCTGCGCGACGGCGCCGCGCAGGACCTCGCCGAGCGCCTCCTCGCCGGGATCGACGACGCGCTGCTGCTGGCCCTGCCGGGCCTGCGGGAGGTCGTCGTCGAAACGCCGGACGGCGCCGCACCCCGCGTCCTGACGAGCCGTCAGGAGGACGACGGCCGGCACGTCGTCGTCGACGACAGCGCCCGCCCCGGCACGCCCGTCCGCTGGAGGGTGGAACGCGCCGGCGGGCGGCTCGACGGCGCCCTCCTCGCCGACCGGCCCGTCGAGGAACGCCTGCGCCCCAACTGGTCCGTGACCTGGGCCGTCCCGGTCGCCGCGGACGGCACCCCCGCCCGCCCCCGCACTTCCCCGGTGCTGCACGCCCCGACCCCCACGGACGAACCCCTCGGCCTGCCCGGCCTGTTGATCGCCACCTTCCCGCTGGAGCCGACCCGCCGCCACACCGCGCCCGGCCCGCTGACCGACTTCCTCACCGGCCGCGCCGCCGAGGCGTACGCCGCGCTGGTACGCGACTGGCACCCTGTCTCGGCCGGCACGCTCGACCTCGTCCCGTCCCCGCTGGCGCAGAGCCCGCTGGACGCCGAGCTGCGCAGCCTCGTCCTGGAGCGGCTGCCGCGCGTCCCGTTCCTGCCGGGCGCCGCGCCCGCCCCCGAGGGGGAGGAGCCGTACGCCCTGCGGCCCGCCGAGGCGGAGATCGTGGAGGGCGCGGGGGCGGAGACCGTCGCCGTCCTCGGCGAGCTCTTCCGCGGCCTGGTCCCCGCCGGGCTGGAGCGCCGCCCCGAGCTGCGCGCGCTGGGCGTGGCCCGGGTGCCGCTGGGCGAGGCGATCGACCGCCTCGCGGGCGTCGAGCGCCCCGCAGAGTGGTGGCGGCGGCTCTACGAGAGCCTCGCCGGGGTGGACCCGGACCGGCTGACCGGCCTGCCCGTCCCGCTCGCCGACGGCCGGCGCACGGCCGTCGGCCCCCGTCAGGTCCTGCTGCCGCCCCGGGACGGCGACGACGCCGAGCGGCTGTCCCGCCTCGGGCTGAAGGTCGTCCACCCCGACGCCGCCCACCCGCTGCTGGAGAAGCTCGGCGCCACCCCGGCCTCGCCGCGCGCGATCCTGACGACCCCTCAGATCCGTGCGGCCGTCGCCAACTCCCTGGAGGCGGACGAGGCGTGGGACGAGGACGCGCTCGGCCACGACGAGCTCGTGGACACCGTCCTCGCCCTGGTCCGCGACGCGAACCTCGCCCCCGGCGACGAGCCCTGGCTCGCCGCGCTCGCCCTCCCCGACGAGGACGGCGAACTGGCCCCCGCCGGTGAACTCGTCTACCCGGGCAGCCCGTTCGACCAGGTCATCCGCCCCGGCGAACTCGCCGCCTGTGACGCGGAGTTGACCGCTCGCTGGGGCGAGCAGCCGCTGACCGCCGTCGGTGTCCTCGCGAACTTCGCCCTCGTCCGCGCCACCGACGTCGTCCTCGACCCCGACGAACTGGAGCCGCGCGACGGCGACTTCCCCGAGCCGGACGACGCGGGCCTGCTCGACGCCGTGGACGTCTGGTGCGAGGACGTCCTCGACCGGCTCCCGCACACGCCCGTGCCCCCGGTCGTGACCGAGCTCGTCGCCGTCCGCGACCTCGACCTCGTCGACGACGACGCCTGGCCGCAGGTCCTCGCCCTCCTCGCCGAACCGCCGCTGCGCGACGCCCTGACCGCCCCCGTCCGCATCCTGCTCCCCGACGGCACGACGGAGTCCGTCCGCCCGTACACCGCCTGGTGGCTGCGCGGCCACCCCGTCCTCGACGGCCGCCGCCCGGCCGGCCTGCGGGCGTCCGGTGGCGACCCGCTGCTGGAGGGCCTGTACGAGGAGGCGGACGCGACGGGTTTCGCCGACGAGCAGGTGCTGCGTGCCCTGGGCGTCCGCACGTCCGTCGCGGCGCTGCTGGACGAGCCGGGCGGGGCGGCGGAACTGCTGGCCCGCCTCGCGGACCCGGACCGCCCGGTGCGCCCGTCCCGACTCCACGCGCTCTACTCCTCCTTGGCCTCCCTCGACCCGGACGAGGTGACCCTCCCCGACGAGCTGCGGGCGGTCGTCGACGGCTCGGTGCGCGTGGTCGACGCGGCGGACGCGCTGGTCGCGGACGCGCCGGACCTGCTGCCGCTGGCCGGCGGGCTGGCCCTGCTGCCCGTACGGCCGTCGCTGGCGGGGGACTTGGCGGAACTACTGCAGGTGCGCCGCCTGAGCGGGGCGGTCGAGGCCCCCGTGGAGGCGGGCGAGGGCCTCTTGAGGGAGGTTCCCGACGGCGTCCGCGTCCTCCTCCCGTCCGCTCCCACGACGTACATCGAGCACGACGAACTCACTGTCGGCGGCGTCCACTTGGACTGGCGCCTGGGCCCGGACGGCGTCCTGCACGCCACCACCCTGGAGGGTGTGGCCGCCGGCCTGGCGTGGGCGGCGGGCCACTGGTCCCGCCGCTTCGAGGCGGCGGCGCTCCTGGAGGACCCGTCACGGACGGGGGAGCTGGCGCGGGATCGGTGGTTCGACTGACGGGGGGCGGCCGGGGGCGGTCGGGCCTCCGGCCGTGTGACGGAAGTGGTGGATGTGCGGGCTGGGTGGCGCGT
Organism: Streptomyces sp. AV19; assembly: GCF_015999245.1. Classification (GTDB taxonomy): domain Bacteria; phylum Actinomycetota; class Actinomycetes; order Streptomycetales; family Streptomycetaceae; genus Streptomyces. The sequence continues at coordinate 237,212 of NZ_JAEAMR010000009.1, read as the reverse complement.
GGTCGTTCATCGCTGAATTACGGGCAATTTGGGTGTGCAACCGGCCCGGCGCCACGGCGGCGCACACCCAAAGTGCCCGCTTTCACCGTCGGTCGGCGTCAGTCACCGGTGGCCTTCTTCAGCTCCTCGGTCGGCAAGGTGAAGCCGACCGGGTCGGGGAGCCGGACGGATTCCCCGTAGGGGCGCGACCGAATGCTCAGGTACTCCCCGTTCCAAGGCTTGGAATAGACAGTGACCATACGCCGGTCGCGGTCGACCAGAAGGTAGAGGGGAATGCCGGCTGCGGCATATCCGAGGGCCTTTGTCGTCCGGTCGCGCCGGACGGCGTCTGCGTATTTCGAGGTGACCGCCACCACCATCGGAATGCCCTCGGGGTCCGACCACTCGCCGTGGCCGGCGAAGTGCCCGCGAGGAGCGAGGACTCCGTCCGCGATCGCGCGCCCCGTGAGGCCGTCCCCGACCCGCAGGCCGACGCCCGCGTACAGCCACCTGTCGGCCCGCTGCTCCCTGCATGCATTCTGAAGCCACGCGACGATCTCGCTGTGGGTCCCGTCCGGCACCGGCTTGACCTCGATCCTTCCGTCGATGAGCTCCAGGCGCACAGTGTCGCGAGTTTTACTGGCGAGTTCCTCGAAATCCTCGATGAGGAACGGTGGAGGGCGCTTGGCTGCGTCGTGCACGGCGGTCATGTGCGTGCCTTCCTTTCGCGTCGGCGGTTGATGGTCCGGAGTTCGTCGACGTGGGCGTGGACGGCGTCGGCGAGGGTGCGGCAGGGGTCGGGGCGGGGTGGGGTCTCGCCGCGGCAGGTGCGGCAGATGCCGCCGGGGAGGGCCTCGGAGGGGCCGGGGTCGCGGCAGACGACGCATTCGAGGAGCATGTGAGGCCGCCGCTCGGGGGCGGCTGCTTCCACTTCCGGTGGCAGCTTGTCGTGAAGACGGCGGCGGGCGAGGCCGGCGGCGTGCAGGACCTCGGGCGGCAGCTGGCCCGTCATGGCCCGGACGAACTCCTCGTCCGTGACGCCGCGCTCGAACCACGGCTCGGCCAGCGGCGCGAGGGCCGCGCAGTCGGCGGCGGACAGCGTCATGCGGGGGTCTGTGCGGCCGAGGGAGGCGAGGAGGCGGTATGCGCGGGGGCGGGACGGCTCCGGCGCCGGGGCCTGAGCCGGAGGGGCTTCCCGCGGCACGTCCCCGACCCGTACGGCCTCCCATCACGCGTCGTCGCGCGGCGTCCGCGAGAAGAACGTCCGCGTCACCCAACGCGAGCTTCCGTCTTCACTCTTGAGGTGTTCGGTGAAGCGCCGCAGGTGACCGGCTTCGGAGAGCCTCCGCAGCGCGGTCAGGCAGGCGGCCTGTCCGTAGGCGGGCAGCTGGGCGGCCAGCGATTTGCCGTCGATCGCCGCGCCTTCAGGGAGCCGGTCGATGAAGGCCGCGACCGACGCCTCACGGGGCGGCAGGTGCGCGAAGTCGTCCTTGCGGCGCGGGGCTTGATCTGGCGCGGAGCGCTTGCCGAAGCCGGAACGGGCCATGAGGGGCGTGGGGGCGTTAGGGTAGGCGTCAGCCATCGGGATCGACTCCAGACTCGATCTCGTCGGTGAGACCCCGGTTTTGGTGTTGGTAGCACCTGCCGGGGTCGTTTGTTGCTGCGCACGCTAGGGCCTGGCGACAGCATGTCGCAAACCGGCCACACGCCGTGAACCTCCCGTGGGTATGCGCGCGCTTGAGCGCGCACACGGAGGGTGGGTGGGTGGGTTCAACTACCCACCATTCCTTAAAAGAAGCGCTCGGATCCCGCCCCTCGGATCCCGGAACTCAAGCGCCGTCGACAGCGAACAAGTGGAAACCCCTGACCCGCCCTCGCCGCCCGGATCTGCACGTGGTGATGTGCTGTGCGGTGTGCACTGTTACGTCCTTGAGCTGGGCGATGTCTTCGCCCGCCCCGTCCGGACTGTCATGAGGCCCCTCGTCGAGCCCCGCATCAACGGCTTTTCCGCTCCGACGCGACTCGTCGCCACTGCGCCGCACCACGGCAGAGGCGCCACTGACGCATGCCGTGTCCCGTGGCCGTCGTATGGATGGCGCCGACACTCGCGCAACGGATGGCCGGACGCCGTCGCCCGTCAGGTCTTCTGGAGAAGTCGGGGCCGGCGGGCCGAGGCGTCGGTGCTCCGGAGCAGATGCTGATGGCACTGTCTGCTGTCGGGGGACAATGCGGAGGTGCTCAGTCTTCTTCACGCGTGGGGCGAGGTAGATGTCGTCGGGCGTCTTGGCGGAGGTCATCGCAACGAGGTGCTCGAGCTCAGGCGCAAGGGGGAAAGGCTCGTGGCGCGACGCACCCGCCGCGGGAGCGCGGCCTTGGACTGGGAGCTGGACCTTCTGGTGTTTCTCGGTCACCACGGCTTTTCGGTCCCGACAGTGGTTCCTTGTCTGGACGGTCGGCGTCACCTGCATGGTGTGGTGGTGCAACGCTGGATGGAGGGTCGGCCTCCGGTTCAGGGGGACTGGGCCCGCGTCGCCGCCGAGCTGAGTCGTATGCACGCGCTCACGAAGGGCTGGCCGCAGCGTCCGGGGTTCTGCTCCAGCACAGAACTCTTGTTCCGGGAGCACGGCGGGGATGTGGATCTCTCCGCGATGCCCGAGGCTGCCGTGGACGCCTGTCGGCGAGCGTGGCGGGGCATGGCAGACGTTCCGCAAGCCGTGGTTCACGGTGATCCGGGCGTGGGGAACATTCGCGTTACTGAAGAGGGCGTGGGGTTCCTGGACTGGGATGAAGCCCGGGTCGACCATGTTGATCTCGATCTTGCGGATCTCCCTGATCCCGGACTTCCCCCGGACCGCCTTCGGGTGGCGCAAGCCGCGGTCAACGCCTGGGAAGCTGCCTGTAGCTGGAGCATCGAGCCCGCCTATGCCCGGCGACGGCTCGCCGCGATCACTTCCAGCCAGCGTACTTCTTCGATTGTTCCGTACCCAAAGTGATTCCGGCCGGTTCCGGGATCTCCCTTGGGGCCCAACTTCCCCTGCTCGTCGATGAAATGATCGACGGACGCGAGGGCGTCGGGGACGGCGCGCCCCTCCACGGCAGTGCTCGATCCTCAGGTCTTGGTCACGGTGGAGGTCCGGTTCCGGACACTGCTGCATGCACTGCCCGGGTCCCGGAGCTCAAGTTCCCGGCAGTGCGGTCTCTGTCGACGCGGGAGCAGCGCCGCCTTCGCGTTCGGCGGGGGCGCATGACGGCCGGGAAGGCGCCCGGTTCGGGAAAGCTTCCTGACCGGCCTCTTTGGCTTCACCGTTGATCATCTACCCGACTTCGTGAATATCGGCGTTCCCGCATGGACGGTTTCGTCTCGATTCCCCTAGCGTCGTCCCAGGGCAGGGGCGGGCCCTGCCGAGAGGGGTGGACCATGGCGCGTGAGGGGCTGACGCGGCTCACGGGGAATGGCTCCGGGAACTGCAACAAGAACGATTGCCCCAACGTCTACCGGATGGACACGGGTTCCATTCTTGTGCAGGGCGAGGTGTCCAACGCCTTCGCGACTCCCCGGGGCGAAGGACTCGTGGAGATCCCCGAGAGCGTACTGAAGGAGGCTGTCCGTGCTCTTGGATGGTGAGCTGTGGGAAGCCAAGTTCCTCAACTTCCGGGCCGAGGCGTGGCGGTTGGAGACCCTGCAGGTCTACAACGTGCCGCAGGAAGAGGAGGAGATCCGGCAGTTCCTCGCGGGCGAACGCATCGACCCCCACGCCTACTCGAACGAGTACACCGACGACCTCAAGCGGGTACGTCGTGAGGGGAAGAGCAAGGGCAGGGTGCACATCGTGACCCGTCCGCTCTCGCAATACCTCTGGTTCGAGTTCATGTACTACCAGCCCCACGCATGGGCCGGTGAAGACATCCGGATCATGGACGTGACCGACAGGCACAACCCACTGGACGGGGTCCAGGACTTCTGGATGTTCGACCGTTCGGAAGTGGTGCTCATGCATTACGAGCCGGACGGCACGCAAGTCGGCCGGGAAGTGTACGAGGGCGACCCGGAGCCGTACAGGGAGTACCAACGGACCGCGCTCGCCGAGTCGCTGCCCTTTGAGGAGTACGTGAAGGGCCTTGACGTTCGAACCTGAGCAGTTGGGCCAGTCCAAGACTGATCTGGCTGCGACGCTGAGGCAACTCCGCAAGCGAGCCGGACTCTCCCAGGTCCGGCTCGCTCGGCGTTGCAACATGTCGCAGACCAAGGTCAGCAACATCGAGAGCGGAAAGGTAACCCCGAACCTTGTCGACGTCGAGCTGATACTGCGGGCCCTTGAGGCTCCTGCGCAGCTTGTTTCAGAGATCACGGCCCTTGCGAGGATCGCGAACACCGAATGGCGGGACGACCGGTCCTCGCTTCGCAGAGGGCTCGACAAACGACAGAACGAGCTGGCCGGCCTTGAGAAGTCCTCCACGGATCTCCGATACTTTCTGCCAACGATGATCACGGGCCTCTTGGCCACACCGGAGTATGTGAGAGCAAGCATTGCGGACGCTCCGGGAGACCGGACCAAGACCGTTGCCAAGAAGCTGGAACGTCAGGCCGTCCTTTACGACAGGTCGAAGCAGTTCAGGTTCGTCCTCACCGAGCAGGCCGTCAGGTGGCCCCTCGTTCCACCCGACGTGCTGGCTGTACAGATCGACCACCTTGCGTCCTTGACGCACCTGCCGAATGTCCACATCGGAGTAATCCCGATAGGGCACGATGTGAAGCCGGGTCCGCTGAGCGTTTTCACGGTTTACGGCGACAGCATGGCCACTGTGGAGACACCCACAGGGGTTCTCATCTTCAAGGATCACAGAGACATCTCCGCGTACCTGGATGAGTTTGCCGCACACGAGGCTCATGCCGTGTTCGGGGAGCAGGCCAGGGAGAAGCTCGCGGATTGGGCGTCCTCCTGCAGATCTTGATCTTTAAGCGACGTCGCGAATAAAGCTGGACCAGGCAAGACTTATGTCACAACGATGTGCGCATGACCACGGACATCGAAGCAGCCGCGCAGCAGGCCGACGCCTTCCTGGCGGGCAAGAAGAAGGCCGATGACACGGCTTTCATGCTGGGGCGAGTGCTGGCGGAGTTGGGCATCAGGGTCGGAGACAGGGATTCGTGGCCGCAGTTGACAGGTCGCGCTTCCCTCGGTGGCGAGCCGTACGTGTACTTGGGGACGGTGCCGCTTGCCACGGCTTACAGGCTGATCAACGCCCTGATCTACGCGGAATCGGTGCGGCGGTGTGCGCCGGAGGAGCGTTGCGCCGGTCACGACGCCTGACGAGGTGTCCGTACACAGCCATCGCATGCGCCGCACCGGTTATGCGCCGGTGATGCGCTGCGCAGTGTGCATCGAGTGAGCCATCCGCAGGCCCGGGCGAGTGCGCCTGACTGTGAGGCCGGCCTCGGTGCGGAGCTCACGGATCCCCGCACCGAGGTCTCGCGACCCCGCCGCGCGCCTGTGCCGGATGGGGCGGGTGAGGGCTGCGGGGTTCCGCAAACCGGGCGACGGGGGTTGGATGGGACTGTTCGAAACGGTTCCGAAAAGCGGCAAGTCCTCGGCGCTCGTACCGGCGTGGGCTCGCCCGTACACGACAGGAGCGATGCCTTGGCCGCCGCCAACCCCGCAGCCACACCGTCCGGCCCCGAAGGCCGTCGTCCGTCCCCGGCGCTCTACGACGTGATGTTCGGCCACGTCTACGCCTCCGCCCTGCACGCCGTCATGGTCCATGGCATACCGGATCTGCTGGCCGACGGGCCGCTCACCGGCGAGGAGTTGGCCGCGCGGTCAGGGACCCAGGCCGGGCCCCTGCGGCGGGTGATGCGGCTGCTCGTCGAGCGCGGGCTGTTCCGGGAGGGGGTGGACGGGGGATTCGCGCTGGCCGAGGCGGGGGAGTTGCTGCGCTCGGACGTGCCGGGGTCCCAGCGGGCGGCCGCCTTCTGGGCCACCGACGAGATGTTCCGGCGCTCGGCCGAGGCGCTCGCCGACAGCCTGCGCACCGGACGGGCGGGCTTCGAGACGGCCTACGGCGTGCCGTTCTTCGCGTACCTGGCCGCCGACGTCGAGAAGGGGCGGGTCTTCGACGCCGCCATCACCTCGATGACGTCGGACGGGGTCAACGAGGACGTGGTCCGCAGTTACGCGTTCCCCGGCAGTGGCACGGTCGTCGACGTGGCCGGGGGGCAGGGCGGGCTGCTGGGTGAGGTGCTCGGCCGGTACCCGGGGCTCAACGGCGTTCTGTTCGACCAGCCGGAAACCGTCGCCCGCCATCTGCTCGACGCCGAGGAGTTGAAGGGGCGGTGGCGTACCGAGGGCGGGGACGTCTTCACGGCCGTCCCCGAGGGCGGGGACATCTACCTGCTGAAGAACATCCTGCACAACTGGTCCGACGACGACTGCCTGCGCATCCTCGGCAGCATCCGCCGGGCCACGGCCCCCGGCACCCGGCTGCTGGTGATCGACGCCGTGCTGCCCGGCGACGGCACCCCGCACCCGGCGGTCGGGCTGGACACCGTCATGCTGATGCTGCTCGACGGACGGGAGCGCACGGCCGCCGAGTTCGAGGATCTGCTGACCCGCTCCGGGTTCCGGCTGAACCGCGTCGTGCCGACCCCCTCCCTGGTCTCGGTCGTCGAGGCCGAAGCCGTCTGATCCAGGAGACCCGCTCGCATGCGTCCGCGCGCCACCCTCGTCCTCGTCCCCGTTCTCGCCCTCGCCATATCCCTCGGTGCGGCTCCCGCGCAGGCGCAGGCGCAGGCCACCGCCGCTGTCGCCTACACCGCCGAGGAGCGCCGACACGCCCTCTCCTACTGGACCCCCGAGCGCATGCGCCGCACCGACCTCTCCGTCGATCTCGGGCGCACCGGGCCGAAGTCCGAGCCCTGGAAGGGCGTGCCGGTGAAGACCGTCGGCAAGCTGTACTTCGTCAACGCCAAGGGCGCGGACACCTGGTGCACGGCCGCCGCCGTCCGCAGCGGCAACCGGTCCACGGTCGTCGCGGCGGCCCACTGCGTCCGGCTGCCCGCGTCGCCGGTCAACACCTACACCGACCTGGTGTTCGTCCCGGGGTACGGGAAGGAGAAGCGGCAGCCCCACGGCGTCTTCCCGGTGCGGACGACCGTGACCCCGTCCTCCTGGGCCACGGACGCGATCACCGACTTCGCCGCGCTGACCGTGGACCCGGTCAAGGGGAAGAAGCTCACGGACGCGGTCGGCGGGCAGAAGATCGCCTTCGGGCGGAAGCCGGGCGGCAGGGTCACCGCGTTCGGCTACCCGGCCACCCGCCCGCAGCGCGGCGCGGAGCTGCTGTACTGCGCGGGTACGGCGAAGGCCGCGCCGGGCGACGAGCAGAGCGTTCCGTGCGACATGGGCGGCGGCGCGAGCGGCGGGCCGTGGCTCGCGGACTTCGACGCCAAGGCGGGGACCGGGACGCTGGTCTCGGTCAACAGCCACGGTGACGGGCCCGAGCGCAGCACGACGATGTCCGGGCCCGCTCTCGGCGCCGCGGCGCGTCAGGTCTTCGAGCGGGCCCAGAAGGGCTGAGGGCGAGAAGGGCCGAGAACGAGAAGGGCCGGGGCCTTCGGCCTACCCTGGAGGTGGTGAGAGGAGGCCCCGATGACCAGGAAAGTCGCCGACTGCCGCCGCTTCCCCGGCGAGTCGGACTGCACGCTCACCATCTCCGGCGAGGAGGACGAGGTCCTGCGGGCCGCCGCCGAGCACGCGGTCTCGGTGCATCGGCACCAGGATTCCCCGGAGCTGCGCGAGCGGATCCGCGGTCTCCTGGAGGACGAAGACGGGAAGGGCGCCTAGGCGCGCCCCGTGGACATGTCGAGCCACCCGCCGGCGGTCGTCAGTTCCCACAACGAGTGGGACCCGCTGGAGGAGGCCGTCGTCGGGCGTCTCGACGGCGCCACGATCCCGTCCGGCCATCCGGTCGTGGCCTGCAACCTCCCGCCGTGGGCGGCCCGGTTGCAGGGGATCGCCGCCGGTCACCCGTACCCGCCCGTGCTGATCGAGCGGGCGCAGGAGGAGCTGGACGGGTTCATCGGCCTCCTGCGGTCGCTCGGCGTCACGGTCCGGCGTCCGGACGCGGTCGACCACCGGCGCCGCTTCGCCACCCCGGACTGGTCGTCGCGAGGCTTCTGCAACGCCTGCCCGCGGGACGGCCTGCTCGTGATCGGTGACGAGATCATCGAGACGCCGATGGCGTGGCCGTGCCGCTACTTCGAGACGCACTCCTACCGCGCGCTCCTCAAGGAGTACTTCCGGCAGGGCGCGCGCTGGACGGCGGCACCGAAGCCGCAGCTCACCGACGCCCTGTTCGAGCCGGATTTCCGCGTCCCCGAGGAGGGCGAGCCGCCGCGCCGCATCCTCACCGAGTTCGAGCCGGTCTTCGACGCGGCGTGCTTCGTGCGCGCGGGCCGCGACCTCTTCGTCACGCCGAGCAACGTCACCAACCACATGGGCATCGCGTGGCTGCGCCGCCACCTCGGACCGGGCTACCGCGTCCACGAGATCGAGAGCCGCTGCCGCGCGCCGATGCACATCGACACGACGTTCCTCCCGCTCGCGCCGGGCAAGGTGCTGGTCAATCCCGAGTACATCGACGTGGACCGCCTGCCCGACGTCGTGAAGCGGTGGGACGTCCTGGTCGCCCCCGAGCCCGACCCGCTGGACGAGCGGCTGCTCAAGGTCGCCTCGATGTGCGGCAAGTGGCTCAGCCTGAACGTGCTCGTGATCGACGGGAAACGGGTGATCGCGGAGCGGCACCACACCGGCATGCTGCGCGCCCTGGAGAGGTGGGGGTTCGAGCCGATTCCGGGTGACCTGCTGCACTACGCGCCGTTCGGCGGGTCGTTCCACTGCGCGACGCTCGACGTGCGGCGGCGCGGCACGCTCGAGTCCTATTTCGACTAGCCCGTCGAGTTTCGACTAGCCCATCGAGCTCACGCGGGAAAGCGCCGGCCCACCCACCGCCAGGCGAGCTCCAGGACCGCCGCCGCCACGGCCGCGATCGCGACCGCCGCCCACGGCAGCGTCGTCCCGACCAGCTTCAGCGCGAAGAAGTGCTGGAGCCAGGGCACCACCAGCACCACCAGGAAGCCCAGGCTCATCGCGGCGACCAGCAGCACCCGCCACCACGTGTACGGCCGGGCGATGATCGCCAGCACCCAGAGGGAGATCAGGAAGAGGGTCAGTGTCGCGGCGCTGGTCTCCGCGCCCAGTGCCTCGTAGCCCGAGTAGTGGTGCCGCGCCAGCAGGTACGTGGCGAAGGTGGCCGCGCCCGCGATCAGCCCGGCCGGGACGGCGTACCGCATGACGCGGCGGACGAAGTGCGGCCTGGCGCGCTCCTTGTTGGGGGCGAGGGCCAGGAAGAAGGCGGGCACGCCGATGGTCAGGGTGGACAGCAGGGTCAAGTGGCGCGGCAGGAACGGGTACGGCACGCGGGTGCAGACGACGAGGATCGCCAGCAGCACCGAGTAGACGGTCTTCGTCAGGAAGAGGGTCGCGACGCGCGTGATGTTGCCGATGACGCGGCGGCCCTCGGCGACGACCGAAGGCAGCGACGCGAAGCTGTTGTTGAGCAGCAAGATCTGCGCGACGGCCCGCGTCGCCTCGGAGCCCGAGCCCATCGCGACGCCGATGTCGGCGTCCTTGAGGGCCAGGACGTCGTTGACGCCGTCGCCGGTCATCGCCACGGTGTGCCCGCGGGACTGGAGCGCGCCGACCATGTCCCGCTTCTGCTGCGGGGTGACGCGGCCGAAGACCGAGCCCTTGTCCAGGGCGTCGGCCATGTCCTCCCGCAGGGCGGGCAGTTTCCGGGCGTCCACGGGGGTCTCGGCGCGCGGCAGGCCCAGCTTGGCGGCGACCGCGCCGACCGAGACGGCGTTGTCGCCGGAGATCACCTTGGCGGCGACCTGCTGTTCGGCGAAGTAGCGCAGGGTGTCGCCCGCGTCGGGGCGCAGCCGCTGTTCGAGGACGACGAGCGCGGTGGGCCGGACGTCCCGGGCGACGTCGGGGTCGTCGAGGCCGCGGGCGGCGCGGGCGAGCAGCAGGACGCGCATGCCCCGGGCGTTGAGCTCCTCGGTCTCGGCGAGCGCCCGGTGGCCGTCGGGGAGGAGGACGTCGGGGGCGCCGAGCAGCCAGTTGCCGCTCTCGCCGTCGGGGCCGGCGAGGGCGGCGCCGCTGTATTTGCGGGCGGAGGAGAACGGCAGGGACTCGGTGCAGCGCCAGCCCTGGCCGTCCGGGTAGGCGTCGATGATCGCCTGGAGGCTGGCGTTGGGCCGCGGGTCGGAGTCGCCGAGGGCGCCGAGGACCTGGCGTACGTACTCCTCCTCCGAGCCGGCGAGCAGGCGCAGTTCGGCGACGTCCATGCCGCCCTCGGTGAGCGTGCCGGTCTTGTCGAGGCAGACGACGTCGACGCGGGCCAGCCCCTCGATGGCGGGCAGTTCCTGCACCAGGCACTGCTTGTTGCCCAGCCGGATGACGCCGATGGCGAAGGCGACGGAGGTCAGCAGCACCAGGCCCTCGGGGACCATGGGCACGATCCCGGCGACCATCCGGCGCACGGCCCCCCGCCAGTCGTGCTCCTCCACCACGAACTGGCTGACGATCAGGCCGATCGCGGCGGGGACCATCATCCACGTCACGTACTTGAGGATCAGGCTGATGCCGGTGCGCAGTTCGGAATGGACGAGGGTGAAGCGGCTGGCCTCCTCGGCGAGTTGGGCCGCGTACGCCTCGCGGCCGACCTTGGTGGCGGTGAACGCGCCGCCGCCGGCGACGACGAACGAGCCGGACATGACCTTGTCGCCGGGCTGTTTGAGCACCGGGTCGGCCTCGCCGGTGAGCAGCGACTCGTCGATCTCCAGCCCGTCGGACTCCAGGACCTCGCCGTCCACGACGCACTTGTCGCCGGGCCCGAGTTCGATGAGATCGCCGAGGACGATCCCGCCGGTGGCGACGGGCACGGCGCGGCCGTCGCGGCGGACGGTGGGCTTCGCCTCGCCGATGACGGCGAGCGAGTCGAGGGTCTTCTTGGCGCGCAGCTCCTGGAAGATGCCGATCGCGGTGTTGGCGACGATGACGAAGCCGAAGAGGCCGTCCTGGATCGGGCCGACGACCAGGATGATCAGGAAGAGGACGCCGATGATGGCGTTGAACCGGGTGAGGACGTTGGCCCGGACGATCTCCGCCGTGGAGCGGGAGGAGCGGACGGGTACGTCGTTGACCTCGCCCCGGGCCACGCGCTCGGCGACCTCCGCGGCACTCAGGCCGGGGTTCGCCGGGGCCGGGACCGTCCCGCGGGCGGTGGTCTCCGCCGGATCGCTCATGCTCCGACGGTACGGGCGATCAGCCCGCTTCACCTTCCGAAGGGGATTCCGAGGGGACGCTTCCGGCCTGTTCCCGCTGCCGCCCGTCGGCGCGGGCCGCCTCGTGGCGCTTGATCGCGGCGTCCCGCCCGCGGACGTACCAGATGCCGATCAGGCCGAGGCCGCCGCCGGCCAGGCAGGTCCACAGCCACCACAGGTGGCCGCCGTCGGAGAGCCGGCCGTAGAAGGGCAGCTGGATCAGGAAGAGGACGAACCACACGATCGTGCCGCCGGTGATGGTGGCGACCACATTGCCTTCGAGAGGCTCCGGCGCCTCGTGTCGGGGGGTCCACTTCGTCATGGCCGCCAGCCTAGTCCGTCCGACGGGGGCGATCGTGGCCGGACCCTGTTCCCATAAGGGTCTACGCGCGGAGATAGCAATTCTTGGCTTGTTTATTCATACTGAATCGAACCAGTTCCGACAGGGTTTGCTCGTTCGATCCTCCAAAGAAGATCGTAAACGACGAGTCCGTGAACGAGTTCGTCAACGAGTTCATCAACGACTTCGCCAACGACTGAGGTCCCCGTATGCCCTCCTCGGCCACCGCACCGGTCGAAGCCCAGCAGCCGTCCCCGCCCCCGACGCCGTCCGGCAACCTGCTCGACCGCTACTTCCGCATCTCCGAGCGGGGCTCGTCCGTCGCCCGTGAGATGCGCGGCGGACTGGCCACCTTCTTTGCGATGGCGTACATCATCGTGCTGAACCCGATCATCCTCGGGGCAGGGCTCGACAAGTACGGCCACAAGCTGGACAACGCCCAACTGGTCACCGCCACCGCGCTGATGGCCGGTCTCACCACCGTCCTCATGGGCGCCATCGGCAACGTCCCCATCGCCTGCGCCGCCGGTCTCGGCATCAACGCCGTCGTCTCGCTCCAGCTCGCCCCCAAGATGAGCTGGCCCGACGCCATGGGCATGGTCGTCCTGGCCGGTCTGGTGCTGATGCTCCTGGTCGCCTCCGGCCTGCGGCAGCGCGTCATGGACGCGATCCCGAACGGGCTGCGGCGCGCCATCGCGATCGGCATCGGCATGTTCATCTCGCTGATCGGCCTGGTGGACTCCGGCTTCGTCACCCGCAACCCGGACGCGGCGCACACCAGCGTCCCCATGGGCCTGGGCACGGGCGGGCAGCTGCACGGCTGGCCGGTCCTGGTCTTCGCGGCGGGGCTGATCCTGACCTTCGTCCTGATCGTCCGCCGCGCCCCGGGCGCGATCCTCATCGGCATCGTCGTGATGACCTTCGCGGCGATCGTCATCAACGAGCTGGCCGTCATTCCCGACACCGACTGGGGCCTGAGCGTGCCCCGCATCCCGGACAGCATCGTCGGCGCCCCCGACTTCGGACTGGTCGGTGACATCAGCCTGTTCGGCGGCTTCAGTGAGGTCGGCCTGCTCACCGGCTGCCTCTTCGTCTTCACCGTCCTGCTCTCCGGCTTCTTCGACGCGATGGGCACGATCATCGGCGTCGGCGAGGAGGCCGGGCTGACCGACGAGAACGGCCGGCTGCCCAACATGGGCAAGATCCTGATGATGGACGGCGTCGCCGTCGCCGCCGGTGGCGTCGGCTCCGCCTCCGCCAACACCGCCTTCGTCGAGTCGACGGCCGGTGTCGGCGAGGGCGCCCGCACGGGCCTCGCCAACCTGATGACCGGCGGCCTCTTCCTGCTCGCGCTGGTCCTCACCCCGCTCGCGACGGTCGTCCCCTCACAGGCGGCGACCCCGGCCCTCCTCGTCGTCGGTTTCCTGATCATGGCGTCCAACGTCAAGGAGATCGATTGGAGCGACTTCACGATCGCGATCCCCGCGTTCCTGACGATCATCTCGATGCCGTTCACCTACTCGATCACCAACGGCATCGGCATCGGCGTCCTCGCCTTCATCCTGCTGCGCATCGCCGACCGCCGCTTCCGCGAGATCCCGTGGCTGCTGAACGTGGTCGGGGCGTGCTTCCTCGTGTACTTCATGCTCGACCCGATCGAGCGGGCGCTCGGGGTCAAGTAGCGGGGTCAAGCAGCGCTGCGACGCGCCGCTTTGACGGATGCCTCTGGTCCCACTGGAACAGTGGGACCAGAGGCATCCGTCAATTCCTGCTTTCTCTGCGAGCACTTGAGGCTCAAAGGTTCGAAAACCTTCTGGTTGCGTGCCATGTTCAACTTTGGAAGCATGCGCCGCGTGACCGCACAGCCCCCGCCCGACGCCGTACCGCCCGAACCTCAGGCCATCACCGCCAACGTCCTGCTCACCGGCGACACCGCGGCAGCGATCCGCCAGCTCGCCGCGGTCGAGGGCCGCACCCCCGAATCGCTCGCGCTCCAGTACGCGGCGGGGGCGCTCACGATCCCCGCCGAGCCGATCGACGCGAGCGACTGGGGTTTCTTCGACGGGCCGTCCGACCTCGCCGCCCGGGCCGACGAGTATCTGCGAGGAGGCCGCGGTCGTTGACCGGCCAGACCAGGCTCGCCGCCGTGGCGGACGCCTCCGTGCTCCTGGGTGTCTTCAACCGTAAGGACGACCGGCACGACGATGCCGTGGCCGCCTTGGGCGCGGCGCGCATCCTCATCGTCTCGCCGCTGGTCCTCGACGAACTGGACCACCTGCTGATCCACCGGGTGGGCGAGGACGCCGCGCTGCACGCCGTGGCCACGATCGGGGCCCTCGCGTCCCAGAGCCGGATCCGTCTCCCGGTCATCGATCGTTCCCTCCTCGGTGAAGCGCATGACCTGCTCCGCCGGTATCGAGGGCATGCGCTCGGGCTCACCGACGCCGTCAACGCATGCTTGGCCTGGCGTCTCGACAGCCCCTGCATCCTGTCCTTCGACGGGCACTACTCCCACACCATCGCCCCGCGTACAGCCGTGGAGCGGGGCCTGGAGGTCATTCCCGACCCGTACGGCTGACCGCCGACCGGCGCGTCCCGTGCGCGCGGGCCGCCCTTCGCCGCCGTGCAGGGGTACGGAGCGCCGCATCGTGATGCGGACCGGGCCGAGCTCCGCCCGTTTCGTCGTCCGCCGCCCCCTTGCCTCCGCGCGCCCCTCTGTGCGCACTTTCATTAGGTGAAGTAATGAGTTAGGCTAAGCAACATGTCGGACCTGTCCCGTACCTCTCCCGAAGAGGTCCCCGATACCGAAGAGACGGCCGTGGACCAGGAAGCGGTCAACGCGCTGCGCTCGGGCGTCATGCGCCTCTCCAGGCGGCTCAAGCACCAGCGGGTGGACGAGTCGCTCAGCCCGGCCGAGATGTCCGTGCTGGGCACGCTCGCCCGCTGCGGCTCGGCCACGCCGGGCGAGCTGGCGCGCAAGGAGCACGTCCAGCCGCCGTCGATGACCCGGATCGTGGCACTGCTGGAGAGCAAGGGGCTGGTCAGGCTGGAGCCGCACCCCGAGGACCGCCGCCAGAAGGTCGTCACACAGACCGAACAGGCCGAGGCGATGCTCGAGGAGAGCCGGCGCAGGAGGAACGCCTGGCTGGCGGAGCTGGCCGGGCGACTGGACGACGACGAGTGGGCGACGCTCCGCGCCGCCGCACCCGTCCTGGAGAAACTCGCACAGCTGTAAGCCGGGCGAAGGGCAAAGGAGGCGAACCCGCTTGAGTACGGGACCCGGAGCAGACTCCGCACCCGCACCGAAACCCCACGAAGACATACGCACGACCCCCCTGCCGCACAAGGGGGGCATGTTCAGCTCGCTCAGGATCCGCAACTACCGGCTCTTCGCGATCGGCCAGGTGGTGTCCAACACCGGCACCTGGATGCAGCGAATAGCCCAGGACTGGCTGGTTCTCGGCCTCACGGGCTCCTCCGCGGCGGTGGGCATCACCACCGCCCTGCAGTTCCTCCCGATCCTGCTCTTCGGGCTCTACGGCGGCGTCATCGCCGACCGTTGCCCCAAGCGGCTGCTGATCCTCGGCACCCAGGTGGCGAGCGGCCTCACCGGCCTCGCGCTCGCCGCGCTCACCCTCTCCGGGCACGTCCAGGTCTGGCACGTCTACCTCATCGCCTTCGTCCTCGGCCTCGTCACCGTCGTCGACAACCCCGCCCGGCAGGCATTCGTCCACGAGATGGTCGGCCCGGCCGACCTGCGCAACGCCGTCAGCCTCAACTCGGCCAACTTCCAGTCCGCGCGGCTCATCGGCCCGGCCGTCGCCGGCGTGCTGATCACCGCCGTCGGCAGCGGCGCCGCGTTCCTCTTCAACGGGCTGTCCTACCTGGCGCCCATCACCGGCCTGCTGCTGATGCGCACCGGCGAGCTGCACAAGGCCGAGACCGCCCCGCGCGGCAAGGGCCAGCTGCGGGAAGGGCTGCGGCACGTCCGCGAACGGCCCGACCTCATCTGGCCGATCGCCCTCATCGGCTGCGTCGGCACCCTGGGCTTCAACTTCCCCATCTGGCTCACGGCGTTCGCCGACGACGTGTACCACGCGGGGGCCGGCACCTACGGGCTCTTCAACACCCTGATGGCGGCCGGCTCGCTGGCCGGCGCCCTGCTCGCCGCCCGGCGCGGCGGCTCGCGCCGCCGGGTGCTGATCGGCTCCGCGGCCGCCTTCGGCCTGCTGGAGATCGCCGCCGCGCTCTCGCCGACGTTCTGGCTGTTCGCCCTGCTGCTCGTGCCGATCGGCGTCTTCGGGCTGACGACCAACGTCATCGCCAACTCCACCGTGCAGATGGCGGTCGACCCCGCCATGCGCGGCCGCGTACTCAGCCTCTACATGATGGTCTTCGTCGGCGGCACCCCGCTCGGCGCGCCCGTGGTCGGCTGGGTCACCGACACCTACGGCCCCCGCGTGGGCTTCGCCGCCGGCGGCGTGGCGTCCCTGCTGTCCGCCGTGGCCATCGGCTTCGCACTGGCCCGGGCGGTCGGGGTCCGGCTGCGGGTGGACCTGCGGCGCGGGCGCCGGCACCTGGAGTTCGTCCCGCGCGAGAAGCGGCCGGACGCCGCCGTGGCGACGGCGGCCTGACGGCACGGCTGAACGGCCGCACGGCGTGCGGCCGTTCAGCGCCCTTCCGGGGCCGGCCGGCCGTTGATCCTGAACCCGGACGGCAGCGGGCCGGGGCCCGGCACGGCCCGGGAGATGTTGACGGTGAACTCCTGGCTGCCGCCGTCCGGGGGGACGGTGCTGCGCTCGAACACGAAGTACCCGGTGATGACGTCGCCCTCGCGGATGAAGACCAGCCCGTGCCTGTTCTCCACGTACTGGTCCGGCCGGACGCGGAAGGAGATCTCGGGATTGACGAGAGCCGTGGTCCCGGGATTCCGGATCGTGATCTTCGCGGTGCCGTACCACGTGCCCGGCTTGATCCACTCCGGTGCCGCGTACGGCTCGTGCTCGGCCATTCCCGCTCCTCGCCTTCCGTTGCCGGATGTCGCTGAGAACGAGGAAAAGCTAGGCAGGGCCGCGAGGCGGGTCAATCGCGGAATCCGGTCAGTGGGCGGACCGGCCGTGACCGGGCGCACGGAAACGGGCCGCGAGTAAGGGAGTTCCCCTGTTGTCGGTGTGTCCCCGGGCGCACGGGCGGCGCAACCGCCGTCCCCCGAGCCGCGCCCTCCCGTTCGTTCACGCCCGCGCACGGGCCGAGACAGCACCCCCGGCGCAGCGCCGTCTCGGCCACGGCGCACGCCCGGCTCACGCCACCCGCCGTTCCGGCAGCTGCCCCGGCCGGTCGCCGGCCGTGAACCGGCGGACGGGCGCATCGCGACGACCGCGGGGAGGCCCTCCGCCCCGCCCTTCCCGATGTTGATCTCCATTCGCGCGACACTGGCCCCGTGCGCCTCTTCGTCGCTGTGATCCCGCCCTCGTCCGCCCTCGCCGAACTCGCCGACGCCGCAGCCCAATTGCGCGGTTTCCCGGACGCCGGGCGGCTGCGCTGGGCCGCCCCCGACACCTGGCACTTCACGCTCGCCTTCCTCGGCGAGGTGGACGAGGGGCTGCTCCCGGAGCTGACCGAGCGGCTGGGGCGGGCCGCGCACCGGCACCCCGCCCACGAGGTGCGGCTCGCGCGCGGCGGCCGGTTCGGCGACCGGGTGCTGTGGGCCGGGGCCGAGGGCGACGTCGGCACCCTCGGCGGCCTGGCCGCCTCCGCCGCCGCGGGCGCGCGGCGGACGGGGATCGGCGTGGACGAGAGCCGCCCCTTCCACGCGCACCTCACGCTCGCCCGCGCCACCGGGCGGCTCTCCCTGCGGCCGTACGCAGAGGCGCTGGCGGACTTCCGGGGCACCCCGTTCCGCGTCGGGCGGCTCGAACTCGTCCGCAGCCGGCTGCCCGGATCGGGCACACCGGGCGAGCGGCCCCGGTACGAGACCGTGGAGAGCTGGCCCCTGCGGACCTAGGTCTCCGGGCAACACGGCCGCCCGGTTACCCTTCGGGGGTGGACCCGAAGACCAGGAACCGGATCATGACCGGCGCGCTCGCCCTGATTCTCGTCGTCGTCGCCGTGGTGTCGGCGGTGCGATAGACCTTTGCCTTTGTGCCCGCTGCCTTTGTGCCCGGTTCACCAGGCGAACGCCTCCGGCGCGGGCCCCGGCCCCGGGAAGATCTCCTCCAGCGAGGCCAGCAGCCCCTCCGGCAGCTCCAGGTCCACCGCCCGCAGCGCGGACTCCAGCTGTCCGGCCGTGCGCGGCCCGATGATCGGGCCCGTGATCCCCGGCTGCGCGAGCAGCCAGGCGAGGGCCACCTCGCCGGGGGCCAGGCCGTATTTGTCCACCACGTCCTCGTACGCCTGGACCTTGTCCCGCAGCGCCGAGTTCGCCAGCGCGTCCGCCGACCGGCCGGTCTCCTGCGCCCGGCGGATCACCCCGCCCAGCAGCCCGCCGCCCAGCGGCCCCCAGGGGATGACCCCCAGCCCGTACGCCCGTGCCGCGGGGATGACCTCCATCTCGGCCCGCCGCTCGGCCAGGTTGTACAGGCACTGCTCGCTCACCAGCCCGTACGTGCCGAGCCGGCGGGCCGTCTCGTTGGCCTGCGCGATGTGCCAGCCGGCGTGGTTGGACGAGCCCACGTAGAGGATCTTGCCCTGCTGGACGAGGACGTCCATGGCCTGCCAGATCTCCTCCCACGGGGTGCTCCGGTCCACGTGGTGGAACTGGTAGACGTCGATGTGGTTGGTCTGCAGGCGCCGCAGGCTTTCGTCCACGGAGCGGCGGATGTTGAGCGCGGACAGCCGCGAGCGGTTGGGCCACTCGGCCTCCGCGCCGGGCGCCATCGCCCCGAACACCTTGGTGGCCAGGACGACCTTGTCGCGCCGCCCGCCGCCCTTGGCGAACCAGCTGCCGATGATCTTCTCGGTCCGGCCGCGGTCGGTGGCCTCGCCGTAGACGTTGGCGGTGTCGAAGAGGTTGACGCCCGCGTCGAGCGCGGCGTCCATGATCGCGTGACTGTCGTTCTCGTCCGTCCGCGGCCCGAAGTTCATCGTCCCGAGAACGATCCGGCCGACGCTGAGTCCCGTGCGCCCGAGCTGCGTGTACTCCATGCCGCCAGCCAACTCCTCGCGGCGGGCCGGAGGCAAGGGTGACTCTTTCGAGGGCGGGGCGGGGGCGGGGTTGCCCCGCCCGGGAGCCGGGGGGACTCCCGGGGGGCGGGGACGATTCCTCGCCGGCCTCGTACGGGGGATGACGAAGCCGGCGAGAACTCGTGTATCCATCATCGATCGCTCCGGCGCGCGGCGTATCGGTCTTCGGTGGGGGAGCCGTCTCGGCCCATAGGTCTAAGGCCGACGGCGGAGGGTGACGTCGTCCCCGTCGCGGGCGGCAGTTCGCGGGGGCGGAGGGCGCCGTAGTCGGTGAAGCGGCGGGTTCCGCAGGTGGTGCAGCGCTCCTGGCCGCCGGCCGATTCCCATCGGCAGCGGGGGCCGGGGTGTGTCATGGACGGCCCTCGCGCAGGCAGTGCTCCATGACCCAGTGGGTCAGGGCGTCGGCGGTGGCGCGGCGGGACGCGTACGAGTCGTCGCCAGTGGCGGCCGCCTGCCGGGCGGCTTCGAGTTCGGCGCACCTGGTGCAACCGGTTTGGTACGGGCGGAGCCCGGCGGTGTTGCGCTCCTCGCGGGTGGCGAGGCGGAGGGCGGTGGGCGGAACCTCCCACTCCAGTCCGCCGCCGGGGCGGCGTACCTGGACGCGGTCGTCGTCCTCGGTGGTGCCGATCACTTGGACGAGGCGGTTCTCGCGTACGTCGACGACGAAGGTGCCGGTTCTGTACGTCACGGGCGACGTCACGGGCGTGCTCCTGGCGTGAAGGGATTCGGGGCGGTCATCGTCCCGAACCCGCGTGCACTGCGGGAGTTGACCAGCGTTGACTATCGTGTCGGTGTAGTGGTCAACGCCCGGAGTGTGTGATGACGGACTTCGCTGCCCTCGCTCGGGACGCCCTCTCGGCTTGTGGGCTGAGCATGCGGGCGGCGGCCCGTGCGCTGAACTACGATCCGGCCTATCTGTCCCGGGTGCTCGGCGGAAAGCAGCCTCCCTCGCGGCAGTTGGCGGAGGGCCTGGACAGGATCACGGACAGTGGCGGCAGGTTGGCGGCGCAGGTCGTCGGTTACGGTGCGACATCCGTTGCGCGTGACCATGCGGACCCGATTGCCGTCGAACTCGCGCATATGCGTTCCTCTGTCGCCCACTTCCTCGACCACGACAACCTCTACGGAGGGGACACGGTGGCGGCCGCCGCCGTACAGGTTTGGCGTGCGGGACAGCGGCGGCTCGACCGCGGCTCCCTTCCGGAGGGCGTCACACGTGAATATCTCGCCGCGGTCGCCGAGGTCGCGCAGGTCGCGGGCTGGCTCCTGTTCGACGCGGACCAGCAGGACGCTTCCCGTGCGGCGTTCCTGGAATCACACATGCTGGCCCGTCATGCCGGGGACCGGTCCAAGCAGTGGTTCGCCCTGGACATGCTCGCCATGCAGAACGTCGAACGCCATCGGACCGGGGAGACGCTGCGCATCGCGGACGAACTGCTCTCCCAGGCCAAGTTGCCGCCCCGGGTGGCTCTCCTGGCCCGGGTGCGGAGGGCGCGCGCACTGGCCCTTGCCGGGTGCCGTCGGCAGGCGCTCGACGACCTGGACGCGGTGAGCGTCGGCCTCGGGGATTCGCTCAACCCCCGTGACCCGTCCTGGACCTGGTGGGTGAACGAGCAGGAAGCTGCCGGGCAAAGGGGAGACGCCCTGCTCGCCCTGGGAGATTCGCAGGCGGCCGTGCCGTCGCTGCAACGGGCGTGCGAACTGGCCGGGGCATTCCGTCCGGACGGCAGGGGAGTGTTCTACTACCGGGTGTCTCTACTGTCCGCGTACGCGCGGACCCGCGCCTGGATGGAGTACGAATCGACCTTGCTGTCGGTGCTTCCGCTGCTGGAGACGATCGGATCGGGGCGCAATCGACGCCGATTCCGTTCGCTGATGCACGAGATCGCCCGGGATACGGAAACCCCGGCGTGGGTCGTGGACTTGATGCGCTCGGCGGAGCCGGAGACAGTGCAGCCGGGCGGCAGGGCCTGCTGAGCCCGGCGGTGGTGTCCGTGGGTGCGGCCCTTTCACTGTTCCGGGCCGCACCGGCGAGACGAACCGTGACTTGAGTTCCGGGATCCGGGGGCCGGGGTCCGAGCGCTCTTTCCAAGGAATGGTGGGTAGTTGAACCCACCCACCCACCCACCCTCCGTGTGCGCGCTCAAGCGCGAGTATACCACGGGTAGTTCACGGCGTGTGGCCGGTTTGCGGCATGCTGTCGCCAGGCCCTAGCGTGCGCAGCAACAAAGCGACCCCGGCCGGTGCTAGCAACACCGGACCCGGGGTCTCACCGACGAGATCGAAGAGTAGGTCGATCCCGATGGCTGACGCCTACCCTAGCGCCCCCACGCCCCTCATGGCCCGTTCCGGCTTCGGCAAGCGCTCCGCGCCCGGCCAAGCGCCGCGCCGCAAGGACGACTTCGCGCACCTGCCGCCCCGTGAGGCGTCGGTCGCTGCCTTCATCGACCGGCTTCCTGAAGGTGCGGCGATCGACGGCAAGTCGCTGGCCGCCCAGCTGCCCGCGTACGGGCAGGCCGCCTGCCTGACCGCGCTGCGGAGGCTCTCCGAAGCCGGTCACCTGCGGCGCTTCACCGAACACCTCAAGAGTGAAGACGGAAGCTCGCGTTGGGTGACGCGGACGTTCTTCTCGCGGACACCGCGCGACGACGCCTGGTGGGAGGCCGTACGCACCGGCGACGTCCCGCAGGACGCACCTCCAGCCCGGGTCCCGGAGCCGTCCCGCTCCGCTCCCGAGCGGCCCCGCTCGCGGGCGTACCGCCTGCTCGCCGCCCTCGGCCGGGCCGATCACCGGTTGACACTGTCCGCAGCCGACTGCGCGGCCCTCGCTCCGTTCGCCCAGCCGTGGTTCGAACGCGGGGTCGGCGACGACGAGTTCATCCGGACGCTGGCCGGCGGGCTGCCGCCCGAGGTCCTCCACGCGGCCGGATTCGTCCGCCGCAGGCTCATCGACAAACTGCCGCCCGAGGCGATGGAGGTCACCACTCCCGAGCGGCCGCACCTGCTCCTGGAGTGCGTCGTCTGCCGCGACCCCGGCACCACCGAAGCCCTCCCCGGCGGCATCTGCCGCACCTGCCGAGGCGAGACCCCGCCCCGGCCCGACCCCTGCCGCACCCTCGCCGACGACGTCCACGCCCGCGTCGACGAACTCCGCTCCCTCAACCGCCGATACGAAAGGAAGGCACGCACATGACCGCCGTACACGACGCCCCGCCCGGTATCGGGGCACCATTGAGGGAAGGAGGCGATCACATGACCCCGACCCCCGCCGAGCGTCTCGTCGAAAAGTTCGAGGAACTGGCCCACTCGGCGCCCGAAACCGTGCGCCTGGAGCTCATCAACGGAAGGATCGAGGTCAAGCCGGTGCCGGACGGGAAGCACGGTGCGATCGTCATGTGGCTGCTCAGGCAGTGCATGCAGCAGCGTCCGGACCTGGATCTCCACCGCGACCAGGGGCTGAGGGTCGAGAAATACCGGAGGGGGCGCGCCATCCCCGACGGCATCCTCGCGCCCGTCGATCACTTCGTCGACGAGCGGGGGGAATGGGCCGACCCCAAGGGCATCCTGATGGTGGTCGAGGTCACTTCCAACGACGCCGACACCGATCGGCGCGACCGCGTGGAGAAACCCGTCGGGTACGCGGCCGCGGGGATTCCCGTCTACCTGCTCATCGACCGGGACGACCGGTCGGTCACCGTCCACTACGGCCCCGAGGCCGACGGGTACCGGCATCGCGTCAACGAGTCTTACGGCACCCCGATCGAGGTCCCGGAACCGGTCGGAATCACCCTGGACACCGAACAGTTGAAGAAGTACGCCGACTGATCGAACCACCTGCCCCGGACGGCTCCCCCGTCCGGGGCAGGCCCTCCGGCAGCACCGGAAAGCCCTCAGCACCGGAAGCCCTCAGCGGCGGCCCGGCCGTGTGCCGATCACCACGTGCGCGCCCCGCTCCTCGTCCCGTACCAGACGCGGGATCAGGCCCGCCCCGGCGAACACCGCCATCGACCGCACCGCCTGACGTTCGCTCGTCTCCACCAGCAGGCGGCCGCCGGGGGCGAGCCAGGACCGCGCCCCCGCCGCCACCCGCCGCTGGACGTCCAGCCCGTCCGCCCCGCCGTCGAGCGTCACGAGCGGTTCGTGGTCCCGGGCCTCCGGGGGGAGCAGGGGGATTTCGGACGTGGGGACGTACGGGGTGTTGGCGACGAGGACGTCGATCCGGCCCCGGAGGGCGGACGGGAGGGCGGCGTAGAGGTCGCCCTCGTACACCCGGCCCGCGCCTCCGAGATTGCGCCGGGCGCACCGCACCGCCGCCGGTTCGATGTCGGCGGCGTGCAGGTCGAGACCGGGGACGGCGGCGGCCAGCGTCGTGGCGACGGCGCCGGAGCCGCAGCAGAGGTCGACGACGACGGAGCCCGGGCGGGCGAGCCGCGCGGCGCGCTCGGCCAGGAACTCCGTCCGGCGGCGGGGGACGAAGACGCCCGGCGAGACGGCGATGCGCAGTCCGAGGAACCCGGCCCAGCCGAGGACGAGTTCGAGGGGTTCCCCGGCGCAGCGCCGCCGGGTCATGGTGTCGAGTTCGTCCGGCGTGCGGGCGGTCGAGAGGAGCAGTTCCGCCTCGTCCTCGGCGAAGACGCAGCCGGCGGCGCGCAGCCTGGTGACGAGGGAGGTTGTTGTTGCGAGTGAGACCGACATGAGGGCCTTTCAGAAAGTCCGAAGGGCGCTCTCGGTGGTCACTTGCGACGAAGTGACCTGTGGGTGTGAGGCGAGAGCACCCAGCCTGCCGCAGCGGTAATGGGACTCACCTCCTAGGTCGTTCACTGTCCCGGAACAGCGTTACCCTACCCGAGACTTCCGCCCAGCGCCTCGCGGAGGGCCGCCACCGCCGCTCCCGCCGGTGCGGCCTCCTCCAGCGCCGCGCCGAGGGTGGACTCGTACGTGGCCGTGGCCTCCGCGTGGCGGGCGCGGCCCTCGTCCTTGAGGACGGTGTAGACGCCGCGCTTGTCGTCCTCGCACACGTCGCGGTAGGTGAAGCCGGCGGCGTTGAGGCGGGCGGCGAGGCGGGTCACCGAGCTCTGGTTGAGGCCCAGCCGGTCGGCCAGTTCCTGCATGCGGAGTTCGTTGCGGGGGGCGTCGGCGAGGAAGCCCAGGGCGCGGTATTCGGAGAGGCCGAGGCCGTGGTGGCGCTGGAGCGCGGCGCTCAGGCGGTGCTCGACGTGGGCGTGGAGGGCGAGGAAGCGGTGCCACATGTGGGCGTCCGCGGAGGGAGTCGGCTGCGTTGACACACGTTATTTGTACATGCATGCTTCTCGGGTCGCAAAGAACATGCACATACATGCAACTACTTGTTCGGGGGGTCGGTCGTCATGGCCTGGATCTATCTGCTCGTCGCCGCCGTCTTCGAGGTCGTCTTCGCCCTCGCCACCAACGCGACCAACGGCTTCACGGAGTTGTGGCCGTCGTTGCTCACCGCCGGCGCCGCGGCCGGCGGGATCTTCTTCCTGAGCCTCGCGCTCAGGACGCTGGACGTCGGTGTCGGCTACACGGTCTGGACCGGCATCGGCTCGGTCGGGACCGTCGTCCTGGGGTCCGTGATCTTCCACGAGTCGATGAACGCGGGGAAGGCCGTCGCGTTCGTCCTGATCATCGGCGGGGTGCTGGGCCTCAAGCTGTCCGACCGCTCCGCCACCGCCTGAGACCTGAAAGGGGCACACATCATGGCCTGGGCCTACCTCGCCGTCGCCGTCGTCTTCGAGATCGCCTTCGCGCTCGGCACCAACGCCACCAAGGGCTTCACCAAGCTCTGGCCGTCCGTCTTCACCCTGCTCGCCGCCGCCGGGGGGATCTTCACCCTCGGCCGGGCGCTCACCACCCTCGACGTGGGCGTCGGGTACACGATCTGGACGGGCCTCGGCTCCGTCGGCACCGTCGTCCTCGGCGCCGTGATCTACCGGGAGAAGATCACCCCGCCCAAGCTGCTCTCCTTCGCCGCGATCATCGCCGGGGTCGTCACGCTCAAGCTCGCCGCCGGGGCGTGAGGGAGGGGACCCGGCGTGTGACGGCGTGTGACGAAGATCCGAAAGCACTTGTGGGTGGCCGAAAGCGGTACCTAGGGTCGCGAGATTGAGATCTTCGAGGAAGGGTTCTGTCGTATGCGGCCACCGACTGTGCGGGGGACGGGGACGAAGCCGGGCGACGCCCCGGCCACGGAGACCGGGGGAGAGGGCTCTCCCGAGGGGTACAAACGGGGGCTCGGCACCCGGCAGATCCAGATGATCGCCATCGGCGGCACGATCGGCACGGGTCTCTTCCTGGGCGCGGGCACCGCGATATCCCAGGCCGGGCCCAGCCTGATCATCTGGTACGCGGTGGCCGGACTCGTCCTCCTCCTCGTCATGCGCGCGCTGGGCGAACTCCTCACCCACCGGCCCGTTTCGGGGAGTTTCGCGGAGTACGCCCGGGAATTCCTGGGGCCGTTCTGGGGGTACGCCACCGCCTGGACGTACTGGATCATGTGGGTCACCACGGGCATGGCCGAGATCACCGCGGCCGGGCAGTACATGAAGTACTGGTTCCCCGGCGTCGCCCAGTGGCAGACCGCGCTCGTCTCGCTGGTCGTCCTGCTCGCCGTCAACATGATCTCGGTGAAGGCGTTCGGCGAGCTGGAGTTCTGGTTCGCGCTGATCAAGGTCGTCGCGATCGTCGGCATGATCCTGGTCGGCGTGGGCGTGCTGGTGATCGGCTTCGGCGACGTCGGGGACACGGCGTCCGTGACCCACCTGTGGAAGGACGGCGGCATCGCGCCGAACGGCGCCCACGACTCGCTGATGACGCTGCAGATCGTGCTCTTCGCCTATCTGGGCGTCGAGTTGGTCGGCGTGACGGCGGGCGAGGCGGAGGATCCGCAGCGGAACATCCCGCGGGCGATCAACAGCCTTCCGCTGCGGTTCGGGCTCTTCTACATCGGCACGCTGATCGTGATCCTGTCCGTGGTGAGCTGGACCGAATTCGCCCCCGGGGTCAGCCCGTTCGTGGCCGCCTTCGCGAAGATCGGCATTCCGGCGGCGGCGGGCATCGTCAACTTCATCGTGCTGACGTCGGCCCTGTCGTCCTGCAATGCCGGGGGCCTCTACTCGACGGCCCGCATGCTGCGGACGGCGTCCGTCAACGGCCACGCGCCCAAGGGGCTGGGGAGGCTGACGGCGCGCGGCGTGCCGGCGCCGGCGCTCGTGGTCTCGGCGCTGACCATGGGGCTGGGCGTGCTGCTCAACGCCCTCGATCCGGACCACGCGTTCGCGTACATCACGTCGGTGTCGACGGGCGGTGCGATTCTGGTGTGGAGCGTGATCCTGGTGACGCACATGCGGTACCGGAAGGCGGTGGCGGCGGGGGCCGCGGAGGCGTCCCCGTACCGGATGCCGGGAGCCCCGTACACGAATGTGCTGGCGCTGGGGTTCTTCGCGTTCGTGACGGTGCTGATCGCGTGGAGTGCGGATACGCGGGTGGCGTTGTACGTGATGGGGGTGTGGGTCGTGCTGCTGGTGCTGGGGTGGGTGGTGCTGCGGGGGAGGAAGCGCGCGGCGTGAATCCGCCGGGCCCGGGGCGGGCCTGATCCGGCCCGCCCCGGTGTCGTCAGTTCCGCCGGCTCCGGCTGTCCCGTGCCAGCTCGTCGAAGAGCCTGTCCCGGTCGCGCTCGGGGTCACGGAACGCTTCCCTCGCGGGGAAGTTCTCCCGCTGCAGATCCCGGACGTCCTTCTCCGACAGGGCGGTGCGGCCCTCGCGGGACAGGGCCCGGCGCACCTCGGCGAGCTTGTCCTCCGTCATCTGCTTCCAGCGCGCCTGGCGGCTGGTGAGCTCCCGCTGATCCCAGGTGGGGGAGCCGGCCGCGCGGTACTCGTCCATGCTGATCTTGTCGATCAGCTTGTCCAGGTACGGCTTGGCGCTCTTCTCGACGAAGTGGTCGGTGAAGACGTCGAAGGCGGCCTTGCCGTCCTTGCCGTCCTTGCCGTCCTTGCCGGGCTTGAGCGTCGCGGCGAAGGCGCCCGTGGCGACCTTGGCGATCTGCTCCTCGTACACCTTGGTCCGGGCGTCCTGCTGCTCCCACACCTTCGCGTTGATCTTCTTCTTCAGCGCGGTCTCGTGCTTCTCGATGCGCTGCTTCTCCTCGGCGGAGGCGGCGCGGGCCTTGGACCGGCCGGCGATCTGCGCGACGGCCGTCTTCTTGGCGTCGGCCCACTTCTTCAGCGTCTTCACGTCCGAGGTGAGGACGCGGTTGAACTTCTCGTTGAGCTGTGGGAACAGCTTCTGCAGGGCCTGGCCCACGAGGTGGTCGCGCCACTGCCCGTCGCGGTGCTCGACCAGGTCCTCGGCGGCGCTGTCCCACTGCTTCCGGTCGTGGTCCAGCTGCTCCTGCCGCTTGAACCACCCGGCTATCTCGTCGTACACGATCTGCGCCAACTGCTCGGCGAACAGGACCGGTTCGAGGAGCGGTACGAGCTCCGGCTGGGCGACCATGGCGACCTGGAGGCCCTCGGCGACCGAGTCGAAGGCGAGGTTCGCGTAGTCCCCGGCCTTGACGTCCTCGGCGATGGCGTAGCCGGTCGCGGCGATGCCCACGTACGGGAGGGCCTTCGCGCCCAGTTCGGCGGCGCGGCCGGCCTGGCGGGCGACCTTCGCGAGCAGGGTCGTGTCCGTGCTGAGCCCGTGCACGGCCCGGAGGTCGCGGCCGAGGGCCTCGGTGACGCGGGTGGAGAACGCCTCGAAGTCCTTCGCGCCGAGCTCGGCGGCCGCGGCGTCGTTCAGGACCCCGTTGGTCTCGCGCAGCGGCGACAGCAGGGACTTGGGGTTCTTCTCGAACTCGTCGAGGGTGGTGACGTATTCGACGTCGTCGCCGTGGGCCCGCAGGCGCTCCTGGTGCTTGCGGGCGACCTCGGCGTGGTCCCGCACCCCGATGTCGCACGCCTCGGCGGACCGCCGCACCCTGCCCGCGCCGCCGCCCGGCGCGCACAGCTCGGAGGCGCCGGCGATCTCGTAGGGGGCGGGGTTGGCGGACTTGGCATCGCCCGGCCGGTAGCCGCTGTTGGTCTGCAGCCGCTCCCAGTCCGGCTCCGGCAGGCCGTTGACCATCTTCACCGGGACGGCGTGCTGCACCAGCTCCGGGCGGATCGAACCGCGCGCCGCCCATTCGGCCTGGTAGCCGTAGTACTTCAGGGTCTGCTTCGCGGCGTTCGCGATCTCCGGCGACTTGCTCTTCGCCGCGCGCTCCAGGCTGGTCCGCACGTTGTGGAACGTGTGGTCGGGCTGGACGACGTAGATCCAGCCCTCGCCGCCGGTGGCCTTCAGGTCGAGCTTCAGCCGCCCCGCGTAGTTGGTGACGTACTCCGTGCCGGTGGAGGTGGAGACGAAGTTGGTGGTGCCCTTGAGGGGGCCGTTCGCCTGCATCGTGCTGCGGCCGTTGATGTGGTCGAGGAGGTTGTTGTTCGTGCCGGCGCCGGGCACCTTGAAGCCGTCGGCGAAGACCTGGGAGGGTGGGCGGCTGTCGACGCGGTATACGCAGGTGGGGGCTACGGTGTTGGCGGCGCAGGCGATGGGGGCGGTGGCGCGCTTCGGGGCGCCGTTGTTCTTCGCCGCGAACGCCTCGCCCGCGAGGGGGGACATCACGCCCAGGGCCGTGGCCATCACCACGGCGTGCCTCCGGGCGGCCCGGCCTGCGGTCTGTCTCTTGCGCGCCCTCATGGTGGGACTCCGTCTCTCGGTTCTCGGCTTGCTCACCGAGATCTTTGAGCGGTGGGGGTTGGGGGTGTAGGGGGCGAAGGTTGTGTCTGTGTCGTCCGGGGGGTGATTTGGTCGGTACGTGCGGGCCGAATCGGGCGAATGGGGTGCCCCTCCCCGCCCTTTCACCGTTTCTTCCGGGGCTGCGCCCCTCGGCCCGGCACCGCGCTTCCGCGCGGTGAGCGGGGGCTGCGCCCCGGCCCGCGCCCCGGCCGGGGCGAGCGGGGCTCCGCCCCTGCACCCCGCCGGGGGCTGCGCCCCCTGGACCCCTGCCGGGGCTGCGTCCTTGGACCTCTGCCGGGGCTGCGTCCTTGGACCTCTGCCGGGGCTGTGCCCTTGGACCTCTGCCGGGGCTCCGCCCTTGGACCCCGAAGCGCCCTTCGGGCGCTGTCCTCAAGCGCCGGACGGGCTGAATTGCGTACCCCGGGCTGGATTGCGCGCCCCGGGCCTTGAAAATCCCGCCTGGGCGCGCCAATTCAGCCCGTCCGGCGCTTGAGGACAACCGCGCGAAGCGCGGTTGCCGCCCCCCGGGGCGGAGCCCCCGCCCGCCCGCGTGCGGCAGCGTGTCGCGGACCCCGGGGGTCACAAAGGGGCGCAGCCCCTGCGGAAAACGGTGAATGGGCGAGGCGGGGGCACCCCCCTCCCGAGGGCTCACGCCCCCGTCGTCCCGTCCACGCACTCCCGGATCAGATCCGCGTGCCCGTTGTGCCGCGCGTACTCCTCGATCAGATGGATCAGGATCCAGCGCAGGGACACCTCCTCCGACCCCAGCGCCTTCCCCTCCTCCCCGGACAGACGCCCCACATCGTCCAGCGACGCGTCCGCCATCAACTCCCTCCCCGCCGCGATCTCCGCGCGCCACGCGGCCAGGGCCTCGTCCAGCCCCGGCCCGGGATCGAGGGCGAAGCCCGCCTCCGGGGCGACCACCGGCACGTCCCGCCGCGCGAACACCCGCTGGAACCAGTTCCGTTCGACCACGGCCATGTGCTGGACCAGGCCCAGCAGGGACATCGGCGAGGGCGGCACCGCGGCCCGCCGCAGCTGCTCGTCGTCGAGGCCGCGGCACTTCAGCTCCAGCGTCGCGCGGTGGAAGTCCAGCCAGCTCTCCAGCGCTTCGCGCTCGCCGGCCTGCGGGGGCGGGACGGGACGGCCGTCAGGGAGTGTCGTCATGCACGTCAGGTTCGCACAACTTGTCGGCCGCCCGTATGCGGTGGAGGTGGATGAGGGCGCCGTAGGAGTGGGTGAGCCGGATATCCGTGAGGGGGACGGGGTACTCGGTGCCGATGGTGCGGGTGGGGCGGCTGGTGTTCAGCCAGGCGCGGGCCGCCGGCGGGGCGTCGCGGAGGTCGAGGAAGTAGTCGTCGTGACGGACCCGGTCGAGGGTGTGCTCGTTCGTGCCCGGTCCGGCCGCACCCACCGTGAACCTCTTCCACGGGCCCTCACTCTTTTCCTGTGACAGGAAGGACCCCTGGGTGAAGGTGAACCCGACGGCCAGGTACTCCTCGCCGAGCATGTCGCGCAGGACGCCGCCCTGGGAGACGGGATGGGTCAGCGGGGTGTCCGGTACGTATGCCACATGGCCGTTGTGGGCCGACACCAGCATCCGGTGGCCGGTGTGCCGCTGCCACCACGCGACGTTCTCGGCCATCACCCGGTCGCGGAAGCGCATAGCGGCGGGGATCACGGCGGGGTCGGTGATGTCATGGCTCAGGAAGCCGGCGGTCTGGGCAATGGACCGGGCGTGCTGGACCGCCCAGCCGAGTTCGCCGCCGTACGTGCCGTGGTGCCGGCCGAGGAGATTCATCGCCTGCTGGGCGGCGGAGGCGAGCCGCTGCCGGTCGGCGAGCGGCTTGCGCAGGTAGGCGGCGCTGTCGTCGAGGGGACGCAGCCCGGTGTACAGCTCGGTGAATCGCGGCAGCAACTCCGGACGGTGGCGCTGTACGTAGCCCGTCACCCGCTCGAAGAGGTCGTCGCCCACCCGGGGGTAGCCGATGTCGTCCCCCATGAAGTGGACCTTGTGCCCGGGCCGGCGCCGGTTGTGGTCCCGCATCCACTGGACGAGGCGCACGAACTCCTCGCGTTCCCAGGGGGAGCCGGCCAGCGCTTCCCCGACCGCCTGACGGGCGGTTCCCGGTCCGCCCTGGACATATGTGTCGATGCGCAGCCCGGCCGGCCAGCTCATCTCCAGGGCGAAGGTGGTGAAGCCCTTCTCCTCGACGAGATGACGGAAGACTCTGTCCTTCATCGCGAAGAACTCGTGCGATCCGTGCGTGGCCTCGCCCAGCCCCACCACCTTGGCGTCGCCGATCAGCGACCCGAGGGGCCGCAGGTCGGCCGGGTCCGCTCCGGGCTCCGTCGTCCGCAGCGGGTGGGCCGCCCGCCGCAGCGCGGGTACCGGGTCGCGGCCGCTGTCCGCCGCCGGAATCACGGCGGCACCCGCCGCCGAGGGAGCGGGCAGGGTCCCCACCGCGCCCGCCGCCGCCGCTGCCAGCAGCAGCCGTCGTGGTATCCGCTCGTCCGTCATTCGGGTCATGCCGGTACACCTCTCAACTCGCTTCCTTCGAGCCGGAGATGATCGTCCCGTGCGACACGGTCGCGGGGCCCTGGGGCTGGCCCCCGGAGTTCTGCGGGGGCCGGCCCCAGGGCGCGCTGCTGCTACAGACGCCCGATGACGTAGTCCACGCACGCCGTCAGCGCCTCGACGTCCGCCGGGTCGATCGCCGGGAACATCGCGATCCGCAGCTGGTTGCGGCCCAGCTTGCGGTACGGCTCGGTGTCCACGATGCCGTTGGCGCGCAGCGCGGCGGCGACGGCGGCCGCGTCCACGCCCTCGTCGAAGTCGATCGTGCCGATGACCTGGGACCGCGCGGCCGGATCGGTGACGAACGGGGTGGCGTGCGCGGACGCCTCGGCCCAGCCGTAGAGCGCCCGGGCGGAGGCCGCCGTCCGGCCGGTCGCGAAGTCCAGGCCGCCCTGGCCGTTGAGCCACTCCAGCTGCTCGTTGAGCAAGAAGAGGGTGGAGAGGGCGGGGGTGTTGTACGTCTGGTTCTTGAGGGAGTTGTCGATCGCGGTCGGCAGGGAGAAGAACTCGGGGACGTGCCGGCCGGAGGCGTGGACGCGCGCGGCGCGCTCCAGGGCGGCGGGGGAGAAGACGCCGATCCACAGGCCGCCGTCGGACGCGAAGGACTTCTGCGGGGCGAAGTAGTAGACGTCCGTCTCGCGGATGTCCACGGGCAGCCCGCCCGCGCCGGACGTGGCGTCCACCAGAACGAGCGACCCCGCGTCCGCGCCCTCCACGCGCCGGATCGGCATGGCGACGCCGGTGGACGTCTCGTTGTGGGTGAGCGCGTAGACGTCCGTGCCGTGCTCGGCCTTGGCCTCCGGGTGGGTGCCCGGGTCCGAGGCGATGACGGTCGGCTCGTCCAGCCACGGCGCCAGGCTCGCGGCCTTGGCGAACTTCGACGAGAACTCGCCGAAGGACAGGTGCTGCGACTTGGCCTCGATCAGGCCGTGCGTGGCGATGTCCCAGAACGCGGTGGAGCCGCCGTTGCCGAGGATCACCTCGTAGCCCTCGGGCAGGGAGAACAGCGCCCGGATGCCGTCCCGCACCGAGCCGACCAGGTTCTTGACCGGGGCCTGGCGGTGGGACGTGCCGAGCAGGGAACTTCCGGTGGCGGCGAGGGCGGTCAACGCCTCCGTGCGCACCTTGGACGGACCGGCGCCGAAACGACCGTCGGCGGGCTTGATGTCGGCGGGAATCTGGATGTCAGCCACGGGGGAAGCCTAATCCGTCGGCGGGGCCGGTGGGACGTGATGTCCACCCGATGAGACGTGCGTTCGGGCAGGCTGGGACGCATGGTTGACCACCACGAGGGACTGCGCGGGGAACTGATCGCGGCCGTACGCGGGACGGTGGACTTCTCGCCCGCCGCCCGCGCGCTGACGACCATGGACGCGTCCAACTACCGCCGCGTACCGCTGGGCGTCGTCGCACCCCGCGACGCGGACGACGTCGCCGCCGCGCTCGCCGTCTGCCGGGGGCACGGCGTACCGGTCACGCCGCGCGGCGGCGGGACGTCGATCGCCGGGCAGGCGACCGGGGAGGGCGTCGTCCTCGACTTCACCCGGCACATGAACGCCCTGGTCGGGATCGATCCGGAGGCGCGGACGGCCGTCGTCCGGCCCGGTGCCGTCCTCGACGACCTGCGGCGCGCGGCCGCCGCGCACGGGCTGACCTTCGGGCCCGATCCCTCCACGCACGGCCGGTGCACGCTCGGCGGGATGATCGGCAACAACGCCTGCGGGGCGCACTCCGTCGCCTGGGGCACGACCGCCGACAACGTGCGCGGCCTGGAGGTCGTCACCTACGGCGGGGAGCGCGTACGGCTCGGCCGGGGGACGCACGGGCTCCCACCCAGGCTCGCGGACGGCCTGCGCGCGCTGGCCGACGGCCACTTGGCCCTCCTGCGCACCGGTTTCCCCGCCCTGCCCCGGCGCATCTCCGGTTACGCGCTGGACGCGCTGCTGCCCGAGCGGGGACGGGACGTCGCGCGGGCGTTCACGGGTGGTGAAGGAACACTCGGGGTGGTGACCGAGGCGACCCTGCGCCTGGTCGAGCTGCCACGCGCCCGGGTACTGGCGGTCCTCGGCTTCGCGGACGAGGGCGAGGCCGCCGACGCGGCCGCGGGCCTGCTCGCCCTCGGCCCGCTGACCGTCGAGGGCATGGCCGCCGACCTCGTCGGGGACGCCGCCGAGCGGCTTCCGGCCGGTGCGGCCTGGCTGTTCGTGGAGACCGGCGGAGCGACGGACGGCGAGGCCGCCGCACGGGCCGGGGAGGTGTGCCGGGCCCACGACGGGCCCTCCCGCGTCGTCACCGGCTCGCGGGAGCGGCGCGCCCTGTGGCGGCTGCGCGAGGACGCGGCCGGCACCGCCACCCGGCTGCCGGACGGCCGCGAGGCATGGCCGGGCTGGGAGGACTGCGCCGTCCCGCCGGAGCGCCTGGGCGCGTACCTGCGCGCGTTCCGCGAACTGCTGGCCGCGCACGGCCTCCGGGGCACCCCGTTCGGGCACTTCGGCGAGGGCTGCGTCCACGTCCGCCTCGACTTCGACCTGCTCAGCGCGGAGGGCGTGCGCCGCTACCGGGCGTTCTCGGGCGAGCTGGCCGACCTGGTCGTCGCGCACGGCGGGTCGTTGTCGGGGGAGCACGGGGACGGGCAGGCGCGCGCGGAGCTGCTGCCCCGGATGTACGGGCCGGAACTGGTCGCGCTCTTCGGCCGGTTCAAGGACCTGTGGGACCCGGACGGCGGGCTCAACCCGGGGATGCTCGTCCGCCCGTACCGGCTCGACGAGAACCTGCGGTTCGGCGTGCTGCCGCGCCGGCCGGTGGCGGTGGAGTTCGGGTACCCGGAGGACGGCGGGGACTTCCGGGCCGCCGTGCGGAGGTGCGTGGGCGTCGCCAAGTGCCGGGAGACGGACGCGGGTTCCGGGGTGATGTGCCCCTCGTACCGGGTGACGGGCGAGGAGCGGCACTCCACGCGCGGACGGGCACGGCTGTTGCACGAGATGCTCGCGGGGGAGGTGGTGACGGACGGCTGGCGGTCGGAGGAGGTGCGGGAGGCGCTCGACCTGTGCCTGTCGTGCAAGGGCTGCCGGAGCGACTGCCCGGTGGGGGTGGACATGGCCACGTACAAGGCGGAGTTCCTGCACCGGCATTACGCCGGGCGGCTGCGGCCGGTCACGCACTACGCGCTGGGCGGGTTGCCCACGTGGCTGCGCGGGATCGCCGCGCTGCGGGCGGAACCGCTGGTCAACGCGGCGGCGCGCAACGGGTGGTTGTCCGCGATCGGCAAGCGGGCGGCCGGGGTCGCGCCGGAACGGGGCGTGCCGGAGCTGGCGCGCGAGCCCTTCAGCCGCTGGCTCGGCGGATACTCCCGGGAGCGGCACGGGGACGGGACGCGGATCCACTCGTCCGGCCAGGTGGCCATGGTGTGGCCGGACACCTTCACCGAATACTTCGCGCCGTCCGTGGGGCGGGCGGCCGTACACGTCCTGGAGGCGGCGGGCCGCCGCGCGCTCCTGGCCGGTGAGGGTGTGTGCTGCGGCCTGACCTGGGTCTCCACGGGACGTCTCGACCGGGCGCGGGCGGTGATGCGCCGTACCCTCGACCGCGTCGCCCCCGTCCTCGGCCACCCCGTCGTCGTCCTCGAACCGAGCTGCGCGGCCACCCTCCGCACCGACCTCCCGGAACTGCTCCACGACGACCCGCGCGCCCGCGAACTGGCCGCGTCCGTCCGTACGTTCGCCCAGTACCTGGAGGAGTGCGCCCCGCACTGGCGGCCGCCCCGCGTCGACCTGCCGGTCGTCGGCCAGACGCACTGCCACCAGCACGCGGTGCTCGGCGACGCGGCCGAGCGCCGGCTGCGCGAGAGGGCCGGCCTGACGGGGGAGCTGAGCGACGGATGCTGCGGCCTCGCCGGCAACTTCGGTTTCGAGAAAGGGCATTACGGGGTTTCGGTGGCGTGCGCGGAGGAGCGGCTGCTGCCGGCGCTGCGCGAGGGGTCGGAGAAGCTCGTCCTGGCGGACGGGTTCTCGTGCCGGACGCAGATCGGGCAGTTGGCGGGGCGGCAGGCGCGGCACCTGGCGGAAGTGCTGGGGGAGGCGCTCGGGTGAATCCCGGCGTGTGGAGCGCGGGAGAAGCCGTGTGCCGAGTGGCTGCCCTCGCCCCGCACCGGTGAGCGGGGCGCCTCCGCGTCTGTCGAGGGGAGGGAGGGCGGCGAAGAGCACGCCGTATGAACGCCGTTCGGGCGCCGGAGCCGCCGTGTGGTGTGGCAGGAGGCGCATCCGGTACGGTGAAGCACGGAAGAACCCCCGCCCGGGAGCCGGTAACTCCTGAGCGAGGGCATGAAGAGCCACGAAGGGCCCTTGATCTGAGCCTCATATTGCGGGGCTCAGGTCAGGGGTCAGTCCCCCCGGAACCACCTCCCCGGCTTCCGCGCGATGCGGATCAGAAGATCCTCACTGCGCCGCCGGGTTGATGGCTTCGGCTTTCCATGTCGCCCCATCGGGTGACGCCTCCCTCACATCGGCCGTCGAAATACCCGGTCGACGGCCATCTGTTGGGATTCGAGCCGGGCCCCGACGGCCGGGGTCCGGAGCGCCCCTTGAGGGAGGCGCACCTTTTGAGGGGAGGCGCACCCTGAGGTGCGTCACATGAGGAAGCTATCGCATCAACTCACCGCCTTATGACGGGATTTGCTGGCAAATCGGACCTGGTTCATCGTGGGTTAGCCGAAAAGCATGCATGCACGCTTGCTTGTTCGACCTTCCCCTGTCACTCTCCCCCCGTGCTGAGGATCGGCAACGCCTCGGGTTTCTACGGTGATCGCTTCGACGCGATGGAGGAGATGCTCACCGGTGGGCCGCTCGACGTGCTCACCGGCGACTATCTGGCCGAGTTGACCATGCTCATCCTCGGCCGGGACCGGATCAGGGATCCGGGAAAGGGCTACGCCCGCACGTTCCTGCGGCAGTTGGAGACGGGTCTCGGGCTGGCCGTCGACGCCGGGGTGCGGATCGTCGCCAATGCCGGAGGGCTCAATCCGGCGGGACTGGCCGAGCGCATCGGCGAGTTGGGCGAGCGGGTGGGCGTGCCCGTCGGGGTCGGGTACGTCACCGGGGACGATCTCCTGGGCGCGCGGGACTGGGGCGCCGGGGCCGTCACCGCCAACGCCTACCTCGGCGGGGGCGGGATCGCCGCCTGCCTGTGCGCCGGGGCCGATGTCGTGGTGACCGGCCGGGTCACGGACGCGGCGCTGGTCAGCGGGGCCGCCGCCGCGCACCACGGGTGGGGCGGGCAGGACCTCGACGCGCTCGCCGGGGCCGTCGTCGCGGGACACGTGCTGGAGTGCGGCGCCCAGGCCACCGGCGGCAATTACGCGTTCTTCGCCGAACACGACGTCCGGCACCCCGGGTTCCCGATCGCCGAGATCCACGCCGACGGCAGCTCGGTGATCACCAAGCATCCGGGGACGGGCGGCGCGGTCACCGTCGGGACCGTCACCGCCCAGCTGCTGTACGAGACCGGCGGAGCGCGGTATTCCGGCCCGGACGTCACGGCCCGGCTCGACACCGTCCGCCTCGCCCCCGACGGGCCCGACCGCGTCCGCGTCCACGGCGTGCGCGGCGAACCGCCGCCCGCCGCGCTCAAGGCGGGGATCACCAGGGCCGCCGGCTGGCGCAACGAGGTCGTCTTCGTCCTCACCGGGCTCGACGTCATCGCCAAGGCGCGGTTGATCCGGGCCCAGTTCGCGGACGTGCTCGCCGCCCGGCCGCCCGCCCGCGTGCGCTGGACGCTCGCCCGCACGGACCACCGCGACGCGTCCGTCCAGGAGGAGGCGAGCGCGCTGCTGCGGCTGGTCGTGCACGACCCGGACCCGGACGTCGTGGGCCGCGCGCTGAGCGGTGCGGCCGTCGAACTGGCGCTCTCCGGCGTCCCGGGGTTCCACCTCACCGCGCCGCCGGGGCCCGGCAGCCCGTACGGGGTCTTCGAGGCCGCGTACGTGCCGGCGGACGAGGTGCGGCACGTCGCCGTACTGCCGGACGGGACGCGGGTGCCCATACCGTCCCCATCGTCCACTGCCACGGAAGAGCCCCTGCCGGAACCCGCTCTCCCCGAGCCCCTCCCCGCCGGCCCCGCCCGGCACGCCCCCCTCGGCCTCGTCGCGGGGGCCCGCAGCGGGGACAAGGGAGGCGACGCCAACGTCGGCGTCTGGGTCCGGACCGAGGACGCCTGGCGGTGGCTGGCCCACGAGCTCACCGCCGAACGCTTCCGCCAACTCCTCCCGGAAACGGCCGAACTGCCCGTCACCCGGCACGTCCTGCCCCGCCTCCGCGCCCTCAACTTCGTCGTCGAAGGGCTCCTCGGGCGGGGCGTCGCCGAGAACGTCCGCTTCGACCCGCAGGCCAAGGCCGTGGGGGAGTGGCTGCGCTCCCGTTACGTCGAGATACCCGAGGTGCTGCTTTGAACCCTCCCCCGGTCGAAGCAGGGGATTCCTGGCTCACGTTGCCTGTGGGTCGACGACCCGACAGGTCTTGCACGATCAACACCAGCCGGGTTGGAACCAGCCCGGTTGTCTTCAAGAACAAGGGATGTGCGCATGCTTGGTTCTCGCGAGGCGCAGTACACACCGTACCCGGTTATGCGGTTGGAGGCATAGGTTTCCGATGACCGTCCTGACCTCGCGGCTCGACACCGCCGGAGCCGAGTACGCGGCCCACCGCGCCGCCATGCTCGACAAGCTCGCCGAGGTCGGGGCCGCCCACGCGCAGGCGGTCGCCGGGGGCGGCGAGAAGTACGCCGCCCGGCACCGGGCGCGCGGCAGGCTGCTGCCCCGCGAGCGGATCGAGCTGCTGCTGGACCCGGACACCCCGTTCCTGGAGCTCTCCCCCCTCGCCGCCTGGGGCAGCGAGTACGCCGTGGGGGCCTCCCTGGTCACCGGCATCGGCGTGATCTGTGGTGTGGAGTGCCTGATCAGCGCCAACGACCCGACCGTGCGCGGCGGGGCGAGCAACCCGTGGACGCTGCGGAAGTCCCTGCGCGCCCACGGGATCGCCCGCGCCAACCGGCTGCCCGTCGTCGCCCTCGTGGAGTCCGGCGGCGCGGACCTGACCGGGCAGAGCGAGATCTTCGTCCCGGGCGGCGCGCTGTTCAAGGACCTCACCCGGCTGTCCGCCGCCGGGATCCCGACGATCGCCGTCGTCCTCGGCAACTCCACGGCCGGCGGCGCGTACGTCCCCGGCATGTCCGACCACGTCGTCATGGTCGCGGACCGGGCCAAGGTCTTCCTCGGCGGTCCGCCGCTGGTCAGGATGGCCACCGGCGAGGAGGCGGACGACGAGTCGCTGGGCGGGGCGGACATGCACGCGCGGGTGTCCGGCCTCGCCGACCACTACGCCGTCGACGAGCACGACGCCTTGCGCCAGGCCCGGCGCATCGTCGCCCGGCTCAACCGGCGCAAGGCGCACCCCGATCCGCCGCCCGCCGCACCGCCCCGGTACGCGGAGGAGGAACTGCTGGGCATCGTCCCCGGCGACCTCCGCAGCCCCTTCGACCCGCGCGAGATCGTCGCCCGGATCGTCGACGACTCCGACTTCGACGAGTTCAAGCCGCTCTACGGGGCGGGGTTGACGACGGGCTGGGCGCGGCTGCACGGCTATCCGCTGGGCATCCTCGCCAACGCGCAGGGGGTGTTGTTCAGCGCGGAGTCGCAGAAGGCGGCGCAGTTCATCCAGCTCGCCAACCAGCGCGACGTCCCGCTGCTGTTCCTGCACAACACGACGGGCTACATGGTCGGCCGGGCCTACGAGCAGGGCGGCATCGTCAAGCACGGCGCCATGATGATCAACGCGGTGTCCAACTCCCGTGTGCCGCATCTGTCGTTGCTCGTCGGCGCGTCGTACGGGGCCGGTCACTACGGCATGTGCGGACGGGCCTACGACCCGCGCTTCCTGTTCTCCTGGCCGGGTGCCAAGTCCGCCGTGATGGGCCCGCAGCAGCTCGCCGGCGTCCTGTCGATCGTCGCCCGGGCGGCGGCGGAGGCCAAGGGGCAGCCGTACGACGAGGAGGCGGACGCGGCGCTGCGGGCGGCGGTGGAGCGGAAGGTCGAGGCGGAGTCGCTGCCGCTGTTCCTGTCCGGGCGGCTGTACGACGACGGGGTCATCGACCCGCGCGACACCCGCACGGTCCTCGGGATGTGTCTGTCGGCCGTGCACAACGCGCCTGTGGAGGGGGTCCGGGGTGGTTTCGGCGTCTTCCGGATGTGAACCTGCCGTGATCCGTTCGGTGCTGGTCGCCAACCGGGGCGAGATCGCCCGCCGGGTCTTCCGCACCTGCCGGGAGCTGGGGATCGCGACCGTCGCCGTCCACTCGGACGCCGACGCCCGCGCCCGGCACGTGAGGGAGGCGGATGCGGCCGTCCGCCTGCCGGGCGACGCCCCGGCGGACACCTATCTGCGCGGCGACCTGATCGTCGCGGCCGCCCGCGCGGCGGGCGCGGACGCCGTGCACCCCGGCTACGGATTCCTGTCCGAGGACCCGGAGTTCGCGCGCGCGGTGGAGGCGGCGGGGCTGGTGTGGATCGGGCCGCCGCCCGGGGCGATGGAGGCGATGGCGTCCAAGACGCGGGCCAAGCGGATCGCGGCCAAGGCCGGGGTGCCGGTACTGGCCCCGCTCGGCCGGGACACCGTGCGCGCCGCCGACCTGCCCGTGCTCGTCAAGGCCGCGGCGGGCGGGGGCGGCCGCGGCATGCGGGTGGTGCGCGAACTCCCGGTCCTGGCGGGGGCTTTGGAGGCCGCCAGGGCCGAGGCCGCGGCGGCCTTCGGCGACGGCGAGGTGTTCGTCGAGCCGTACGTGGAGGGCGGCCGGCACGTCGAGGTGCAGGTCCTCGCGGACGCGCACGGCACGGTGTGGACGCTGGGCACCCGCGACTGCTCGCTCCAGCGCCGCCACCAGAAGGTGATCGAGGAGGCGCCCGCCCCCGGCCTGCCGGCGGGGCCGGCCGACGCGCTGTGCGCGCACGCGGCGGCGCTGGCGAAGACCGTGGGATACGCCGGCGCCGGGACCGTGGAGTTCCTGCTCGACGGGCGGGGGCGGGCGTGGTTCCTGGAGATGAACACCCGCCTCCAGGTGGAGCACCCGGTGACCGAGTGCGTGTACGGCGTCGACCTGGTCGCCCTGCAACTGCGGGTGGCGGAGGGCCGCCGGCTCGCGGAGCGGCCCCCGGAGGCGTCCGGACACGCCGTCGAGGCCCGCCTCTGCGCCGAGGACCCCGCCCGCGACTGGCGGCCCTGGACGGGACCGGTGCACGCGCTGGAGGTGCCGGAGGGGACCGGTCTGCGCGTGGACGCGGGCGTCGGCGCGGGCGACGCGGTCGGCCCGCACTACGACGCGCTGCTCGCCAAGGTCGTGGCCCACGCCCCCGACCGCCCGTCCGCCCTGCACCGCCTCGCCCGCGCCCTGGAACGCGCCCGCGTCCACGGGCCGGTCACCAACCGGGACCTGCTCGTGGGCTCGCTGCGCCACCCGGAGTTCGCGGCGGGGGCGGCGGACACCGGCTTCTACGACCGCCACCTGGACGAACTGGCCGCGCACGACGAGGCGTTCACCGGGTACGCCGCCCTGGCGGCCGCCCTCGCCGACGCCCAGGGGCGCTCCCGCTTCGGCGGCTGGCGCAACGTCCCGTCCGGGCCCCAGGTCAAGCGGCTGCGCCCGGAGCCCGACGGGACGGAGCACGAGGTCCGCTACCGGATCGGCCGCGACGGCCTGGAGGGCGTGCCCGGCGTGCGCCTGGTGGCGGCCGCGCGGGACCATGTGGCGCTGGAGATCGACGGGGTGCGGCGGCCGTTCGACGTCGCGTTCCACGGCCCGTCGTCCGTGTACGTCGACTCCCCGCTCGGCGCCCGGTCGTTCACCCTGCTGCCCCGCCTCCCCGAGCCCGCGCCGCGGACCGAGCCGGGGTCGCTGCTCGCCCCCATGCCGGGCACGGTCGTCCGGATCGCCGACGGCCTCGCGCCGGGCGACCCGGTGGAGGCCGGGCAAGTGCTGCTGTGGGTCGAGGCGATGAAGATGGAACACCGCGTCACCGCCCCGGCGTCCGGTACTCTCACCGCCCTGCACGCCGCCCCGGGGCGCCGGGTCGCCACCGGGGACCTGCTCGCCGTCGTCACACGGGAGGATCACTCATGAGTATTGTTCCGACCGAACTCCTCGATCTGCGCGCCGCCGTGGCCGCGCTGGGCGCCCGTGCTCGCGATCCCGAGGAGCTGTGGGCGGAGGCGGGCAAGCTCGGATACCTGGGTGTCAACCTGCCCGCCGAGTACGGCGGGGGCGGCGGCGGGATCACCGAGCTCGCCGTCGTCCTGGAGGAACTGGCCGCCACGGGCAATCCGTTGACGCTGATGGTCGTCTCGCCCGCCATCTGCGGCACGGTGATCTCCCGGTTCGGCACCGAGGCGCAGAAACGGGCCTGGCTGCCGGGGCTGGCGTCCGGTGGCCTGCGCATGTCCTTCGGCATCACCGAGCCCGAGGCCGGTTCCAACACGCACCGCATCACCACCACCGCCCGCCGTGACGGGGACGGGTGGGTGCTCAGGGGCCGCAAGGTCTTCATCTCCGGGGTGGACGCGACCGACGCCACGATGGTCGTCGCCCGCACCGAGGGGCGCGGGCCCTGCCTGTTCGTCGTCGACCGGGACGCGCCGGGCTTCCGGCGCACCGCGATCCCCATGGAACTCCAGGGCGATCTGCGGCAGTTCGAGCTCGTCCTGGACGACGTCCGGCTGCCGGCCGAGGCGCTCGTCGGCGACGAGGACGCCGGGCTGCTCCAGCTCTTCGCCGGGCTCAACCCCGAGCGGATCATGACGGCCGCGTTCGCGCTGGGGCTCGCCCGGTACGCGCTGGGGCGCGCCGTCGACTACGCCCGCACCCGCGAGGTGTGGGACCGGCCCATCGGCGCCCACCAGGCCATAGCCCACCCGCTGGCCCGGGCCCACATCGACATCGAGCTGGCCCGGCTGATGACCGGGCGGGCGGCCCGGCTCTACGACGACGGGGACGACGCGGGGGCGGGCGAGGCCGCGAACATGGCCAAGTACGCCGCCGCCGAGGCCGCCGTGCGCACCGTCGACCAGGCGGTGCACACGCTCGGGGGGAACGGCCTGACCCGGGAGTACGGGCTGGCCGCGCTGATCACGGCGGTGCGGGTGACGCGCGTGGCGCCGGTCAGCCGCGAGATGATCCTCAACTACGTCTCGCACCACACGCTCGGACTGCCCAAGTCCTACTGAGAGGTTCCCGTGACGATCGTCCGCCGCACACATGACGACGGAGCCGTGCTCCTGACCCTCGACTCCCCGGCCAACCGCAACGCGCTCTCCGGACGGCTCGTCGGCGAGCTGCGCCGGGCGCTGGAGGAGGCGGGGGAGGACCCGGCGGTCCGGTTCGTCGTCCTCGGCCACACGGGTCCGGCGTTCTGCTCGGGCGCGGACCTCACCGAGGACCCGCCGATGGCACCGCTCGAACTCGTGCGGCTGCTGCGGACGGTCGTCGAGCTGCCGAAGCCGGTCGTGGCCCGGGTCAACGGGCATGTGCGGGCGGGTGGTTCGGGGCTGGTGGGGGCCTGTGATGTCGCGGTGGCGGGTGAGGCGTCCTCGTTCGCCTTCACGGAGGCCAGGATCGGGGTCGCGCCGGCCGTCGTCTCGCTGACGCTGCTGCCGCGCCTCGATCCGCGGGCGGTGTCGCGGTACTACCTGACCGGGGAGGTGTTCGACGCGGGGGAGGCCATGCGGATCGGTCTGGTGACCGCGCCCGAGGACGCGCTGCCGTCGGTGCTGGAGGGGCTGCGCGCGGCCTCGCCGCAGGGCCTGGCCGAGTCGAAGGCGCTGGCCACACAGGCCGTGCGGGCCGCGTTCGCGCGGGACGCGGAGCGGCTCGCGGCGCTGTCGGGGCGGCTGTTCGGCTCGGCGGAGGCGCGCTCGCGGATCGCGGCATGGCGGCGGTGACCGACGCCCGGCTCGCCCGGGGCGCGTCGACGCGGCGACGGCTGATGGACGCGGCGGCGGTGTGCCTGGCGGAGTACGGGTGGGCCGGCTCGACGGTGTCGGTGGTGGCGGAGCGGGCGGGGGTGTCGCGGGGGGCGCTGCAGCACCATTTCCCCACGCGGGAGGACTTGTTCACGTCGGCGGTGGAGCATGTCGCGGAGCGGCAGTCGGTGGCGTTGCGGGGGCTGGCGGGCGCGGGCGCGGGGCCGGTGGTCCGCGCGATCGTGGACCTCTACACGGGCCCGCTCTTCCGCGCGGCCCTGCACCTGTGGGTCGCGGCGTCGACCGAGCCCGGGCTGCGGTCCCGGGTCGTCGAACTGGAGGCCCGCATCGGACGGGAGGCGCACCGCAGGGCGGTCGAGCTGCTCGAGGTGGACGAGCGGGTGCCCGGCGCCCGCGAAACGGTCCAGGGCCTGCTGGACATGGCGAGGGGGCTGGGCCTGGCGTCCCTGCTGACGGACGACGGGAGGAGGCGGGAGCGGGTCGTGGACCGGTGGGTGGTCATCGTGGAGGCGGCGCTGGGCGCGGGCCTTTGAGAGTGCCCCGGACCCGCCCTTTCACCGTTTCTCGCCGCGCTCCGCGCGGTTTGTCCTCAAACGCCGGACGGGCTGAATCGGCGCGCCAATCCAGCCCGTCCGGCGCTTGAGGACGAGCGGCGAAGCCGCGATACGGGGTCCGGGGCGGAGCCCCGAAGCGGGGTGCAGGGGGCGGAGCCCCCGCTCACCGCGCGGAGCGCGGTGCCGGCCGAGGGGCGGAGCCCCGGGGGAAACGGTGAAAGGGCGGGACCGGGGCACATCCAAGGGCCCCCGCCCCAACTACCGCCCGGTGTAACCGGGAACCTCCCGCGGGTC
This sequence comes from Streptomyces sp. AV19, assembly GCF_015999245.1. GTDB lineage: Bacteria > Actinomycetota > Actinomycetes > Streptomycetales > Streptomycetaceae > Streptomyces. Next base: position 193,111 of record NZ_JAEAMR010000009.1, on the reverse strand, counting down.
CCGAGGGCCAGGGCCCACGTACCGAGCAGACGGCCGCACCAGCCGCCCCGTCCGCCTCTGCTCAAGAATGTGCGCACTCCACCCCGCCGTCCGCGCACACGTGAACATCGACGTGAACATGTGCGCCGGCACCTCCGCGAAGTCCAGCACGATCGCCGCCCAGAACTCGACGTTCGTCGCCAGCACCCGGTCCGGGCGCCGGTTGTGGAGCTCCTCCAGGGCCGCCTTCTCCAGCGCCTCCGCGACCTCGAAGCGCGGCGCGCCCAGCTCCTTCGCCGTGCGCCGCAGCACCCGCGCCCGCGGGTCCTCCGCGCGGTAGACCCGGTGGCCGAAGCCCATCAGACGCTCGCCGTTGTCCAGCGCCCGCCGCACGTACGCCGACGCGTCCCCGCTCCGTTCGATCTCCTCGATCATGCCGAGGACGCGGGACGGCGCACCGCCGTGCAGCGGGCCGGACATGGCGCCGACGGCGCCCGACAGCGCGGCGGCGACGTCGGCGCCCGTCGACGCGATGACGCGGGCCGTGAACGTCGAGGCGTTCATGCCGTGTTCGGCCGCGGACGTCCAGTACGCGTCGACCGCCGCGACGTGCCGCGGATCCGGCTCGCCCCGCCACCGCTTCATGAAGCGCTCGACGACCGTCTCCGCCTTGTCGATCTCCCGCTGCGGCACCATCGGCAGCCCCTGCCCGCGCGCGGACTGCGCGACGTAGGACAGGGCCATGACGGCCGCCCGCGCGAGGTTGTCCCGCGCGGTGGCCTCGTCGATGTCGAGGAGCGGTTTCAGGCCCCAGACGGGGGCGAGCATGGCGAGCGCGGACTGCACGTCGACGCGGATGTCACCGGAGTGGACGGGGATCGGGAACGGCTCGGCGGGCGGCAGGCCGGGGTTGAAGGACCCGTCGACCAGCAGCCCCCACACGTTCCCGAAGGACACGTGGCCGACCAAGTCCTCGATGTCGACGCCCCGGTAGCGGAGGGCGCCGCCCTCCTTGTCGGGTTCGGCGATCTCCGTCTCGAACGCGACGACTCCCTCGAGTCCGGGTACGAAATCGGACATCAGGCGGCTCCTCGTGGTGTGTTCGACAAGCGACGGTGGCCGTGCCGGTGTCCCCTGCCGGTGCGTGCGATGTCTGCTGCTGTGTGCTGCCGGGGCTGCTCCCGACGCGCCCCTGGTGGCCTGCCGGCCGGACGGTTCGCCGGGACGGTTCCGCGGCCGCGGTGGCGCGGCTCGCGATCCGTGCCGGTCTTCCCGGTCATGCCCCGTGCGGGGGCGGTTCACCCGGCCCTTCAGGCCGGAAACGATATCCGGTGGTGCGGTGCTCCCACATCCGTACGACTCCGTACGACCGGCGATTTTGGCGGGTTCGCCACCTGCGGGGAAGGGTGATGTCCGGCACACGTCGCTTTTGGTCGGGGGAGAGGTTGGGAGAGGGCGTTACGGGGCACAATCATCGGTTCGCGGCGGGGAGATGCGGTGCGGACGCGCCGGGCGTGCTGCAAGATGAGCGGATGTCCCACGGTTTCGACGTCGCAGATCCCGACGGCCCGCTCGACCCCTCCGGCATGCGTGCCCAGTACCGCACGGCGGGCCTGGCGGAGGACGACCTGGCCGCCGGTCCGTACGAACAGTTCGCGCGCTGGTTCGCCGACGCGGCGGCGAGCGGGCTCGACGAACCCAACGCGATGGTGGTCTCGACGGCCGACGCCGAGGGACGTCCCAGCTCACGGACCGTACTGCTCAAGGCGTTCGACGGACGCGGCTTCGTCTTCTTCACCAACTACGGTTCGCGCAAGGGCCTGGAGATCGCCTCGAACCCGTACGTGTCGATGCTCTTCCCCTGGCATCCGATCGCTCGTCAGATCATCGTCGCGGGGCGGGCGGAGCGGATCGCGCCCGGGGAGACGGCCGCGTACTTCCGTTCCCGGCCGCACGGTTCGCAGGTCGGGGCGCTGGCGAGCGCCCAGTCGACCGTGGTCGCCTCGCGCGCGGAGATCGACGCGGCGTACGCGCGACTGGCGGCGCGCTACCCGGAGGGGACGGACGTGCCGGTGCCCACGGAGTGGGGCGGGATCCGGGTGGTGCCCGAGAGCGTGGAGTTCTGGCAGGGGCGGGAGAACCGGCTGCACGACCGGCTGCGGTACGTACGGGCCGGGGAGGGCTGGCGGGTGGAGCGCCTCTGCCCGTAGCGCCCCAAAGGGCTTTGTGCGGACGGTCCGTGGGCCGGTGACCCGGGCGCCGGAGAGGACGCCCGGGTGCCGAGCGGACGACTCGGCGGCCCACGGACCGGGTGACTGCTGGGATTTGGCCGACGGCACCGCCGTCGACACCGATGCGCTGTGCGCGACGGCGGGCGTCAGCCCGCAGTCACCTCACGCGTCCGGACGAAAACCATCTGTCCGATCACCTCCCTTCTCGTGTGCCCCACACACTAGGGAGCCCCTCCGGGCACCACAACCGAATTTCCCGGTGCACCGATTTCGCCGAAGACGGTGTGGTGCGGGGCGGCGTCGAGTTGAATGACCCGTCGTGCAGGACATGCAGACGCGTCCAGCTGGGGGTATCTCGTGACCGCTCCACACCACTTCGGTCCCGCCCGCCACGAGGCTGCGGCCGACGGCGAGGACCACGACCTGCTCGTGGCCCTGCTCGACGGCATGGACGCGGCACTGTGCGCGTTCGACGCCGAGGGCACGGTCACCCACTGGAACCGGGAGGCCGAGCGGATCCTCGGCTGGACCGCCGAGGAGGCCGTCGGCCGGCCCGGCCTGGCCGGCTGGGCGGTGCGCGAGGCGGACGCGCCGGAGGTCACCGCCCGGCTGCTCGGCGCGATGCAGGCGCAGGGCCGCCAGGTGGACGAGTTCGCGCTGCTGACCAAGGAGGGCGGCCGGGTCCTGGTGCGGGTCCAGTCGTCGGCCGTGCCCGGCGCGGACGGCAGTCCGGCGGGGGTCTACTGCGCGTTCAGCGAGGTGCACACGCAGATCGACCTGGAGCGGTCGGTGGCGCTGAGCGAGGCGCTGTTCGGCGACGCGTCCTGGGGCGTCGTCCTGGTCGACGCGGACCTGCGCCCGGCCCTCGCCAACGCGCACGCCGCCCGGGCGCTGCGCACCAGCCGTTCCGCGCTGCTCGGCCGCCCGCTGGGCGACCTGCTCGAACAGGGCCTGGACGACGTGGAGAGTGCCCTCCAGCACGTCCTGGCCTCGGGTCCGCCGCCGGCGCCGACGGAGCTGTGGGTGTCGGTGAAGGGCGCGGGCGAGGACGGCGGCGCGGGGGAGCGGCGCTGCTGGCGCAGCGGCTTCCTCCGGCTGTCCACGCCGCTGGTGGAGGAGCCCGTCCCACTGGGCGTGGCATGGCTGTTCCTGGACGTGACCAAGGCGCGGCTGACCGAGCAGGAGAGCGCCCGGCTGCGGTTCCGGGGCAGTCAGCTGCACCGGGCGGGGCGCGCGGTGGCCGAGTGCGAGGACCCGATGGAGGCGGCGGCCCTCTACATGGACTTCACCCTGGCAGGCTTCGCGGACCACGCGCTGATCGACCTGCTGCCCGAGCCCGAGTCCGTCCCCCGGCGGCCGGTCCGCCTGCTGCGGGCGGCGGCGACGCCGACGGGCGCCTCCGGACCGGGCACGGCCGTGGCCGGCAGCGGCATTCCCGTGCCGTACGTGGAAGGCCACCCGGCGGTCCAGGCGGTCGAGCGCTGCGGCTCGGTGCGGGCGGTCTCGGACCGCTCGCGGGACTGGGCGCCGGCGCGGAAGTGGCCCGCGGGGACGCAGCACGCGCTCGCGACGGCGCTGCGCTCGCGGGGGCGGACGGTGGGGGTGGTGACGTTCCTCCGCGGCCCGTCGCGCCGCCCGTTCGACCGGGCGGACGCGACGTACGCGGAGGACATCGCGACACGGGTGGCGGCGTCGATCGACCTGGCGGGCACCATCAGCCCGTCCGGGGGTGCCCCCTCCGGGGGAGTTTGAGGACTGGGGGTGCCCCCTCCGGGGGAGCGCGCAGCGTGCTGCTGCGGAAACGGTGAAAGGGCGGGGCGGGGAGAGTTCGCCCCCTGGCACCCCTAGTGCCGGAAGAAGATCCGTTCCCCGTACTCCCGCAGCACCCGCCCGTTCCACTCGTGCCCGCCGTCCACGTTCCCCGACCGCAGCATCGGCGGCTCGATCCCCCGCTCGGCCAGCTCCCCGGCCGCGGACGCGACGACCGCCTGCATCACGGCGCTCGTGACCACCGTGGACGCGGGCGCGAACGGCGCCGCCACGCCCTCGGCCGTCAGCTCCGCGTCACCGATCCCGACCTTGCTGTCGATGACGACGTCGCAGTGGTCCTTGAGGAACGTCCCCGACACGTGCCGCGACTTCGTCCGCTCCGCGTACGCCAGCGACGTGACGCCGACGACCTTGAGCCCGAGCGCCCGCGCGTTGAGCGCCATCTCGACGGGCAGCGAGTTCCGCCCGGACAGGGAGACGACGATCAGGACGTCGCCGGCCTGGACGGGGCTCGTGTCGAGGACGGCGCCCGCGAGCCCGTCGACGCGCTCCAGCGCGCTGCCGAGCGTGGCGGGCGTGATGTCCACGCCCACCGTCCCCGGCACGGCGAGGAGGTTCATCAGCGCGAGCCCGCCCGCCCGGTAGACGACGTCCTGCGCGGGCAGCGACGAGTGGCCCGCGCCGAAGACGAAGAGCCGGCCGCCCGCCGCGACGGTGTCGGCGAGCATCGCCCCGGCGGCGGCGATGTGCTCCGCCTCCTCGTCGCGCACCCGCCCCAGCAGCCCGATCGCGGCGTCGAAGAACTGGCCGGCCAGCTTGTTCCCGCTCATCGCAAAGGGCTCCTCAGCATCGTCCCGGGGTCGGCGGCGTCGTCGTCGGCGCCGCGGTGGCGCGGCTCACGTTGCGCGGTTGACCTGCGCGCTGTCAATACGGAAGGGCGCGCGCCGGGGAGCCGCGGCGGGTCGTGCCCGGACGGCACGCGCCCCCCTTGTCGGCGGTATGCGTCAGAATTGGGTCCAGGGCCAGCGCACTACTTATCCGAGGGGCACGCATGTCCGGACTGATCGACACCACGGAGATGTATCTCCGCACCATCCTGGAGCTGGAGGAGGAAGGTGTGGTCCCCATGCGCGCCCGCATCGCCGAGCGGCTCGACCAGAGCGGCCCCACGGTGAGCCAGACGGTGGCCCGCATGGAGCGCGACGGGCTGGTGACGGTCGCCGGCGACCGCCACCTGGAGCTCACCGACGAGGGCCGCCGCCTGGCCACCCGGGTGATGCGCAAGCACCGCCTGGCCGAGTGTCTGCTCGTCGACGTGATCGGCCTGGAGTGGGAGCAGGTCCACGAGGAGGCCTGCCGCTGGGAGCACGTGATGAGCGAGGCCGTGGAGCGCCGCGTCCTGGAGCTCCTGCGCCACCCGACGGAGTCGCCGTACGGCAACCCGATCCCGGGCCTGGAGGAGCTGGGCGAGAAGTCCGAGGCCGACCCGTACCTCAACGACAACATGGTCAGCCTCTCGGAGCTGGTCCCCGGCGCCGAGGGCAAGACGGTGGTCGTGCGCCGGATCGGCGAGCCGATCCAGAGCGACGCCCAGCTGATGCACACCCTGCGCCGCGTGGGAGTGCAGCCGGGCGCCGTGGTCAGCGTGACGGAGTCGCCCGGTGGGGTGATGGTGGGCAGCAGCGGCGAGTCCGCCGAGCTGGCCGCGGAGGTCGCCTCGCACGTCTTCGTCGCCAAGCGCTGAGCGGGCGCCGGGCGCCGTTTTCCTCCCCAACGCCCGTGGCTCGCGGGCGGGTTGGTCATGCCGTGCCGCCGGGCGGACGCCCCCGTCCGCCCCTCGCACGGTCAACTGCCCCCTCTCCGGCCGTAGTCGGCGGAAGTCGACGGAACGCGTACATACGCCCCCGAGGCGTGTCACGCTGGCGTCGTGGCATATGCGCCCGCGCCGCACGACCTGGGAGGGGGTCCTCGATGGGACACCGGTCGCGGTGGACGTCGCGATGGACGACGCGGTGGGTATCGCGGTGGGCACGGTCGGGGGCGGAGCCCGTGACAAGGGCCCCGGCGCCCTCGCGGACGGCCGGGGCCCCGCCTCCCCGTATTCCCCCCTCGGCGACCCGGGGCCCCGAGCTCCCAGGGTGCGCCTCGCGGACCTTCTTCCCCGAGCGGTCCGCGCCCGAGTCGATTTCTCCCCTTGGCGACGACGGTCAATCCTCGGCTCCCGTCACTCGAACGAGGGGTGTTGCGTGCGACGGCCGACCCATTCGAAAGGGGGTTCCATAAGGTGGAGCTGTCCGGGGGTGAAGTGGGGGTGTCAGGAGTGATGGCGCGGCGTATCGATGTCAACGGGAGCGGTGGAGTGCGGCTCGCCGCCTGGGAGTTCGCCGACCCGCCGGAAGCCGCCGTCCCGCCCGTCCGGGTCCGGGACGGCGACCTTGGCGGGGTCCTGTTGCTGCACGGGCTGATGGGCCGCGCCGCGCACTGGGCGGAGGCCGCCCGCTGGCTCTCCACGCGGTACCGCACGGTGGCGCTCGACCAGCGGGGCCACGGCCGCAGCGAGAAGCCGGTCGGCGGCCCCTACGACCTGGACGCGTACGTGGCGGACGCGGAGGTCGTGGTCGAGCGGCTGGGCCTGGCGCCGGTCACGCTCATCGGCCACGCCATGGGCGCCCTGACGGCCTGGCGGCTGGCGGCCCGCCGGCCCGACCTGGTCCGGGCGCTGGTGATCTGCGACATGCGGGCGTCGGCGCTGGGCGCGGCGACGCAGCGCCGGTGGGGCGAGTGGTTCAAGTCCTGGCCCGTCCCGTTCGCCACGCTGGCCGACGTGCGCCGGTGGTTCGGCCAGGAGGACCCCACGCTGGAGCGCCCGGCCCCGGCCCGCGGCGACTTCTACGCGGAGGTGATGGCCGAGCGCGCGGACGGCTGGCGGCCGCTGTTCTTCCGCCGCCAGATGCTGCTGGTCCGCGAGGCGTACGCGCACGACGCGCACTGGGAGGAGCTGGCCCTGGTCGAGTGCCCGACCCTGGTCGTCCGGGGGCTGGACGGCGAGCTGGGCCGCGCGGAGGCGCAGGAGATGGTCCGCGTCCTGCCCCGCGGCCGGTACGCGGAGGTGGCGGACGCGGGGCACTTCCTCCACTACGACCAGCCCGGGGCGTGGCGGAGGGTGGCCGAGCCGTTCCTGAGGGACGCGGTGCCGGTGTGACGGCTGCCGCCTGCCGGAGGGGGCGCGCGGACGCCCCTCCGGCAGGCGCGGGGAATTAATTCAACGCTCGTTGACATCTCTGTCCGGGCGGGTGTGCACTGGTGGTAGGCCGGTCGTCGGAATCGAGCCACGGGAGGCCGCCATGTCCGCCGCCACTTTCCCCACCCCCGATGTGATCGTCGTCGGGGCCGGTCCCACCGGCCTGCTCCTGGCCGGCGACCTGGCCGCCGCCGGGGCCCGCACGGTCCTGCTGGAACGGCGCTCCCGGGAGTCCAACCTCACCCGGGCCTTCGCGGTCCACGCCCGCACCCTGGAGGCGCTCGACGCCCGCGGCCTGGCCGAACGGCTGCTCTCCACCGGCTGCTTCGTCAAGGAGTTCCGCCTCTTCGGCCGGACCGTGATCGACCTCGGCCGGCTGCCGACGAGGTTCCCGGGCGTCCTGATGACCCCGCAGTACCACGTCGAGGGGCTCCTGGAGGAGCGCGCCGTCGCGGCCGGGGCCGAACTGCGGCGCGGCGCGCGGTGCGCCGGGCTGCGGCAGGACGCGGACGGCGTCGCGGTGGACGTCGAGGGGGAGCCCGCTCTGCGCGCCCGGTACGTCGTCGGCGCGGACGGGGTGCGCAGCACCGTGCGGCAGGCGATCGGGATGCCGTTCCCGGGGCGGGCCGTGCTGGACTCCGTGATGCTCGCGGACGTCCGGCTCGACGCCTCGCCGGGGGAGGTGCCGGCGTTCCGGGGCGGGCCTGCGGGGTTCTCGTTCGTCGTCCCGTTCGGGGACGGCTGGTTCCGCGTCATCGCCTGGCGCCGGGGGACGGCGTTGCCGGCCGACGCCCCGGTGGACGTCGAGGAATTGAAGGACGTCACCCGCGCCCTCTTCGGCACCGACTTCGGCATCCGGGACGTGCGGTGGACCTCGCGCTTCCACAGCGACGAGCGGCAGGTGCCGGCCTATCGGGACGGCCGGGTCCTGCTCGCCGGGGACGCGGCCCACGTCCACTCGCCGGCGGGCGGGCTGGGGATGAACGCCGGACTCCAGGACGCGGCGAACCTGGGCTGGAAGCTGGCGGCGGTGGTGCGGGGCGGGGCCGGCGACGAACTGCTGGACAGCTACCACGCCGAGCGGCACCCGGCGGGCGAGCAGGTGCTCCGGGCCAGCGGGGCGATCCTGCGGGCCGTGCTGGCCGACTCGCCCGTGCTGCGCGGGGTGCGGAGGACGGCGGCCGCGGCGCTGCGGTTCGCGCCGTTCGCGCCGTTCGTGGTGGACCGGGTGGCGATGACGGTCTCCGGGCTCGGGATCGCGTACCCCGCGCCGCCGGGTTCGCATCCACTGGTGGGACGCCGGGCCCCCGACCTCCCGCTGGCGGAGGAGGGCCCCGGGCGGCCGGTGCGGCTGTACGAGGCGTTGCGGGCGGGGGCGTTCGTGCGGGTGGTGCCGCGGGGGGTGGACGCCGCGCGCTGGGCGCCGCCGCCGGACGCCCGCGCCGTTGTCACCGCCGTCCGGGCGGACGCGGCGCGGACGATGCTGCTGGTGCGGCCGGACGGGTACGTGGGGGAGGCGGAGGAGGTGCCGGTGGGGTGGGTGGGGGGAGTAACGCCCCAGCCCTGCCCCCAGAGGGGGCACCCCCATTTCACCGTTTCTTCCGGAGCTGCGCCCTGGGCCCACAACGCGGCTGCGCCGCGTTGACCGGGGGCTGCGCCCCCTGGCCCCCGCTTCGGGGCTCTGCCCCGGACCCCGTGTCGCGGCTTCGCCGCTCGTCCTCAATCTCCCCCGGAGGGGGTGCCCCAGGCGGGCTGACAGTGCGCGCCCGAGCTGAAGTGCGCGCCCGGGCTGGACATCCAGTGCGGGCGCGAATCCACAGGGGCCCGGGTGGACGGAGTGCCGGAAGGCAACAGCCCCTGCCAAACACTCCGCACCCTCCTACGCCGCCTGCATCTCCAGCCTCACCCCGAAATCCCGCACCGACGGCTCGTCCCGATAGGGCTGCAACCTCTGCTGGAAGTCCTCCAGATACTCCACTCCCCGGTTGGAGCGGAGCGTCCCCAGCAGCTCCAGCGCCCGCGTGCCCGTCGCGCACGCCTCCTCCACCTCGCGCTGCTGCACGTGCGCGGTGGCGAGCACCAGCAGCCCGATGGCGCGGCGGCGCACCCGGCCCTGCGGATGGTGCGCGAGGGCGTCCTCCGCATGGCGCCTCGCCGGCTCGGCCTGGCCCAGATCGCGGTGGCAATGGGCCAGTTCGTCCGACAGGTAGGCCCGGTCGAAGTGGCGGATCCACGACGGGTCGTCGCCGGAATCCGTTCCTCCGTCGGCCTGTTCGAGCTTGGTGACGGCCTTCGCCGCCACCGTCTGGCACGAGCGGGCGTCGCCCAGCAGCGCGTGCCCGCGGGCCTCCGCGGCGTGGAACATCGCCTCGACGCGCGGCGTGACCTGCCCCCGCGCCCCCTCCTGGGCCGCCTTCGCGAGCTGTGCGATCTCGCGCGGGTTGCCGAGGGAGGCGGCGAGGTGGCTCATGCTGGCGGCGAGGACGTACCCGCCGTACCCGCGGTCGCCCGCGGCCTGGGCGAGCCGCAGCGCCTGGATGTAGTACCGCTGGGCGAGCCCGGGCTGCCCGGTGTCGACGGCCATGTAGCCGGCGAGCTCCGTCAGCCGCGCCACCGCCGCGAACAGCTCCCGCCCGACCGCCTCGCGGTACGAACCGGCGAGCAGCCCGGAGACGACGCTGTTGAGGTAGTGCACGACGACGGGCCGCACGTGCCCGCTCCCGTACCGGTGGTCGAGCTCGACGAGCGCCTCCGTCGTGGACCGGACGGCCTCGACGTCGGAGACCCCGACGCGGGCGCCCGCGCTCCGCGCGACCTGCGGGTCGGCCCCGGTGATCAGCCAGTCGCGGCTGGGCTCGACCAGCGCGGACGAGGCGACCGAGGTGCCGCTGAGGAAGTCCCGGCGGCCGACGTCACTGCGCCACAGCTCGCAGACCTGCTCGATCGCCCCCATGACGGTCGGGGAGAACTGCAGGCCCACGCCGGAGGCGAGGTTCTTGCCGTTGGCCATGCCGATTTCGTCGATGGTGACGGTCCGGCCGAGCTTGCGGCCGAGCGCCTCGGCGATGACGGCCGGGGCACGTCCGCGCGGCTGCTGGCCGCGCAGCCAGCGGGCGACGGATGTCTTGTCGTAACGGAGATCGAGACCGTGCTCGGCGCCGCACATGTTGACGCGGCGTGCCAGTCCGGCATTGGAGCAGCCGGCTTCCTGGATGAGCGCCTGCAGCCGTTCGTTCGGCTGCCGCGCGACGAGTGGCCGTGCGGCCATCTGTACCCCCTGAGACTGCTATGCGTTCGCGAAGTCCATCGCGAAGTGCGGAGAAGCTGAGCCGGCTGAGAGCGCCTTCCTCTGTGATCTTTCCCCCCTGATGTCCTGAGAATGCGGGACTTTCCCGTATTGATGCCAGAGCGGTCGTGAATGCACCGGCCGTGCCCTGCTTCTGCCCGCAGGTGGCTACCCCTTCGCCGGGGCGAAGCCGCCCCTGCGCCCCCGCACATGCATCCGTGCGCCCCGTGTGCTGTTCACCGACGGGGACGGCGGGCCCGTGTCCGCCCCGTAACCCTTGGTGACAACGGGAGTTGTGATGAACGTGGAAGAGACGATCGGAGTAGGGACCCCGCGCATTCCCCAACAACGCGGTGAGCGCGTGCTCGACGCCGCGGTGCGGTACGCGGAGGAGCGGCACTGGGACGTTTACGCAGGCGCCTGGCTGGAGGCCGTGGAGGGCCGGGAGCGCTGCTCGTGCGGCAAGCTCGACTGCCCCGCCCCGGGCGCCCATCCGGGCCGTCCGGACTGGGCCGAGCAAGCCACCGGCAGCGCGGTCGGCGCGCGCCGGATGTGGGCGAAACACCCGGCCGCCTCGGTCCTGCTGCCGACGGGCCGCACGTTCGACGCGCTGGACGTCTCGGAGTCCGCCGGCTGCCTGGCGCTGGCCCGTATGGAGCGGATGGGCATCGAGCTGGGGCCGATCACCTCCACCCCGTTCCGGCGGATGCTCTTCTTCGTGCTGCCCGGCGGCGCGCTCAAGGTCGCCGACGCCGCCCGCAAGCTGGGCTGGCGGCCGTCCTCGCTGGACCTGATCGCCCGCGGCGAGGGCGACTACGTGGTGGCCCCGCCGAGCCGGGTGGGCAACCGCGGGGCCGTCCAGTGGGCGCGCCAGCCCACCGCCGCCAACCGCTGGCTGCCCGACGCGGAGGAGCTCGTCAGCGCCCTCGCCTACGCGTGCGGCGGACGGGCCGCGGACACCCGCGCGCGGTAGGGCGTTCCCCCGCGGAATCCCCGCGGGAATCCCTCCGTGCGGACGTCCCGTCGAATCCCTGACGTTTGTCACCTGTGCCCGCCCCCGCCCGAACCTAGGCTGGTTCCGGGGGCGGGGCCTGCCGCCCCTTGGGCACCACAGGAACGAGGGATGGCAGTGGGACAGGGGACCACATCCGCGGCCGTGCGGATCGAAGGGCTGTGGAAGCGGTTCGGCGAGCAAGTGGCCGTCGCCGGCGTCGATCTGGAGATACCGGCGGGGCAGTTCATCGGCCTCGTCGGCCCCAACGGGGCGGGCAAGACCACGACGCTGTCCATGGTCACCGGCCTGCTGCGGCCCGACGCCGGGCGGGTGGAGATCGCCGGGCACGACGTCTGGGCCGACCCGGCCGCCACGAAGGCGGTCATCGGCGTCCTCCCCGAGGGCCTGCGGATGTTCGAGCGGCTCTCCGGCCGCGAACTCCTCGCCTACACCGGGCGGCTGCGGGGGCTGCCCGGCGACGAGGTGGACCAGCGGGCCACCCAGCTCCTCGACGTCCTCGACCTCACGGGCGCCCAGCACAAGCTCGTCGTCGACTACTCCACCGGCATGCGCAAGAAGATCGGCCTGGCCGCCGCGCTGCTGCACAACCCCGAAGTCCTCTTCCTGGACGAGCCGTTCGAGGGAGTGGACCCGGTCTCGGCCCAGACCATCCGCCGGGTGCTGGAGCGCTACACCGCCTCCGGCGCCACGGTCGTCTTCTCCAGCCACGTCATGGAGCTGGTGGAGTCGCTCTGTTCCTGGGTCGCCGTACTGGCCGGCGGCCGCATCCGGGCACACGGCCCGGTCGCGGAGGTCCGCGGGGACGCCCCCACGCTCCAGGACGCCTTCCTCGAACTCGTCGGTGCCCGGGGGCTGTCGGAGGGCCAGACCCTCGACTGGCTGGGCGGTGCCCGATGAGCGCCGCGCCGTCCGCCGGCCTGCTCTCGCTGACGCCGGTCCTCGCCCGGCTGAAGCTGGCCCTGCTCCGCAACGGCCTGCGCCAGTCCAGCAAGCGCAAGGCCGTCTACATCGTCTCCCTCGTCCTCACCGCCCTCTTCGGCGCGCTCCAGCTGCTCGGCCTGTGGGCCCTGCGCGGCACCGGGCACGCGGCGGCGCTGACCGTGCCGCTGGCCGCGCTGCTGGCCCTGGGCTGGGCGGTCGCCCCGCTGTTCCACCCCTCCGGCGACGAGACCATGAATCCGGCCCGGCTCGCGATGCTGCCCCTGCGGCCGGCGCCGCTGGCCATGGCCCTGCTGGTCAGTTCGCTGATCGGCATGGGCCCGGCGTTCACCGTGCTGATCCTCGTCGGATCGGTGATCGCCACGGCGTACGGCGCCGGGGCGTTCGCCGTCGCCGTGCTCGCGGTGCCGCTGGCGCTGCTGGTGTGCGTGGCCCTGGCGCGGGCGGTGGCGACGGCCAACATACGGCTGCTGTCCAGCCGCAAGGGCCGCGATCTGGCCCTGCTCAGCGGCGTGATCATCGGCGTCGGCCTCCAGGCCGTCAACTTCGCCCTGCAGAAGCTGTCCGACGCGGGCCTGTCGAAGCTGGAGCCCGTCGCGGACGTGGCCCGCTGGATCCCGCCCGGCTCCGCGCTGGACGCCGTCCGGGCCGCGGGCGAGGGCGAGTACGGCCTCGCCGCCGCCGAACTCGCCCTGACCGCAGGGGTACTGGCGGCCCTGGTGTACTGGTGGCAGCGGACGCTGACGAAGGTGATGGTCTCGCCGGACTCCTCCACGCTGGCCGCGGCGGAGCCGGCGCGGGACCGGGAGCGCTCCTCGGGCACCGGCCTGTCCCGGCTGCTGCCCGCCGGGCGGGCGGGCACGGTCGCGCAGCGCTCGCTGCGGTACGCCTGGCGCGATCCCAAGACCAAGATGTCCTGGGGGTCCACCCTGGCCATCGGCGCGGCGATTCCGCTCTTCAACGTCCTCCAGGGCAACCACAGCCTCTACTTCGTGTTCATCGCCGCCACGATGATCACCAGCCAGATGTTCAACCAGCTGGGGCAGGACGGGTCCGCGTTCTGGATGGTGCTCCAGACGATCGGCTCCCGCCGCGAGGCCCTCTCCGAACTGTGGGGCCGCGCCCTGGCGTTGGTCCTCGTCACCGCGCCGTACCTGACCCTGGTGGTCACCGGCCTGGCGCTCCTCATAGGCGACTGGCGCGACTTCGCGGAGGTGCTGGGCCTGGCCCTGGCCCTGCTGGGCGGCCTCCTCGGCACGGGCGCGCTGGCCTCCGTCCTGCTGCCGTACTCCGTCCCCCAGGACAACGCGTTCAAGAACGTCGCCCCCGGCCAGACGGGCATCGCCTGGATGGGCATGCTCTGGGTCCTGGTCGGCGCGGCGGTCTGCGCCCCCCTGGCCGCCCTGACGATCTGGCTGCACGCGGCGGACGCGCGGGGCCTGTCGTGGGTGCTGCTGCCGCTGGGGGTCGTGTACGGGGCGCTGGCCGCGTGGACGGGCCTGCGGGCGGCGGCGGGACGGTTGACGCCGCGCTTGCTGGAGGTGTTGGCGGCGGCGAGCCGGGCGTAGCGGCCCCGGGGCGGGGTGCCGGGTTTTGCCCCTCCCCGCCCTTTCACCGTTTCTTCCGGGGCTGCGCCCCGGACCGGCACCGCGCTCCGCGCAGTGAGGCGGGGGCTCCGCCCCCTGCCCCCCGAAGCGCCCTCCGGGCGCTGTCCTCACGCTCCCCGGAGGGGGCGACCCCCAGACGGGCTGATCCCCCTTCGTCCCGGGACCTGACACAGGGGCCGAAGGTCGAAGTGCCCAGGATCTACGCCTACTTGGCGGTCGGTAAGTTGATCCGTTGTGTTTGTGCGTACTAGCTTGATCTGTGTGAAGATTGTCGTGCGGGTGAAGTTGCTGCCGCGGTCGGTGCATGACGCCGACGCTCTGGCCGCAACCCTGCGCGCGTGCAACCGGGGTGCGAACTGGGTATCCCGCGTCGCGTTCGAGAAAGGCCTCAGGCGGCGCAACGAGTTGCAGCAGGAGGTGTACTACGGCCTGAAGGCAGCCTTCGATCTGTCGGCGCAGCCGGCGGTGCGGGTGGTGAAAAAGGTCGTGGACGCCTATGCCACGTTGGCGGGGAACATCAGGAACGGGCAGTTGACCGGCAGGGCGCGTCGCAAGGCGGAGGCCAAGCCGGTGGTGTTCCGTGAGGACGCGGCGCAGCCGTTCGACGATCGCTGTCTGTCGTGGAGTGTGGACGCCCGTACGGTGTCGCTGTGGACGGTGGCCGGGCGGATCAAGGGCATCCCGTTCATCTGCTCCGGTGAGGCGCTGAAGCTCCTTGCGCACCGTAAGGGCGAGAGCGATCTGGTGGTGCGGGACGGCAAGTTCTTCCTCGTCGCCACTGTCGACCTGCCGGAGCCCGACGTGTACGAGCCGGAGGGCTGGCTCGGTGTGGATCTGGGCATCGTGAACGTCGCCACCACCTCGGACGGCGAGGTCATGTCCGGGCGACGGCTGAACCGGTACCGACGCCGGATGCGAAGACTGACCGCCAAGCTCCAGAAGAAGGCCACAAAGTCCGCCAAGCGACGGCTGAAGCGCATTCGTCGCCGTGAGGCCCGGTTTGCCGCCGACATCAACCATCTTGTCTCCAAGAAGCTCATCAGCACCGCTGAACGCACCTCACGCGGGGTGGCCCTGGAACAGCTCAAGGGCATCCGGCAGAGGGTCACGGCCAGGAAAGAACAGCGGTACGGACTGCACTCGTGGGCCTTCGCCCAGCTCGGCGCCTTCGTCGAGTACAAAGCCAAGCGGGCAGGGGTCCCGGTCCTGTTCGTGGACCCCCGCAACACCTCCCGCCAGTGCTCCGAGTGCAAGCACACCCATCGGTCGAACAGGGTGTCCCAGTCCTGGTTCGCGTGCCGCTCCTGTGGAGCGGTCGTGCACGCGGACCACAACGGCTCCCGCAACATCGCCCACCGGGCCGATGCTGTGTGGCAGCGGGGCGCGGTCAACCGCCCCAGCCGCGCCGGGCGACCCGCCCGGTGCGGCAGGACGCAGGCCCCCGCCGAAGCCATCGGCGGGCAGGACCTGCCATCAACGCCTGAAAGACTGGGCGCCAGGCCCAGTCCCACAGGGCTGAGAAGTTGACGCTACCCGTACAGCCTGAGGAGTCCCGGTGACGCAGAGCGGACAGGGAAACGAGCCGCAGCTCCCTGCGGCCCCGCCCGCGCACGAGGGCGTCGTGCCGCCTTCCCGCCCGGCCGCCCCCGCCGGACCGCCGCCCGGGCAGCCCTGGGGCGGTTCGTGGGGGCCGCCGGTCGCGGCGCAGCGGTCGCCGCTGCCGCCGGAGATGCCGCCGGCCCGGCCGGGCGCGTCCGACTCCGAGGCGACGCAGTACCTCCCGCCCATGGGCGGGACGCCGATGCCGGGCACGCCGCCGCCGTCCCCGCCGTACGCGCAGGAGTTGGGCCGGGGGGACGCGGCGACCCAGTACCTCCCGCCGGTGCCCGCCGCCGCGCCGAACCGTTCCGCCGCGGCGGACGACGGGGGTGCGCCCCAGTACCTGTCGCCGTCACCGGTCCCGCCCGCGCCGCAGGCGCGGCCCGCCGGTGTGCCGGACGACGCACCGGCGACGCAGTACCTTCCGCCGATACCGGCCGCCGGCCTGCCGGACGACGGGGCCGCGACGCAGTACTTGCCGCCGGTCCAGGGTGCGGGGGCGCCCTCCGCCGGGCCGGCCGACGACGCGGCGGCGACCCGCTACCTCCCGCCGGTCACCGGCGGCGGGCAGGGCGGCGACGGGGCGGCGACGCAGTACCTTCCGCCGGTGCCGGGGGCCGTGGCGCCGGGCATGCCCGCCGCCGGCCTGCCGGACGACGGGGCGGCCACGCAGTACCTTCCGCCGGTCCGGGGGGCCGGTGCCCCTGGTGGGCCGGACGACGCGGCGACGCGGTACCTGCCGCCCGTTCCGGGGGCGGGCGCGCCAGCCGGCGGCGGGGAGCGCACGCCGCCCATGGAGTTCGACACGCTGTTCCGGCAGAGCGCCGCCGCGCAGTCGGCTCCGCCCCCGCCGGGCCCCCGAATACCCGGGCCCGTGCCCGGGGCGTACGCGCCGCCGCCCGCTCCGGCTCCGGATCCGGTCCCGGTCGCGCCCGCCCGTTCCGGGCGGGGGAAGAGCCTCGCCGTCATCGGCGGCGTCGTCGCCGGCTGTGCCGTCGCCGGACTCGCGGCGGGAGCGCTGTTCTGGGGCGGGGGTGACTCAAAGGACAAGGAACAGGAGCCCCAGAAGGCCGCCGCGGCCACGGCCGGGCCGAGTGCCCCGTCCACTCCGAAGGCCGCCGGGAGCAAGAAGCCCAAGCCCGTCGACCCGGCCGAGGGGCAGGCCAAGGCGCTGTACGCGCTGCTGAAGGACAGCGGCAGCAGCCGGGACAGCGTCATCAAGGCCGTGGATTCCACCAGGAGTTGCAAGAACCTCGGCAAGTCGGCCGCGGATCTGCGCGCCGCCGCGAAGGACCGCAACGGCCTGGTGGACCGGCTGCGCAGGACGGACGTGGACAAGCTCAAGGGCCACGCGGACCTGACCGGGCAACTGACCAGGGCGTGGCGGGCGTCCGCCGCGGCCGACAGCCACTACGCGGCCTGGGCCGACAAGGTGGACGGCAAGCACGGCTGTCACAAGGGCCACGCCCGTCCCACGAGGGATGCCGTCGCGGCCGACCGCGCCAGTGGCGAGGCGACCGCGGCCAAGAAGCGGGCCGCCGGTCTGTGGAACCCGATCGCGAAGAAGTACGGGCTCCCCCAGCGCCAGTGGACGCAGCTCTGAGGCGGGAACGTACGATCGACTGCTGTGCAAGGTTCGGAGAAGTCTTCCCGTCGCGGCCGCCGCTCGACCACCATGGACGGCATGCCGCTGAATGACATGCCGTGGTGGCGCTGGCGGGCCAACGTCCGCTCGGCGCTGCACATGCTCGCGGACGAGGCCTTCCAGCGGGAGTGCTGGCTGGCCGGACGCGAGGAGTACGGAGACGTGACCGACGCCGTCTACCGCCTGGTCGAGGACACCTGGCTGGACAACTGGTCGGCCGAGAAATACGTCGGGACGGTCTTCCGTGACTCGGGCGAGGCCGCCCTGGTGGACACGGCGGTGCTGCGGGTGCTGCGGATCATGCACCAGGTCGGGCCCGACGCACCCGTCTCGGCGTACCTGGAGCACCACGGGTGGCCGGAGGTCGTCCGCGCGGCCCGTGAGGCGCACGTGCGGCTGGCCGCGGGGGACGGGGACGACCCGGACGTGCCGCCGAGGTCGCTGCCCGTGCTGGCCATGCTGACCAAGGTGTGACCAAGGTCTGATCGAGGTCCGATCGAGGTCCGATCAAGGTCTGACCGGGATCGAGGGCGGGGAGGAGCGGAACCTCGTGGTCCGGAGGGGGTCCGCGGGTGTGCGACGCTATTGGGCTATGAACGCCTCGCAGCCCGTCGCGCCCGTGCGGCCCGCCGCCCAGCCCGACCAGTACGTCCTCACCCTCTCCTGCCCGGACAAGCAGGGCATCGTGCACGCGGTGTCCAGCTACCTCTTCATGACCGGCTGCAACATCGAGGACAGCCGGCAGTTCGGCGACGGTGACACCGGTCTGTTCTTCATGCGGGTGCACTTCAGCGCCGAGGCGCCCGTGACGGTCGAGAAGCTGCGGGCCAGCTTCGCGGCCATCGGTGACTCCTTCCAGATGGACTGGCAGATCCACCGGGCCGACGAGAAGATGCGGATCATCCTGATGGTGTCCAAGTTCGGGCACTGCCTCAACGATCTGCTGTTCCGCTCGCGGATCGGGGCGCTGCCGGTCGAGATCGCCGCCGTGGTCTCCAACCACACGGACTTCGCCGAGCTGGTCGGCTCCTACGGGGTCCCCTTCCATCACATTCCGGTGACGAAGGACACCAAGGCGGAGGCGGAGGGGCGACTGCTGGAGCTCGTCCGGGACGAGAACGTCGAGCTGGTCGTGCTCGCGCGGTACATGCAGGTGCTCTCCGACCAGCTGTGCAAGGAGCTGTCGGGGCGGATCATCAACATCCACCACTCCTTCCTGCCGAGCTTCAAGGGCGCGAAGCCGTACCACCAGGCGCACGCGCGGGGTGTGAAGCTGATCGGCGCCACCGCGCACTACGTGACGGCCGACCTCGACGAGGGGCCGATCATCGAGCAGGAGGTCGAGCGGGTGGGGCACGAGGTGACGCCGGAGCAGTTGGTGGCCGTCGGGCGGGATGTGGAGTGCCAGGCGTTGGCGCGGGCGGTGAAGTGGCACAGCGAGCACCGTGTGCTGCTGAACGGCAGCCGGACGGTTGTCTTCGCCTGACGGCGTGGTTTTCTTCTCCCCGCCCCTCCCCCAGAGGGGGCACCCCCATTTCACCGTTTCCTCCGGGGCTCCGCCCCTCGGCCCGGCACCGCGCTCCGCGCGGTGAGCGGGGGCTCCGCCCCCTGCGCCCCGGTCGCCCTTCGGGCGGAGATCCGGGCGTCGGGTTGACGCGCGCGATGGCGGGCGGCTTGCCCCTGCGTCCTGACTCGCCGTCCGGACGGCTGCCGGGGCTCCGCCCCGATGGCCGGGAGGCAGCGCCCTGTGGGGCGCCGGGCGCCGCTCCCGCTGTGGGGTGGGTCCGGTGCCGCTCCCGTTGTGGGGTGGGGGGCTCCGCCCCCGCGCCCCGGGACTGCGCTCCGCGCAGCGTCCTTGAACTCCCCTGGGGGCGGCACCCTGCTGGACCGGGCCGTATCTCCGAGCCCGGGGCCGAGCCGGACCCGCGTCGGTCTGCGCCGACGTCCGCCCGCATGGGTGCCTGCCCGCACAGGGCAGGCTCATGCGGGCCACGCGCTCATGCGGGCCACGCGCTCATGCGGGCCACGCGCCCGTGCGGGCCCCCGCCCAAGCGAACTCCCCTCCCACCCCGGGCCTCCGCCCACCCCCCCTCGCATCACATCCGCGACAACGAAGCCGTCGCGAACAGCACGTCCCGTACCGCCTCCCGGTCGCCGTCCTGGCCCGCCGCCGCCTCCTGCGGGAGCATGCGGCCGGCGGCCAGGCGGCAGAACTCCAGGCCGTCCAGGGCCACATGGGCCACCTCCGTCCCGGGGGCGGCCTTGGCGGCGGGGGAGTCCAGGGCGATGTACCAGTGGCCGCCGCCGCTGCCCTCGATCTCCAGGTGGAGGGCGCGGCCGGGGGCGCCCGCCGTGGTGAGGGTGTGCGGGGGCGGGGCGAGGCCCGCGCGGCGGCGGCCGGCGATCGCGCGGGGCAGGAGCCGGGCCGCGAGGTCGATCATGTGGTGCATGTGGGACGGGGAGGGCGGCGTGTAGGGGTAGGCGACCGCCTCGGCCACGTCCTCCGCGTGCACCCAGCACTCGAAGGCGCGGTCCAGGAACGCGTCGGACAGCGGCAGGCTGAACGGGCCGTACTCCACGGTCCGTTCGGCCGTGCCCTCCTTGGCGAAGGAGGCGCTCCGTATCAGGGCGCGGCTCTGGTCGCGCCAGGTCGCGTGCGTGCCCGCGGGGGCCTCGCCGGAGGCGGCGGGCGGCGCCGGGAGGCCCAGGAAGCCGGCGACCAGGCCGTCCACCGCGGTGAGGTGGGTGATGACGGCGGCGACGTCGACCTCCCGCTCGGCGGGGGCGCGTCCGTCGAACCAGGTGAGCCGGACCGGGGCGGTCCAGTCCGCGTCGTCGATGTCCCTCAGGAGGGCGTCGAGGCGGGCGGTCTCGGCCTCGTAGGGCGCGGCCCAGGCGGGCACCGGGATCTTGGCCGGGCGGCGGCCGAGGCAGTGCGCGAGGACCCGGGAGCGCAGGCCGGGGTCGAGGTCGAGGCTCTCCTCGTGGTGGAGGAGGGCGACCGCGTCCCGCAGCCGGAGGGCCTCGTCGGCGCAGGCGGCGCAGTCGGTGAGGTGCTCCTCGACGGCCGCGGTCTCCTCGGCCGAGCAGGCGGCCAGCGCCCAGGCGCCGAGCAGGGACTTGAGGACCCGGTGCGGCCGGGTCGCGTGCGTGGTCATCGGTGGCCTCCGCCGGCGGGCCGGCGCGGGCCCTGGTGGGCCGTGGAGAGCAGTTGGAGCCCCAGCCGGAGCCGGCGCCGGGCCTCGTCCTCGGTGACGCCGAGCCCGGCGGCGGCCTTGCGGTAGTCCAGCCGGCGGGAGTACGCGAGGTCGAGCGCCTCGCGCAGGGAGGCGGGCATGGAGGTGACGATGTAGTCGGCGCGGGCGGCGGCGGAGGCCGCGCGGACCCGCTCGTCGATCTCCTCGGGGCCCGCCTCGCCGACGCTCTCCGCCTGGCGCAACCGGGCGACGGCCTGCCGGTGGGTGACGTCGGCGATCCAGGAGCGCAACGGGCCCTCGCGGGGGTCGTAGGCGTCGGGGTGCTCCCAGACGTAGCCGAAGACGTCGCGGGTGACGCGGTCGGCGGCCGCCTCGTCGTCGAGGACACGGTGGGCGAGGCCGTGGACGAGGGAGGCGAAGCGGTCGTAGAGCTCGCCGAGCGCGGCGGCCTCGCCGTGCGCGAGCCGCTGCTGCATCCTGCGGTCCCATCGTGGTGGTGCGTCGTACGTCATGCCGACCCTCCTCCCGGGTGCTCCTCGCAATGTAACGGGACGGTCCGGGACCGGGCCCCGCTTCGCACCGAAATCGGGGAAGATCCAAGGGAGATCGGACAACCGGCCCGCGTCGGCCGGGCGGGGATGCTATGGCTGCGGTGCGCTTTGCGGTGGTCTGTCACGATCCGGCCGATCGGTGTGGATCGGACATGCTCGAATGTGCCGATGTGTTATGCGGGTGTGACCGGATCTATGGGGATGAAGGGTTCGAGCGGGGCATAGGCTCAACGGTGGTGGTTTATGCCAGACGGCAATTCGCGACGGATCCGGGAGGGCGACCTCCGGATCCGGGGAACCGGACGGCCGTCGCGGAGCGTACGTGCCGGCGGCCACACCGCGGAAGGGCTCAGTCCGGAAAAACGCCGGAAAGCGCGAACACCGGCGGACCGAGTGAGAAGGGCTCGAACGCGTGACGTTGAAGGTATGGGAGCGCGAGCAGGGGGACTGGGCCGTGCTCCAGGTCTGCGGCGAGATGGATCTGGTGACCTCGCCGGCGGTGCGCCAGCGGGTCCACGACGCGGTGGCGGACGGCCGGCGGAGCCTGGTGCTGGACCTGGGCGAGGTCCGGTTCTGCGACTCCAGCGGGGTCGGGGTGCTGATCGCGGCCCGTCGTCTGATGCGCTCCTGCCAGGGACAGCTGCGGCTGATCCTGCCCGCGCAGGGCGCGGTCGAGGGCTCGCACGTCAACCGGGTGCTCGCGGCGCTCGGTGTGCGCCGCCTCTTCGAGGTCTACCCGGACCTCGCGAGCGCGACGGACGACACCGACGACACCACCGGCCCGCTGTCGGCGTAAGCACGTCGGCTACCGGCTATCGGCGCAAGCACGTCAGCAGCGCGGGAAGTCGGCCCGCACCAGGAAGCCCCCGTCCTCGGTCGCGTGCGCCCGGAGCGTGCCCCCCAGACTCTGCGCGCGCTCGCGCAGGCCCACCAGGCCGTGGCCGCCGCCGGGCAGTTCCGGGCGCGGGACGGCCGAGTCCGCCGGGCCGTTGCGGACCTCCACCCGCAGGCCGCCGCCCTCCGGCTCGCCGACCCGCACCCGCACCTTCGCCCCCGGGGCGTGCTTGCGGACGTTGGTCAGCGCCTCCTGGACCGTGCGGAACGCCGCCCGCTCGACGGCCTCGGAGCGCCGCGCGTCCGGGTCGTGGGCGGCCTCGTACGTCACGTCCAGGGCGCTGAGCTCCAGCAGCCGCGGCAGGTCCGCCAGCTTCGGCTGCGGGGTGAGCTCCTCCTTGTCCGCGCCCGCCGCGCGCAGGATGCCGACCATGTGACGCAGCTCGTCCAGGGTGCGCACGGACAGCTCGCGGATGGTGCGCGCGCCGGCCTGCGCCTCGGTGTCCTCGGTGCGCACCTGCACCGCCCCGGCCTGCAGGCTGATCAGGCTGACCTGGTGGGCGACCACGTCGTGCATCTCGCGGGCGAGCCGGGCCCGCTCGGTGGCCACCACCTGGTCGGCCAGCAGCCGGTCCTCCCGCTCGCGGCTGCGCGTCAGCTCGTCCAGCCGCCCGGCCAGCTCGTGCCGGGTGCGGGAGAGCAGCCCGACGGCGATCGGGGCGGCCGCGATGACGACGGCGGTGACGGCGTCCAGCGCCAGCGCGCGGAGGTCGTGCACCGGGAGGCGGGAGACGGGGTAGGGCAGGAAGTGCGCGATCGCGAACACGGTGCCCGCCAGGGCGAGCACCCGGCGGTCCGGGGGGCGCACGGCGGCCACCGTGTAGAGCGCGATCAGCGGCGCGAACCAGATGTAGCCGATGAACAGGCCCGCCAGGGTGACGGCGAGCACCGTCAGCGGCAGGCGCCGCCGCCACACCAGGGCGAGCGCAGCGGCCAGCGAGAGCGCCAGGGGCAGCCCGGGCTCGGCCCCGTTGACCAGGAACGCGTCGGCGAGGGCCAGTGCCACGGGTGCGGCGACCGGCAGCCAGGCGGGCGGGCGGCGGGTCACCGCGGGTCGCCCCCGGCGCCGCCCGGGCCCGTCCCGGGCCGTCCGGCCGGGACGAGCCCGGCGCGGTCGGCGACGATCGCGGCCTGCACCCGGTTGAGGCCGCCGAGCTTGCCGAGGACGGCCCGGACGTGGTCCTTGACGGTGCTGGGGGCCAGTCCCATCCGCTCGGCGATCTGCGGGTTGGCCAGGCCGGCGCCCAGGTGCGCCAGCACCTCCCGCTCGCGCGGGGTCAGCGCGCGCACGGCCTCGGCGGCGGTCGGCTCCGGGGCCCCGGCGCCCGCCGACAGGTACCCGCCGATCACCGTCCGGGTCACGCCCGGGTCCAGCACGCTGCCGCCCCCGGCCAGGGTCCGCACGGCCCGGACGAGCTGCTCGGGGTCGGTGTCCTTGAGCAGGAACCCGGCGGCGCCGCCGCTCAGCGCGGCGGAGAGGTACTCGTCCGCGTCGAAGGTGGTGAGCATGGCGACCACCGGCGGTGTGGGCAGCACCCGCAGCGCGCGGAGCACGGCCAGCCCCGAGACGTCCGGCATCCGGATGTCCAGGAGGACGACGTCGGGCGCGGCGGCCAGGACGGTGTCCACGGCCTCGCCCCCGCCGCAGTCCGCGACGACCTCGATGTCCCCGGCCGTGCCCAGGATCATCCGCAGCCCGGACCTGACGAGCTGTTCGTCGTCCACCACCGCAACACGGATCACCGTCCGCTCCCTCATCCCTTCACACCCGGGGACCTCATGGGTACCCGGCACCTTCCAGCCTGCCGCACCGGCGGAGGGAAAGAGGAAAACCGGCGCTCCGCCGGCCGGCGGCGGGGTCCTCCGGTGTTTCCGGTGGTTTCCGGTGGTCTTCCGGTGGTCTTCCGGTGGATTTCCCTCCTGACCTGCCGTCCGGCAGAGTGCAGTCCATGCTGCACCATGCCGGATCCGTCCCCCGTACGCCGCCCCGGCCGCCGCGGGGGCCGCGCGCCCGCGTGCTCGCCGTGACGACCGCGTGCGCCCTCCTGGTCACGGCCTGCGGCGGCTCCCACGACGGCCGGCCCGCGGCGAAGGGCGTCCTGACGGTCTCCTACGAGGCGGCGAAGGCGCGCGACGTCCGCGACCGGGACTTCCTGCGGCAGCGCCGGCTGGCCGAGCAGGTCGCGGACGACCTCAACGGCTCGCTCCGGCTGCCCCACGACATCGCCGTCACCGGCCGCTCCTGCCCCGAGGGCGACTTCCCCGACTACGACCCGGAGACCGGGCGGGTCACCCTCTGCTACGGCTACGTGGGCGAGGTGCGGACGATGTTCGAGGACGCCGACGAGGGGAAGGCCGGGAAGGCCGGGGACGCCGGGGACGCCGGGGACGCCGGGGACGCCGGGGACCGCACCGCCGGTGTCGTCACCGAGACCCTCTACCACGAGCTCGCCCACGCCCTCATCGACCGGCTCGACCTGCGCTTCACCGGTCACGAGGAGGACGTGGCCGACCAGTTCGCCGCCTACCGGCTCATCCCCCGGGGCGCCGCCGGCCGGGCCGCGCTGCGGGCCGCCGCCGACAACTACGCCCAGTACGCCGCCGACAGCGAACCCTCGGACGACGACCCCAGCGACGAACACGCCCCGGACGCCGCCCGCAGCGCCAACTACCTGTGCTACCTGTACGGTTCGGCCCCCGGCGCCGGCCGGAAGCTCGTGGACGGCAGACGCCTCACCAAGGACCGCGCCGAGCAGTGCCAGGACGAGTACCGCAGCCTGCGCCGCGGCTGGGACGCGCTCCTGGCGCCGCACGCGGCCGGCCGCTGAGCCGCGCCCCGCTCACCTCGTTCACCCCGCTCACCCCACGAGCCGTCGCAGCGGCAGTGGCGGCGCCGGCCCCAGCGTCGTCGTCCCCGGCGCGGCCCGGTGCCCCAGGCCCGTGCGGTAGGCGTTGAGGGCCGCGTCCGTACGGCCCGTGCGCCGCAGCAGGTCGCCCAGCAGGCGGCACAGGTCGGCCAGGTCGCCGGCCGCGCCGGTGCGCTCCAGCAGCGACAGCGCCGCGCAGTAGTGCTCCTCCGCGGTGTCGGTCTCGCCCCGGTCCTCGGCCATCAGGCCCAGCAGCCGGTGCGCGCCCCCGGCGTGCACCGCGCCCCGCTCGGCGCCCAGGGCCGACGGCGCCAGCAGCGGGGCCAGCAGCGCCGCCGCCTCGTCCGCCCGGCCGCGCCGGCGCAGCACGTCCGCCAGCTCCACCTCGACCTGCACCCTGAACAGCGGGGCCTTCTTGGAGGCCAGCATCTCGCGGGCGGTGCGCAGTTCGCGTTCGGCGGCGGCCAGGTTGCCGTCCTGGGCGTGCACATAGCCGCGCATCCAGTGACAGTGCGCCAGTTCGGTGCGGATGCGCAGCCGGCTGCAGAGCTCCTGGGCCTTGGTCAGCGAGGCGTCCGCCTCGGCGAACCGGCCCTCGGCGACCAGCGTCCGCGCCACGCCCCGGTGGGTGCTCGCCACCAGCACCGGATCGTCCACCTGCGCCGCGAGCCCCAGCGCCAACTCCGCGGCGCGCGCGGCCCTGGCGTGTGCCCCCATGTCCATGTACGGCGCTATGGCCGCCGTGTAGAGCAGCAGCAGCGCGCCCGGGTCGCGCGCCTCCGAGGCGTTCAGCTCGTCGAGCGCGCTCTCCAACAAGTAGCAGCAGTAACGGAGTTCACCGGCCAGCAGGTGCGCGGTGGCCCGGCCCCGCAGGGCCGGCACGCGGCACGGCAGCGGCTCGTCCGCCAGCAGCAGCTCCGCCTCCGCGAAGTGGTCGCGCGCCTCCGCCAGGTCGCCGGACTCCAGCGCGCAGTCCCCCAGGCCCACCAGGGCCGCGGCCCGTTCGGGGACCAGCCCCAGCCGGGCGGCCTCGCCGCGGAGCGCCGCGAAGAGCGCGGCCGCGTCCTCGGCCGCCCCGGAATTCAGTGTGCGCCGGGCCTTCGCCAGGCGCGGAGCGATGTCGGCCGGCTCGTGGGCCGGTATTCCGTGGGTGCCGTTCCCGTTCACTTCCACCCCCCGGTACATGACGCCGTGATGCGCGCCGCGGGTTGCGTCCGCATACGTCACTCATGCCCAGAACGGGGGGTGTCCACAGCGTTCCGCCGTATTCCGCCGAAGCGGGCCCCGGGGGAGGGGGGTTGAGCTGCCCCCGGCCCGCCCTTTCACCGTTTCTTCCGGGCTCCGCTCGGGGCGGTGAGCGGGGGCTGCGCCCCTCGGCCCGGCACCGCGCTTCGCGCGGTGAGGCGGGGGCTCGGGGGCTCCGCCCCCTGGACCCCCGAAACCGCGCTGCGCGCGGTTGTCCTCAAGCTCCCCGGAGGGGGCAACCCCCAGACGGGCTGAAGTGCGCGCCCGCACCGGATATCCAGCCTGGGGCGGGATGTCCAGCCCACACCGGATATCCAGCTCGGGCGCGCCGACTCAGCCCGTCCGGCGTTTGAGGACGAGCGGCGGAGCCGCGATACGGGGTCCGGGGCGTAGCCCCGAAGGGGGGCCAGGGGCGCAGGGGGCGCAGCCCCCGCCTCACCGCGCGAAGCGCGGTGCCGGGCCGAGGGGCCTGCCCCGGGAGAAACGGTGAAAGGGCGGGCCAGGGGCGAAAGCCGAAGGAACCCCGGCCAGGGCCGCAGGCGCGGGAGGCGTCGCCCTTCCGGCCCGTGGGGCAAGATGTGCCCATGGGGAGTTTCGCCGCACACGACGGCGTGATCGCGGGGCGCTATCGGTTGGGGCGGCGGATCGGGCGCGGCGGCATGGGCACGGTCTGGCGGGCCACCGACGAACTGCTGGGCCGCGAAGTGGCGGTCAAGGAGCTGCACGCGGACGACGCCGGGTCGCCCGGCGCCGACCGGTCCTACCAGGACCGCACCCTGCGCGAGGCCCGCACGGTCGCGCTGATCAAGCACCCCAACGTCATCGTCCTGCACGACATCGTCGAGCAGGACGGCCGCCCGTGGATCGTCATGGAGCTGGTGGACGGCCGTTCGCTGTCCGACCGGCTGGCGGCGGACGGCCCGGTGGACCCCCGCGAGGCGGCCCGGATCGGGCTGGCCATGCTGGGCGCGCTGCGCGCCGCCCACGCGCGCGGCGTCCTGCACCGCGACATCAAACCGCCCAACGTGCTGCTGGAGTCGGGCACGGGCCGCGTCGTGCTCACCGACTTCGGCATCGCCCAGGTCTCCGGTGCCACGACGATCACCGAGACCGGGGCGTTCGTCGGCTCGCCCGAGTACACCGCCCCCGAGCGGATGGCTGGCGGGCAGGCCGGGCCCGAGTCGGACCTGTGGTCGCTGGGCGTGCTGCTGTGCACCGCGCTCAGCGGGGCCTCGCCGTTCCACCGCGACTCGCTGGGCGGCATCCTGCACGCGGTGGTCTACGACGAGATCCGCCCGCCCGAGGCGGCCGGCCCGCTGCTGCCGGTCGTCCGCGGGCTGCTGGAGCGCGACCCGGCCCGCCGGATGGGGACGGACGAGGCGGAGCGGCTGCTGCGCGGGTATCTGGACACCGGCCGCGCCCCGGCCGCTTCCGTCCACTACACCCCGACCCAGAGCAGCGTCCCCGCTCCCGCCCTCACCCCGCCCCCGGCGCCCGCCCGCGCCGTCCGGGTGCGCACCGCCCTGCTGGGCGGCGTCGCCCTGGTCACCCTGGCAGGGCTCGGCGCGGGCGTGGCGGCGCTGCTGATGATCCGGGACGAGGACGGGCGGGACGACAAGGCCGTGCCGCGGGTGACGCGCACCGTGACCGGCACCCCGCAGTCCCCGCGCGGCCCGGCGCTGCCCACCGCCTCCGCGACCCCGCCGCCCGCCGCCGCGGACGTCAAGGCCCCGCCGGGCTACCGCGCCGTCCAGGACCCGGCGGGCTTCGCGCTCGCCGTCCCCGACGGCTTCACCCGCTCGTTCGAACCGCCGCGCGTCTTCTACTACTCGCCCGGCAAGGAGTTCCGCATCGGCGTGCTGATCCAGGACCCCAAGGACGGCGGTCCGATCGGCGTGATGCGCGAATCCGCCTCCCAGGCGCCGGACCGCTACCCCGGCTACCGCGACGCACGGGTCACGCGCACCACCCACAAGGGGAACGAGGCGGCCTCCTGGGAGTTCACCTGGAACGGCTTCGAGGACACGGCGGGCCCCCGGCACACCCTCGACCTCGCCTGGAACGAGGGGGAGAAGATGTACGACGTGTGGGTCTCCGCGCCGGACGCCAGGTCGGACGAGGGACGGCGCCACTTCGAGACCGCGCTGGACACGTTCGTCCGCACCCGGCCCTTCTCCGGGCAGTAGACGGCCCGCCGCGCCGCGACTGCCGCTGAAAACAAGCTACTTGCGGGTATCCAAAGGTCGGGTGCACGTCCTACGCTCGCCCCCATGACCGACTCGAAGGACGTCGCCCCGGCCGGGGGCAACCCCGTCGCACCGGGCACGGACATCCGCACGGCGGCGGACGTCGTCACCACCGCCCTCGTCGACCGCCTCGCCCGTGGAGTGACCGGCTCCGGGGAGACCGTGAGCCACGCGCCGTTCACCGGCGAGGTCCTCGCCCGGCTCCCCGAGTCCTCGTCCGAGGACGTCGAGGCCGCCTTCGCGAGGGCCCGGGAGGCCGGGCGCCGGTGGGCCGGGGTGCCCGCGCGGCAGCGCGCCGCGGTTCTGCTGCGCTTCCACGACCTGCTGCTGGACCGGCAGTCCGAGGCGCTGGACCTGATCCAGCTGGAGACCGGCAAGGCGCGGCTGCACGCCCACGAGGAGGTGCAGGCGGTGGCCATCGGCGCCCGCTTCTACGGCCGTTCGTCCCCCGGCCTGCTGCGGCCCAGGGCGCACACCGGGGTGCTGCCATTGCTGACCCGGGTCGCCGAACTCCGCGTCCCGCGCGGCGTGGTGGGCCACATCGCGCCGTGGAACTACCCGCTGGAGCTGTCGGCCGGCGACGCCCTCCCGGCGTTCGCGGCGGGCAACGCCGTGGTGATGAAGCCCGACACCGAGACCGCGCTCAGCGCCCTGTGGGCCCGCGAACTGCTCGTCGAGGCGGGCCTGCCCGAGGACGTGTGGCAGGTCGTCCTCGGCGAGGGGCCCGTCGTCGGTCCGGAGGTGATCGCCCGCGCCGACTACGTGACCTTCACCGGTTCCACCCGCACCGGCCGCGAGGTCGCCCGCGCCGCCGCCGGCCGCCTCGTCGGCTCCTCGCTCGAACTCGGCGGCAAGAACGCGATGCTGGTGCTGCGGGACGCCGACGTCGAGCGGGCCGCGGCGGGCGCGGTCCGCGCCTGCTTCTCCTCCGCCGGGCAGTTGTGCATCTCCATCGAGCGGCTGTACGTCCACTCCTCGATCGCGGACCGCTTCCTGGAGCGCTTCGTCGCGCGCACGCGGGCCCTGCGGCTGGGCCGGTCGCTGTCCTACGGCGCGGACATGGGATCGCTCGCCTCCGCGCGGCAGTTGGCGACCGTCGTCCGGCACGTGGAGGAGGCCGTCGCCAAGGGCGCCACCGTCCTCGCCGGCGGCCGCCCGCGGCCGGACATCGGCCCGTTCTTCCACGAGCCGACGATCCTGGAGGGCGTCGAGGCCCCCATGGCCGTATGCACGGAGGAGACCTTCGGCCCCGTCGTGTCGGTCCACCGCTTCGAGGACGAGGACGAGGCGGTCGAGCGCGCGAACGCGACGCCGTACGGGCTCAACGCGAGCGTGTGGACCCGGGACGGGCGGCGGGGCCGTGCCGTTGCCGCCCGGTTGCGGGCGGGCACGGTCAACGTCAACGAGGGGTACGCGGCCGCGTACGGCAGCGCGCGGGCGCCCATGGGAGGCATGGGCGACTCCGGGCTCGGACGGCGGCACGGCGCGGAGGGCCTGCTCAAGTACACGGAGGCGCAGACGGTCGCCCAGCAGCGGGTGGTGCCGTTGGGGCCGGCGTTCGGGCTGTCAGATGCGGGGTATGCGCGGCTGATGACGGCGGGCCTGCG
Organism: Streptomyces sp. AV19; assembly: GCF_015999245.1. Taxonomy (GTDB): domain Bacteria; phylum Actinomycetota; class Actinomycetes; order Streptomycetales; family Streptomycetaceae; genus Streptomyces. The sequence continues at coordinate 163,192 of NZ_JAEAMR010000009.1, read as the reverse complement.
CGTGCTGAAGTCGCTGCGCGTGCGCTGATCTTGCCCCTGGCCCTCCCCCAGAGGGGGTACCCCCACTTTCACCGTTTCTTCCGGGGCGAGCCCCGGCCCCGTAACGCGGCTTCGCCGCGTTGACCGGGGGCTCCGCCCCCTGGACCCCCGAAACCGCGCTGCGCGCGGTTGTCCTCAAGCTCCCCGGAGGGGGCAACCCCCAGACGGGCTGAATTGCGCGCCCGCACCGGATATCCAGCCTGGGGCGGGATGTCCAGCCCACACCGGATATCCAGCTCGGGCGCGCCGACTCAGCCCGTCCGGCGTTTGAGGACGAGCGGCGGAGCCGCGATACGGGGTCCGGGG
>NZ_JAEAMR010000009.1:117458-162747 GCF_015999245.1 Streptomyces sp. AV19 | reverse complement strand
TGGGGGCGCAGGGGGCGAAGCCCCCGCACCACCGCGCGGAGCGCGGTGCCGGGCCCCGGGGCGCAGCCCCGGAAGAAACGGTGAAAGGGCGGGGCTGGGGCACAACCAACCAACCCACCCACGGAGGCACCCATGCCAACAGAGTTCGACTACGACGTCATCGTCGTGGGCTCAGGCTTCGGCGGCGCCGTAACCGCCCTCCGCCTCACCGAAAAGGGCTACCGCGTCGGCATCCTCGAAGCCGGCCGCCGCTTCACCCGCGACACCCTCCCCAAGAACTCCTGGGACCTGCGCAACTACCTCTGGGCCCCGGCCCTCGGCCTCTACGGGATCCAGCGCGTCCACCTGCTCGGCCATGTGATGGTCCTGGCCGGGGCGGGAGTCGGCGGCGGCTCGCTCAACTACGCCAACACCCTCTACGTCCCCCCGCGTTCGTTCTTCGAGGACCCGCAGTGGGCGGACATCACCGACTGGCACGAGGAGCTGAAGCCGTACTACGCGCAAGCCGAACGCATGCTCGGCGTGCGCCTCAACCCCACGACGACCCCCGCCGACGTCCACCTCAAGGCCGCCGCCGACCGCATGGGCTTCGGCCACACCTACCACCCGGCCCCCGTGGGCGTCTTCTTCGGCGACGGACGCGACGCCGGTGCGGGGAACGACGGGCCGTGCGCCGCCCCCGGCACCGAGGTGCCCGACCCGTACTTCGGCGGCGCCGGCCCCTCCCGCACCGCCTGCACCGAGTGCGGCGAGTGCATGACCGGCTGCCGGCACGGCGCCAAGAACACCCTCAACGAGAACTACCTGTACCTCGCCGAACAGGCCGGGGCCGTCGTCCACCCGCTCACCAAGGTCGTCGCCGTCGCCGAACTCCCCGGCGGGGGCTGCCGCGTGGCCACCGTCCCCACCGACCGGCACCGGGCCCGCCCCCGGACGCTGCGCGCGCGGCACGTCGTCCTCGCCGCCGGCACGTACGGCACCCAGACGCTGCTGCACACCATGAAGGACCGCGGCCTGCTGCCCCGGATCTCCGGCCGCCTCGGCCACCTGACCCGGACCAACTCCGAGGCCCTCGTCGGCGCCCAGACCACCGACCGCCGCTACCGCAGGGCGCACGGCACGGCGGCGGACTTCACCCGGGGCGTGGCGATCACCTCCTCCGTACACCCCAACCCCAACACCCACATCGAGCCCGTCCGTTATGGAAAGGGCTCCAACGCGATGGGCCTGCTGACCATCACGCAGGTACCCGTGGCCACCTGGCGCGTACCGGCGTTCGTGGCGTCCTGCGCGCGCCACCCGGTGCTGCTGATGCGCTCCCTCTCCAAGCGCCGCTGGTCCGAGCGGACCATCATCGGCCTGGTGATGCAGTCCGTGGACAACTCCCTGACCACGTACCGCCGGAGGAGGGGCCCGGGGAAGGGCCTGCTGACCGCGCGGCAGGGGCACGGCGCGCCCAACCCCGTGCAGCTCCCCGAGGCGTCCGAGGCCGCGGCCAGGATCGCCGAGGAGATCAACGGCTTTCCGGGCAGCAACGTGGGCGAGTTGGCGGGCACCCCGCTCACCGCTCACTTCCTCGGCGGATGTCCCATCGGCTCCGATCCGGAGCGCGGGGTCGTCGATCCGTACCACCGGCTCTACGGCCATCCGTCGATCTCCGTCGTGGACGGCTCCTCGGTCAGTGCGAACCTGGGCGTCAATCCCTCCCTGACGATCACGGCCCAGGCGGAGCGCGCCATGTCCTTCTGGCCCAACAAGGGCGAGCCGGACCCGCGGCCGGCGCAGGGGGGCGCGTACGTACGGGTGGCGGCGGTCGAGCCGCGCGAACCGGCCGTGCCCAAGGGCGCGTTCGGGGCGCTGCGGCTGCCGTTCCTGCCGGTCCCTCCCGTGCCGCCGGCCGGTCGATAGGGGAACGGCGAAGGGCCCCGGACCGTCAACGCGGGGGCGTGCGGACGGCCGCGGGGCCCTTGATTGCCGGCACCGGGATCAGGGCGGTTCGGTGCCGCGGAGCGGCGCCGGGGGGAGCGCCGCGGGTCTGGGTGGTCCGACCAATGGCGGTAAGGGGCAAGGGGTTTGCCGGGGACTCGGTGTCCTCTTCGCATCGTGGGGCATGACCCCGGTCGGGCGCAACCGCCCGCCGCGGATGCGGCCGGTCCCGGGCGTCCCCGGAACCGGCCGACCGGGTTGGCGGCCGGACTGCTGTCCCCTGCCGACCGGCCGCCGTACCACCGGAGTGAGGTCCCACGACGCGCGTCTTCGGCGTCTCACACTCCGGTGGATCCGCCCTGTCGTTGCCGGGCGCCCAGATGAACAGGGGCGGAGACCACGCGTGGATTTCTGGTGGGCCGCTCCTGGCTGGCGCGGACACCGGTTCCAACGAAGCCGGTCGTGAGGCGGTCACGCGCCGTACGGGTGACGGGACGGGCGCGGGGTTTCCGGCGCGATACGCGGGAACGGGCGCGTCAGACGCGGCCCCGGCACAGGTCCAGCAGGGTCATCGCCAGGACGGTGCCGTTCTTGCCGAGCCGGTCGCTGTAGTGCGTGAGGATCTCCATCTCGCGGGAGAGGTTGACCCGGCGGCCGCCGGAGGCGATGCGCGCGCGCTGGATCTCCTCCGAGACGGCCATCCGTTCCTGGACGAGGCCGATGATCCGGCCGTCGAGGTCGTCGATGCGCTCGCGGGCGCCGGTGATCAGGTGGACGGCCTCGTCGGTGCGGGCGCCGGTGTTGTCGGTGGCGGTGTCGCCGGTGGTGGTGGTCATGGCGGGGGTTCTCCTCGGGGTCCGGTGCCCGGTGCCGCCGCGGCCCGGAGGAGGAAACGCACGAGCGCCCCGGGCCTTGGCCGGCCCGGGGCGCTCGTGGAAGTCGCTGTTCTATCGCTGAGCAGCACGACCATGGCAGCCGGACGGGCCGGTGCCATAGGTAAAGACGAAGGTCGAGTGCTCGCGCATGGCGGACAGTATGGCCCCGGGACGGCCCCGGAGCCAACCGGATGACCACTGGACGGCCACTGGATGACCGGCGGATGCCCACCGGATTCGGATGGTGAGACAAAAGCGGCCACCCCCGTCCCGGTAGAATCGACAAATAGAGACCCCCACCCTCGATTCGCCGGAAGGGCCGCTCCCGTGTCAGCAGCACCTCCTCCCGCCGCCCACGACCACACCGCGGAACCGGTGCTCGTTGTCGACTTCGGCGCCCAGTACGCCCAGCTCATCGCCCGTCGCGTGCGCGAGGCGCGGGTCTACAGCGAGATCGTTCCCAGCACGATGCCCGTCGCCGAGATGCTCGCCAAGCAGCCGAAGGCGATCATCCTGTCCGGCGGCCCCTCGTCCGTCTACGAGGAGGGCGCGCCCCGCCTCGACGACGCCCCCGCGCTCTTCGGCGCCGGCGTCCCCGTCTTCGGCATGTGCTACGGCTTCCAGCTGATGGCCACCACGCTCGGGGGCACGGTCGACAACACCGGCGCCCGCGAGTACGGCCGTACCGCGATGTACGTCAGCCGGACGTCCTCGACGCTCTTCGAGGGCACCCCCGCCGAGCAGCCGGTGTGGATGTCGCACGGCGACGCCTGCTCGGCCGCGCCCGAGGGCTTCACCGTCACCGCCTCCACCGACCTGGTGCCGGTCGCCGCCTTCGAGAACGACGAGCAGCGGCTCTACGGCGTGCAGTACCACCCCGAGGTGATGCACTCCACGCACGGCCAGCAGGTCCTGGAGCACTTCCTCTACCGCGGCGCGGGCATCGAGCCCACCTGGACCACGGGCAACGTGATCGAGGAGCAGGTCGCGGCCATCCGCGAGCAGGTCGGCACCCGGCGCGCCATCTGCGGCCTGTCCGGCGGCGTGGACTCCGCGGTCGCCGCGGCGCTCGTCCAGAAGGCCATCGGCTCCCAGCTGACCTGCGTCTACGTGGACCACGGCCTGATGCGCAAGGGCGAGACCGAGCAGGTCGAGAAGGACTTCGTCGCCGCGACGGGCGTCCAGCTGAAGGTCGTCGACGCGCAGGAGCGCTTCCTGTCCGCGCTGGCCGGGGTCTCCGACCCCGAGGAGAAGCGGAAGATCATCGGCCGGGAGTTTATCCGGGTCTTCGAGCAGGCGCAGGCCGAGATCGTGGCCGAGGCGCCCGGCGACCAGCCGGTCGAGTTCCTCGTCCAGGGCACCCTGTACCCGGACGTCGTCGAGTCCGGCGGCGGCACCGGCACCGCCAACATCAAGTCCCACCACAACGTGGGCGGCCTCCCCGAGGACCTCGAGTTCAAGCTCGTCGAGCCGCTGCGGCAGCTCTTCAAGGACGAGGTCCGCATGGTCGGCCAGGAGCTCGGCCTGCCCGAGGAGATCGTCCAGCGCCAGCCCTTCCCGGGCCCGGGCCTGGGCATCCGCATCGTCGGCGAGGTCACGCGCGAGCGCCTCGACCTGCTGCGCGAGGCCGATGCCATCGCCCGCGAGGAGCTCACCGCCGCCGGTCTCGACCGCGAGATCTGGCAGTGCCCGGTGGTCCTGCTGGCCGACGTCCGCTCGGTCGGCGTCCAGGGCGACGGCCGCACCTACGGCCACCCGATCGTGCTGCGCCCGGTCTCGTCCGAGGACGCGATGACGGCCGACTGGACGCGCATGCCGTACGAGGTACTGGCGCGGATCTCCACCCGGATCACCAACGAGGTCCGGGACGTCAACCGGGTCGTGCTCGACGTGACGAGCAAGCCCCCGGGGACGATCGAGTGGGAGTAGTCGCTCCCTGAAGGTGCCCGGGCCGTGCCCCTCGTCCACAGCTGTGGACGAGGGGCACGGCCGTTCCATGGGTGTTCCTGACCCCCGCCCGTCGGCGGGGGTCCGCTCGTCCTTGCGAGCCCCATAGCAGTGCATTTGTGCGAATTAGGATGGTCCGACGCCGAGGCGCAGCCGCCTCGGCTTCGTCACGCCCGGAACAGTCGTCACGCCCGGAACACCGGACCCGCAAGGAGCACGATGCGCCGCCTCGCCCGCCCCCTCGGAGTGCCCGCCGCCCTGGCCCTGGCCGGCCTGGCCGCCGCCGGCTGCGGCGGAGCCGCCGACGCCGAGGAGAAGCCGGCCCGCTCGGTCTCCCCGTCCGCGTCCGCGCCCGCGAAGCCCGCTCCCGTCACGGAGAAGCCCGCGCCCCCGGCCGCCCTGCTGCCGGGCGCCGCCCGGATCGTCCGGCCCGAAATAGCCCCCGCCAACGGGGAGAAGGTCGGCGTCGGCCAGCCCATCGCCGTCGTCTTCAAGCAGCAGAAGGTGGCCAAGGAACTGCGGGCCGGGATCGAGGGGCGGCTGAAGGTCTCCACGTCCCCGAAGGTGCCCGGCGCCTGGTACTGGGACGAGACCAAGGGCGACACCCGGGTCCACTTCCGCCCCGAGAAGTTCTGGCCCGCCGGGACGAAGGTGACGCTGGACGCCCGGCTCGCCGGCGTGAAGCTCGGCACGGGCACCGCGGCCGACCGCGACCGCACCGTCACCTTCACCATCGGCGACTCCATGGTCAACACCGTGGACCTCAAGGCCCACACGCTCACCGTGGTCCGCAACGGCAGGACGCTGCGCACGATTCCGATCAGCGGCGGCGACGAGTCGAAGGGCTTCGGCACCCGGCAGGGCATCAAGACCATCCTCGCCAAGGAGGGCCGGGTCATCATGGACTCGCGCTCCATCGGCATCCCGCGCAACCACCCCGACGGCTTCTACGGCTCGTACGACTACAGCATGCGCGAGACGATCAGCGGCGAGTTCGTGCACGCCGCCCCCGACAACGCCGAGTCGTTCGGCAAGGAGAACGTCAGCCACGGCTGCATCGGCATGTCCACCGAGAACGCCAAGTGGCTCTACGGCCTGAGCCGCAAGGGCGACGTCGTCGAGGTCAAGGGCGGCGTGAAGCCCAAGCCCATGGACCGCTTCGGCAACGGCTACGGCGACTGGAACATCGACTGGCAGGAGTGGCTCAAGGGGAGCGCGCTGGGCCTGCGCACCGGCTGATCCCGGGGCGGAGGGGCAGGGTCCCCGCAGGCGTTCCGGCGTGTCCCGGCCGGAACGCCACCCCTTCTTCCCCGTGCCTCAGCGCTCGACGCCGCGCCCGCCGCGGCGGCGGCGGACGAGGTACCCGATGGAGGGGACGGCCCCGCCCAGGCACAGGCCGCCCACCAGGGCCGGCAGCAGCGCGTACGCGGGGAAGTGCCACCGGCCCGCCGCCTCCAGCAGGTAGGCCAGGCCGCCGCCCAGCAGCACCAGGCCCACGACCAGCCTGCCGGGCTCGAAGTCATGCCGCCGCACGGGTCACCTCCACCTCTCCGATTCCGGTCTTGAGCCGCAGTTCCAGCGTTGCGCGCGACGGCTGCCCGGGGGCCGGGCGCAGGGTCGCGCGCCGGGTCTGACGGGGTTTCACGTCCACGTCCCGGGGGTTCCCGTCGGGCAGCCGGACGGCGCCGACGCCGACCTCGGCGGTGACCTCCGCCGTGACGTCCGGGGGGAGGACGACCTCCAGCCGTCCCGCCCCGACCTCCACGGACGTGGTGAGCCGGCCGGAGCCGGAGCGGGGCAGGCCGGTGAGGTCCAGCGTGCCCGTGCCGCTGCCCACCCGGTACTGCGGCCGCAGCCCGTCCGTGGCGGCCGGGCGCCAGGTGACCGACCGCCAGTCGGCGGTGACCGACTCGGGCAGGGCGGCGGCGCCCGCCAGCAGCAGGCCCGTCAGCACCGCCATGGTGACCGTGCCGCCGCCGGTGCGTCCGTACCGGGAGCTGAGCGCGATGCCCGCGCCGAAGACGGCGAGCGCGCACCCCAGGCCGATCTGCAGCGAGGTGCCCAGTGGGCGGCCGTGCCACGACAGGGCGATGCCCAGCGCGCAGGCCGCGGCGGCCAGCAGGAACGTCCAGCCGCCGAGCTGCCGGCCGTCGCGCACCCGGCGCCTCCGCTCCTTCGCCACCACCCCGGCGTCGTGCGGGCCGTCGTCCGGGCCCCACAGATAGCCCGGGTCACGGCGGCCGGCGGCGACGGGGTCGCGCCACCAGGACGGGGCGCCCGGCGGCGGTGGTGCCCGGGTCTCGGGCGGGGCGTCCATGGCCTTCTGCGGCTTCTGCGCCTTCTGCGCGGCCGGGGGTTCGGCCGCCGTCTCGGGCGTCCCGCGCCGCAGCCGCGACCAGTGGGCCGTGCCGATCAGGGCCAGCGTGAGCATCAGCGAGAACGCCATCGCCCCGCTGTTGTTGAGCATCGACAGGAAGAGCCCCGAGCCCACCAGCGCGCACAGCACAGCCGTCAGCGCCGGGCCCTCCACCCGGCCCGAGAGCATCCGGCGGCCCTCGTTCTCCTCCTCGCCCTCCAGCGGGATCAGCAGCCACGCGAAGCCGTAGACGATCAGGCCCAGTCCGCCGCTGACCGCCAGCACCCCCAGGACCACCCGGAAGATCACCGGGTCCAGGTCGAAGAACCGGCCCAGCCCCCCGCACACGCCGGAGATCATCTTGTGGTCGCGGCTGCGCCGCAGCGGCGCTCCGGGGCCGGGGGAGGGGGGTGCGTCGGTCATGGGCCCATCGTGTCAACCGGCGCGGGCGGGCGGCATCCGTGGTGACCCTGGCCCTTCCCTGAGATCGTCCCCGAGGCGGCTCCGGTTAGGGTGACGCATCGAACATCTGGCGGGAAACGGGCGGAGAGGCGGAGGTGCGCACGGTGTCCGACGCGTCCCCCGGGCATCTGCTCGCCGGCCGCTACCGGCTGCTCGAACACATCGGCCGCGGCGGCATGGGCACCGTCTGGCGCGCCGAGGACGAACTGCTGGGCCGGCACGTGGCGGTCAAGCGGCTGCGCGTGCCGCACGGGATGGACGAGGAGGAGCTCGCCACCCTCTGCGAGCGGACCCGCCGCGAGGCCCGCAGCGCGGCCCGGATCAGCCATCCCAACGTGGTCGTCGTCCACGACGTCGTCGAGGACGACGGGATGCCCTGCATCGTCATGGAGCACGTGCCCTCCCGGACCCTCGGCGAGGTCCTGGCCGATGGCACGCTCGCCCCCGGCGAGGCCGCCCGCGTCGGCCGCGGCATGATCGCCGCCCTGCGCGCCGCCCACGCGGCCGGGGTGCTGCACCGCGACGTCAAGCCCGGCAACGTGCTGCTGGGCCACGACGGGCGGGTCGTCCTCACCGACTTCGGCATCGCGCGCCTCGCCGGCAACTCCACGCTCACCAAGACCGGCGAGATGGTCGGCTCCGTCGACTACATCGCCCCCGAACGCGTCCGGGGCGCCGGCCCCGGCCCGGCCGCCGACCTGTGGGCGCTGGGCGCGACCCTCTACGAGGCGGTCGAGGGCCGCCCGCCCTTCCGCCGCGACACCGCCGTCGAGACGGCGTACGCGATAGCGGTGGACCCCCTGGACCCCCCGCGCCACGCGGGCCCCCTGACCCGCCTGATCGAAACCCTCCTGACCCGCGACCCGGCCCTGCGCCCGCCGGCGGAGCTGGTGGAGCAGATCCTGGAGGACGCGGGGGCCGCGGGGGCCGCCGGCGCGGCGGCCCCGGGGCCGGCTGCCGGGGCGGGCGCGACCGGCCCGGCTGCCGGTGTCGCCGTTCCCCCGGTACCGGCCTCCGGGGTGTTCCCGGCGCCCGACCGGGCGGGTGCGCCCGGGAGAGCCGCCTCTGCGGGGCGCGCCGCGACCGGGTCCGCCGGCTGCCCCGGGGCGCTCCCGGCGCCCGGACCGGACGCACCTGTCGGCGCCTTGGAAGCCATGCGCGCGCCCGCCTCGTCCTGGACCCCCGCCGAGGCGGGGGAGAGCCCGGCGGCTGGGGCTGCTTCCCCTTCCGCTCCCGTTTCCGGTACGGCCCCGGCAGCCGTGCGGCCGGACCCGCAGGCGTGGCCCGGTCCGGCCGGGGCGACCACCCGCGTCGCCGACGCGCCGGGCCTCGCGTGCAGTGCCGCTCCCGGGCCGGGCCCGGAAACAACTCCCGGCTCCGCCGGAGCGACCACCCGCGTCGACGGGGTACCGGACGCTGCACGCGGCGCCGCGCCCGAGGCGGGCCCGGAAGCGGCCCCCGGCTCCGCCGAGGCGACCACGCGTGCCGCCCGGGCGCCGGGCGCCGTGAGCGGAACTGGCCCTGGAGCGGCCCCGGAAGCGTCTTCCGGCTCCGCCGGAGCGGCCGTCCACCCGCCCGGGGCGCCGGGTGCCGCGCGCGGCGCCGTCCCCGGGCCGGGCGCGGCGACGGCCTGGGCTTCGGCCCCGGGGGCGGTCCCGGAGGCGGTCCCCGGCTCCACGGGGACGGCCACTCGTGCTGCCGGGACGCCGGACGTCGCGCGCGGCTCCGCCCCCGGGCCGGGCCCCGGCACGGATCGGGCCTCAGCCCTCGGGACGGGCCCGGATGTGGTCTCCGGCCCCGGCGGCGCGACCGCAACCGGTTCGGAGGCACCGACCGCCGCCGTCCCCGCGGGCGGCCGTCGCGGCCGCGCCCGCAGGTGGGCCGTGGCCGGTGGCACCCTCGGCGTCCTGCTGGCGGCCGTCGTCGCGTACCTCCTCGTCCCGGGCGGGGACGCGGACGACGACGCCGCGCCGGCTCCGCGCCGGACCCCCGGCTCCGCCGGGCCGCCGCAGCCCGTCGTGCCGCGCGGCCACCACTGGGTCGAGGAGAAGCGGCTCGGCGTCGCGCTGCCCGTCCCGGACGGCTGGCGCCGGCAGGAGAAGTCCGCGGTCGAGGTGGACTACATCGACCCGACCGGCCGCGTCGACCTCAAGATCAACGTGCTCGACCTGGCGGGCCCGGACCCCCTGCGGCACTGGGAGGACGTGGAGCGGGAGGTCAGGAGGAAGCTCACCGGCTACCGGCGGCTGCGGATGCAGGAGACCTCCTACCGAGGCGGCCCGGCCGCCGTCTGGGAGTTCTCCTTCACGGGCCGGGCGCGCCAGTACCGCGCCATCGACCTGGGCTTCGGCAGAGCAGGCGGCGACGAGTACGCCGTCTACCTGTCGGCCCCCGCCGAGCAGTGGGACCGCCACCGGCCGGTCTTCGACGCCGTGCGCGACGGCCTGCGCGTCACCGGAAGGGGCCGCGGCTAGGGGTTCGGTCAGGGACGACCCCGATGCCCCGGGCGCCCGGCCCGTGTGACGATCGGGGCATGACCGGCGCACCGACGACGCAACCACGGCCCGGCAGCGGCGCCTACGCGCCGGCCGCCCCCGAACCCGCCCCCCTGCGCAAGCTCTACCGCAGCGCCGAGGGCCGGATGCTCGGCGGTGTCGCCCGTGGCCTCGCGGGCCACCTGGGCGTCCCGGTGGCCTGGGTGCGGCTGGTCTTCCTGGCGCTGCTGATGGCACAGGGCATGGGGGCGCTGCTGTACGCGGTCTTCTGGTTCGTCGTGCCGCTCGGCGTCGGCGGCGTGCAGGCCCCCCGCCCGGCGGCGGACGACGGCGTAGCGGCGGACGGCCGCCGGCACCTGTTCTCCCGCAAGCCCGACCGCGGCCAGATCCTCGCGCTGATCGCGCTGGTCGTGGGCGCCGCGATCCTCCTCGACCGGCTCCACCTCGGCCGGGCCAACGTCTACGTCTGGCCGCTCGTGCTGATCGGCGCCGGTGTCGCCCTCGTCTGGCGGCAGGCGGACAACGCCCGCCGCGCCCACTGGATGGAGGTCGCCGGCAGCAAGCGCGTCCTGCCGTTCGCCCGCGCCGCGGCCGGCGTGCTGCTGGTCGTCGTCGGCGTCACCGGCATCGTCGTCCTGCAGAGCTCGGCGGAGCACCTGGGCACCGTGCTCCAGGCGTCGCTGGCCGTCCTGGTCGGCATCGCCCTGCTGGCGGGCCCGTCGGTCGTGCGGATGACGCAGGACCTGTCGGCCGAACGCACCATGCGCATCCGCGCCCAGGAACGGGCCGAGGTCGCCGCCCACGTCCACGACTCCGTCCTGCACACCCTGACCCTGATCCAGCGCAACGCCGAGGACCCCCGGGAGGTCGCCCGCCTGGCCCGGGCGCAGGAGCGGGAGCTGCGCGCCTGGCTCTACGACCCGGAGGGCCACGGCAAGGACGAGGCCGAGGAGCCGGAGACCCTGGCCGAGGCGGTGCGGGCGGCGGCCGCGGGCGTCGAGGACCACCACGGCGTCCCCATCGAGGTCGTCGTGGTCGGCGACTGCCCGCTGGACGACAGGCTGCGCGCGCAGATGCAGGCCGCGCGCGAGGCCATGGTCAACGCCGCGAAGTACGGTGGCGAGGGCGGCGCCGTCCAGGTGTACGCCGAGGTCGAGGGGCGTACGGTCTTCGTCTCGGTGCGCGACCGGGGCCCGGGCTTCGACCTGGACGCGGTCCCGGAGGACCGGATGGGAGTCCGGGAATCGATCATCGGCAGAATGCAGCGCAACGGCGGCACGGCCCGCCTGCGGTCCGTGCCCGGCGGGGGGACGGAAGTGGAGCTGGAGATGGAGAGGGCGGAGAACCAGTGATGACGACCGACGGGACGACGGAACAGCCGGCGGAGCGCCGGGTGCGGGTGGTGCTGGTGGACGACCACCGGATGTTCCGCACCGGGGTCCAAGCCGAGATCGGCGCCACGGACCGGACCGGCGTCGAGGTGGTCGGGGAGGCGGCGGACGTCGACCAGGCGGTCACCGTGATCACCGCGACCCGCCCCGAGGTCGTCCTGCTGGACGTCCACCTCCCCGGCGGCGGCGGGGTCGAGGTGCTGCGCCGCTGCGCGGGGCTGATGACCGCGGCCGAGGCGCCCGTCCGCTTCCTGGCGCTGTCGGTGTCCGACGCGGCGGAGGACGTCATCGGCGTCATCCGGGGCGGCGCCCGCGGCTACGTCACCAAGACGATCACCGGCGCGGACCTGATCGACGCGGTCTTCCGCGTCCGGGACGGCGACGCCGTCTTCTCCCCGCGGCTGGCCGGCTTCGTCCTCGACGCCTTCGCCTCCACGGACGCCCCGCCGGTCGACGAGGACCTGGACCGCCTCACCCAGCGTGAGCGCGAGGTGCTCCGGCTGATCGCCCGCGGCTACGCCTACAAGGAGATCGCCAAGCAGCTGTTCATCTCCGTGAAGACGGTGGAATCCCACGTTTCCGCGGTGCTGCGCAAGCTCCAGCTCTCCAACCGGCACGAGCTGACCCGCTGGGCGACGGCCCGTCGCCTGGTGTGACGGATGGTGTGGACGGTGTGAGAGACGGCACGTTCCGTCACAAACGGGAACCCTGACCCGGGCCCGGACATCTAACCGTGGCGGAAGGCTCTCCAGAGTAGGGCCGGGGCCGAGAGGCCCGCAGATCCGAAACGAGAGCCGACTCGATGAGCTTGATGGGGACGCCCTTCTTCGTGACCACGATCGTCCTGGTCGTGGTCGCCCTTGCGCTGCCTCTGTTCCTGTGGAGCAGGATCCGGGGCCCCCGGATCGTCCGGTACGTCGCGCGGCTGTTCATGCTGCTCTTCGCCCAGGCCACGGCGATCACGATGGTCTTCGTCGTCGTGAACAACGCCAACGGGCTGTACGACAACTGGGACGACCTGCTCGGCACCGGCGACCACGTCGCTTCCGCCGCGAACCTCGGCAAGGACGGCACCGGCGGCAAGCAGATGAAGGACCTGCCCCGGGTGATCCAGAAGTTCAAGCCCGTCACCGACGAGCGCATGGGCGAGGGCGTCCGCAAGACCCAGCTCAAGGGCCGCGTCTCCGGCGTCAACGGCGAGGTCTACGTCTGGACCCCGCCGCAGTACGACGACCCCAAGTTCAAGAAGAAGAAGTTCCCCGTCGTCGAGGTGCTCCCCGGCTTCCCGGGCTCCGCGAAGGCCTGGTTCGGCACGCTCAAGGTCAACGAGCAGCTCAAGCCCATGATGGAGAAGGGCGAGATCCAGCCCTTCATCATCGTCGCGCCGCGCACCACCCTCCTCGGCGGCAAGGTCGACACCGGCTGCGCCAACACCCCCGGCACGATCAACGCCGACACCTGGCTCAGCTTCGACGTCCGCAAGATGGTCGTGGACAACTTCCGGGTCAGCGAGAAGCCCGAGGCGTGGGGCGTCGCCGGCTACTCGGCGGGCGCGCACTGCGCCGCCAAGCTGGCCATCGCCCACCCCGACCGGTTCCGCGCCGGCGTGAGCCTGTCCGGCTACAACGACCCCATCGGCGTGCGCGCCTCGCTCACCGCCAAGACCCCGGCGCTGCGCAACGAGAACAACCCGCTGAAGATGCTCAAGCGGGCCAAGACCCCGCCGCCGGTGGCCCTGTTCCTCTCGGGCAGCGAGCGCGACGGCTACCGCGCCGGCCTGGACATCAAGAAGGCGGCCAAGCTGCCCACCACGGTGGAGGTCAAGGAACTCCCGGCGGACGCCGGCGGCCACAACACGGCCGTGTGGAAGGAACAGGTCCCCGAGATCTTCCAGTGGCTCACCAGGCAGCTGACGGCATAGCCGCTCTCAGGCGGGCCTGACCGCCCCGGCGAAGGGCATCGTGTCGATGCCCGAGACGCTCACCGGCGCCCCGGGGTGCGGGGCGTGGATCATCTTCCCGTCGCCGACGTAGAGGCCGACGTGGCTGACGCCGGAGTAGAAGAAGACCAGGTCGCCCGGGGCCAGCCGGTCCCGGGCGACGCGGTGTCCGGAGTTGATCTGGGTGTAGGTGGTGCGCGGCAGGGAGACGCCGGCCGACCGCCAGGCCGCCTGCGTCAGCCCCGAACAGTCGTAGCCGGACGGGCCGGTGGCGCCCCACACATACGGCTTGCCGAGCGCCCGGTAGGCGAAGGCCACGGCCTGCCCGGCGCGGCCGCTCACGGGCAGGTGCTCCGGCACGGCGTGTTCCCCGGCTTTGTGCAGGGTCTCCCGCGCGGCGGCGGGCAGCGAGTGGAGCAGCTTCCGGGCCGCCGTCAGCTTCGCCTCCACCGTGCGTTTGTGCCGGGCGAGCGCCCGCTGCTCCCGTTCGAGCTCGTCCAGCTTCGCCTCGGCGGTGGTCCGCACCTGACGGACCTCCTGGATCTCCCGCCGCACACGGGCCACTTCGGACGCCTGCCGGGCGCCGCTGCGCTCGGTCAGCGAGGCCCGGTCGAGGAAGCGCCGCGGCGAGGAGGAGAGCAGCAGCCGCACGGAGGAGGGCACGCCGCCCGTGCGGTACTGGGCGGCGGCGTAGGAGCCCAGGGCGTTCCGGGCGTCGTTGAGGCGCTCGGCCCTGCGGGCCGCCTCGTCCTGGAGGCGGTCGAGCGCGGCGCGGGCCCGGTCGGTGCGCTCCTTGGCGCCGTTGTACTGCTCGGTCGCCGTCTCGGCCTGCCGGTAGTAGCGGGAGACCTGTGCCTTCACCTCGTCCGGGGTGCTCTGCGGGGCGGCGTGGCCGGTGCCGTCGAGCACGGTGGCGGTGGCCGCCCCTGCCAGGGCGAGCCCGGCCGCGGTCCGGGCGGTGCCGCCGACGAGCGGATGCTGCTTGGGCTTGCGGTGCGACGCCACGGTGGCCGTCACTTCCTTCCGGTCCGGAGGGAGGCGGTAGCAGTGCGGCGGTGGCCCGTACGAGGGGGGAGAGAGGGCGGGCCACCGCCGTCTGGGGACAGGACGCTAAACCGCGGGGTGCCGCGGTAACGCGCATGACTGGTACTGGACGGAAAATGGCCGCAATCTGCGGTGAATCGACCGCGGGTGGCCGGAAGTCTCCCGGCGGCTCGGAGTGATACGGCCCACATATGACCGAAACGGTGATCTTCCCCCGGTATCAGGTGAGTTGGTGGTACAGCCCCAATTTCGGTGCGAACCGGTCATCCGGCTAGGGTCGGTCCTCATGGACGCACTGATTCACGCCATGGTCGGCCTGCACATCGTCGGCATCGCCTGCCTGCTCGGAGGCTTTCTGACCCAGATGAAGGCCATCGGCCGCGGGCAGGCCCGGATGACCCCCGCGATGCTGCACGGCGCGCTCGCGATGCTGGTCACGGGCGTCGCGCTGGTCGGCCTGAACCAGTCCCAGGGCCACCCGGTCAACACCGTGAAGATCGGCCTGAAACTTGCGCTCCTGGTGGTCGTCCTGGGTCTGGTGTACGTCAAGCGGGACGAGGAGCGCGTCGAGGCCGCCGCGTTCGGCACGGTCGGCGCCCTGACCACCGCCAACGTATTCGTCGCCGTCCTGTGGGTCTGACCCGCACCCTCGCGGACCGCCTCCGGAAGCCGGGACCGGCTGTCGGCGGGGCCGCCTAGACTCGGACAACGATGAGCAGCCTCTTTGACGACAGCTTCCTGGCGAACCTCGTCCCCTCCGACGAGGAGCCCCCGCCGCCCCCGGAGGACGACGCGGCCCCCGAGCCCCTGCCGGACGACCTCTTCGGCGGCAGGTTCGACGCACCCGCCCCGCGGGACGCGTACTACCGCGACGGCGCCCCGCGCCCCGTCATCGACCCCGCGGCCCTGCTGGACGGGATGAACGACCAGCAGCGCCTGGCCGTGCTGCACTCCGGCTCCCCGCTGCTCATCGTCGCGGGCGCCGGATCCGGCAAGACCCGCGTCCTGACCCACCGCATCGCCCACCTGCTGGGCGCCCGCGGCGTCCACCCCGGCCAGATCCTCGCGATCACCTTCACCAACAAGGCCGCGGGCGAGATGAAGGAGCGCGTCGAGCAGCTCGTCGGCCCCCGGGGCAACGCGATGTGGGTGCTCACCTTCCACAGCGCCTGCATCCGCATCCTGCGCCGCGAGAGCAAGAAGCTCGGCTTCACCTCGTCCTTCTCGATCTACGACGCCGCCGACTCCAAGCGCCTGATGGCACTGGTCTGCCGGGACCTCGACCTCGACCCGAAGAAGTTCCCGCCGAAGTCCTTCAGCGCCAAGATCTCCAACCTCAAGAACGAGCTCATCGACGAGGAGGCGTTCGCGGCCAAGGCGGCGGACGGCTTCGAGAAGACGCTCGCCGAGGCGTACACGATGTACCAGTCGAGGCTCCGCGAGGCCAACGCCCTCGACTTCGACGACATCATCATGACCACGGTCCACCTGCTCCAGGCGTTCCCGGACGTCGCGGAGCACTACCGGCGCCGCTTCCGCCACGTCCTCGTCGACGAGTACCAGGACACCAACCACGCCCAGTACACCCTGGTGCGCGAGCTGGTCGGCACCGGCGACGAGACGGCCGAGCTGTGCGTCGTCGGTGACGCCGACCAGTCCATCTACGCCTTCCGCGGCGCCACCATCCGCAACATCCTCCAGTTCGAGGAGGACTACCCGGACGCCACCACGATCCTGCTGGAGCAGAACTACCGCTCCACGCAGACCATCCTCAACGCCGCCAACGCCGTCATCGAGCGCAACCAGAACCGCCGCGCGAAGAACCTGTGGACCGAGGCCGGCGCCGGCGCCGCCATCACCGGCTACGTCGCCGACACCGAGCACGACGAGGCCCAGTTCGTCGCCGACGAGATCGACCGGCTCACCGACGCCGGCGACGCCAAGGCCGGCGACGTCGCCGTCTTCTACCGCACCAACGCCCAGTCCCGAGTCTTCGAAGAGATCTTCATCCGGGTCGGGCTGCCCTACAAGGTCGTCGGCGGCGTGCGCTTCTACGAGCGCAAGGAGGTCCGCGACGTCCTCGCCTACCTGCGCGTCCTCGCCAACCCCGAGGACACCGTGCCGCTGCGCCGCATCCTCAACGTGCCCAAGCGCGGCATCGGCGAGCGCGCCGAGGCCATGATCGACGCGCTGGCGCTCCGGGAGAAGATCGGCTTCGCCCAGGCGCTGCGCCGCGTGGACGACGCGTACGGCATGGCCGCCCGCTCCGCCAACGCCGTCAAGCGCTTCAACGTCCTGCTGGAGGAGCTGCGCACGGTCGTCGAGTCCGGCGCCGGCCCGGCCACCGTCCTGGAGGCCGTCCTGGAGCGCACCGGCTACCTCGCCGAGCTCCAGGCGTCCACCGACCCGCAGGACGAGACCCGCATCGAGAACCTCCAGGAACTCGCGGCCGTGGCCCTGGAGTTCGAGCAGGAGCGTGGCGAGGAGGAGGGCGCCGGCACCCTCGCGGACTTCCTGGAGAAGGTCGCCCTCGTCGCCGACTCCGACCAGATCCCGGACGAGGACGAGGAGGGCGCCGGCGTCATCACGCTGATGACGCTGCACACGGCCAAGGGCCTGGAGTTCCCCGTCGTCTTCCTCACCGGCATGGAGGACGGCGTCTTCCCGCACCAGCGCGCCCTCGGCCAGGCCAAGGAGCTGGAGGAGGAGCGACGGCTCGCCTACGTCGGCATCACCCGCGCCCGCGAGCGGCTCTACCTGACCCGGTCGGGCATGCGCAGCGCCTGGGGCCAGCCTTCGTACAACCCGCCGTCGCGCTTCCTGGAGGAGATCCCCGAGAAGTACGTCGAGTGGCGGCGCACCGGCCCGGCGACGCCGTCGGCGTCGGTGTCGGGCATGGCCTCCGGCGTCTCCTCCTCGCGCAAGAGCGGTCCGAGCGGCTTCGCCACCCGGCGCGCCAAGGACCGGCAGGTCGTCTCCCTGGCCGTCGGCGACCGCGTCACCCACGACTCGTTCGGGCTCGGCACGGTCGTCTCGGTCAAGGGCATGGGCGACAACGCCGAGGCCACGGTCGACTTCGGGCAGGAAAAGCCGAAGCGCCTGCTGCTGCGGTACGCGCCGGTCGAGAAGCTGTAGGCCGCCTACGTCGGGTCGAGGTCGTGGCCGCGCAGCCACGGCAGCGGGTCGACCGCCGATCCGCCGGGCCGTACCTCGAAGTGCAGGTGCGGTCCGGTGGAGTTGCCCGAGCTGCCGGAGTAGGCGATCACGTCGCCGGCCTTGACCTGCCCGGAGCGCACCCGGGTGCTGCTGAGGTGGCAGTACCAGGTCTCGGTGCCGTCCGGTGAGGTCACTATGGCCATGTTGCCGTAGGCGACGTTGTACTGGGTGCGCACGGTGCCGTCGGTGGCCGCCATGACGGGAGTGCCGTAACCGACGGGGAAGTCGATGCCGGTGTGCACCGACATCCAATTGACGCCCGCCTGCCCGTAGTACGCGCTGAGTCCGTGCTGGTTGACCGGGAGCGCGAACTTGGGCCGCTCGGCCTCCTTGCGGGCGGCCTCCTCGGCCTTCCGCCGGCGCTCCTCCTCCTGGCGCAGGCGCAGGTCGATGCGCTCCTGGGTGCGGTTGGCGCGGGTGGCGAAGTCGTCGGCGCCCCGGCTGAGCCCCGCGAGCTGGCTGTCCAGCGCGTTGTTGGCGGCGTTGGCGGTGGAGATCTTGCCGGCGGCCGAGGCGTCCTGGGTGTCCGGGGCCGAGGCGGCCCGGGCCTGCCGGTCGCCCTCCTGGCCGCTGTTGGTGGCGACGGTCGCGGCGGCCACACCGGCCACGCCCATCACGGCGACGGACGGCACCGCCACGGTGAGCAGGGCCTTGCGGCGCGGACGGTAACCGGACCGGGGCGCGCCGCCCTTGCGGCGGTTGGGCACGCGCGCGGCGGACGCCTTCCGGCCGTGGGCCTTCCCGCCCTGTGCTTCCGCCCCTTCGGCCCCTTCCGTCCCGGACGGGGGGGCGAGGACGGCGTGCATGGTGCGGGTGGCGTCGTCCTGGACGGGGGCGGACGGCTCCGCGGCGTCCATGACGGCGTCCACCGCGGCGCCCAGGGGGACGGCCAGCAGCGTCGGGTCGTGCGCGGGAGCGGGCTCCTCGGCGGCGGTGTAGGGGGAGGTGTCCCAGGACTGGGTGGGCGCGGCGTGGTGGGCGTCCCAGGACGAGGCGTCGGGGACGGGGGCCTCGTGGGCGTGGGCCGCTTCGGGGGTGTGGGTCCAGGACGAGGTGTCCCAGGTCTGGGTCATCGCGGCGGCCTGGTGGCCGCTGGTGTCCCACTGCCCGCTGGTGTCCCATTGGCTGTTGGTGGCCCATTGTCCGGAGACGTCGGCGTGCTCCCAGCCGGTGGAGACGGACCCGGTGGCGACCGAGCCGGTGGAGCCCGTGGTGTCCCACTGCCACTGCCCGGCCGGGCCGGTACCGCCCCAGGACGGGTCCTGCGCGTGACCCCAGCCGGTCTGGTGCTGACCGGTCTGGTGCTGACCGGTGTCGAGCCGACCGGTGTCGAGGGCGCTGAAGTCCCAGACCTGGGTGTGTCCGGTGGCGGCGCCCCACTGGCCGGTGGTGTCCCAGGTGCCGGAGTCGTACGTGCCGGAGTCGTACGTGCCGGAGTCGTACGTGCCGGAGGCGTACGTGCCGGAGGCGTACCCCGAGGGGGCGTAAGGGGAATGCTGCTGCTCGTAGGACGGGTGGTGTCCGTATGAGGCATCGGGAGCGGGAACCGACGGGTCCGGTGCCGCCGAGGGGTGACGGTCGTTCACCACCACTTCCATTTCGCCTTGGGAGCAGGAGAAGTAGCGGCGACTGTACCCGGCGGTATGCGACGGCCACAATCTTCCTCACGTTTATGGGGCCTGGAGCCTGGGGAATTGGCCGCCTTTCGGTGGACGGGACGCCGTCGAGTCGCTTCGGCGTTCGAAAATCGTTCGACATTTATCGGGCAAGTGGGGTCCGATCGGAGGTTGGCCTCCATTGGCGGGATCACACGAAAGAGCCTGATTCCTCTCGGCCGCTCCCGCTGCCCCTCACTGCCCCTCATGCCACCGAGGCGGTGCCGTGGGCGTCGTCCGCCCCGCCCCTCGAAAGCAGGGCCTGCCGGACGCCGGCCGCCACCGCGCCGTGCACCGGCAGGGCCAGGTGCCCCACGCCGGTGACGCGGATGTTGCGCACCACCAGGTCGGGGTGGTCGATGCGGGCCGTCTCGACGGGGGTCATGATCTGGTCGAGGTCGCTCCAGAAGCTCACGAAGCGCGTCCGGCAGCCCGGCGCGGGGCGGGCCAGTTCCGCTATGACGTCGGAGTCCGGGCGCATCTGACGCACCACCGGGTGGACCGACGCGAGCGGCGCCACCCGCGTGCCGGAGTGCGGTGTGCCGAGAGTGACCAGGGTGCGGACGCGGGCGTCCCCGCCCTGCCGCTGGACGTGGTAGCGGGCCATCAGCCCGCCCAGGCTGTGGCCCACCACGTCGACGCGCGGGGCGCCCGTGCGGGCGCAGAGCTCCTCCACGTGCCGCCCGAGCGCGGTGGCCGCGGCGCGGAGGTCGCGGGTGAAGGGCGAGTAGTTGAGGGACGTCACCTGGCCCCAGCCGTGCCGGCGCAGCGAGTGGCGCAGCAGCACGAAGACCGAGCGGTTGTCGAGGAAGCCGTGCAGGAGGAGGACGGGCGGGCGCTCCTCCGGGGGGTCCGGGGGGCCGGGCGGATCCGGCGGTTCGGGTGGGACCGGCAGGACGGCGACGGGCGCGGCCCGCCGCTCCTGGACCACGCCCGTGGGATAGAGCAGGACGTGACAGGTGAGGATCGCCAGCTCCAGCGCCGAGGACCGCAGCAGGGCGGTCGACGGGCGCGTGGCACCGGAGAACGCGGACAATACGGGCAAGGCCCCCATGGCCGACCTCCTGGAACGGCACACAGCCGAAGCCCGGTCCCCCGTGTGCCCTCTCGGCCGGGGAGCCGTGTGCCGTCTGCCGCACCGCTGTGCCGTGCGGCTGCCGGCGCGGCGGTGCGGCGGACTCGTTCGCGGCTCCCCTCGCGAACCGGCCCGCGCCTTCCGGAAGCGGGAGGCGGGAGCGGTGCGCGGCGAACGTGGTGTCCCCCGTGTGATTTCCCCCTCGCTCAGCACCGCGAAACGACGGCTTGCGCGATGCTGGGGAACTGAAGATAACGTTCGTTCACGTCCCGGCCGGCTGACGGCAGTCGTACATG
This sequence comes from Streptomyces sp. AV19, assembly GCF_015999245.1. GTDB lineage: Bacteria > Actinomycetota > Actinomycetes > Streptomycetales > Streptomycetaceae > Streptomyces. Next base: position 142,070 of record NZ_JAEAMR010000009.1, on the reverse strand, counting down.
GAGGCAGTGATGGGAGTGACCGGTCCGATCCGCGTGGTGGTGGCCAAGCCGGGGCTCGACGGACACGATCGCGGGGCCAAGGTCATCGCGCGTGCGCTGCGCGACGCGGGCATGGAGGTCATCTACACCGGTCTGCACCAGACGCCCGAGCAGATCGTCGACACCGCGATCCAGGAGGACGCCGACGCGATCGGCCTGTCCATCCTCTCCGGTGCGCACAACACGCTCTTCGCGAAGGTGATCGAGCTGTTGCGGGAGCGCGACGCGGAGGACATCAAGGTCTTCGGCGGCGGGATCATTCCCGAGGAGGACATCCCGCCGCTGCGGGAGCTCGGCGTGGCCGCGATCTTCACGCCCGGGGCGACGACGACGTCGATCGTGGAGTGGGTCCGCGCGAACATCCGCGGGGCGGACGCGGAGGCGTGACCTTGCGGGGGGGGTGTGTGACCCTGCGGGGCTGCTCCCCGCCCCGCCCCCAGAGGGGGCACCCCCAGTCCTCAAACGCCGGACGGGCTGGATTTCGCGCCCGGCGCTGGACATTCAGTGCGGGCGCGCACAATCAGCCCGTCCGGCGTTTGAGGACGAACGCGGCGCAGCCGCGTTGCCCCCGCGCGGAGCGCGCGAGAAACGGTGAAAGTGGGGGTGCCCCCTCTGAGGGAGGGTCGGGGAGAAACTCACCCACCCAACTCCTCTCGCATCGCGGCCCGCAACCGCAACGTCCCCTCCAGCCTCCCGAACGCCTCCGCCCAGTGATCCGCGCCCCCTGCACGCCCGGCGCGCAGCCGCCCCGCTTCCGCAGGATCGACGCACCGCTCCGCCAGCCCCATCACCCCACTGAAGCTCCACGGGTAGCCACCCGCCTCCCGGGCCGCCCCGAGTGCGTCGACGACCGCCCGCCCCAGCGGCCGCGCCCACGGCGCCTCGCACACCGCGAGGAGCCGGAACGCGTCCGACAGCCCGTGCGCCGCCACGAACCGCCCCGCCCACGCCGCCCGTTCGGGCTCCGGGAGCACGGACAGCAGCCGCGCCGGATCCCGCCCCGGTGAACCGTCCGGCGCCGGCGGCGCCGTGGCCGGCCCGAGCAGGGCCCGCGCCCACTCCGCGTCGCGCGAGCGGATCGCGGCCCGGCACCACGCCGCGTGGAGGTCGGCCCGCCGGCCGTCGGCGACGGGCAGGGCCACCGCCTCGGCCGCCCCGGCCACGCCGAGCCGGACGGGCCAGAACGCCAGGGGCGTGGCCTCCACGATCCGGCCCAGCCACCACGAGCGCCGGCCGCGGCCCGACGGCGGGGCGGCGGATATCCCGTCGCGCCGCATGGCGGCGTCGCACTCGTGCGGGGCCTCGACGGTGATCAGCCGGCCCTCCGGGGCGACGCAACCGCGGGCCCGTTCGGTCATCCTGGCCGCCAGCGCCGAACCGGGCAGGCGGGCGAGGAGCTCGGCGGCCAGGGCCCGTACGTCGCGGGCGCGGTCGTCCAGGGCCCGTTCCAGGAACGGCTCGTCGGCGGGCGAGAGCCCCTCCCGGAGGGCCCCGAGGAACGCCGCCCGGTCCTCGGCCCGCTCCTTCGCCCAGGTGCCGGCCAGCAACTCCCGGGCCGCCCCCGGGTCGTACCCGCGCATCGCCGCCAGCACGGCCGACCGCTCGGCGAACAGGCCCTCCCGCCACACCCGCCCCTCGTCCCCGGGCGCCGGACCGCCCGCCGAGGGTGCGCGGAGCGCGTACGCCCACTGCGGGTTGAGCCGGGCCAGCCACAGCCCGCGGGGCCCGGCGAGGGCCAGCGCCCCCGGCCGCAGGCCGGTCCGGGCGCGGGCCGCGTCGAGCAGGCCGGGGAGCAACTCGTCCGGCGCGCGGTACCCGTGGCCGTTGGCGGCCGCCAGCCACTGCGGGAGCAGCTCGACGAGGTCCGGCCCGGCGGCCCGCCGCCCGCCGGCGGAACCGGACCGGTCGTCGAGCATCCCGGCCAGCCGCCGCCGCGCGGCGGCCGGGAGCGGCGGCCGGGGATCGGCCGGGGCGGGACCGGGCCGGGCCCGCGCCCCTACGGGCAGGGCGGCGGCCCGCCGCCGCACGGTGTGCACGGCCGCGGCGTCCAGCAGCGCCAGCGCGGGGTCCTGCCCGGGACGGCAGCGCACCGGCGCGGCGCGCCGTCCCGTCCCGAGCAGGGCGGTGGTGACGAGATCGTCCCAGGGGATCTCCGCGTTCACGAGGGTGACCTTTCCGGTGGGGGAGGAGGCACGGCCGTCACACCTGCAGCGGCACCAACTCCTCGCCCCAGACGGCCAGGGGCAGGAACCCCCGGTGGCCGCATTCGCCGAACACCGTCACCGGCTCGCCCCCGGACACCGCCGCGAGCTGCCACAGCCCCCTGCGGTCGTCGCACCGGGCGTCCACCGATATCGCCGAATCGCCCCGCGCGTCGGCCAGTTGCCAGCCGAGCCGCGGGTCCGGGACCGGGATCACGTCCCGCAGCACCACGGGCCAGGACTCCAGCCACGGATCGTCCCGCAGTGCCTCGCCGTAGGCGCGGAGGGCGGCGGCCGTGTCGCCGCCCGGCGGGGGAGCGGCCCGGGGCGCGGGCGGGGCGTGGCGGTCGGCGAGCACGGCGCGCAACGGGCGGGCCGCCGGATGGAAGAGGAGCTCCGCCTCCAGCTCCAGGCCGGTGGTGAGGGAGAGCTCGGGCGCCCGGCCGCCCGCGCCGTACGACAGCAGCAGGGCCGCGCGGCCGGTCTCCCGGCCGTGGAGCCAGATCCGGCGCGTGACCAGCCTTCCGTCGCCGCCGTCCCGTTGGGACAGGACGAGCCAGTGGTCGCGGACCGGTGGGGCCGAGGACGCCAGTGCGGCCGTGTCCACGGTGATGCCCACCCGGCCGCGCACGGTCGCGGCCAGCCCCTCCGGCAGCCGGTCGACCCGCAGATACGCCCGGTTGAGCGTGTGCAGCAGCGCGCATCGCTCCAGCAGCCGGGCCGCCCAGTCCGCACCGGCCCCCGTCGTCGCCCCCAACTCCCGTGCCTGTGCCGCCAGTCCCGGCGCCTGGGCGTCGATCATGCGGGCGGCGGTCTCCTCCCATGGCCCCCGCCCGGCCTGCGCGGAGGAGGCGAAGCCGCCGTGCAGCAGATCGGCGAGGCGCTGCTCCAGCTCCGAGGCGCCCGCCGCGACGCGCCCCGCCCGCGCCGCCGCCCTGCGGCGCGCCGCGTCCGTGTCGCGCGGTACGAATTCGGCGTCCATGACCCTCCGTTCGGGACTCCTCTGCGGATTCATGTCCCCGAAGGTAGAGCCACCCACTGACAATCGACCTGACCTGCGGGTTCGTTGGCGCCAAGCGTGCGCCGAGGGGCGTTGTCAGTGGTGTGGTGCAGGGTGGTGGCACATCCCGGAACGCACGACGGGAACGCACGACGAGAACGCACGACGAGGGGGACTTGTGACCGTGCCCGGACTCCACACGGACCAGAGCCGAGACGTCATCAGGCCGCACGCGGAGGACGCCTTCGCCGGCGAGCTCGCGGCCCTCGCCGCCGCCGACGACCGCCCCAGACCGGAGCGGTGGAAACTCTCGCCGTGGGCCGTCGCCACCTATCTGCTCGGTGGCGTGCTGCCCGACGGCGCCGTCATCACCCCGAAGTACATCGGCCCGCGCCGCGTCGTCGAGGTCGCCGTCAGCACGCTCGCGACCGACCGGGCGCTGCTGCTGCTCGGCGTGCCCGGCACGGCCAAGACCTGGCTGTCCGAGCACCTGGCCGCCGCCGTCAGCGGCGACTCCACGCTCCTCGTCCAGGGCACGGCCGGCACCACCGAGGACGCCGTCCGCTACGGCTGGGACTACGCCCGTCTCCTGGCCCACGGCCCCAGCCGCGAGGCGCTCGTGCCCGGCCCCGTCATGCGGGCCATGGCCCGCGGCGCGACCGCCCGCGTCGAGGAGCTCACCCGCATCCCCGCCGACGTGCAGGACACCCTCATCACCGCCCTGTCCGAGAAGACCCTGCCCGTCCCCGAGCTCGGCGAGGAGGTCCAGGCCGTGCGCGGCTTCAACCTCATCGCCACGGCCAACGACCGCGACCGCGGCGTCAACGAGCTCTCCAGCGCCCTGCGCCGCCGCTTCAACACCGTCGTCCTCCCGCTCCCCGCCACCCACGCGGACGAGGTGGACATCGTCGTCCGGCGCGTCGACCAGCTCGGCCGCTCGCTCGACCTGCCCGCCGCCGGGGACGGCACGGACGAGATCCGCCGCGTCGTCACGGTCTTCCGCGAGCTGCGCGAGGGGATCACCGCCGACGGCCGCACACGGATCAAGTCGCCCTCCGGAACGCTCTCCACGGCCGAGGCGATCTCCGTCGTCACCGGCGGGCTGGCCCTGTCCGCCCATTTCGGCGACGGCGTGCTGCGCGCCGGCGACGTCGCGTCCGGCATCCTCGGTGCGGTCGTCCGCGACCCGGTGGCCGACCGCGCGGTCTGGCACGAGTACCTGGAGACGATCGTCCGCGAGCGGGACGGCTGGCAGGACCTCTACCGCGCCTGCCACGAGGTGTCGGCATGAACGCCCGGACGGGCATGGGCACTTCGGGCCCGGCCCTGCTCGGCGTGCGCCACCACGGGCCGGGCTCCGCCCGGGCCGTGCGGGCCGCCCTCGACCGGCGGCGGCCGCGCGCCGTCCTCGTCGAGGGCCCGCCCGAGGGGGACGCGATCGTCCACCTCGCCGCCGATCCCGGCATGCGGCCTCCCGTCGCCCTGCTCGCCCATGCCGCGGACGACGCGGGCCGGGCCGCGTTCTGGCCGCTGGCCGACTTCTCCCCGGAATGGGTCGCCATCCGCTGGGCGTTGACCCATGGAGCGGCGGTCCGGTTCATCGACCTGCCCGCCGCGCACACCCTCGCGCCGCACTCACGGCGGGACGGGCCCCCGCCCCCCGACCCGGTCGAGGCGCTGGCGGCGGCCGCCGGTCATCACGACCCCGAGCGGTGGTGGGAGGACGCCGTCGAGCACCGCAAGCCGAACGGCGACCCCCTCGCGCCCTTCCGGGCCATCGCCGAAGCCATGGCCGAGCTCCGCCCGGACCCGGCCGACGGCCCCGCCGACGGCGCGGGCCCGGACGGGGGCGGGACGGCGGCCGGTCACGACGCCGTCCGGGAGGCCCACATGCGGCTGCGCCTGCGCGAGGCCCGCCGCGAGTTCGGCGACGACGTCGCCGTCGTCTGCGGCGCCTGGCACGTCCCCGCCCTGACCGCGCGGCGGACCGTCGCCGCCGACCGCGCGACGCTGCGCGGGCTGCCCAAAGTCCGCACGGAGATCGCCTGGGTGCCCTGGACCCACCGCCGGCTGGCCCGCCGCAGCGGGTACGGGGCCGGCGTCGCCTCGCCCGGCTGGTACGGCCACCTCTTCCGCGCCCCCGACCGGCCCGTCGAGCGCTGGATGACCACCGTCGCCCGGCTGTTGCGCGCCGAGGGGCACCCCGTCTCCTCCGCCCACGTCATCGAGGCCGTCCGGCTCGCGGAGACCCTCGCCGCCGTCCGCGGGCGTCCCCTGCCCGGGCTCACGGAGACCGTCGACGCGGTCCGGGCCGTGATGTGCGACGGCTCGTCCGTCCCGCTCGCCCTCGTGCAGGACCGGCTCGTCGTCGGCGACGCCCTCGGCGCGGTTCCCGACGCCGCCCCCGCCGCGCCCTTGCGGCGCGACCTCACCCGCCTCCAGCGGGCGCTGCGCCTGCCCGCCGAAGCGGGGCCCCGCGAGCGGGAGTTCGACCTGCGCAAGGACGCCGGCGCCGCGCGCAGCCGGCTGCTCCACCGGCTCCGGATCCTCGGCGTCGACTGGGGCGAACCGCTGCCCGTCCGCGGCGGTTCGGGCACCTTCAAGGAGATCTGGCGGCTGAACTGGGAGCCCGAACTGGACGTCCGCCTCGCGGAGGCGGGCGTGTGGGGCACCACCGTCGAGGCCGCGGCCGCCGCGCGCGCCGAGGCGGCGGCCCGCGCGGCCGGGTCCCTGGCCGAGGCCACCGGGCTGGCCGAGCGGTGCCTGCTCGCCGGACTGCCGGACGCCCTGCCCGCCGTCCTGCGCGCCCTCGCCGACCGCGCCGCCCTCGACGCGGACGTGGGCCACCTGGCCCGGGCCCTGCCCGCCCTCGTCCGGGCCCTGCGCTACGGGGACGTCCGCCGCACGGACACCGGCGCCCTCGCCGAGGTGGCGGCCGGGCTCGCCGAGCGGATCTTCGCCGGCCTGCCCGACGCCTGTTCCGGCCTCGGCCGGGAAGCGGCCCGGGAGGCGAGGGACGACGTGGACGCCGTCCACCGGGCGGTCGCCCTGCTGGAGCGGCCCGGGGCACGGGATCGCTGGGCGGCCGTGCTCGCAGAGCTCACCGGCCGGGAGCGGATCCCGGGGGAGGTCCGCGGCCGGGCCGCCCGGCTCCTGCTCGACGGGGGCCGGCTGTCCGGCGAGCGGGCCGCCCGCCTCATGGGGCTCGCCCTGTCGCCCGCCGGGGAGCCCGCCGAGGCGGCGGCCTGGATCGAGGGGTTCACGGCCGGCGACGGCGCGGGCGGCCTGCTCCTCGTCCACGACGCACGCCTCCTCGCCCTGGTCGACACCTGGCTCACCGGTGTCCCGGCCCCGTCCTTCCCCGGCGTCCTGCCGCTGCTCCGCCGCACGTTCTCCGCGTTCGACCCCGCGGTCCGCCGGGCCATCGGCGAACGCGTCCGCACCGGCGCGGCCCCCGGGCACTCCGCCGAGCACCGGCCCCCGGCCCTCGACCCCGAGCGAGCGGCAGCCGTCCTCCCCACGCTCCGCCTGCTGCTGGACCTGGACGCGGACGATGCCGACCCCACCGGGACGGCCGCCGCACAGGCCGATCGCGCGCCGAGCCCCCCGCCCAAGGCGTTCCCGCTCCTCCCGACTGGCCTTGGGGCGGGGCCGGTTCCCGGGCATGCCGATGTGCAGGCCGGCAGCGCCGAGCGCGACGACCGGGGATCGGCCCTCCTGCCCAAGGCGTTCCCATTTCCCCCAACCCGTCGTGAAGCGGGGTCGGTTACCGGAGGTTCCGACGCGCAGGCCGGCAGTGCCGAGCGCGATGACCGGGGGTCGTTCCTCCTGCCCAAGGCGTTCCCGTTTCCCCCAACTCGTCATGAAGCGGGGTCGGTTCCCGGGCGGGCCGACGTGCGGGCCGGTAGCGCCAAGCGTGACGACCGAGAGTCGCAGCTCCCGTCCAAGGCGTTCTCGCCCCTCCCGACTCGCCGTGAAACAGGGGCGATTCGCGGCCACGCCGACGTGCAGGCGAGCAGTGCCGAGCGCGGAGATCACGGGGCGATCCTCTCGCCCGCGGCGTTCCCGCATCTCCCGACTCGCCCTGGGGAAGGGCCGGACCCCGGGCGAGCCGTCACCCGCGAAGGCCGTGGCGAAGCCGCCGGCCGGCCCGAGCGCCTCCGTCGCTGGCGGCTCGTGCTCGGCGGCGGGCAGGAACAGGAAGCCGACGGGACGGGGGTCGCGCTCGGCGGGGACGACATGGTCAGGGACGGCGCGCTGGAGGCGCTCTACGGATCCGCCGCCGGGGGCGGCCGGCGCGGGGGCGGGCTCGGGGCGTCCGCGCCCCGGGTCGCCCGATGGCTGGGGGACGTCCGGACGTACTTTCCGTCGTCCGTCGTTCAGGTGATGCAGCGCGACGCCCTGGAGCGCCTCGGCCTCACCTCGCTCCTCCTCGAACCGGAGCTGCTGGAGGCCGTCGAGGCGGACGTGCACCTCGTCGGCACCCTCCTGTCCCTCGCGCGGGCCGTGCCCGAGGAGTCGAGGGCCACCGCGCGGGAGGTCGTCCGCAAGGTCGTCCGCGATCTGGAGGGCCGCCTGGCCGACCGGACCCGGGCCGCGCTCACCGGCGCCCTCGACCGCTCGGCCCGCGCCTCCCGCCCGCGCCCCCGCGACATCGACTGGCACCGCACGATCCGGGCCAACCTCAAGAACTACCTGCCCGAGCACCGCACGGTGGTGCCCGAGCGGCTCGTCGGCCACGCCCGGGCGGCGCGCTCGCTGCGCAAGGAGGTGATCCTCTGCGTCGACCAGTCCGGCTCGATGGCCGCCTCCGTCGTCCACGCCTCGGTCTTCGGCGCGGTCCTCGCCTCGATGCGGTCGCTCGACACCCGGCTGATCGCCTTCGACACCGCCGTCGTGGACCTCACGGACCGGCTCGCGGACCCGGTGGACGCGCTGTTCGGCGTCCAGCTCGGCGGCGGCACGGACATCGACCGCGCCCTGGCCCACTGCCAGTCCCGCATCGCCCGTCCGGCCGAGACGGTGGTCGTGCTGATCAGCGACCTCCACGAGGGCGGCACGCCCGGCGGGGTGCCGCGCCGGGTCGCGGCGATGAAGGCGGCGGGCGTCCGGGTCGTCGTCCTGCTGGCCCTCTCGGACGAAGGCGCACCGGCCCACGACCGCGAGCACGCCGCGGCCCTGGCCGCCCTGGGCGTGCCCGCCTTCGCCTGCACCCCCGACCTCTTCCCGGAGGTGATGGCGGCGGCTCTGGAAGGACGCCCGCTGCCCATACCCGGGCCGGTCCCCGCGCCGGGGACCGGCGGAACGGAGGAACGCCGGACCCGTTGGGCGTAGCGCACCGTCGCGACGGGTGTCCGGACGGTGGGCGATCTGTGAGCGTAATCACGGCCGGAGTGTGATCTGCGATTTAGGGACCTCCCCCGCTCGGGGATAACCTGCGAGACGGACATGCCGCGTATTCGGCGCACGTGTGCCGCCCTCGTCATAGATCGCGTTCACGCTGCCACCGCGGCACGCCCGCGCAGACAACGAACCGCGATATCCATGGAAAAGGGACGGACGCGCGTGGACCTGTTCGAGTACCAGGCGAGGGACCTCTTCGCCAAGCACGGTGTACCGGTGCTGGCCGGTGAAGTCATCGACACGCCTGAGGCGGCGCGCGAGGCGACCGAGCGACTGGGCGGCCGTTCGGTCGTCAAGGCGCAGGTCAAGGTCGGCGGTCGCGGCAAGGCCGGCGGCGTCAAGCTGGCCGCCACCCCGGACGAGGCCGTCGCCCGCGCGACGGACATCCTCGGCATGGACATCAAGGGCCACACGGTCCACAAGGTGATGATCGCGGAGACCGCTCCGGAGATCGCCGAGGAGTACTACGTCTCGTACCTCCTCGACCGCACCAACCGCACCTTCCTGGCCATGGCCTCCGTCGCCGGCGGCATGGACATCGAGGAGGTCGCGGCCACGACCCCCGAGAAGCTCGCCAAGGTGCCGGTGGACGCCAACGAGGGCGTCTCCATCGAGAAGGCCCGCGAGATCGTCGCCCAGGCGAAGTTCCCGGCCGAGGTCGCGGAGCAGGTCGCCGAGATCCTCGTGACCCTGTGGAAGACCTTCGTCAACGAGGACGCGCTCCTCGTCGAGGTCAACCCGCTGGCCAAGGTGCAGGACGGCCGCGTCCTCGCGCTGGACGGCAAGGTCTCCCTGGACGAGAACGCGGAGTTCCGCCAGCCCGACCACGAGGACCTGGTCGACCACGCCGCGGCCAACCCGCTGGAGGCCGCCGCCAAGGCCAAGGGCCTCAACTACGTCAAGCTCGAGGGCGAGGTCGGCATCATCGGCAACGGCGCGGGTCTCGTCATGAGCACCCTGGACGTCGTCGCCTACGCCGGCGAGAACCACGGCGGCGTCAAGCCCGCCAACTTCCTCGACATCGGCGGCGGCGCCTCGGCCGAGGTCATGGCCAACGGTCTTGAGATCATCCTCGGCGACCCGGACGTCAAGTCCGTCTTCGTCAACGTCTTCGGTGGCATCACCGCCTGCGACGAGGTCGCCAAGGGCATCGTCCAGGCCCTCCAGCTGCTGAAGGACAAGGGCGAGGACGTCTCCAAGCCGCTGGTCGTGCGCCTCGACGGCAACAACGCGGAGCTGGGTCGCAAGATCCTGTCCGACGCCAACCACCCGCTGGTGCAGCGCGTGGACACCATGGACGGTGCGGCCGACAAGGCCGCCGAGCTCGCGGCTGCGAAGTAAGGGACGAGGTCACAGCACACCATGGCTATCTTCCTCACCAAGGACAGCAAGGTCATCGTCCAGGGCATGACCGGTGCCACGGGCATGAAGCACACCAAGCTCATGCTCGGTGACGGCACCAACATCGTCGGCGGCGTGAACCCGCGCAAGGCCGGCACCGAGGTCGACTTCGACGGCACGGCCGTCCCCGTCTTCGGCTCGGTCGCCGACGCGATGGAGAAGACCGGCGCCGACGTCACCGTCGTCTTCGTCCCGCCGGCCTTCGCCAAGGCCGCGGTCGTCGAGGCGATCGACGCGGGCATCGGCCTGGCCATCGTCATCACCGAGGGCATCGCCGTCCACGACTCGGCCGCCTTCTGGGCGTACGCCAAGGCCAAGGGCAACAAGACCCGCATCATCGGCCCCAACTGCCCCGGTCTGATCACCCCGGGCCAGTCCAACGCCGGCATCATCCCGGGCGACATCACCAAGCCCGGCCGCATCGGCCTGGTCTCCAAGTCCGGCACGCTGACCTACCAGATGATGTACGAGCTGCGGGACATCGGCTTCTCGTCCTGCGTCGGCATCGGCGGCGACCCGGTCATCGGCACCACGCACATCGACGCGCTGGCCGCCTTCGAGGCCGACCCCGACACCGACCTCATCGTGATGATCGGTGAGATCGGCGGCGACGCCGAGGAGCGGGCCGCGGACTTCATCAAGGCCAACGTCACCAAGCCGGTCGTCGGCTACGTGGCCGGTTTCACCGCGCCCGAGGGCAAGACGATGGGCCACGCCGGTGCGATCGTGTCCGGTTCCTCCGGCACCGCGCAGGCCAAGAAGGAGGCCCTGGAGGCCGCGGGCGTGAAGGTCGGCAAGACCCCGTCCGAGACCGCCCGCCTCGCCCGCGCCGCGCTGAGCGCCTGAGCGACCGCTCCGGCCGGTGCCGCCGTCCGGGCGGTCCCGCCGGGCACCGAGGGCCCGCACTCCACAGGGGTGCGGGCCCGCCGCCGTTCCGGGGCCCGCCCCGCCCGGACGGCGGCACCGGCCGGAGCGGTCGCTCAGGCGCTCAGCGCGGCGCGGGCGAGGCGGGCGGTCTCGGACGGGGTCTTGCCGACCTTCACGCCCGCGGCCTCCAGGCCCCAACCCCCCGGCCCCCCCCCCCCCCCCCCCCCGGGGGGGGGGGCCCCCCGCCCCCCCGGCGGGGGGGGGGCCCGCGGGGGGGGGGGCCCGGGGGGCCCCGGGGGCCCCCCCCCCCCGGGGGGGGGGGCCCCTCCGCCGTTCCGGGGCCCGCCACGTACACCACCCGATTGCCACTCTGAACACGACACGACGGTCATTTGTCGCTACCCGCCCGAAAGCCGCGTTGTTGGCAGCATGGCCCTTGTGACCCAATATGCCCACAGCGGTCCCTCGTTGCCCTCGTACCTCCGCTTCGCGGCACGCGGTACGCCGGGCACGGGCAGGGCGTTCTTCGGCGGCGCGCTCGCCGCTGGCCTGGGACTGGGCGCGTTCGCCACGCTCGTCCTGGCGCTGTGGATCGTGTCGCCCTACCCCGACAGCGGCCCCGCCGGGGCTCTGCACATCGCCACCGGCCTCTGGCTGCTCGCGCACGGCGCCGAGCTGGTGCGCACCGAGACCCTCTCCGGCACCCCCGCCCCGGTGGGCCTGACGCCGCTGCTGTTCACCGTGGTCCCCTGCGTCCTGGTGCACCGCGCGGCCCGTCACGCCCCGGCCCCCGACTGCGAGGAGTACGCCGAGGACGACGCGGACGCCGACGCGGCCGGCGAGGCGCCCGAGGACGCGGGGGACGACGGCCCCCCGCCGCCCCGGCCCGAAGCGCCGCCCCCGCTCCCTCCCCGCACCGCCTTCACCGCCCTGCTCGGCGGATACCTGCTGGTGAGCCTCGCGGCCGTGCTCTACGCCTCCTCCGGCCCGGTGCGCGTCGACCCGCTGAGCGCCCTGCTGCACCTGCCGGTCGTCGCCGCCGTCCCCGCGGCCGCCGGGGTCTGGATGGCGTCCGGCTGTCCTCCCTGGACGCCGCCGCCGCGCGTCCGGCGGGTGCTGCGCTTCGTCCCGGGACGGGTGCGGGAGTGGTTCACCTACCCCCACGTCCTGGCCGTCGCCCGGGCCACCGCGGCCGGTACAGGCGTGCTGCTCGGCGGTGCGGCGCTGCTGTTCGCGGTGGCGCTGGCGTTCAACGGGGGTGCCGCCCGGGAGGCCGTGGCCCAGCTGGCCGCGGGCTGGTCGGGGCAGACCGCGGTGGTGCTGCTGAGCGTGGCGCTGCTGCCCAACGCGATGGTCTGGACGGCGGCGTACGGACTGGGGGCGGGCGTCGTCGTCGGCGCGGGCGGCGTCCTCGCCCCCGTGGCCCTGCCCGTGCTCGGTGCCCAGGGGCATCCCCTGCCCCTGCTGCCCCGCTTCCCGCTGCTCGCCGCGCTCCCCGGGCCCGGGGAGGCCGGTCCGCTGGGGCTGGCGGGCTGTGCCGCGGTGGTGGCCGGGGCGGGGGTGGCGGTCGCCTCGGCGGCGGTGCCGCGCCGTCCGGCGACCGTCGGCCGGTGCGAGGCCATGGCCATCGCCTTCCTCGCGGCGGTCGCCTCGGCCGTGCTGCTCACCGTGCTCGCCTACGCCGCCGGCGGGCCGCTGGGCAACGCCACCCTGGCCCGCTTCGGTCCCGTCTGCCGCTTCACGGGTCTCGCGTGCCTGGTCTGGACGGCGGCGATCGGGGTGCCGGGAGCGCTGATCGTCCGTCAGCTGCGCAAGGAGCGGCCGGCCGAGGCGCCGGAGCGGCGCGGGTCCTGGTGGCGGCGGACCTGCTTCGCCCTGGGGCTGGACCTCCCGGAGCGGCGCCGGCGGGCGCGTCCCCGGCGGGTGCCTCGCTGGTGGCGGGCGGCGGCCGGCTGGCTGGGCTTCGCGGTGGGCGGGGAGCAGGGCACCGAGGTCGTCCCGGCGCAGCGGCCCCACGGGCCGGAAGCGGCGGAGGAGCGGGACGGCCTCGCGGACCTGCCGGAGTACGGACCGGAGTACGCGCCGGAGAGCCTGCCGCTGCTGCCGGTGAACGGCACCGTCCTGGGCGCCGACGGGAAGGCCGAGCCGCCGCGTCGGCGCAGGCACCGCGGTTCGCGGGCGGCCCGGGCGGCGGACCGCGCGGCGCGGCGGGAGGCGGAGCGCGCGGCCCGGCGGGCCCGGAAGTCCCGCAAGGCGCCGATGCCGCCGGTCCCGGACCCTGCCTTCGGCGTCGCGGACGCGCCCGACTGGCACGACACCGGCGTCCGCCGGGCCCGCTGGGCCGCGCTCAAGGACTCCGGCGGCGGCCTGATGGCGGACTTCGAACCCCGCGACCCGGAACGCGAGCGGCTCTTCGAGGAGCGGTGAGTGTTCCGGGGGTGCCCTGTGGCGGGCTTCGGGGGTGCCCGTCCCGGGGCGGGCGGCAGGCCGTGGACGGGGTTGCGTCGAGTGTCCCGGGACGGGTCGGCCTCGCAGGTGTTTCAGGGTCGGGTCGGTGCCCGAGGCAGGTGGTCTCCCCGTGACCTGTTGAGTGCCCCGGGGCGGGTAGCCGTCCGAGGCGGGCGGGATTCACGGGGCCGGTGAGTATCCCGGGGGGAGGGGTGGCACCCCCCGGGCGGGCGTCGCCTCCGGCGGCCCGTCGGTCCGCGGGTGCCAGCCGCTCGCTGTGCCGTCCGGGCGCCTCCCGCCGGGCGGGCTGCGCATGGGCCCCCGGTGGCCGTCCCTGGGGAAGGCGGGATTCACTGGCCCGCTGAGGTCCCGGGGATGGGGCGGTGCCCCGGGCGGGCGTGCCTCCGGCGGCCCGTCGGTCCGCGGGTGTCAGCCGCCCGCCGCGCCGTTCCGGCGCCTCAGTCGTCCGCGCCCAGCAGCGGGCGGAGCTGCTTGGGCAGGTGGGTTTCGCAGGCCTGGCGGGAGGACTGGGTCAGGGCGTCGTCCACGCAGGTGTAGTAGTCCCGGTAGACCAGCTGGAAGCCGTATGTGGACACCACGATCAGCAGGGCCAGTCCGCCCATCACCAGGCCGCTGACCGCCGCCGTCGTCTGCGGCCGGAAGCCGCCCGGCTGCGGCGCGGGCGCGCCGCCCTCGCCGGTGCGGCGGGCGGCGCCCTTGGCGCGCAGCGCGCTGACGCCCCAGTAGACCGACAGGGCGCCGAGCAGCAGGGCCACCTCCGGCAGGCTGAACAGGGCGAAGAAGAATCCCCACAGGCCCGCGAGCACGGCGTAGCGGGCGCGGCGCTGGGCCGGGTCGGAGGGGTCCCAGCGCGGGCCGCTCGCGCCGGGGCCGTTCGACGGGTCCTGGCCGCCGCCGGGCGGGCCGCCGAAGCCGCCGTCGTGGCGGCCGGGCTGGCGGTTGCTCCACTGGCTGCCCCACGCGGGCGGGGCGGGCTGCTGCTGCCCGCCGTTCCCGCCGCCGTCGTCGCCCTGGTCCCCCTGGGGCGCGCGCGGACGCCAGGGCTCGTCGGGCCGGCCCTCCGGCGGCGGGGCGAACGGGTTGTCCCGCTGGTCCGAGGAGCGCGCGAGGAGGCCCGTCACCGGCCGGGGCAGCGGGGGGCGGTGAACCGCGGGGCGGCGTCGGTCCGGCATGTGGAGTGTGTCTTCCCCTGGTCGGTCGGTGTCGCGTCGGCGTCGCGTCGGCGCGTTCTTTCGAGCCTACGGCCGCGCGACCGGTTTCCGGAGCCGGTCCCCGACGCGTCCGCCCGTGCGGAGGGCCCGGAGCCGCCCCGGACCCAGACGCTACCTCCCGCGTGCGCCCCCGTCCCGCGGGGGCCGACGGGTGTGCCGGTATCGTTGCTGGCGGTCGGCGGCTTCGTAGGGTCCCCCGTATCCGGCGTACCCGGTTTCTCGTACGATCCTACGAACCGTCCTGCGAACCTCCCGCGAGCCAGAAAGGGCCCCGTCGTGGCCGTCCCCGCCCGTCCCGCCCGCATCGTCGCGCTCGTCTCCGGCTCGGGGACGAACCTGCAGGCCCTGCTGGACGCGATCGCCGCCGACCCGGACGGCTACGGGGCCCGCGTCGTGGCCGTCGGCGCCGACCGCGAGGGCATCGCCGGGCTGGAGCGCGCCGAGCGTGCCGGGCTGCCCGTCTTCGTCCGCGGCGTGCGGGACTTCGCCTCGCGCGAGGAGTGGGACCGGGCCCTGACCGAGGCGACCGCCGCGTACGAGCCGGACCTGGTCGTCTCCGCGGGCTTCATGAAGATCCTGGGGAAGCACTTCCTCGCGCGCTTCGGCGGGCGGACGGTCAACACGCACCCCGCCCTGCTGCCCAGTTTTCCCGGTGCCCACGGCGTGCGCGACGCCCTCGCGTACGGCGTGCGGGTCACCGGGTGCACCGTCCACTTCGTCGACGAGGGCGTCGACACCGGCCCGATCATCGCCCAGGGCGTGGTCGAGGTCCGGGACGAGGACGACGAGACCGCTCTGCACGAGCGGATCAAGGAAGTCGAGCGAGCGCTGCTCGTCGAGGTCGTGGGGCGTCTGGCCCGGCACGGCTACCGCATTGAGGGACGAAAGGTACGGATCAACCAGTGACCGCCCAGGACCAGGACAACAAGCGGCCCATCCGCCGGGCGCTCATCAGCGTCTACGACAAGACGGGGCTGGAGGAGCTGGCCCGCGGGCTGCACGGGGCGGGCGTCGAGCTCGTCTCCACCGGCTCGACGGCCGCCCGGATCGCGGCCGCCGGGGTGCCGGTCACCCCGGTCGAGGAGCTCACCGGCTTCCCCGAGTGCCTGGACGGACGGGTCAAGACCCTGCACCCGCGCGTGCACGCCGGGATCCTCGCCGACCAGCGGATCGAGGCCCACCGCGCGCAGCTCGACGAGCTGGGCGTGCGCCCCTTCGAGCTGGTGGTCGTCAACCTCTACCCGTTCCGCGAGACCGTCGCCTCGGGCGCCTCGCCCGACGAATGCGTCGAGCAGATCGACATCGGCGGCCCCTCGATGGTCCGCGCCGCCGCCAAGAACCACCCGTCGGTCGCCGTGGTCGTCAGCCCCGCCGCGTACGCCGAGGTGCTGAAGGCCGTCGCCGACGGCGGTTTCGGCCTCGACGCCCGCAAGCGGCTGGCCGCCGCGGCGTTCCGGCACACGGCCGCCTACGACGTGGCGGTCGCCAACTGGTTCGCGGCGGACTACGCGCCCGACGGCGAGGGCTTCCCGGCCTTCGCGGGCGCCACCTTCGAGCGCAAGAACGTGCTGCGCTACGGCGAGAACCCGCACCAGCCCGCCGCGCTCTACACCGGTGGCGGCAGCGGCCTCGCCGACGCCGAGCAGCTGCACGGCAAGGAGATGTCCTACAACAACTACGTGGACACCGAGGCCGCCCGCCGCGCCGCCCACGACCAGGGCGACCGGCCCTGCGTCGCGATCATCAAGCACGCCAACCCGTGCGGCATCGCGGTCGGTTCGGACGTCGCCGAGGCGCACCGCAAGGCGCACGCCTGCGACCCGCTGTCCGCCTTCGGCGGCGTCATCGCCGTCAACCGCCCGGTGTCCGTGGCGATGGCCGAGCAGGTCGCCGAGATCTTCACCGAGGTCATCGTCGCCCCGGACTACGAGGACGGGGCCGTCGAGGTCCTGGCCCGCAAGAAGAACATCCGCGTGCTGCGCTGCCCCGACGCGCCGGAGCAGCCGCTGGAGGGCCGCCCGATCGAGGGCGGGATGCTCCTCCAGGTCCGCGACCGCCTCCAGGCCGAGGGCGACGACCCGGCCAACTGGACGCTGGCCACGGGCGACGCGCTGGCCGAGGACGAGCTAGCCGAGCTGGCGTTCGCGTGGAAGGCGTGCCGCGCGGTGAAGTCCAACGCGATCCTGCTCGCCAAGGACGGCGCCACGGTCGGCGTCGGCATGGGCCAGGTCAACCGCGTGGACTCCGCGAAGCTGGCCGTCCAGCGCGCGGGGGAGGAGCGGGCGCGCGGCTCGTACGCCGCCTCGGACGCGTTCTTCCCGTTCGCGGACGGGCTGGAGGTGCTGACCGCCGCGGGCGTCAAGGCCGTTGTCCAGCCGGGTGGTTCGGTGCGCGACGAGCAGGTCGTGGAGGCCGCGAAGGCGGCCGGGGTGACGATGTACTTCACCGGTACGCGCCACTTCTTCCACTGAGACGGGCGGAGGCCGCACCCCGGGTGCGGGGTGCGGCCTCCGGGCCGGGGCGGGTGCGGCTCAGTAGCGCGGGCGCTGGAACCACTCGGCGCTCGCGCGCTTGGCGCAGAAGACGATGGTCAGGATCGCCAGGATGAAGACCACCAGACCGAGGCCCCACGCACCGATGTTGACGATGCCGCTGATGATGGCGAAGGACGCGTAGACGATCGAGCCGACGCGGACGCCGTTGCCGCCCTTCGCGTAGCGCAGCGCCAGGATGATGCCGATCACCGCGAAGACGGCGGCGAGGGCGACGAGGAAGCCGATGAGGCCCTTGCCGAAGTCGGCCACCTTGTCCATGTCCACGGACGTGTCGTCGCTGTTCTTCACGACGTCGTTGAAGGCGGCGAGCGCCACGCCGTAGATCCCGGCTATGGCGAGGTGGGACACGGCGATGATCCACATGAAGATGCGCGCGGCCTTCGTCACCCCCGGCATCTCGGCGGGCACCGGCGGCATTCCGCTGTACCCGCCCTGCTGCGGGTACGCCCCGTAGGGCTGGCCGCCCTGCGGGTAGGGGGCGGCCTGCGGCGGCTGGCCGTACGGGTTGTTCTGGTCGCCGAAGCTCATGGTCGGGGCGATCCTCCGTGATCGGTCGTGCGGGGACGGACGCGGACATCCCGGAGGGACCATGCTGAGCGGCTCGCCCCCCGTAACCGCCCGCGGCACTGCGATTCATCGTGGTAGCGGTATTGACTTTTGTCCAGCCGATACCCTCTGCGTTGTTCAAGTGCCGCGCGACCGTGATCGCGCCGTGAGCGTGATCACGCAGACCGAGCGAACACAGGGCGGTGGACCTCCCGAGCGGAAGGGACGCCGCCGGATCCAGGAAGATGGAGCCATGACCGCCCAGATTCTCGATGGCAAGGCCACCGCGGCCGCGATCAAGTCCGAACTCACCACCCGCGTGGAAGCGCTGAAGGCCAAGGGCATCACCCCGGGCCTGGGCACCCTCCTCGTCGGCGACGACCCCGGCAGCAAGTGGTACGTGGCCGGCAAGCACCGCGACTGCGCCCAGGTCGGCATCGGCTCCATCCAGCGCGAGCTGCCGGCGACCGCCACCCAGGAGGAGATCGAGGCGGTCGTCCGCGAGCTCAACGACAACCCCGACTGCACCGGTTACATCGTCCAACTCCCGCTCCCCAAGGGCATCGACACCAACCGGGTGCTGGAACTGATGGACCCGGCCAAGGACGCCGACGGCCTGCACCCGATGAGCCTGGGCCGGCTCGTCCTCAACGAGCCCGGCCCGCTGCCCTGCACCCCGAACGGGATCATCGAGCTGCTGCGCCGCCACAAGGTGGAGATCAACGGCGCCCACGTGGTGGTCGTCGGCCGCGGCATCACCGTCGGCCGCTCGATCGGCCTGCTGCTCACCCGCCGTTCCGAGAACGCCACGGTCACCCTCTGCCACACCGGCACCCGTGACCTCTCCGCGCAGCTGCGCCAGGCCGACATCATCGTCGCCGCCGCCGGCGTGGGGCACCTGATCAAGCCCGAGGACGTCAAGCCGGGCGCCGCCGTGCTGGACGTCGGTGTCAGCCGGGACGGCGAGGGCAAGATCATGGGCGATGTGGACCCGGGGGTCGCCGAGGTCGCCGCGTGGCTCTCCCCGAACCCGGGCGGCGTCGGCCCGATGACCCGCGCGATGCTGCTGGTGAACGTCGTCGGAGCGGCCGAGCAGCAGGCCGCGGAGCGGGCCGCCGATGCGGTCTGAGCCGGACCGGCCCGGCCGGTCGGGCGCTTCGGGCGGCGCGGCCGACGGGGGCGGCCGGGGTGGCGCGGGCAAGCCGGGCACACCGGGCGCGCCCGGTGATCCGCGCGCCCCGCAGGCCCGGGGGAATTCCGGCGGTGCGGACGCCCCGGACGCCCGTGGCGACGCGGGCAAGCCGGGTGCCCCGGGCAACGCGGGCAAGCAGGCCGGAGCGGGCAGGCCCGGCGGCGCGAAGAAGCCGCGCACTTCCCGTCGTTTCCCCCAGTTCACCCGCGACACCGCCCGCCCCGAGGGCGGCGGGCGGGCCGCGCCCGGGGGCGCCCCGGCCCCCGCGCGGCAGTGGCCGCTGCTCGCGGTGCTGGGGCTGACGGGCCTGGGGCTGCTGATCGTCGCCCTGGACGGGTTCCGGATCGGGACGATGCTGATCGGCATCGCGCTGATCGGCGGCGCGGTGCTGCGCTGGACGCTGCCGTCGGTGGGCATGCTGGCCGTGCGCTCGCGCTTCACCGACATGTTCACCTACGGCGGGCTGGGGCTGGCGATCCTGCTGCTGGCGCTGATGGCCCAGCCGCACGCCTGGCTGAAGATCCCGTTCCTGGACGACGTGCTCCACTTCACGGTCAACTAGCCGTTCGCTCACGGTGATCCGGATCCGCGGCCCGTCCTCTCCCCCGCGGGAGGACGGGCCGCGGCTTTCCCCCGTTTCCCCCGTGGCCCACGAGGGCGGCGCGGGGTGGACCGCGCCGCCCGGCCCACAGCACAGACTGTGATGCGCCACATCCCCAACTGCCAGGAGTCCGCCCCCGCTTGGGTCATCGCGGGACGTCCCACGCGCTGAGCTGCGGGGACGGCGCGGGCGGTGCTGCCGCCGTGGGACAGGGTGGGCCGCGGCGGCCGTGGCCGAAACTCACGGCCCCCGCCGCCCGGCGCGGGATTCGTTGCTCGCGCGTCGCCATGATGTGCGGCAGAAGGGCCTCGTGGCCCCGGGGGACGAGACGCGTATGGGGTGGAACATGCCGCGTTGGAAGGAATTACCGGCCTCGCTCGACGAACAGGCGGCCCAATTCGTCGTACAGCTGAGACGGTTGAAGGACCGCAGCGGGCTGAGTCTGGCCGCGCTCGCGGCCAAGACCTCGTACAGCCGCTCCTCCTGGGAGCGTTACCTCAACGGCCGCCAACTGCCGCCGCGGGACGCCGTCGAGGAGCTGGCGCGGGTCTGTGCCACGGACCCGGTCCGGCTGCTGGTGCTGCACGAACTCGCCGCCGCGGCCTGGCCCGCGCAGGAGCCGGCCGCGCCCGCGGGCGCGCGGCGGATTCCGTCGCGCGCCCTGGTGGTCGCCGGCGCGGTCACGGTGCTGGTCGTCGCCCTGGCCGCCGGGCTGCTGATCGCGCGGCCCTGGCAGGGCGACGACGGGGGCGGCGGCGCGCCGGGCGGGACGGCGCCGAGCCCGTTCGTCTTCGTCCAGGGCCGCTCCCGCCCCTGCGAGGTGCGGCGCGAGGACGGGGAGCTGCGCGCGGGCTACAGCCCGACCCGCAGCGTGCTCATGGACCTCAAGAGTTCCGGGTGGGAGGTGCTGGAGGCGCAGTGCCTCCTGCGGCACCACGGCCACGACCCGGGACTGATCGACGGCTCGTACGGCCCGAAGTCCAAGGCCGCGGCGCAGGACTTCCAGAAGGACCGGAACCTGGTCGTGGACGGCATCGTCGGGCCGGACACCTGGGCGGAGCTGCGGCGGTGAGCGGTGACCGGCCGCCGCCGGCGGAGTGCGCGGCGCTCGCCGCGGAGCTGCGCGCGCTGCGGGAGCGCACGGGGTTGAGCCTGGTCGCGCTCGCCGGGCGCACGCCGTACAGCAAGTCCTCGTGGGAGCGCTACCTCAACGGCAAGAAGCTGCCGCCCCGGCAGGCGGTCGAGGCGCTCTGCGGCCTGGCGGACGAGCCGGCGGGGCGGCTGGTGGCGCTGTGGGACCTGGCCGAGCAGCGGTGGAGCGGGCGGTCGGGCGTGCCGGAGCGTCCGTCTGTCGAGGCTGCGGCGGAAGGTTCCGCCCGGCGGCCGGTGCGGACGTACGTCGTGTCCGGCACCGCCGTCGTCCTCGCCGTCACCGCGGTGCTGCTGTTCCTGGTCGCGGGGCGGGACGCGGGCGGCGGGGCCGGCAGTCCGGCGGCCGTCGCCTCCTATCCGCAGTCCTGGGCGCCCGGGTGCGCGGGGGCCGACTGCGAGGGTGCGGATCCCCAGGAGATGGGGTGCGGCGCGCAGGGCATGGCGGTGACGCTGGAGCGGCGCCGGCTGGCCGGCGGGCAGGAGATCGCCGTCCGGTACGCCGAGAAGTGCGGGGCCGTGTGGGCGAAGGCCAGCCATCTGCGGATCGGCGACCGGGTCGAGCTGTCGGTGCCGGGCGCCGACCCCAAGCGGGTGCGGGCCGCGGGTCAACGGGACACCGAGGTGTACCTCTCGACGGCGATGACGGTGACGGCGGAGCCGCGTGCGGCGCGGGTGTGCTTCGAGGGCGCGGACGGGGGGCGGGAGTGTTTCGCGCCCTCCAAGGAGGAGTGAGCGAGCGAGCGGCCCGTCCTCCACCCCCGTGGGGGGACGGGCCGCCGCTCCCCGAAGAGGATCCTGAAGGGCCGCTTTCCCGATCAAGGTCGGGGCGGGGCTTGTGACGCGGAGCGGACAGTTCCGGTACGAGGTCACATGCGGCGTCACGGTCCCGTACCAGGAGGCGCCCGCTGCCAAAGGGCGGCCGCTGCCGGAATCCGTCCGGCGGGGGGTGTTCCGGCGGTCGTCGCCCGGCGTGGACGGGTGACCGACGGCCGCAGGGGCGTGCGCCCGGGGGCATGGACCAACCCCGAACGCCCCGATGCGCCCGCTCGTGGGGAACTGACACGCTGATTCATGGCATCCCCTGGGTAGCACCGCGGTACGCAGGGGGACGATGGGGGAGGGGCCATGCCGCGTTGGAGAGCGTTGCCGGAGGAACTCGACCCGCAGGTGCGGGAGTTCGCCGAACAGTTGCGCAGGATCGTGGAGCGCAGCGGGCTGGGGATCGGCGCGGTCGCGGACCGCACCGGGTACAGCAAGACGTCGTGGGAGCGCTACCTCAACGGCCGGCTGCTGCCGCCGCGCGGCGCCGCCGAGGCGCTCGCCGAGGCGACGGGCATCGACGTGGGCCACCTGGGCACGCTGTGGGAGCTGGCCGAGCGGGCCTGGAGCCGGTCGGAGCTGCGGCACGACGTGACGATGGAGGCCGTCCGGGTCGCCGAGGCGAAGGCGGCGCTGGGCGTCGCGACCGCGCCGGCGCCCACGTCGCTGGAGAAGCGGGCGGCGGTCGCGCTCGGGGCGGAGGGGGTTGACGAGGCGTCGGTACTGCCGCCGCCGTCCCGGCCCGAAGCGCCGCCCCCGCCTCCCGCGTCGGCGCGCGACGACGGGGTGGACGTCCGGGCGAAGGCCATCCCCATGGACGCGGGGCATCGTCGCCGCCCTCCCCGCCGGGCGGGACGCGGCCGCCACACCGCCCTGCTGTTCACCGCCGGCGCCGTCGGCACCCTGCTCGTCGCCGTCGCCGCCGTGCTGCTGCTCGGCAGCGGGCCGGTCGGCGCGAAGCGGCCCACGCCGCTGGCCGCCCTCCCCTCGGCGGGGAATCCGGCCGCCGCCCTGCCCACGGGTGTCGGGTGCACGGGCGCCGGGTGCACCGGCAAGGACCCGGAGACCATGGGCTGCGGCGGGCAGCACGCGACGACGGCCGGTTCGGCCACCGTCGGCACGTCCTATCTGGAGGTCCGTTACAGCGGCACCTGCAAGGCCGCCTGGGCGCGGATGACCCAGGGCGCCCCGGGCGACGCCCTGCGCGTCAGCGCCGCCACGGGCAGCGGGGCGGGGCGCGTGGAGCGCGGCGCCGACGGCCACAGCACGATGGTCGCCGTCTCCGCCCCGGGCGAGGCCACGGCCTGCGCCGTGCTGAGTTCCGGAGAGCAGGGCTGCACCGTGCCGCGCATGCCGTAGCCCCAGGTGAGGCGTCCCACACGGGTTCGGGGATACGGGGCGGGCCCCGTCGGATAGCCTGACGCCCGGATCTCTTGATACCGAGAGAGGTCCGGACAACATGGGCAGGGACACCCACCCCAGTTCGCAGCAGGAGACGCCATGACCCGCACTCCCGTCAATGTCACCGTCACCGGCGCGGCCGGCCAGATCGGCTACGCGCTGCTCTTCCGCATCGCCTCCGGTCACCTCCTCGGCGCCGAGTTACGCTGACACAAGCCGCATAATCCGTGTCCAACTTTCGGGGACAAGGCCCGCGATCAAGCCTGGCTTCAGGGCCGCTACGAAACCCAGTTCAGCTCAGGGCGCACGCTCGGCGTGACAAACGCCCAGGGCGGCGCGAGATGCCCCCAAGGCCGCACCCACCAGGAACAGCACTGCACAGTGCTACTGCCCAGGCCTGAGCCGCAAAGAGACCGCGCAGCACCAGAGGCACACGGCAGCACCAGCCAACAGGGAGTACGCACCGATGGACAGCACCGCGCTCACCATGGCCGGAGCCTCCTGGGCCATCGATGAGTTCATCTCTTGCGGGGCTGGTAGGTCTTGTCCTTGACCGGGACGTTGAGCTCGATGTCCGGCGAGTCTGCGAAGTGCAGCGTGAGGACGACAGAATCCCCCGTCTTCAGCTTCTTCTTCAATCCCATGAACATGATGTGGTTCCCGCCGTGCTTGAGTTCGAGCCGGCCGTGGGCCGGGATACCGAGAGCGGAAACCTGATGCATCTCGTTGCCGACGGTCTCGTGCAGTTGGGCCTTTTCGGCGAAGTCGGCACCGACAGACTGCAGACGGTCGGCCATGCTGCTGTTGTTCTCGATCGACATAAAGCCGCCGGCCATACCCATGGCCGGCTCCGGGATGTAGGCACCGGAGATATGAAGCCGTTCCTGGGAAACCGCAGAGGAGGATGTCCGGTTCTTCGCGCCGGTGCTGTCCTTCGAACTGCCACCGCATCCGGTCAGGGCAAGCGCCGCAGCAGCGAGAACACAGATGGCGGGGGCGAGACGGGCAGTGCGCGTTGCGGTTCGAGGCACCGTGCGGACCTTTCGTCGGGATATGGGCCGTGCTGGACACGTCCGGGCCGACCGCGATGGGGAGAGCCAGGCCGACACAGTGGGTGACTCCATAGCTCAAAAGGCTAGGTGAGACGAAAGAGGACGATCTCTGCCGAAGGTTGACTCCGGGGGAGTCGAAGGTTGTCATAACAGATGTCATGGTGCGTGGCCCAAGCGTCGTGCGCATCCGACCGTTCACTGCCCCATCCTTCGCGGGGTCAAGGCGGAACAAACGGCTGAACGGTCGCCCGAACTCAGTAATGATCTTTAGGATGGCTACCGCCACCCGATCAGCAGCCACAATTCCCCATACCATCAACTCCGCCATTTTCTGGGCACTTTAAACAGGGATATTCGCGCACATGATCCCTTAACTATCCGTTCACCACTGCACAATCGATCCAAGAGGTCCACGTCACAACGCTCAGGAACCGAACACTCGTTACGGTGTCCCAACCTGGGGGTTGCATAAAGCTTTTCTATGACCCCATAAATGAGGGCATCACCGACTTGGCCGAGGGAACCCAAGTGATCGAAAGTAACGGCTGAGGAGATCCTCACACACGGCCAGGCCGCTCGGCCCCGGTTCCCGCAGGAGCTTTCATGACCCGCACTCCCGTCAATGTCACCGTCACCGGCGCGGCCGGTCAGATCGGCTACGCGCTGCTCTTCCGCATCGCCTCCGGTCACCTCCTCGGCGCCG
>NZ_JAEAMR010000009.1:43613-117358 GCF_015999245.1 Streptomyces sp. AV19 | reverse complement strand
GGACGGACAGCAGCCAGAGGAGGAGGCACCTGGCGTCCGGGGACAGGCGGGGGTGACGGATGATGTCGTTCGGTACTTGCGTGAATCGGCTTGCGGGCGCGATAACATGGCGCAGCATCCCAGGGTTCCTCATTCAACCTTGGTGGTGTAGGCCCCTGCGGTGTCCTCCTACAGACACGCGGGGGCCGCTTCGTTGTGAAGTTTGTGTGGCCGAGAGTACACGCAACTCTGTGCCTGAAACGGCCGGTTGAGTTCTCGAACTCACGAGCTGGGGGCTTGCGTTGGTCATTGCGCGCCATCGGTTTTGGTTCTGCGCCCTTGACCGTTGCCGCCCATGAGCGGAAGGCTCGCAAGAACTCGCAACCGGCTTGATTGGGGAGGGCGCCATGGACCTGACCTTCATCGGGATCGACCCGGAGACCACCGGAGGTGGTTCGGCGACTGCCTGGGTGCATGAGGGCACGGCTGACCTCATCCTCCAGGGGGGAGAGGGCTGATGAGTTGCTGGAGGCGCAGATCAGCCGAACCGATTGGGTGCCCGGCCATGACCGGGGTATCCCCGAGCACGAGACCGTGATCCGCATTCCGGCCCGGATGGTGCCGATTCTGAGGGAGGCATGCAATGCCGCAGAACGACGTGCCCGACTTCTCTGAGCTGCTCCGTGCGGCTCGGCGCACAGCCGTCCATCTGGAGATGCGGGACAGCTACGCTGTTGGCGACGAGGCCGGCGGCTTCGAGCAGTTCAGGCGGACAGGCGAGGCCGACCTCGACCCCGACTCGGCGTTCTGGCTGGGTTGGACCCCGCTCGTCCGCGAAGCGGTCGGACGAGGAATCGTGATGCGCCGGGCCCGGATCGTTTCCGAGCCGGTCACCGACTACATCCGGTATGAGCATGCCCTGACCCCGGTCAACATCGCCGTCGGCGAGCAGGTTCGTTGGCTGCCGCGGCGTGAAGCTTCGGACATCGCACTGCCGGGCAACGACTTCTGGCTGATCGACGACCGGCTGGTGCAGTTCAACCTCTTCACCGGGGACGGAGATTGGGCATCCCCGGGCGAAGCATGCACGGAGGACCCCGCCGTGGTCAGGCTCTGCTCATCCGCGTTCGAGGCCGTGTGGGAGCGCGGCATCGACCACGAGAAGTACACCGTCTGACCGCACAGCCCGTTCATGCCCGTCCCTCCCTCTTCGAGCGCCCGGGCGGCCCGCGACGCGCTCGCCGTACGCCTGCTGAACCTCCGCAAGGACGCCGGTCTCACCGGGCGGGAACTGTCCGCCCGGTGCGGCTGGCACCCCGCGAAGACCACCCGGCTCCAGAAGGGCATGGTCGCCCCCACGGACGCGGACATCCGCGCATGGTGTGCTGCTTGCGACGCGGACGACCAAGCCGGGGATCTGATCGCGACGGCCCGCGCGGTCGACTCCATGTATCTGGAGTGGCGCAGGCTCCACAGAACCGGCATGCGCAAGGTCCAGGAGGACTTCTACGCCCTGCACGGGCGAACTCGGGTGTGCCGGGTCTACGCCTCCAACGCGGTGCCGGGTTTCATTCAGACTCCCGCGTACGCGACCGCGCTCATGCAGTCCATCACGGATTTCCAGGGCACCCCCAATGACGTGACGGAAGCGGTGGCCGCCCGAATCGCTCGCTCCCGCTTCCTCTACGAAGGAGGCCACCGCTTCGTGGTGCTCTTGGAGGAGTGGGTTCTGAGATCCCGAATCGGGTGCCACGACACGATGGTCGGCCAGCTTCGGCACCTCCTCACAGTGATGCCGCTGGCGTCCCTCTCGCTGGGCGTCATCCCGTTCACCGCACAGCGGATCATGTGGCCGTTGGAAGCCTTCTACCTCTTCGACGACCGGCGCGTCCTCGTCGAGACCCTCACAGCCGAGGTCAACGTGACCCAGCCGCGTGAACTCACCGACTATCACCGGGCATTCGCCCAACTGTCGAAGACGGCTGTCCATGGGGACCAGGCGCGCGCCTTGGTCGAGGCGGCACTCGACGCCCTCGGGTGAACTCACGCAATTACCCGCAATTTCCTGGCTTCCAGGGTTCGTTGCTTCCTAGCTTCTCCTCATGACTCCGGACACCGAAGCAGCCGCACAGCAAGCAGACGCCTTCATGGCGGGGAAGCGGAGGGCGGACGACGCCGCCTTCATGCTGGGCCAGGTGCTCAAGACGATGGGCATCACCGTGGGCGACCGGGACTCCTGGCCCCAGCTGACGGGACGCGCCTCCCTGGCAGGCACGCCGTACGTCTACCTGGGCACGGTGCCCCTGGCCACGGCCCGGACGCTGGCCAACGCCCTGGTCTACGCCGAGTCGGCGCGACGGGCGCAGCCGTAGAGGCCCTCGGCGGGGGACGTGCTCCCTACCGGCCGGGCCGACTCCAGCGGATCTCTCCGTCGACCACGACATCGGACGCCGTCAGTCCGAGAGCTCGGGCGATACCCATCGACGCCTCGTGCCGGGGGTGGATGTACGCGACCAGCCTGCCCACCCCTCGCGCGCGGAGCCATTCCGTCATGGCGAGCGCTCCCTCGCGCCCGTAGCCGTTGCCCTGGTGGGCGAAGCCGACAACCCAGGCGAGGGTCGCCTCAAGGCATCCGCCGGCCGGACGGCTCAGTGTGGATTGCACGGTTCCGACCAGTCGCCCGTCCGAAGTGCGGCGCAGCATCCAGTTCAGCCAGCCCTGTGTGCCGTCCGGCGAACTGCCCTTCGCCTGCCGGGCGTATCGGTCTTCGAGTTGAGCCAGGGACCTGGGCGTTCCGCCGGTCCATGTGTGAAGCCGGGCATCGTTGAACACCGAGAACGCCTCTGTCGCGTGACCTGGGTGAAGCGGTTCCAGAAGCAGACGGGGCATCGACAGCGGGGATGCGACGGGCCAGGACTCCGAGGAGGGCATTGCCGGATCGTAGCGGCAGGCCGTGTCCCTCGGAGTGGTGCAGCCGAGCGTCCCCGGGCGGGAGCGACTGAGCGCGGTGCGGGCCCAGGTGGTCTTGACCCTTGAATTGCGGGCGTTTTGGTCGTGAAGCCCCGGCCACCACGCCGCCGCGCACGACCAAATCGCCCGCTACCCGCATTCCGACGGCTACACCACGGGACACGAGATTTCGAGAGCGGCCGCGTGACGATGTGGACCCGCCCGATGCTGCCGCCGGTTTCCCGGTGCTTCTGGATGAGGTCGACCCATTCGTCTTCCTCGGGGACTTCCACCGGTTGACCGGACAGGAACCGGGAGAACTCTTCGGCTTCCTGCGGGACGATGTGCTGCGGCAGGGTTTCGAGCCGCCGTGCTTCCTTTGTGAAGTCGCGGAACTTGGCGTCCCAGGCGTCACCGGCCAAGAGCACGTAAGCCGCCCTCAACTACCTCGCGTTCTGGCCCTGGTTGAGCCCTCCGGCCTCGACGTCGGACAAGGCCGGCACAGGGCGTCCATGCCGCACTGGCAATATTCCCGTCATGAACTAAAGATCACATCGTGCCCGAGGGCTCAGACCGTCCACACCCCCGTCGCCGCCACCTCCCGCGCATAGTCCGCGAAATCGCGCGGCGCGCGGCCCAGGACCTGCTGGACGCCGTCGACGAGCCGCGCGTTGCGGCCGTCCGTGATCAGGGCGAGCAGGTCGGCCACTTCGGTGGGGAGGCCGTGCTCCGCGAGGTGCGCGCGGAATGCCTCGTCCGTCACCGGGGTGTAGCGGATCTCTCGGCCCGTCGCCTTCGACAGTTCGGCCGCCACGTCGTGGAAGGTCAGCAGGCGCGGGCCGCCGAGTTCGTAGATTCGGCCGGTGTGGCGGGTGTCGGTGAGGGTGGCCACCGCTACCTCGGCTATGTCTGCTGTGTCGATGAAGGGTTCGGGGGCGTTGCCGGTGGGGAGCAGTAGTTCGCCGGACAGGACCGGGTCCAGGAAGAACGCCTCGTCGAAGTTCTGGAAGAACCAACTCGCGCGCAGGATCGTCCAGTCCGCGCCCGAGGACTGGAGTGCGCGCTCGGTGACCCGGGCGCCCTCATCGCCGCGCGAGGAGAGAAGGACGAGGCGTCGCGCCCCCTTCCGGACGGCGTGGCGGGCGAACTCGCCCACCACCTCGGCGGCTCCGGGCATTCCCAGGTCCGGGTAGTACGTGATGTAGGCGGCTCCGACGCCGTCCAGTGCGGCGTCCCAGGTGGAGGGGTCCTCCCAGGAGAAGGGCGGGGTCGCGGAGCGGGAGCCGATTCTGACCGGCAGGCCGCGGGCGGTGAGGAGTTCGGCGACGCGGCGGCCGGTCTTGCCGGTGCCGCCCAGGACGAGCGTGGGCTTCGGTGCTTCTTCGGCGGTCATGATCTGTTCAAGCCGGGAAGCGCCCGTTCGATTCCCGGTCGGTGTCCGGCGGTGTCAGAAGTCCGTTCTGCTGTTCAGGGTCGCGCAGACGTCCATTGTTCTTGTGCCGCCGGTGTGTTGGATCGTGATGCGCATGCGGCTGTCCTCGTCGGCGAAGTTGGCGACGAGGCCGTCGCTGCCGAACCGCACGCTGTTCGTCGTGCTGATGGCGCACTGATCGGGGCCGTCCTCGTCCGCTGCCGCCGCGGCCGCCGTGCCCGCTGCCGCGAGCAGGGCGAGAGCCGTCAGCGCGGCGATCCGGTTCCGACGCTTCATTCCGGTCTCCCCTGCTCGCGAACCTCCCCCCGTCCAGGGTGGCAGGACGCGTCGACCGTCGCACAGGGCCAATCGGCTGATTGCCGCGGGCGGCTACGCCCGGCGCAGCCGCAGGACGTCCTGGTCGTGGCGGATCCGGAAGCCGCCGTCCGCCGTCGAGAACTCCCGGCGTACGTACTCCCGCAGCCGCCGCCGGGCCGGGAGGGCCCTCAGGCCCGGGACGGTGAGCAGGAGTTCGGCCACGGCGAGGACGTCCTTCTGCGCGGTGGCGCGGTAGGTGCTGGGCAGTGTTTCCAGGCGGCAGTCGGCCAGGAGGCCCGCGGCCCCGGCCTCCAGGCGGGACGCCAGGGCGCCGAGGTCGAAGCGCGCGCCGGTGAAGTGGCGCACCATGCGCATGCAGTCGTTGTCCGGGTTCTGCAGCATGACGACCAACTCGCCCCCGGGCGCGACCCAGCGCAGCATGCGCTGCACCGTCGCGGCCCAGTCGGCGGGCGGGAGGTGGTAGAGGACGTGGGCGCAGACCGCGAGGTCGGCGGTCACCTCGACCCGCACCGTGTTCACGGGGTCGGGGAGGATCAGGGCGTCCGGGCAGGCCCGCCGCAAGGCGTCCCGCATGGGGGCGCTCGGTTCGACGGCGACGACGCGTTCGAAGTGCCGTGTCATGTGCCGCGCGAGGTCGCCGCGGCCCGCGCCGATGTCCAGGAAGACGCGGCGCCGCGGCAGTTCGCCGGCCAGTCGGTCCAGGTAGGCGCCGGAGAGCTCCTTCTGGTCCGTTCCGGCGAGGAAGATCTCGAAGACGTGGCGGTACTCCTCGCTCGACATGTCGAGCATCCGTGCGGTGTCGTTCGGACGAGTCGGAGGTGCCATCCGCCGTCCTTTCTCCGTCGGTCGGACCGTCGGTCGGACTGAGGATGCCCACGGGGAGCACCGTGACTCCAGTGATTTCAGGTCACTCGACGGTCACGTCACTTGACGGTCACGCGGAACGTGAGGGAGCGCGGCAGCCCCGGCGAGTAGCAGCCGCTCTTCGTGTCCGTTCCGCAACGGTTGGTGAAGGCGATGCGGGTGTCGCCGGGCTTCACCGCCTCATAGGTGAAGTACTTCGTGTGGCCCGCGCCGGCCGCCTCCTTCTCCCACTTCGTCCGGTGGGTGCTGGTCCCGGCCGCGCGGACGGCGTCGCCCGGCGGCCCGGGGACGACGGGGCGCCACTCGCGGCGGGCCGAGGCGTTCTCGCGGAGGGCGAGGGAGAAGCGTTCGCCCCGCTTCACGCGCAGCGGGCCCTGGACGCGGTCCCGGGCGTCGTCCGTCGTCGTCCGCTCCTCGTGGACCGTGCCGAGGGGGTCGTCGCGGTCGCCACCGCAGCCGGTGAGCGTGAGCAGCAGCAGAACGGCCGTGACGGGCGCGACGGGCGCGGTACGGCGATGGCGCATGGAATTCCTCGGCAAGGGGGGTTGTCAACGGCCCGGACGGGTCATCCTGACCCGCCCCCTGTCCGGCCCGTCCCGGCATGTCACAGAAGGTGGTGACGTGATTCAGGTCACCTTTCACGCCGGTTGAGGCATACGTCGTTCGAATTCGGTTAGGCGCGGCCCGTTGACGGCCGAGCGCCCTGCGCCCGGCCGCCGGCGTGACAGCACGGAAACCGGAAGCGGAAGCAGAGGCAGACGAATGTCGGCAGTCGAGACGATCCACGTGGACGGGGTGTGGCGGGCCGCCGCCTCCGGCGAGCGGCGGGAGGTGCTCGACCCCGCCGACGCCAAGGTCCTCGCCGTGGTCGCCGAGGGCGGCGCCGAGGACACCGACGCGGCCGTCGCCGCGGCCCGGGCCGCGTTCGACGCCGGCCCCTGGCCGCGCACCCCCGTCGCCGAGCGGGCCGCCCTGCTGCGCCGCGTCGCGGACCTGCTCCAGCGCGACCGCGAGGAGATCGCCCTCGTCGAGAGCCGTGACACCGGCAAGACGCTGGAGGAGGGCCGGATCGACGTCGACGACGTCACCAACGCCTTCCGGTACTTCGCGGATCTGGTGGTCAACGAAGGGGGCGGGCGCGTCGTCGACGCCGGCAGCAGCGACGTGCACAGCGTCGTCGTGCACGAGCCCGTCGGCGTCTGCGCGCTGATCACGCCGTGGAACTACCCGCTGCTCCAGGCGAGTTGGAAGGTCGCCCCGGCGCTCGCCGCGGGCAACACCTTCGTCATCAAGCCCAGCGAGGTCACCCCGCTGTCGACCGTGCACCTGGTGCGCCTCCTCGCCGAGGCCGGGCTGCCGGCCGGCGTGGCCAACCTCGTCACCGGCGCGGGCGACCCCGTCGGCGCCCGGCTCTCCGAGCACCCGCACGTCGACCTCGTCTCCTTCACCGGCGGACTCGCCAGCGGCACCCGCGTGATGACCGCCGCCGCGCCCACCGTCAAGAAGGTCACCCTCGAACTCGGCGGCAAGAACCCCAACGTCGTCTTCGCCGACGCCTGCGCCACCGACGAGGGCTTCGACACCGCCGTGGACCAGGCGCTCAACGCCGCGTTCATCCACAGCGGCCAGGTCTGCTCGGCCGGTTCGCGCCTGATCGTCGAGGAGTCGGTGCGCGAGCGCTTCGTCACCGAACTCGCCCGCCGCGCCGAGAAGATCCGGCTCGGCCGCGGCACCGAGCCGGGCGTCGAGTGCGGCCCGCTCGTCTCCGCCGCGCAGCTGGCCAAGACCGAGGCGTACGTCGCCTCCGCGCTCGCCGAGGGCGCGGTGCTGCGCTGCGGCGGCGCCCGCCCCGAGCCGAGCGAAGTCCGGCCCGCCACCGGCTACTTCTACGAGCCGACCGTCCTGGACCGCTGCAACCGCGGCATGAAGGTCGTCCGCGAGGAGACCTTCGGGCCGATCCTCACCGTCGAGACGTTCCGTACCGAGGACGAGGCCGTGGCCCTCGCCAACGACACCGAGTACGGCCTCGCGGGCGCCGTGTGGACCCGCGACGCGGGCCGCGCCCGCCGCGTGGCCGGCCGGCTGCGGCACGGCACGGTGTGGATCAACGACTACCACCCCTACCTGCCGCAGGCGGAGTGGGGCGGCTTCGGCAAGTCCGGCATCGGCCGCGAACTCGGGCCCGCCGGCCTCGCCGAGTACCGCGAGAGCAAGCACGTCTACCAGAACCTCGCCCCCGCCCCCGTCCGCTGGTTCGCCGGCTGACACACGAAAGACCGGCTGGCAGACGAAGCCCGGCTGACACACGGAAGTGCCGGCCGGTACACGAAAGCCGGCCGACACCCCCGTACCACCCATCAGCGCAGCACCTTCAGCGACAGAGGAGTAGCCCCGAATGCCCCCCGCAGTTGCCCCCGCAGCCCCGAAGATCACCGCTGACTACGTCGTCGTCGGCGGCGGCACCGCCGGCTCGGTGATCGCCTCGCGACTCGCCGAGGACCCCGGGACCAGCGTCGTCGTCATCGAGGGCGGCCCGACCGACATCGACCGCCCCGACGTCCTCACGCTGCGCCGCTGGCTCGGCCTGCTCGGCGGCGACCTGGACTACGACTACCCCACCACCGAGCAGCCGCGCGGCAATTCGCACATCCGGCACAGCCGCGCCAAGGTGCTCGGAGGCTGCTCCTCGCACAACACGCTGATCTCCTTCAAGCCGCTGCCGGGCGACTGGGACGAGTGGGCCGCCGCCGGGGCCGAGGGCTGGGACGCGGCCTCCATGGACCCGTACTTCGGCAAGCTGCGCAACAACATCGTCCCGGTGGACGAGAAGGACCGCAACGCCATCGCCCGCGACTTCGTCGAGGCCGCGCGGAAGACCGCGGACGTGCCGCGCGTCGGCAGCTTCAACGAGAAGCCCTTCCACGACGGCGTCGGCTTCTTCGACCTCGCCTACCACCCGGAGAACAACAAGCGGTCCTCCGCCTCCGTCGCCTACCTCCACCCGCACATCGAGGCGGGCGACCGCCCCAACCTCCGCATCCTGCTGGAGACCTGGGTGCACAAGCTGGAGCTGGACGGCGACCGGGCGACCGGCGTCCGCGCCCGCACCAAGGACGGGCGGGAACTGCTCGTCGAGGCGGGACGGGAGGTGCTGCTGTGCGCGGGCGCCGTCGACACGCCGCGCCTGCTGATGCACTCCGGCATCGGCCCGAAGGCCGACCTGGAGGCCCTGGGCATCCCCGTCGTCCACGACCTGCCGGGCGTCGGCGAGAACCTGCTCGACCACCCCGAGTCGGTGATCGTCTGGGAGACCGACGGGCCGATCCCCGAGAACTCGGCGATGGACTCCGACGCGGGCCTGTTCGTCCGGCGGGACCCCAACTCGTCGGGGCCGGACCTGATGTTCCACTTCTACCAGATCCCCTTCACCGACAACCCCGAGCGTCTCGGCTACGAGAAGCCCGAGCACGGCGTGTCGATGACCCCCAACATCCCCAAGCCGCGCAGCCGCGGCCGGCTGTACCTGACGAGCGCCGACCCGTCCGTCAAGCCCGCCCTGGACTTCCGCTACTTCACGGACGAGGAGGACTACGACGCGCGCACCCTAGTCGACGGCATCCGCCTCGCCCGCGAGATAGCCAAGGCCGAGCCGCTGGCCGGCTGGCTCAAGCGCGAGGTCTGCCCCGGTCCGGAGATCACCACGGACGAGGAGATCAGCGAGTACGCCCGCAAGGTCGCCCACACCGTCTACCACCCGGCCGGCACCTGCCGCATGGGCGCCGCCGACGACGAACTCGCCGTCGTGGACCCGCAGCTGCGCGTCCGGGGCCTGAACGGGGTGCGCATCGCGGACGCCTCCGTCTTCCCGACGATGACCGCCGTCAACCCGATGATCGGCGTGCTGATGGTGGGGGAGAAGTGCGCGGAGCTGCTTGCGTCCACCCCTGACGAGAGGAGTGATCGCCGGTGACTGTTACCACCACCGCAGCCGATGCCACCACTGCCGCCGATACCGCCACGGATGCGGTAACGGAGGCCGACGCGGCGCCCGTCTTCTCCGTCCGCAACCTGTGGAAGGTCTTCGGGCCGAAGCCCGAACGCGTCCCCGGCACGGAGCTGGCCGGGCTCTCCCCGGAAGACCTGCGCGAGCAGCACGGCTGCACCGTCGGCGTCCGCGACGTCTCCTTCGACGTCCGCCCCGGCGAGGTCTTCGTCGTCATGGGCCTGTCCGGCTCCGGCAAGTCCACGCTGGTGCGCTGCCTGACCCGGCTCATCGAGCCGACCAGCGGCAGCATCGCCATCGACGGCGAGGACGTCCTCGGGATGGACAAGAACGCGCTGCGCGAACTGCGCCGCCGCCGCGCCGCCATGGTCTTCCAGCACTTCGGCCTGCTCCCGCACCGCACCGTGCTCGACAACGTCGCCTACGGGCTGGAGATCCAGGGCGTCGCCAGGGCCGAACGCCGCGCCAGGGCCGCCGAGATGATCGACAAGGTCGGCCTGTCCGGCATGGAGGGCCGCCGTCCCGCGCAGCTCTCCGGCGGCCAGCAGCAGCGCGTGGGCCTCGCCCGCGCGCTCGCCGCCGACCCCGAAGTGCTGCTGTTCGACGAGCCGTTCAGCGCCCTCGACCCGCTGATCCGCCGCGACATGCAGGAGGAGGTCGTCCGGCTGCACCGCGACGAGGGCCGCACCATGGTCTTCATCACCCACGACCTCGCCGAGGCCCTGCACATCGGCGACCGCATCGCGCTGATGCGCGACGGCCGCGTCGTGCAGTGCGGCACCCCCGAGGAGATCGTCGGCTCCCCGGCCGACGACTACGTCCGCGACTTCGTCCGCGACGTGCCCCGGGAGCAGGTGCTCACCGTGCGCCGGGCCATGCGCCCGGCCACCCTCGCCGAGGCCCGCGGCGGCTCCGGGCCCACCGTCGGGGCCGGCACGACCGTCGCCGAGGCCATCGACGTCGTCGCCCGCGACGGCAGCCCCGCCCGTGTCCTGGACGACGGACGGTGCGTCGGCATCGTCGACTTCAAGTGCCTGCTGAGGGTCGTCGCGGGCCTGGAAGGCCATGGCCGCCTGGAGAAAGCCGCCGCATGAGCACCACCGGTACCACCACCCCCCGTTCCGTGGTCACGGCTCCCGCTCCGGACCGGCTCCGGGCGCTGCTGCGCCACCGGACCGCCCGCAAGCTCCTGCTGCTGGCCGCGGCCGGGGCGGTGCTCGCCCCGCTCGCCCACGTCCTGTGGGGGAGCGGCGGCTGGCCCGGCGCGCTGAGCGTCTCGCTCGACGGGCCGCTGCGCTCGGCCGGCGACTGGATCGTGGACAACCGCGACAGCCACTGGCTCTTCCTGTACTTCTTCGGGTACATCAGCGCGGGCGTCATCGCCGCCGTGCACGGCGTGTACGTCGTGCTGCTCGCCCTCGGCTGGGCGGGCGTGACGGCCGGCGCGGCCCTGGTCGCCTGGCGGGCGGCCGGGGTACGGGCCGGGGTCACGGCCCTCGCGTCGTTCGCGGCGTGCGGGCTGCTGGACATGTGGGTGCCCACGATGCGCACCCTCGCGCTGATGGTCGTCGCCGTCGCCGCGTCCGTCCTCGTCGGCGCGCTGCTCGGCCTCGCGGCCGGGCTCTCGGAGCGCGCGTTCCGCGTGCTGCGGCCCGTCCTCGACACGATGCAGGCGCTGCCCGCCTTCGCGTACCTGCTCCCCGTCGTCCTGGTCTTCGGCATCGGCGTCGCCCCCGCCGTCCTGGCGACGGTCGTCTACGCGGCCCCGCCGATGGCCCGGCTGACCGCGCTCGGCCTGCGCTCCACGGACCGCGGGGTCCTGGAGGCGGTCGACTCCCTCGGCGCCACCGGCCGCCAGCGCCTGCTGACCGCCCGCCTCCCGATGGCGCGCGAGCAGCTGCTGCTGGGCGTCAACCAGGCGATCATGATGGCCCTTTCGATGGCGGTCATCGCCTCGGTGATCGGCGCGGACGGCCTCGGCGACCGGGTCTACCAGGCCCTGTCGACGGTGGACGTGGGCGCGGCCCTGGCGGCGGGCATCCCGATCGTGCTGCTGGCGGTCGTCCTGGACCGCACGACGTCGGGCCGCGCGCGCCGCCCGCAGGGCGAAGCCGGTGGGCGCACCCGGACCGCCACCACATGGGGCCTCGGCCTGGCCGCCGTCGCCGCACTGGCGCTGACCGTCCCCGACACCTGGCCCAAGTCCTGGGTGATCGAGATCGCCGGGCCGGTCAACAAGGCCAAGGACTGGCTCGTCGACCACCTCTACACCGGCATCCCCGGCATCGGCGGCACCGCCGACTGGGCCGCCCGCTACACGGGCTGGGTCCTCGACCCGCTCCGTGACGGCTTCACGGCCCTCCCCTGGTGGGGCGCCCTGCTCCTCGTGGCCGCCCTCGCCTGGTCCATCGGCACCTGGCGCACCACCCTGACCGCCGTCCTCGCCCTCGCCGCCATCGGCGTCATGGGCCGCTGGGACACCGCCATGGACACCCTGTCGCAGGTGCTGGCGGCCGTCGCCGCCACGCTCGTCCTCGGCTTCGCCGTCGCCGTCGCGGTGGCCCGCAGCCGGCGCACGGAGCGGTGGCTGCGCCCGGTGCTGGACGTCTTCCAGACCATGCCGCAGTTCGTCTACCTCATCCCGGTGGTCGCCCTGTTCGGCGTGGGCCGGGCCCCGGCCGCCGCGGCCGCCGTCGTCTACGCGCTGCCGGCCGTCATCCGCATCGCGGGCGAGGGGCTGCGGCAGGTCAGCCCGGGCGCCATGGAGTCCTCGCGCTCCCTCGGCGCGACCGGACGGCAGCAGCTGCTCCAGGTCCAGTTCCCGCTCGCGCGGCCCGCGTTGCTGCTCGCGGTGAACCAGGCCGTGGTCCTCGTCCTCTCCGTCGTCATCATCGGCGCGCTCGTCGGCGGCGGCGGGCTCGGCTACGAGGTCGTCTTCGGCCTGGCGCGCGGCGACCTCGCCGTCGGCCTGGTGGCCGGCGTCTCGATCGCCTGCCTGGGGCTGATGCTCGACCGGGTCACCCAGCCGACGAAGGGGGCGCACGATGCGCGCTGCTGAGTTTTCCCGGGGGGCAACCCCCGGACCCCCGGCCGGAACCACGGGCCCCCGGGGCGCGCTGGACCGGCGACGCGGGGCGGGCATGAAACGCCTGGCCGCCGCCGGGGCCGCGTTCGGCCTCCTGGCCCTTACCGGCTGCGGCGCCGCCGACATGACCAAGCAGGGCTCGCCGTACGCCAACGCGGCGGGCGCCAGGACCGTGACGCTCTCCGTCCAGTCCTGGGTCGGCGCCCGCGCCAACACGGCGGTCGCGCAGTACCTGCTGGAGCACGAGCTGGGCTACCGCGTCGACACCGTCCAGGTCGACGAGGTCCCCGCCTGGGACGCGCTCAGCCAGGGCCGCGTGGACGCCATCCTGGAGGACTGGGGCCACCCCGAGCAGGAGAAGCGCTACGTCCGCGACAAGAAGACCGTCGCCGACGGCGGCCCGCTCGGCGTCGACGGCCACATCGGCTGGTGGGTCCCGAAGTACTTCGCGGACGCCCACCCGGACGTCCTCGACTGGAAGAACCTCGACAAGTACGCGGCGCGGCTGCGCACCCCCGAGAGCGGCGGCAAGGGCCAGCTCCTGGACGGCTCCCCGTCCTACGTCACCCACGACAAGGCGCTCGTGAAGAACCTGAACCTGGACTACCAGGTGGTCTTCGCGGGCTCCGAGGCGGCGCAGATCACCCAGATCAAGCAGTTCGCCAAGGACCGGAAGCCGTTCCTGACCTACTGGTACGAGCCGCAGTGGCTCTTCAACCAGGTGCCGATGGTCGAGGTCAAGCTGCCTCCGTACACCGACGCGTGCGCGGCGAAGGGCGAAAAGGACCCCGACTCGGTCGACTGCGCCTACCCGACGTCCGAGTTGAGGAAGTACCTCAACGCCGATTTCTCCCGGGACGGCGGCGACGCGGCCCGCTTCCTGAAGAAGTTCCGCTGGTCGAAGCAGGACCAGAACGAGGTGGCCCAGCTGATGGCGGAGGACAAGCTGTCGGCGGAGAAGGCGGCGGAGCGCTGGGTCAAGGCGCATCCGGACGTGTGGAAGGCGTGGGTGGACTGACGTCCGGCCCGCCGCGGGCCAGGGCCCGCCGCCAGTGCCCGGCCTTCTCGACGAGGTCGTCGCTGACGTGCCGCAGGACGCGGCCGGCGCCCTCCAGCCGGGCGCCGGCCGGCGTCCCCGCGCCGAACACGCCGACCCCCTGGAAGGCGGCCTCGGCCAGCGCCGCGTTCGTCCGGGCGCTCATCAGGATCGCCCGCAACCAGACGTCGTCGTCGATGACGTACCGCTCGGGCCCGCGCCGGCCGTCCCGCTCCCGCCTCACCAGCTCCTGGCCCTCCAGGTAGGCGACGGCCTTGGAGACCGAGGCCGGGCTGACGCGCAGCCTCCGGACCAGGCCGGCGGAGGCCATGCTGCCGGAGTCGGTGGTGTAGAGGCAGGTGAGCACGCGGGCCGGCATCCTCGGGAGCCCCGTGACCACCAGCAGTTCCGTGAAGCGCTCCTCGAAGTCGCGCAGCGCTCCGGGGCGTTCGGGCTCCGGGGCGGGCGGGGGCGTCGTGCGGCGGCGGGCGCGCCATTCGGACGCCCGGTGGGCGTGGTCGGCGCGGTAGCCGCCGGGGCCGCCGTTGCGGTTCACCTCCCGGCTGACGGTCGAGGTCGGCCGGTCCAGGCGGCGGGCGATCCCGGCGTACCCCAGCCCGTCGGCCAGTCCGGCCGCGATGGACCGGCGGTCGTCGTGGGTGAGCCTGCCTCCGGGCATGTGCCCCCTCCTTCTGCCTGTGGGCCTTCTGCCCGCGGTAGGGGACATTGTGCGTTCACCCTCACTCCCTTGCAACGGCCGGCGTCGTGAATTGCATTATCCGGCAAGGCCATTGCAACAATCGGCCGCCAATAGCCAGCTGATCAAGCACATTTGACGCCGGCCGCATTGCTGCCGTGCGAAACGCAACGTAGCTTTCACGGAGTTGTGAACCGTCCCCGTCCGAACGTCCCGACGTCCCGACGTCCCGACGTCCGAAAGGAAGCGCGATGACCGACACCCCCTCCGTCCTCACGGAGCTCCCCGTCACCCGCCCTCCGGGGTGCCCCTTCGACCCGCCCGAGGAGCTGACGCGGCTGCGCGATCGGCAGCCGCTGAGCCGGCTGGTCTTCCCCGACGGCCACGAGGGCTGGCTGGTGACGAGCCACGCGCTGGTCCGCGCGGTCGCGGCCGACACCCGCTTCAGCTCGCGCCACGAGCTCTGGCACTCGCCGATACCGGGGACGGGCGACATGCCGCAGCAGCCTGCTCCGCCCGGCATGTTCATCGGCATGGACCCGCCCGGGCACACCCGCTACCGGCGGCTGCTCACCGGCCGCTTCACCGTCCGCCGCATGCGCCAACTCACCGAACGCGTCGAGCAGATCACCGCCGAGCGGCTGAACGCCATGGAGCGCATCGGCCCCCCGGTGGACCTGGTGGAGGCGTTCGCGCAGCCGATCCCCGCGCTGACGATCTGCGGGCTGCTGGGCGTGCCGTACGAGGACCACGAGTTCTTCCAGCGGAACGCGACCGCGCTGAACAGCCACGACCTGTCCCCGGAGGAGCAGTACGCCGCCTACGGCGCCCTCCTGGAGTACCTGCGCGAACTGGTCCGCGCCAAACGGGCCGAGCCCACCGACGACCTGCTCGGCGACCTGACGGCCACCGACCTCACCGAGGAGGAACTGGGCAACATCGGGGCGCTGCTGCTGGGCGCCGGTCTCGACACCACGGCCAACGTGCTCGCCCTGGGCGTCTTCGCCCTGCTGAGCCGCCCCGCCGGGCTCACCGCCCTGCCCCTCGGCGATCCCGACACCGCCGTCGAGGAACTGCTGCGCTACCTGAGCGTCGCCCACACCGGGATACGGACGGCCCTGGAGGACGTCGAACTGGACGGCCGGCTGATCAAGGCGGGCGAGACGCTCGTCATCGCCGTCCACGCCGCCAACCGCGACCCGGCGAAGTTCGCCGACCCCGACGTCCTCGACCTGCGCCGGAAGGCCACCGGGCACCTGGCCTTCGGCCACGGCGTCCACCAGTGCCTCGGCCAGCAACTGGCCCGCGTCGAACTGCGCGTGGCCCTCCCCGCGCTGGCCGCCCGCTTCCCCGGCCTGCGCCTGGCCGTACCGCCGGAGGAGGTGCCGCTGCGGGGGAGGGGAGTGACCGGTGGAACTCGACGCGGACCGCGAGCGCTGCGTGGGCGCGGGTCGTCGATCCCACCCCGGCCGCCCGCGCGCCGCGCGGCGGCACGGCTGGCGGCCGGGGCGTGCCCGGTGGGGGCGATCACGGTGCGCGCGTGACGACGGCCGCTCCCGCTGCTTCCGCTGTTCCGGCTACTCCCGCCCGGTCCCGGAGATCAGCGGGTAGTGGTCGGACAGATCGGTGTAGGTGTACTTCCTGCCCCAACTGGACACCGTCCAGGGCGCGGACGCCGCCTTCACCACCGTGTTCCGCCAGGACGCGGGGCGCGCGTGGCCCGACCGGTGGAGGACGTAGTCGAGGTCCTCGGGGGCGTCGTCGGGGTAGCGGTACCTGGCGATCGAGTTCTGCTTCGTGTCGAAGGAGTACGGGTGGCCCGTGCGCGCGTCGGCGCCCACGAAGCCGGAGTTGCCCAGCATGGCCGCGTACTCCGCGCTCCGCGCGTCCACGTTGAGGTCGCCGGCGAGCATGACCTGCTCATCCGCCGGGATCTTCTTCGCCTTGAGGAAGGCGTCGATCGCACGGAACTGCTTCGCTCTGATGGCCACCGCCTCGCCCTTGCCGCAACCGCTGTCGGTCGACTGGGTGTGCGTGCCGACCAGGTGCGCCTTCCTGCCGCCGACGTTCAGCACGGCGTAGGCGAAGCCCTTGTTGGAGTAACGGTCGGAACCGCACGCCTCCTTGAAGACGAACTGTTCCTTCCGCAGGATCGGCCACTTGCTGAGGACGGTCACGCCGCCGTCCTCCGGCGTGGTGGACGAGTAGCTGCCGCCGGTCGCGTCCCAGCCGCCGGTGCCGCGCCCGACGACGGGCGTCTGGTACGGGTACTGCGTGGCGGCCCCGGCCTGCAGGGTCCGGGAGGAGGCGTTGTCGAACGCCTCGGTGAGGACGACCGCGTCGTGCCCCCGGAAGAAGGGGGCGGCGGCTATCGCCCCGGCCCGGTGCTCCTGGCCCCAGTTCGGGTACAGGTTGGTGCTCATCAGGAAGGTGTTGTAGGTGAGGACCTTCAACGCCGGTGCCGCGCCGTCCACCGCCTGGGCGGGTGCCGGCAGGGCCAGGGCGGCGGCGAGGGTGGCGGAGGCGGTGGCGGCGATGGTGACGGCGGTCCGTCGTGCCGGGGACGTCGTTGTCGGCGGCATCGTGACTGGGGTCTCCCTCGGTCTGCGATCGATCAGGATCGTTTTAGGTGAACGGGGAGACTCTTAGCCGAACCGGTCGCCGCAAGGGTGGATGCGTCCACCAAGTGGACACATCTGCGGCATGAGTGATGGGGTGTCAGCAGCCTGTGGTCCTACTTGACGGTCCAGGTGTGCAGCAGGCGCGCGACCTGTGCGACGTCGACGGCGCCCGAGGCCGCCTCCCGGACGAGTGCGACGGCGTCCTTCGGCCGGTAATCGAGCCGGTATCCGTTGAGGGTGAGGAACGCCTCGCAGGCGTGCCAGGCGAACCGGTCGTTCGAGTGCTCCAGGCACGGCAGCCGCACCAGGGTCACGAGCAGCGCGCCGGCCTGCAGATGCGGGGATCCGTAGACGTCCCGGCCCATCGGCCTCGCGTACATACGGGCGACGGCGGCGAACAAGATCCCGTAGTCGTCGACTTGAGGGTCGCCCGGAAGCAGTTCCGCGGCATGGAGCAGGTAGGGGACGTCGATATGGGGCGGTCGCCGGTCCTCGTTCACGCGGCGCGGCCCTGCTCCTCGAGGGCGGCTCGCGCGCGCTGCTCGGCGACACGCCGCTCCGGGGCCGGATCGGACACACCGGGCTCGGCGGCGAAGACCTCGCCGCTGCGGGCCATCGACTCCTCGAAGGCTGCCAGGAACTTCCTCTCGACGGCCGTGGCACGCTCATAGGCCGCCGAGAGGATGTACTGCTGGAGGCTGACGCCGGCTTCCTTCGCCGCGGTTTCGATGGCCTTGCGTTGTTCCGGGTCACGGAAACGCAGGTTCATGGCTTTGGGGTCAGTCATGGCACCGAAGGTATCTGTGGTACCCCACGTCGGCCATCCCCCGCAGGAGTGATGCCGCGCCCCGGGACTGGACGGCCCGGGCGTCACGCGGGTCGCAGCACCGCCGGGAGGTCGCCCAGCCCCGCCATCGTCCGCTTGTACAGCCACGGCCCGAACGTGATGCGCGTCGCGCCCAGTTCGCCGAGCTCGGCGGGGACGCACTCGCCGCCCCTGCACAGGGCGTTGACCGGCA
This sequence comes from Streptomyces sp. AV19, assembly GCF_015999245.1. Classification (GTDB taxonomy): domain Bacteria; phylum Actinomycetota; class Actinomycetes; order Streptomycetales; family Streptomycetaceae; genus Streptomyces. Next base: position 99,355 of record NZ_JAEAMR010000009.1, on the reverse strand, counting down.
GGCCCGACGCCTCGGCGATCTCCGCGAGGCGCTCCGGCGGGGCGAAGATCGGGAAGACGCAGTCGGCGCCCGCCGCCGCGTACAGGCGGGCCCGCTCCTGCGCGTCGCCCTCCGGCGCGTCGCGCAGGTAGCTGTCGACGCGGGCGTTGACGAAGAGCGCGTCACCGGCGGCGGCGCGGACGGCGGCGAGGCGGTCGGCCTGCTCGTGGGGGTCCACCAGCCGGCCCGTGCGGCGGTCCGTGTCCTCCAGGTTGCAGCCCACGGCACCGGACTCCAGGATGCGTTCCACCAGTTCGGCGGGCGGGAGGCCGTAGCCGTCCTCCAGGTCGGCCGAGACGGGGACGGGGACCGCGCGCGCGATCCGCGCGACCGCCGCGAACATCTCGTCCGCCGGGACCTCGCCGTCCGCCACGCCCAGGGACATCGCGATGCCCGCGCTCGGCGTGGCCAGCGCCGGGAAGCCGGCGTCGGCGAGGACGCGGGCCGTCCCCGCGTCCCAGGGGCCGGGCAGGATCAGCGGGTCGTCCGGGAGCCGTCCGTGGTGCAGGGCGCGCAGCGTGGCCGTGAAGTCGGTCATGGGACCGCAGCCTAGGGGCCCAACGGACCGCGTGTATGGTCCACTTACATGACGGGATCATGGGCAACTCCGGAGCACCGGCGCGGCCCGGATCTCCACCTCGACCTCGACCCGGCCCCGTGCGGACCGCGCGACGGGCTGCGCGCCCGGCTGATCCGGGCGCTGCGCGACGCCGTGCGCTCGGGGCGGCTGGCCCCCGGCACCCGCCTGCCCTCGTCCCGCGCCCTCGCCGCCGACCTCGGCGTGGCCCGCAACACCGTCGCCGAGGCGTACGGCCAGCTCGTCGCCGAGGGCTGGCTCACCGCCCGCCGGGGCTCGGCGACCCGGGTCGCCCCCAGCCCCGTACCGCCGCGCCCGGCCGCCCGTCCGGCGCGTCCCGTGCCCGCCGAGCGGCCCCGGTACGACCTGCGCACCGGCACGGCGGACGTCGCCACCTTCCCGCGCGCCGCCTGGGCGGCCGCCGCCCGGCGGGCCCTCGCGGCCGCCCCGAACGACGCCTTCGGCTACGGCGACGGCCACGGCCGCCCCGAGCTGCGCGCGGCCCTCGCCGACTACCTGGCGCGGGTCCGCGGCGTGCGGGCGGACCCCGAACGGATCGTCGTCTGCTCGGGTTTCATGCAGGGCGTGGCGCTGCTGGGCCGCGTGCTGCGGCGGCGCGGGGTGCAAGCGGTCGGCGTCGAGGGGCGCGGCTTCTGGGGCCACCACGAGTCCGTGGACCGCGCGGGGCTGCGCGGCGTCCCGCTGCCGGTCGACGCGCTGGGCGCGGACGTCGCGGAGCTGGACCGGCACCCCGGCGTCGGCGCCGTACTCCTCACCCCCGCCCACCAGTTCCCCACCGGCGTCACCCTGCACCCGGACCGCCGCACCGCCGTCGTCGACTGGGCCGTGCGCACCGGCGGGCTGGTCCTGGAGGACGACTACGACGGCGAGTTCCGCTACGACGGACGCAAGGTCGGCGCGCTGCAGAGCCTGGCCCCCGACCACGTCGTCCACTGCGGGACGGTGAGCAAGTCCCTCGCGCCCGGACTGCGGCTGGCCTGGATGGTGCTGCCCGGGGAACTGGCCGGCGAGGTGGCCCGGCTGAAGGCCACGGGGGAGTGGGGCACCGGGGTCCTCGACCAGCTCGCCCTCGCCGAGTTCATCGCCTGCGGGGCGTACGACCGGCACGTGCGCTCCGTCCGGCTGCGCTACCGGCGGCGCCGCGACCGGCTCGTCGCCGCGCTCGCCGAGCGCGCCCCGCACATCGGCGTCGCGGGCATCGCCGCCGGGCTCCACATCGTCCTGCGGCTCCCGCCCGGCACCGAGGAGGCCACCGTCCGGGCCGCCCGCGGGCGCGGCGTGGCCCTGGAGGGCCTCGCCCGCTTCCGGCACCCGCGGGCGGACGCCTTCGCCGCGACCCGGGACGGGATCGGCGACGGGATCGTCGTCGCCTACGGCACCCCGCCCGACCACGCCTTCTCCGCCGCCCTGGAGGCCCTGCTGGAGGCGCTGCCGCCGGAGGGCTGACGGGGGCGGTGTCAGTGCCCCGGTCTATCGTGTCGGCACGTTCGTTGTACGACGGGGGACAGAGAAATGGCAGGCACAAGCAGAAGACTGCGGTCCAGCACGGTGCTGCTCGGCGGGATGGGCGTGCTCGCCACGGCCCTGACGTCCTGCGGGTCCGAGCCGGACAAGCGGTGCGTGGACCCGAAGAGCTATGACGTGACGCGGGGTTATCGCGAGCTGGACGCGAAGGCGTGCAAGGACGGCTCGGGCGGCTCCGGTTCCGGTTCCGGCTCGGGTTCCGGCTCGGGTTCGGCCCGTTGGTACTACGGCGCCGACCGCAAGTCCGGCGGCTACGCCGACAGCGGCACGTTCAGCAAGAGCCAGGCCGTGGACCGGGGCGGCTTCGGCTGCTCCTCCTCCGGCTCCGGCGGCGGGTGACCGGCCGTGCGGCGCCATCGCACCACGCCCCGCCCCGACTGGCAGCGCACCGTCGAGGAGCAGGGGGTCGTCTACCCGCTCACCCGCCACCCCGACGGCGTCCTGCGCCCCTACTGGGACGAGAGCGCCTACTACTCCTTCTCCCTGCCCGAGATCGAGGCCCTGGAGGAGACCGTCGCCGAGCTGCACGGGATGTGCCTGGAGGCGGCGGAGCACATCGTCACGGCCGGCCGCTTCGCGGAACTCGGCATCCGGGACGGGCGACTGGCCGCGCTCGTCGCCGAGTCCTGGCGGCGGCGTGACGAACTCCCGTCGCTGTACGGGCGGTTCGACCTGCGCTACGACGGGAACGGCCCGGCCAAGCTGCTGGAGTACAACGCGGACACGCCCACGTCGCTGGTGGAGGCGGCGAGCGCCCAGTGGTTCTGGATGGAGGACCGCTTCGCCGGCCGCCCCGGGGCCGACCAGTGGAACTCCCTGCACGAGCGGCTCGTCGAGGCGTGGCGGCGGCAGACGCCGCTGCTGCCGCCGGGCGCGCCCGTGCACTTCGCGCACACGGCCGGGGACGAGATCGGCGAGGACCTGATGACCGTCGCCTACCTGCGCGAGACGGCCGCCCAGGCCGGTCTCGACACACGGGCCGTCTCCATGGAGGACATCGGCTGGGACCGGATATCCGGGCGCTTCGTGGACGACCGGTACGGGTTCGTGCGAGCTTGTTTCAAGCTCTACCCGTGGGAGTGGATGACCGAGGACCGCTTCGGGCCGTACGTCCTCGACACGTTGGACAACGGAGGCGGTACGGGGTCCACGCTGTGGATCGAGCCGGCGTGGAAGATGCTGCTGTCCAACAAGGCGCTGCTGGCGGTGCTGTGGGAACTGTTCCCCGGCCATCCGAACCTGCTGCCGTCGTACGCGGACGGTCCGCGGGACCTGGTCTCGTACGTCTCGAAGCCCTTGCTGGGCCGTGAGGGTGCGGGTGTGGTGATCCACCCCGGGGGCGGTCCGCCGCCCGTTCCGCGCGAGGAGCCCTGCTGCTACCAGGAGTTGGCGCCGCTGCCGGAATTCGACGGGAACCGGGTGGTGTTGGGGGCGTGGGTGGTCGACGGGGAGCCGGCGGGGATGGGGATCCGGGAGTCGGTGGGGTTGGTGACGGACGGGTACGCGAGGTTTGTGCCGCACGTGATTTTGTAGTGCCCCGGACCCTGCCCCCAGAGGGGGCACCCCCGCTTTCACCGTTTCTTGCGCGCTCCGCGCGGGGGCAACGCGGCTGCGCCGCGTTCGTCCTTCAAGCGCCGGACGGGCTGATTGTGCGCGCCCGCACTGAACGTCCAGTGCCGGGCGCGAAATCCAGCCCGTCCGGGGGTTGCCCCCTCCGGGGAGTTTGAGGACAGCCGCGCGGAGCGCGGTTGTGGGGGGTCCGGGGCGGAGCCCCGAAGCGGGGTGCAGGGGGCGCAGCCCCCGCCCTACCGCGCGGAGCGCGGTGCCGGGCCCCGGGGCGCAGCCACGGAGGAAACGGTGAAAGGGCGGGGCGGGGAGAAAACCCGCTACCCGGCCAACACCGCCCGCAACTGGTCCAGCCCCCAGTCCAGATCCCCCTTCGAAATCACCAGCGGCGGCGCGATCCGAATCGTCGCCCCATGCGTGTCCTTCACCAGAACCCCCCGCTCCAGCAACCGCTCCGACACCTCCCGCCCACTCCCCACCGCGGGCGCGATGTCGATCCCCGCCCACAACCCCCGCCCCCGTACCGCCTCCACCGCGCCCCCGCCCACCAGCAGGCCCAGTTCCCGGTGCAGGTGCTCGCCCAGCTCCGCCGCGCGCTCCTGGTATTCACCCGTTCTGAGGATCGCGATCACCTCCAGGGCCACCGCGCACGCCAGCGGATTTCCCCCGAACGTGGACCCGTGCTCGCCGGGCCGGAACACCCCGAGCACCTCGCTCGACGCGACGACCGCCGAGACCGGCACCACCCCACCGCCCAGCGCCTTGCCGAGCACGTACACGTCCGGCTCGACGCCCTCGTGCTCGCAGGCGAAGGTGCGTCCCGTGCGGCCCAGTCCGGCCTGGATCTCGTCCGCGATGAAGAGGACGTTCCGCTCGGCGGTCAGCCGCCGGACGCCGGCCAGGTAGCCGGCCGGCGGGACGAGGACGCCCGCCTCGCCCTGGATCGGCTCCAGGAGCACGGCGACCGTGTGCTCGTCGACGGCCGCGGACAGGGCGGCGAGGTCGCCGTAGGGGACGATCTCGAAGCCGGGGGTGTAGGGACCGTAGTCCGCCCGCGCCTCGGGATCGGTGGAGAAGCTGATGATCGTGGTCGTCCGGCCGTGGAAGTTGTTGTCGGCGACGACGATCTTCGCCTTGCCGTCCGGGACGCCCTTGACCCGGTAGCCCCACTTCCGCGCGGTCTTGACGGCGGTCTCGATCGCCTCGGCGCCGGTGTTCATCGGCAGCACCATGTCCTTGCCGCACAACGCCGCGAGCTCGGCGCAGAACTCGGCGAACCGGTCGTGGTGGAAGGCGCGGGACGTGAGGGTCACCCGCTCCAGCTGGGCCTTGGCCGCGTCGATCAGACGCCGGTTGCCGTGGCCGAAATTGAGCGCCGAGTAGCCGGCGAGCAGGTCGAGGTAGCGGCGGCCCTCGACGTCGGTCATCCACGCGCCCTCGGCGCTCGCGATCACGACGGGCAGGGGGTGGTAGTTGTGCGCGCTGTGGGCCTCGGCGGCGGCGATGTCGCGTTCGGTGGCCGGCGTCATTGACGGCATGCGGGTCAACGTGCTCTCCGTTCGGGTCGGGCCGTTCGGGGCGGGGCATTCCGCTTCGCGGCGGGGCATGCTGCTGTCGTCTTTCTAACACCCGCGCCCGCACCGCAGGACCGAGTCGGGCGTCCGTACCTGAGAGAATGTGTGCATGGCCCTTGATCGCTCGCGCGTGCTCTCCGGAATCCAGCCCACTGCCGGGTCGTTCCACCTCGGCAACTACCTCGGCGCCGTCCGCCAGTGGGTGGCCCTGCAGGAGTCCCACGATGCCTTCTACATGGTCGTCGACCTGCACGCGATCACGGTTCCGCAGGACCCGGCCGAACTGCGCGCCAACACCCGGCTCGCCGCGGCCCAGCTGCTCGCGGCAGGCCTGGACCCCGACCGCTGCACGCTGTTCGTCCAGAGCCACGTTCCCGAGCACGCCCAGCTCGGCTGGGTGATGAACTGCCTGACCGGCTTCGGCGAGGCGTCGCGCATGACGCAGTTCAAGGACAAGTCGGCCAGGCAGGGCGCCGACCGGACCACGGTCGGCCTGTTCACGTACCCGGTCCTCCAGGTCGCCGACATCCTGCTGTACCAGGCGAACGCCGTCCCCGTCGGCGAGGACCAGCGCCAGCACATCGAGCTCACCCGGGACCTCGCCGAGCGCTTCAACGGCCGCTACGGCGACACCTTCACCGTCCCGGCGCCGTACATCCTCAAGGAGACGGCGAAGATCTACGACCTCCAGGACCCGGCGGTCAAGATGAGCAAGTCGGCCTCGACGCCGAAGGGTCTGATCAACCTGCTCGACGAGCCCAAGGTCTCCGCGAAGAAGATCAAGAGCGCCGTCACCGACACCGACACCGTGATCCGCTTCGACGCCGAGAAGAAGCCGGGCGTCAGCAACCTGCTCACGATCTACTCCACGCTCACCGGCACGGGAATCGCGGAACTGGAGCAGAAGTACGAGGGCAAGGGCTACGGTGCGCTCAAGACCGACCTCGCCGAGGTGATGGTGGAGTGGGTGACGCCGTTCCGTGCCCGTACGCAGGAGTACCTGGACGACCCGGAGACGCTGGACGCCGTGCTGGCCAAGGGCGCGGAGAAGGCGCGCGCCGTGGCCGCCGAGACCCTGGCCCGGGCGTACGAGAAGGTGGGCTTCCTGCCCGCCAAGCACTGACCGGCAAGCACACCACGAAGCACACCGACACGGGCGGGCACCGCTGAGAAGTCCGTCACACCTGGCAGTGGACGCGGCGCAGCCGCCACACTGACCACGGGGACCTACAGGCGCGCAGGAGGGAGAACTCGATGGGGACCGTAACGCTCGGCGTTTCGATCGCGATCCCGGAGCCGTACGGCAGCTTCCTCCAGAAGCGCCGCGAGGGCTTCGGCGATCCGCACGCCCACGGCATCCCCACGCACGTGACCCTGCTGCCGCCCACCGAGGTGGACGCCTCGTCACTGCCCGTGATCGAGGAGCACCTCGCCGAGGTCGCCGCGCTCGGGCGCCCGTTCCCGATGCGCCTGTCGGGCACGGGCACCTTCCGGCCGCTGTCGCCGGTGGTCTTCGTCAACGTGGTGGAGGGTTCCGCCGCCTGTTCGTGGCTCCAGAAGCGGATCCGGGACGCGGCGGGGCCGCTCGCCCGCGAGCTCCAGTTCCCGTACCACCCGCACGTCACCGTCGCCCACGGCATCCCCGAGGAGGCCATGGACCGGGCCTTCGAGGAGCTCGCGGACTACGAGGCGGCCTGGACCAGCGCCGGCTTCGCGCTCTACGAGCAGGGCGCCGACGGCGTCTGGCGGCTGGACCGCGAGTACCCCTTCGGGACGGAAGCGAGGGCGGACGTGGGGACGGAAGCGGGGACGGACGCGGAGGTGGACGCCCAGGACCCTCGCCAGGCCGCGTTGCCCCGGCAGACCGGGGTCTCGCGGCCGCCCGCGACCTCCCGCTGAACCCTCCCCGGTCCGGGTACCGGTCCGGTGACCGGCCCGTGGACCCGCCCCCTCCGGGGTACTGAGTTCCTCGGGGGGACAACCCCCGGACCCCCGGCCGGGACCACAGGTCCACGGACTGAGCCGGATCCGCGGAGCGAGGTCGATCCGGGGTAGACGTGGATCATGGACTGGTTGACCCGGCTGCCCGTGCTCGGCCCCGTGGCGGCGCGGTTGCGGCGCACCCACGCGTGGCACGCCTACGAGACCCTGGAACGGGTGAAGTGGGCCCGGCTGTCCGCCGCGATCACCTTCACCAGCTTCGTCGCCCTCTTCCCCCTGCTCACCGTCGGCGCCGCCGTCACCGCCGCCGTCCTCGGCCCCTCGAAGGTGCGCGATCTGGAGGGGAAGCTCGCCGAGCAGGTGCCCGGCATCTCCAAGTCCCTCGACCTCGGCGCCCTGGTGGACAACGCGGGCACGGTCGGCGTCGTCGCCGGGGCCCTGCTGCTGTTCACCGGCGTCGGCTGGGTCGGCTCCCTGCGCGAGTGCCTGCGCGCCGTGTGGGAGCTGGAGGAGAGCCCCGGCAACCCCTTCCTGCTGCGGCTGCGGGACGCGGGCGTGCTGCTGGGCCTGGGCGCGGTGGCGCTGCTCTCCTTCGGCTGCTCGGGCTTCGCGTCCGCCGCGGTGGGCTGGGCCGCGGGCCGGGCCGGGCTGCCGTCCGGCGGGGCGGGCGGCGCGCTGCTGCCGGCCGCGGGCTTCTGCGCCGCCGTCCTCGCCGACGTCCTGCTGCTGTGCTACCTCCTGACCCGGCTGCCCCGCGTCCAGCCCCACCCGCGCACCCTGCTGACCGCCGCGCTGATCGGCGCGGTCGGGCTGGAGGTGCTCAAGCTGGTGATCGGCGGCTATCTGAGCGGGGTGGCGGCCAAGAGCATGTACGGGGCGTTCGGCACGCCCGTCGCCCTGCTGCTGTGGATCAACTTCACCGCGAAACTGCTGCTGTTCTGTGCCGCGTGGACCGCCACCGCGCGGCACGACGCCTCCGCCGACCTGCTCAGGGCCCAGCCTGCTCAGAAGGGCTGAGCCTGCTTGGAGCTGTTGCCTGCTCAGGGCATGTCCGATGGCTCTTGACGCCGCTGCCTCGCCGGAACGGATGCTCCCTGTGAGGCAGTCGGCAGCTCACAAAGCCCGCCGCGTGACACGGGCGGCTCGCCCGGCGGCAGTCCAGGAGCCATCGGACACGCCCAGGAGGCTGTGCCTGCTCAGGGCCGGGGCGGACGCCTGAGCGGCCACCGGCGGTGCACCACGTACGCGGCCCCGGCCAGGACCACGAGCGAACCGCCGGTGATCCCGACGGCCGTCCACAGCCCGCCGCCGCCCGAGGCGCCGGAGTCGGCGACCGACGCCTGCGCCTTGTCGCCCGCCTTGCCGCCGGACTTCCCCGCGTCCTTGCCGCCCGCGGCGCTCCGCGGGGGCACCAGCACCCCGACCGGCTTGACGTGCCCGACCGCCTCGAAACCCCAGTCCAGCAGGGCAGCGGACTCCTTGTAGACCTCGTTGGGCTCCTTGGTCTCCGGGTTCATCACGGTCACCAGGAGCTTGCGGTCGCCGTGCTGGGCCACGCCCGTGAAGGTGTTCCCGGCGTTGGTCGTCGAGCCGTTCTTCACCCCCGCGATGCCCTTGTAGAAGGGCAGGCCCTGGCCGGTCAGCAGCCGGTTGGTGTTCTGGATGCCGAAGGTCTCGCGCTTCTTGCCCTTCTTCTCCTCGCCGGGGAACTGCGCGGTGGCGGTCGCGCAGTACTCCCGGAAGTCCGCCTTCTGCAGCCCGGAGCGGGCGAAGAGGGTCAGGTCGTAGGCGCTGGAGACCTGGCCGTCCGCGTCGTAGCCGTCCGGGGTGACCACGTGCGTGTCATCGGCCTGGAGTTCCTCGGCGTGCGCCTGCATGTCCCGGACGGTCTGCTCCACGCCGCCGTTCATCGCGGACAGCACGTGGACGGCGTCGTTGCCCGAGCGAAGGAAGACCCCCAGCCACAGGTCGTGCACGGAGTACGTCGACTCCTCCTTGAGCCCCACCTGGCTGCTGCCCTCGCCCATGCCCTCCAGGTCCGAGGGGACGACCTTGTGCTGCGTCGTCCTGGGGAACTTCGGCAGCACCGTGTCCGCGAAGAGCATCTTCAGCGTGGACGCCGGCGCGAGGCGCCAGTGCGCGTTCTTCGCCGCCAGCACCTCGCCGGACTCGGCGTCCGCGACCAGCCAGGCGTCGCCGCTGAGGCCCTTCGGCAGCGCCGGCGCCCCGGCCTCGGGCCGCACCTGCACGCCCGGCCTGCCCAGCAGTTCGCCGCCGACCTCGGACATCTTCGCCGGGGGCTGCTTGGGCGGCTTGGCCTTGTTGTCGGAGGGACTCTTGCCCGGTGAAGGTGACGTCTGTGAGGGCGAACTCTGCGAGGGCGAAGGGGAGTGCGTGGCCGGCGGGGAGGCCGGGGCGGCCAGTGCGGGCGAGACGGCCGCCAGGGGGAGCAGCAGCGAGGCCGAGGCGGCCACGAGGGCGGCGCCGCGCCGCCGGACTGTCTGTGATGTCGTCTTCGGCACGCCGGTGAACGTACCCCTCCGCCGTGGCTCCGGGGCCGTGCCGGCGGCGCGCTCCCCCGCCGAGGACCCGATAGGACCAGTGCCGGTGCCGGATCGCATACTGAAACCCATGGTGAATCCCTCCGGGTCGTCGGCCCCTCGCACCCCTGCTGTCCTCTCCCGCCCCGTGTCCTGGTTCCTGCTCGCCTTCGGCGTCTGGAGCTGGTTCATCTGGATCACTTTCGCAAAGAATCTCTGGAACGACGGGAGTGGGCTCGCCTTCGACGACGCGGGTGAGCCGACCGCGTACTTCTGGGTCCACTTGGCGCTCGCGATTACCTCTTTCCTTCTGGGGACGGCCGTCGGCCTCATCGGGTTGCGTGGAGTCAGGGCGTTGCGGCGCACTTCATAGCGCTTCCCCGCCCCGCTCCGGCGGCAGCCCGCCCGACCCGGATGGCCGCCGATCACTTGGCCGATTCCCCGGACGCACGCGCGTTCGTGTGTTTAGGTGAGGCGCGTCACTGGAAAAGGGGGCGCGGTCATGCGTGGGATCCGGAGACGACGGGGACGGGCCCGGGGCGGGGCGTTCAGCACGTTCCTCGTGGTGTCGGTGCTGGGGCTGGGCGGTTGTTCGCTCGTCGCCTCCGACGACGGGGACGACGAGGCGATCACGGTGGGGACGACCGACACGGTCACCACCCTCGATCCGGCGGGCGCGTACGACGCCGGATCATGGGCCCTGTTCGGCAACCTCTACCAGTCCCTGCTCACCTTCGCCCCCGGCGCCGACGCCCCGGTGCCGGACGCGGCCCGCGACTGCCGCTTCACGAGCGAGGAACTGCGCGTCTACACCTGCCGGCTGCGCGAGGGGCTGAAGTTCGCCAACGGCCACGACCTGACGGCCCGTGACGTCAAGTTCTCCTTCGACCGGATCCTGCGCATCCGGTCCGACCAGGGGCCGGGTCCCCTGCTCTCCACCCTGAAGTCGGTCGAGACCGGCGGCACCGGCACGGTGACCTTCAAGCTGCGCTCGCCGGACGCCACTTTCCCGTTCAAGATAGCCACCGGCGCGGGCGCGATCGTGGACAGCACCCTCTACCCGGCGGACCGGCTGCGCCCCCGGGACGCGGCGGACGGCTCCGGCCCGTACCGGCTCAAGTCCTACGCGGCGGGCGCGACGGCGGAGCTGACGCCCAACGGCCGTTACCGCGGCGCGGTCAAGAAGCCCGGACACCCCGTCACCGTGAACTACTTCGCCGACCCCGCGAAGATGGCGGTGGCCTGGAAGAAACGCTCCGTCGACGTCGTCTCGCGCCAGCTGCCGCCCGCGGACACCGCGAAGCTCTCGCTGGGACCCGGTGAGGAGAAGGACTTCCAGGTCACCGAGAACTCCTCCGCGAACACCCGCTTCCTGGTCTTCAACCTGCGCGACGGCTCCCCGGTGAAGCAGACCGCCGTCCGGCGCGCCGTCGCCGCCGCCCTCGACCGCGAGGTCCTCACCCGCGACGTCCACCGGCGCACGGTCGAGCCGCTCTACTCGCTGATCCCGCAGGGGGTTTCGGGCCACACCACGTCCTTCTACGACCGCTACCCCCGGCCGGACGCGGACGCGGCGCGCCGCCTGCTGACCTCCGCCGGGGTCGCGCCCCCGGTCCGCTTCCGCGTCGCCTACTCCAAGGGCGCGGCGACGCGCGAGGAAGCGGCCATGATGAAGCGGCAGTTGGAGGCGACGGGGCTGTTCCGCGTCGACACGACCTACGTGGAGTGGAAGAAGTTCCAGGAGGGCTACGCGCGCGGCGCCTACGACGCGTTCTGCCTGAGCTGGATCGCCGACTTCCCGGACGCCGACACCTTCACGAGCCCGCTGCTGGGCCCCGCCAGCGCCCTGCACTCCGGCTATGCCGACGACCGCGTCACGAAGCTCATCCGCCGGGCCCAGCTCAGCAGCCGCCGCGACCGCGCGACGGAGACGTACCGCGCCATTCAGAAGATCGTCGCGGAGGACGTGCCGCTGGTGCCGCTGTGGCAGAAGAAGGAGTACGTGGTCAGCAAGGACAGCATCTCCGGGGCGCAGTACCTGTCGGACGGGACGGGGCTGTGGCGGCTGTGGAGGCTGGGACGGATATGAGGCGGGCGTGAGGCGGACGTAAGGCGGGCCGGGGCGAGAGGGGCAGGGCTGCGGTCACGACACGCCGTGTTCGCGGCCGCAGCCCTATCCCTCTGGCGTGTCAGACGTGCAGTTCCGGGGGGAAGCCCGTCCAGCGGAGCTCCTTCGGCAGGTGCCGTACGTCGTTGTGGACGAGCAGGGACGCCGGGCGGTCCGGGGCGTAGCGGATCACCGTCAGGGCCGCGTTGCCCTGGTTGAGCATCAGCCAGCGCCAGTCGGGGGCGTCGAGGGCGGCGCGGGTGAGCCAGCCGACGAGGAAGTTGTGGGTGATGACGAGCTCGTGGCGGTCCTCGGGGCCGTCCACCGGGCCGGTGAAGCGCTTGAGCGCCCGCCGGGCTTGTAGCGGGCCCTTCTCGCGGGCCTCGGCGGGGAAGCGGGCGATGTAGGCGAGCAGAAAGTCGGCGTGCTCGGCGGGGAGTTCGGCGCGGCAGGGGACGTACGGAATGCCGTCGCCGGCCTCCTCCGCCGTCTCCGTCGGTACGCCGCCGAGCTGCTCGGCGACCAGCCGGGCGGTCTCGGCGGCCCTGCCGAGCGGGCTGTGGTGGACCACAGGGAAGGGGACCGGGCGCAGGCGCTCGCCGAGGAGGGCGGCCTGGCGCCGGCCGTTCTCCGTCAGGGCCGAGCCGTCCTGCGTGGCCTCGCCGTGGCGGGCGAGGTAGAGGTAGCGGGTGGAGCGCGGGGGCATGGGCGGAGCTCCTGGTTCGTCGGAGACTGTGGACCCGGGGACGCGGGGGAGGGCTCGTCCGGTTTCGGAGTACCACGCCCTACGCCGTTTTGACAGGGATTTGAGACTCCCCTTGATCTCCTTTGGCCGGGGGTGTGAGGTCGGGGTGTCGCCCCGTTGTTACGGGCGATTCCTCTGATCGAGCAAGAAAGCGGTACGTATCGTGTCCCTCACCCCTGAGACCGAAGAGGCCGTGCGCACAGTCGTCCGGGACCTCCAGGACGCCTTCAACGCCAAGGACGCGGACGCCCTGGGGGCGGTCTACTCCAAGGACGCCACGTGGACCAACGCCATGGGTGCCCGCGCCGACGGCCGGGAGGCCATCGCCGAGGCGGCGCGGAGGGTCTTCCCGGTGCTGGCCGACCAGTTCGCCCGGTACGAGGTCGTCCGGATGCTCCCCATCCGGGACGACGTCATCGCCGTCACCGTGCACCAGGAGCCGGTGACGCGGGACGGGGAGCCGGCGGGTGGCCCCAAGGGCGCGCCGCTGTACGTGATTTCGCGCGAGGAGGACGGCTGGAAGATCTCCGCCGGCTCGAACATGGCCGTCAATTCCTGATAACTGTTGATCGAGTCTGTCCGTTCGGGCACGATGCGGTGCATGCCCCGGAATGCGCCTCCTGTCGAAGCCCTGATCGTCGTCGATATGCAGTCCGCGTTCGTCGGCGGAGCGGAGGCGGTGCCGTCCGCCGCCGAACTGCTGGTCGCCGTCGGTTCGTTGCTCGACCGCGCGCGGACGGCCGGGGCGTTCGTCGTCCACCTGCAGAACGACGGCGAGCCGGGCACGTCGGACGAACCCGGCACGCCCGGCTGGCCGCTGCACCTGCCCGTCGTGCCGGGCCCCCGGGAGGTCGTGCGCCGCAAGACGGTGGACGACGGGTTCGAGGAGACGGACCTGGAGGAACTGCTGAGGGACGCGGGGGTCGGTTCGCTGGCCGTCTGCGGCGTGATGTCGGAGATGTGCGTCCTGGCCACCGCCCGCGCGGCCCTCGAACGCGAGTTCCGCACGGTGTTGCCGCACGACGCGCACGCGACGTACGACATACCGGCGGCGCCGGGCATCGCGGACGAGGTGCCGGCCGCGATGGCGTCGCGGGTGGCGGAGTGGGCGCTGGGGGATGAGATCGAGATCGTGGCGCGGGCGAGGGACGTTACGTTCGCCGAGCCGTCGGCGGGAGGGCGGTGAGGAATGCGTGCCAGGTGGGGGTGGTGAAGTGGAGGGGGGTGGCGCGTCTGTTCTTGCTGTCCCGTATGTGGACACCATTGGGGGCGTTGTCGGATATTTCGACGCAGTTGGTGGAGTTGCCACCGCTGTACGTTGACTTGCGCCATACGGCGCCGTTCAAGGCTTGCATTCGCTGAATTCCTTAATGGTCCGCTCCAGGAGGGCAATTGACTCGTCCGGAGGCAGAGCGACGGCGTGTACGTGATCGTATCGACGGGAATGCCGGAGCACGGATTCCTTGTCCCGTACGAGCGTCTCGATGAGGTCTCCTTCGAGATAGGTCATATCAGGACCATGTTCGAAGGACAGCAGCGTCAAAGCGCCGCCCATGGAGGCATGGCAGCCGACCGTGAAGGGCAGGACCTGCACCTCGATGTTCGGTGCCTGGGTCGACTCCACGATGCGCGTCAACTGTTCGCGCATGGTGCTCGGCCCACCGACCGGGCGGCGTAGTGCGACTTCGTCCAGCACGACCCAGAACAAAGGGGGGTCCGGTTTCGTGAGCAGGCTCTGGCGGGCGAGCCTCCGCTCCACCTGCGCCTCGATTCCCGCCGGTGTGCACCACGGTTGGCTGACTCGCAGGAGTTCACGCGCGTACGCGGCGGTCTGCAGCAGCCCTGGGAAGAATTGCCCCATGTAGCAGTGAATGGCCACGGCCTTGGTCTCACGGTCGATGTACTGTTGCATCCAGCCCTTGAGGGGCACGCGCTCCACGTGCTCCCACAGCTCGTGAAGTTCTCCACCCGCCTCCAGCACCGCGTCCAACCGCTTGGACACGTCCTCGGCCGGAACCTCGTTCCCGAGTTCGATCTGGGCGATCCGCCCATGGGACAGGTGAACCATCTCGCCGAGCTGCCGCTGCGTCCACCCCATCCGCCGGCGCCGCTTGCGCACCCTCGACCCGTACAAGGCGGCGAGTGACGCGGACGGGTCAAGTTCCTTCGCTGCGGGCACAGTTGCCCCCGTTTTCTCGATCCGGCCCCGAAAACAAAAACCCTGGTGAGCGTAGCGTCACGGCCCGATGCTGGGGGCCGGAAACGGAGGTACCCGCTCATGTCCAAGAGCCCCCAGCAACGCAGCCTCGCCCTGCTCCGGGAGACGTCCGCCCGCCTGGCGGTCGAGTTGCACGACGCGTTCCGAGCGCACGGCTTCGCGGTCACGATCGCGCCGGAGTCGCCAGTGCACGGCGAAGCGTACGTATCGGTCCTCGACCCGCTACGGGAGGAGGAGGCGCGCCTGGTCGCCGCCGCGCTGCGCGCGTACCGCGCGGTGCGCCGCGAGTCGCTGAGCCAGGGCGTGGCCGCCGCCAACGCGCGGAGCCGGCGGGGTGGTCTGGCGTGAACGAGCCGCCCACGCAGACACCTTGCGCCGAGTGCCGGCGCATCAAGGCGGAGTACTACCGGGCGTGGCGGGCGGGTGACCGCGACGCCGCCGAGGCGTTGTGCGTCGCCATGGGGCGCCACCAGCGCATGGCTCACTGAGGCGGCTGCGCCTCAAGGCATCGTTGTGGGGCGGGGAAGGCGGGCGGTTTACGTGGCGGGTGCTCCGCCGTCCGCCCGCTTCGTCGTTGCGGGCGCCCAAAAGCGGCGGGCTGGGTGGGAGGGGGCGGGGCCCGGCGATCGGCGGACGCCGCCGTGGTTGCAGTTGCGGGCGATTTGGATGTGCGGCGTTCGCGATGTCGACAGGTTCCAGAGCCAAATTGCCCGCAACTGCAGGTTGAACGACCACATGGGTATCTGTCTGCGCGGGTGTCACTGCCGTTACTGGTCGTGCCGGGGCCGCTGACCCTCCCAGCCAGCCCGCCGCCTTTCGGCGCCCGCAACGACGATACGGGCGGACGGCGGAGCACCCGCCACGTAAACCGCCCACCGCTGCCGCCCCACCCCCGATCGCCAGCGCTTGCTTGACTTCGAGTGCGCTCCAACTCCTAGCGTCTTGGGGGTACGGAAACCGCAGTGCTCTCTGGAGGCCCCGCATGACCACCCTTCCCACCCGTCACCTCGGCGACCTCGTCGTCGGCGCGCAGGGCCTCGGCTGCATGGGCATGAGCCACGGTTACGGCACGTCGGACGACGAGCAGTCGATCGCGACGATCCACCGCGCGCTGGACCTGGGCGTCACGCTCCTCGACAGCTCCGACTTCTACGGGCAGGGCCACAACGAGGAGCTCGTCGGACGGGCCCTCGCCGACCCGGCCCGCCGGGAACAGGCCGTCGTGGCCACCAAGTTCGGCTTCGCCAACAAGCTCGGCGAGCCGACGCGGATACGTGGTGACGCGGCGTACGTCCGGCAGGCGGCCGAGGCGTCCCTGCGCCGGCTCGGGCTCGACCACATCGATCTGTACTACGTGCACCGGATCGACCGGAACGTGCCCATCGAGGAGACCGTGGGCGCGATGGCCGAGCTGGTGAAGGAGGGCAAGGTGCGTCACCTGGGGCTCTCCGAGGCGGGTGCGGAGACGATACGGCGGGCGCATGCCGTCCACCCGATCGCCGCGCTGCAGAGCGAGTGGTCGCTGTGGACGCGGGACATCGAGGCGGAGGTTCTGCCGGTCTGCCGCGAACTGGGCATCGGCGTCGTCCCGTTCTCCCCGCTCGGGCGCGGCTTCCTCACCGGCCGCTACACGACGCTGGACGGCCTGCCGGAGACGGATCTGCGCCGTACGCAGCCGCGCTTCGCCGACGGCAACCTGGAGCGGAACCTGGCGATCGTGGAGCGGCTGGAGGCGCTGGCCGCCGGGCGCGGTGTCACGGCGGGGCAGCTGGCGCTGGCCTGGATCCAGCACCGGGGGACGGATGTCGTGCCGATCCCGGGGACGCGGCGCGAGAAGTATCTGGAGGAGAACGTGGGTGCGGCGACGCTGACGTTGTCCGGGGAGGAGCTGGCTGCGATGGATGCGGTGGCGGGGGAGGTTGTGGGGCAGCGGTATGACGGGGCGTCGTTGGCGTTCGTCAACGGGTGAGGGGGGTGGGGGATTTGCCCCCGGCCCGCCCTTTCACCGTTTCTTCCGGGGCTGCGCCCCTGCGCCCTCACCGGGGCTGCGCCCCGGGCCCGGTGCACGGCTCCGCCTCGCGGTGGTGCGGGGGCTGTGCCCCCTGCACCCCTGCTGGGGCTCCGCCCCTGGCCCCCGCTTCGGGGCTCCGCCCCGGGCCCCGCAACGCGGCTTCGCCGCGTTGGTCCTCAAGCGCCGGACAGGCTGAGTTCGCGGCTCCGCCGCTCGTCCTCAAGCGCCGGACGGGCTGAAGCGCGCGCCCGGGGCCGAAGCGCGCGCCCGGGACCGAAGTTGCGCGCCCGGGGCTGGACTGCGCGCCCGGGCCGGATATCCAGGACGGGCGCGCAATCCAGCCCGTCCGGCGATTGAGGACAGCGCCCGAAGGGCGCTTCGGGGGTTCAGGGGCGAAGCCCCGGTGGGGGTTCAGGGCACAGCCCCAAGCGGGAGCCCAGGGACGCAGCCCCGAGAGGGGGACCAGGGGGCGGAGCCCCTGGCGGGGTGCAGGGGCGGAGCCCCGCCCACCCGCGCGCGGCGCGGCCCCCGGCCTCTGCCCACCCGCGCGCGGCGCGGCCCCCGGCCCCGGCCCCCGCCCGGCGGGTTCCGAAGGGGCGCAGCCCCTGCGGAAACGGTGAAAGGGCGGGGTGGGGTCAAAACCCCCGGCGCAGCGCCACCGCCGTCACCGCCAGCGCCACGGCCACCACCCCCGCCCCCGCCCAGCCCAGCACCGTGACGTCCGCCCCGACGTCCAGCAGCTGCGAACCGCCCCACGAACCCGCCGCGTTGCCGAGGTTGAAGGCCGAGGTGTTGGCCGCGACGGCCAGGGCCGAGCCGCCGCCCGCGGCGCCGAGCACCCACGTCTGGAGCGGCGGCACCAGCGCGCCGGAGGCGAAGCCGATCAGCAGGATCGCGACGGGCACGGCGGGGCGGACGTGGGCGACCGCGCCGGTCAGGGCGAGCGCGCCCGCGAGGAGGAGCAGCATCGTGACCAGAGCGCCGCGCAGCGTACGGTCGGCCAGCCGTCCGCCGACCGCGTTCCCCGCGAAGCCGCCGAGGCCGAAGACGAACAGCATCACCGTCGTCGCGGTCGCGCCGAAGCCGGCGGCCTGGCGCAGCAGCGGCGCGACGAAGCTGTAGAGCAGGAACCAGCCCGCCTGGGAGACGGTGGTGACGGCCAGGGCGCAGAGCACTTGAGGGCGTTTGAGAGCACCGCGCGCCGACCCGCCCGCCTCCCGGGCGACCGAGCCGGGCACCAGGGCGAGGACGGCCAGGAAGCCCACCGCCGCCGCCCCCGTCACACACCAGAACGTCGCCCGCCAGCCCCACTGCTGACCGATCGCGGTGCCGATCGGCCCGCCCAGGACGGTGGCCAGGCCGAGTCCCCCCGAGACCCAGGCGATGGCCGAGGCCCGGCGCCCGGGCGGCGCCAGGCGGACGGCGATCACGACGCAGATCGCGGCGAACGTGCTGTGCGTCAGGGCGCCCAGCGTCCGCGCGGCCAGGAGCAGGGGGAACGACGGGGCGAGGGCGCCCAGGACGTTGGCGGCGGCGAAGACCGCGAGCAGGCCCAGGGCCAGCCGCTTCGGGGCCACCCGTGTGGTGAGGACGGTGACGACCGGGCCGCCGACGGCGACCGTGACCGCGTACGCGCTGAGCAGCTGCCCGGTACTCGCGACGGATACGCGCAGGTCCCGCGAGACGTCGAGCAGCAGCCCGATCAGGGCGAACTCGGCCGAGCAGAGCGCGAAGACGGACAGCGCGAGCGCGGCGAGGGCGGCCACCGGCACGGTGGCACCGAGGCTTCGCGGGATGGTGGATGAGGTGGATGGGGTAGATGAGGTGGGTGAGGTGGATGAGACGGGCAACGGTTTGCTTCCCTCCTCGAGTGATCGAGATAAGTCGAAGCGTTGTATGTCGTTTCGACACATCGGGGAGCTTAGGCTTAGGCTGTCTGTTCATGTCAAGCCTTTTGGATCTTGCCGTTCTCGGGTTCCTCCACGAAGAACCCCTGCACGGCTACGAGTTGCGCACCCGCATCGCCCGGCTGACCGGACACGTCAAGGCGATCAGCCACGGCACGCTCTACCCGGCGATCAAGCGCATGGAGGGCGCCGGGCTGCTCGTCCGGGAGGCGCAGCAGGGCGCGGCGGCCGCGCCGCGGCACGTGCTCAGCCTGACCGACGCGGGCCGGCGGGAGTTCCTGGAGCGGCTGCGCCGGCCGGCCGAGCCGTTCGTCACCGACGAGAACCGCTGGTTCGTACTGCTCGCCTTCCTCCGCCACCTGCCCGACCGGCACGCGCAGGCCGAAGTGCTGCGCAGGCGCCTGGCGTTCCTCGGCGAGCCGAGCAGCTTCTTCTACGACGGCGACCGTCCGCTGTCCGTCGACGACGTGGACGACCCGTTCCGCCGCGGCGTGCTCACCATCGCCCGGGCGACGTCGAAGGCCGAACTGGCGTGGCTGGAGGAGACGATCGCCGAGTTGGGGTGACAACGCACGAGGGCCCCGCTCCGTGAGTGGAGCGGGGCCCTCGGCGTGATGAACGGTGCGTCAGAAGCGTCGCGTGATCAGCGCGCGCTTGACCTCCTGGATCGCCTTCGTCACCTCGATGCCGCGCGGGCAGGCATCGGTGCAGTTGAAGGTGGTGCGGCAGCGCCAGACGCCGTCCTTGTCGTTGAGGATCTCCAGGCGCTGCTCACCCGCCTCGTCGCGCGAGTCGAAGATGAAGCGGTGCGCGTTGACGATCGCCGCCGGGCCGAAGTACTGGCCGTCGTTCCAGAAGACGGGGCAGGACGAGGTGCAGGCCGCGCAGAGGATGCACTTCGTCGTGTCGTCGAAGCGCTCGCGGTCCTCGGCGGACTGCAGGCGCTCGCGTGTCGGCTCGTTGCCCTTGGTGATCAGGAAGGGCATCACGTCGCGGTACGCCTGGAAGAAGGGCTCCATGTCGACCACGAGGTCCTTGAGGACCGTGAGGCCCTTGATGGGCTCGACGGTGATCGGCTTGGCCGGGTTGATGTCCTTGATCAGGGTCTTGCAGGCCAGGCGGTTGCGCCCGTTGATGCGCATGGCGTCCGAGCCGCAGATGCCATGGGCGCAGGAGCGGCGGAAGGTCAGCGTGCCGTCCAGGTCCCACTTGATCTTGTGGAGACCGTCGAGCACACGCTCCTTCGGGTCGATCTCGACCTCGAAGTCCTGCCAGGTCGCCTCGGCCGAGACCTCGGGGTTGAAGCGGCGGATGCGGAAGGTGACCGTGATGTAGGGGGAGGACGCAGCCTCCGCCTCCACCTTGTCGAGAGTCGCGGTGCTCATCAGTACTTACGCTCCATGGGCTGGTAGCGGGTCTGCACGACCGGCTTGTAGTCGAGGCGGATCGAGTCCTTGCCGTCCGCGTCGACCTCGCGGTACGCCATGGTGTGGCGCATGAAGTTGACGTCGTCGCGGGTCGGGTAGTCCTCGCGGTAGTGACCGCCGCGGGACTCCTTGCGCGCCAGCGCGGACACGGCCATGACCTCGGCCAGGTCGAGCAGGTTGCCCAGCTCGATGGCCTCCAGCAGGTCGGTGTTGAAGCGCTTGCCCTTGTCCTGGACGGAAACGTTCTTGTACCGCGCGCGGAGCTCGGCGATCTTCTCGACGGCCGTCTTGATGGTCTGCTCGGTGCGGAAGACCATGACGTTGGCGTCCATGGTCTCCTGGAGCTCGCGGCGCAGCTCGGCCACCCGCTCCTTGCCGGTGGACTCGCGCAGCTTCTCGACCTGGTCGACGACGAGCTGGGCCGGGTTCTCCGGCAGCTCGACGTAGTCGGCCTTGGCGGAGTACTCCGCGGCGGCGATGCCCGCGCGGCGGCCGAACACGTTGATGTCCAGCAGCGAGTTGGTGCCCAGGCGGTTGGCGCCGTGGACGGAGACGCAGGCGACCTCGCCGGCGGCGTACAGGCCCGGGACGACGGTGTCGTTGTCGGCCAGCACCTCGCCCTCGACGTTGGTCGGGATGCCGCCCATCGCGTAGTGCGCGGTCGGCTGGATCGGGATCGGGTCCGTGTAGGGCTCGATGCCGAGGTAGGTGCGCGCGAACTCGGTGATGTCCGGCAGCTTGGCGTCCAGCTGCTCCGGCGGCAGGTGGGTGAGGTCCAGGTAGACGTGGTCGCCCTCGGGACCGCAGCCGCGGCCCTCGCGGATCTCCGTGTAGATGGAGCGCGAGACGACGTCACGCGACGCGAGGTCCTTCATGACCGGCGCGTACTTCTCCATGAAGCGCTCGCCGTCCTTGTTGCGGAGGATGCCGCCCTCACCGCGGGCGCCCTCCGTCAGCAGGATGCCCATGCGCCAGATGCCGGTCGGGTGGAACTGGAAGAACTCCATGTCCTCCAGCGGCAGTCCGCGCCGGTAGCAGGCGGCCTGGCCGTCACCGGTCAGCGTGTGGGCGTTGGAGGTCACCTTGAAGAACTTGCCGGTGCCGCCGGAGGCGTAGATGACCGACTTCGCCTGGAAGACGTGGATCTCGCCGGTGGCCAGCTCGTAGGCGACCACACCGGCGGACTTCTTGACGCCGTCCACCTCGGTGATCAGCTGGTCGAGGACGTAGAACTCGTTGAAGAACTCCACGCCCTCCTTGACGCAGTTCTGGTACAGCGTCTGGAGGATCATGTGGCCGGTGCGGTCCGCGGCGTAGCAGGACCGGCGGACCGGGGCCTCGCCGTGGTTGCGCGAGTGACCGCCGAAGCGGCGCTGGTCGATGGTGCCGTCCGGGGTGCGGTTGAACGGCAGGCCCATCTTCTCCAGGTCGAGGACCGCGTCGATGGCCTCCTTCGCCAGGATCTCGGCGGCGTCCTGGTCGACCAGGTAGTCACCGCCCTTGACCGTGTCGAAGGTGTGCCACTCCCAGTTGTCCTCCTCGACGTTGGCGAGGGCGGCGGCCATGCCGCCCTGCGCGGCGCCGGTGTGGGAGCGGGTGGGGTACAGCTTGGTCAGCACGGCGGTGCGGCTGCGCTTCGTCGCCTCGATGGCCGCGCGCATGCCGGCGCCGCCGGCGCCGACGATGACGGTGTCGTACTTGTGGATCTTCATGGTCGCGTCAGCCCCGGGCTCTAGCGGATGTTCGGGTCGAAGGTGAAGATCACCAGCGTGCCCAGCAGGACGGTGAACACCGTGGCGGTGTACAGCAGCATCTTCAGCCAGAAGCGGGTGGTGTCCCGCTCCGCGTAGTCGTTGATGACCGTGCGCAGGCCGTTGGCGCCGTGCAGCATGGCGAGCCACAGCATGATCAGGTCCCATGCCTGCCAGAACGGCGAGGCCCAGCGGCCGGCGACGAAGGCGAAGCCGACCTTGGTGACGCCGCCGTCCAGGACCAGCTGGATCAGCAGGTGGCCCAGGACGAGGACCACGAGGACGATGCCGGACAGCCGCATGAAGAGCCAGCCGTACAGCTCGAAGTTGGTGCGCGTCGCCTTCGGCGTCTTCTTGGTGCGCTTGCGGGGCGCCTCGATGACCGGGGCCGGGTGGTCGACGTCGTAGAGCGAGACGTCGTCGAGCTCGGCGGCGGGGGTGGTTTCAGCGGACATGTCTGGCGTCAGCTCCCGAACAGGGTGTTCAGCGTGTGCTGGAGCACGGGGTAGAAGGCACCGGCCATGAGTACGACCCAGACGCCGACGACGGTCCACAGCATCTGCTTCTGGTACCGCGGACCCTTGGACCAGAAGTCCACCGCGATGACGCGCAGGCCGTTGAGCGCGTGGAAGAGGATGGCGGCCACGAGGCCGTACTCCATCACGTTGACGACGGGTGTCTTGTACGTCGCGACGACCTCGTCGTACGCCTCCGGGGAGACGCGGACGAGAGCGGTGTCGAGGACGTGCACGAACAGGAAGAAGAAAATGAGGACGCCGGTGACTCGGTGAGCCACCCAGGACCACATGCCTTCCCGGCCGCGGTACAGCGTTCCAGCCGGCACGGAAAACCCTCCGGGAGCGGGGATCGGGGGCTGCCGCCAGCTTCTACCCAAGGAAGACTGCACTGTCGGTCGGGCCCGGCCGGGTACGGTCCACCGGCCCTGGCCATCGTAGCGACGCCTTGTCGGTTCGGTCGCGCGGGGTGTGGCAGGTGTGATCAAACAGGCATGTACGGGTCGGTGCTGCGGGACATGTGCCGCATGGTGTAGCGGTGATGGCCGGATGGCCCCTGTTGAGATACCGGAAATTCACTCATAAGAGGCATGTTTCGGGCGTGCATTCGATGGGCGTGGTGGCAGAAAGGGCTACCTTCCTCGTTATTGGGAGGTTTTGCTCCATGGGTCTGTCTCTCCGTGTCACCCGCGCCGCCCTGCTCAGGGCCTCGGCCGTCGTCGTCGCCCTCGTCGTCGCCGGGGTCGCCCCCGGCTGCTCCCACGACGGGCCCGGATCCGCCCCCGCCCGCAGCGCCGGGGACGACGACCGCTCCGGCCAGGCGTCGGCGCCCGCGTCCTCCCCGTCCTCCGTGGCGCCGGTCACCGGCCCGCCACGGGTGATCCCCGCGGTGCGCTCCTTCACCGCCCGCGCCGGACCCGGCTGGCGTCCGGCGTCCGGCGCCCGGGTCGTCGCCGACCCCCGCGGACCGCTCGCCGACGAGGCGCGCCTCCTCGCCGGCGAGCTCGGGCTCACCGCCGCCGCCGGGCCCGCCCGCGCCGGCGACGTCGAGCTGGCGCTCCGCCCGGGCGAGGCGGGCGGCCCCGAGGGCTACCGGGTGGCCACCCGGTCCGGGAAGGTGCTGGTCACCGCGTCCGCCGAGGCCGGTGCCTTCTACGGCACCCGCACCGTCCGCCAG
Organism: Streptomyces sp. AV19; assembly: GCF_015999245.1. Classification (GTDB taxonomy): domain Bacteria; phylum Actinomycetota; class Actinomycetes; order Streptomycetales; family Streptomycetaceae; genus Streptomyces. The sequence goes on along the minus strand of NZ_JAEAMR010000009.1, from coordinate 75,715 downwards.
GCCGTCCGCTCCGCCGGCGGGCTCCCCGAGGGGGACATCGAGGACGCCCCCGACCGCGCCCAGCGCGGACTGCACCTGGACACCGCCCGCAAGCACTTCGACGCCGCCTGGATCGAGGCCCGGCTGCGCGAGCTGGCCGATCTCAAGCTCAACCAGCTCGCCCTGCACTTCTCCGACGACCAGGGCTTCCGCATCCAGAGCGACACCCACCCCGAGATCGTCTCCCCGCAGCACCTCACCAAGGCCGAGGTCCGCCGGATCGTCGCGCTCGCCGGCTCGCTGCACGTCACCGTCGTCCCCGAGCTCGACTCGCCCGGCCACCTGGGCGCCGTCCTCAAGGCCCACCCCGGCCTCCAGCTGCGCGACGCCGCCGGTACGAGCGCCCGGGGCGCCGTCGACATCGCGGCGCCGGACGCGGCGCGCGTCGTGGACGACCTGATGCGGGAGTTCGCCCCGCTCTTCCCCGGCCCGTACTGGCACCTCGGCGCCGACGAGTACCGCGCGCTGATGGCCCGCGACCCGCAGAGCTCGTACCCGCGGCTCGGCCGGCTCGCCCAGGAGCGCTACGGTCCCCAGGGCCGCGTCCAGGACCTGGCGACCGCCTGGCTCAACGACCGCGCCGCCGTCGCGCGCTCCCTCGGCAAGACGCCCAAGGCCTGGAACGACGGCTTCTTCCGCGGCGGCCTGGTCGCCCCCGACCCCGGCATCGAGGTCGAGTACTGGACCGGCCGCGAGCTGGGCGCCCGCGACCCGCAGGAATACCTGAACGAGGGACGCACGGTCGTCAACCTCAACGACCGCTACCTCTACTACGTGCTCGGCGAGCCGAACGAGTTCCGCTACCCCACGGGAGAACTCATCTACAAGGAGTGGTCGCCCGCCGTGCTGCGCGGCACCACCGCCGTCGCCGCCGGAACGGCGGGGCCCGGCAGGGTGCCCGGCGGCCGGTTCGCCGTGTGGTGCGACCACGCCGACGCCCAGACGCCGGAGCAGGTCGCAAACGGAATCCGGCTGCCGCTCGCCGCGACCTCCCAGCGGCTGTGGGACCCGCGCCCGCCGCAGCTGTCCTGGCCGGACTTCACCGCCCTGCACGCGCGGGTGCGCAGCAACTGAACACCCTTACGGCGCCCGGCCAATGACCCACATAACGGGACGGCCCGGGCGGTCGTCGCCACGCGTCACCAAAGCGGGCTAGCCTCCGGGGTTGAACCATGCGCGGCGCCCGGTCGTTGTCCAAACGGAAGGTACAGAGACCGGTACGCGGCGCAGCTGTCCACGGCGGAAGCGCGCGAGCGCGCCCATCGCACATCGCACCATCGCACCTGAACGAGGGCCCGATGAAGATCGAATTTCTGCTGCACAACGCGTACGGGATCGGCGGGACCATCCGCTCGACCCTCAACCTCGCCACCGCCCTCGCCGACCGGCACGAGGTACGCATCATCAGCGTCAACCGTCCCGTGGACGAACCCGAGCTCACGATCGACCCGCGCGTACGGCTCACCCCCCTCGTCGACCTGCGCGAGGGCACCGAGACCGACGAGTACGCCGCGCCGCTCAACCGGAAGCCCAGCGAGATCTTCCGCGACGAGCGCATCGACAACGGCCGGATGGCCGCCACCGCGCTGACCGACGAACGCGTCCGCGCCCACCTCGCGGCCACCGACGCCGACGTCGTCATCGCCACCCGCCCCAAGCTCATCGGCTACCTCGCGGAGTACGGCGACGACCGCTACCTGCGCATCGGGCAGGAGCACCTCACCCACGAGGCGCACGTCCCCGAGCTGCACGCCGTCATGGACCGGGCGATCAACGCGCTCGACGCCTTCGCCACCGTCTCCGAGGCCGACGCCGGCCACTACCGCGACCGGCTCCCCGGCGGCGGCCGCGCCAAGGTCCTCGCCGTCCCCAACGCCGTCCCCGCGCCCGCCGCCGAGCCCTCCGACGGCACGTCGAAGATCATCGTCTCGGCCGGGCGGCTCGTCTCCGTCAAGCGCTACGACCGGCTCATCGAGGCCTTCGCCCGCATCGCCGGCGAGCGCCCCGACTGGCAGCTGCGGATCTACGGGCGCGGCACCAGCAAGGCCAAGCTGCGCGCCCGGATCGAGAAGCTCGGCCTCTACGAGCGCGTCACCCTCATGGGCGCCCGCTCGCCGATCGAGACCGAGTGGTCCAAGGGCGCCGTCGCCGCCGTCGCCTCCGACGCCGAGTCCTTCGGCATGACCATCGTCGAGGCCATGCACGCCGGGCTGCCCGTCATCGCCACGGACTGCCCGTACGGGCCGCGCGAGATCCTCTCCGACGGGACGGACGGCGTGCTCGTCCCGCTCTCCTCCTCCGACGAGGCCGCGAACGTCGAGGCGTACGCCGAGGCGCTCCTCAAGCTCACCGGCGACGCGGGGCAGCGGGCGCGGCTGGGCGCGGCGGCGCGGGGGGCCGCGAAGCGGTACGAACCGGACGCGATCGCCCGCCGCTACGAGCGGCTCTTCGAGGAGCTGCGGCCCGGCTGCACGGCGGCTGCGAAGAAGGGGCTGCTGCGCGGGCTGTTCGGCGGCGGCCGCGCGAAGCAGCCGGCTCCGGAGCCGCAGGTGACCCCCGAGGTCGCCAACCCGGCCGCGCGCTGCGCCGTCGCCTCCGACGGGTCGCTCGTCCTCCGCGTCCGGGCGGACGAGCTCACCGCCGCCGACACGCATCTGCTGCTGCGGCACCGCGGCAGCAAGGGCAAGGAGTCCGTGCGGGTGCCGCTGACGGCGCGCGGCGGCTGGGCCGAGGCGCGCGTCGACCGCTCGGCGCACGCCGCCCTGCCCGAGGGGCGCTGGGACACGTACGCCGAGCGGCCCGGCGACAAGTCGCGGCGCCGGCTCCGGGCCGTCCTCGTCGAGCAGAAGGCGCTGCTGAGGCTGGAGTTGTCCTCGTCGGTGTGGATTCCCTACGAGACGAGCGACGGCTTCCTCGCCGTGCGTACGTGGCTGCGGCCCGAGCACGCGGAGGCCGTCGCCGTGCGGGTGGAGGAGGAGGCGGTGACGGTCACCGTGCGGGCGTCGGGCGTGAAGCTGGGCGAGGGCGCGGAGCTCGTCGCCCGGCTGCGGGGCGGGGAGGGGGCCGTCGGGGACGTGCGCGCGCCGCTGTCCGCGGAGGACGGCGTCGCCCGCCTTCCGTACGGGGTGATGTGGGAGCGGCGGGGGGAGGAGCAGGACCTGTGGGACCTGTCCGTACGGCCTGCGGCCGGGGCTCCGCTGGTGCGGGTGGGGCGGCTTGCGGGGGACTTCGCGGATCGGAAGGGTGTGGACACGTTTCCGGGGGTGGAGCGGGGGGGTGTGCGGGTGCGGCCGTTCTTCACGGTGACGAATGACTTGACGCTGTCGGTGAAGGATGTGGTGGTGGAGGAGGGGGAGTAGGGGGTTTGCCCGGGGGTTTTGCCCCAGCCCCGCCCTTTCACCGTTTCCGCAGGGGCTGCGCCCCTTCGTAACCCGCGGGGCGGGGGCGGGTGGCGCGGGGCGCGCCAGGCACACGCTCCGCGCGGGTGGGCGGGGCTCCGCCCCTGCACCCCGCCGGGGGCTTCGCCCCCTGGACCCCCGTTTGGGGCTCCGCCCCTGGCCCCCGAAGCGCCCTTCGGGCGCTGTCCTCAAGCGCCGGGAAGCGCCCTTCGGGCGCTGTCCTCAAGCGCCGGACGGGCTGGATTGCGCGCCCGGGCCTTGAAAAGCCGGCCGGGCACATGGCTTCAGCCCGGTGCACGACTCGGCCAGGGTGCACGACTCGGCTCGGGCGTACGACTCGGCCCGGGCGCGCCGTTCAGCCCGTCTGGGGGTCGCCCCCTTCGGGGAGCTTGAGGACGAACGCGGCGCAGCCGCGTTGCGGGGGCGCAGGGGGCGGAGCCCCCGCACCACCGCGCGGAGCGCGGTGCCGGCCCGGGCGGAGCCCGGAAGAAACGGTGAAAGGGCGGGTCGGGGGCACTCAGCCCGTCCGGCGTTTGAGGACAACCGCGCGGCCCCCGCCCCCGGCGCGGAGCCCCATCCGGGCCCGGGCCCCGGCACGACCGGGGGCGCGCACCCCCGGGAGACGACAAAGCTCCCGCCCCACAAGCCCCGGTGTGACACAACCCGCCCTCCCCGCGCAGTAACTCCCGAAGAAGCCACGCCACGTGACGAACACGAGGAGACCACCGTGCGCTTCTGGGGCTACCTCCTGGTCGGCCGCCGCGAGGGCCGCGCCCTCCCCGACAGCCCCGTCCTCCGGCCGAACCGCCACCACCTCCTCCCCACCGCCTCGTTCGGCGACGGCTGGCAGCTCTGGCACCACCCCCGTCGGCCCGAACTCGGCGACCTCGACGCTCTCGTCCGCGCCCTCGCCGACGAGACCGGCGCACCGGCCCTGGCCGCCTACGTGATGGAGAGCGACTGCGCCGTCGTCAGCGGCGCCGGACCCGGCGGCGCGCCGTGGTCCGCCTGTCTGGGGCGCCGGGCCCTCGCGGGGTACATGGCCGATACAGGTCTGGCCCTCGACGAACTCTTCCCCGACCCCCGCGCCGCCGCCGCGCACTGCTCGGACTGGGCCGCCGCCGCGGGCCACACCGCCGACCCGGCCGAACTCGCGGCCGTCCTCGCCGCCGAGGCCGCGCCGAGCGTGGAGGATCTCTTCGAGGACCTGCTGGCGCGCCTGGGGATAGAAGGCGGACGACGGCCGGGGCCGCCACCCCCCACAGGAGAGGCCCCGGCCGCCACCCGCTGCGAACCCCCGTGAGGTTCGCACTCACTTCAGCGCCCTACGGCGGTTTTTCGTCACACCGGGACCGCACCGGGGCCGTCCTGGACGGAGGCGGCCCGCGGCCCGTAACGTGCGGGGCCGCGCGTGTCCTGTGGGGGGAGCGAAGAGATGCATCCGTGCGGTCATTGCCGCGCAGCCGCCGTGGGCCCGGACGGCCGGTGCGCGGCCTGCGGGGCGTATCAGTACCAATATCAGCATCAGCATCAGCATCAGTACCAACTCCCGCCAGATCCGCAGGGTTTCGCCGCCCTCGGCCCGCCCCCCGGCCTCCCTCCCGGCCCGCCCGTGCCGCCCACCGGGGTGGACCTCCGGCGCGGCGTGCGCCTCTCGCTCAACGCGCTGCTCACCCTCTCCCTGCTCGCCCTGCTGCTGCTCGCCGCCGCGCGGTTCCAGCAGCGCGGCGCGCTCGCGGAGCTCGCCGAGGGGGCGGCGGACCGGGCCGACGCCGCGGACGCCTTCCACGCCTCGATGGTCCTCGTCGCCGGCGTGCCGGTGCTGGGCACGCTCGTCCTGTGGGCCGTGTGGTTCCGGCGCGTCCGGCTCAACGCCGAGACGCTGGCGCCGGGTTCGCACCGCTTCGGCAGCGGGTGGGCGGCCGGCGCGTGGTTCACGCCGGTGGTCAACCTCTGGTTCCCCAAACAGATCGCCAACGACATCTACCGGGCCAGTGCCCCCGCCGGCCCGCAGGGCCCGCCCAAGGGGCTGCTCAACTCCTGGTGGGTGTGCGGCCTCGTGGCCGGTGCGGTCAACGCCGCCGCGACGACGGCGTACGCGCTGGCCGAGGCCCGGGTGCGCCGCAGCTTCCGCCTCGGAGTGGACGGGAGTTGGGAGGAGGACGTACGCCGGCTGCGCATGCTGGCCGGCGTCAGCGCCTTCGGTTACCTGCTGTGCGCGGTCGTCGGGGTCCTCGCGCTGCTCGTCATACGGCAGTTGACGCGGATGCAGGAGGAACGGGCGCTGGTGGCAGTGGAGTACGAGCCCGCGGCGGCGCATCCGGACGACCCGTACGGGGCGTTGCCGTCCGTGCCGCCGGGACCGTACGGTCCTCCGTACGGCAACCCGTACGGCAACCCCTATGGCGATGCTTACGGCGGCGGACCCGCGGGTTACTGATCCATCAGTTCTGCAAGTGGTGCAGGATGTGGGTGTGCAGGGGGATGACGCTGAACTGACCGCCGCGGTACGCGCGGCGCAGGGCGGTGACGAGACGGCGTTCCGTACCGTCTACCGGTCCGTGCAGCCCCGTCTGCTGGGATACGTGCGCACGCTCGTCGGCGACGGCGACGCGGAGGACGTGGCGTCCGAGGCGTGGCTCCAAATAGCCCGTGACCTGGGTCGGTTCAGCGGAGACGCGGACCGCTTCCGCGGCTGGGCGGCCCGGATCGCCCGCAACCGGGCCCTCGACCACATACGGATGCGCGGCCGGCGCCCCGCCGTCGGCGGTGACGACAGCGAACTCGCCGCCCGCGCCGGGGACGCGGACACGGCGGGGGAGGCCCTGGAGGCCCTCGGCACCGGCCGCGCCCTCGCCCTCATCGCCCGGCTCCCGCAGGACCAGGCCGAGGCCGTCGTCCTGCGCGTGGTCGTCGGCCTGGACGCCCCGACGGCGGCGGAGGTGCTGGGCAAACGTCCCGGCGCCGTCCGCACCGCGGCCCACCGGGGGCTGCGCAGGCTGGCCGAACTGATGTCGCCGACGGCGGAGTTGACGGGAGGGCCCGGCGCGGACCCGCGCCGGTCACCCGACGGAGCGAGGCCCTCTCGCGGTGTGACGCGATTGCGTGCCCGGACGCAGAAGGACATGTGATGGCGGACGACCACGGGCGGGCCCACGGGCCCGCGCCCTGCGGGCACCGTGCGGCGGACGGACCGGCGCGCCCGCGCACCCGGGAGGATCCGCCGCCCGCCCTGGCCCCCGCCGCGGCGGCCCTGCGCGCGCTCGCCGCTCCCCTGCCCGAACCGGGCACGCCGCTCCCCGGCGAGGAGGCGGCGCTGTCCGCGTTCCGCGCGGCGCGGGCGGCAACGCCCTTGGACGGAAAGGGGGATGAGGCCGGGACCGTACCGCCCCGGCGGGCCGGGCTGCGGCGGCCCGCGCGCGCCGCGCTCGTCCTCGTCTTCGCCGGCTGCGCGGCGAGCGGCGTCGCCGTCGCCTCCGGCGTCGTCGGGCTGCCCGCCCCGTTCCGGACCGAGGCCCGGGCCCCGGCGGCCGGCGAGGAACCGGTGGCCGTGAGCGGCCGCCCCGGCGTGACACCCGGTGACCCGTCCCCGTACCGCGCCCCGCGGCGGGACGACGCGCCGCTCCCGCCGCCGTCCGCGCACCCCGGTGGCCGGCGCGGCGCCGGCCCCGGGCGCGGCACGGCCACGCCCGCCGCCCCGGCCGGCGGGAGCCCCTCCGCCTCCGCCGCGCCGGACGTGCCGCCGGGGACGCGGGAGGACGAGGACCGGCCCTCCCACGACGAGGTCCGCGGCCACCGCCGCTGGGCGGCCCGCCTCTGCCGGGACTACCTCCTGAAGGGGAAATGGCGGGAAAAAGCCGATGAAGGTGCCGTGCGCACCCTCGAACGCGAGGCCGGCGGCCCGGCCGCCGTCCACGACTACTGCGAGCACCTGCTGCGGGACGAGGAGGACCGCGACGACGATGACGACCGCGCCACCGAGGACGAGGACGGCGAGGACGGCGAGGACGGTGAAAGGGCGTCCGCCCCCGGCCCCGCCCCGTCCGTGACGTTTTCCGGCCCCCCGGCGCTGTAGGGAGTGGGCCGACTGGTCATCGGCCGCGCGGGAGCCGTGGTTCCCCCCATGCCGCAGGCTCCGCGCACGGCGCGGGCGGGGCACATCCCCCGGCCCTGCCCGCGCTCCTCCGCGCGGCCCGCGCGTCCCCTGACACCCTCCTCGGCCCCCGGCTACAGTCCGGTGCCCGGGGCGGCGTTCGCACGACCGGCGGGAGGCGTCACCCATGGCACAGGAGCCAGCGCAGGAGCCACAGGGGCGGGCCAAGCCCAGAAGCACCGAGTCCGGGCTCCCCGTCCGGCCCGTCTACGGGCCCGCCGACCTCGACCGCTGGGACCCCGCCGAGCGGCTCGGCGCGCCCGGCTCGTACCCGTACACCCGCGGCATCCACCCGACCATGTACACCGGCCGCCCCTGGACGATGCGCCAGTACGCCGGGTTCGGCACCGCCGCCGAGTCCAACGCCCGCTACCGGCAGCTGATCGCCCACGGCGGGCACGGCCTCTCCGTCGCCTTCGACCTGCCCACGCAGATGGGCCACGACTCCGACGAGCCCCTCGCGCACGGCGAGGTCGGCAAGGTCGGCGTCGCCGTCGACTCCGTCGAGGACGTGCGGCTGCTCTTCGACGGCATCCCGCTGGACCGGGTCTCCACCTCGATGACCATCAACGCCCCGGCCGCGCTGCTCCTGCTGATGTACCAGATCGCCGGCGAGGAACAGGGCGTGGCGGCGGGGCAGTTGACGGGCACGATCCAGAACGACGTGCTCAAGGAGTACATCGCCCGCGGCACGTACATCTTCCCGCCCGCCCCGACGCTGCGCCTGACCTCCGACATCTTCCGCTACTGCCGCACCGCGATCCCCCGCTGGAACACCATCTCCATCTCCGGCTACCACATGGCCGAGGCGGGCGCCTCGCCCGTGCAGGAGGTCGCGTTCACGCTCACCAACGGGATCGAGTACGTGCGCGCGGCCGTCGCGGCGGGGATGGCGGTGGACGACTTCGCCCCCCGCCTCTCGTTCTTCTTCGTCGCCCGCACGACCCTGCTGGAGGAAGTGGCCAAGTTCCGCGCCGCGCGCCGGATCTGGGCGCGCGTGATGCGGGACGAATTCGGCGCCCGGAACCCCAAGTCGCAGATGCTGCGCTTCCACACGCAGACCGCGGGCGTCCAGCTCACCGCCCAGCAGCCGGAGGTGAACCTCGCGCGGGTCACGGTGCAGGGCCTGGCCGCCGTCCTCGGCGGCACCCAGTCCCTGCACACCAACTCCTACGACGAGGCCATCGCCCTCCCCGGCGAGAAGGCCGCCCGCCTCGCCCTGCGCACCCAGCAGGTCCTCGCCCACGAGACGGACGTCACCGCGACCGTCGACCCGTTCGCCGGCTCGTACGTCGTCGAGTCCCTCACCGACGACCTGGAGGCGGCGGCCGTGGAACTGATGGCCCGGGTCGAGGGGCACGGCGGGGCGGTGGCCGCGATCGAGCACGGCTTCCAGAAGGGCGAGATCGAACGCAACGCCTACCGCATCGCGCAGGAGACCGAGAGCGGCGAGCGGGTCGTCGTCGGCGTCAACCGCTACCGCCTGGACGAGGAGGAGCCGTACACGCCGCTGCGCGTGGACCCCGCCATCGAGACCCTCCAGCGCGAACGCCTCGCGGCCCTGCGCTCCCGCCGGGACGCGCACGCCGTCGACGCGGCCCTCGACCGGATGCGCCGGGCGGCCGCCACCCCCGACGAGAACGTCCTCCCGCCGATGAAGGAGGCCCTGCGCGCCCGGGCGACCGTGGGCGAGGTCTGCGGGGCCCTCCGCGAGGTGTGGGGCTCCCACGTCCCCACGGAGACGTTCTGAAGCCGAGACGTTCTGAAGCATTGCCGACCTTTGCGACACTAGGTCGATGTCCGCACCCCGCCGCAGCTGTCCCGTCTGCTCCCGAGAGATCGCCGTCGTCGGTGGCCGCTACGCCCGCCACGACCCGCCGGGCCGGCGCGCCTCCTACGACCTCGTCTCCTGCCCCGGCTCCCGCCGCTCGGCCCCCCTCCTGGCGACCGAGCCCCGGCTCTTCGACCCGGAGGAGCCGCCGATGGACGGGCAGGGGCAGTTGTTCTAGCCGGCGCAGTACGCGTCCGCGGCCGGCCGCTTCCCGGTCACGAGGTAGCCGGTGACGGCGGCGTCGCCGCAGGCGTTGCCGTTGCCCAGGTAGACGCCGTGGCCGCCGCGGTCGACCGTGACGAGGCGGGCGCGTTGGCCCAGGGCCTCGCGCATCTTCAGGGCGCCGAAGTACGGGGTCGACGGGTCGCGCAGGTTCTGGATCATCAGGATGTTCGACGGGCCGTCGGCGGTGACGCGGGCCGGCTCGTCGGCGGGCGCGTTCTTCCAGAAGGCGCAGGGGAAGGGGCCGACCGGCATGCCGGCGGTCAGCGGGTAGCGGGCGCGGTCGGCGGCCACGTCGCGGGCGTACGCGCGGACGGAGCCCGGCCAGCGGACGTCGTTGCAGATGGTGCCGATGGTGACCGCGACCTCCTCGTCGGGGAGGGGCTGTGCGAGGTGCGGCGGCAGGGCGGGCTTCTTCGCCTTGATCAGGGTGGCCAGTGGGGTGAAGTCGTTGCCGGAGAGGGTCTGTTGGAGGGCCTGGCGCAGGCGGTTGCCGGTCAGCGGCTTGCCCGGTGTCGTCGTCGGCCTGGGGTGGCGGTCGAGGCGGTCCGCGAGCGCCAGGAACATCGGGCGTACGTCCTCGGCGCGGCGCGCGAGCCGTAGCTCGCCGCGGGCCGGGTCGGCCGCCCAGCGGGCGAAGTCGGGGAAGCGGTCCTCCATGGCGCGCGACATGTTCGCCGCCCAGCCGCGCGCCACGCGGGACGGATCCGGGTCGCCGTTGCTGTCGAGGACGAACCGGTCGGTGCGCTCCGGGAACTTCTGCGCGAACTGCGCCGCCACGTACGTCCCGTACGACGTGGCGAACGCGGACAGCTTCTCCTCGCCCAGCGCCTGCCGGAACCGCTCGATGTCCCGCACCTCGTTGGCCGTGGACATGCTGCGCACCAGCGGGCCGCCGTCGCGGGCGCAGGCGTCGGCGATGCGGCGGCCGCGGGCGACGTTCTCCGAGATGTCCCCGTTCCGCCCGGGCCAGGGACGGAGGTTGACCATCTCGCGGTCCTCGTCGGCCAGCCCGCAGCCGGCCTTGTCGCTCCCGCCCAGGCCGCGCGGATCGAGCGCGACCAGGTCGTACGCGCCCTTCAACTCCCCTTGCAGCTTCTTCCCCTTCGCGGTGAGCCGCGGCACGGCCGGGCTCCCGGGCCCGCCGGGAATGACGATCAGCGTGCCGCGCCGGGCCTCCGGGCGGTCGCTGCGGACGCGCGAAACGGCGAGCTTCACCTGCTTCCCGTCCGGCTCGCGGTAGTCGAGGGGGACGGACAGCTCGGCGCACTCCTGTCCGGCGGGGCCGTCGGGCTGCGCGCAGGGCTTCCAGTCGAGCGCGGTGCCCGCCGCATGGACGGACTGGGCCGGAACCCCGGCCAGCGCGGCGGAGATGGCGGCGGTGGAGAGGGTGAGGAGCAGGGCGTTGCGGTAGAGGGTTCTCATGGGGCAAGTCTGTTGGCGGCGCCCTCCTTTGCCCATGAGGCCAGCAGGAGACCGGGGGGTGGGGCAAGCCCCCGTCGCCCGTGCACAGGGCCGGCCGTGAAGCGTGCGGCGATCCTGCCCGGGGCGAATCCGCAGGGGTGGCAGGCAAGGCGCGGTGCGGGGTCACCCTTCTGTGAGCCCGGTAGTGCGCGTCAAGGACAGGATTCGATACGGTAGGGGCAGCAAGAGACCCCCGCCCGGACCGGGTAATCCAAGCGGGGGTCCCACCGTAGGACGGTTAACCGACCGCCGGTCCCCAGCTGGTGTGGGGATCGTCGGTCACCGTCCGATCAACCACCTCCAGAACTCGCGGATGACGAACCAGATCCGCTCGAGCCGAGTTGGCCTACGGTGACGAGCCACAGCCCGCCCCCCTCCATCAGCGGCGGCCGAGAATCCCGGTCGGCCGCGACCTTCAGGGTCGGGCCGGGCCCCGAAGGCGTGGGGCCCGGAACCCTCCTTGGAGGGGGGCGTGCGATTGGCACGCGTGGCGATCGTATCTTCTGCGGCAGTCGCCAAGTGGCCGATTGTGCGGTGTGGTTGGGTATTGATCGTTTTTGTGGACGATGCGTCGGATCGGTGTCGTTGTGGTGCACGGCACCGACGGTGGTCGGCGGCTCCCGATGCGGAGCCGGCCTCACTTCCGCCAGAACGCCGCGAGTACGCCCTCCCGGTACGGATCCGGGTCCACACTGAGGTCCCCGCTGAACGGCAGGTCGAGCACGATCACCAGGAGCAGGCTGAAGCCGATCAGGACCGCGACCGAACCCACGAAGAGGATCTGGACGCTCTTCCTGCGGTTGCCGAACAGGCAGATGATGGCGAGGACGACCAGCGCGCCGCCGAAGACCAGGACCTGGAAGAGCAGGGGGAGTTGCTGGGAGCTCTGCCTCAGCCGGGCCCGGCGCTGGGCCGCGATGTCGTCGAGGCCGTCCAGGGCCTTCTCGTAGAACGCCTGCTGCGCGGCGGTGCGCGGTTCGTACGCCTGGAGGTCGGCGTAGACCCGGTCCAGCCTCGGGGTCGCCGCCGTGTGGTCGGCCCGGCCCTCCCGCATGCGCGGCCACTGGTACTCGACCACGGTGTGCACATAGGCGTCGAGGTCCGCGACGATCCTGTCCCGCCGGTCGGGCGGGAAGGCGCGGACGTCGCGGACGATCTGCGCCACGTCCGTGGCCTCGGTGGCGACGACCGTCTCGGTGGTCTCCAACTGCGTCCAGAGCGTGACGATCACGAAGGCGAGGACGATTCCGTAGATGGCGCCGAACACGCCGAGGAGCATGCCGACCGCGTCGTTGTACTTGCCCGTCTCCAGGGAAGGGAACCGGCGGTGCAGCAGGAGGGCGCCGGCCAGGGCGAGGGCCGTCAGGCCCCCGACCACGATCGCGACGAGCACGGGCGTGGAGAAGGAGTTGAGTAGCCACAGCTGCAACGATTCCTCCGGGTCCTGCGGTGGCCGCGCTTGACGACTCGGAAGCCTTACCCGGGCCCGTAGCGCCCGATCCGTCCGCGTATGGCCCCGGGTGGGGCAGTGAGGTACACGAGGGGCGCACGGTGGCGCCCTCGCATTGACTGTCGAGTGCACCTACCGTGTGTTCGACCGTACGGCGAGGGGAGCGGACCGGTGACAGGGCTCGTCGATCAGGCGCGGCAGGTGGCCGAAGGAGAGGTGTCCGCACGGGAGTTGACCGAGGCGGCGCTGGACGCGGCCGAGCGGACGCGGGACACGCTCAACGCCTTCCGGTGGGTGCGGGCGGAGGAGGCGCTGCGGGAGGCCGACGAGGCGGACCGGCTGCGCGCGGCGGGCGAGCGGCGGCCGCTGCTCGGGGTGCCCGTGGCGGTCAAGGACGACATGGACGTGGCGGGGCTGCCGACCGCGTTCGGGTGCGCGGGGGAGTTCCCGCCGAGGACGGCGGACGGCGCGGCCGTCCAACGGCTGCGCGCGGCCGGGGCGGTGATCGTCGGGAAGACGAACACGCCCGAGCTGGGGCAGTGGCCGATGACGGAGGGTCCCGCGTTCGGGGTGACGCGCAATCCGTGGAACCCCGGCCACACGCCCGGCGGTTCGTCGGGCGGCTCGGCGGCGGCCGTGGCGGCGGGGATCGTGGCGGGGGCGCTGGGCTCGGACGGGGCGGGATCGGTCAGGATCCCGGCGGCCTGGACGCACCTGGTGGGGGTCAAGCCCCAGCGCGGGCGGGTGCCCACCTGGCCGGAGCGCGAGCTGTTCAACGGGCTGACCTGCCATGGGGTGTTGACCCGGTCGGTGGCGGACGCGGCGCTGCTGCTGGGGGTCGTGGGAGGGCCGCCCGTTGACGTGCACAAGCCCCGGCGGCTGCGGATCGCGCTCTCGCTGCGGCCGGCCTACGCGGCGGTCCGGCACCGCCTGGAGCCCGCCGTCCGGGCTGCCACCGAGCGGACGGCGGAGCAACTGGAGGCGCTGGGCCACGAGATCGTGCCCGAGGACCCGCGCTACGGGCCGGTGGGCCCGGCGTTCGTCCCGCGCGCGATGGCGGGCGTGCGCGAGCTGGCCCTGCGGGTGCCGGACCCGCGCCTGCTGGACCCGCGCACCCACCGCAGCGTACGCGGCGGACGGCTGCTCGGCGGCGGGATCCTGCGCCTGGCGCGCGCGGCGGAACGGCCCCTGCGGGCGCGGCTGGGCGAGCTGTTCGGGCGCTACGACGTGCTGCTGACGCCGACGACGGCCGCGCCGCCGCTGCCCGTCGGGGCGCTGGACGGGCTGTCGGCCCACGGGACCGACACCGCGATGATCACGGCGTGCCCGTACACCTGGCCGTGGAACGTGCTCGGCTGGCCGGCGGTGAACGTCCCCGCCGGACTCACCGCGGGCGGCCTGCCGCTGGGCGCGCAGCTGCTCGGGCCGGCCGGGAGCGAGCCGCTGCTGCTGTCGCTGGCGGGCCAACTGGAGGCGGAGGCGCGGTGGTTCGAGCGGTGGCCGGCGCAGGGCCTCACGGAGCCAGGACGTCCAGCTCCGCCATCGCTCCCGTGACGATCTCGCGGGTCAGCTCCTCGGCGCGCGCCGCGTCACGGGCGCGGACGGCCTCGGCGACCCGTACGTGCAGGGTGACCGCGGCCGGGTCGGGGTCGGCGAACATCACCTGGTGACGGGTGCGCCCGCTGAGCACCTCGGCGACGACGTCGCCGAGGCGGGCGAACATCTCGTTGCCGGAGGCGCGCAGCACGACCCGGTGGAACGCGACGTCGTGGCGCAGATAGGCGTCCAGCCGCTGGCCGCGCGAGGTGGCGACCATGCCCAGCGCGTGCTCGGTGAGTTCGGCGCACTGCCCTGGGGTGGCCAGGCGGGCGGCGAGGCCCGCCGCGACGGGCTCGACCGCGCTGCGCAGCACGGTCAGCGAGCGCAGCTGGCGGGGGCGGTCGGGGCCGGCCAGCCGCCAGCGGATCACGTTCGGGTCGTAGACGTTCCACTCCTCGGGGGGCAGGACCGTCACGCCGACGCGGCGCCGGGAGGCGACCAGGTGCATGGACTCCAGGACGCGGACCACCTCGCGGACGACGGTGCGCGAGACCTCGAAGCGCTCCTCCAGCTCGTCGGTGCGCAGGACGCTGCCCGGCGGGTACGCGCCGGCCGTGATCGCGGGTCCGAGGGACTCCAGCACGCGCGCGTGCAGCCCCTGCCCCTGGCCCTGGTTGGTCATGGGATCAGCCTACGTGTCCATGCCGAGCGAGATTAAGTATGACGTTTAGGTCACATGGGCTTGAATACGTCGTACGTCTTGCGTTTCAGTGGGGCGGCAGGCCGTGTCGAGGAAGACCCGCGCCGCCGCCGGAGACAGCGAGGTACTCATGACCACCCCCCACGTCGTCGTGGTGATGGGCGTCGCGGGCACGGGCAAGACCACGGTCGGGCCCCTGGTCGCGGACGCCCTCGGCGTCCCCTACGCCGAGGGCGACGACTTCCACCCGCCCGCCAGCATCGCGAAGATGTCCTCCGGCGTTCCGCTGGACGACGCCGACCGGGCCCCCTGGCTCGACGCGATCGGCGCGTGGGCGGGCGGGCGGGCCGGCCGGGGCGGGGTGGTCAGCTGCTCCGCGCTCAAGCGCGCGTACCGCGACCGGCTCCGGGCCGCCGCGCCCGGCCTCGTCTTCCTGCACCTGACCGGTTCGCGCGAGCTGATCGCGGGCCGGATGGCGGCCCGCGAGGGCCACTTCATGACCACCCGGCTCCTGGACTCGCAGTTCGCGACCCTGGAGCCCCTCGATGCCGACGAGGCCGGTGTCGTCGTGGACGTCGCCCCCGAGGCGGCTGTCATCGCCCAGCGCGCGGTCGCCGCACTGCGCGCCCTGTAGCGCTCTTGCAGCTCTTGTAGCCCCCACCTCTTCTAAGGAAGCCCCGTGAGCACTCTCAGCGTCGAGATGCTGGCCGCGGGCCCCGCCGGACCGATCACGTCCGCGGGCCACGCACAGCTGGGCATCGCCGTACTCGCCGGCATCGCCGTCATCGTCCTTCTGATCACCCGGTTCCGGCTGCACGCCTTCCTGGCCCTGACCGTCGGGTCACTGGTGCTCGGCGCCGCCGCCGGGGCGCCGCTGGACAAGGCGATCGCCTCCTTCACCACCGGACTGGGCTCGACCGTCGCCGGCGTCGGCGTCCTCATCGCCCTCGGCGCGATACTCGGCAAGCTGCTGGCCGACTCCGGCGGCGCGGACCAGATCGTCGACACGATCCTGGCCAAGGCCGGCGGCCGGGCCATGCCCTGGGCGATGGTGCTGATCGCGGGCGTCATCGGCCTGCCCCTGTTCTTCGAGGTGGGGATCGTGCTGCTGATCCCCGTGGTGCTGCTGGTGGCCAAGCGGGGCGGGCACTCGCTGATGCGGATCGGGATCCCCGCGCTGGCCGGTCTGTCCGTGATGCACGGCCTGGTGCCGCCGCACCCGGGCCCGCTCGCCGCGATCGACGCGATCGGCGCCAACCTCGGTGTGACGCTGGCGCTGGGCGTGCTGATCGCCGTCCCGACTGCCGTGATCGCCGGCCCGCTCTTCGCACGGGTCGCCGCCCGCTGGGTCGACATCACCCCGCCGGAGAAGCTGGTCCCCCAGCGCCCGTCGGCGGAGCTGGAACGGCGTCCCGGCTTCGGCGTCACGGTGGCGACGGTGCTGCTGCCGGTGGTGCTGATGCTGGTGAAGGCGCTGGTGGACGTGGTGGTGGACGATCCGGCGCAGCATGTGCAGCGCGTCGCCGACGTCATCGGCTCCCCGCTGATCGCGCTGCTCGCGGCGGTGCTGGTGGGCATGTTCACGCTCGGCCGCGCGGCGGGCTTCGGCCGCGACCGGCTGGCCTCGACCGTGGAGAAGTCGCTCGTCCCGATCGCGGGCATCCTGCTGATCGTCGGCGCGGGCGGCGGCTTCAAGCAGACGCTGATCGACGTCGGCGTCGGCCAGATGATCCTCGACTTCTCCAAGTCCTGGTCGGTTTCCGCCCTGTTGCTGGCGTGGCTGATCGCGGTCGGCATCCGCCTCGCGACGGGCTCGGCGACGGTCGCGACGATCTCGGCGGCGGGCCTGGTGGCACCCCTGGCGGCGGACATGAGCACGACGCACGCGGCGCTGCTGGTCCTGTCGGTGGGCGCCGGGTCGCTCTTCTTCAGCCATGTGAACGACGCGGGGTTCTGGATGGTGAAGGAGTACTTCGGGATGGACGTCGGCCAGACGCTGAAGAGCTGGTCGGTGATGGAGACGATCATCTCGGTGGTGGGGCTGGGGTTTGTGATGCTGCTGTCGTTGGTGGTGTAGAGGTCTGCGGTTCGAGGGCCCCGTTGAACGCGTGTGCGCGTTCGGCGGGGCCCTCGTGTGTTCCACTCTCGTGGAGTGGGCATCAAACGTGAGGCTCAGGTTCCACCCGCGTGGTCCCCGCGAGCGGGGGTACTTTGCCAACCCAACGCGGTGAGGAATGTGGGGGGTTGAGGGCTTGAACGACGCATTGGTGTCACCGGCGAAGGAGTTCGGCCGGGAGATCAGGATCGCCCGCGAGGCACGCGGATGGTCGCAGGCGCGCCTGGCCGAGGAGATGCATTTCCAGCAACCGTATGTCAGCAAGGTGGAGACCGGGCAGCAGTTGGCGTCCGCGCAGTTCGCCGAGCAGTGCGACCTGGCGTTCGGCACGCCGGGTGTGTACGCGCGGATGCGTCAGCGAGCGGCCGATGCGGGCAGTCCCGTGTGGTTCATCCCTTACCTCCAGCTTGAGCGCGAGGCGGCGTCCATCTGCGACTACTCCAACGCGTTCGTCATGGGAATACTGCAAACACCGGAGTACGCCGAGGCCGTCTACCGGTCCGCCCGCCCGAAGGACTCGGCGGCCGAGATCAAGCGGCTCGTGGACGAGCGCATGCGACGTCGCGAATTGTTCGAGGCTCCGGACCCACCGTCGCTGTGGGTGATCCTGCACGAAGCCGTCCTGCGCTCCCAGGTCGGCAGCGCCCGGGTCATGCAGGGGCAGCTCCGGCACCTGCTGGCAGCGTCGGAGGTCCCCGGCATCTCCCTCCAGGTCTTCCCGTTCCAGGCAGGCACGCCTGCACGAGGCGTGGCGTTTAATGTGCTGACGCGACAGAACGGGTCCGAAGTCCTGTACGAAGAGACCTATCAACGGGGGCGGGTCGACGACACAGCGGAAGTGGTCGCCGAAGCGCGCGCGGCCTACGAGCGACTTCGTGCCGAGGCTCTCTCGCCCACCGAATCCCTGAAACTCATCACGCACGTTATGGAGGCGCACGCCCATGAGGACCACCCCCGATACCTTCCGCACGGTATGGGTGAAATCCAGCTACAGCCAAGGGAACGGCGGCCAATGCGTCGAATGGGCCCCCGAGTTCGCGGCCTCCGGCGTCGTCCCCGTCCGGGACAGCAAGCGCCCTGATGGTTCCGCGCTCACGGTTTCGCCGCCCGCTTGGTCCTCGTTCATAGCGACCGTCAGAGACGGAGACGGACGCCTGTGAGTGTCTCCCAACCCCTCGCACACACAACATGGGCGAAGTCCAGCTACAGCCAGGGCAACGGCGGGACCTGCGTCGAATGGGCCCCCGCGTTCATATCCACCGGCGCCATACCCGTCCGGGACAGCAAGCGCCCTGATGGTCCCGCGCTCACGGTTTCCCCGCCCGCATGGCTTCGTTCGTAGCGGCCGTCAGAGAGTGAGTGAGGGCTGAGTGCGGTGCGGTGTCCATGTGGTCGTTGACCTGTGAATTGCGGGCATTCTGGTCGTGAAAGCCTGGGAGTCACGTCGCCGCGCACAACCAAATTGCCCGTAATCCGCAGGCGGGGATCGGGCCGGGGGCTGCCCTCCCTAGGCGGGCTTCACCGTGCGCAGGTACTTTTCCACGTCCACCGACTCGTCCGTCGCCAGCCCGACATAGCCGTCCGGTCGGATCACGAACAAGCCCTGCCCGTACGCCTCCGCCTCGCCTATGTGGTGCGTGGCGACGAGCCGCCCGTCCAGGTCCGGGAGTCCGGCCTCCCGGCCCACCGCCAGCAGCGTGAACCGTGTTCCGCGGAACGCCTCGAACAGCCGGCGCCCGTCGTCCAGCACCCCGTCCGGCGCCCGGTCCCCGGCCCGGAGCGCGTCGTCCGCGAGACCGGAACGCGCCTCCCACGACAGCGGACTCTCCCGGTAGTTGAGGTCCAGCTGGTGCGCCTCCCGGCCCCGGCGGGCGGTCAGGGCGCGGCCCTCGCCGCCCTCGCCCCGGTGGATGCGGGTGCTCAGGCCCAGCACGTCCGCCGCGACGGGCAGCCGCTCCGCCTCGTAGGAGTCGAGGAGCCCGACGTCCGCGCCCCGGAGCACGTGGCCCAGCTTCCAGCCGAGGTTGTACGCGTCCTGGACGCTCGTGTTGAGGCCCTGCGCCCCGGCGGGGGAGTGGACGTGCGCGGCGTCACCGGCCAGGAACACCCGCCCCTCGCGGAAGCGTTCCGCCATCGCGGCCCGGGCGCGGAAGACGGACGACCAGTGGACGGCCCCCGCCGTCAGGCCCGTCCGCGCCGTGACCAGTGCCCGCACCCCCTCCGGCGACGGGTCCGGCACCCCCGCCCCGTACCCCGCCATCAGCTGGAAGACCGACGTCCGCGCCAGCGGGCACAGGGCCAGCGCCCCCTCGGCCGTCTCCCACGTGTGCCAGTGCGTCCGCGCCAGCCCGGGCACCTCCAGATCGGCCACGATCATCGGGGCGGGATCCACGGTCGTCCCCGTGAACGGCGTGCCCAGCACGCCCCGCACGGTGCTGCGCCCGCCGTCCGCCCCGACGAGGTACGCAGCCCGCGCGCCGGAGCCGTCCTCGAAGTGCGCCGTCACCCCGTCACCGTCCTGCTCGAAGCCGGCCAGCCGCGTGCCGAACTCGACGCGCCCGCCGAGCGCTTCGAGCCGCTCGCGCAGGATCTCCTGCGTGCGCCACTGCGGCAGCATCCATGGCTCGCCGAACGGCGCATCCGGCGTCGGCTCCAGGCGCGTGATCATGTCCCACTCCGTGGCGAGCCGCCCGTCCTTCCAGCCGCTCATCCGCGGCAGCCGGTCGCCCGAGGCCAGCACGGCGTCCAGGATCCCGAGGTCCTCGAAGATCTCCAGGGTGCGCGGCTGGAGTCCCTTGCCGCGCGAGCCGGGGAAGGGCCCGTCGCCCGCGTCGATCAGGCGGAACGGGACGCCCTGCCGGGCCAGGTCGCAGGCCAGGGCCAGGCCGGTCGGGCCCGCGCCGACGATCAGCACATCAGTGGTGGCATGCATGCGCAGCACTCCTTAACGGCGTTCAATTTAACAGCGTTAAGGATGGGCTGAACGGCGTTAAACTGTCAAGCATGGCAACGCGACTGGACCGTGAGCAGGTGGTGGACACCGCCCTGGGGCTGCTGAACGAGGTGGGCCTGGAGGGCCTGACCCTCCGCCGCATCGGCCAGGAGCTGGACGTCCGCGCCCCCGCCCTCTACTGGCACTTCAAGGACAAGCAGGACCTGCTCGACGCGATGGCCACGGAGATGCTGCGGCGGATGTCCCGCGCCGAGCGGCTCAGGGAGGTCACGGAGCAGCCGGCCTGGCAGGACGTCCTCGCCGAGTCCCACCGCGCGCTGCGCCGCACGCTGCTCTCCTACCGCGACGGCGCGAAGGTCTACAGCGGCACCCGCTTCACCGACAACTCCTACGCGGACACGATGGAGGGCTATCTCGCCTCCCTCGTCGAAGCGGGCTTCGCCCCCCGCACCGCCGCCCGCGCCTTCTACACCGCGTACTGCTACACCATCGGCTACGTCATAGAGGAGCAGTCCGCCGTCGGCTACCCGGACCAGGGCGTCAAGGGCATCGACCTGATGGAGCGCGAACAGCGCCTGCACGACTACCCGATCGCGGCCGCCGCCGGCCCCGAGCTCTTCGGCGAGTCCGAGGCCGGCTTCGAGGCGGGCCTGCGCGCGGTGATCGCGGGCCTGGAGGCGACGCTTCCGAAGGGCTAGCGGTCGAGTGCCCTGCGCAGCAGAGGGGTCAACCGCCGTTCCACGAGGACGTGCAGCAGCCACGCCAGCCCCAGCATCAGCGCGATCGTCAGCCCGAAGGTGGCGTACGACGGCAGGCCCAGCCCGCGGTGCAGCGCGCCGACGACCACCCAGCCCAGGTGCTCGTGCACCAGGTAGAAGGGGTATGTGAGTGCCCCCGCGACGGGCAGCCAGCGCCAACTCGCCCATCGCGCGCGCCCCGCCGCGATCAGCGCGACGGCCGCGTATCCGAGCGCGAGCACGGCGATGATGACGGACGGCGAACGGTACGAGAAGTAGTGCGGGTTGGGCGGATGCCACAGCCCCACCACCGCGTAGCGCTGCCCGATCAGGAAGCTCCCCACGACGATGCCCCAGTTCAGCGCGGAGTGTCCGTACCGGTGGACGAGGTACAGGCCGATGCCGCCGATGAAGAACGGCGCGTGCTCGGGCATGACGACCACCCGCAGCGACTCCAGGTGCCCGGCCGTCGTGATCACCGCGGCCAGTGTCCACACCGCGCAGAAGAGGACGACGCGCTGCCGCGTCGCGCCCGGCAGGACGACGAAGAGCGCGAAGAGGGCGTAAAAGCGCACCTCGGCCCAGAGCGTCCAGCACACCCCGAGCACCCGCTCGGCGCCGACGGGCTGCTGGAGCATGGTGAGGTTGACGAGGGTGTCGCTGAGCGAGACCGTCCGGTAGGTGACCCAGGGGAGGGCGAAGACCAGCGTCACCAGCGCGATCGCGGCCCAGTACGCGGGGTAGAGCCGGGCCGCGCGCGAGGCGAAGAAGGAGCGCAGGGGCCGCCCCCAGCCGCTCATGCAGATCACGAAGCCGCTGATGACGAAGAAGATCTGCACGCCGAGGCAGCCGTAGGCGAACGCCGTGGACAGGTGCGGGAATTCGCGCCGGGGCGAGGCGCCCCACGCGGTGGCGATCTCGCCGTCCCGTCCTCCGTAGTGGTACAGCGCCACCATCAGCGCGGCGACCAGCCGCAGCCCGTCCAGCGCGTACAGCCGCCCGCCGCGGCGCTCCGGCCGGTGTTCCCGCGGTCGTGCCACGGGCGGGGCGGGGGCGGTGGCCGTCATGCGGGCTTCCTTCTGTTCAGCCGGCGGCGCACCGCGCGGACCCGGCGTGCCATCCGGCGCACGGTGGGATTCCTCGGCAGGAAGGCAAGTTGGGGCGGCACGGCCCCGGGGAGCCCGAGGGCGGTCAGGCGGCGGCGCTTGAAGTAGCGCCAGGTGGCGGTGTTCAGATGGACCGTCAGGTAGCGCTCGGCCGCCGCGCGCAGGTCCGGATTGATCTGCGGCTGCATCGCGTAGCCGACCGCCGCGAGCAACTCCCCGGTGTCACCGGCGTGGACGGGCGTCTGCTCGTCCTCCAGCGGCGGCAGGAGCGCGTCGACGAGGGTGACCGGGACCCGGTTGCTGTTCTGGTACGGGGTGAGCCGCTCCAGCAGCAGGTCCGTCCCGGTGCGGACGGCCGGCAGGCCGTGGAAGGCGCCGGCGGTCATCAGGGCGGTGGAGAAGCAGCCGACGACGAGGGCCGGTCGCAGCCGCTGGCAGAGGACCTCCGCGAGGGCGGGGGAGTCCACGACCGTGAGGTTTGCCCCGAGCCGGCCGGCCTCCTCCTCCAGCAGCCGCGACCAGCGGGCGGGCGCGGTCGGGTGCGGCTTGAAGACCACGGTGCGGTGGCCGCGCGCCAACGCGCCGCGCAGCATGCGCACGTGCAGCCGCTCCTCCTCCTCGGGGGTGAGGATGTCCAGCGCCGAGAGGTACTGGCCGAGCAGGAGCGCGGACCCCTCGGGGACGGCGGGGAGTTCGGGGGTCGCGTCGGCGATCTCCGCCAGCACCTTGGCGAAGACCTCGCCGGGGACCGTCCGGGCCTCGACGCCGAACTCCCGCAGCAGCAGCGGCCGCAGACCGGGCACGAGGTCGAGGTGGAGGAGCCGGCGGACGCGGGTGCCGATCAGCGGGTCGAGCTTGTTGCGGGTGGGGCCGTAGCTCATCAGCCCGTCCGCGTAGACGTCCAGGGGGGCGGCGGGGAAGACCTGGGCCAGCGCGAGGGCCGGGTTGACCTGGAGGGACTCCAGGACGATCTCGACGTCGTCGTCCCCCAGGTGCCACAGCAGCCTCAAGTGCCGCTCCCACAGCGGGACGTCGTCGGGGCGCGGCGACCAGCCGGCGGGGTGGAAGGGGCTGATCGTCGCGTTCCAGGAGAGCACGCCGTCGAAGCGGGCGCGCAGCGCGTCGAAACCGGGGGCCTCGTCGGGGCCGGGCGTGGTCTCGGGGACGGCCGCGTTGTTGGCGACGAGCAGCAGACGGCGGTCGGCCGGGGGGAGGAGCCCGGCGTCCAGGGCGGCGGCGAGGGTCGCCGTGCCGTAGAGGGTGGAGGCGAGGAGGATCTGGGTGCGGGGCCGGTCCGGGGTGTGGGTTCGGCTCTGGGTGCGGGGCTGGTTCTGGGTGCGGGGCCGGTTCGTCATCGGACGGTCACCCGCCTGCGGACGCGGCGCAGTCGCCGCGCGCGGTCCGCGTCCATGGAATTCAGGGCGTCGTTCAGCAATCGCGGTGGCATCCGTTTCATGGCGGCGGCGCTCAGCGAACGCAGCGCCCGGGCGACGTCGGGTTCGAATCGTTCGATGGAGCCGAGGTGATGGGAAATGATCGCGCAATAGGTGCGGACGGCTTTCGGCAGCAGGGCCTCGGCATCCCGGTCTCGGGCCGTTTCTTCGAGTACCTGGTCGAATGCGCGGAGGAAATCGAGCTGGCGCACGTCGCCGATCTGTGTGAGGGACGAGGCGACGCCACGACGGTAGAAGACGCCGAGCAGTCCGGCCACCGCGAAGGTGTCCGCCTCGCGGTGCAGCCGCCAGATCCAGGGCCGGTCCTCGGCCGTGCGCAGGCCGTGCCGGAAATGCAGCAGCCCCGCGTCCAGCAGCCGCCGGTGGTAGATCCCGGCCCAGGCGTACGGGTAGTCGACGGAGGTGCTGCGGTCGGCGGGCAGTATGGCGTCGCGCGGGTCGAGGACGACGCCGCGGCGGCCGTGCGGGACGCGGTGGACAGTGCGGGCGCGGCCGGTGCACTGGACGTGGTCGGTGCGCACGAAGTCCACGGCCAGTTCCTCGGCGACGGCGAGGAGCCGGCGCAGGTGGCCGGGGGCGAGCCAGTCGTCCCCGTCGAGGAAGGTCAGGTACTCGCCGCGCGCCGCGTCCAGCCCGGTGTTGCGGGCGGTGGCGAGGCCGCCGTTGGCCGCGTGGCGCACCAGCACGGCCCCGGGCAGGTCGTGTTCCGCGCGCCGGAGGAGATCACCCGTCCCGTCGGTCGAACAATCGTCGACGAGAATGAATTCGAAATCCCGGTGGGCGTTCGCCTTGAGGCTCCGCAGGGTGTCCTGCGCATAGGTCTGCACATTGAAGAACGGCACGATGACGGAGAGCTTGACCACTCGCGTCACGTTAGGTGACGGCCCGGCATTCGTCCTGACCGCCGGAACAAGCGGAAGTGAACGGCCCACGGCGAAATGGTGAACTGGGCGCGCTGCTCAACCGATTCGCCGGGCGTCGGTGTGCTGTTAACCGATTGTTGAGCCGGTGTTGGGCAGCCAAACCGAATCAATTCCTATCGTCGGTGCCGTGCCCTCAGCGCCTTCCTCCTCAGCGCCCTCGCGTACCGAATCCCCGCCCCGGGTCGCCGTCCTCGCGGATTCCGACACCCGCTGGAAATGGGGAGCGCTCACCGCGCGCCGGCTCGCGCCCGGTGCGAGCCCGGACGGATATCTGCTCCGGGGGCGCGCCACCCCGACACCGCGCCAGCTCGCCGAAGTCGGCGTGGACTGGACGCGGTTGGCGGAGGTGACCGGCCCGGAGTTCGCGGCCGCGGCCGGGGCCGCCCGGTACGACGTCGTGCTGCTCGCGTGCGTCGGCGGCGCGGTGCAGGCCCTGCTGCACGGGCTGGCCCACGCGTGGCGCGGCGCGCCGCGGCGGCCGGTGGTCGTGACCGGGTACGTGGGCGTCGTCTACGAAAAGCTCGCCGACGGGCTGCTGTTGCGGCACGGGGCCGACGTCGTCCTCGCCAACTCCCGCCATGACGCGGAGCGGTTCCGCGCGGTGTACGAGGGGGTGGGCGCGGCCGCGGGGAGTGTTACCGAGTGCGCGCTGCCCTTCCTGGAGGGGGCTCCGTACGGGCCCGCCGATCCCGAAGTCCGGCCGTACACGGTCGTGTTCGCCGCCCAGCCCTCCGTCCCCGACCGCCGGGAGGACCGGCTGTACCTGCTGGAACGTGCCGCGCGGCACGCCCGGCTGCACCCCCGGCGCGAGGTCCTGATCAAGCTGCGCAGCCGTCCCGGTGAGCACACCACGCACGTCGAGGAGCTGCCGTACCAGCGGCTCGCCGGGCGGCTGCCGGCCGGACTGCCCGCCAACTGCCGCCTGGTGTACGGGAACATGGGCGAGGTCCTGGACCGCGCCGACCTGCTGGTGACCGTCAGCTCGACCGCCGCCCTGGAGGCGCTGCACCGGGGCGTGCCCACCGCCGTCCTCACCGACCTCGGGGTCCGCGAGCAGCTCGGCAACCACCACTTCCTCGGCTCCGGCTGCCTCGCCTCCTGGGACCGGCTCGACGCCGGTCACCTGCCCAAGCCCGAGCCGGAGTGGCTCGCCCGCCAAGGGGTGGCCACGGAGGGGGCGTTCGACGCCGCCCGGCGGCGCGTGGCCGACCTCCTCGCGCCCCCCGGCCCGCCGCCCCTGGCGCCGTACTACACGAGGGAGACGGCCCCCGGCTACCTGCCCGGAATCCTGGCCCGCCACGGCTTCGCCCCCGACGGCCGCCCCCTCCCCGGCCGCGCCGCCCCGCCCGCCGAGGAGAGCAGGCTCCGCCGCGCGGCCCGCGGCGCCCTGCGGGAGGCGGCCCGCGGCGCGTACCGCCACGGCGTCCAGCGGGTGGCGCCGGTGATCCGGCGGATGGGGGAGCTGTGAGGGGGGTGGGGCAGCCTGCGCGGGCTGCGCGGCCCGGAGGGCCGGGCGCGCCCGCCGCAGGGGCGCGGCCCGCGTCCGGGGCGTGTGCGCCTGTGCCGCAGGCGCCTGCTGTGCCCGCGCCTGCGGTTCCCGTGCTGCCTGGGCCTGTTGGGCCCGGTGATCCCGTGCCGCCTGCGCCGGTGGCGTCCCTCGTGGCCGCTGCCGTCGCCCTCGTACAGCCCGCGTGCGGTCCGTCCGCCGCGCCCGCGTCCGCCGCGCCCGCGTCCGCCGCGCCCGCGTCCGCCGCGCCCGCGTCCGGGGCGTACGCGCCCGGGCCATCAGCGCTCGGCGGGGTGGCCGGGCTCGCGCCACCCGGGCCCGCGCAACCCGCCGTCCCCGCCCCCGTACCGCCCGCGCGCAGGCCGTCCGCCGCCCCCGCACCACGCGCCGCAGCCTCCACCGCCCCGCCCGGCCCCGAACACCACACCCCTGCCCACCGCATCCCCGAGGAGCCCGCCATGCCCGCCGCCGTCCTCGCCGTCGTCCCCGCCCGTGGCGGGTCCAAGGGGGTGCCCGGCAAGAATCTCGCCCGGGTCGGGGGCGTGCCGTTGGTCGCCCGGGCCGTCCACGCCTGCCGGGCGGCGACGCGGGTCACGGACGTCGTCGTCTCCACCGACGACCCCGCCGTCGCGGCCGCCGCGCGGGACGCCGGCGCCACGGTGGTCCAGCGGCCCCCGGAGCTCGCCGGGGACACCGCGACCAGCGAGGCCGCCGTGCTGCACGCCCTCGACGCCCACGAGGCGGCCGGCGGCCGCGCCGTCGAGGCCGTCCTGCTCGTGCAGTGCACCAGCCCCTTCCTGACCGCCGGGGACATCGACGCGGTGACCGCCGCTGTCACCGAGGGCGGTGCCGACAGCGCGCTGACCGTGGCGCCCTTCCACGGCTTCGTCTGGCGGAGCCCGGAAGTGGCCGGAAATCGCGCATCCGACAACGGGGCCCACGGCGTCAACCATGACAAGAAGCACCGGCCCCGGCGCCAGGACCGGCCACAGGACCTCCTGGAGACCGGGGCCGCCTACGCGATGCGCGCCGCCGGCTTCCGCGCGGCCGGCCACCGCTTCTTCGGCCGCACCGAGCCCGTGCCCACCGACCCCGCCCGCGTCCTGGAGATCGACGACCCGCACGACCTGGCGCGCGCCCGCGCCCTGGCACCCCTCCTCGACGCCCAGGATCCCGGCGTCCCGGACTTCCCCGCCCGGGACGACATCGACGCCGTCGTCCTCGACTTCGACGGCACCCAGACCGACGACCGCGTCCTGGTCGACGCCGAGGGCCGCGAACTCGTCGCCGTCCACCGGGGCGACGGCCTCGGCATGGCCGCCCTGCGCCGCGCCGGGCTGGCCCTGCTGATCCTCTCCACGGAGGTGAACCCGGTCGTCGCCGCCCGCGCCCGCAAGCTGAAGGTGCCGGTGGTGCACGGCACGGACACCAAGGACGCCGTGCTCAAGCAGTGGTGCGACGAGCGCGGCATCGACCCCGCGCGGGTGCTCTACGCCGGCAACGACGTCAACGACCTGCCCTGCCTCCGCCTCGTCGGCTGGCCCGTGGCCGTCGCCGACGCCCACCCCGCCGTACGGGAAGCCGCCCGCGCCGTCACCCGCGCGCCGGGCGGCCGCGGCGCCGTCCGCGAGATCGCCGGCCGGCTCCTCGGCCCCGAGCTCTGACCCCGTCCCCCTCCCGCCCCCAACGCCCCAGGTAAGGAACCGCTCCATGGCCCCCACCGTCCTCGCAACCCGCTCCCGCACCCGTCACCTCGGCGACCGTCCCGTGGGCCCCGGCCATCCCGTCTACGTCACCGGCGAGATCGGCATCAACCACAACGGCGACCTGGACAAGGCCCTCGCGCTCGTCGACGCCGCCGTCGACGCGGGCTGCGACGCCGTGAAGTTCCAGAAGCGCACCCCCGAGATCTGCACCCCGCGCGACCAGTGGGACGTCGAACGCGACACCCCCTGGGGGCGGATGAGGTACATCGACTACCGCCATCGCGTCGAGTTCGGCGAGGACGAGTACCGCCGCATCGACGAGCACTGCCGGGAACGCGGGATCGCCTGGTTCGCCTCGCCCTGGGACACGGAGGCCGTCGCCTTCCTGGAGAAGTTCGACCCGCCCGCCCACAAGGTCGCCTCCGCCTCGCTCACCGACGACGAGCTGCTGCGCACCCTGCGGGCCACCGGGCGCACGGTCGTGCTCTCCACCGGGATGTCCACGCCCGCGCAGATCCGGCACGCCGTCGAGGTGCTCGGCAGCGGGAACGTCCTGCTGTGCCACGCCACTTCCACCTACCCGGCCCGCGCCGCCGAGCTCAACCTGCGGGTCATCCACACGCTCCAGGACGAGTACCCCAACGTCCCCATCGGCTACTCCGGCCACGAGACGGGCCTGCAGACCACGCTGGCCGCCGTCGCGCTGGGCGCCTGCTTCGTCGAGCGGCACATCACCCTGGACCGCGCCATGTGGGGCTCGGACCAGGCCGCCTCCGTCGAACCCGGCGGCCTGGCACGGCTGGTGCGCGACGTCCGGGTCGTGGAGGAGGCGCTCGGGGACGGGGTCAAGCGGGTCTACGACAGCGAGCTCGCCCCGATGCGCAAGCTGCGCCGGGTCCCGGGCGTCATCGCCCAGGCCGCCGGCCGCCGGCCGGCAGCGGTCTGACGGGCCGGCCGCATGAGCGCCCCGGACGACCTCCCCGCCGCCACGCTGGCCTTCGTCGAGAGCCCGGTCCAGCTCCTCAACGTCCTTGAGTGGGCGCACGACCGCGCCCACGACCGGCCGTACGACGACGGCGTCCCCGCCCAGCGCACCAGCGGCTCGGACCGGCGCCGCGTCCCCCTCGGCACGGCCGACCTGGAAATCGTCGTGCTCGCCCCGCACGACCCGATGACCCGCGGCCAGCTGCGCCGCATGGCCGAACTCGCCCGCGACCAAGGCGTCAGGCTGGGCTGGGAGGAGGCGCGCGGCGGCGTCGGCGCGCCCCTGCAGACCGTCCGCTCCCTCGCGGGGCCGCTGCGCGCCGCGCACCGCATCGTCATCGGGGACCCGTTCTCGCGCTACGTCCAGCTGCTGCTGACCCTCGCCCGGCCGCGGGAGCTGGTGGTGGTGGACGACGGGACGGCGACGATGGAGTTCGTGGCCCAACTCGCCCGTGGCGAACGGTTCGTGCGCTGGCACCGGCCGTCCGGCGGCCGGGGGGCGCGTGATCTCGCCTTCGCGCCGTTCTCCGCTTCGGCGCGCCGGATGCTCACACCGAACGACCACCGGAGTGTGCAGCTGTTCACCTCCATGCCGGTCGAACCGCCCCCGGGGGTGACGGTCACCGCCAACGCCTTCGCCTGGACGCGCGCCACGTTCGGCCCCCCGCGGCTGACCCGCTCCACGGACCTGGTGGGCACCTCCCTGGTCGAGACCGGGGTCGTCGAGGCCGAGCGCTATCTGGAGGCCGTCGGCGCCCTGGCCGCCGCCCACGGCGCCACCCGCTACTTCGCGCACCGCCGCGAGAGCGCCGGCAAACTGCGCCTGATAGCCGGGCGGCTCGGCCTGGAAGTCGTCCGGCCCGAGCTGCCCCTGGAGCTCGTCGCCCGCCGCGGGCCCATGGGGCGTACGGTGCTGAGCTTCCCGTCCACGGTCGTGCACACCCTCCCGCTCGCCCTCGCCGGCACCGAGGTCACCGTCGCCGTCTGCGACATCGACCCCTCGTGGCTCACCGCGCACGCCTCGCCCCGGGCACAGGGCTTCCTCTCCCGGGTCACCGGGAGCGCACGCCACGCACGCCGCCTACCGCAGATGTCCGCCCCGGCGCGCAGCACCTGACAGTGTCTCGCAAAGGTACGCCGTAAATACGGGTCATACCCCCCTGGTAACCCATCCATGCGGCTGAACTTTTCACGATGGGAGGGCAGTTGCCGCATGAGGGGGCCTACTCTTCAGAGGGTGAAGCAACTGATGCCCTGTGAAGCCGCTCCTGCCACTCCTGTTGGCGATCTTGAAGGCGCTCCGGCCGGCGCGCTGCCCGGTCTGCTCCCGGCCGGGCTCGGCGCAGAACTCGTCGCTTTCCGCCGGGACTTGCACATGCACCCCGAGCTCGGCAACCGCGAGTTCCGCACCACCGCGGCGATCAGGGCGAGACTGGAGAAGGCCGGGCTGCGTCCACGGACGCTGCCCGCGGGCACCGGGCTGGTCTGCGACATCGGGCGTCCCCGGCCGGGCGCGGAGCGCCGCCCGGTGCTCGCCTTCCGCGCGGACCTCGACGCGCTGCCCATCCCCGACACCAAGACGGTCCCGTACCGCTCGACGGTGCCGGGCGCCGCCCACGCCTGCGGGCACGACGTGCACACCACCGTCGTCCTCGGCACCGGCCTGGTGCTCGCCGCGCTGGACGCGGAGGGGCTGCTGCCGCACCCGGTGCGGCTGGTCTTCCAGCCCGCCGAGGAGATCCTGCCCGGCGGCGCGCTGAAGGCGATCGACGGCGGGGCGCTGGAGGGCGTCGGCCGGATCCTCGCCGTGCACTGCGACCCCAAGACCGAGGTCGGCCGGCTCGGGCTGCGCACCGGAGCGATCACCTCCGCCTGCGACAAGCTGGAGGTCGTCCTGGACGGCCCCGGCGGCCACACCGCCCGTCCGCACCTGAGCACGGACATGGTGACCGCCGCCGCCCGGGTGGCCACCGACGTGCCGGCGCTGCTCTCGCGGCGGGTGGACACCCGGGCGGGCCTGGCGGTGACCTGGGGCCGGCTGGAGACCGGGCACGCGGCCAACGTGATCCCGCAGCGCGCCGAGCTCTCCGGCACCATCCGCTGCCTGGACATCGACGCCTGGCGGGACGCGCCCGACCTGGTGCACGCGGCGGTCGACGAGGTGGCCACGCTGCACCGCGCCAAGTCGCAGATCACCTACGTCCGGGGCGTCCCGCCCGTGGTCAACGACCACGAGATGACCGCGCTGCTGGGCCGGGCCATGACCGCGCGGCGCGGGGCGGACGCGCTGGAGGACACCCAGCAGAGCCTCGGCGGGGAGGACTTCTCCTGGTATCTGGAGCACGTCCCGGGCGCGATGGCCCGCCTCGGAGTGCGGCCCGTGGGGGACACCTCGCGCCGTGATCTGCACTGCGGGGACTTCGACGTGGACGAGGGCGCGATCAGGGTCGGTGTGGAGCTTTTTACAGCCGCGGCGCTGCTGGATGGCCGTCTTTCGTAGGATTCGCCAACAACTGTTCGGTTAGCGACGATCCGATAACGGCTTCCGGCTCACCCTTTTCAGGCCATCTACGCGCGTTACGATCCCGTCGAAACCAGCGCCAACGACGGCGCTTCGAGTGAAGGGGCCCTCGTGCGCCGGGTATCCACGATCACTGTTGCGGGCATCGCCACCGCGGCTCTCGCTTTCACCCTCACTGCCTGTGGTGAGTCGTCCACCGAGTCCAGCGGCGGCGGCAAGGGCAAGGGCCTCGGCCTCGCCTTCGACGTCGGCGGCCGTGACGACCACTCCTTCAACGAGTCCGCCGCCCGCGGCGCCGACAAGGCGAAGAAGGAGCTGGACTTCAACAACAAGATGATGACCGCCAAGAACAGCGAGACGGAGGCCGAGCGCGAGCAGCGGCTGAACTCCCTGGCGGAGGCGGGCTACAACCCCGTCGTCGGCGTCGGCTTCAACTACCAGAAGTCCGTGGAGAAGGTCGCCAAGGACCACCCGGACACCACCTTCGCCGTGGTGGACTCGGTCGCCGCGGGCAAGAACGTGGAGAGCATCACCTTCGGTGAGCACGAGGGCTCCTACCTCGCCGGTGTCGCCGCGGCCCTGAAGTCCAAGAACCACAAGGTCGGCTTCATCGGCGGCGTCAACAACGCGCTGATCCAGAAGTTCCAGGCGGGCTTCGAGCAGGGCGTCAAGGACACCGACCCCAACGCGAAGGTCACTTCGCAGTACCTGTACCCGAACAACGACAAGGGCTTCAACGACCCGGCCGCGGCCAAGGACAAGGCCAAGGGCATGCTCGACTCGGGCATCGACGTGATCTACACGGCGGCGGGCCTGTCGGGCAACGGCTCCATCGAGGCCATCGCCGGGCAGAAGGACGCCTGGGCCATCGGCGTGGACTCCGACCAGTACCAGCAGCCGGGCCTGGAGAAGTACAAGGACCACATCCTCACCTCGGTGGTGAAGAACGTGGACGTGGCGGTCTTTGACCTCATCAAGAGCGTCAAGGACGGCAAGCCGCTCACCGGCCCGAAGACCTACCTGCTCAAGGACGGCGGCGTCTCGCTGGCCACCTCGGGCGGCCACATCGACGACATCAAGGACAAGATCGAGGCCGCGAAGAAGAAGGTCGCCGACGGTCAGGTCAAGGTCAAGACCCAGCCGTGACCCCGGCCGGCGCCGGCCGGCCGACATGAACGGTTGTGGGGGGCCCGCGGGGGGGGCCCCGCCCGGGCCCCCCCAGCGCGGGGGGACCCCAACCCCCGGGGGGGCGGGTGGGCCGGGTGGGGGGGCCCCCCCCCCCCCCCCCCCCCCCGGGTT
>NZ_JAEAMR010000009.1:0-43513 GCF_015999245.1 Streptomyces sp. AV19 | reverse complement strand
GGGGGGCGGGCGGCCCCCGGGGGGCGCCAACACCCACCAAAAAACCCACACGCGCCCGCCCGCTAACACGCGGGGCGCCGCCCCCCCGCGCCCGCCCACCCCCCCCCCCCCCCCCCGCCCGGCGCCGGCCGGCCGACATGAACGGTTGTGCGGGCCCGGCGGGGGAAACCCTGCCGGGCCCGCACATGCGAGGGTCAACGCTACGCGCGTAGCGTCCGATTGACCCGTGTAGCGTCGCCCCCGCTCCGCCGGACGACCGCTTGTTCCCACCGGGTGGACATCCCGGCTTCGCCCCCCGCTCCCTTCCCCGAGGAGAGTGCGCCATCAAAGCGTCCAGCAGCACTGAATCCAGCAGTGGCACCGCCAACGCCGTAGAACTGCGCGGCATCACCAAGCGTTTCCCCGGCGTCGTGGCCAACCACGACATCCACCTCACGGTCCGCCGCGGCACCGTCCACGCCCTCTGCGGCGAGAACGGCGCCGGCAAGTCCACCCTGATGAAGATCCTCTACGGCATGCAGAAGCCGGACGAGGGCACCATCACCCTCGACGGGGAGCAGGTCGCCCTGCACTCGCCGGCCGACGCCATCGCGCGCGGCATCGGCATGGTGCACCAGCACTTCATGCTGGCCGACAACCTCACCGTCCTGGAGAACGTCGTCCTCGGCGCCGAGAAGCTCCACGGCATCGGCAGCAAGGCCCGCACGAAGATCAAGGAGATCTCCGACGCGTACGGCCTGGGCGTGCGCCCCGACGTCCTCGTCGAGGACCTCGGCGTCGCCGACCGTCAGCGCGTGGAGATCCTCAAGGTCCTCTACCGGGGCGCCCGTACGCTCATCCTCGACGAGCCGACCGCGGTGCTGGTGCCGCAGGAGGTCAGCGCGCTCTTCGACAACCTGCGCGAGCTCAAGTCCGAGGGCCTGACCGTCATCTTCATCTCGCACAAGCTCGGCGAGGTGCTCTCCGTCGCGGACGACATCACCGTCATCCGCCGCGGCACCACCGTCGGCACCGCCGTCCCCAGCGAGACCACGCCCAAGCAGCTCGCCGAGCTGATGGTGGGCGAGGAACTGCCCTCGCCGGAGACCCGCGAGTCCACGGTCACCGACACCCCGATGCTCACCGTCGAGGGCCTGCACCTGTCGGCCACCGACTCCGACGGCGTGGTGCGCACCGTGCTCGACGGCATCGAGTTCACCATCCACAAGGGCGAGGTCCTCGGCCTCGCGGGCGTGGAGGGCAACGGCCAGGCCGAACTGGTCGAGGCCATCATGGGCATGCGCGACCCGGACGCCGGCACCGTCACCCTCGACGGCGACGGGATCACCCACGCGCCCACCCGCAAGCGGCGCGAGGGCGGCATCGGCTACATCCCCGAGGACCGCCACCGGCACGGCCTGCTGCTGGAGGCCCCGCTCTGGGAGAACCGCATCCTGGGCCACGTCACGGAGAAGCCCAACAGCAAGGGCGTCTTCCTGGACAACAAGGCCGCGCGCGCCGACACCGAGCGGATCGTCCGCGAGTTCGACGTCCGCACCCCCGGCATCGAGGTCACCGCGGCCTCCCTCTCCGGCGGCAACCAGCAGAAGCTGATCGTCGGCCGCGAGATGAGCCACCACCCCAAGCTGCTGATCGCCGCGCACCCCACCCGGGGCGTGGACGTCGGCGCCCAGGCGCAGATCTGGGACCAGATCCGCGAGGCGCGCCGCGAGGGGCTCGCGGTGCTGCTGATCTCCGCCGACCTGGACGAGCTGATCGGGCTCTCCGACACCCTGCGGGTGATGTTCCGCGGCCGCCTGGTCGCCGACGCCGACCCCGCCACCATCACCCCGGAGGAGTTGGGCTCGGCCATGACCGGCGCCGCTACCGGCCACCTGGAGCACGAGGAGAGCGAAGGGGGCGACTCCAAGTGATCAAGAAGTTCGACAAGAACAAGATCGTCCTGGCCGTCGCCGCGCCGCTGCTCGCGATCGTGGCCGCCATCGCGATCACCTCGATCATCATCGCGGCGACGGGCAAGGACCCGTTCCACGCCTACCAGGTGATGGTGGACTTCGGCTCGAAGAGCGACAGCCAGGTCTGGATCATCAACAAGGCGACGCCGTACTACCTTTCCGCGCTGGCCGTGGCCATCGGCTTCCGGATGAACCTCTTCAACATCGGCGTCGACGGCCAGTACCGCATCGCGGCCTTCTTCGCCGCCGTCGTCGGCGGGGCGCTCACCCTGCCCGGCATCGTCCAGATCCCGGTGATCATCATCGTGGCGATGGCGGTCGGCGCCCTCTGGGCCGGCATCGCCGGTCTGCTGAAGACCACCCGCGGCGTCAACGAGGTGATCAGCACGATCATGCTCAACGCCATCGGTGCCTCGGTCATCGGCTACTTCCTCCAGGACGGCCGGCTGGCGAACAAGGAGGGCAACCTGATCCACACGCCCTACCTGCCGGACTCGGCGCACTTCTTCGAGATCCCGACGACGCCCAAGCCCGTCTTCGGCTTCGTGGTGATCGCCGTGATCGCGGGCCTGGCCTACTGGTTCCTGCTGGGCCGCACCCGCTTCGGCTTCGACCTGCGCACCGTCGGCCGGTCCGAGTCGGCCGCCCAGGCCAGCGGCGTCAGCGTCAAGCGCATGATCGTCACTTCGATGGTGCTCTCGGGCGCCGTCGCCGGCCTCGTCGGCATGCCGACCCTGCTCGGCGTCTCGTACAACTACGGCACCGACTTCCCCACCGGCATCGGCTTCACCGGTATCGCCATCGCGCTGCTCGGCCGCAACCACCCCATCGGCATGGCGCTCGGCGCCCTGCTCTGGGGCTTCCTGGACCGCACCGGCACCCAGCTCGAATTCGAGGGCTACGCCCAGGAGATCGTCGGCGTGATCCAGGGCGTCATCGTCCTCTGCGTCGTCATCGCGTACGAGATCGTGCGCCGCTACGGCCTCAAGACCCAGCAGCGCAAGGTCGGCGAGGAGCTCGCCGCCCAGGCGCGCAAGAGCGACAAGGCGGAGGC
Organism: Streptomyces sp. AV19; assembly: GCF_015999245.1. Lineage (GTDB taxonomy): Bacteria > Actinomycetota > Actinomycetes > Streptomycetales > Streptomycetaceae > Streptomyces. The sequence goes on along the minus strand of NZ_JAEAMR010000009.1, from coordinate 40,504 downwards.
AGCCGCATGAGTACGACCTTCACCTCCGGTCTCGCCGAACGGCTGAGCGGCAAGAACAAGGGCGACGGCGGCCGCAGGCCGACCTACCCCATGGTCCTGCTGATCATCGCGGGCGGCCTGCTCCTCCTGTCCGCGCTGCGCGCGCTCACCGGCGCCAACGACCTGACCAGCTCGGGCCAGTTCAGCTCCGCCCTCGCGGCGGCCGTGCCGATCGGCCTGGCCGGCCTCGGCGGCCTGTGGGCCGAGCGCGCGGGCGTCGTCAACATCGGCCTCGAGGGCATGATGATGCTCGGCGCGTTCTCCGCGGGCTGGATGGGCTGGCAGCACGGCCCCTGGCTGGCGGCCGTCGCCGGCATCGTCGGCGGCGCGCTCGGCGGCCTGATCCACGCGGTCGCCACCGTCACCTTCGGCGTGGACCACATCATCTCCGGTGTGGCCATGAACATCCTGGCCCTGGGCGTCACCCAGTACTTCGCCAAGCTCTGGTTCGGCGCCGAGGGCAGCGCGGCCCAGCAGGCGGGCGGCAACGACAAGCAGTCGCCCGTCATGGACAACATGCCGGACTTCTCCATCCCCGGCCTGTCGGAGTGGCTGCAGTCCGTCGAGAAGCACCACTGGTTCCTCGTCTCCGACCTCGCCGGCATCGTGGACGGCCTGGTCACCGACGTCTCGTGGCTGACGATCGTCGCGGCGCTGCTCTTCCTGGGCACGTTCTTCGTCCTGTGGCGCTCGGCCTTCGGCCTGCGCCTGCGCTCCTGCGGCGAGAGCCCGGTGGCCGCCGAGTCCCTCGGCGTCAACGTCTACACGTACAAGTACGCGGCCGTCGTCGTCTCCGGCGCCATGGCTGGCCTCGGCGGCGCGTTCCTCGCCATCGGCACGCACATGTACTCCGACGGCCAGACCGGCGGGCGCGGCTACATCGGCCTCGCCACGATGATCTCCGGCAACTGGCGGCCGGGCGGCGTGGCCATGAGCGCCGGCCTGTTCGGCTTCATGGACAGCCTCCAGCTGCGCTCCGGCGGCCCGACCGTCCACGCGCTGCTCCTGCTCATCGCGGTGCTGCTGGCCGGCTTCGCGGTCTGGCGCCTCAAGGGCGGCAAGGTGAAGCCGGCGATCGGCGCGGCCGTGGTGGCCGCGGCGCTGTTCGTCTGGTTCGCGCTGACGAAGACGGTGCCGCTGGAGTTCGTGGACGCGACGCCGTACGTCGTCACGCTGCTGGTGCTGTCCCTGTTCTCCCAACGGCTGCGCATGCCCAAGGCGAACGGCAAGCCCTACCGGAAGGGCCAAGGAAAGTGACGACCTCTCCCGAACTCTGGGAGGACCTGCGCGCGCAGGCCCGGGACGCCATGTCCCGGGCCTACGCCCCGTACTCCGAGTTCCCCGTGGGTGCCGCGGCCGTCGTCGACGACGGCCGCGTGGTCACCGGCTGCAACGTGGAGAACGCCGCGTACGGCGTCGCCCTGTGCGCCGAGTGCGGCCTGATCTCGGCCCTGTTCTCCTCGGGCGGCGGCCGGCTCACCGCGTTCACCTGCTGCGACCGCAACGGCAACGTGCTCATGCCGTGCGGCCGCTGCCGCCAGCTCCTGTGGGAGCACGGCGGACCCGAGCTGGCGGTCGACACGGCCTCCGGCATCCGCCCGCTGGCGGAGCTGCTGCCGGACGCGTTTGGGCCCGCTGACCTGAATCGTTAAAGATGTCCTCAAGCGCCGGACGGGCTGTTGCATCGGCCCGTCCGGGTCACTTTCCGGCCCCGGGAAGACTGAGGACGCACGAGCCTAAGGAAAATGTGCTGATGGACGCCATTTCCGTCATCCGCGCCAAGCGCGACCGCGGTCGTCTGACCGACGAGCAGATCGACTGGATGATCGACGCCTACACGCGCGGCGAGGTCGCCGACGAGCAGATGTCCGCACTCGCCATGGCGATCCTGCTGAACGGCATGGACCGCGCGGAGATCGCCCGCTGGACGGCCGCGATGATCAAGTCCGGCGAGCGCATGGACTTCTCGTCCCTGCCGGTGCCGACGGCCGACAAGCACTCGACGGGCGGCGTCGGTGACAAGATCACCCTGCCCCTCGCTCCCCTGGTCGCCGCCTGCGGCGCGGCCGTCCCGCAGCTGTCCGGCCGCGGCCTCGGCCACACCGGCGGCACGCTCGACAAGCTGGAGTCCATCCCCGGCTGGCGCGCCCTGCTGTCGAACGACGAGATGATGCAGGTCCTGCGCGACGTCGGCTCCGTCATCTGCGCGGCCGGCGACGGCCTGGCCCCGGCGGACAAGAAGCTCTACGCCCTGCGCGACGTCACGGGCACCGTCGAGGCCATCCCGCTGATCGCCTCGTCCATCATGTCCAAGAAGATCGCCGAGGGCACCGGCTCGCTGGTCCTGGACGTCAAGGTCGGCTCCGGCGCGTTCATGAAGAACATCGAGGACGCGCGCGAGCTCGCCTCCACGATGGTCGGCCTCGGCACCGACCACGGCGTCAAGACCGTCGCACTGCTGACCGACATGTCGACCCCGCTCGGCCTCACCGCCGGCAACGCGCTGGAGGTCCGCGAGTCGGTCGAGGTCCTCGCGGGCGGCGGCCCGGCGGACGTCGTCGAGCTCACGCTGGCCCTGGCCCGCGAGATGCTGACGGCGGCCGGCCTGCCCGACGCCGACCCGGCCAAGGCTCTGGCCGACGGCTCGGCCATGGACCACTGGCGCCGCATGATCGCCGCGCAGGGCGGCGACCCGGACGCGACGCTCCCGGTCGCCCGCGAGCAGCACGTCGTCACGGCCTCCTCCTCCGGTGTCCTCACCGCCCTCGACGCCTACGCCGTCGGCGTCTCGGCCTGGCGCCTGGGCGCGGGCCGGGCCCGCAAGGAGGACCCGGTGCAGGCGGGGGCGGGCATCGAGATGCACGCGAAGCCGGGTGACGTGGTGACGGCGGGCCAGCCGCTGCTGACGCTGCACACGGACACGCCGGAGAAGTTCGACTACGCGCTCGCGGCCCTGGAGGGCGGCGTCGAGATCGCCCCGGCGGGGACGGACTTCACGCCGAACCCGATCGTGCTGGACCGCATCGCGTAGCCGCTGGGCGCGAGCCGGAGAGGGCGGGCGCCGGGGTTTTCTGCCCCGGCCCCGCCCTTTCACCGTTTCTCCCGGGGCTCCGCCCTCGGCCCGGCTCCGCCCTCGGCCCGGCACCGCGCTCCGCGCGGTGAGGCGGGGGCTGCGCCCCCTGCACCCCTGAAGCCCCCTCCTGGCGCTGCCTCCAAACTCCCCGGAGGGGCGACCCCCGGACGGGCTGAATCAGCCCGTCCGGCGCTTGAGGACAATGCGGCGAAGCCGCATTGCGGGGTCCGGGGCTTGCCCCGGGGAAACGGTGAAAGGGCGGGTCCGGGGGCAAACCAAAGAATCGGGACCAGCGAGGACAGGTAGTGGTCCCAGGTCCGGTACGAGAACTCGAATCCGTCCGGTGGGTCCGCCGCGAGCGACGCGAAGTAATCGCCGTCCTTTGCGGGCCAGTTGTCGTGGATCAGCGTCACGTCGTGTGTGGTCATGCGCCGATGGTGGCAGGGGGGTCTGACAACGGGCCGTGTGCGAGGGCGGAGGGGCGGCCCGGACGGGCGTCGGGCCACGTCCATGACGCCCACAGACGCAGCCTCACCTGCGCTTTCCTCATTCGGGTGAACGGGGTCGGCGGACCGGTACCGAGCCGGTTCGCCATCTTGGGATCGGGCGATGTCCCGACCGAAGGAGACCGCCGTGAACGCACCCGCTGCCGACCACCCGCAGGGGCATGGCCGCGAGTGGGAGGAGCTTGTCCGCATCTGGGGGGAGACGGGCGTGCCCAAGGGCTGCAAGGTGGAGATCGTCGAGGGGGTCGTCACCGTGTCACCAGCGCCTTCTCGTGACCACGATGACATCGCGGATATCGTCCAGCGCTGCCTGTGTGCCGTGATTCCTGAAGGCTGGGGCGTTTACCGGACACTCGGGATCGCAGTGCCGTCGCGGAGCGGGCTGTTCGTCCCGGATCTTGCGGTCGTGCCGAAGACCGGGCTGTCCGATCGGTTCGTCGTGGCTGCCGAGGTCGAGCTCGTTGTTGAGATCACCGCGAATGCGAATGCCCATCACGACCGCATCGAGAAGGTTGCCGGTTATGCACGGGCCCAAGTGCCTCTCTATTTGCTGATCGACCGGTGGGCTCCCGGCGGCCCGACCATCACGCTTTACGGGGAGCCCAAGGACGATGACTACCGAGTGCTGCGAGCAGGCAAGTTCGGCGACGGAATCGCCCTGCCCACGCCGTTCGAGCTGACGATCCGCACGGACGAGTTCCCCGTCGGCTGACGACGGAGGGGCCGCCCCCACCAGAACAGGTGGTGGGGCCGGCCCCTCCGGGTCCGTAAAGGCGCGGGCGCTACACCCGCACCGCCGCCGACGCCCGGCGCTCCACGAGCGCCCGCCGCGTCGCGTACAGCGTGATCGCCCCGGCCGCCACCATCGCCAGCAGCCCCAGGACGACCGTCCCGTCCCAGCCCCCGGCCCGGAAGGCCACGGCGCCCACCGTGCCGCCGACGGACGAACCGAGGTAGTACGCCGTCTGGTACAGCGCCGACGCCTGGGCGCGGCCCGTCGTCGCCGTCCGGCTCACGGACGACGAGGCGACCGCGTGGCCCGCGAAGAAGCCGGCCGTGATGAGGATCAGGCCCGCCAGGACCGCGATCAGCGAGGACGTCAGGGTCAGCAGCAGACCGGCCGTCGTCGTCCCCATCGCCAGGTACAGCGCCCCGCGCCGGCCGAGCCGGCCGACCAGCTTGCCGGCCGCGGCCGAGGAGGCCGTGCCGACCAGGTAGACCAGGAAGATCGAGCCCACCAGGCCCGGCGGCAGCGAGAACGGCGCCTCGGCCAGCCGGTAGCCGATGACCGTGTAGACCGCGCCGAAGACGGTCATGAAGAGCGCGCCGATCAGGTACAGCCGGACCAGCAGCGGGTCGGAGAGATGGCGTCCGACCGTACGGGCAAGAGCTCGCGGGGAGACCGAACCCGGGGTGAAATGACGGGCCTTGGGGATCAGCAGGCGGAAGACCACCGCGCACAGCACCGCCAGGACGCCGACCGCCGCCAGACCCGCGCGCCAGCCCCACGCCTGGGCCGTCCAGCCGGCCAGGATCCGTCCGGACATGCCGCCGATCGCGTTGCCGGCCACGAACAGCCCGACCGCGCCCACCAGGGCCTTGGGCCGGACCTCCTCCGCCAGGTAGGCCATCGCCGAGGCGGGGACGCCCGCCAGCGCGGCGCCCTGCAGCGCGCGCAGCCCGATCAGCCAGCCGAGGTCCGGGGCGAACGGCACCAGCAGCCCGACGAACGCGGCCACGCACAGTGCCGCCGTCATCATCGCCCGCCGCCCGTACCGCTCGGACAGGGCGCTGAGCGGGACGACCGCGAGCGCCAGCCCGCCGGTCGCCGCGGAAACGGTCCAGCTGGCCTGATCGGCCGTCACCCCGAGGCCGTCCGAGACGGCGGGCAGCAGGGCCTGCGTCGAGTAGAGGAGCGCGAAAGTGGCCACGCCCGCCGCGAAGAGCGCGAAGCTCATCCGGCGGTAGCCGGGATCGCCGGGCAGCAGCCGCGAGTCGGGGGAGGAGGGAGCGGAGGTCGGCGAAGGAGAGGCACCCGCGCGCACGATGACGGCGGATGCCCCGGTATCGGCAGGAGGCATGTCCACACCGTAGGCACGGCGCAATAAATGCGTCCAATGCATGGAACGGCCATAATCCATTCCGTGAAGCATGAACGCAGGTCAGAGCGGCCTCTGTCACCAATTGGCAACAGAAAAGACATCGGTGTTACTGGCGAATCCTTGACGGCCGACATGGGCCCGGACTCCTGGGCGGCCACGCTCACCCCGCGCCTCGCGCAGTTCGCCGTCGTGGCGCGGCACGAGCACGTCACCCGCGCCGCGCGGCAGCTGGAGATGCCCCAGCCGACGCTCAGCCGCTCGCTGGCCCGCCTCGAACACGACCTGGGCGTCGCGCTGTTCGCCCGGCACGGCCGCACGCTCTCGCTCACCGCCGCGGGCCGCACCTTCCTCGCCGCTGTGGAGCGCGCCCTCGCCGATCTGGACCGCGCCGCCGAGTCCGTACGCGCCGACGCCGACCCCACCGCCGGCAAGGTCGCCTTCGGCTTCCTGCACACCATGGGCTCGGAGACCGTCCCCGAGCTCATCCGCGCCTTCCGCGCCGACCACCCCCGCGTCCGCTTCCAGCTCGTGCAGAACTACGGCGAGGCCATGATCGAGCGGCTCCGCGACGGCGACCTCGACCTCTGCCTCACCTCGCCCGTCCCCGACGCGCCCGACCTGGTCGCGCGCCGCCTCGACGAGCAGAAGCTGCGGCTCGTCGTCCCCGAGGACCACCCGCTCGCCGTGCGCAAGCGGATCCGCCTCGCCGAGGCGGCCGCCGAGCTCTTCGTCACCCTCGAACCCGGCTACGGGCTGCGCCGGATCACCGACGCGCTCTGCGCCGAGGCCGGGTTCAGCCCGAAGATCGCCTTCGAGGGCGAGGACCCCGAGACGCTGCGCGGCCTGGTGGCCGCCGGGCTCGGCGTGGCCCTGCTGCCGCCGCCCGCCGTGCCGCGCCCCGGCGTCGTGGAGCTCGCCGTCACCGCGCCGCGCGCCGTCCGCGAGATCGGCGTCGCCTGGCTGGACGGCCACCCCGACACCCCGCCGGTCGCCGCCTTCAAGCGCTTCCTGCTCTCGCGCCGCGGGCAGCTGCTGCACCGCTGAGCGCTCAGTGCCCGGGCGTCGTACGCTCAGTGTCCCAGCGTCGTGCCGAAGCCGCAGGCCAGCGGCATCCGCAGGCCCAGCGGCGGGGGCGCGGCCAGCGCGTCGGCCAACGGCCGGGCGTAGGGGTGGCCGAAGAGCGACCCGCGCACGAAGTCGGCCGTCAGGGCCATGACTTCGGCCCGGTGCTGGTCGAACCCGTGCCCGTCGGAGTGGACTTCGAACCGGCACACGTCCCGGTTGACCTTCTTGGCCCGCTCGGCCAGCCGGAAGGACAGGTCGGGGTCGGTCCGTTCGTCGTCGGTGCCGTGGACGAGCAGCACCCGGCGGCCCTTGAGCTGGCGCACCGGGTCGGGGTCGAGGACGGCCTCCGGCTCCGGCAGCCACGGAGCGAGCGCCACCACGCAGGTGACCGCCGGGTGTTCGGCGGCGCGCAGCGCGGCCCGGCCGCCCATGCCCGTGCCCACCAGGCACACGGGTACGTCGCCGTAGCGCCGCACCACCTCGTCGGCCGCCCACAGGGCGTCGTGCACGGGGTGGGCCGCGGAACCGTTCCACCCGCGGTGGCGGTAGCGGACCGGGTGCACGGCCAGGCCCTCGCCGGCCCCCGACCGCTCCAGCCGGCGGGCCAGCCGCCGCTGGGCGGCCGGGGCCCTGCCCGGCGGGCGGCGCGTCCCGGTGACCCGGCCACCCGGAAGGAGCAGCGCCACCCCGTTGACGGTGTCCCCGGAACGGCCCGCTCCGAGGGGTTTGCCCAGGTCGGGGGAGGGGATTCGGGGCTTCAGAAACCTCACGGGCCGCTGCGGCCCCACCGGTCCCAGTGGCTCCGCCGGCTCCGGCTGCGGCAACGCTTGCTGAACCATGGCAGACAACGATGGCAGAACCACACACGCTGTCCACCCCGCCGACGGGTCACCGTTCCGTATCGTTCCCTCCCATCTACGCGCGTAGGGGCTAGAGTGCCGAAATGACGAGCGAGACCACCAACCTCCCCGGGACCGTTCCCACTCCCGAACAGATCCGTCGCGCCCCGAAGGTGCTGCTCCACGACCACCTCGACGGCGGTCTGCGCCCCGCCACCGTCGTCGAGCTGGCCCGCGAGACCGGCTACGACCGCCTCCCCGAGACCGACCCCGAGAAGCTCGGCATATGGTTCCGCGAGGCCGCCGACTCGGGCTCGCTGGAGCGCTACCTGGAGACCTTCGCGCACACCTGTGCCGTCATGCAGACCCGGGAGGCCCTGTTCCGGGTCGCCGCCGAGTGCGCCGAGGACCTGGCCGCGGACGGCGTCGTCTACGCCGAGGTGCGCTACGCCCCCGAGCAGCACCTGGAGGCCGGGCTCACCCTCGAAGAGGTCGTCGAGGCCGTCAACGAGGGCTTCCGCGAGGGCGAGCGCCGGGCTCGCGCCAATGGTCACCGCATCCGCGTCGGCGCGCTGCTGACCGCGATGCGGCACGCCGCCCGCGCCCTGGAGATCGCCGAACTCGCCAACCGCTACCGCGACTCCGGCGTCGCCGGCTTCGACATCGCGGGCGCCGAGGCGGGCTTCCCTCCCACCCGCCACCTCGACGCCTTCGAATACCTCAAGCGCGAGAACAACCACTTCACCATCCACGCGGGCGAGGCATTCGGCCTCCCGTCGATCTGGCAGGCGCTCCAGTGGTGCGGTGCCGACCGGCTCGGCCACGGCGTGCGGATCATCGACGACATCGACGTCGCCGAGGACGGTACGGTCAAGCTCGGCCGGCTCGCCTCCTACGTGCGCGACAAGCGCATTCCCCTGGAGATGTGCCCCACCTCGAACCTCCAGACCGGGGCGGCGACTTCCTACCAGGAGCACCCGATCGGCCTGCTGAGCAAGCTGCGCTTCCGCGCGACCGTGAACACCGATAATCGGCTGATGAGCGGTACCAGCATGACCCGTGAATTCGAGCACCTGGTCTCGGCGTTCGGCTACACGCTCGACGACATGCAGTGGTTCACCGTCAATGCGATGAAGTCCGCCTTCATTCCATTCGACGAACGTCTTGCGATGATCAACGATGTGATCAAGCCGGGTTATGCCGAGATCAAGTCGGAGTGGCTGTTCCGCTAGGCGGATCTGCCAGGCGGATCCGCCGGTACGACTGACCGTCTATCGGCCCTCAATACGGCGGACACGGCCGGGAATTCAAATCTCCCGGCCGTGTCATTCACTGCCGGCCCCTCGTTGTCGTGACTAGGTTGCAAAGCCGCCCGGAATTCATCCATCACCGTCACGAGGACAGATCGCAGATGAAGCAGGGAATCATCAAGACCTTCGGTGCCGCGGCTCTCGGCGCGGCCGTCGCCGTCGTCGCGGCGGGCACCGCGTCGGCCGCGGCTCCCCACGCCGGCCCGCTGGAGCGGGCGACGGGCCTGGCCGCGGGCACGAGCCGCAGCCTGCCGATCGAGCAGGTCGCGCCGCTCCTGCCGGGCGGGCCGCTGATCGAGGCGGGGAACCGGGCGCTGGGCTCGTCGGCGATGAAGTCCACGGCCATGGCGCTGGACAAGGCGTTCTTCCCGGCGCCCGCGCCGAAGGCGCCGGAGGCGGCACCGCAGTCGGCGCCCCAGGCGGCGCCCGCGGACAACAAGGGCAACGGGGGTCTGCTGGGGCTCGTGCCGGCGGGTGGCCTGCCGAAGGGGCTGTCGACGCCGAATCTCTTGGGCGGCAATCGCGGCTGAGGCCGGTCGGGGGTGTTTTTTGCCCCGGACCCTCCCCCGGACGGGCTGAATCGGCGCGCCGATTCAGCCCGTCCGGCGTTTGAGGACAATCCGCGCGGAGCGCAAGGAACCTGATGCGCCTCCTGCGCAGCGGTCTTCGCCGCATTCAGTACCGCAGCGGCCTCATCGACGGATGCCACGCCGCGACCGGACTCCACAACCCGACAGGCGGATCGGTGTGCCGGCACGACGCGTCAAAGCTCAGCAGCTCGGCCCTTACTGGACACGGATCAGTGGTTCATGGCGGATGGGGAAGTTCACTGAGCGGGCGATGAAGCACACCGAGTGCACTTCGTCGTGCAGTGCGCGGGCCTTGTCCGTCATCGAGACATCGGCGACGGTCACCTCGGGACGAAGTGTGACCTCGGTTATCTGGCCCCCGCCGCCGCTCGCGTCCATGGTCATGACCCCGTGGGCCCGGTCTTCGTAGTCGACAACGGTCACTCCGCCGACAGCGCACAGGTGGAGGTACCAGAGCATGTGGCACTGGGCGACAGAGGCCACAAGCAGTTCCTCGGGGTTCCAGCGGGCCGGGTCGCCGCGAAAGGCCGGATCGGAGGAGGCGGCGATGGGAGTCTTCCCAGTCGCCAGGACTTCATGAGCACGACTGAAGGAGCGATAACTATCCGTTCCTGAGCCGAGGTTGCCGGTCCATTCAATCACTACGTCATAGGTGTGCGTCTCAGTCATGCGGCCAGGATAAGCAGGGGCGAACCCAACTCAGCTGATGACATCACGATGACAACTTCAGTAACCGTCTACGGCGCAACCCCCACCCGCGAGAGCGGTGCCGACGGCGTCAGGCCCGTCGACGGCGTCGCCGTCGGCTCAGGCGGCGCCGAAGAGGATCGCGGCACCCGGCGCCGCAAACGCGCCCGCACCGCCGGCACAACGGCCAGGTGCGCAACGGCAACACCGGTCACATTCAGCAGCAGCGCATCCAGGTCCAGCACCTGCCCCACCACACCCCCCCGAACCACCTGCAACACCAACGCGATCATCGCGCTCGTGAAGACCGTCCGGGCCAGCGATCCCAGCGGGGACGCCGCGACACGGCCGCCCGCCCAGGGCAGCAGCACCCCGAGGGGGGCGAACGGAAGCACCGCGGAGCCGATCGTGCGCGCCGCCTCCCACGGGCCGAGCGCCAGGTCCGCGCGGAGGGTGGCGAACGGCTCCCGGTGCGCGGCGGACACCCAGGGGGCGGTCAGGGGGCGCACGGCCAGCCAGCCCACCACGACCAGGTGGGCGGCGAGGAGCACGCAGCCCGCGAGGCGGTAGCGGTGTCGTAGGGCGGGCGTACCGCCGTAACCATGACGCTGCACGCCCCACAGGACGCGGTGCGCGGGGCGCGCGGTTCCGGCCACGACGAGCCACGACGAGCGCCCCGCGCGTCAGGCGCCCGGCGCGCTCTCCGGATGGGCGCGCGTCTCCTCCGTGCAGGGGTACGAGCGCGGCGCCTCGCCGCCCGGCCCGCCCAGGGACACCGCGTTCCGGCCGCCGGCCGCCGCCGTGCCCGCGAAGGTGCAGACGATCTGCGACAGGGCCTTGGGCGGCAGCGCGTCCGGGGCGGTGCTCAGGCGCAGCGTTCCCGGCGGGTCGTCCCGCCGCCCGCCGGTGACGGTGAGGTGCGACGGCACCTCGCTGGAGAGGCCGGCGGACTCCTCGCCGGACGAGAGCGGGCGGCGCAGTTCGTCCAGGAGCACCTGGGCCGTGCCCAGCGCCCCGTCGCGGCCGGGCGCCGCGACCGTCCGGACGACGGCGACCAGCTGGGAGGCGCACAGCAACTGCACGGGCAGCTCCGTGCCGCTCCGCGGCGTGGCGGCCGTGGCGCCCGGACGCACCAGGCACGACGCCCGCGAGGGCGCGCTGCCGGCGTCGACGGGCACGGCGGTGCCCCGGATCCCGCACCCCGAGGCGAGCGCGCACACCGCGGTCACCGCCGCGGCGAGCGCGGCCCCGCGCGCCGCGCGCCTCATGTGGCGTCCTCCTGGTCCGGACCCTGCGCGGAGTCGTTCCCGCCGTCCGCGGCGGAGACGTCGAGGGGCAGGGCCAGGGTGAAGACCGCGCCGCCCTCGGGGGAGTTGGCGGCGGTGATCTCGCCGCCGTGGATGTGCGCGTTCTCCAGGGCGATGGACAGGCCCAGGCCGCTGCCCTCGGAGCGCGGGCGGGAGGCGCTCGCCTTGTAGAAGCGGTCGAAGACGTGCGGCAGGACGTCCTCGGGGATGCCGGGGCCGTGGTCGCGGACCTCGATGATCAGCCGGTCCTCCACCGGGCGCACCTTCACCCGGACCGGAGAGCCGCCGTGCTTGAGGGCGTTGCCGATCAGGTTGGCCAGGATGACGTCCAGGCGGCGCGGGTCGAGCCGGGCCATGATGCCGCGCTCGGCGTCCAGTTCGACGGCGTCCAGCCAGGCGCGCGCGTCGATGCAGGCGGTGACCTGGTCGGCGACGTCCACGTCGTCCAGGACGAGCCGGGCCGTGCCCGCGTCGAAGCGGGTGACCTCCATCAGATTCTCCACCAGGTCGTTCAGCCGCCGCGTCTCGCTCACCACGAGCTGCACCGCGGGAGCGATCATCGGGTCGAGGGAGTCCGCCTCGTCCTCCAGGACCTCCGTGACCGCGGTGATCGCGGTCAGCGGGGTGCGCAGCTCGTGCGACATATCCGCGACGAACCGCCGGCTCGCCGACTCCCGGGCGCTCAGCTCCTCCACCCGCTTCTCCAGCGACTCGGCGGCCTTGTTGAACGTCCGCGACAGCTCGGCCAGTTCGTCGGTGCCCGACACGTCCAGCCGGGTCTCCAGCTTGCCCTCGCCGAGGCGGCGGGCCGCCTCGCCCAGCCGCTGGACGGGCCGCAGCACCGTCGAGGCGGCGGCCTGGGCGAGCAGGGCCGAGCCGATCAGGGCCAGGGCGGTGGCGATCCCCAGCGACCAGGCGAGCGAGTTGAGGTCCTGGCGCTCGTTCTCCAGCGACTTGAGCAGATAGCCGGTGGGGCCGCCGCCGATCACCTTGGCCCCGCCGACGAGGTAGGGCTGGCCGTCGAGGGTGATCCGCTGCCAGTACAGGTGGTACGGGTACGGGTTGGACTCGTCGACCTTACGCTCCCGGTTCACCGCCGTGATCAGGGACTTCGGCACGGCCTTGAGGGTGAACAGGTCGCGATTGGAGGGCGCGGCGCACTCGCCGCCGCCCTTGACCCGGCCGATCAGCAGCACCTCGTACTTCTGCGAGGTCGCCGCCATCCGGTCCGCGGCCTCCTGGAGCTCGGGGCAGGTGGGGGTCAGCGGCAGCGTGCCGGTGTTGTCCTGGAGCGACTTGCGGAAGTCGTCCAGCGCCGCGTTCTGCGTCCGGGTCAGGACCGCGTCGCGGTTGAGCCAGTAGGCGATGGCGGACGCGGACACGGCGGCGGCCAGGGCCACCAGCGCGAAGACCAGCATCAGCCGCAGCCGCAGGCTGATCCACCGCACGCTGAGCCGCATCAGGTTCCTGACCGCGGCCCAGCCCCGCACCCGTCCGGGCCGTTCTGTCACTGTCTCGTCGACCTCGCCATTCACTGATGTCGCTGCCACTGCTGTCACTGCGGCGAGTCGAGGCGGTAGCCGACGCCCCGGACCGTGCGGATCAGGGTGGGGGAGGACGGCACGTCCTCGACCTTGGCGCGCAGCCGCTGCACACAGGCGTCCACCAGCCGCGAGTCGCCCAGGTAGTCGTGCTCCCAGACCAGCCGCAGCAGCTGCTGGCGGGAGAGCGCCTGGCCCGGGCGGCGGCTCAGCTCCAGCAGCAGCCGCAGCTCGGTCGGTGTGAGCTGGAGGTCCTCCCCGTTCTTGGTGACCGTCATCGCCGAGCGGTCGATCACCAGCGAGCCGAAGGTCGCCGAGTCGCTGGACTCGCGTTCGCCGCGGCGCAGCACCGCGCGGATCCGGGCGTCCAGCACCCGGCCCTGCACGGGCTTGACCACGTAGTCGTCCGCCCCGGACTCCAGGCCGACCACGACGTCGATGTCGTCGTTGCGGGCCGTGAGCAGGATGATCGGCAGCTGGTCGGTGCGCCGGATGCGGCGGCAGACCTCGAAGCCGTCGATCCCGGGCAGCATCACATCCAGCACGATCAGGTCCGGCCGCTGCTCGCGCAGCAGCTTCAGGCCGTCCTCGCCCGAGGCCGCGGTCACCACGCGGTGACCCTGGCGCGACAGGGAGAACTCGAGGGCCGTGCGGATGGCGTCGTCGTCCTCGATCAGCAACAGGAAAGGCACGTGGTCATTCTGGCCTACGTCTGGGCGGTAGTTCGACTTCCGCTCCGGGGGCCTCCCCGCGGGCCCGTGACGACGGGCCCCGCCGCTGTTGCACGGCTGTGACAGTCGGCGGACAGCGCCATGAAACTGGCCCGGCAGGCTTCTGTTCACCGGGCGGAGAGCGGTCCGGACCACGGACCAACGGGCACCACCGACGGGGGGCGCGAGATGAACGCACTGCACACGATCACCACCGGCGCAGTTCGCACGCGCCTGCACGACGCCGCGACGACCGGGCGGGGCTACGCCCGCGGCACCGGGCGGGCCCGCACGCAGGGGATGTACCTGACCGCCATCGACGCGGCCGTCTACGGCGAGCCCGCCGCGCCCGCGCCGAAGCCGGCGGAGGCGCCGCAGGCCGGGCGTACGGAGATGTCCGGCGCCGAGGCCGAGTTCACCGCCTACGTCCAGGAGCGCCGCGCCTCCCTCTACGCGACCGCGTACCACCTCACCGGCGACCGCCACGAGGCCGAGGACCTGCTGCAGAGCGCCCTGTTCTCCACCTACCGCGCCTGGGACCGCATCACGGACAAGGCGGCGGTCGGCGGCTACCTGCGCCGCACCATGACCAATCTGCACATCAGCGCCTGGCGGCGCCGCAAGCTCAACGAGTACCCGACCGAGGAGCTCCCGGAGACGGTGGGCGAGCAGGACGCGATGCGCGGCACCGAGCTGCGCGCCGTCCTGTGGCAGGCGCTCGCCCGGCTGCCCGAGCTCCAGCGCACGATGCTGGTGCTGCGCTACTACGAGGGCCGCACCGACCCGGAGATCGCCGAGATCCTGGGGATCAGCGTCGGCACGGTCAAGAGCAGCATCTGGCGCTCGCTGCGCCGGCTGCGCGAGGACGAGGCCATCGGCTCCGGCCGGGGCGTCGAGGAGTCGTTCGGCGAGCTCGTGGCCTAGGACGACGGGGGGAACACGGGGGAACGAGGGGGAGGGGAAAGAGGGGGAACGGGGGAAGGGAAGCGGGGGGGCGGCCCGGGGGGGGGGGCCCCCCCCGGCCGGGTTTGTATAAACCCCCCCCCCCCCCCCCGGCCCCCGGGGGGGCGGCCCCCCCCCCCCCCCCAAACCCCCCCCCCCCCCCCCCCCCCCCCGGCGGCGGGGGCGGGGGGGGGCGCGGGCGGGCGGGGGGGGGGGGGGGGGGGGGGGCGCCCCCCCCCCCGCTTCCGTGTTTCCTATCGCCCGCTCCGCACGGGCTCGGCCGCGGGTTCCGGCGCCGCCGCCGCGACCTTCTCGCACCGCCCGGCCGCCGCGGCCGCGATCCGGCCCATCGCGGTGTCCCGCCCACAGGGGAACGCGCCGAGCGCGGTCTGCCGGGCCACGATCCCGCGCTCCTCGCGCATCAGCCGCAGTCCGCGGCGCACCAGGTAGAGCACGGGCTTGCGGGCCTCGCGCAGGTCGCGGGCGAGGCGGCGGCGGAACGTCGTCGACGGGCGGCCGCGCAGGCACAGCGCGTCGGCCAGGACGTCCAGTTCGCGGCAGCGCTCGATGACCTCGGCGGCGAAGATGCCCTCCGCGACGAAGAGCGGGGTGCGGCCGATGTCCAGCGTGCTCGTGCCCGTCCGCGAGCTGGTGGCGATGTCGTACACCGGCACGGGGGTGCGGGACGTGCGGCACAGCGCCTCGATCGCGGCCACCGCCGCGTCCCCGTCCCAGGACAGCGGCGAGTCCCAGTCGGCGCCCGAGCCGTCGGGGAGCCGGGGGAGCGTGGGGTCCGTGCCCTCCTTGTAGAAGTCGTCGAGGTTGAGGACCGGCAGCCCGGTCAGGGCGGCGAGGGACGACTTTCCGGAGCCGGACGGGCCGGCCAGCAGGATGACGCGCGCGTGCGGCGCGGAAGGCGGGAGGACAGTCACGGAACACCAGTGTGACGCATTGACCCACAGGGGGGATCCCCCCGGGTACGGATGTGCGCTGTTCGTGACGGTTCGGATACGCTGCGTCGCCGAACGGTTTCCGCTCATGCCCCGTTTCCGCTCACGCCCCGGCAGGTGGTCATGGCCTCGCACGCACGTCACGCACTCCGTCCCCCCTCGCGCCTCCCGCGTTCGCTGACGCGCGCGGGCGTCACCCTCTCCGCGTCCGCCGCGATCGCCGTCGGCGCGGCGTCCGCCGCGAGCGCCGACCCCGTGACCCCGCCCTCCGGGCCCACGCTGCACACCCCGGCCTCGCCCGCCCGGGCCCAGCTCGGGCAGCTCGACCTGGTGGCCGCCCGCGACGGCGCCATGATCGGCCTCCAGCACGCGACTGCGCCGCTCGCCCCGATCCTGGGCCGGCTCCCGGTCAACCCCTTCGCGCGGACCGGGATCGACCCGCTCAACAACACCGTCGGCACCAAGATCGGCGACTTGAAGCCGGTGAGCAGCCGGGCGGTGACGGGGCCGCTGTCCGACGGGGGCAAGCTGCACGACGTGCCGGGGCTGAACCTGCTGCCGCTGCCGCGCTGATGCGCTGGTGAACGCCCGAGGGGCGGACGGGTTCTCCCGTCCGCCCCTCGGGGTGCTTCGGCGTCAGTACGACGAACCGCCCGCGCCCAGCGAACCCGTCGGGTGCCAGACGGTCTTCGTCTCCAGGAACGCCAGCAGACGGCCGGTGCCCGGAGCGGCGGACCAATCCACAGGCTGTGGACGGAGAACGCGCTTGAGGTTGTCCGCCGCGGCGGTCTCCAGCTCCTTGGCCAGCTCCGCGTCCGCGCCCGCCAGGTCGATCGCGTTGACGTCCTGGTGCGCCGCCAGGGACGGGGCGATCTCGGCCGCGCGGCCGGACAGCACGTTGACGACACCGCCGGGCAGGTCGGAGGTGGCCAGCACCTCGCCCAGCGACAGCGCCGGCAGCGGCGCCTTCTCCGAGGTGACGACGACCACCGTGTTGCCGGCGGCGATCGCCGGGGCGATCACCGAGACCAGGCCCAGGAACGACGACTCCCGCGGGGCCACCACGGCCACCACGCCGGTCGGCGCGGGCGAGGAGACGTTGAAGAACGGCCCCGCCACCGGGTTGGTGCCGCCGACGATCTGGGCGATCTTGTCGGTCCAGCCCGCGTACCAGACCCAGCGGTCGATCGCCGCGTCCACCTGCGCCGCGGCCTTGGCCTTCGACAGGCCCTCGGCGTCGGCCACTTCGGCGGTGAACTGGTCGCGGCGGCCCTCCAGCATCTCGGCGATCCGGTAGAGGATCTGGCCGCGGTTGTACGCGGTCGCCCCCGACCAGGCGCCGAACGCCTTGCGCGCGGCCACGACCGCGTCACGCGCGTCCTTGCGGGACGAAAGCGGCGCGTTGGCGAGCCAATTGCCCTTCGAGTCCGTCACCTCGTACACCCGCCCGCTCTCGGACCGGGGGAACTTGCCCCCGACGAACAGCTTGTAGGTCTTGAAGACGCTGAGTCGCTCAGACATCGAGGTAGGCCTCCAGACCGTGGCGGCCGCCCTCGCGGCCGAAGCCCGACTCCTTGAAGCCGCCGAACGGCGAGGTCGGGTCGAA
The DNA here is from genome assembly GCF_015999245.1 of Streptomyces sp. AV19. Taxonomy (GTDB): domain Bacteria; phylum Actinomycetota; class Actinomycetes; order Streptomycetales; family Streptomycetaceae; genus Streptomyces. Next base: position 23,237 of record NZ_JAEAMR010000009.1, on the reverse strand, counting down.
CTTGTTGAACGTGTTGGCCCAGACGACGCCGGCGCGGAGCTTGTCCGCGACCGCGAGCATCCGCGAGCCCTTCTCCGTCCAGATGCCCGCCGACAGGCCGTACTGCGAGTTGTTGGCCTTGGCGACGGCCTCCGCCGGGGTGCGGAAGGTCAGGACGGACAGCACCGGGCCGAAGATCTCCTCGCGGGCGATCCGGTGGGCCTGGGTGACGTTGGTGAACAGCGTCGGCGCGAACCAGTAGCCCTGGGAGGGCAGTTCGCAGGACGGGGCCCAGCGCTCGGCGCCCTCCGCCGTGCCGCTGTCGGCCAGCTCGGTGATCCGGGCCAGCTGCTCGGCCGAGTTGATGGCGCCGACGTCGGTGTTCTTGTCGAGCGGGTCGCCGACGCGCAGCGTGGACATCCGGCGCTTGAGCGCGTCCAGCAGCTCGTCCTGGATCGACTCCTGCACCAGCAGGCGCGAACCGGCGCAGCAGACCTGGCCCTGGTTGAAGAAGATGCCGTTGACGATGCCCTCGACGGCCTGGTCGATCGGGGCGTCGTCGAAGACGATGTTGGCGCCCTTGCCGCCCAGTTCGAGGGTGAGCCTCTTGTCGGTGCCGGCGACCGTGCGGGCGATCTGCTTGCCCACGGCGGTGGAGCCGGTGAACGCGACCTTGTCGATGCCCTCGTGGGCCACCAGCGCGGCGCCCGTCGAGCCGTCGCCCGTCAGGATGTTGACGACGCCCTTGGGCAGGCCGGCCTGGCGGCAGATGTCCGCGAAGAACAGCGCGGAGAGGGGGGTCGTCTCGGCGGGCTTGAGGACGACCGTGTTGCCCGCGGCCAGCGCCGGGGCGATCTTCCACGCCAGCATCAGCAGCGGGAAGTTCCACGGGATGACCTGGCCCGCGACGCCCAGCGGCTTCGGGTTCGGCCCGCTCGTGCCGTTCATCGGGCTCCGCCCGAGGGCCGCGTACTCCAGCTTGTCGGCCCAGCCCGCGTAGTAGAAGAAGTGCGCGGCGACCAGCGGGAGATCGGCGTCGCGCGTCTCCTTGATCGGCTTGCCGTTGTCGAGCGTCTCCAGGACGGCGAGCTCGCGGCTGCGCTCCTGGATGATGCGGGCGATGCGGAAGAGGTACTTGGCGCGCTCGGAGCCGGGCAGCGCGGACCACTTCTCGAACGCCTTGCGGGCGGCCTTGACCGCCGTGTCGACGTCCTCGGCGCTCGCCTGCGCGACCTCGGAGAGGACCTCCTCGGTCGAGGGCGAGACGGTCTTGAAGACCTTGCCGTCCGAGGCCTCGCGGAACTCGCCGTCGATGAACAGCCCGTAGGAGGGGGCGATGTCGACGACGGCGCGCGACTCGGGCGCCGGTGCGTATTCAAAGGACATGGCCATGGTCAGTCCACCGTCACGTAGTCGGGACCGGAGTAACGCCCGGTGCTCAGCTTCTGACGCTGCATCAGCAGGTCGTTGAGGAGGCTGGAGGCGCCGAAGCGGAACCAGTGGTTCGTCAGCCACTCCTCGCCCACGGTCTCGTTCACCAGCACCAGGAACTTGATCGCGTCCTTGGTGGTGCGGATGCCGCCGGCCGGCTTCACACCGACCTGAACGCCGGTCGCGGCGCGGAAGTCGCGGACCGCCTCCAGCATCAGCAGGGTGTTCGCCGGGGTGGCGTTCACCGCGACCTTGCCGGTCGAGGTCTTGATGAAGTCGGCGCCCGCCAGCATGCCGATCCAGGAGGCGCGGCGGATGTTGTCGTAGGTCGACAGCTCGCCGGTCTCGAAGATGACCTTCAGCCGGGCTGCGGTGCCGTCGGGGCGGCGGCAGGCCTCCTTGACGGCCTTGATCTCCTCGAAGACGTCCAGGTAACGCCCGGCGAGGAACGCGCCGCGGTCGATCACCATGTCGATCTCGTCGGCGCCCGCGGCCACGGCGTCCGCCGTGTCGGCCAGCTTGACGGGGAGCGCGGCACGGCCGGCCGGGAACGCGGTGGCGACCGAGGCGACCTTGACGTCCGAGCCCTTGAGGGCCTCGGCGGCGGTGGCCACCATGTCCGGGTAGACGCAGATCGCGGCGGTGCGCGGGGCGGTGCGGTCCGTCGGGTCCGGGTTGAGGGCCTTGGCGCACAGCGCCCGGACCTTGCCCGGGGTGTCCGCGCCCTCCAAGGTCGTCAGGTCGATCATCGAAATGGCCAGGTCGATGGCGTACGCCTTCGCCGTGGCCTTGATCGAACGGGTGCCGAGCGCCGCCGCGCGGGCTTCGAGCCCCACCGGGTCGACCCCGGGCAGCCCGTGCAGGAATCGTCGCAACGTGCCGTCGGAGGCGGTCACGTCGGCCATCGACGCCAGTCGCTCCGCGGCTTCATTGCCATGGGAAGGAACAGTGGGCATGGTCACCGGACGAGCATATCTACGCGCGTAGCGCGTGTCACCCCCCGGTTGTGGGAATGGGGGCGGCTCATTGCCTTTCATTTGCTGTCGAGGGCCCGTGATATTCGAAAGGCTTTGCGATTGCGCAAGATTGATGAGTGATCCCGTGGTGGGGTGGGGCGGGCCGATGTCACCGGCGGCTCGCCCCGTCGCGTTTTGCCTGGTGCGAGGGCGTGCGGCGGGCGTACGGCGTTGCCGTACTGCAACCTCCGCCGACCCTCCGTTCCGGCAGAATCGGCCCCATGACGAGCTCCCCCCAGGCACCGCAGCAGCCCCCCTACGCCGACCGGTGCTACCGCTCCTCGGCCGGCATCGTCAGCGGCGTCCTCCTGCTGGCGCTCGGCGGCTGGCTGGGCGGCGACGCGATCGTGCGCGGCGAGGGCCGGGCGCCCTGGCTCGCGCTGGCCGCGCTGCTGTGCCTGGTGCCCCTGGTGATCGCGTTCACGCTGCGCCCCGCGGTGTGGGCGGGCGAGGACCGCCTCCTCGTCCGCAACCCCTTCCGGACGATCACCCTGCCGTGGGCCCGCGTCGTCGCCGTCCGCGCCGGCTACTCCAGCGAGGTCCTCGCCGAGGGCGGCGCGAAGTACCAGCTCTGGTCCATCCCCGTCTCCCTGCGCCAGCGCAAGCGCGCGGCGCGGCGGCAGCAGCGGGAAGCGGCGGAGGACGTGACGGGGCGCACGTCGGTGTCCATGGCGCCCTCCGGGCCTCTGCGCGCCCCGTCCGACCAGGCCATCGAGGACCTGCGCGATCTCGCGGAGCGGGGCGCGAAGCGGGAGGGTGCGCAGGGCGCGGCGGTGGTGCGCTGGGCGTACGAGTTGATCGCTCCGTCGGTGGTGGGGCTGGTGTTGTTCGTGGTGCTGTACGTCGTGAAATGAGCTGCCGAACGGAAAATGAGCTGCCAAACGGACTCCCGCTTTCCGGCCGGTGGAGCCGGGCAAGTGTTCCCTTGATGCTTGAACGCGCTTCAGGGCAAGGGGGGTGGCCTGTGGTCGACAGGAACGAAAAGGGGCCGGAGGGACGGGACCGTCGTCACTCGGACGAACCGCCGGACCCGTTGAAGACGCTGCTCGAACGCGTGGAGCGCGGGGAGCACATCCGGGCGGCGGGCGAGCGCGGGGGCCGGGAGGACCGGGAGGCGCTGGAGGAGGAGTGGCGCGCCCACGACCGCGGCGGCCCGTATGGCCAGGGCCGCCGGAAGCGGAACTGACCGCGCGCGCCACTGTGGGCCACGACTCCGCTGTGGCCCACAACTCCGCTGTCGGCTACAGCTCCCGCTCCGGCCAGTCCAGCAGGCGGGCCCCGATGACGGCCGTCTGCAGCGTGTAGCGGTGCATCGGGTCGGCCGGGTCGGCGCCCGTGCACCGGTGGATGCGTTCCAGCCGGTAGGTGAGGGCCCGCACGCTCAGGGAGAGGCGGCGGGCCGCCTCGGCGGCGTTGCAGCCCGCGTCGAAGTAGGCGGTGAGCGTGTCCAGCAGCGGCCGGGCGCCGCCACGGGCCTCGCGCAGGGGGCCGAGGGTGGTGCGCACGAGGTCGGCCATCGCCTGCCGGTCGCGGGTGAGGACCGGGAAGACGAGGAGGTCCTCGGACCGGAGTACGGGCGCGTCCAGCCCCATTTTCTCCGCCAGTTCGAGCGCGTTGAGGGCTTCCTCGTAGGAGTGGACGACGCCGCCTGCGCCCGGATGGGGACGCCCGACGGCCACCTGTCCGCCGCCCGTGGCGTCGTGCGCCCGCTTGGCGAAGTGGTCCAGGACGTCGGACCGGTCGCCCGGCGCCACGCATATCAGCCGGCCGGCCTTGGTCGCGAGCAGCGTCCGGCGGTCCCCGAAGCGGGAATTGAGCGCGAACTCCACGAGCCGGGTGACCGGGTGCAGATCGTCGTAGCGTTCGGGACCGGCGGCCACGGCGACCGCGTGGGCGTGGGCGAGGCGCAGCCCGAAGTGTTCGGCGCGTTCGGAGAGGCGGCCCAGGTCGCTGCGCCCGTACAGCAGGTCGTCGATGAACTCCCGCCGGGCCGCCTCCTCTTGGCGTACGGCGAGTCGCTGTGCCCGCTCGTACCCCTCGGCGAAGGCGTCGACGGCCTGCTCGGCCGCGGCGAGGGCACTGTCCATGACGGCCCGCGCCTCACGGCCGGACGGGGGCAGGGGGAGTGAGTTCGCGACGGCGCGGGTGGCGGCGAGATGGGCGACGACGAGCTGCCGCAGTCCGTACGGGCTCCGGGCGGCCCGCTCGCCGAGCGACCGCCGGGAGTCCAGTTCGTCACGGGACAGCCGGCGGCCGGTGGCCGAGGCATCGATGAGGATGTCGGCGTAGCCGTCCACATACTCCTCGGGAAGTTCCCGCTGTGTCACGTGCCTCCTCCGCCCGTTGACCGCCTGTTGACGCGCCTCTGATGTGTTCTTAGCGCGCGGGAACAAGGGTGACAGACGGAGGCGCGGGCCGGGACCGTGCATAAAGAACGCGTGAAGATTGCCGGAATCCGGCAGTGCGGTTCTGTATCCGTGCAGGTCATCCTCTCCTCGGGGGGAAGCGGGGGTGGCCTCGGTGCCAGGTATCGGCAACGGACCTCGGCCCCGAGGCTCTCGGCTCCCGCTCTTCGCACGGACACCGCACGACCCGGAGGGGCGCACTCGTGAACACATCGGAAGTCGGCAGCAACTCGTACGGCTCGCAGTATTCGCAGTACCCGGGGCATCCGCAGTACCCGGGGCATCCGGGGTACCCGGGATGTCCGACCGCGCCGGTGGCGATGGCGATGGAGATGCCCAAAGAGGTCAGGATGGCGCGCATCGCGCTCTATGCCCTCGGCGGGGTGAACCTCCTCGTCGGGCTGCTGATGTTCGGTGCGGCGGGCGCCAGGATCGGCGAGGGCGGCGGCGCGTCGCCTGCGATGCTGGCCTCTTCCGGCGCGGTCTGCCTTGCCGTCGGCGTGGTGGCGATCGTCCTCGCGGCGAGGTTCCGCAGCGGGGGCAACGGTGTGCGGATCGGCGTGGTGGTCGTCGGAGGAATCGTTCTTCTCAATACGTTGGTGAGCCTGGCGATGGGCGAGTTGACGAACGGGATCGGGATCGTCCTGGGAGGCATGCCGATGGCGGTGTGCCTGAAGAAGGACGCGGTGCGGTGGTTCAAGCGGCCGTGCCACTGACCGTTGCGCGGGCGTGCGCATAGTCTGGTGATCATGCGCGCTCGTGTCGGTGAGATCGTCGTGGACTGCCAGGACCCTCGGCTCCTGGTCCGCTTCTGGGCCGGGCTGCTCGGTGGTGAGCCGGTGGACCGTGAGCCGGGTTGGTCGTATGTGGAACCGCCCGAGTTCGTCCGGCTGGCCTTTCAGCAGGTCCCCGAGGGCAAGCAGGTGAAGAACCGGCTGCATCTCGACCTGGAGGTCGACGCGGTGGACCCGGCCGTCACCGAGGCGCTGCGCCTGGGGGCGACGCGGCTGGGCGAGCCGGTGACGGACGACTACGGCAGCTTCCAGGTCATGGCCGATCCCGAGGGGAACGAGTTCTGCTTTGTCTGGGCGGACTGAGAAGTCCCGCTCAGGCGGCGGCGGTTCGGCAGTCGCGGCAGAGGCCGGGGGCGGGTGCGCGGAAGGCGCGGTCGCAGCCGTCACAGGTCTGGAGGGGGTGGGGGCGGGGTGGTACCTGCTTTTCCTCGATGGCCGGCAGATGGGGCGGGATCCATTCGCGGAGCCGGTGGGCGAGGAGGCGGGCGGGGCGCCTGATGGGGCCGACGGGGAGGTCGGCGGTGAGGGTGCGGGTGATCTGCGCGGGGCTGATGCCACGGTCGAGCCAGTCGCGTACGGCCGGGGCGAGGGCGGCGATGTCCTTGCGGGAGAGGAGGAGCCGTGGATCGCGTCGTCGGAGGGCGGCGAGGAGTTCGGCGGCGGGTGGGTCCGCCGGTGCTTCGGGCTCGGGCTGCGGCTCTGTCGGCTTGACAGGCGCCAACGGGGCTGCGGATGTGGGCTGTTCGTACCATCGGGTGACGGTGGCGACCTGCCCCTTGTCGTTGCGGACGCGCCTGCGCTCCAGGTAGCCCGCCTTCTCCAGTTCGCGCAGGGCGCGGGCGATGGTGATCTCCCCTTCGGGGAAGCGCCTGGTGAGGTCCTTGATGCCGATGGTCGCCCCGTCCGGCAGCGACTGCACGTAGACGCCGATGCCGATGGCGACGAGGGACAGGTCGGCGTGCTGGGCGAGGTGGTTGCCCACGACGGTGAAGTGAGTGGTGTGGCGGTGCTTGATGTGCACGACGCCGGCGCGCGCGGGCGCGCTAGACTGCGCGACAGTCATAGGGAAGGTTCCAGCTTCCTTGATGATCAGGCCCTCGCCCGGGATTGCCCGTCCCGGCGGGGGCCGTCGTCGTTTTTGGGTTGTTGTCGGCGCGACGGTACCGCGCCGGGAGCGGCGCTTGCCACCGCGTCACCCGATGGGGTGAGAGGGGTGGGGGAGGGGTTGGGAAGGGTTCTTCCTCCGGTTCTTTAGATGGGCGTCGGGGACGACCGGTTGGCGGCCAACCGGGGCCTGGAGATCTCGATGCGGTCGACCAGCCGCACTGGTCGGTCTTCCTGACGGACGCGAAATGACTGCCGTTGTAGTGCAGTTCAGATCAATGCGCCTATTGCTGGGCGAGGTTGCTCCGGTCCGCCGGAGGTAGCGCCACCTCGCTGATCGCCCACCGGTTTCCTGTTCTCTCAACTGTCCACCCTTGACCCGCGAGTCACGGCTTCGGGAGCATCGGAGCTCGACACAACCGCAGACTGTGGAGCAGGGGGCGCAGCGTGGCACTGACACTGCTTGTCGGCGAGTGCGAGAAGGGGACCTGTCCGCAGGTCTTCGCCGTTGACGGAACGGACGATGCGATAGTCCAGGGCCTCAAGGTGGACGACCCGGAAGCGCTGGAGACCATGCAGCTCCCGGCGGACGAGACTGCTGTGCGAATCCCCGTGGAACTGCTGCGGAGGCTGGCCCGTGAACATCTCGCGTGAAGAGTTCGAGAAGCACTTTACGGACTTCCAGAGGGAGGCCTTCAGGCTGGAGACCCTGGACGACTACAGCGGATCCTCGGACACGGAATGCCTTCGAGCCTTCCTGGCCGGTGAATCGCAGCCTGCGCACTACAACCAGGAGTGGGCCGATGAGGTGCGTGCCAACGTTCAGGCAGGCAAACGCATGTACCGTGTGCACGTCCTGTGCCGGCCGCTGACCGATTACCTGCGGTTCGAACTCGGCTGGGGCTACGCCAAGAACGCCGAGGCGGGTGAGGAGTTCTTCATCCTCGACGTGACCGAGCAGGCCAATCCCTTGGCGGGTGTCCCCGACTTCTGGATGTTCGATGAGATGTCCGTTGTCTCCATGGACTATGGGGAGAACGGGAAGTTCGTCGGTGCCGAGTCACGCCCGGACGTGGCCCGGTGGATCGAGCACCGGGACGTGGCCCTCGCCCATGCCGTGCCCTTCCATGAGTGGTGGGAGCGGTTCGGCGCGGAGTGAACCCGACGGACTTGGGAAAGGCGCTGCGGGAACTGCGATTGGCCAGCGGCAAGCAGGCCAAGGTGGTTGCCCGCAGCGCAGCCATGTCACGGCATACGTCTGCCCCCGCTCCGGCCGATGGGGCAGCGGGGGTAGTGCTTTACTCGGATTGCCTACCGTAGGTATGTCCGCTGCCACTCGATCGAGGACATACCTTCCGCCGCTTTTGCCAGAGCGATGGCGGAGGGGGTCTTGAGCTTCGCCCGGGTGCTGTCAACCCATTCGCGGGCATTTCGATAGCCCTGCTCCAGGTATTCCAGTCCCTGGATCATGCACTCCAGCTTGTCCGCGTCGTGGGCAACGGCGACTTCAAGGGAGTCGCTGTTCTCGTACTCCGCAACGATCGCTTGAATCCCAGCGGCCACTCTCGGGTGTGCATCGGCAACTTGATCGGCCGTGACCTCTTCATTTTTGGCGGCATTGAGGTACCGACGACCGATCCACGGGATGTCGCCGATACGTGTCTCCTGCGTGTCGTGGAACGTGCATAGCAAGGCTACTTTGGCCGGATCCGCACCCTCCATCAGCGCCAGTACGGCGCCGATGACCGCAGTTCGGAAACTGTGCTCCGCGATCGTCTCCGGGTCCTTGACCCCGGCGATCCACCAGCCCGATCGTTTCGCACGCTTGAGTGCACCCATCTCCATGATGTAGCTCGCGGACCCTTTGTCATGCTGATCTTCAGTCATATGGCCTGTCCTTTCACATGGATCACGGGCGGCTCAACCTCAGACCGTAGTGCACGGCGTCGAGCTCCCTCCGGGCCTGTTGGGATACGGATCGGCTGTCGAGCAGTCGGGCGACGCGTTGTTGCAGGTTGCGCGCCAGATCGGTATCGACTGCGAGGGCCGACGGACGGAGAGCCAGCAGTGACCACACAGAATGGACGTTGAGGTCCACACACGCCAGGCTGGGATCGAGCCGGTCGACCAACCGACGAAGCAAGGAACTCGCATCCCAAAGCCCCTGCGAACGCTCGGCCATGAATGAGTCGTCGGACCGCGGTAGTTTGTCCAGCCCGAGCCAGTGGGCCCAATAGTTGAGGTTGGCCATTTCGCCGGAGTCGCTGGAAATCCCCCGCTGGATGAAGATGTGCAGAGAGTCCAGGTCGCCGTACCTGGTCAGGGAAGTGGCCATGGACCTCGCGTCGGCCCATGCCGGTGTCCACACCTCGTGTGTGAGCCGGTGGGGTCGGCGGTTCTGCATATGAGCCAGCCAGGCGTGCGTGTCACCTGCTGTGTCGTAGCTGCAGAGGTAGAGAGCCTGCCGACGCAGCAGTGCTCCCTTCTCGCCGGCGAGGTCCGCGATCTCGGCCGACCGCCTTATACGGGCGAAGAAGAGCCGCCGTTCGGCTGCCGCCATCATGGGGGAGTCCGGTACGGGGCCGCGGCGACGGGCCGGCTGAACGCCGGGTACTGCCGTGGGGCGAACACCCGTCAGGGCCCAGGCGATCATATGTGTCGCGGCACGGGTGAAGACCCATCCCGACAACGGATGGCGGTCGATGTCGCCGTCTGCCGGGGCGTCGTGCAGAACATGCGCGATGACCGAATCCGCGTCCATGGCCGCGTCCAGCTGGACGAGGAGCTCCGGATCGGCCCCATGTCCCAGAAGACGGCGCCGAAGTGTCAGCAACTGTGATGCGGGGACTGCCGTGAGCGGGCGGCGTCCTGACTCCCAGCCCTGCACCGTGGTCGGATCCACCCTCAGCAGCTCGGCCAACTGTCGTTGAGTCCGGGGCATGCGTTCGCGGATGATCTTGAGCAGATGCCCGGTGACCACCCCTTCTGCTGCCCGGTTCCGTGAACGCTGACCAGTGGTCGACGTTCGGGTCGTTGATCGAGAACCCGCTGGAGCCATACCTCTGTTCCCTGCGTGCCGGCCTGGAACAACTTGTACCGCTGGTCAGTCCCTTGAAGGGCCGCCCAGCCGTAACTTTCTCGGTGGAGAGCGGTCAGGAAGCCGCCTGTTGAGCATAGTCGCGTTCGGCGACGAGATGCATGGGCCCGGGACCAGTCGGCGCCCGGGTGGTGCTCCGCGTTGCTCTCCAGCCCTGTACACGCGTACGAACGGAGCTCTGATCGGTCATGCCCGCTTCCCGTGACTGCGACTCGCCGCGCATGCCCAACATCCCGCCGATCGCGACGATGATGGCCGGCGAGATCGAGCCCCTCGACCTGGTGACGATCCGGGCCACCGTCCGTCGTGCCCTTCAGGTCCGGCCGCGTCCTCCCCGCGCTGCGGAGGTGCACGAGATCACCAGTGCCCTGCGCGGTCACCTGAGCCGCATGGTCCGCGTGGCCAGAAGCCGCGTCGACGAGTTGGAGCGCGGGACCATGGCTTGGATCCAGTGGACTGCCTTGATCAACCGTGCCCAGGACGACCTCAACCGAGCGGTCTCATCCGGCACTTTGCCGGCGGCATCGTACATGGACGACCTCGGCCGTACCTGCCGTCGCCTCGCGGACTGCCTCGACGAGTAGCAACGCGTCTCGTGTGATGTACCGGCGAACCAGCGGATGCAAGGAGGTCGCAATGCCCAGTAACGACCAGTACCAGGACGACGGATCGGTCGCGCTGCTCGACCGTTCGGACAATCGCGTGCCCCTGAGCAGGGGCAACCAGCCGGCCGACCTGCCCGAGCTGGGCGGGATCGGAGGGCCGCGCCCCTTCGCCTTCTCGTGCCTTACCCGGGCCAAGGGGCACGGGGGCATCCTGCCGAGCGCGATCGGCTACGACCCCGAGACTCAGACCGGTACGTACGACGACCTGCCGCCGGGCGTCTACATGACCAAGTACCCGCCGAAGACCTATGAGACCACCCAGCCGAGCGGTCTCCTGGACGCCAATGACGATCCCGGTTCGAGCGACGACTGAGTGGCGGTGACATGTCCGGAACCGGTCACGTTCTCGTGCTCGCCGGGGTCTTCGATCCGACGGCGGACCGTGTCATCGAAGAACTGAACCGGCGTGCCGTGCCCGTGTTCCGGGCTGATCTCGCCGATTTCCCGGCGAATCTTTCGATCTCCGCAAGGCTCGCCGGGAATCGCTGGAGCGGTGCGCTGGACAACCCGTGGAGGACGCTCGATCTCATGTCCGTGAGGTCGGTCTTCTACCGTCGGCCGGGACGCCCGCAGTTTCCACCGGACATGCATGCCGAGGCCCGTAAAGTGGCGATGACCGAGGCCCGTTACGGGCTGGGAGGGGTGTTGGCGGCCCTCCCAGCCCGTTGGCTTCCTCCTCTGGGGCCGGCAGCAGATGCGGAGTACAAGCCGTATCAGCTTCGGATAGCCGTGGAGTGCGGCCTCTTTGTTCCCGAGACCATCGTCACGAACGTCCCGGCCGAGGCGCGAGCTTTCGCGCGGAAGACCGGAAAGGTCGTCCACAAGCCGTTCTTCCACGTTCGGGGAACCTTGGACGGTGAGTCCGCAGCCGTCTATACGACCTTGGTCGACCCGGACGACCTGTTCCACCCGGACGTCGGGACCACTGCCCACCTGTTCCAGGCATGGGTGCCGAAGGCGTACGAGGTACGGCTCACCGTCGTCGGCAGCCGGATGTTCGCGGCGGAGATCCATGCGGATTCCGACGAGGGACACGTGGACTGGCGCAGTGATTACGACAGCCACACGTACAGAATCTGCACCCCACCGGAGGAAGTCGCCCTTGGGGTGCGGCGGATGCTGGACGTCCTCCGTCTTCCCTACGGGGCGTTCGACTTCGTCGTCACCCCTCAAGGGCAATGGTGGTTCCTGGAGGTGAACCCGTCCGTCCAATGGGGATTCATCGAATACGCGACGGGACTGCCAATCACCAACGCCGTCTGCGACTACTTGGAAGGTGCTGAGGAGTGACCACCGACGCCGCCCTGGAACTGCAGGTACGTGATGCCAGAATCAGGCTCTACGAGCGCATGTACAGGGGGAGCGTGTTGCTGCCCGAGCGGCTGTCCGCCGCGTTCCTCAATGTGGACCGACACCCCTATGTCCCCGCCTTTTTCCGGAGGGTTGCCGGCGGGTTCGTGCCGTGGCGGGCGACGGCGGGAGACATGGCGGCATGGCTCGCTGCCGTGTACACGGACGAGTCACTGATCACCGAAGTCGACGGCGTGCATGCTGAAGACGCTGCCGAGGATGAGTGGATGCCGGGTACGCCGACCAGTTCCAGCACCATGCCGAGTCTCATGGCCGACATGCTCGACGCGTTGAATGTGAACCCCGGCGACCAAGTGCTGGAAATCGGTACGGGGTCCGGCTACAACGCAGCCTTGCTGTGCCATCTTGCGGGGGACCACAACGTCGCGACGGTCGACGTCGCACCGCGGCTGACCGAACGGGCACGTAATCGCCTGGAGGAGGGCGGGTATCGGCCCGTCGTCGTATGTGCCGACGGACGTGCCGGTCACGATCGAGGAGCCCCGTACGATCGCCTGATCGCCACGGGGTCCGTGCCGGACGTTCCGTCGGCGTGGCTCGAACAATGCGCCCTCGGGGCCCTGTTGGTGATCCCGCTCAAGGGAGCGCTCGCCGGGGGAATGATCGCTCGTCTCAAGAAGACCGGGCCCGGATCTGCTTCCGGGTACATTCTGCACAGCCCGGCCTCCTTCATGCCATTGCGCGGAGAACGGGAACTCGTGAGCCGTCCACCGAGAGTGGAGGGGAGGGAGAGGGTAACGGCCGTGCCGGGCGCCGTGATCGACGACTGGTCGTTCTCATTCTTCGCCCAGTTGCATCTTCCTCCTGCGGTGGTCCGGGACTATGACGATCGCGAATGCGTCCGGCTGTACGACCCCGGGGACGGATCGCAGGCGCGTGTCATCGCCGAGCACGGCGGTGGGCATCACGTGGTCGTCACCGGCCCTGAGGATCTGTGGGAGCCGGTTGAGCGGGCGTATGCCGAGTGGACGGCCCGGGACCGGCCGCGCCGGGAGTGGTTCATCGTCCACATCACCCCGAAGCGGCAGTGGCTTTCTCTGCGGACTGCTGATGGGGATGAATTGACGTGGACGTTGCCGGGGTGGGCCGGAACGGCTTGACGAGGGTCGTTGCGCTTTCATTCGTCCCGGCCGCGCGGAAATGGAATATGTGCCCGTGCATTTTCACGGTTACCTGTGGGTCGGCGACAAGGCGGACTTCGACAGGGAGCGCGTCCGGCGGCCGCCTTCGTCCGTCGAGCCGACGGGCACCAGCTCGCCGGACGTGCTGGAGCGGTATCGGGAGGCCGTGGCCGAGTGGCGGGTGACCGACGTGCCACCTCTGGAGGTCGCGTATTGGCTGGTCAGGCCGGCCCGGCTGATCCGTGGCACCTGGGATCACCCGAAGCCGGCCGCCGATTGGGCCGTTGAGCGGCTGGCGGAATACGCTCCGCGTTTCGCGTCGCCCGCCGAGCGGAATCGTGCGCGGTGTGGACGGAGGGGTGTACGCATTGCCCGAGCCCTCACGGACGGGCAGGACGTCTCCGTCGGCTACTACCTGGCGCGGCCGCACTTTCTCAGCCTTGCTCTGGTGTCGTGCTCGCCGAACCGGGCGGTTGTCGAACTCCCGTGCCCGGCCCAGAGGGAATCGATGTCGCTGTAGGCCCTGCCTATTGTCCCCGCTCAAGGTGGAGACGCGTAAACAACGGGTATGGGAAGCGGGCGCGATTGAGGGCTTGCGCAAACATCTGCGAAATATTCGCCGTGGTGGACTGGTGTGCATCAGGAGGGCGGCAAGGAGCCTTTCCCGTCGAGAGGAAAACAGGATGAAGTTCGTTCGTGCACCGCGTCGTACGTCCCTCTGTGTCGCCGGCGCCGCGGCCGTGGCCATCAGCGCGATAGGGATCGGCGGGACGGCCTTCGCGGCCGAGTCCCACCAGCAGCACCCCACCAAGCCCAGCACGCAGTATGTCCAGACGGACAGCAAGGGGAACGTGACTTACCTGGACAAGGCGCCGGCGAACACCGGAGCTCCCGCGCAGAAGGGCGGTTCTGCGGCGAAGTCCGCTGGGAAGTACGTGCAGGCCGACAGCAAGGGGAACGTGACCTACTTGGACAAGGCGCCGGCGGAGGCCGGGGTTCCTGCGCAGAAGGGCGGCTCCGCGACGAAGTCCACCGCGAAGTATGTGCAGACGGACAGTAAGGGGAAGGTCACCTACCTGGACAAGGCGCCGGCGGACGCCGGAGTCCCCGCCCAGGAGAGCGGCTCCGCCCGGTAGTTGACCCGTCCGGTCCGTGAGGTGTGCGGTCGTGAGAGCTCGTCCCACGGCCGTGCGCCTCGGCGTCTCCGTCCAGTTGGCCGCGGCATCGGCCCGCTGATCCGAGGGCGTGCCCGGGACCGCTCACTCACCTATACGGGCGAAGTCTGCCGTGGCCGCCCGTAATGCGTGCGCGCCCGGGCATTCCTACCCGGAGGCGAGGCGTTCGCGAGGCCCGGGCGGGGGACATGGTGCGTACTCACGTCGACAGGTGCAGGTCCGTTCTGCCGGGGCCGGCGGGGGAGCCCCCGTCGTCGCTGGGGTACGCCCTGTTCGCGACCCGGTGGCTCCAGGCGCCGCTCTACTTCGGGCTGGTGGCCGCCCAGGCGGTCTATGTGTACGAATTCTTCGGCGAGTTGCGCAGTCTGATTCATGGTGTGGTCACCGGGGGATCGGACGAGAACATGGTGATGCTCGCCGTTCTGAAGCTGGTGGACGTCGTCATGATCGCCAATCTGCTGATCATGGTGATCGTCGGCGGCTACGAGACGTTCGTCTCGCGCATCGGGCTGCAGGGGCACCGCGACCAGCCGGAGTGGCTCTCGCACGTCAACTCCAACGTGCTCAAGGTGAAGTTGGCGATGGCGATCGTCGGCATCTCGTCGATCCATCTGCTGCAGATGTTCGTCAACATCCACCACACCTCGCAGCAGGAGTTGCTGTGGGGGACGGTGATTCACATGGCCTTCATCGTTTCGGCGTGCATCCTCGCGTATATGGCCGGGCCGATGGAGGCGAAGGCGGCCGCGCTGGGGGGCCAGGCGCATGAGATCCCGGCGCAGGGACGTCGCGAGGAGGACTCGGAGGGGCAGGGCTCGACCGCGTAGTCGGCGCAGGCGCGTACGCGCCCTGGCGTGCGCCCGCCCGTGCGCCTCGCGCGCTCCCGCAAGGTGCGCCCCGCCGCTTGCGCTCCCCGGCGCGCGGGACTGGAATGCGCAGCGAAACGGAACGCTCCACGCCGACCATTGCGAGAGGTGGGAGTCACCGCGTGATTCACATGACCGAGACCCTGGCCGTCCACACCGTCGAGGGGTTTCTGACCCTGGACGAGACGTCCCAGGTCATCAAGGGGCTGGACGAATACATCGCCGCGACGGGATGGGTTCCCGCGCGTCCCGAGGAGGGGTTGAGGGCGCCGGACGACGTCCAGGAGATCCTGAACGCCGCTGTCGAGCGCGCCCTGCCGTCCATCCGGCGGGTCTTCCCGTCCGTCGATGGGCGGCCCACGCCGTGGGACTACCACGACTTCGGGCCCGGGGGCGGTATCGAGCCGCACCTCCACGGCGTGGACGATCCCGGGGCGCGGCGGCAGCGGGTCGCCCGGGTGGCCTTCCATCTTCAAGAGGCCGCACGCGGCGGGGAGTTCTTCGTCGACACCTCCGCCTCCGAGGCGCTGTGGACGGATCGTGTCGCCGGGGCGGACAGCGGCTTCGTGCCCGGGACGCGGTTCACCCGCGAGATATCGCACGACGCCTCGGCCGAGGCTCTCGCGGAGCTGCGGGCGATTCCCCGCACCCGCTGGACCAGCACGCCGCCCGCCGGGACCGCCATCGTCTACGGCGCGCAGCTCGTGCACGGCGTGCAGCCTGTGGTGGAGGGGCGGTTGCGGAAGCTGATCACCAATTTGTTGGCCGGTCCGGCCCGCTGAGGACCGTGGAGGCGGGAGGCCTCGTTCCCCCCTGGGGCCTCCCGTTCCGGATTCGTCAGGGCCAGGTCCGCTCGACCCGGTCCGACCGCACGGCGTAGGCCGCGGGCCCGCCACGGACGGCTGCTCTGTGGATCGCCTCCCGGTGGGCGTGTAGCCGTTCGACCATTTCCGTACTGCGGAGTTGCTGGTTGTCGAGGTAGAAGAGCACAGCGCCGTGGTCCCTCACGGGCTGGATCTCCCGGTCCCGCGTCTTGATGCGTCCGTCCTTCGACAGGGGGACCCATCCTCGGCCGAGGCCGTGGAGGATCCAGTCCTCGTCGGGTACGTCCTGCGCGTCGCCCGGGAACACCTCGCCGATCCGGTGGACCGTCCAGCCGCGTGACCGTAACTCTTCCGCGACCCGTCGTCCGAGGTTCCGGTCCAGGAAGAACTCAGGCGGCAAGGCGCACCACGGCCCGGCAGATCAACTCCACCTGTTCCGGCTCCATTTCGTATTCGTACGCGATGTCCTCGACCGTCTCGCCGGCTTCCCAGAGGTCGGTCAACGCCTTCACCGGCACCCTGTTGGCCTCGATGACGGGCAGCCCGTGGCCGAAGCGCGGGTCGATGACGACGGGGACGGCGTCGGGGTACTGCCTCAGCTGGAGGCTCGACGGGAAGTCGTCGCCCGCGTCCCAGGAGAGGTAGCGCAGGTAGCGGGAGACGACCTCGTGGAGGGGGGCCTGTCCGTCGCGGGCCCGGCGCAGGTCGCCCAGGCCGTGTTCGACGAAGATGTCCACACCGTCGGTCGCGATGCGCTTCGACACCAGGCCGTATGGCGTGTCGAACGCGGCCCGTACGGCCTCGGCCGATTCGCGGATCTCGCTCATCCGCAGGCCGAGGTCGCGCAGCGACCGGAGGACGTAGGCCTCCGCCACGGCGACGAACGGCACCGAGGGCTGGCCCGGACGTTCCTGCCCGACCCGGTGGACGAGCGGGGCGCCCGCCGCCTTGCCGCGCAGCCAGCTGTGCAGCGTGGAGTGAGGGATCTGGAGGTACGACGACGTCTCGGAGGGCGTGAGAAGCCCGTCGGTGAACCTGTCGATCACGACGTCTCCTCCCCGGCGGAAGGCGGACTGGGGAACGGCATCCTCCCACACCAGGCTGCTGCCCGGGGGTGCCGGCCGTGCACGGGGACGACGAGGGCCCCGGTCGGTCGCGACCGGGGCCCTCGTCGATCAGTCGGCTGTGCCGCGGGTCAGATCCCCGCCGCCCGGGCCAGGTCCGTCTTGATCGAGGCCAGGACCTCCGCCGCGTGGGTGCGGGCGTCGGTCAGGGCCGCGGCCGAGGCGACCGGGACGACGGCCTCCAGGTAGCACTTGAGCTTGGGCTCCGTGCCGCTGGGGCGGACGATCACGCGGGCCGCGGAGACCGTGCCCGCCTCGTCGCCGGAGAGGTGGTAGCGCAGACCGTCCGTGGGGGGCAGGGACTCCGAGCCCTTGGACAGGTCCTCCGCGGACGCGACGTGCAGGCCCGCCAGGACCGTCGGCGGCTGCTCGCGCAGGCGGCGCATCGCGGCGGCGATCAGGGAGAGGTCCTCGACGCGCACCGAGAGCTGGTCGGTGGCGTGCAGGCCGTGCTCGACGGCGAGGTCGTCGAGGAGGTCGGTGAGGGTGCGGCCCTTCTCCTTGAGCTCGGCGGCCAGTTCGGCGACCAGCAGGGCGGCGGTGATGCCGTCCTTGTCGCGGACGCCCTCGGGGTCGACGCAGTAGCCCAGCGCCTCCTCGTAGGCGTAGCGCAGGCCGTCCACCCGGGCCAGCCACTTGAAGCCGGTCAGGGTCTCCTCGTAGGGGGTGCCCGTGCTCGCGGCGGCGATGCGGGAGAGGAGGGAGGAGGAGACGATGGTCGTGGCGAAGGTGCCGGCGGCCTTTTTGTGGACGAGGTGTTCGGCGAGGAGGGCGCCCACCTCGTCGCCGCGGAGCATCCGCCAGCCCTCCACGGAGTCCGGGTCGGGGACCGCCACGGCGCAGCGGTCGGCGTCCGGGTCGTTGGCGATGATGATGTCCGGCGCCTCGCCCCGGGCGGCCGCCTCGCGGGCCGTCGCGAAGGACAGGTCCATCGCGCCCGGCTCCTCCGGGTTGGGGAAGGAGACCGTGGGGAAGTCCGGGTCCGGGTCGGCCTGTTCGGCGACGACGAGCGGGGGCGGGAAGCCGGCTCGTTCGAAGGCGGCTGTCAGGACTGTGCGGCCCACGCCGTGCATCGGGGTGTAGACGACTCGGACGTCGCGTGCTGAGCCGCCGGTCAGGACGGCGTCCGTGCGCTGGAGGTAGGCGTCCAGGACCGTGTCGCGGAGGGTTTCCCAGCCGGCGGCGGGGCGGGGGACGTCGTTGATGCTCGTGATCGCGGCGATTTCCGCGGCGATCTCCGCGTCTGCCGGGGGGACGATCTGCGAGCCGTCGCCCAGGTAGACCTTGTAGCCGTTGTCGCGGGGCGGGTTGTGGCTGGCCGTTACCTCCACGCCTGCTACGGCGCCGAGGTGGCGGATCGCGAAGGCGAGGACCGGGGTGGGGAGGGGGCGGGGGAGCAGCGCCGCCTTGAGGCCCGCGCCGACCATGACCGCCGCTGTGTCGCGGGCGAAGTCGGCGCTCTTGTGGCGGGCGTCGTAGCCGATGACTACCGTGCCGTTGGTGTGGCCTTGGTTTTTGAGGTAGGCCGCGAGGCCTGCTGCGGCTCGGATCACCACGGTGCGGTTCATCCGCATCGGGCCCGCGCCGATCTCGCCCCGGAGGCCGGCGGTGCCGAACTGGAGCGTGCCGGCGAAGCGGGCCGTCAGCTCGGGGACGTTTTCCGCGTCGATGAGTGCGGCGAGCTCGGCGCGGGTCTCGGGGTCGGGGTCCTCGGCGAGCCAGGTCCGGGCTCGGGTGAGGAGGTCTCGCTCCTGCTCCACGGAATTCCTCCGGAGGTTGTCTGGGGGCGGTGCGGGTGTGTGGTTCGGTCGGGGGCGGGGCGGGACGGGGTCTTCCGGGGCTGCATTATTTACGGCCGTGCGGGCCCTATGAATGGGTGCCGTGTCCTTGGCCGCAAATAACGCTTTACGCCCTCTCCAGACCCCGTCCCGCCCCGCCCCCTTCGGTCGTACGCCGTCCGCCGGGTGGGTGGGGCGCGGCGGCTGTGGGCGGTTGTGTACGACGTGCCGAAGGCGCGCGTCCGGCCGTGGGCCTTGGACGCGCGCCTTGGGGGTGTCGGTCAGAGGCGCGGGAGCACCTGGGCCAGGAGCTCGCCCATCTGGACGGCCGAGTCGCGGCCGGCCTGCAGGACCTCTTCGTGGTTCAGCGGCTCGCCCGTCATGCCTGCGGCGAGGTTCGTCACGAGGGAGATGCCCAGGACCTCGGCGCCCGCCTCGCGGGCGGCGATCGCCTCCAGGGTCGTGGACATGCCCACCAGGTCCGCGCCCAGCGTGCGGGCCATGCGGACCTCGGCCGGGGTCTCGTAGTGCGGGCCGGGGAACTGCGCGTAGACGCCCTCCTCGAGGGTGGGGTCCACCTCCTGGCAGAGGGTGCGCAGGCGCTGGGAGTACAGGTCGGTGAGGTCGACGAAGTTGGCGCCGACGATCGGCGAGGTCGCCGTGAGGTTGAGGTGGTCGCTGATCAGTACCGGCTGGCCGGGGCGCATGCCGTCGCGCAGACCGCCACAGCCGTTGGTCAGGACGACGGTCTTGCAGCCGGCGGCGACGGCGCTGCGCACGCCGTGGACGACGGCGGCGACGCCGCGGCCCTCGTAGTAGTGCGTACGGCCGAGGAAGACCAGCGCGCGCTTGTCGTTGACCTTGTACGAGCGGACGGTGCCCGCGTGGCCCGCGACGGCGGCCGCGGAGAAGCCGGGGAGCTCGGTGACGGGGAACTCGGCCTCGGGGGTGCCGAGCGCCTCGGTGGCGGGGAGCCAGCCGGAGCCCATCACCAGGGCGACGTCGTGGGTCTCGGCGCCGGTGAGCTCGCGGAGGCGGGCAGCGGCGGCGTCGGCTGCGGCGTACGGGTCGGCCTGGGGGGTAACTGATGCGTTCACGCGGACGAGGGTAACCGGTCGCGGCCTACGCGCGTAGATGTCGCAGGTTACGGTCCTGCGGCGATCGGTTTGTGTGGTGTGACGAATGGGTCAGCAGGGGCGCTTGCGGAGTTCCATCACGTAGTCGTGGGGCGCGCCCGCGGATTCTGCGGCGTCGGCGATTTCTCCCAGGTAGCGGGCCGAGGGCAGGCCGCCCTCGTAGCCGTTGAGGACATAGGTCCAGGCCGTCTCCTCGCCGTCCAGGGTGTGGACGCGGACGCGGAGGCGGCGGTAGATGCCGAGGCCGACGCCTTCCCAGCGGTCCATGGACTCCTCGTCCATCGGGGCGATGTCGTAGAGGGCGACGAAGACCTGCGAGTGTCGTTCCTCCACCACGGTGGCCAGGGCGCCCTCCCAGCCCATCTGCTCCCCGCCGAAGGTCAGGCGCCAGTCGGCGAGCCAGCCCGTGCCGCGCAGCGGCGAGTGGGGGGCGCGGCGCGTCATCAGCCGCGCATCGAGGTTGCCGGCGTACGCGGCGTAGAGCGACATGGTTCTGAGGGTACGGGAGTGAGGCGGGACCGCATTTGGGATGGCAGGCTCGAAGGGAGCGCGGGGCCCGACGTGCGCCGGGCGGAGTGGGGGAGGACCCGAGAGGAGTCGCTTTGATGGGTGCGGGACAATGGAGTACGTGACTCGGATCGTGATCATCGGTGGCGGACCCGGCGGCTATGAGGCGGCGCTCGTCGCCGCGCAGCTCGGTGCGGAGGTGACCGTCGTCGACTGCGACGGTCTGGGCGGAGCGTCGGTGCTGACCGACTGCGTGCCCTCGAAGACGCTCATAGCGACGGCTGAAGTGATGACGTCGTTCGACTCGTCGTACGAGGAGCTGGGGATCACCGTCGAGGACGGGGTGCGGGAGGACGGCACCGTCATCGGGGTGGACCTGGGGAAGGTCAACCGGCGTGTGAAGCGGTTGGCGCTGGCGCAGTCGCATGACATCACGGCGTCCGTCACGCGTGCCGGTGGGCGGGTGCTGCGCGGTCGCGGGCGGCTCGATCCGGAGCGGGCGGCGGACGGGACTCGTAAGGTCGTCGTGCGGCTGGCTGATGGGGTCGAGGAGACGCTTGTCGCTGATGCTGTGCTGCTGGCCACGGGTGCGCATCCCCGGGAGATTCCCGACGCGCAGCCCGATGGTGAGCGGATCCTCAACTGGACGCAGGTGTACGACCTGGACGAGCTGCCCGAAGAGCTCATCGTGGTGGGTTCCGGTGTCACCGGTGCCGAGTTCGCGGGTGCTTATCAGGCGCTGGGGTCCGAGGTGACGCTGGTCTCCTCGCGCGACCGGGTGCTCCCGGGCGAGGACCCGGACGCGGCCGCGGTGCTGGAGGACGTCTTCCGGCGGCGCGGGATGAACGTGATGTCGCGCTCGCGGGCGGCCGCCGCCAAGCGGGTCGGCGACCGGGTCGAGGTGACGCTGGCGGACGGCCGGGTCATCAGCGGCACGCACTGCCTGATGGCGGTGGGGTCCATCCCGAACACGTCGGGGATCGGGCTGGAGGAGTCCGGCGTCCGGCTGACGGAGTCGGGGCACATCTGGACGGACAAGGTCTCGCGGACGAGTGCCCCGGGCGTCTACGCGGCCGGCGACTGCACCGGTGTGCTGGCGCTGGCCTCGGTCGCCGCCATGCAGGGGCGGATCGCGATGTACCACTTCCTGGGCGACGCGGTCGCGCCGCTCAATCTCAAGGCTGTATCCGCGAACGTGTTTACGGATCCCGAGATTGCCACGGTCGGGTATTCCCAGGCTGACGTCGACAAGGGGCTGATTGACGCACGGGTCGTCAAGCTGCCGTTGCTGCGTAATCCCCGCGCGAAGATGCAGGGAATCCGGGACGGATTCGTAAAGATGTTCTGCCGGCCGGGTACGGGCATCGTGGTGGGCGGTGTGGTGGTCGCGCCGCGCGCCAGTGAGCTGATTCATCCGATCTCGATCGCGGTCGACAACAATCTGACCGTCGAACAGATCGCGAACGCGTTCACGGTGTACCCCTCCTTGTCCGGGTCTGTCGCCGAGGTGGCGCGACAGCTGCACACCAGGAAGGCGCAGAGGGAGAGTTGAGGCGTGGGGGACCGGATGGGGTGGCTCTCCTTCCGGTTCCCTATACCACTTCTTGGGTTGCGCAGCGAACAACTTCCGCTAATTGAAGCAACCTGCTGAAAACAGATGGTCGTTGGCGTTACTGTCGGTTTCGTGTTCGCTGCAGAACGTCGTCAATTGATCCTCGAAATGGTGCGCGCCAACGGGGCGGTTTCGCTCCGTGAGCTCGCCCGCGTCGTCCAGACCTCCGAAGTGACCGTACGGCGTGACGTGCGGGCCCTCGAAGCGGAAGGACTGCTCGACCGCCGGCACGGCGGTGCGGTGCTGCCGGGTGGCTTCACCAGGGAGTCCGGCTTCCCGCAGAAATCCCATCTAGCGACCGCGGAGAAGACGGCCATCGCCGATCTCGCGGCGAGCTTCGTCGAAGAGGGCGAGGCCGTCGTCGTGGGTGCCGGTACGACCACGCAGGAGCTGGCCCGCCGGCTCGCGCGGGTCCCGGGGCTCACCGTGGTGACCAACTCCCTGCTCGTCGCCCAGGCGTTGGCCCATGCCAACCGGGTCGAGGTCGTGATGACCGGCGGCACGCTCCGGGGCTCCAACTACGCGCTGGTCGGCAGCGGTGCCGAGCAGTCGCTCCAGGGGCTGCGGGTCTCCCGGGCGTTCCTGTCCGGGAGCGGCCTGACCGCCGAGCGCGGGCTCTCCACGTCCAACATGCTCTCGGCGAGCGTGGACCGGGCGCTGGTGCAGGCCGCGGCGGAGGTCGTGGTCCTCGCGGACCACACGAAGCTGGGCACCGACACGATGTTCCAGACGGTGCCGACGGATGTGATCACCAGACTCGTGACGGACGAGCCGCCGGGGCACGACGACCGCGCGGCCACGGAGCTCCAGGCGCTCGCCGATCAGGGCGTGCACATCTCGGTCGCGGGGCCCGGCGCGGGGTCGGGCCCGGGGGCCGGGAGCGCGGCCGATCCGGTCCCGCCGGCGGCGCGGCGGCGGGACGTGGCGCCGTTGCCCGGGCAGCGGCGGGGCCACGGCGGGCTGGGCGACGGCCGGCACGGCGGCCAGGGGTATCCGGGGCCGGAGCGGGGCGGGCCGCCGC
The DNA here is from genome assembly GCF_015999245.1 of Streptomyces sp. AV19. Classification (GTDB taxonomy): domain Bacteria; phylum Actinomycetota; class Actinomycetes; order Streptomycetales; family Streptomycetaceae; genus Streptomyces. The sequence goes on along the minus strand of NZ_JAEAMR010000009.1, from coordinate 211 downwards.
CGGGAGCGCAGTTGCGGGGGGCGGTTCCGCTGGACGGGCAGGCGGGGGCGGTGTCGGGGGCGCGGGTGGCGGATCTGGCGCCGCGGCGTCGGTAGCCGGGGGAGATGCCCCGCCCTTTCTCCCCCAGAGGGGGTGCCCCCAGTTTCTCGCGTGCTTCGCGCGGGGCAACGCGGCTGCGCCGCGTTCGTCCTCAAGCGCCGGACGGGCTGAA
>NZ_JAEAMR010000089.1 GCF_015999245.1 Streptomyces sp. AV19 | reverse complement strand
GGCTGGACCGACAGCGCCACCGGCCCGGCCGTCCCCGGCTTCGTCGCCACCATCCACCGCACCCACCGGGCCGCCTGCCCGCCACCGGGCAAGGACATCACCTGATGACGCGCCCGAGCGGGGCGGGCGCGGTGCGCGGGTCCTGCCTGCGCTGCGGCGCGCCGGTGCTCCGGCAGCTCGTCGGTCGGCATGCCGCGCTGTCCGTGACCGCCGACGCCGAACCGACGACCTGGGCAGCCGCGTTCGCGCTGCGGGAGCCGAACCGGCTGGACTGGTGCCTGCGCGAGCTCAGCACCGGGCCGGATCTGCGATGGACGACGAGTTACCCGTCACCGTGCCCGCACTCGCACGTCATCGACCACCGGTGCCCGGCGGGGACCCCGGCGGGACGCCGGCCGGAGGGGACGCTGTGGTGAGCCGGTCAGGCAGCGCGTTTGGGGGCCGGAGCGATCTTCGCGACCCACTCACGGGTGAAGCCCGTCAACTTCGCCATGTGCGATGGGCCCTTGCCGGCGGCCCTGCCCTCCACGAGAAGCGCGCGCAGCTCGGCGTCGGCCGCGTCGAAGGCTTTCTCTGCCCGGGCCCGCTTCTTCGCCGCCGCTTCGATCCTCGTGTCCAGGTCATCCATGGCGCCCATGGTGCCACGTCCGATCGCGACCCCACTACGCGATCGCGCATATCGCTCGCGAACAGTGACCGCGAACGCTATTCTCGCTTTAGGGTCAATCAACACCCACCCTGACAAGGGATTTTCTTCGCCGCGCCCTGTTCCCGTTCAACCTAAGGAAGCGCACCACATGGCACGTGGCCACGGCCGGATCCTCTCCTCCATCTGGGAGGACGCGGACTTCCTGGCGCTCACCGAACAGCAGCAGCGGCTGTACCTCTTCCTCATCAGCCAGCCCAATCTCAACCACGCCGGGCTCTTGCCGCTCACCCTGCGCCGCTGGGCTCGCAAGGCCCAGGGCCTGAGCCCGGCCGATCTGGACCACCACCTCAGCGCCCTCACTGACGCCGCGTTCATCGTCATGGACGAGGACACCGAGGAGCTGCTGATCCGCTCCTTCGTCCGTAACGACGGCGTCTGGAAGCAGCCCAAGGTCATGGGCGCCATGGTCTCCGGCGCGCAAGAGATCTCCTCCCCGCTTCTCCGGCACGCGCTCCTCACCGAGATGGACCGCATCCCGCTCGACGAACTCAGCGACGAGCCAACCAAGTCCTCCCGCGGTCCCGGCCTGTCCATCCGGCAGCAGGTCGCCGAGCACATCGAGGCCCTCCGCAGGGCCTTCCGCCAGCCCGAGCCGAACCCCCCGGCAGGGGGTTCCGCAACCCCCTCCACACCCCCTCCGGGAACCCCCTCCGATCCCCCTGCGCAGGGGGATCGGGAAGCCTCTACGCGTGCGCGCGCGGCCACGCACGCCCACGCGGGCACGCAGGCGCGCACGTGCGCGCCGCCCCTGCCCCTGTCCCCTGCCCCTGCCCCTGCCCCTGCCCCGTCTCTCTCTCCGGTCCCGGACGCCTCAACCGAACGGTCACAGCGAGAGAGAGACGCAGATGCCATCGCCGACGCCTACTCAAAGGCGACCCCCGGCGCCCCTATCCCCAAGCACATCCTCCAGATCCGCACCGAGTCCCTCGAACTCCTCGCCGCCGGACACACCCCCGACGACCTCATCCAGGCCGTACGCGAGATGGCACCGAACGGCTGGCGCGACATCGGCAGGCACCTCGCCCACCCGAAGGGCCCCCAACTGCGGGCCGTCTCCGGCGACTACCGGCCCTTCCAGTGCCCGCCCGCCTCCGCCTACGAGAACGACTTGGGGTTCTGATGCACGACGACCCGCGCCCCGTCGGCGGCGCCGCACTGCTCGCCCGCATCCGCTCGATCCTCGCCGCCCGCGGCCTCGCCGACACCACCCCCGGCCCCACCGACACCACCCTCACCCCCGACGACCCCGGCCACCCCGACTACCACCACCGCCAACGCGCCACCGTCGCCCTCGCCCGCTGGGAGACTGCGACCCCCTACCGATACCGACAGGCCACCGCCACCCACCCCGGCGTCATCGCCTGGGCGCAGCGCGCCGCCGTCGACATCCGGGACGCCGGGTTCCTTGTCCTCACCGGCGGCATCGGTACCGGCAAAACCGACCAAGCGTACGGGGCCCTCCGTGCCATCGCCGAAGCCGGGCCGCCGCGCTTCGAGTTCATCGCCACCACCGCCCCCGACATGTACGGGAGCCTCCGCCCCGGCGGCTCCGACAAAGGCACCGAGTACGAACTCCGCCGCCTCGCCACCGTCCCGCTGCTCCTCCTCGACGACCTCGGCACCGAGAAGCTGTCCGAGTGGACCGAGGAAGCCACCTACCGGCTCATCAACGAGCGCTACAACCAGTGCCTCCCGTTGATCGTCACCACCAACCTGCCCATCCGCACCCCGCATGGCGAGGACCGCCCCGACCTCGCCGGGCGCCTCGGCGAACGCCTCACCTCCCGACTCGCCGAAGCCTCCACCCTCCTCGCCTTCAACGGCCCTGACCGCCGCCGCCAGAACCGGAACGCCGCATGACCACCCTCGTCACGATCAAGACGCACAGTGAACCGGCCGACCACCGCGGCCCCTTCGAGCCCGTGCGCGCTGCCATCCGCCATAGCGCCCGCTCCACCCCATGCCACCGCTGCGACGAAGCCGTCATCCCCGACCTCGTCCATCTGGCCTCCGCCGGCAACCTGCCGCTCTGCCCTGCCTGCACGCGGCTGGTCGGCCCCGCCCTCCGCCGGGGGCTCCAGGCCCTCAACCAGCTCGCCCACGCCATCAACCGGCACGACGCACACCCCGCCGTCTTCCTCGTACGGGACTGGCGATCGGCCCTCACGATGGCCCGCCCCGAAGAGGCCCGCCTGCTCCACGAAGCCGCGCGGCTTCTCGCCGACAACGTCGGCTACACGCCGCTCCGGCAGGCCAGCCGCGAACTCGACGCCCCCTGACCGCCGCCGACCACGACGCCCGCATCACCGCCTGGAACAACCGGCCCGAGGAGGAAACCCCGTGACCACGCCCGAGCCCACCACCACGACCCTCGCCACCATCACCGCCCGCATCGTCAACGCCGGCGGCGTCATCGACGTCGAAGGTGACGTGTCGGGGTGCTCCAGGGCAGCCGCCGCCTGCTTCCTCCGCCAGCTGGCGGACCAGTGGGACATCGAGACCCCGCAGCCATGACGAACCGAACCTGGCGCCCGGACAGCCCCGGCAGCTTCCAGGCACCACCCGACGTACACGCCGTCCACGACCGGACCGGCCACCTCTGGAAACGCAACCGCGCCCGCTGGACCACCAACGGCAGCCACTTCGTCCGCTGGCGCCTCCTCGTCGCCGACCACGGCCCCCTCACCGAAGTACCCGCCCAAGGACGCCGCCCATGACCACGGCCGACGACCCCCACATCGCAGACCTCCACGCCCAACTCGACGAACTCCGCCGCCAATACCACGCCTTCCAGTCCTGGCACGACTGCGTCATGAACGCGCTCCGCGCCCACCCCGACGGCACCACCATCTACCGCGCCGCGCAGAAGGAGTTCCACCGATGACCGACCCCCGATACCCGATCACCGCCCGCCTGCCCCGAGGCCGCGTCCGTCACAACGCCCGGCCCATCGACGGCAGCCCGCTCGTCCAGACGCTCTGCGGCAAGCGCGACACCCCCGTCGACGACGGCGCCAGCCTCCCGCACTGCGCCGCCTGCGCCGCCAAGCCCGTGCCACCCACCGACCAGCGCAGCTACCCCAAGCCCGAGACACCGCCGACGACCGCCCCGCTCGGCCGGATCCGCCTCGACGACCTCACCGACAACGACCTCGAACAGCTCTACGACCGCCTCGACCGCATCGCCGCCGAACACCACCGCAGCACCGACGCCGACGGCCGCGCCCTCAACGTCTGCTCCGCCTGCTCCAGGATCTGGCCCTGCCCCACGTACCGGATCGCCTCCCTCGACACCCCGCCCAACACCATGCCGACACAACCGCACAAGGGAAACCGATGATCCGCCGCATCGACACCCTGATAGCCGCCCTCGCCGCCGGGGCCCTGGCCGCGGCGACCGTCCAGGCTGGCGCCGACGGCGAACCCCGCACCGCCTGCTCGTTCGGCGCCCTGGCCGTCCTCCTGGCCGTAGTCGCCGTCCGGGAGTACCGGGACGTGGGCGGCGCGCCGGTGTTCCGGTGGTGCTGCGAACCGTGGTGGCTGACGCGCGGCGTCGAGCACGCCGGAGACTGCCGGTCCGGCCGGGAGCCGTGATGCATCCGAGAAGAGCCATGGATGGCCGCCTGACGGCCGATCACCCCTCAACCGCCCTCCTCCCCGCTTTGATCAGCCCTCGCCCTACACACGGCCGCACAGCGGCCCCGCCGCAAGGAGACCCTCGATGACCGACACCACCATCCGCGTCGGCCAGGTCTACGTCGCCTGCCACCCCCTCGACGAAGGCCGCCGCATCCGCATCACCGAATACAAGGGCTACAGCGACGCGCGCGTCGTCGACGCCGACACCGGCAAACGACCCCGCCGGATCCTCACCCACCAACTCCACGCCATCGCCACCACCCGCCAAGGGAAGCCGAGGCGTAGCGGCTACGCCCTGGAGACGGCGATCGCGCACCCGCCCGCCACCGCGACGACGGACGCGACACCAGCCGCCGTACTACGCGCCGCCGCCGAGAAGGCCAAAACCCTGACCGACTCCGCGACCACGGAGGTGTTGGCGACGATCCTGCTCAGCCTCATCCCGCCGCTCGTCGAGCTCCTGGAGGTAGAGGCCGACGTCACCGGCGGCCTGCGGCTGAAGTCATCCGAGCTCACCGATGCGAACCTCGCCGGCTGGGTGCACGGCCCCTTGGCCATCGCCCAGCGCCTGCTCGAATCGAACCGCCCATGACGGCCCCGGACCTCGTCGCCACCATCGCGGCCGCCGTCGGCCAACTCGCCATCGTCCTCTTGGCGCTCGTCCCCCGGCCCACCAACGGGAGTCCGCAATGAGCACCTCAGCCGATAGCCCCGACTGGGCAGAACTCCAGGACCGTCTCGACCATCGCATCCGGACCGTAACGCTCCTCGGCCTGGACAACGCCGAACTGATCGGCGAGCCGGGCCAGCAGCGGGTCGGCGAATGGGCCGATTGGATCTTGGACACCGTTCTTGACGAGCTGAGGAAGACCGGCCCATGACCGGGCCGCCCTCAAGCCCCCGGGGCGAGCACACGCCCGCCCCGGGCCGCACCTGGGAGACCAAGCTCGTCCGCACCGAAGTCGTCGTTCCGGACGGCGCCGCCAGCCGACGTCGAACTGGGCAGCACGACGCGCTGCGGCCCGAGCCGCCCGCCGGAAGCCCAAGCTCCAAGCCCCGGAGAGACGTTGACCGAACACTGTCCGGACGCCAGTTCCGTTAGCACGGCCACCGCCACCCCTGGACCGGAGGCCGACCATGACCACCCCGCGCATTCCCGCCGCCGGCACCCTGCTCACCCGCCGCGAGGTCCAGCGCCTGCGGTTGCGCTTGCTTCGCGCATCGGCGCCGTCGCCGTCTACGGGAGGGGACAGTAGCACCGCCCCCAGGGCACACCTTCTGCGGTGCAGACTGACCACGGCATGGAGATGGCCGGTAATGCGCGAGAGCGCAGGTTGGCCGATCGCTGCCCTAGCAGGGCCGCATTGACCCGCGGGAGTATGCGCAAGTCCGTCACCTCCCGGCTATGTCCGCACTCAAGGAGGATCGCGGAAACCCGAGTCGTCGTCACGCGCGCCAACGAGGCCAGCAGCGAGGGGACGGGATCGGCAGTGCAGGCACGGCGACTGCGTGATGCGGCCGCGACGGGCCAGCCAGCGAACCCCCGCCGTCGCGGAACAGCATCACTTCCGAGCAACAGACGCGAAAGGAAGACGAGAACCATGACCGACTATGGGATCAAAATCTCCATGAGCCCACGCAAGAAGAGCGAAATGCAGGAGCAGGGATTCTCGCTCACCGCGTTCAAGGCGGTAGGCGTGGGCGTCAAGGTCACCAAGAAGAGCGCCGCCCCCACAGTCTGGTTACTCGACCCGGACTTCGAGGTCCGCACCGGGCTGAGCTGGAAGCAGAACTACAAGGTCTACCACGCGGACACCAAGTTCCAGGAAGGTGCGTACATCGATCATATGAACGACCAGGTCGCCAAGCCCGGGGAAGGCTGGAAGGTTGTAGAGGGAGGGAACTTCCAGGAAGAGCCGTATGACATCGAGAACCAGATCCGGATTCACAACGCGACGAAGCGCGAGTACACCATCGGGCTAGCTCAGATGCCGAATCCGAGCAGCGGCGCAGACTTTGTCCCCCTCTGCGCCTTCCGGGGGCTAGCGAACACCTACCGGGAGTTTCGGCCGCTCGAACAGGTCGTCGTCACGTTCACCACCGGCGTGACCTCAGTTGGGACGATCTTCACCAGGGCGTCCGCGGACGGCTTCCTCGTCACGGCCGGAGATGTAGGTAAACCTACTGAAGTCACCTACGGGGATGACGGCGTCTGGCAGGGCACGGGCGATATCGTCTCGCCGGACAACTTCCTCACGGCCTGCATCCGGGTCTAGGCATAGACGCGGCGAACTGTCGGACGGTACGTCCCGCCCCCCATGGTTGGACGTACCGTCCCCGCCAGCGCACAGTCACCGTTCAAACCTCACGGCGGGACCACCGGGAAAACCCAATCGTCCAGCCACGCCACGAAACGTACGAGGCCATGCGATGCCCTACGAAGACAACGAGGCATACAGCACTGAGCGGTCCTGCCCGGTCAACCTGAAAAACGAGACGGGCAAGACAGTCGATTATGTGCTCGTCACCTACAGGTTCGGTGGATATGACAACAAGGTCTGCAAGCGAATCGATGTCATGACCCACAAGGAGGTGCGTGAGAACATCTTCACCGCCAAGTACAAGACCGGTATTGGCACCGGCCACTGCTACTGGTTCATCCTCTTCCTGGTAGACGATGTGTGGTTCAGTTGCGGGAAAAAATACTGCGACCTTAAATCTGAAGACCAGGACATACCAGTACTCCTGAGCTTCAACATGAGCAACTTCCACATCGGCTGCCCCGAGTCGAGTCCCTGCGACGCAGACATCAACTGACCTCTTGGCCTGAGAGGTCGCAGAGGGGCGACTCGACATGACCGACCTACCCCCCCGATCGCCGGAACTCTCGACGGTCGGGAACTGACCGGCCTTGTGTGCTCCCGGGCGACTCGGCATGGATCCAGGGCGCGCAGTACCTCGACCCGCAGGTGCTCAGCATCATCGCCAGCGCCGCACAGGCCGATGACGCGTGGGCCGACGGCGGCCGGTACGTGCTGGCACCCGTTACCTACGGGGTAGCGGCAAGCACCATCGGTCGGCTCGCTGCGGTCCTGCGCCGGACCTCAGCGTCCCAGGTGCGTCTGCTGTCCCTGCCTGTGTGGGAGCTGGGCGCCTTGCGGTCGGTCATGGCCACGTTCCGCCGCGCCATTGCCGGGGAATCGGAAACGGCCGACGTGCTCGAATCTGCTCCAAGACCTCGGCAACACCGTGGTGGACCGCCCGGTCGCACAAGTCATCGGCGACCTGGAGCGCGTGGTGGCCGTGCTGAGTCTGGATATCCCTGCCGTAAGCACCCTGGACACAGCCTCGTCCTCGACGCACCTCGCGACCTCGCCGTCCACGCCGCGTACGACCAGATCAGAGCGGCATGGACGGCGGCCGGGATCCGATGCTGAGCACGCCTCAGCCTACGAGGCCGGCCTCGACCCGACCGCACCGGACACGCACCGAACCGCCCTGGACACCCCGACGTAGCGGGCGCTGGCGCCTGTGGGGCGAGAAGCCAGCGGTCCTACTGCCGCCACTCCTCGCGGTAGTCCGGGTGCTCGGCGTACGGCAGGGCAAGGGCCTGGGTTGCTGGTGCCAGGTGCCTTGCCCGCTCGATCAGGTTGCTCTCCTGGCGGTGCATGCGCATGAAGTCTTCTTCACGCCCTTCGGCAAGCGCAATGCGCATCTGCTCGCGGAGAACCCCCTGCTCGCCGAGCACTACTGCGTAGGCATCCACGATCCGCCGCTTCGCCTCCACCTCCGCGAGCACACGGGCGGGCTGGTGGCGAGCGATGTGCTCCGCAACGGCGACCTTGTGCTCGTACTCGGCAGGCACGTGACGGCAGTCAGCGACCGGCGTGCCGTCGGGGCGGTCATCGGTGGCGTCGTCGGCGTGGACGCCGGCCACATCCTTCCGACGGACCCAGGGCGCGCCGAGCACAGCACGGGCGACGCGCTCGTCCTTGTCGAGGCGGGCGCGGAGAAACGCCACCAGGTCGGCACTCACCTTTCAATGGCCGGACGCTCGGACCAAGGGCCAGCCGGCGGCCGTTCGGGCAGCTTGGCACCGGGGCGCCGCATGTACCACCGGATGAACTGACGAACGACGGCAGCGCGCGGACTCCGGCCAGCCGGGTGCATGGCTTTGGCGGCTTCCTCGAAGGGTTCCCATTCGCCTGTGGGGATGCGCAGTTGGCGGGGTTTGTCGTACGTGGCGTTGGAATCGGCGGACATGCTGCCACGGTAGCCGTTCGTAGCTACAAGCAGCAACATTCACTCGATCGTGTTGTAGCTACAAAAAAGACTGGTCTTGTAGCTACAATATCCCTATCTTTGTAGCTACAAATACGACGCGACCGAGGGGGACACCATGAAGATCGCCGCTCGCCAGACCACCACCGCTATCCTCACCGACCTCTCCCGCGCCATGGACCGCCGCCAGCCGGTCACCATCACCTACACCAAGGCCGACGGCACCGAGACCGTCCGCACCATCGAGATCTACGACATCCGCACCACCAAGGCGGGCCACATCACCCTCAAGGCCATGGACCGCCAGTCCAGCGGCTCCCGCACCTTCCGCATCGACCGCCTCATCTCCTACACGGTCCACCGCCGCAGCACCCACACCCTCCCGGTCGAGGACCACCGCTCCGTGGCGGTCGAGACCGTGAGCGTGAACACCCCCGACGAGGTCATCTGCCGCGAACTGGCCCGCGACGA
>NZ_JAEAMR010000088.1 GCF_015999245.1 Streptomyces sp. AV19 | reverse complement strand
CGGAAGACCAGCCGTTGTGGCTGGGCTCCCTGAAGTCGAACATCGGCCACACCCAGGCAGCGGCCGGTGTGGCGGGGGTCATCAAGATGGTGATGGCTCTGCGGCATGGGGTGTTGCCGGCCACCTTGCATGTAGAGGAGCCGTCGCCGCATGTGGACTGGTCTTCCGGTGCGGTGGAGTTGTTGAGGGAGGCGGTTGCGTGGCCGGAGGTGGGGCGGCCGCGGCGGGCCGGGGTGTCCTCCTTCGGCGTCAGCGGCACCAACGCCCACGTGATTCTGGAACAGGCCCCCGTCGAGGAGACGTCTGCCGAGGCTGCAGCGGTGCCGCCAGGGCCGTGGCCGTGGCCGGTATCGGGGAAGACCCGGCAAGGACTGCGTGATCAGGCAAGAACACTGCGCGCGTTCGTCGCCGCCCACCCCGACCTGTCCCTGCCGGATGTGGGGCATGCCCTGGCGGTCGGGCGGTCGGTGTTCGATCACCGGGCCGTCATCCTGGCCGAGGACCGCGACGGATACCTGCAGGCATTGCAGGCTCTGGGCAGGGGTGAGGAGCATCCCGCTCTCGTGCAGGGGCGTGGGCCGGTGGTGGGTGGGAAGGTGGCGTTCATCTGTGCGGGGCAGGGAACCCAGTACCCCGGCATGGGGCGCCAACTCTATGAGGCCTTCCCCGTGTTCGCCGAGGCTTTGGACGAGGCGTGTGCGCATCTGGACCCGTACCTCGACCACCCGCTGCGGGACATCCTCTTCGCGACACCCGAGGGAGAGCAGCGGGCTCTGGTCCACCGCACCCGGTACACGCAGCCGGCGTTGTTCGCGCTGCAGGTGGCCCAGCACCGTCTGGTCACCGAGACGTTCGGCCTGGCCCCGGACTGCCTCGCCGGGCATTCTCTGGGGGAGATCACCGCGGCCCATCTCGCCGGGATCCTCTCCCTTCCCGATGCCGCACGCCTGGTGGCCACCCGGGGCCGTCTCATGGCAGCCCTTCCCGTCGAGGGCGTCATGACCGGCCTGCAGGCCACCCCCGAGGAAGTCCTCCCCCTCCTCGAAGGACACGAGAACGCGGTCTCCCTCGCCGCCGTCAACAGCCCCACCTCCACCGTCGTCTCCGGTAATCCCGATGCGGTCCGGGAGATCGCCCGGCACTTCCACCAGCTCGGGCGCAAGACCACCACCCTGACCACCAGCGGCGCCTTCCACTCACCCCACATCGACCCACTCC
>NZ_JAEAMR010000087.1 GCF_015999245.1 Streptomyces sp. AV19 | reverse complement strand
ATCGCCTCCGTCATCGCGATGGCCGGGGACCGCATCGTCATGCAGCCCCACAGCCAGATGATGATCCACGACGGATCCGGGCTGTGCGTCGGCAACGCCGCCGACATGCGCGACATGGCCGACCTGCTGGACCGTCAGTCGGACAACATCGCCGGCATCTACGCCGAGCGGGCCGGTGGCACCGTCAAGCAGTGGCGGACCCGGATGCTGGCCGAGACCTGGTACTCCGCCCAGGAGGCCGTGGAGGCCGGGCTCGCCGACGAGGTCGCCAAGCCCGGCCGGCCCGGCCGAGAAGAGGGGGAGCCGGGCGACCGGCCGGTGGCCAACTCCTGGGACCTGTCGGTCTTCCGGCACGCCGGCCGCGAGCAGGCACCCGCCCCGGACGTGCCCCGCCTGGCCGACACCGCGGGCAGCGAGCTGGACGAGCCCCCGCCCGACACGCCCCCCGAGGGCGTGCCGGAGCCGGACGTCCCCTTCGACCCGGGCGTCTTCCGGGCCGCCCTGGCAGCCGCCGCCGACCCGATGCCGGATTACGACGCCGAGTATCTCCGGTCCCTCATGGCGGGCGTGGCCACCACGGCCCCCGCCCCGCCGCCACTCGCCACACCCCCCGCGCCCCCGGCAGCCGTCCCCGAGCCGCCCGCGCCTCCGCCGGCACCCGAACCCCCGCCCCCTGCGGGCGAGGTGGCCGTCGAATACTTCCGCGCCCTGCTGGCCACCGTCGCCAACGACGCCCCGGCCCCGCCCCAGCACCACACCCCCCAACCGGCCCCGCCGGAGCCGGTCCCCAGCATCGACCGAACCCTCTTCGAGCGCGCCCTATGGGAGGCACGACTGTGAACACCACCACCGGGGCGGACCCGGAGCGCATCACTATCCCGACGACGGCCGCCGAGCTGGAGGCCATGCTCGGCGACAGCAAGGCGATGCAGAAGGTCTTTTCCGACAAAAACGGGGCCTTCGGCGAGTTCATCACGAACTACGCCCGCGCGGTCCACGACCGTGACCTCTCCGTCGCCACACAGGTCAAGGAAGAGACTCAGCGTGTCCTGGCCCAGTGGCTCCGGGATGAGCAGCCGGAAGGTGTCGGACGGGTCGACCTGACACCGCGCGAGGTCGTGGCGCACGGTTCGGCGCGCAACCACCTGCACAACCCGCGCGCCATGGGCGCCGCGCTGGACCGTGAGTTCGAGAACAGTGCAGAGTACTTCCGGACGATCTGGCACAACGCCAACCGCACGGCAGATATGCAGGCCAAGCTGACCCGCGTCCGTAATGCGTTCTCCAGCACGGTGCCGTCCGAGGGCGGGTTCCTGATCCCGGAGACGCTGCGGTCGGAGCTGCTGCGCGTGTCACTGGAGGCCGGCATCGTCCGGCAGCGATCCCGTGTCATCCCCATGGAGACGCTGCGGGTGCCGTTCCCTGCAATCGACTCCACCAGCAACGTGTCCTCGGTGTACGGCGGCATCGTGGGCTACTGGACTGAGGAGGGCGCCGCCCTCACCGAGTCGCAGGCGTCATTCGGCCGCGTGGTCCTGGACGCGAAGAAGCTGACCGCATACACGACGGTGCCCAATGAACTGCTGTCCGACTCGGTCGGTTCCTTCCAGGCGTTCATCGACCAGATCTTCCCCGAGGCGCTGGCGTACTACGAGGACATCGCGTTCCTCAAGGGCTCCGGGGTCGGCGAGCCGCTCGGTGTCCTCGACGCGAACAACGCGGCCATGATCTCGGTAGCCAAGGAGACTGGGCAGGCTGCCGACACGATCGTGTGGGAGAACATCGTCAAGATGTTCGCCCGTATGCTCCCGTCCAGCCTGGACCGGGCGGTGTGGATCTGCTCTATCGACACGTTCCCTGAGCTGGCCACCATGGCCCTGTCCGTGGGTACGGGAGGCTCGGCGATCTGGCTGAACAACGGCGTCGCAGGCCCGCCGATGACCATCCTCGGCCGCCCGGTGATCTTCACCGAGAAGGCGCCCGGCCTGCTCGGCGACCTGGGCGACATCAGCTTCGTGGACTTCGGCTTCTACCTCATCGGTGACCGTCAGGTCATGTCCGCGATGTCCTCCCCGCACTTCAAGTTCAGCCAGGACCAGACCGCCTACCGGATCATCGAGCGCGTCGACGGCCGCCCTTGGCTCCAGTCCGCGATCACCCCGCAGAACAACGGCCCGACGCTGTCCCCGTTCGTCCAGCTCGCCGCCCGCGCCTGACCAGCACGCCCCCAGCGGGCATTCACACCCCCGCCGGGGGCCAACCAGGACGGCATTCACACCCCGTCCGGAGAGGCACACACCATGACCACAGGAGCCAGAGGACTCGGTCGGCTCTTCAACGCGTCCGTCGGCGCCGTCCCCACCGACGCCGTCGCGGCCGCCATCACCGGCAACCGGGTCCACATGAAGGACTGCGACACCGTTGCTTTCCTCGTCGTGGCCGGCTCCGGCTCGACCGACATCCTCGACCTGGACCTCCAGGAGCATAACGCCGCGACCGGCGGCACCAGCC
>NZ_JAEAMR010000086.1 GCF_015999245.1 Streptomyces sp. AV19 | reverse complement strand
TGCCTGGTCGTCGCCGCCGTGGACCACGAGGGTCGGGATGTCGAACTTCCCGAGGTCGTCGTGGAAGTCGGTCGTACTGAACGCGTCCACACAGGCGATGCCACCCTCGATGGTCTGTGTCATCGCCATGTACCAGAAGGCGTCCTCGATGCCTCGAGTGACCTTGTTGCCGGGCCGGTTGGTGGAGAAGAACACCTCGGTCATGTCCTTCCAGCACTGCGACCGCTCCTCGAGAATGCCGGCCTTGAGGCCGTCGAACTCGGACCGCGGTACGCCCTCGGGGTTGTCGGGCCCTTGCAGCAGGTACGGAGTGATCGACGAGAGCAGGACGGCGGACCGGATCCGCTCCGTGCCGTGCCGGCCGATGTACCGGGCGAGCTCACCGCCGCCCATGGAATGCGACACCAGGGTGACGTTACGCAGGTCCAGACGGGAGAGGATGTCGTCGAGGTCGTCGGCGAAGGTGTCGAAGTCGTACCCGTCGTACACCGGAGTGGACCGTCCATGACCGCGTCGGTCGTGCGCGATACCGCGGTAACCGGCGTCCGCGACCGCCTTGAGCTGGTCCTGCCAGGCATCGCCGTTGAGTGGCCACCCGTGAAGAAACACCACAGGCCGCCCTTCCCCCCAGTCCCTGTAAAAGATCTCGACGCCATCGCGCGTCCTGCAAACCGGCATGCCGCACAGTCCTCTCGCAGGGCAGGGGCCGGAACGCCGCGCACAGGCAGGCGACAAGCGCTCGTCCCGGTGAAAGACACCACCATCGGTCAGATACCCATGGCTATCTTCCCCGCTCTCCTCCAGCTCCGCGATCCGAGAGGCCCGGGAGTTGGACGGGCTCCGGGATCGATCGCGATGCGTGGGCGGAGTTCGGTGCCCTGTTCCGGTGTGACGCCCACATCGACCGCCGCATCAAGAAACAGCCGACTGCGTCCGCAGAGCATCCGGACGCAGTAGCCGGCCGGCGTGGTCGCCGGTGGGCGGCTGGAATGAAGGAGGGAGCTTCCGGTGGACACCGGGAGCTCGGGCCCGCAAGCGATGCCTGGCCTGCCCCCATGGAGATCCCATGCGGCTTCCGCTGCCTGCCGCCCAGTCAGGCAGGGTGTCACCGCCACACCGTCCGCGCAGTCACCCCACCAACCTGCGCGCCCGCACGCACATGCGCCGACGTCAACGCCCCAGCCGCATCGAGCTCCAACAGCCGCGCCACCAGCACCGGCCTGGACACCCTCAGCC
>NZ_JAEAMR010000085.1 GCF_015999245.1 Streptomyces sp. AV19 | reverse complement strand
TCCCGGCGGACTCCGAGGCGGAGAACGCCGCGCTCGTCGCGAAGGCCACCGCCGCCCAAGCGCTGATCGAGGCCGGCGCGTACGGGCCCGAAGTCCTCGCCGCCGTCGGCCTGCCGGAGATCGCCTTTGGGCAGCCCGGTGCCGACCAGGACCGCGAGCTCCTCATCCGGCTCGTCACGGCCGCGCCGGCCGCGCTCGCGCCCGTGATCCTGCCGCTGCTCGGCATCGACGTCCCCGAGCCCCCGCAGCCCGCCGCCCCCGTGCCCACGCCCGCGGCTCCGACGGCGCGCCCCGGGCCCGCGGCGCGATTGGACATCCACCATCACGCCCAGCCGCCCGAGGCGCCCGTGCTGGCCGCGTCCCTCTTCGACCTCGCCCGCGCGCACCCTCGTCACCAGCACCCCCGGGCCCGCGCAGCCGGCCGGGACGATGGCGGCGAGCCGGACCTGGAGGCGGTCCGCGAGCAGTTCGAGGAGCGCCTGGCCCGGCTCCTGGAGGAGTGGGAGGACGTGGCCGAGGCCCAGTACGAGCAGCTCGCCGAGCAGATCGAGGTGGTCGTCGACGACGAGGACGCGACCGCGCTCGCGGCGCTGAGCGTGAGCAGCGAGCAGGCCACGGCCGTGCTGCGGTCCGCGCTGGCGGGCATGGCGACAGCGGCGGCGGAACAGATGGCCGCCGAGGCCGCCGCGCAGGGCGTGAAGGTCACGCCGCCAAAGGTGGACGAGAACTTGAGGGACGCGGTCGTGCCGCGGCTTCGGGCGGCGTTCGGGTCCGAGCTCGTCGAGATCGCGGCGGCAACGGCCGCTCTCCTGGCCGCCGATGCCGCGGCCGCCGCCGGCCGGGAGGCGCTGCGCCTCTTCGCCTCCGGCTCGTCCGGGCGTCAAGTCGCCGATGCGGTCGTGGCGTTCCTACGGGGCCTGAAGGGATGGTTCCGCCGCGACCAGCTCGGCGGAGCTCTCCACCGCGCGCAAAACCTCGGCAGGCTGGCGACGTTGGAGGCGGCGCCGCGCGCTGTGTACGAGGCGACGGAGGTCCTCGACGCGAACACCTGCGGTCCCTGTACGGACATCGACGGTGTGCAGTTCGAGACGCTCGCGGCGGCGCGCGCAGCGTACGGCGCGGGCCCGTACCGGCAGTGCGAGGGCGGGATTCGCTGCCGTGGCACCGTCGTTGCTCGCTGGGATAGTGCACAATGACCTTTGACAACGTTGTCATATCCCCGGACCAGCACCGATGGGAGGCAGCCGATGCCGATTCGTGAGCGGGTCAGAACGGCACGCCCCCGCGCGGCTCTCCGCGCCGGCCGTACGGACTGGTACCGCATCCGCAACCTCGCCGACGGCTCGGCAGAAGTGGCGATCTACGACGAGATCGGCTACTTCGGGGTCACCGCAAGCGACTTCATATCCGAGCTGAAGGCCATCGACGCTCCCGAGATCGTCCTCCGCCTCAACAGCCCGGGCGGCGAGGTCTTTGACGGCATCGCCATCATGAACGCCCTGCGCTCCCACCGGGCCCGCGTAACCACCCACGTCGACGGCATCGCCGCCTCCATCGCCTCCGTCATCGCGATGGCCGGGGACCGCATCGTCATGCAGCCCCACAGCC
>NZ_JAEAMR010000084.1 GCF_015999245.1 Streptomyces sp. AV19 | reverse complement strand
GCGTGACCTGGAGCGCAGGCCGCCTGTGCGGCTTCGACCTGGAAACCACCAGCCCGGATCCGGAGGCGGCGCGGATCGTCACCGCGTGCGTCGTCCAGGTCGGCGACCGGCGGCCGACGCGGTCGAGGACCTGGCTGTCCGATGTGGACGGCGAAGAGATCCCGTCCGAGGCCGCGGCCATCCATGGTGTCACCACCGAGCGGGCCCGCGCCGAGGGAACCGACCTGCGGCAGGTCGTCGAGGAGGTGCTCGACGCGCTCTCCGCCGTGGTGATGGCGGGCGTGCCGCTCGTGGTGATGAACGCGCGCTACGATCTCACGCTCCTCGACCGCGAGGCCCGCCGGTACGGCATGACGCCCCTGACGGAGTGGCGCGGCGACCTCGCGGTGATCGACCCGTTCGTCATCGACAAACAGGTCGACAAGTTCCGGCGAGGGTCGCGCAAGTTGGCGGACCTGTGCGCGCACTACCGGGTCCGGCTCGATGGCGCGCACTCGGCGGACGCCGATGCGATCGCGGCCTGCCGGGTCGCCTGGCGGATTGCCCAGGACCAGCCGGAGATCGGGAACGCCTCGCTTTCCGTCCTGCACAAGCAGCAGATCGGGTGGGCCGCCGACCAAGCGGAGTCGCTGGCCGCCTACTTCGCGCGAACGCCCGGCAAGGAGCACCAGGCCGCGACCGTCCGCCGGGAGTGGCCGCTCGTCCCCTTCGTGCCCGCACCGAGGGAGGGGTCGTGATGCCGGTGAGCCGCCGTAAGTTCAACGACGTCAGGGAGCGTCTCAGCCGCTGCTGGGGCAGAGTCTTCCAACTCCAGCGCGAGGCCCGAGCCCTGGAGCACGAGCGCGACGCCGAGCGAGCGGCGCAGCGGGAGCTGCGTCGACTGCTCTCCGAGGCCGAGGCCGATGTTCGGCGCCTGGACGGTCAAGTGCGCCGCTTGGAAGGGCTACTGAGGACCGCTGGGCGCGAGCACGGGGCGGAGGCCGCGCGCGCCTCGGCTCGTCTCGACCGCGCCGTCCGGGCGTGCGCGCGGTACCGGGCCGAGGCCACAGAGTTGCGGCGGCGTCCGGGGCCGTTCGGCGGCCGGTCGCTGGCGCTCGCCGAGCAGGCTCGCCGGTCCCTGGCCGAGCAGCTGGAGGCGGTGCAGCGGTCGAACGACGTCATGTGCCGCCAGCTCGTGGACCGGGCCGGGACGCTGGCCAAGCGCCCGCCCGTCGGTGAACCGGGGGCGGGGGTGGCGCCGTGACCACCATCGTCCTGGCCCTGGTGGCCCTGGCCGGACTGACCGCCTTCGTATGGGCTGTCGACCGGCGGCTCGTCGCGGTGACTGCGCGCCTGCGCCAGGCATGGTTCCGGCCCGTGCCCCCGTACGCCGGCTTCGACATGGCGGCGGTCTATCGGGTGTCGTGGGAGGACTGCCCGCGCTGCAGGCAACGGCACGCCCCGCACGAGGCCGACGACGAGGCAGGGATCGTGCGGTGCGTCGGCTGCGGCCACCGCCGCCCCGGCGCCGAGGGGGTGGGCCGATGATCTCCTCGCCGATCCTCCTGCTGCTGGTGTGCACCGGGGCGGTCGCCTGGCTGCTCGCCGCCGCCGTAGGCGTCGGCCTCCTGGCCGTCGCCGTCGTGCGCGGTGTCCGGGCCGCCCTGTGGCGCGGCCGGCGTCGTGGCAAGCACCGGGCGCTGGGCGGCCCGGTGCCGAGCACGGCTGCCGAGGACGAGGCCGCCCTCGTCGAGCACGCCGGCCTCAGCATCCTGCACCTCTGCCGGGCCGAGGACCGCACCACCCTGCATCGCGTCCATGCCGACGGCGCCCGCGAGTGCTGGGTCTGCGGCACGATCACGGAAGGGGCCGCCCAGTGACCTACCGTCGGGCAGCGCGAAAGGCGCAGGACCGGTGACCGCCACCCTGGGCACCGAGGGTTCCGCTCCGGCTCCGGCCGGGGCGGGCCCCCGCCCCCGCCCGCTCGTCATCGGTCTCGATCTTTCACTCACCTCGACCGGGGTGGCCGGCGTGGGCTGGACGGACCGTATCCGCACCAAGCTCCGCGGGGACGCCCGCCTCGCCCACGTGGAGGCCGCGGTCGTCAGCTACATCCGCCACGCCGACCTCGTCGCCA
>NZ_JAEAMR010000083.1 GCF_015999245.1 Streptomyces sp. AV19 | reverse complement strand
GCGTGACCTGGAGCGCAGGCCGCCTGTGCGGCTTCGACCTGGAAACCACCAGCCCCGATCCGGAGACCGCCCGCATCGTCACCGCGTGCGTCGTCCAGGTCGGCGACAAACGGCCGACCCAGTCGAGGACCTGGCTGTCCGACGTGGACGGCGAGGAGATCCCCGCCGAGGCCGCGGCCATCCATGGCGTCACCACCGATCGGGCCCGCGCCGAGGGAAGCGACCTGCGGCAGGTCGTCGAGGAGGTGCTCGACGCGCTCTCCGCCGTGGTGATGGCGGGCGTGCCGCTCGTGGTGATGAACGCGCGCTACGATCTGACGCTGCTCGACCGCGAGGCACGCCGGTACGGCATGACGCCCCTGACGGAGGGGCTCGGCGACATCACGGTGATCGACCCATTCGTCATCGACAAGCAGGTCGACAAGTTCCGGCGGGGATCGCGCAAGTTGGCGGACCTGTGCGCGCACTACCGGGTCCGCCTCGACGGCGCGCATTCAGCGGACGCCGATGCGATCGCGGCCTGCCGGGTCGCCTGGCGGATTGCCCAACAGCAGCCGGAGATCGGGAACGCCTCGCTCTCCATCCTGCACAAGCAGCAGATCGAGTGGGCCTCATCCCAAGCGGAGTCGCTGGCCGCGTACTTCGCACGGACGCCCGGCAAGGAGCACCAGGCCGCGACGGTCCGCCGGGAGTGGCCGCTCGTCCCCTTCGTGCCCACCCCAAGGGAGGGCTCGTGATGCCGGTGAGCCGCCGCAGGTACGACGACGCCAGGGAGCGTCTCAGCCGCTGCTGGGGCCGCGTCTTCCAACTCCAGTACGAGGCCCGAGTCCTGGAGCACGAGCGCGACGTCGAGCAAGCGGCGCGGCGGGAGATGCGTCGGCTGCTGTCCGAGGCCGAAGCCGATGTTCAGCGGCTGGCTGGTCAAGTGCGGCGCCTGGAGGGGCTGCTGAGGACCGCCGGGCGTGAGCACGGGGCGGAGGCCGCGCGGGCCGCAGCTCGTCTCGACCGCACCGTCCGGGCGTGCGCGCGGTACCGGGCCGAGGCCACAGAGTTGCGGCGGCGGCCTCATCCGTCCGGCGGCCGGGCGCTGGCGCTCGCCGAGCAGGCTCGCCGGTCCCTGGCCGCGCAGTTGGAGATCGTGCAGCGGTCGAACGACGTCATGTCCCGGCAGCTCGTGGACCGGGCCGGGACGCTGGCCAAGCGCCTGCCCGTCGGGGAGCCGGGGGTGGCGCCGTGACCACCATCGTCCTGGCCGCCGTCGCGCTGGCCGGTCTGGGGGCGGCGTGGTGGGCGGTCGCGGGCCGTCTCGCCGCGCACGGGGCCCGGTGGCGCCGGGGCCGCCTCGCCCCCGCTCTGCCCTACGCCAAGTTCGACGCGGCGGCCGTCTACCGGGTGTTGTGGGAGGACTGCCCGTGTTGCCGACGCCGGCACGCCCCGCACGAGGCCGACGACGAGGCGGGCATCGTGCGGTGCGTCGGCTGCGGACACCGCCGCCCCGCCGCCAAGGGGGTGGCCGGGTGATCTCCTCGCCGATCCTCCTGCTGCTGGTGTGTACCGGCGCGGTCGCCTGGCTGCTCGCCGCCGCCGTGGGCGTCGGCCTCCTGGCCGTCGCCGTCGTGCGCGGTATCCGGGCCGCCCTGCGGCGCGGCCGGCATCACGGCAGACACCGGTCCTTGGGTCCCGTGCCGGGCACGGCGGTCGAGGACGAGGCCGCCCTCGTCGAGCACGCCGGCCTCAGCATCCCGCACCCCTGTCCGGCCGAGGACCGCACCACCCTGCACCGCGTCCATGCCGACGGCGCCCGCGAGTGCTGGGTCTGCGGCACGATCACGAAGGGGGCCGCCCGGTGACCTACCGTCGGGCAGCGCGAAAGGCACAGGACCGGTGACCGCCACCCTGGGCACCGAGGGTTCCGCTCCGGCTCCGGCCGGGGCGGGCCCCCGCCCCCGCCCGCTCGTCATCGGTCTCGATCTTTCACTCACCTCGACCGGGGTGGCCGGCGTGGGCTGGACGGACCGCATCCGCACCAAGCTCCGCGGGGACGCCCGCCTGGCCCACGTGGAGGCCGCGGTCGTCAGCTACATCCGCCACGCCGACCTCGTCGCCA
>NZ_JAEAMR010000082.1 GCF_015999245.1 Streptomyces sp. AV19 | reverse complement strand
TGAGCCGAAGCACGATAGTTGTCACATAGGCAGGCTTGTTGTCACCGGTGATGTTGCGGGCCGTTGCCGATGCGACTTTTCTAGCAAGGTGACACTTGGCCGAGTTGGTTGACACCGGCCCAGTTGAAGTGCGGGGCAGGCCGAGTGCTCAGTCTCACCGTGCCTCGGCGGTCACGGCCCAGCGCTCGTGGTCCCTCCACTCGCCGTTGATGAACTGGAAGGCGGCTGAGTAACCCTCACGCTGGAAGCCCAGGCGTTTGACGAGGTTCAGCGACGAGGTGTTGTCTGGCTGGATGTTCGCCTCCAGCCGGTGCAGTTCCAGCTGGTCGAAGGCGAGCTTGATCACGAGCTCCAGCCCTTCGGTCATGTAGCCATAGCCCATCGTGGAGGCGTAAGCGGTATACCCCAGAGTTCCGCTCTGTAGGGTGCCCCGGACGATGTTGTTGATGTTGACGCCACCCACGATCTTTCCGGTGCTGCGCAGGCAGATCACGAAGCCCTCATGGGTGGGCTGTTCGAACCGCTCAAGGTAGCTCTCGAACGCTTCCACCGTGTTCTCGCGAGCACCCAACCAGCGGCGAAGCATCTCGGCGCTCTCCTGAGCCAGCACTGTGAGCTCGGCGTAGTCCTGACTGCCGACGTGGCGTATGGCTACTCGCGGCCCCTGACCGAGGTAACTGGTTCTTGTCATCGGGGAATCCTAGCCAGCCTGCTCAGACGCACCTTCGATGGCTCGCGAACCCCGCAAGATCCACCGAGCAGCCCAGGTCAGCCGATCGCCCTGGTGTCAGCTATCTCGAAAAGTCGCAGTCGATGGCCTTGGCCAGTTGCTCGGCGTGGGCGTCAAGGAGCGGCTTGAGCGCGCGGTAGTAGGGCTGGTCGTCCGCTCTCCGGAGCCAGTGGAAGACGTTGTGCCGCTGCCGGTTCCAGGCCCAGCGGAGGTCGGGGTCGTGGGCGATGTGCGGCGGGCAGGGCGCGAAGTCGGGCTCGCCCTCGGTGACGCGGGTCCAGATGTAGGCGCTGACGGCCAGGCGCCTGCGGTCGTCGCTGATGGGCTTTCGACGGCTGGTGAGGACCGGGAGCTGGGCGAGTATGTGCTGCCAGTTCTCGGGTTCCAGCGTCCAGGTGGCGAGGGCCTCACGTCGGCGTTCGTAGTCGATGACGGGGCCTGCGAGGAGTTCGACGGTGATGGCGTCGAGGGCTTGTTCGAAGTCGCGGGCTGTGCCGCGGGTGCGGAGGTGGCGGTTCAGCAGCCGTGTGTAGCCGATCATCTTGTCCGGGGTGTTGATCCCGAGCAACTGGGCGGCTTCGTTCAGGCCGCCGCCGCGTGCGCGCCGGACCAGGAAGACCGAGGCACTGCGTCGGCGCATCTTGGGGGTGATGTCCGAGAGGAAGTGCAGGTGGCGTTCGGCGAGGGCTTGGGGCAAGCACGCGGGGACGTGTTCGGGCCGGAGGCCGACGCCGGTGGAGGGGAGTCGGAGTCCGCCTTTGCCGGTGCGCCGGAAGGTGGGAACGATCGTGTCGGCGGCGAGCTGGAAGCGCTCGGAGCATCCGCTGCGGTGCTTCTTGAAGCTGTTGTCCCAGATCAGGTGCCGTGTGGGCGGGATTCCGCTGCGGGTGCGGTTCTCCTCGGGCGCGAGCGAGGAGAGTGCTTCGTGCAGGTCGTCGGCGGCCAGGATGCGGTCGGTGACCTGGAGGATGCCGGCGCAGGCGAGCGCGTCGACGGGTGCCGCGTTGGAGCGGTAGGGACGGGAGTCGGTTCCCTCGTGGATGGCGAGGTGCCGGTCGACGGCCGCGGCGAGTTGGCGGGTGGTGCCGATCGCCTGGATGCGCGGCCAGGAGATCATGACCAGGCTGGCGAGCAGGATGAGTTCGGTGAAGTACTGCTGTGCTTTCCGTTTCGGCCGGCCCGGGCGGAGCAGGCCGATGATCTTGTTTTGGAGTGCGAGCAGGGCGGGTCCGGGCCGGTGATGGTGCAGTGGGTCGTGCGAGAGCGGCGCCCCGCAAGGGGCGCCGGGCCGACTGGTCGGGACGTCCTGGGTCGTGGAGGACCGGCAGTGGGCGGGGTGGACCCCGGTGGCGGCGGGTCGGGGGAACAGCTGAGTTCTGCTGCTGTAGTTGATCGGCTTGTGGCAGTGGGGGCAGAGGTGTTCCAGGAACACCTTGTGGAGCGGGCAGGCGAAGACGACGGGCAGACGCCAGAGGATCTGCCAGGGCCCGCCGTGGGCGTTCTGGATGTCTGAGCCGTCGCCGGCGAGGCAGCGGGGGCAGTAACGGGCGGTGGTGGCGAATAGCCATCCGTCCGTGTGCATGGAGTAGACCTTCCCGGCCCGGACGTCGTCGAGGCTGCGGGCCGCCGGCGGGTAGCGGGAGGCGAGGGGTTCCAGCGTCATCGCGCGGATCTCACGGGGCTTCAGCCGGGTTGTGGTGGCGAAGCGGTTGATCTCGGCTGGGGTCAGCAGCGTCGAGAGTGATGCTCGGGCTCGCCCGAGCCGGTCCTGTTCGGTCAGGCCGGTCAGCCGGGCGAGTTCGTGGGGCGAGATGTGCAGGCGGTGGGCCAGACGCAGGGCGAAGCCGGTCAGGGACTCGCCCTCCAGCGGGTCGAGGCTGAGTCCGAAGGGCCGTAGCCCGGTGCTCGTGGTCGCGTCAGTCACCTGCGGCCGGCCTGTTCCCGCGGTCGTCGAGGACCGTGTTGCGTCCGCGTCGGCGGCGGGGCTTGGACTTCGTGGGAGGTGCGATGTTCTGCGGGATGTCGGGGACCTCGCCGGCCCCGGGGTCGAGGTCGTTGAGGTTGCCCAGGTGGATCGTGGTCTTCGCGAGCAGTTCCGGGGTGAGTCGTTCTTCGCCGGTGAGGATCGCTTCGGTGCAGCCGTCCTCGATCAGGCGTCGCAGCAGGCCGACGACGCCGCGGGTGCGGCCGAAGAGGTACTCGGGCATCTCACCGGTGGTCAGCATGCCCTTGAAGGAACGCAGGAGCCGCAGTTGGTCCTCGATGCCGGCCAGGTGGTCGAGGAAGGCGGTGATGCCGGCCGGGGTGGAGTAGTCGAACGGGTCGAGATCGACCATGTCGAACCGGCGGCCGGTCTGCGTGGCGGCTGCGGAGTTGTGCCTCCTGCCCCGCTCGTTTTCGGGGAAGATCCACTGTCCGGTGCGCTGGTCGACGTAGGCGCCGCGCAGGAGTCCGGAGCCGGGGATGTCCACGCCGATCAGGACGAGGGTGACGTTGAGGTCCATCAGTTCGCGGATCAGGTCGAGGGTGTCCTGGTCGTCCTCGCGGTGCAGTCGCAGCCGGGTGATGTCGTCGATCAGCAGGGCGGTGGTGTGATGGTCCCGGATTGCGTCCCGGACAGCTCTGACCAGGTCGTCCAGGGTTCCGGGGTGCGGGTTGCCGTAGACGTTCAAGATCGCCTTGCAGAGTCCCTTGGGTGTCGCGCGGACCGGCAGGCGGCAGTAGGCGACAGGCACGAACACGTCCCGGGTGCCGGGGGTGGGGCCGGGCAGCAGCTGGTGGTGGACCTCGCGCCAGACGTCCTCGAAGGACGCGGCCGCGTCGCAGGCGGTCTCGGTCTTGCCCTGGAACCCGCCGCCGTTGATCATCAGGCCGTCGCGGGTGCCGGGCATGAACTTCACCGCGTTGTTCTGCAGCCGCCCGCGCATCAGATTCGCGACGCGTGCGCTCATCGGCGTCTCCTGCAGCCGCATGTTGACGTGCGTCGCGGTGCGGTGCAGGTCGTGCAGGGCCCGCCGCCGGGGGCTCAGGCTCTGGTGCTCGGCTGGCGTCAGACGCGGTGCGGGCACGAACGTGCCGCGGATCTTCCGCCACTGCTGCCAGCCCTCCCAGCGGGTGCGGTCCGGCGGCGGACCGGCCCGAAGGAACGGGACGACCGCGTGCTCATCCGGCATCGTCTGGTCCACCACGGTCCTCCTCCAGGTCGTCCTCGGGCAGGACGAACACGTTGCGGGTGCGGAAGCTGTGGCCCAGTTCAGGCGGCGGGGCCGGCGCAGGCCGGGCAGCCTCCCGCCGCCGACGTCGTTCGGCGGCGACTGCTTCCTGGGTCTGGCGGGCCCGGCCCGGCCAGCTCAGCACCTTCGCCGCCGCCTCCTGCCCGCCCGGTGTGACGGGGTTCGCGGCCCGGACGGGTGGGGTTGGTGGCCGGTCGGCGTGGGCGGCCTGGGCCTGGTGCGTCTCGCGCGCGTGCTCGACGCGCTGGGACTTCTTCATCTGGGTCGGCCACTTGCTGACTGGGATCGTGGAGCCGATCAGCTCCAGCAGCACGGGCAGCAGTTCGGCGTGCGACTTCGGCTTCAGGCCGGCCGCGTCGGCTTTCCTGATCAGGTCGCTGGCCCGCGTGTCCCCGAAGGCTGGCATCTGTCCGGCCTGTGGCATGCCCGTCCAGGGCAGCGGGTGCCAGTCGTGGGTGACCGGGTCCTGGAAGAAGACCTGGCGCCGGTCGCGCGGGTCGCGGCGGATGACCCATTTGCCCTTGTGCTTGCCGCCCCGCCTCGATAACTCGCCGCGGTAGTCGCCCAGGACGTCGGGCTCGTCATACCAAAGTCCGCGGATCTTCACCCCGCGGCGCTTGTCGATGCGGACGTAGTGGGCGGGCAGCAGCTCGTAGAACAGCTCGGGGGAGGGGATGTCCATTGCGAAGCCGGTCTGCGCGAACGACGCCGCGAACAGCGAGTTCGGGCTGTGCGAGCCGTCCGGGTCCCAGGCCGGGGCGTACTCGCCCAGCTTGCGCTTCTGCCAGACCCCGACGATCCAGGTGGCGATCAGGTGCTCGAGCTGGTCGGCCGTCAGCACCGCGTCGGCGGCCGGGTCGACCCCGCGGTCGGCGACGTCGACGCCGGTGTAGCCGACCAGGTGCTCGAACAGCAGCTGCCGGATCACGCCGAACGCCCGCTCGACGGCGGCCTTGTCGGTCGGCCGCAGCACCCGCGCGGGCAGGACGTTGCAGCCCAGCACCCGCTGTACTTCGACCAGGTGGTGGTTGCGGTAGACCGATCCGTGGTCGGTCGTCACCGTCTCCGGCGTGAAGAACGGCAGGCCGGCCACCGGGTGTCCGGCGAACTCGGCCACCACCGCGGCCGGGAGACCCGGGTAGGGCCACTCCAGGTCCTCGTTCCAGTCCGCCCGCATCGGCAGCGGCATCGTCACGTCCCGCAGCACCATCGCGACGTCCACGGAGGTGTCGGAGACCAGCGTCAGCCGGAAGGCGACCAGCGAGTGCGTGCAGACGTCCAGGGCCAGGGTGAGGTGCATCTTCACCGGGTCGCCGAAGACGCCCTCGCGGACCATGACCGGCAGCACTGTGGTGTCTAGCGCGACGACCTGGCCCGGCCGGTGCACCAGGACGTGCCCGTCCTTTTCCGGCAGATCAGCTGACCTCGCGTAGCGCTGCCGGGCGCCGCCGGGACCGAACCACTCCTGCCAGAGCCGGCGCAGGGTGTCGTAGCTGGGCACCTTCGTCTCCGGCCCGAACGTCTCGCGGACGTACTGGCGGATCATGCGGTCCTTCGTCCGCATCGACACCTTCGCCATCCGCTTCGTCTCCTCGCGGACCGCGAAGACGGCCTCGCGCACCTCCTCCGACGCCGTCCGCGTACCGCCACCCGACCGCAGCCAGCGGTCGTCCGCGCAGCCGGCCAGCCCGAACCGGCGGCGGGCGTTCTCCCAGCGGATCAGCGTGCGATAGCCCACCGAGCCCAGGCCCAGCAGCTTCGCGTGATGCGCGTCCAGGGCCGCCAGCTCCGCCACCTTCGCGAGCCGGCGACCGGTCAGCGTGGTCGTGGCCGGGTCGTACTCGGGCTTCGGCTCGCCCGGGCCGGGACGCAGCGGGTCGCCGGAGCGGAACCCGGTCGCCACTTCCAGCAGGTGGGCCATCCGCAGCTCGGTGAGCTCGCGCCGGCCCTCCTTCAGATCCCGAGCCACCTTGTGCTGCCGGCCCCGGTCGGCCCCCGCGGCGGACGTCCGTGAGGACGAGCGGCACTGCGGATGGTTCGCCAGGAACCTGAAGGTCACCCGCTCCCGCGTGCCGTCGTCCCTCACCAGCTGGACCCGCCCCAGGTGCGGCTCGCGCCGCTCGACCGTCCACTCCCTGCCGTCCAGCACCAGCCCAGCACCCGGCGAAAGATCCAGCACCGCCGCCGCGGTCACCGCCCCGCCTCCCCGCCCGGCACGACAACCGAGCCGTCTCCCAGCGGGCTGGCCAGGTCAACTCCCAACTGCCTCGACCACAGCAGGTGCAGCAGCTCGGCCCGCGCGACCGGCTCACAGCCCGTCGCCGCCGCGAGCTCCCCGAACCTCCGCCCGCCTGCGGCCTCGGCAAGCAGCACCGGCCGCAGGCCCAGCGGATCGGACCGCAGCCGACGTCGCGAGGCCAGCGCGTCCAGCCCGGCGAAGGCGTACTCGCGCCAGCGGGCGGCGACCGTGTAACGCCAGCCGCAGGCGACGGCGACCTCGGCGGCCGCGGCGAACGACTCCCGGTCCGACTCCTTGATCAGAGCCTCCGGCCGTACGTCGATCAGCCAGACACCGTGACGGGTCACCGCCAGGTAGTCCGGGGTGTGGCTGCGGCGCCTCTCTCCGGTCTCGAAGGAGATCTTCATCGGCTGCGAGACGACGTCGACGACGTCACCGGCGAAGTCCAAGGCCAGCAGAACGCGGCCCTCCTCCATGCTCTCCGCACCATGGTGGCGGCCGGTGCTGGTCAGGAACTGCAGGCCCGGACGGTGCCGCTGATCCCGGCGCCAGGTGAAGTGCCGCATCGGATCGCTCGAGAGCGCCGGCTCCTGTACGAGGTCCTGTACCGAGCCGGACGCGTCGTCTCCATCAGCCCGCCACGAGACCGTCCACCGCCTCGTCCATCCGTCCCGCAGATCAAGCCCGATCCTGCCCGCGTCGATGTTCACCGACACGAACAGGTCCTCCCAGCTGCACTGATGCGACCAGACAGCCACCGCGTCAGCGGCTTCCACTGCCCTCTCCGGCCCAACGCGTTTCACCGCCATGGCCTTATGGAATCGCCCGCGAGATCCAGTGGCTTGCGATCTTCGCTACTGGTGACAGAAAGGCTGCCGACTGAGCATTTGTGACAAGTCGCGTGCCTCACTGGTGACAACCCGGCTGCTTCGACCGGTCTCATTCACCAGCTCAACCCGCTCTTTCGGTGACAACTACTGAGCTTCGGCTCAGTATTCGACGGGCCGCCGCAAGCGCTCAGGCGGTGCCCGCTCCGAATTCCGTACTCCGAATCGAGGACGAAGATGACCACGCCCTGGCCGCCCCGGCGTACCGTGCGCCCTCTGCCCGCCCCGCGCGTAGCCGCGCCCCGCGAGCCGGTCGACCCCGCCCGCATCGGCCGGCGGGTGGTGCGCCGCCGCGCGAAGGGCATGGACGCCGACGCCGTCGCACGCGCCCTCGCCGACGCCCGCTTCCAGGCGCGGCAGGACTCGCGGCACGAGGACCTGGCCGACGACGTCCGCGGCCCGGCGGAGCTGAGGGAATGGGAGCGCATCGAGCAACTGCTCGCCGACGCGGCGCCGGGCACCGTGTACGACCCGGACGCCGACGACGTCGTCCAGGCCGAGCTCGCCGCCGAAGCCGAGGACGCCGCCGCGCGGGAAGCCGCCGTCCTCGAGGCTCAGCGGGTCGCCGCCCGCGCCGACGAGCTCCGGGCGCTGCGCGAGCTCGGCACGCTCGAGCAGACCGAGCCCCGCGATGGCGACGAAGCCGCCCGGGATGAACTCACCCGCCGCGCCGGCCCGTACGTCCAGGCCGACGTCGACGCGTGGCTCGCCCGCGCCCTGGCCGCGCACCGCGGGCACTACGCCGATCCGACCGCCCGCCAGACCGCTGCCGGTCTCCTGCCGCAGCCCGTCCTCGCCCACGCCGCGCTGCTGTCCGCGCTCGCCCGTCTCGTCCCGGCCGCCGGCATGGACGAGCTGGCGTTCGCGGCCCGGCTCGCCACCGCCCACCCCGAGGCCACCGCTGGCCTCGCCGCGTTCCTCACCCGCGCCACCGAGCCGGCCGACACCGACGGGGGCCCGGCATGACCCACGCTCAGGAGCCCCGAGGTCGTCGCGGTCTGACATGAGTCCAGCGCCGTCGGCCAGCACTACGAGGAGCTCCTCGTCGACAGCACCGTCCACGCCTGGACCGAGCCCCCCGATCCGCGTGACACCCCTCCCGGCACGGTGATGCGGTAGCTGTTGCTGCTCAGCCGGTTTGTGCCGTCGGCCGCCGGACCCAGCAGGGCGCCCGAACCTGGGTCTCTGGGTCCTGGGTCCGCTGTTTTCCCTGGTCAACGGCGACCGCGCCGGTACCTGGGTCCTGGGTCCTTGGGTCCACGCTCCATCCGTACGGAACGTAACCGCCGCGATCGGTCCCGGGCGAGCCGGCGGGCGCGGAAGAATCCCCGGGGTGAGCATCGACAGCACCACCGCCGCGTTCTACGCCCAAGCTCTGCAGAGCACCGTCGGCGACCCGAGCCGCTGCACCGTGCCGTGGGGCGTGTGCCCCGAGCACGGCGGCACCCTCAAGTCCCGCGCGCGAGGCACCGGGGGCTTCGACTCCTGGTGCACCGACCCCATCCGCTTCAACGTCTGGCCGTACGACCGGCTGGACGCGGCCTGCACTGAGCCGGCCACCCACACCGTCCAGGCCGACGACGGCGACCGCTACGTGGTCTGCAACGGCCACGCCCTGGCCGCCCGCACCCAGATCACCGACGGCCAGGTCCTCCCCGGCCTGCCCGCCTGAAAGCCTGGGAGGAGCGATGACGCAGCATCCCTACCAGGTCGTGGCACGGTGCACCGACGCGTCCCACCCGGGCGCCACCACCCTGATCTACACCACCCACGCCGCCTCGATCGAAAAAGCCGCGGCGAAGGTACAGGCGCTACGCCTGGCCAAGATGACTCCGGGGCTCTACCGCATCGTGCAGGTGACGGAGCGGGACCCGGAGTGCACCTGTGCCGACCCCGGACTCGGAGGGCAGTGCGCCGGCGAGCCCTGGTGCCTCAAGGTGGAAGGAGCCGCGGCCACCCGCCCCGGGCCTGAGTGAAGCGGAGCGGTCCCCAGGACCGCCGTGCGGCCGATACCGTGGTGGCACACGCCCGTTCGCGCCCTGGAGGCCCCGATGAGCGAACAGCCGGCCCCCGCCAACACCGCCGCCCGGCAGCAACTGGACCCCGCGGCCGCCGACGCGGTGCGCGCGTACGCCGCCCGCACCCGGGCCAACGCCGACCAGTTCGCCGCCGTCCTGGAGGACATCGCCGCCAACGGCCTCCTCGGCGGAGGACTGCATCCCGTGGGAGGACCTGCGCGAGGCCCACCTCGCCCGCCTGGCCGCCCAGCGCCCGGCCGTCGCCTGATGGCCCCACAGCACGGCCCACGCCGCGCCCGGATCACGTTCTCCGACTCCGCCGCCAAGCAGCTCGAGCACATCACCAGCGAGACGGAGATCCACGCCCTGGACCGCGCCCTGGTCGTCGTCTCCGTCGACCCCGACGTCGGCGAGCCGATCCCCGGTGACACCGCCGGCCCCCAGCTGCGCCAGTACACCGACGAGGTCGAACGCGTACGCCTCCTGTACTGGGTCACGGCGCTTCGTACCGTGGTCGTCGTCGCCTACATCGAGGTCTGACCGGCGAAGGAGCCGCTGTGCCGTCGATCGTTCAGGAGCTCTCCGG
The DNA here is from genome assembly GCF_015999245.1 of Streptomyces sp. AV19. Taxonomy (GTDB): domain Bacteria; phylum Actinomycetota; class Actinomycetes; order Streptomycetales; family Streptomycetaceae; genus Streptomyces. Next base: position 4,352 of record NZ_JAEAMR010000082.1, on the reverse strand, counting down.
CCACCGCGACCTCGGAGGGCTCCGCACGGTGGTGGAGTGCCCCTTCAAGGCCACCGTGCTCCGCGAAGGCCCTCCGCAGGTCTCGGGGCCCGGCGCGGCCTGGCTCGCGTACCTGTGCCCCGTGCACACCGTGGACCTGGACGGATGGCCCGGCGCCGCCGACCACCCGGACAACGGAACGATGCCGTGCGGCACCGTGCTCGACTACCGCTCCGACGAACAGCGGCTCCAGTCCCACGCCGACCTGTGGCTGACACCGCTGACCGGCATCGATCCGGCCGCGTACGGCGGCGTGTGGGCCGACTTCCTCGACCAGGCCGACCGCGTGCTCCTTGCCCGCGTCGACGAAGCCGCTGCCGCCGGCGAGGACAGTCCGCTGCAGAACATGCTGGCGATGATGGATGTGGCCCGGCGGACTGTCAATCCCCTTGATCCGTGGAGTCCTTTCTATGCAGCCAGCCCCACGGTGGGGTCGGCCCAGTACTCGTGCTCATAGTCGGTCGGGCTCTTGAACCCGCAAACGCTGTGCAGCCGCCGGGTGTTGTAGAAGCCGGTGATCCAGGTAGCGATCCTGATGCGGGCTTCTGCGCGGGTGCGGAAGTGGTGCCGGTGGACGTACTCGACCTTGAGCACGCTGTTGAACGCCTCGCTCACGGCGTTGTCGAAACAGGACCCGACCCGGCCCATGGACTGGAAGACGCCCAGTTTCCGGCAGGCCCGGGCGAACTTCGCGGACGTGTACTCCTCGCTGCCGCGGTCGCTGTGGAAGATCACCCCGCGCACATCACCGCCCCGCGTGGCGGCGGCCATGTGGAGCGCGGCCACCACCAGGTCCGCGTCATGATGCGTTCCTGTCGCGTACCCCAGCAGGCGCCTGGAGTACAGGTCGATGACCGTGGCCAGGTAGAGCCTGCCCTCATCGGTGGTGATCTCGGTCATGTCCCCGGCCCAGACGAGATCGGGCGCCGGGGCGGTGAAGTCGCGCCGCACGCGGTCGGGGGCGGCCGGCCGCTTCCCCGGGCGGGTCAGGCCGCGACGCCGCCGTACCACGCGGGCCACCAGGCCCGATTCCGCTATCACTTGCGCGACCGTGTTCACCGACAGCCTCCACCCGGCCCTGGCCAGCTCGATGAAGATCCTCGGTGATCCGTAGGTGCCGCCGGACTCCTCGAAGATCCGCCGGATCTCGTCCCCGAGCCGGCGTCGCCGGACCTCACGCGGGGTCGGGGGCCGGTCCCGCCACTTGTAGAACCACGACTCGCTCACGCCCAGCGCGCGGCAGGAAACCTTGTGAGGGATGCCATGCCCGGTCCTGTTGTCGCTGATCACCCCGGCCACGGCGGCCGGGTCCGCCACAGCTACTTCACCCACAGGACCATGCAGCGTTTGAGGACATCACGCTCCATCACCAGCTCCTTGTTGTCCCGCCTGAGCTGGGCGTTTTCCCGCCGCAGACGCTCAAGTTCTTCCCGTTCGCCCGACCTCGGCCGACCTGCGGCCACCCCGTCCGCCCCGGCCCTCCTGGCCCGTGACACCCAGCTCGCCAGCGTCGTCTCGTTGATCCCCAGGTCCCTCGCGACCTCGGCGAGCGGCCTTCCGGTCTCCGCCACGATCCGCACCGCACCCTCACGAAACTCCGGCTCGAACTTCCGCCGCTTCTCCGCCATGACCCTCACTTACCCCTCTGGTCATGGACTCCACGCTACGAGGGGAGGGACAGACCGCAGCTCAAGGCGATCTCGGGGTGGCGGCAACATCCCTTGCGTACTGCGAGACCCTCGCCTCATACCTGTAGCTGCTGCTCGCTGCTCCGGCCCGCTGCTCCTGGCGCTGCTCGTGCTCCTGGTCGTGCTGCTCCTGGTGCTGCATGGTGACTCCGAAGGCAGCGCAGCATTCGCACGACCCAGTCGGCACACGGGTGCTGCTCGTGCAGCAGGGCTGGCCCCGGCGGTTGCAGCGGAGGGCAGCAGCGTTGTGCGGCTCTGCGAGCTGGCGGCTGCATAACATCGCAGTTCTGCCATGTTCCGTCCGAGATCTATGCACGGCTGCTGCATGGTCAGAGCCCACTGACCCACAACACCGTTGTGTGGCGCTGCTGCCACGTTTTGGTGGCAGCAGCGCCACCGTACGAGGCGATGGCCTGCCGCTTTCCCCTCCAGGGGAACGATGTACGCGCTGCTCGCGGCGGGCTCCGCTCAACACGGACTTTGTTCGGTTCCTCCAGAACATCTCGGTAGCACTAGCGAAACGGACGCCGCGCCGCGCACGCCGCTGACGTGGGTAAACGCGTGGCAGCAAGGAGGGTTTCCCCTGGAGGGGAACGATGTATCGCGGTGGCCTCTTGGTCCAGCGCTGTCGCAGGTCAGCGTGTTCGGGAGAGGCCCTGAAGCGGCGCTGGAAGGCCGTCCTAGCTGCGGTTTCCCTCCTGGGGGAACGATGTATCGCTCTGGGCTGCACGCATGAGAACGGCGCCGCACCGTGGGGTGCAGCGCCGTGGCGCCCAGCCGGGCGGGTCAGGAGGCGTGGAGGTGCCGGACGGTCGCCAGGGGCGCGTCGGCGTCGTCTTCGGGCTCGGGTGCCGGCGGTAGGCCCGTGGCCCTGGTGCCGAGACGGTAGAACTTCACGCCGACGGCGGTGTAGGCGAGCTGGAGCCAGCCGTTCTCGGCGAGCCGGCCGATGCTGCGCGAGGCGCTGGTGGTGCTCAGGCCGACCAGCCTGCCGATGTCCGTGGCGGTGCTGCGCACCGGGTCGCCCATCGGGACGGCCGTGGCGAAGAACATCAGGACCTTGAGGTCGGCGCCCTGCTTGAGCTGGGAGCGAAGGAGGAGGTCGTTGAGCTCGGCGGCCTCCATGAAGCGCGGGGCGAGCGGCTCGGCGATCTGCGTGGTCATGACGCCTCCTTCTTCTCCGGCGGGCAGGTGGTCGACGGGTGGCGCGCGTGCTGCGTGGCGTGCCGCTGCTGCCCCGAGGAGCCGTCGTAAGCGGCCCGCGGGTTCAGCTTGTAGAACTTCACCCGGCCCACCTTCTCCGCCTCCAGGAGGTAGCCCCCACGATGAAGGTTACCCACGGACTTGCTCACCGCGTTCGGACGCAACTCCAGGTCGACGCCGATCTCGCGGAAGCTCATCCGCAGCGGCTCGTCCCCTGGCGGCGAGTTGAACAGGTAGAAGCCCCAGACCAGCTTGTCGTTCTTCGTGTACCCGCTGTCCTTCGCGTACAGCGCCGCGCCCAGCTTCTTGCTGGCGTTGACGTGCCGGCCGCCGCCGCTCCACGCGAAGGGCTTGTCGTTCTTGTCGAGCAGCTCCAGCTGGAGGTACTCGCCGGTGGCAGTGTTCGCTGCTGGCCTTGCCCGGCCCATACCGCTCCTCACCTCGGGCTTTCCCCTGGAGGGGAACGATGTACGCGCCCTGACCGTAGTGGGCATTTCCCCTGGAGGGGAACCCGCCACGCCGAATCCACCTCGATCGGACACCTGATCATTTCCCCTCCAGGGGAAATGTGCGTCCCGATCTGACATTCAAATAGCCCTCAGCGATACATCACATGGCCACTGAGCTGCGACGATGCATGATCGCTCTATACGCATCTATCCCGCCGTCGCCGGGTGCCGGCCGGACCCGACGTGGCTGAGGTGGCTTCGCGTGCGGCTCTGTGGGCTCCGCGCGGGTCGTGGTCGGCGCCAGCGGCTCTGAGTCTCGGGTGGTGCCGACCGTGACGAACAAGCACCAGGAGCAGGGGCCGGCCTCCGTGGCGGGTTCCGCCGCCCGGCCCTGGGGGCCGCTCGGCTCCGGCACCTCCGCACGCCGGAATTCGAGCTTTCCGATATCTGAGGTACCGTTCTGTGGCTCGGGTCCGCAACTTCCCAATTCGTTATTCCTCGCGTAAGTGGTGGAAACCGAATTCCGAGGCTGACCTCGCATCAAAAGCCGCGCCCCGCCCGGATGGTTGGGGGGTGTCCCGTGTTTCCGCCAACGGTACATGCTGCATCAACCCGATGCACGTAGTACACTAGAACCCACACGAACGAGCGACCCCCACCCTCGTAGCCAGCCAGGCCCGCGCCAGCGGGCCCCAAGGGACTGGAGGCGCAGCCGGAAGGACCGTCAGGCGGGGGAGCGCAGCGGACCCGCCGGGAGCGCCCCACGCTCCCCCAACTCCCGTACTGGAAGCCCCACAAGCCGCACCGTCAGGACCCGAGCGGCCCGGCCGCGCACCGCGCGGCCAGCCGGGCGCGCAGCGGCCGGCCCCACTGCCTCCAGGAGCGCAGCGGAGGGAGGCGCCCACGCTCCGCGTGGGCGAAGGGAGCGCAGCGACCGCCTCGCTTGCACATCGCGCAGCGATGTGGTACCCGC
>NZ_JAEAMR010000081.1 GCF_015999245.1 Streptomyces sp. AV19 | reverse complement strand
CAAGAACGGCACGTACGAGATCGTCCAGGGCCTGGAGATCAACGAGTTCTCCCGCGCCCGCATCGACGCCTCCGTCAAGGAGCTCACGGAGGAGCGCGAGGCGGTCCGCGGCCTCGGCCTCATCTGAGCCTCTCTGCTCCTGGGCACGGCCCCGTCACCGGTGTGGGAACGCCGGGGCGGGGCCGTCCGTTGTTCAGGGGCCGGCGAAGACCCATACGACGAGGACGGTGCTGCCGTCGAACCGGTACAGCAGGCTGATGCGCTCGGGGTCGTCGTCCACCTCGACGTGCAGGCGCCGTAGCCCATCGGCCTGGACAGCGCCCGCTCGAGGGTTGCGTTGCAGCTCGTCACGGGCCGCCGTCAGCGCGGCGATGTCCTGCGGCCGGTCAAGGGCCTTGATACCGGCGAGCACCGCCTCCGCGAAGGCCACGGGGTACGAGAGACGCTCTTCGTTCACAGGTTGGGCTCCTGGCTGCCGAGAATCTCCTCCAGCGCGTACGTGGGGGCGTCGGGATCCTCCGCTTCGTGAATCGCCGCCTGGATCTCCGGGTGTGTGCGGAGCACCCACACGTGGCGGTACTCCGTCACCAGGGACCGGACGTCTTCGAGGGCGGTGGGACCCGTGGTACGAACCGCGTCGAGCCTCGCGGTGAATGCCGCCAATTCGGCTGGATCGACGGCCGCCAGGGCGGCCTTCAGCTCGCCGATGGTCTGCGGCCCCTCGTCCGCCTCGATGCGATAGGGGCTTCTGGTGGGCAATTGCCCGGGGTGGGCAGGCGCGTGAGTGGTCACTTTGCTGTGCTCCTGGGTCGCGGTTTGTCTGGTCCGACTATGCCTGGTGCGGGCGGCACCGGGCGGGAAGTAGGCGGAATGCCCCTCATCGGGTCATGTCGTGGCTGTACCTTCCACAGCGGCTGTCCGGCCACGGGCGGTCTGCCCCGCCCGCTCAATACGGCATTCGCCGCACAGCGTTTCACCGCCCAACGGCCGGAAGAGGTACGGGTGCGTGTGGTCGCCTTCGCACTCACGCATCTGCGCGATGCGGGGTTCCAGCGGGGCCGGGCGTTTGGCGGGGATCGGTGGCGCCTCCGGGAGTTTGCGCAGGAGTCGGTCGCGGATGAGGGACGCGGCGTGGTGGACGGGCTCGGGTAGCCCGTTCCTGAGTTCCTCGCGCAGGTCGCGGCCCGTTGCCCCGCGCAGGATCCAGTCCGCCGCGAGTGGTGCGAGTTCCTTGATCTCGCGTCCGGTGAGGCGGAGTTGGCGTTCGCTGTGGGAGACGGAGGCGAGGACGAGGGCGGCGTATTCGACGAGTTCGTCGGGGATCAGTTCGCGCGGCGTCGGCGGCACGGGAGGTGGGGATGTGTTGCT
>NZ_JAEAMR010000080.1 GCF_015999245.1 Streptomyces sp. AV19 | reverse complement strand
AGTTACGCTGACACAAGCCGCATAATCCGTGTCCAACTTTCGGGGACAAGGCCCGACCGGGTTCCGGGAACGGCTGCTGGCGCACGGACTGGAGGACAGGATCTTGGACCTGCTTCTGGAACGGCTGGCCGATATGGGGCTGGTCGCCTCCGGTGGGCGGCAGCGCACGGACTCCACGCACGTCCTGGCCGCGGTCCGCAGTCTCAACCGCCTGGAGTTCATCGGTGAGACGTTGCGGGCGTCGCTGGAGGCGTTCGCCATAGCCGCGCCAGACTGGATGCGCGCGTCGATGGACCCGGCATGGCAGGAACGCTACGGGACGCGTGTCGACGCCTACCGGCTGCCGACCGACGAGCAAGAGCGGCGCGATCCCGCCCGGCAGATCGCCATCGACGGTACCGCCTGCTCGAAGCGGCCTTCGCGCCGATGGCGCCGGAATGGTTGCCTGCCGTCTCTGTCCTGCGCACGGTGTGGGTGCAGCAGTTCACCCGCACCGTCACCGACGGCGAAGAGGAGGTGGCCTGGCGGGGGAAAGACGATCTCCCGCCGAGCAGAGCGATGGCCGCTTCGCCGTACGATCCTGAGGCCCGTTGCGCGAAGAAGCGCGGATCCGCCTGGGTCGGCTACAAGATTCACCTCAGCGAGAGCTGCGACGATCCCGGAGAGACGAAGCGCCCTCACTTGGTCACTCATGTCGTCACGACCGACGCCACGGTCAACGACGCGATGGTCGTCGAGGAGATCCACGACCGCCTCACCAGCAAGGGCCTCCTCCCAGCAGAGCACCTCCTGGACGCCGGATACACCTCGGCCGGGCTGTTGCTGACCGCGCCAGCCACCCGCGGCGTCCACGTCGTCGGCCCGGTCCGGTCGAACAACACCCGGCAGGCAGCCAAAGGTGGCGGCTTCGGCAAGTCCGCCTTCACCATCGACTGGCAGGCCAAGTGGGCCGCTTGCCCAACCGGTGCCACAAGCAGGTACTGGACGGCGGGAGTGGACAACAACGGTCGGGACGCCATCCGCATCCGCTTCGCGACCGCCACCTACGCGGCCTGCCCCGTGCGCGAAGTGCACCCGCTCTACCCGGTACGGGCGGCAGCTGACTGTCCGCCCCCAGGAACAGGACGCGGTCCTGGAACGCGTTCGCGCCGAGCAGTCCACGGACAAGTGGAAGGACCGTTACGCGGCCCGCGCCGGCGAGGAAGGCACCCCGCCACCTCCCCGATCGGTGAATTGCCCAGGACTTCACACACCGCGCGGTACCCGCAGAGCGCCACATCACCTCCGGATCCACACGTCCGCCTTCGTCACCTCGTCAACGAGGAAGAGAAGGCCAAGGAAGGCCTGGGCCGTTACGAAGCCACTGCCGGATATGAAACAGAGCTGTTCCTCTTGTATTCCCGCACTCCCGTAGGATCAGCCGGCTTCGAAGCGATATCCCATCCCTGGAGCGGTGATGAGATAGGAGGGGTGCGACGGGTCCGCCTCGAGTTTGCGCCTCAGCCGGGCCATGTATACGCGAAGGCAGTTGCTTCCGTCTCTGTAACGTGAGCCCCAGATCTCATGGAGTAGTTGCTTCCGGCCGACGAGATGGCCTCGGTGGCGGATGAGTACTTCGAGGAGGTGCCACTCGGTCGGGGACAGCCGGACGTCGTGTCCCTGCCGTGTGGCCTTCTTTGCGGACAGATCAATGGTGAAATCCTCCGTTGCTATTTTCCCGAAGGAGTTCATGTGTGCACCGTCTATTGCCCTGCGTGCAGCGGCACGTAGTCGGGCCAGCAACTCATCCATCCCGAACGGCTTGATGATGCAGTCGTCGGCGCCTGCGTCGAGCGCGGTGACCGTCTCGTCCCAGGCTCCGCGGTCGGAATAGGCCAGTATCGGCACTCGGCTCCAGGCACGGAGCGCCCTGAGCAAGTCGACCCCCTTCATATCGGGCAGATCGAGTCCCAACAGCACCACATCCGGGGAAAGTTCCCCGACCAGCCGAAGCGCGGTGACCCCGTTGCGCGCGGTTTCCACCTCGAAACTTCGTGCTTTGAGGTAAATCACGAGATACCGTGCGAGCTGCGGTTCGTTCTCCACTACGAGCACCCGGGGCATTCGATGCGCTGCCTTTCTCGCTGACTTCCGAGGGTTACGCGGCTGTGGGTGGCGGACCGCCGTCCGTCACCCACAGTGCCCTACTTCCCGGCGAGCTCCTTGAGTGCGATGTTGAGCTTGAGGACGTTGACGCGTTCCTCGCCCATGAAGCCCAGCGGTCGGCCGTCGGTGTGGTCCTTCACCAGCTGCTCGACCCTGGTGGCCGGCAGGCCGTTGGCCTTGGCCACCCGTTTGGCCTGGAGCTGTGCGTACTGGGGGGAGATGTGCGGGTCGACGCCGGAGGCGGAGGCGGTGAGGGCGT
>NZ_JAEAMR010000008.1 GCF_015999245.1 Streptomyces sp. AV19 | reverse complement strand
CAGGGGGCGAAGCCCCCGCACCACCGCGCGGAGCGCGGTGCCGGGCCGAGGGGCGCAGCCCCGGAAGAAACGGTGAAAGGGCGGGACCGGGGCACAACCCCCACCCCACCCAGCCCGCAGGCGCCCGACACTCAACCGTCCGCCGCGGCGAAACACCGCTGGCGGGTGGCCCGGCACGACCGCACGGAAGCAGCCGTCGCGCACGGCCGACCCGCCGGCTACGCGTCCGCGGAACCCGGTTCCGTCACAGCCGATCAGCAGCATCGGCAGAGGCAGCCGCACAGCCACTACGACCCGACACGGGGCCAAGGCCCCGCACGGCTTACAGCGTGCCCGACGCCTTGACGGCGATCTTGGCGGCGGTCTTACCGGAACTCGAACCCAGGGCCTCGACCTGCTTGACGATGTCCTGGCCCTCGACGACCTCGCCGAAGACGACGTGCTTGCCGTCCAGCCACTCCGTCACGACCGTCGTGATGAAGAACTGCGAGCCGTTGGTGCCCGGGCCCGCGTTCGCCATGCTCAGCAGGAACGGACGGTCGTGCTTGAGCTCGAAGTTCTCGTCCGCGAACTTCTCGCCGTAGATGCTCTTGCCGCCGGTGCCGTTCTGGTTGGTGAAGTCACCGCCCTGGAGCATGAACGCGGGGATGACGCGGTGGAAGGGCGAGCCGGCGTAGCCGAAGCCGTGCTCACCGGTCGCCAGTTCGCGGAAGTTCCGCGCGGTCTTCGGCACGACGTCGTCGAACAGCTTGAAGACGATGCGCCCGATGGGCTTGTCGTTCACGGTGACGTCGAAGAAGACGTTCGCTCCGGTCTCGGCCATGTCTGTGCTCCTTTGTTGTGTTCCGAGGGGGACCCAGGTCCGGGGAACCCACGAAACAGGGGTCGGTTCGAGCTGCCCGGCGAGCCACACCGCGCGGCTCGCCCGATCAGCCCAAGGCTGTCGTCGCCCCCGGCGGCCGACGGAACACCACAGGAGCCACTCCCGCTGCCACGGGGGAGCACCACACGAGCGCGCGCGTCGGCAGCGGCGGCAGGGATCACCCTTGCACATAACGGGCCCGTGGTCACAGCCGGGGGTGCGAGGGCCACGCACCGGCACGGGAATGAACCCGCGCCTCCGCCTGTTGCCGAACACGGTGCCGCAGGAGAACAGGCGATCACCCCCGCCCCGGGTGGTAGACGTGGTCCCGCGCACCGGGACCGGATCCGACGGCACCGGATCGCCGCGCACCACTGGAGTCTTCGAGGAGAGGACAGGACGACATGCCGCTCGATGGCGAGTACGTACCCAGCACCGAACAGTGGGTCAGGGACCAGGTCGAGAAGTACGAGAGCTCCGGAGGCACCGAAGGCACGACGCTGCGCGACACCGGTCTGCCCGTCGTGATCCTCACCACCCGGGGTGCCAGGAGCGGGAAGATCCGCAAGTCACCGCTCATGCGCGTCGAGCACGACGGCAGGTACGCCGTCGTCGCCTCGCTCGGCGGCGCCCCCAAGCACCCGGTCTGGTACCACAACGTCGTGGCCGACCCCAGGGTCGAGCTCCAGGACGGAACCGTGCGCCAGGACATGCGGGCCCGGGAGGTCACCGGGGACGAGAAGGCGCAGTGGTGGGAGCGCGCGGTGGCCGCGTTCCCCGACTACGCGGACTATCAGAGGAAGACGGACCGGACCATCCCCGTCTTCGTCCTCGAGCCCGTCCCCGGCGGCCACTGACGCCCGCCCCGGTGCCACCGCGCCCGCCCGCGGCGGCACCGGGCACACGGCCGAGGCCCTCACCGCACCGGAACGCGCCCCTGCGCGCACGGCGATCCCCGTCACCCGCCCCCGAGTTGACCGGCTCCCACCGGGATGGGCGGGCGCGCCCGGCCCGACGGCCGGAGCACCCCCGCCCGAGCACCCGCTACACGACCGCCCCCGAATCCCGCCGCGACCGTTCACGCGCCCGCGGCGCCGCCGCCGAGGGCGCCGGCCGGCGTCCCTCCAGGAGCACGGCCAGCGGCGCGGCCGTCAGCACCGTCGAACCCATCCCGAACACCACGCCCGCGAGCAGCGCCAGCGAGAAGTCGCCCAGCGCGTCACCGCCCAGGAACGCCAGCGCGGTGAGGACGAACAGCACCCCCATGCCGGTGTTCACCGTCCGCGGCACCGTCTGCACGATCGCCCGGTCGGTCACCGCCGCCAGGTCCTCGACGCCGCCGCGCCCGGCCCCCGTCCGGCGCATCTCGCGGATCCGGTCGAAGACGACCACCGTGTCGTTGACGGAGTAGCCGATGACCGTCAGCAGCGCCGCCAGGAAGACGCTGTCCATGGGCCGGCCCAGCCAGGCGAACAGCCCCACCACCAGGAGCGCGTCCTGCGCCATCGCGGCCACCGCCGCCACCGCGAACGTCCGGCGGAACCGGACGCCCAGGTAGACCAGCTGGGCGGCGACCGCCCCGCCCAGCGCCAGCAGCGCCTTGTCCCGCAGCTCGCGCCCGATGCTCGGCCCGACCCGCTCGTCGCGCTCGACCGTCACCGGGCCCACGGCCGCCTCCAGGGACCGCCGGATCCGCTGCTGCTCCCCGTCCGTCGTCCCACCGGTGCGGACGACGACGTCGCCGTCCCCCGACATCTGCACCACCGCCCGCGGGAACCCCGCGTCCGCGACGGCCGACCGCGCGTCCTCCACGTCCACCGCCCGGTCCGTGCCGTACTCGACCACCCGGCCGCCGGTGAACTCCACCCCGAACTGCGGCCCCCGCACCAGCAGGCCCGCGCCCGCCAGCACCACCAGCCCCGCGCTGACCCACAGCCAGATCCGGCGGTGGCGCATCGGACGCGGGGCGCGCCGCGCGAGGAAGGAGCGCAGCCGTCCTCCCGACACGACCCCCGCCAGCTTCGGACGGCGCCGCACCGCGCCGCGTCGCAGCGCCCATTCCGCGAGGACCCGGGTGATGACGAGCGCCGAGACCATGGACGCCACGACGCCCACGGACAAGGTCACGCCGAAGCCCTTGACCGGACCGGTGGCGAAGAAGAACAGCAGCCCGGCGGCGAGGACGGTCGTGACGTTCGAGTCGATGACGGCGCTCCACGCCTTCGCGAAGCCCCGCCGCAGCGGGCCGCCCGGATCCGGCAGCCCCCGCGAACGCCGGGCCGCACGCGCGTACTCCTCCCGGGTCCGCTCGAAGACGAGCACGTTGGCGTCCACGGCCATGCCGATCGCCAGGACGAAGCCCGCGAGCCCCGGCAGGGTGAGCGTGGCCCCCAGCGCGACCAGCGCCGCGTAGGAGATCAGCCCGTACAGGCCGAGCGCGACCGTGGCCAGCAGGCCCAGCAGCCGGTAGACGGCCACCACGAACACGGCCGTGCACACCAGACCGATGACCGCCGCGCCCGCGCCCGCCCGGATCGCCTCGGCCCCCAGCGTCGGGCCGATCGTGTGCCGTTCGACGATCTCGACGGGCACCGGCAGGGCGCCGCCCTTGACGAGCGCCGCCAGGTCGCGGGCCTCGGACGCGGAGAAGCCGCCGGTGATCTGCGTGCTGCCGCCCCGGATCCCGGTCCCGCACTCCACGCCCTCCCGGATCGCCGGCGCCGAGACGATCCGGTCGTCGAGGACGATGGCGACCCGGCGGGACGCGTCACCGGGCGGGGCGCAGGCCGCGTCGCCGGTGACGCGCGCCCACGCGTCGTCACCGCTGCCGCGGAACGCCAGGTCCACCGTCCAGCCGGCCCCGGACGCGGTGTCGAGGAGCGCCTTCGCGTCCTTGACGTCCTTGCCCGTCAGGGCCGCGGGGGCCAGACGCAGCGACTGCCCCGGCGCGTCGGGATCCGGCAGGCTCCGTGCCTCTCCGCCGGCCGCGGAGGCGGGGAGCAGGTCAGCTGGGCGGTGCGGCCGATCACGTCCACGGCCCGGCCCGGGTCCTGCACACCGGGCAGTTCGACGACGATGCGGCGCTCGCCGGAGCGCACGAGCGACGGCTCGGCCACGCCGAGCGCGTCCACCCGCTGCCGCAGCACCTCCAGCGCCCGGTCGGTGGACGCGGCGTCGGCCCGGGCAGGGGGCGAGTCGCGGGTCTCCAGCACGATCCGGGTGCCGCCGCGCAGATCGAGACCGAGGCGGGCGGGGCTGGTGAGAGCGAAGTACAAGGAGGCGGCAACGGTGACGAGCGCGAACAGCGCACGCCACAACGAGGCGCGGGACGACATGAGTTCTCCCCTTCAGGGCATACGGAGGCGGAGCGCCGCCCACCGGTACGCACCGGCGGACGCGCTCTGGGCGTCAGCAGCTACTGAAGGAAAGGAGGGCCCCGGGTCAGCCGGGGGGAGTGCGCCGTGGCGGGCGGAGCGCGCTCCTGGCGCGGCCCGACGACCTCGCCGGGCACCGGCCGGGGCACGAGCGGGCCCGCGACCGTACCGGGCAGCGCCTCGGGGAGCCCGGGGGAGTGCGGTTGCTGAACGTGCGCGTGCGCCGCCTGCTGACGGCCGGGGGCATCGGCCGCCGCCCGTCCGTGCGGCGTGCGGGTCTGGACGGCCGGCTGGCCGGCGGCACGCGCGACGACGACCGCGGGCCCCGCCCCGGTACCGGCCGCCGCGGCGGGGGCATGACCGGTCAGGGCCGCGAAGCAGGCCCACAGCCCGGCGAGGAGGGCGACGAGGGCACGGGAGGGGGCACGGCGCAGGCGGTCGCTCACCCGGTCTCCTGTTCCCCACCCGATCGGCCGCCACGGCGGCGGATCATGCCCAGCCTAGCCGCACGCCTCCGGAGTCAGCCCTTGACGGGTGCCTTCTCCCGCAGCAGGGCCACGAACGCCCGCATCCACGCCGGGTGGTCGGGCCAGGCCCGGGCCGAGACCAGGTTCCCGTCGACCACCGCCTCCGCGTCGACGAACGTCCCGCCCGCCAGCCGCACCTCCGGCGCGCACGCCGGATACGCGGCGGTGCGCCGGCCGTCGAGCACACCGGCCGCCGCGAGGGCCAGCGCGCCGTGACAGATCTGCGCCACGGGCTTGTCCGTGTCGAAGAAGTGCCGCACGATGCGCTGGACTTCGTCGTCCAGCCGCAGGTACTCCGGCGCCCGCCCGCCGGGGATCACCAGGGCCGCGTACTCCTCCGGCGCCACGTCCGCGAACGCCACGTCCGCGTCCCAGCAGTGCCCCGGCTTCTCGGTGTACGTGTCGAAGCCCGGGGCGAAGTCGTGCACCACGAACTGGAGCTTCTTCACCGACGGCGCGGCCACGTCCACCTCGTACCCCTCCTCCAGCAGCCGCTGGTAGGGATAGAGGACCTCCAGGTCCTCGGCGGCGTCACCGGTGACGATCAGGACCTTGGGCATGCGGTGCTCCTTCGGCTCGGGCGGACACGGCTCGGGCATCCCTACCCGGGCCCGCTCCGGCGCAGACGGTCTTCTCGCCCGGACCCCACGGTGGATACGCTGCGATCTCCTGGTCAATTAGTGACAAACGTGAATACCTGGAGTGACCATGGCAGTTGAGAAAGGTCCGTCCGTCCCTTCGCCCGCGGACCGCACCTCCGCGGCCTTCCTCATCGACGAGGCCCTCGGCTACCTCTTTCCCGCAGCCCTGCGCGCCGCGGCGGCCGTCGGCGTCGCGGACCACCTGGCCGACGGCCCCCGCACCCCGGCCGAACTCGCCGCAGCGACGGGGACGGACGGGCCGAGCCTGCACCGCGTCCTGCGCCTGCTGGCCACCCGCGGGGTCCTCAGCCAGGCCGCCGGCGGACGCTTCGGACTCACCCCCGCCGGGAACGCGCTGCGCTCGGACGCCCCCGCCTCGGCCCGTGCCGCGATCCTCATGATCACCGACCGGACGATGTGGCTGCCGGCGGGCGAGATGCAGCGCTGCCTGACCGACGGGACCTCCGCCTTCGAGGGCATCTTCGGCACGTCGTTCTTCGGCCACTTCGCCCGGGACGAGACCACCGCCGCCGTCTTCCACGACGGGATGGCCGCCATGTCCGACGCGGAGAACCGGCCGATCGCCGCGGCGGGGGAGTTCCCGGAGAAGGGCACGGTCGTCGACGTCGGCGGCGGCCACGGAGGGTTCCTCGCCGAGGTGCTGCGCGACCGGCCGGGTCTGAACGGCGTCCTGTACGACGCGTCCCACGTCCTGGCGGGCCACCGGCTGGCGGAGGACCGGGACCTCGCCGGCCGGTGGAGCACCGCCGAGGGCGACTTCTTCACCGAGGTCCCGCCCGGGGACGTCCACCTGCTCAAGCGGATCCTGCACGACTGGCGGGACGACCAGTGCGTCACGCTCCTGCGCAACTGCCGCCGCGCGCTGGCCCCCGGCGGCCGGATCCTCGTCGTCGACGCCGTCGTCCCCAAGGACAGCGGTCCGCACCAGGCCAAGGCCCTGGACCTGATGATGATGGCCTCCCTGGTGGGCCGCGAGCGCACCGAGGCGGACTTCCGCGCCCTGTTCGAGGCGGCCGGCCTGCGGCTGGCGCGGATCATCCCCACGTCCACGGTGCTCGACATCGTCGAGGCGGTTCCCGACGGGACGGGGGAGTGACCGGGGAAGGATCGATTCGCCACTCGGAGCCGCAGCGATCCTCGGCGCCCTCACCGCGCCCGCCGGCGTGCCATGGAGCCGCCCGGTGGGCGTGAACGCCGACGCGGTCGGCGCGGAGCCATGGCACCCGGGCGCAACGGGCCCGTCGTCCCGCCGTGATCCTGCCGCCCGGCCCGGATGCCGAACTCCGGTGCCCGGGCCGGGCGTTGCCGGACCTCAGGCAGGCAGCGCGGCATCCTCGGCGCGCCGCACGAGCGCGGCGACGCGGCCGGCGATCTCCGGCCACAGCTCGCGGGGCAGGCTGTGCCCCATGCCGTCGAGGACGAGCAGTTCCGCGCCGGGGACGGCCGCGGCCGTGGCCCGGCCGCCGCTGATGTCGCACAGGACGTCGTCGGTGCCGTGGACGACGAGCGTCGGCACGGTGAGCGACCGCAGCCGGGCCGTGCGGTCCCCCGAGGCCAGGGCCGCGAGGTACTGGCGGGCCGTGCCCAGGGGGTCGAGACCCCGGTCGTAGGCGCGGCCGGCCCGGTCGGCCGCCTCGGCCTCGTCGAACGCGAACCCGGGGGAACCGATCACCCGGGCGGCCCGGACCTCCCAGTCGATGTACTCCCGGCGGTCGTCCGGGGCCGTCCCGCATCCCGCGATCGCCGCGAAGTCGGTCCGGCCGACGCCGGCTTCACCGGTGGTCGACATCATCGACGTCAGCGACCGGACCCGGCCCGGATGCTCGATCGCGATCGTCTGGGCGACCATCCCGCCCAGGGACCCGCCCACGAGATGGGCGCTGCCGAGGCCGAGGGCGTCGAGCAGGCCGACCGTGTCGGCGGCCATGTCCGACAGCGTGTAGGAAGCCGAGGAGACGTCACCGGCCGGCGCGGCTCGGAGACCGGGCGCGGGGGCGTCGTGGAAGCGGGTCGATCTGCCGCAGTCGCGGCTGTCGAACCGGATCACGTGCAGGCCGTGGCGGACGAGTTCCGCGCAGAAACCGTCCGGCCAGTAGATCATCTGGGCTCCCGCGCCCATCACCAGCAACACGGGCGGCGAGGCGGGGTCGCCGAACCGCTCGTAGGCCATCTCGATGCCCGACGGGCCGACGTTCAGGGCCAGTTCTTCGCTCACGGTGTCACTGTCTCCCCACTGGGGAGGGCGGACGAACCTCCGTCGCGCCCCCGCGCCGTCCGGTGGGGATCAGTCACAGGGCGGCGCGGTGTCGAGGGCCGCGTCGTCGAGCGCCAGCGTGAGCCGGTCCAGGAGCGCGCGCAGCTCCGCCGCCTCGTGGAGGTCGAAGCCGGTGGCGGCCATGATCCTGCGCGGCACGAGCGCCGCCCGCTCGCGCAGGGCCGTACCGGCCGGGGTGACACCCACGATCACGGAACGCTCGTCGTGCGCGCTGCGCTCGCGCCGGACCAGCCCGCCCGACTCCAGGCGCTTGAGCAAGGGGGAGAGCGTCCCGGAGTCCAGGCGCAGCAGCTCGCCCAGCCTCTTCACCGGCAGCTCGCCGTGCTCCCACAGGGCGAGCATGACCAGGTACTGCGGGTAGGTCAGCCCGAGGTCCTTGAGGAGATTGCGGTAGACGGCGCCGAAGGCGCGTGAGGCGGCGTTCAGGGAGAAGCACAGCTGCCGGTCGAGGCGGAGGAAGTCCTCGGCGGATCCGGTCTCCGGCGTGCTGGTCGGCGGCTTCGTCATGGACACAGGGTATCTCGGACCCCAATTGATTGCGCACAATTCAATTGCGTGCTCTACTGTTCTTGTTCGTGAGGTGGCCCCGGAGGCCACTCGTGCACAGGAAAGGGATGGTTTCCATGGACGCGATCTACACCGCCGTCGCCACCGCGACCCACGGCCGCGAGGGCCGCGCCGTCAGCTCGGACGGGCGCCTCGACGTCCAGCTCGCCCTGCCGGCGGAGCTGGGCGGCGACGGGCGGGGGACGAACCCGGAGCAGCTGTTCGCCGCCGGGTACGCGGCGTGCTTCGCCAGCGCCTTGGGCCTCGTGGGCCGGCAGGCGAAGGCGGACCTGGCCGACGCGGCGGTGACCGCCGAGGTCGGCATCGGCAAGGAGGGCGAGGGCTTCGGCCTGGCCGTCACCCTGCGCGTCGAACTGCCCGAGGGCCTCGACGCCGCGACGGGCCGCAAGCTGGTCGACCGGGCGCACCAGGTCTGCCCGTACTCCAACGCGACGCGGGGCAACATCCCGGTGGAGCTCGTCGTCGAGTGACGCCCGGCGGGGAGTCCGCTACGACTCGCTCCGCTACGACTGCCTCCGCGCCGGAGCGGCCGCGCACCCGCCGGGCTGCCGGCCGCGCCGACGCGGCACGCGGGCCGACGCCGCCAGGCGGTGCTGCAGGCTCGCGTGCCGGAACTGGTAGACGGAGCCCACCTGGCGGAGGATGCCCAGCCGGTGGGCATCGGCCAGGAACGCCTGAAGGCGCCACGGCAGCCGGCCCTGGGCCGCCAGGACGAGCCGTGCCACGCCGTAGTGCGGCCAGGCGAAGGCGGTCAGCGCGAGGACGACCCCCACGGGCAGCAGCTCGGACAGGGCGAACAGCGCGATGTCGGGGAGCGGGGGTGTGGGGCCGCGGCCGGTGGCGAGGCTCATCACCAGGGCGACGTCGTCCGGGAGGTGGAAGAGCAGCGCCGCGGCCGCCGCGCCGACGAGGGTGATGGTCCGGTCGGCCCGCACCGAGTCCGCCGGGGTGGTGACATCCAGCCGCGAGGCGGAGGTCCGGACCGCCCGGACGACACCGAGGACGGTTCCGAAGAGGGCGCCGGTGAGAACGCCCGTCCCCCAGACGGCCACGGTGGAGACGGCGGTCCTGCGCGTCCACGGGTCCGACGGCCAGATCCCGATCAGCACGTAGAGGTTGAGGGCCGCTCCGATGAGGACGGCGGCGCCGGCGACGGTGGCCAGGGCACGGGGCAGCCGCTCGCGCCAGTGCAGCAGGGTGAGGGAACCGCGGCTCGGCGCCTGGGGCGGGGCCGGCGGGCCGGACGCGTGGAGGACCAGGAAGATGCCCAGGCCGTAGACGGTGAGGTGCTTGAGGTTGTGCTGGACGGTCTCCACCGTGCCGGCACAGGTGAACGTCCGCCGCACCACCACCTGGAACAGCGCGTTGGACAGCGCTCCGCACAGCGCCGTCAGGGCGGCGGTGCGCAGGGGACGGGGACGCGCGCCGGCCGGGGGAGCGGTCCGGGCCGCCAGGCACTGCATGGTGAAGAGGGCGAGGGCGACCCCGCCGGTCACCAGCAGGAACCCCGGTAACTCCAACTGCGGCCGGGGGCCGGCCGCGTGGTGGAGCCCGTAGCCCGCCAGGGCGGCCAGGGCCGCGGCGAGGCTCCACACCACGGCCCGGGTCCAGGTGCGCTCCAGCAGGGGAACCCAGTGGTGGAGCTGCCACCACGCCAGGTCGTGCGTGCCCTGACGGCTGAGGCCGTGGGCCAGGCAGGCGAGGTGGCGCAGGGCGGACCGGGCCGGGCGGCGGGGGTGGTGGGCCCTCTCGTACAGGCTGGGCACGAGGGCGTCCAGGAGGTGCTGCTCGACGGCGGTAGCCGTGGGGAAGCGGCGGGCGTCGGTGAGTTCGGCCGGATCCCCGCGGGCGTCGGCGTACACGGTCCGGGCCAGGGCCGTGAGCAGGGGGCTCTGCAGGGCCAGCGCGGCGGGCCCCTGCGGATTCTCGGCCACATGCCCGGCCAGCAGGTCCCAGCGGCGTTGGGCCGGACCGGGTGGCGTGGCGAGCCGTAGTGATGCGAGGGCGTCGGCGGCGTCGAGGGGCGCCGGTTCGATGACGGCGGCCGCGGTCAGCACGCCCGCCTCGGCGACCGCCCGGGCGTACGCGCCGGTGCGGCAGGTGAGGACGAGCGGCGCGTGAGCGGGGAAAGCGGCGTTCAGCGCCGCGAGGACGTGCGGCTGGCTGGGCGGGGGGAGTTCGTCCAGCCCGTCCAGGACGGGGATCACCCGCCGCGCGGCCAGCAGGTCGTCCACCGCGGTGTTCCCGTACGACTGGACGTCGGTCAGCGCCGGGTACCCGCCGGTGATCTGGCGCGTCAGCCAGTCGTGGGCACTGTGCCGCTCAGGGTCGAAAGAGGCGAGGGAGAGGAGCACCGGCACGGGGGCGCCGGGAGCCCGGTCGCGCAGCAGGGCGAGCGTCAGCAGCACGGCGAAGGTGGTCTTGCCCGATCCGGCCGGCCCGAGCACGACGAGCCGCCGGTGCGGCAGGCGCAGGAACGCGTCCGCCAGGTCCTGCGGCGCGTCCGCCCGGCACGAGACGGGATCACCGATCAGGCTGCGGTGGTCGGATGCGTCGGGCAGCGCCGCGTCCCACCACAGGACGGGCAGCGGTGCGGGCGAGAACAACTGCCGCAGCATCGCCTCCTGTTCCCACTGCCGGTGCACGAGATGGGCCAACACCTCCGCGGCGTCGGCCACTTGCCGGTACGTGGAACGGCTGGTGTGCGGCCGTGCGCGCCACGCCCACATCGCGAGAACGCCGAACAGCCCGGTCGCCGCGGCCGCCACGGAGCCGGCGGCCCTGCCGACCTCGTGGTCCTCCGAGAGCTCCCAGGCCAGAACCGGCGCCAACGTCAAGGCGCCACAGAGCAACCAGGCCAGTGCCCACCGCCGCTGCATTCCCGCCCCCGATCCAGCATCCTCCGCCGGCTGCGCGGCATGGGAACAACGAGCGGGTCGGGCGCGGGTTACTTCCGCGCTTCAGCCCCGGCCGGGAATGGTTACCGGCCGGGGCTGTTCGCGGACCCGGGGGCTACCCGGCGTCGGCCGACAGCATCTTCTCCACCCGCGTCTGCCACTGGTAGTACTTCTGGATCTTGTGGTACTCGCCCTTGGGCGTCACCGTGACCCCGTAGACGAACCGATGACCGGCGCTGCCGTAGGGAGCGTCCTTCACGAGCCTCTCGATCGCCGGATCAATCTGCACAGGAAGGGCCAACGGATCAGGTGTGTTCACCGAGTAGGTGACACGCTCGATCTTCGGGGAATCCCAATTCAGGGTGACGTAGAGAGCAAAAGCCTGCTCACCGAACCTCAGCATCTCCTCGCTCGGTTCCGGCAGTCCGGTGTCACGGAGAATCGACCGGAGACCCTGTGACTCGAAGCAGTGCTCCGGCACCCCGGTGAAGTACACGTTCACCGACCGATTCGCGTAGTCGTACCCGATCACACTGACCTTGTCGGTCAGGCCGTACTGCTCGAAGAGGCCGAGATTCCCGGACGCGCTGCGCGGCATCGACGGAAGCCCGGCGATCTCGGCCAGCGACTGCCGGGCATCCGGACGGAAGAAGGACCAGGCCTTCTTGAACCCGCCGACGGCTCCGAAATCCACGCCGTAGCAGTCGACCGGGAACCGGCTGTGGACCTCCCCCAGCAGGCTGCCGACGGCGTGGTCCGTCTTCGGTGTGAGGCCGTTCGCCACCGCAATGGCATACGGATCCAGATCCCTGGGCAGCAGCGTGATGCGGCAGTCGAGATCTCCCGCACCGCGCGCTCCGGTCTGCGCCCGGAAGGAGATCACGGACTGCGCGAGCGCGTCCTGGTACGCGGTCAGGACGGGCCGGACCGCCTCACGCGACGCGGACACACCCACTGCCAGGGCCGACGCCTCAAGGGCCGAGTAAAGCTCTGTCAACTCAACGGTTTCCGACATTCTTCCTCCACAAATCTCTTGACGTCTCGTCGGGACAGGGATGCATCAGAGCAGCGGCACGCACAGGACTGGGTGGTCACGGGGTCGTCAGCCCGCCCAACCGTCTTGCACGGATGGGTTTTGCCGGAGAATGCGCCGCGGCAATGCCGGGCCTATCGGCGTGGGCGGGAACGAAGGGCCGTGACGGTCAAGGGTGTGCCGCAGAGGAGCTCTGTCCTGTCCGCGGGGAGACGGGGCGTGGCCTGTTCGGCCCGGAGGCGCTGGAGCGAGCGGTCAACTCGACATTCACAAGCGGCACTTGACTGGACGCGACGGTCCGGCGAATCGACCGTCCTCACGGGCCGTGCTGATGGGCGGAGAACTCGTGGCCATGAACACTGCTGCCGCGCAAGCGATTTCGGGCAGGGTGGCCACGCAGAAAGCGTGACACGGGAGGAGCTCCCCTCCAAGATTCCTTCGGCGTGACTCGGGTCACCTCGACGAGTCGGCCCGGCTGGCGCTGCCGCGTTGGGCTGGGGGATACCGTCCGAGGCTGAAGCTCCGCTTCCGGAAGGGGAGTTGACGGCCGACGAGGCGCCGTGGCGGCACCTGGTCCACGACGCCGCCCGGCCGCTCGCAGCGCAAGCACCTGCCGGCGCCGGCCGGACGGGCTTATTGGATATGCCCCAATTCGCGGCCCGGTCCCCATCGTGCAGCGCGTAGATTGATCCGATGGGTCTTTTCGACAAACTGACCGGCACCAAGTACCCCGGCAATGGTGTCGCACCCCGTCCGGCCGAGGAAGTCCGGGCGGCCCTGCTCGGGCTCAACGGGCCGGACGTGCCGTACGTCGTGCGCAACGGCATCCCTTCCGAGGGCGCCGACCTGGTGGCGGAGTGGCGGATCCGGGAACCCGCCTGGCACGCCTTCTTCGCCAGGGTCCGGCTGAGCCGGACCGTGAAGACCCGGATGCGCCTGGTCCCGGCGAACCACGAGGTCCGTGCCCTCGACGAGCAGCAGGAGGTCACGTGGGTCGGGGACACGCCCAGGCTCGTGCCGTCGCGCGAGTACGCCCGCGGGCAGGTGACCACGGTCTCCCGGGACTGGACGATCGAGCGGGGGGCCGACGGCCGCCTGCGGATGACGGAGGAGTCCCGCTTCGACACCGGGGAGATGAAGAACCCCCTGCGGGACGCGGTCCTCGGCGCGGGGTGGACATGGCGTGGAGCGGTGTTCAAGCTGTGAACGGACTCGCGGGACACGGAGCCCTGGCCCCGAACCGCCGCCGTCCGACTCCCGACGTCCTATGTCCCGCTCCACTGATCGCCGCCGGGCCCGCACTCGCCCGGCCCGCCGTCCGAAAGGCCCCATTCCATGATCATCGTCGCCGGGGAAGCCCTCATCGACCTCGTTCCCGCGGGGCCCCTGGAAGCCGACGGGCCCGCCGACGACGACCTCCCCGCCCTGTTGCCCAAGCGCGGCGGCGGCCCCTACAACACCGCCGTCGCCCTGGCCCGCCTCGGCAGCCCCACCGCGTTCTGCTCCCGGCTGTCCACCGACCACTTCGGCCAGGCCCTGCTGAGCGGCCTGGGGGCGGACGGCGTGGACACCTCCCTGGTCCAGCGCGGCCCCGAACCCACCACCCTGGCCGTGGCACACGTCGGCGACGACGGCTCGGCCGAGTACTCCTTCCACGTCGAGGGCGCCGCGGACCGCCTGTTCACCAGCCCGGACTCCTTGCCCGAAGCCGCCCGCGCCATCTCGTTCGGCACCTGCTCCCTGGTCCTCGAACCAGGGGCGAGCGCGTACGAGGACCTGATGCGCCGCGCATCCGCCCGCGGTCTGTTCACGGCCCTCGACCCGAACATCCGCCCCGGCCTCATCCCCGACGCGGCCGCCTACCGGGCCCGCTTCCGCTCATGGCTCCCGCACGTCACCCTCCTCAAGCTCTCGGAGGAGGACGCGGCCTGGCTCGCGGGCCCGGAAGGCGGCGACCCGATGACCGCCGCCCGGGAGTGGCCGGCCGCGGGCCCGTACGCCGTCGTCCTCACCCGCGGCGGCGCGGGGCTGACGGTCCTCACCCGCGACGGCCTCGAACTGTCCGTCCCCGGCGAGCAGGTGACGGTCGTGGACACCATCGGGGCGGGCGACACCGTCAACGCCGCGCTGCTGCACCGACTCGACAGCCACGGCGCCCTCACCGCGTCCCCCGCCCTCGAGGCCCACCAGTGGCGCGACATCCTGGCCTTCGCGGCCCGCGCGGCCGCGATCACCTGCTCCCGCGCCGGCGCCCGGCCTCCGTACGCCGACGAACTCGTCATGTCTCCCGCGGGCTGCTCCGGACCGGGCGCGCCGACCGTTGACGTCCGCCGCAGACAACGCAAGAGGCCCGTGCCGCGTTCGTGAACCGCACCGAAGGCGAGGCCGGGCGCCTGCCGCTCCCGCGCGGCCTGGCCACCTGGACTGAGCCCCCTTTGCGGTTCAGGGCGCTGGACGACCTGGACCTCGACGTGGCCTGCGGCGAAGGACGGCGCGCTCACCACCGCCCACGCGCGCGGCGCCCGATTCGAGATCCCCGGATGGCGGGGTTTTGGCTTCACCTTCAGGACCCGCTACGTGGCCGCACTCGGCAGGACCGATTCGACGGAGCCGCCGAGCGCCATCCAGGCGGCTCGGCTCCGGTCCGGCCTGCGTGAGGCACCTCCGGTCGTCTCACTGACGTCCTGGTTCCGGCAGCCACCGTGCTTCGCTCCGGCGTCGACGGCCTACCTGTTCGGGCTGCCGCCGCCACCCTGGAGCGCACCGCTGCGCGCACGGGACGTGAGGTGCCCGTCGCGTCCGGCCCGGCGGGAAACAGTCGGTGGGGCGATCGCGGATGTCACGCAGAGGTGTGTGGCGGGACAGCGGAGTGTGCTTCTGCCGCAGAGGCCCCAGGCTCGTGGGCATGCGCTGCCGCGCGGCGGGGGAGCAGCAGCGGGGTCGCCAGCAGGAGCACGCCGGCCAGGCCGATGGCCGTACGCGGGCCGAGCAGGCCGCCCAGCACACCCCAGGCGGCCGTCAGGATCGCGGCCGAGGCCTTGGTGGTCACGGCCCAGGCGGACAGCGTGCGGGTGACCCGGTCGGTCGCGGTGCGTTCGAGGCGGCAGGTGGTGTGGACGGGGTTGAAGACCGCGCAGCAGAAGATGAGTCCGAGCTCGACGCCGATCACCAGCAGCAGTCCTCCGGTGCCCGGCCCCAGGAAGGCCAGGCCGACGGGCCAGAGCGCGCGCAGCGCCCCGGCCGCGAGCAGGACCTGGTGCTGTCCGAACCGGGTGACGAGTGGTCGGGCCAGGCGCGAACCGAGCAGCCCGGCGATCGAGGGCGCGGCGAAGGCGAGGCCGTACTGCCACGCTGTGAACCCGAGCGGGCCGAGCATCAGGACGGCGAGCAGCGGCTGGGTGGCCATCAACAGGCCGTTGAACAAGGCTGTGTTGAAGAACAGCGGACGCAGCGTCGCGTCGGCGAGGATGTACCGCCAGCCGTCGAGCAGGTCCCGGGCCCGCATGCGCGTGCCCTCCCGCCATTCGGGCCGAGGCTCGTGCCCGCCCGTCGCGCGGATGCCCAGGGCCGAGAGCAGGTAGCTGATCGCGTCGGCCGCCACCGTCGCCACCGGGCCGAGGAGCCCGATCGCCGCGCCGCCCAGCGGCGGTCCGATGATCGTGGTCGTCCAAGTCGTGGACTCGAACCGGGCGTTGGCGATGAGCAGGTCCTCGGCCGGCAGCAGCGTCTTCAGGTACGCGCCGGAGGCGGCGCGGAAGGTGATGTCGGCCGCCGCGACGACGACCGAGACCAGCAGGAGCTGGAGGAAGGTCAGGATGCCGAGCACGAACGCGGTGGGGATCGTCAGCAGCGCCGCGAACCGCACCAGGTCCATCGCGATCAGCACCGGCCGCTTGCGGCGGAACTCCACCCACGGGCCGAGCGGCACCGCCACGGCCGCGCCCACAGCAGCCCCCACGGAGGAGAGCGCGGCGACCTCGGCCGGTCCGGCGCGCAGCTCCCGGATGGCGATCAGCGGGAACGCGCCGAAGGCGAGCCACGTGCCGAGCGCGCTGGTTCCGTACGCTCCCCACAGCCACCCGAACCGCCGCCCCAGCCGATGCCCGCTCCTCATGCCCGCCGCCCCTGTCACTCATTCACACAACCAATTCGCGATCGGAAGCATCAAAGCGAGCGCCATATCCAGGGATCAAACAACCGCAGAACCGCCGGCCACAACCAATGGTTGTGCCCCTAGAGTGTCGCCATGGACGTCGACACCGTCAGGACCTTCGTCGCCGCCGCCGACGCGGGGCAGTTCCAGGAGGCCGCCGCCGAGCTGGCGGTCACCCAGCAGGCCGTCTCCAAGCGCATCGCCGCGCTGGAGCGCAACCTCGGCGTGCGGCTGTTCGCCCGCACCCCGCGTGGCGCCGAGCTCACCATCGACGGGCAGGCGTTCCTGCCCCACGCGCGCGAGCTGCTGCGCGTCGCCGAGCGCGCGGTCGCGTCCGTGCGCCCCGCTCGCCGTCCACTGCGCGTCGACGTGATCAACTCGCGTGGCGCGCAGTCGGGCCTGCTGCGCGGCTTCCACCGGGCGCACCCTGAGATCGAGCTCGACGTGGTGATGCTGTTCGAGATCGAGGCAGCCGTCGCCGCCCTCCGCTCCGGTGCGATCGACGCGTCCTTCCGCGCCGTCGCCGCGCCCGGCCGGCCCTTTCCCGAGGACATCGAGTCCGTCCGGGTGCTCGACGAGCCGCTCCAGCTCCTCACCGGCCCCGCCCACGCGCTGGCGGGCGCCCGGTCGGTGACCGTCGACCGGCTCGCCGGGCACCGGATCTGGATGCCCGGCATCGTCCCCGGCACCGAGTGGGCCGCCTACTACGACGACCTCGTCGCCGAGTTCGGCCTCACCATCGAGGCCACCGGCCCCAACTTCGGCTCCGACGCACTCCTCGACACCATCGCCGACACCCCGGCCCTGGCCACCTTCATGGGCGAGCGGACCCGCCTCGTCTGGCCCGCCGGCCACGGCCTGCGCCGCATCCCGGTGACCGACCCGACGCCCGTCTACCCGCACTCGCTCCTCTGGCACCGAGACAACCCCCACCCGGCGCTGGCCACCCTCCGCGCCCACCTCGCCGCCACACCGTCCGGCCACGACGCCGCCGTGCCCTGGACACCGGGCTGGGTGATTCCGCGCTGAACGCCGCCATGCCGGCGGCCACCGTGGCCACATCGACGGACGGTGACTCGGGGCGGCGCAGCCACCGGCACACTTCCGGACGGGCACCGCCGGCGCTGGACGGGGGAAACTCAGCGAACCCCGCCCGGCGCCGGCGAGCGGCCGCGATACACCCTTGCGATGTGGCTGATCTCCGTGTGGACGGTACAGCCACGGCCACCGGGTGTGCGGGGCCAGGCCCGTGGAGCGCGCTTGGGTGACGCACCATGCCACACCCCCACCGGGGTGGCTGCGGCAGCGATCCCCAGCAGATACCGGCTCCTCATCGAGCAATTCACCGTGACTGAGTGCCGCAGCCGGCGGGCTGAGCGTTTCAGGCGGTGGGCCTGCCTGTAGGCGATGACGACGATGCCGCCCACAACAGCTTTGGCCAGGGATATCCGGCTATCAGGGCAATTTTTCTCTCAGCCGCCGCGGCGCACCCGGGCCGCCTTGCGGGCCTCGGCGAGCTTGCGGGCCTCGTTGGCCTTGCGGGACTTGCCGCCGGTGCCGCGGGAGGCGTCCTTGCTGGTGCCCAGGCCGCGGAAAGGGGTGTTGGTGTTCTTGGGCCGGGGTGTGGCGGGCCCGCCGTCGAGCGGGGTGCCGGAGGGGGCCTTGGCTCCGGTGATCCGGCTCAGCTCCGCCTCGCCCGAGCGCACCTTGGTGATCGTCGGCTCGATGCCGGCCCCGGCCATCAGCCGGCTCATCTCGCGGCGCTGGCCCGGCAGCACCAGCGTGACGACGCTGCCGGATTCACCGGCACGGGCGGTGCGGCCCGCGCGGTGCAGGTAGTCCTTGGGGTCGGTGGGCGGGTCGACGTTGACCACGAGATCGAGGTCGTCGACGTGCAGGCCACGGGCCGCGACATTGGTCGCCACCAGGGTGGTGACCTGGCCGTTCTTGAACTGTGCAAGGGTCCGTGTGCGCTGCGGCTGGGACTTGCCGCTGTGCAGGGCCGCGGCGTGCACTCCGCTGGCCCGCAGATGCCGGGTGAGCTGGTCGACGGCGTGCTTGGTGTCCAGGAACAGCAGTACGCGGCCGTCGCGGGCGGCGATCTCCGTGGTGACGGCGTACCGGTCGGGGCCGTGGACGACCAGCACATGGTGGTCCATCGTCGTGACCGCGCCCGCGGACGGGTCGACCGAGTGGACGACGGGGTCGTGGAGGTAGCGGCGTACCAGGTCGTCGACGTCGCGGTCCAGGGTGGCCGAGAACAGCATCCGCTGGCCGTCGGGGTGCACCTGGTCGAGGACCTCGGTGACCTGCGGCAGGAAGCCCATGTCGCACATCTGGTCGGCTTCGTCGAGGACGGTGATCCGTACCCGTCCCAGGCGGCAGGCCCTGCGCTCGATGAGGTCGTGCAGGCGGCCGGGGGTGGCGACGACGATCTCTGCCCCGTCGCGCAGCGCGGCGGCCTGCCGGCCGATCGAGATACCGCCGACGACCGTGGCCATCCGCAGCCGGAGCGCGTCGGCGTACGGCGCGAGCGCCTCGGAGACCTGCTGGGCCAGCTCACGGGTGGGCACCAGGACCAGAGCGAGGGGCTGCTTCGGCTCCGCGCGCCGTCCGGCCGTCCGGGTGAGCAGCGGCAGGCCGAAGGCGAGCGTCTTGCCCGATCCGGTGCGCCCGCGCCCCAGGACGTCGCGTCCGGCGAGGGCGTTGGGCAGTGTGGCCGCCTGGATCGGGAAGGGCTCATGCACGCCGAGCTCGGTGAGCGTTCGCAGCACCTCGGCCGGCAGATCCAGGTCGGCGAAGCGGGCGACCGGGGGCACCCTCGGGGTGGGGGGCACTGGCCGGGCGAGGTCGCCGTGCGAGGTGCCGGGGCGGTCCGGGTGGTTCATGAAGAGCCTTCCGTAGGGGGAACGTACCGAGGAAGGCCCGGCAGGAATGAACAACCGACGAACAATGGACGGGCAGAATCTCCAGCCGTCACGGCCGTGCAAACGTTTGAGACTAACACAAAGTGACGGCCCGGTGATGTGGTGCTGATCGCTCCGCCTTCGTCGGTGACGCGACACAGGCTGAGAGCCGTTCCGAGGTGCCCGGCAGAGCTCCCTGTCAAGGCGTAGTCATCACGGAAGCAAAATGTGGATCAGAGCCGCTTCGCAATTCCGCCGGCGGTCGCGGCGCACCCGGGGGTGGCCTCGGGCGGTGTACCGGACGAGCAACTGCTGCCGCTGTGTTGGCTTCTCGTCGCCTCGTCCCGCTGCCGTAGCGGCCGGCCGCTGGGTCCGGACCGCGCTCGCCAGCGCCTTGTACGCATCGTGGATGCGCGTCGGCCGGTCTTGCGGCAGGCCCATCCGCAGCTGTGCGAGGGCGTAGACGACCAGGACGTGGTCGTGGGCCTGCCCGAGCTGAAGGTCCAACTTTGCGTGTCCGCCGTCGTTCAGGCCATTTTCCTTTGGGCCACCTGATCATGGCTGACGGACCTCGGTGGCGGGGGTGCTGCCATCCGGCACAGCGGCCGGCTGGCGGAAGCGCGCCGGAGTTTGTTGTATCACTTTGCGATCGCGATGGTGCTGGAATGGCCCAACTTATCTGAGGCCGAGCGACTCCGTTTGCATGAACGACCTTGTTCGGGTGGCTTCGAACTCCACCGGGCGGCGCGCGTTGGCCGCACTCGAAGAGACCGCTCTGGCGAAGATCGCGGAAGGTGCGGGCGGGGTGCGCCGAAACGTATGGAGTGCGTCCGAGCTTCGCTCCGGGATCCCGCAGAGGCACTTATGCCACCGCTGTTGACCGTAATCCGGCCTGTCTCAAAACAAGCATTGCCTTCCAACTGTCAATAGATTCACGGCTGTTGGGGTGTCTACCGTGGTCGCCTCGCGGACGGCAGCCTTGATGCGGTGCCGTCCCTCCACCAACGAGGGGACCCATACCTATGCGGATCAGCACTCCCGGAAAGGCCGCTGTCGGTGCCGCTCTCGGCGCGCTCCTCCTTACCGGCACCAGCGCCGGAACCGCGCAGGCCGCACCGGAGAAGTACAGCATCGCCGTCGCCCAGGCCCCGGCCGTCAAGACGGTCTACGCCGGTACGGACGCCGCCGCAAGCTGCAAGATCAACACCATCACCGTCACCCGCACCAGTATGTGTATGGATGTCGGTGCCCGCGTCGACCTGCTGAGGAACGGCAAGCCGGTCGGCTCCGCCACCTTCGACGTCAAGCACTCCATGACGCTGAAGACCAACAAGCTGAAGTGGGCGGAAAGTTTCACGGTCGGCAAGGCCAGGCTCGTCAACGCCGGCGGCGTCCGCGTCAACGTGTCCGTCGGTGGCGGCAAGGGCGTCAAGACCGCCGTCAAGTTCCCGCAGGGGTCCACCCTTGGACCGGCCCGTAAGGGCACCGTCGGCTACGCCGCCGGCGTCGGGAAGAAGAAGCAGCTCGCCGGCCCCGCCTCCTACCGGTTCACCTTCACCAAGCCCGGCTACACGCCGGGCGGCTTCACCTACAAGTCCGCCAAGTACCGCTGCGACGACATGTTCTGGGGCCCCAACAAGCGCACCAAGAACCCCGGCTGCGTCTTCTCGTCGGTCTCCCCCGTCTTCAGCCTCTCCCACAGTGACGCGAAAGTGAAGCAGTCCGCCAACCACATACTTGATGCCCAGCGCAAGATCGCTGGGCACCCGGGCGCCTCCACACCGCTGCACCGCATCACCGACGAAAAGACCATCAACGCCCACCGCAGGGCCATGTGCGCGAAGGTGCACAACCCCGATCCCAAGAAGTACGACTGCGACGAGTACCCGTTCGCCGCCAGCAGGGAGGGCGGCAACCCGAACCGCGGCAGCACCCGAATCATCTCCGCCGGTGACAACCGCAGTGCCGGCGCCCGCCTCGGCGGCTTCTACAAGGCCCAGCGCGTCCTCAACGGCGACGGCTACTACGTCCGCATCAAGTAAGGCACGCAACGCGCCTGCCACACTGCCGGTCTACAGGACGTAAACCGGCAGGCACCAGCAAGCCCGATGGGGGTTCTCCATGCAGCGTTCCAACTGGCCACTCCTTCACGGCCGCACCCGGCCGCTCAAAATGAAGGAGTGGGGCGACCTGGCCGTCATGGACCCCGACGCCGGAAAGCGGCCGCGCGGACGCGGGTTCCTGGCGGCCGGGAAAGACTGGCTGCACATCGACGCCGGAAGCGCTCTGGAGAACCCCGTCGTCACCCTCTATGCCGGGGACGACCCGGGAGCGGAGAGCGGCTGGGACGAGGTCGAAGAGGTCACCGTGATCTCCACGACCGGCTTCCTCTCCCTGTGCGACAGCGGATACGAGCCCGTACGCAAAGAGAATCTCGCCACCGCAGGAGCCGGCCCCTACCTGATGCGCGTCCATGCCAGTGACCGGTCGTCGGACGGCAAGAAGCCCCGCTTCCTCATCCAGGTCATCCCCGGCCAGCGCACGGGGACCGAGCCCGAGCCGCCCTCCTCCACGATCGAGGAGGCCGCCGGTCCGCTCCTGGTGCGGACGTCCTTCGAGCGGCCGGAGGAATGGGCCCGCCTGCTCCAGGCCCTCGAAGGAGGCCCGGAGTACTACGGCTCGATCACCGTCGTCGACAACCGCGCCTACGCGGGCTTCACAGCGAATCAGCTCCAGGCGCGGATCGGGCGCGATGACGAGGGCCGGCCCGACAGCACTCTCGTCCTCATCGCCGACGAACGGACCCTGGCCACAGCCGAGTTCCCGTTGCTGGCCGTGAACAACCTGCCCGGCGATGACGACGACCCGTTCAGGATCACCCTCGCAGCGGCCGGTTCGTTCGTCGTCAACATGGAGCTGGCGAACACGAGCTTCGGTGAGTGGGGCCGTGGTGTTGACTTCGACGGCGTCTACCGGCAAGAGCACTACTGACAGTTTGACCGTGGTCGGCCTCGTGGTCGGGCCGACCACAGCGGGCAGCTTCTGGCGCAGATCGAGGTAGCAGCGCACGAATGGATGCGTGCCGACGGCAATCGACTGTTCCAGCGCACGGGCCCGTAGAACAGCCACCTGGCGCTGCTGCTCCTCGGTCCGGCCGGAGTTGTCGGGCGGCCGCTGGGGTCTCTTTAGAGTGCTGGTCACTGCTGCCGATCGTGGGTATGCACCGGCTGAGCGGAGCCGGGTGGGGGCTGGGTTCCGGTTCGAGGCGTGACGCCGACTGCTTGAGGGGATCGGCGGGCAGGGCCTGTGGGTGGGTGGGGTGGTGTCAGTGGTTTGGGTGTCGTTGATCCTGATACCGGTGATGAGCTGGTGGCCTGGTCTCTTGCCGTTCATTGCTGATTTTCTTGGCTGTCATCTGGTGACCAAGCTGCTGTCGTGTGCTGCGAGTTGGTCCTAGCACACCGCGCTTGTGGCTGCCGTGTGGATGAACATTCCTGTACTTGCCGGTCTGCCGTCGCGGTGGGCTGGTGGGTATGACCGCTCAGTCTTTGCCTGTGTCTTCCGTTGCGGAGGGTTCCGGGGCGCTGTCGTCGGCCCGTGCTCCCGCTCTGGCCTCCAGAGTGCTGACATGGCAGCAGGTGTCCCGTCTTGACGGGAAGCAGGTGCTCACCGTGCTGCGCATGTTCCATCCGCTGTGGGACGCCGCGACCGACACTGATCTGCTGCATGCGGACGCCACGCGTGCGAGGGGGAATTTCCGTACCTGGGCGAAGATCACCTCCCACGCGTACGCGGCCCTTGCCCGCAGCCCCGGGACCGCGGTGGGCCAGGCCTTGCTGTCGCGTGCCTGCTCCCGCCTCGGCCCCACCCCCTGACCGACCCGACCCCACGGGCCGAAGGACTTCCATGACCCCGACCACCCCCGACCACAATCCCGCCCGAGCGCCATCGCGGCCTTGGCCCGAACCCGTCCTGGACACCGCGTCGTTGACCGCCTTACGGGCCCGGCCGTGCGCCGTCTGTTGGAGCTGCGCACCCAGCGCCGGCTCACCCGCGCCCACGTCCACACCACCGCCCAGTGCCTGAACGTCTCGGAGCGCACCGTGTGGCGTTGGCTCGCCGACGCCACCACGACCCCCGCCTCGGCCGCCCGTCCGGGAGCACGCCGAGCCGACCGGTTTGAGATCACCGACGAGATCCGGGGCACTCTCACCGTCACCGACCCCATGACCTTCGCCAACACCCTGGCCACAGGCATTGGACGGGGCCGCGCCTACTCCACCGGCCTCATCCTGGTACGCGACGCATCCACCCGCCGCAGGTGACCCACCGTGCCGCTCATCCCGGAGCCCACGCCGCCGCGTACGCCGGGATGAGCGGTCCTTGGACCGCTTCCAGCTAGAAGTCCGGGGCCGTGTCGAAGCCGCCGCGCAGCGAGCGCAGGTCCTTGCCGGCCGGGAGCATCATGTATGCCGCCGCGGACGGGTCCTCCAACGGCACCCGTGACCTGCTGGAGGTGACGGCTCCGCCGGGTCCGGAGTGCCGGACCCGGTGTGTACTCCCCAGCAGTGCTGAGTGTGCAGGCGGTACCGCTCGCCGTTGGCCCGCATCGCATAGTCGTCGGAATGGGTCAGGGAGTCGCTGGTGGACCCCACTGTCTGCACCTCTCTGAAGGTGCTCGGGGTGGTCGTGAGCGTCCTGTCGGCTTTCCACCTCCGCCTGAGCGAAGAGCGCCGGGCGGACGATCGCCGTGCGGTAGCCGCCCTCACGCGACGATGCCCTCGGCGGTGGTCCCCACAAAGCGGCTCCTCTGACGAACAGCATTAACCAGGCAGTTGGCAGGACTCCGGCAGGGTGGCCCTGCCTCCTGTGAACAGCTCAGACCTTGGTCCACACCTGGCGCATGTGCTCCCGCACCGCGGTCGGCGCCTCCACTCGCTCGAAGACACCGGGCGCCGACCGGTAGAGGCAGTCGATGCCGTAGCGATGGAGAAGGGCGATGTCCGGGTCTGCGGGGCGGGAAGGGAAGAGGCCGCTGAGCCGGTCCGCCGGCTGAGGGCTGTGGGGTGCGTAGTCGAGGAGCTGCGCGAGTGCGGCCCGTACATACCCGTGGTCGGCGCTCCGTTTCGCTTCGATGATCTCGGTACCGTCGGGTCCTGTCACGTGGATGTCCGTCACCCCGGCAGGGGTCCGCAGACGCTCCGTGATGAGGCCGTTGAGTGTGTCGATGTATTCGGTTTGAAGAAGCGCCTCGGCCCTGTTCACGTGTATCTGACGCGCGTCACGGTGGTAGGTGGCGGTTGTGGTGTGCAGGCCTTCGATGGGCACGATCTGGGTGCCCTTGGCGATGGCGGTGGCCACCTCGATGTCGCGGGCGATTTCCTGCTGGGCACTGGAGAAGGTGTCGATGCCCAGTCCCTGCAGGATCTCGTCGGCCTTCTCCCCTTCGAGTATGCGCAGGCCCATGAAGTTGTCGCCCGTGTTGAAGCTCGGCAGCGCCCATATCTCGGCGTAGGGGATCTCGGTGGGCTGGAAGGACAGCAGGCTGTAGACGTTGTGCCAGCTTCCCTTGTTCGGGTCCGGCGTCCACATAGTGTCCGCGAACCCGGCGTTCCTCAGTGTGATGCCGATCTCTCCGATGCCACGCACTTGCTTACCGCCGGTGAACAGGACCACATCGCCTGTGCGGAGGCGGTCCATGTTCTTGTCCTGGACGGCTGTAGCGCCCCAGAAGCGCGCATGGCCGGATGGGTGTGCCTGCAGCAGGAGCGACCGCTCGGCCTCGGTGAGGGCAGGCGTGTGCGGCTCAGAGACGAAAGGTACCTCCTGGTCCAAGGTGTCGTGCCAGTGCCGTTTGGCGGCAGGGTTGCCAAA
This sequence comes from Streptomyces sp. AV19, assembly GCF_015999245.1. Lineage (GTDB taxonomy): Bacteria > Actinomycetota > Actinomycetes > Streptomycetales > Streptomycetaceae > Streptomyces. Next base: position 45,693 of record NZ_JAEAMR010000008.1, on the reverse strand, counting down.
GGACGGCTGGATTGCCACAAGCGGCATGCTGTATCCCCCCGGGGTGGTGTGAGGCCAACGGGTCTCATCGTCTCACCCGCCTCTCGCGGCCCGGCCTCAGCATCGGCATCTCGCGATCCTGGCCGTATAGCCTCCTACCAGCTGGTGGCTGCCTGGCGGGCGGCGTGCCCACTGCTCCTCGAACTCGGCCAGGCTGATCTCCTGACTGGCCAGTTCCGGGTCGAGAGATCCATGGGTGCGGTGGAGCTGGCGCTGCTCGCTGAGCCACCGCCCCAGCGGATAGGCGCCCTCGACGTGCTCGTACGGCACGGCCAGGTCCCCGGTGCGGAGCTGGTAGCGGCGGGCGGCGGCCCATCCGCGGGCCCAGTCCTGCCGCTCGACGTCGATGACATTGAAGTTCACCCACTGCGCGATCAGCAACGGATCACGCGGGGAGGTGAACCGCAGCAGGAACCGCGCCTCCTCCCCACCCTCCTCCGGCACCGGGCCGATCACCGGGGACGGGGCGACAAGAGGCGTGTTCGTCTGCGGAATCGCCAGGAGCTCCACGGCCTCCCCATCATGCGCCCGCAGCCCCTCCAGCACCTTCACCAGCGGCCGGTAGGAGGCCGAGGTGAACATGTCCTCCGGCTCCTCCCCGTCCTCAAGGAACACCGGCACCACCAGGGAAGCCAGCTTGCCCTGGCCGGGCTTCTGCCGCAGAGCACGCCCGATGGCCTGCACGATGTCGACCGGCGACCCCTTCGGATCCAGCAGCGCCACGGAGTCCACCGCCGGGACGTCCACCCCTTCCCCCAGAACCCTGCAATTCGACAGGACCGCGTACCCGCCCTGAACGGCGAACTCCCCGACCGTCTGCCGGCGGTGCCCGGCCTCGTGCTCCCCGCGCAGCCACCCCGACCACACCCGCGCCGGATACCGCCCCGGATCCGCGCGATGCAACCGCTGCGCCACCGTCGGCAGGCCCTCGGCGAACGCCTCCGCCTCCACCGTCCGGTGATGAAACGTGACCATCGTCCGCAGGTTGTGGCCGACCAGATCGCTGCCCTGCCCTGCCTCACCCCCACTCAGCACGAGCTGCTCGGCCAGATCCCCCTGCGCCACCCCATCGCCTGCCTGCTGCGCCGACCCTGCGGATATGCGGCCTGGGCCTTCTGCAAAGGCCCTGCGGGAGGCCTGCCTGTTCTGGCGCACTCACCGGCACCTCGCCGTCCCCGCCACCTACCGCGGCGACGACAGCGGTGATCCGTTCCTTCTGCGCCGTTGGCTGTCCGAACGACGCCGCAACGTCACCCGGCTCACAACGCAGCAGATCAACGCTCTGGAAGCACTGGACATGCGCTGGTACTGACGAGCAGCCCGCGCCCCCGCTGCGTTCTCTGCACGGGCTCGGGGCGCTGTTCCGGGCCACGTGTGTGCGATGGCTGTGCCCCGGCACGCCCGGGCTGTGTCGAGCAGGAAGCGGTTGTCAGGCACCTCATGCCCGTGCTCCGTGTCCTTGGTCTACCCCCTTTTCGGTACCGCTCTTGCCTTTGAAAGCCAGGTACGGCTGCGGGTTGACGTCTGGGAATGCACGGCAGGCGTGGCCCCGTGCTGTGCTCGGCACTTCGGTAGTCCGTTCACTGCGCTGCGCATACGCCGCTTCGTGGCGGAGGAGAACGACCCAACGGCAGGCTGTTTTCAGGAGGTTGGCCCTCATCCTTCCTTGCGCCGTTGGTCTCCGTCGCTGGGCGGCATGGTGCGGGTGAAGTGCCATGGCCCGCTACTTGTCCGGAGGGAGGGCCGGATGTTGGGGCGGAAAGGGGATGGTGAGCAGTGCTTGAGGAGCAGCATGCGGTCGAGCTGGACGAGAAGGCTGCTGTGGTGGATCGTTTGCGCGAGCGTTCGTGTTGCCTGAGCGGGTGCGGCCCCGTGCCGCGGGGTGGCCGCCGCCCAGGTGGCAGCCGTTCGACACTGCCGCCGTGCGGGGGTCGGTACGGCGCCCGGACCGCCTCGCGCTGTGCCAACGGCACATCGGCAGCTTTGCAGCCGGAGTACGGACCATACGGCCTTGGCCGTCGCGGTGGAGGAGCTCGGTGCTCCTGGCCACAAAGCCCCCTCGGCGTCAAGCCGCATAAGCCGCGGAGAGTGGGCCGGTACCAGGCCCACGGTGCCCCCGGATCTGCCTATGTACGGCGTGGAGACGCTACGGGCCCACACCCCTGCGTGCGACTGTTCTCCGCCGTTTCCTCGGCACGGTGGATCCACAGCCCAACACCGGCTGTGCCAGAGGTGACTTGTAGGGTCACCGCAATATCCCCGTTCGGTTGAGGAGAACAGTCGTGAAACGCGCACGTGCCACCACCCTTCTCCAGGAGATGCTGTGCCGCCTCGGCGAGGGAGGGTGGCCCCTCGACCTCGTCGATGAGATCTACGTTTTCGGCTCGTACGCCCGTGGGGCACTGGAGCCCGCAGACGTCGATGTCGTGGTGGAACACCGACGCGACGACCGGCTGATCCAAGAGTTCGTCAGCGCGCTGTCCTACGGCCGTGATCCGCAGGCGTCGCTGAAGCGGGCACTCAAGGGCCGCAGCCGGGGACTGCAGATCCAGTTCGAGCAGTACGAATCCCTTGCCGCGGAAGGGATTCCGATGTACCTGCTGTGGCAGCGCGGCGACAACCGGGAGACCGCTGAGGCACGCCTGGCCCAGCTGCACCCGGACGCTTCGGCCGGCCGGGCGCCCCGGGACGACATGGTCGAGCAGTTCGAGGGCCTGGACCGGTGGATCCCCCGCCCCGTACGCGGCGAACTCGTCCGGCTTCTTCGGGCCGGTGCGATCGACCTGCACCGTCTGGAACTGCCGGACGCCCACCCCCAGGGCCTTGATGCCCTACGGGCTCTTGAACGCTGGAGTGAGACCAGCCCGCTGCGCCGCAGTGCTGCTGCCGTTCTGAGCCACCTTGAGTCCTGCGGCCGTGATGTCACGGCGGTCAACCTGCACGGCGCACCGATCGGCCCGCGGCACGAAGGGGCCCCGAGTTCTACCCGTGTCAGCTTCGGGTGGCGTTATTTCGACCAACTCACCTGGCACCTCAAGCAGGAACGCGACTGGATTGAGGTGGTTCGCCCGACGCGGACCCAGCCACTGCACGCCCTGCACATGGTGGTCCGCAACACTTCTCTTGTGGACACCGTCTGACCAGGCCGGGGAAGCCCTGCCCCCCCCGGCCGGGGGGCAGCGTCATCTCCTGTCCCAACGCCCCTGCCGGACAAGGACCCCAGGAAACAGGTGGGTTATGCGAGGTCGGCCGGGAGGCCGGGGATGTAGCGGTCGGTCTTGTCCACGAGGATCTCGCGCATGCCCGGAACAGGCTCGCTCAGGGGGTCATTGACTGCGCAGACGACCTGCTGTACCCCGCCTTGCGCATCGGGGCGGGTCGCGCAGTCGGCGAGCGTGCGCAGCATCACCTCGCCGGCTTCCTGGTCGTGTCCGTGAGTTCCGAGACCGCTCAGCGGAGAATCGATCATGAGGAACCCCGGCAGCAGGATGGCCGGGACCTCGATCATCAGGTCCCGCAGTGCGAGCATGGCGTTGATGTTGATCCTGACGAGGACAGCGCCCGCGACGGCCTGGGCGTCGAAAGGACGTCCGTTGACCAACGGGGAGAAATCGTCGGCATCGATGGAGGCGCTGCGCACCTGCGGGTCGGTGGCCTTCATGCGCTTCTCGAAGAAGACCGACCAGCGCTCCGCCAAGGCCTTCACATGCTCGCTGACATTCGTCTCCGCTGCTGTGAACTCCTCCTGCGCCTTGCCCTTCGCCGCGGCCAGGCTGTCGCGCTCGCGCTTGAGGTCGTGCAGGGCGTCGACCTCCCGGAGATGCTGCGCGAGTTGCTCCAGCCGGGCTGCCAGTTCACGCGCGGCCGCCTCGAGCCCACGGGCCTTCTCCCGCTGGGGATCGACGATGTCCCTGCCGAACTCTGCGGCACGTGCGTACGCCTCGCGCACGGCCTGATCGGCTTGCAATGCCTTCAACCGCGCCGCCGCAGCCGCATCATCAGCCTTCCGCCGGGCTGCACGGGCATGGTCCCGCTGCCTACGGGCTTCCTGCGCACGCTCGTCGTCCTGCCGGCTCCGCTGCGCCCGGCCGGGGTCGATCTCCTTGCACAATGGGCACTGTTCGTCCGTCAGGCCTTCGGTAACCAGCTTCTGGTGGCACACCGGGCACGTTGTGGGGTCGGCCGCGAGTTCCCGCAACGCCGCGTAGAGCCCTTCGGCTTCCCCTTCCGCGCAGGCCCAGGACCGTGCCTCTTTTTCGGCCTCGTCCGCCCCGGCCCGCGCGGCCCGCTGTGCGGGCTCGACCGCCTTCGCCTGATCCGCCAAGGCCTGGTGCCGGCGGGCCAGTTTGCTCAGTTCCATGGTGGCCGCGCGGGCTTGTGCGGCGGTCTCTTCGTGTTCGGCAGTCCACTGCGCCTGGCGCGTCTGCAGGTCGCCGAGCTCGTCGAGGCCGCGTTCGGCCCGTACCTTGAGGATCTTCTCCAGGGTGTTCTTGGCAGCCGACCACTCTTTGCGGGCCTGGTCGGCGCGTGACCTGAGGGCTTCGACCTGTGCGTCGTGGGCGCCGAGCAGCGTCCGTCCCGCCAGCCGGCGCCGCGCGTGAGAGAGGCCGCCGAGGTAGCTGATGGCGATGGTCGCCTGCTGGATGTACATCCAGGGCAGAACCTCCTCCATGGTGAGCCGCCCTGCCCCCGTGCCGATCCGGGGGATGCCCAGCAGGCCCTGGAAGAATTCGGCGGCACTGGGCTCACCGTTCTTGCCCGCCTTGACGGGACAACGCACCGGCGGCTGACCGGAGTCGGCGAGGTTCTCGAACTCCACCACGCCTGCGGTACTGCGGGCCGAGCGGGTGGCACGCCAGCGCACCGTGTCGATCTGGAAAGTGAGCCGGGTGCGCTCGCAGGCCCGTACCGCGGGCATGACCCGAGTGCAGGTCAGGCCCACGGCGTACCACTGCGCCTCCAGCCCCGTGCTTTTTCCTGCCCCCGACTCGCCCGCCACCAGCACCATCGGTCCGGCGAAGGAACGGGAGACCCACCTCCCTTCCACCTCGAACTCCTGGCCTTCCAGCGTAAGCGTCCGACCCACGTCCTGCTCCCTCCCCTGGTGATCTGCGGAACCATCAGGCGGCCATAGAGCCAACGGCTACCATTCCGCAGATGTGGCGCCCGCATTCGGCCAATTAACCCGACATGCGGGGGCGGCTTGTCGAGGAAGCCTCACGCGCCTTCCGGAACTGTCCCATTGCAAGCCGCTTCATTCGGTGAGTCGGCGGTAGCAGGGTGGCGGTCGATCGCGGCGTCGTCGGTCTGGCGAACCACAGGTCCTGGAGGAGCGCGTCACCCACGGTCAGTCATGATCGCGGATTCGGTGACCCTGTGTGGCTCCAGCACGGAAGTGATCCACAGCCACGATTCGCGCACCGTCGACAGCGTGCAGGACGGGCAAGACACACTGCGCCGATCCGGATCCCCGAAGCCCAGCACGCCTGCCGGGTGTTGGCGGCGAAGCCAGCACTGGACCTGCTGGTGTGAGGTTCGGGGAAGAGGCCACCGAGATGTTCGGGTTTCCGCACCACTGATGGTGACTCGTGTTTGTCCTGGTCAGTTGACGTTTCAGATGGTTGATCTTGGTGGTGTTTTCCCGAATCAGTGGTGGTGTGATCCCGAATCGGCCAGTGCAATGTTCGTCGAACCTCCTTTGAAGTGGGCTCTATAGCGCACGAAGGGGTCAGGGCGAGGCGAAACGGATCGGTGTCACCCGCCCAGGTGATCGATGCGGACACTTGTCGAGGGTGTCGGCTCTAGTGTCATGTCCGTAATGCCTGTCACGGGCCGCTATGTGAACTGCCCTGTGTAGGGCGGCTGTTGACTGTCCGGAGGCTGATGCTGTGATCACTGCTCTGTTGCCGGTTCGTGCTCTGCGCGGGTGCCGGCTCCGGTGACGAGTGATGCCTGGGGGGTCATGGACGACGGCTTGGGGCGGCATCGGGATGAGTTACGGCCTGCCGCGGTGGCTCAGCTGCTGCGGCTGCGTGGGGCGGGGAAGTTGACAACGGTGCATGTGCGGCTGGTCTCCGAAGCGTTGAACGTGCACATCAGGACGGTGTGGGACTGGCTGGCGAGCGCTGAGAAGACCGGCAGCCCGGAGAAGCCCGAACGCAGGCGGTTTCGGATCACCGACGAGATCATCGAAGTTCTCGCCGATTACCAGGGCAACGTCAAACGCGCTCACGAGCATCTGGTGCGCGCTGCCAAGGTGGCGGGGGAGAAGCCGGTGGGGCTGACGACGCTGCACGACGCGATCGCCCGTGACCTCGACCCTGGTTTCATGGCGGGCCTGCGGGAGGGTATTCCGGCCGCCCGCGGCTTCGACCCCGCCTTCCAGCGGCCGGCGGTGGCCCGGAACCAGGTGTGGGAGGGCGATCACAAGCAGGCCCCGACCGTCGTGATGATGCCCGACAAGAAGCTGTCGAAGGTGTGGGTGACGTGGTTCGAGGACCGCGGTACCAGCTATGTGATGGGCTGGGCGGTCACCGCCGGCTCCGCGCACCGCGGCTCGGTTCTGGCGGCTGTACGGGCGTCGGTGCTGCGGGAGGATCCTTACGGCCCGGCCGGGGGATTGCCTCAGTTCGTACGGGTCGACGGCGGCGCCGACTTCCTGTCCAAGACCGTCCGGCGGGCCTTCGGCCTGCTCGGTGTTCCGGTGCACCGGGTGCGCAGTGCCCGCCACAAAGGCGGTATCGAGCGGCTGAACCGCACCAGCGTGACCCGCTTCTTCGCCGACCTGCCCCGCTACACCAAGGCGCCCCGGCTCGATCACCGTCGACGCCTCGGCGAGGCGGACCCGCTGCGATGTGCCGGTGTGGTGTCGGTGGTTGGGTGTCAGTGACGGCATGTCAGGTTGGGGTGTTTTCGCTGGTGGGGCGTTGGGTAAGGGCATGGTCGGTGCCGTAGAGCGGTATCTGTAGTCGGTTCGGCTGTCATGGGGCGGTACACCCCGCCCCATGCCGCTGTCTCGGGAACGGCACTTCTGATCCTTCGGCGGCTTCGCGGCCGCATCGTGGTGGGTGTTGGGTTCCGTGGCTGAAGGGTTTTTCGGTGGGCGAGCCGGGCGTGTGGGGTGAGGTCACGGCAGGGCTGAGGGTGTCCAGGCCGGTGCTGGTGGCGCGGCTGTTGGAGCTCGATGCGGCCGGGGCGTTGACCACGGCGCATGTGCGTGCGGGTGTGCAGGTTGGTGGGGTGACTGCGCGGACGGTGTGGCGGTGGCTGGAGGCTGCGCGGACTGAGGGCCGTGTGGAGCGCAGGCGCCGGGCCCGGCTGGAGTTGTCCGACCATGCGTGGGAGGTGCTGGCGCAGGCGGGCGGGAACGTGGCGGTGCTGCACCGGTATCTGAAGCAGGCCGGGGGCCAGGTGCCTTCGCTGGCGTCGTTGTACCGGGTGGTGCACCGGGACATTCAGGCCGGCAGGGTCTTGCCGGACCGCGCGGTGGTCCGGCGGGAGTGGGAGGAGCAGCAGACGAGGCAGGCGCTGGCTGACCTTGCTCTGGCGGGCCCGCGGGAGGGTGGCGCGGCGAAGGCGGTGGCGCGACGGCTGCCGCACCCTGCGCCCGCGGCGGTCGCGGGCGTGCCGGCGGAGGAGAGCGGAGCGCTGGTGGGTGTGGCGTTGCCGGCGGGCGCGCAGCTGGTGCGGACGTCGTCGGTTCGGGCGGTGGCCGAGGCGGTCGGGCAGGCGATGGCGGTCCAGGGCGCGGTGTGTGTGTTCGGCGACCCGGGCCGGGGCAAGACCGTGGCCGTGCGGATGGCGCTCCACGCAGTGCCTCCGGGCTGGAAGGTGACGTGGGTGCCGGTGCCGGTGCGCCCGTCGGTGGCCGGCATACGGCGGGCGGTGTTCGACGCTCTGGCGTTGCCGGGCCGCTTCCCGCACACCTCTGCGCTGGCCGACGCCGTGGTCACGGGGGCACTGGGCGAGGCGCGGGTGCTGGTGGTCGATAAGGCTCAGCGCCTGCCTGTGCCGTGTCTGGAGTATCTGCAGAGCCTGTGGGACCACCCCGATACGCGGATCACGCTGGTGCTGTGCGGGGCGGGCAGCGAGCGGGCGCTGGCCCGGCTGCCGCATCTGGCATCGCGCATCGGTGCATGGCAGGAGGTTCCACGCCTGACCGGAGCGGAAGCAGCGGACGTGATGACCGGCTTCCATCCGCTGTGGCGCACCGTCCCGGCCCCGGATCTGACATGGATCGACCAGTCGTGCGCGCACGGCACGCTCCGCACGTGGGCCGCCTTGACTGCGCACCTGCAGAACGCGCTGCTCACCACCGCTGGCGCAGCCGTTGACCGGGCTTTGCTGGGGCGGCTGCTCCAACGGGTCGCGCCGCCACTGTGAGACGACGACCCACCCGCGTGAGGGGAACTGGCATGGAGGACGGTGACGCGGTCCGCGCAGGCGGCGGACTGCCTGCGGCGTCGAGGACGGCACTGCGCGGTCCGGCCGTGCGGCGGCTGCTCGCCCTGCGGGCAGGGAAGAAACTGACAGCAGGCCACGTGCGAGTGGCTGCAGACGCGCTGGGGGTGTCGGAGCGCACGGTGTGGCGCTGGCTGGCCGCTGCTCAGAGCGATGAGATCGCAGCCGCCTCCCCCGGCGCACGGTCCCGGGCCGACGCGAGGTTCACGATCACGCCCGAAGTCCGTGGACTGCTGGCACTGTGGAAGGGGAACGTGCGGGCAGTTCATCGCGAGCTGGTCGTGCGTGCCGCTCGGCAGTCCCCGCCTGCAGACGCACCGTCGCTGACGACGCTGCACCGGGCCATCCGTCGTGATCTGACGCCGGGGGAGCGGGCCGGACTCGCCGGTGGCGAGCGGGCGGCGCGCAAGCATGATGTGTTCCTGACCCGGCCCTGGGGCTGGCGCAACCAGGCATGGGAGACCGATCACATGCAGGTCCCGGTGCTGGTCGATGTCGACGGCAGGGCCCGCAGGCCATGGATCACCTGGTTCACCGACTGCGCCACCAACGCGATCACCGGCGTCGCGGTCACGCCGGTGCATCCGTCGCGGGAGTCGGTGCTGGCCGCGTTGCGTTCCGCGGTGCTGCGCGAGGAGCCTTACGGCCCGTTCGGCGGCCTGCCGGAGAAGGTGCGGGTGGACCGGGGCAAGGATTTCCTGTCCAGGACGGTGACCGCCGCGTTCGACCTCCTGGACGTCACCGTGGAGGACTTGCCCGCCTACACCCCGCACCTCAAGGGCACGGTCGAGGGCCTGAACCGGGCGGTGGAGCCGATGCTGCTGGCCGCACTGCCCGGCTACGCCCGCCAGCCCCGCCCCGGCAAACGCCCCTCCCGGCCGAAGGACGAGGTGCTGCTCAGCTTCGAGGACTTCACCGCCCGGCTGCTGGACTGGACCCGGTGGTGGAACACCGAACACCGCCCCGAACCGCTGCGGGGCCGGACCCCGCTTCAGGCGTGGCAGGACGATCCCACTCCGCTGCGGGACGTGCCGGCCGCGGACCTGTGGACGTTCACCTTGGAGGACGCCGGTACCCGCACGCTGACCACCCGCGGCGTCCGATTCCGCCGACGCGACTACGTGGGTGCGTGGATGACCGGTCAGGCCGGGATCCGGGTCCGTGTCCGTTTCATGCCCCACCACGACCACCGCATCGAGGTCTACCACGCGACCACCGGCCGCTACCTGGGGCCGGCGGATCTGGCCGACCAGGCCACCGAGGAACAGGTCAGCGCCGTACGGCGGGCACGGGCCGCCCGCAGCCGCCGTCTGAAGAAGGACCTCGAAGCATCCCAGCGGGAGCGCTACGCCGCCGTCACCCAGGCCGAGCCCCCTCAGCGGCTCGGCGCGCTGACCGGTGCGCAGGCCGCCGCCGAACTCGCCCAGAGTGCCGGCACCGGTCTGTCGCAGCTTGCGCTGCCGGACGTCATCCCGCCCGCCGCACCCCCGGCCGACTGGCGCACCCCGGCTTCCCTGGCCGCGCTGACCACGCCGAGCAGGCCCGCCCCACCCCCGTCCAGCCGTGACTCCACCGCTACAGCCCCGGACAGCCCGGACAGACGGGCCGCACGCCCCACCACCGACGAAGACGGAGACGCCTCGTGACTGCGGCCACCTACCAGTACGTCGACCTGCCGGACGCCTCCGTGGTCACCACCCGCGCTCTGCTGACCGCCCGGGAGAACATCACCGACACCGTCGCCGCCCGCGCGATGATGTGTATCCACGGCGGCGCCGGCTTCGGCAAGACCCTCGCCGTCAACACCTGCCTGCGCGCACTCGAACCCGGCGAGGACGTCCGCAAGATCACCTTCCGGGCCCGGCCCACCGCCCGCGCGGTGCGCTACGAACTGTTCACCGCACTCGACCTGGCCGGCGAGCCACCGCGCCACCCCAGCGAATTCGACCGCCTGCTGAAAACCGCCCTGGCCGAACGCCCCCGCACCTTCCTCGTCGACGAGGCCCAGTGGCTCAACGGCGAGGCATTCGAATACTTCCGTTACCTGTGGGACGAGCCCTCCACCCAGCTCGCGATCATCTTCGTCGGCGGCGAGGGCTGCCACACCGTACTGCGCCGCGAACCCATGCTCTCCTCCCGCATCTTCATCTGGCAGCACTTCACCCGCCTCACTCCGAGCGAGGTACTCGACGTCATCCCCCTGTTCCATCCCGTCTGGGCCGACGCCGCCCCCGACGACATCTCCTTCGCCGACCAACACGCCGCCCACGGCAACTTCCGCGCCTGGGCCCAGCTCACCGCCCACACCCGCACCGCCCTGGCCCGCACCGGCCGTCCCCGCGTGGACCAGGAACTGCTGCGCTGGGCCTTCAGCCGCCTCGCCTGACCACCACACCACCATGCACCTCGCCGCGCCACCACCCGTCACCGTGGTCATCGACCCAGGCGACGACGCGATCCACACGCACACCGCCCTGGCCGCCCACCATCCGCCGTCCGGCAGGATCACCCTGCACCCCGGCCCGGGCACCACCAGCGAGACCGGCCTCGCCCACGACCTCCTCGCATCCCTGGGCAAACCGCCCCTGCTCCCAGGCCGCTTCCCCGCCGGCCGCCAGCCCGCATGGGAAGCAGCCACCGCCTGGATCACCACCTTGCCCGTCACCCGGCTGACCGTCCTACGCGCCCACCGCCTCACCACCCGCCGCACGATGCGCCTCCTGCAACTGCGCGCCCTCACCGGCATCCACCTGACCCTGGGGCATTCCCCCTGATAGCTGGACACCGTAGACACTGGATCCTGAGGATCTGGGAGCAGGTCCTGTCCATGGACTTCAACTTCCTCTACAACCAGTCCGGCGACAACACCAAGGGCGACCCCAAGAAGTACGCGGAGTGGCGCAGGCTGACCCGCGACGGCTACCTCAACGGCTTCGAGCGCGTCTACCACGGGAGCCGCGCGCCGCTGTTCATCGGCAACCACTTCGAGGACTGGAACGGCGGCATCTACATGAAGGCCGTCGAGGACGTCATGAAGTCCGTCTGCAAGCGCGAGGAAGTGCGCTGCGTGACCTTCAAGCAGGTCGCCGACTGGCTCGACGAGCAGGACCCCGAGGTCCTGGCGAGGCTGCGGCAGCTCGACCCGGCGCAGTCCCCGGACTGGAAGACCCTGGTGAAGTAGCCCGCGGGGCGCCGGGCCCGTGCCCGGCGCCCGCCCGGCGGCCCTACTTGGCGGTCATGTACCGCTTCCACAGGTCGAGCGGCAGCGGACTGCCCGCCGCCCCCTTGGGCGTTCCGCCGATGCCGTCCAGCGGCAGCAGCTCCTGCGTCTTCGGGTCGATGCGGGCGAGCGAGACCGCCGTCGACAGCGAGCCGCGGTAACCGACGAACCAGGCGGACTTGTTGTCCTGCGCGGTCCCCGTCTTGCCGGCCGTGCCGGGACCCGCGACGCGCGCCGGCTTCGCCGTGCCCTTGCGGACGGCCTCGCGCAGCGCGTCGTCCACGGCCCCCGCCACCTCCCGCGGCAGCACCTGACCGGCCTCCGGCTTCTCCACGGGCACGTTCTCGCCGTTGCGCCGGAGCCCGGCGACCGAGTACGGCTCGGTGTGCCGGCCCCCGGCGGCGAACGTGGCGTACGCGTCCGCCATGCGGATGGCGCTGGGCGTCGAGGTGCCGAGCGAGAACGACGGCAGCTTCTCGCCGAGGCTGCTCTCCAACAGCCCCGTCTGCACGCCCACCTTGCCGACCTCGTCCAGCCCCACGTCCATGCCCAGCTGCATCATCGAGGTGTTGACCGACTGTGCGACGGCGTCCTTGAGCGAGATCTTCCCCCAGGACCTGTTGCCGTCGTTGACCGCCTTGACGATCTTTCCCGACCGGTCCCAGTAGGGGCCCTCCGGGGTCTGGAGCGAGATCTTGTTGTTCCCGTCGTAGCGCGTCGCCGGGGTGACGCGGGTGCGCGGCCTGCCGCGCTCGCGCTGCACGCCGTCGCGCAGGGCCGCGGCGTAGACGAACGGCGTGAAGGCGCTGCCGGCCGGGACGACGGACGAATTGGCGTCGTTGAAGCCCTGCTTGAGGTAGTCGGGCCCGCCGGACAGGGCGACGATGCGCCCGTCGGTGGTCACCGAGGCGGCACCGATGCGCACGTCGCGGTCGGCCGCGCGCCGGTCCGGGGCGAGACCGTCCCGCGCCTCCTTGACCGCCCGGGTCAGCGCGGCCATCCGCCGCTTGTCGAAGGTCGTGCGGATCTGGTAGCCGCCGAGCGCGAACTCCTGCTCCGAGACGTGGGAATGGCCGAGCAGGTAGGCGCGGGCCGTCTCGACGAGATAGCCGGTCTGGCCGGTGAGCCCGGTGACCTTGGGCGGGGCGATGGGCTCGGGGAAGCGGGTGTACGTGGCGCGCTCCTGCTTGGAGAGCTTGCCGATGGCCACCATCCGGTCCAGCACCCACTCCCAGCGCTCCACCGCGCGCTTGTGGTTCCCGGCGCCGCCCGCCGGGTCGTAGAGGGCCGCCCCCTTGAGCAGCGAGGCCAGGAAGGCCCCCTCGCTCGCGTTCAGCTGCGAGACGTCCTTGCCGTAGTAGGCGTGGGCGGCCCGCTGGATGCCGTAGGTGCCGCGCCCGTACCAGCTCGTGTTGAGGTACTGCTCGAGGATCTCGTCCTTGCTCAGCTTGTTGTCGAGCTTGATGGCGATGAACATCTCGGTGAGCTTGCGCGTGAAGGTCTGTTCCTGGTTGAGGTAGGCGTTCTTCACGTACTGCTGGGTGATGGTCGAACCGCCCTGGGTGTCGCCCCCGCCGATCATCTTGGAGACGGCACGGACCATGCCGCTGGGGGAGACCCCGCTGTCGGAGTAGAACGTCTCGTTCTCCGCCGCGAGCGCCGCCCAGCGGACCTTCTCGGGCACCTTCTCCAACGGCGTGTCCTGCCGGTCGATCTCGCCGGTGCGCGCCATCTCGGAGCCGTCGGCCCAGTAGTAGACGTTGTCCTGCTGCGTGGCGAAGGCGTTGAGGTCGGCGGGTATCTCGGTGCGTATGTACATGATCGTCAACAGCGTGGCCACCACCGTGACGACGGAGCCGAACAGCCCCAGCACCTGGCGCCACGACGGAATCCAGCGCCTGAACCCCGTACGCCCCGGGCGCGGATAGACCGGCCGGAACCGCGGCCCCCCGCGGCGGTGCCCGGCCTCGCGGCGGCGGCCGGAGAAGGGACGCCATCGCAGCAGCGCGGGGAGGGGGGTCAGGACATCCACTCTTTTGCGACGATCGCTCACGGGCCGACCCTATGGGATGAACCTGAGAGCGGATGTTTGGATTCCACTCCGCGAACATTACGGTTCAGGGTCATTTCGGTCGCCGGCGGCCTCCTCCGCGAAGCCCTCGGACGCTGGTTCGGCCCGCCCGGGGACGAGGCGGACGTCGGGTGGCGCGCCCGGCAGAGCCGCCGTCCCGGGTCATTCGCAGGCGATCACCCGGGGCCACTGTCCGGCCAGCAAGTGTCCGAGGATCCGCCGCAATTGCTCCCGGTCCTCCTCCGGGGCGCCGGCGAGGAACTCCCGCTCGACCGCGTCCACGGCCTCCCCGGCGGCGCCGAGCACGGCCCGTCCTTCGTCGGTCAGCCGCAGGATGTACCGCCGCCGGTCGGCCGGGTTACGGCGCCGCTCCACGTGGCCGTTGCCCTCCAGCTCGTCGACGAGCGCGACCATCGTCGTCGGATCGAGGTTCAGGAGCCGGCTCAGATCCTGCTGCGAGAGGTCGTGGCCGCCCTCCAGAGCGGCCAGCACGTAGAAGTACCGCATCCGCAGGCCCTGTTGCTCCAGGGCCCGGTCCGCCTCCTGCATCAGCAGGGTGCCCGCCTTGTGGAGCAGATAGCCGGTCCGGTGCACCAGGGGGAAGTCGAGTCCCGGGGCGTCCTGCCGGGCGGGTGCTGAGCGACGTGACATGGCGGACCGATCCGGAGCGGTGGATGTGGGTGGGCCCCATTATGGCCGGGAGCCGGTCATGGCCTGCTGCCGGCCGTCGCCGGTACGCCCTCGGGGGCGTGGTCGCCGTACGGGGCAGGGCTGTCGACGTCGTGGGTGCCCAGGGCGTTCTCGTGCAGGTCGCGGGTGCGGATGCCGGCGAAGCCGACGATCGCGCCGAGCGCGGCCAGCGCGGCGCAGGCGAGCACGACCTCGGTGAGCCCGTCGGTGAAGGCCGTGCGCGCCGCCTCCTCCAGCCGCGCGGCCAGTGCCGGATCCCCCACCGAGCGGGCCGCCTCCGCACCCCCGCCTGCCGCGACCGCCCGGCCGAACTCCTCGGCGCGGGGCCCCAGGGCGTCCGCCGCGGGGGAGTGGGCGAACAGGCCGGTGACGCGCGACTGGAACAGCGCGCCGAAGGCGGCGATGCCCACCGCGAAGCCGACCTGCTGGAAGGTCTCCCCGACCCCGGAGGCCATCCCGGCCTTGGACGGCTCGGCGACCGCGATCGACAGGGACGCCCGCGGCGGGTTGAACAGCCCCATGCCCAGGCCGATGCCGACCATGCCGGGCAGCAGCGCCGTCCATGCGCTGTCCGCGTCCACCAGCGTCACCAGCGACAGGCCGACGGCGACCAGGGCCAGGGAGGTGCCGACGAGCACGCGCTGCGGCAGCCGCGTCGTCAGACCGCCCGCCAGGGCGGCCGCCGCGAAGAGGCAGACGGTCAGCGGGAGGAACCGGACACCGGTGTCCCAGGCGGAGAAGCCCAGCACGTTCTGGACGTAGGAGATCTGCAGGAAGATCGCCGGCATCGTCGCGGCACCGGACAGCAGCGTCACGGCGGAGATCCCGTTGAACGTGACGTTGCGGAAGAGCGCCAGGTCGAACATCGCCCTTTCGCCCAGCCGCCGTTCGACCCGCCAGAAGACGACGAAGAGCGCGGCGGAGACGGCGAACATGGCCAGGGTCGGCGCGCTGCCCCAGCCTTGCGCCTCGCCGCGCAGGAAGCCCAGGACCAGCAGGCCGAGCGCACCGGAGAAGACCAGCAGGCCCTGCCGGTCCATGCCGCGGGCGCGCGGGTCCCGCGACTCGCGCATCCGCGCCGCGCCCACGGCCAGGGCCACCGCTCCGACCGGCACGTTGACGAGGAAGATCCAGCGCCAGCCGATGCCGTCCGTCAGGGCGCCTCCGATGAGGGGGCCGAAGGCGATCGCGAGTCCCACGACACCGCCGAAGATCCCGAAGGCCCGCCCGCGGTCCCTGCCCCGGTACTCGTGCCCGATCAGGGCCGGGCCGATGGCGAACAGCACGGCCCCGCCGATGCCCTGGACGCCGCGCGCCACCGACAGGAAGAGCGCGTCTGGCGCCGTCCCGCAGGCGAGCGACGCCAGGACGAACATGACGAACCCGGCGTTGAACACCTTCTTGCGGCCGAGCCGGTCGGCCAGTGAGCCGGCCGTCAGCAGGAAGACGGCCAGCCCGAGCGCGTAGGCGTCCAGGACCCACTGGAGCTGGGAGAAGGACGCGTCGAACGTGTCGCGCATGTCGGGCAGGGCGACGTTCACCACGGTCAGGTCGAGCATGAGCATGAACGTCGCCGCGCAGACGGCGGCGAGCGTCCATCCGCGGCCGTGCTCGGGCCGCGTCGGATCGATGTGCTGGGACATGGCTTCCCCCGGGGCTTGTCCGCTCGCTCCATTGATTTCTGAATCAAATCATCGGGAACCTCGATGATCGGCGGAGCGTACCATGGCGGGTTTCGACGACTCCGAGGTGAGCGGCCGTGCGACGGGCAGCGTGCGGCCGGTTCGGTTCGTAGGAACGCACGGGCGAAACGGCCTTGACGGACAGTTGCCCGCCCGCGCAATCTACTCACGCGTAACTCACCTCACTCGGCGCGCAGATGACTCCGGATCTCTGCTGCGGATCCCGCGCGCCCACCCCCCACCTGCGAGGTACCCCCATGCCCAAAAGCAAGAGACCGTTCCGCATATTCGCCTCCGCGCTCTCCGCCCTGGCTCTCGCCCTGTCGCTCGGCACCGCGTCGGCGGCGGCCGCCACTCCGGGCGCGACCGTGGTCAGCAGTGGCTGGAACAACTACTCCTGCAGGCCCTCCACCGCCCACCCCCGCCCGGTGGTCCTCGTCCACGGCACCTTCGAGAACGCCGCCCAGAACTGGGCCGTCCTGGCCCCCTACCTGGTCAAACGCGGGTACTGCGTCTTCTCCCTCGACTACGGGCAACTGCCCGGGGTGCCCTTCTTCCACGGCCTCGGGCCCATGGCGAAGTCCGCCGGGCAGCTCTCCGCCTTCGTCGACAAGGTCCGCACCGCCACCGGCACGGAGAAGGTCGACATCGTCGGCCACTCCCAGGGCGGCGGCGCCATGCCGCGGTACTACCTCAAGTTCCTCGGCGGCGCGGCCAAGGTGAACCAGCTCGTCGGCATCGCCCCGTCCCACCACGGCACCACCACGTCCGGCCTGGGCAGCCTCGTCAGCGCGATTCCCGGCGCCCGGAAGGTCGTCGGCGCCCTGGTCCCGGCGGCCGAGGAGCAGCTCATCGGGTCGGAGTTCATGCGCAAGCTCAACGCCGGCGGTGACACCGAGCCCGGCGTCCGCTACACGAACATCGTCACCAAGTACGACGAGGTCGTCACGCCCTACAAGACCCAGTTCCTGTCCGGCCCCGACGTCCGCAACGTCGTCGTCCAGGACCTGTGCCGCTTCGACATCTCCGAACACCTCCTCGTCGGCACCGTCGACGGCGTCGCCTTCCACGAGGTGGCCAACGCCCTCGACCCGGCCCACGCCACGCCCACCACCTGCGCGGCGGCCGGCCTCCGCTGACGCGTCACGCCGGCGTCGCGCCGCCTCCCCGCCCCGCCCGCTCACCCCTCCCGGGGAACGCCGGAAAGACGAAAAGTCCGTAAAATCCCTATCGGATCAGCTCTGCCGGAAGACCCCGCCCCGCGCGGGAACCTCATGGGAGGCGGCGTGACGACCGATCAGCACCAGCCCGGAACCACCGGCACCCCCGTGGGCGTCGCCCACGACTTCTGGGACCGGCTCCCCTTCGACGTACGGGACCCGGCCTTCCACGCCGACCCCTACCCCTCCTACGAACGGCTGCGCACCGAGGGCGGCGGCCCCGTGGTGCGCCTGCCCGACGGCGTCCTCGTCGTGACCGGTCACCGCGCCTGCGTCACCGCCCTCGGGGACGAACGCCTCGGATTCGGCCCCCTCGACACCGAGACCCAGTCGTTCCTGATGGTCGACCCGCCCGAGCACCGGCGGCTGCGCACCCGCGTCGCCGCGCCCTTCGCCGCCCGCGCCGTGGACCGCCTCCGCCCCGCCATCGAGCACCGCGCCGCCGAACTCCTGGCCGCCGTGGACCGCGCGGCCGAAGTGGACGTCATCGCCGACCTCGCCGAACCCCTCGCCCTGGACGTCATCTGCGCCCTGGTCGGCGTCCCGCCCGCCGAGCGCGAGGAGTGGGTGGAGGCCCTGTCGTGGATGGTGACCGGCTTCGACCCGGAATCCCTGCGCGACCCGCGGATCAGCTCCCAAGTCGCCTGCGCCCGGCTCGACTTCGCCCGTCACCTGCGCGGACTCGCCGAGCGGCGGCGGGCCGTCCCGGCCGGCGACTTCGTCAGCGCCCTCGTCGCGCCCGGCCCCGACGGCACGCTCCTGACCCTCGAACAGGTCGTCACCGCCGTCGGACAAGTGGTCATCGCCGGCTACGAACCCACCGTCAACCTCATCGCCAACGGCTTCCACGCCCTCCTGTCCCACCCCCGCCAGCTCGAACACCTCCGGGCCCGGCCCCGGGACGCCCCCGCCGCCGTCGAGGAACTCCTGCGCTACAACCCGCCCATCCAGCTCCTCACCCGCGTCGCCCTGCGCGACGCCGACATCGACGGCACGCCCGCGCCCGCCGGGACCGTCGTGGGCCTGCTCGTGGGCGCCGCCAACCGCGACCCCGCCGCCTACGACCGGCCGCACCGGCTCGACATCACCCGGCCGCGCCAGCACCTCTCGCTCGGCTGGGGCGAGCACTTCTGCCTCGGCGCCCGGCTCGTACGGGTGCAGGCCGAGGTGATGCTGACCGCCCTCGCCCGCTGCCGGGCCGTGTCCACCGGAGAACCCGTGCGCTTCAAACCGACGCTGATCAGCCGGGGGCTGGAACGGCTGCCGGTGGTGCTGACGGACGGCCGTCCGCACGGCCCGTAGCCGCGTCCCCATCTCCGTCCCCATCCCCATCCCCGTTCCCGGACGGCACGGACAGCCGGCGCAGGCAGCGCCGGGCCAGATCCGTCACCGTCGTGCTGCCCAGGATCTCCACGGCCGGCACGTCACAGCCCAGCCGCTGGTGCAGGGCCGTCATCAGCTCCGCGCCCATCAGGGAGTCGAGCCCCAGCCGGTCGAGGCGGTCCTCGGCGCGGACGCGGCCCGGAGCGGCCTGCAGCACGCGCTCCAGCAGAGCGGTGACCGCCTCCGTCACCAGGGCCAGCGCCTCCTCCGGGCCGGCGTCTGCCAGCGCCCGCGCCAGGTCCCGCGCCTGCCGGTCCGCGGCGCCGTCCGACTCCGGCCGCGCCGGCGCGAAACGGGCCGCGGCGACCGAGCCCACGGCGTGCCGCAGCCGGTCCCAGCCGATGCCCGCCACCACCGCCACGTCGCCGTCCCCGGCCAGCAGCCCGTCCAGGAAGTCCAGCGCGCGCCCGGCCGGGACCGGGGGCAGCCCCACCTTCTCCATCACC
Organism: Streptomyces sp. AV19; assembly: GCF_015999245.1. Lineage (GTDB taxonomy): Bacteria > Actinomycetota > Actinomycetes > Streptomycetales > Streptomycetaceae > Streptomyces. The sequence continues at coordinate 26,482 of NZ_JAEAMR010000008.1, read as the reverse complement.
CCGTCCAGACCGTGCCGCGCCACGTGCCCGGCCCCGCCCAGCGCGCCCCAGGCGACGGTCAGCGCGGGGAGCCCGGCCGCCCGGCGGGCCCGGGCCACGGCCTCCAGGGCGAGGTTGGCGCCCGCGTACGTGGCCTGCCCCGGGTTGCCCAGAAGCGCCGACGCCGACCCGTACAGGACGAAGAAGTCCAGCCGGCGCCGGCGCGTCAGACGGTCCAGGACGCGGGCGCCCTCCGCCTTGGGGGACAGCACGCGGCGCGCCGAGGCGTCCGTGATCCCCGTCAGCGGGCCGTCGTCGAGGACCGTCGCCGCGTGCACGACGCCCCGCAACGGGTGCTCGGGGGTGTCCACTTCGTCCAGCAGCGCCGCCATCGCGGCCCCGTCCGCGACATCGGCCGCGTGCGCCGTCACCTCCACGCCGGCGCCGCGCAGCTCGTCGAGGAGGGCCGGCGCCTCCGGCCCGTCCGCGCCGCGGCGGCCCACCAGGCACAGCCGCCGCGCGCCGCGCGCGGCCAGCCGGCGGGCCGTCGCCGCCCCGAACCCGCCCAGCCCGCCGGTGACCAGGTAGCACGCCCGCGGGTCCAGCGCGACGGGCCCCGACGCCCCGGGCAGCGGCGGGGGAGCGTCCAGGGAGACGACGAGCTTGCCGATGTGCCGCGAGTGCCGCAGCGCCTCGAACGCCTCCGCCACCCGGCCGGCCGCGTAGACACGGTGCGGGACCGGGCGGTACGCGCCCTCGCGCACCCACCGCACGACCTCGGCGAACTCCTCGGCCACCACCAGGGGCCGCTCCCGCGCCAGATGGGCCAGATCGACGGCGCCGAACGTCAGGTTGCCGAGGAACGGGCCCAGCGGCAGCCGGTTGTCGGCGTAGAGGTCGCGCTTGCCCAGCTCCACGAAGCGTCCGCCCGGGGCGAGACACTCCAGGCCCCGGCCGATCGCCTCGCCGGCCAGCGAGTTGAGGACGACGTCCACACCGCGCCCGCCGGTCAGGGACCGGACGTGCTCGGCGAAGGCCATCGAGCGCGAGTCCACGACGTGCTCCACGCCCAGCAGGCGCAGCAGTTCGCGCTTGGCGGGCGTGCCGGCGCCCGCGATCACCTTCGCCCCGGCCCGCCGCGCGTACTGGAGGGCCGCCAGGCCCACGCCGCCGGCGCCGCCGTGCACCAGCACCGTCTCCCCGGGGGCCAGGCGGGCGACGCGGCCCAGGGCGTGGTGGACGGTGAGCAGCACCACGGGCAGCGTCGCGGCCTCCGCGAAGCCCATGCCGTCCGGGATCCGGCCCGCCGTCGCCGCAGGGACCGCCACATGGGAGGCCAGGGTCCCCGAACCGAAGGCGAACACCCGGTCGCCGGGCGCGAGTTGCCCGGCGCCCGCGCCGACGGCGGTGACGACCCCGGCGCACTCCATGCCCGGACGGTGTTCCGCCCCCGGCACGTCGAGCGGCATGAGGCCCTGCGCCTGGAGCACGTCCCGGTAGTTGAGCGCGGCGCAGCGCACCGCGACGACGACCTCGCCGGGCCCGGGCCGGGGCACCTCGGCGGGGACCCACTCCGGCCGGTGCGCCCGCCCCGGTTCGCGCACGCGCAGGGCGAAGGCCGGTGCCGGGGAGCCGGCCGGCGCGTCCGCGCCCTCGCGCAGGCGGGTGACGAACCGTCCGGCGGCGGTCAGCAGGATCTCGTCCTCCTCGCCGTCCGGCGCGGCCAGTTCGGCGGCCAGCCGGGCGGCGTCCTCGTCGGCGCGCCCGGTGGACTCCAGGGAGACGCGGCGGACGGCGACGCCCGGGTGCTCGTTGGCCAGGCAGCGGGCCACGCCCCAGGCCGACGCCGTCCCGGGGTGCAGCGGCCGCTCGGGGCGGGGCAGCGCGCCGGTGGGCGGCGTCACCAGCCAGAGCGCGGGGCGCGCGTCCGGCAGGCGTTCGGCCGCGACGGCCAGGGAACGCAGGACGGCCGTGCGGCGGACCTCCCGGTCCAGGACGCCGGCGCCGTCACCGCCCAGCAGGAGCAGCACCCCGTCCGGGAGGGGCGACCAGTGCTCCGGCCGCGTGCCGGGCGCCGCGCGCCGGACGGTGGCCCCGGCCGCGGCGAGCCGCCCGGCCACGGCGGCGGCCAGGGCCTCCTGCTCCGGCTCGGCGGCGACCACCCAGGTGCCGCCGGGCGCGGCCGGCGCGGGCGGGGGAGCGGGGCGGCCGGGGCGCCGGGCCAGGAGGACGGAACCGCCGCAGCGGGCGGGATCGTCGTCGTCGCCGAGGACCACCGGCTCCCGCCAGCCCTCCGCCGACAGCAGCCGCTGCCAGGCGCCGGCGGACAGCAGGGGGCCGTCGGTGCGGACGCCGTCGTCCCGCCGGTCCCAGAAGCCGGGCCGCAGTCCGGACAACAGGGCCAGGGACACCGGATCGTGGGGCTCGGCCAGCAGCAACTGCCCGCCGTCGTCCAGGAGAAGGGCGAGGTGGCCGAGCGAGCGGCGCGCGTCCCGGGCGGTGTGCAGGACGTGCGGGGCGACGACGAGGTCGAAGTCCCCTTCCGCCCAGCCCTGTTCGCGCGGGTCCCGGTCGAGGCCGAGGACGCGCTGTTCGAGCACGTCGTGGTCCGCGAAGCGCTTGCGCAGCCGCGGGAACAGGGCGTCCGAGCCGTCCGCGCACACGTACCGGGTCCGCTCCGGCGGCAGCTCCGGCAGCAGGAACGCCGTGGCGCCGCCGCTGCCCGCCCCCACCTCCAGGACCCGCAGCGGCCGGTCCCGCGGCCAGTCGCGGACCAGCCGCCGCAGCGCCGCGCGCGCCGCGCGGTGGACGAAGCCGCGCAGGCAGCCGTCGGTCGACAGCTCCTCCAGCAGATGGCGGTGGGCCTCCGAGCCCAGCAACTCGCCCCCGTCCCGGTGCCCTTGCAGCACCTCGGCGAGCCGGGCGCCGCAGGAGCCGAGCAGGCCCAGCTCCACGGCGAGCCCCGGCCGCTCCCCGGCGGCCGCCCGGAACCGCTCCGCCGGCGCGGCGGGACGCACCACGCGCCACCCGCCCTCCACCGGCTCGACCAGACCCTCGGCCCGCGCGGCCCCCAACAGCGCCTCCAGCAGCGGCACATGCTCCCGCAGCACGCCCGCCGCGACGAGACCGTCCACCCCGAAGACGCCCGCCGCGCCGTCCCCCAGCAGCGAAGCGACCGCCGCCGCCCCGAAGTGCGCCGTCAGCTCCCGCAGTCGCCGCGCCCCCGCCCGGTCCGCGGCCGCCCGCTCCGCCCGCAGCTCCTGCGCGCACGCCCGCGCCACCTCGCCGGGCGACGGCAGCGGACAGGGCGACACCGCCGGGCCCGGCGGCGGGGCGGCCCGGCCGACCGTGGTCAGGAGCCGGGCGCGCGCCCGGCCGCCCTGGTCGAAACGGCGCAGCCGGCAGCCCTCCAGCGTCAGGCACGTCAGCCCGTTGGGCGCCAGCACGGTCACGTCCCACAGCGCCTCCCGCGCGGACAGCTCCCGCGACCGCACGTGGATGTGCCCGGCGGCGGGCATGCGCCGCCACGCCCGGACCCGGTCGACGGCGACCGGCAGGAACGGCACCCCGTCCTCGGTCACCTCCTCCAGCAGGGCGGACCCCGCCTGCAGGGCGCCGTCCAGCAGCGCCGGGTGCGCCTCGAAGTCCGACGGGCCGTCCCCGCCCGCGTAGTCGGCCACCACCTCGCCCTCGCCCACGCGCAGGGCCCGCAGCACCCGGAACGCCGGACCGTAGTCGAGCCCCCGGCGCAGGGCGCTGCGGTAGTGCTCCTCCGGCGTCCTGCGCCCCGGCGCCCGGGCGAGGAGCGCGTCCAGGTCGACCGGCGGCGGCACAGGCGTGTGGAGCCGGCGCAGCCGGCCGCGCGCGTGCTCCCGCCAGGACGCGTCCTCCTCGCCCCGCGCGGCGATCCGCACGATCCCGTCGTCGGCCGCCAGGGCCGTCTGCACCTCGACCCGCCGGCCGTCGTCGAACGGCAGCACCAGCGCGGCCGGCACGGCCACCCGCGTGATCTCCACGGGGGAGTCCAGCACCCGCCGCCCCGCCGCCAGCATCATCTCCAGAAGGCCCGAGGCGGGCATCACCACCGCCCCGCCCACCCGGTGACCGGCCAGCCACGGCACCCGCGCCGGATCGAACGGCCCGTGCCAGACCGGATCCGCCACCGCCGCCCGCTCGCCCAGCAGCGGATGGTCCACGGTGCCGTCGCCGCAGCCGCCCGCCCAGGCCGCCACGTCGCCGTTCCAGTGCTCCTCGCGCTGCCACGGATACGCCGGCAGCTCCACCACGCGGCCCGGCCGCGGGAAGAACACCGTGGGGTCGTGCCGGGCCCCGCCCGCCACCAGCCGCGCCACCGCGCGGTCCAGCGCCTGTGGCCCCGGCACCTCCCGTGCCAGCGTCGGCACCACCAACGCCGGCTCCCCGCCCGCCGTCCGCCGCAGATAGCCGCAGAGCACCGGGTGCGGGCCGATCTCCACGAACACGTCGCAGCCCAGCTCCCGCAACCGCTCCACGACCGGCGCGAACAGCACCGGCCGGCGCAGGTTGTGCCACCAGTACCCGGCGTCCAGCTCCGGCCCGTCCAGCACCGTGCCCGTCGTCGCCGACGCGTACGGCACGGTGGCCCGGCCGGGCTTGAGCCCCTCCAGCGACGCCGTCAGCCCCTCCTCCAGACCGTCCATCGCCCGGCTGTGGAACGCGTACGCCAGATCCAGCGGACGCACGGGCACCCCCTCCCGCCCGCACCGCTCGTACAGCAGCTCCAGGGCGTCCCGGTCACCGCTGACCGTCACGTCCCGGCCGCTGTTCACCCCCGCGACCTCCACCCGCCCGTCGTACGGCGCCAGCAGCGCCCGGGCCCGGGCCACGTCCGCGCCCAGCGCCGCCATGCCCCAGTTCCCCGCCGTGGACGCCTGCGCCCGGGACCGCGCCACGACCACCCGCGCCGCCGACGCCAGGTCCAGCGCCCCCGCCGCCCACGCCGCGGCCATCTCGCCCGAACTGTGCCCCGCCACCGCCGCCGGCGCCACGCCCCGGTCGCGCAGCACCGCCACGACACCCACCTGCACCGCGAACAGCAACGGCTGCGCCACATCCGTGGTGCCGGCCCGGCGCCGCCCCTCCGGCGCGGCCAGCTCCTCGGCCACCGACCAGCCCAGCCAGGGCCGCAGCGCCTCGTCCGCCTCCCGCACCGCCCGCCCGAAGACCGGGTCGCCGGCCAGCAGGTCCGCCGCCATCCCCGCCCACTGCGACCCGTTGCCGGAGAACACGAACGCGACCGCCCCCCGCGCCGCCCCCGTCACCCGCGCCCCCGCCCGCGCGCCGTCCTCCGCGGCCACGGCCCGCAGCCGCGCCGCCGCCGTCGCAGGGTCCCCGGCCAGCACCGCGATCCGCTCCTCGTGCCGGCCCCGCCGCCGGCAGGCGGTGTACGCCACGTCGTAGAACTCCTCCGGCGCGCACCCGTCGAGCCGGTCCGCCATGCGCCGGGCCGCCTCCGCCACCGCGGCCGGGGTGCGGGCCGAGACGACGACCGGCAGCGCCCGCCCGCCGACGGGCGGCCCCGCGGCCGGGCGCGGGGCCGGGGCGGCCAGGACGACGTGCGCGTTCGCCCCGCCGAAACCGAAGGAGTTGACCCCCGCCACCACCCGCCCGCCCGGCAGCGGATCGAGCGTCAGCTCCCGCACCGCCGGCACCAGCCGCAGCCCCTCGAAGTCGATGTCCGCACTCAGCGGCAGCGCCCCCGCGTTCGCCGGCACCCGGCCGTGCCGCAGCACCAGCAGCGCCTTGAGGAACCCCGCCATCCCCGACGCCGGCTCCAGATGCCCCAGATGCCCCTTCACCGACCCCACCGGCAACGGCCGCCCCGCACCCCGGCGCACCCCCAGCGCCCGCCCCACCGCACGGCACTCCACCGGATCGCCCACCGGCGTGCCCGTGCCGTGCATCTCCAGGTACACCAACTCGTCCGGCGCCACGCCCGCCGCCTCGTACACCTCGCGCAGCAGCGCCTCCTGGGCCGCCGCGCTGGGCTGCGCCAGACCCGGCGTCCACCCGTCGGCGTTGACGCCGCTGCCCAGGACGACCCCGAGCACCGGATCGCCGTCCCGCACCGCCGCCTGAAGCGGCTTGAGCACCACCACGCCGCCCCCCTCCGCCCGCACGTAGCCGTCCGCCTCCGCCGAGAACGGCCGGCAGCGACCCGTCGGCGAGAGCATCGACGCCTTCGCGAACCCCACGAACTCGAACGGGCTCAGCAGCACGTTGACCCCCGCCGCCAGCGCCAGCGCGCTGCGGCCCGAACGCAGCGCCTCGCACGCGTGGTGCAGCGCCACCAGCGAGGACGAACAGGCCGTGTCCACGGCCAGGCTCGGCCCGCGCAGATCCAGGAAGTGCGACACCCGGTTGGCGATGTTGCAGGCCGCCCCGCCCGTCATCGTGTACGCGTTCGCCGACCGCGGATCGAGCCCCTGCAGGAACGCGAACGCCTGGCTGGACGCCCCCACGTACACCGCCGTGTCCGACCCGGCCAGCGACGACGGCGCGACGCCCGCCCCGTCGAGGGCCTCCACGGCCATCTCCAGCAGCAGCCGCTGCTGCGGGTCCATGCGGCGCGCCTCGCGCGGCGACACGTTGAAGAAACCGGCGTCGAAACCCCGTACGTCCGGCAGGAAACCGCCCGCCGTCGCGTACGCCTTGCCCGGACGCCCCGGCTCCGGATCGGTCCAGCGGGCCGCGTCGAACCGGTCGGCGGGCACCGGCCCCACCAGGGAACGCTCCTCGCACAGGGCGGCCCACAACGCTTCGGGGGTGCACAGACCGCCCGGGAGGCGGCACGCGACCCCGACGACGGCGACGGCTTCACAGGAGGACACCACGGCTGACTCCTCAGGGACGGCGCTGATTCCCTGGTGGCATGCCCCTCCGCACGCCTGGGGGCCGCCCTTTTCACCCGGCCGGCCGAACGGGGGTGCCCCCGCGGGCGACACGGGGAAGCCGCACCTCATGGAAACCGCACCCGCCACCACCGCCCTCACCGTCCCCCTCCTGGGAACGCCGCCCGACATCGCCGCCACCGCGTTCGTCGCCCCCACCGCCGTCCTGGCCGGAACCGTCCGCGTCGGCGACCGGGCCAGCGTCTGGTACCACACCGTGCTGCGCGCCGACGGCGACGAGATCCACATCGGCCCCGAGAGCAACATCCAGGACGGCACCGTCGTCCACGCCGACCCCGGCTACCCCGTCCGCCTCGGCACCCGCGTCTCCGTCGGGCACAACGCCACCCTTCACGGCTGCCACCTGGAGGACGACGTCCTCGTCGGCATGGGCGCCGTCGTCCAGAACGGCGCCCGCGTCGGCCCCTGGAGCATCGTCGCCGCCGGCACCGTCGTCCCCCCGGACCGCCGCGTCCCCCCGAACACCCTCGTCGCCGGCCCCCACGCGGCCGTCGTGCGCGAACTCACCGACGAGGACAAGACGTTGATCGTCACCGCCACCCGCACCTACCTCGGACTCCTGCGCCTCTACCGGACCGCCGGCGGCACGGAACCGGTCCCCCTCGGATGAGCGGCATCCACGCGCGCCGCCGCGGCCGGCGCGCGACCGCGCTCGCCGTCGTCTCCAGCTCGGTCTTCATGGCCATGCTCGACAACCTCGCCATGAACAACGCCCTGCCCCGCATCGGCACCGAGATGGGCCTGGGCGTCAGCGGACTGCAGTGGGTCGTCGCCGGCTACACCCTCCCCTTCGCCGCCTGCCTGCTCTCCGGCAGCGTCCTCGGCGACCGGCTCGGCCAGCGGCGCGCCTTCGTCACCGGCGTCCTGGCCTTCTGCGCCGGCTCGGCGCTCAGCGCGCTCGCCGGCGAATGGGCCCTGCTGGTGGCCGGACGCGTCGTCCAGGGCATCGGGGCCGCCGTCCTGATGCCGGCGAGCATGGCCCTGCTGCGGCACGTCTTCACCGAACCGCGCGGCCGCACCCGCGCGATGGGCGTGCGCGGCGGCGCGGGCGGACTCGGCGTCGCCCTCGGCCCCACGATCGGCGGGCCCCTCGTCGACGCCTTCGGCTGGCGCAGCGTCATGTGGATCAACCTGCCGGTCGGCGCGGCCGTGCTCCTCCTCGCCCTGCGCACCCTGCCCGCCGTGCCCCCGGCACCCGCCCGCTGGGACCCCCGCGGCCAGCTCCTGGCCGTCACCGGACTCGGCGGCCTGGTGTACGCCCTCGTGCAGGGCCCGGTCGACGGCTGGACCGACACCGCCGTCCTCGCCACCCTGACCCTGGCCGGCCTCGCCCTGCCCGCCTTCGCCGTCGCCGAGGCACGCGCCGCCGCCCCGATGCTGGAGGTCCGGCTGCTGCGCGACCCCGTCGCGGCCGCCGCCGCGACCGCCTGCTTCGCCGCCAGCCTCGGCCTGTTCGGCTCCGTCTTCTTCCTCACCCTCTACCTGCAGAACATCCTCGACTGGTCCGCCACCGGCGCCGGGGCGGTCTTCCTGACCGCCTCCGCCCTGATCGCGCTCACCGCCCCCCTGGCCGGGGCCCTCTGCGCCCGCCACGGCGCCCGCCTGCCGCTGATCTGGGGGCTGGCACTGTGCACCGTCGCCCTGCTCGGCCTGAGCCGTCTCGGACGCGACGCCGCCTACGGCTCCTACGGCTGGCTGCTGCCCGTCCTCGGCACCGGCGTCGGCCTGACCTTCGTCTCCGCCGTCATCGCCGTCGTCCAGCGCGCCCCGGCCGACCGGACGGCCATGGCCTCCGCCCTGATGGACACCCTGCGCGAACTGGGCGGCGTCGTCGGCGTCGCGGCCCTCGGCGCCGTCCTGACCGGCCGCATGCACACCTCCCTGTACGAGCGGGCCACCGCCGGCGGACTGCCCGAGGGCCGCGCCCACGACCTCGTCGGATCCGTGCTCCGGCACGGCGCCGCGTCCGGCCTGGACGCCGCCACCGGCCCGTCCGCGGCCGCCGCCCGCACCTGGGTGGAACAGTCCTTCGTCTCCGGGCTCCACGCTGCCCTGTTCTCCGGCGCCCTCGTCCTGTTCGGCGCCGCCGCCGTCGTGACCCTGCTGCTGCGCGGCGACCGGGCGGTGGCCGCCGAACGGTCCCTGCCGCTGGCCGGATGAGACGGGAACGATCCGGCCGGCTACGGACGACGCCGTAACCGGCCGTCCCGCACCCGCCCCCCATCGGTCCTGCGCACGAGGACGGAGCGCCCCCGACGGCAGGGGGCGCGCGGCCGACGCCGTGCCCGGCGGACGGGACGGCCCGCCCCTCCCGTGGCCCGTGCCCCGCACCCGTCCGCACCAAAACGGTTCCCCCGGCCACGGCCACGGACCGTCCCCGCCCTTCCCCGGCCCCGGGCCGGTGCGAGACTCGGCGGCCGGAGGCGTCAACGGCCTTGCCGCGACGCCTCGTCACGGGGGAAGCACACGAACGGGAGAAGGCCGCACCATGCCCGACCGGACCGACCACCACGAGGGAACCCACTGCCCGGCCCTGTCGTCCGCCGCGGTGTCCGCGGCCTTCCTCGCACCGTCCTCTGCCGGACTGCACACCCTGCTCAGGGAACTCCGCGACGGCGCACCGGTGTTCTTCAGCGAGGAGCTCAACGTCTGGATCGTCACCCGCTACGAGGACGTGCTCAGGATCCTCAAGGACGCCGAGCTCTTCCCCGCCTCCACCCGCTCCGTCATCCTCGGCGCCTACCCGCCCGACGTGAGCGAACTCCTCGCCGCCACCGCCACGTTCACCGCGCCCAACATGGGATTCGACGGCCGCCCCACCCACGACCGCCTGCGCAAACCCGTCACCCCCTGCCTTTCCGCCCAGGGCGTCGCCCGCCTCGAACCCCGGATACGGGACATGGCCGACCACTGCGCCGCCCGGCTCCCCGGCGCGCCCCCGGCCGACCTCGTCGCCGACTACGCGCGGCCGATGGCCGTAGCCCTCGTCATGGCCCTGGCGGGATTCCCCGACGACGACCACGACCGCGTCCTGCGCTACCACCGCGCCGTCAGCGAGTTCTTCTTCGGCAGCCCGCCGCCCGACCGCCAACTCGCCTACGCCCGCGACGTCCAGGAGTGGGAGGCGTACCTGGCCGCCCTCATACGGGAGCGCGGCCACCGGCCCGGGGACGACCTCATCAGCCACCTCGCCGCCCAGGGCGCCTATACCGAGCGCGAACTGATCAGCCTCATCAGCTTCGACATCGTCACCGCCGGCATCGGCCCGACCGGCTACGCCCTGACCGTCCTGTGCCGCGAACTGCTGGAGGACCCCCGCCGCCGCGACGCGCTGCTGGCGGAACCCGCCCTGTTCGACGGGTACTTCGCCGAGAGCCTGCGCCGCTCCGGGCCCGCCCTCGGTGTGTTCCGCACGGCCGCCGCCGAAACGGAACTGGGCGGCGTCCGCATCCCGGCGGGCGCCGCCCTGTGGGCCATGATCGCCTCCGCCGACCGCGACGAGCGGCGCTTCGAGCGCCCCGACGACCACGACCCGGCCCGCCCCCGCCTCGGCGCCAGCCTGCACTTCTCCCACGGCCTGCACTACTGCCTCGGCGCCACCCTCGCCCGCACCGCCGTCCGCACGGCGGCCATGACCCTCCTGCGCCACCGCCCCGGCCTGCGCCTGGTCCCCGACCAGCCACGGGTGTACGAACCGGGGATCAACGTCATCGCCCCGGCGCGGCTGCTCGTGGAGTGGTGAACGGGGACCCCGGTGTCCCACCCGCGCCGACCATTTCGTACCCTTCAGTATGGATATCGCCCTGCGCGCCCTGACCCTGTCGGACGTCCCCGCCCTGACGGCCCTGCGCGCCGCCGCCGAACGCGCCGACCGCTCGGGCATGCACTTCGACGAGACCGACATCCGCTCGGAGCTCACCGACCCCAAGCTCGACCTGGCCACCGATGCCGTCGGCGCGTGGCAGGGCGCACAACTGGTGGGCTTCGCCACGCTGTACGCGCCCGAGCGCGTGCGGGACGTCGTGCGCTTCGAGGCCGCGGCCGAAGTCGACCCGGCCCGGCGGGGCCACGGCGTCGGCGGCGAACTGATCCGCTGGATGCGCGAACGCGCCCGCGCCGTGCACGCGGAGCGCGGCTTCGACGCCCCCGGGGAACTGCTCCTGTCCGGGGTCGCCACCAACACCGGCCTGGCGGCACTGGCCCGGCGCACCGGGTTCACCCCCTGCCGCCACTGGGCCGGCATGACCCACGACCTCCGCCCCGGCGGCGTTCCCCGCGCCGCCGTCCCCGCCGGGCTGCGCCTTGTGCCCTACACCGCGGCGTACGAGGAGGCGACCCGCCTCGCGCACAACGACGCGTTCACCGACCACTGGGACTTCACCGGGGCCGACCCCGAGGACTGGCGGGCCTGGGGCCCGGCGGGCCACTCCTTCCGGCCGGAGCTCTCGGCGCTCCTGCTCGAACCCGACGGCCGTGTGGCGGCGTACCTCCTCACGGACGAGTACGCCGCCGACGCGGCCGCCACCGGAGTCAGGGCGTGCACCCTGGCCTTCCTCGGCACCCGCCCCGCCCACCGCGGGCGGGGCGCCGCCCGCGCCCTGCTGGCCCACACCCTCCACGAGGCCCGGCGGCTCGGCTACGACCGGGCGGAACTGGTCGTGGACACCGAGAGCCCGACCGGGGCGCCGGGGCTGTACCGGTGGGCCGGCTTCCGGCCGGGCGTCCGGTTCGTCACCTACGCCGGGCCGCTCACGGGGTGTTGAGCGGGTTGTTGAAGCGCACCTCGGGGTTGGCCGGCGAGGGGCCGTCGAGGAGCGGTTGCGGCAGGTGCTTCAGGTGCCGGTCGAAGAAGGCGGCCGTGTACGCGCGGGTGATCGCCACCGAACGGTCGGCCGACAGCTCGGGCCTGGGGAACGACGGCGGGAGGACCTGTTCGGCGAAGACCGGGACGTCGGTGAACGTGAAGTGGTCCGCCCGGTCGACCGTCAGCCACCGCTTCCAGCCGCCCAGGCGGGGCCATGTCTCGTCCCAGGACGTGTCCTGGCCGCCGGGCCGGTGCATCGCGTCGTCCGTGCCGAGCATCATGAAGGGACGCCCGCCGATGCCGCCGGCCGGAACGGCCCCCTGGAAGGCGCCGTCCATGTTGACACCGGCCCGGACCCGGCCGTCGGCGGCCATCGCCGCCGCCGCGCCCGCACCGCCGATGGAGTGGCCGGCCATCCCGATCCGCTTCTCGTCGATCATCCGCGCGTACGGCCAGGCCGCGCGGGGACCGGTCAGCCGGTCCAGCACGAAGGACACGTCCTTCGCGCGCCCCGTCACGAGATTATGGAAGGCCTCGGGCGTCTTCGCCTTCTCGCAGGCCGCGCACGGCAGGACGCGGTCGCCGAAGGCGGCCCCCACGGCCTCGTAGGCGTGGTCGACGGCCGCGACGACGTAGCCGCGGCTGGTGAGCTCCTCGGCGAGGGCCGTCAGCGTGTACCGGGCGACGGTGAAGCCGGGGGAGAGGACCACCAGCGGATGACGGCCGCCGGCCGGCCGCGCGCCGACGCGGCTGTCGATCCGCGTCCGGCTCATCGCCTCGGGCGGGACGCTCTCCAGCCCCTGGGAGGCGAGCAGTTGGCGTATCTCCTCGGTGGTGGCGTACGGGGCGGGCGTGCCGGTGCCGCGGCGGGCCGGGTAGAAGACGTCGACCATCAGCTCGCGGTCACCGGCCTCCGGCACCCACGGGTCCTTGCGGCCGTGGTCGGTCAGGTGCAGCGAGGTGCGGCCGACGGCGTACGGGCCGGTGGCGCGCGGCAGTTGGGCGCTTTCGGCCGCGGCGGCGGCCCGGACCCGGGTTCCGGGAGCGGCGTGGGGCGAGGCCAGCGCGGCGCCGGGTGCGGCGAACGCGGCACAGAGGGCGAGAGCGGCGGCTGCCGTCGTACGCAGGAGTCTGGTCATGACCCGAGACTAGGCCGGTCACCTGCCACGACGGGCCGACAGGTGGTGCGATGGCCGGGAACGGACCATCGGTGCCCGCCCGCTGAAGCCGTACAAACCTGACAAGCCGCCACATCCCCCGCGCACAAGGGCACCCGGCGGTGCGAGGGCGCACCGTGCGTGGTGCAGGATGACTTCGCGCGCCGGGCGGATCGATGCCCGGCGCGATCGTGATCCCACGGGACAGGCAGGCAGGTACACGTGACGAACCATTACTCCGGGCTTCCGGCGGCCGAAGGCGCCGCCGCCCCGTTCTCCGGAACGGAGGGGGGACACCGATGAGCCGGGACCTGGCACTGCACGACGTCATCAGCGCCGGCATCGCGGTGGCCGCCGGCCTGGCCGCGGCCCTCGTGCTGCGGGTGGTGCTCCGCTGGCTCGGCGAACGGGCCCGCAGGACCAAGTGGAGCGGGGACGACGTCATCGTCGACGTCCTGCGCACCGTCGCCCCCTGGGCCGCCGTCGCGGCCGGCATCGCGGCGGCCGCCGCCGCCCTCCCGCTGAACCGCGCCGTCGGACACACCGTCAACCAGATCCTGACGGCCGGCGTCATGGCGACCGTGTCCTTCGCCGCCGCCCGCGTCGCCGGCGGCCTGGTGCGCAGCGTCGCCCAGTCCCGCTCCGGCGTCGCCGGATCGGCCACGATATTCGTCAACATCACCCGCGTCATGGTCCTGGCGATCGGCTTCCTCGTCATCCTGGAAAGCCTCGGCATCTCCATCGCCCCGCTGCTCACCGCCCTCGGCGTGGGCGGCCTCGCGATCGCCCTCGCCCTCAAGGACACCCTCGCCAACCTCTTCGCCGGCGTCCACATCCTCGTCTCGAAGACCGTCCAGCCCGGCGACTACATACGCCTCAGCAGCGGCGAGGAGGGCTACGTCGTCGACATCAACTGGCGCAACACGGTCGTCGAGGAGCTCTCCAACAACCTGGTCATCATCCCCAACGCCAAGCTCGCCGGCACCAACATGACCAATTTCAACCGCCCCGAGCAGAAGCTGTCCGTCACCGTCCAGGCCGGCGTGGCCTACGACAGCGACCTGGAGCACGTCGAACGCGTCACCGTCGAGGTCGCCGAGGACGTCATGCGCACCGTGGGCGGCGCCGACCCCGAGCACGAACCGGCCGTCCGCTTCCACACCTTCGGGGACCACCGCATCGGCTTCAGCGTCATCCTCGGCGTCGGCGAGTTCAGCGACAAGTACCGCATCAAGCACGAGTTCATCAAACGCCTCCACCAGCGGTACGCCGCGGAGGGCATCCGCATCCCCGTACCGGCCCGGACGGTCGAGCTGCGACGGACCGCCGAACCCGTGATCCCGCGCCCCCGCGTGCCGTAGCGCCGGCGCGCACACCGGACGGCCCGGCCCACGGGCCGTCCGGCCGCCGCCACCCCCGGGTCGAGCCCTCCTCCAGCCGGACTCCACGCCCCCTCCCCACCCTCGGACCACGGGTGACGACACCCGGCACCCGAACCCGGCGGCATGGAGAACGGCCATGGGCACCTTCCCCCGCACCTCCGGCACCGACGGCCCGCGCCCGGGGGCCCGGCCCGCGTGGTTCCGGGCCCTCTTCGTCAGCGACCTGCTCGAACGCTTCGGTTTCTACGGCACGCAGGCGATCCTCATGCTGTACGCGGCGGCCCCGCGCGACGAGGGCGGTCTGGGCATGGCCGAACCCGACGCCGCCGCGCTGTTCGGTTCCTGGGTCGGCCTCTCCTTCATGCTCTGCCTGCCCGGCGGCCTGGTGGCCGACCGCCTCCTCGGCTCCCGTCGCACGCTGCTCCTCGGCTCCGCGACCGTCGCCGCGGGCTACGCCGCGCTGGCGGTGCCCGCCGCCTGGCCTACCGCGCCGGGGCTGATCCTGCTCGCGATCGGCACGGGCCTCTACAAGCCCGGTTTCCAGGCCCTGTTGGGCCAGATGTCCGGGAGGGACCGCGGCCGGCTGGAGGCGGGGATCTCCCTCATCTACGTCGGGATCCAGCTCAGCGCCCTGCTGTCGCCGCTGGCCACCGGCTTCCTCGGCGAACGCGTCGACTGGCACCTGGGATTCGCCCTGACCGGCCTCGCGATGACGCTGGGCGCCGTGCGGACCGCCCTCGGCGGGCGGCACTTCGACGGCACGGGCGACCGCCCGGGCCGCCCGGCCGCCCCCGCCGCCGTCCGCAGAGCCCTGCGCGGGACCGCGCTCGCGGCCGTGCTCCTGGCCGCATCGGCGGCGGGCGGGATCGTGACCGGGGCCCTGACCCCCTCCGTCGCCATCAGGCTGGTGGGGCTGCTCACCGCGGTCCTGCCGGTGGCCGGTTACCTGACGCTGTACCGCAACCCCCGGCTGACCGCCGCCGACCGGCGGCGGCTGCGCACCGCTCTGTGGATCTTCCTCGG
Source organism: Streptomyces sp. AV19 (assembly GCF_015999245.1). Classification (GTDB taxonomy): domain Bacteria; phylum Actinomycetota; class Actinomycetes; order Streptomycetales; family Streptomycetaceae; genus Streptomyces. The sequence goes on along the minus strand of NZ_JAEAMR010000008.1, from coordinate 11,187 downwards.
ATCGGCCCTGTTCTGGCTGCTGGTCGCCCAGAACGGATCCGCCCTGACCCTCTTCGCCCGGGACTCCACCGACCGCCGGATCCTCGGCTTCACCGCACCGGTCAGCTGGCTCCAGGCCGCGACCCCGCTCTACATCCTGCTGCTGGCCCCGCTGTTCGCCCGGCTCCTGCCCCGCGCCGGCCGGCGGGGCCCGGCCGCCGTGCCTCTGAAATTCGCGGCCGGTCTGCTCCTGGTGGGCACCAGCTTCCTGCTGATGTCACTGGCGGCCGCGCTCGCCGCCGGGGGAGAGCGGGTCTCCCCGGTCTGGCTCCTGGTGACGTACCTGCTGCACGCCTGCGGCGAACTGATCGTCGCGGCCGTCGGCGTGGCGGCCGTCGCGCACATCCTCCCCGAGCCGTTCCTCGCGCAGACGCTGGGCCTGCTCTGGCTGTTCGCCGCGCTCGGCGGCGGCTCCGGCGCCCAACTGGTCCGGCTGACGGCCGTCGTGCCCGCCCCCGTCTACTACCTGGGCCTCGCGGCACCGGCCCTGGCCGTCGGCGCCGCCCTGGCCTGGCGCCGCGAGGCCGTGGCCGGGGGGCTCGCCGACGACCCGGCCGGGCCCTCCGCCCGGACGGCCGCCGCGTCGCGGACCTGACGAAAACCCGTCAGCCGCCGCCCAGTTCGTACACGATCCGGGTGACGGACATCCGGCCCGACAGGCGGAACGGCCGCAGCCGGCGCCGGTGGCCGGCGTGGGCCTCGCTCCGCTCGAACTCCCGGAACGCCGGCTCGTCCGTCCAGTCGCTGACGACGTGGTACACCCCGGACTCGGTCACGTCCCGGGCCAGGGCCTGGCCCAGATTGGCGGGTTCCGCCGCGATCCGCCGCGCGACCCGCTCCCACGTCCTCTCGAAGTCCCGCTCCCGGCCCGGCGCGATGTCCATCCTCAGCATCACCCTGAACACCGGCCCGCGATCGGCGTTTTTGTCCATGACCACCTCCCGGTCTCCCGTTCCCGCCGCCCGTCGCGGCGCCGGGAAACGTCGCACCGGCACGTCGAGCGGGGCTCAAGTCCCGGCAGGGAGACGGGAGCCGGGGGATCGACCCACCGGCCCTCAAGGGCTTCTCGAGCCGGGGTGCCGACGATGCGGCACCTCGGACCGGCCCGCGCACGGAGCACCGGCCCGCCCTCCACCGCCTTCGGGCCCACCGGAAAGGCATGTCAGATGCGCATGGCGATCAACCCCGTCCCCCCGGAACACCCCGGTTCTCCCGACCCGTCGGACCCGCCGGACGGACACCGCTCGGACGTGGTCTTCGCGCTCCGGGTCTTCTGCACCCCCGAGTACGCCGGCCGGACCCTGGCGCTGCTGCGCGCCCGGCGCGAGCCCGGCGGAGCCGGCACCGCCGCCGTCGCCGGGACCCTGCCGCCCCTCCCGGGCGACGACGACATGACCGCCTCCCGCGAGCTGGCCGGACTGGCGAAAGGAGCCGGCGGCCGATGAAGGTCCTCTTCACCTCCTGGGCCTGGCCCACCCACTACTACCCGATGGTGCCGCTCGCCTGGGCCCTGCGGGCGTCCGGGCACGAGGTGCGGGTCGCGGGCACCCCGGCCCTGGCCGCCGCGGCCACCGGCTGCGGACTGCCGGCCGTCGCCCTGGGCCACGACGGCGTCGACGCCCTCGCCCGGATCCGCACCTACATCCCGGGCCGCGGGCCGGCCCCGGCCGCGGGGGACCGCCGCCCGCGGGCCCTGGGCCTCTTCGCCGAACTCGCCGCCACGATCGCCGACGACCTGGTCTCCCACGCCCGCCGCTGGCGCCCCGACCTCGTCGTCTTCGAACCGACCGAGTACGCGGGCCCCCTGGCCGCGGCCGTCCTGGGCATCCCCGCCGCACGCTTCCCCTGGGGCCCCGACCTGATGTACCGGGCCGCCCTGGCGGACCTCGAACAGGAGGTCATGGCACCGCTCTGCGCCCGCCACGGCCTCGACGGGGTCGACCTGCACGGCACGGTGACGATCGACCCCTGCCCCCCGAGCATGCAGTCGGCCGAGGCCCTCGCCCCGGGCGGGGTGCCGCGCGTCCCCGTCCGCTATGTCCCCTGCAACGGCCCCGGCACGGTCGCCGACCCGCAGGCCTCACGCCCGGCCCACTCCTCGCCACGCACCAACAGCAGTTCCGTCAGATCCTCAGCTTCGAACACCACGCCCCCTGCTGTGCGGAATCGTTCCGGCAGCTTGACGAACAAGCATGCGCGCGCCCCCTCGAGCATCACTTGAGCGCCGTACCGCGCCCCCTCGGCCACTCGCCCCCGCCGCACAACGGACACGCGGCCTCCGGAACCACGGGCACGAACCCACTGGTGAAACCGAGCATCACCAACGCCCGCCACCCGCTCCGGACAATCGAGAACCAATCCCCGGTCCATCGCCGCACCGAGCCCCTCCCTTCCTGCGGGTGGCCTTCACGGTGCGCTGTGTGCCCTGGAACGCGCTGGAGCGGAGGTCGAGGGTCGAGGTGGGGTAACTTCCCGCCGTGCAAGGTGGCTTGAGCCGAAAAACCCAACGCGCTCGACTCCGGCGCGCTGCTATCGTCCCTCGCTCATCGACACCTTCCGAATCGAGTCATCCGTGGGGGGAGAGACAGCGTGCCGTACACGGAGGAGTGGGTGACCCGGAGGGCGAGAGCCGCCTACGCGGAGGGACGGGCCTTGTTCCCGGTCCGTCCCGACCGTGCGGCGTTGCTGGTCATCGACATGCAGGACGAGTTCGTGCGCCCGGGCCGGAGCCCGTACTGGGTGCCCGCCGCGACCAGGATGGCGCCCCGGCTGCGCGGGCTCGTCAACCACTGCCGGGAGCTGGACGTCCCGGTGATCCGGACCGTCTTCGACGACACGCACCTCGGCCCGGACCGCCCCCACGCCCTGCGCCACCTGCCGCACGCCGACACGGAGTGGCGCCGGCCGGCACCGGCGGAGGTGTGGGACGAGATGGGCCACCGCAGTGACGAGATCCTCATCCGCAAACCGTCATACGGCGCCTTCTACGACACGCCTCTCGACACGATCCTGCGCAACCTCGGCCGGGACACGGTCATCATCACCGGAACGCTCACCAACTACTGCTGCGGTACCACGGCCCGGCAGGCCTACGAGCGCGGCTACCACGTCGTGTTCGGCGCCGACGCCACGGCCACCGACGACGAGTCCCGCCAGGAACCGGAACTTGCAGTGCTGCGCAAGGGATTCGCGCTCGTCCTGCGCACCGAGGAGATTGTGAGCCGGCTGGCGGAGGCGACTGCCGTGTCCTGTGAGGAATGAGCCGGACGGATCGGACGGCAAACCACCGCCTCCAGGGGCTTGGGACGCGGGAACGCAGGCCTGTCACCGAGCAGTTCCGCGGGGGCTGGTGGGAGACGCCCGCCGACCGGATCTCCGCCAAGCCGATCCGTCCACGAGGAAGACGTGCTCCGGTGCTTCCCGGAGCCGGATCGCGCGGAGACGATCCGTACCGAGCCGGCGCGGGAGACCGGACCGGCCCATGCTCTGCACGGCCTGGAGCCGGCCGTCCGGATGGGCTGCGGCGGCTGCGACGACGTCTTCGTCGAGCCGGTGCCGACGAAACAGCCCGGACCGCACGGGCGGCCGGACCCGGGAGAAGATGAGACATGACGACACCACCGCCCCCGGACTGGGAGCGCCGAGCAGCCGCCCTCTGGGCCGGCCTGGACGACCACCGGCCGGAGGGCTTCCGCGCGTTGATGGAGGAACTGGCCGCCGAGCTGCCGGCCGGCACCCCGTCGCGCTCTTCGAGCTCGCATCGGCGAACGACAGCACCGGTGAACCCCACGCGGCGGCGCCCCTGTACCGGCAGGCGCTCCAGGCGGGCCTGACCGGCTACCGCCGTCGCCGCGCCGTCATCCAACTGGCCAGCACCCTCCGCAACCTCGGCCGGGCCGGCCGGAGCGTCGCCCTGCTCTCGGCCGAGCGCGAGGCGGACCCCGCCTCGCTGGACGAGGCCACGGCGGGCCTGGGCGACGCCGTCGACGCGTTCCTCGCTCTGGCGCTGGCGGACAGCGGGCGGGAGCGCGAGGCCGTCGCCCTGGCGCTGAACGCCCTGTCCAGGCACCTGCCCCGCTACAACCGGTCCTTGGCCGGATACGCGCAGGCACTGCGCGACGACCCCGGCCACTGACCCCACTGACCCGTCACCCGGGGACGGTCAGGCCGAGCAGCGCCGGAGCGTTCACGTCCAGGATCTTCGCCGCCTGGCCCGGCGGGAGGCCGGAGTCCTGGATGTAGGCGACGGCGGTGCGGAAGAGGTCCCCGTTCTCGTAGGGGAAGTCGGTGCCCAGGACGATCCGGTCGGCGCCGAGGGACTCCACCGCCGCCCACAGCGCGGGAGCGTGCCCGTGGCCGACGCTGTCGTACCACAGGCGACGGGCCGTCGCGCTGGGCTTCTCGGGGACGTCGGGGGCTTGCCACTCCCAGGCGTACTGGTTGTCCATGCGCTGGAGCAGCATCGGCAGCGCCCCGCCCAGGTGGGAGGCGACGAATCTGACGCGGGGGAACCGGCCGGGGATCCCGGCCCGTATCAGGTGGGCGACGGCGACGGTGTCCTCCAGAGGCGCGCCCACGGACCAGGTCAGGTGGAAGTCCGTGACGAGCGGGCTGCCGGCGCCGCACCCGGCGGGATGGATGTACAGGACCGCGCCGCGGCGGTCGAGTTCGGCGAGGACGGGCGCGAAGGCGGGGTCGGCGAGGGACCTGCCCAGGACCGAGGTGGTCACGCACGCCCCGTGCAGGCCCAGTTCGTCCAGCGCCCGGGCGAGTTCCTCCAGCACCAGGTCGGTGTGGGGAAAGGGCAGGGAGGCGAACGCCTGGAACCGCTCCGGCCAGTGCGTCACGGTCTCGGCGTACTGGTCGTTGACGAACCGCGCCGCGTGCAGCGCGTGACGCGCGTCGGCGAAGTGCGGCGACTGCGGAGCGGCCGAGAGCACCTGCCGGGTGACGCCCGCCGAGTCCATGAGCGCGAACCGCGCCTCGATCTCCTGCTCGCCGAGCCCCGCCCCCATGCCGCGATGGAAGGCGGTGTCGGTCTTCCCGTACCCCTTGAGGAGGTCGAGGTACTCCTCGGTCCACACATGGGCGTGGACGTCGATGCGCATGGGACGTCTCCTTCGACCGGCGGTGGCGACTCGGGCCGTCAGCTGGCGGTGCCGACCAGGCCGCCGTTGGCGTACACGGTCTGCGCGGTGATCCACTTCGCCTCGGGCGAGGCGAGGAACCGGACGACGGGGACGATGTCGTCGGGGTCGCCGATGTCGCCGTTGACACTCATGCTCTTGAGCCAGGCGATGTTCTCGTCCGTCTCGGCCGGGTAGAAGAAGCTGGTCTTCAGCGGACCGGGAGCCACGCAGTTGACGGTGATGCCGCGGCCTCCGATCTCCTTGGCGAGCGACTTGGTGTAGTGCTCCACGGGGCTCTTGCTGCCCGCGTAGCCGCCGTACGTCGGGGCCGTGACCGCCACGATCGTCGTGATGAGGTTGAGGATCCGGCCGTGGTCGGCCATCTTCGTGGCCGCCTCCCGCATCAGGAAGAACGGAATCTTCGCGTTGACCGCGAACATCCGCTCCCACTCGTCCTCGGTGAACTCCGCGATGGGCTTGCGGACGATCATCCCGGCCGTGTTGACGAGGATGTCCCACCGCCCGAACTGCCCGAGGGTCGCGTCCACCAGGGCGGTGACCTGGTCCACGTGCGTCAGGTCCCCCTGCCAGGTGGCGGCCTTCACGCCCAACCCGCCGAGCTCCTCGGCGACTTGCCCGGCCTGCTCGCGCTTGTGGTCGCTGTTGTAGTGGACCATCACGTCGGCGCCGTCGCGGGCGAGCACGGTGGCGAACTTCTGTCCCAGGTTGGCGGACGCGCCCGTCACGATGGCGGTCCTGCCGTTCAGTACACCGGTCACGGTCTTTCCTCCTCACCGCGTCGCGCCGCGGAACGCGGCCGCCGGTCGATGCGGAACTTTCCTGCGGGATCGGTACGAAGTGGTGCGGAGCCGGCTCCGCGCGTGGTCCGGAGGGCTGTCGTCCCGGCCTCGGGGAGCCGGTGGCCCGAGGCGGCGGCCGGACGGCCCGCGGACGTGGGAACACGACACCGGAACCGGTCCCGTCCGTCCCGGCGCACGGTCGGCAACGCCGAACACGGGCACCACGGTCACCCCGGTGCGCCGATTCCTCTGGACGAACCGGTGACCAGCACGGTTTTCCCTCGGAGGAGGGCCATGAGCGGATCCCCTCACACGAATGCCTCACCACCAGGCTGGGCCGCCGACGGGAAGCCCGCAAACGCACACCGGCCGCTCCAGGCCGTGCCGCCCCACCCGGCACTCGGCTGTCCGGCCTCGGACCGTCGACCGCGCCCGGCTCAGCGGGCCCTGGCGAAGAACGCGCGCATGTCCGCGGCCGCGTCGGCCGGCCGCTCGGTGGCCACGAAGTGATGCCCGCCCACGGCTCTCGAGCGGTGAAGACCGCGCGTTCGTCCTCGGTCAGGCCGGGTCGAACGAATTCGGCCAGCCGTGGGGACCCTCTGGCGCACCAGCGCGCATCGCCCCACCCTGGGAACGGCGGTTCCGTCGGGACACCCGGGAGGACACATGCTGTACGCCTTCGGCTTCGAGCGGATCGGCGTGGTGGCGAGCGACCTGTACTTCGTGGACCCCGACCCGATCCCGGGGCAGGAGGGCGCCGAACGGGGAGTGCGCCTGGAGGTCCGCGTCCTGCGGCCCGGGGAGCTGCCGGGAAGCATCTACGCGTCCCGGCCCGTCGTGATCGACCGCCCGGTGTGGCGCGCCGACCTCCTGGAGTCCGCGGCGGGCCCGTCCGGGAGCCTGGACCGGGCGCACCACCACCCGGGGTTCGACGGCTGGGAGCCCGGCGAGCGCGTCTTCGCCGACGAACTCTCCGCCGCGCCGCTGGGCTGGGTGGCCGGCAGGCTGGCGGACCTCGACACCCTCCTGGCGGAGGCCGGCGTCCCGGCCTCCGAGGCGGGTCCGGACGACGCCGCCGACCTCCGCGACGCCGTCCCCGACATCATGGCGGCGGTACGGAGGCTGCTCGACGGCGTGGCCAAGGGAGAGCTGGCCCGTCCGCCCGCCGGCCGGGCCGAGGAGGACATCACGGACGCCCGCGTCAGCTGGCTGTGAAACGGCCGGCCCGGACGCGCTGGGGGTTCCCGGGGCGTGAAGCGGCGGGTGATGCGCCGGGCGCGGAAGACGTGTGAACCCGCGCTGCGGTGAGCGGTGCTTCGGGCGGCCGGCGACAAGCGGTGGAGCGGGCGGTTCCCAGGGGTAGCCAAGGTTTCGCAAGGCGCCGGCCTCGGCCACCGAGCAAACGAGGGGGACCCGTTGACCCGCAGACGCGGTACGAGAGCTGTCCTGTCCGCCATCGCCCTGGTAGCCGCGACGACCGCGTGGGCGCCGACCGCACAGGCGGGCCACCCGTCGCCCTTCGACTGCACGGGCCACGAGAGCATCACCTACGGCGGACTGGGCCTGTCCTCCGAGCCCACCTCCGTGACCGTCGACGGCACCTACCGCTGCACCGACCCCTCGGGACACGTCGTCACGGCCCCGTACCACACCGAGGGCACCACACCGGGAACGTGCCTGCTGTTCGCCTCCAACCAGTCGGTGGAGAAGCTGCGTTACAGCGACGGCAGCACATCGGTGATCGTGTACAAGGCTGGCACCTCCACCCGTGTCCTGGGCTTCAACGTCGCGACGCTCCACGGCGTGGTGACCGAGGGACGAGGCAAGGGCTCCGCCGCGGAGAAGGCGATCCGGACGATCCCCGGAAGCCTCCCGACGGACTGCGTCCTCGCCGGGGGCCTGCGGCACACCACGGCCGTCACGCATCTGAAGGTCGGCTGAACCGCGGGGGCTGCGTCGGCGCGTCGTGCGCCGCGTCCTCCCGCAGACTTCGGCCGCCCGGGCGGAAGACCGGTGGCGCGGGCGGCCGATCAAGGGGGGCGGCGAACTCCCGCTCCGTGCCGAACCGTTCGACGAAGCGCGGTGGCCGGATCCGCGAGGCCGCTCGATCCTGCTGATGCGGGCGCGGACCACACTGCTGGCCGTGGCGGTCTCCGTCTACCTGTACAGCGAGCTGGCCGTGGTCGCGGAGCCGGAGAACCGCGCCTCCGTGAAACTGCTCGGTTCCTGGCCGGAACTGCGGGTGATGCGCAACTCCGGGGCGGTGTTCGGCCTCGGCGAGGCGATGACCATCGTGCTCACGGTCATCGCCGCGACCGTCGCCCTGGTGATCGTCCGGCTGGCGCGCAAGCTCCACAGTGCCCCGTCACGGGCATTCAATCGGGTTAAAAGCGTGGGTTAAACCCGAGGGTAAAGGCTGCTAATGTCCAAGGTGGAGGTAAGGGACATGGCAACCGAGGAAGAGCTGTTCGCGTCCGTCGACGCGCTGCTGGAGGAGGAGCCGCAGCTCCCGCCCCCGGCCGAGCGTGCCCGGCTGCGCGAGGCCGCGGGCATCACGCAGGCCCGCCTCGCGCAGGCGCTGAAGTCGTCGACGCAGTCGGTGAAGAACTGGGAGAACGGCCGTTCCGAGCCGAAGCCGCCGCGCTTGGAGGCGTACCAGCGGTTGCTGAACGGCTGGGCCGCACGCTTCCCGAAGCCCGATACCACCCCCACCACCCCCGCCCCGGCGGTACCGCGGCCGCAGCCGGTCCCGGAGGCTCTCCCGGCCCCGCCCGCGCCCGAGACGGAGACAGCAGCCGCCGTCGAGGCGCCCGCCGCCCCGCAGCCGACGGAGCCCCGGGCCGCCCGCCCGGCGACAACGCCGCAGCACCCCGCGAGGAAGCGCGCCGCCCAGGCCGTCGCCAACGGCCCGTTCCCGCACGGGCCGTTGGCGGTGCTGGACGGCGACGGATCCGGGTACGGCGCCGACGGCATCGTGCTGGACTGCCCGGCGACCACGATTCCGGAGCTGGTGGAGTGGACGCTCGGCGAGTCCGGGATCGGCGCGCCGCGCCTGCACCGCAACGGCCGCGACAGCGACCCGCTGATCGCGCTCACCGCGGCGGCCGCCGTGAAGCTCGGCCTGCCGGAGCGGTTGGAAGGCCGCGAGCAGCGCCGTTCCCTGCGCCTGGACGACGATCACCCCGTGGTCAAGCAGATCGCGAAGGCGAAGTGGAAGCTGACGCAGCGCGGGTTCGGCCCGTGGGCGCGCGTCTACCGTCCCATGCAGGGCAATCAGCGCCAGTGCGTGCAGCTCGCCGTCCTGTCCTGGGACGCCCTGGACACGCGGTCCTGGCCGGGCGTCGCGGAGATGGAGCCGGCCGACATCGCCCGCGCCCTGGGCGTCTACGCCCGGCGCGTCATCACCCCGCGCGGCTCCACCGCCGTGTCGGGCCTGGAGCTGATGACCGCGCTGCGCCCCCCGACCCGGGCCGTGCAGGACCGTGCGACCGGCCAGTGGGTCCCCGGCCGCAACCCCGGAAGCCTCGGCACGGAGCCGGTCGATCCGGCTCCGCCGGAGGCCACCCCGGAGCATCCGGTGGTCGTCAATTCCGGCTGGGCGGACGGTTTCCTGGACGAGGAGGCGTACCAGTGGGTGCGCGACGTCGACCTGCTCTCCGATGAGGAGTGCCTGCTGCCTTTCGCCGTCGGGCTCGACCTGAACACGGCGTTCCTCGCGGCCGCGTCCCGCCTGGTGGTCGGCCTGTCCGGCCCGGAACACGTGACCCGGCCGGTGTTCGACAAGAAGGTCCCCGGTTCCTGGCTGGTGGACTTGTCCCACGTCGAGTCGGACCCGCGCCTCCCGTCGCCGTTCACTCCGTCCGGGCGGCGTCCGTCGGGTCCGGCCTGGTACCAGACGCACACCGTGGCCTACGCCCAGGAACTCGGTTACAACGTCGCCCCGGCCGAGGCATATCTGCGGCGGGAGACCGGGGCGTACCTGGACCCGTGGCACGACCGGCTCAAGACCGCGTACGTCGACACCCTCGCCGATCTGGGTGTCACCAAGGACCTGGACGACCACCGGTTCCTCGCGGCGATGGAGCGGCACAAGCAGGCCGACCCGGGCCTGGCGGCCGTCCTCGCCGCCATCAAGGCGACCGTCAAGGGCGGCGTCGGCAAGCTCCGCGAGCGCCCGCAGGGCCGTCACTACAAGGACGGTGACAGGTGGCCGGCCCTGGAGCGTCCGACCTGGCGCCCGGACATCCGTGCCGCGGTCATCAGCAAGGCGCGGGTGAACATGCACCGCAAGATGCTCAACATGGCCAAGATGACCGGCCTGTACCCGCTGGCCGTGCTGTCCGACTGCGTCGTCTACCCCTCGCCGGGCCGCTCGCCGTTGGACTTCCTGCCCTACAGTGCCTCCGGCAAGCCGCAGCCCGGCGCCTTCCGTCTCGGGTCCACCCCGGGCCTGGCGAAGGTCGAAGGCGTCCAGGAGATGGCCTGGGCGGTCGACCTGATGGAACAGGGCCTGAACCCGGCCCGCCACATCAAGGGTGACGGCCATGACGCGTCGCTGGACGAAGGGGAGTAGCCGTGGGGGACATCGACGAGGCCATCGACCGGGCCGACCGGGAGGCGTTCACCCGCGAGCCGCCCAAGTCCGTCCAGGCCCGCATCCGGTTCCTGATCAAGCATCTGAAGACGGCCAAGGCGGTCGCGCGGGAGATCGGTGTCACGGCCGACTCCGTCAACCGCTACCGGCGCGGGGTCCGCAAACACCCGCCGCAGGAGATCGTGGACCGGATCGACGCCGCCGTCCGTGCCCGCTGGCAGCCGCAGGTGCGCAGGCGCCGGCGCGAGCAGGCCGCCACCAGCACCGGGATCACGGTGGAGACCCGGGCCCGGTTCGGCTACACCGCACCGGTCGGCACCACCGACGACGGCCGGCTCCGGCGCCTGACCATCCACCTCCCCCCGGAGTACGCCCGCCACCTCTTCGACGCCCGGGAACGGGGCGCCGACGATCAGCGGATGCGCGCGATCATCGCCGAGGGGCTGCAGGAGATCTACTTCAAGGACGGCGGGCGCCGGGCCGATCAGCTGGAAGTCGAATTCACCGACATCGACTACATCGACGTCTCGTTCTGAAAGACGCCGAGCCGTGAGAGGCTCGGCGGCCTGATGAGCCGAAGCACGATAGTTGTCACATAGGCAGGCTTGTTGTCACCGGTGATGTT
>NZ_JAEAMR010000079.1 GCF_015999245.1 Streptomyces sp. AV19 | reverse complement strand
GGCCACCGGCTCTTCTCCAGGGCGGCCACGCGCTGCTCCAGGGTGGCGAGGTCGGACTCGACGGCTGTGGTGCGCTGGAGAACGACTTCGAGCTTGCCATTGAGGGTGGCGAAGCCGGTGTCCACGCTGCCGCGCAGTCGCTCCAGCTCGACGGCGACGGCGTGGTCGGCCGGTGTGGTCACTCGGGCGCCTTCCGGACGGTCTCGGTGAGCCCGGGGCCCTCGGGGCCGGCGGAGGTGGCGATGGCGGTCAGCAGGGCGAGGACGGCGGCCAGGGCGGCGGCGGACAGGGCACCCGTCCACGGGGCGTCGAGGACGCCGGTCGCACCGGCGCCGAGCACGCCGAGGAGGGCCTGGGCGAAGGTGCGGGTCATCCGCTCGAAGGTGGCGAGCCAGAAGGCGGAGGTCGTCATGGTGGTCACTTCCAGTAGAGGCCGCGTGCCTGGGCGGCCGTGAGGGTGGCGGGGGTGGTGTCCCCGGCGGTCGGCGGGCTGTATGTGATCTCGAAGCGCAGGGTCTCGCCCGGCAGGATCGAGCCCGCGTGCGGGAAGTCGACAAAGCTGCTGCCCGTGGTCGTGATGCGCTCGGTGATCGGGGAGGTCCAGCGGCTGCCGTCCGGGCGCTGGTGCGCGAAGCGGCCCTGGAGCACGCCGCCCAGCGGGGCGTCCACGCGCAGGTACACGCCGGCGGTGTAGGAGCGGGCTCCGGAGATGAGGTTGTCGCGGCCGATCCGGACCGTGGTCCACGTGTCCGGACGCAGGTCAACGCGGGTGGTGCTTGCCTCGCCGAGGGTGTACGGCACGGTGTCCTCCGTGGGGGCCGGGACGGGGCGTCCGGGCTGTCCGGACAGGCGGCGGGCGATCCGGACACGCATGTCCGGCATGCCGAAGCCGCGCGGGTCCGTCTTGTCGTTCGACCACTCCAGGTGGCCGATCACGCTCTTCGCCGACCAGCCGTGCGCCCGGCACAGCGCCGCCGAGACGCGCTCGATCGCGTCGAGCTGCGCGGCGGGCCAAGGATCGCGGCCGTCACCGCGGTTGATGCACTCGAAGCCGTAGAAGGCTCGGTTGCCGTCGACGCCGTCGAGGTTGCCCCGGGTCGGGAGCGGCGGCCGGTCGCCGTAGTCCTCGGCGATCACGCGCTCCAACACAGCGGGGTCGCCGCCGCCGGCGTGGTTCGTGCGCCCGTATCCGACGAGGTGCACGG
>NZ_JAEAMR010000078.1 GCF_015999245.1 Streptomyces sp. AV19 | reverse complement strand
CGTCCGAGATCACCAACGTGGGCTCCGCGTCCGCGCAGCAGCTCGTGGTCGTCGAAGTCGGTTCCGAGCAGCTGTCCGACGGTTACGAGTGGGTGTCCCTCAACGTCCCGGACCTGGGCACCAACGGGTCGAAGTACGTGGCGATCGTCAACCTCGCGCTCGACCTCAACGTTCAGCGCAAGCCCACCAACCTCGCCAACCTCAACACCTGATCAGGGGGCTGATCATGTCTGTCATCATCCAGGGCTCCCAGCTCCGTACTGTGAATTTCGGCACGAAGGTGGACAAGGCGGCGGCTACAGTTCCACAGAATGCCCTCTCCAGCCTGTTCACGGTGTCCGGCGGCCGAGTCATCGTCACCGGCATCATCGGCGAGGTGACCACAGTCATCGGCGGCACCACTCCGTCTGCGAAGTTGGTCGCGAACCCGGCCGTCGGCACCGACAGCGACATCACCACCGCTGTGGCCATCACAGCTGACCCAGTGGGCAACTTCTATGGCGTCTCCACGGTGGGCGGGGCGCTCGCGGTGCTGGAGGCTGTCGCCCCATTCCCGCAGGAGCCTTTCGTCCTGCGGGCTGGAACGCTCGACCTGCACGTGAGCGCCGCTGACGCCACCGGTGCGATCAAGTGGAGCCTGTTCTACGTGCCGCTCGACGACGGCGCGTCCGTGGTTGCGGCGTAGCCATGCCGAAGACGACGCGCAACCGGGGCGGGACCATATGCGGCCTCGCGCAGAACCAGGGGCAGGAGCCCCTGCTCCTGGGGAAGTACCTGATGGTCCGGGACGGCCGGATCGAGTTCATGGACGGGACCGGTGCCCTGCCGGACACCGTCCTCGACCGCGACTCGGCTGGCGTGCTGCGCATGACGGGCACGTGGCGGCTGGAGGGTTCCGCCTCGACGTCGGACGCGCTCACGGCCCGGGTGACGGGGGACGCCGCGGCCCGGTTCGTCGTCAACGCGGACGGCAAGCTGGAGTGGGGCGCTGGCTCCGGCGCGGTCGACACCAACCTCTACCGCGACAGCGCCGACACCCTGAAGACGGACGACGCTCTGACCGTCAGCGGTTACACCACCCTTCAAGGCGCCCAGACCAACGGGGACTTCGCCAGCCTCGGCGACATCTCCATCAGCACGGCCGGCAAGGGCCTGAAGGTCAAAGAGGGCTCGAACGCCACCATGGGGGTGGCCACTCTCACCGGTGGCGCCGCCACAGTGAGCACTACCAAGGTGACGGCCACCAGCCGGATTTTCCTCACCTCGCAGGCCGACGGCGGAACGGTCGGCTTCCTGCGCATTTCAGCCAGGAGTGCCGGCACGTCGTTCACGATCACCTCGTCCAGCGCCCTGGACACCTCGACGGTGGCCTGGCTGATCGTGGAGCCCGCCTCATGACGCTCTGGGTGTGCGAGGGATGCACGACGAAATACGCGGTCGGCCTCTTCCGATGCCCGCGCTGCCACTCAACGGCCTTTCACGAGGAGGGGTCCATGCCGAAGATCACCCGCCACGGCGGGCCCACCAACAACCCCGGTGCCGCCCCCGTCCCCACCGCGTCCCCAGCGGGGGCGGCCCCGGCCACCACGGAACTGGCCTCCGAGACCGACAGAGGTGAAGAGACGTGGCCTGGGAGCAGCTCCTCAGCATCTACCGAGACGCCGCCGACGAGCTCCGAGCCGAGCGCACCCGCGCCCCGGAAGCGTGCCCGCACGACGGCGAGCCGCTCCGAGAAGGCCCCGACGGACACCTCTTCTGCCCCTTCGACGGATGGCGACCCGACGGAGGAACCGTCCGATCCTGAGCCCGCCCTCGGCGACACGGACTGACCTAGCACACCAGCGAGACGGCGAGAGGAGGCGACCGGCGATGGGCGTCTGGTACGCCACCCGCGAGGACATGAAGGCCGAACTCGACTTCAAGGAGACGTCCCGCAGCAACGGGCGGATCGACCGTGCCCTGGAATCCGCCTCCCGGAGCGCCGAGGGGCTGCTGCACCGCCGGTTCTACCCCCAGACCGCCACCCGCTACTGGGACTGGCCGAACGAGCAGACGGCACGGCCGTGGCGGCTGTGGCTGGACGACTCCGAACTCATCTCGGTCACGTCCCTGTCGTCCGGCGGGACGGCGATCGTGGCGAGCAGCTACAACCTGGAGCCCAACCGCAGCGGCCCGCCCTACAGCCGGATCGAGC
>NZ_JAEAMR010000077.1 GCF_015999245.1 Streptomyces sp. AV19 | reverse complement strand
CCAGGCCGACTCGTCACCCACCAACTCGTAGATCATTTACGGGACAACCCTTAGTTTGATCGCATCCCATTTCACCCCTGCCAGACGAAGGAAGTCCGTGAAGCTGACGCACGCCGTCACATGCGAGATGGAAATGGAACTGTTCTTCGGCGAAGATGTCATCCCTGTGGCCGCCACGTTCGAGTACCACAGCTCAACTCCCTACGAGATAACAGTGGTTCTCTCGCACGGACAACAGATCATCGCCGTCTGGAACTTCGCCCGGAACCTGCTCATGCAAGGTGTTTCCCATCCCTCGGGCATCGGAGACGTACGCGTGTGGCCGGACAGCGAGAACGGGAAGTCCGTGCTGTATCTAGGATTGCACGGAGCCCAGTTCAGCACGCTGCTGCGTGCCCGGCTCTCCGACATCATCGTCTGGAACACCCGCACTCAACAGCTCGTGCCTCTCGGCTACGAGCACCTGCATGCGGACATAGCAGAAGAGTTGGCCGCCCTGCTCTCGGAGTGAGAGATGCCCAGGAGTTGTTCAGGGCTGGCGGCCCCGCTCCGTGCGGGGCCGCCAGCCCTGAACATCACCGAACGGGCTGATCCAGCCGTCGGTCGCGTCCTCCCTTGTCCGTACCGCCAGTACTCGTACTCGGCGTCGGAGTGGGAACAGGCGTCGGAGTAGGAGTATGGCTGGGCACCGGCACGGGCGGCGGCGCAGTGAATGAGGGCGTCGGCACCGCCCGCTGCGACTGCGAGGGCACAGGCTGTGACAGCATGGGCGCAGGCTGTGACGGCGTGGGCGAAGCAGACGCGGGCGCCGACGTGATCGGAGCCGTTGGAACTGCCCCGTCCCGTGTTTCCAGGCTGAACCTGGGGGTGCTGTCGTCCCCGAGAGCCTTCGCGGTGTACTCCGCCCAGATGCGGGCCGGGTACGTACCCCCATTCACACGGCCGTGGCCACCCGTGTTCTGCAGCGAGACCTGCTGACCGCCCAAAGCTTCACCGAAGAGCCCGACGGAAGTGACGAGGTCGGGCGTATAGCCAGTGAACCATGCCGACTTGTCGTCGTCAGATGTGCCCGTCTTGCCGGCCACCTGGTACCGGGAACTGCGCACGGCATTTGCCGTGCCGTCGTCGACCACGCCCCGGAGGACGGAGGTCACGCCGTCGGCGGTGTTGCGGCTGACGACAGAATCGCCGCCGACCGCGTCGGGCAATGCGTACTTCTTACCGTTGCGGGATGCCGAGGCGATGATGCTCGGGGTGACCTTTTTGCCGTGGTGAGCGAAGGTGGCATAAACGCCCACCATGTCCAGCGGGCTGGCGCCCATGGACCCCAGCGCCATCGCGGGGCTCGCGACGAACCCGGTACCCTCGCCCTTCATTCCGAGGTCTGTGGCGGTCTTCTTGACCTTGCCCAGTCCTACGTCTACGGCCATCTGCGCGAAGACCGCGTTGACCGAGTCGTTCATCCCCTGCTGCACGGTGATGGGATTTTGGGAGTAACCGTCCTCGTTCTCTGGTGCGTAGCCGTGTCCGCCAGGCCCTACCACCGGCCGTTTGTCCGTGCCGTCGTAAAGCGTTCCAGGAGCGATCCGCCGGCCGCTCTGGGTAGCTGAGTCGTTCTCGAAGGCTGATGCCAGGATCACCGGCTTGAAGGTGGAAGCGGGCTGGTAGTCGCGACGGGTGGCGTTGTCGGTGTAGTGCTTGAGGTAGTCACGGCCGCCGTACAGAGCGACGATCCTGCCGGTCTTCGGATCGACCGACGCGGCACCGACCTGGACATCGCTGTCGACCTCACGGAGACGGGGATTGAGGTCGTCGAGCAGTTTGTGCTTGATCGCACCTTCCAGGTCCCGCTGCTTCTCCCCGTCGATGGTGAGCGTGATGGTCCAGCCCCCTGTAGCGAAGTCCCGTTCGGCTTCCTCCTGGCTGCGGCCGTCCTCGATCAGAGCTCGGATCATCTCTTGTTTGGCTGCCTCGATCAGGTAGCCGTTCTGACCTTTCAGTCCATCCGTGCGTTTAGGGTCACCGGGCTCCTCGAATCGCATGGTGACACGGTCGCCGGGGCTGAGCCACTTCTGCTCGACCATATTGTCGAGCACGTACCCCCAGCGGGCCTTGACACTCCGCTTGCCGGTTTCGGTGGCCGCCGCCCAGTCGTACTGGCTGGGGGATTGGAGCAACGCGGCGAGGTAGGCGCCCTCCTGAAGGTTGAGCTGGTCGACGTCCTTGTCGTAGTACGCCCGGGAGGCGGCCTGAATGCCGTAGGCGCCACGCCCGAAGTAGCTCGTGTTCAAGTAGCCCTGGAGAATCTGAGATTTGGAGAGCTTGTCCTGCATCTTGAGCGAGATGAACAGCTCTTTCACTTTACGGGAGACGGTCTGCCGCTGATCCAGGTAGTAGTTTTTCACATACTGCTGGGTGATCGTCGAGCCGCCTTGCTTCCCCCGGCCGAGCGTCGTGTTCAGCAGAGCCCTGGCCATGCCCTGCAGATCGACGCCGGGGTCCGTATAGAAACTCTTGTTCTCCGCAGCCACAACAGCGTGCTGGACGCTCTGCGGAATTCTGGACAGCGGTACCGTCTGGCGGTTGACCTCACCGATCCGTGCGATCGTCCGTCCGTCGCTCGACTTATAGATGTTACTCTGCAGCCTGGCTGCCGCTTTACCTTCCTCGGGGATTTCGACGTAGTGGTAGATGACCACGAAGGCCCCCGCGCCGAGGGCGAACACACCCACGAAACCGGCAAGCACCGTCTTCCAGTTGAAGAACCGTCGCATACCGGAACGCTTGGGCCTCTTGCCCTTCCCGTTCCTCTTCCGCACCTGCTGCGCGTGCGTTCGCCCCATCTGCGCTGTGGCTCCTGTCTGTTCGGCCATCGACCAGAGGTCTGAAACTAACCACCGCATGTGAGGATGTCGAATTCTCCGGGACATCACCTGTAATCAAAGGTCGTCGGCCATCAACTTTTGTCGAGGCCACTCGGGTCAAATGTCATGCAAAAGTGATCCCGTTCCGTCCGTCGGGCTTTGTGAACATTCCCTGAGCCAAATCTTTTCGGACTTGACGACGAGGACCTGCTCGACACACCTCTGATCACCTGGAGCAAACACCATGACGACCGGATATCCCGGGTCCCACTTCTTCGGTCCGGGCCAGTGCAACGAGCACATCACCCGACTCGGCCGACTACTGATCGAGCGCGGCGGCCGGCGTTTCTACCGGCAGGGCCCAGGTCCGCAGTGGAGCACTGCGGACCTGAACGCCACGCGTGCCTTCCAGCAGGCCCAGGGCTGGACCGATCACGGAGCCGACGGTATACCTGGCCCCCGGACCTGGGACTACCTCGTCTCCGGCCGGGGCAAGGACATTCCCGCAACCTCGGCCGTCGGCATCGGCGGCGCGTCGGGAGGCAGTGCCGTACCCTCGCCGGTACCCGGGCACCGGGTCACCTACGCTTTCGGCACCTCTGACTCCGGCTACTCTGCCGGTTATCACACCGGTGACGACTATGCGGCACCGATCGGCACCCCTGTGGTTGCGGTACGCTCCGGCACCATCGCCTGGTCGAATTCCCAGGGCAGGGCATATGGCAACTGGATCGGGCTGGAGGCCGACAACGGCCGCACGTATGTCTACTGCCATCTCTCCGAGCGTTCAGTGACCGACGGCCAACAGGTCCGTGCGGGCGAACCGCTCGGCAAGGTGGGGGCAACCGGAAACGTCACCGGGCCCCACCTCCACTTCGAGGACAGGCCCCACGGCGGCCAGTACGGGGACGTCCGCAAGCCTGCTTGGTAAAGGCGTAAGCATGCACCACCAAGTCCGGATGACACGTGGACTGCAGAAGCTTTTATCACCCTTCTGCGGTCCATCAGCGCGGCCCCTCAGAAAAGCTGAGACACCAGAACTCGACGTCCGAAGGCCTCGCTTACCGCATGCTCAGTGGCTCTTCGGACCTGATCCGAAAGCAACCGCCCCCATTGATCGAACCGCTTCTGGTTCTCGTCCTCCGTTTCTGAGGGGGCGCAGAAGCGCGCGTGAACAACGTTGAACCCCTTGTAGCGATCTGGGAGTTCTCGGTGGCCGTGGTAAGGAGTGCGGGCGGTACTGAACTTGCGGCTGGAAGGCGTGAGCTCCTGTGACGGGGGCGTCAGATGGATGCGGACGTTGTCCCGGACCAGCACGACCGCTGAGTTGGTTGCGGCCCGGATGAGCAGGTCACAGAAGTCAACTGTCCGAGATCTGCGGGTGCCGTCCCACCCCCCGCCGACCGGACGCCCTTTTTAGAGGTCATCCGGATTCAGAATGTGATCGCTGGGTTTTCCCTGATACGGCATGAACTCGGTAGTGCGGCAGGAGAGTTCGGATGGTTCGTGTGCTCGTCTCGCTCGTGGAGGTGGCTGATGCCGTCGGTGCTCGGTCTGCTGGAGGCCCGCGCGGAGGTGGCTCGGCTGCGGGAGGAGGCCGAGCGGATCACGGTCGCGCTCAGCGCGGCAGAAGCGCGGCTGGAACGGCTCAGCCAGGCTCGCGAGACCGTCACCGAAGTGCTGGCCGAGCCTGACGCCGGGACGACGGAGCAGGTCCGGGCCGCTGCGGTGACAGGCTCGACGGTGCCGCACCGCGTCGAGGGGCCGGCGCGGAGGTGCTTGCTCCGGAGTACCAGCGGATCCTGTCCCCCCTGGCGGCGCCGGAGGCCGGTGGCGGGATGCGGGCGAAGCAGATCGGACGAGAGGCGACCTCGGCCCGCGTGGAGGGGGTGCGCTCGCGGCTGAAGCGGCTGGCCACGCGGGGCTGGGCCACCGAGGTGGAGCCGGGCCTGTTCACCCTCCACGAGGAGCCGGTGCCGGCGGCCGCGTGAGGAAGGCATCCCGGCGGCGTCCTGCTAGTTGGCCGCTCATCGGCATGGTCATGGACCGCAGCACCATGGCCTCGTGCATGGCGGGCAGCGTCTCGACGCCGCGCACCAGACGGCGCGAGCGGATCAGCCGACTCAGCGTTCTCTCCACCACCCACCGTTTCTCGGCAGCACCACGAACCCCGTGGTGTCGTCGGAGCGTTTCACGATGTCCAGGGTGAGGCGGAACTTCTCGCAGCCCAGTCGATGAGCCGGCCCGCGTAACCGGAGTCCGCCCACACGGGCGGATGGAGAAGTACCGTTCCCGCAGCCGTGTAAGCAGCGGCACGGCTGCGTGGCGGTCCTGCACGCTCACCGTGGTCACCAGCACCGCCAGGATGAGACCGGGACAGTCCACCGCTACGTGCCGATTCCGCCCTCCCACCTTCTTCCCGCCGTCCCATCCCGACGTTGACCCGGGGATATTCGCCGCGGCTCGCACCGACTGCGAGTCCACGACCGCCGCACTCAGATCCGGGCTGCGGCCCTCCTTGACGCGCACCCGGTCACGGAGCCGGTCGTGGATCTCGGCGAGCAGGCCGGTCACCTGCCAGCGGCGGGCGAAGGCGTACTGAGCTGAACTGGGTTTCGTAGCGGCCCTGAAGCCAGGCTTGATCGCCTCGGC
>NZ_JAEAMR010000076.1 GCF_015999245.1 Streptomyces sp. AV19 | reverse complement strand
TTATCAACATTCGCTTCTATTGATGGTTTTTGCTGCTGGGCTTGTCAGACCTGCGTGGCTCACTTCGCAGGTGTACCGTTCGTGCTGGTTATACTCGCTAGCGGTCAGGGCCAGAGTGCTTGACAGGGAGTAGGTATTGTCCTTGCTATCCTGGTCAGTATATGAGTTCAGGATGCCCTGGCTGCGCTCGCTACCATCCACTTTCCACTTGACGGTAATGTCTCTTGGGTAAAAGGAATTGATGAAGCACACCACAGATGCGGAGCCAGCTGTCACTTCCTCGCTGCTGGGAGGGAACAGGCTAATGGTAGGCTTCTGGACTGATCTCCGCTTGATCTCCACTTTGGTCCCCTGTCCAAAAGTCCATGGGTAGTTATAATCCTGCAGGCAGTAATATGTGGCGAAGTCTTCAGGCTGCAGGGAGCTAATGGTCAGGGTGAAGTCGGTGCCGCTACCTGACCCACTGAACCTACTAGGCACCCCAGACTGCAGAGTAGAAGCGGAGTAGATCAGCAGCTTAGGGGCTTTTCCGGGCTTCTGCTGATACCACCCCAGATCGTTCCGAATTCCCTGAGAAGCCCTACATGTGATGGTCACGCGGTCTCCGACGCTGGCTGACAGTGAACTGGGGGACTGGGTCATCTGGATGGCCCCGTATGCTCCACTAATCCACAGCAGCAGAGAGATAAACACCTGTGTCTGCAGGACCATAGGCCCGGGATTTTCCTCCACGTCTCCTGCCTGCTTCAGCAGGCTGAAGTTGGTAGCTCCACTGCCAGACCTGCGCTTCCTTCCCCTTTTACCTGGGGAGCGGCTGATTGCTTTCTGTGTCACATGGTTGTGCAGTGCCTCATGCATCACGGAGCAAGTGTAGACTGTGCCCTGATCCCAAGCACTCTTGTCCACGGTCAGTTTTGAGTACAGGAAATAACTACCATCGGCGTCCTCAATTGGAGGAGTATTTTTATATTCCTTCTCGCTCACGGGGACTCTGTTGCTGGCCCATTCCACGTGGATATCTGCGGGAAAGAAGTTAATGATCAGACATGTCACAGAGACTTTTGACTTACTCAGCTCATCCCGGGAGGGTGGCAGGGTGTACACGTCTGGCATCCTTGGGGCCCCTTTTGTCTTGCTAATGGTCTTCTCGATTGGAGCAGGCAGGGCCTTGTTATACACTTTGCAC
The DNA here is from genome assembly GCF_015999245.1 of Streptomyces sp. AV19. Taxonomy (GTDB): domain Bacteria; phylum Actinomycetota; class Actinomycetes; order Streptomycetales; family Streptomycetaceae; genus Streptomyces. The sequence goes on along the minus strand of NZ_JAEAMR010000076.1, from coordinate 1,037 downwards.
TTGAACTCCTTTCCGCGCAGCCAGTCCTGATGCTGGATGGGCAGCACGGACTCGACGCGGAAAGTTGTGTTGTACTGTTCCACTCTGGGCTTGGTCTCGGCATTGCCCACTGGTTTGTTATCGACAAACCAAGTGAACTGGACTTCGGGCTCATCCTGGCTCACGTCCACGACCACGCAAGTGACCCGTGGTGTCAGAGAAATCATCAGGGTGTCTTTTGGCTTAGGGGGAAAGATGAACACGCTAGGGCCGCCCAGGTTCTCTGGAGGGGGACACTTTGGACATGTGCAGGGGTTTGGCTGAGGGGTCCTGATAGGTTCCACTGTTTTGTCGACCTTGGTAGAGGATGCGGGATGAGCCACATTGCAGGTGGCTTTCTTCTGGCTTGAAGGCACGGTGACCATTGAAGTCAGACTGTACAGGCCGGACTGCAGCACAGCGGGAAAAGTGTGGACCCCAGATGTCAGGGCTCCGGAGTTCCACTTCACGGTGACGGGCTCTGGGAAATAGCCTTTCACCAGACAACCCAGAGTCATCATAGATCCGGATGTATCGACGCAACTGGCTGCCAGTGGGAACACGCTAGGTGCGGTAGTGCGAGCACTAGACACGGTGACTGTGGTACCCTGCCCCCACACGTCCATGCCGTAATAGTAGTGAGTACCGGGCAGGAATTCCTCCTTGGCACAATAGTACACGGCTGTATCCTCTGCTCTCAGGGAATTCATCTGCAGGTACAGAGTATTCTTGGAGTTGTCTCTGCTGATTGTGAACCGGCCTTTCACATCGTCTGTATAGTATGCGGTAATACCGCTCATGGTGATAGCTGAGACCCATTCCAGTCCTTTGCCTGGAGCCTGCCGCACCCAGTTCATTGCATAGCTGCTGAAGGTGAAGCCTGAAGCGGCGCAACTCAGCCTCAGAGATCCGCCTGGCTGCACCAGCCCTCCTCCTGACTCCAGCAGCTGCACCTCGGCGTGGGTTCCAGTGGCGGCGGCGACCAGAAACAGAATCCTCCATGTCCAATCCATGGTGGC
>NZ_JAEAMR010000075.1 GCF_015999245.1 Streptomyces sp. AV19 | reverse complement strand
CATGTACCGCGCGATCACGGACCCGATGCTGGACAGCCTGCTGGCGTACTGGCCCCTGGAGGACATCGACGGCTCGCTGAGCATGACCTCCGCTCTCACCTCCGGGTCAGTCATGGAGATCTCCGGGACACCGGACCTCGCCGCCTTCGCCCGCTTCCCCACATCCGACCCGCTGCCCGTCATGACCGCCTCGTCCTTCGGCGGCGGGATCGCCAAGTACTCGACGTTCAGCCAACTCCAGGTGCGGTTCCTGCTCTTCGTGCCCGCCGAGGGGCTCCCGGATGCCCAGGCGATCTGCCGCCTGACCATGAACTCCATCACCCTGAGCTACTTCGATCTCACCTATGAAGCCCTCACCGGCGGGGTCCGGCTGCGTCCCCTCGACTTCGACGAGGCCCTCCTCGCCGGGGGAGTCGACGAGTTCGGCGACATCCGGGGAAAGCTGCTGCGGGTCTCGATCGAACTGGCCGACACCAGCCCCGGCGTCGCCTGCACCGTCCGCCTGGTCGACCTGGAACGGGGCACGACGACCGTCGGGACCGGCTCCCTGGCCCTCTCTTCCCTGTCCAGGCTGCGCTACATCACCATGGCCTCCGCCTCCCTCGGGCACGCCGAGGGGCTCACCGACAGCGTGGTCGGCCATGTCACCGCCCAGTCCACCATCACGTCCATCACGGACATCGGTGTCAGAGGCAACCCCGTCGGGGAAAAAGCCGGCCGCCGCATCCAGCGGACGTGCGCGGAGGAAGGCGTCGCACTCGACTGGATCGGCGACCTGGACGACACCGTCGCCATGGGCGGCCAGCCGAAAAAGAAGCCCCTCGACCTGATCCAGGAATGCGTGGAGGCCGACCTCGGCATCCTCTACGAGAATCTCGCGGTCTTCGGTCTCGGCTACCGGCCGCGGACCTCGCTGTACAACCAGGACGCGGTGCTGACGCTGTCCTACTCGGCGAACCAGCTCTCGGCCAGCCTCGACCCCGTCGACGACGACCAGTTCACGCACAACGACATCACCGTCACCCGCGACGGAGGCGGTACCACCCACACCTCCCTGACCATCGGGCCCATGGGCACCGCCGACCCGCCGGCCGGGATCGGGACCTACGGCGACCAGGTCGGGCTGAACATCGACTCGGACGCCACGCTGGACGACCAGGCGTCATGGCGCCTGCACATGGGCACGGTGGACGAGGCCCGGTACCCGCAGATCAGCGTCAACCTCGCCCACAACACCTTCACGGCAGCCCCCGCGCTGAAGGCCGCCGTCCTCGACTTGCGCCAGGGCGACCGGATCGTCATCACCGACCCGCCCACGTGGCTACCGCCGGACAACATCAGCCTCATCATCCTCGGCTCCAGCGAGACGATCGACCACTTCGAGCACCGCATCACCCTCAACTGCGCCCCGGCC
>NZ_JAEAMR010000074.1 GCF_015999245.1 Streptomyces sp. AV19 | reverse complement strand
ACACATGCGTGACCATCGCCGACATCGACTGGCAACGCTTCACCGAAAACGCCGGAGGCTTTGGCACCAACCCTGTCTTCGCGGGCATCCCGGAAGTACGTGCCAGCCTCGACGCGGCACGCAGATCACCGCAGGCCGGAGTGCGGGACCGGTTCGCCGCACTTGACCGGGCCGCACGGGCCACAGAGCTCTTGGAACTGGTACGGTCCCACGCTGCCGCGGTGCTGGGGCACAACTCCGCCGACCGTGTCCGGCCCGACCGCGCTTTCCGTGACCTTGGTTTCAGTTCGCTGACTGCTGTTGAGTTGCGTAACCGGTTGAGCGCGCTGACCGGGTTGCGTCTGCCGACGACACTTGTCTTCGATTACCCCAGCTCCGTGTTGCTGGCGGGTTACCTGTCTGAGCGGATGTTCGGCAGTGACGACAGAGCGTCTTTTTCCCGTCCGTCCATTGTTCGCTCTGTGGTGGGAACTGATGAGCCGATCGCACTTGTGGGCATGGCGTGCCGGTTCCCGGGTGGTGTCCGTTCCCCTGAGGAGTTCTGGGAGCTGCTCGCGGCGGGCAGGGATGCGGTGTCGAGTTCCCCGGCAGACCGTGGCTGGGATGCGGCGCGTTTGTCGGCCTCCCCGCCGGTGGAATCGGACCCGAGTACGGATCCTGAAGGTTGTCGACGGCTGTCGTCCGTCTGCATGGGCGGCTTCCTCTATGACGCGGCGGATTTCGATGCCGGGTTCTTCGGTATCAGTCCGCGTGAGGCGCTGGCGATGGACCCGCAGCAGCGGTTGATGCTGGAGGTGTCCTGGGAGGCGCTGGAGGGCGCAGGGATTGTTCCGGCGGAACTCCGTGGCAGTGAGACCGGGGTCTTCGCAGGGATCGCACATCAGGACTATGTGGATTTGATGCGTCACGGTTCGGAGGACCTGGAGGGCTATGCCGTGACGGGTGTCTCCGGGAGTGTCCTCTCGGGGCGGGTCTCGTACACGTTCGGTTTTGAGGGGCCGGCGGTGACGGTGGATACGG
>NZ_JAEAMR010000073.1 GCF_015999245.1 Streptomyces sp. AV19 | reverse complement strand
GGATCACCCAGCGTCGTCCCCGTCCCATGCCCCTCCACCACATCCACATCACCCGGCATCAGACCGGCGTTGACAAGTGCCTGGCGGATCACCCGCTGCTGTGACGGACCGTTCGGGGCCGTCAGCCCATTACTCGCCCCGTCCTGGTTAACTGCGCTACCACGCACCAGCGCCAGCACCCGGTGTCCCAACCGCTGCGCATCCGAGAGTCGCTCCACCAACAACAGACCGACACCCTCACCCCAACCCGTGCCGTCCGCCGCAGCGGAAAACGCCTTGCACCGACCATCAGGGGCCAGCCCCCGCTGCCGCGAGAATTCCACGAACGCCCCCGGTGTACACATCACCGTGACACCGCCTGCCAGAGCCATCGAGCACTCGCCCGCGCGTACAGCCTGGCAGGCCAGATGGAGGGCGATCAGAGAGGACGAGCAGGCGGTATCCACCGAGACGGCCTGGCCTTCCAGCCCGAGCACATACGCGACGCGGCCCGAGGCCACGCTGCCCGAGGTGCCGGTGAGGGCATAGCCCTCCGCGCCTTCGACGGCCGCGTGCAGCCGTGGTCCGTATTCCTGAGGCATCACCCCGGCGAACACTCCGGTTCGGCTGCCCCGTACCGAGACGGGGTCGATGCCCGCTTGCTCGAAGACCTCCCACGCCGTCTCCAGAAGCAACCGCTGCTGCGGGTCCATGGCCAGGGCCTCGCGCGGGCTGATGCCGAAGAAACCGGCGTCGAACTCGTCGGCGTCGTAGAGGAAACCGCCGTAGCGGGTGGACGAGGAGCCGGTCTGCTCCAGGTCCGCGGCGCAGAGCTGTTCCATGTCCCAGCCGCGGTCCAGGGGGAAGCCGTCCACCGCGTCGATCCCCTCGGACACCAGCTCCCACAGGTCGTGGGAGGAGCGGACCCCTCCCGGGAAGCGGCAGGCCATGCCGACGATCGCCACCGGTTCGTCCGTACTGCCGGTCACGGTCACGGGAGCCACCGCCTCCGCTCGGCTGCCGATGGCTGCTCCCAGCAGTTCGTCCCACAGGTGCCCGGCCAGGAGCAGGGGGGTGGGGTGGTCGAAGGCGAGGGTGGCCGGCAGCCGAAGTCCCGTGGCGGTGTTGAGCCGGTTCCGGAGTTCGATGGCCGTCAGTGAGTCAAAGCCCATGGCCCGGAAGGCAGTGTCCGCCTGCACCGCCTCGGGACCGGTGTGGCCCAGGACGATGGCGGCGTGCGTGCGGACGGCCGTCAGCAGGATGTCGGTCTGTTCGGCGGAACTGCGGCCGGTCAGGCGGGCACGCAGCGACGCGGAGCCGGTCGTGGCGACACTCGAGCGGCGTCTCGGGGAGAGCAGTAGGCCGCGGTAGAGCGGCACATCCTCTTCCACGAGCGTGTCCTGCAGGCTCAGATGGGCCGGCAGCAGTACGGCCCGCGGCGACCGGAGGGCGGTGTCGAAAAGGGCGAGTCCGTCGTCGGTGGACAGCGGACGCAGACCGGAGCGAGCGATTCGGGCGTGGTCGCCGTAGCCAAGATGTGCGGTCATGCCGCTCGCCTGCTCCCACATGCCCCAGGCGAGGGAGTGGCCGGGCAGCCCTTGGAGGCATCGGTGAACGGCGAGGCCGTCGAGATAGGCGTTGGCGGCGGCGTAGTTGGCCTGGCCCGGCGAGCCGAGGAGACCGGCCGCAGAGGAGTAGGTGACAAAGAAAGCCAGGTCCGCGTCCCTGGTGAGCTCGTGCAGCCATCTGGCCGCGTCGACCTTGGGTGCCAGGGCGGTCCGGAGACGCTCGGGGGTCAGCGCGGAAAGGGTGGCGTCGTCGAGGCAGCCGGCCGCGTGGACCACGCCCGTCAGCGGATGATCGGGAGAGACGGAGGCCAGGAGCTCGGCCAGTGCCCTGCGGTCGGCGGCGTCGCATGCGGTGATCTCCACGTCCGCGCCCGCCGCCGTCAGTTCGGCCCTGAGCTCGGCGGCCCCTTCGGCAGCGGGACCACTGCGGCTGGCCAGGATCAAATGGCGGACGCCGCGGGCAGTCACGAGGTGGCGCGCGAGGGCCGCCCCGAGGACTCCCGTGCCCCCGGTGATCAAGACCGTACCGGCCGGGTCAGGTTCGGTCGGAAGGACAAGGACGTTCTTGCCGGTATGCCGCCCCTGCTGCATGTAGCGGAAGGCATCGACCGCGCGCCGAGCGTCCCAGCAGGTAAGGGGCTGGGCGTCGAGGGCACCTCGCGCGAACAACTCCAGCACCGTTCGAAGGATGTCCCCGATCCTCTCGGCACCGGCTTCCATCAGGTCGTACGCCCGGTATTCCACGCCCGGGTGGGCTGCGGCCACCTCACCGGGGTCCCGCCGGTCCGTCTTGCCCATTTCCAGGAACCGGCCGCCGCGTCGCAGCAATCGGAGCGAGGCGTCCGTGTACGGGCCGGAGAGGCTGTTGAGGACGATGTCCACGCCACGCCCGCCGGTGAGCGAGACGAAGCGCTCCTCGAAGTCGAGCGTGCGGGAAGAGGCGATGCGGTCCCGGGCCACTCCCGAGGACCGCAGCAGCGGCCATTTCGACGGATGGGCCGTGGCGTACACCTCAGCGCCCAGATGACGCGCCAGCTGCACGGCCGCGAGGCCCACGCCGCCGGCCGCGGAGTGCACCAGGAGCGCCTCGCCCGGCCGGACATCCGCCAGGTCCACCATCCCGTAGTACGCGGTCGCGTACACCACCGGCACTGCTGCCGCCTGCGCGAAGGTCCAACCCTCCGGGATGCGGGCCAGCATCGGACGTTCCGCCACCGCGACGGGACCGAAAGCCCCTCCGAACACACCCAGCACCCGGTCCCCGGCGCGCAGGTCGGTGACCTCCGGACCGGTCTCCAGCACCACGCCGGCCCCTTCGCTGCCCAGCCCCACCTGCTCCGGGACCATGCCCAGGGCCACGAGTACGTCCCGGAAGTTGACCCCCGCCGCCCGCACGGCCACCCTCACCTGCCCGGGGGCGAGTTCCGCCGCTACCTCGGGTGCGGCCACCGCTGCCACCTCGTCGAGCGATCCGGAGCCACCGCTCTCCAAGCGCCATGGCTCGTCACCGGACCACGCCCCGTGCACTGCCCCCGCGCGCACCAGCCGGGCTCCCAGCATCCGTCCTTCCCGGACAGCCACTTGGCCTTCACCACATCCGGACGCTGCCGCCACCGCCGCCCACGACTCGGCCCGGCCATCCGGCACATGGACACCGGCTGCTCCGGTCACGGCCGCACCCGGATCCACGTCCACGACCTGGAAACGCCCCGGCTCCTCTGCCTGGGCCGAGCGGATGAGTCCCCAGACCGCGGCCCCGGCCAGGTCCATTACATCGTCGCCGCCCTCCGCCGCGACCGCTCCGCAGGTCACGACCACGAGCCGGGACTCTCTCAGCCTGTCCTCGTCGAGCCAGCGCTGGAGGAGCGCCAGCACCTGCTCGGTCCTCTCCCCCACCGCGGCAGGCTGCCCTGCAAGGACGTTGCCCGTTTGCGGGAGGGAGAGGACGAAGACCTCGTCCGGGGCAGGAGCACCCGCTTCCAGGGCCGCGACCAAGGCGTCGACATCGCCACAGCACTCCGGCGCGGGCCCCGGAAGTGCGGACAGGGCCGCGAGCAGCCCCGGGGCGGTGTGACCGAGCAAGGCACGATGCCGTGGGCCCTCCGGCTCCGGCCCCCGGGCGATCGGTACCCAGTCCAGCCCGAACAACGAGTCCTCGACCGCCGTCCCGGCGGACCGGAGCGCAGCGAGCGACACCGGCCGCGTGACCAGGGATCCGAGGGAGAGGACGGGCAGTCCTGCGGAGTCGGCCATGTCAAGCGCCACGGCGTCCGGGCCCAGCGGCCGGACCCGGACGCGCAGGATCGATACGCCGGTCGCATACGCGGACACATCTCGCAAGGCGAAGGGCAGCCGGGCCTGCTCCTGGTCCGCTGCCGTGAGACAGGTGGTCTGAAGTGCGGCGTCGAGCAGGGCGGGATGCAGGCCGTACAGACCGACCTCGTCGGCGAGTTCCTGCGGCAATGTGACTTCTGCCAGGGTGTCGTTGCCGTGTTGCCATGCGGCGTTGAGGGCTTGGAAGGCGGGGCCGTAGGTGAAGTCGGCTTGGGCGAGACGGTCGTAGAAGTCGTCGAGGGGGATGGGAGTGGCATCGGCCGGTGGCCAGGGGGTGTCCTCGGCAGGGGTGGTGGGGGTGGGTTGTGGGGTGAGGGTGGCGGTGGCGTGGTGGGTCCAGGTGACGGTCTCGTCGCCGTCGCTGGCGCCGGCGCTGGTGGGGGTGTGGGAGTGGATGGTGAGTTCGCGTCGGTTGTCGGGTCCGGGTGGTGTGGTGG
>NZ_JAEAMR010000072.1 GCF_015999245.1 Streptomyces sp. AV19 | reverse complement strand
CCCCCAACAACTCCCCCACCCCCACCGCATCCCCCCGCTCCACCGCATCCCACAACACCTCCGTCCCGGCAGCGTCGCGGTGGTCCACAGGGCTCGCCGCGGGGTGTTCGGCCGGGGAGTCGAGCCAGAACCGCTCCCGCTCGAAGGCATACGTCGGCAGCTCGATCGCCCCCCGTACGGAGGTGGGCCGGGCACCGGGGAACCAGTCGATCGCCGCACCGCTCACGAAGACGCGCGCCACCGACTGCAGAAACCGGTCCATGCCTCCTTCGCCGCGCCGCAGCGACCCCACGACCGCGGCGTCCGTGATGCCCAGCGCGTCCAGGGTCTCCTGTACTCCCACCAGGACGGCCGGGTGCGGGCCGGCTTCCACGAACACCCGGTGTCCGTCGTCGGCCAGGGCCCGGGTGGCCTCGTCGAAGCGCACCACCTGGCGCAGGTTGCGGTACCAGTACTCGGCGTCGAGCTCACTGCCGTCCATCAGAGCACCGGTCACCGAGGAGTAGAGCGGTACCTCGCCCACGCGCGGACGGATCGGCTCCAGCAGGCGCAACAGGTCCTCGCGGACGGACTCCACCTGGGGGGAGTGCGAAGCCCAGTCCACCCCCAGCCTCCTGACGGGCACACCGTCCGCGGCGAGCCGGGCCACCAGGCTGTCGGCGGCCTCGGGCACTCCCGAGACCACGACGGAACGCGCTCCGTTGACCGCAGCGATGGACAGCCGGTCGTCCTCTCCGGCCAGCAGCGGCTCCAACTCTGCGGCGGGCATGCCCACGGACACCATCGCGCCTGCCCCGGCGAGCGCCTCCAAGGCTCGGCTGCGCAGCGCTGCGACCCGCGCGGCGTCCTCCAGAGACAAGGCCCCGGCGACACAAGCGGCCGCGATCTCGCCCTGGGAGTGCCCGGCCACCGCGTCCGGCCGGAGGCCGTACGACTCCCAAAGAGCCGCCAAGGCGACCATGACGGAGAAGAGCACCGGCTGCACGACGTCGACGCGGTCGAGCGGCGGGGCACCGGGCTCGCCGCGCAGGACGTCCGACAGGGACCAGTCGATGTGGGGCGCCAGCGCACGGGCGCAGTCCTCGAGACGTCCGGCGAAGACGGGTGAGCTGTCGAGGAGTTCCCGGGCCATGCCGTCCCACTGGGTGCCCTGGCCGCCGAAGAGCATGGCGATCTTTCCGGGCCCCGCGTGTGCGGGGGGTCCCTCCACAAGTTCGGGGGTCGCGGTACCTGCCGCGAGGGCGCCCAGACCCCGCAGCAGGCTCTCCCGGTCCTCCCCCAGGACGACCGCCCTGTGTTCGAACACCGACCGCTCCCGGACCAGCGCCCGGCCCACTGCCTCGGCGTCGAGCGCATCGCCCGCGCCCGTGGCGAAGCTCCGCAGCCGGCGGGCCTGTTCCCGCAGCGCGCTCTCGCAACGGGCCGACACCACCCATGGCACCGAAGAGGGCGCTGGGGCACTGCCTGCGCAGGCAGATACGTGGTCGGCGTCGGGGCCGTCCTTCTCCAACTCCGATTCATTCGTTGTCGCTTGTTCGATGATGATGTGGGCGTTGGTGCCGCTGACCCCGAAGGAGGAGATC
>NZ_JAEAMR010000071.1 GCF_015999245.1 Streptomyces sp. AV19 | reverse complement strand
GCTCGATCCGGCTGTAGGGCGGGCCGCTGCGGTTGGGCTCCAGGTTGTAGCTGCTGGCCGCGATGGCCGTCCCACCAGACGAGAGGGAGGTGACCGAGATCAGCTCGGAGTCGTCCAGCCACAGCCGCCACGGTCGCGCCGTCTGCTCGTTCGGCCAGTCCCAGTAGCGGGTGGCGGTCTGGGGGTAGAACCGGCGGTGCAGGAGCCCCTCGACGGAGCGGGAGGCGGATTCCAGGGCGCGGTCGATCCGCCCGTTGCTGCGGGCTGTCTCCTTGAAGTCCAGTTCGGCCTTCACGTCCTCGCGGGTGGCGTACCACACGCCCATTGCCGGTCACCTCCTTCCGCCATGCCGCTGGTTGTGGGGTCAGTCCGTTGCTTCGGTGTCGGCCTCGTCAGGACTGGACGGGGAGTCCGTCGGGGCGCCATCCGTCGAAGGGGCAGAAGAGCCCTCCTCCGTCGGGGCCTTCTCGGAGCGGTTCGCCGTCTTGCGGGCACGCTTCCGGGGCGCGGGTACGCTCGGCTCGGAGCTCGTCGGCGGCGTCGCGGTAGATGCTGAGGAGCTGTTCCCAGGCCATGTGTCCTCACCTCCGTCGGCCGGTTCGGTGCTGGCCGGTGCCGCCTCCGCTGGGGACGCGGGGAGGTCGGGGGCGGCACCGGGGTTGTTGGTGGGCCCACCGTGGCGGGTGATCTTCGGCATGGACCCCTCCTCGTGGAAATCCGTTGAGTGGCAGCGCGGGCAGCGGAACAGCCCGATCGCGTACTTCGTGGTGCAGTCGTCGCACACCCAGAGCGTCATGAGGCGGGCTCCACGATCAGCCAGGCCACCATCGAGGTGTCCAAGGCGCTGGACGAGGTGATCGTGAACGAGGTTCCGGCGCTCCTCGCGGAGACCCGCAGGAAGCCCACCGTTCCGCCGTCGGCCTGCGAGGTGAGGAAGATCCGGCTGGTGGCCGTCACCTTGGTCGTGGCGACCGTGGCCGTGCCCGCGACGAGCGTGGCCACGCCCATCGTGGCGTTCGCACCCTCTTTGACCTTCAGGCCCTTGCCAGCCGTGCTGATGGAGATGTCGCCGAGGCTGGCGAAATCGCCGTTGGTCTGGGCGCCTTGAAGGGTGGTGTAGCCGCCGACAGTGAAGCCGTCGTCCGTCTTGAGCGTGTCCGCGCTGTCCCGGTACAGGTTGGTGTCGGCCGCACCGGAGCCGGCGCCCCACTCCAGCTTGCCGTCGGCGTTGACGACGAACCGGGCTGCGGCATCCCCCGTCACCCGGGCTGTGAACGCGTCCGACGTCGAGGCGGAGCCCTCCAACTTCCAGGTGCCGGTCATGCGCAGCACGCCGGCCGAGTCGCGGTCCAGGACCGTATCCGGCAGAGCGCCGGTCCCGTCCATGAACTCGATACGGCCATCCCGGATGGCCAAACGCTTGCCCAGAAGCAGGGGTTCTTGCGCCTGGTTCTGCGCGAGGCCGCTGATGGTGCCGCCGCGGCTACGGGTCGTCTTCGGCATAGCTACGCCGCAACCACGGAGGCGCCGTCGTCGAGGGGCACGTAGAACAGGCTCCACTTGATCGCACCGGTGGCGTCGGCCGCGCTCACGTGCAGGTCGAGTGTGCCGGCTTTGAGGACGAAGGGTTCCTGTGGCATGGGGGCGACCGATTCCAGTACGCCGAGGGCGCCGCCCACTGTGGAGACGCCGTACAGGTTGCCCACCGCGTCACCGGTGATGGCGGTGGCTGTGGTGATGTCGGAGTCAGCGCCGGTGGTGGGGTTGGCGACGAGCTTCGCGGACGGGGTCGTCCCGCCGATGACCGTGGTCACTTCGCCGACGATGCCGGTGACAACGACTCGGCCGCCGGAGACGGTGAAGAGTGCTGAGAGGGCGTTCTGCGGGACCGTTGCCGCCGCCTTGTCCACCTTCGTTCCGAAGTTGACCGTGCGGAGCTGGGAGCCCTGGATGATGACGGACATGATCAGACCCCCTGTCAGGTGTTGAGGTTGGCGAGGTTGGTGGGCTTGCGCTGAACGTTGAGGTCGAGCGCGAGGTTGACGATCGCCACGTACTTCGACCCGTTGGTGCCCAGGTCCGGGACGTTGAGGGACACCCACTCGTAACCGTCCGACAGTTGCTCGGAACCGACCTCGACGACCACGAGCTGCTGCGCGGACGCGGAGCCCACGTTGGTGATCTCGGACG
>NZ_JAEAMR010000070.1 GCF_015999245.1 Streptomyces sp. AV19 | reverse complement strand
AACTGGTCAAGGGCCTGGAGCGGCAGCAGGAGCGGCTCCAACGGGCGATGGAGCGAGTTGCGGCCGCGCTGGAGCGGACGCTGGAGAAGGCTCTCGGCATCAAGGGCCGGGCGCACGGCGGGATCATCGGCGCGGCCGGCGGCGGCCCACGCTCGGCACTGACGTGGGTCGGCGAACAGGGGCCCGAGCTCGTGTCGTTGCCGTTCGGGTCGCGGGTCCGTACGGCCGGGGACTCCCGGCGGCTCGCGGCTGGCGGCAGTGACGGCGGGCTGATGGTGATCCAGCTCAACATCGCTGGCAAGTCCTTCGGTGACTTGGTGATCGACACCGCCCGCCGCGAAGTCCGCACCCGCGGCGGCGACGTTCAGGCCGTACTCGGCCGCGCATCGTAAGGGAGAAGGAAGTGCACAGGTACAAGACGTGGAACTCGGCGATGCCGACGACGGCCGCACAGGCGTCGGTGACGACGGGCACGGCCATCAAGACGATGTTGCAGCTGGCCACGCCGGCGACGCGGCAGATTCAGCTGATCAGTTGGGGTTTCTCGGTGGACGATCCGCCGGGCGCCGACGGCGTGGTGGAGCTGCTCCAGGCAGACGTCGCGGCCACAGTGACCGCGCACGTGGCCGCAGGCGTGCAGCCGCTGGACCCCAACGCCCCGGCCTCGCTGCTGACTCTGGGGACCTCGGCGACCGGCTACACCGCGACCGCCGAGGGCAGCATCACCGCCACCCGGGTCTTCGACGTGGTGTCGCTCAGCTCGACCACCGCCGAGTCGCCGCTCACGTACACCTACCAGTGGATGCCGGACGAGCGGCCGATCATCGCCGTGTCGAAGTTCCTGCGGGTGCGGGCGACGACGCCAACCACCGCTGCGGACCTGCGGTGCTGGATCTGCTGGGACGAGTGACCACATGAGCCTGGCAGCACGGGTAGCGGCATGGGACCGGCGCCTCGGCGCCGTGCCCGGACCGCTGTCCGCCTCCGGCGAGGCATCGAACGGGCAGCCCGTCCAGGTCGAGCTGTTCATCGACGGAGCGTGGATCGACATCACCAGCC
>NZ_JAEAMR010000007.1:1295812-1430803 GCF_015999245.1 Streptomyces sp. AV19 | reverse complement strand
CTGACGCTGTTCTTCCACCCGAGCATGAACGAGGTCGTCTACCACGGCTCGTACGTCCCCCTCCAGGGCGTACGGATGTCGGAGGCGTTCAAGTCGACGCTGGACATCAGCTTCGACGTGCGCGGCGGTCTGCTGATGCGGCAGATCCACCACTGGGCCGCGCTGATCTTCCTCGCGGCCATGTTCGTCCACATGATGCGGGTCTTCTTCACCGGCGCGTTCCGCAAGCCGCGCGAGGTCAACTGGATGTTCGGCTTCCTGCTGTTCGTCCTCGGCATGCTGACCGGCTTCACCGGCTACTCGCTGCCGGACGACCTGCTCTCCGGCACCGGTGTCCGCATCGCCGACAGCATGATCCTGGCCGTCCCGCTGGTCGGCACCTACCTGTCGTTCTACGTCTTCGGCGGGGAGTTCCCCGGCACGGACTTCGTCAGCCGGTTCTTCCCGATCCACGTCCTGCTGCTGCCGGGCATCATGCTCGCGCTGATGGTGGGTCACCTGATCCTGGTGTTCCACCACAAGCACACGCAGTTCGCGGGTCCGGGCCGGACCAACAAGAACGTCGTCGGCATGCCCTTCATGCCGGTCTACATGGCCAAGGCGGGCGGCTTCTTCTTCCTGGTCTTCGGCGCCATCGCGGCCATCTCCGCGATAGCCACGATCAACCCGGTCTGGGACGCGGGCCCGTACCGCCCGGACCACGTCTCCAACGGCTCCCAGCCCGACTGGTACATGGGCTACACGGAGGGTGCCGTCCGGGCCATGCCCGGCTGGGAGTGGGACGTCCTGGGGCACACGATCAACTTCGGCGTGCTGATCCCGGTGGTGCTGCTGGTCGCGGTGCCGGGGGTGCTCGCCGCGTACCCGTTCGTCGAGGCGTGGATCACCGGCGACCAGCGCGAGCACCACATCCTGGACCGGCCGCGCAACGCGCCGACCCGCACCGCCTTCGGCGTGGCCTGGCTCAGCTGGTACGGCGTGCTGCTGCTGGCCGGCGGCAACGACCTGCTGGGGCTGTTGTTCCAACTGTCGGCCAACGGCGTCACCTGGTTCGCCCGCATCGGGTTCTTCGTGGTCCCACCGTTGGCCTTCGTCATCACCCGGCGCATCTGTCTCGGTCTGCAACGCCGCGACCGCGACAAGGTGTTGCACGGACGCGAGTCCGGCATCATCAAGCGGCTGCCGCACGGTGAGTTCGTCGAGGTCCACGAGCCGCTCACGCAGGAGCAGCTGCACGTCCTCACGGCGCACGAGCAGGGCCGGCCCGTCGCGCTGGAGTCCGCGGTCGACGACAACGGCGTCGAGCGCAAGCTGACCCGCAAGGAGAAGCTGCGCGCCCGGCTCTCCCAGGGCTACTTCGGCGAGGGCAAGCAGATCCCCAAGCCGACCACCGAGGAGTACCTGGAGATCACCAGCGGCCACGGCCACCACTGAGTTCCACCGGCCCGGCGTTCCCCCCTGCGCGGGGACGCCGGGCCTTCCCACATCACTTGACTGCAAGGTGACTTGATAGGGCGTGCACCCGGCCACAATGGACCGGGCCGCGACGAGCCGCGATCATAATTCCGTCGACGAATCCACCGGTGCCGGCCTCCGCCGCCCGGACCGCGCCGCCCATGCCCGGCCCCGCACCGGCCGCACCTCGCCACCCGCACCACCGACCGGGGCCGCGGGACACCTTCCCCAACCGCGGCTCCGACCCCGCAGGCACCGCCGGACCCCGGCCAGGCCATGCGCTCTCACCTGCACAACGCGACCAGAAGGGCGAGAAGATGAGCCTGCGCTCGGGCACCGGCGGCCGTGACGCCGGAGACGGCCACGCCGTCGTGATCGGGTCGGGCCTCGCGGGCCTCACCGCGGCCCAGGCCCTGGTCGACCACATGGACCGGGTCACCGTCGTCGAACGCGACCGGCTCCCCCAGGGTCCGCGCCGGCGCCGCGGCGTACCGCACGCCCGGCACGCGCACCACCTGATGCCGCCGGGCCGCCAGGGCCTCGAGCAGCTCTTCCCCGGCATCACCCGGGAGCTGCACGCCGCGGGCATGGTCAACGTCCGCGTCCCGCAGGACACCCTCCTGCTCGGGCCCGGCGGCTGGATACCCCGCTTCGAGGGCGAGCTGGCCATGACCACGGGATCGCGCGACGTCCTGGACGCGGTGGTGCGGGACCGGCTGCGCGCCGACCCCAAGGTGACCTTCCTCCAGGAGCACGAGGCCGTCGGCCTGCGGGCGGGCCGCCACGACACGGTGACGGGCCTGTGGGTCCGCGGCCGCGACCGCGGCACCCCCGGCGGCTGGGGCGAACCCCGGGTGATCGACGCCGAGTTCATCGTCGACGCCTCGGGCGACGCCTCGCGCGCCCCGCGGTGGCTGGACGAACTGGGCTACGGGACGCCGCAGGAGACCGTGTCCGGCACCGGGACGGGCTGCGCCTCGGCCCTGTTCGCCCCGCCCGTCGGCCACGTCGCCGACTGGACGTACCTGCGGCTGATGGCCTCGCCGGACGCGCCGCGCGAGGGCGTCCTGGCCCCCGTCGCCGGCGGCAAGTGGATGGTGTCGCTCTCCGGCGGCTTCTCCGGGGGCCTCTTCGGGAGCGCCGGCCCGGACGGCCTCCCCGCCGGCCACGACGGCTTCCTGCGGGCCGCCGGCGAACTGCGCCACCCCCTGCTGCGCGAGGTCCTGGAGGGCGCCACCCCTCTCGGTCCCGTCTACCGCTCCCGCCTCGGGGAGAACCGCTGGCGCCACTACGAGAGGATGCGTCGCTGGCCCGACCAGTTCCTCGTCGTCGGGGACGCCCTGGCCACCTTCAACCCCTCCTACGGGCACGGCATGTCGGTGGCCGTCCACTGCGCGCTGCTGCTCGACTCGCTGCTGCGCAGCCACGGCAGCCCGGTCGGGGTCACCTACCGGCTGCGGCAGAGCCTGGCCCGGCAGGTCGCGTCCGCCTGGCAGGCCGCCACCACCGCCGACTTCGCCCCCTCCCGGCCCGAGGGAACACAGCCCGACCTGGGCACCCGGCTCCTCCGCCGCTACGCCGACCGGCTCGCCGCGGCCGCCCCGGGCAGCCGGCGGGCGGCCGGCGCCCTGCTGGAGGGCCAGCTGCTCGTCGACCCGCTGCCGCCCATGCGGCCGGGCGTGCTCGCGGCGGCCCTGCGCGGACCGCGCCGGGGCGCGCCGACGGACCCGCCCAGCACCACCCACGGCACGCCCCGGCGCAAGGGCTCGCCGGTGAAGCGCGTGCCCGGGCCCCCGGCCGCCGGTGTGCGCGGCGCGCGCCCGGTCGGCTCACCGGTCCGCTGATCCTTTTCCACCGACTCGCCCCCGGATCACAGTAATCCGGCAACCCGGTGTTCCACCACGGAAATTGAATATCCCGCACGATTGCTCTCACTATTCTCTCCCGGGCCACCTCGACAACCCGAGAGGGAATCAGTTGATAACCAATCCGCGCCTTTCCGTGCTCTACGTCAGCGACCGGAACAGAACTGTCGAGTTCCTCACCAAGATCCTCGACTTCGAACTCATGGCGGACGTACCCCTCAACGACGGCGGACGCTGGGTCGAAGTCCGTCCGAAGGGGTCGCAGACCTGCGTGGTGCTCGCGGCCGTCGAGCCGGAGGTCCTGGCGCGGCTGCGCTCCACGGTCGGCCGGATGACGCACGGCTGGTTCGACTGCGACGACCTGGACGCCACCGTGGGCGACCTGCGGGCGCGCGGCGTCACGATCGTCGTGGAGCCGCAGGTGGCGCCGTGGCGGGAGAACGCCCGCTGGGCACAGATCGCCGGTGACGACGGCAACCTCTACGGGCTGACCGAACGCGGCCACTGAGGCGGGGGGGTCACCTCGGCGGTCGATCGCGGCCTCTGATCACACCTTTGATCGCGCCTCCGATCGCGCCTCCGGTCGCGCCTCCGATCGCGGCGTGTGATCGACGCAAGTGAACGCGGCGGTCGGCCGAAACGGTTCACCGCCGGGAGCGGGCGCGCGGGAGGGACGCGCTCCCGAACGGCACAGCGCCCCGGACGGGCGGATGGACGGACGGATGGAGGGAGGGACCGGGTTTCCGGCCCCTCCCTCCATCCGTCAATTCGCGGGGCGCACGCGGACCCACCCCGACGGAATTTACTCGTGCCCCCTACACCGGACAAGAGGCGTACAAGACGTACAAGCGGCGGGGAATTCCCCGCGGTTGCCCCTCACCCGGCACTGTCGTTTACTTGGGATCCCCGCCCTCCCAGCCGCTGACGGGGTAGTCGACGTATCCCTCGGCCTCGCCGGCGTAGTACGTGGCCTGGTTCGCGCCGGCCAGCTCGCGGCCCATCGCGAAGCGGGTGACGAGGTCGGGGTTGGCGATGAAGTGCGTGGCGTACGCGACGGCGTCGGCGATGCCCTCCTCGACGACGGCGTTGCCCGTCTCCCGGTCGAAGCCGTTGTTGGCGATCAACGGGCCGTCGAACAGCCGCCGGTAGCGGGCGACGGCCTCGAAGTCCGGGGTGCCGCCCGGGGCGGGGACGTCCCGGCCGCGCAGGTGCAGATAGGCCACGGGGTGGTGATTGAGCTCGGCCACCAGCTCGTCGTAGTCCGCGAGGGTCCGCTCGTCCGGGGCGAAGCGGTCCCCGGAGGTCCAGTAGGGGGACAGCCGGACGCCGACGCGCCGTCCTTCCCAGGGCTCGGCCACGGCCTCGACGATCTCCAGCAGCAGGCGCCGGCGGCGGGCGGCGTCCCCGCCGTAGGCGTCGGTGCGGTGGTTGAGCCGGGGGTTGAGGAACTGCGGGATCAGGTAGGGGCCGATGCCGTGGATCTCGACGCCGTCGAACCCGGCCTCGCGGGCGTTCCGCGCGGCGGCCCGGTAGTCGGCGACCGTGGCCGCGATGTCCTCGGCGGTCATCTCGCGGGGGGTGACGGTGTCCGTGAACCCCCGGGCGGTGAAGGTCATTTCGTTGGGGTTGACGGCGGACGGGCCGGCGGGCAGCTCACCGCCGAGGTGGTCGGGGTGCGAGGCAGCGCCCACGTGCCACAGCTGCTGGACGATCCGGCCGCCGAGGGCGTGCACGACGCCGGTGACCCGCCGCCACGCGGCCACCTGCTGCTCGCTGTAGGCGCCGGGGACGTTGATGAAGCCGATGGCCCGCTCGCTGATCCAGCTGCCCTCGGTGATGATCAGCCCCGCGCTGGCCCGCTGGCCGTAGTAGGCCGCGTGCAGATCCGTCGGCACCAGCTCGTCGTTGACCGCGCGGGCGCGCGTGGTCGGGGCCATCACCACCCGGTTGGGCAGCGTCAGGTCGCCGAGTTCCACCGGTCGCAGCAGCGGTTGCGTCAGGGTGGTGGTCGGCCGGGTCGTACTCATCGTGTGTTCCCCTCATGGTTCAGGGCCGGCGAGGGCCGGCATAAGGTCGCGCGCGAGGGGGCGGACCGCACCCGCGGTTCCGGCACGTCGATCACCGCCTGTTCCGTCGCCCCGACTCCATGCATTGACCATGAAATCAAACGAACTTGACGACGAAAGGTGACCCCCCGCCCGGGGCGCACGGACCTTCGAGGGGAGCGGCCGGAGAGAACACCGGCCCGGGCATGGACAGCGAGGAATGGTCTAGTCCACAATGAGCGAGTAAAGCTCCGCCCACCCCGCACAGGTGGGCGGCAAGGGCCCGGCGCTCTCTGCCCTGACCGCGTCGCGGCCCCGGTCGGCCGACCCCGGGCACGGGGCCCGCACACCCCGCGGACCCGGGCCGGCCGATATCAGCTCCGGGCTGCGGCGCCGGTCGGGTCGAGGGTCCCTGCCGCGCGCCGCGGCCCGTGGCGCCGTCCGTTCCCCAAGGCTCTACGGCCAGGCCCGCAGGGCCGGTTCGGCCACGGCCTCCAGCTCCTCGCGCGTGGCGCCGTCGCGCGCCTGCTGCGACATGCCCTGGACGGCGACGGCGGTGAAGCGCGCGAGGGCGCGCGCGTCGGTGTCCGCCGGGAGCCCGCCCGCTGCCTTGTCCGCCTCGATCACCCGCTCCATCGCCCGCACGTCGGCCTCGCGGCGCTCGCGCAGCCCGGCCACCACGTCGGCCGAGGCGGCGGTCGCGTTGGTGGCGGCGGTGACGACCAGGCAGCCGTGCGGCCGGCCGGGGGCCGTGTACGCGGCGGCGGCCTCGCGCAGGGCGCGCCCGACGCCCCGGCGGGCGGTGGGCTCCTCGGCGAGGGCCCGGCCGAAGAAGGCGCCGTAGGTGTGGCCGTACTCCTCGACGGCCGCGGAGAACAGGGCCTTCTTGTCGCCGAACGCGGCGTAGAGGCTGGGCGCGCCGATGCCCATGACGCGGGTGAGGCCGGCGATCGAGGTGGCCTCTCGACTTGCTCCTCGAACCTGAAACCCGAGGATTCCGGCCTTCTCCCCCGTTGCTGCGCCGCTGCGCGACACGGGCTCCGGGAGGGAATCCGTGGCTTCCTGCTTCGTTGCGCTGCGCCAGAACGGGTTCTGGTCCTGTCGGCGCTCCACAGACCGATACCGCCGGCCCGGCGGCCTTTTCCACGTAGCGCGTCGGCGACCTCCGGCATGGGCCGACCTCTGTTAGATTGGTGAAGATTGGTCTATACCACCCCCACCAGATCGGCAGGCCCACGTGGAAGTTGTCATCGTCCCGGACGCCAAGGCAGGCGGCGAACTCATCGCGGAGGCCATCGCCGCCCTGCTGAGCCGCAAGCCCGACGCTCTGCTCGGCGTTGCCACCGGCTCGACGCCGCTGCCCATCTACGACGCCCTGGCGGCCCGGGTGCGCTCCGGCGCGCTGGACGCCTCGCGCGCCCGCATCTGCCAGCTCGACGAATACGTCGGCCTGCCGGCCGACCACCCGGAGTCCTACCGCTCCACGGTGCTGCGCCAGGTCGTGGAGCCGCTCGGGCTGACCGAGTCCTCCTTCACGGGCCCCGACGGGAACGCCGAGGACGTCCAGGGCGCCTGTGACGCCTACGACCGCGCGCTGGCGGAGGCCGGCGGCGTGGACCTCCAGCTGCTGGGCATCGGCACCGACGGCCACATCGGCTTCAACGAGCCCTGCTCCTCCCTCGCCTCCCGCACCCGCATCAAGACCCTGACGGAGCAGACGCGGCAGGACAACGCCCGCTTCTTCGACAGCATCGACGAGGTCCCGCACCACGTCATCACCCAGGGCATCGGCACCATCCTGGAGGCCCGCCACCTGGTCCTCCTGGCCACCGGCGCCGGCAAGGCCGAGGCCGTGGCCCGCTCGGTCGAGGGCCCGGTCTCCGCCCTGGTCCCCGCCTCGGCGCTGCAGCTGCACCCCCACGCGACGGTGGTCGTGGACGAGGCGGCCGCGTCCGAACTGAAGCTGGCGGACTACTTCCGCGCGACGTACGCGGCCAAGCCGGCCTGGCAGGGGCTGTAACCCCCGCCAGGGGCAGGCGGGGCACAGGTCTGGCCCCAACCCTGCCCCCGAACTCTCCGGAGGGGCCGCTCCTCGGACGGGCTGGATTCCGTGCATGGCATGGAATCCAGCCCGGGCGCGGTTTGGGGGCCGGCCCGGCGCACCCCGTTTCGGGGCCCCGGGCGGGGGAATGAGCCCCGCCGGCGTTTGGGGGCGCCCCCGGGGGGGGGCCCGGGGCGCGGGGGGGGGGGGGGGGGGGGCCCCCCCCCCCCCCCCCCCCGCCCGCGCGGAGCGCGGCACCGGGGCCCGGGGCTCGCCCCGGAGGAAACGGTGAAAGGGCGGGGCTGGGGCAAAAACCCCCGGCCCCCTCCAGGGCCCGCCCTCACACCGACACCACCGGCACCCCCGCAATCACCTCCGCCGCCGCAACCCCGCACACCCGCGCCGCACCGTGCGTAGCGACATGCAGCGCCCCCACCGGCGCCGCGACCGGCAACCCCATCTCCACCACCACCGTGTCCGGCCGCGCCGCCAGCACCGCGCCCAGCACCTCCCCCATCCACCCGTGCCGATGGACGTCCCGCACCACGGCGACGATCCGCCGCCCGCCCGCCGCCCGGAGCACCTCGTCCGCCGCGGCCGTCTCCCGCCCGTATGTCCCGCTCGACGTCCCCGGCAGCAGCCGTTCCAGCTCCGCCCCCACGCCCCACGGCGTCTCGTCGCCCACCGCGATGTTCGCCAGCGGGGTGAACGCGGCGACGTACGCCGGCCCGTCCAGCGGCACGTGCCCCGCCGAGGCGGTCACGCGCAACGCCCGCCGCGCGGCGGCCAGCCCCACCCCGGGATCGGGGGCAACGCCCGCCCCCGAGGCCACGGCCCAGGACGCCAGCGCCCGCACCCGCCCCGCCGCCTCCGCGAGCCGCGACTCGCTCAACTCCCCCTCCCGCACGGCCAGGACCAGCGCGTCGCGCAACCGCAGCACGGTGTCCTCGTCCGCCAGCCCGCCCCCGACACAGATCGCGTCGGCACCGGCGGCCACCGCCAGCACGCTCCCCCGCTCGATGCCGTACCGGTCCGCGATGGCCCGCATCTCCATGCCGTCCGTGACGATCAGCCCGTCGAAGCCGAGCCCGCCCCGCTCGACGGGCGCCCGCAGCAGCCCGTGCAGCGCGGCCGGGCTGAGCGTGGCCGGCAGCTGCGGATCGAGCGCGGGCAGCAGGATGTGCGCGCTCATCACGGCCTTGGTGCCCGCCGCGACGGCCGCCCGGAAGGGCACGAGCTCCCGCGCCTCCAGCGTCCCCAAATCCACGTCCACCCGCGGCAGATCGTGATGCGAGTCCACCGATGTGTCCCCGTGCCCCGGGAAGTGCTTGGCGCACGTCGCGACGCCCGCCGCCTGCATGCCCTCGACGTACGCCGCGGTGTGCCGGGCGACGCGCCGGGGATCGGCCCCGAAGGACCGTACGCCGATGACCGGGTTGTCGGGATCGGAGTTGACGTCCGCGGACGGCGCCCAGTTGAGGTTGACCCCGCAGGCGGCGAGGCGGCGGCCCAGTTCCCCGGCGACCGCCCGGGTCAGCGCGGTGTCGTCGACCGCGCCGAGCGCGAGGTTGCCGGGGAACGAGGAGCCGGTGCGGACTTCGAGGCGGGTGACGTCCCCGCCCTCCTCGTCGATCGCCACCAGCACGTCCTCCCGCTCGGCGCGCAACTGTGCCGTGAGTACGGCCAGTTGCTCCGCCGAGGCGATGTTGCGCCCGAACAGGCCGACGGAGGCGAGTCCTTCGCCGAGCCGCCGCAGCAGCCAGTCGGGGGCGGTCGTGCCGGTGAAGCCGGGCTGGAGGACGGTCAGGGCGTCACGGGTAAGCGTGTCCATCAGCTCTTCTTTCGAGGGGACCACCGGCTTTACCAGTGGGGGGAATCGAGTCCTTGGCTCGCAGCCGCACGACGGCGGAGCCCGCTTCGTTGTCAGTGCCAGGCGATACGGTGAACGCGCAGGCATTGACCAGCACCAACGTAGGGAGGGGAACGGGCTTGATACGCGCATACAAGTTTGTTCTCCGCCCGACCGGCGGGCAGGAAGCCGCTCTGCGGGCGATGCTGGCCGACCACTGCTCGCTCTACAACGGCGCCTTGCAGGAACGCCGGGACGCGTACCGGCACACGTCGAAGACGACGATCCGGTACGGCGACCAGTCCGCCCAGCTCAAGGACATCCGAGCCTTTGATCCGGAGCGTCAGGGCCGCTGGTCGTTCTCCTCGCAGCAGGCCACCCTGCGACGGTTGGACAAAGCGTTCCAGGCGTTCTTCCGCCGCGTGAAGGCCGGGGAGAAGCCGGGACACCCAAGATTTAAGGGCGTCGGGCATTTCGACACCGTGACGTTCCCGAAGGACGGGGACGGCTGCCGGTGGGACTCCACTCCGCACGATCCCGTAACCCGAGTGCGTTTCCAGGGTGTCGGGCATGTCCGCGTGCACCAGCATCGTCCAGTGCGCGGCCGGGTGAAGACGATCTCGGTGAAGAGGGAAGGCCGACGCTGGTACGTCGTCCTCGCCTGCGACGAGGTACCCGCCGAGCCGCTTCCGGCGACGGGCGCGATCGTGGGCATCGACATGGGCGTCACGCACTTCCTCACCACCTCGGATGGGGTGCACGTCGGGAACCCGCGCTTCCTCCAGCGCTCCGCCGAGGAGTTGGCCGAGGCCCAGCGGCGCCTTGCGACGTTCCCCAAGCGCACGAAGCGCCGGACGAAGGAGCACCGGGCCGCAGCCCGGCGCGTCGCGAAGATCCACGCGAAGATCCGGCGTCAGCGCCTGGACCGCCACCACAAGGTCGCCCTGGCGCTCGTGCGTGAGCACGACGTGATCGGATATGAGCGGCTGAACACGGCGGGCATGACGAAGGCGCCCAGGCCCAAGCCCGACACCGACAACGGCGGCGCGTTCCTCGCGAACGGTGCCACCGCGAAAGCCGGGCTGAACAAGAGCATCCTGGACGCGGGTTGGGGATTGTTCCTCGGAATCCTGGCGCAGAAGGCTGAGAGTGCCGCTCGCCGCGTGATCCCGGTGGACGCCCGCAACACCTCGCGCACGTGCCCACCCTCCGCCGGAGGATGCGGGCACGTCGCCGAGGAGAACCGCGTCACTCAAGCAAAGTTCGAGTGCGTCCGCTGCGGCCTGGTGGAGAACGCCGACCGCGTGGGCGCACTGAACGTCCTGCACAGGGCCGGGCTGGCCCTCTGCGACGGTGCTTGGCCACCGACGCAGGAAGTCCGCCGCTTCAGCGGTGGGTGGAGTCACGGATGTAGTGCTAGCCCTTCACTGCGCCGGAGGTCAGGCCTCCAACGGCCCTGCGCTGGAGGATGACGAAGAGGATGAGGATCGGGATGGCGAAGAGCGAGGAGGCGGCCATCGTGGCGCCCCAGTCGTCGCCGAACGTGGTGCGGAATCCGGTGAGCCACAGCGGCAGCGTCTGCGCCGCGGGGTCCTTGCTCAGGATGAGGACGTAGGGGAACTCGTTCCAGACGGTGATGAAGCCGAACAGCGAGGTGGCCATCAGCCCGGGCGCCAGCAGCGGGAAGATCACCCGGACGAACGCCTGCGGCCGGGTGCACCCGTCCACCATCGCCGACTCCTCCAGCTCCTTCGGCACGGCGGCCACGTAGCCGCGCAGCGTCAGGACGGTGAACGGCAGGACGCAGAGCGTGTAGATGGCGATGAGCGGCGGCAGGCTGTTGAGCATGTCGGCGTCGCGCACCATCATGTAGTAGGCGATGGTCATCACTTCCCAGGGCGCCATCTGGGCCATCATCATGACGAGGATGAAGCCGCGGCGCCCGCGGAACCGCATGCGCGCGATGGCGAAGGACGCCAGCAGGGCGATGACCAGCGACAGCGCGACGGCCACCAGCGTGGTGATCAGGGAGTTGGTGACGAACGTCCAGAAGCCGTCGGCCTCGACGGCCCGCCGGAAGTGCTCGGTGGTGGGGCTGCTGGGGAACCAGACCGGGGTGTCGCCGACGATGTCCTTGTTGGCCTTGAAGGCCGTGGCGAACATCCAGTAGACGGGGAAGACGAAGGCCAGGAACAGGACGACCGCCGTCGCCCCCGGCCAGATCCGGCCGATCGCGGAGCGCCTCACAGTTCGTCCTCCTCCTGCTTGAGCACCAGGCGCAGGTAGTAGGCCGTCATCGTCACCAGGATGATGATGGTGAGGATGGAGATGGCCGAACCCATGCCGAAGTGCTGGTTGTTCACACCCTCGACGAACGCGTAGACCGGCAGCGTCTCGGTGAGCCGGTCCGGACCGCCCTCGTTGATGACGAAGACCTGGGTGAACGACTTGAAGATCCAGATGACTTCGAGGAACGTCGTCGCCAGGAAGAAGGGCTTGAGGAAGGGGAAGGTCACCGAGGTGAACCGCTTCCACGCGTCGGCGCCGTCGAGCGCGGCGGCCTCGTAGAGCTCCTTGGGAATGGTGGTCGTCGCCGCGTAGAGGTTGATCGCCACGAACGGCACGGACTGCCAGACGATCAGCACGGTGATGACGAAGAAGGTGGAGAACTGCCCGCCGGTCCAGTTGTATTCGGCCATCGCGTGCCAGCCGAGCTGGTCCAGCACGTAGTTGACGACGCCGAAGCGCTGGGCGAACAGCCACTGGAAGACGGTGGTCGCCGCGACGGTGGGCATCGCCCAGGCCAGCACGAGCCCCAGGGAGAGCAGCAGTCGCAGCTTCTTGCCGAGCCGGGCGAGCAGCAGTCCGATCAGACAGCCGATGGCCATGATCAGCGCCACGTTGGCGGCGGTGAACACGATCGACCGCAGGGTCACGCGCCAGAATTCGGAATTGCCCAGCGTGTCCGCGTAGTTGTCGAAGCCGGTCCACTCGGTGACGCGCCGGATGAGCTGCCGCCGGTTGAGGTTCTGGAACGACAGCAGGCCGTTCTCGACCATGATCCAGCCGAGCAGCAGCACGGTGAAGACGGCCGCGGGGAGGATCAGCAGATAGGGGACGGCCCGTCCGGTTCCTTGTCGGCCGCCGCGCCGGGGCGGTGGCGCGCCGCCCTCCTCGGTCACGGGGGCGGTCCCGGCCGCCGCCTCTTCGGTCTGCGCTGACATCGTCGTCCGCCTTCTCCCCTGTTCACTTGCACGGTGGTACGCCGGGGCGGGGCGGGGGCACCATGGACGGAACGCCCCCGCCCGTCCGGGTCACTGCTTCTGGCTGAGGCGCTTGTTGATGTCGCCCTCGACCTGCTGGGCCGCGTCCTCGGGCGACTTGCCGTTGAGAACGGCCGTCATGTACGCCTTGATCGGGTTCGGGGCGTTCTCCACCGCGGCCCACTCGGGGATCAGCGGGGTGGTGCCACCGCCCTTGGCGGCCGGCGCGGCGGCCTCGGCGGCCGCGTTGCCCTTCAGACTGGCCAGCAGCGCGTCCTTGTTGGGGATCGAGCCGACCTCCTTGGCCAGCGCGCCCTCGTTCTTGTCGGACAGCGCGATCTTCAGGAACTCCTCGGCGAGTTCCTTCTTCTTGCTGCGCTCGGCGATCGCGAGGTTGGAGCCGCCGAGGAAGACACCCTCGGGCTTGCCGGCGCTCTCGCCCGGGATGGTGAAGTAGCCCAGGTCCTTCTCGATCTGCGGATTGGCCTTGACGGCGGTGGCCGCCTCCCAGCCCATGCCGATGAACGCGCCGGTCTTGCCCTTGGCGAAGACGTCGGCCTGCTGCGGGGTGGCCTCGTCCTTGTCCTTGGGCGCCTTGCTGAACGCCTGGTACTGCTGGTAGATCTCCATCGCCTTGGTGACCTTGGGGTCGGCGAGGTTGGAGACGAACTTGTCGCCGTCCTTCTTCACCAGCTCGGCACCGGTGCCGACGGTCAGGCCGGCGAAGAAGTACCAGTTCTGGCCCGGGAGATAGAGCGGTTCGGCGTCGCCCTTCTTCTGGATCGCCTCAAGGTCCTTGAAGAACTCGGCGCGGGTCTTCGGCACGTCCTTGATGCCGGCGTCGGCCCAGATCTTCTTGTTGTAGATGACGACGCGGTTGGCGGCGTACCAGGGAGCGGCGTACTGCGTCCCGTCGAAGACGGCCGGCTTGTTGAGGGACTCGGTCCAGTCCTTGCCGATCTCCTTCTTCAGGTCGCCGAGTTCGGCGAGGCCGCCGGTCTCCGCGTAGGAGGGGGTCTGGGTGTTGCCGAGCTCGAAGACGTCCGGCGGGGTGGACTCGGAGAGCGCGGTGGTGAGCTTCTGCTGGATCCCGTCCCACTTCTGGATCTGGATGTCAAGCTTGGCGCCGGTCTTCTGTTCGAACTCGGCCTGGACCGATTTCGTCCAACCGGGCGGGTTCGAGCCGTCCATGAACCAGACGGTCAGCGTCTTCCCCTTCGAGTCCCCCGAGCCGGAGTCCTCGTCGCCCTTGTCGGACCCACAAGCAGCCACACTCACCAACAAGGCCGCGACACTCGTCGCCGCTATGAGCCCACGCTTCACAGCACTCTCCTCAGCACCCGAAAAGTGGTCTTTAATGGTTTAGACCAGTGCCCGCAGCTTGGCCTAGACCTTTTGGGGTGTCAAGGGTGTATAAGAGTCGCTGTCGGCTCCGTTACCGGACCGACACCTGAGGATGACCAGGGCATCTCCGGTCCCCTCGGGCTGTGCCCGTGCCACCATGTGACGGCGATGGACGGAGGAGCCGGTGACGGCAGCAGGATCGGAGTCGGGAAGGCGCGCCATGGCGACCGAGGGCGGGACGACGGAGAGCGGCAGCACCGCGGGCGGTGCGCGGACCGCGCGTGTTCCCAAGTACTACCGACTCAAACGTCATCTGCTGGAGATGACCGAAACCCTTCCCCCCGGCACCCCGGTGCCCCCGGAGCGCACCCTCGCCGCGGAGTTCGACACCTCGCGCACGACGGTGCGTCAGGCCCTCCAGGAGCTGGTGGTCGAGGGGCGCCTGGAGCGCATCCAGGGCAAGGGCACCTTCGTCGCCAAGCCCAAGGTCTCGCAGGCGCTGCAACTGACCTCCTACACGGAGGACATGCGGGCGCAGGGCCTCGAACCGACCTCCCAGCTCCTCGACATCGGCTACGTCACCGCCGACGACCGGCTCGCCTCGCTGCTGGACATCGCGCCGGGCGGCCGCGTCCTGCGCATCGAGCGGCTGCGGCTGGCCAGCGGTGAGCCGATGGCGATCGAGACCACCCACCTGTCCGCCAAGCGCTTCCCGGCGCTGCGCCGGAACCTGGTGAGGTACACCTCCCTCTACACGGCGCTGGCCGAGGTCTACGACGTACACCTCGCCGAGGCCGAGGAGACCATCGAGACCTCGCTCGCCACGCCCCGCGAGGCGGGCCTGCTGGGCACGGACACGGGCCTGCCGATGCTGATGCTCTCGCGGCACTCGCTGGACGCGGAGGGACGGCCGGTGGAGTGGGTGCGGTCGGTGTACCGGGGCGACCGCTACAAGTTCGTCGCGCGGCTGCGGCGGCCGGTGGAGTAGGGACGGCACGAGCCCCCGCCCGGCCGGGGGGGCACGTCCGGATACGGCCGACGTCCCGGCCGGTCAGGGCCCGGCCGTGCCGCAAGCGCTCAGCTCCGGCAGCAGCCGTGCCGTCGCCTCGTCCGCCGGCATGCACGAGACGAGGGTGACGCCCGGCACGTCCACCCCGGCCAGCTTGACGTAGTCGAACGACAGCCTCCCCAGTCGCGGATGGTCGAAGTCCCGCCGGGCGGAGCGGAACTCGGCGACATCGTGCGTACGCCACCACCCCGCGAACTCCGCGCTGCGCTCGCACAGTTCGGCCGTGAGCCGGGCGAACTCCGGGTCGCCGACGTGCCGGTCGGCCGCCGCGCGGTACTGCTCCAGCAGCGCCCGGGCCTGCCCCGGCCAGTCGGCCAGCAGCGTTCGGACCGCGGGGTCGAGGAAGACGTGCCGCAGCAGGTTCCGCCCGGGCGCGGGCCGGTGCGCCGGGTCGCCGACCAGCCCGGCCTCGGCCCGGTTCCAGGCCAGCAGGTCCCAGGTGGGCGACACCAGGTACGCGGGGTGCGGATCGAGCGCCTCGACGAGGCGGCGCAGCGCGGAGCCGGGCCCGCGCGCCGGCTCGGCGTGCCCGCCGTCCGGCGGCGCCTTGCCCGCCAGCGTGAACAGGTGCCGTTCCTCGGCCGGGGAGAGGAGCAGCCCCCGGGCCAGCCCGTGCAGCACCTGCCGGCTGACGCCGATCTCCCGTGCCTGCTCCATGGAACTGCTCACCCCCTAGGACATGACCGGCGTCACACGTCGGACGGTCCGGGGCAGGTCTCTGGAGGAAACCGTTGCGCTCCCCCGCCAGTGTGAAGACGTCTACGGCAACCGTTCCGCCCGCGCTGATCAGCGGGGACAGGCAATCGACTCCCTTGAACAAGGGTATGAAGCTGTCCCTCGCGAACGGGCGTGTCACTCGTTCTACCGACCGCATGACCACCACCCCGCCGCCTGTCCGCCCTGAGCTTGCGTTCAGCCTCCGTCTGTCCCGCGCGTCCGACGAGTCCTCTTCCATCGACGTGCAGCGGCGTGCCTGCCGTGCTCAGGCGGTCGCGCTCGGGTTCGACCCGGACACGGCCGTTGAGTACATCGATGAGGACGTGTCCGGCGCGTCCGCCCTTGAGTCCCGTACTGAGGGCATGGCGCGCATCCTGCGGGACCGGCCGAAAGTCGTCATCGCTTGGAGGATCGACAGGTTCGCACGGTCCCTGTCGGAGTTCCTGAAGCTCGTTGAGTGGGCCGAGAAGCATCGGGTGACCCTGGCGACGGCGGACGGCGCGCTGAACACGTCCACGGCAGGCGGGCGGCTCGTAGCGAAGATCCTCGCGTCTCTCGCCGAGTGGGAACGGGAGATGATCCAAGAGCGGGTGACTGCCGCCCATGAGGAGCGCCGGGAGCAAGGCCGGTGGATCTCCGGGAAGGCCCCGTTCCCGTACAAGGTGGTGCGGCGTGACGGCAAGGCGTATCTGGCTGAGGATCCCGAGGCGTTCGCCCTTGTCCGGAAGCAGATAGACGCTCTCCTTGCAGGCGGGAAGGGCGGAAGCCTTGCCGCGACTGCCGAACCTTTGCCTATCGGTCGCCAGCAGTGGCGCAAGCTGCTTCGCGGCGTGGTGCTGCGCGGGTGGCGGGAGCACAAGGGAGAGCTGGTGACCGAGGCGGACGGCGTGACCCCCGTCCAGTTCGGTCCCGAGGTGATCAATGCAGCGACGTACAAGCGCGTGCAGGACCGGTTGAAGGAGCTTGAGGCCGGGGAACGCGCTGAACGGCGTGACGCCCCGTGGCTCGCCGGAATGGTGCTCTGCTCGCAGGGCTGCAAGATGAACGGCGGACTCTCCTCCCGCAAGCGCCCCCTGTACAAGTGCGAGAACGGCCATGGGTCGATCATGCGCGACCGAATAGACCCCCTGGTGTTCGCCGATTTCCGCGACAAGCACGGCAACGAGCCGCTCTATGAGGTCACCTACTCCGGCGGCATCGACCACTCAGCGGAGATGGCTGACCTTGCCGCGTCTCGCGAGCGGGTCACGAAGGCAGTGGCGAAGGTGGACGGCCCGGCACTGGAAACCCTCGTTGCCAAGCTGAACGAGATCGAAGCCACGTACGCCCGTCTGGAAGCCGAGCACGACCCGGAGGTAACCGAGACATGGACGCCTACTGACACACTGCTGTGGGAGGCGTGAGACGCCACGACGGAGGAAATCCGGCGCACGCTCCTCGCGCGGTACGGCTGCACAGTCACCGTGTACCCGAATGGGCATCCTGGCGGACGCGTCGCCATTGATTGGAACGCCGTGGAGAAGACGGCAGAGGAGTCCGGGCCTGCCGCCTACCAGAAGGCGGCGTAAGCCGCACTGACAGCCTTTCACACGCCCCGGCGGGTTTCCCGCCGGGGCTTTCTTGTACCTATAAGCCAGACCTAGCAGGAACTCTCAGACCTTCGCACCCAAGTCGGCAAAGACAGCACCAGACGGCAGACTTCCTGACGACTGACGGTTTTTAGATACTTTTCTGTATGCCTATAGAAAATCTATAGGCATACCCAAAGCTGCTGTTTGTTTGTCAGTCGTCAGGAAGCGCGACCACTCCGCCCGCTGAGACCGGCAGGCGTGTCACACGTTCTAATTACAGGAGAGCCCACCTTCCACTTAAGTGGGGACCACCTACTCAACTTGAGTAGGTAATCGAACGGTCGTGCGACAGCGACGCACGGACCCGAATTCTTGACACTCAATGCAGACGCGGAGCGGAACCATCAGCGTAAGCGCGAGTGGGCGGCAAGGAAGCGCGCTCAGGGCAGGACGGCGACATTTACTAATAAGAGTGAAGGGTGATTCGTATTCACCTTTCACCCCACGGCCGGCTGACCCCTTGAGGTTTGGTCGGCTTTTCCATTCCTCCGGAGGGAATCCCGTTGTCTCATGCAGAGCGAGCGAGCGCCCACATGGCGAAGCGCGACGAATATCTAGCACGCCTCCGAGTGTTCGAGTCTGATTCCGCGAAGCGTTCTCTGAACCGAGAGGAGCGAGCGGCCGAGTCGGAGCTTCTTGAAAAGGTCAAGGAGGCTGACGACCAGATCAGGCGGCACCTTGAGGCGGCTGCCGCTGAGGAACAGGCAATGCGGGTGACGTCCCCGCTACAGGAGATGGGGACGACTCGTTCCCTGGGAAGAAAGGTTGAGGCGCGCGTGAATGCGACTCCTGGTGAGCTGATGGCTCGCTCTATCGAAATGTCGCGGGGAATTACCACGGCGGGCACGAATAAGGCGTTCTCTCCGGAGGAGATGGCACGGACCTTCGTCGATCTCCTTGCGCCTCAGTCGGTGGTGATGGAGAGCGGTGTTCAGCGCGTCCAGACCGGCGCGGAGACGTACGCGTTCCCCGTGATCCGTTCGGACTTCTCCGCTGGCTTCGTGGGAGAGCTTGACGACCTGCCGACTGGTGGTTTCGGAGCTGACCCGCTCAAGGTCACGCCGAAGAAGATTGCCGCTGCTGACCTGATCGCTAATGAACTGATGGACGATGGCGGGGCGGCTTTTCTGAACCCTATGGCGAAGTCGCTGATGCGGTCCGTTGCCCTCGGGTTCGACCGTGAAGCGCTGATTGGCACCGGGTCGGGTAAGGGGTTCGTCGGCATTGCTAACACGCCGGGTATTCAGACTCACGCGGTTAAGGGTGGGCTCAAGGATCTTGACCCGTTCGTGACGGCTTTCGGGAATCTGGAAGCGGCGAATGCGAAGGCGACCGCGATTGTGATGAGCCCGAAGGCGTGGACGGCACTAATGGCGCTGCGTGAGTCGTCCGGCTCTCTCAAGCCGCTTCTGAGTGAGTCGGCCGGTTCTCCCACGACTGGCGTTCAGCGGTCGATTCTGGGTGTGCCCGTGTGGCTTTCGTCGTTCGTGCCGGAGACCGACATTCTCGCCTATGAGGCGGACCAGGTGTTTGCCGTCTGGCGCAAGGATGCCGGTTTTCAGATTTCCGATCAGTTCGGATTTCTCAAGGATGGCACTGCGGTCCGTGCGATTGCCCGTGCCGCTATCGCCGTTCCGAATGCTGCCGCTGTTTGCAAGATCACCGTTACCACCTAAGAGGAGTTGCCATGTCTTTCTTCAATACCGATGAGCCGACCGTTGCCGTCCGAATGAACGGCTACATGTCGTACGGCCCCTGCCGTGACGGCGTTGCCTCCCACGTTCTCCAGAACGGCGAGACCTACGACGTACCGAAGAGCGAGGCTGAGTGGCTGATCTCGTCTGATCTCGCCGAACTGGTCTAATCCTCATGCTCGTTGAGATGAGTGCCGGGGTCCATATCGATCGGACCCCGGTAGGGGCGGGTATGCGGGTAGGGGTGCCTTCTGACCTAGGGGGGTATCTCCAGGAACGGGGGTGGGCACGGCAGGTCGGGACGGCCCACCGAATAGCCGATGGTCGAACCTTGATTGCGTTCAGAGCGTGCGAGATTCCCAGCGCCTCGGAAGAGTTGAGCGAGTGGTCATCGTGGATGCGCCCGGCGTGGGTCCGGCCCGACGGTCGAGCGGTGCTGAGCGGAGACGAACGGCAATGGGTTCCGGTGCACTGTCGCTTGTGCCCGCGCTATTCGTACGCGCCGAAAGAGCGGCTGCCCGTCGGCGCTGCCCGTGAGGAACGGTCGGATGCCTGGCTGATTGAGTGTCGCCACTGCCGTCCACGCGCATGAGGCGCGATCACGCGAATGATCGTGCGCGCTCTCGACTTGCCCGCGTTGGCATAGGGCGAGTGCGGGCCAAAAGTTCGCGGCCGTGCCGCTCAGCGATCCCAGCCCCAGCAGGAATAACGCGTCCGTCCCGCCCAAGCCTCTCTGGACTGTCCGCTAACTCAAGAAGGAAGACTCATGAAACGAAGGTGCGCGCACGCCCCATGCGACGCTCCGATTTCCGCCGAAGCCGACCGGCGGACTCGGTATTGCAGCGATGCGCACCGCAAAGCAGCGGCACGCGCCCGGAAGGGCGCTGCAACGGCATCCAAGAGCCGCCCTGAGCCCGTCTCGGACGACGCGGAGCGCTACCCGGCCCTTCGGTCCGTCTGGGACTCCATGGCGGCTCAGATCGTCGCTGAAGGGGTTACGGTCCCCGGTTCGTCCGGCGTGCCAGTGGCGCACCCCCTGTTGCGCTTCCTGGGCCCGCTCGACGCCGCCTTGTCGGCACACGAGAAGATGGCCGACCCCACGACACCGACCGACCCGAAGGAAGCCGCCCGCGCGGCTGCCGTGGCAGCGTTGGAGGCGTACCGGCGTGGTGAGTGACGAACTCAAGGAACTTTGCTGTGAGTTGGCGGAGCGCAACGCTTCGGACGGCCACCCGCTGTGGCCCGTGTTCGCCGCCCTCTACCGGCTCGAAGTCGGCACGGACCCGCAACCGCTAGACCTGTTCAAGCTGGACTGCTGCCCCCGGCATTTCTGACCCTGGCCCCCGATGGCTGCCCTTACGGGCGGTTGTCGGTGGCTTCCTTCATTCTGATCACGCAGCGTCGCAGAAAAACGGACATTGCCACCCACGAGGCCCAGCCGGCGGAAGGATTGTGCTCCACAGAACGTGACAGCTCCCCGGCACCCGAGGAAAACGGCGGGGGTGGGGTCGGCAGGCTTAGACGTCCGCGCCCCGGAGTGATCCCAGACACCAGAAGAGCCCCGGCCTGCTGATGGCGGACCGGGGCTCTCGGCCCCGACCCGCTGATGGCGAGCCGGGGCAAGGAGAGGTTACACGCCGTCAGTCGTCCGCTTAACGTTGGCTATGAACAAGGACCAGGCGCCCACCTCGAAGGTCAGCGCGGGCCCTTCGGGGTTCTTGCTGTCCCGGACGGGGATGACG
Source organism: Streptomyces sp. AV19 (assembly GCF_015999245.1). Lineage (GTDB taxonomy): Bacteria > Actinomycetota > Actinomycetes > Streptomycetales > Streptomycetaceae > Streptomyces. Next base: position 1,410,088 of record NZ_JAEAMR010000007.1, on the reverse strand, counting down.
TCAGACGCTGCAAGCGTGCGGCTGAACTCTACGCAGGTGTCGCCACCGTTGCCGCTGTGGCTGGACTTGACCCATTCCACTTGGGAAAGGTCGGGGGTGTTGCTCATTGTGGTATTGCCTCCATCACAGACCTGATGACATCCGCCGAATCAGACGGCGACAGCGCACATGCGCTCAACTGATGGTAGGTGCGCCGGTACTCGTCACAAGAAGCTTGGTCTTCAAGCAGCGTGCCGGTAGTGATGGCTTCCTCATACGCGACTTCCGTTCCGTCTTCCAGGGTTAGGAGCGTCAGCGTCCCACCTAGCAACCCGTGTGGGCCTGCCGAGAAGGGAAGCACCTGAATCGTTGTGCTGTTCGTGCAGGTCAGTTGCGCCAAGCGTTCGAGCTGCGCGCGTGCGACGTCGGGAGTCCCGTACAGTCTCCGCAAACATGCCTCATCCAGTACCCATGCCAAGTCGGCGTTCGGCTTCCTGCGTAGTGTGGCCTGCCTATGCATGCGACCGATGACTAGCTCGTCAATGCGCTCCGGGGGCGCCTTCGGGCTATGAACTTGGAACTGCGCGCGGGAATAGTCCTCAGTTTGCAACAGTCCAGGGATTATCTGCGCCCCGAGCCCTCGAACACGCTTGGCGCGAGCCTCCATCGCCATGAGGCGCTTGAATTGGTCAGGATGAATCTCCTTGACCATCAGGACGTAGAGTTCCTGAAAGTCTTCACCTGTCCCAAAGGCAGCATCCAGCTTCGCTGGCAACTCCTCGTCCGGCATAACCTCCGCGTGCTCCAAGCGGCTTAAGGCGCTTTTACTGCTATTGACGATGAGTGCCAGCCTTTCTAGCGACAGGCCCGCATGCTCCCGGTGGCGCTGAAGTCGTGCACCGAATAGGTGCCGTACCGACCGGTCCGGCGTTAGTTCCGTCCTTGCTGGCATATGCGATACTCCGTCCGAACTGTGTCATGTTGCGTGCTTTCTTCTCCCGCTCTGCCGACCGGGAGAAGAATGACTAGCGGTCGGTGGGCTGTCCCGCAACTCTCTTTCCCACACCGGAAGTTCCCGCTCCAGACGGGCGGGACACACGGAGGATGGGAAATGGAGAGTTCACACCGTCCTGTGCGGCTGATGGACGCACAGGACGGAACCGAAACCGACTGGCCCGACGTGATCTCGCTGCCCCACTCGTCGGGGTGGGACGGCATCGTCGTCGGCAAGCTCATCGACCAGTGCAAGAGGTGCACCAGCCTCAACAACATGCGCCGCGCGGCGTGGTACGCGCAGGACTGGGGCCAGGACAGGTGGGCGCGCGAGGAGTTCTACCGGCACTGGGAGGAGGTCCACCGCAATGACTGAACGCCCGTCGTTCACGGTCAACGGGTCCGGTACCGCCCGATGGGTGCCGAACCCCGGAGACCTGGTCACCGACACGTCAAGTGGCCGTATCGGCAAGGTAGTTGCATGGGACGGGTCGTTGGGCAGGGTGACACTCCGTCCCCTGGTCGGCGGGGAGTTGTGGCACACCGCCGAGTACCGCCCCGCCAACAACAACGACCGTCTGCGCGCCCGCGTCGTGGTCCTCAACCGTGAGGGGCGCGGGTGGTGACCCGTTCGGTTTCCCGGATCGTGGACCACACGATCACCATTCACCCAGACCACGTGACCTATGGCGCTGACTGCCTCGGGTGCGACTGGAAAATCAAGGGCGAGTCCGAACCGGAGCCCGTACAGGACGCCTGTATGAAGCACACCGGGAAGTCTGGTCACCGCCAGTTCCGCCTGATCTGCCAGTCCCTCGCGTTCGTGGTCAGGAAGGGGGAGCGGTGACCCGCCGACGGCACCGGACGCCCCGCCCCTGGTTCGACTGGGCGGGCCTGGGCGAAGGACTGATCATCGCGGGCGGTCTCGTGTTCGCCTGCTGCGTGGTCGTCTGGCTGGCCGTCCACGGCAGACCCAGCCACTTCTAGACCCCTGCCTCTCTGTCGGCGCCACCTTCCCACACCCCTTCCGCAGAGGGGCAGGAACCACGCCCGTCCGGTCGTCCTCGTGGCAGAAGTCGGCCGGACGGGTGCACCATCGATCGGCAAGCAGAAGAGCACAGCAGCAAGGGCAACATACGATCTCTCACTCAGGAGGATCTATGAGCGCGCTCCCTCTCCGGCTGATGTTTGCATGGCTGGAGATCACGGGGTTTTGCAACCTTGAGTGCGTGCAGTGCTACGCGAATTCGTCCCCGCAAGGCGACCACGGCACTATGACCGACGCCGACTGGTTCCGGGTCATGGACGAACTGGCGGCAACCGGCGTCCGCGATGTGCAATTCATCGGCGGTGAACCGACGTTGCACCCAAGCTTTCCCGCCTACGTGCGTCACGCCCGGACGAAGGGCATGCGCATCGAGGTCTTCTCGAACATGACCCACATCCGGGATGAAGCGTGGGAAGTGCTCCAACTACCCGAGGTGCGGCTAGCGTTCAGCTACTACTCAGACTGGGCACAAGACCACGACGACGTAACGAAGTCGAAGGGGTCGCACGCCCGGACGCGCGCCAATGTCGAAAAGGCAAAACAACTCGGCATCCCCATGCGCGGCAGCATCATCCGCGTCCTGACAGACCAGCGCAGCAAGCCAGCCGAAACCGATCTCTTGGAGATCGGAATCCGTGACGTGCGCACGGACAAGCTCAGGCCCTTCGGGCGAGGGGCGGCAGGAAAAAACCCCGACATCAAGAAACTCTGCGGGCGTTGCGGCCGGGGCAAAATCGCTATCGGCCCGGACGGCGACGTATGGCCCTGCGTCTTCGCCCGATGGATGAGCATCGGGAACGTGCACGAAAAGAACGTCGAAGAAATCTACTACGGCGTTCCGAACCGGTTAGTGCGCGCCGAACTCGAAGAGGCATTCCCTCACACAATTGTCGATGGCAAGCCGAAGTGCCTGCCCGACTGCAACCCGTCCTTTGAGACCTGCTCTCCGCAGACGGTCTGTGCGCCTGACGCGGCATGCGGTCCCACGAAGAAGAAGAATGAGGTCCAACTATCGCCGACGCGATCTGTCCGGTACGCCAACCCCGGGGTATCCGGCACGGACTGCTGACCTGAGTCCGTGAGTGCTCGTGAAGCTGCACAGGCGGGGGAACTACGCCCATACGCCGGTGATCAAGGGGTGGGCGCCGGTAGCGTGGCGACGCCCGAGCCAGACGGGCTCAAAGAGGCTCACCGAGTACGGAGTAACCGCATGCTCGAAGCACCAACCGTCACGCTCTACCTCGCACGCCGTGACGCGTACGCCGAATTCCTCTCTGCCGCAGACACCGAATCCCAAGTCGCCTGGTTCCGCAGTGACGGCCGGTACAAGGATGAAGTAGAAGCCATCGCAGCAGTGGACGCGGCTTACGCGGCAACGCGCACCAAATTCAACGTCATCGACGTTGAAGGCGTGGGCCCCATCAAAGAGGCTCGCGCGGTTCTCGAACAGCTGCAAGCCATGCACAAAGACGGCGGGAAGTCCCCGGACTGGCACGACTTCAAGCAAGCACGCGAAGAGTTCGTGAAGTCGGCCGGGGACTTCCTCCGGGAGATGACGGGAGGGCAGTAGCCTCCCCGTCCAGCCCCGTCCGTGCATCCTCCCCCGAGGCGTGCGGACGGGGCTTCCTGCTGTTCAGGCGACCGCTTGCCCTGTCGTATCCCGAGGGGTGTACCGTTCGATCCACGTGTACCAGGTGATGCTGACACCGGAGAGCAGCGCGGCCTCCTCGCGGCGCAGCCCGGGCGTGCGGCGGCGCGGTCCGGCCGGCAGGCCGACGTCGGACGGGCGGAGCCGCTCGCGGCGCGAGCGCAGGAAGTCCGCGAGCGCGCGGCGCTGTTCATGCTCCGCCATCGCATTCCTCACGCCTCGTCCGTCCGCCCGGGGGCTTGGGCCCCAGGACCGGCCGACCCCACGGGGGTACCGCCGCCACCAGCATAAATTCCGTCTGGAGCGGACCGGTTGCCCGGGCGAGCGTCATGGTCATGAAACGGACTCCACGCTCTCCCGCCGCCGCCCTCGCCGTCCTGCTCACCGGCGTCTTCATGGCCGTCCTCGACACGTTCGTCGTCCTCGTCGCCGCTCCCGCGATCCAGCGGGACCTGCGCGCCTCCGACGCCGACGTGCAGCTGGTCCTGGCCGGCTACCAGCTCACCTACGCCGTCGCGCTGATCACAGGCGCCCGGCTCGGCGATCTCCTGGGCCGCAGACGGATGTTCCTGACCGGCATGGCCGTCTTCACTCTGGCCTCGGCGGCCTGTGCCGCCGCCCCCGGGGCCGGTGCCCTGATCGCCGCCCGGCTGGTGCAGGGGCTCGGCGCGGCGGTGATGTTCCCCCAGGTCTTCTCGCTGATCCAGGTGCTGGTGCCGGCGGAGCGGCGCCCCCGGGCGCTCGGGGCGCTCGGCGCCGTGATCGGCGCGGCGGGCGTGGCGGGCCAGCTGCTCGGCGGACTCCTCGTCGCGGCGGACCTGTTCGGCACGTCGTGGCGCCCGGTCTTCTGGGTGAACGTACCGGTGGGCCTGGCCGCGCTCGTCCTCGCCGCCGCGTACGTACCGGAGTCGCGCGCCCCGGAGGCCGGGCGCCGTCCCGACCTGCCCGGCGCGGCCGTGCTGACCGTCGCCCTGTCCCTGCTGGTGGTGCCGCTCGTCGAGGGGCGGGAGCGCGGGTGGCCGCTGTGGACCTGGCTGAGCCTGTGCGCGGCGGCGGGGGCGTTCGCGTGCTTCGCCGCCGTCGAGCGGCGGGCCCGTACGCCGCTGCTCCGCCCGGGCCTGCTGCACGAACGCCCCTTCGCCGTCGGCATCGTGCTCGTCCTCCTCGTCTACTCGGGCGTCAACTCCTTCTTCCTGGTGCTCTCGCTGACCGTCCAGGACGGTCTGGGCATGGGCACGCTCGGCGCGGGCCTGGTGTACCTCCCCTTCGCCGCCGCGTTCTTCGCGGGGAGCGTCGCGGCGGGCCGGCTCGCGCGGCACGGGCGGCGGCTGCTGTCGTACGGCGCGCTGGTCTCCGCCCTGGGCCATGCGGCCGGCATCGCGACGGTCCTGCTCGCGGGTGCCGCGCTCTCCCCCTGGCAGCTGGCCGCCGCGCTGACCCTCGTCGGCGCGGGCAACGGCCTCCTGGTCACGCCGCTGATCGGCACGGTTCTCTCCCGCGTGGCCCCCGCCGAGGCCGGCATGGCCTCGGGCGTCCTGTCCACGGGCCAACAGGTGGGCGGTGCCGTCGGCGTGGCGGTGGTGGGGGTGCTGTGCTACGGGACGCTGGGCGGCGCGGGGCGCGGGGACGCGATGGCGTACGGGCACGGCCTGATCGCCGCGTCGGTCTTCGACGGGGTGCTGTGCGTCGTCGTGTCGGCCCTGTTGCCGTTGTTGCGTGAACGGCCGGCGATCGCGCCCCGGGCGACTTGACGTTCTCATTCCGATATCCGGACGGGGGGTGACGCCCGGAGGGTCCCTCCCCTAGATTTCGTGCGCATTACGCGAGTGATCGCGCCATGCACGCTCACCACACGGGGACGGAGCCATCGCATGTCCGAACCACCTGCCGGGGACAGGCGCAGACCTGTCGTGACCCTCCCACTGATCGTGGCGGGCGTCTGCCTCGCCCTGCCCTTCGGGGCGATGCTCTGGGTCGGTTCCTACGCCCGGCTGACGCCGGAGTTCATCGGCATTCCGTTCTTCTACTGGTACCAGATGCTCTGGGTGCTCATATCCACGGCACTGACGACTGTCGCCTACGTCCTCGTCCGCCGGAACGAACGGACGCGGAAGGGCGGTGAGCCGCGATGAGGCACGGCGTCAACGGAGTCGCCCTGACCGTGTTCATCGTCTTCTTCCTCGCCGTCACGGTCATGGGGTTCATGGCCGCGAAATGGCGGCGGGCGGAGAACGCGGACAACCTCGACGAGTGGGGGCTGGGCGGGCGTTCCTTCGGAACCTGGGTCACCTGGTTCCTGCTGGGCGGCGACCTGTACACCGCGTACACCTTCGTCGCCGTTCCGGCGGCCGTCTACGCGGGCGGGGCGGCGGGATTCTTCGCCGTTCCGTACACCATTCTCTGCTATCCGCTGGTGTTCACCTTCCTGCCGCGGCTGTGGTCGGTCTCCCACCGGCACGGCTACGTCACCTCGTCGGACTTCGTGCGCGGCCGGTTCGGCTCCAAGGGGCTTTCCCTGGCCCTCGCCCTCACCGGCATTCTCGCGACGATGCCGTACATCGCGCTCCAACTCATCGGCATCCAGGCGGTGCTGGACGTGATGGGCGTGGGCGGCGGCTCCAACTGGTTCATGAAGGACCTGCCGCTGCTCATCGCCTTCGGCGTACTGGCCGCCTACACCTACTCCTCGGGGCTGCGGGCGCCCGCGCTCATCGCCTTCGTCAAGGACGCGCTGATCTACATCGTCATCGCGGTGGCCATCATCTACATCCCGATGCGGCTCGGCGGATTCCACGACATCTTCGCCAAGGCGGGCGAGGCGTTCTCGGCGGAGAATCCCGCGACCGGGAAGCCGCGCGGCTCGCTCGTCTCCGGGCCGGACGCGCAATGGGCCTACGCGACCCTCGCGCTGGGCTCGGCGATGGCGCTGTTCCTCTATCCGCACTCGGTGACGGCGGTCCTCTCCAGCAAGAACCGGAACGTCATTCGCCGCAACACCACGATCCTGCCGCTCTATTCGCTGATGCTGGGCCTGCTGGCCATGCTGGGATTCATGGCGGTCGCGGCCGGGATCAAGGTGAAGAACGGCCAGCTGGCCATTCCGCAGCTCTTCGACGACATGTTCCCCGACTGGTTCACGGGCGTGGCCTTCGCGGCCATCGGCATCGGCGCCCTGGTCCCGGCCGCCATCATGTCCATCGCCGCCGCGAACCTCTTCACCCGCAACATCTACAAGGACTTCCTGCGCAAGGACGCGACGCCCGCACACGAGGCGAAGGTCTCCAAGCTCGCGTCCCTCCTCGTGAAGGTGGGCGCCCTGGTCTTCGTCCTCACCATGGACAAGACGGTCGCCATCAACTTCCAGCTGCTGGGCGGCATCTGGATCCTCCAGACCGTCCCCGCCCTGGTCGGCGGCCTGTTCACCCGCTGGTTCCACCGCTGGGCCCTGCTGGCCGGCTGGGCGGCCGGCATGGCGTACGGGACGTGGCGGGCCTATGACACCCCCAGCGCCACCCAGGACCACTTCGGCAACACCAACCTCATCCCCTTGATCGGGGAGAAGGGCTACATCGGCCTGACGGCCTTCGTCCTCAACGTCGCGGTGGCCGTCGTCCTGACCCTCGTCCTCAAGGCGTTGAAGGCCCCGGACGGCGTGGACGAGACCAAACCGTCCGACTACACGGCCGACGCGGGCGACCCCGCCGTCACCGTGGACCTGCCGCCCGCCACGGCGGGCTCACCCGGCGGCCACTGACGCGCCCCCGCGCGGCGGGCGGACCACCCTCCGGTCCACCCGCCGCCGGGCCCTCAGAAGGGCAGGCTCATCCCGACGCAGACCAGGAAGCCGTACGCCGGGACCGAGGCCACCGCCGCGAGCAGCAGCGTCCGGAGGACGAAGCCCACGGTCAGGGGACGGCTCGCCCGCGTCGGGCACTCGGGGTCGTAGCTGAGCGCGACCTCCGCGCCGGGGGATCTACCGCGGGACAGGCACCAGATCGTGACGACCGACGGGACGTCACGCACCCGCCGCCCGTCCAGCGTGGTGAAGGACATCGTCGAGAACTCCCACAAGTGCCCGCCCTTGTCCCAGATATGGACGTGGCCGGTCACCCGGCCCACCACCCCGATTCCCCGCTCCCGCAGCAACCACAGCGCACGCACCCGACGCGCCACCCACACCAGCGGGACACCCCCGGCCAGGCCGAGCGCACCGCCCACGCCCAGGAGGAAGCCGACGCCGTCCTCACGCGGGCTGACCAGGGCGAGCAGCGCCAGGGCCGGGGCGTACCACCGGAGCGCCCGGGCGATCCGCATCGCCTCCTGGGCACGCGGGCTCAGCACGGAGGGCATCCAGGTGCGCCGCGCCCGCGTCTCCACCCGGACCAGCGCGTGCCCGTCCGCCCCCGGACGATCCGCAGCCGCGCCCCGTCGAAGCGGGCGAGCGTCCCGCCCCTCGCGAGGACCACCTCGGGCCCGCCGTTCATCGATCTCCCGTTCGACATGCCCGGATCATAGGCGGCCCCCTCGCCACCACCCCCTACGCTTCCGTGAAGCCGGCCGCCCCTCCCCCGTGCCCGGCCGCGCCCCCGCCCGTCGCACCCGCGAACACGCCCCGCCGTTAGCACATTCCGCGACCGCCCCATGACGCCACGACACAACATGTGGGGGCACGCGCGACCGTCGCCACTAGATGTATGCTCGTCCTCGCTGTCGCCGCAGGGGAATCCGGTGGAAGTCCGGAACTGTCCCGCAACGGTGTACGTGTAGGCACATAACGCCCACTCTGCAGTCCGAGGACCTGCCGACAGCACGCCCTCGCCGGTCCACCGGCGTGCGGTGTCGAACACGTCCGGGCCTCGAGGGTTGGGCCGGTGGACGCCTGCGCGCATGCTCCCGTACGGCTCGTACGGCGCGCATGCCCGTGCGCGGCCCCGTGCGCCTCCCGAGCGGCCTCCAGCCGAGTGAGGGAGAGCAACACGTGACGATCGCGCCCGTCGATCCGGTCTCAGCGCAGGCGGCGGATTCCGCCGACGGCCCCGGGACCGCGCTGCTGCGCACCCTGACGGAACTCACCGTCGATCTCCCCGCCACCGACCCCGGCAAGGTCGCCGCCGCCGCGCTGCGCGGCCGGCACGCCGGGTCGGACGAGGCCGAACTGCGCTCGCTGGCCACCGAGGCCGCGGCCGGGCTGATCGGCGAGGAGCCCGAGTACTCGCGGCTCGCCGCGCGCCTCCTCACGCTGGCCATCGCCGGGGAGGCGGCCGGGCAGGGCGCGGTCTCCTTCTCCGCGTCCGTGGAGACCGGGCACCGCGAGGGCCTGATCGCCGACGGCACCGCCGCGTTCGTGCGCGCGCACGCCGAGCGGCTGGACGCCCTCGTGGACGCCGCCCTCGCCGACGGCGCCGACGACCGCTTCGGCTACTTCGGACTGCGCACCCTGCACAGCCGCTACCTGCTCCGCCACCCGATCACCCGGAACGTGATCGAGACGCCGCAGCACTTCCTGCTGCGCGTGGCCTGCGGTCTCGCGGAGACCGCAACCGATTCAAAAGAAGCCTCCGTCCGCGCGCTGGAGGACGTCGCCGAGCTCTACCGCCTCACCAGCACGCTCTCGTACCTCCCCTCCTCCCCCACGCTCTTCAACTCCGGTACGCGGCACCCCCAGATGTCGTCCTGCTACCTGCTGGACTCGCCGCTGGACGAGCTGGACTCGATCTACGACCGCTACCACCAGGTGGCCCGGCTGTCGAAGCACGCCGGCGGCATCGGCCTGTCGTACTCGCGCATCCGCTCGCGCGGCTCGCTGATCCGCGGCACCAACGGGCACTCCAACGGCATCGTGCCGTTCCTGCGCACCCTCGACGCCTCGGTCGCGGCCGTCAACCAGGGCGGCCGGCGCAAGGGCGCGGCCTGCGTCTACCTGGAGACCTGGCACGCGGACATCGAGGAGTTCCTGGAGCTGCGCGACAACACGGGTGAGGAGGCGCGCCGCACGCACAACCTCAACATCGCGCACTGGATCCCGGACGAGTTCATGCGCCGCGTCGAGACGGACGCCGAGTGGTCGCTGTTCTCGCCGGCGGACACCCCGGACCTGGTGGACCTGTACGGCGACGAGTTCGACGCCGCGTACCGCAGGTACGAGGCCGAGGGCAAGGCCGTCAAGACCATCCCGGCGCGGGTCCTCTACGCCCGGATGATGCGCACCCTGGCGCAGACCGGCAACGGCTGGATGACGTTCAAGGACGCCGCCAACCGCACCGCCAACCAGACCGCCGAGCCCGGCAAGGTCGTCCACTCCTCCAACCTCTGCACGGAGATCCTGGAGGTCACGGACGACGGCGAGACCGCGGTCTGCAACCTGGGTTCGGTCAACCTGGCGGCGCACCTGGGCGAGGACGGCGACATGGACTGGGAGCGGCTGGACCGCACCGTCCGCACCGCCGTGACGTTCCTCGACCGCGTCGTGGACATCAACTTCTACCCGACCGAGCAGGCGGGCGCCTCCAACTCCCGCTGGCGGCCGGTCGGTCTGGGCCTGATGGGCCTCCAGGACGTCTTCTTCCGGCTGCGCCTGCCCTTCGACTCCCCCGAGGCGAAGGCGCTGTCCACCCGGATCTCCGAGCGGATCATGCTCGCGGCGTACGAGGCGTCGGCCGACCTCGCCGAGCGGCACGGCCCGCACGAGGCCTGGTCCGCCACCCGCACCGCGCGCGGCGTGCTGCACCCCGACCACTACCCCAACACCGAGCCCACCTGGGCGGGGCGCTGGGACGCGCTGCGCGCCCGGATCGCCTCCGTGGGCATGCGCAACTCGCTGCTGCTGGCCATCGCGCCGACGGCGACGATCGCGTCCATCGCGGGCGTCTACGAGTGCATCGAGCCGCAGGTCTCCAACCTGTTCAAGCGCGAGACGCTCAGCGGTGAGTTCCTCCAGGTCAACACCTACCTGGTGGAGGACCTGAAGAAGCTCGGCGTGTGGGACCGCACCACGCGCGACGCGCTGACGGACGCCAACGGCTCGGTCCAGGACATGCGGTGGATCCCGCAGGAGGTGCGCGACCTCTACCGCACCGCCTGGGAGGTCCCGCAGCGCGCCCTGATCGACATGGCCGCGGCCCGCACGCCGTACCTCGACCAGAGCCAGTCCCTGAACCTGTTCATGGCCGCGCCCACCATCGGCAAGCTCAGCTCGATGTACGCGTACGCCTGGAAGCAGGGCATCAAGACCACGTACTACCTGCGTTCGCGCCCGGCGACCCGGATCGCGCGGTCGGCCGGCTCCGCCGCCGCCGTCCCCGTGCAGCAGTCGGCCCCCGACGCCGACGCCATCGCCTGCTCCCTGGAAAACCCCGAGTCCTGCGAGGCATGCCAGTAATGTCCACTGCTCCTGAGCGCACCACGAAGAACCTGCTCGACCCCGGCTTCGAGCTCACCCTCCGCCCCATGCGGTACCCGGACTTCTACGACCGCTACCGTGACGCGATCAAGAACACCTGGACCGTGGAGGAGGTCGACCTCCACTCCGACGTGGCCGACCTCGCCAAGCTCTCCCCGGGCGAGCAGCACCTGATCGGCCGTCTCGTCGCGTTCTTCGCGACCGGCGACTCGATCGTGGCCAACAACCTGGTGCTCACCCTCTACAAGCACATCAACTCCCCCGAGGCGCGGCTGTACCTGTCGCGGCAGCTCTTCGAGGAGGCCGTGCACGTCCAGTTCTACCTGACGCTGCTGGACACCTACCTGCCCGATCCGGACGACCGCGCCGAGGCGTTCGCGGCGGTGGAGAACATCCCGTCCATCCGGGAGAAGGCCCAGTTCTGCTTCAAGTGGATGGACTCGGTCGAGAAGCTCGACCAGTTGGAGTCGAAGGCCGACCGCCGTCGCTTCCTGCTCAACCTGATCTGCTTCGCGGCCTGCATCGAGGGGCTGTTCTTCTACGGCGCCTTCGCCTACGTGTACTGGTTCCGCTCGCGCGGTCTGCTGCACGGCCTGGCGACGGGCACCAACTGGGTGTTCCGCGACGAGACCATGCACATGGACTTCGCGTTCTCCGTGGTGGACACCGTCCGCGAGGAGGAGCCGGAGCTCTTCGACGACGAACTCCAGAAGCAGGTCACGGACATGCTCGCGGAGGCCGTCGAGGCGGAGCTCCAGTTCGCCCGTGACCTGTGCGGCGAGGGCCTGCCGGGCATGAACACCGAGTCCATGCGCGAGTACCTCCAGTGCGTGGCCGACCAGCGCCTGATGCGCCTGGGCTTCGCCCCGGTCTACGGCTCGGAGAACCCGTTCTCCTTCATGGAGCTGCAGAACGTCCAGGAGCTGACCAACTTCTTCGAGCGCCGCGCCTCCGCGTACCAGGTCGCGGTCGAGGGCACGGTCGCCTTCGACGACGAGTTCTGATCCCGTCCCGCCTCGCGGAGCCCCGCCGGACCCGGTCCGGCGGGGCTCCGCGTTTGTCGCCGTACGTCCGGTAAAGGTGGGAGCTGTCAGGACCGAGCGACGCCAGGAGGGCCCATGCGGGTCATGATGATCGTCAAGGCGACCGAGGACTCCGAGGCCGGCGTGCTGCCGACCCGGGAGCAGTTCGCCGAGATGGGGAAGTACAACGACGAACTCGCCAAGGCGGGCCTGCTGCTCGCCGCCGACGGGCTGCGGCCGTCCTCGGAGGGCGCGCGAGTGGTGTTCGCGGGCGGCGCGCCGAGCGTGATCGACGGGCCGTTCTCCGAGATCGGCGAACTGATGGCCGGCTACTGGGTGATCCGGGTGGATTCGATGGACGCGGCCTTCGACTGGGCGAAGCGGATCCCCTTCCGGGACGGGGTCGTCGAACTGCGCAGGATCTACGAGGAGTCGGACTTCCCCGCGGAGTCCGCCGAGTAGGCGGGGACGGGGCGGGGCCCGGCCGGGGCGGGGCGGTCCCGCACGGTCAGCACGGCCAGCGGCACGATCGCGAGGGCGACGGCGCCGCCCACGGCGGCCAGGACCGGGAAGCCGGCACCCGCCACGACCGGGCCGGAGACCAGGGCGCCGGTGGCCCCGGCGACGGAGATGCCGACGTCGACCATGCCCTGGGTCGAGGCGCGGCGGGCGAGCGGCACCGCGTCCGTGACGATGGCGGTGCCGCTCACCAGGGCGAAGTTCCAGCCGAGGGCGAGCAGGACGAGCGCCGCTCCGAGGAGGAAGGCGTCGTCCGCCGGGGCGAGGGCGACGAGCAGGCAGGACACGAGCAGGGTGAGGCCCGAGGCGACCGCCGTCGGCACCTGGCCGTACCGGTCCACCAGCACCCCGGTCAGCGGCGAGGGCAGGAACATCGCCCCCACGTGGACGGCGATGACCATCGCGGTCGCCTGGACGCCGTGGCCGTGCGCGTTCATGTACACGGGCGTCATGGTCATGATGGCGACCTTGACCAGCTGGTTCAGGACGAGCACGGAGGTGCCGAGGGCGACGCGCCGCCCGGCCGCCCGGGGCTCGGTACGGCCGGAGGCGGCCGGGGACGCCTCCGCCGGTGCCGCCGGCGCCCGGTCCGCCAGCTCCTTGGCCAGCCGGAGGGGGTCCGGGCGGAGGCCGGCGAAGAGGACCAGCGCGGCCACCGCGTAGACGACGGAAGCGAGGAGGAACGGTCCCGTGAGCCGGGGAAGGCCCCAGTCCCGGGCGAGGTCGCCGGTGACCGTGGCCAGGGTGGGGCCGACCACCGCGCCCAGGGTCATGGCGAGCAGGACGGCGCTCACCGCGCGGCCCCGGCGCTCGGGCGGGGCCAGGTCGGCGCCCGCGTACCGGGCCATGAGGTTGGCGGACGTGCCGGCTCCGTAGACCAGGAGCGAGAACATCAGCGGCGCCACCAGTTCCGCCGTGGCCGAGAGCACCACGCCGACACTGCCGAGGGAGGCCAGCGCGTGGCCCACGGCCAGGCCCGGCCTGCGGCCCCAGCGCTCGCACATCCGGCCGACGGCCACCGCCCCGAAGGCGGACCCGCCGGTGAACAGGGCGCTGGGCAGCCCGGCCAGTCCGGTGGAGCCGAGGACCTCCTCGGCCAGCAGGGCGCCCACGGTGATCCCGGCGGCGATCCCCGCGCCGCCGATGATCTGGGAGACGGCCAGCACCATGAGGGTGCGTTTCTGCACGGCCGCGACGCGCGTCATGGTCATGGGCTAGTAGGACTTCGTTAGCTCTTCCCGATCAAGCGTTCCGGTAGCACGTTGAACGCCACCCGCCAACGCGAACGCACCAGAACCAGCCCGACCTAACGGAGTCCTACTAGGCCGCCTGCGGGACCCCGAGCGCGGAGATCTCGTCCAGGGACATGTCCATCCGCTCGCGGAGGAAGCGGACGACCGTCCAGTGCGGGAGGACGCCCTCGTCGAAGGGGCCGAACTCCCGGCAGTAGAGCGGGATCCAGCGCAGCGCCTCCTCGGCGGCCCGCTCGCGTCCGGGCTCCTCCTGGTAGTCCTCGTAGGCGATGCTGCGGTGGTGGATGAAGAAGCGTCCCGGCAGGCGCTCCTCGCACAGTTCCCGGTACTCGCGGGTCTGCAGGATCAGGTAGTGCCAGATCTCGTCGATGTCCTGCTCGACCGGGAGGAAGAGCCCGCCGAGCCGCTCGCGGTGGCGGGAGACGAGATAGAGGTAGCGCAGGGCCTCCAGCACCTGTCGCTCGGCGTACGCGCGCTCGACGCCCGTGCGGTCCATGGCGTACCGCACCACCTCGTCGTGGAGCCGCTCGCCGAGCAGGGCCCTGAGGTCGTCCGGGGAGACGGCCGGCCGTGTGGTCATCGTTGTCCTGTCGTCTGGTCGGTTGCCTGGTCGGTGGCCTGGTCGGTTGCCTGGTCGGGGACGAGCCAGGCGTACTTGCCGGATCTGCCGATGGCGATGTGCTCGCGGTGCTCTGCCGTGCAGCGCAGCCCGGTGAGCCGGGAGACGGCGTCCTCCAGGGCGGCGGTCTCCGCCGGGGTGAACGTTTCTCCGTCGAAGGTCGTGCAGAGCAGCCGCGCGGTGCCCGGTTCCGTCGGCCGCAGTTGGTGGAGGAAGACCCGGGGCGAGGCGGCGGCGACGGTGTCGTCGAGGTCGCCCTGGGCGACGGGGCCGTGCGGGGCGGCGAGCAGTTCCTTCTCCCGGCCGCAGAAGCTGCGGATCGCGGTGGGGTCCGGGGTGCCGTCGAGGGTGCGGACGCAGTCGCCCGAGCGGTAACGGACCAGCGGCATATGGGGGTTGCGGACGCTGGTGACGATCAGGGAGAACAGCTCGCTCCCCGGCGTGACCGGCAGCAGCTCGACGCTCATCCCGTCCAGGTACGGGCGGTAGCGGCCGTGCCGGTCGGAGAAGTAGAGGTAGCCGAGTTCGGTGCTGCCGAAGAGGTCGACGACCGGGCAGTCGAAGTGCTCACGCAGGTACCGGCGGACGTTGTGCGGGGTGTACTCGTAGGCGTGGATGATGCTGTCCGGCCGGGGGAAGTCGCCCCACAGGCCCCACTGTTCGGCCTTGCGCACCAGATGGGCCAGGTGGTAGCCGGAGCAGTCGAGGTGGTAGCGGCCCCGCGGGTGGGCGCGGCGGGCGGTGTCGATCTCCGCGATCATCCGCTCGACGTCCTCGCGGGTCCACAGCGCCGGGTCCAGGCGGAGGTTGAGGTAGAGGGTGCGCTCGTCGAGCCGCCGGTCCTCCAGGGACGGGAGCGGGGCGGGATCGGTGCCGCGCTTGCGGGCGTTCACCCGGGCCACGTGCTCGGTGGCGAGCACCGTGGTCAGCGAGAGGCGGGGACAGCCCTCGTGCCAGGTGCGGGCGATGTCGGGGTGCTCGCTCCAGAGCCGGTAATAGGACCTCAGCAGGAAATAGGGCGGCCGGATGAGCTGCATGCGGGCGTGATTGGTCCCGGTGGACAGGACGTACTCCGCCTCACCTGCCTCCAGCGCCTCGGCGAGGGCCGGCGTCATCCAGTTGTCCGGGAATCCCCGGGCGATTTCGGGCTTCTCGAGTACGGGGAAATAACCGCGCTCGACGGAGGCACGGTACAAGGGAATATGCCTGACCCGCTCGACGACGTCGGCCGTCGGCTGACCGTCCATGAACACCTTCCGGTGGACCGGGGATGAATGCACGGAAACGGGAAGCGGAAGCCCCGGCAGAAAGGGGCTTCCGCTTCCCGGATTTCAGGAGATACAGCCCGACTTGGGCGCCGCGCTGATGCAGCCGCCCTTCGGGGCGGCGCTGATGCATCCGTTCTTCGCCTCGGCGGACGCCGAGTTGGCGGCGACCCAGCCGCTCCAGTACTCGTCCTGGGTCATCTTCTTGATCAGCTGTTCCATGACGGACCTCCGGCATTCGCGGGGTGACGGCGACGGACGCCGCGCACCGTTTGACAGCGGTGCACGGGACCGTAAAGCGTTACCCAAGGGATTGTCAACGGTTCGCCATGTGCGGCCGGTTGGGACGGTCAGGCTCCGGCCACGGTGGACGCCGCGTGCCGCAGCAGGACGGGCTCCGTGTCGGCGTCGTTGTGGCGGGCGGCCCAGTTCTCCAGGGCGGTGCGGCAGGCGTGGTCCACGTGCCGCAGCCCGGAGAGGTCGAGCTCGATCGGACGGTCCTTGGGCAGCGCCTCCAGCGGTTCCAGGATGCGCGGCAGGCGCAGGAACGTGGCGTTGCCGGTGAGGCGCACCCGCACCTTGTCGCCGGCGTCGTGCACCTCCACATGGACCTTGGAGGTCTCCCAGGCCGACTTCACGACCGCGAGGAGGATGCCCAGCAGCACGCCCTCGAACATGCCGGTCGCCACGATGCCCACCGCCGTGACCGCCAGGACGGTCAGCTCGCCGCGGTGCTCGCGCCACAGCCCGGGAATCTCCTTGACCGGGATGAGCTTGCAGCCCGCGTGCACCAGGACGCCCGCCAGCGCGGCCATCGGAAGGACGCCGATGGCCGCCGGCAGCGCCGCCACGAACACCAGCAGCCATACGCCGTGCAGGACACGGGAGAGCTTCGTGCGCGCACCCGCGTGGATGTTGGCCGAACTGCGGACGATGACCGCGGTCATGGGCAGCGAACCGAGCACGCCGCACACCATGTTGCCCACGCCCTGGGCCAGCAGCTCCTTGTCGTAGTGGGTCCGGGGGCCGGAGTGCAGCCGGTCCACCGCCGCGGCGCTGAACAGCGTCTCGGCCGAGGCGATCAGCGTGAAGGTCAGGATGGTGAGGAGCAGCGCTCCGCTGCCGATCGACGAGAAGTCGTCCAGGCCCGGCACCTGGATGGCGTCGCCCAGGCCGCGCACCTGGACGGTGGCCACGTCCAGGCCCGTCATCACGGTGACGAGGGTGGCCAGGGCGACCGCCGCCAGGGGCGCCGGGAGCAGCTGGGCCACCGCCGGCAGCTTCTTCCACAGGACCAGCACCGCGATGGTCCCCAGCCCGACCGCGAAGGCGGCCAGGGCGTCGCGGTCGGCCAGGACGTCCCCGATGAACCCCGGGGTGCCGGCGATCTTCTCGATGCCGGTGCGCGGCGCCTTGAGCCCGGCCATGGTGTACATCTGGCCGAAGATCAGGACGAGTCCGATGCCGGCCAGCATGCCCTGCACGACCGAGACCGAGATGGCCCGGAACCAGCGGCCGAACCGCAGGAATCCCAGGATGAGTTGGAACATGCCGGTGGCCAGCACGATGACACCGAGCATGCCGAGGCCGAACTCCCGCACGGCCTCGAACACGAGCACCGTCATACCCGCCGCCGGACCACTGACCTGGAAGGTGCTGCCCGGCATGCAGCCCACGACGATGCCGCCGACTATGCCGGTGATCAGGCCGAGCTCGGCCGGTACGCCACAGGCCACGGCCACGCCGACGCACAACGGCAGGGCCACGAGGAAGACGACGAGAGAGGCGAGGACGTCCTGGCGCAGGACGTCTGGTTGTTTCAGGGCGGAGAACATGGGTGAGGGTCCCTTGTCTGTCGCTTCCGGGCGGTTCACAGGGGTGGGAACGGCAGGACGCCGTCCTCGGGTCGGTGCGCGCTGACGACGCCCGTGTGGACCTCGTAGTACCAGGCGTGCAGGGAGAGTTGGCCCCGCGCGAGGCGCCGCTGGACGCAGGGGTAGGAGCGCAGGGTCTCGAGCTGGGCGACGGCGTGCCGCTGCGCGGCCTCCGTCACGGCTTCCGTGAGGTCGCCCGAGCCACGCCCCACCGTACGGGCGGGGGCGTCGGACGGCAGGGCGTGTTCGAGCCAGCCCCGCACGGCCGGCACGGAGGAGAGGTCGTCGCCCCGGACGACAGCTCCTATGGCGCCGCACTGCGAGTGCCCGCAGACGACGATGTCGCGGACGCCGAGGACACTGACCGCGAATTCCACGGTCGCGGCCTCACCGGTGGGGCGGTCACTGCGATACGCGGGAACAATGTTGCCCGCGGTGCGCAGTTCGAAGAGTTCACCGGGGTGCGCTCCGGTGATGAGCGCCGGCACTACGCGGGAATCCGCGCACGAGATGAAAAGGACTTCCGGGGACTGTCCTGACTCCAGAGCCCGGAAGCGCTCGGCGCGCTCGGGGTCTGCAACGAGTGCAGTCGCGAAGGATCGGGCGTTGTCGACGAGTGATTTCATAGTGGCCTGCCTCGTGGGGCACCACGGCCTGTCGGCCTGATGCGACGCGTGGTCGGGTCATCGTTCGAGCTTGTCGAGCCTGGGAAGCGGCATACCGGTGCCCGGCAGCGCCGCAGGGACACCGGCGGTCCGCAGTATTCTGCGCAGCCGCTGGAGACCATTACTTTACCCGGGGATTACCGCTTCGTAAAGCCATGAATAATTCCCCAAAAATGGGACATTGAACGTTACTTGACCGCGTTTGGTACAGCGTTACACCGTTCGATTCCCTGGAAGAAATCATTCCAAGGAATACGGGATTTACTCCCGGACATTCCTGGGAAAAAAGAGCGGCCGGCCCGCACACCATGCGGTGTGCGGGCCGGCCGGCTCGGTCTGACTGAAGACCCGTCAGTCGTTGGCGACCACGGGATAGCGCGGAGTGCCCTCCGCCATCTGCCGCAGCGCGTCCTTGCGGTCGCGCTTGGAGAGGCGGTCGATGTAGAGGTAGCCGTAGAGGTGGTCCGTCTCGTGCTGGAGGCAGCGCGCGAAGTAGCCCGTGCCCTGGACCCTGACCGGGTTGCCCTTCATGTCCTGGCCGCGGACGACCGCGTAGTCGGGGCGGGCCAGCGACGCGTAGGCGGTCGGGACCGACAGGCAGCCCTCGTTGGAGTCGTCGAGGATCCGGCGGTCGGCCGGCAGGTCCTCCAGGACCGGGTTGCAGACGTGGCCCACGTGCCGGACGCCCTCGTCGTCCATGCAGTCGTAGACGAACACCTTGAGGTCGACGCCGATCTGATTGGCCGCCAGGCCGACGCCCTCCGCGGTGCGCTGGCTGGCGAACATGTCGTCGATCAGCTGGGCCAGCTTCTCGTCGAACTCCGTCACGTCCTTGCACTCCCGGTGCAGGACCGGGTTGCCGTGGACGGTGATCGGGCGGGAGGTGCCCCGCTCCCGGTGCGCGGTCTCACGCTCCTCGCAGTCCTCGGTGTCCACGATGAATTCGTCGTTCACCGACTGGTCGGTGTCTTGCTGCGCCATGACCGCCGTAAGCCTCTCTCACAACCCGAATGCCGTATCGGCCCCTGGATCCCGTGCCGGCCCCGGGTCCACCGGGATCGTCCCCGGGTCCGCAGGGCCGTTCCAGGGTAAGGGGACGCCGCCGGGCGCTCAGCAGACCTCTTCCAGATCGCGCCACTCGCGGGTGTCGGGACTGTCCGCGACCCAGCCGTCCAGCAGGCCGCGCACCAGCCCGGCGGGCGCCGCGATGCCGCACTCCCGCTCGGGCACCCACAGCAGCCCGGAGCCGGCCGTGCGGTGGCCGAGCGGGCCGGGGTGACCGGGCTCGCTGTGGTCGTGCGGGTCCAGGTGCTCGCCGTCGCCCTCGTCGCTGGGCATCCGGCTCTCCGAGCACGTGCGGCACAGCAGCCGCACCGAGGACGACCAGTCCTCGGCGGCGAAGCCGGCGTCGGCGGCCAGCCGCTCCAGGGCGTCCCGGTCGGCCTCGGTGGCGGCCTCCAGGAGGACGACCCAGGTCGGCACGGGGGACGGGGCCCACAGCTCGATCTCGTCGAAGACCGGGTAGGACGGCCCGGCGGCGGTCACCCGCTCGCCGTGCGGGACGCCGTCGTGCAGCACGACCTCGCCCCAGCGCCGGCCGGACGACGGCAGCGGGATGGACAGCACCTCCATGCGGGCCGGGTCCAGTCTGCGGCCCCAGACCACCTCGGCCTCGCCCTCGGGCGAGAGCCGCACGGCCGCGCTGCCCAGCTCCATGCCGGCCGGCTCCCCGGCCGGGCCGCCCTCACCGGGCACCCGCAGCCCGTAGGCCTGCCAGGCCCGCCGGGCCAGCGGCCAGTCCTGGAGCGCGGTGGCGGCGATGCCCACGTTCCACCAGTCGGGCGCGCCCGCCTCACGGTCCAGCAGCGCCACCGCCCGCAGCCCCGCGGCGCGGGCCTGCTCCCAGTCGTGCCGGAACTTGTGCAGCAGCGCGAGATTGAACCACGACTCGGACAGCCACGGCTCCATGTCGGCGGCGCGCGTCAGCAGCGCGCCGGCGTCCTCGTACCGGCCGTCGCCGATGAGAGTGAAGGCACGGTCGGTGGCCTGCCGCCACGAAGGGGAAGGCCGGTGCCGCACCCTGCCGAAGATCCTCACGATGTCCGCCTGCTGTTTTCTCGACGTCCCGCGTGCACCCACGCCGGATGGCCCAGGTGGCCGGCCCCGTCCTCCCTGACGGCGGCC
Organism: Streptomyces sp. AV19; assembly: GCF_015999245.1. Taxonomy (GTDB): domain Bacteria; phylum Actinomycetota; class Actinomycetes; order Streptomycetales; family Streptomycetaceae; genus Streptomyces. Next base: position 1,389,620 of record NZ_JAEAMR010000007.1, on the reverse strand, counting down.
CGCCACTCCTTGCTCACGACCCCGCCCGTGAGCCGGGTCGTCTCCTCGGGGAGCCGTGCCCGCCACGACCTGACATCCGCGACAGCGCTCATGACACCCCCCGGTTCCCGCGTCCTCGTCATGTTCTTCGTCGCTCTTCTTCTCTTCGCATCCAACCATGCCCCGTCGGACGCCCGCTCATTACCCGTGGGTTAGCCGCGGTACCCGCGCCTCGCCGGGCGGCTCACGCCTCCGCCCGCCCCGGCGCCTCCCGCGCGAGCACCCGCGCGAGCGCCTCCACCACCCGGGGCTCGTGGTCGTGGCTCCCCGCGGAGACGGCCCGGCGCAGCAGCTCCAGCGCGGCCGCCGGGCCGCGTCCCGCCCCGCACGCGAGGTCCTCGTAGGCGTTGACCGTGCGCACCACGCGGGCGGCGAGCGGCTGCTCCCGGTACGGGTCGGCCTGGCGCTCCACCGCGGCCGCGACCTCGGCGGCGTCCGCCCCCTCCAGCGGGGCCAGCCGGGCCACGGCCCCGCCCAGCCGGGCGAGGCGCCGGCGTTCCTCGGGCGGCAGCGGCTCGGTGGCCCCGGCGGGCACCGGGTCGACGAGCGAGAGCTGACCCACGTCGTGCATGAGCGCCGCGTACTCGACGACGCTGAGACCGGACTCCGTCATGCCGAGCTCACGGCCGACGGCACGGCTGAGCCCGGCTACGCGTCCTGCGTGACCGGCGGGTGTGCACCCGGCGAGCTCCGTCGCCCGGGCCAGCGAGGCGGCGGTCCGCCCGCAGGTGCTCCGGGCCGCCTCCCGGCGGCGCGCGGACAGCTGGACGACCAGCAGCGGCAGGCAGCACAGCGGCAGCACCCACAGTCCTGCGACGGCCGGCGCCAGCGCGGCGGTGACGCCGGTCGCGCAGACCGCGGGGCCGACGCCGGGCAGGGCGCGCAGCTCGGCCCGCAGGGCCGCCCCGTAGCGGCCGCCGGCCCGGGAGCGCTCCAGCGCGGCGGCCAGCGCGGCGTCCGAGACGGCGGTCAGCGCGAGCAGGAGCAGCAGCGAGAGCACGTAGTACGGGCACGGTCCGGCGCAGTGCAGCGACTGGAAGCAGACGGCGGCCAGGGCGGTGCCCGCCATGCGGCGCGCGAGCCGGTCGGGCGCGGGCGGGCGGCCCGCGGCGCCGGCCAGGGTCGCGCCGAGCACCACGGCGACCACCTGCGGCACGCCGTGGGTGGCGGGCTCGCCGCCGACCTCGCCGAGGAGGGCGTAGGCGAGCGCCCCGGCGGCACTGACGGGGGCGGCCTCGCGGACGTCTCCGTGCGCTCCCGGCCGGTGGCGCATGGCCTCGCCCACGGCGATCAGCACGCCGTAGGCCACGGCGACGCCCGGCTGGGCGACGCCGTGCCGGGCGGTCCAGCCCAGCGCGAGCAGCGCGCCGGCGGCCGCGGCCAGGTGCACGGCACGGGCGAGGCTCACCGGTCGCCCCCGCGGAGGGGTGCGGGCAGCGCACGGTCCGGCCGTACGCCCGGACCGTGATCAGGAGGGACGTTTCCGCAGTCCGGAACTGCGGTTTCCCACGTCCCGTCGACCGTCTCCCAGCCCACCCGGGCGATCGCCCGGGACAGCGCCGCGACCATGCGCGGGTCGAAGTGGGAACCGGCGCAGCGGCGCAGCTCCGCGAGGGCGGCGGGGACCGGGCGGGCGCGGCTGTAGGTGCGGGTGGAGGTCATCGCGTCGAACGCGTCGGCGACGGCCACGATCCGCGCCGCCTCCGGGATCTGATGACCCGTCAGACCGTACGGGTAGCCGGTGCCGTCCATGCGCTCGTGGTGGTGGAGGATCGCCTCCCGCGCCTCGCCGGGGAAGCCGATGCCGCGCACCAGCTCGTGCCCGTACTCGGGATGGCGCTGGACGATCCGCCGCTCCTCGGCGGTCAGCGGGCCCGCCTTGCGCAACAGCCGGGTGGGGACGCCGAGTTTGCCGAGGTCGTGCAGGACGCCGGCGATGCGCAGCGCCTCCAGCCGCTCGCCGCTCACGCCCAGTTCGCGGCCGATCAGCACCGCGGCCCGCCCGACGCGCTCGCCGTGGCCGCAGGTGTAGTGGTCCTTGAGGTCCACCGCCCGCACCAGCGCGTGGACCGCGGCCCGGCGGTCGGCGCGGTCCCGGCGGAGACGGTCCAGCAGCCGTGGGGAGAGGGTGACGGGGAGCAGCACCAGCAGCGCGGCCGGCGGCCCGTAGACGCTGTTCCACAGGACCGCCGCGAGCAGCGCGGTGGTGCCGTGGACCAGCGCCGGGGCCAGGGCGGCGGGCCACGGGCCGGGGCGGACGCCGCGCACCCCGGCGTCGAGGACGGCGACGACGGCGGCCAGCGCCAGCGCGGCGGCGAGCGCGGCGGGCAGCGCCCCCGCCGGGCCGGCCGGCAGGAGGTGGCGGGCGCCGGCGAAGACCCCGGCGGCGCAGGCCGCGGCGAGGGAGTACAGCGCGGCGTGCCACAGCCGGCGCAGCCACGTGGGACGTCCGCCGGGCGGCCCGGCGAGGGCCCCGGGCACGGCGGCCAGTCCGGCGGCGGCCGGCGGCAGGAGAAGGGCTCCGGTCAGCAGCACCGGAAGCACCGACGAGCGGTGGGGCAGCCGTTCGCCGGCGACGAGGACGGCGGCGATCAGGGCCGCGGTCGCCCAGTCGACGGTCCGGCCGGCCCACAGGGCGGGTGCGTCGCACACGGCCGCCGCGGCCACGGCGCACGCGATCCAGCCGCGCGCGGCCACCGGAACTGCCTCCATGACATGTCCTCCCCATCCGAAGCTCCCTGCCGGGATGGGGAGAATAGGGTGGCCGACGGCCCGCGTCGGCCGCATCCGCCCGAACCGCCGTCCGTTCGGGTGACGTTCGGGCGACGGCCGTTTTGATCCACGGAAACCACGAAGACGCGGGAAACACGAAAACGCCGCGGGGAACGGCCGCGGCGGGACGGGAGGGCCGGCCTCCGGGCTAGTCCCGGTCCGCGCCCCGCGCGTCGGCGCGCTCGGCGACGGCCTCGGCCACCACGTCCTGCTCGGGGACGGGCTGGCCGGTGCGGATGAGCTCGATCCGGCCCATCACCTTGGACCGCAGGTCGGCGGGGACGTCGTCGTGACCGCAGCAGCGCTTGACGAGCTTCTTGACCGCCTGCTCCAGGCCGTAGGTCTCCAGGCAGGGCGAGCACTCGTCGATGTGCACCTCGAACTTGGCGCACTCGCCGTCCGGCATCTCGCGGTCGAGGTACTCGTAGAGGTGGTCGAGGACTTCGGAGCAGTCCGTCTCGTGCGGGTCACCGCAGCTCATGAGTCCGAGCCCTTCCGATTGTGCGACGCGTCGGAACCGTTCGGCGCGGCGGCCCCGGCCGGGACCAGGCCGCGCTCGCGGGCGTAGTCCTCCAGCAGACCGCGGAGCTGTCGCCGGCCCCGGTGGAGACGGGACATCACCGTGCCGATGGGGGTACCCATGATGTCCGCGATCTCCTTGTAGGCAAACCCCTCGACGTCCGCGAGGTAGACCGCTATCCGGAATTCCTCGGGAATGGCCTGAAGGGCCTCCTTGACATCGGAGTCGGGCAGATGGTCGAGCGCCTGCGACTCGGCGGACCGCAATCCCTGGGACATGTGCGACTCGGCACGCGCCAGCTGCCAGTCCTCGATCTCCTCGGACGCGCTGCGCAGCGGCTCCCGCTGCTTCTTGCGGTACGAGTTGATGAAGGTGTTGGTCAGGATGCGGTAGAGCCACGCCTTGAGGTTCGTGCCGTCACGGAACTGGTGGAAGGACGCGTAGGCCTTGGCGTACGTCTCCTGGACCAGGTCCTCCGCGTCCGCCGGGTTGCGGGTCATCCGCAGGGCGGCCGAGTACATCTGGTCGAGGAAGGTCAGCGCGTCACGCTCGAAGCGCGCGTTGCGCTCCGCCGTGCTCTCCGCGTGCCGGCTCTCCTGGGCGGGAGGGAGCCCCTCGCCGTTCGACCCCGCGTCGGTACCCGCGACCGGACCCACCTCCTCCAGAACCTTGGCCGGGCCCTTGTCGGACCCGCTCGTTTCGGAGAATAGACGACGATCGGCCAGGCCCGCCGCTCCAGCCGCGGCCGCCCGGCCCATACCCATGGGCAGCAGGCCCCGGTCGGCCGTGTTCGGGCGGGACAGGCATGCGATCGAACCCATTGCGCGGGTCTCCCGTTCCTTTGTCATGTGCCGGTGCGTTGTCGTACGAGTACGTGAACAGCGAAGGACCCCCGCGCATTCCCGGATCAGGGCAGGTCGGCGAGCCGGTCCCCCACCGCGTCGGTGATCAGGGCGAGTGCGTCCTCCTGGGTGACGCCCGCGGACCGGGCCACCGCGAAACCGTGGTCCGCGCCCGGCACGGCCACCGGCTCGAAGCCCGCCGGGAACTCCTCGGGCCGCCCGAACGGATCCCGCGCGCCCTGCACGACGAGCACCGGGACACCCGCACCGAGCAGCTCCTCCGCCCTCGTACGTTCCGGCTTCCCCGGCGGATGGAGGGGGAAACTCAGCGCGAGGACGGCCACCGCGCCCAGCTCCGCGGCCGTGCGGCAGGCGACCCGCGCCCCGGCGCTGCGCCCGCCGGCCACCACGGGCAGGCCGGGCGCCGCGAGTTCGGGCCACAGGGCGCGCCACGCCTTGTCCAGCGTCGCGGGCGCGGGGGCCACCTTCTTCCCGGCGACGCGCCAGGGCTGTTCGACGAGGGCGACGGTCACGCCGCGCGGGGGCAGGGCGGCGGCCAGCGCCGCGAGGTCGCGGGCCTCGACGCCGCCGCCGGCGCCGTGCCCGAGGGCGAGGACGAGGCGGGGCTCGCGGGCGGGGTGCCAGTGGATGCGGGCGTCACCGGCGGGGGTCGGTACGGTCTGCGTGCTCACCCGTCCATCCTCCCGCGCACCACTGACAGTACGGCTCAGAACAGCGTCGACTCCTCCGGCGCCGCCAACTCGGTCAGCAGCTCGGGCCCGTTGTTGCGGACGTCGCTGACCGCCGTCGTCACGGGGTGGGCCCGCACCAGGCCGGGCGGCGGCGGGGCGAGCAGCGGGTGCAGCTCCTCCGGGTCGGTGCGGGCCGGGTCGAGCCAGTCCGCCCACCGGTCGGGGGTGAGGACGAGCGGCATCCGGGGGTGGATGTCCGCGAGCGCGCGCGGGCCGCCCTCGGTCCCGCCGCCCGCGAAGGGCTCCGGTTCGGCCTCGGTCGTTATCACCGAGCAGGTCGCCCACCAGGCCTGCGGGTGGTCGTCGGGCAGCGTCCGGTCGCGCCAGAACTCGTAGAGCCCGGCCATCGCCATCACGGAACCGTCCGCCGGTGTGACGAAGTAGGGCTGTTTCCTGGGCCGCTTCCTGCGCCCCTGGACCTCCAGTTCGCGCTCCTGCGCGCCGGTGACCCACTCGAAGTAGCCGTCCGCCGGGAGCAGGCAGCGCCGCGCGGCGAAGGCCCGCCGGTAGGACGGCTTCTCGTGCACCGTCTCCGCCCGGGCGTTGATCATCCGGGCGGCGCCCTCCGGCGAAGTGGCCCAGGGCGGCACCAGCCCCCAGCGCAGGGTGCGCAGCTGACGGACCGGGCGCGGGTCCCCGGACCCCTTCAGGGGGCGTTCGAGGATCGCGTGGACGCTCTTGGTGGGCGCCACGTTCCAGTCGGGCGCCAGGGTCTCCCGCGGCTCCCACACCTTGACGTCGAAGAGCCCGACGAGGTCCTTTGGCCTCCGGCTCGCCGCGTACCGCCCGCACATGTCCGACCGCCCCTCGGTTCACCCTCGCGCTGACCATGGTGCCCCATCCGCCCCACCCGTCCATGAAACCTTCCGGAACCCCGGCCCGGGGAACCACCGTCGAGTTCCGGCCGTCCCTCTGCACGAACCACGCAGCGCAGATCAGAAAAACGTGCGAGGAGCGGCACAGCCATGGACAGCACCAGCACCGCGGGACTGTGGGACCGGCTGGCCGGCTCCCAGCCCGGGCCCTCCCTGTGGACCGTCGTGGTGACCGGGCTGCTCGCCCTCGCCGCCGTCGCCCCGCCCCGGGTCTGGCGGATGACGCGCAACGCCGTCACCATCGCCCACGAGGGCGGGCACGCCCTGGTGGCGCTGCTCAGCGGGCGGACGCTGAGCGGCATCCGGCTGCACTCGGACACCTCCGGACTGACCGTCTCGCGCGGCCGGCCCACCGGAATCGGCATGGTCCTGACCGCCGCGTCCGGCTACCCGGCCCCCTCGCTGCTCGGTCTCGCGGGAGCGTGGGCGCTGTCCACCGGGCACGTCACGGCGCTGCTGTGGGGTGCCACCGCGCTGCTGGCGGCGATGCTGGTGATGATCCGCAACGCCTGGGGGGTGCTGACCGTGGTGGTCTCCGGCGGCGCCTTCGCCCTGGTCTCGTGGCTGGCGGGCGCGGAGCTGCGGGCGGCGTTCGCGTACGGGGTGGTGTGGTTCCTGCTGCTGGGCGGCGTGCGGCCGGCCTTCGAGCTGCAGCGCAAGCGCCGGCACGGCCACGCGTCGGACTCGGACGCCGACCAGCTGGCCCGGCTGACCGGCGTCCCGCCGCTGCTCTGGCTGCTGCTGTTCCACCTCGTCTCGCTGGTCTGTCTGGTGGCCGGCGGGCGCTGGCTGCTCGGGACGTGAACCCTGGTGGACGGGCGTCAGGGGTCCGTTCACCTCCACCGGGGAGCCCGTTCGCCGCGGGCGGCGAGGCCGTAAGGTAAGGGCATGACCCAGAGCCCCGCGCCCACCGACCTCTGGCCCGCTCCGACCGCGACCGGGGCCGTTGACGCGACCGTCACCGTGCCCGGCTCGAAGTCGGTCACCAACCGCGGCCTCGTCCTCGCCGCACTGGCCGCCGAGCCGGGCTGGCTGCGCCGCCCGCTGCGTTCCCGCGACACCCTGCTGATGGCCGAGGCGCTGCGCGCCATGGGCGTCGGCATCGAGGAGACCGTCTCCTCCAGCTCCGAAGGCGACCACGACGGCACCGGCGAGGCCTGGCGCGTGATCCCCGCCCAGTTGCACGGCCCGGCCACGGTCGACGTCGGCAACGCCGGCACGGTCATGCGCTTCCTGCCCCCGGTGGCCGCGCTGTCCGACGGCCCGATCCGCTTCGACGGCGACCCCCGCAGCTACGAGCGCCCGCTGCACGGCGTGATCGACGCCCTGCGCGCCCTGGGCGCCCGCATCGACGACCAGGACCGCGGCGCCCTGCCGCTGACCGTGCACGGCTCCGGGGCGCTGGAGGGCGGCCCGGTGGAGATCGACGCGTCCTCGTCCTCCCAGTTCGTCAGCGCCCTGCTGCTCTCGGGCGCGCGCTTCAACCAGGGCGTCGAGGTCCGCCACGTCGGCTCCGCGCTGCCCTCGCTGCCGCACATCCGCATGACCGTGGACATGCTGCGCGCGGCCGGTGCCCAGGTGGACACCCCCGAGGCGGGCGGCGAGCCGGACGTCTGGCGGGTCTCCCCCAGCGCCCTGCTCGGCCGCGACCTGGTCGTCGAGCCGGACCTGTCCAACGCCGCGCCGTTCCTGGCGGCCGCCCTGGTCACCGGCGGCCGGGTCACCATCCCCGACTGGCCCGAGCACACCACGCAGCCCGGCGACGCGCTGCGCGAGATCTTCACCGCCATGGGCGGCACCTGCGAACTGACCGACGCCGGGCTGACCTTCACCGGCACCGGCCGGATCACCGGCCTCGACGCGGACCTGCACGAGGTCGGCGAGCTGACCCCGGTCATCGCCGCCGTCGCCGCGCTCGCGGACTCCGAGTCCGAGCTGCGCGGCATCGCCCACCTCCGCCTGCACGAGACCGACCGGCTCGCCGCGCTCGCCAAGGAGATCAACGAGCTCGGCGGCGACGTCACCGAGACCGCCGACGGCCTGCACATCCGCCCGCGCCCGCTGCACGGCGGCGTCTTCCACACCTACGAGGACCACCGGCTGGCCACCGCCGCCGCGGTGCTCGGCCTCGCGGTTCCGGGCGTCCAGGTGGAGAACGTGGCGACCACCGCCAAGACGCTGCCGGACTTCCCGGAGCTGTGGCACGGAATGCTCGGGTCCGTCGCGGAGGCGGCGGCACCGAGAGCCTGAGAGACCCGGGAACAACCCATGCGCCGCTACGGCAAGCACACCGACGAGGACGACGTCCGCGTCCGCCCCAACCGCAAGGGCAACCGGCCGCGGACGAGCATCCGGCCCAAGCACGAGGACGCCACCGAGGGCTTCGTCCTCACGGTCGACCGCGGCCGGCTGACCGTCCTCGTCGAGGACCGCGCCGTCACGGCCATGAAGGCCCGTGAACTGGGCCGCAAGAGCGCGGTGGTCGGCGACCGGGTCGCGGTGGTCGGCGACCTCACCGGCAAGAAGGACACCCTGGCCCGGATCGTCCGGGTCGAGGAGCGCCGCTCGGTACTGCGCAGGACGGCCGACGACACCGACCCGTTCGAGCGGGTCGTGGTCGCCAACGCCGACCAGCTCGCCATCGTCACCGCGCTCGCCGACCCGGAGCCGCGTCCCCGGCTGATCGACCGCTGCCTGGTCGCGGCGTACGACGCGGGCCTCGAACCACTGCTCGTCCTGACGAAGTCGGACCTGGCCCCGGCCGAGAAGCTGATGGAGTCCTACGGTTCGCTGGGCGTGCCCTACGTGGTCACCAACCGCGAGGAACTGACCGAGGGCGCCGCGGCCGACCGGGTCCGGGAGCGGCTGGCCGGCCGGATCACCGCCTTCGTCGGGCACTCCGGCGTCGGCAAGACGACCCTGGTCAACTCGCTCGTCGAGCGGCAGCGGGCCACCGGCCACGTCAACGCCGTCACCGGCCGCGGCCGGCACACCACGACGTCGGCGCTGGCCCTGCCGCTGCCGGACGGCTCGGGCTGGGTGATCGACACCCCGGGCGTCCGGTCGTTCGGGCTCCACCACGTCGACCCGTCCCGGGTCATCCACGCCTTCCCCGACCTGGAGCCGGGCACCGAGGGCTGCCCGCGCGCGTGCAGCCACGACGAGCAGGACTGCGCGCTGGACGCCTGGGTGGCGGAGGGCCACGCCGATCCGCAGCGCCTCTACTCGCTGCGCAGACTTCTGGCCACCCGGGAGCGGCGCGAAGGCGATTGATCGCCTACGTTTGCGAATGACCGTCGGCGGCAAGTGCACCCAGCACACCGGACGCGCGTGGCGGTCCTCGACACGGGAGGCAATCTGATGGCGTGGCTGCTGGTCGTGGTCGCCGGACTTCTGGAAACGGGCTTCGCCGTCTGTCTGAAACTCTCGCACGGCTTCACCCGGTTGTGGCCGACGATCGCCTTCGCGGCTTTCGCCCTGGGCAGCTTCGGCCTGCTGACGCTCTCGCTCAAGAAGCTGGACGTGGGGCCGGCGTACGCGGTGTGGACGGGGATCGGGGCGGCGGGCACCGCGATCTACGGCATGGTCTTCCTGGACGACCTGGTCTCCACCCTCAAGCTGGTCTCGATCGCCTTCGTGATCGTCGGCGTGATCGGGCTCCAGCTCTCCGGATCGGCGCACTGACTCGGTGCACTGAGGGGGCGCGCCGAGGGGCCGCCCGGCGCCCGGGCTCAGCGCACGGGAGCGTCCAGCAGCGCCCGCACGAGACGCGCGACCTGTCCGGCCGCCTCCACATCGGACGCGGCCGGGGCGACCACGTACGACAGGGTCACCCGCACAGCCGCCTCGCAGGCCCGCCGTATCGCCTCCGCGTCCGCCGCGTCCGGCCCGGCCGTCCTGCCGACGGCCTCGGCCGCGCTGTCGCGGATGCGCTCCACCAGCACGGCGGGCACCGGGGCGCCCCGCGCCGCGGAGGGCGGCGGGGTGCGCGGCACGGGCACGGCCGGGGCCGCCTGGGCGGGCAGCCGCTCGCCGCGGCAGCCGGTGAGGGCGGCGCGCACCAGCGGGTTGGCCCGCGCGGCGCGCAGCGTCCACACGGCGGCGGCCGCGCAGCAGTCCCCGGCGTCCGCGTCGCCCCGGTCGGCGACGTCCGCCAGCGACCGGTCCACGCCGGCCAGGAAGGACTCCGCCTCGCGCCGCACCAGCGCGCGGGCCAGGCCGTCCTTGCTGCCGAACTCGTTGTACAGGGTCTGCCGGGACACCCCGGCGGCGGCCGCCACGTCGACCATTCGGACCCCGTGCCAGGGCCGGGTGCCGAGGGCCGTGAAGGCCGCGTCCAGCAGGAGCTCTCGTGCCGCGGGCATCGTCGCCTCCCGGGCCTTGCGGCCGCACGACGGTTGTGGCCACAGAATTGACGCACCACCAGACGGTGTCAAGAGCCCGGGGAGACCGATCGCGGGTAGTGTTCCGGTTATGTCCGACTACCACGATGATCTGCGCCTGGCCCACGTCCTGGCGGACGCCGCCGACGCGGCGACCATGGACCGGTTCAAGGCCCTTGACCTCAAGGTCGAGACCAAACCGGACATGACCCCGGTCAGCGAGGCCGACAAGTCGGCGGAGGAACTGATCCGCGGCCAGTTGCAGCGGGCCCGCCCGCGGGACGCCGTCCTCGGCGAGGAATTCGGCAGCGAGGGCCTGGGTCCCCGCCGCTGGGTGATCGACCCGATCGACGGCACCAAGAACTATGTGCGCGGCGTCCCGGTGTGGGCGACGCTCATCTCCCTGATGGTCCAGGTCGAGAGTGCCGGCCGGGTCGAGTTCGAGCCGGTGGTGGGCGTGGTCTCCGCCCCGGCGCTGGGCCGCCGCTGGTGGGCGGCGAAGGGCTCCGGCGCGTACACCGGGCGCAGCCTCTCCTCCGCGAGCCGCCTGGGCGTCTCGCGGGTCGAGCGGATCGCGGACGCGTCGTTCGCCTATTCCTCGCTCTCGGGCTGGGAGGAGCGCGGGATGCTGCCGGGCTTCCTGGATCTGACCCGGGACTGCTGGCGCACCCGCGGCTACGGCGATTTCTGGCCGTACATGATGGTCGCCGAGGGCACCGTGGACATCTGCGCCGAGCCGGAGCTGTCGCTGTGGGACATGGCGGCGAACGTCGTCATCGTCGAGGAGGCGGGCGGCCGCTTCACCGGCCTGGACGGCCGGCCGGGCCCCCACAGCGGGAACGCGGTCGCGTCCAACGGGCTGCTCCACGACGAGCTGCTGGGCTACCTGCGCCCGAGCCGTCCCTGAACGGCCGGAGCTGAACGGCCGTCCCTGAACGGCCGGAGAGGCCGGAGCCCATTGGCGTCCGGCCTCTCCGGTTTCTTACGGCAAGCGCCCTAGCCGCGCAGGGCCTGGACCGCGGCCTCCAGCCGCTTGCCGTAGTCCTCGTCCGCCTTGCGGAAGTTGTCGATCGCGCGCTCGGCGATGTCGTCGCGCGACACCTTGGCGATGAAGCCGGCGAGGTTGGCGATCAGGCGCTCCTTCTCCCCCTCCGACATCAGCCGGTAGAGGTTGCCCGCCTGGACGAAGTCGGTGTCCTCGGCGTGCGAGGGGGCCACGTGGTTGCCCGTCGCGCCGGAGACGGCGCTGGACTGCCACAGCGGGCGGTCGGTCTGCGCCGGGCCGCCGAAGCTGTTCGGCTCGTAGTTCTTGGCCCGGCCGTGCCGGCCGTCGTACAGGTGGCCGTCGCGGCCGTAGGTGCGGGCCTCGGTGGCGTGCGGACGGTTCACCGGCAGGTGGTCGGCGTTGATGCCAACGCGGTAGCGGTGGGCGTCGGCGTAGGCGAAGAGCCGGCCCTGGAGCATCTTGTCGGGGGACGGGCCGATGCCGGGCACGAAGTGGGCCGGCGAGAAGATCGACTGCTCGACCTCGGCGAAGATGTTCTCCGGGTTGCGGTTGAGCTCGAGCTTGCCGATCTCGATCGGCGGGTAGTCCGCGTGCGGCCACACCTTGGTGAGGTCGAACGGGTTGAAGCGGTAGTTCGCCGCGTCCTCGGCGGGCATGACCTGCACCTGCACGGTCCAGGTCGGGAACTCGCCGCGCTCGATGGCCTCGCGCAGGTCGCGCTGGTGGCTGTCCGGGTCCTCGCCGGCGAGCTTGTCGGCCTCGTCCTGGGGGAGGTTCTTGATGCCCTGGTCGGTCTTGAAGTGGTACTTGACCCAGAAGGCCTCGCCGGACTCGTTGGTCCACTGGAAGGTGTGCGAGCCGTAGCCGTTCATGTGGCGGTACGAGGCGGGGATGCCGCGGTCGCCGAACAGCCAGGTCACCTGGTGGGTGGCCTCCGGGCTCAGACCCCAGAAGTCCCAGACGTTGTCCGCCTCCTGCGAGCCGGTGTACGGGTCGCGCTTCTGGGTGTGGATGAAGTCCGGGAACTTGATGGCGTCCTTGATGAAGAACACCGGGGTGTTGTTGCCGACGAGGTCGTAGTTGCCCTCCTCGGTGTAGAACTTCAGTGCGAAGCCGCGGGGGTCGCGCACCGCGTCGGGGGCACCGAGGTTGCCCGCGACGGTCGAGAAGCGCAGGAAGACCTCGGTCTCCTTGCCGATCTCGGCCAGGAAATTCGCCCGGGTGTACTTCGTGACGTCCGCGGTCACGGTGAAGGTGCCGTAGGCGCCGGCGCCGCGGGCGTGCACCACACGCTCCGGGATGCGCTCGCGGTTGAAGTGCGCGAGCTTCTCCATCAGCAGCTGGTCCTGCACCAGGACGGGGCCGCCGATGCCCGCGGTCTCGCTGTTCTGGTTGTCCGCGACCGGAGCACCGGACTCCGTGGTCAGCGGGCCCGTCGTCGTCTTGACCTCGTCCTGAACCGACACGTACGCCTCCGTCATTCCATCGTCTCGCCCTGCCGCGCCAGGCCCTCGGCCTTGGCAGGAACCGAAACCGATCCTACATTGGACTTTGTCCAAGTCAAGATGCGATCGACGGGAGAATCCTCTCCATTGATGGACAAAACGCGCTGCTAGGCTGGGGTTATCTGACTGATGGGTGAATGGCATGAGTGATCTGCTGGATCGACTCCGGGGGCGCGGCTGGCGACTGACCGCGCAGCGGCGCGTCGTCGCCGAGGTCCTCGACGGGGACCACGTGCACTACACGGCCGACGAGGTGCACGCGAAGGCGGCCGAGCTGCTGCCGGAGATCTCCCGGGCGACCGTCTACAACACCCTCGGGGAGATGGTCACGCTCGGCGAGGTGCTGGAGGTGAGCACCGACGGCCGGGCCAAGCGCTACGACCCCAACGCACACCACGCGCACCAGCACCTGGTGTGCTCGCGCTGCGGCACCATCCGCGACGTGCACCCCTCGGGGGACCTGCTCGCCGGCCTCCCGGCGGAGCAGCGCTTCGGCTTCCAGGTCTCGGCGGTCGAGGTGACCTACCGCGGCCTGTGCCCCGGCTGCACGGCGGGGTGAGGACGGGCGGGAAAGACATCGGGCCCGGATCCTGAGGATCCGGGCCCGATGATCAGTAGCGGGGACAGGATTTGAACCTGCGACCTCTGGGTTATGAGCCCAGCGAGCTACCGAGCTGCTCCACCCCGCGTCGATGGGCCAACTGTAACCCGGTTACGTCACATCGTGCAAACTCGGTGCCTTCCGGGACGGCCGGGACACGCTATGCCGACAGCTCCTGCTGGAGCGCGTCCCGCAGCCGCGCCGCCCGCTCGGCGACCTCGGCCGGGCCGTACTCGACGGCTTTCGCGCACCACAGCTGAGCCTGCGTCAGTTCGCCGTGCCGGGCGGCCAGCAGGGCCAGCCGCAGGGCCGCGCGGCCGTGTCCCGCCTCGGCCGCGCGGGTCCACCACAGCGCCGCCTCCGGCTCGCTGCCCTCCCGGGCCAGGAGCAGTCCGAGGTTGAAGGCGCCGTTGCTGCTGCCCGCCTCGGCGGCCTGGCGGTACCAGCGCGCGGCCTCGACGACGTCGCCCCGCGCCGCGACCAGCATGCCGAGCCGCACCTGGGCCCGCCGGTGGCCCTGGCGGGCAGCCTTGGCGTACCACTCCTCGCACTCGGCCGCGGACGCCGCGTCGTGATCGTCCCCGGCTTCCCTGTCGAGCAGGGAGCCCAGCCGGAAGGCCGCCTCCGCGCTGCCGCCCCGGGCGGCCACCCGCAGGTGGCGCTCGGCCTCCTCGGCGTCGTCCGGACCGCCCTCGCGCAGCAGGACCATGGCGACCTGGAGCGCCGCCTCGGTGTGCCCGGCGGCGGCGGCCCGCTCGTACCACTGCAGCGCCGCGCGCTCCTCGTTCCGCCCGGCGTGGAGGATGCCGAGGTTGAAGGCGGCGTCGACGCTGCCCGCCTCGGCGGCCTTGGAGAACCACGGCTCCGCGCCGGACGCGTCGCCCGCCTGCAGCAGCAGGACGGCCAGCGCGTTGGCGGCCTCGCGGTGGCCGGCGTAGGCGGCGCGGCGGTACCACTGCTCGGACTGGGCGGTGCGGCCCTGCTCGGCGCACAGCAGGGCGAGGTTGTACGCGCCGTTGACGTCCCCGGCGTCGAGCGCGGTGCGGTACCAGCGCTCGGCCTGCTGCGACTCGCCTCGGTCGGCGTGCAGGGCGCCCAGGGCGTTGGCCGCGTTGCCGTCGCCGTCCTGGGCGGCCCGGCGCCACCAGACTGCGGCGCTGTCGCCGTCGCCGGCGTCGCGCAGCAGGAAGCCGAGGGCGCACGCGGCCCGGGACTCGCCGTCCTTGGCCGAGGTCAGGTACCAGCGCGCGGCTTCCTGGATCTCGCCCCGGGCCTCCAGCAGGGTGCCCAGATGCAGGGCCGCGCGGCGGTGCCCGCGGGCGGCGGCCTGGCGGTACCACTGCTCGGCCTCGTCGGCCGGGCCCTTCTCCCGGCCGGCCGCGGCCGCCCGCAGGTCACGCACGGAGGTGTCGCCGCCGCCGACGGACGCGCGGCGGGCGCCGGTGGCCGGGCCGAGCCCGGCGGCCAGGCCGCCGGAGCGGGCGGCCGAGCCGGGCGCCCGGCCGTCGAGGATGCGGGCCAGGCGGTACGCCGCCTCGCGGTGCCCGCGCTCGGCGGCCGAGCGGAACCAGCGCTCGGCGCCCACGTCGCTGCGGTGCTCCAGCAGGTCGGCGAGGGCGTACGCGCCGAGGGCGTGCCCGGACTCGGCGGACTGCCGCAGCCAGTACTCGGCGGCCGGCTCGTCGCCGCGCTCGCGGTGATAGCGGCCCAGCGCGTGGGCCGCGGGGGCGGAACCGGCGACGGCGGCCACCCGCCACCAGCCGGCCGCCTCGTCGGCGTAGCCGCGCTGGTGGAGCAGGACGCCCAGGTTGTTGGCCGCGGAGCGGTCGCCCTCGGCGGTGGCGGCGCGCAGGTGCTTCTCGGCCCCGTCGAGGTCGCCGCGGCGCAGCAGCAGGGCGCCGAGCATGCTCAGGGCGGCGGGGTCGCCGGACTCCTCGGCGCGGCGGCGGGCGGTCTCGAGCTCCAGGTCGGCCGCTTCCGCGGCGACCGCGGAGGGCGCCGGTGCCGGGGCCGACGGGGCCCGCGCAGGGTCGTACGGCGCCGGAACCCGTACCTCCGGAACGCTCCCCGTGGCGGGAGCCTTTACAAGCCGACCTGTCTCCACCAGCCTCGCCTTGTCCCCCATACGTCCCATCGTCGCACTCCCGCAACCTGCGTACACCTGGAATACCGCAGCCAGTGAGGTCACTTCAGCGTTTTGTCGACTTCCCGACTTCCCGACACAACGGTGCTCCAAACTCTAATCAAAAGCCCCGCACATAACCCGCACAGAGCAGCGTGGCGTCCGATGCGAACAGTGGTCCCGCCGGTCACTCCGGCAACGGGTGCGTCCCGTCGGCGACTTGGAAGCACGACAAGGCCCGGAGTCCGAGACTCCGGGCCTTGTCTTCCAGTAGCGGGGACAGGATTTGAACCTGCGACCTCTGGGTTATGAGCCCAGCGAGCTACCGAGCTGCTCCACCCCGCGCCGTTGTGGAACAACCGTACCACGGCGCGGGACGGGCGGGGTCAGCTCCCCGGTTTGCCCCCGTTCTTCTCCTCGGCCTGGGCCTCGGCCTTCGCCAGCCGGTCGAGGGCGTCCTTGAGGTCCTTCTGGGCCTTGCCGTACGCCTCCCAGTCCTGCTTCTCCAGCGCCTTCTGCCCCGCGCTGTAGGCGTCCTGAGCGTCCTTCACGGCCTGCTTCACCGTCGGGTTGCCGGCCGGTGGCTGCTTCGTCCCGTCCGGCGGCTGCTTGCCGCCCGGCTTCTGCTGCCCGCCGAACACCTCGTCCAGAGCCTCCCCGAGGGTGTCCTTGAACGCGATCTTCTCGCCGTAGGTGACGAACACCTTCTTCAGCAGCGGGTAATTGGTGCGCGCGCCGCGGACGTAGACCGGTTCCACGTACAGCAGGCCGCCGTTGACCGGAACGGTCAGCAGATTTCCGTACTCGATCTCCGAATCGCCGCCCCTGAGGAGTTTGATCTCGCTCGCGGCCGCCGGATCGCTGTTGAAACTGCTCTGTGCCTGCGACGGGCCCCAGATCGTGGCCTTGGGCTGGAGGATTCTGATCCGGCCGTACTCGTCGCTCCGCGCGTCGGCGTCGACGGCCATGAACGCGCCCAGGTTCAGGCGGTTCTTCGGCGTGAACGTCGTGGTCAGCGAGAACGTCTGCTTCCGCTGGTCCGGCATCTTCATGCTCAGGTAGTACGGGGGAACCGCGTTGCCCTTGTTGGTCGGGTCGTCCGGCACCTCCCAGCGCTGGCTGCCGGTGTAGAACGCCCCCGGGTCGGTGACGTGGTACCGGGCCAGCAGTTCGCGCTGCACCTTGAACAGGTCCTGCGGATAGCGCAGATGGTCCTTGAGCTTGGAGCCGATCTCGCTCTTGGGCTTCACCGTTCCCGGGAACGCCTTCATCCAGGTCTTGAGCACCGGGTCCTCGGTGTCCCACTGGTAGAGCTTGACGCTGCCGTCGTACGCGTCGACCGTCGCCTTCACCGAATTCCGGATGTAGTTGACCCGGTTCTGCTGGGCCACCACCGCGCGCTGGCCGGTGGTCAGCGAGTCGGCCGTGGTGTCGCCGAGGGTCGTGCGGGAGGCGTAGGGATAGCCGTTGGTCGTGGTGTAGGCGTCCACGATCCACTGGATGCGGCCGTCCACCACCGCCGGGTAGGCGTCGCTGTTGATCGTCAGCCAGGGGGCGACCGCCTCGACGCGGGCCTTGGGGGTCCGGTTGTAGAGGATCTTCGAACCCTCGCCGATGGCGCCCGAGTAGAGGATCTTGGGCTCGCCGAAGGCCACGGCGTACGCGGCGCGGTTGACCGGGTTCGACAGGTCGACCCCGCTCTTCCCCCCGTAGCTGTAGCTCTCCCTGCCCTCGTCGCCGGGCTTGTCCAGCTCCTTCTGCGGGCCGCCGACGATGGAGTACTGCGTGGTCTTCTCGCCGTAGTACACCCGCGGTTCGTACGGGCCCAGCACCTTGTCGTCCTGGAAGTCCGGGCCGCCGCCCTTGGGCACGGAGTCGCCCTTGGCGGTCACCGCCCCGTATCCGTGGGTGTACTTGAAGTGGTCGTTGATCCAGTTGCGCTCGGGGATGCCCTTGATGTTGAGCTCGCGCAGACCGATGACGGTGTCCTGGTCCTTCCCGTCGACCTTGTAGCGGTCGACGGCCAGGGTGGACGGGAACTGGTAGTACCCGCGGTCCTGGCGCTCCTGCTGGAAGGCGGGCGAGACGATGTTCGGGTCGAGCAGCCGCAGGCTGGCCGTGGAACTGGCCAGGTCGCGCAGCGCGTTCTTGTCCGTCGAGGCGTTGCCCTTGCCCGGGTAGGCGTCGTCGACCTTGGTCTTGTCGATGCCGTACGCCTCGCGGGTCGCCTTGATGTTCTTCGCGATGTACGGCGCTTCCTTGGTCTGCTCGTCGGGCGAGACCTGGAACTTCTGCACGATCGCCGGGTAGAGCCCGCCGATCAGGATCGCCGAGAGCACCATCAGGCCGAAGCCGATCACCGGCAGCTGCCAGGTGCGCCGCCACAGCGTCGCGAAGAAGAGCACCGCGCAGATCAGCGCGATGATGAACAGGATGGTCTTGGCCGGCAGATAGGCATGGGCGTCCACGTACCGCAGGCCCGTCCAGCCGTCCGTCGACTTCAGGCCGCTCGACTTGACCGCCAGCCCGTACCGGTCCAGCCAGTAGGCGACGGCCTTGAGCGTCACGAACAGGCCCAGGAGCACGGCGAGATGGCCCGTCGCGGCGGCGGTGGCCCGGTGGCCCGGGCTGGTGAGCCGGAGGCCCCCGTAGAGGTAGTGCACCAGGGCGGCGGCGATCAGCGACAGCACCGCGGCCGCGAAGCCGAAGCTCAACAGGAAGCGGTACCAGGGGAGATCGAAGGTGTAGAAGGAGATGTCCTTGTGGAACTGCGGGTCCTTCTGGTGGAAGGGGACCCCGTTGATCCACTGGAGCCAGGTGCGCCACTGGCCGGCCGCGGAGGCGCCGGCGACCAGGCCGACGAGCGCGGTGACCGCCAGCAGCACCCACTTCTTGTACGGCGCGATGCTCATCCGGTAGCGGTCCAGGGACTGCTGCTCCGCCGACATCGCGCTCAGCGGCGGCCGCAGCCGGTGCGCCAGCCAGATGTTCGTCCCCACCGCCAGGGCCATCAGCACGCCGAAGACGGCGAACAGGCCGATCTTGGTGCCGAGCGTGGTGGTGAAGACCGAGGAGTAGTGGACGGAGCGGTACCACAGCCAGTCCGTCCAGAATCCGGCGAACATGACGAAGAGCATGGCCAGCGCCGCCAGCACACCCAGGGTCGTCATCAGGGTCCGGACGCGGCGGGACGGCCGTCCGACTCTCATCCGCGGCCCTGTCGGGCCTCCGCCGCGGTCCGGCATCTGGAAAGCCAAGGTGCGCACCTCGAAGTTCGCTGTCAGTGGAGCTGTCGATCAGGCCCTGGCGATAGTAGGACCCACTGTGGCAACTTACCGAGGCTTTACTCGGTTCCCGATTTCGGCCCCGGTCAGGGCACGATATTGAGCATGTCCAGCAATGCCGGCTCCCCGAGCCACCCCGACCAGCCCGTTCCGGGCACGCCCCCCATGGCCGCCAGCCCGCTGACCCGCGCGGTGCTCGAGATCGACGAGTACGCCTCCGGGCTCGGCTGGGACCAGCCCGCCCGGCTCTTCGCCCTCGTCGACACCGCGAAGCTCCGCGCGCAGGCGCCCGCGCTCGCCGCGCAGCTCGGCCTCGAGGGGGCCCCCGGCTCCTCCGCCCCCTCCTACACCCCCATCGAGCAGGACAAGCTGCCCGCCGGCGCCGCCCTCGACAAGTTCCTCGGCACGGTCGCCTGGCCGGACTCCGTGGCGGGCTGCGCTCTCACCGTGGAGCGGCTGATGCTGCCGCCGTCGGCCGAGGGCTCGGTGCCGCACGGGATGAACGAGAAGCAGCTCGCCAAGTGGGTCGCCGGCCACCCGGACCGGCAGGAGGTCCGGATGACCGTCGCGGTGCTGCGCGACGGGGCCCGCGAGTCGGCCGTCCGGCTGCGCGAGAAGGATTCGCCGACCGAGGTGCTCACCGGCCCCGACCTGGTGCCGGGCCTGGCCGAGGCGCTCGCGGCCACCTTCGCCGACTGAGCCGGGACGGAGCCCGGGCCTCGGCCGGGGCCCGGGCCGGCCGCTCGGGGGCCGCGGTGCGCGCGGGCGTCACCTGCCCGTCGTGCACTGCGGCAGGCCGGCCGCGTCCCCCTTCCGGATCTTCTCCAGGGACTTCAGCGCGTCGCCTATCGTGTCGACCTTGACGAGGGTCAGCCCCTTCGGGATGTCCTTGGCGGCGGCCGCGCAGTTGTCCTTGGGGGTCAGGAAGTACTGCGCGCCCTTGTTCCGCGCGCCGACCGTCTTCATCTCGATGCCGCCGATCGGGCCGACCTTGCCGCTGTCGTCGATCGTGCCCGTGCCGGCGATGAACTTGCCGTCGGCGATGTTGTCCGGGGTCAGTTTGTCGACTATCCCGAGGGCGAACATCAGGCCCGCGCTCGGCCCGCCGACGTCGGCCAGCTTGATGTTGATCGAGAACGGGAAGGTGTGCGCCATCCCCGCCTGGATGCCCACGACGGCCCGCTTGTCGCCCGACGCCTCACGCGTCACCAGGGTGACGGTCTCCTCCTTCTTCGGCTGCCGCTTCTCCTTCTCCGCGGCGGCCGCCTCCTTGGCCGGGACGACCCGGAAGGCGACCTTCTCACCCGGCTTGTGCCGGGTGACCAGCTTGGCCACGTCGCCGGGCTGCTTGACCTCCGTGCCGTCCACGGACTTGATCACGTCGCCGGCGTGCAGCAGGCCCTCCGCCGGGCTGGCCTTGACCACGGACGAGACCACCACGCGGGTGCCGACCGGGATGTCCAGCTGCTTGAGCGCCGCCACCTTGGCGCTCTCCTGGGACTGGCTGAACTCCTCGGCGGTCTCCTGGTTCAGCTGGTCCGGGGTCTTGTCGTCGGGGTAGAGGGTGCTGTGCGGGACGACCAGCTTGTCGTGGTTCAGCCAGCCGTAGACCGCCTCGACCATGTTCATCCGGTACTGCGAGCCCGTCACCCGGACCGTCGTCATGTTGAGGTGACCGGTGGTCGGGTATGTCTTGCGCCCGGAGATCTGGAGCACGGGCTCTCCGCCGTGGTCCCCCAGGGTGTTCACCGTCGGGCCCGGCGACATCTCCGAGTAGGGCACGGGGATCAGCACGCCGGCGCAGAGCAGCGCGATCAGCATCAGCAGGGAGGCGAGCATCGTCGCAGTGCGGCGGGGCATGGAACGACAGTACGGGACAGGTCCGACAGTCCACTCCCGGGGCGGTCCGTACGGGGCGAAGTGCCTGGTCGGGGCGGGTGTCAGGCGGATCCGGTCCCGGAGTCCGAGCGCTCCATGGTCTCCGGGCGCCCGGTGGCCTCCCGGCGCTCCATGGCCTCGCGGAACTTCTCGTACCCCGCGAGCTCCGAGACATCGCCGGCCTTGCGGTTCCGGGCCGCCCAGCTCCCCCACAGAGCGGCGACCACGGCCGCGGCAACCGGAATCAGCAACCAAGCGAGCGCCGCCATAACGGCCTCCGACCCCTTACTCCTCGCGACTTACCGATGAGCACATTAATCGTCTGCCGTCTCAACGCTCACTTCAGGGACCTGGTTACGCAACCGGTGGCGGCCCGTTCCGGGCATGGCCACCGGCTAAACCCCCACCCGCCCTCCCGTCGCCCGGCCACCGCCCCCTCATCGACGGCGCTACGCGCCGACCCACTCCTCCGTCCCATCCGAGAACACCTGGTGCTTCCAGATCGGCACCTCGCTCTTGAGGTCGTCGATCAGCCGCCGGCAGGCCGCGAACGCCTCGGCCCGGTGCGGGCAGGACACCGCGACCACGACGGCGAGGTCCCCGACGGCCAGGTCCCCGACGCGGTGCACGGCGGCCAGCGCCCGCACCGGGAAGTCGGCGGCCACCGCCTCGGCGACCCGCCGCAGCTCACCCTCGGCCGACGGGTGCGCGGAGTAGCCGAGCCCGGCCACGTCCGCTCCCCCGTCGTGGTCGCGCACCGTGCCGACGAAGAGCGCGGTGCCACCGGCGGCGGGGTCGCCGACGGCAGCGAAGACCTCGTCCAGGGAGAGGGGGGTGTCGCGGATGGCGAGGAGGCGTATGGGGTGCTCGTTGGCGGCGGACATGCGGACCATGGTGCCGCACGGGGAGATGCGCCCCGGACCCTCCCCCAGAGGGGGCACCCCCACTTTCACCGTTTCTCGCCGCGCTCCGGGCGGTGCAACGCGGCTACGCCGCGTTTGAGGACTGGGGGTGCCCCCTCTGCGGAAACGGTGAAAGGGCGGGGCGGGGAGAGACCCCCTACCGCCGCCGCGCCTTCCGCGCCCGCCGCACCAGCGCCGCCGTGCCCAGCAGCGCCACCGTCGCCCCCGCCGCCCCCGCCGCGGTCGCGTCCTTCCTCCCGAGGCGCCGCCCGGCCACCGTGTGCCGCCCGGCGACCTCCTCCAGCAGCTCCGCCAGGACCTCCTCGTTGGTCCAGCGCGGCCGCCAGCCCGCGGCGTGCAGCCGGTGCCCGCTGACCACCCACGGGTGCATCGTGTACGCGAGGTCGCCAGCCGGGGAGGGGGTCAGACCCAGGCGGTGCAGCCGGGAGGCGGCGCCGAGCGCCACCGCCGAGGGCAGCTCCATGCGGCGGATCCCGCTGAGCTCCTCGACCTCCTCCTGCTCCAGCCAACCGTCGCAGCCGACCACCAGCTCGCCCTCGGCCTTCTCCAGGGCCGCGAACTCCAGCGCGCTCACCAGGTCCTCCACGTGGCAGAACTGCCACACGGGCCGGGAGCCGGCGACCACCAGCAGGCGGGGCGATTCGAAGTAGCGCGTCAGCGCGGTGTCCGTGCCGCCGACCAGCACCGCGGGCCGCAGCACCGTGACGTTCAGGCCGGGGTGCGCGCGGGGCGCCCGGCGGGCCAGCCGCTCGATCTCCAGCAGGTCGCCGACGCCGGTGGCCTCGGCGGTCGCCCGCAGCTCGGCGTCCTCGTCCAGCGGCACGTCGTTGTCCGGCTGCGCCCCGTAGACCATCGCCGAGGTGCACAGCACCACGCGGTGCACCCCGGCCGCGGCGGCGGCCGTCAGCACGGTCTGGGTGCCGCGCACGTTGTAGGCGGTGCGGGCGGCGGGGTCGGTCTCCAGATCGAGGTCGAGCGCGAGGTGGACGACGACGTCGGCGCCGCGCAGCTTCTCCGCGATCGCCGGGTCGCGCACGTCCAGCACGTGCCACTGCGCCTCGCTCACGTCACCGCGGCGCTCGTCGATCGCGAGGACGTGCTTGACCTCCTCGCACGCGGCGAGCCGCCGGGTGAGCAGCGCGCCGACGCCGCGGGCGGCACCGGTCACGGCGACCACGGGCCGTCGGCCGGGCAGGCTCGTACTGTCTCGCGCGGAACCGTTTCGCGCTGCGCGAACTTCTCGGTCGGGGGAACTCACCGGGCGTCTCCAGCGGTTGTCTTCAGTACGTATGCGTCATCACCTGTGTCATGACCCGTACGTACCAGGTGACGTCCATCCTGCCGCAGGCCCCGAGCCGGTGGAGCACCAAGCCCCGATACCGGGGAGGTGTCTACGCTGGGTGGTGTTGTCGGGCATTCGCCGCCGGCCCGAGCCGGCGGCCCTACGAGCCGAGGAAACCCGTGAGTGACACCCCATTCGGATTCGGTCTTCCGCCGGAGGAGCCGGAGGACGGCGACAACGGCAAGAAGAAGGGCGGTGACCAGGGTGGTGGCCAAGGGCCGGCGAACCCGTTCGGGTTCGGCCCGGGGGCGGGCGGCGGGGACAACCCTTTCGCCGCGCTGTTCGGCGGGGCCATGCCCGGTATGCCCGGAGCGGGCGGGATGAACCCCCAGGACCTGGGCGCCGCCTTCCAGCAGCTCGGCCAGATGCTCTCCTACGAGGGCGGCCCGGTGAACTGGGACATGGCCAAGGACATCGCCCGGCAGACCGTCGCGCAGGGCACCGCCGACGGGAGCAAGGACGCCAGCGTCACGGACGGCGAGCGGGCTGCCGTCCAGGAGGCCGTGCGCCTGGCCGACCTGTGGCTGGACGGCGTCACCTCGCTCCCCTCCGGCTCCGGCACGGCCGTGGCCTGGAGCCGCGCGGAGTGGGTCGAGGCGACCCTGCCGGTCTGGCGCGAGCTGGTGGACCCGGTCGCCGAGCGCGTCGGCTCGGCCATGGGCGACGTGCTGCCCGAGGAGATGCGGGCCATGGCCGGCCCGCTGCTCGGCATGATGCGCAGCATGGGCGGCGCCATGTTCGGCACCCAGATCGGCCAGGCCGTGGGCGTGCTGGCGGGCGAGGTCGTCGGCTCGACCGACATCGGCCTGCCGCTCGGCCCGGCGGGCAAGGCGGCGCTGCTGCCGGTCAACATCGCGGAGTTCGGCTCCGGCCTGGGCGTGCCCCAGGACGAGGTCCGCCTCTACCTGGCCCTGCGCGAGGCCGCCCACCAGCGGCTCTTCTCGCACGTGCCGTGGCTGCGCTCGCACCTGTTCGGCGCCGTCGAGGGCTACGCCCGGGGCATCAAGGTGGACACCTCCAAGCTGGAGGACGTGGTCGGCCAGCTCGACCCCACGCACCCCGAGCAGATGCAGGAGGCACTCCAGCAGGGCATGTTCCAGCCGGAGGACTCGCCGGAGCAGAAGGCGGCCCTGGCCCGGCTGGAGACCGCGCTGGCGCTGGTCGAGGGCTGGGTGGACGCGGTCGTGCACGCCGCCGCGGCCCCGCACCTGCCGTCCGCCGGGGCGCTGCGCGAGACGCTGCGCCGGCGCCGGGCGACCGGCGGCCCCGCCGAGCAGACCTTCGCGACGCTGATCGGCCTGGAGCTGCGTCCGCGCCGGCTGCGCGACGCCTCGCGGCTGTGGGCCTCCCTGACGGACGCGCGCGGTGCCGAGGGCCGCGACGCCCTCTGGGAGCACCCGGACATGCTGCCGACCGCCGCCGACCTGGACGACCCGGACGGCTTCGTCCACCGCGAGCACCTGGACTTCTCCGAGCTGGACAAGATGCTCGGCGAGGCGGCCGGAGGCACCGCCGGACCGGACCTGAAGAAGGACGACAAGAAGGACGAGTCCGGCGGCGAGGGCACCGAGTGAGCCTGCGCGCCGACGCGGAGCGGGTCCTCAAGGAGTGGTCCGCCCCGGAGGGCGACGCCCGGCAGGAGACCCTGCGGCTGGCCTACCTGGACCACCTGCGCGACCGTCCGGACGGCATGTGGAAGGCGTGCCGGGAGGGCCACGTCACGGCGAGCGCCCTGGTCGTGGACCCGGCCGCCGGGCGGGTGCTGCTCACCCTCCACCGCAAGCTGGAGATGTGGCTCCAGATGGGCGGGCACTGCGAGCCGGAGGACGCCACGCTGGCGGCGGCCGCCCTGCGCGAGGCGCGCGAGGAGTCGGGCATCGCCGAGGGGCTGACGCTGCTGCCGGGCGGTCCCGTCCGGCTGGACCGGCACCACACGCCGTGCGCCTGGCACCTGGACGTGCAGTACGCGGCGCTGGCCCCCGCCGGCTCGGAGGCGGCCATCAGCGACGAGTCGCTGGACCTGCGCTGGTTCGGCTACGACGAGGTGGCCTCGGTGGCCGACGAATCGGTGGTGCGCCTGGTGAGCAGGGTGCGCACGCTCCTGGGGTGACCCCGGGTCACTCGCTGCGGGCCGCCGGCAGGTACGGGAGCCGGTCGGCGGCGACCACACCTTCGAGGTACCCCCGCGCCCGCTCGGTGCGGGGGTACGCGTCCAGCAGCCGCCAGAAGGCGGGGCCGTGCCCGGGCACGAGCAGGTGCGCCAGCTCGTGGAGCAGCACGTAGTCGATGACGTACTCGGGCATGCCCTTCAGCCGGTGCGAGAGGCGGATGCTGCCCTCGGCGGGGGTGCACGAGCCCCAGCGGGTGTTCTGGTTGGTGACCCAGCGGACCGTGGCCGGCCGCGCCCGGCCGTCGAGGTACTGCCCGGAGAGGCGCCCGGCCCGCTCGGCGAGCTCGGCGTCCCCGAGTATCCGCTTGCTCTCCTGCGCCGCGAGCCGGTCGAGCATCACGCCCACCCAGCGCTTCTCCTCGGCGTCCGACATCCGGGCCGGGATGAGGACGACCGTGCGGTCGCCCTCGCGGTACGCGGAGACGGTCCTGCGGCGCCGCGCGCTCCTGCGGACCTCCACCGCGTCGGCCCCGGCCGCCGTCGGCGCCCTCTCGACGGACGGGCCGCCCGGGCTCGGGGCGCCGCGCGGTGTTCTGGGGGCACTGTGCAGGGGATCGACGGGCACGGGCCCGACGTTACCGGGTGGCGGCACCGGAAGTCCCGCGCCCGCCCGGTTGACGGCCGATCCCCATCGGGCACACCACTAGTACGACAATCACCCCCTGTCTGTGGACAACTCCGGGCAGCGACGATCGCGGCCGGGCATCCTGGGCGTTGTGACCGGGATTCATAGTTTGCGGATCTTGGTGTGTTTGGGGCAGGTGGAGGAGGTGATGGGGAGTGCAGTTTGCGGATCTTGGGGGCGATAGTTTGCGGATCTGTGTCCTGGGGGGTCACCGTGTGTGAGGTTCGGTGCCGGTGATCTGATCGGCGAGTGCGTCGAGGGTTTCGAGGAGGCCGGGGAAGGACACGTAGCGATTCCGCCGGTCCCAGCTCCAGAGGAGTGTCATCTGCGCTGAGGTGGCGGTCAGGCGCCGGTCGGGTGGAGACAGCGGCGGTTGGAAGACGGGTGCGAGGGAGTACTCGCTGCTGGTGACGCGGCTCCAGGCGTAAGCCGAAGCGGATTCGCGGGTTGCGGCGGTCGGTTTCCGGCTCGGCCGCCCGTGGCTGTATTGCTGGCGGAGCCGGTCCCAGGTCTGGTCGTCGAGGTGCCAGTCGGCGAACCGGGTGCGGCGGGCCCGGTAGTCGATCTTCTCCTGGCCCGCGATGTGCCGGGCGAGGTGTTCCAGGGTGTCCGGGAGATCGTGTCCTTTGAGGTCTCGCTGGGGGACGAGCGGTTGGAGCCGCAGGGGCTGTTCGGTGATCCAGGAGAGGGGGACGCCGAGGAACTCGGCGGCTTCCAGGAAGTTCATGCTGCTGAGGGCTTGGACCAGGTGGACGGGCAGGACCCTTCGGAGGTGGCGGCTTTCTGCAAGGCGGGGGTCGGTGTTTCCGAGGACGGCCGCGAGCCAGGAGCTGGGCAGGGTCTGTGGGATGTATTCGGCGTCGAGACCGAGGTCCTTGAGAGTGTGGGTCGGGGCGAAGAGTTTCCGGGCGGAGTTGGCCTTGGTGATCCGTTGTGTCGGGGCCCCCTGGCGGAGCCAGTCGGAGGGGAGCATGCGCCGGAAGACCTGGTCGATGTGGTGCCGGAACAAGGGAGAGGACTCGTAGGACAGCGTGCGCCAGGTCGTGTCCCAGCGGGGGTCCTGGCGTGTGGGCAGGTGTCGTAGCAAGTCGGGCAGGGTGTTGTGGGACGTGCTGGGGTCTTGTGCGAGCAGATGGTCGGCGGCGGCGAGAAGGGCTGCGGTGGCGACCGCGTCGCCGGGTGGTGTGGTCCAGGTCGGTGCGGTGGGAGGGGGCAGGGCCCTGTCCGTCTGCCGGGGGCTGCGACCGGCGTGCTGTGGCGGGGCGAGATGTGCTTCCAGGGCTGCCCGGGCTCCGGTGGGGGCGAGGTCTGCTGCGGCCGGCCAGCCCGCCTGGATCAGGGCGGTGGCAACTTGCAGGTCGGCGAATCGGCGGAACGCGTGCTCGGGCGGGGCATTGCTGACCAGGAGGTCCAGAAGTCTGCGTTGCAGGTCCGCCAGGTGCGGGGTGAGGGGGATGTCGGGTGGTTCGGCGCTGTCCAGCCGGTGACCGCAGACGCCGGGACGTACTGTCGAGGAACGGTCCTGGGGGTTGCGGCACTGAGCGGGGTGAAGCCCAGGGGTGCTGGGAAAAGGCAGCAGGGCCAGGTGGCCGGGCCGGCCGCCGAGTGCGGGGAGCCGGCAGTCCGGGCAGTGGTTGCGCAGGAACACCTGGTGATCGAGACAGGCGAAGGTGATGGCCAGTCGCCACTGCCGTTTCCAGGGGCCGCCGTGGCGGCGCTGGATGAGCGTGTCGTCTCCGGCGAGACAGGCGGGGCAGTAACGGGAGTAGGACATCAGCAGCCAGGGCGGGAACACCTTCCGGGGGCGGGGTGTGCTTCCCGGGCGGACCAGTGCCTGGGTGAGGGCCGGGTAACGGTCGGTGTAGGGACGCAGCGTCAGCGCGTCAGCGTCGACCGGCGCGAGGCGGGCCGACCGGGCGAAGGCGTGCAGCGGCCTGGACTCCAGCATCAGCAGGCAGGAGGCGGGGGCCTTTGCCGAGGGGGAGTCCGTGTTGACCAGACCGGCCCGCCAGGCAACTTGGCGGGGTGTCAGATCGAGACGGTGGGCCAGGCGGAGGAGGAACCCGGGCAGGCTCTCGTCGGGCAGCGGCTGAAGGCTCCTGGGCAGCGGGTCTGTGGTGACGTTCACGACTCAGCCCGTCCGGTCTTCGGCGGCGAGAGGACCGCGGTCGTCGAAGACGGTGTTGCGGGGCCGACGCTTCGCGCGGGACGGCCGACGGGAGGAGGGCGGTGTGGCGGGGAGGACCGGCTCGTCGGGGGCTTCGGTCATGTCGTCCCGCCGCAGGACGATCTCGTCCAGGAGGTCCTCGTCGAGTACTTCCCTGCCGCTGTCCATGGCTTCCTGGGCGCCGTCCTCGATGAGCCGCCCGAGCAGCCCGACGACGCCGCCGGTGCGGCGCATCAAGTACTCGGGCATGACCCCGTCGGTGAGCATGCCCTTCTTCGCGTTCAGCAGCCGAAGGTGGACCTCGATCCCCCGCAGGTGGTTGAGGAACGCTCGGATCTGGTCGTCGGTGATGTAGCGGAACCGGTCGAGCTCGACCAGTTCGAAACGGTGCTCGGTCTGGGTGACCTCCAGGCCGTGAATGCGGGTCGACTCCAGCTGCGGCATGACCCACTGGGCCGTCGCCTTGTCCCACTTCGCTTCGCGCAGCAGCCCCGTGGCGGGAATGTTGACGCCGGTGAGGATCAAGGTGACGTCCAGGCTCATGAAGGCGCGGATGAGGTCGAGGACGTCCTGGTCGTCCGCGCGGTGCATCCGCAGCCGGCTGATGTCGTCGAGAACGAGCACCTTGACGCCGTGATCCCGCAGCGAGTCGGCGACCAGGCGGACCAGCTCGGGAAGCGTCGCCGACCTGCGGAAATCAGCGCGGAAGAAGTTCAGGATCGACACGCAGGTGCTTTTGGGCGTCGCGGTGACCGGGGTGGAGACATAGACGACCGGCGCATGGAGATCCACGGTTCCCGCGACGGCGCCCGGGATCAGGAAATCGTGCAGCTGCAGCCACTGGTCCTCGAAAGCTGCGACGGCCGAACAGACGGTTGCGGTCTTGCCGTAATTGCCCCAGCCGCTGACCATGATCCCGGCCAGGGTCGGGTCGTCCTGCTTGAGGGTATTGCCGTTCAGCCGACGCCGGATGAGCCGGGTGACCTTCTCCTGCATCGGCGTCCGCTGCAGCGGCAAATTGACGTTCGTCATCCGGCGATAGAGGTCGTAGCCGGTGCGGCGGGCGGCCGGGACAGATCGCCACTGGCCCGGCGTCAGCAACGGCGGCGGGACGAGGCGTCCCCGGTTGGCGCGGTAATGCTGCCAGCCGGCGTAGGTGTCGCGGTGCGGGCGCCCCCGCAGGATCAACTCGGCGATCTCGGACTGTGAGGGCAGGCCGGCCAGCGGATCACCGGGGGACGGGGCCTGGCTCACGCGTTCTCCTCGAGGGACGGGGCGGATTCGTCGTCAGGGCCCAGCGGAAGAAGGAACAGGTGCTGGCGACGCAAGGAGTCCTCCAGCAGCGGCGGCGCGACCGGTTCGTCCCGGACCGCCCCCTCGCGCCGCCGGCGACGGTCGGAGTCGACAGCGGCGTCGATCGTGTGGGCCTGCTCGGCCCATGGCCCCGGCATCCGGGCGGGCAGCGGCGAAGGGCCTGCGCGATCCGCGGCGGCGGCCTGCGCGTGGGTGTCCTCGCGGGCGCGGGCGACCCGCCGCTTCTTCTCGGCCTTCTTCTTCGCCTGCGTGGGCCATTGGTCGACCGGGGTGACCGAGTTCAGGATGTCCAGCAGGGCCGGCAGGAGTTCCTCATCGGAACGGGCGGCGATCTTGTTCGCTCTCACGTGCTCGAGGAGAGCGTCGGCGCTCTTGTCCGAGAACGCCGGGACCTCTCCTTCGGGCGGAAGGCCCCGCCAGCGCAGGACATGCCACTTCTCGTGGTCGGCCAGATCCTGCAAGAACACCTGCCGCCGGTCCCGGCGGTCACTGCGGACCACCCACTTGCCGGCGTGCCGGCCGCCCCGGTCCGAGGGCTGCCAGAACCGCGGATCGTCCAGGACGTCGTCGTGATACCAAAGGCCGAGGATCTTCACCCCGCGACGGGGATGGACCTTGACGTGGTGCTTGCGCAGGAGCCGGTAATAGAGGCTCGGCTCGGGGAAGTCCAGGTCGAAGCCGCCCTGCTGCATGGCCGCCGCGAACAAAGTGTTCGGGCTGTGGCCCTCACCCGGTGCCCAACTCGGCCCGTATTCACCTAGTTTGCGGTTCTGCCAGATCTGGACGATCCAGGTCGCGATGACGTGCTCGGCCTGGGCAAGGGTCAGACTCGCGTCGCGTTCCGGGTCGGCCCCGCGGTCGGCGGTGTCGGTGCCGGTGAACCCCAGCAGATGCTCGAGCAGCATCGTTTTGATCGTGGAGAACTGCCGCTCGACCGCGAACTTGTCCGTCTGCCGCAGAATCCGGGCAGGCAGGATGTTGCAGCCGAGCTCCCTCTCGGCCTCCACCAGGTCATGGTTCTTGTAGGGGCCGCCGTGATCGGTGGTGACCGTCTCCGGCGCGAAGAACGGCAGGGCCGCGACCCGGTGGCCGGTGAACTCGGCGATGACGTCGGCCGGGACGCCCGCGTAGGGCCACTCCATCTCCTCGCCCCAGCCCTCCCGCATGGGCAGCGGCAGCATCACGTCCCGCAGCAGCATCGCGACGTCGACGGAGGTGTCGGACTGCAGCGTGAGCCGGAAGGCCGGCAGCCCGTGCGTGTAGAGATCCAGGGCCAGGGTGAGCGTCGCGGTGACCGCCTCGCCGAAGACGGTCTCCCGCAGTTTGACCGGCAGCGGAGTCGAGTCCAGCGCGAGAACCTGACCGGGCCGGTGAACCACCACCCGGCCCGAGACGCCGGCCTCCGCGGCGTCGTCCGCCGTCCGCTGGTAACGCGGCCGGGCCCCGCCGGACCCGAACCACTCCTCCCAGACCACCGCCAGCGTGTAGCGGGAGGGGATCTTCTCGGTGGGGAAATCCGGGAAACGCTCGCGGACATACTGGTGCATCAACCGGTGCCTGGCCGCCATCGTGATCCGGGCCCGCTCTCTGCACTCCTCCTTCACCGCGAAGATCGCCTCACGGATCTCCGCGGTGATACTCCGGTGACCTGATCGCCGACGGGTCCACCGCCCGTCCGCGCAAGCCAGCAACAGGCTCTCCCCGGACAGCTTCGTCAGCGTCTCCAGGGTGCGGACCCCCAGTCCCTTCAGCCCGAGCAGAGCCGCTTCCTGCGCGGGAATCGCCTTCACCTCGGCGGCCTTCGCGTGCCGCCGCGCGGTCAGCGTCGTCAGATCGGGGTCGTAGGCAGGCCGCGGCTCGCCCGGCGCCGCCCGGGCCGGATGCCCGCCCCGGAAGCCGGTCGCCGTCTCCAGCACATGCTCGGCCCGGACCCGGGCCCGCTTCAGCTGGTTCGACGTCAGATCCGCCAGCGACCTCGGCTGACGGGACGATCCCGGACGGGGCACTTCCTCCGCATCCCGCAGTGCCCGCAGGTCAGGATGATTGATCAGCCATCGGAACGAGCGGACCTCGACCCGGCCGGTCCCGTCGGCCAGCACCAGCCTGCCGGCATGGGCCTCGACGGACTCGATCGTCCACTCGACCCCGTTGAGCGCGATCCGCCGGCCCGGCGACACCTGCAGCAGCCCCTTCGAAGACGCCATCACACCCGCCTCCGCGAACCGGTCGTCGCCCAGACCAGCGAGCTGTCGAGCAGCGGTCTGCCCAGATCGACTCCCAACTCGCGCCGCCAGAGCAGCCGGACGATATGGGCGCGGGCAACCGCCGGCAGGCTCGTCGCCTCCGCCAGCTCGCCGAACGCAAGGACCCCGCCCCCGACCGCGGCGAGCACCTGATCCCTCATGCCCAGCAAGTCTCTTGCCGGCCGCCGCCGCGACGACAGATGATCCAGCACGCTGAAAACGTGCGGGCGCCAGCCGGAAACCACCGAATACCGCCAGCCGCAGGCAGCAGCCGTCTCCCGGGAGGCCGCGAACTTCAGCGCGTCGCTCGCCTTGATCAAATGCGCCGGACGGACATCCAGCAACCACATCCCGCCGTCGACCACGGCCAGGAAATCCGGAACGTGCCAGCTCTTCCCGTCCGCGTGCTCGAAGTCCAGGCGGAACGGCTGGGACAGCACCTCCGACGCCCCGAGGAAGTCCAGCGCGACCAGCAGACGTGATTCCGCGATCGATTCGAAGCCATGAGCCCGGCCGGTCGACACCATGTACTCCAGCCCCGGGTGATGCCGCTGGGCGCGCTGCCACGTGAACCCGCGGGTCGGTCGGGACGACCGCACGGGAACACCGGCCATGTCACGCACCGGCCAGCTGACCTCACCGCCGCCGACCTTCCACGTCGTACTCCACCGGCGCAGCCACTCCTCCCCGAGCCGGAGCAGACCCCGGGCTTCTCCCACGTCCCCCTCGTACCGGGTGACCAGCTCCTCCAGCTGGCACACGTCCGACGCGATCACCGCCTCCGCCGCTGCTTCCACGTACCCAGACCAGCAGAAACGGCCCCCGGAGAAGATGCGATCTTCGAACTTGATCACAACGCAGCGTCACCCGATCAAGATCCGCAACGTGTCGACCCCGTTCGCAAACTACGAATCCCGGTCACAGGCGTGCCGACCCGCAGGGCACCGGGCCCTGCCGGGGGCGACGGCGCGGTGCGCCGGGCCGACGAGGGGGAGTCATGGGGAGCGGACGTACGTGCGGGGCGACGGTGGCCGTGGCGGAGGACGGGGCGCCGCCGCGGGGGCCCGAGCCGTCCGTGTGCCAGGAGTCCGCCGGGGGCGGGGCGCCCGCGCGGGCGAGCAGGGGCTCGGCGCCCCGGGACGGCGGCTGGGAAGCCGGTGGCGGGCCCGCGCATCCGATGGTCAAGCCGGCGCTGCGGCGGGCCTGGCGCAGCCGGGACACCCTGCAGCTGGGAATGACGGGCGCGCACGCGTCGGTGATCGGCCCGGTGGACACGGCGACCGCGTCGTTCCTCGCCCTGCTCGACGGCACGCGGAGCCTGCCGCTGCTGCGGGCGGAAGCCACCGCGCTGGACCTCCCGGAGGGCCGGGCGGATGCGCTGGTGGAGCGCCTGGCACGGGCGGGCCTGCTCGACGACGCGCGCGGGGCCGGTGCGGCCGGGGACGCCCTGCGCGGCCGGGGCGGCGCCTCCCTGGAGCGGCTGCGGCCGGATCTGGCATCCCTCTCGGTGCTGCATCCCGAACCGGGCGCGGCGATGCGGCTGATGGCCGCGCGGCAGGAGGCCCGGGTGCGGGTCCGGGGCGCGGGCCGGGTGGGGGCGGCCGTCGCCGCGCTGCTGTCGGCCTCGGGGGTGGGGCGGGTGGACGTCGTGGACGGCGGCTGTGTCGAACCGTGGGATGTGAGCCCATGTGGGATGGACGCGCGGCGGACGGGCGAGCGGCGGGACGTGGCGGCCCGCCGGGTGGTGCGCGAGGCGGCGCCGCTGCCCGTGCCCCGGTCCCGGGCCGGCCGCCCCGAGCCTTCGCCGGCGCTGACGGTGTGCGTCCCGCGGGACGGGGTGGCGGTCTGGTCACCGGACCCGGCGGAGGCCCGGGAGTTGGTGTCGTCGGGGACGCCCCACCTGTACGCGGGGGTGGCCGAGGCGACGGGCGTGGTGGGCCCGCTGGTCCTGCCCGGCCGGTCGGCCTGCGCGGGATGCCTGGACCTGGACCGGGCCGAACGGGACGCGGCATGGCCCCGGATGCTCGCCCAGTGGAAGTCCGGCCGACGTGCGGGGGTACCGTCTTGCGACATGGCACTGGCCACGGTCGTGGCGGGGCTGACCGTGTCGTGGGCGCTGGCGTTCCTCGACGGTGGGTCCACGGCGGGTGCGGGGCACCGCCTGGAGCTGGCACTGCCGGGTCCGGGATGGTCCTCGCGCCCCGTCGAGCCGCACGCGCGGTGCCCGTGCGGTGCGGCGCGTCTTCCGGAGGAGGGGCGTGACCGGGCCGCGGGGGCTCCGCACGGGACAATGCACGGGTGACCGCCGTCGCGGCCTGGCTGCACAGCTAGTTGGAGGGGCGCATGTCTGATCTACCGCGCAAGGCGGTCGCTCGTACCGCCAAATTGGCCGCGCTGCCGTTGGGGTTCGCCGGGCGCACCGCGCTGGGGCTGGGCAAACGGATCGGCGGCCGGCCGGCGGAGAAGATCGCCGCCGAGTTGCAGCAGCGCACGGCGGAGCAGCTGTTCGCGACGCTCGGTCAGCTCAAGGGCGGTGCGATGAAGCTCGGACAGGCCCTGTCCGTCTTCGAGTCGGCGCTCCCGGAGCAGGTCGCGGGCCCTTACCGGGCGGCGCTCACCAAGCTCCAGGAGGCGGCGCCGCCGATGCCGGTGAAGTCGGTGCACGCGGCGCTGGCGGAGCGGCTGGGGGCGGACTGGCGGGATCTCTTCGAGGAGTTCGACGACAAGCCGGCCGCCGCGGCCTCGATCGGGCAGGTGCACCGGGCCGTCTGGCACGACGGGCGCGAGGTCGCGGTCAAGGTGCAGTACCCCGGGGCCGGGGAGGCACTGCTGTCCGATCTCACCCAACTCGGCCGTTTCGCACGGCTGCTGGGGCCGCTCATCCCCGGGATGGATCTCAAGCCCCTCATCGCCGAGCTGCGGGACCGGGTGTCCGAGGAGCTGGACTACGGGCTGGAGGCGAGCGCCCAGATCGCCCACGCCGAGGAGTTCGCCGGGGACGCCGACGTCATGGTGCCGGCTGTGGTGCACCACAGCGATCAAGTGCTGGTGACGGAGTGGCTGGAGGGGGTGCCGTTGTCCGAAGTGATAACGGACGGCACCCAGGAGCAGCGGGACCGGGCAGGTCAGTTGCTGGCCCGCTTCCTGTTCTCGGGCACCGCCCGCACCGGGCTGCTGCACGCCGACCCACACCCGGGCAACTTCCGTCTGGTGACCGGCGCCCACCCCGACGGCCCACCGGAGAAATGGCGGCTGGGCGTGCTGGACTTCGGCACGGTGGACCGGCTGCCGCAGGGGCTGCCGGCCGAGATCGGGACGGCACTGCGGCTGACGCTGGAGGGCGAGGCGGAGGCGGTCCACGAGCTGCTGTGCGACGAGGGGTTCGTCAAACCGGAGATCGAGCTCGACCCGGGGGCGGTGCTCGACTATCTCCTGCCCATCATCGAGCCCGCCCAGGTGGAGGAGTTCACCTTCACCCGCGACTGGATGCGCTCCCAGGCCACACGGATCGCCGACCCCCGCTCCCCCGCGTACCAGCTCGCCCGTCAGCTCAACCTGCCCCCGGCGTACTTGCTCATCCACCGGGTGACCACGAGCACCATAGGGGTGCTCTGTCAGCTGGGTGCGACGGTACGGCTGCGTGACGAGATGGAGGCGTGGGTCCCGGGCTTCGCGGCCGGCAGACCCGCCGAGGACTGCGGTCAGGGGACACCCGCCTGAGGAGGTGGGGCGGGCCCGCCGGGGCGCGGGCCCGTTCCGCTCACCACCAGGAGGAGTCGAGGCGGCCCTCGATCGCTCTGATGTTGGCGCGGGCGCAGTCGTCACAGAAGTAGTGGCGGCCGCCGTTCTCCACGGAGCAGGTCCAGGTCGGCGGGAAGCCGTCGGCGGTGGTTCCGCAACGGGCACACGTGAGGGTGGTGCCGGTGGCCTCAGGGTCCAACTGCGCTGAATCAGGCGTCTTCTGGTCCACTCCCAGACGATATCCCCGTGAACGGTTCGTGAGGGTTCAACGCACCCGAACGCACCGGGGGCCGGTCCTTTCGGACCGACCCCCGGTTCACCAAGTCGCGTTCGGCCGACGGAGCGGCTAGTGCATCACTGCCATGGCCAAGGCTCGTCGGGCACGCAGCGAGGCCCGCTCGGCGCGGCGCTGCACGCGCCGGGCCGCCGCGAGCCGGAGGGCCCTGCCGTCGTGCATATGGGCTCGGGCCAGGACTTCTGGGATGAGTTGCATTTCGAGGTTCCTGTTCTGACGCGAGGTGATCGCGCCGGAGGTGGTGCGGGCGGGAAGGGCGGAGCCGGAGGGCTCGGGGGACGCGTGGTGCATCGTCGGTTCCTGCTTCGTGGGGTCGTGCGCGAGGGGGAGGTCGATCGTGCCGGGGAGACTCATGCGGCGACCGGGTTCTTGCGCGGGCGGCCACGGGGGCGCTTGCGGGCCACGACGACGCCCTGGACGAAGAGCTCGCCGCCCCAGACGCCCCACGGCTCGCGGCGGTCCTTGGCGCCGGCGAGGCAGGCCTCGCGCAGCGGGCAGGTCTGGCAGAGCGACTTGGCGTACTCCACGTCCGCCGGCGACTCGGCGAAGAAGACCTCCGGGTCGTAGCTGCGGCAGGGGACCGGGGTGCCCAGGTTCTCGATCGCGTCGTCGAGGTCGGTGAGCGCGGTCAGGGGGGTCAAGGTGTCCTCCGTGGGGACGGGCGGGGGGATCAGGTCGGTGGCTACTGACGGGGTGTGTGCCTTGATCTGCACGGTTTGGTGTTCCTCGTCTGTTGTTCCGGCTGGTGGCCGGGCTGGTTTCCCCTGGCTGGGGGGCAAGCAAAAGGGCCGCGGATCCCGGTGTGGGTTCCGCGGCCCTGGAAGGTGCCGACCTGATCTGCCGATCAGGCTGGATCTCTCCAGGGTTCGAGCCCACGGAAGGCCCACATCGTGTGGTGCTGGTACTGCTTCGTCCGGGATTCGGCGCCGTTGGTCTCCGTCGCAAAGGCACGGAACTGTGCCATTGCTGCCGTTGCCGCAAGCGCCTTGGTCGGTCGCTCATTGCCCAGGGCCGACGTGGTGGCCGGGAGGGCGACGAAGGACAGACCGGTGCCGTTGACGGAACCGAGACCGGAGGCGAGGGCGACACCGGATACGGCGCCGAGCGGACGCGTGGCGAAGACCGGGCGATCGGTCATTTTGTTGCTGGGGATGAAGCTGATCATTGGTCTCGCCTCCTCTCGGCGTCTCGGGACGGACGGAGTCCGTCGAATCTTCGGTTCAGTGCACCACGGAACCAGCGGATCCCGTGAGGATCCGTTGTTTCCCTGCTCGGAAGGCTATGGGTATGCCCTCCGCGCGCGCAAACTATTTTTCCGGAGAGATTTCCGAGCCCTCGCACGACCCCGGCTCGCGGCCGGCGCACAGCGCCAGGACATCGGCTCCGAACGTGCCGAGCTTGCGCCTTCCCACTCCTGAGATGACGGAAAGCTCCGCCTCGGTTCCCGGGACGGCCTCGGCGATCGCCAGGAGCGTCTTGTCGGTGAAGACGCAGAAGGCTGGCTGGCCGAGCCGCTCGGCCTGCTCGGCGCGCCAGTCCAGCAGCCGCTCGTGGAGACCCTCGTCCAGCTCGCTGGGGCAGTCCTCGCAGCGCAGCAGCTTGATCTCCCCCGCGTCGGTCAGGGTGCGCCCGCAGACGCGGCACCGCACCGGTCTGCGCCGCGCCCGGGGGGCGGGGCCGCTGCCGGCGGAGCGGCCGCCGGAGCCGTACGCGCCCGACCCGTACGAGACGTGGCCCAGTGCGCCCGTCGCCTCCGCGGCGCCCGGGCGGGGCGCCGCGGAACCCGGGCGCAGGCCGGACAGGAAGCGGCTGGGGCGGCGGGAGGGGCGCCCGCCGGGCGCCCGGGAGAGCGCCCACGACAGGGTCAGGTGGCGGCGGGCCCGGGTGACACCGACATAGAGCAGGCGGCGCTCCTCCTCGATCTGCTCGTCCGTCTTCGCGTAGGTGATCGGCAGCATGCCCTCGGTGAGGCCGACCAGGAAGACGGCGTCCCACTCCAGGCCCTTGGCGGCGTGCAGTGAGGCGAGCGTCACACCCTCGACGGCGGGGGCGTGCTGCGCCTCGGCCCGCTCCTGCAGCTCGGTGACGAGGTCGGCGAGCGTGGCGCCGGGGCGGGAGCGGGCGAAGTCCTCGGCGAGGCGCACCAGGGCGGCCAGGGACTCCCAGCGGTCGCGGACCGCGCCCGAGCCGGCGGGCGGCTCGGGCGTCCAGCCCCGGGTGGAGAAGACGGCCCGGACCTGGCCGGCCAGGTCCTCGGCGGCGGCCAGCCGGGGGTCGGTGCCGGTCGCCGCCCGGGCGGCGCCGCGCAGCAGCAACTGGGCCTCGCGGACCTCGGGGCGCTCGAAGAACCGCTCGGCCCCGCGCAGCTGGTAGGGCACGCCCACGTCGGCGAGGGCCTGCTCGTAGCCCTCGGACTGGGCGTTGATGCGGTAGAGGACGGCGATCCCGCCGGCGGGCACGCCGGAGGCGATCAGGTCGCGGACGCGCCGGGCGACGCCCTCGGCCTCGGCCGGCTCGTCGGCGAACTCCGCGTAGGCCGGCTCCGGGCCGCTCTCCCGCTGGGAGACCAGCTCCAGGCGGTGGTCGGCGGCCCGGCCGCGGGCCTGGGCGAGGAGCTCGTTGGCCAGGCGCACCACCTGGGGGGTGGAGCGGTAGTCGCGGACGAGCCGGACGACGGTGGCGTTGGGGTGGCGGGTGCGGAAGTCCAGCAGGTGGTCGGGGGTGGCGCCGGTGAAGGAGTAGATCGTCTGGCTGGCGTCGCCGACCACGCAGAGGCTGTCCCGCTCCCCCAGCCAGAGGTCGAGGAGGCGTTGCTGGAGGGGGCTGACGTCCTGGTACTCGTCGACCACGAAGTGCTGGTACTGGCGGCGGACGGTCTCGGCGATGTCGTGGCGGTCCTGGAGGACGCCGACGGTGAGCAGCAGGA
Organism: Streptomyces sp. AV19; assembly: GCF_015999245.1. Taxonomy (GTDB): domain Bacteria; phylum Actinomycetota; class Actinomycetes; order Streptomycetales; family Streptomycetaceae; genus Streptomyces. The sequence continues at coordinate 1,351,296 of NZ_JAEAMR010000007.1, read as the reverse complement.
CGTCCTCGAAGTCGATCACTCCGCGCTCGCGTTTGAGCTGCTCGTAGATGCCGTAGATCTTCGCGATCTCGGCGGGGTCGCGGGGGGCGTCACGGGAGCAGCGGGCGACGGCCACCGGGTACTCCTCGGGGACGGTCTGGGTGACCTTGGCCCACTCGATCTCGCCGGTGGTGTCGCGCAGCTCATTGCGGTCGAGGCGGACCCGGCAGCGGGCCGCGGCCTCGGCGACCAGCTGGGCCTTCCGCTCGACGAGCCGGGGCAGCTCGCCGCCGACGGCCTTGGGCCAGAAGTACTGCAGCTGGCGCAGGGCGGCGGAGTGGAAGGTGCGCGCCTGGACGCCGGCGGCGCCCAGCTGGCGCAGCCGGCCGCGCATCTCGCCCGCCGCGCGGTTGGTGAAGGTGACGGCGAGCACACTGGCGGGCTGGAGCACGCCGGAGCGGACCCCGTAGGCGATCCGGTGGGTGATGGCGCGGGTCTTGCCCGTGCCCGCGCCGGCCAGCACGCACACCGGCCCGCCGAGCGCCGTGGCCACCGCGCGCTGCTCGGGGTCGAGCCCGTCGAGCACGGCGTCGGCGGTCTCCGGCACCTGGGGGAAGAGGGTGGAGTGCGTTGCTGGTGTCACCCCGCCATGCTGCCAGGTTCCAGGAGGCGACCGGGACGGTTGTCCACAGGCGGGGCTCCGCAGTCGTACTTATGCTGGCCGGGACCTTTCCGGGAATGGCCGAGGATGGTCGCACGTTCTACCACCGGAGCACCGCTCCCCCACCCGGAAACACCCCCGCACGACCTCCAAGGAGTCCCGATGTCCGCCGTGACGATGTACAGCACCACCTGGTGCGGCTACTGCATCCGCCTCAAGCGCCAGATGGAGCGGGAGGGCATCGAGTACACCGAGGTGAACATCGAGCACGACCCCGAGGCCGCCGCCCTGGTGGAGAAGGCCAACGGGGGCGACCAGACGGTGCCGACCCTGCTGTTCGCGGACGGTTCCACGCTCACCAACCCCTCCCTCGCCCAGGTCAAGGCCAAGATCGGGGTCGGCGTCTGACCGCCGGCTTACGGCGACCCGCCTACGGCAGGGGCTCGCCGTACCAGAGCTCGACCAGCCGGGCCGCGATCGAGATTCCGGTGGGAGGCAGTACCTCCCCGGACTTGAACGCGGCCCGCAGCTCTTCCCGGGAGAACCAGCGCGCCTCGTGGATCTCCTCGCCGTCCACCTGGATCTCGGAGGAGACGGCCCGCGCCCGGAAGCCCAGCATCAGGCTGGACGGGAAGGGCCAGGGCTGGCTGGCGACGTACTCCACCTCGCCCACCACCACGCCGGCCTCCTCGGCGACCTCGCGCCGCACCGCCTGCTCGATGGACTCGCCCGGCTCGACGAAGCCGGCGAGCGTGGAGAAGCGGCCCTCCGGCCAGTGCATCTGGCGGCCCAGCAGGGCGCGGTCCTGCTCGTCGGTGACCAGCATGATCACGGCGGGGTCGGTGCGCGGGTAGTGCTCGGCGCCGCAGGCCGGGCAGCGGCGGATGTGGCCGGCGGCGGCGATGACGGTGCGCTCGCCGCAGCGCGAGCAGAAGCGGTGCAGCCGCTGCCAGTTCTCCAGGGCCACCGCGTGCACCAGCAGGCCGGCGTCACGCGGCGACAGCAGCAGGCCCGCCTCGCGCAGCCCGGCCGGGCGCGCCGACTGGTCCATGCGGCCGGGCAGGCTGTCCTTCTGGAGCGCGAAGTAGGCCACCCCGTCCTCGTCCTGGCCGAGGAAGTAGCGGTGCGTCTCGGTGACGGGGGCCTCGAACGCCGGCGTCATCACCAGCTCCGTGCGGCCGTCGGGGGCGTCGTCGATCAGCGCCTGCCCCCCGGAGACCACGAAGACCCGGGTCGAGGGGTGGCTCCAGGCCGCCGCCAGCCACGCCTCGTCCAGGCGGTGGTGCGCGGCGCGGTCGATGCCGCTCGCGCCGCTGAGCGTGATGGGACGGTCGGCCGGGAATGCGGTCCAGGTGGTCACGGCTGCTTCCAACTCCCCCTGTGGTGATGGTGGTGGTGCGTCCGGGGCGGGTGCGGTCCGCCCGCGCTACTGCCCGCCCGGGCCCCCGGCGAGGTCGCCCCAGAGGTGGGCCGCGGTCTCCACGCCCTTCATGAGGAGGTCGAGCTCGACCTTCTCGTTCGGCGCGTGCCAGCCGTCCGAGGGCACCGAGATGCCGAGGAACAGCACGGGGGCGCCCAGGACGTCCTGGAGGTCGGCAGCGGGGCCGGAGCCGCCCTCGCGGGTGAAGAGGATCTTCTGTCCGAAGGCGCGGCCCATGGCCCGGGCGACGGACCGGAGCGCGGGGTGGTCCAGCGGCGTCAGGCAGGGGCGGGTGGCCCCGGTGAAGGTGATCTCGTGGCGGACGCCCTCGGGCAGCCGGGCGGCCGTCCACTCCCGCACGGCCTGCTGGATCCGGTCCGTGTCCTGGCCGGCGACCAGGCGGAACGACAGCTTCAGCACGGCCGAGGACGGCACGACCGTCTTGCCGCCGGGGCCCTGGTAGCCGCCGCCCATGCCGTTGACCTCGGCGGTGGGACGGGCCCAGACGCGCTCCAGGGTGGTGAAGCCGGCCTCGCCGAGGGTGGCGTGCGAGTGCGCGGTGCGCTGCCAGCGCTCCTCGTCGAAGGGCAGCTCGGCGAAGAGCTCGCGCTCGCGGTCGGTGAGCTCCACGATGCCGTCGTAGAAGCCGGGGATCGCCACGCGGCGGTCCTCGTCGTGCAGCGCGGCGACCAGCCGGGCGGCCTCGGTGGCCGGGTTGGGCACGGCGCCCCCGAAGGAGCCGGAGTGGATGTCCTGGTCCGGCCCGTACAGGTCGATCTGGCACTCGACCAGGCCGCGCATGCCGGTGCAGACCGTCGGGGTGTCCTCGGACCACATGCCGGTGTCGGAGACGATCACGCTGTCGCAGGCGAGGCGGTCGGCGTGCGCGCGGAGCAGGGCCGGGAAGTTCGGCGAGCCGAACTCCTCCTCGCCCTCGACGATCAGCTTGAGATTGACGGCGGGGGCCGTCCGGCCGGTGGCCGCCAGGTGCGCGCGGACGCCGAGCGTGTGGAAGAACACCTGGCCCTTGTCGTCGGCGGCGCCGCGACCGTAGAGCCGGCCGTCCTTGACGACGGGCTCGAACGGGTCGGTGTGCCAGCCGTCCTCGCGGGCGGCCGGCTGGACGTCGTGGTGGCCGTAGACCAGGACCGTGGGGGCGCCGTCGTCCCCGGAGGGCCACTCCGCGAAGACCGCGGGGGCGCCGTCGCCGCCGTCCGTCTCCCAGACCTCGACGGTCGGGAAGCCCGTCTCCTCAAGCTTCCCCGCCAGCCAGTCGGCGCTGCGGCGGACATCGGCGGCGAGGCCGGGGTCGGCCGAGACGGAGGGGATGCGCAGCCACTCCGCGAGGTCGTCGAGGAAGGCGGCGCGGTGCTGCTCGATGTACGCGCGGACGGCACTGTCCGGGGTGTGGCTCATGACATCGAGCCTATCCGGACACGCGCGGTGACCGGGACCGGGTTTCCTGCTCCGGCTTCTCGTGCGCTGTCTCCTCCTGCTCTGTCTGCTGCTGCGCTGTCCGCTGCTGCTCTGTCCGCTCCTGGCCGAGCAGGATCCGTTCGAGCCCGGCGCGGTCCGGCAGGTCCGGCGGGCGGACGACCGTGCCGTCGCGTACGTGGACGAACGCGGCGGTCACCCGGGACGGCGGGATGCCCCGGCGTTCGGCCCAGGCCAGGCGGTAGATCGCCAGCTGGAGGGGGTCGGCCGCGTTCCGGGTGCGGCCGGTCTTCCAGTCGACGATCTCGTAGCGCTCGGCACCGGACGTGCCGTCGTCCGTGCGGTAGACCGCGTCGATCCGGCCGCGGATCAGGCGGCCGGCGAGGGTGATCTGGAAGGGGGCCTCGGCGCGGTGGGGGGTGCGGTGGGCGTACGGGGTGCGTTCGAAGGCGGCCTTGAGGGCGGCGAGGTCGTGGTCGTCGGTGATTCCGTCGTCGATCCCGTCGTCCTCGTCGTCGCCGGACGGGTCGACGAGGTCGTCGAATCCCGGCAGGGGGAGCTCCTCGAAGGTCTCGAAGCGGGTCTCCAGCCAGGCGTGGAAGCGGGTGCCGCGGCGCGCGGCGGGGCGCGGGCGGCTCGGCATCGGGCGGGCGAGCTCGGCCGCGAACGCGTCGGGGTCGGCGGCGAGGCGGACCAGCTGCGTGGCGGTCAGTGTCGGCGGGACGGGCACGTCGCGGACGGCGGCGCGGGTGCGGCGGAGCTCGCCGGCGAGGGCTTCCAGGTCGCGGTCCCAGGAGGCGGTGAGGCGGGATTCCTCCGGGGTGAGCTGTTCTTCTTCGGGGGCGGGTGCGGAGCGGGGGGTGGAGGGGGGTTGCCCCAGTCCCTCCCCCAGAGGGGGCACCCCCATTTCACCGTTTCCCGGGGCGAGCCCCGGGCCCCGGGGCTCCTCGGGGCTGTGCCCCTCGGCCGCCTGCGCGGTGTCGCGCTGCGGTGCATGGCTGCGGCTCCCCAGCGGGCCGCCCGGGGCATCGGTCGACGCCTCATCGGCGTACGGTGCGCCGCCGGCGCGCCCGGGCGCCGGGCTGTTGCCCGGCAGCGACTCGGCGGCGCCGAGGGTGGGTGCGTCCGGCGCATCGGCTGCACCGGATGCGGCCAGCAGTCGCCCTACCGGATCACCGGTGGCTCCGGGCAGGGGCGCATCGGGGCCGGGGGCATCGGACCCGTCGGCCGGCGTGGGACGCGTCGGGCGGGTGCCGGGCAGGGCGTCCCAGTCCGCCAGGGCGGCCCGGGCCTCCTCTGCGTCGTACGCGTCGTACGGCTCGTCGTCCTCCGGTGGCGGGGGCCAGTCCGGGTCGTGGGCCGGTTCCGGAACCGGGGACGGGCCCGGGGGGCGGGCCAGGTGGGCGCGGACCGCGTCCGCGGCGGCGCGGCGGCGGACGAGGGACGCCTCGTCCAGCGGCAGCGGCCAGGCGAGGTCGGTCTCGTGCTCCGCCAGGGCCGGGTTCGTCGCGCCCTCCTCCGGCGCGTCCGCCCACGCCTCGATCTCGCCGTGGCCCGCCTCGCAGTGCTCGCGCAGGGCGTGCAGGAAGGCCGACGGCCCCCGGGGGCGCTTCTGCTCCGGGCCCCACCAGTGGCCGGAGCCCAGCAGCAAGGAGCGGGGGCGGGTGAAGGTGACGTAACCGAGGCGGAGCTCCTCGACGGCCTGGTGCTCCTTCATCGCCGTTTTGAAGACGGTCAGCCCCTTGGCGTCCCAGGACGTGACGTCGGGGAGGGTGTCCGCGTCGCCGCGCAGGGCGTGCGGCAGGACGTGGGCCTGGGCCGTCCACGCGTCGCGCGGCTGCTCGCCGGGGAACGTCCTCGCGACGAGGCCGGGGACGGCGACGACGTCCCACTCCAGGCCCTTCGACTTGTGCGCGGTGAGGACCTTGACCGTGTCCTCCGCGCCGGGCAGCGAGCTGTCGAGGCCCTTCTCGTACTGCACGGCCGTGCGCAGGAAGCCCAGGAAGGCGGAGACCCCGGCGTCCCCGTCCAGGCCGGCGAAGCCCGCGGCGATGTCGAGGAACTGGTTGAGCGTCTCCCGGCGGCGGGCCGCCAGCGCGTGCGGGGAGGCGGAGAGCTCGACGTCCAGGCCGGTGGTGGCGAGGACGCGGTGCAGGACGTCCATCAGCGGATCGGCCAGGCAGCGCCGCAGCTCGCGCAGCTCCGTGGCGAGGCGGGCGAAGCGGACGCGGGCGTCGGCGGAGAACGGCAGGCCGTCGTCCGGCGCGTCCCCGGCGGTGAGGAAGGTGTCGAGCGCGTCGGCGAGGGAGATCACCTCGGCCGGGTCGCGGCCCTCGACGGCCTCGGCGAGCCGCCGCTCCGGGTCGGTGCCGGCGCTGCCGTACGGGACGAGGGTGCGCGCGCGGCGGCCGAGGAGCGCCAGGTCGCGGGCGCCGATGCGCCAGCGCGGGCCGGTCAGCAGGCGGACGAGCGCGGCGTTGGCCGTGGGGTCCTGGAGGACTTCGCAGACGGCGACGAGGTCGGCGATCTCCGGCAGGTGCAGCAGCCCGGAGAGGCCGACGACCTCGACCGGGACGTCCCGCTCGACGAGCGCGCCCTGGATCCGGGCGAAGTCGGCGGCGGTGCGGCACAGGACGGCGACGTCGCCGGGCCGGGTGCCGGTGCGGATCCGGTGGGCGAGGGAGTCGGCGAGCCAGGCCAGCTCCTCGGCCTGGGTGGGCAGCAGGGCGCAGCGCACCAGCCCGTCGTGCTCGGCGCCGGGCGCGGGGCGCAGCGCCTCGACGCCCTCGTGGCGCTCGCGCAGCGGCGCGGCCAGGCCGTTGGCGAGGCGGAGGAGGCGGCCGCCGCTGCGGCGGTTCTCGCCGAGGGAGTGGCGGGCGGCGGGGCGGCCGTCGGCGTGCGGGAAGTGGCGCGGGAAGTCGTCCAGGTTGGCGACGGAGGCGCCGCGCCAGCCGTAGATGGCCTGGCAGGGGTCGCCGACGGCGGTCACCGCGTGGCCCGTGCCGGACCCGAACAGGCCGGCGAGCAGGAGGCGTTGGGCGACGGAGGTGTCCTGGTACTCGTCGAGAAGGACGACCTCGAACTGCTCGCGCAGGATCCGGCCGACCTCGGGGCGGGTGCGGGCCAGGTCGGCGGAGAGGGCTATCTGGTCGCCGAAGTCGAGGAGGTCGCGGCGGCGCTTCTCCTCGCGGTACGCCTCGACGAGGCCGGTCAGCTCGTGGCGGGCGCGGGCGGTCTCGGGGGCCTTGCGCAGGTCGGCGTTGGTGAGCCGGGCGCCGTCGAGGGCGGCGAGCAGCTCCTCGTCGTGGGCCCGCAGGGCGGCGGGCTCCACGAGGTGCTCGGCGAGCTCGCCGTCGAGGGCGAGGAGGTCGGCGACGAGGTCGGCGAAGGGGCGGGTGAGCGCGGGGTGCGGGCCCGGGGAGGAGCGCAGGACGCGGGCGGCGAGCTGGAAGCGGGTGGCGTCGGCGAGGAGGCGGGCGGTGGGCTCCAGGCCTATGCGCAGGCCGTGCTCCTTGAGGAGCCGGCCGGCGAAGGCGTGGTACGTGGAGATCTGCGGCTCGCCCGGGCCCTCCTCGTCGGTGGCCTCGCCGGCGGTGATACCGGCGCGGGCGAGGGCCTTGCGGACGCGCTCGGCGAGCTCGCCGGCGGCCTTGTTGGTGAAGGTGAGGCCGAGGACGCGCTCGGGTGCGACCTGGCCGGTGCCGACCAGCCAGACGACGCGGGCGGCCATCACCGTGGTCTTGCCGGAGCCGGCGCCGGCGACGATGACCTGCGGGGCGGGCGGGGCGGTGATGCAGGCCGTCTGCTCCGGGGTGAAGGGAATGCCGAGCAGGTCCTTGAGCTGCTCGGGGTCCGTGAGGCGCGGCGTCATGTCCCTCACGGTAACGGGGCCCACTGACAGTGGGGGGCGGGTGGTTTTCTCCCCGCCCCGCCCTTTCACCGTTTCCCGGGGCGGAGCCCCGGACCCGGGCGCGGCTCCGCCGCTCGTCCTCAAGCTCCCCGGAGGGGGCAACCCCCAGACGAGCTGAAGTGCGCGCCCAGGCCGGATATCCGGTGCGGGCGCGAAATCCAGCCCGTCCGGGGGTTGCCCCCTCCGGGGAGCTTGAGGACAACCGCGCGCAGCGCGGTTCCAGGGGCCCAGGGGGCGAAGTCCCCGGTCAACGCGGCGAAGCCGCGTTGTGGCGCCCCGGGGGCAGCCCCCGCCTCCGCACGGCGGAGCCGAGCCCGGCCCCGGGGCGGAGCCCCGGCGGGGGTGCAGGGGGCGAAGCCCCCGCCACCGCCCGGAGGGCGGTCCGGGACCGCCCGGAGCCCGGAAGAAACCGTGAAATGGGGGTGCCCCCTCTGGGGGGAGGGCCCGGGGCACCCTCACTCCACCACCTGCCGCCCCTCCGGCCGCGCCGAGCACGACGTGCGGAAGGCGCAGTGCGTGCAGTGCCGGCCGGGGCGAGGGGCGAAGCGTTCGTCCAGGACTCGGCCCGCCGCCGTGGCCAGGAGTTCGCCGACCCAGCCGTCGCCGGAGTCCTCCGGGGACTCCTGCGCCTGGACCTTCGGCAGCGCGTCCCCGCCGTCCCGCTTGGCCGCGCCCTGCCGCAGCTGCACCAGTTCCGCGCCGCCGGAGCGCGGCCGTTCGCCGTCGAACAGGTCGTCCACCGCGCCCTGGCCGATCGCCAGCTGGTAGACGGCGAGCTGCGGGTGGCGGGCGACCTCGGCGGCGCTCGGGGCGCTCCTGCCGGTCTTGAAGTCGACCACGTACGCCCGGCCCGCCGGGTCCTTCTCCACGCGGTCCATGGAGCCGCGCACCCGCACCAGGTACTGCTCCGCCTTCAGCGTGACGTCGAAGGGGTGCTCACCGGCCACCACCGCGCGGCCGCGCTCCAGGACGTGCCAGCGCAGGAAGCGCTCCAGGGCGGCCCGCGCGTTCTCCTTCTCCTGGCGGGACTTCCAGGGCGCGTCGAAGGCGAGCGCGTCCCAGACGGTGTCCAGGCGCTCCATCAGGACGGCGAGGTCGGCCGGGGTGCGGCCGGAGGCGACGTCGTCGGCGAGGACGTGCACGACGTTGCCGAAGCCCTGGGCGGGTCCGGCCGGGGCCTCCGCCCGCACCTCGCGGCCCAGGAACCACTGGAGGGAGCAGGTGTCGGCGAGCTGGCCGAGCGCGGAGCCGGAGAGCGCCACCGGGCGGTCGCGGTCGCGCAGCGGCACCTCGCTGTGCGTCGGCTCGTACAGTCCCCACCAGCGGTCGGGGTCGGCGGCGGGGACGAGCGGCCGGTCCTCCTCGTCGCGCAGCGCGGCGAGCCGGGCGAGCCGGCCGGCGGCGGCGGCCCGCAGCGCGGGGGACGCGGCCGGGTCCACGGTGGTGGCCCGCAGCTCGGCGACGAGCGCGGCGACCGCGAGCGGGCGGCGGGGGCGCTGCGTGACGTCCACCGGCTCGACGCCGAGCTCGGCGAGGAACCGGGACGGCTGGTCGCCGTCCTCCGCCGCCGCCTTGACGGCCGTGACGACCAGGCGCTCCCGGGCGCGGGTGGCGGCCACGTAGAACAGCCGCCGCTCCTCGGCCAGCAGGGCGCCGGGCGGCAGCGGTTCGGCGAGGCCGTCGCGGCCGATCCGGTCCGCCTCCAGCAGCGAGCCGCGGCGGCGCAGGTCGGGCCAGAGGCCCTCCTGGACGCCGGCGACGACGACGAGCCGCCACTCCAGGCCCTTGGCGCGGTGGGCGGTCATCAGCCGGACGGCGTCCGGGCGCACCGGGCGGCGGGTGAGGGTGTCGGCGGCGATGTCCTGGGCCTCCAGCTCGTCCAGGAAGTTGAGCACGTCCCGGCCGCCGACGCGTTCCTCGGCGCGGGCCGCGGTCTCGAACAGGGCGCACACCGCGTCCAGGTCGCGGTCCGCGTTGCGCCCGGCCGCCCCGCCGCGGTGCGCGGCGCGGCGCAGCCGATCGGGCCAGGGCGTGCCGTCCCACAGCGTCCACAGGGCGTCCTCGGCGGTGCCGCCGGCCGCCAGCCGCTCGCGGGCGGTGCGCAGCAGCGCACCCAGGCGCTGGGCGCCCCTGGCGTACGCCGGGTCGTGCGCGACCAGGCGCTCGGGCTCGGCGAGCGCCTCGGCGACGAGCACGTCCGAGGGGCGGGGGACGGCCCGTCCGGCGAGCCGTTCCTCCTCGCGCAGGGCGCGGCCGAGCCGGCGCAGGTCGGTGCCGTCCATGCCGCCGAGCGGCGAGGTGAGCAGGGCGAGGGCGGTCCCGGGGGCGGGGGCCGCGGTGACCGCGGGGGTTCCGGCGTCGGCCTCGGCGTCCCCGGGCACCGCGCCCGAGCCTCCCGCCGCCACCTGCTCCGCGACCACCCGCAGCGCCGTCAGCAGCGGCGCCACCGCCGGCTCGTGGCGCAGCGGGACGTCGTCGCCGTCGACCTCCACCGGCACGCCCGCCGAGGTCAGGGCGCGGCGCAGCACCGGCAGGGAGCGGGAGCCGGCGCGGACCAGGACGGCCATGGCGCCCCAGGGGACGCCGTCCTCCAGGTGGGCGCGGCGCAGGACGTCGGCGATGTTGTCGGTCTCGGCGCCGGGGGTCGGGTAGGTGTACGCCTCGACCCGGCCGCCGGGACGGTCGGCGGTCAGCTCGCGGTGGGCGCGGACGGCGGCGGCCGGGAGGCGGGTGAGCGGCATCCGGGCGGTGAGCAGCCGGGTGGCGGCCAGCAGCGCGGCGCCGGAGCGGCGCGAGGTGGTCAGCACGCGCACCGGGGCCGGCGTGCCGTCGCGGCGCGGGAAGGCGTGCGGGAAGTCGAGGATGCCGCCCACGTCCGCGCCGCGGAAGGCGTAGATGGACTGGTCGGGGTCGCCGAAGGCGATCAGCGCGCGGCCCCCGCCCGCCAGCGCGCGCAGCAGCCGCCCCTGGGCGGCGTCGGTGTCCTGGTACTCGTCCACGAACACCGCGTCGTAGCGCGCGGCCAGGTCCGCCCCGACCTCGGGCCGCTCGGCGAGCAGGACGGCGCGGTGCACCAGCTCCGCGTAGTCGAGCACGCCGCGGGCGTCGAGGACGTCGAGGTACTCGGCGAGGAAGGCGGCCGCGGCCGCCCAGTCGCCGCGCCGGGTGCGCTCCGCGAAGGCGGCCAGCTCGTCCGGCCCCAGGCCCAGTTCGCGGCTGCGGGCGAGGACGGCGCGCACCTCGTCGGCGAACCCGCGGGTGGTCAGGCACGCGCGCAGCTCGTCCGGCCAGCGCACCGCCCCGCGTCCCTCGCGCTCCAGCTCGGTCTGGCCGGCGAGCAGGTCGCGCACGGTGACGTCCTGCTCGGGGCCGGAGAGCAGCCGCGGCGGCTCGCCGAAGAGCTCCGCGTCGCGGTGCGCGCGGACCAGGGCGTGGCAGTACGAGTGGAAGGTGGTCGCCCGCGGGGCGCGCGCGCCGCCGAGCCGGGCCGCCATGCGGTCGCGGAGCTCGACGGCGGCCTTGCGGCTGAAGGTGAGGACCAGGACGCGCTCGGGGTCGGCGCCCCGCCGCACCCGTTCGGCGACGCTCTCGACGAGCGTGGTGGTCTTGCCCGTCCCGGGCCCGGCGAGCACCAGCAGCGGACCGTGCCCGTGCTCAACCACCGCGCGCTGCGCCGCGTCCAGCCGTGCGGGGACCACGGGACCCGGCGGGGTGCGCACCAGGCGGTACGCGCCGGCGCCGTCCCGGAGGGTCCGCCGGTGCTCCGGGCGGTCCGGGCGCGACGAGCCGGAGGGCGGGTGGGATCTCACGTGGGCTGCCGGTCCTGGTCGGTGACGGGGGCGGTCGGGACGGTCCCCGACGCTACGCCAGGAGGCGGGTGGTGCGCAGATCGTCCCGGGAGTCGTCCCGGGCGTTCGGGCACCTCATCCGTTCGGGTGGCCCGGATGCGCCGGGGATCAGGTGTCGCGTCTCACACCGCCGGTCGCGCCGTCGGCCGCACCGCCGGTCCCGTCGGTGACGCCGTCCCACCGTGCCCGCGTCATCGCGATGCGGGGCACGTGCCCTCCGGCGGCGCGCCCCGCCTCCCGCAGCGGCGTGCCCTCGTCCCGGTAGTGCGCGAGGGCGCGCAGCTCGTGGCCGGGGAGCAGGACGCCGTCGGCGCGGACGACGCGCCACCACGGGACGGCTCCGCCGTAGAGGGCCATGACCCGGCCCACCTGCCGGGGTCCTCCCTCGCCCAGCCACTCGGCGACGTCGCCGTAGGTCATCACGCGGCCCGGCGGGATCGTCTCGGCGACGGCCAGGACCCGCTCGGCGTACTCGGGCAGTGCGTCGGGCAGTGCTTCGTCGGTCACCCGGTCCATACTGCCCGGCGCCGGCGGGGCGGGACCGGCCGGGATCACCCGGAGTGCGGCACCGGACCACAGGGCGTACGATCCGTTGTCCGCGCCCCCGAAATGCACCCTGATACACCCTTGCCCGGCCGGGCCATGCCACCATCTTCCGGGCGGTGACTCTGGTGATACGAGAACGAGAAGACCAGGAAGAGACGGACGACGAGGGCGCGGGGCCTCCCGAGGAGGCGCGCGCCCCCCGAGCGCTGCCCGGGAAGGGCGAGGTGCAGCCCCCCGAGACGAGGAACGGCGAGGTCCACATCGACAAGGTCTCCGGCGACGAGCCGCTGCTGCCGGCCCGCGTCCACCGCCCCGCCGACCTGGTGCGCATGCTGCTGGGGATCGTCGGCATCGCCCTCGTCCTCGCCCTCGCGGCGTTCGCCCACGGCACCACGACCGGGCTGGAGGCGGACGTCAAGGAGAGCGCGGGCCGCGCGCCGGCCACGCTGGCGAACCTCGCCGGGCTCACCGCCAACATCGCGATCTTCATCGTGCCTGTGGCCTTCGCCGTCGAGCGGCTGATCAAACGGGACGGACTGCGCATCGCGGACGGCGTCCTGGCCGCCGTCCTCGCGCACGGCGTCTCGCTGGGCGCCGCACTGTGGGTCGCCGACGCGGCCCCCGAGACCATCCGGGACGCGCTCACCAGGCAGTACCCCACCGGCACCGGCGTCACCGACCCCGTCCACGGCTACCTCGCCCCGGTCATCGCCTACATGACGGCCGTCGGCATGTCCCGGCGGCCGCGCTGGCGGGTCGCGATGTGGGCGGTGCTGCTGCTGGACGCCTTCGCGGTGCTGGTCAACGGCTACTCGACGCCGTTCTCGATCGTCATCACCGTGCTCATCGGCTGGACGGTGGCCTACGGCACGCTCTACGCCGTCGGCTCCCCCAACGTCCGCCCCACCGGCCAGCACCTGCTGCACGGCCTGCGCCGCGTCGGCTTCCGGCCGGTGAGCGCCCTGCGCACCGAGGACCCGGCGGGCGACACCGAGCCGCACGACCGGGGCCGCCGCTACGTCGTCACCCTGGAGGAGGGCCCGCCGCTCGACGTCACCGTCGTCGACCGCGAGCAGCAGGCGCAGGGCTTCTTCTACCGCGTCTACCAGCGGCTGGCGCTGCGCGTCACCCAGCGGCGCAGTCTCCAGTCGCTGCGCCAGGCCCTCGAACAGGAGGCGCTGCTCGCCTACGCGGCCATCGCCGCCGGCGCCAACGCGCCCAAGCTGATCGCCACCTCCGAGCTCGGCCCGGACGCCGTGATGCTGGTGTACGAGCACATCGGCGGGCGCCGGCTCGACACCATCCCGGACGAGGAGCTCACCGACGAGCTGCTGGCCAGCGCCTTCCGGCAGGTCAAGGCCCTCCAGTCGCGGCGCATCGCCCACCGCCGCCTGGACAGCGACTCGCTCCTGGTGGATCGTTCCGGCAACGTCGTCCTGACCGACCTGCGCGGCGGCGAGATCGCGGCCGGCGACATCGTCCTGCGGATGGACATCGCGCAGTTGCTCACCACCCTCGGCCTGCGGGTCGGCGCCGAGCGCGTGGTGGCCTCGGCGGTCTCCGTCCTCGGCCCGGACGCGGTCGCCGACAGCCTGCCGCTGCTCCAGCCGATGGCCCTGACCCGCGCGAACCGGGCCACCCTGCGCCGGCTCGCGCGCGAGCGCTCCCAGCGCGAACGCGAGGCCGTGCTGGAGGCGTCCCGGATCGCCAAGGAGGAGCGGGCCCGCGAGCGGGCGGAGAAGGGCTCGGGGCCGGCCGACGACCGCAAGGCGCTCAAGGCCGAGCGGAAGGCGGAGAAGCAGGCCCTGGACGACGCGGCCGAGGAGGCCCGCGAGGAGGACCTGCTCGCCCAGATCCGCCGTCAGGTCCTGCTGATCCGGCCGCAGGCGCCGATAGAGCCGGTCCGGCTGGAGCGCATCCGGCCGCGCACGCTGATCAGCTCGATCGCGGGCGCGATCGCCGCCTACTTCCTGCTCTCGCAGCTCTCGCACGTGCAGTTCGGGAACATCGTCGAGCAGGCCAACTGGGGCTGGGTGGCGGCCGCCGCGGCCTTCTCCGCCCTGAGCTACTTCGCGGCGGCCATGCGGCTGCTGGGCTTCGTCCCGGAGAAGGTGCCCTTCCTGCGGACGGTGATGGCGCAGGTCGCGGGGTCCTTCGTGAAGCTGGTCGCCCCGGCGGCGGTCGGCGGCGTGGCACTGAACTCCCGCTTCCTGCAGCGGGCCGGGATCCGGCCGGGGCTCGCGGTGGCCAGCGTCGGCGCCTCCGAACTCATCGGCCTGGGCGCCCACATCGTGCTGCTGCTGACCTTCGGCTACATCACCGGCACCGAGCGGACGTCGTCCCCGCTGCCGCCGTCCCGCACGATCATCGGCGGGCTGCTGACGGCGGCGGTGCTGGTGCTGGTGGTCACCGCGATCCCGTTCCTGCGCAAGTTCGTCTCGACGCGGGTGCGGTCGCTGTTCGCGGGCGTGGTGCCGCGCATGCTGGACCTCCTCCAGCGGCCGCGGAAGCTGGTCAGCGGCATCGGCGGCATGCTGCTGCTGACCGCCGCGTTCGTGATGTGCCTCGACACCTCGATCCGGGCCTTCGGCGGGGACATGAGCTACGCGAGCGTCGCGGTGATCTTCCTCGCGGGCAACGCGCTGGGCTCGGCCGCGCCGACGCCGGGCGGCGTGGGCGCGGTCGAGGGCGTCCTCATCGGCGCCCTGACCCTGGCGGGCCTCCCCGCGGACCAGGCGACCCCGGCGGTGCTGCTGTACCGGCTGCTGACGTTCTGGCTGCCGGTGCTGCCGGGCTGGCTGTGCTTCAACCAGCTGACGCGGAAGGGTGCGATTTAAGGGGGGCGTTGGGGGCGGGCGCTGCGGCAGGCACTGCGGCGGCCGGCTCGGCGGGGCCTCCGCGGGCCCGGGGCCCACACGCCATGTGGGGCTCCCGCGTCTCTCGGGCTTCCGCACTTCGCAGGTGTCCCGCGGGAGCGGGGGCGCAGGGGGACCGTGGACTGGATGCCGACCCGGCCGAGCAGGTGTCCCGCGGGGACGGGGCGCAGGCCGGCCCGCCCGGAACCTCTCCGCAGCCCGCGGAGGTGTCCTGCGGGAGCGGGGGCACGGGAGGCAGCCCCCGGAAGGGGGTGCAGGGGGCGGAGCCCCCGCCTTCGCGTGGCGGAGCCGCGCTCGGGGCCGGGGCTTGCCCCGGGAAACGGTGAAAGGGCGGGGCGGGGAGAAAACCCCTTCGACGCGGACGTCCCGCCGCACCGCGAGAGGCACCTCGCCCGCCTCGCCGGAGGGCCAGGACCGCCGGGGCCGCCGGGGCCGGAAGGGCCGCCGAGGCCGGAAGGCCAGGACCGCCGGAACGGGCACCGACCCGGCCCGGCCGGAGGCGCGGACCCTGACCCGCCGGGGCCCTAACGACCCACCCCGCGCCGCTCCCCCGCGAACACCCACACCGTCAGCCCCGTCGTCACGCACAGCGCCACCCCCGCCGCGACCAGACTCGTACGCAACCCCGGCAGCGAGAACCCCTCCCCGCCGTCCGCCACCAGCACGCCGAACACCGCCACGGACAGCGCCCCGCCCGTTTGGCGCACCGCGTTGAACAGGCCCGAGACCGTACCGGCCTGGTGCGCGGGGACGGCGTCCATCAGCAGCGCGGTGAGCGCGGGAACGATCAGCGCGCCGCCCACCCCCATGGGGATGAGGAGCAGCACCACCTGCCACACCGGAGTGCCGTCCCCCAGCGGCAGCAGCGTGAACATCGCCAGCGACAGCACCGCCTGCCCCGCCAGGATCACCGGGCGGCGGCCCAACCGCTCGGCCAGGCGCGGCGAGAGGAGGTTCGCCCCGGTGATCACTGCGGACAGGGGGACGAACATCAGGCCCGCCGCCGTACCCGACATGCCTCGCAGTTGCTGGTAGTAGAGGCCCAGCAGGAACACCACGCCGTAGAAGCCGGCGTTCGCGGCGAAGCCGATCACCAGGGGCAGGGCGACGCCACGCCGCCGGAACATGCCCAGCGGCACCATGGGTTGGGGGTGGCGCCGCTCGGTGACGACGAACGCGAGTCCGGCGACGACCGCGACGGCCGCCGCCCCGGCCACCGCCGGCGAGGTCCAGCCCGCGTGCCCGCCCTCGATGACCGCGAAGGTGAGGCCGGCCAGGGCGAGGACGGCGGTCAGCTGCCCCGCCGGGTCGAGCGCCCGGGGCCGGCGCGGGGACGGCGCGGTGCGGGTCAGCAGCGCCAGGACCACCGCGCCTACGGGGATGTTGAGCAGGAAGACGGCCCGCCAGCCGACCGAGTCGACGAGCAGGCCGCCCAGCACCGGCCCCGCGGCCAGGGACACCGAACCGCCCACCGTCCACAGCGCGATGGCGCGCGCCCGGCGGGCCGGGTCCTCGTACGCCTGCCGGATCAGCGCCAGCGAGGCGGGCATCACGACGGCGGCCGCCCCGCCCTGGGCGATGCGCGCCCCGATCAGCCATCCGATGCCCGGCGCGAGGGCGCAGCCGAGGGAAGCGAGGGTGAACAGCGCGACGCCCACGGTGTAGGCGCGCCGGGCGCCCGCACGGTCGGCGAGCGCCCCCGCGGAGAGCATCAGCGCCGCGAACATCAGCGTGTAGGCGTCAATGACCCACTGGAGCCCGGCCATTCCGCCGTGGAGGGACGAACGGATCGTGGGCAGCGCGATGGTGACGGCGGTGACGTCGATGGTGATGACGGTGAAGCCCAGGAGCGAGACGATCAGCGCGGCGGAGGGGGGCGGGGGCGGCGACCCGGCGCGGCGGCCTGCCGGGGGCGCGGCCGCCGGTACCGGGCGCGGGGCGGTGACAGACGGTATGTCCGGGTCGTCCGACGGCATGGACACTCCTTCTCGGTCGTGGAGGCGGGAAACGGGGCGCGGTCGGCCCTCAGTCTGGGCAAGCCCCCCGGAGCGGCGGCAGGGCGCGCGCTTCCCGGGTGCGCCGTTCCTGGCCCTGGCACGGCCTCTCACGCGGGAACCCCACGGGACACAATGTCCGGATGGCACACGGCACCGAGCTGGGCAGATACCTGCGGGCGCGGCGGGCGTTGATCACCCCCGGGGAGGTGGGCCTGCCCGCCGGCGCGGGGCTCCGGCGCACTCCCGGGCTGCGCCGCGAGGAGCTCGCGGCGCTCGCCGGGGTGAGCGTGGACTACTACACCCGCCTCGAACGCGGCCGCGAGACGAACCCCTCGGCGGCCGTGCTCGACTCCCTCGCCCGAGCGCTGCGCCTGCACGGCGACGCCCACGAGCGCCTCCACGACCTGGCCGAACTGGCCTCGGGGCGGCTCCCCGGGCCGAGTCGCACCGACGGGGACACGGTGCGCCCGTCCGTCCTGCGCGTCCTGGAGGCGGTGCGCCCGCTGCCCGCCTACGTGGTCAGCCGGCACAGCGACATGCTCGCCGCCAACCCGGCGGGGCGGCGCCTGCTGCCCGGCCTGTGGGACTGGCCGCCGGAGCAGCGCAATATGACGCGTTACCTGTTCCTGCACCCCGTGGGCCGCACCCTCTACCGGCCCTGGGAGGAGACCGTCGCCAAGTCGGTGGCCCACCTGCGGGCCGTCGGCGGCCTGGACCCGGACTCGCCGCGGCTGACCGCCCTGGTCGGTGAACTCGTGCTCAAATCACCGGAGTTCGCGCGACTGTGGAATCGGTACGACGTGAAGGAGCGGGTCGGCGGGACCAAGCCCTTCGCGCATCCGAAGCTCGGCGACATGACGCTCACCTACGAGGTCATGCTGCTGGCCCGGACGGGCGGCCAACGGCTCGTCGTGTACTCGGCCCCGGAGGGCGGCCCGGACGAGGCGGCGATGCTCCGGCTGGACCCGGCGGGGGCCCGGCGGATACCAGGCGGGCAGCGCACCTGACCTTGCATATGCGAGCCCCCTCCCCCTAACGTGCCGCGCATGCGGTCCTACACCATCGGCCGGGCGGCCCGGCTCCTCGGCGTCAGCCCCGACACCGTCCGCCGCTGGGCGGACGCCGGGCGGATCCCCACCACGCGGGACGAGCACGGCAAGCGGCTGATCGACGGCACCGACCTCGCGGCCTTCTCCGTCGCGCTCGCCGCCGAGGCCGCCGAGGACGGGGACGAGCCCCGCACCAGCGCCCGCAACGCCTTCCCCGGGATCATCACCGCGGTGAAGCTCGGCGACGTCGCCGCCCAGGTGGAGGTGCAGGCCGGGCCGCACCGCCTGGTCTCGCTGCTGACGCGGGAGGCCGTGGAGGAACTCGGGCTGGCCGTCGGCAGGGAGGCCGTGGCCCGCGTGAAGGCCACCAACGTCCACATCGACCTGGAGAACTGATGCGCCGCCGCCGCACGTCCGCCCGTTCCGCCGCCCTCGCCGCGCTGCTGCTCCTGCCCCTGGCCACCGCCTGCGGCGGCGGTTCCACGGACGAGGGCAAGGGCGGCACGACGCTGACGGTGCTGGCCGCCGCCTCCCTCACCGACGTCTTCCGGCGGGCCGGGGACGCGTACGAGAAGGAACACCCCGGTACGACCGTGAAGTTCTCCTTCGCCGGTTCGCAGGAACTGGCCGCGCAGGTGCGCCAGGGCGTGCCGGCGGACGCGCTGGTGACGGCCGACACGAAGACGATGGACGGCCTCGCGCAGGAGACCGGCGAGCCCGTCGTCGTCGCGCGCAACCGGCTCACCATCGCGACCGCGCCCGGCAACCCCAAGCACCTCACGTCCCTCTCCGACCTCGCGAGGAGCGGCCTGAAGGTCGTCCTCGCCGCGCCCGAGGTGCCCGTCGGCCGCTACGGCAAGCAGGTCCTCGACCGGCAGCACGTCACGGTGAAGCCGGTCTCCCAGGAGCCGAACGTACGGGCCGTGCTGAGCAAGGTCTCCCTCGGGGAGGCCGACGCCGGCCTGGTCTACGTCACGGACGCCGCCGCGGCCAAGGACAAGGTGGGCACGGTCGCCGTGCCGGACGCGCAGAACGCCGTCGCCGCGTACCCCGCCGCCACGCTCAAGGACTCCCGGCACGCCGGGGAGGCGGCCGAGTTCGTGAAGTGGCTGCGCGGCGACAAGGCGCGCGGGCTGCTCGCCGCGGCCGGCTTCCAGAAGCCGTGAGACGCGTCCGGCCGCCGCTGGCGCTGGTCGCGCCGGCCGTCCTCGCGGTGGTGTTCCTGCTGCTGCCGCTGGCGGGCGTGCTGGCGCGCACCCCCTGGTCCACGCTCCCCTCGCGCATCGTCTCCCCCGAGGTCGGCGGCGCCCTGATGCTCTCCCTCACCGTCTCCGGCTGGGCCCTGCTCGTCTCGCTCGTCCTGGGCGTGCCGCTGGCCTGGCTGCTGGCCCGGGCCGACTTCCCCGGCAAGGCGTTCGTGCGCTGTCTGGTGATGCTGCCGATGGTGCTGCCGCCGACGGTCGCGGGGGTGGCGCTGCTCCAGGGATACGGGCGGCGGGGCCTGGCCGGCGGTCCGCTGGAGGAGTGGACGGGCGTCACGCTGCCGTTCTCGACGGCGGGCGCGGTCGTGGCGTCCGCCTTCGTGGCGATGCCGTTCCTGGTGATCAGCCTGGAGGGGGCGCTGGCCGGGCTGCACCCGCGCTACGAGGAGACCGCGATGTCGCTGGGCGCGTCCCCGCTGCGCGTCTTCCGCACGATCACCGTGCCGATGGTCGCCCCGGGCCTGCTCGCCGGGGCGGCGCTGTGCTGGGCGCGGGCGCTGGGCGAGTTCGGCGCGACGATCACCTTCGCCGGCAACCTCCCCGGCGTCACCCAGACCCTGCCGCTCCAGGTCTACCTCCTGCTCCAGGACGACCCGGAGGGCGCGACGGCGGTGTCGCTGCTGCTGCTCGTCATCGCGACGGCGGTGCTGCTGGCGCTGCGGGGGCGGTGGCTGGGGGCGGGGGGCCACGCGGCCGGCCGGGGTGGCCGGGGGCGGGGCGGGCGCCTCGGGGTACGGCGGCCGGACGCCGACGTCCCGCCGTGGCCGACGGGCTCGGGCGCCGGGCCGGACGCCCAGGTTCCGGGCCCGGCAGGCACCGGCGCGCGGGCGCCGGGACCCGGTCTTCCGTACGCCGGGCGCACGGGCACCGACGGACCGTCCAACGGCGTTCCGCTGCCCCGGGCGCACACGGCACCGGGCCGTACGTCCACCGCACCGGCGAGTCCGGACCGCCCGGTCACCGACGCCGAGGACCCGCGAACAGGGCTCCCGGAGCCCGGCCTCCCGCGGAGCGGACTCTCCGGTACGGGCACCCGGCCGGACGTCGACGCCGCGTACCCCGCAGCCCCGCGAACGCAGAAACCGAAGCCCGGCCCCCCGCAGGACGGGCCTCCCACCGTCCGCGCCCGCCCCGGTACCGACCCCGACCCGCGCGACCGGTACCCCCTCCGCGCCACCGTCACCGGCGCCGTCGACCTCGTCCTCGACGTGCCCGCCGGCACCACCGTCGCCGTCGTCGGGCCCAACGGGGCCGGGAAGACGACCCTGTTGCGCGCCCTCCTCGGGATCACCCCGCGGGCCGTCGCGCGCCCCCTGGCCCTGGGCGACGGGGACATCGCCCACGTCCCCGCGCACCGGCGGCGGATCGCCTGGGTGCCGCAGGACGGGGCGCTCTTCCCGCATCTGACGGCGGTGGCGAACGCCGCGTACGGGCTGCGGGCCCAGGGCGTCCCCCGGGCCGAGGCGCTGCGCGCGGCCCGGGCGCACCTGGACGAGCTGGGGGTCGGGCACCTGGCCCGGCGCCGGCCGGAGGGGCTCAGCGGCGGGCAGGCCCAGCGCGTGGCCCTGGCGCGCGCCCTGGCCGCGCGCCCGCAACTGCTGCTGCTGGACGAGCCGTTGGCCGCGCTCGACCAGTCGGCGAAGGCGTCGGTGCGGCAGGCCCTGCGCCGCCGGCTCGCCGGCTTCCGGGGCGTCTGCCTGCTGGTGACGCACGACCCGGTGGAGGCGGTCTCGCTGGCGGACCGGGTGCTGGTGCTCGAGGACGGCGCGGCCGTGCAGTACGCGGCGCCCGCCGAGCTGGCCGGGCGCCCCCGCTCGCCGTGGGTCGCGCGGATGCTCGGGCGCAACGCCTGGCCGGGCACGCCGGTCGCGGAGGGCGCCCTGCTGCTCGACGGCGGCGCGCGGCTGGCCGCCGCGGAGCCGCTGCCGGAGGGGACGCGGGCCGCGCTGGCCGTGGCGGGCCCGGAGGCGGTCGCGCTGCACCCGGCCCGCCCGGACGGCGACGCGGACAACGCCTGGCCCGGCACCGTCCGCGAGATCACCGCGCAGGGCGGCCGGCTGCGGGTGCGGGTGGCCGGCGGCGGCCCGGAGGCCGTGGCCGAGCTGACCCCCGCCGCGGTGGCCGGACTGGGCCTGGCGGAAGGCGTCCCGGTGTGGGTGAGCGTGCCGCCGAAGGAGGTCACGCTCGTCCCCACCGGCGGCTCCCCGTACCCCCCGGACGGCGTTTGACGCACCCGGCGGCCCACGGGCCCCACGTCCACCCGTACGCCCCGCACTGCGCGCGCGCCCCGCTCCCCCGACCGGAGGATGAGGGCGTTCCTCCCCTCTTCGAACCCCGGGAGCCGCGGTGTCCAGATCCGTACGGGCGGGGTGCCTGTTCGCCGCCGGGCTGCTCGCGGTCGTGGGCTGCACGGGAGACGGCGGGGGCACCGCCGCGCAGGGCGCCCCGGCCTCCCCGAAACCCTCGGCCGGGGCCGCCGACTCGCTGCGCTGGTCGTCCTGCCCGGCGCCCAGCACCGCGGAGGGCGCCCCGGCCCGGCGCCCCGGCGACGAGTGGGAGTGCGCCACGCTGCGCGCGCCCCTGGACTACGCGAAGCCGGACCGCGGCACGATCGACATCGCGATGATCCGGGCGAAGGCCACCGACCAGGCGCACCGCATCGGTTCGCTCGTCTTCAACTTCGGCGGCCCGGGCGGCTCCGGCGTGGCCACCCTCCCGGCCTTCGCCGACGACTACCGGGACCTGCGCAAGCGCTACGACCTGGTGAGCTTCGACCCGCGCGGCGTGGGCCGCAGCTCCGGGGTGACCTGCCTGGACGACAAGGAGCTGGACTCCTACTACGCGGCCGGGGCGACCCCGCGCACCACCGACGAGCAGAAGGCCCTGATCGGCCGGGTGGAGAAGTACGCGCAGGGCTGCGGGAAGCGCTCCGGCAGGGTGCTGCCGTACGTGGGGACGGCCGACGCGGCGCGGGACATGGACCTGATGCGGCAGGCGCTCGGCGACGACAGGCTCCACTACTTCGGCGTCTCCTACGGCACCGAACTGGGCGGCGTGTACGCCCATTTGTTCCCCCGGCGGGTGGGCCGGGCCCTCTTCGACGCGGTCGTGGACCCCACCGCCGACCCCGAGGAGGGCGCCCTCGGCCAGGCCCGCGGCTTCGAGCTCGCGCTGGGCAACTACCTGACGGCGTGCGCCGCGACGCGCGACAACTGCCCGACCGAACAGCAGATCGTCGCCCTGCTGGACCGGCTCGGCAAGAACCCGGTCCCCGGCGGCGAGGGCCGGATGCTGACCCAGTCGCTGGCCACCACGGGCATCGCCCAGTCGCTGTACTCCAAGGACTTCTGGGACTACCTCACCGAGGGCCTGGAGGACGCCGAGAACGGGGACGGGAAGATCCTCATGGCGCTGGGCGACGCCATGAACGGCCGCGGCCAGGACGGGCGTTACAGCTCGCTCCAGGCGTCCCTGACCGCCATCAGCTGCGCGGACTTCGCCCAGCGCTACACCGCCGAACAGATCGCGGAAAAGGTGCCCGCGTTCCGCAAGGCGTCCCCGGTGTTCGGCGACTTCATGGCGTGGAGCCTCACCCAGTGCACCGGCTGGCCCGTCAAGGGCGCCTGGCAGCGGCCGGACGTCGGCGCCAAGGGGGCGGCACCCGTCCTGGTCGTCGGCAACACCGGTGATCCCGCCACCCCTTACGAGGGAGCGCGCAGGATGGCGCAGGCGCTGGGCGAGGGCGTCGGAATCGAGATGACGTACCGGGGACAGGGGCACGGCGCGTACGACAGCGGAAATCCCTGCGTCAAGAAGGTGGTTGACGCCTATCTGCTGAACGGTACTGTGCCGGGGCGCGGCACAGTGTGCTCATAGCACCCGCAGCACATCGCATCGTACGGCGAATTCGGCTCTCTCGAATGTCAGTGGCCCGCACTACGATCGCCCGCACATGGTCCCGCGCACACGGTCCCGCCCCTGCGGACGAGAAGGAGGGGGTGTCATGCCCGACGAGCCGTCGCCGACGGAGCCGGGCGGCCACGCGCGCCGGCTCACCGGCGCCCTGGCCGTCACGGCCCTGGTGGCCGCGCTGGTCGCGCTCTGGCAGACCCAGTCGGCCCCGCTGGTCGGCCCGGAGGACACTCCGGCGCCCCCGGCCCCGGGGCCTCCGTTGACGACCCCGGCGTCGTCGGGCACCCGGTCCCCGGGCCCCACGGGGTACGTCACCGGCACCACCGACCGGCCATTGCGGGCGATACCTGCCGGATCGTGACGCACGGTGTCCGACCCCGGCCGTAGAGTCGGTGCATGAGTCCACCTCGGCCGAGGGCCCTCGCCCTCGCAAGCGCCGCGCTCGCGCTCGTCCTCGCCGCAGGCTGCGGCCCGGGCGGCGGGGGCGGCGGGCGCGACGACGTCAGCGGCAAGTCCGGGAGCCGCGCCGGCTCCCGGATCGACTGGAAGCCGTGCGCCGCCCCCACGGTCGCCCAGGGCGGCGGCAAGGCACCCGGCAAGGACTGGGAGTGCGCATCCCTGCCCGTCCCCCTGGACTACGCGCGGCCGGACGGGAAGACCATCGGCCTCGCACTGATCCGCGCCCGGGCGACGGACGAGAAGCACCGCCTGGGGTCACTGGTCTTCAACTTCGGCGGCCCGGGCGGCTCCGGCGTGTCGACGCTGCCCTCGTTCGGCAAGAGCTACGCCGATCTGCGCAAGCGCTACGACCTGGTGAGCTTCGACCCGCGCGGGGTCGGCGAGAGCGCCGGCGTGCGCTGCCTGACCGACAAGGAGCTGGACGCCGCCGACCGCGTCGACGCCACCCCGGACGACGACACCGAGGTCACGGCGGCCGTCGAGCTCGACCGCCGCTACGCCCGGGCCTGCGGGAAGAACGCGGGCCAGGTCCTGGCCCACGTCGACACCCTCAGCGCCGCCCGCGACATGGACCGGCTGCGGGCCGCCCTCGGCGAGGACCGGCTGCGCTACTTCGGCATCTCCTACGGCACCGAACTGGGCGCCGTCTACGCCCACTTGTTCCCCGCCAAGGTGGGACGGGCCGTCCTCGACGCCGTCGTCGACCCCCGGCAGGATCCGGCGCAGGGCGCCCTGGCCCAGGCCAAGGGCTTCCAGCTCGCCCTCGACGACTACCTGAAGGACTGCGGCGCCGACTGCCCCGCGCAGAGCCGGATCACGGCCCTGCTCAAGCGGCTCGACTCGAAGCCGCTGCCCACCGCCCTGGGCCGCCCCCTCTCCCAGGACCAGGCGGTGAACGGCATCGCCGCCGCGCTCTACTCCAAGGACACCTGGAAGTACCTGACCGCCGGCCTCCGCGAGGCGACGGCCAAGGGCACCGGCACCACCCTGCTGCTCCTCTCCGACTCCCTCGCGGGCCGCGACCCCGAGGGCCGCTACAGCAACCTCCAGGCCGCGAACCGCGCCATCAGCTGCGCGGACGCGGAGCAGCGCTACGCGCCGGCCGAGGTGAAGGCCCTGCTGCCCCAATTCCGCTCCGCCTCACCGGTGTTCGGCGAGTCGGCGGCCTGGGCACTGCTCCAGTGCACGGACTGGCCCGTCAAGGGCAAGTGGAAGACCCCCGAGTCGTCGGTCTCGGCGAAGGGCTCCGCGCCGATCCTGGTCGTCGGCAACACGGGTGATCCGGCGACGCCTTACGAGGGGGCGCGGCGCATGGCCGAGGCCCTGGGCCCGGCGGCCGTCGAGGTGACGTACAAGGGGGAGGGCCACGGCGCGTACAACAGCGGCAACGCGTGTATGAAGGCGCTGGTGGACGGCTATTTGCTGGAGGGGAGGGTGCCGGCGCGGGGGGCGACGTGCTCGTAGCCTGTCCCCCACCCCGCCCTTTCACCGTTCCTTCCGGGGCAGGCCCCGGGGCCCGGCACCGCGCTCCGCGCGGTGAGCGGGGGCTGCGCCCCCTGCACCCCGCCCCGGGGCTCCGCCCCCCGGCCCCCGCAAAGCGGCTTCGCCGCTTTGTCCTCGAACTCCCCGGAGGGGGCAACCCCCGGACAGGCTGGATTCGGGGCCCGCCCGGACCCCGCAACGCGGCTGCGCCGCGTTCGTCCTCAAGCGCCGGACGGGCTGGATTGGTGCACCCGCGCTGATTGGTACGCCAGGGCTGAATCGCGCGCCAGGGCTGAATGGCGCGCCCGCCCAGATCTTCAGCCTGGGGTGCGCAATCCAGCCCGTCCGGCGCTTGAGGACAGCGCCCGGAGGGCGCTTCGGGGGGCCAGGGACGGAGCCCCGGCAGGGGGCCAGGGGGCGCAGCCCCCACACCAGGGGCCAAGGGCCAAGCCCCATACCGGGGTCCAAGGGGCGGAGCCAGGCGCACACGGTCATCAAGGAGATGAAGCCGCCCCACACCGGGGTCCAGGGGACGGAGCCCCCGGCGGGATGCAGGGGCGGAGCCCCGCCCACCC
This sequence comes from Streptomyces sp. AV19, assembly GCF_015999245.1. Classification (GTDB taxonomy): domain Bacteria; phylum Actinomycetota; class Actinomycetes; order Streptomycetales; family Streptomycetaceae; genus Streptomyces. Next base: position 1,325,886 of record NZ_JAEAMR010000007.1, on the reverse strand, counting down.
ACCCGCGCGGCGCGCGGGCCCGGCGCGCCTCCGCGCCCTCAACGCCCCCGCGCAGCGGGGTTCCGAAGGGGCGCAGCCCCTGCGGAAACGGTGAAAGGGCGGGGGTGGGGCCCAACCCCCCGGACTAATACACCGGCTTGTGCGGCTCCACCTGGTTCACCCAGCCGATCACACCGCCCTGGACGTGCACCGCGTCCGCGAAGCCCGCCGACTTCAGCACGGCCAGCACCTCCGCGGAACGAACCCCCGTCTTGCAATGCAGGACGATCTTCTTGTCCTGCGGGAGGTCCTGCAGGGCACTGCCCATCAGGAACTCGTTCTTGGGGATCAGCCGAGCGCCCGGGATGGAGACGATCTCGTACTCGTTCGGCTCGCGGACGTCGATGACGTCGATGTTCTCGCCCTCGTCCAGCCACTCCTTGAGCTGCTTGGGAGTGATCGTCGAGCCGACGGCCGCCTCCCGCGCCTCGTCGGAGACGACGCCGCAGAACGCCTCGTAGTCGATGAGCTCCGTCACCGACGGGTTCGCGCCGCAGACCGCGCAGTCGGGGTCCTTGCGGACCTTGACCTGCCGGTACGTCATCTCCAGGGCGTCGTAGATCATCAGCCGTCCGACCAGCGGATCACCCACCCCCGCCAGCAGCTTGATCGCCTCCGTGACCTGGATGGATCCGACCGAGGCGCACAGCACGCCCAGGACGCCGCCCTCGGCGCAGGACGGGACCATGCCCGGCGGCGGGGGCTCGGGGTACAGGCAGCGGTAGCAGGGGCCGTGCTCGCTCCAGAAGACGGACGCCTGGCCGTCGAAGCGGTAGATCGAGCCCCAGACGTAGGGCTTGTCGAGGAGCACGCACGCGTCGTTGACGAGGTAACGGGTCGCGAAGTTGTCGGTGCCGTCGACGATCAGGTCGTACTGGGAGAAGATCTCCTTGACGTTCTCCGCCTCCAGGCGCTCCTGGTGGAGGACGACGTTCACGTACGGGTTGATGCCGAGCACGGAATCGCGCGCGGACTCGGCCTTGGAGCGGCCGATGTCCGACTGGCTGTGGATGATCTGCCGCTGGAGGTTGGACTCGTCGACCTCGTCGAACTCCACGATGCCCAGCGTGCCCACGCCGGCCGCGGCGAGGTACATCAGGGCGGGCGAGCCGAGGCCGCCGGCGCCGACGCACAGCACCTTGGCGTTCTTGAGCCGCTTCTGCCCGTCCATCCCGACGTCCGGGATGATCAGGTGGCGGGAGTACCTGCGAACCTCGTCGACGGTGAGCTCGGCGGCCGGCTCGACCAGGGGTGGCAGCGACACGGGGTCTCCGTAGGTCGGAAGAAGGGTGCGGTCTTCAATTCCGTAACACTGCCACGCCCCGGCTCATTCCGAGACACCAGGTCCGATGTTCGAGATGAACTCGTCCCAGTAGCCGGGCATGGACTCCCAGGGGTCCAGGCCGTCGCGGTCGGTGCGGTCGGTCATGTAGACCGTGCCCGCGCCCTGCCGGCGGGCGATCCACAGGGCCTCCCGCAGGTGGTCGCGGGGGACGCTGTGCACGAGGTGGCAGAAGCGGCCGGGGGCGTGGTCGGCGGTCCAGTCGGCCGGGCGGGACCAGCGGTAGCGGTTCCACGGGCCGGTGAAGGTCACCAACTGGTCGGCGAGCGCGGCGTATCCGGGGACGGGGTGGCTGCCGTGCGCCAGGACGAGGTACGCCCGCTCGCACAGGGTGCGCAGCGCGCCGGTCACCCGGCGGACGTCGGCGAGCGCGCCGCTGTCGGCGGGGCAGCGGGCCAGGGCGAAGCCGTCGACCTTGTACCAGTTGAGGAAGCGCTGGGCGTCCGAGAGGAGTTCACCGAAGGGCCGGGACCCGTACCCGGCGTCGAGATGGCCCAGCACCCGGACGCCCACGTTCCGCAAGGGGGCGGCGGCGGCCGCGTAGTACGGGTCGGGGCGGCTGCCCGGGCCGCCGGACGCGCCGCCGAGCACGGCCCACTCCAGCGGGAGCCCGGCCCGGCAGAGCCGGCCCCACTCCACGGGGGCGACGAGGGGGTGGGCGAAGCCGGGGATCCCCAGCCGCAGCGGAGCCTTCCCGGCCGGGACCGGCCGCCGGTTCCCCGAGGAGATCAGATGCGACACGCGGCCTCCATCCAGATGTCCGCCAGCGACTCCTCCAGCCCGATCCGGGGCCGCCAGCCGAGCCGGTCGCGCGCGGTGCGCACGTCGGCCTGCTGCCAGCCGCCGCAGCCGTCCGGGTAGGGGTAGGCGGGGGCGGCGCCCAGGTGCGGGTCGTCCAGCTCGTGCAGCGCGCCCCCGAAGCCGGCTACGCGGGCGAGCAGGGAGGCGGCCTCGCGCAGCCGGACGGCGCGGCCGGTGCCGATGTTGACGGCACCCTGGGCGGCGGACAGGGAGGCGGCGTGCACGGCCCGGGCGATGTCGCGGACGTCCACGAAGTCGCGCTGCACGCCGAGGCCGGTGAGTTTGAGCTCGTTGTCCCCGTTCTGCATGGCGCGCCGCATGGCCTCGGCGAGGCGGCCCAGCGGGGAGCCGGCGGGGGTGCCGGGGCCGACGGGCGAGAAGACCCGCAGCACGATGGCGTCGAGCCCGGAGCCCAGCACCAGTTCGGTGGCGGCGAGTTTGCTGACGCCGTACGGGCCGCCGGGGCGCGGCACGGCGTCCTCGGCGGTGGACGAGCCGGGCTGCGAGGGCCCGTACTCCGAGGAGCACCCCAGCTGCACCAGGCGGGCGCCGCAGCCGCTGCGGCGCAGGGACTCGCAGACGGTGGCCACGGCGACGGTGTTGTGCCGGGCGAGGTCGCGGGCCCCGCCGCGGGTGGCGCCCGCGCAGTTGATGACGACGCCGGGGTGGACGGCGTTCAGGAACCGGGTGAGCGCGCCGGGGCTGCCGGTGGCCAGGTCGAAGCGGACGTCCGCGTCGTCGCCGCGGCCCAGGGCGGTGAGCTGGACGGCGGGGTCGGCGAGCAGCCGGTCGGCCACGAAGCGGCCGAGGTAGCCGTTGGCGCCGAGCAACAGGACCCTCATCGGTCGCGTCCTCGCTCTCGCCCGGTGGTGCCGGTGGGGTGAACGGTCATGATGCGTGCTCCTCTGACGGGTGGACGGCGGGCGCGTTCGGGACGTCCTCCCGGCCGTGGACGGCGGCCCGGGACAGGACGGTGACGGCGTGGACGAGGAGGGCGAGCGCCGGCACGGCGCACGCCACGAGGGGGACCGCGGCCGGGCCGTGGGCACCGGTCAGCCAGGTGACGGGCCGGTCCAGGGCGGAGCAGCCGGGCAGCCGGGCGGCGAGCAGCAGGGCGAACGGCGCGGCCTCGGCGGCACAGGCGGCGAGGCCGGCGGCGAGGGCCGGGCGGGTCAGGCCGTGCGCGGCGCAGAGCCCGGCCAGGAAGAGCAGGGCTCCCAGGGCCACGGCGGCGAGGGCCGGCGGCGCGGCGGCCTCGGCGACGGGCAGGGCCGAGCGGGCGGAGACGACGCAGACGCACAGGACGCCGAGGAAGACGGCGACGGAGGCCAGCAGCGCGCGCCGGGCGCGGCCGTGGAACTCGGCCAGCGACCGGCTGTCGGCGAGCCTGCGCCGGGCGTACCCGGCGAAGGCGTGCGCGCACCAGGCGGCGGGGGCGACGGCGCAGGCCAGCGCGAGGGCGGTCGGCGCGGCGGCCGCGGCCAGGGCGCGGGGGCCCGGGAGGCGGTGGCCGTGGGCCAGGGCGGCCGGCAGCAGGTCGCCGGCCAGTCCGTAGCCGAGCAGCCAGAGCCAGACCAGCGCGCCGGGGACGCCGCCGCCCCCGGGCCGGGCCGGGCACGGCTCTCCGGCGGCCGGCGGCCGGGCGCTCCTGGAGAGGGCCGACTGCCCGGTGCGCTCCGCCCGGGCGTGCAGTTCCTCCGCGAGGGAGAAGACGTCGCGGTGGCCCAGGGCGGCGGCCGTGCGGTCGGTGACGCCGTGCGCCTCCAGGCCGGCGGCGATCTCCAGGGGGTCCACGGCGTCGGCGCAGAGCGCGTGGTGGTCGCGCAGCAGGGTCCGGACGGGGTCGGGGCGGGGGCCGGCCGGCGCACCGGATATATCGGCGGGGGCGGGGGCCGCGGGGACCGTCATCGGGGCGGGCGGCGCGGGTCGGGTCGTCGACGTCACCGGCGGCCCGCCCAGGAGGGCGACGCGGACCGGGCGGACGGGTCGAGGGGCGGCACGGCGTCGTGGGGGACGGGCGCGAGGTCGTGCCGTACCGGGGCGCGGGAGAGGAGTTCGAGGTAGATGGCGCCGAAGGAGGCGATGTTCTGCTCCACGGTGAAGAGTTCGAGCGCGCGGGCGCGGGCCGCGGCGCCGAGCCGCCGTCCGTGCCCGGGGTCGCGCAGCAGGGCGAGGCAGGCCTCGGCGAGGGCGTGCGGGTCGCGCGGGGGCACCACCAGGCCGGTGCCGCCGAGGACTTCGCGGACCGCGGCGGTGTCGGGGGCGACCGTGGCGCGGCCGCAGAACATGGCCTCGGCCAGCGGGACGGGGAAGCCGTCGCCGGGGGCGCCGACGACGACGGCGTCCGCGGCGGCGTAGTCGTCGGGGCCGCAGGCGGCGACGCGGGTGACGCCCCCGGGCAGCGGGGTGTCCTCGGCGGTGCCGGTGACGGCCAGCCGCACCCGGGGCTCGGCCATCCGCAGCACGGTGAACGCCTCCCACAGCCAGGGTTCGGGCGGGCCGCCGGCGAGCAGGAGGAGGGGCCCGTCGGACGCCGTCGTGCCGTCCTCGGGGCAGGCCTCGCCCACCGCCTCGTACAGTCCGGCGTCCACGCCCGGGGGGACGGTGCGCAGCCGGGCGCGGTCGGCGCCGCAGCGCTCCTGCCAGCGCCGCACCTGGGCGTCGCCGGGGGTGATCAGGGCGGCCCGGGCGTAGATCTCGCCGGCCAGCAGGCGGTGGAAGGCGGAGAGCAGGGTGCGGACGGAGAGCGACAGGCCGGCCGGTCCGGCCAGGTAGTGCTCGCGCAGGCGGACGCCGTACTCGGTGACGAGCAGCGGGGTGCCGAAGAAGCGGTGGGCCAGCAGCCCGGGGAGGGCGGCCGGCCCGGCGGAGGCGGCGTGGCACAGGTCGACCCCGGCGAGCCCCAGGTCGCCGTCCGGGGCGCCGTACCAGTCGAGGGAGAGGGGACGCAGGGCGCGCTCCAGCAGTCCGGAGACGACGAGCAGGTCGGCGACGCGGGCGCCGTACGCGCCGGGGTGGGCGCCGGGCGCGCGGCAGGCCGCCTCCAGGGCGCGCAGGGCGGTCTCGGAACGGAGGGCGCAGGCGAGGCCGCCCTCGTCGCGGGCGAGGTCGGCGAGGCCGTAGAGGCCCTCGGCGAAACGGTACGCCTGATCGCCGGGGGCGGTGAGGGCGGCGGCCAGGTCGCCGAAGTGGCCGGTGAAGCGCTGGCGTTCACGGCGGCCGTAGGAGCCGCTGGCGCGGCCCGGCGCGGATCCCGCGGGTCCGCCCCACAGCGGAGCGGCCCTGATCCGGCGGACGTTGCCGGGCAGGGCGTACCAACCGCCCTCCTCCTGGCGGGCACTGCGGCTCAGGGCATAGACCTCGAACTCGTGCCGGGCCAGGCCGCGCACCAGCCGGTCGCACCACTCGCCGCCCTCCCCCGCGGCGTACGGGTACCCACCCTCGGTCAGCAGTCCCACGCGCACGAGCGCACCCCCGATCTCCTCCGTCGTACGGCAGCCGGGAGCACGCTATGGGGGCCCGCCGGTGGTGCGGCGGACGGTTGTCCGTCGCACCACCGGAAGGGGTGAACGGTCGTGACCTTCGGGTGGGGCGGGCGTTACGGGGGTTTCCCCTGCCCCGCCCTTTCTCCCCCAGAGGGGGTGCCCCCAGTTTCTTCCGGGGCTCCGCCCCGGGGTCCCGGGCACGGCTCCGCCACGCGGGAGGCGGGTCCTCCGCCCCCTGCACCCCGAAGCGCCCTCCGGGTGCTGTCCTCAAGCGCCGGACGGGCTGGATCGGCGCGCCCAATTCAGCCCGTCCGGGGGTTGCCCCCTCCGGGGAGTTTGAGGACGAGCGGCGAAGCCGCGATACGGGGGCCCCGGAAGAAACTGGGGGCACCCCCTCTGGGGGAGAAAGGGCGGGCCGGGGGCGAACCCCTACCTCGCAACCCCCAGTCGCGGCACCGCCTCCAGCAACCCCCGCGTATACGCGTGCGCAGGCCGCTCGTACACCTCGTCCGCCACCCCCTCCTCCACCACACGCCCGCCCCGCATCACGACCACCCGGTCGCTCACCTGCCGCACCACCGCCAGGTCGTGCGCGATGAACACCAGCCCCAGCCCCAGCTCCCGCTGCAACTCCCCCAGCAAGGCGACGACCTGCGCCTGCGTCGTCACGTCCAGCGCCGACACCGGCTCGTCGCAGACCACGACCTTCGGCGAGGGCGCCAGCGCCCGCGCGATGCCGACCCGCTGCCGCTGCCCGCCGCTGAACTCGTGCGGATAGCGGTGGTACGCGCCCGGGTCGAGCCCGACCCGTTCCAGCAGGTCCCGCACCCGCGCGGTGATCTCCTTCTCGTCCAGCCGCCCGGCCACCCGCAGCGGATCGGCGATCGACTCCCCGACCGAACGCCGCGGATTGAGCGACGACACAGGGTCCTGGAAGACCATCTGCAGCTCGCCGCGGAAGGACCGGAGCTCCCGTTCCCCCATCCCGCCGATGTCCCGCCCGCGGTAGCGCAGTTCACCGTCCGACGGCCGCAGCAGCCGCACCAGCATCCGCCCGAGTGTCGTCTTCCCGCTGCCGGACTCCCCCACGACGCCGACCGTCTCCCCGGCCCGCAGCGTCAGCGAGATCCCGTCCACGGCGGTGACGGACCCCCGCCCCCGGCCGAACTCCTGCCGCAGGCCGGTGGCTTCGAGCAGCACGGGTCCACCGGAGGACGCGGCCGGCGCCCGCCGTACCTCCACGCGCGGCACGGCGGCCAGCAGCTCGCGCGTGTACGGCTCGCGCGGCGCGTCCAGCACCTCGCGCACCGGTCCGCGCTCGACCGCGCGCCCGCCCCGCATCACCAGCAGCTCGTCGACGCTGCCGGCGGCCACGCCCAGGTCGTGGGTGACGAGGACGAGCCCCGTCCCGGTCTCCTCGCGCAACTCCCGCAGCAGGTCCAGGATCTGCGCCTGCACGGTGACGTCGAGCGCCGTGGTGGGCTCGTCCGCGACGAGCAGCCGCGGCTCGCAGGCCACGGCCATGGCGATCAGGGCCCGCTGCCGCTGCCCGCCGCTGAACTCGTGCGGACGCGAGCGCGCGCGCCGCGCCGCGTCCGGGATGCCCACCCGGTCCAGCACCTCGACGGCCCGCTCGCGCGCGGCGCGCCGCGAGGCGCCCCGGTGGTGGACCCGGTACACCTCGGCGATCTGGTCGCCGACGGCCTGGTAGGGGTCGAGCGAGGAGAGCGGGTCCTGGAAGACCATGGCGACCACGCCGCCGCGTACGCGGCGCAGCTCCGCCTCGTCCGCCGCCGTGACGTCGTGCCCGGCGACCCGCACGGTCCCGGTGACGTCCGCGCCCGTGCCGCGGTGCAGCCCGAGCAGCGCGTAGGCGGCGGTGCTCTTGCCGGAGCCGGACTCGCCGACGATGCCGAGCGCGCCGCCGGGGGCGAGGGTGAAGGAGAGGTCCTCGACGGCACGTACGGACGTCCCGCCCGCGGACGGGAAGGAGACCGACAGCCCTTCCACCGATACGAGCGTCATCGCAGGGCCACCCTCCGGTCGGCGACGGCGTACAGCACGTCCGCCACGATGTTGGCGATCGCCACGGCGGCACCGGTGACCATCACCAGGCCCACGACGACCGGCAGGTCGATGGTCCGCGTGGCGTGCACGAGCAGCTGCCCCACGCCCGGCAGGCCGAACATGGCCTCCGTCAGCATCGCGTTGCCGAACATCGACCCGAAGTCGGCGGCGGTCAGGGCGATGACGGGCGCCAGGGCGCCGCGCAGCGCGTGCCGCCCGACGATCGCCCGCTCGCCCACGCCGTAGGCGCGGAAGGTGCGGACGTGGTCCTCGGCCAGCGTCTCCAGCAGCGAACTGCGCGTCAGCCGCGCATACTTCGCGGACTCCAGCAGCGCCAGCGCGAGGCACGGCAGGAGCAGGTTCCACGCCCACTGCTCGGGGTCGTCGGTGAGCGGCACGTACGTGGGGAACGGCAGCCACTCCAGGTAGGCGCAGAACAGCATCAGCAGTCCGATGCCGCTGATGAAGACGGGCGTCGCGGTGCCGGCCAGGGTGATCCAGGTGAGCACCCGCTCGGTGACGCCGCCGCGCCGCAGGACGGACAGCAGCCCGCTGCCGATGCCGATGACCAGCCACAGGACCATGGCGCCGGCCGCGAGGGAGGCGGTGGCGGGCAGCCGTTGGACGATCAAGTCCATGACCGGCTGGTCGCTCTGGAAGGACAGCCCGAGGCAGGGCGCGTCGCAGTGCCGCACGCCGGTGCCGGTGGAGTAGTCGTGCCCGGTGACGACGCCCGTGAGGAAGTGCCAGTACTGGACGTACACCGGTTCGTCGAGGCCCAGTTGGGCCCTCACCCGGCGGATCTGCTCGGGGTCGCACTTGGGCCCGCAGGCCAGCCGTGCGGGGTCGCCGGGGGCGAGGTAGAAGGTCGCGTAGACGACGACGGACAGCACGAGGAGGACGGCGAGCACGCCGAGCAGGCGGCGCGCGACAAATGCGGTCACGACGAACCCCCCTGGCTCGCACGGCGCTTGCGCCGCTCACGTCCCACGCGCAGCCGCGACGCCTCGCGCGGGTCGAGCGCGGCGCGCACGGTGTCTCCCAGCACGGTGAAGGCGAAGGTGGTGACGAAGAGCATCAGGGCCGGCAGGGCCACGTACAGCGGGTCCGCGCGGAACCAGGTCGTGGCCGAGGAGAGCATCTGGCCCCAGGACGGGGTCGGCGGCTCGATGCCGACGCCGAGGAACGACATGGACGCCTCGTTGAGCATGTTCTGCGGCAGCATCACCGCCGCGTAGGTGATCACCGGCGCGGCGAGCCCGGGCAGCAGTTCGCGCCGGGCGATCCGCCAGGCCGAGGCGCCGGAGAGCCGCGCGGCCGAGACGTAGTCAAGTTTGAGCAGACCGAGCGCCTGGGCGCGCACGAGACGGGCCATCGCGCCCCAGGCGATCAGCCCGATGACGACGACGAGCAGCAGCGGGCGCGGGAAGCCCTCGGGGGCGACGGCGGTCACGGCGATGGCGAAGACCAGCAGCGGCATGGCCACCATCACGTCGGTGAGGTGGCTGAGCACGCTGTCGGCGAGCCGGTTGCCGAGCGCGGCGGCCAGCCCGACGGCGACGCCGATGAGGACCTGGACGACCGTGGCCCCGACGGCGACGGCCAGCGAGACGCGGGCGCCGTAGAGAAGTCGTACGAACAGATCGCGTCCGGTCCCCGGTTCGACGCCGAGCCAGTGCTCGGCGCTGATCCCGCCGAACGACCCGACGGGCACGCCGCCGCGCGCGGAGTCGACGAGGCCGTCGTGGTACGTGGTGGGGTCCTGGCCCTCCAGCGCCGCGAGCAGCGGCGCGCCGAGGGCGAGGACGACGAGCAGGCCGAGGACGGCGGCGGCCGCGAGCGCCGCCCTGCGGGCGCGCAGCCGCCGCCAGACCTGGCGGGTGCCGGAGACGGGGGCCGCGGCCTCCGTCTCCGGCACGGACGGAGCGGTGAGGAGGTCCGTCACTTGACCGCGACCTGCGAGACGTCGAGGACACCGGTCCAGTCGCTGATGACGACGTTCTTGACGTCCTTGCCGTAGAGGCGCTTGTAGACCGGGTGGAACAGCGGGACGGTCAGGGCCTGTTCGCCGATTTTCACGTCCAGGGCGCCCCAGCGCTTCGCGGCGGCGTCATGGTCGGTGATCTTGTTGATGGCGTCGATCTCGTCGTTGACCCCGGCGTCGTCCAGGCGGCCGACGTTGAAGTTGTAGCCGTCCTCGACGATCTGCCGCCCGTCGAAGACCGGGGCCAGGAACGGGCCGCCGGACGGCCAGTCGGCGCCCCAGTGGGCGAGGAAGAGGCCCGGCTGCTGCTCGACGCTGTGGACCTTGTCCTCGTAGGCGTTGTCCTCCAGGCCCTCCAGCCTGACCTTGAACCCGGCCTTGTTCAGGGCCTCCTGGACCGCGGTGGCGATGTCGGGCCCGGTCTCGAAGTTCTGGGCGGTGGAATGGGTGAGGGTGATCTCCAGCCCGTCCGGGTGCCCGGCCTCCTCGAGCAGCTTCTTCGCCTTCTCCGGGTCACCGGCCTTGCCAGCCGGGAAGTGGTCGTACGGCGTGTGACCGAGCGGCTTCTGGTTCGGCAGGAAGGTGGTGGCCGGCTCGGCGAGCGAGGAGCCGCCGGCGGCGTTGACGACGCTGGTGCGGTTGATGGCGTAGGCGACGGCCTGTCGCACCTTGGGGTCGTCGAAGGGCTTCGACTCCGGGTTGAACGCCAGGTAGTTGGTGTAGCCGAAGTGGCCCGTGCCGACCCGGGAGGCGAGCTTCTTGTCGTTGGTGACCTGGGCGAGCTCGGCCGGTCCGAGGTTGGTGTCGGTGGTCACCGCGGCGGCGTCGGCGCCGGATCCGGTGGACAGCCGCTGGTTGATGACGGCCGAGGAGAGCCCGGAGCGGACGTCGACGGTGTCGGGGTAGGCGTGCCGCTCCTTGTCGGTCGCCTCCGACCAGTGCGGGTTGCGCTCCAGCAGCAGGTGCTCGCCGTCGCCGGTGTTCTTGACGACCTTGTACGGGCCCGAGGACACGGGATGTTCGGCGTACTTGGTGCCGGTGTCCTTCGCCTTGGGGACGGGCGCGAACTGGGTGGAGGTGGCCAGGTAGGGGAAGTCGCCCTCGGACTTGCGCAGATGGAAGACGATGGTCTTCTCATCCGGGGTCTCGATGGAGTCGAGCCCCTTCTTCTCCTTGTACGGCCCCTGATAGCTGTCGCCGCCGACCAGCCAGTCGCGCAAGTAGGGCCCGCCGCCGGAGAGTTCGGCGGCGAAGGAGCGCTCGATGCCGTACTTGATGTCGGCGCTGGTGATGGGCGAGCCGTCCTCGTACTTGAGGCCGTCCTTCAGCCGGTACGTCCACACCTTGGCGTCGTCGCTGGGCTTGCCGGTGTCGGTGGCGAGGTCGGGGACGACCTTGGTGCCCTCGGCGCCGTCGGCGCGGTGCCGGGTGGTCAGCGTGCGGAAGACCAGCGAGGGAACGTTTCCGCCGCCGGAGGTGTAGAGCCGGGCGGGGTCGAACTGCTTCTGCGGCGCCCTGTTGAGGACGGTCAGGGTGCCGCCCTTCTTCGGCGCGCCGCCGGCCCCGCCGGCGCTCCCGGCGGCGCCGTCGCCCTCGGGGCCGCAGGCCGCGGCCGTGGTGACGACGGCGACGACGAGGGCGGCCGCGGCGACGCGGCGGCGGTGGGCGGACGAATGACGCATGACGGGACATGCCTTTCGCGGGAGGCGGGGAGGGAGGGGTCCAGGGCAGGACGCACCCGCGGAAGGCGGTGGAGGAAAGGCGCGCGGCGGCGCGCGGGACCGCCCCCGGCGGGCGCGGCGCACTGGTGCGGCGCGTGACGGCGCAGGGGAGAGTGGGGGTCCCCCCATGCCGTTCAGGCAATGGGGGAGGTCTCAGCGACAGTGGATGTCGGCGACCGCGTGCGCGGCCACACCGATCAGCGCCAGCTCGAAGCCGGCGTGCTCGTAGGTGTGGTGGTGGCGCGACATGCCCAGCAGCCTGAACGAATTTTCGGCCACTGACAAAGGCGTCTCGACATGAGAGACGAAACGTCCCGCACCCCGAGAATGATCAACGTCCGGGATAGGGCCACGCGTTGGGCTTGCAGGTCGTCCCGTCCGTGGTGAGGAACTTGGTCTGCTGCATCATCACCGGGGCGAGCGCGCCGGACTCCTCGCAGGACTCGTGGTTGTGCCCGAGGCGGTGGCCGACCTCGTGGTTGATGAGCATCTGCCGGTACTCGTGCATCCGGTCGCCGTAGGTCTCGGCCCCCTGCGCCCACCGGTAGGCGTTGATCATGACGCGGTCGGTGGCGGCGGAGTCGCAGGAGACGTTGTCCACGGTGGTGTCCAGATCCGACTTGGCGCACCAGCGCGCCGTCGTCGCCGGGCTGGCGAGGGTCACCACGAAGTCGGCGGGACCGGAGGAGACGCGCTCGAAGGTGCGGACGCCGCCGTGGCCCCAACTGCGGTCGTCGTTCAGGGTCCGGTGGACGGCGGTGGCGAAGAGCCCGCCGTCGAGCGGCAGTCCCTTCTCCACGTCAACCCGGAAGCGGAGGACCTCACCCTTTCCGGGGGCCTTGTCGTGCCCCGGCACGGCCGCGAACTCCCCCGAGCCCTTCCCCTCCTTGTCCAGCGGGTACTTGCGGGCCATCTGCTCGTTGTACGTGACCCGCACCGCGCCGCCGTTGGGCGTCGGCCGGCTGTCCGAGCGGGAGGCGGCGTCCGCGCCGGGCCGCGGGTCCGCGTCCTGGGTGCGGGCCTGCGCCCTGCTCTCCGTACCGTCCTCGACCTGGCCGGCCACGATCACGGCCAGCACGGCGGTCACCACCGCGGCGGCCACCCCGGTGACCGTCCGCCCCATGCCCCCGCCGGCCCGGTGCGCGCCGCCCGACGGGCCGCCGCGCCCGCCGCCGGACCGCCGGGCGACCTCGGCCCGGGGCGGGGCGGGCGAGGCGTCGACGGACGGCGGTCCGGCCTGCCGCCCGATGACGCCCCAGCCGATGGCCGGGCCCCGGACCGCGGACCGGCCCACCGGTTCCCAGGGCTCGGTCCGGACGGAACCCCGCGCCGCGTGCGGCGGGACGACCGGGATCTCCCCGGTCGCCTCCCGCTCCGCCTGGGGGGCACGTGCGCTGTGTTTACCCACGGGGCGTGGCGCTCCGTTCCGACGTCGTGGCGGTGTCCGCGAGGAGTCCGCGGACGGCACGGGCCACCGCGTCCGGGTCCTCCATCATCGCGACGTGGCCCGATCCCAGCAGGGTCAGCAGCCGCGCGTCGCGGAACGCCCTGCCCGCCCGGCGGGCCATGCGGTACGAGACGAGGCGGTCGCGCGTTCCGTACACCAGCAGGGTAGGGGCAAGGACGCGCTCGGCCTGCCGCCACAGCGAATGCTGACCGCCCAGGGTGTACGCGTCCACCACTCCCCGGGCCGACCGTGCCATCACATCCCAGAAATACGGGAGCTCCAGCCTTCGCCCGTACTCCTCGACCGCGCGCGCGAACCCCTCCGGTGTCACCCGTTGGGGGTCCCCGTAACAGAGGGCCAGCAGTTCACGCGTGCGCTGCTCCGGCGTCCAGTCGCGGGTCAGCCGGGCGAAGAGCGGGACCATCCCGGGGACGGCCATCAGCGCGGTGGGCCACGCCGTGCGCTGCGGCCGCAGCTCGGGCAGCGCGGGCGAGACGAGGGTGAGGGTGCGCACCAGGTCGGGGCGGACGGCCACGACGCGGGTGGCGACGGCCCCGCCCATCGAGTTGCCGAAGAGGTGCACCGGCCCGCGGCCGCCGGCGTCGAGGTGGCGGATGACCACCCGCGCGCAGGCGGTGATGGAGTGGTCGCCGTCGTCCGGCGGGGGCGCCTCGCCGAAGCCGGGCAGGTCGAGGGCCTCGCAGTCCAGCTCGTCCGCGAGCAGCGCCATCAGCTGCGACCAGTTCTGCGACGAGCCGCCGAGACCGTGGACGAAGAGCGCGGGCTCGGCCCCCGGTCCGGCCCCGGGCCGGTACCGCACGGTGATCGTCGCTCCCGGCAGGGGCACCGTGCGCAGCCGCTCCCCCTCGCAGACCTGCGTGGACGGCACGGGCGGCACCACGGGCACGGCGCGGGCAGTCGGCGACTCGGTCTCGGACATGCGGGCAATGTTACGAGACGATCACGCCGGAAACCCCTGTGGTGGCCGTCACAGATCGCCTGGCGGTACGGGGCCGCGTCTCCTAGGCTCATAGGCAGGAACACGAGGGCGCTCATCCTGGATGCCGTGGAGTTGCAAGGGATGACGAAAGGGATTCGCATGCCTGTCGATCCGACCGACCCGGAGACCTTCGAGGACGAGGAGGACGGCACCGTCCGGCTCGACGTCGAGGCCCCCGAGGCGGACGCGGCCGAACAGCACGCCGACCTGGCCCCCCACCGCGACGAGGACCTGCCGGCCGATGACACGGAGGCGAACGAGGCGGACCGCGCGGAGCAGGCCCGCGTCGTGGAGCTGGACGAGGACGACTACCGGTGACGGAGCACCGGTGACGAGCGCGCCGGCCGGGGCGGTCCGGACGGGCTTGTGGGAATTGTCTGTTTTTTGTGGGCTTCCCACAGCGTCCAGCCGGTGAAATTCTCCGCTCCGGCCACGCACGGCCCGGTTACCCAAAAGTACGATGGCGGGCGCGGTGCACACCGTGCAGGAACGAATATGGGAGGCGGCGTGACAGCCATCGAGCAGACCGAGGCGCGCCCGCGGGGCACGCGCCTGCCGCGCCGAGCCCGACGCAATCAGCTCCTGGGCGCGGCCCAGGAAGTGTTCGTCGCTCAGGGGTACCACGCGGCGGCCATGGACGACATCGCCGAGCGCGCCGGTGTCAGCAAGCCGGTCCTCTACCAGCACTTCCCCGGCAAGCTCGACCTCTACCTGGCCCTGCTGGAGCAGCACTGCGACAACCTGCTCCGGGCGGTGCGCACGGCGCTGGCGTCCACCACGGACAACAAGCAGCGCGTGGCGGCCACGATGGACGCCTACTTCGCCTACGTCGAGGACGAGGGCGGCGCCTTCCGTCTGGTCTTCGAGTCGGACCTGACGAACGAGCCCGCGGTGCGCGAGCGCGTGGACCGGGTCTCGCTGGCCTGCGCCGAGGCGATCAGCGAGGTCATCGCCGAGGACACCGGCCTGGCCAAGGAGGAGGCCATGCTGCTGGCCGTCGGGCTGGGCGGCGTCTCCCAGGTCGTGGCCCGGTACTGGCTCTCCAGCGGCAGCACCGTGCCGCGCGGCACCGCCGTCCAGCTGCTGACCTCGCTGGCGTGGCGGGGCATCGCGGGCTTCCCGAAGAACGGCGCCGAGCACTGACCCTCCCCGCTCAGGGGCCCTGTTCGCTGCGGGCGTGTACGGCCGGGGCCCGGCGCACGGGGGCAGCGGGCTAATGTGTGGACCGTACTGCGCGGCCCGTCCGCGCACCCCTCCCCCGGGGCCACACACCGTGGGGGACCGCACACCTTCGGAGGACAGTAGCCGTGGAGGTCAAGATCGGCGTGCAGCACGCGCCCCGCGAGATCGTTCTGGAGAGCGGTCAGTCCGCCGAGGAGGTCGAGCGCGCGGTCGCCGACGCGCTCGCCGGCAAGGTGCAGCTGCTCAGCCTGACGGATGAGCACGGCCGCAAGGTCCTGGTCCCGGCCGACCGGCTGGCGTACGTGGAGCTCGGCCAGCCCACCGTCCGGCGGGTCGGCTTCAGCACGATCTGAGCGGACGGATCGATCCGAGCGATCGACGACGGAAGGGCCCCGGTGCACGACGCACCGGGGCCCTTCCGCATGCCGGTCCACCACCCGTCCGCGCGCCGTTCCGCGCCCGTTTCCGGACGGTGACAGCGGTGACCGGACCGTCGAGCGGAGCAGGGTTGCCCGGGGTGGTCAAGGGGTAAGACCGCTACGACCGTTTTGCACCTGCTGCCGGTCCGCGGGGTACGGGAGGGAAAACCGACATGATCCTCTGGGAAGCGCTGGGCTCGGTGCTGATCGGCCTCGCCGTCTCGTACGGAGCCCTGCGCTGGCTGCCCGCCCGCTTCGGACGGTTCGGCTCCCGGACGCTGGCCCTGGGCACCGGCCCGGTGGCCGCTCTCTTCGGCGCTCTCCTGGCGCACTCGGTCCTGGGCCCCGGCCACGTCGCCGGCACCCTGGTGGCGGCCCTGGTGGTGGCCGTCGCCCTGCTCTCCCTGCTGCTGCGCCCCGAAGGGCCGCCCCGCCGCTCAGCCACGGTCTGAGGCGGACCCGACGAGGCCCCGGTGATACGGCGTGTGCCGCCCGCGCGGGTCAGGCGGCCAGGCCCAGCGCCGCCATCCGCTTGGTGTGCGCCTCGGTGATGCGCGAGAACATCTTCCCGACCTCCGCGAGGTCGAAGCCGTCGGCCACCCCGCCCACGAGCATCGTCGACAGGGCGTCCCGGTCGGCGACGACCCGCTGCGCCTGCGAGAGCGCCTCGCCCATCAGCCGCCGCGCCCACAGCGCCAGCCGGCCGCCGACCCGCGGGTCCGCCTCGATGGCGGCCCGGACCTTCTCGACCGCGAAGGAGGCGTGGCCGGTGTCGTCGAGGACGGTGAGCACCAGGGCCCGGGTGTCGGAGTCCAGCCGGGCCGCGACCTCCCGGTAGAAGTCACTGGCGATCGAGTCGCCCACGTACGCCTTGACCAGGCCCTCCAGCCAGTCCGAGGGGGCGGTCTGGCGGTGGAACTCGTCGAGCGGCGCGGCGAAGGGCTCCATGGCCCCGGTCGGCTCGGCGTCGATCGCCGCCAGCCGGTCGCGCAGCCGCTGGAAGTGCTGGAACTCCGCGGCCGCCATCTTGGCCAGCTCCGCCTTGTCGCCCAGCGTGGGCGCCAGCTTGGCGTCCTCCGCGAGCCGCTCGAAGGCGGCCAGCTCGCCGTAGGCCAGGGCACCGAGCAGGTCCACGACCGCGGCGCGATAGCGGGGGTCGGCGGACGCCTGCGCCCAGTCCTGGGCGGCGATTCCGGTGGGTTCTTCGGCAGGACCTTCTGCGGCCGCTGCGGCCTTGTCGGACGTCTCCATGAACGGAACCATAGCCCGCCCTGGCGGGTGCGGAAGGGCCTGGTCAGCCACTCGTCGGACGCCCTCGGGACGAACGGCCCGGGCACATGTGCGCCTTTCCGGGGTAGAGTGCTATATGGCCAGCCGCGCATTCGGCCGGCCATATCCATGCCGGTTCCTCCGGGAGCGAGTCCCCGGAGCGCCAGCGGATGCCCGGTCGGTGGCCCGATCGGCTTCCACAAAACCGACCGCCCTCCCCGCGGTGCGTACGAGGCGTACGCAGACCAGGAGGGATCCGCTCGCGGCACGTGTGCTCGCGCGAAGGCAGTGGTCCCGCGCCAATCCGGCCCCCGGCCGGTGAGTACTTCCGGCGCGGTACGTACGGACTCCTCGTACGACCCCCTTCGCCGCTACGCGCCGCGTCTCACAGAAGAGGCAGCACCCTGAACACGCCGGACACTTCCGAGAACCGCATCACTTTCCGAGAACTCGGGATCCTCCCCGAGATCGCCGAGGCCCTCGAAGCCGTCGGCATCGTCCACCCCTTCCCGATCCAGGAGATGACGCTCCCGGTCGCCCTCTCCGGCTCCGACGTCATCGGCCAGGCCAAGACCGGCACGGGCAAGACCCTCGGCTTCGGCCTGCCGCTGCTGGAGCGCGTGATCGTCCCCGCCGACGTCGAGGCGGGCCGGGCGAAGCCCGAGCAGCTGACCGACGCCCCGCAGGCGCTGATCGTCGTCCCCACCCGCGAGCTGTGCCAGCAGGTCACCAACGATCTGCTCACCGCCGGCAAGGTGCGCAACGTGCGCGTCCAGGCGATCTACGGCGGCCGGGCCTACGAGCCGCAGGTCGAGGCGCTGAAGAACGGCTGCGACGTCGTCGTCGGCACCCCGGGCCGTCTGCTCGACCTGGCCGGCCAGAAGAAGCTGGACCTCTCGCACGTCAAGGCACTGGTGCTGGACGAGGCCGACGAGATGCTCGACCTGGGCTTCCTGCCCGACGTCGAGCGCATCATCACGATGCTGCCGGCCAAGCGGCAGACCATGCTCTTCTCGGCCACCATGCCCGGCGCGGTCATCTCCCTGGCCCGCCGCTACATGGACCGGCCCACGCACATCCGCGCCACCTCGCCGAACGACGAGGGCCAGACCCACGCCAACATCGCGCAGCACGTCTTCCGCGCCCACTCCATGGACAAGCCGGAGATGGTCGCCCGGATCCTGCAGGCCGAGGGCCGCGACCGCGCGATGATCTTCTGCCGGACCAAGCGGACGGCCGCCGACATCGCCGACCAGCTCCTCCGGCGCGGCTTCGCCTCCGGCGCGGTCCACGGCGACCTCGGCCAGGGCGCCCGCGAGCAGGCGCTGCGCGCCTTCCGCAACGGCAAGATCGACGTGCTGGTCTGCACCGACGTCGCCGCGCGCGGCATCGACGTCGACAACGTCACGCACGTGGTCAACTACCAGTCCCCCGAGGACGAGAAGACCTACCTGCACCGCATCGGCCGCACCGGCCGCGCGGGCAAGTCCGGCACGGCCGTCACGCTGGTCGACTGGGACGACGTCCCGCGCTGGAAGCTCATCAACAAGGCGCTGGAGCTCGGCTTCGACGAGCCGGAGGAGACGTACTCCACCTCGTCGCACCTGTTCGAGGCGCTGGGCATCCCCGCCGGGACGAAGGGCATCCTGCCCCGCTCCGAGCGGACGAAGGCCGGGCTCGCGGCGGAGGAGATCGAGGACCTCGGCGAGACGGGCGGCCGCGGGGCCGGCCGGGGCCGTGGCCCCAAGGCCGCTCCGGCACCTGTCGCCGACGAGCGCCCGGAGCGGACGCGGACGCCGCGGCAGCGCCGGCGGACGCGCGGGGGCGCGTCGCTGGACGCGGCCGCCACGCCCGCTCCGACGCCTGTCGCCGACGAGACTCCGGCCGCCTCCGCCACCGCCGTGGAGACGACCGCTCCCGAGACCCCGGCCCGGCCGCGACGCCGGCGGCGGACACGGAGCACGGCGGACGCGTCGTCCGTGACCCCGTCGGCGCCGGTCGCCACCGAGGCCCCCGCCCCGGCTCCGGCTGAGGCCGAGGCCCCGGTCGAGAAGGCCCCGAGCCGCCGGGCGCGCCCGGCGGCGACCGCGTCGGTGCCGGTCCAGGCCCCGCCGGCCCGCCGGGCACCGGTGCGCCGGGTCGCCGCGCCGGTGGAGCCTGCTGCCGAGGTGGGCTTCGAGACGGTGGAGGCCGCCATCCTGCGGCAGGCGGCGGCCGCCGCAGCCGCGGCGGCTGTCGAGCCGAAGCGACGGAGCACCGTCAAGAAGGCCACGGCAGAGGCCGTCGAGGCGCCCGAGGCAGTCGAGGCGGTCGAGACCGCGAAGGCCCCCGAGGCGACCGAGGAGAAGCCGAAGCGCCGCCGCGTCGTCCGGAAGGCGACCGTGGAGGCCCCCGAGGCCGAAGCGGCCGTCGAGGAGAAGCCGAAGCGGACCCGCACGGTCAAGAAGGCGACCGAGGCGGCCGAGGCCGTTGAGCCGGAGGAGAAGCCGAAGCGCACCCGCGCCACGAAGAAGGCCGCGGCGACCGTCGAGGGCGAGCCCGAGGCCAAGCCGAAGCGCACGCGGACCACCAAGAAGGCCGTCGCGGCGGCGGAGCCGACGGAGGAGGCCGAGGCGAAGCCGAAGCGGACCCGTACGGCGAAGAAGGCCGCGCCGACGGCCGCCCCCGAGGCCGCGGAGGCCCCGGAGACGACCGAGGAGAAGCCGAAGCGCCGCCGCGTGGTCCGGAAGACCGCGACGCCGGCGGCGGCGGAGGCCACGGCGTAGGGCTTCTGCCCCACCCCGCCCTTTCACCGTTGACCCGGGGCTCCGCCCCGGACCCCGCAACGCGGCTTGCGCCGCGTACGTCCTCAAACGCCGGACGGGCTGGTTCAGCCCGTCCGGCGTTTGAGGACAACCGCGCGCAGCGCGGTTCCAGGGGGTCCAGGGGGCGAAGCCCCCGGTCAACGCGGCGAAGCCGCGATGGGGGTACCCCCTCTGGGGGAGGGCCCGAGGCTTGCCCCGTCGCCGTGAAACCGCGCTCCGCGCGGTGCCGGGCCGCGGGGCGCAGCCCCGGGAGAAACGGTGAAAGGGCGGGGCCGGGGCGGAAAACCCCAGCCCAAGCCCGCACCCCCCGGCACCCGCTACGCCGCGAACCCCCCGTCCACCGCCACAGACGCCCCCGTCACGTACCCCGCCCCCGGCCCCGCCAAGTGGGCCACCGCATCGGCGACCTCCTCCGGCCGGCCGTAGCGGCCGACGGCCGTCAGCGCGGCCTGGACCGGCGCGGACTCGCCGTCCGCCGGGTTCATGTCCGTGTCGATCGGCCCGGGATGGACGATGTTGACCGTGACGCCGGCCGGTCCCAGCTCGCGCGCCAGCGCCTTCGTCAGACCGGCGAGGGCCGCCTTGCTGGTGGCGTAGAGCGTGCCCCCGGGGAAGGCCGCCCGCTCGGCCATGCAACTGCCGATCGTGACGACCCGGCCGCCCGCCCCGAGATGGGGCACGGCGGCCTGCGTCACCAGATAGACGCCACGGATGTTGACCGTGAGGACGTGATCGACGTCGGCGAGGGACATCTCCGTGATCGGGCCCATCGCCCCCGCCCCCGCGTTGTTGACGAGGACGTCCAGCCGTCCGAACTCCGAGACGGCCGTCTCGACGGCCGACCGCGCCGCCTCCGCCGAGGCCGCGTCGGCCCGTACCGCCAGGGCCCGCCGCCCCAGCGCCTTCACCTCGGCGACGACGTCCGCCGCGGCCGCCTCGTCCGACCGGTACGTGAAGGCGACGTCCGCGCCGTCCGCCGCGAGCCGGAGGACGACGGCCCGGCCGATGCCCCGGCTGCCGCCGGTGACGAGGGCGGCCTTGCCGCTCATGCGTGCTGTGCTGCTGTTGTTCATGCTTCGATCCTGGTCGGCGGCGCCGCCCGGCGCTGGCGGCGATCGGACGCCGCGTTAGCCTCGGGACATGAGCAGGCCGCCCTTCCTCACCTTGCCCGGGTGCGCGCACGCGTACCGTCTCGCCACCGCCCGCGGCGAGTTCGCCGTCCACGACGCACGGCCGGAGGGCCGCCCGCGCGGCACCGTGCTGCTGGTCCCGGGATTCACCGGCAGCAAGGAGGACTTCATCGCGCTGCTGGAGCCCCTGGCCCGGGCCGGCGTGCGGGCCGTGGCCGTGGACGGCCGGGGCCAGTACGAGAGCCCCGGACCGGACGACGAACACGCCTACGCGCTCGACGAGTTGGCGCGGGACGTGCACGCGCAGGCGGCCGCCCTCGGCGACGGCCCGGTGCACCTGCTCGGCCACTCCTTCGGCGGCCTGGTCGCCCGCGCGGCCGTGCTCGCCGACGCGCGCCCGTTCCGCTCGCTCACCCTGATGAGCAGCGGCCCCGCGGGGGTGAGCGCCGAACAGCGCGACCGCACAAGGCTGTTGATCCACGCGCTCACGGAGCTGAAGCTCGACATGGAGAGCGTGTGGCGGGAGAAGGTGCGCCTGGACGGCCCGGGGGCGGCGCACGACGAATTCCACCACCGCCGCTGGACGGGCACGAGCCCGGCCCAACTGGCGGGCGCGGGCCGCCAGTTGATCGAAACCCCGGACCGGACGGCGGAGCTCGCCCGCACCGCGCTCCCGAAGCACGTCCTGTCCGGCGAGGAGGACTTCGCCTGGCCGGTACCGGCGATGGACGCGATGGCCGCCGCGCTGGGCGCCCGCCGCACGGTGATCGCCGGCGCGGGCCACTCCCCCGCCGCCGAGCGCCCCGGACCGACAGCCGACGCACTGCTCGCCTTCTGGGAGACACTCCGGGAAACGACGGACGAAGCGGACCCGGTCAGTCCGGCAGGCCCGACGTCACGGTGAAGATGGCACCCTCCGGGTCGCACAGCGTGGCCTCGTGGCCGACCACGGACAGGCCCGGCTCGGCGGCCACCGAGCCACCGGCCAGGAGGGCCGCCTCGACCGCCTTCTCGACGTTGCCGACGCGGAAGTAGACGTGCCAGCGCGGCCGGATCTTCGGATCGGGGGCCGCCTCGACACCACCGCCGCGCAGGCAGGCGACCGTGTGCCCGGCGACGCTCACCAGCACCACGTCGTCCTCGTAGCGCACGTCGGTCTCCTGGCTCTGGTCCCACAGGAAGACGCCGCTGTAGAAGAGCGCCGCGTCGAAGCAGTCGCGGGTGCGCAGTTCCAGCCAGGCGGGGGCGGCGCCGTGGCCGATCCGCCAGTCACGCAGGACGCGGCCCTCCCAGAAGCCGAAGACGGCCCCGGCCGGGTCGGCCGCGAGGGCGGCGCGGCCGCGGCCGAAGGCGAGCGGGCCCACCGCGACGGTGCCGCCGCGCTCGCGCACCCGCGAGGCGACGGCGTCGGCGTCGTCCACGCCGAAGTAGCAGGTCCAGGAGACGGGCACGCCCATGGTGCGGGCGACGTTGGCGAGGCCGGCGACGGCGCGGCTCCCGGAGAGCGCCACGCAGAAGTCCTCGCCCAGCGAGCCGGGCCGGAAGGCCCAGCCGAGCACCGCGCCGTAGAACTTCTGGGCCGCGGTGAGGTCAGCGGTCTGCAGGCTCACCCAGCAGGGCGTCCCCGGCCGCGCGTGCTCGGTAGCGGCCATGGCCGATCGCCTCTCTCCTGTGACGCGTGCGGTGCTCCAGCCCACCCGTAGCCAGGGAACCGCATCCGGCTCAGAACTGCATCCGCAGGTGGTCCCAGAAGCCGTCCCGCACGGCGCGGCGCAGATCGGCGTGGCCGCGCAGGGACAGGCCGAGCAGCCCCTCCGCCTCGACGAGCAGCTCCTGGTCCACCGCGCCGGGCAGATAGGGGTGGCCTGGCAGCAGGTCGGCCAGCGTGTCCCGGCCGCGGGCGCCCAGCCACTGGGCGGCGACGCGGGCGCCGACGAAGCGGACGTCCTCGCGGGCGGGGACGGGCCCGCGGTGCGGGGCGGCCTCGGCGAGCGGTTCGTAGGCCGCGCGCCGGCTGACGTAGGGCTTGCAGAAGTCGAGGTCGAAGGTGCGCTGGCTGTCCACCTCCCACAGCAGCGGCTCGGCCTGGTTGCGTCCGCCGACGGCCTCGATGCCCCAGAGGTGGATGCGGGCGCCGTAGCCCTGGGCCGCCTCGACGGCGGAGACCAGGTCCTCGTCGCCGCCGATGAGGACGGCGTCGCTGATGGCGCGGTGCCGGGCGAGGGACTCCAGGTCGGTGCGGATGAGGGAGTCGACGCCCTTCTGCTGGTTGTTGGCGTTGAGGTTGCCGAGCCTGACCTTGACGTCGGGCAGTTCGGCGATGCCCTGCTGCTCGGCGGTGTGGATGCGGCGGCGCGCGCCGTCGTACCAGTAGACGCGGAGCAGCCGGCTGTCGGGGAAGATCGTGCGGGCCTTGTCGATGAACGCCTCGATCAGCCCCTCGGCGTCGAGTTCGAAGGCGCGCCGGTCCTCGGTGCCGGTGACCAGGCGGCCGGCGGCGGCGTAGACGTAGCCCGCGTCGACGAAGACGGCGTGGGTGGAGGGTCTGGTGGCGACCTCGGCGAGGACGCGGGTCAGCAGTGCGTTGGTGCGTTCGATGCCCGCGACGACCGCGGCGAGGGCGGGGGTCTCGGGCCGGGCTTCGTGCAGGCCGGGCAGGTGGTGCTGGTCGTTCAACGATTCAGTCATGGGGGGCTCGCTCATCCGGTGGTCACGCGCTGTGGGGGAGGGACTTCCGGGTCATTCGCCGGTTACTTATTAGTCAGGTTAAAAATTTCCTTAGCGTAGGGAATGTTTGCAGTCGGCACTACGTTGGACATCTGTGGAACGCGCCGCAGTGCCGCGGCGCGCTTCCTCTGCTCTATGAAGTTCTCCTCAGGAGGATCGGACGAAGGGAGAAGCCCGTGCGCTTCGAGATCATGCGTCTGGACGACGTCGACGGCACCGCCGTGGACAGCACCGTCGTGGACGCCGCCTCCGTCAACCGGATCGTGCAGCAGGCCGCGTCGATCGGCCAGCGCCTCTACATCCGTCCTGCCGACGCCGCGACCCGGTGACGCGCTAAAGGGTACGCATGCGGCGGCCCGGCAGGACACGGAACGCCCCCGTACGGAACGGCCGTACGGGGGCGCTTCGCGTTTCGCAATGCCCTACTTGTGCGTGATCACCTGGGTGATGCCGTTGATGATCTGCTGCACGGCGAGCGCGGAGAGCATCATGCCGGCGAGCCGGGTGACCAGCACCACACCGCCGTCCTTGATGACCTTGATGATCAGCAGCGAATAGCGCATCACCAGCCACAGCACGAGGTGCATGGCGGCGATCGCGCACCACACCGACACCTGCGCGGTCACCGAGTCCGCGTGCTGCACCGCGAGGATCACCGAGACGATCGCACCGGGGCCGGCCAGCAGCGGCATGCCGAGCGGGACGAGCGCGACGTTGACGTCCTTGGTCTGCTTCGGCTCCTCGGACTTGCCGGTGAGCAGGTCGAGCGCGATCAGCAGCAGGAGCAGCCCGCCCGCGATCATCAGCGCCGGGGTGGTGATGTGCAGGTAGTCCAGGATCTGCCGGCCGCAGATGCCGAAGACGGCGATGACGCCGAAGGCCACGGTGGCCGCCTGCCAGGCCATGCGGCGCTGGACCTTGGCGGGGCGGCCCGAGGTCAGGGCGAGGAAGATCGGGGTGATGCCGGGCGGATCCATGATCACGAAAAGGGTGAGGAAGAGGGATCCGAAGACAGCGAAGTCGAACACGGTAGGGCCTTGCGTGTGGTGCCGAGCAGGGAAGGTCGAGCAGGTCGAGCAGGGAGGTGAAGAAGAGGTGCGGTGCCGTACGGCGCGCGGGGACGCGCGGAGGCCCGGACACCGTCAGGGGTGCCCGGCCCGCGTGGATCGCCTCGCGAAGGGGTGCGGGTCAGCCGCCCGCGCCCGGAACGGGGAACGCACCCGTCGCGCGGCGCGTGATCTCCCCGTAGATCTCCGGGTCGGTGGTGAACTCGCCGAGTTCACAGGTCTTGTTGCGGCCGTGGTAGTCGCTGGAGCCGGTGGTCAGCAGACCGAGGTCGGCGGCGAGTCCCCGCAGCCGGGCGCGGGCGGGTGCGTCATGGTCCATGTGGTCGACCTCGACGCCGTCCAGACCGGCCGAGGCCAGCTCGGCTATCGCACCCTCCGGCAGGACCACACCACGCTTGACGGCCATGGGGTGCGCGAGCACGCTGACCCCGCCGGCGGCCTTGACCAGCCGGACGGCCTCGAACGGGTCGAACTCGTGCTTCTCCACGTACGCGCGGCCGCCGCTGCCCAGCCACTCGGGCGTGAAGGCGTCCGAGACCGAGCCGATCACACCGAGCTCGACCATGGCGGCGGCCACGTGCGGCCGGCCGACGGCGCCGCCGCGGGCCAGCTCGGCCACCCGCTCCCAGGTGACCGGCACGCCGAGCTCGCGCAGCCGCGCGACCATGGCGCGGGCCCGGGGCTCGCGGCCGTCGCGGACGAGCTCGCGCTCGCGGGCGAACTCCGGCTCCGCCGGGTCGAAGAGGTAGGCCAGCAGGTGCACGCCCACGCCGCCCAGGCGGCAGGAGAGTTCGGCGCCCGTGACGAGGGTGAGGCCCGGCGGCAGCGCCGCGATCGCCTCGGTGTACTCGCCGGTGCCGTCGTGGTCGGTCAGCGCGACGACGTCCAGGCCCGCGGCGGCCGCGCCCAGGACCAGCTCGGCGGGGGTGTCCGTACCGTCGGAGGCCGTGGAGTGGGTGTGCAGGTCGATGCGCACGACACGGGCCTCCCAGCGCTGACGATGAGATCGGACGGAACCGGTTCAGGATAACGGTCGCCCGTGCGGGCCCCCGGAGTCAGGGCGAGACGATCCTCGGGGAGAGCGCCCCGCAGGGCACCAGGTCCACCTCGGCGCCCGCGTCCCGCAGATCGGTGATGACCAGCTCGTCGTACATCAGCAGGCTCGACGGCTCGGGCCAGACGACGGCCCACAGCCACAGGCCCCGCGCCTCGCCCGCGAAGACCGCCCGGTCGCCCGGCACCCCCTCCACGTGCCACAGGGGCGTGGGCCGCCCGGCCGCGACGACCTTGGCGTTCGGGGCGCGGTCGACGCTCATCAGGCGGCCGGGGTCGGGGCCGTCGATGCCCGCGTACCGCGCGCCCAGCCCCACCCCCAGCTCCTCGGCGATCAGCAGCAGCTCGCCCGGGCCTCCCAGCGGGCCGGGCCCCGAGCAGGCGACGGCGGTGGCGCGGCCCCCGTTGCGGTCGTCCCCGGCGCAGACGACCCCGGTGAACAGCCACCCGACCGGCAGCGGCCAGGGCATCCAGACGGGGACCCGGGACCGGTTGACGACGACGGCGAGCGCCTCGACGCTCGGCGGGACCACGGGCTGCAGAGGGTGCACCGTTCCGTGCGCGGCGCACTGCCAGGAGTCGGCGAAGAGACCGGGCGCTCGCACCCGGCCACCGCACTTCGGGCAACTGGGTTCGCCCCTCATAACTTCCAACGGTCCTCCGCGGCCGCCGCCGCGTCAAGGACGATCACCCGTCCGGAGGGCCACGTCCCGGGGCCTTCCGGCACGTGCGTCCCCCTCACCCCAGCGGCACGCCCCCGCGCAGTGGATCACGCAGGTCGGTGCCGTGCCGCAGCCAGCGCTCCTCCAGCGCCGCCGCGCCCTGGACCCGTTTCCACGCCGCCTCGTTGGGGGTCATCGGCAGCAGCGGGAGGAAGCGCACCGGGTCCATCGGGGCGTCGAGCTCCAGGTCCTCGACCAGCCCGCCGGGCTCGGCGACGAGGACGGAGGTGAACGGGGCGCCGGGCCATAGCGGCTCACCGGTGTCGAGCGAGGCGCCGGGCGCCACGACGAGGCCCTCCACCTGGGGCGAGGCGGCCAGTACGGCGAGCGGGCGCAGCGCCTGGTCGGTGTCGGCGCGGCCGGGGCGGACGGTGAGGACGAGTTCGGCGCGGGGGCCGCGGAGCGGGTCCGCCAACGGCGAGGTCGGGTCGGCCATCGGCTGGGCGGACATGCCGAGGGTGACGTAACGCACCACGTCCTCCCCGGCGTTGCCGTCTCCCGGCCCGATGAAGCGCAGGACCTCGATCCGGTCGGTGCCGAGGAAGGTCACCGCGGCCCGCGCGTCCGGCTTCCCGAAGGTGGTGTGCAGCCTGGCCTCGACCAGTGCGAGAACGTCCGACATGCGCCCGAGCATAGAACGTGTATCGAACAGGCAAAGGCGGGGCTTGACGTCCCGGGCGGCTGCTAGCCTTGGCCTCTGGTCAGGGAGTTACGTCCGTCCCTCAGCGGGGACCGGCCGGAGGAGGTGGGGCTGCGGTGGATCCTAGTCGACCGTGCAGTACCGACAGTTCCCCCGTTCCTCCGCTCCGGACGCGCGCTTCGTGAACTAGAAGCGGTTCTTCCGCCCCGCCGGTCTCCTCGCCGGCCTCCCGGAAGTCCTTCCGCGCCCATGGCACTTGACGGGGGAGCGCTGCCCTCACACGCCCTCCTGCAAGCCCTCTGCGAGTTCTCCGCGAACTGCCGCCGGCCGTACGCACCGCATGGAGCGCGGTCCGCCGCGTGGACGTCCGCCTGTCCCACCGACAGGCCCTTACGTCCCCGTCGCGGACCGCGGTGCCGCGCGTCCCGGCCGGCGGCGGCCCGGTGAATGGAGCCAGCCATGTCGATGATCCGTGACCTGCGCGCCGCCGTCCGTCCCACCATGCGCAAGGACGGGACCCCGTACGAGTACGACACCACCCGCTCCCCGTCCTCCAGCAGTGCCGTGGTGGACTGCGCCGTCTACCGCGAGGGGCAGCGGGTGAGCCTGCCGTGCGGGCCGGCGGAGGCCATGCGGCGGGTGCGCGCCGAGGGCGGGTTCGCCTGGATCGGGCTGCACGAGCCCACGGAGCAGGAGTTCGCGGGCATCGCCCGGGAGTTCGGGCTGCACCCGCTGGCGGTGGAGGACGCGGTCCACGCCCATCAGCGGCCCAAGCTGGAACGTTACGACGACACGCTGTTCACGGTCTTCAAGACCATCCACTACGTCGAGCACGCCGAACTCACCGCCACCAGCGAGGTGGTGGAGACCGGCGAGGTGATGTGCTTCACCGGCGAGGACTTCATCATCACCGTCCGGCACGGCGGCCAGGGCTCGCTGCGCGCCCTGCGGCACCGGCTCCAGGAGGACCCGCAGCTGCTGGCCAAGGGCCCGTCGGCGGTGCTGCACGCCATCGCCGACCAGGTCGTGGACGGCTACATAGCGGTCGCCGACGCCGTGCAGGACGACATCGACGAGGTGGAGATCGACGTCTTCTCCGCCCCGAGCAAGGGCTCCCGGCGGGGCGGCGACGCGGGCCGGATCTACCAGCTCAAGCGGGAAGTGCTGGAGTTCAAGCGGGCGGTGACGCCGCTGATGCGGCCGATGCAGCTGCTCAGCGAGCGGCCGATGCGGCTGGTGGACCCCGACATCCAGAAGTACTTCCGGGACGTCGCCGACCACCTCGCGCGGGTGCACGAGCAGGTGGTCGCCTTCGACGACCTGCTCAACTCGATCCTCCAGGCCAACCTCGCCCAGGCGTCCGTGGCGCAGAACGAGGACATGCGCAAGATCACCTCCTGGGCGGCGATCTTCGCCGTGCCGACGATGATCGCGGGCATCTACGGCATGAACTTCAAGTACATGCCGGAGCTGGGGTGGAAGTACGGCTACCCCACGGTCATGGTGATCACGGTCACGATCTGTGTGACCATCCACCGCGGCTTCAAGCGGAACGGCTGGCTGTAGCCGGCTCCTCCGCGACCGGCACCCCGGCGGCCGGCTCCGCCGCGCGCCCGCGGCCGGCCCTGCGGTCGGCCAGGATCACCAGGGCCAGGCCGCCCAGGATCACCGCCAGCGCCGGATACGACGCCACCGGCGGCGTCTGCCCCAGCCAGAACGCGGCTATCAGCGCGGCGCCCGGGGTCTCCAGCAGGATCGCCGTCGAGGTCACGGACGGGCCGAGGCCCTTGACCACCCGGTTGATCAGGGAGTGGCCGAGCAGTTGCGCGGCGGCCGTCAGCAGCACGAGCTTGCCCCAGGTGCCCCCGTCGTACCCGGCGAGGGAGGCGCCGGACACCAGGCACGCGACGAGCAGCAGCACCGTGGTGGTCGTGTAGCAGACGAACGTGTACGGCACGGTGCCCACCGTCCGGCGCACCTCCGCGCCCAGCAGGACGTACCCGGCGGCCGCCATGCCGCCCACCAGCGCGAGGGCGTCCCCCGCCAGGGCGCGCGGCGAGCCGGAGAGGTCGACGCCGGTGAGGATCACGACGCCGAGGAAGGCGAGGGCGGTGCCCGCCCAGACCAGCCCGGGCCGGCGCCGGCCGCCGAGCCGCATCAGGACGACCGTCCATATCGGGGTGGTGGTGACCAGCGCGGTCGAGGACGCCACCGAGGTCATGGACAGGCTGGGCAGCCACACCCCGAAGTGCAGGGCGAGCAGCGCCCCGCCGGCCATCGTGAGCAGCACGGCCCGGCGGCCCATGGCCTTCAGCTCCGCGCGGTGGCGCAGCAGGACGAGCGGGGTGAGCGCGCCCACCGCCATGGCGTTCCGCCAGAAGGCGATGGCGAGCGCGGGGGCGGCGGTGATGGAGGCGATCAGCGGTGCGGACAGGGCCATCCCTGAGACGGCGACCAGCAGGAGGGCGAGGTCGAGACGGACGCCGGCGGGGACGGCCCGGTGGGTACGGAGAGCGCTCACCGCTCCAGCCTAGGCCCGGGCCTTGCTCTGCGTAACCGGGATCATGGGCGCATGGGCGGACGGACCGGCGCGTGCCCATAGAGTGGGCGCATGACGCAGACGCTGGCGCTGATCGAAGAGGCCGCGAAGAAGTCGGGTCTCCTCTGGGTGCAGGGTC
The DNA here is from genome assembly GCF_015999245.1 of Streptomyces sp. AV19. Taxonomy (GTDB): domain Bacteria; phylum Actinomycetota; class Actinomycetes; order Streptomycetales; family Streptomycetaceae; genus Streptomyces. The sequence goes on along the minus strand of NZ_JAEAMR010000007.1, from coordinate 1,296,309 downwards.
CGACGGGGCCGAGCCGTGCCCTGTGGCACGTCTGGCACGACGGGGCGGCCCACGTCGTCGGCGGCCCCGGCGAACAGCCCCTCGACGACCTCGGCCTGACGGACGGCGCGACCGCGGCCGTCACGGTCCGCAGCAAGGACAAGGGCGGCCGGCTGGTCACCTGGACCGCGCGGGTGGGCGAACTGGCCCCCGGCGGCGAGGCGTGGACGGCGGCGGTGGCCGAGCTCAAGGGCAAGCGGCTGAACGCGGTGGGGTTCGACTCGCTGGAGGAGCGGTGGGCTCGTGAGTGCCGCGTCCTCCGCCTCGCCCCGACGGGGGCGTCGGAGCCGCTGCCCTCGTCGGCGCTGGCGGCGGCCCCGCTGCCGACACCGGCGACGACGCGCCACCCGATGCCGGCGGCCCTCCCCCGCCTGCTCCGCCGCGGCCGGAGGAAGTAGCCCCCGGCCCGCCCTTTCACCGTTTCTTCCGGGGCTGCGCCCCGGGGCCCGGCACCGCGC
>NZ_JAEAMR010000007.1:1234236-1295712 GCF_015999245.1 Streptomyces sp. AV19 | reverse complement strand
CGGGCGCGCACTTCAGCCCGTCCGGCGTTTGAGGACAGCGCCCGAAGGGCGCTTCCGGGGGTCCAGGGGGCGCGCAGCCCCGGTAGGGGGCGCAGGGAGCAGAGCCCCCGCACCGCCGCGCGGAGCGCGGTGCCGGGCCGAGGGGCGGAGCCCCGGGAGAAACGGTGAAAGGGCGGGCCGGGGGCAAACCCCCCTCACCGCCCCGCAGGAATCCGCTCCCCGTAATCCACCGTCTCCCCCTTCACCGGCGCCCTCAACGCAAAATCCTTCCCCCAATCCCCCAGGTTCAACTGCCCCGCCCCACCCGCCCGTTGTACCCGCAACGGATAGGGCGTCCCGACGAGGGACACGTCCAGCACCCCGCCCGCCCCCTTCGCGTCCCCCGCGTTGAGCCGGATCGAGCGCACTCCCCCGACCGTCCCGTGCTCCCCACGCGACAGCTTTCCGGGCAGCCCGAGGAGCCCGTCCAGCAGGACGTCCTTGTCGGTGAAACCGCGCAGCTGCCGGTATGCCGGATCGCCCGCCGGCACCTTCACGTACTTCCCGTTCAGCTTGGCCGCGGCCGAGCCCGTCGTCCGGCCGGCGGACGGACCGGAGGACGAACCGGAGGACGAACCGGCGGCACCGGGCACCCCCGAAGCCCCGGGCTTCGCACCCACTCCGGATCCCGCCCCTCCCCGCCCCCAGAACGCCGCGTCCCCCTTCACGAAGAGCTCCTCGCCGACCCGCAACAGCTCGAAGGAGACCTCGCCCGAGGCGACCCGCCCCGTACCGCCGTCCTTCTTCAGGCGCACGTCGATGCGGTACGTACGCCCCTGGCTGACGACGGCCCCGGACAGGTGGACCGCGCCGGCCGCCTTCGCCGCCGCCCGCGCCCTGTCCTGGATCACCGCCGGACGGAGCTTGCCCACGCCGTTGGTCCCCGCGTCGGGGTCCTCGCCGCCGCCGCAGGCCGTCAGGCCCGTGGACAGCACCACGCACAGGCCCCCCACGAGAGCCGCGTTCCGGGTTCGCACCTGCTCCTGCCTCCTGTCAGCACTGTCAGCACTGGTCAGCACTGGATACGGCAGCGTACTCGCGCCCGTTCCCGTCACCGGCGCGGAGCGGCAGCGCACGGCCGGTCACGTTAGCCTGAACCGGAAAACGCCGGAGGGAACGGCGAAGGAGGAGGTGCACGGCATGGCGGCGAACGCCCGCGTGTTCGTCTCGCACCTCTCCGGGGTGGCCGTCTTCGACCCCAACGGCGACCGCGTCGGCCGGGTCCGCGACGTCGTCGCGATGCTGCGCGTCGGCAACCGCCCGCCCCGGGTGCTGGGCCTGGTGGTGGAGGTCGCCAGCCGGCGCGTCGTCTTCCTGCCCATGACCCGGGTCACGGGCGTGGAGTCCGGCCAGGTCATCTCCACCGGCGTGATCAACATGCGGCGGTTCGAGCAGCGGCCCACCGAGACCCTGGTCCTCGGCGAGCTCCTCGACCGCCGGGTGCGGCTGGTCGCCACCGGCGACGAGGTCACCGTCCTCGACGTGGCGATCACCCAGCTCCAGGCCCGCCGCGAGTGGGAGATCGACAAGGTCTTCGTCCGCCGCGGCAAGGGCGGCGCGCTGCGCCGCAAGGGCGAGACGCTCACCGTCGAGTGGTCGGCGGTGACCGGCTTCTCCCTGGAGGAGCACGGCCAGGGCGCCGCCAACCTCCTCGCCACCTTCGAGCAGTTGCGCCCCGCCGACCTCGCCAGCGTCCTGCACCACCTGTCCCCCAAGCGGCGCGCCGAGGTGGCCGCGGCCCTCGACGACGCCCGGCTCGCGGATGTCCTGGAGGAGCTGCCGGAGGACGACCAGATCGAGATCCTCGGCAAGCTCAAGGAGGAGCGCGCCGCCGACGTCCTGGAGGCGATGGACCCGGACGACGCCGCCGACCTGCTCTCCGAGCTCCCCGAGGCGCACACCGAACGCCTGCTGGCGCTGATGCAGCCGGGCGACGCGGCGGACGTCCGGCGGCTGATGGCGTACGAGGAGCGGACCGCAGGCGGCCTGATGACGACCGAGCCGATCGTGCTGCGCCCGGACGCCACCGTCGCCGACGCCCTCGCCCGGGTCCGCAACCCGGACCTGTCCCCCGCGCTCGCCGCCCAGGTCTACGTCTGCCGGCCGCCGGACGAGACGCCGACCGGGAAGTACCTGGGGACGGTGCACTTCCAGCGGCTCCTGCGGGACCCGCCGTTCACCCTCGTCGCCTCGATCACCGACACGGAGCTGCGCCCGCTGCGCCCCGACACCCCGCTGCGCGCCGTGACCAGCTACCTGGCCACGTACAACATGGTCGCGGCGCCCGTGGTCGACTCCGGCGGATCGCTGCTGGGCGCGGTGACCGTGGACGACGTGCTGGACCATCTCCTGCCGGACGACTGGCGCGAGACGGAACTCCACCAGGGCGCGCCGGACATGAGCGGCATCGACGGAGCGGACGGAGCGGGGGAGGCGGAGGATGAACACTGAGGGCCGGAGCACCCCGTGGGAGCGGCTGGAGCGGCAGCGCGAGCGGATGCGGGAACGGGAGCGCCAGAAGGAGCGCGAACGGCTGAAGGAACGATCCGCCGCCGTCCAGCCGCTCCCGCGCGTCCGGCTGGACCAGCCGCAGCTCAAGCGGCGCGGCTGGCTGCCGGAGTACGACCCGGAGGCGTTCGGCCGGACCTCGGAGAAGATCGCCCGCTTCCTGGGCACCGGGCGGTTCATCGTCTGGATGACGGTCCTCATCGTGGTGTGGGTGGTGTGGAACACCACGGCCCCGCCCGACGTCCGCTTCGACCCCTATCCGTTCATCTTCCTGACCCTGGTGCTGTCCCTCCAGGCGTCGTACGCCGCCCCGCTGATCCTGCTGGCCCAGAACCGGCAGGACGACCGGGACCGGGTCAACCTGGAGCAGGACCGCGAGCAGAACGAACGGTCCATCGCCGACACCGAGTACCTCACCCGGGAGATCGCCGCGTTGCGCATGGGGCTCGGCGAGGTCGCCACCCGGGACTGGATCCGCTCCGAGTTCCAGGAGCTGATCAAGGAGCTCGAACACCGCCGCGCCCATGAAGAATTGAGGCGGCCCGGTGGAGAGTGAGGAACGCGACCGCTGACGGCCCTTCCCCGGGTGCCGGTGGGGCGCCGTACCATCGGGGCATGGCTACCGAGACCCCCAACTCCGTCCCCGCCGAAGAGGCGGTGCGCGCCGCGCTCGCGACGGTGAACGACCCCGAGATCCACCGGCCCATCACCGAGCTGGGCATGGTGAAATCCGTCGGCATCGCGGCGGACGGGACGGTCGCGGTGGCGGTCTACCTGACGGTCTCCGGCTGCCCCATGCGCGAAACGATCATGGAGAACGTCCGCAAGGCGGTCGCCGGCGTGGCCGGTGTGACGGGCGTGACGGTCGAGCTCGACGTGATGAGCGACGAGCAGCGGCGCGAGCTGGCCGCCTCCCTGCGCGGCGGCGTCGCCGAGCGCGAGGTGCCGTTCGCCAAGCCCGGCTCACTGACCCGGGTCTACGCGGTGGCGTCCGGCAAGGGCGGCGTCGGCAAGTCCTCGGTGACGGTCAACCTGGCCGCGGCGATGGCGGCCGACGGCCTCAAGGTCGGCGTCGTGGACGCGGACATCTACGGCCACTCCGTCCCCCGGATGCTGGGCGCCGACGGCCGCCCCACCCAGGTGGAGAACATGATCATGCCGCCGTCGGCCAACGGCGTGAAGGTCATCTCCATCGGCATGTTCACCCCGGGCAACGCCCCGGTCGTCTGGCGCGGCCCGATGCTGCACCGCGCGCTCCAGCAGTTCCTGGCCGACGTCTACTGGGGCGACCTCGACGTCCTGCTGCTCGACCTCCCGCCGGGCACCGGCGACATCGCCATCTCCGTCGCCCAGTTGGTGCCCAACGCCGAGATCCTGGTGGTGACGACCCCTCAGCAGGCCGCCGCCGAGGTCGCCGAGCGGGCCGGCTCGATCGCCGTGCAGACCCACCAGAAGATCGTCGGCGTCGTGGAGAACATGTCCGGCCTGCCCTGCCCGCACTGCGGCGAGATGGTCGACGTGTTCGGCACCGGCGGCGGCCAGCTCGTCGCCGACGGGCTGACCCGGACCACCGGCGCCACCGTGCCCGTCCTGGGCTCGATCCCCATCGACGTCCGGCTGCGCGAGGGCGGCGACGAGGGCAGGCCGGTCGTGCTCACCGACCCCGAGTCGCCCGCGGGCAGCGCGCTGCGCGCCATCGCCGGCAAGCTGGGCGGGCGGCAGCGCGGGCTGTCCGGGATGGCGCTCGGCATCACGCCGCGCAACAAGTTCTGACCGCCGTCACCGCGTACGCGGACCGATGGGCCTACGCGGCCCGGTCCGCGTACGCGGTGATGTCGCCGATCATCGAGAAGCCCATCCCGTAGGCGCTCATCCCGCGCCCGTACGCCCCGATGTGCACCTCTCCGCCCTGCGCGGAGCCGGCGAGGACCCAGCCGTACTCGGACTCGCGGTAGCGGAAGTCGGTCGAGACCCCGTCGACCGGCAGCGAGAGCGTGGACCAGGGGGCCTCGTCCAGGTGGTCCGCCAGCTCCCAGGCGAGGGCGGTCTGCTGGTCGAGCCAGTTCTGCCGCAGGGCGCGCTCCATGCGGTCGGGCCAGGTGTACGAGAGCAGGCCCGCGCCCGCCAGCCAGGCCGCCGAGGACACCGAGGTGGCCTCCAGCACGCCCGTACCGTCCGCGCTGCGCCGCACCGGGCGGCTCGCGACGGTCACCACCACCGAGAAGCGCTGGGCGGCGGAAGGGGATGCCGCCCGGTCGGGGCGGCCCGAGCGGAGGTTGGGCTCCGTACCGTGTCCCGTCGAGCCGTGCTCCACGGTGCCGTCGGCCGCCGTGCCCACCTGCATCAGCCAGCGGCGTCCGGTGAACGCGTCGTCCAGGCCGTACCAGGGGAACGACGCCTGCACATAGCCGTCGACCGGGCGCCGGGCGCCGGACGCGCCCGGCGGAGCGCTCCCCTCCGCGCCGACCGCCTCTCCGGCGGGTGCTCCCGCCGCCCCTGCCCGACTCGTGGTCTCCATCTGCGCGGCGCCTCCTCGTTGCCCCGTCGTGCCCGGCCGGCCCGTACCGCGGGCACCGTCAACCCGGACAAGGGGAGGATAGCCACCCCCGTCAATGGGGCACGGCAGGCGAGGCTCAGGTGGCGTCGGAGTCGAAGGGGGGCCGCTCGCCCGGCTGGAGCCGTTCCTTCTTCTTGAGCAGGTCGGGTCCGCCGGCGGAATGCGGGGCGGGCTCCGGGTCGCGGCCGTTGACGGCGTCGGTCACCTCGGCCATCTCGGACTTGAGGTCGAAGCCGTTGCGGATCTCCTTCAGGCCCAGCTCGTCCTTGTCCAGGACGTGCTTGCGGACGAAGGTCTTGGGATTGAGGTCCTCGAACTCGAAGTCCTTGAACTCCGGCCCCAGCTCGGAGCGGATGTCCTCCTTGGCGCTCTCGGAGAACTGCCGGATCTTGCGCAGGGTGCGCGACATGTCCTGGATCACCTTGGGCAGCTTGTCCGGCCCGAAGATGAGCAGAGCGAGGACGACGAGCGCGATCAGCTCGGGAAGTCCTATGTCGAGCACCTGAAGCTCCTTGATGCGGGGGCGGCCGAAGGTTCTGGCCGTCTATCACGGTACCTGGCCCGGGCGGATGCGCGGGAGACGCCCGGACCAACACCGGGCCAAGGGTCAGCCCGAGCTCGCCGACCCCAGGGTCAGCGGCACGGCCCGCTCCTTGCCGCCGCGCTCCACGGTGAGGACGAGCCGGTCCCCCGGACGGTGACTGCGGATCTTGACGATGAGCTCCCGGCCGCTGTGGACGGCCGAGGAATCGATCCTCTTGATGACGTCGCCCGGCTCGATGCCGGCCTTGTCCGCCGGGCCGCCCCGGGTCACCGGCGAGCCCCCGCCGCCCTTGGGGTTCACCCGGGCGCCGTCGCCCTGGTACGCCATGTCGAGCGAGACGCCGATCACCGGGTGGGTGGCCCTGCCCGTGTTGATCAGCTCCTCGGCGACGCGCTTGGCCTGGTTGATCGGGATGGCGAAACCCAGCCCTATGCTCCCGCCCTGGCCGCCGCCCGCCTCCGAACCGCCGGCCGAGCGGATGGCGCTGTTGATGCCGATGACCCGGGCCCGGGAGTCCACCAGCGGGCCGCCGGAGTTGCCCGGGTTGATCGGGGCGTCCGTCTGGAGCGCGTCCACGTAGCTGACGTCGCTGCCGTCCTGCTTCTTGCCGCCCGCGGTGATCGGGCGTTCCTTGGCGCTGATGATCCCCGTGGTGACCGTGCCCGCGAGGTCGAAGGGCGCGCCGATGGCCACGACGGAGTCGCCGACGTGCACGGAGTCGGAGTTTCCCAGGGCGAGCGGGGTGAGCCCCGGGACGCCCGAGACCTTCACGACGGCCAGGTCGTAGCCGCTGTCGCGGCCGATGACCGTGGCCTTGGCGGTCCGGCCGCCGTGGAAGGTCACCGCTATCCCGCCGCCGTCGCCGGCGGGCTCGACGACGTGGTTGTTGGTGAGGATGTGTCCCTTGTTGTCCAGGACGAAGCCGGTGCCGGTCCCCCGCCCGCCGCTGCCGCGCACGTGCAGGGTGACCACTCCGGGCAGCGCGCGGGCGGCGATCCCGGCGACGCTGCCCGGGTCCCGCTCGCTCCTGTCGACGGGCGCCTGCGGCAGCGTCACGTGCCGCCCGCCGCCGTCCCGCTCCAGCCAGGCCCCGATCCCGCCGCCCACGCCGCCGGCGACCAACGCCACGACGAGCGCCCCGACGACGATCTTCCGCCGCGCCACGCCCTTGCCCGCCACGGGCTCGTCCCGCCGCTCCACGGCCCAGGGGTCGTACTGCCAGGGCCCTTGCGGCCCGGCGTAGGGGGATCCGGCATAGGGGGAGGCGACGCCGAGGACGGGGGGCCGGGCGGGGGCGGGGTACGGCTGGGGGCCGTACGAGGGCGCGGGGGTGGCGGGGCCGCCGGGCCGCCCGTGGCGGGGTGCTGGAGCTGGGGGGCACCGGCCGCCGGGCCGACGGGCTGCTGCTGGAAGCCGTCCGCAACGGGGTTGTGCGGCTGCGGACACCCGCCCGCACCGGGCTCCGGCGGGTGCGGGGCGGCCGCGGCCGCCATCGGGTCGCGGTCGGCGGGGGCGGCCGGGTGCCGGACCGGCGGAGCCGGGGCCCAGGGGCCCGGGCGGCCGTACGGGGGCGTGCTGTACGGGTCCGGGCCGTGCAGCGGCGCCGGCGGTTCCCCCGCCTCGTCGGCGCTGCGGCGCGTACGGCTCCACCAGTGCGCCCTGCCCTCGTCCATCCCGGTCTCCCCCCACGATTCGTCGGGGGCCGCGGCACCGTCCCGGACGCCCGGCCCACCGGCGATTCAACCAGGTCCGACCGCAGGTGAGCAGGGCAGCCCGCGTCAGCGGGAGAGGGGGGTCTGCAGGGGCATCCGGAACGGGACGGCGACCGGCAGGGCGGGCGGGACGGCCGGCGAGGGCCGGTGGACGACGGCGTCGCGCGCCGTGCCCCCGCCCTGGGAGGAGCCGAGGGCGAGCGCCGTCGTGGACACCCGGGGATCCTCGGCCCGGGCCCGGGGCACCTCCTCGACCGACCCCAGCGGCTGGGCGCCGACCAGGGCGAAGGCCGCGATCGTGACGGCACCGGCCGCCGCGATCCCGAACCGCCGCCCGCGCGACGCCCCCCGCCCCATCTCGTGGATCCGGAAGCCGTGCTCACGGGGCGTCAGGCCGGCGAGGGGCACCAGCGCGAAGGCGTCGGCCCGGGGGTCGAGCCCGCCGCGCCACCGCGTCCGGCCCTCGTCGCCGTCGCCGTCCGCGGCGGACGCACCCGGCCCGGCAGGGCCGTCCATCCCCACGCCCGGCAGGGCCTGGAGCCGGGCCAGCAGGGCCTCCGAGAGCGGCGGAGGCGGGGCCTCGGCGAACACGCTCTTGAGCCGACGCTGGGCGTCGGCTTCCGCTTTGCACTTTCCACAGGTGGCGAGATGGGCGAGCACCCGCTCCCGCGATTCGTGTCCCAACTCCCCGTCGACCAGGGCCGCGAGGCGGTCGCCGAGATGCTGCTCGGCGGGGGACTGACCGCCTGAACCGCTCACGCGATCCCGACCTCCCCACTCAGCCGGGGGGCGGCGCCCGCCCCCCCCCCCGCGCGGTGCTCGGCCCGCGGCGCCCCCCCGGCGGGGGGGGGCCGGGGGCGGCGCGCCGTGGGCCGGGGGGGACGGCCGCGGGGGGTGGGGCGGCGGGCGGGGGCCCGCTCCCGCTATTCGTGTCCCAACTCCCCGTCGACCAGGGCCGCGTGGGGGTCGCCGATATGCTGCTCGGGGGGGGACTGACCGCCTGAACCGCTCACGCGACCCCGACCCCCCCACTCCGCGGGGGGCCGGCGCCGGCCCCCACCACGGCGCGTTGCTCGGCACGCTGCTCCGCACGGGCGGAGGGGGACCGGTGCCGGAGCGCCTTGCGCAGGTGGGAACGGCCGCGGTGGATGCGGCTGCGGACGGTGCCCAGCTTCACGCCGAGCGTCGCCGCGATCTCCTCGTAGGACAGCCCCTCGATGTCGCAGAGCACAACCGCGGCCCGGAACTCCGGGGCGAGGGTGTCCAGCGCCTGCTGGACGTCCGCGTCGAAGTGCGTGTCGTTGAAGTGCTGCTGGGGGGACGGCTCGCGGCTGGGGAGCCGCTCGGCGGCGTCGTCGCCCAGCGCGTCGAAGCGGATGCGCTGGCGGCGGCGGACCATGTCGAGGAACAGGTTGGTGGTGATGCGGTGCAGCCACCCCTCGAACGTCCCCGGGGTGTAGGTGGACAGCGAGCGGAAGACGCGGACGAAGACCTCCTGGGTGAGGTCCTCGGCGTCATGCTGGTTGCCGGTGAGGCGGTAGGCGAGACGGTAGACCCGTGCGCTGTGCGTGCTGACGATCTCCTCCCAGGTGGGAGGGGTCCACGCCTGCGAGTCCGCGTCGCTGGCGAAAGTCGCGGTTGCGGAATTCCGGGTGGCGGAACGGTCAGCGGTGTCGGTCACGGATTTCGGCTCGTCGGCGGTCCGCCGGAAGCGCCTGAGCACTCCGCGGGGGCCGCTGCACGTAGCCGCACCTCCCCTGTCGGCTCTGGTGGTGTCCAGTGGAGCCCCTACCATATCCACCTCGCCCGTTAGCTCCGGATAAGGAATTTTGACCTGCTTTTGGGTTTGATCCGTTTCCGGACCGGCCGGGGACTCCCACCGGGCCCCCACGGCCCCCTCACGCCGTCTCCTCATCGCGTCAACGCACGGTCCCATCTGCGGGTTCCCGACCGCAGCGGATACAGTCACCGTTGCGTCGACACATGGGGACAGGAGAGGGCCATTACCGGCAACCGGCAGACGAGCTGGGCGTTCGCCGATGCGTACGGCGTCGAGCACATCGACGACCCGGCACTGCTCTGGGCGCGCGACCGGGCCGACGAGGCGGGCCTGCGCTCGGTGTCCTCCGGCACCGGCTCCGCGCTGCGCCTGCTCGCCGCGGCGGTCGACGCCAAGGCCGTCGCCGAGATCGGCACCGGCACCGGGGTGTCCGGCCTGCACCTCCTGCACGGCATGCGCCCCGACGGCGTGCTGACGACGGTGGACAGCGACCCCGAGTGCCAGCAGTTCGCCCGGCAGGCGTTCCGCGCCGCGGGCTTCGCCGGCAACCGCGCCCGCTTCATCCCCGGCCGCGCCCTGGAGGTGCTGCCGCGCCTCGCGGACGGCGGCTACGACCTGGTGTTCTGCGACGGGGACCGGCTCGAGTACCTCGACTACCTAGCGGAATCGTTGCGTCTGCTGCGGCCCGGGGGCCTGGTGTGCTTCGAGGGCGTCTTCGCGGACGGCCGCACGGTGGACTCCGCCGCCCAGCCCGCCGAGGTGCTCCGGCTGCGGGAACTCCTGCGGGCCGTACGGGAGTCCAGCGTGCTGGTGCCGTCCCTGCTGCCGGTGGGCGACGGGCTGCTGTGCGCCGCCCGGCGCAGCGGCTGACCCGACGGCCGCCGAGGGCGGAATCCGGCCACCCGCCGGGCGGGAAGGGCCGGAAAAGCCCTTGCCCCAAAACACCCTTGCCCCGACAGCCGTGAGGCTGCCGGAGCAAGGGAAGTCGGCGAAGGACCGTGGTCCGTGCGTCAGACTCAGTCAGACTCAGACGACGACGTTCTTCAGGGCGTCGGCAAGAGCCGCCGCCTCGTCCGGGGTCAGCTCGACGACGAGACGACCGCCGCCCTCGAGCGGAACCCGCATGACGATGCCCCGCCCCTCCTTGGTCACCTCGAGCGGGCCGTCGCCCGTCCGCGGCTTCATGGCCGCCATGCTCGTTCCCCTTCCTGAAACCAGCTCATCGTCAGCCGACAACCCCTTTCAAAGGGCACGTGTCACCGGCATCGAACACATTGCTTCCAGGCCATTATCCCGCATCGCGCGACCCAATGACCAACATCGGTCGGCATCCCTTCGGCAACACGCTCCGGCAAAACCACCCAATTCGGGGATTGCTCCGCAGTTGCCCACCAACGTCGTACCCGTACGGACGCCCGATTCTTTGACGCAGCTCACATGCCGCCCGTCGGAGATCTGCGGCAAGCTGGCCGCGGACCGCAGCCGATCGAGGGAGGACGCACCATGGCCGACACCGTGCTGTACGAGGTGAGCGACGGGCTCGCGACGATCACCCTGAACCGGCCCGACGCCATGAACGCGCTGGACACGGACACCAAGATCGCCCTCCGCGACGCGCTGCGGCGGGCGGCGGAGGACCGGGCCGTGCGCGCCGTGCTGCTCACCGGCACGGGGCGGGCCTTCTGCGTGGGGCAGGACCTCAAGGAGCACACGGCCTCGCTGGCCGCGGACCGCGAGCGCGGGACGAACCGGACCTGGGACACGGTCCGGGACCACTACTCCCCCATCACCCTGGCCATCGCGGAGATGCCCAAGCCGGTGGTCGCGGCGGTGAACGGGGCCGCGGCCGGGGCCGGCGCGGGTTTCGCCTTCGCGGCGGACTACCGGGTCGTCGCCGACACGGCGGCCTTCAACACGGCCTTCGCGGGGGTGGGGCTCGCCGGCGACTCGGGCGTCTCGTGGACCCTCCCGCGCCTCGTCGGCCACGGACGGGCCTCCGATCTCCTGCTCTTCCCCCGCAACATCTCCGCCGAGGAGGCGCTGGAGCTGGGCATCGCGAACAAGGTCGTCCCGGCGGGGGAGCTGGCCGCGACGGCCGAGGCCGCCGCCCGGCGGCTCGCCTCGGGGCCGACGGTCGCCTACGCGGCGATCAAGAAGGCCCTGGCGTCCGGGGCGGAGCGGTCGCTGCGCGAGACGCTGGGGGTGGAGGAGGAGCTCCAGGCGGTGGCGGGGGCGTCGGAGGACCACCGGGCGGCGGTGGAGTCGTTCCTGAAGAAGGAGCGGCCGACGTTCCTGGGCCGCTGATCTTTTCTCCCCGCCCCGCCCTTTCACCGTTTCCGCGGGGCTGCGCCCCCGTACCTCCACCGGGGCTCCGCCCCGGACCCCGCATCGCGGCTCCGCCGCTCGTCCTCAAACGCCGGACAGGCTGAAGTGCGCGCCCGGCGCTTGAGAACAGCGCCCGAAGGGCGCTTCGGGGGTGCAGGGGGCGAAGCCCCCGCGTCCGGGCACGCACCGCGCGCCGCGGGGTTACGAAGGGGCGCAGCCCCTGCGGAAACGGTGAAGGGCGGGACCGGGGCACCCTCCCCACGAACAGCACCGCCCCCTACCCGCGGCCCCGCCGCACATGGCACCCGGCCAAGTGATCGTTCACCAGCCCGCACGCCTGCATCAACGCATACGCCGTCGTCGGCCCCACGAACCGGAACCCCCGCCTCTTCAACTCCTTCGCCAGCGCCGTCGACTCCGGCGTCACCGCCGGCACCTCCGCCGCCGTGCGCGGAGCGCGCCGCGCACCGGAGGCGGGGGCGAACGACCAGACGAGCTCCGTCAGTTCCCCCGGCGCCCACGCGGCGGCGACCCGCGCGTTCGACAGCGCCGCCGCGATCTTCGCCCGGTTGCGGATGATCCCGGGGTCGGCCAGCAGCCGCTCCGCGTCCGCCTCCGTGAAGGCGGCCACCTCCGCGATGGAGAATCCGGCGAAGGCCGCCCGGAAGCCCTCGCGGCGGCGCAGGATCGTCAGCCAGGACAGCCCGGACTGGAACGCCTCCAGGCATATCCGCTCGAAGAGGGCGTCGTCCCCGCGCACGGGGACGCCCCACTCCGTGTCGTGGTACGCGCGGTAGTCCGCCATGGACTCCGCCTCCAGCCCCCAGGGACAGCGCGCCAGCCCGTCCGGCCCGAGGATCGCGCCGCCGCTCACGACTCCTCCCCCTTCGCGTCCTCCGGAGCGGCGGCGTCGTCCCGCGCCGCCGCCGCGGCCGCCGCCCGTGCCCCCGCCAGCGCCGCCTCGAGCTCCGCGATCCGCGCGTCCCGCTCGGCGAGCTCCGCCGCCAGCCGGTCCAGCACGTCGTCCGTCTCCGTCATCCGGTAGCCGCGCGGCGCGACCGGCAGCCGCAGGGCCTCGACGTCGGCGCGGGCCAGCGGGCGCCCGGCGGGCAGCGGCCAGGCGATCCGGTCGGGCTCCGCCTCGGGCAGCACACCGCCCCTGCCGCCCAGCACCGCGAGCGTGACCGCGGCCACCACCACGACCAGCGCGATGAGCAAGAACCAGAACACGCCGTCTCCCCGAGAGTTTCCCGTCAGTCGATCCGTCCACCCCGATCGTGCCATGCGCCACTGACAGCTAAGGTCACTGCGGACCATGGAGAGGGAGTGCGGGAAATGCTGCGGCTGGGACGACGCGAGTTCGACGCTCACGAGCCGGTGATCATGGCGATCGTGAACCGGACACCGGATTCCTTCTACGACCAGGGCGCCACCTTCCGGGACGAGCCGGCGCTGGCCCGGGTCGAGCAGGCCGTCGCGGAGGGCGCCGCGATCATCGACATCGGCGGGGTGAAGGCCGGCCCCGGCGAGGAGGTGACGGCCGAGGAGGAGGCGCGCCGGACCGTCGGGTTCGTCGCGGAGGTGCGCCGTCGCCACCCGGACGTGGTGATCAGCGTGGACACCTGGCGGCACGAGGTCGGCGAGGCGGTGTGCGAGGCGGGCGCCGACGTGCTCAACGACGCGTGGGGCGGCGTGGACCCCCGGCTGGCCGAGGTCGCCGCCCGCCACGGGGCCGGTCTGGTCTGCACCCACGCGGGCGGCGTCGAGCCGCGCACCCGGCCGCACCGGACGGAGTACGAGGACGTGATGGCCGACGTCCTGCGGGTCACCCTGGGCCTGGCCGAGCGGGCCGTGGCCCTGGGGGTGCGCCACGACGGCATCATGATCGACCCGGGCCACGACTTCGGGAAGAACACCCGGCACTCGCTGGAGGCGACCCGTCGGCTGGACGAGATGGCCGCCACCGGCTGGCCCGTCCTGGTCTCGCTGTCGAACAAGGACTTCGTCGGCGAGACCCTCGACCGGCCGGTCAAGGAACGCGTCCTGGGCACGCTGGCCACGACGGCCGTCTCGGCCTGGCTGGGGGCCCAGGTCTACCGGGTCCACGAGGTCGCGGAGACCAAGCAGGTGCTGGACATGGTGGCGTCCATCGCAGGCCACCGACCCCCCGCAGTGGCCCGACGAGGCCTGGCCTGACGCCAGAACCACCACCCGGCGGACGGAGTCCGACGCAGTCGGCCGAAGCCGGCGAGGCGCCCGGCGCCGAACCTCGCGAGGCCGGCATCGGGAGGCACAGCCCGAGCAGGTGCTGGACATGGTGGCGTCCATCGCAGGCCACCGTGGCTGACAGGGGCTGGCCTGGCGGCGGAACCGCCACCCAATGAGGTGCCCGGCGCCGAACCTCGCGGGACCGGCATCGGGAGGCACAGCCCGAGCAGGTGCCGGACGTGGTGGCGTCCGTCGCGGGCGGCCGGCCGTCGGCCGCGGCCCGGCACAGGCCCGTGGCCGGGGCGCCGCCCCGGCCCGTCCGGGCCCGCGGGCGTCAGGCCCCGGCCTCCTTGGTGACCAGCCCGATCGCCTCTTCCACGTCGTCGGTGAGGTGGAAGAGCTGGAGGTCGTGGGCGCTGACCTTCCCCTGGGCGACCAGGGTCTCCTCGACCCAGCGCACCAGCCCGCCCCAGTACTCGGAGCCGAACAGCACGATCGGGAACCGTGTCACCTTCTTGGTCTGCACCAGGGTGAGCGCCTCGAACAGCTCGTCCAGCGTGCCCAGTCCGCCCGGCAGCACCACGAAGCCGCTCGCGTACTTCACGAACATCGTCTTGCGGACGAAGAAGTAGCGGAAGTCCACCCCGAGGTTCACATAGGGGTTGATGCCCTGCTCGAAGGGCAGCTCGATGCCGAGGCCGACGGAGACGCCGCCGGCCTCCATGGCGCCCTTGTTCGCGGCCTCCATCGCCCCGGGCCCGCCGCCGGTGATGACCGCGAAGCCGGCCTCGACCAGGCCGCGCCCGATGGCCTCGGCGGCCTCGTACTCGGGACTCTCGCGCGGGGTGCGCGCCGAGCCGAACACGCTGATCGCGGGCGGCAGTTCGGCGAGGGCGCCGAAGCCCTCGACGAACTCGGACTGGATGCGCAGCACCCGGAACGGGTCCTCGTGCACCCAGTCCGCCGTGCCCCGGGTGTCCAGCAGGTGCTGGTCCGTGGTTCCCTGCTGCATCTGGCCGTGCCGCCGCAGCACCGGCCCCCTGCGCTGCTCGCGCCTGCGCGCCCCTTCGGAATTGACCATTCCGTGCTCCCTCCGCTGCCGTTGGTGCAGTTCAGCGTAGGCTGCCCACGAAGAGCGCGATCACGCCGTGAGCCAGTTCCGCAGCCGCTCCTCGCAGTGCAGGATCCGCTCGACGACCACGTGCTCGTCCCGCTTGTGGGCGTACAGGGGGTCGCCGGGGCCGTAGTTGACCGCGGGCACGCCGAGCGCGCTGAAGCGGGAGACGTCCGTCCAGCCGAACTTGGGCTTCGCGGTGCCGCCGACGGCCGCCATGAAGGCCACCGCGGCCGGGTGCGAGAGGCCGGGCAGCGCGCCGGGCGAGTGGTCGTCCACGATCACCTCGGCGACGCCGCAGCCCTCGAACACCTCGCGGACGTGCGCGAGCGCCTCCTCCTGGGTGCGGTCCGGCGCGTAGCGGAAGTTCACCGTCACGGCGCACTCGTCCGGCACGACGTTGCCCGCCACCCCGCCGGAGATCCGCACCGCGTTGAGCCCCTCGTGGTACTCCAGGCCGTCGATGACGGGCCGTCGGGGCTCGTAGGCGGCCAGCCGGGCGAGGATCGGCGCGGCGGTGTGGATCGCGTTGGACCCCATCCAGCTCCGCGCGGAGTGGGCGCGCTCGCCCGCGGTCTTCAGGATCACCCGCAGGGTGCCCTGGCAGCCGCCCTCGACCTCGCCGTCGGACGGCTCGAGCAGGACGGCGAAGTCGCCCGCCAGCCAGTCGGGATGGGCCTCGGCGATGTGCCCGAGGCCGTTGAGGTGGGCGGCGACCTCCTCGTTGTCGTAGAAGACGAAGGTCAGGTCGCGGTTGGGGGCCGGCACGGTCGCGGCGAGGCGCAGCTGCACGGCGACGCCGGACTTCATGTCGCTGGTGCCGCACCCCCACAGCACGCCCTTGTCGTCCAGCCGGGACGGCACGTTGTCCGCGATGGGGACGGTGTCGATGTGGCCCGCGAGGACGACGCGCTCGGCATGGCCCAGATCGGTGCGGGCGACGACGTTGTTGCCGTGCCGGTCCACCGTCAGGTGCGGCAGCTTCCTCAGCTCCCGCTCGATCGCGTCGGCGAGCGGCCCCTCCGAGCCGCTGACCGAGGGGAAGTCGACCAGTTGAGCGGTCAGGGCGGCGGCGTCGAGGGACAGATCGAGTGCGGCGTGCTCCATACAGGCGACTCTAACCCCTGCCTCCGACACCCGCGCCGTCCTCGCGACGCTCCCGAACCGGCGCCCGGTCGGGGAACGGCAGTCCGTCCGCTCCGTCAAGTAACGTGGGCGCATGTCCCCGATCTTCCCTGTCCGCCGCGGGCGGCTGCTGCGCGTCGGGGCCGCCGGTGCCGTGCTGCTGGCGCTGATCGGCTACCTGGTCGCGCACTTCGTCACGGGTGGCCCGGGGGCGCCGCGCTGCACGGTGAGCGCGGACGGGGAGTCGTACTCGCTCGATCCCGAGCAGGCGGGGAACGCCTCGACGATCACCGCCGTGGGCACCTCGCGCGGGCTGCCGGAGCGGGCGGTGACCATCGCGCTGGCGACCGCGATGCAGGAGTCGGGGCTGCGCAACATCCACCACGGCGACCGCGATTCGCTGGGCCTGTTCCAGCAGCGGCCGACCCAGGGCTGGGGCACCGCCCGGCAGATCACCGATCCGGTGTACGCCACGGGCGCGTTCTACGACCACCTCGTCCGGGTGCCGGGCTATTCGCGGCTGCCGCTGACGGTGGCGGCCCAGCGGGTGCAGCGCAGCGGCTTCCCGCAGGCGTACGCGAAGCACGAGCCGGGAGCGTCGTTGCTCGCCGCGGCGCTGACCGGGCGGGCGCCTGCCGCGTTCAGCTGTTCGACCAGTCCGAGCGACGGCAAGGCCGGGGACCCGTCGGCGGTGCGGGCCGGGCTGCGGCGGGACTTCGGCCCGTCCGTCCTGCCGGCCACCGGCGTGTCGGGCGGCGGGAAGGGCGCGGCCCCGTCCCGCACCGTCTCCGTCCCGGCCCGGCCGGTGCCCACCGCCGCGGCGGACAACGGACCGCGGCGGCGCGGCTGGGAGCTGGCCTCCTGGGCGGTGGCGCACGCCGCCGAACTGCGCGTCGAGCGCGTCTCCTTCGACGGCCGGGTGTGGACCGCGGAGGATTCGCGGGACGGCTGGCGGTGGAGTGCGGGCGGGACGGACGAGGGCCCGGCCGCGGTGCGGATCACGACCGCTCAGTAGTGCGACCGCACCCCCTACCGGGGCAACCGTCGGAACCGGAGGTTGCCGTGTGTGGCCCTTGGGGCAGGGCTGCTTCCGAATTCCCGGGACCGCCCCGGCATCCCTGATGAACAAAGGGTTGTCGGCTTTTTCGGCACCTCAACGGCCGGTCCGGTTCACCCGATTGTTCATAGATCGGATCATGCGATGCATTGCCAACTCTTTACTTCTGGGCACCGCAACCTTCCTCGGGCTCGGGCGGTAGTCACAGCGTCCGCACGCCGGACAGCAACCGACTTCATCTCCGTCGAAGGAGCAACATGTCCCTCCCCCTCACGCGTCGGATCGCCCAGGCCGCCCTGATCGTCGCGGCGGGCGCCGCCTCCGCCGTCGGCGCGGCCGGCGCGGCCAACGCGGACACCCTCAAGGCCCCCGACGCCCTCGGCGCGGTGAACATGGCGGACGGCGCGCAGCTGGGCAACAAGGTCGACGCGGTCTCCCACCAGGCCGGCGCGCTGACGACGGATGCCGGGAACAAGGTTGTGCACACCACCCTGCCCGCCACCCAGCAGGCGCTGCACACCACGGGCAAGGCCAGCAAGCAGGGCCTGGACGCCACCCAGCGCACCACCGGCCAGCTCGCGGGCCAGGCGGGCCAGGCCGTCGGCGGCGCCGCGCAGGGCGTGGCCAAGAGCGGCGGCAAGGGCCTGCCCGCCGGCAACCTGGGGGGCGGCGCCACCAAGGCGCTGCCGAACCTCGGCGGCTGACCCGGCGGTCCGGAACAGGCCCGGCGCGCGAGGGCCCGGGAGGAGTTCTCCCGGGCCCTCGCGCACGTCCGTCCCCGCTAGCCGGCCAGGCGGCGGACGGCCGCCTCCACCCGCTCGTCGGTGGCGGTGAAGGCGATCCGCACGAAGCGGTCGCCCGCGGCGCCGTAGAAGTCGCCCGGCGCGACGAGGATGCCGCGCTCGGCCAGCGCGCCGACGGTGTCCCAGCAGGGCTCGTCCCGCGTGGCCCACAGGTACAGCGACGCCTCGCTGTGCTCGATGCGGAAGCCGGCGCCCTCGAAGGCCGCCCGCAGCGCCGCCCGGCGGTGGGCGTAGCGCGCGCGCTGCTCGGTGACGTGCGCGGTGTCGCCGAGGGCGGCGACGGTGGCCGCCTGCACCGGGGCGGCGACCATCATGCCGCCATGCTTGCGGATCTGGAGCAGCTCGCCCAGGACGGCGGCGTCGCCGGCGAGGAACGCGGCGCGGTAGCCCGCCAGGTTGGAGCGCTTGGACAGCGAGTGGACGGCGACGATCCCCTCGAACGAGCCGCCGCAGACGTCCGGGTGGAGCACCGAGACGGGCTCGGTCTCCCAGCCCAGCTCCAGGTAGCACTCGTCGCTGAACACCAGGACACCGTGCTCGCGCGCCCAGGCGACGGTGCGCCGCAGCTCCTCGGCGGACAGCACGCGCCCGGTCGGGTTCGACGGGGAGTTGAGCCAGAGCAGCTTGAGGCCGGTGGGGTCGAGATCCGTGGGCTCGTCGTAGACGACGGGCTCGGCGCCGGCGAGGCGGGCGCCGACCTCGTACGTCGGGTAGGCCAGGCGCGGGTAGGCGACCTTGTCGCCGGGGCCCAGGCCGAGCTGGGTGGGCAGCCAGGCCACCAGCTCCTTGGAGCCGACGACGGGCAGCACGTTGGTGTGCCCGACGCCCTTGGCGCCCAGCCGGCGCTCCACCCAGCCGGTGAGCGCGTCGCGCAGCGCGGGCGTGCCCCACACCGTGGGGTAGCCGGGGCTGTCGGCGGCGTCGGCCAGGGCTCGCTGCACGAGCGCGGGCACGGGGTCCACCGGGGTGCCGACGGAGAGGTCGACGATGCCGTCGGGGTGGGCGGCGGCGGTGGCCTTGTAGGGCTCCAGGCGGTCCCAGGGGAAGACGGGGAGTCGGGAGGAGACTGCGCTCACGCTGGACGGCTCGCTCTCTTGCGCTAGGGGTGGTCCGTGGGGCGGGTGTGCCGGGCGGGAATGCCGCGGCCCCGTACGGCGGTGAGGCTGTACGGGGCCGGGTGCGGTGCCTAGGGGCAGCTCACTGGTTCTGCGGAGGCAGCTCGGCGATGAA
This sequence comes from Streptomyces sp. AV19, assembly GCF_015999245.1. GTDB lineage: Bacteria > Actinomycetota > Actinomycetes > Streptomycetales > Streptomycetaceae > Streptomyces. The sequence goes on along the minus strand of NZ_JAEAMR010000007.1, from coordinate 1,276,710 downwards.
GGGGTGGTCGCGCTCGATCAGCCCCAGCTTGGAGGCGCCACCGGGCGAGCCGAGCTCGTCGAAGAACTCGACGTTCGCCTTGTAGTAGTCCTTCCACTCGTCCGGGGTGTCGTCCTCGTAGAAGATCGCCTCGACCGGGCAGACCGGCTCACAGGCACCGCAGTCGACACATTCGTCCGGGTGGATGTACAAGGACCGGGAGCCCTCGTAGATGCAGTCGACGGGGCACTCCTCGATGCACGCCTTGTCCTTCAAGTCGACACAAGGCTGCGCGATGACGTAGGTCACGCTGTCGTTCCTCCTCGGTAGGGGTCATCTCGCGCGGGAGCGCGGCGTCGTCGATGCCCACACCTAGTATCTCCGTTCCGGAGCACTTGACGAACAGGAGGGGCAGGGAGAGCTGTGGAATTCACCACGGGCGGGCGGCTGGAGATCCGGATTAACTCCGGCGATGTGGGGAAGAGGGTGTCGATCCGCGCCCTCAACGACCGTACGCGGTCCCCCGAACGGTTCACCGACACCGTCGGTGTGCTGGATTCCTGGGAGAACGGCGTGCTGTGCGTCACACGCCGCAACGGGATGACCGTGCGGATCGCGGAGGACGCCGTGGTCGCGGGGAAGGTCGTGCCGATGACTCCCGCCCGGCGCCGCGGGCCCGCCGCCACCGTGCGCGAGCTCCAGGAGACGGCGGCCCGCGGCTGGCCCGCCGTGGAGACCGCCCGGCTGGGCGGCTGGACGCTCCGGGCCGCCGGCGGTTTCACCGCCCGCGCCAACTCGGCCCTTCCGCTGGGCGATTCCGGACTGCCACTGCCGGCCGCGCTGGACCGGGTCACCGCCTGGTACGCGGAGCGCGGGCTGCCCGCGCGCGTCCAGGTCACCACCGGGGACCCGGACGCGGACCGGCGGCTGGACGACGAGCTGGCCGCCCGCGGCTGGACCGAGGAGCGCCACGCCCTGATGCGGACGGCCGCGCTGGCGCCGATCGCGGACGTGGATGCGGCCGTGGATGTGGATGCCGAGCGGGTACTGCTGAACCGCGAGCCGGACGACGCGTGGCTCGACGCGTACGGACGGACCGCGGAGTCCGTCAAGTACGAGGACGCGGCGCGGGCCGTGCTGACGGGCGGGCCGTCGGTGTGGTTCGCGCGCGTCCCGGGCTCTGCGGCCATAGGCCGGTGCGTGGTCGACGGCCGGTGGGCCGGCTTCGCCGCCCTGGAGGTCGGCCCGGAACACCGCCGGCAGGGGCTGGCCACTGCGCTGATGGCCCGGCTGGCCCGGCAGGCCCTGGACGAGGGCGCCTCTGCCGCATACCTCCAGGTGGAGCGGGACAACGCGGGCGCGGACGCGCTCTACGGGCGCCTCGGCTTCACCACGCACCACGCCTATCACTACCGTCGCGAGCCAGGACGTTGATCGTCGTCGCACCATAGAGGCATGACCGACACCACCGGCCGGCGGCGGTTCGCCGAGGAAGCCCGCGCGGAGCGGCCCGATCTGGCGCTGCTGTGCCTGCTGATCGCCGCCGAGGCGGACCCGGGGCTGGACGAGCGGGGCTTCGACGCCGCGCAGATCGAGCTCGACGACCTCGCCGGGCAGCTGCCCGCGCTGGACCGGCACGCCGCGCCGCGGCTGTGGGCCGAGGCGCTGGCCGGTCTGCTCGGCGGGCGGTACGGCTTCCGCGGCTCGCCCGCCGACTACCGGCGGCTGGAGTCCTCGCTGCTCGACGAGGTGCTGCGGCGCAGGCGGGGGCTGCCGATCCTGCTGTCGGTGGTGTGGCTGGAGGTGGCCCGGCGGGCCGGGGCCCCGGTCTACGGGGTGGCCCTGCCCGGCCACTTCGTCGTCGGCTTCGGCGACCCGTACGGGCCGCACGCGCTCGCCGATCCCTTCGACGGGGGCCGGGTGATCTCCGAGGAGGAGGCCGGACTCCTGGTCGCGGGCGCGACCGGCACGCCGCTGTCGGCGACGGCCTTCTCCCCCGCGGAGCCGCTGGAGATCGTGCTGCGCGTCCTCAACAACATCCGCGCCTGGGCCGCGGCGCGGCCGGAGCGGAGCGGGGTGCAGCTGTGGGCCGTGGAGCTGTCCCTGCTCCTGCCGAGCCATCCGGCGCGGTTGCGCTACGAGCGGGCGGAGTTGCTCGTGGAGCGGGGGGAATTCCAGCGGGGGGCCCGGGAGTTGGAGGAATACGCGGATGTGATCGCGCCGGTGGAGCCGGAGGCCGCGGAGACGGTGCGGCGGCAGGCGCGGGCGGCGAGGGCGTTGCTGAACTAGGGGTTTGCCCCGGACCCGCCCTTTCATCGTTTCCGCAGCAGCACGCGCGCGCTCCCCAGAGGGGGCACCCCCAGTCCTCAAACGCCGGACGGGCTGACGGGCGCCCTCACAACCACCCCTTCTCCCGCGCGATGCGGACCGCCTCCGCACGGTTCCGGGCCCCGGTCTTCTGGATGACCGTGGACAGGTAGTTGCGTACCGTCCCGGGCGACAGGCACAGCTCGCGGGCGACCTCCGCGTTCGTCGAGCCGTCCGCCGACGCCCGCAGAACCGCCCGCTCCCGCTCCGTCAGCGGATTCGCGCCCTCCGCCAGCGCCGCCGCCGCCAGCGTCGGATCGATGACCCGCTCCCCGCGGAGCACCCTCCGCACCGCGTCCGCCAGTTGCGCGGCCGGCGCGTCCTTGACGAGGAAGGCGGAGGCCCCGGCCTCCATCGCCCGGCGCAGATAGCCGGGGCGGCCGAAGGTCGTGAGGATGACGACCTTCACGTCGGGGAGTTCGCGGCCGAGCAGCCCCGCCGCGTCCAGGCCGGTCAGCCCGGGCATCTCGATGTCGAGCAGCGCGACGTCCACGCCGGACGCGCGCACCGCGTCCACCACTTCGTCCCCCCGGGAGACCTGGGCGACGACCTCGATGTCCGGCTCCAGGCCGAGCAGTGCGGCCAGGGCCTCGCGGACCATGGACTGGTCCTCCGCGAGCAGAACACGAATGGCGCTATGGGTCGTCACCGCACCAGGGTAGGCCTTGACCAGCTACGACACCGATTCCATGCGGCGGCTCAGAGGCACGTGCGCCCGCAGCCGGAAACCGCCTCCCGGTGCGCGCCCGGTCTCCAGGCGGCCGTCGGCGAGGGCCATCCGTTCGGTCAGGCCCGTCAGGCCGTTGCCGTGCGGCCCGTCGGGGCCGCGGCCGTCGTCGGTGACGGTCAGGCGGAGCTCGTCGCCGGCCTCCGTCAGCGCGACCTCGCACCGGCTCGCGCCGCTGTGCCGGACGACGTTGGTGACGGCCTCGCGCAGCGCCCAGGCGAGCGCCCCCTCCGCGTCCGGCCCGAGATCCGGGTGGCGGCCGGACGCGCGCCCGAGGTCGGCGGTGATGCCCGCGGCGGCCAGGGCGGTGCGGGCACCGGCCAGTTCGCCGTCGAGCGTGGGCCGGCGGAAGCCGCTGACCGCCTCCCGGACGTCGACCAGCGCCTGCCGGCCGACCCGTTCGATGTCGGCGACCTGCCGGGCCGCCTGCTCGGGGTGGTCCGGGAGCATGCGGCCGGCCAGTTCGCTCTTGAGCGTGATCAGGGACAGGGAGTGCCCCAGCAGGTCGTGCAGGTCGCGGGCGAGCCGCAACCGCTCCTCGTTCGCGGCGAGATGGGCGACCGTGGCCCGCGCCTCGCGCAGCTCGCGCATGGTGCGGCCCATCTGGACGACGGCCGCCATCGCCGCGCCGCCGAGCAGCGCGGCGGTGACGACCAGGACCAGCCCGCTGCCCTCCTCCCCCTTGAGCACGCCCAGGCCGAGGGCGGTGAGGCCGACCGCGGGGATCGTCCGGACCGCCCATCTGGCGGGCAGCATCACCGCGCTGGAGATGGAGACGTACACCAACAGCGTCAGCCAGGCCCCGCCCAGCGTCGCCACCAGCAGCACGGCCAGGGCGTACAGCCCGGCCAGCAGCCCGAGCTGGCGCCGGGAGACGCGGTGGCGCGGGCGCGGGCCGAAGAGCAGGAACAGGTACCCCGTCACGAAGGTGACGAGCCCGGCCCAGCCCAGGACCGTGCCGAGGGCCGAATGCCGGCCGCTCGTCAGGTCCTTGACCGCGTAGAAGAGATAGGTGAGGTAGAGGACCGACCAGCACGCCTTGGCCACGAGCTGCCGGCGGTTCTCCGGCCGCCGGCCGACCATCATGTAGCCGCTGTCCCTCTCGGGGTCCCTGTCGTCGTCCATGCCCGTGGCCCTTCCGTCCGTCCTCAGTTCTTGTGGGTGTCCCGGCGGTACAGCCAGGCCGCGGCGCCCGCGAAGAGCACCAGGTAGAAGACGAGGATGGCGGCGTCCTTCATGCCGGGCGCGTCGCCGCGCTCGATGGCCTGGCCCAGGCCCGCGTAGGCGTGCGTCGGCACGTACTCCGCGATCTTCTGGAGCCACTCGGGGAAGGCCGCGGACGGCATCCACAGGCCGCCGAGCATCGACAGTCCGAAGTAGACGACCATCACGATGGGCCGCACCGCGTCGCCCGTGGCGAGGTAGCCGATGGCCACGCCGAGCGCCGCGAAGACGCAGCTGCCGGCCCAGATCACGGCGGCCAGGGAGCCCCACTGCCAGGCTTCGAGGCGCACGCCCTTGGCGGCCGCGGCGGTGACGAAGACGACCAGGATGGACGGCAGCGACACCACGGCGGCCGAGGCGACCTTCGCCGTCACATAGCCGCGGCCCGGCAGCGCGGTCAGGCGCAGCTGGCGCACCCAGCCCTTCTCGCGCTCCTTGGCTATGCGCTCGGCGTTGCCGATGAGGACGGAGGTGATGGCGCCGAAGGTGGCCATGGAGACCATGTAGATGACCGGGAAGGTCAGTCCGGTGTCGCCGATCTTCTCGGTGTCCTTGGAGCCGGCCGCGATCAGCAGGTACAGCGCGGCCGGGTAGAGGACCGAGAAGAACATGAACTTCTTGTTGCGCAGGGTGCGCGAGATTTCGAGCTGGATCAGGGTCTTCATCGGGATTCGCCTTGCGGAACATGGCCGGGTGCGGCAGTCGGGGAGTGGTGGGGGCCGGGGGTCCGGCCCGCAGCGGGGCTGCTATGGGGTGCAGTGCTCCCCGGGAGGATCAGCATCGGATGACCGACTCCTCGGCGGTCGCGGCGTCGGTGATGGCGATGAACGCCTGCTCCAGGCCCAGCCCCGCGACCTCCAGGTTGCGGGGGTAGAGGCCGAGGCCGTAGAGCGCGTGGACGGTGGCGTCGGCGTCGCGCGACTGCATGCGCACGGTGCGGCCGGAGACCTCGACGGAGGCCAGGTACGGCAGGCCGCGCAGGGCGGCCGTCGGGACCTCCCCGTCCAGGTCGAAGACGATCCGGCGGGCCCCGGCCCGCGCCTTGATCTCTGCGGCCGAGCCGTCGGCGAGGACCCGGCCGCGGTGCAGCACGACCACGCGGTCGGCTATCGCGTCGGCCTCCTCCAGGTAGTGCGTGGCGAAGAGGACCGCGCGGCCCGCGTCCGCCTGCCGGCGCATCGTGGCCCAGAAGGTCTGACGGGACGTCACATCCATGCCGGTGGTGGGCTCGTCGAGCACGATGAGCTCGTTCTCCCCGGCCGTCGCGAGGGCGAACCGGACCCGCTGCTCCTGGCCGCCGGAGAGCTTGTTGACCACGCGGTCGGCGATCTCGGTGATGCCGGCCTGCTCCATGACCTGCTCCACGGAGTACGCCCGGGGGTGCAAGTCGCATGCCAGGCGCACCAGTTCGCGCACCCGCACGTCCTCCATCAGGCCGCCGCTCTGCAGCATGGCGCCCACCTTGCCCTGCACGACGGCCTGTTGCGGCGAGGTGCCGAAGAGCTCCACGACACCGGCGTCGGGGCGGCTCAGCCCGAGCAGCAGGTCGAGGGTGGAGGACTTGCCGGCGCCGTTGGGGCCGAGCAGGGCGACGGTCTCGCCCGGGTAGAGGTGCAGGTCGAGGTCGGCCACGGCCCGTACCGTGCCGAAGGTCTTGCTGACGTTCGCGAAGCTGACGACGGGAGCGGCTCCCGTGCGCCGGCCGTCCCCCGTGAACGTCGTCGTGGTGATGGTCATGGATCCATCGTGACGGACCGGATCCCGGCCGGGCAGTGTCGGCCGTCGTCGGAAGACCATGACAGATGTCATGCCCGGCATGACAGAGGTCCCGTGCCGGGCGACGGCACGGGACCTCTCCGCACTCCGGGCGCGATCAGCCCTTCGCCTTGATGATGCCCACGCGCTCGGCCTGGGTCTTACCGCGCAGCGCCTTGCCGAGGGCGCCCGCGACGTCCTGCGGCGTGACCTGCGTCTTGGTGCCGTTCCCGCGCTCGATGTACACCCCGTTGAACTTGGTGCCGTAGAGGGTCTTGAGCGCTTCGAGGTTGTAGTTCTCGACGAGCTTGCCGTTGACCTCCTTGACGGAGAGGATCTGCGGCAGCGAGTGGGCCGGACCGAAGTCGATGTAGTGGGCGGCATCCGCCTGGATCCTCACCAGCCCCGACATCGCCGGCTTGGCGAACTCCTCCATCTTCCGGTCGACCTCGGCGTTGTCCACCTTCGGCTGCTGGTTCGCGCTGGGCAGGGCGACCGGCTTCTCCTGGCCGGTCTCGGCGCGCTCGCGGTACGCGTCCGCGACCGCCTTGACCGCCTTGCCGGTGTCGATCCCCTGGTACGGCTTGCCGTACACCGGCACGGCCTTGCCCGGCTTGAACAGGATCGTCCCGTCCTTGGCCCCGCCGGCCTCGCCCGACAGCGCCTTGAGCGCGGCCGCGACCTTCTCCTCGTCGACGAGCACCGTCGGCTCGGCGGTGCGGCTGCCGCCGACGAGCGAGCCGACGACGGTGACGGGGTTGTAGTCCCGGCCGGAGACCGAGCGGACGGTCTCCTGGGTGTCGATGGACAGGCCCGCGACGGACGGCTTGAGCTCCGCCTGCTTGCCGCCGATCGTCACCTTCAGCGGGGCGTTCGCCCGGTTGCCGAGCTTGGCGTCGAGCTTCTGCACGGCCTGCTCCTTGGAGCTGCCGCCGATGTCGACGCCCAGCACGGTGGTGCCCTGCGGCACGTCCGAGTGGTTCATCACCAGGCCGGCGCCGTAGGCCACGCCGGCCAGGACGATCACGGCGCCGCCGAGCAGGACGAGCTTGGAGCGGCCCTTCTTCTTGGGCGCGGCCTTCGGGGCGGCCTTGGCGGCGGGCTTGGCGGACTTCCCGGCGGGCGCGGGAACACCGGCCGGAGCACCCTGCGGCGTGGGCGGCTTGGGGACGGCGGAGCCGCCGCCCGCCTTGGGCTTGGGCACGGCGATGCGCGGGGCACCGGCGTCGACCTGCTTCTTCGGCCCGCCGGCGCCGGGCACCGGGGGCATCCCGCTGACCAGCGTCTCGGCGGCCGGGTCACCGGGCCGCTGCGCCTTCGGGCCGGAGCCGGGACGCCCGCCCTGGGGGGCGCCCTTGGGGCCGCCCTTCTTTTTCTTGCCCTGCTGGACGTTCTTGCCCTGCTGCGCGCCGGGCGCGCCCGGGCCGGGCGGCGGCACGACGGGGGTGCCCGCGTGCGGGGTGTCGGTACGCCCGCCGGCCTGGCCGCCGACGGGGAACGGCAGCCGGGGGCCCTGCTGGGCCTGGCCCGCGCCGGGCGCGGGGAACTGCTGGGTGGTCTCGGGCGCGCCCGGGCCGTTCCACCGGCCGCCCGGCGCGGCGGGCGCCTGCGGCGGAGCGCCGGCGCCGGTCAGGGCGTCGGCGGTCCAGGGCGTGCCCGTGCCGCCGCCCTGGCCCTGCGGGCCGGCGAAGGGGTCGCCGGGCAGGGGCATGGAGGCGGTGGTGGAGGGGTCGTTGGACATGATGCCCATGGGGTCGCCGGGGACGGGCGTCGTCCCGGTCGTCGACATGGAGCCGCCCGGGAGGGGCCCCTGCCCCGTCGTCCCCGGGCCGCCCGGCCACGGCACGTCGGCCCCGGCGACGGGCCCCTGCGGCCCGGCGAACGGGTCGTTCAGGGCATTCGGAATGTTCGGAATGTTCGGGATGGGCATCGCGCCGGTGGTGGACGGGTCGTTCGACAGGTACGGCGCACCGCCCTGCAGCGCATCACCCTGCACCGGGCCGCCCTGCATCGGCGCCCCCGGCACGGGCGGGTTGCCGTTCATCGAAGGACCGCCGGACATCGAAGGACCGCCGGAGCCGGGCCCCTGCCCCGGGGCGGTGCCCGCGTCGCCCGGCCAGGGCTCGGCACGCCGGGCCGCCCGCCGGGCCCTGGCACTGCCGGGGTTGCCGACGCCGGAACCGCCGGAACCGCCGGAGACACCGGGCACGCCCGGACCGCCCGCGCCACCGTGACCGCCGGAGAAGGGCGCACCGCCCTGCCCGCCCGGCCGCGGCGCGTTCGCGCCGGCCATCGGGTTCGCCCCGGCGGCCGGGTTCGCGGCGGTCGTCGGGTCGCCGGGCAGCGGCGGGTGCGGCGCGGCGCCGCCGCCCGCGAGGTCGTGCCGACCGAGCGGGGCGCCGGGCGCGCCCGGTCCCTGCTGCGGCGTACGGCGCGGCAGCCCGCCGGGCGTGCCGCCCCCGGCAGGCCCGCCACCGACCGGGGCACCACCCATCGGAGCACCACTCGCCGGAGCGCCGCCCACAGGAGCACCGCCCGCCGGGGCGCCACCGGCCGGCGTGCCGCCCGGCGGCGTCGCGGAGCCGCCCGACGACTTGCGGGGCGCGAACCAGTCGCTGGTCTTCTCGGCCGGGCGCTCGGGCTCCGGCGCGGGTGCGGGCGCCGCGGCCGCGGGCCGCTCGCTCTCCGCGCGCGGCGCACCGTCGCCCTCGGACGCCTCGTCACCGACGGGCGTCCGCATGACGACCGGCGGGATGGGGCGCGAGCCCGGGATGTTGATGCGGATCCGGGTCGTCAGCGTGGTCTCGGTCTTCGGTGCGTCCGGTGCGCCGCCGGCCGGCGGCCGCCCGTCGCCCGCGGGCCCGTACGGCGAGGAGCCCGAGGGGTACGCGGCACCCCCGCGCCCCTGGGGCCCGGAGGACGGACTGTCAGATTCACGGCTCAAAGCAGGTTCTCCCGGTTATTCTCCGCCGCCCTCTGACCTCACTGGTGGTCGCCCATGCCCACGGTCAGGGGGGCTCGGCGGCGGCACCACCATACTGGGCACCGCGGACACGCACTTGACGACCGCCGCATACCCCCGGGGACCGGGAGTGCGACGTACGCCCGTGCGCCATCCACGAGCCGAGCGACATCAGGGAAATGTCCGGCGAAACACCGGACAAAACAGTCGTCTCACCCGTCAAGTCGGTCGGCGGGACGGCCTGGTTGCGGCTTTTTCGCGAGCGTGGCGCAGATCACAGCGATGGCCATCCCGCCCAGCATGAAGACGTAGGAGCCGACGCCCGCCTCGAAAAGGAAGTCACCCTCGGGGCGGTTGAGCGAGAGCAGCAGCACGGCGAGCAGCCAGCCGATGCCGCCCGCGGCGCCCCCGGCCCGGCCGCCGGTCACGGCCGCCCCGCCGTAGCACAGGGCGGCGACGCCCAGCAGCGCGAGCAGCAACCCGCCCGGCGCCCAGCCCGATTGCACGAGCGAACCGGCGACCCCGACGAGGAACCCGAGGACGACGAGCCCCAGATGGGCCGCGACCTTCCCGGCGGTGAGCGTCCCGGTCAGCATGCCGTCTCCCCGGGCTCGGACGCGGACCCGGCCCCGGACCCGGACCCGGATTCCAGCCCGGCGAAGAGGTCGTCCTCGCGCTCCGGCCCGCCCGCCCGGCCGCGCACGAGCTTGTAGTACTCGTCGGCGAACAGCGGCTGGCTCAGTTCGTTGGAGAGCGCGAAGAAGTGGCCGTCCACCACCACCTGGGTGGCGTGCGCCCGCATCGCCGCCGCCTTCGCGGCCACGTGGGCGGCGGTGCGCGGCGCAGCCGTCACCTCCTCGTCGGGCACGACGCCCGGCACGTCGTCGAGGGCCGCGACGCCGGGGTACGGCACCGCGGCGCCCGCCTCGGCCGCCTCCCGCAGCCGGGCGAAGCCCTCCTCCGCGACGGAGCGGGGCACGCAGTTCCAGTAGACCTTGGCGATCTCGTACGGGTCCCCGAGGTCCCGGCGGAAGGCCTGCTCCGCGGCCAGTTCCACCGCGCGCATCGCCACGCGGTGCGCCTGGATGTGGTCGGGGTGCCCGTAGCCGCCGTCCGGGTCGTAGGTGACCAGGACCTGCGGGCGCACCTCGCGAATCACCTCAACGAGGTACGCGGCGGCCTCGTCGACGTCGGCCCGCCAGAAGCAGTTGGGGCGCTCGTTCTGCGGGGCGCCCATCATTCCCGAGTCACGGTAGTGCCCGGCGCCGCCGAGGAAGCGGTGGTCGGTGACGCCCAGCTCCCTCATCGCGGCGGCCAGTTCGTCCGTGCGGTGGCCGCCCAGGGCGTCGTCCCGGTCCGCGGCCAGATGGGCCAGGCCGGGCGGGATCACCTCGCCCTCCTCGCCGAGGGTGCAGGTCACCAGCGTGACGAGGGCGCCCTCGGCGGCGTACTTGGCCATGGTCGCGCCGTTGTTGATCGATTCGTCGTCCGGGTGCGCGTGCACCAGGAGCAGCCGGCGGCCTGGAAGGTCGGTCATGGGGACAGCCTACGAGCCGGGCGGCCCCACCGGGGAGCCGACCGCGCGCCATCGCCGGCGCACACCGCCCGTCGGGCACGGCCCCCGTCGGCAGCGGCCGCCGTCAGCAGCAGCGCGCCGTCACCAGCGGCCGCCCGTCAGAACTTGATGCCGCCGATCATCGCGGTGATGCTCTTGGTGAACTGGTTGAGCGTGGGGGCCACGGTCGAGCTCGCGAGATAGAAGCCCAGCAGCACGCAGATGGCGGCGTGGCCCGCTTTCAGTCCCGACTTCCGGACCAGCAGGATGACGATGATCGCCAGCAGCACCACCGCCGAAATCGAGAGTGCCACAGCGGTTCACCTCCAGGGACGCGGTCGAACGGACGACAGGACGGACGACGCGCGCATGCCCTTCAGGCACGCGGGCGGGTCACGGAAGACTTACCCACTATGCGTGAGCGATCATAACTTTCCGCGCCCGCCCTTGACTCGGTGCACGGGAGCAAACCCGGGGCGCACGGCGACTTCTCGCCGACCGTAGGCGGCGGGCCCGTGCCGACCCGTCGCGCACGCCCTAGGCTCGGCCGCATGACCGGACAGCTCTCGTTCCCCCGCCAGTACGCCCGGACGCAGCGCTACTCGCTCGGCGCACCGCGGTCGTTCACCGTGGCGCCGGACGGCTCGCGCGTCGTCTTCCTGCGCTCCCGCTCCGGAACCGACCGCTCCCACGTGCTGTGGACGCTCGACCTCGACGACGGCCGCACGCGTCCGGCGGCCGACCCGGACGTGCTGCTGGGCGGCGCGCAGGAGGAGTTGTCCGCCGAGGAGCGCGCGCGGCGCGAACGGACGCGGGAGGGCTCCGCCGGGGTGGTGGGCTACGCGGTGGACGCCGCCTGCGAGTTGGCGGCGTTCGTCCTGTCGGGCCGGCTGTTCGTGGCGGAGCTGCGCGGCGGCACCACCGCCGAACTCCCCGTCCCCGGGCCGGTGGCGGACCCGCGCCCGTCCCCCGACGGACGGCACGTCGCCTACGTGGCGGACGGCGCGCTGCGCGTGGTGGCGGCCGACGGCACCGGCGACCACGCGCTGGCGGGCCCCGAAGAGGACGACGTGACCTGGGGCCTGGCCGAGTTCGCCGCGGCGGAGGAGATGGACCGGCACCGCGGCTTCTGGTGGTCGCCGACCGGTGACGCCCTGCTGGCCGCGCGGGTGGACAACGCGCCCGTCCACCGGTGGTGGATCGCCGACCCGGCCAACCCGGCGAGTGCCCCGGCCGAGGTCACCTACCCGGCCGCCGGGACGCCGAACGCCCGGGTGACGCTGGCCCTGCTGGGGCTGGACGGCTCGCGCACCGACGTCGTGTGGGACCGCGCCCGCTTCCCCTACCTGGCCCGCGTGCACTGGTCGGCCGGCGGCCCGCCGCTGCTGCTGGTGCAGGCGCGCGACCAGCGCACCCAGGTCTGCCTGGAGGTGAACACCGCCACCGGCGCCACCCGCGTGCTCCACACCGAGGAGGACCCGGCGAAATGGCTTGAACTGTTCCCCGGTGTCCCCGCCTGGACACCGGACGGCCGGCTGGTGCGGGTGGCCGACGAGGACGGGGCACGGGTGCTCGTGGTGGGCGACCGGACGCTGACGGGGCCGGAGTTGTTCGTCCACGCGGTCCTGGACGTCGCCGACGACGACGTCCTCGTGTCCGCCTCCGCCGGACCCGCGGCCGCGGACCCGGAGACCGGCGAGTCCCATGTCTACCGCGTCAACGAGCGCGGCGCCGAACGGATTTCGCGGAACCCCGGCCGCCACTCGGCGGTGCGCGGCGGCGGCGTGACCGTCCTGGCGTCCGCGGCGGCGGACCGGCACGGCACGGAGACGGCGGTGTTCCGCCACGGCGACGAGAAGCCCGTCGCCACCGTGGCCTCCCTGGCCGAGACGCCGGTGATCACGGCCCGTCCGCGGTTCGCCCGGGCGGGCGCGCGCCACATCCCCAGCGCCGTGCTGCTGCCCGCCGGGTACCGCGACGGCGACGGCCCGCTGCCCGTCCTCATGGACCCCTACGGCGGTCCGCACGGTGCCCGCGTGGTGGCCGCGCAGCAGGCCCACCTGACCTCGCAGTGGTTCGCGGACCAGGGCTTCGCCGTGATCGTCGCCGACGGGCGCGGCACCCCGCACACGTCCCCGGAATGGGTGAAGGCGGTCCGTGACGACTTCGCCGGGGCCACCCTCGACGACCAGGTCGAGGCGCTGCGGGCGCTGGCCGGGGAGTACCCGCTGGACCTGGGCCGGGTCGCCATCCGCGGCTGGTCGTACGGCGGTTACCTCGCGGCGCTCGCCGTGCTGCGCCGCCCCGACGTCTTCCACGCGGGCATCGCGGGCGCCCCGGTGACCGACTGGCGGCTGTACGACACCCACTACACCGAGCGCTATCTCGGCCTGCCGGACGAGCAGCCGGACGTTTACGACCGCAACTCCCTGGTCACGGAACGGGGGTTGGCGGAGGCGGCCGGGCGGCACCGGCCCCTGATGGTCGTCCACGGGCTGGCCGACGACAACGTGGTCGCCGCGCACACCCTGCGGCTCTCCTCGGCGCTGCTGGCCGCCGGCCGCCCGCACGAGGTGCTGCCGCTGTCCGGGGTGACCCACATGACCCCGCAGGAACAGGTCGCCGAGAATCTGCTCCTGCTCCAGGTGGACTTCCTCCGGCGGTCCCTGGGCTAGGGCGTGTCCGATGGGTCAGCACGGGCCCTGCGGCGTCTGGTGCGGTGCATCGCAAGGCGGAGCATCACCCGCGTACTGGGCGTACTCGGGTGATGCGACAACGCGGCGAGGTGCCGTGCCAGGCGTCGCAGGGCCCGCGCTGACCCATCGGACACGCCCTGGGCCGTCCCGGGGCGGTACGAGGGCGCGGCGTGCCCGGCCGGACTGTCAAGCACGCCGCCACCTCGATCCGCACAACCTTCGCTCAAGATGCGCCAATCCGGGGCATCTTCCACGGCAGCCCCCTTGACTGCGCGGTAACGCCGTTGCGACAGTCCCGTGCAACCCGGTGTGTTCGGCGGATCACTCCCGGGCACACCGGAGGTCCACCGGATACATGGCAGGGGCTGTACGCGATGACGAGTCCTTCCCTGGCCGCGGAGAACGCGGTGACCGCGCGCCCGGAGCCGGCGGGCCGCTCACCGGGCCAGTTGATGTGGCGGCGCTTCAGACGCGACCGCGCGGGGGTCGCCGCGGCCTGCGTGGTCGCCTTCTTCTTCCTGGTCGCCCTCGCCGCGCCGCTGATCTCGTGGGCGTACGGGAAGGACCCGTACACCACCTACGGGCTCGACGAGGCCGGTCTGCTCAACGAGTTCGGCTACCCGGTCGCCCCCAACGGGGGGATCTCCGGCCGGTTCTGGTTCGGTATCGAACCGACGCTGGGCCGGGACGTGCTGACCCAGCTCGTCCACGGCATCCGCACCTCGCTGCTGATCGCCGCCGCGGCCACCGTGCTGTGCGTGCTGACGGGCATCGTCGTCGGGGTGACGGCCGGCTACGCGGGCGGGCGGACCGACTACTTCCTGGGCCGGTTCATCGACCTCCTGCTGGCCTTTCCCCAGCAGTTGTCGTTCGTCGCGTTCACCCCGGTCGTCTACGCGCTGTTCGTCAGCCCCGGGAAGGAGACGCCCACCTATCTGCGGGTGATCACGCTGATCATCGTGCTGTGGGTGCTGGGCTGGATGGGACTGGCGCGACTGCTGCGCGGACAGGTACTGAGCCTGCGGGAACGGGAGTTCGTGGAGGCGGCGAAGGTGACCGGGGCCTCGCCGTGGCGCGTCATCACCCGGGAGCTGCTGCCCAACCTGTGGACGCCGATCCTGGTCCAGGCCACCCTGATGCTGCCCGCCCTGGTGACCACCGAGGCGGGGCTCTCCTTCATCGGGGTCGGCATCGTCGAGCCCACGCCCGACTGGGGCCGGATGTTCGCCAACGGGGCCAAGTTCTACGAGAGCGACATCACGTACATCTTCTTCCCCGGGATCGCCATGATCCTCTTCGTCGTGGCCTTCAACCTCCTCGGGGACTCCGTCCGGGACGCCTTCGACCCCCGGACCAAGCGCTGAGCACGACCCGCCCCGCACTCCCCCCTTCGGACAGGCAGGTGCTCCCCATGTTCCCCTCCACGGCCTTCCCGCGCAGAGCCGTCCACCCCGTGGCCGCCCTGGCCGCCGGCGCCCTGGCGCTCACCGCGTGCAGCAGCGGCGGCGGGGGCGGCAGCGGCGGTACGAAGAGCGAAGGGCCCGGCTCCGACAAGAACGTGTCCGCCAACTACTCGCTGGGCACCGCCGCCGATTCGAAGGGCCCCGCGCCCGAAGTCCCCGGCGCGAAGAAGGGCGGCACGGTCACCGTCCTCCAGCGGGACGCCTTCCGCCACCTCGACCCGGGGCAGATCTTCTACTCCGACATGCTGACCAACCAGATGCTCTACAACCGCACCCTCACCACGTACAGGACCGACGAGAAGGGCCGGGTCAAGCTGGTCGGCGACCTCGCCACCGACACCGGGACGCCGTCCGACGGCGGGCGGACCTGGAAGTTCACCCTCAAGGACGGCATCAAGTTCGAGGACGGCTCCCCGATCACGTCCAAGGACATCCGCTGGGGCGTCGAGCGGCTCTACGCCTCCTTCGAGACCGACGGCCCGCAGTACATCCAGCAGTGGCTCTCCGGCGGGGGCAGCTCGTACCGCAAGGCGCTCCCGGACGGCCCGTACGAGGGGCGGCACCTGCCGTCCTCGGTGCTGGACACCCCGGACGACAGGACCGTGATCTTCCACTTCCGGCAGCCGCACGCGGACGCCCCGTTCGCCACCGCCATGCCCAGCATCGGGCCGGTCAAGGCCGAGAAGGACACCCGGCAGAAGTACGACAACGCCCCCTTCTCCAGCGGCCCTTACAAGGTCGGTGACCACAAGGCCGGCAAGTCCCTCACGCTGGTCCGCAACGAGCACTGGGACCCGGGGACCGACCCCGTCCGCCACCAGTACGTCGACCGCTTCGAGATCAGCTTCGGGCACCAGTTCGGCGACTCCACGCGCCGCTTCCTGGCCGCCCAGGGCAACGACAGGAACGGCATGTCCTTCTCCAACGCCGTCGCCCCGGAGATGACCGAGAAGGTGCTGAGCGACGCGGGCACCAAGGGGCGCCGCTTCGACGAGATCCAGCCCTACCTGGACGTCATGGTGATCAACACCAGCCGGATCAAGGATGTCAGGGTGCGCAAGGCACTCGTCCACGCCATGCCCAACGCGCAGATCGTCCAGCAGATGGGCGGCGCCACGGCGGCCCAGCTGGCCACCGGCCTCCTCTCCCCCTCCATCGACGGGTACCGGCCGACCGACCCGTTCGGCAAGAAGGCCAAGCCCAACGGCGACCCCGAGAAGGCGAGGGCGCTGCTCAAGGAGGCCGGCAAGGAGGGCCAGGAGATCGTCTACGCCTACGCCAACACCGACATCCAGCAGAAGGTCTCGGTCGTCGTCACCCGGGCGCTGGAGCGGGCCGGCTTCACGGTGCAGAAGAAGGAGATCGACTCCAACAACTGGTCCAGCGCGATCGGGGAGGTGAAGAACGGCTTCGACATCTACCGCAACGGCTGGGGCGCGGACTGGCCGGTCGCCTCGACCGTCATCCCGCAGCTCTACGACGGCCGGGTGATCGCCGACGGCGCCGCGAACTACTCCCACCTCGACAACCCCGCCGTCAACGCCGAGATCGACCGCATCAACGCCATCGCCGACGTGAAGAAGGCGGCGCCCGAGTGGCAGAAGCTGGCCGACCGGATCCTCACCGAGGACGTCCCGGCCGTGCCCACCTTCGCCAATCTCCAGTTCTCGCTGTGGGGTCCGAACCTCGGCGGGGTCAAGTACATGCCCGTCTACGGCAACCCCGACCCGACCGGCGTCTTCGTGAAGTGACCTGCGTGAAGTGAAGTGATCTGCCGCCCATGCTGAGATTCCTGGCCCGCCGCTCCGCCGGCGCCCTCGTCATCATCCTGCTGATCAGCGCGATCACGTTCTTCCTCTTCTTCGCGCTGCCGTCCCAGCCGGCCCTGATGTCCTGCGGCAAGAACTGCACGCCGGACGCCCTGGCCGTCATCAACAAGAACCTGGGCCTCGACGACCCGGTCCCCCTCCAGTACTGGCACTACATCACCGGCGTCTTCGCGGGGCGGGACCTGACCGTCGGGCACTGCCCCGCACCCTGCCTCGGCTACTCGTTCTCCAACCAGCAGCCGGTCTGGGACACGATCGTGGACCGCTTCCCGACCACGCTGTCGATCACGCTGGGGGCGTCGGTGGTCTTCCTGGTGGTGGGTGTCGGCCTGGGCATGATCGCCGCCGCCTTCCGCGGCACCTGGGTCGACAAGCTCTTCACCTCGCTTTCCCTGCTGGGGAATTCGCTCCAGGTGTACTTCGTGGGGGTGGTGGCGCTGGCGGTGCTGGTGAGCGGGCTGCACTGGCTGGACAATCCGGCGTACCACCCGATCACGGAGGATCCGGTGAAGTGGTTCACCGGCATGCTCATCCCATGGCTGGTCCTCTCCATCATCTTCATCGCCAACTACAGCCGGATGACGCGCTCCCAGATGATCGAGCAGCTGGCGGAGGACCATGTGCGCACGGCCCGCGCGAAGGGGCTGAGCCGCCGGACGGTCTTCTTCCGCTACGCCTGGCGGGGCGCGATGACGCCGATCGTGACGCTGTTCGGCATCGACCTGGGCTCGCTCTTCGGCGGCGCGATCATCACGGAGACGACGTTCAGCCTGCACGGGCTGGGGAGGCTGGCGGTGACGTCGGTGAGCGAGACGGATCTGCCGACGTTGATGGCGGTGATGTTGGTGGGGTGTACGGCGATTGTGGTGGCGAACATTGTGGTGGATGCGGCGTATGCGGTGATCGATCCTCGGGTGCGGCTCGCTTAGCCCTGGGGGGAGTTGTGCCCCAACCCCGCCCTTTCACCGTTTCTTCCGGAGCTCCGCCCCGGGGGGCCCGGCACCGCGCTCCGCGCGGTGGGTGCGGGGGCTTCGCCCCCTGCACCCCCACCGGGGCTGCGCCCCTGGCCCCCCTTGCGGGGCTGCGCCCCTGCGCCCCGCTTCGGGGCTCCGCCCCGGACCCGTATCGCGGCTCCGCCGCTCGTCCCGCCTCCCTCAGCGCAGCTTGGGGTCGAGGGCGTCGCGCACCGCGTCGCCGAGCATGATGAACGCGAGCACGGTGATGCTCAGCGCGCCCGCGGGCCACAGCAGCATGTGGGGCGCGTTGCGGATCTGGTTCGAGGCGTTGGAGATGTCGATCCCCCAGGAGACGGTGGGCGGTTTGAGGCCGACGCCGATGAAGGAGAGCGTCGCCTCCAGGGCGATGTAGGTGCCCAGCGCGATGGTGGCGACGACGATGACGGGGGCCACCGCGTTGGGCGCGATGTGGCGCAGCAGCAGCCGGGCGTTGCCGGCGCCGAGGGCGCGGGCGGCCTGGACGTAGTCGTGCTGCTTGGCGGCGACGACGGCGCCGCGCGCGATGCGGGAGATCTGCGGCCAGCCGAGCAGGACGATAAAGCCGACGACGGGCCAGACGGAGCCGCTGGTGACGACGGAGAGGAAGACCAGGCCGCCGAGGATGATGGGGATGCCGAAGAAAACGTCGGCGAGGCGGGAGAGGAGCGCGTCCCACCAGCCGCCGTAGAACCCGGCGAGCCCGCCCAGCACGCTGCCGAGCAGGGCGGCCCCGGCGGTGGCGCAGACGCCGACGGTGATGGAGGCGCGCGCGCCGTGCACGGTGCGGGTGAAGACGTCGCAGCCCTGGGCGTCGAAGCCGAAGGGGTGGCCGGACTGGGGGCCCTCCTGGGACTTGGCGAGGTCGCACTGGAGCGGGTTGCCGCCCGCGACGAGCCCGGGCCACACCGCGATCAGCAGCAGGAACAGAATGACCAGGGCGGAGAGCACGAAGACCGGATTGCGCCGCAGGTCGTGCCAGGCGTCCGTCCACAGGCTGCGGGCCTTGGCGCTGGCGGCGGTGCCGGGGACGGGTCCGCCCTCCAGGGTCTCGGCCTCGCGGATGGCCAGGCTGGCGGCCCCGCCGTCGCCGGGGCTGACGGTGTCCCGCGGCTCGCGGGGGTACGGGTCCAGGGGCTCAGACATGTCGGATCCTCGGGTCGAGCACGGCGTAGAGGAGGTCGACGACCAGGTTGGCGACGAGGAAGACCAGGACGAGGACGGTCACGAAGCCGACGACGGTGGGCGAGTTCTGCCGCAGGATGCCCTGGTAGAGCTGGTAGCCGACGCCGTGGATGTTGAAGATCCGCTCGGTGACGATGGCGCCGCCCATGAGCGCGCCGATGTCGGCGCCGATGAAGGTGACCACCGGGATGAGGGAGTTGCGCAGCAGGTGCCGCACGACGATCCGGTGCCGGGGCAGTCCCTTGGCGACGGCGGTGCGGATGTAGTCGGCGCGGGCGTTCTCGGCGAGCGAGGTACGCGTCAGACGCGTCACGTAGGCGAGCGAGACCAGCCCCAACACGACTCCCGGGAGCAGGAGTTCGGCGAAGCCGGCCTCGGGCGAGACGGTCGGCGGGACGAGGTTCCACTTGACTCCGAAGAGGTACTGGAGGACGTAGCCGCTGACGAAGGTCGGCACGGAGACGACGATGAGCGTGAGCATGAGCACGGTCGTGTCGACGGGCCGGCCGCGCCGCAGCCCCCCGGCGACGCCGAGCGCGATGCCGACGACGACCTCGAAGAGGACGGCGACGACCGTCAGCCGGATGGTGACGGGAAAGGCGTCCACCATCAGCTCCAGGACCGGCTGCCCGGTGAAGGCCGTGCCGAAGTCGCCGGTCAGCACCTGCCCCATGTAGTGCAGGTACTGCTTCCACAGCGGCTGGTCGAGGTAGAGCTCCTGGCGGATGCGGGCGGCGACGGCGGGGTCGGGGGCCTTGTCGCCGAAGAGCGCGGCGACGGGGTCGCCGAGCGCGTAGACCATGAAGAAGATCAGGAAGGTGCTGCCCACGAACACCGGGATCATCTGGAGCAGCCGCCGGATCACATACCGCCCCATGGCGACCTCACTTGACCTTGATCTGCTCGTAGACGGGCACGCTGAACTGGTTGAGCGTCACGTCGGAGAGTTCGGCCGAGTAGCCGGCGTTCCCGTTCTGGTACCAGAGCGGAATGGCCGGCATCTTCTGGGCGAGGAGCCGCTCCGCGTCCTGGAATTTCCCGACGGCCTTGCCGGTGTCGGACTCGGCGTTGGCCTCGTCCACGAGTTTGTCGAAGCCCCGGTCGCTGAACTTCCCGTAATTCGACGAGGCGTTGGTGTAGTACTGCGGCTGGAGGAAGTTCTGGATCAGCGGGTAGTCCATCTGCCAGCCGGACCGGAACATTCCGTTCATGCCCTGCTGGGCGATCCGGCTGCGGAAGTCCGCGAAGGTCCCGATGGGATTGACGGTGCAGGCCCGGTCGTCCCCCAGCACATTGTTGATGCTGTTGCAGACGGCGTCCATCCACACCCGGTGGGAACCGCTGTCGACGTTGGAGGTGAGGGTGACCCGCCCGCCCGGCAGCCCGCCGCCCTCCTGGATCAGCCGCTTGGCCCGCCCCGGATCGTACGTACAGGCGTCCCCGCACAGCCCGGCCTTGTAACCGCCCTTCTCCCCCAGCACCGGAGACGTCCAGTCGCTCGCCGGCGTACGGGTGTCCCGGTAGATCTGGCCGGTGATCTGCGGCCGGTTGATCGCCATGGACAGCCCCCTGCGCACCTTCTCGGCGCCGGGCCCGTTCCATTTCGCGTCGTACAGCGGGAAGGCGGCGGTCTGGATGATGCCGGCGGGCTGGTTGATGTACCGGTCGTCCAGGTCCTTCCGAACATTCCGGAGCTGGGTGCTGGGAATGTCGTCGACGAGGTCGATGTTGCCGGCCTGGAGGTCGGCGTACGCGGTGTTGTTGTCGGTGTAGACGCGCAGCTCGACCCCCTTGTTCTCGGCCTTGTCCGCCCCCGGATACCCGTCCCACCGACTGAGCCGCATCGCGGAGCCGCGAGTGTAGGAGTCGATGGCGTAAGGCCCGTTGCCGACGGGCCTCTTGAGCCACGCGGCGTGGTCGTCGAAGAACGCCCTGGGCAGCGGGGCGAAGGCCGGGTACCCGAGGGTCCCGGGCCAGGTGGAGAACTTCGTCCGCAGCTTGACGGTGAAGGTCCGGGCGTCCTTGAGAACGAGCCCGGAAAGCGTCTTGGCGGTGGCTTCCCCGGATTCCGGATGCACTTTGCCGTAACCGTCGATATAAGCGAAGAACGAAGCGTTCCGCTGCTTGTTGTCGACGAGCGCCGCGTAATTCCACGCATCGACGAACGAACGCGCCGTGACCGGCTCACCATTGCTGAAGCTCCAGCCCCCCTTCACCTTGACGGTGAAGTTCTGCGCGTCCGACGACTCGATCTTCTCGGCCAGCATGTCGACGGCGGCACCGGTCCTGGGGTCGTACTTCTTCAGCCCCCGAAAGATGAGATCGAGCACCTTCCCGCCCTGCACCTCATTGGTATTGGCCGGCTCCAGCGGATTCTGCGGATCCCCCCAGGAGGCCCGCACGACCCCGGGCTGCCGCGCCCCCGCACCGCCGCCGCAGGCCGCGGCGACGGCCACCAGGAGAACGGCGAGGACGGCGGCGACGACCCGGCCGGTCCGCGTCCGCACGCCTCCTCGCATGGGCTGCCTCCTGGGGTGCCGGGGATCGGGTACGGCGGGTGTACGACCTGGGTGGTACGGCCTGGGTGGTACGGCCTGGGGTACGGCCTGGGGTACGGCCAAATATCACCGATCCGGTCATGCGACGCATCGCCATGAGCGCTGATTGAGCATTTCCGGTCGGAGAATCCGCCCATATGCGGGATCCCTTCAGGGGAATGCCCCGATCGGGTGAATGCCACCTTGTCCGGCCACAAAGCCGAGATCCGGTCCATAGCGTCAACGCTATGAACCGGGGTGCCGTCGAGCTCGAACCGGAGGTCGAACCATGGCTGAACAAGCTGCCCGACGCACAGTGGGCGCAGGCCGTCATGCACCTGGATCTCCTGGAGGCGAGAGGCGTCCACCTGGGTGAGCCCTACACTCGGCAACTGGACGGCAAACTCCGGGAGTTGCGGTTCTACTGTGGAGGTCTGCGCTTTCGGGTCACCTACTGGATCGCACCCGAGCGACGCATCGTCATGCTCACCGTGTTCGCCAAGACGCGCATGAAGGAGACCGCCGAAGTGGAACGAGCGCGGCAAGCGCTCAGGCGCTGCCGGCAGGAGGGCCACACCATGGACGAGGAGTGCACATGGCACAACGACCCGGGCGTCCCACTCTCGCCCAGGCCCGGAAAGCCCGCCCCATCACCCCGGAGATCCAGGAGGAGTGCGCGGCCGTACGGCTGCGCTTCGAGCTCGGCGAGGCGGTCCGCACCCGACGTCTCGCTCTCAACCTGTCCCAGGGAGAGCTCGGACAACGCGCTCGCATGACCCAGTCGGCCGTCGCGCGCTTCGAGAACGGTGGCACCGTACCCACCATCCCCGTCCTCGACCGGCTGGCCCGAGCCCTCGATCTCGACCTTCGCGTCGAACTCGCACCGCATGCGGAGAGCGCCTGACCAGGGGAAACGTGCTCGGATAGAGGGTGGCACACCGACTCGTACACTGCCGCCACAATCCGTGCCGTACGCGCGGCGAGCGGCTGCGCGACACCCAAGAGGCGCTGCGGGCGTACGAACGGGCGGCACCCGGCGAGGGCGGCGACGCGTTGCGCCGGGTCCTCGACGCGCTCACCGCCGACCGGGGGCCAATCCGCCCGTCCAGATGGACCTGGGTATCGACGCGGACGTGCCCCTGCCCCAGCCGTCGCCGAGGAGGCCCGCACCTACGCCGGCGTTGTGGACCGTCTCCCCGCCCCGGGCGACCCTGCCCCACCCACATGCGCGACTACCGCGACGGCACCCTCTCCGGGCCGACCGACACCGCACGGCGCAAGGAGATCGCCGAGCTGACGCAGGAGGCCTTGGCGGCCGAGGACGGTCCGAGCGTGGTTCACCCGTTCGAGGAGAACGTGCGATACAAGGCGCCCCGATCACACACTCGGGCGCCCCAGTCACAGACATCCGGACAACGTTATCCACGTACACACTGGACAGATGCCATCGATCACTTACTCCATCACCGAAGTGCCGGACAAACTCGGCGACTTGGCCCGCCGGGCCGCCACCCGGCGAGAGCACATCATCCTCACCGACCGCGGCATCCCCACGGCAGCCCTCATCTCCCCCGCCGAACTCGAAGACCTTGAGGACGCTCTCGCCCTTGCCCGCCTCCAGCGCGACCGCGCCCTGGGGCACGTCAGTGCGCCCGTCCCACAACACGAGGCACACCGCGCCCTCCTGGGAGTCGTACAGAAGGGACCTGCCCAGCGCCACCCGTTGGGTGCTCCATAGAAAGGCCAGTGTCTCAACGTGCTTCTGCCGCCTTCTTCAATGCGTCGCGGTGCTCCCATGTCCATGGGGCGTTCCGCAGTTCAGGAGGCAGCCCCGCCAGTCCCGCCGTGATGTGTTCCACTGCATCCGCGTACCGGGCGAGCCCGAGGTTCGCCAGGCCCATGTTCAGGCGGTTGAATTCGGGTGTCAGCCAGTAGGCCGTCTCCGGGGGCGGTAGTGCCGCAGCGGCGTCCGCCAGCCCTTCCGCGGTCCCGACCATGCGAAGGGCATCGTCCCTCGCGCCCAGCTCCGCAAGGCCGGCGGCCGCCTGGAGCATGTCCCCGAGGCGTTGAGCGGGGTGCGCACCTGGCGTATGGGCGGCAGCGGAGAACCAGCGGGCAATCCCCTGCGGACGCCCCTGCTGGCGTGCGAGGTACCCCTTGAAGTTGAGTGCCTGTGCGGCCAGCGTGCCGTTACCCACTTCATCCGCCAGCTCGACCGCTTCGTTCAGCAGTTGTACCGCCTCGCCGTCGCGCCGTTCCTGGGCAAGCAGCCACCCGCCGAACTGGACGAACTCCGAGGCGACTCCCGCCAGCCGGTCTCGGTGGGGACCACGTGCCTGCCTGAGCAGGCGGACAACCTCCCTCATCTGTGCCAGGGCCGCCGGGATCACCGACTGCGGCCTGACCACGTCGTCCAGGCGCCTGTACGCGGCAAGAAGACCGGCCCACGCGTCCACGGTGCCCGCGTCCAGCCGAGAGGGGTTGGCGATGCTGCGGGTCGCCCGGGACCGGTCATCGGCTTCCGGCACGATCAGGGCCAGAGCACCACCGGTTCCGAGCAGATCGTCAAGCGACCGGGCCAACTTGGGCGACGGTTGCTGCTTCCCGTTGAGCACCCGGGAGAGATATGCGAGGTCGTAGTTGATCGCCCGCGCAGCAGCTCGCATCGAATAGCCACCGTCCCGCAGAGCTCGCCGGGCAATGTCGGCGAAATCATCGTCACGCATCGTGAACCTCAGTGGGGTTGACCGACTGGGTCCCCACTGTAGTCAAGGCCGGTCAACTGCCGTGTGGGCTGTCCGCGCCCCGACCATGGCTGTCATGAACGACCCGACCCGACGCAGCCCCGCGCCGGTTGAGCTGCTGTTGCGTACGAACCCGGAGCCGAGCCCCGTGGTGGCTGTCGGCGCCGACAGCCACCACGTGTTCGTCGTCGGCCAGAGCGACACCGGCACCCTGAGGGAGCGCTGATGAGCAACTACCCCTTCCCCAGACCGCTCTTGGGCTTGCCCATACTGCCGCCTCACACCCGGGGTCCGCTGTTGTATCCCACCTATGGCGAGTGCCCGCAATGTCGGTCGTGGGAGCTCGGGATCAGAAAGGCCGCACGGTTCGAGAACGGCGGTCTTGTCACCGAGTTCAGCACCGAGTTGGAGGCACATCGGAAAGCCGTACCGCACAAGAGCGGAACGCAGTGACCTGCCCGGGCCACCCGCACCATGGCACGGGGATGGACTCCGTGCCTGCACGCTCACCGACGAAGCCGTTGACACCATCAAGGTCCAGGCCGGGATCGGTCTCGTCTGACACAGAACTGCCGGGCAGGGCACGACGAGCGTGCCCAGCCCGGCAGACTCGAAGTGGGGGGGGGGGGGCCCCCCCCCCCCCCCCCCCCCCCGCCCCCCCCCCGGCCCCCCCCCCCCCCCCCCCCCCCCCCCCCCCCCCCCCCCCCGGGCCCCCCCCAGGCCCCCCCCCCAACCCCCCCCCCCCCCCCCCCGCGGCGGCCCCCGCCCCCCCCGGGGGGGGGGGGGGGGGGGGGGGGGCGGGGGGGCCCCCCGGGCGGGCCGGGCGGGGGGCCGCCGGGGGGGGCGCCCCCCCCCCCCCACCCCGCCGGGGGGGGCGCCCCCCCCCCCCCCACCACCTGCTTCTCCTCCGCGAAGTGGCACGCCGACTCGTGCGCCGCCGGCGACTTCCGGCCCGTGAACACCTCCGGCACCGCCAGCAGCGGCACCTCCTCCGCGCACTTGTCCTGCGCCTTCCAGCAGCGCGTGCGGAAGCGGCAGCCGGACGGCGGGTTGGCGGGCGACGGGACGTCCCCGGTCAGGATGATGCGCTCGCGGCCCTCGCGCGCGTCCGGGTCCGGGACCGGGACGGCGGAGAGCAGCGCCTGCGTGTACGGGTGCGTCGGGTGGTCGTAGATCTCGACGTCCGTGCCGATCTCGGCCATCTTGCCGAGGTACATCACGCCGACCCGGTCGGAGATGTGCCGCACGATGGACAGGTCGTGCGCGATGAAGATGTAGGACAGGTTGAACTCGTCCTGGAGCTTCTCCATCAGGTTGACGACCTGCGCCTGGACGGACACGTCCAGCGCCGACACCGGCTCGTCGCAGATGATGATCTCGGGGTTGAGGGCGAGCCCGCGCGCGATGCCGATGCGCTGCCGCTGACCGCCGGAGAACTGGTGCGGATAGCGGTTGATGTACTCCGGGTTGAGGCCGACGACGTCCAGGAGCTCCTGGACCCGCTTGCGGCGGTCGCCCTTCGGGGCCGCCTCGGGGTGGATCTCGAAGGGCTCGCCGATGATGTCGCCCACCGTCATACGGGGGTTGAGCGACGTGTACGGGTCCTGGAAGACCATCTGGATGTTGCGGCGGACGGCCTTCAGTGCGCGCCCGGACAGCTTGGTGATGTCCTGGCCCTTGTAGAAGACCTCGCCGGCGGTCGCCTTCTCCAGGGTCATCAGCAGCTTGGCGACGGTCGACTTGCCGCAGCCGGACTCGCCGACGATGCCCAGCGTCTCGCCCTGGTAGAGGTCGAAGGAGACCCCGTCCACGGCCTTGACCGCGCCGACCTGCTTCTTGAACAGGATGCCCTGGGTCAGCGGGAAGTGCTTGACGAGGTTGCGGACCTGGAGGATCGGCTCGCCGCGCTCGACGGGGGCGTCGAGGACGGCCTCGACCTCGGCGGTCGTGCTCGCGTCGCTGACCTCGACGTCGGAGACGTTGGGCGTCGCATCGGCCACGGCCTCGTCCTTCTTGCCGGTCTCAGCCATGGATCGTCTCCTTCCAGAAGTGGCAGGCGCTCCGCCGGCCCGGCATCGCCGCGCCGTCCTGCTCGGCCACGTCGTGCAGCGCCGGGATCTCCGTACGGCAGATGTCCTGCGCCTTGGGGCAGCGGGGGCTGAAGGCGCAACCGGCCGGGATGTTCAGCAGGTTGGGCGGCAGGCCCTTGATCGCGTAGAGCTCCTGGCCCTTCTGGTCCAGACGCGGGATCGAGTCGAGCAGGCCGCGGGTGTACGGGTGCGCCGGGCGCTTGTAGAGCTCGTGCACGGGGGCGGTCTCGACGATCCGTCCCGCGTACATCACCGCGATCTTGTCGGCGACGTCCGCGACGACGCCCAGGTCGTGGGTGATGAGGATGAGGCCCATGTTGAACTCGCGCTGCAACTCCGCGAGCAGATCCATGACCTGGGCCTGGACGGTCACGTCGAGGGCGGTCGTCGGCTCGTCCGCGATGATCAGGTCGCCTCCCTCAGCGCAGCTTGGGGTCGAGGGCGTCGCGCACCGCGTCGCCGAGCAGGATGAACGCGAGCACGGTGAGGCTCAGGAAGCCGGCCGGCATGAGCAGGGCGTGCGGTCCGTCGCGCAGGTCCTTCTGGCTGGCGGAGATGTCCACGCCCCAGGAGACCGTCGGGTCCTTCAGGCCGATGCCCAGGTAGGACAGCGTCGCCTCGGTGGCGATGTAGCCGCCGAGCGCGATGGTGGCGACGACGATGACCGGGCCGAGGACGTTGGGCAGGATGTGCCGGAAGAGGATCCGGCCGGTTCCGGCGCCCAGCGCCCGGGCCGCCGTGACGAAGTCGGCCTGCTTCTGGGTGATGACGGCACCGCGCATGACACGGGCGATCTGCATCCAGCCGAAGGCGGCCAGCGCGAACGTCACCGTCCAGATCGTGCGGTTGGTGAACGCCTGGAGCAGCACCAGACCGCCGAGGAGCAGCGGGATGCCGAAGAAGATGTCCGTGATGCGGGAGAGGAGCGTGTCGACCCAGCCGCCGAAGTACCCGGCGATCATGCCGACGATGCCGCCGAGGACGGTGACGGCGAGGGTCACACAGACGCCGACGATGATCGAGGCACGGGCACCGTGGACGGTACGCGCGTAGACACTCTGCCCCTGGACGTTGTAGCCGAACCAGTCCTCCTGGAAGAAGTGCGACCACTGGGGCGCGCCCAGGTAGTGGTTGCGCAGGTCGGCCTGGCGCGGATCGACGTCGGTGAAGAGCGTCGGCCACGCGGCCATGAGGATCAGCAGGACCAGCAGGATGCCGGACGTCCAGAAGAGCCAGCTGCGGCGCAGCTCGCGCCAGGCGTCCTGGCCGAGGCTGCGGGCCTTTTCGGTGGACGTCTGCTTGCCCGCCTCCAGGGCGAGTTCGGCGGCGGCCGCCACACTGGCGGCGGAGGTGTCCACGGGACCGCCGGACGCACCGGGACCGGCACCCGCGACGCTGCTGGGGGTCACCTGGGGGGTCTTGTTGTCAGGCATAGCGGATCCTCGGGTCCAGGACTGCGTAGAGCAGGTCGACGACCAGGCTGCTCACGAGGTAGACGAGCACCAGCACGGTCACGACGCCGACCACGGTGGGGCCTTCGGTGGTGATGACGGCCTGGTAGAGGGTGTTGCCCACGCCGGGGACGTTGAAGATGCCCTCGGTGACGATGGCGCCGCCCATGAGCATGCCGAGGTCGGTGCCGAGGAACGTGACGACGGGGATGAGCGAGTTGCGCATCAGGTGGACCCCGACGACCCGGCGCCGGGGCAGGCCCTTGGCGACCGCGGTGCGGATGTAGTCGGCGCGGAGGTTCTCCGCCACGGTCGTCCGCGTCAGCCGGGTGACGTACGCCAGCGAGAGGAGCGCGAGCACGACCGCCGGGAGGATCAACTGGCTCAGGTCCTGCGAGTCCTTGACGGTCGGTGACACCAGTTTCCACTTCACACCGATCACGAACTGGGCCAGGTTGCCCAGCACGAAGACCGGGATGGACACCACGATCAGCGTGAAGATCAGCACGGCCTGGTCCAGGAACCTGCCGCGACGCAGGCCGGTGAGCACACCGAGTCCGATGCCGAAGACCAGCTCGATGGCGAAGGCGAAGAGCGCCAGCCGGATGGTCACCGGGAAGGCGTCGGCCATCAGGTCGGCCACGGGCCGGCCGGTGAAGCTCTGCCCGAAGTCACCCTTGAAGAGACCGGAGAGGTAGTTCCAGTACTGCTGGATCAGGGGCTGGTCCAGCCCGTATTCATGGCGCAGTTTCGCAACTGTCGCCGGGTCGGCCGCCTTTGAGCCGAACATCGCCTTGACGGGGTCGCCCGGCAGCGAATACACCATCAAGAAAATAAGCAGCGTGGTCCCGATGAACACCGGGATCATCTGGAGCAGTCGCCTCGCGACAAAGCGCCCCATCGTTCCTCCTGTCGCCGACGGGCCCAGCGGCCGCCGGTTCCTTGTGGGAGGGCGGTCGCTGGGCCTGCGTCACTGCAAGCGTCCCGGTGTTACTTCTTGACCTCGACCTCGGTCCAGACGGCCTGGCGCTGGTAGTCGATCTTCACGTTCTGCACGCGCTTGGAGTGGCCCGCGACGGTGTGGTCGGTGAAGAGCGGGATGGCCGGCATCTGGTCCTGCATGATCTTCTTCTCGGCCTCGAAGTAGCCCTTGTTGGCCGCGTCCTCGGTCTTGGCCTCGTCCGCCTTGTTCATCAGCTCGTCGACGTTCTTGTCGCTGAAGCCCATGTCGTTGGCGCCGGCACCGGTGCGGAACTGCTCGGTGACGAAGTTGGCGATGTTCGGGAAGTCCATCACCCAGGCCATGCGGAACGGGTTGCTGAGCTTCTTCTCGGTGATCAGATCGCGCGACTCCTGGAAGGTGGGCTTCGCGTCGGTCACGCACTCGACGCCGGCGTTCTGCCGGATGTCGTTGCAGACCGCGTCCACCCACTCCTTGTTGGCGCCGTCGGCGTTGTAGGTGATCGTGACCTTGTTGCCCGGGACGCCGCCGCCCTGCTTGATGAGGTCCTTGGCCTTGGCCGGGTCGAACTTGCAGAGGTCGCCACAGGCGCCGTCCTGCCAGCCCGGGATGCCCTTCGGCGTGAAGCCGGTGGCCGCGTCCTTGCTGCCCTTGAGCGCGGTCTTGGCGATGGTCTCGCGGTCGATCGCCATGGACAGGCCCTGGCGGACCTTGACCTTCTCGGGCTTGCCCCACTCCTTGTCGTAGAGCGGGAAGGCGATGTTGGTGTTGCCGCCGTACGGCTGGCTGATGGCGCGCTTGCCCAGGTCGTCCTTGAACTTGGCCACCTGGGAGTTGGGCACCTGGTACATGATGTCGATCTTGTCCGACAGCAGGTCCGCGTAGGCCGCGTCGTCCTTGCTGTAGAACTTGAAGTCGATGCCGCCGTTCTTGGGCTTGTCGTCGCCCTTGTAGTCGGCGAACTTACGGACCTTCAGCTCGACCTTGTGCGCCCACGAACCCTCCATCTTGTAGGGGCCGTTGCCGATGGGGTGCTCGCCGAAAGCCTTGGGGTCCTTGTAGAACGCCTCGGGGAGCGGGAAGAAGGCGTCGTAGTACAGCCGCTCCTTGAAGGTGGAGACCGGACGCGAGAGCTCGATGGTGAACTCGTTGTCGTTGACGACCTTCAGGCCCGACATCGTGTCGCCCTTGGGGTCGCCCTTCTCCGGGTGGACGTCCTCGTAGCCCTTGATGGCCTCGAACCAGGAGGAGTTGAGCTGGGCGTTCTTGGCGTTGGCGGCCCAGTTCCAGGCCTTCACGAAGGAGTTCGCGGTGACCGTCTCGCCGTTGTGGAACTTCCAGCCCGGCTTCAGCTTGACGGTGAAGAGCTTGTTGTCAGTGGTGTCGACGCTCTGCGCCTGGGCCATCTGCAGCTTGTTGTTGATGTCGAAGGTGACCAGGCCGCGGAACATGTTGGCCATCATGTAGTGGCCGCCGACCTCATTGGTGTTGGTCGGGATGAGCCCACGCTGCGGCTCGGTGTTGTAGTAGCTGAACACGCCGTTGGGATCAACGGCCGCGTTCCCCTCGTCATCGCTGCTGCCACCGCCACAGGCCGTCGCGGCCATCGCCACGACTATCGCGCCCACGACCCACTTGGCGCTCTTGGCACCGCGCATGGGTATCCCTCCTCAGGAGTCCACTGTCACCAGATAGGAGGAACCGGTCCCCGCAGCGCTGACACCCCTGACAGCACGGCAGGAACCGGAACCCCCGAGTGTGCTCGTGAGTCGGCGCGCTCCCCACAGCGCGTAGACCCATTGACCCGAGCTAATGGACCCAACTATTGGGTACAGCCGCTCCTTAAACCACACTTACTGGGTCTCGCTTTGGTCACATCGATCACCGCCATATGCCTCATACATGGACAAAAGCGGCCCAGACAGACACGCATGAATCGGGCTCTTGACACAACATTCGGATCCGGCCGTCCGCTCACCGAACGCAGCGGCAGCGAACTGACACTTAGTCAGATCGCTGCACCCCCGCCCGAAAACGCCGAGGCCCGGAACTGCCGCATATCACGCGGCAGTTCCGGGCCTCAACCAAGAACCGGTAAACCGGTCAATCCATCAGCCGTGCTTGGCGCGCGAGGCGCTGCGGCCGCGCTCCTTCTGGTCCAGGACGACCTTGCGGATGCGGACCGCCTCCGGGGTGACCTCGACGCACTCGTCGTCGCGGCAGAACTCCAGGGACTGCTCCAGCGACAGCTTGCGCGGCGGGACGATCGCCTCGAAGGAGTCGGCGGAGGAGGAGCGCATGTTGGTGAGCTTCTTCTCCTTGGTGATGTTGACGTCCATGTCGTCGGCGCGCGAGTTCTCGCCGACGATCATGCCCTCGTACACCTCGGTGCCCGGGTCGGTGAAGAGCACGCCGCGCTCCTGGAGGTTCGTCATCGCGAAGGCGGTGACGGCACCGGCGCGGTCGGCGACCAGGGAGCCGTTGTTACGGGTCTTGAGCTCGCCGAACCACGGCTCGTGGCCCTCGTGGATGGAGTGGGCGATGCCCGTGCCGCGGGTGTTCGTCAGGAACTCCGTACGGAAGCCGATCAGGCCGCGGGACGGGACGACGAACTCCATGCGGACCCAGCCGGAGCCGTGGTTGGACATGTTGTCCATCCGGCCCTTGCGGGTGCCCATGAGCTGCGTGACCGCGCCCATGTGCTCCTCGGGCACGTCGATCGTGATGCGCTCGACCGGCTCGTAGGTCTTGCCGTCGACCTGCTTGGTGACGACCTGCGGCTTGCCGATGGTCATCTCGAAGCCCTCGCGGCGCATCTGCTCGACCAGGATGGCCAGCGCCAGCTCGCCGCGGCCCTGCACCTCCCAGGCGTCGGGGCGCTCGGTGTCCAGGACGCGGAGCGAGACGTTACCGATCAGCTCGCGGTCCAGGCGGTCCTTGACCTGGCGGGCGGTGACCTTGCGGTCCTTGACCGCGGCCTTGGCGTCCGCGCCCTTGCCCGTGCCGCCGCGGCCGACCAGCGGCGAGGTGTTGGTGCCGATGGTCATGGAGATCGCGGGCTCGTCGACCGTGATCAGCGGCAGCGCGACCGGGTTCTCCGGGTCGGCCAGGGTCTCGCCGATCATGATGTCGGGGATACCGGCGACGGCGCAGATGTCACCGGGGCCGGCCACCTCGGCCGGCTTGCGGGTGAGGGCCTCGGTCATCATCAGCTCGGTGATGCGGACGTTGGAGATCGAGCCGTCGCGCTTGATCCAGGCCACGGTCTGGCCCTTGCGCAGCTCGCCCTGCTCGACGCGGAGCAGCGCGATGCGGCCGAGGAAGTTGTCGGCGTCGAGGTTGGTGACGTGGGCCTGGAGCGGCGCGTCCTCCTCGAACGCCGGGGCCGGGACGTGCTCCAGGATGGTGGAGAAGAACGGCTCCAGGTTGGTGGAGTCGGCCGGGACGGTGCCGTCCTCCGGCTTGGTCAGCGAGGCGATGCCGTCGCGGCCGCAGGCGTAGACGATCGGGAACTCGATCTGGTCCTCGTCGGCGTCCAGGTCCAGGAACAGGTCGTACGTCTCGTTGACGACCTCGTCGATCCGGGAGTCCGGGCGGTCCGTCTTGTTGATGCAGAGGATGACCGGCTTCCGCTGCTGGAGCGCCTTGCGGAGCACGAAGCGGGTCTGCGGCAGCGGGCCCTCGGAGGCGTCGACGAGCAGGACGACCGCGTCCACCATCGACAGACCGCGCTCGACCTCGCCACCGAAATCGGCGTGGCCGGGGGTGTCGATGATGTTGATCGTGATGGGCGCCCCGCCGTCCTTGGGGTGATACTTCACCGCCGTGTTCTTGGCGAGGATCGTGATGCCCTTCTCACGCTCCAGGTCGTTCGAGTCCATGACGCGGTCGTCGACGGACTCGAGCTGGTGCGCGGCGAAGGCGCCGGCCTGCTTGAGCATGGCGTCGACGATGGTCGTCTTGCCGTGGTCGACGTGGGCGACGATGGCGACGTTACGAATGTCGTGGCGCGTGGGCATACTTGCGGCGCTTCTCCCGGAATCGTGGATGGCGGCGCGTACGGTCCGGTACGCGTGCCTGCCGGGCGGATCAAGCCACGGCCTCACTCCATGGTACGGGGAAGTGGCGGATTGGGCGGCCCGGGGCCGGGATTACCCCATCTGACCTGGTGTTTCTTCCCCGAACCCGCCCTTCCACCATTCCTTTTCCGGGGCTCCGCCCCGGACCCGGCACCGCGCTCCGCGCGATGTGCGGGGGCCATGCCCCCTCGACCCCCGAACCGCCCTCCGGGCGATCTCCGGGGACTCCGCCCCCCCTGGCCCCCCGAAACCGCGCTCCGCGCGTTCGTCCTCAAACGCCGGACGCGGCGAAGCCGCGTTGCGGGCCCCGGGGCCGAGCCCCGAAAGGGGCCCAGGGGCGAAGCCCCGGGCCCGGCAGGGGTGCAAGGGGCGCAGCCCCCGCCCACCGCGCCCCGGAGCCGCGCCCGGGCCCCGGGGCTCCGCCCCGGAGGAAACGGTGAAAGGGCGGGCTCGGGGAAAGAAACCCCGCCCCCGCCCCCACCCTCATCGCAGGAACCCCACATCCTGATACCTCGGGCTCGCCAGCCCGAACGCCCCCGCGTTCGCCACCGGCCGCCGCACCGCCACCAGCTCCGGCCGCTGGTACAGCGGGATCGCCGCGGCCGCCGCCCAGATCCGCGCGTCCGCCCGCAGCACCAGATCCCGGGCCGCGTCCGCGTCCAGCTCCGTCGACGCCTGGTCGAAGAGCCGGTCGATCTGGTCCGTCCCCACCCGGGTGTAGTTCTGCTCGACCTGGAGCGAGCCGTCCGCCGCCGGCTGCGGCTTGGCGAAGATCGGCCGGGCGTCGGTGGCGGGGAAGGCGCTGGCGGGCCAGGAGTAGAGGGCCAGGTCGAAGTCGCCGGAGGCGACGTGGTCCTTGAAGAAGCCCGCGTCCTCGACCCTGATGATCTCCGTGCGGATGCCCACCGCCTCCAGCCGCCGGGCGATCCGCGCCCCGACCTCCCGCAGCGGCTCGGACCCCGCCCCCTTCGGCAGGACGAAGCGGAGGGCCAGCTTCTTGCCGTCCTTGAAGCGGACCGGGGCGAATCCGCCCTTGCCCCCGTCGGATCCCTTGTCGTCCTCGGGCGGCTGTACGTCCCCGCCGAACTCCGGCTCCGGCCTCGCCTCCGCCGGCAGGAGCCCGTCCCCGCCGTCCGGCCGGCCGCCCTGCTGCTGCGGACCCGCCTGCGCCGGCCGGCGCCGCGGCGGCTCGCCCTTGCCCTCCTTCCAGCCCGCGTCGGCCAGCAGGTCCCGGGCCGCCCCGGGGTCGGGGGCGCCGAGGGCGTCGCTGTTGTCCTCGTAGCCCGGCTGCCCGGCCACCAGGACGTGGCTGCCGAGCGGGTCGGCGGGCAGGCCCAGGGGCGCCAGGACGAACTCGGCGAGCGCCTTGCGGTCGATCGCCCGCGCCACGGCGCGCCGCACCCGTTCGTCGGAGAGCGGCCCGGAGGCGCCGTTGAGCGCGAGCTGGGTGTAGGCGGGCTCCAGCGCGCGGTGCACGGTCAGGTCACGGAACCCGGCGGGCGCACCCGGCGCGGGCGCGGTAGGCGCAGCAGACGTGGCAGACGTGGCAGGCGCGGCAGACGCGGCAGACGCGGCAGACGCGGCGGCCCCCGAAGCCGCCGCGCGCTTGTTGGCGTCGTCGCCCTTCCGCCGGACCGGCTGGTTCGCCTTGACGATCCGGTCGGCCGCGGCGGGGGTGACCTCCGCGACGTCGAGCCCGCCGTTGGCCAGCGCGTCGGCCCGCTCCCCGCGCGGTACGGCGCGCAGCACCAGCCGGTCGAGCTTGGCCCGGTCGCCCCACCACCGCGGGTTGCGGACGAGCGCCAGCGTGCCCTGCGCGTCGTCGCGCCCGGCCACCTGGAACGGGCCCGCCGAGAATGTGAGGCCCTTGCGCATCGAGTCGTTGAAGGCGTTGCCGGTGCCCATCGCCGCCCGGGGGTAGAGCGGGGTGAAGAGTCCGGCCCAGTCGGCGTAGGGCCTGGCGAAGGTGACCTTGACCTCGTGGGCGTCCGCGCCGCGTTCGACCCGCTCGATCCGGTCGTATCCGGCGTTCCCCGTCGTCCAGAAGGCGCTGTCCTTGCCGCGCAGGGCCTTCCACTGGGCCTCGAAGTCGGCGGCACTCACGGGTGTGCCGTCGCTCCACACGGCGCGGGGGTTGAGGCGGTAGAGCACGACCTGCTTCGGCTCGTGCCCGACGACGTCGGCGGCGGTCAGGTAGTCGGGGTCGCGCTGCGGGCGGCCGTGGACGTCCAGGGTGAACAGGGTGGGCAGCACGGCCGCGGCCACCCGCTGCGAGGTGGCGTCGACGTCCGACTGGAAGACGTTGTAGGTGGCCGGCAGGGCATCGACGGCCCAGGTCAGGGCGCCCTTGTCGGCGACTTTCGACCGGGGTGCGGCCGCGATGTCCTGGGTGGCGTCCGGCACGTCGGCGCCGGCCGTGCCGCCACCGCCGCAGCCGGCCAGGACGGACAGTGGGAGCAGGAGCCCCGCGGTGAGCAGGGCGGCGGGACGGCGCGGGCGCGAGTGCGTGCGGATGGACATGGGTGACAACCTCCGCCGTACGGGGCCGGATCCTTCGGATCACTCGGGGATCGCTCAGTCGGCGTATTGCGCGGCTGATCCGATCTTCTCCGCCCACTGAAGGCGACGGTCCGGGCGAAGGCGCGCCGACACGGCGCCGCCGCCCCGCACGCCACCCACCTGGACGAACGTTTGAGCAGCGGCAGGCCGCGCGAGGAATGCGCTCCCGCGAAGGTGCAATCGGGGCGGCTATCTTCCCCTGAAGGGGTGTGACGCGCGACACTCTCTGTCGCATCACCGTCGCCACCCGCAACCGCCGATCGCGGAAGTGAGGGCAAACCGTGTCCCTGAACGACGATTTGACTGCTGTTCAGCGCTGCCTGGGCGAACTCGACCGGGCCCTCGGGCGGCTGGAACGACAGCTGGGCAGCGACGGTCCGGAGCTGCGGCGGATGCGCTCCGACGCGGGTCATCTGCGGGACAGCTTCTCGCTGTTGCGCGAGACCCAGCCGCCGGAGCGCCCCCGCCCGGCCATGGTGACGATCCCCGACACCCCGTACGACGCCTCGCTGTGGCGGGACGCCGACGAGGAGGGGATCGGCTCCCGGGACCGCCGCGCCCCCTAGCGGCCGTCCGGCACCCGCCACCCCTACACCCCAGCTCCTCCCGGAGTCCCCCTTGTCAACTGGCACCGATCCCCGGCCGTCCACCGGCTCCGATCCCCGACCGGCCGCCCCCGCCCCCGCGGCGGGCGGCGGCGTCCACCACTCCTCGCGGGCCGCGATCCCGGCCCGCCACCTGCGCCGCGACCGGTGGTGGCTGGCGCCCGCCGGCACCACCGTGGGCCTGCTGCTCTTCGTCGTCTACGCCACCTGGCGGGCCTTCGCCGACGAGCGCTACTACGCGGCGCCCTATGTCTCGCCGTTCTACTCGCCGTGCTTCGCCACCCGCTGCGTCCCGATGAAGGAGGGCGCCTCCTGGGGGCTGTTCGGCGACTGGTGGGCCCTCTCCCCCGCCCTGCTGGTGCTGATCTTCCCGCTGGGTTTCCGGCTGACCTGCTACTACTACCGCAAGGCCTACTACCGGGGCTTCTGGGCCTCGCCCCCGGCCTGCGCGGTCGCCGAGCCGCACAAGAAGTACACCGGCGAGACCCGCTTCCCGCTGGTCCTGCAGAACATCCACCGGTACTTCTTCTACGCCGCGCTGCTCGTGGCGGCCGTCCTCTCGTACGACGCCGTCATCGCCTTCCGCGACGAGCACGAGCGGTGGGGCCACATGGGCCTGGGCACCCTCGTCCTCGTCGCCAACGCCCTGCTGATCCTGGCGTACACGCTCTCCTGCCACTCGTGCCGGCACTTCGTCGGCGGGCGCCTGCGCAACTTCTCCAAGCACCCGGTCCGCTACC
The DNA here is from genome assembly GCF_015999245.1 of Streptomyces sp. AV19. GTDB lineage: Bacteria > Actinomycetota > Actinomycetes > Streptomycetales > Streptomycetaceae > Streptomyces. Next base: position 1,240,210 of record NZ_JAEAMR010000007.1, on the reverse strand, counting down.
GCATGTGGACCTGGGTGAGCCGGCTCAACGCCCATCACATGGCGCTCGCCTGGGCTTCGCTGGTGAGCGTCGCGCTGGCCGACCTGTACGTGTACCTGGTCGCCGGCGGCGTGTTCGACGACCCGAGCTTCTTCTAGGGAAGACAAGGGGAGACATTCGATGACACGGGTGGACCGGCAGTCCTGGGACGTGGTCGTGGTGGGCGCGGGGGGCGCCGGGCTGCGGGCCGCGATCGAGGCCAGGGAGCAGGGGCTGCGCTGCGCGGTGATCTGCAAGTCGCTGTTCGGCAAGGCGCACACCGTCATGGCCGAGGGCGGCATCGCGGCCTGCATGGGCAACGTCAACGCGCACGACAACTGGCAGGTGCACTACCGCGACACGCTCCGCGGCGGCAAGTTCCTCAACAACTGGCGGATGGCCGAACTGCTCGCCCGCGAGGCCCCGCAGCGCGTGTGGGAGCTGGAGACCTGGGGGGCGGTCTTCGACCGCACGCCCGACGGGCGGATCTCGCAGCGCAACTTCGGCGGTCACGAGTACCCGCGGCTGGCGCACGTCGGCGACCGCACCGGGCTGGAGCTGATCCGCACGCTCCAGCAGAAGGTCGTCGCCCTCCAGCAGGAGGACAAGCGGGAGTTCGGGGACTACGAGGCCCGGCTGAAGGTCTTCCAGGAGTGCACGGTCACGCGGGTGCTGAAGAACCGTTCCGGGCCGAACGGCCGGGTCTCGGGCGTCTTCGGCTACGAGCGGGAGTCCGGGCGGTTCTTCGTCCTGGAGGCGCCGGCCGTGGTGCTGGCCACGGGCGGCATCGGCAAGTCGTTCAAGGTGACCTCCAACTCCTGGGAGTACACGGGCGACGGGCACGCGCTGGCGCTGCTGGCCGGAGCCCGGCTGGTCAACATGGAGTTCGTCCAGTTCCATCCCACGGGCATGGTCTGGCCGCCGTCCGTCAAGGGCATCCTCGTCACCGAGTCGGTGCGCGGCGACGGCGGCGTACTGCGCAACAGCGACGGCAAGCGGTTCATGTTCGACTACATCCCCGAGGTCTTCAAGGAGAAGTACGCCGAGACCGAGGCCGAGGGCGACCGCTGGTACTCCGACCCGGAGCACAACCGCCGTCCGCCGGAGCTGCTGCCGCGCGACGAGGTCGCCCGGGCCATCAACGCCGAGGTGAAGGCGGGCCGCGGCTCGCCGCACGGCGGGGTGTTCCTGGACGTGTCCACCCGGATGCCGGCGGACGCGATCCGGCGCAAACTCCCGTCCATGCACCACCAGTTCAAGGAGCTGGCGGATGTCGACATCACCGCCGAGGCGATGGAGGTCGGCCCCACCTGCCACTATGTGATGGGCGGCGTCGAGGTGGAGCCGGACACCGCCGCGGCGGCCGGCGTGCCGGGGCTGTTCGCGGCCGGCGAGGTGGCGGGCGGCCTGCACGGCTCCAACCGGCTCGGCGGCAACTCCCTCTCCGATCTGCTGGTGTTCGGGCGGCGCGCGGGCCTGCACGCGGCGCGGTACGCGGCGGAGCTCGGCCCGGCGGAACGGCCGGCGGTCTCGGACGCGGACATCGCCTCGGCCGAGGCGGAGGCGCTCCGTCCGTTCGGCGCCGAGGAGACGGGTGACGCGGAGAACCCGTACACCCTGCATCAGGAGCTCCAGCAGTCGATGAACGACCTGGTCGGCATCATCCGCAAGGCGCCCGAGATGGAGGAGGCGCTGCGCCGGCTGTCCGGGCTGCGGGCCCGGGCCCGCCGGGCGGCGGTCGAGGGGCACCGGCAGTTCAACCCGGGCTGGCACCTGTCCCTGGACCTGCGCAACATGCTGCTGGTCAGCGAGTGCGTGGCGCGCGCCGCGCTGGAGCGCGCGGAGAGCCGGGGCGGGCACACCCGCGACGACCACCCGGGGATGGACCGGCGGTGGCGGCGGGTCAACCTGGTGTGCCGGCTGGCCGACGACAGCGCGGAGCCGGCCGTCGAGGACCCGGCGCTCGGCCGCATCCGGCTGGAGCGGCAGGACGCTCCCCCGATGCGTCCCGATCTGCTGGAGCTCTTCGAGAAGGACGAGTTGAAGAAGTACCTGACGGACGAGGAGCTCACCCGATGAGTTATCAGGCGCACTTCAAGGTGTGGCGGGGTGACGCGGACGGGGGCGGCCTCGGCGACTACGAGGTCACCGTCAACGAGGGCGAGGTCGTCCTCGACGTCATCCACCGGCTCCAGGCCACCGCCGCCCCGGACCTGGCCGTCCGCTGGAACTGCAAGGCGGGCAAGTGCGGTTCGTGCAGCGCGGAGATCAACGGCCGGCCGCGGCTGATGTGCATGACCCGGATGTCCGTCTTCGACCCGGCCGAGACGGTCACGGTCACCCCGATGCGCGCCTTCCCCGTCGTCCGGGACCTGGTCACCGACGTCTCGTACAACTACGCCAAGGCGCGCGAGGTGGCCGCCTTCACGCCGCCGCCGGACCTGGAGCCGGGCGAGTACCGGATGAAGCAGCAGGACGTGGACCGGGTCCAGGAGTTCCGCAAGTGCATCGAGTGCTTCCTGTGCCAGGACACCTGCCACGTGGTGCGTGACCACGAGGAGAACAAGACGGCCTTCGCCGGGCCGCGCTTCCTGATGCGGGTGGCCGAGCTGGACATGCACCCGCTGGACGCGGCCGCCGAGGCCGGCCTGGACCGCCAGGCCGCGGCCCGCGAGGACCACGGGCTCGGCTACTGCAACATCACCAAGTGCTGCACCGAGGTCTGCCCCGAACAGATCAAGATCACCGACAACGCCCTGATCCCCCTGAAGGAGCGGGTCGTGGACCGCTCGTACGACCCACTGGTCTGGCTGGGGAGCAAGATCCGCCGCCGGGGCGCGGACCACGGAGCGTAATACCACACGTGCTCCGGGTAGCGGCTTTGACAAACCGGTCATACGCTCCGAAGTGTGACGCGGCTTCTGAGGCGGTACGGGCCCGGGGCGCCGGGGTGGGCCATGCTCGGCGCACTCTTCGCCCTGTACGGCGCGCTGCTCCTCGCGACGCCGCCCGCCGCCCGCGCGGAGACCCCGCTCGACCTGGAGGCCGGCGGCCGCGTCACCGACACCGTGGGTGCCCTCGGCCGCCGCCGCTCCCAGGTCGAGGCCGCCCTCGCCCGGCTCGCCGCCCAGCGCGTCCAGCTGTACGTCACCTACGTCCGCGACTTCTCCGGGCGCGCGGGGCACGACTGGGCCGACGCCACCGCCGACCGCAACGGCCTCGGCCCGCACGACGTGCTGCTCGCCATCGCCACCTACCCGCGGCAGTTCGCGGTCTCCGCCGCCCAGGATTCGGGCTTCCGCGCCGAACAGCTCGCCCAGGTCGCCTCCGTCGCCATCGCGCCCGCCCTCAAGGAGCACGACTGGGCCGGGGCCGCGATCGGCGCCGCCGACGGCTACCGCTCCGTCCTGTCCGGGCAGCCCGTGCGCACGCCGGTCATCGTCCCCGGCCGCAGCGACCCGGGCGGCAGCGGACTGCTCCCCGGCGACCGGCGGTTCTGGATCCCGGCGGCCTGCGGGACGCTGCTGATCCTGGCCGGTCTGTACCTGCGCGGCCGACGGGCCCGCCGCCGTCCCCGCCCCGCGCTCCCTCCCCCCGACCCGCCGCTGGTCGCCACCACCACCCCGCCGGGGCTGGCCCGCATGGTCCAGCCGCTCACGCCGCTCCCGGAGCTGGACGCGGAGGCGGCGCGGGGTCTCGTCGGGACGGACGACGCGGTGCGCACCAGCGCGGAGGAGCTGCCGTTCGCCCTCGCCCAGCTCGGCGAGGACGCGGTGCGGCCGTTCGCCGAGGCCGTCGCCTACGCCCGTCAGGAACTCGCCGGCGCGTTCCGGCTGCGGCAGCGGCTGGACGACGCGCCCGTGCGCGACGACGACTTCCGCCGGCACGCCCTGGACGAGATCTGCTCCCGCTGCACCAGCGCCAACCGGCGGCTGGACGCGGAGGCGGCCGCCTTCGACCGGCTGCGCGGCCTCACGGCGCACGCGACGCTGGTGCTCGACCGCGCCGAGGCCGTCGCCCGGTCCCTGGCGCCGCGCATCGACACGGCCCGGGCCGCGCTCGACGCGGTCGCCGGCCGCTGCACGCCGGCCGCGCTGGCCCCCGCCGAGGGGTACCCCGCGGAGGCCCGCGACCGGCTGGCCTTCGCCGAGGCCGCCCTCGCCGAGGCGCACGCCGCGCTCGACGGGGGCGAGCCGGAGCGGGCCGCGGTCTCGGTCCGCGCGGCCGAGGGCGCGCTGTCCCAGGCCCGCACCCTGGCCACCGCCGCGCTGCGGCACGCGTACGAACTGGGCGGTGCGGCGCGGCGGATGGCCTCCGCCCTGGTGGACGCCGAGGCGGCGGCCGCGGTCTCCGACGGGCCCGGCGCCCGGCTGCTCGCCGCCGCGCGGCGGGAGGCGGCCTGCGAACGGATCGACCCGCGGGCGGTGTTGCGGCGGATCGACGAGGCGGCGGCCGCGCTGGACGAGGCGTGTCCGGGCACGGACGGCGAGCGTGCCGCCCGGGCGCGGGCGCGGGCCGGCCGCGCGGTGCTCGCGGCGCGGGGGGAGGTGGCCGGGGCGCGGGACTTCGTCGCCACCCACCGCGGCGCGGTTGGCAGCCGGGCCCGCACCCGGCTGGCGGAGGCCGAACGCCATCTGTCCCTGGCCCGGCCCCCGGACGGTTCGCTCCCGCCGTCCGCCGCGGCGGACGCGGAGCGCGCCGAGGCGCTGGCCCGGGCGGCGCGGCGGCTGGCCGAGCGCGACGTGGACGCGTACGGCGTCCCGCCGGAGCCGGAGAGCCCGTCGCGGGCGCTCGGGGGCGCGCTCCTCGGGGGCATCGTGCTGGCGGGCCTGCTGCCGGCGACGTTCGGCGGCGGAGCGACGAGGGGCCGCCTGGCGGCGCGGGGGGAGTGAGCTTGCCCCTGCCCCGCCCTTTCACCGTTTCCTCCGGGGAGACCCCGGACCCCGTCCGCCCTTCGGGCGGAGTCCTCAAGCGCCGGACAGGCTGGACAGGCGCGCCATTTCAGCCCGTCCGGCGCTTGAGGACGAACGCGGCGCAGCCGCGTTGCGGCCGAGGGGCGGAGCCCCGGAAGAAACGGTGAAAGGGCGGGGCAGGGGCACTCTCCAAGGCGGCACCCACCCGTCGCGCACACCCTTCAGTACAGGCTCATCAACGCCTCCACCGCATCAGGCGCAGCCGACTCCCCGTCCGGCAGCGCCAGCTCGAACCACACCGTCTTCCCGTCCGGAATCCTCCGGCTCCCCCACGCCGCGCTGAGCAGCCCCACCAACTGCAGCCCCCGCCCGCCCTCGTCCGTGTCCCGCGCCCGCCGCCGCCGCGGCTGCACGAAGCCCCCGTCCCAGACCTCGCAGACCAGCGTCCGGTCCAGCAGCAACCGCAGCCGGATGTCGCCCTCGCCGTACCGCAGCGCGTTCGTCACCAGCTCGCTCACCAGCAGCTCGGTGGTGTCCACCAGGGCCTCCAGCCCCCACTGCGGGAGCAGTTCGCGGGCCAGCTCGCGCGCGCGGGCGACCGAGCGCGGCTCGGGCGGGAGCGTCCAGTCGCCGACGTGCCCGGGCGGGAGCCCGCGCAGCCGGGCCATGAGCAGGGCGATGTCGTCCTCGCCGTGGTGGGTGTCCAGGGCCGAGAGGACGTGGTCGCAGACGTCCTCCAGCGGCCGCGCCGGATCCGTGAGCGCGTCCTGGAACGCCTGGAGGCCCTCGTCCAGCGGATGGTCGCGGGACTCGACCAGGCCGTCCGTGTAGAGCGCGAGCAGCGCCCCGTCCGGCAGCTCGATCACCGTCTCCTCGAAGAGCTCGCCGCCCACGCCGAGCGGCATGCCCGGCTGCACCTCCAGCAGCCGGGCGGGGCGCCCCCCCCCCCCCCCGCCCGGGGGGCCGGGGGCCGCGGGGGGGGCGGGGGCCCCCCCGGGGGCGGGGGGGGGCCCCGCCGGGCCGCCCCCCCCCCGGGGGCCCCC
>NZ_JAEAMR010000007.1:1213327-1234136 GCF_015999245.1 Streptomyces sp. AV19 | reverse complement strand
GGCGCGGGACTCGACCCGGCCGTCCGTGTAGCGCGCGAGCAGCGCCCCGCCCGGCAGCTCGATCACCGTCTCCTCGAAGAGCGCGCCGCCCCCGCCGCGCGGCATGCCCGGCTGCACCTCCAGCAGCGGGGCGGGCCGCCCCTCCTCGACGAGGACGGGCGGCAGGTGACCGGCGTTGGCGACGGTGCAGCGCCGGGTGACGGGGTCGTACACGGCGTAGACGCACGTCGCGAGGTACACCTCGGACAGGTCGGCCGGGCGCACGCTGCCCCGCACGCCGCGCGAGGCGGACTGCTTGCCGCCGGGCCGGCCGAGCCCGTGGGCGATCTCGTCCAGCGCGGAGAGCACCTCGGCGGGCTCCATGTCGAGCATGGCCAGGGTCCGTACGGCGGTGCGCAGTTCGCCCATGGCCACGGCGGCCCGCAGCCCGCGGCCCATCACGTCGCCGACGACCAGGGCCGTGCGGTGGCCGGGGAGCTCGATGACGTCGAACCAGTCGCCGCCCACCTCCGTCGCGGCGTTGCCCGGCAGGTAGCGGCAGGCGATCTCCAGCCCGGCGGCCTCGGGGTCGACCGGGGGCAGCAGGCTGCGCTGGAGGATCAGGGCCCGCTCGTGCTCGCGCCGGTACAGGCGCGCGTTGTCGATGCAGACCGCCGCCCGCGAGGCCAGCTCGACGGCCACCGCCGTGTCGCGCTCGCCGAACGGCTCGCTGCCCCGGGTGCGGGTGAACTGCACCAGCCCGACGACCGTGTCGCGGGCGACCATCGGCACGGCCAGGGTGGACTGCCCGGACGCCCCGGGCACGGTCTGCGGCTGGGCCGTGCGCAGGGCGCCGGCGCACGGGGAGTGGAAGGCGTACCGGTGCACCTCGCCGACCTGGACGGCCTTGTCGCTGGAGACGTCGGAGGCGTAGGAGGCATCCGACACGTCGGGGGCGACCGGCGCCCCGGAGACCGCGCTGGCGAAGGCGACCCGGCGCAGCTCGGCGCTGCCGTCGGCGAGACCGGGCGGCGCCTCGTCACCGGCGAGGAGTCCCTGGTAGAGGTCGACGGAGGCGAGGTCGCAGAACTGCGGCACGGCGACGTCGAGCAGTTCGCGGGCGGTGGTCTCCAGGTCGAGGGAGGTGCCGATGCGGGCGCTCGCCTCGTTGAGCAGCGCCAGGTTGCGCCGTACGCCCGCGGCCTCGCGCTCGGCGCGGCGCCGGCCGGTGACGTCGGTGGCGATGGCGGCCACGCCGATGGGCCGTCCGCTGCCGCCGTGCAGCCGGTAGAGCGAGACGGACCAGCGGCGCCGCTCCGTCCGGCCGGGCACGGGCCCGACGAGCTGGAGGTCGGCCACCGGCCGTCCGCTGTCCAGGACCTGACGCAGGGCGATGGTCAGCCGGTCGGCCTCGGAGCGCGGCAGGAAGTCGTGCGGGGTGCGGCCGCGGTGCCAGGCGACGGGACGGCCGAGGGCCTGGGCGAAGCTCTCGTTGACGCGCAGCAGCCGCAGGTCCGTGCCGAAGAAGAAGAATCCGAGGGGAGATTGGCCGAAAACGGCTTCGGAGGCCGCGATGTCGGTCTCTATTCCCTGGAGCGCCCGGACGTCGACGGCTACGCAGAGCGCGGAGCGTTCCCCGCGTTCGTTGCGGCTGGGCATCACGTAGATCTCGGCCAGCCCCTGCTGCCGTTCGCCGCGCTGGTAGGGGACGAGTCCCGTCCAGGCGCGGTCGTCAAGGTGCCGGCCGGGCAGCGCGTCCCCCGAAAAGAGGACCCCTTGCTGAGGGGCGGCGAACACGTCCTGGGGATCCCTGCCCAGCGCCTGTCCCGGAGTTATCCCGAAGAGTTCGGCGGCACGTTCGCTCCACTGCTCGATCCGGCCGTCGGGGCCCAGCGAGAAGGACGCCACGCGAATGTAGTCGTAGAGGGAGCCGGGCGGGCTGTTCTGCCACATCGAGGTGGTGTCCGTACCCTCTGGGCTGCCCGCCGCAGCGCCCGCTGGCTTTTCGCTCACGTGCCCGTCCCCTCCGGCTCATGTGCTCGCACCGGCATCAGAAGGCCGAGTATCCAGCACCGGAGCCCCTCGGAACACGGACTTCACGATCACAGCACGGTCTCAACCCGCTATGTGTCCTCCCCGGGATCGCGGCGTGGCAAGCTCAGTTCGAACCAGACCGTCTTGCCGTTGTTACCGTGCCGCGTACCCCAGCGGCGGGAGGCCATGGCGACGAGCTGAAGTCCGCGGCCGCCCTCGTCGTCGATGGCGGCGGCCCGCTCGCGGGGCGGGTCGGGGAGAGGGTCGGAGACCTCGACCTGGAGCACGTGTCCGGCGCGGGGGTACATCCGCACCCCGATGGGACCGGTGGCGTGCCGCAGGGAGTTGGTGACGAGTTCGCTGACGAGCAGGACCGTCACGTCGGTGACGGCGCCGAGCCCCCATTCGCGCAGCGTGTCGCGGACGAGGGTGCGGGCCGTGCGTACCGCTCCGGCCTCGGCGGAGAAGCTCCATTCGGCGAATCCCGGCGTCGATGCCAGTGCGCTGTCGCCCACGCCGACCACTTCCCAGACCGCTGCACGACCCCGCCGGGTTGCCCGGCTTGGGGCTAATAATCAGCACATACCCGGTATGGGGGTCGGCGTACCAGGCCACGAAGGGCGGGGATCAGGGCGCCACCCGCACCCGCTCGACGATGTAGAGCTGTTCGTGGCCGGACCGGCCGGACGCGTCGAGCCGGTCCGCCACCCGTTCCGCTTCGGTTCTGGTGGCGTACCGGCCCACGCGGTAGCGATTGCCGTTGTCGTCCTGGCGGATCACGAGCCAGGGCAGGAGCGGTTCGTTGTCACCCATCGCCCCTGCCCTTCCGCCGTGGCACCTCTCGTGAAGAAACCGCAGTCCGCATATGCCCGAGCGTACGCCCGACCTTTACGCAGCGGATATGGATTCTCACGAACAGGTACGCATTCGGCCACCCGCGCGCGGTTTCGCTCCGCGTATTACTTCGTCTTGACCGGCTCGTCCTCGGGAGCCTCGGCCTCGGCGGCCTCCATGGCCGCGATCTCCTTCTCGGTGGCGACCAGCGTCGGGTTGCGCCAGGCGCTGCGGACGCCCCAGACGTAGAAGGCCAGACCGATCAGGGCGACGACCAGCAGGTCCCAGCCCTCGGCCAGGTAGCCCTGGCCGCCGAACTCGGTGCCGCCGGCCCACGAGACGAACGCCATCACCAGCAGGTACACCACCACCCAGGCGCCGGCCTTCAGGTGCGGCTTGAGCTCGGCCCACGGCTTGCGCAGCTCGTACCAGGCCCAGATCGGCAGGCCGACCGCCATGATCAGGATGACCTTGCCGGTGAGCGGCCACTTGCCCCAGTACAGGACGAGCGAACCGAAGACCATCGCGATCGGGGCGATGACCGGCATGGCGCGCAGCTTGACCGGACGCTTGAGGCCCGGGGCGATGCGGCGCAGCGACATCACGGCGACGGGGCCGGTGATGTACGAGATGACGGTCGCGACCGAGACGATCTCGGCGAGCGAGCCCCAGCCGCGGAAGACGGCGAGGAAGAGGAAGGCGACGACCAGGTTGAGCAGCAGGGCCGGGCGCGGAACGCCGGTCTTGGGGTCGACCTTGCCGAAGATGCCCGGCAGGTGGCCGTTCTCCTGGACGCCGTGGATCATGCGCGAGGTGGTCGCGGCGTAGATCATGCCGGTGCCGGAGGGCGACACGAAGGCGTCCGCGTAGAGGACGATCGCCAGCCAGTTCAGACCCCAGGCGATGGCCAGGTCGGCCAGCGGGGACTTGTAGGTGAGGGCGCTCCAGCCGTCGGAGAGGTCGCCGGAGGGGACGGCCATCAGGAAGGCGACCTGCAGCGCGATGTAGATCACCAGCGCGATCAGGATCGAGCCGATGACGGCCTTGGGCAGCGACTTGCCCGGGTTGCGGGCCTCACCGGCCATGTTCAGCGGGGACTGGAAGCCGTTGTAGGCCCAGACGATGCCGGACGTGGCCACCGCCGTGAACACCGCGCTCCAGCCGTTGGGCGCGAAGCCGCCGGCCACCTCGATGTTGTGGGTGTCGAAGTGCGACCACATCAGGGCGCCCGCGGTCAGGACCGGGACGACGACCTTGAAGACGGTGATCGCGTTGTTGGTCTTGGCGAACAGGGTGATCGCGAACCAGTTGAGGAAGAAGTAGAAGACCAGCAGCACGCTGGCGAGGGCCACACCGGTGCCGGTGAGCTCCTTGCCGTCGAAGAGGTCCTTGGCCCACTGCCACTTCCAGGAGCTCATGTACTGGACGGAAGCGGTCGCCTCACCCGGGATGACGGAGACGATCGCGATCCAGTTGGCCCAGGCGGCGAGGTAGCCGGCCAGCGAGCCGTGCGAGTACTGGCCGTAGCGGACCATGCCGCCGGCCTTGGGGAACATGGCCCCCAGCTCGCTGTAGGTCAGCGCGATGGTCAGGGCGACGACGGCGCCGATGACCCACGCGAGGATCGCCGCCGGACCGGCGATGCCCGCGGCCCGCTGGGCACCGAAGAGCCAGCCGGAGCCAATGATCGACCCGAGGCCGACCGCCGTCAGGGCCACCGGACCGAGAGTCCGGCGGTAATTGGAGTGAGACCCCTGTTCGGTACTCAAAGCCCCGGTCCTCCTTTGCTTTCTACTCCTTCATGGCAGACACAAACCGCGCCATCGTACGGGCGATTTGGCCGAGTTGATTCCGCCAAAAGCCCCTGACCAGGGGCTATGTGAGTTTTGCAACACAGGAGTTTGAGGCCCCATAGGGGAGGAAAGCCGGACAAGCCGCACACTTCCTACCCCCGGGTAGGGATGTGCGGTAAGGGGCGCTTTCGGACTTCGCTCCTGACTCGGGAGTCAGTTCACGCCGTCGTCACGTCCGTTCATCCGGACGCCATGGCTACTTCACCGGCAGGTGATAGGCGACCCGGTGCCGCTCGGCGAGCATCACCACGTCCGCCGTCTCGACCGGACAGCCGCCCGCGAAGTACGTCCGGGTCACCATCAGCACCCAGTGGCCCGGCACGCCGCCGAGGGCGAGCGTCTCCTGGGCCAGCCCGGGACGGGCGCTGATCTCCTCGGTGACGTTGTCCACGACCAGGTCGATCGCGGCCATCCGCTCCACGACGCCGCGCCCGGCGAGCGGGCCCTCCTCGGGGAGCATCACCGGCGTCCGGCCGGTGAGGGCGAGCGGCTCCCAGGAAGTGGAGAGCATCGAGGGCTCGCCGGAACAGCGGAAGAGGTAGTCGGTGCGCATCACCTTGTCGCCCGTGGAGATCCTCAGCCGCTCCGCGACGGCGGCCGTCGCCGCGCCCTGCTCGCTGCGCGAATCCCAGGTGCCCTTGACCCTGGGGTCGGCCTGCTCCTGGCGGAACGGGGTGGACTCGCCCACCGAGCGATAGCCGGTGCGCACCACGGGGCGGCGCTCCGGGCGCTCGCGCACATAGGTGCCGGAGCCGGAACGGCCCTCCACCAGCCCCTCGGCCATCAGCACCTTGCGGGCCTCCAGGGCAACGGTGTCGGAGACGCCGTACTGCTCGCGGATGCGCGCCTGGGAGGGGAGCCGGGTGTGCGGCGGCAGCTCGCCGGCGACGATCTTCTGGCGGAGATCCCCGGCGACGCGAAGGTATGCGGGCTGGTCACCGAAAGCCACGTCCACTCCCAAGGTTGACGGTCCGCAACAGCTTGGCAACCCAGCGTCGCGATGCGCAACTCAAGGCCAAGGAATCACCAGATGTGGTGAATTGCAGCTCAGAGGGGAGTGGGCGACGCCCGGGCGGACATCCACGCGCACGTGCAATCCGCACTCTCCGTAGGCACATCTGCGACGATGCCCCGGGGGGGTCCCGGCGATCACCGAGGAGCCGCCGTGCGCCGCGTCCCCCTTGCCCCCTTGACCCTCCTGCTCGCCCTGTGCGCGGGCTGCGCGCCCGCCGGCACGACGGTCCGCGCCACCGACCCGGCGGTGGCGGGCGCCAAGGGCGTCGGTGACCCGCTCTTCCCCACCATGGGCAACGGCGGCTACGACGTGCGGCATTACGGCATCACCCTGTCCTGGGAACCGAAGTCCAACGCCCTCACCGGCACGGCCGAGATCGACGCCCGCACCGACCGGGCGCTGTCCTCGTTCAGCCTCGACTTCCACGGGATGGACGTGACGGGGGCGACCGTCGACGGCACGCCTGCCGCGGTCTCCCGGCGCGGGGACGAGCTGCGGCTGACCCCCGGGCGCCCGCTCGCCGCGGACGCCCCCTTCACCGCCGTCGTCTCCTACCGGGGCACCCCGCTGACCATCACGGACTCCGACGGCGCCAAGGAGGGCTGGCTCCTCTCCCCCGACGGCGCGGTCGCCCTCGGCGAGCCCAACGGCTCCATGGCCTGGTTCCCCGGCAACCACCACCCCTCCGACAAGGCGGCGTACGACCTGTCGGTCAGCGTCCCCGAGGGCCTGACCGCTGTTTCCAATGGCGAACTGGGCAAACAGGAAACCTCAGGCGGGCGCACGGTCTTCGCCTGGCGCACCGCCGAGCCGATGGCCAGCTACCTGGCCACCGTCGCCATCGGCCGCTTCCGCCTCGACCGGGGCGGGGCCGGCAAGGTCCCCCAGACCGTCGCCGTCCACACCGCCCAGGCGGCCCACGCCGCGAAGGTCCCCGCCCGGGTCGCCGCCGTCACCGACTGGGGCGCCCGGCTCTTCGGCCCGTTCCCCTTCTCCTCCACCGGCGCCGTCGTCGGCTCCGGCCCCCTCACCAAGTACGCCCTGGAGACCCAGACGCGCCCCTTCTTCAACCACGCCCCCGACGAGCTCCTCCTCGTCCACGAGATCACCCACCAGTGGTTCGGCGACTCCGTCACCCCGCGCACCTGGCAGGACATGTGGCTCAACGAGGGCTTCGCGACCTACGGGGAGTGGCTCTGGGAGGAGCAGCACGGCGGTCCGAGCACGGCCCGGTCCTTCGACGAGTACTACGCCCTCGACCGCCACGACGAAATCTGGTCGTTCCCGCCCGCGAACCCCCCGTCCGCCGCCCACATCTCCGACGACCCCGTCTACTACCGCGGCGCGATGGCCCTCCAACGCCTCCGCGAAACGATCGGCGACACCGCCTTCTTCACCGTCCTCCGCACCTGGGCCACGGAACACCGCCACGGCAACGTCCGCACCACCGACTTCACGGCCCTCTGCGAGAAGGTCTCGGGCAAGGACCTGAGGGCGCTGTTCGACACGTGGCTGTACAGACCGGGAAAGCCGTAGGGAACGCATACAGCACAGATCCAGCACGGTGGCGGCTCATCCAGCACGCCCCCGCAACCGGTAGCCATTGTGTACACACGCGACACTCGGTACCCTTGGGCGCATGACGCGGCCACTGCCCATAGAGTCCATCCGCGACGTGCGCGCACACCTCGCCGAGGTCGTGGAGCGCGCCGATCGCGACGACGTACCCACTGTCATCACGCGCCGCGGCAAGGAAGTCGCCGCCGTGGTCTCCATCGAGGTGCTGCGCAAGTACCAGGAGTGGGAAGAGCGCGAGATCAACCGGATCATCGATGAGCGCATGGCCAACCCGGCACCCGGCATCCCGATCGAGGACATCATGAGGGAGACGCTGGCGCGCAGTGAGTGAGTACCGAACCGTCTTCCGGCCCGAGGCGCAGGCTGAACTCCGGAAGATCCCTCGCGACACGGCATTGCGCATCCTGGCCAAGCTGACCGAGCTCGAAAGCGATCCCCTCGGCTTCAGCACCACCGCACTTGTGTCCCAGCCTGAGCGTCGTCGCCTGCGAGTCGGCGACTACCGCGTCGTCTACACGGTCGACAACGGCGAGCTGGTGGTGTGGGTTGTGCACGTCGGGCATCGCTCCAACGTCTACGACACCTGAGCTCTACTGACGTCAGGTCAGAGAATCCAGCGCCGATCCAGCACGGGATTGGCGAAGGGGTCGCCTCCCGGAGGAGCCGACCCCTTCTGACCTGTATGTTTGCCACGTCAGCGACGTGGTGTTATTTCATCCGCTCACACATTGAAGCGGAATTCGACGACGTCCCCGTCCACCATCACGTAGTCCTTGCCCTCCATGCGGGCCTTGCCCGCGGAGCGGGCCTCGGCGACCGAGCCGGTGGTGACCAGGTCGTCGAAGGAGATGACCTCGGCCTTGATGAAGCCCTTCTGGAAGTCGGTGTGGATCACACCGGCCGCCTCGGGGGCGGTGGCGCCCTTCTTGATGGTCCAGGCGCGGGACTCCTTGGGGCCGGCCGTCAGGTAGGTCTGGAGGCCGAGGGTGGCGAAGCCGACGCGGGCGAGGGTGGCCAGGCCGGGCTCCTCGGCGCCGACGGACTGGAGGAGCTCCATGGCGTCCGCCTCGTCCAGCTCGGCGAGGTCGGCCTCCAGCTTGGCGTTGAGGAAGATGGCCTCGGCCGGGGCGACCAGGGCGCGCTGCTCGTCCTTGAAGGACTCGTCGGTCAGCTCGTCCTCGTCGACGTTGAAGACGTAGAGGAAGGGCTTGGTGGTGAGCAGGTGCAGGTCGTGCAGGAGCTCGGCCTTCTCACTGCCCTGGACGATGCCGGCGGAGAAGAGCGTCTCGCCCTTCTCCAGGATCTCCTTGGCGGCCTCGACGGCGGCGACCTTGGGAGCGACGTCCTTCTTGATGCGCGACTCCTTCTGGAGGCGCGGCAGGACCTTCTCGATGGTCTGGAGGTCCGCGAGGATCAGCTCGGTGTTGATGGTCTCGATGTCGTCCTTGGGCGAGACCTTGCCGTCCACATGGACGACGTTCTCGTCCTTGAAGGCGCGGATGACCTGGCAGATCGCGTCCGACTCGCGGATGTTCGCCAGGAACTTGTTGCCCAGGCCCTCGCCCTCGGAGGCGCCGCGGACGATGCCGGCGATGTCGACGAAGTCGACGGTGGCCGGGAGGATGCGCTGCGAGCCGAAGATCTCGGCGAGCTTGGTCAGCCGGGCGTCCGGCACGCCGACGACGCCGACGTTGGGCTCGATGGTGGCGAACGGGTAGTTGGCCGCCAGCACGTCGTTCTTGGTCAGAGCGTTGAACAGGGTCGACTTGCCGACGTTGGGCAGACCGACGATTCCGATCGTGAGCGACACGTGACGACTTCCTGTAGTGAGAGCGGGGCAGTCAACCAGTTTACGGGGCTGCCGAGGGAGCATGCCGACACCGCTCGAACGAACGGCCGAGGCAGTGCAAAGGGCGTGTCCAACGCCGGATTCCCGCCGCTCCTCGACCTAGTTTGGTCGGGTGGAGCAACCCGGCGCACGCATCTCCCAGCACAAGGTCCGCCGCGCGGCCCCGGTGCCCCGCCCGGCCGCCCCCGTGGGGCAGGGCGGCAGGCCACCGGCCGGCCGGGCCCGCGCCGGGCACACCCCCCACCCCGTGGCGCGGGCGCTGCGGCGGACCCAGGACCTGCGGCTGACGGGACTGGGCAACGGCCTGCTCACCACCCTGGCGATGCTGGGCATCGGCGAGCTGGACGTCCTGCTGGCGCACGGCTCGCCGCCGCTCTACGGGGTGTTCTTCGTGCTGTGCTGCGCGGCCTGCGCCCTGTGCGTGCGCCCCGCCGAGCTGGTGGCCGCGCCGGTGGCCGTGCCCATCGCCTTCGCCGTGGGCGCCCTCCCGGTCGTCGGCGGGGCCGGCGGGCTCACCGGCCGGGCGATGGGCCTGGTCAGCTTTCTGTCCCTGCAGGCCGCCTGGCTGTACGCGGGGACGCTGCTGGCCACCCTGATCACGTTCGTCCGCCGGGTGGCGCTCGTCAGACGCCGCCGGCTGGCCCGTTCGCAGCAGCGGAGGCGGCCATCGCGGCCCCCACGATCCCCGCGTTGTTCTCCAGCTGAGCAGGCACGATCTCGGCGTTAACGCCCTCGATCAGCGGCAGGAACCGGTCCGCCTTGCGGCTGACGCCGCCGCCGATGACGAAGAGCTCCGGCGAGAAGAGATCCTCCACGTGCCGCAGGTACTTCTGCACCCGGCGCGCCCAGCGCGCCCAGCTCAGGTCCCCGTCCTCCTTGGCCCGTGAGGACGCCCGTGCCTCCGCGTCGTGCCCGTTCAGCTCCAAGTGCCCCAGCTCGGTGTTGGGAACGAGCCGGCCGCCGGTGAAAACGGCGCTGCCGATGCCCGTGCCGAAGGTGAGCACGATGACCGTGCCCGTGCGGCCCCGGCCGGCGCCGAAGGTCATCTCGGCGATCCCGGCCGCGTCCGCGTCGTTGAGCAGGGTCACCGGGGCGCCGATCCGCCCGCCGAGCAGCCCGGCGGCGTCCAGTCCGATCCAGCCCTGGTCGACGTTCGCGGCCGTCCTGGTGGTGCCGTTCACGACGACCGCCGGGAAGGTGATCCCGACCGGGCGGCCCGTCCAGCCGAAGTGGTCCACGACCTCCTTGACCCGGTCCGCGACCGCGTCCGGGGCCGCTGGCTGCGGGGTGAGCACCTTGTGGCGCTCCTCCGCGAGGTCGCCGCGCGTCAGGTCGACCGGGGCGCCTTTGATCCCGGATCCTCCGATGTCCACACCGAATGCGTCCATGCCGACCACGCTACGGGCGGAACGCCGGGCTCACCCCTCGGCGGCGTCGACCGCGGCGGCGGCCTCGGCGCGCAGGTCGCGGCGGAGCTCCTTGGGGAGGGAGAAGGTGATGGACTCCTCGGCGGCCTTGACGGTCTCGACGTCGTCGTAGCCGCGGGCGGCGAGCCACTCCAGGACGCCCTCGACGAGGATCTCGGGGACGGAGGCGCCGGAGGTGACGCCGACGGTGTTCACACCCTCGAGCCAGGCCTCGTCGATCTCCTCGGCGTAGTCCACGAGGTGGGCGTCCTTGGCGCCGGCGCCGAGGGCGACCTCGACGAGGCGCACGGAGTTGGAGGAGTTCTTCGAGCCGACGACGATGACCAGGTCGGCCTCGGCGCCCATCTGCTTGACCGCGGTCTGCCGGTTCTGCGTCGCGTAGCAGATGTCGTCGGAGGGCGGGGAGAGCAGGTTGGGGAACTTCCGCTGCAGCGCGCCGACGGTCTCCATGGTCTCGTCGACAGACAGGGTGGTCTGGGACAGCCAGACGACCTTGTCCGGGTCGCGGACCTCGACGCCCGCGACGTCCTCGGGGCCGTCCACGAGCTGGATGTGGTCGGGGGCCTCGCCGGAGGTGCCGATGACCTCCTCGTGGCCCTCGTGGCCGATCAGGAGGATGTCGTAGTCCTCCTTGGCGAAGCGCACGGCCTCCTTGTGGACCTTGGTCACCAGCGGGCAGGTCGCGTCGATGGTGGCCAGCCTGCCGCGCTCGGCCTCCTCGTGGACCGTGGGGGCCACGCCGTGCGCGGAGAAGATCACGATGTTGCCCTCGGGCACCTCCGCCGTCTCCTCGACGAAGATCGCGCCCTTCTTCTCCAGCGTCTTGACCACGTATTTGTTGTGGACGATCTCGTGGCGCACGTAGACCGGCGCGCCGTACTGCTCCAGGGCCTTCTCGACGGCGATCACGGCACGGTCCACGCCCGCGCAGTAGCCACGGGGGGCGGCGAGCAGGACCTTTCGAGCGCTGGTTGCAGTCATGCGGTCCATCGTACGGGCCGACGCCCACGGCGCGTCCCGGCTCCCCGTCCGGAGCCGGGGGCCGAATACTGGCCGGACACCGCAGCAGACCCACCTGGGAGGGGCCCGCATGTCCGCACCGCCCGCCGGCTCCGCGCCGTCCGTCGGCGGCGACGGCACCCTCCGCCGCTCCCTGTCCTTCCGGGACCTGGTCGTCTACGGGCTGCTGTTCATCGCCCCGATGGCCCCGGTCGGGGTGTTCGGCACGCTCGTCGCCAAGGCGCACGGCGCGGTGGCACTGGTGTACGTGGTGGCCACGGTGGCCATGGGGTTCACCGCGTACGCGTACGCGCAGATGGTGCGGGTCGCCCCGCAGGCGGGCTCGGTCTACACCTATGCGCGGGTGGGGCTCGGCGAGGGCGCGGGGTTCGTCGCCGGGTGGATGGCGATGCTGGACTACCTGCTGATCCCCGCGGTGGCGTACCTCTTCTCGGGCATCGCCATGCACGCGCTCGTGCCCTCCGTCCACCAGTGGGTATGGACCGCGGCCGCCGTCGTGGTGACCACCGCCCTCAACCTGTCAGGTGTCCGGGTGGCGGCGCTGGCCGGCTTCGTGGTGCTGGCGGTGGAGGTCGCGGTGCTGCTGGTCTTCGTGGCCGCCGCGGCGTACGCGCTGGTGGCGGACGGGCCGCGGCGCGGCTGGCTGGAGCCGCTGACCGGGCAGGGGGACTTCTCGACGGGCGCGGTGCTCACGGCGGTGTCCGTGGCGGTGCTGTCCTACCTGGGTTTCGACGCGATCGCCGCGTTCGCGGAGGAGGCGGCGGGAGGGCCGGGGCGGGTGGCGCGCGCGGTGCTGACGTGTCTGGTGGTGGCGGGGGTGCTGTTCGTCCTCCAGACGTATCTGGCGGCGCTGCTGGCGCCGATGTCCGCGGCGGAGCTGGCCGCGAAGCCGGCCGCGCAGGGGGCGGCGTTCTACGACACGGTGGACGCGGCCGGGGGGCGGTGGCTGCACGACCTGGTGGCGGCGAGCAAGGCGGGCGGCGCGGCCTTCGCGGCGCTGGCCGGGCAGGCGGCCGCGGGGCGCCTGCTCTTCGCGATGGCCCGCGACCGCCGGCTGCCCGGCCTGCTGGCGAAGGTGGACCGCGGCTCGGGCGTTCCCCGCCCGGCCCTGCTGTGCGCGGCGGTGGTCACGCTGGCCGCGGCGGTCTGGGCGGCCCGGCGGGACGACGGGCTGGACCGGCTGGTGTCGGTGGTGGACGTGGGGGCGCTGGTGGCGTTCGGGCTGCTGCATGCGTCGGTGTTCGGGTGGTTCGTGGTGCGGCGGGGTTCTTGGGCGGGGGTTGATCTCGTGCGGCATGTCGTGGTGCCGCTCCTCGGGCTGGCCGTGGTGGTGGCCGTGATCGCGAAGGCGGCGGGGGCGGCGCAGGTGGTGGGAGTGGTGTGGCTGGGGGTGGGGTTGGGAGTGGTCGGGGTGCAACGGGGGCGCGGGGCGCGGTAGTTGCCCCGGGCCCCGCCCTTTCACCGTTTCTCCCGGGGCTGCGCCCCCCCGGCCCCGCAACGCGGCTCCGCCGCGTTGACCGGGGGCTCCGCCCCCTGGACCCCGGAACCGCGCTCCGCGCGGTGGCCCCCGAAGCGCCCTTCGGGCGCTGTCCTCAAGCGCCGGACGGGCTGAAGTGCGCGCCCGGGCACGAATCCAGCCCGTCCGGGAGTTGCCCCCTCCGGGGAGCTTGAGGACGAACGCGGCGCAGCCGCGTTGCCCCCGCGCGGAGCGCGGCGGGAAACGGTGAAAGGGCGGGGCCGGGGCAGAACCCCACCCCCCACTACCCTCAACCGCATGGCTCTCTCCACCTCCCCCGAGGCCCCCCTCCCCGTCGGTCAGGTGTCCCGGCTCATCGGCGGCTGGATCGACCGGCTCGGTGCCGTCTGGGTCGAGGGTCAGATCACCCAGCTCTCCCGGCGCCCGGGGGCCGGGGTCGTCTTCCTGACCCTGCGCGACCCCTCGCACGACATCTCCCTCTCCGTCACCTGCTACCGCGCCGTCTTCGACCAGGTCGCCGACATCATCTCGGAGGGCGCCCGGGTCGTCGTCCACGCCAAGCCCGAGTGGTACGCGCCGCGCGGCTCGCTCTCGCTGCGCGCCGTGGAGATCCGGCCGGTGGGGGTCGGCGAGCTGCTGGCGCGGCTGGAGCGGCTGAAGAAGCAGCTCGCCGGGGAGGGCCTGTTCGCCCCCGAGCGCAAGCGTCCGCTGCCGTTCCTGCCGCAGCTGATCGGCCTCGTCTGCGGCCGCGCCTCGGCCGCCGAGCGCGACGTGCTGGAGAACGCCCGGCACCGCTGGCCCGCCGTCCGCTTCGAGGTGCGCAACGTCCCCGTCCAGGGCGTGCACGCGGTGCCGCGCGTGGTGGAGGCGGTCCAGGAGCTGGACGCGCACGCCGGGGTGGACGTGATCGTCGTCGCCCGGGGCGGCGGCAGCGTGGAGGACCTGCTGCCGTTCTCCGACGAAGAGCTCGTCCGGGCCGTGGCGGCCTGCCGCACGCCCGTGGTGTCGGCGATCGGCCACGAACCCGACTCCCCGCTGCTGGACCTGGTCGCCGACCTCCGCGCGTCCACCCCGACCGACGCGGCCAAGCGCGTCGTGCCGGACGTCGGGGAGGAGCTCACCCGCGTCGGCCAGCTCCGCGACCGCGCGCTGCGGGCCGTGACCGCACTGCTGGACCGCGAGGAGCGGGGGCTGGCGTCCGTACGGGCCCGGCCCTGCTTCGAGCGGCCGCAGCGGATGGTCGAGGAGCGGGAGGAGCAGGTCGAGGCGCTGCTGGCGCGCGGCAGGCGGACGTTCGGGCACCTGCTGGACCGGGCCGACTCGGAGCTGACGCACACCCACGCCCGCGTGGTGGGCCTGTCCCCGGCGGCGACGCTGCGCCGCGGCTACGCGGTGCTCCAGCACGCGGACGGCTCGGTGGTCCGCTCCCCCGCCGAGGTCGGCGCGGACGAGGAGCTGCGGGCGCGGGTCGCGGAGGGCGGGTTCACGGTGCGGGCCGTGACCGGCGGCCCGGAATAGACCAGGCCCTACGCTGGCGGCATGGCGAACAACACCGACGAGGCGCAGGCACAGGTACAGGAGCAGGCACAGGCCCTCGGCTACGAGCAGGCGCGGGACGAGCTGATCGAGGTCGTCCGCCGGCTGGAGACGGGCGGCCGGACGCTGGAGGAGTCGCTGGCCCTGTGGGAGCGCGGCGAGGAGCTGGCGAAGGTGTGCCGGCACTGGCTGAAGGGGGCGCGGGCGCGGCTGGACGCGGCGCTGGCCGAGACCGGGCAGGAGGACTGATCCACGGCTTCGGGGACGTGCGGGGAAGGATTTGATTGAAGTTTCAGTTGAAGCTTCACATACCTTGCGGTACGGTGGACATTGGCCGGCCAAGAACCACCGCACCACCGAGCAATACGAAGAAGGTCACCCCCCATGTCCTCTCTCGCCCTCGACGCCGCCGCGCAGGACCTCCTCTTCCGCGAGGCCCACACGGCCAACACGTTCGCCGACGAGCAGGTGTCCGACGAGCAGATGCAGGCCGTCTACGACCTGATCAAGCTCGCCCCCACCGCGTTCAACCAGTCGCCGCTGCGCATCGTCCTCGTCCGCACCGACGAGGCCCGCGAGCGCCTCGTCTCGCACATGGCCGAGGGGAACCGGGCCAAGACGCGCACCGCCCCGCTGGTCGCGGTCCTCGCCGCGGACAACGAGTTCCACGAGGAGCTCCCGCAGCTGTTCCCGGCCTTCCCGCAGGCCAAGGACGCGTTCTTCAGCGAGCGTCCGGTCCGCGAGCGGTCCGCTTCGCTCAACGCCTCGCTCCAGGCGGGCTACTTCATCCTGGGCGTCCGGGCCCTCGGCCTGGCCGCCGGCCCGATGACCGGCTTCGACGCCGCGGGCATCCAGAAGGAGTTCCTGGACGGCGACCACACCCCGCTGATGGTCGTCAACATCGGCAAGCCGGGCGCGGAGGCCTACTACCCCCGCTCCCCGCGCCTGGCCTACGACGAGGTCGTCTCGGTCGTCTGACCGTCGCACCCGCCCAGGGCTGATCCGGCACCGCCGGGTCAGCCCTTCGGCTTGCCCGTCTTCAGGGCCGCGGCCATCTCCGCCAGCCGCCGGTCGGACGCCGTCCCGGCGACCACCGTCGTCACCCCGCGCTCCTCACGCACCAGGGCGTTGTACTTCTCGCCCTCGTAGCGCTGCCAGACCGCGCCGCCGGCCTTCTCGGTACGGCCGGTCCGCTTCGCGTGCTGGGTGGAGGAGTCGACGAAGTCCCCCTTGCGGTCGCTCTGTTCGACCTGGACGTACTCGGTGTCCGGGTCGACGAAGCCCAAGTGCCAGTACTTGCCCTCGCGTTCGGTCACCTTGTACCAGACCGAGGTCGCCCGCCAGTCCTTGCCGAGCCCCTCGGGCGCGACCACCGGATAGGGCGCCGCCCGCCGGGCGGATTCCGCCTCGACGCGGTACTCCACCGCCTTCACATGGTCGCCGCCACTGCCGTGCGGGAGGAAGAGCCAACCCGACCCCGCCACCGGAACCACCGCCGCCAACGACAGCAGCAGATTCCGCACCGTCTGATTCTTACCGTTCCTGCCAGCCACGCCCCCCATCGTCCCCCATGCCGATGTGGATCTCGACGCCGGAGGGGGGTCGGGAACCGGACATCGCCGCGGACGGGCCCCTTGACGGTGCTCATGCGTGGGGCGCCCTGCTCATTCTCGAAATCAGCGGATAAAGTCATCAGCACCCTCACCCCCCTGGCCCACCGGGACGGGGGGACCCCACGGCCGACGCCGTACAGAAAGGTGCGCCCCGATGACCGATCATCATCTGCCGTCCCAGCTCGAGGTCAGTCCGGAGGCCCCGGACCGCAACCTCGCCCTGGAGCTGGTCCGGGTGACCGAGGCGGGCGCCATGGCCTCGGGCCGCTGGGTGGGCCGCGGCGACAAGAACGGCGCGGACGGCGCCGCCGTCCGCGCCATGCGCGCGCTGATCCACACCGTCTCGATGAACGGCGTCGTCGTCATCGGCGAGGGCGAGAAGGACAACGCGCCGATGCTCTACAACGGCGAGCGCGTCGGCGACGGGACGGGCGCGGAGTGCGACGTGGCCGTGGACCCGGTGGACGGCACGACGCTCACGGCCAAGGGCATGGCCAACGCCATCTCCGTGATGGCGGTCGCCGACCGCGGCTCGATGTTCGACCCGTCCGCGGTCTTCTACATGGACAAGCTCGTCACCGGCCCCGAGGCCGCCGACTTCGTCGACATCACCGCGCCGGTCGCCGTGAACATCCGCCGCATCGCCAAGGCGAAGCGTTCCGCCGTCGAGGACGTCACCGTCGTCGTCCTGGACCGCCCCCGCCACAGCGGTCTCGTCAAGGAGATCCGCGAGGCGGGCGCCCGCATCAAGTTCATCTCCGACGGCGACGTGGCCGGCGCCATCATGGCCGCCCGCGAGGGCACCGGCACCGACCTCCTGCTGGGCGTCGGCGGCACGCCCGAGGGCATCATCGCCGCCTGCGCGATGAAGTGCCTGGGCGGCACCATCCAGGCCAAGCTGTGGCCCAAGGACGACGAGGAGCGGCAGCGGGCCCTGGACGCCGGGCACGACCTGGACCGCGTCCTGCACACCGACGACCTGGTCAGCGGGGAGAACGTGTTCTTCGTCGCCACCGGCATCACCGACGGCGAGCTGCTGCGCGGCGTGCGCTACCGGTCCGAGACGGCCACGACCCAGTCGCTGGTCATGCGGTCGAAGTCGGGGACGATCCGGCAGATCGACTCCGAGCACCGGCTGTCGAAGCTCCGCGCCTACAGCACCATCGACTTCGAGCGGCCCAGCTGAGGCAACGGCCTCGGGGCCACCGGCCAGGGCGTGCGCCCCGGTCCCTTCCTTTCACCGTTTCCAGCGGGACTCGGCCCCGCGCCCCCGGCCAAATCGCCGGGTAGCGCCCCCGTGAAGCGAAGAAAGGCAGGGACCGAGGAGTCAGCCCGCCGCGGCCACGCGGGTGGAGCGCTGGATCTCCGCCTCGCGGCGCCGCCGGCGGGCGAGGACCACGCGGCGCTCGGCCGCGGTGAGCCCGCCCCACACCCCGTACGGCTCCGGCTGGAGCAGGGCGTGCTCGCGGCACTCGACCATCACCGGGCAGCGGGCGCAGACGCGCTTGGCCGCCTCCTCCCTGGAGAGGCGGGCGGCCGTGGGTTCCTTTGACGGTGCGAAGAACAGCCCTGCTTCATCCCGGCGGCAGACCGCCTCCGAGTGCCAGGGGCCTGCCTGATCCCGCGCGGACATCCGCGCGGACGGTACGGCGGCTTCCTGCAGGGGCTGATGCGGTAGCAGCACGGTCCACTCCTGACGACGGCTTTGCTCGGCCGGTTGAGTCACCCTTGCCCGTCTCACCCTGCACGGCCATTCGCACCCGCAGCCGTACGAGAGACGATGCACCAAGCTTTACCCGCTGTGCGCGCTCTTATTCACACCGTTGCCACGACTGGAACACCGTCCGTCACCACCGTCCGGCGGTTTTGGACTACTCCGCCGCGCGCAGGTCCTTGACCCGCTTGCCCCGCTTGGCCTTCGCCGCCACGCCGCCGAACAGCGCGCAGCCGGTGATCAGCACCGAGGGCGCCTCCGGGTCGGCCGCCTCGTGGGAGTCCACGTCGAAGCCGCCGAAGATGCCCGTGCCCGTGGAGCGCAGCGAGACGTTCTCGGGGACCTTGACCTCGACGCCGCCGAACAGCGCCCAGGTGCTGATGACGATCTGCCGCTCCTCGAAGAGCGCCTCGGTCAGGTCGATCTCCACGCCGCCGAAGAGGGCGAACGCGTTGAGCCGGCCGCCGACGCGCCAACGGCCCTTGCGGGTCGCGCCGCCGAAGACGGCGATGAGATTCTCCGCGGGCCGGACGGGAGCACCCGGCGGGCGCGGGGGCGCGTACGCGTCGGATGCCGCGCCCGGGCGCACCGCCGCCGGCAGGTCGTGCACCAGTGGCTCCAGTTCGGCGATCGTCCGGGCCCGGTACACGGCGTCCACCCGCTCGGCGTGCTCGTCCGCGGTGAGCCGGCCCTCGGCCAGCGCCTCGCGCAGGATGTCCGCGATCCGGTCGCGGTCCGCGTCGGAGGCACGGAGCGCGGGCTCGGCCGTCTTGGTCAGGGGTACCTGTCGCTTCTCCAGCGCTGACTCGTCCACGGGCCCAGGATAGGCGAAACGCGATAGATCGCGATAGAGATCGCCTGCGACAGGCTCCGACGGGCTTCGACGGGCTTCGACGGGCTTGGGCAAGCTCCAAGTGAGGCTTGCCTCACCAACCGATCACGCCCGGCGGCGCCTACTCTTGGCACGCATACCACCCGCAGAGTGAGTGAGGGATCGCCGCGATGTCTCGGCCCGAGTTTGCCCATACCGATCTCCTGCCCCTGGGCGAGGACAGGACGCCGTACCGCCTGGTCACCTCCGAGGGCGTGGCCACCTTCGAGGCGGACGGCCGCACCTTCCTCAAGGTCGAGCCGGAGGCGCTGCGCAAGCTCGCCGAGGAGGCCATCCACGACATCCAGCACTACCTGCGCCCGGCCCACCTCGCGCAGCTGCGCCGGATCATCGACGACCCCGAGGCCTCGTCCAACGACAAGTTCGTCGCCCTCGACCTGCTCAAGAACGCCAACATCGCGGCCGCCGGCGTGCTTCCGATGTGCCAGGACACCGGCACGGCGATCGTCATGGGCAAGCGCGGCCAGAACGTCCTCACCGAGGGCGGTGACGAAGAGGCCCTCTCCCGCGGCATCTTCGACGCGTACACCGAACTCAACCTGCGCTACTCCCAGATGGCCCCGCTGACCATGTGGGAGGAGAAGAACACCGGCTCCAACCTGCCCGCGCAGATCGAGCTCTACGCGACCGACGGCGGCGCGTACAAGTTCCTCTTCATGGCCAAGGGCGGCGGCTCCGCCAACAAGTCCTTCCTCTACCAGGAGACGAAGGCCGTGCTCAACGAGGCGAGCATGATGAAGTTCCTGGAGGAGAAGATCCGTTCGCTGGGCACGGCCGCCTGCCCGCCGTACCACCTGGCGATCGTCGTCGGCGGCACGTCGGCCGAGTTCGCGCTGAAGACCGCCAAGTACGCCTCCGCGCACTACCTCGACGAGCTGCCGGAGGAGGGCTCTCCCCTGGGTCACGGCTTCCGTGACAAGGAGCTGGAGGAGAAGGTCTTCGAGCTCACCCAGAAGATCGGCATCGGCGCCCAGTTCGGCGGCAAGTACTTCTGCCACGACGTGCGCGTGGTCCGCCTGCCGCGGCACGGCGCGTCCTGCCCGGTGGCCATCGCGGTCTCCTGCTCCGCCGACCGCCAGGCCGTCGCGAAGATCACCGCCGAGGGCGTCTTCCTGGAGCAGCTGGAGACGGACCCGGCGCGGTTCCTGCCGGAGACGACGGACGAGCATCTGTCGGACGAGGCCCGCGGCGGAGCCGCTGATGAGCACTATGTCCGCATCGACCTCAACCGGCCCATGGACGAGATCCTCGCCGAGCTGACGAAGTACCCGGTCAAGACGCGCCTTTCGCTGACCGGCCCGCTGGTCGTCGCCCGCGACATCGCGCACGCGAAGATCAAGGAGCGGCTGGACGCGGGCGAGGGCATGCCGCAGTACCTGCGCGACCACCCGGTCTACTACGCCGGCCCCGCGAAGACGCCCGAGGGCTACGCGTCCGGGTCGTTCGGCCCGACGACGGCCGGGCGGATGGACTCCTACGTCGAGCAGTTCCAGGCGGCGGGCGGCTCCAAGGTGATGCTGGCGAAGGGCAACCGCAGCAAGCAGGTCACCGACGCGTGCGCCGCGCACGGCGGCTTCTACCTCGGCTCGATCGGCGGGCCGGCGGCGCGCCTGGCCCAGGACTGCATCAAGAAGGTGGAGGTCCTGGAGTACGAGGAGCTGGGCATGGAGGCGGTCTGGAAGATCGAGGTGGAGGATTTCCCGGCGTTCGTCGTCGTGGACGACAAGGGGAACGACTTCTTCACGGATCCGGCGCCGGCGCCGACGTTCACGAGCATTCCCGTGCGGGGGCCGGGGCTGGGGTGAGCCGGGGTTTCCCCACCCCGCCCTTTCACCGTTTCCGCAGGGGCTGCGCCCCTTCGCGACCCCGCGGCGGCGTGACCCCGCGGCGCCGCCGCGCGGGGAGTGGGGGCCGCGCCCCCTGCACCCCGCTCCGGGGCTCCGCCCCGGACCCCGCAACGCGGCTGCGCCGCGTTCGTCCTCAAACGC
>NZ_JAEAMR010000007.1:1159633-1213227 GCF_015999245.1 Streptomyces sp. AV19 | reverse complement strand
CGGACCCCGCAACGCGGCTGCGCCGCGTTCGTCCTCAAACGCCGGACGGGCTGAATGGTGTGCCCGGGCCTTTTGAATCCTGGCTCGGGTTTAATCCGGAGCTCAGGTTGATCCTGGCTCGGGTTTAATCCGGAGCTCAGGTTGATCCTGGCTCGGGTTTAATCCGGAGCTCAGGTTGATCCTGGCTCCGGATGAATCCGGGCCCGGGCGCGAAACCAGCCCGTCCGGCGTTTGAGGACAACCGCGCGGAGCGCGGTTGCGGGGATCCAGGGGGCGGAGCCCCTGGTACGGGCCCAGGGGCGTGACCCGCTGGGGGCCCAGGGGGCGAAGCCCCCGGAGCGGGCCCGGGGCGCAGCCCCGTCGAGGTCCGGTTGCGGAGCCCCCGGTTGCCGCCCGGAGGGTGGCGGGGGCCGGGGGCTCCCCGGGAGACGGGGAGAGGGTGGGGCCGGGGCTACGCGAAGCGTTGGGCCGGGGAGCCGTCGCAGCGTTGCAGACGGACCGGGTCCTTCGGTGATGCCAGCGTCAGGCACAGCTCCGGCGCCGCCGACGGGCGGAACGTTCCGCCGCCGTCCCGGACGAAGCGCTGGTTGTCACCTCCGTGGCAGTTCCACAGGACTACAGAAGTCCCGGCCGTATAGCGGCCCCCCGGCACGTCCACGCACCGGTCGTGCGACAACGCCGTCCGCAGCGAGCCGCGTTCGCCGTTGTACCACCACTCCTGGTTGCGGTTCCCCGTACACGGCCAGCCGCCGACCTCCGTGCCGTTGCGCGTCAAGGACCCGTACGCGTCCACGCACGTCCCGGTGGACGCGTTCTTCAACGGCCGGTACGCCTCGTCCCACGAGCCCCCGTACAGCTCCGGCTTGTCCGTGCTCGCCGGGTCCGCGCACCCCGCCTCGCGGTGGCCGGACGCGTAGAACCGGCTCAGGCAGGTCGCGAACGCCTCGTGTCCGCGCGCGTTGGGGTGGAAGGACTGCCGGACGGAGTTGGCGTCCGGCGGGACGGGGTTCGACAGGTCGAGCCACAGCCCGCGGACCCACGCGTTCTCCATGCACACCTCGTGCCCGTGGAAGAGGCGGGAGTTGTCGAGGAAGTACGCGCCCGACTCCCGCACCGCCTGCCGCAGGCCGCGCTCGAACGCCGGCACGGCCGTGTTCCGGCCCCAGGCCGCGTCGGAGGTATACCCCACGCAACCGCCCGGCAGCTTGCCGGGGAAGGCCGGGTTGTCCTCGAAGTCGGCCCCGATCGGGCTCGGATAGCCCATGACGACGAGCTTGTAGTCGCCGTCGGCGTACCCCGCGCCGGACATCACGGCGCGCAGGTCCGCGACGGTCCGCTTCACCTTCGGCACCAGGCCGTCCACGCGTGCCTGCCAGCCCGGCGCGTACTTGGGCTCGCAGGTGCCCTTGAGGGTGAGGTAGCGGGTGACGCAGTCGGTGATCACCGGGCCGAACTGGAGGTCGTCGTTGGCCCCGGCGACCAGCAGCACCATCTTGATGCGGGTGTTGCGGGCCTTGATCGCCAGGTTGTCGCTCTGCACCAGTTCGTCCGCGTACTGCTTGCTGCCGCCGATACGGATGTTGCCGGTGTCGGCGCCGGAGCAGGCGACGTTGTAGGTGACGTCGGCGGGGATCGACGTGCGGTGGATCGCGGCGTCGGGCGAGCGGTGGCACCAGTTGGAGGGGCCGTTGGTGCCCGGTTCGTAGGTGCCGACGCCCTCCCCGGATATCTCGCTGTCGCCCAGCGAGATCAGCGAGCTCTTGCGCTCGGCGAGCGGCCGCTCGGCCGCGTCGCCGTAGAGCTCGACCGCCTCCGCGGCCCGGAGCTTCTCCAGCTCGGGGGACAGAGGGGTCGAGGCGGCGGTGCGGGCTTCCGCACCGGCGATGGGGGCGTTCGCGGCCATTCCTCCGAAAAAGGCCGCGAAGGCCGTTAATGCGGCGAATGAACAGCGCAGGGTGGATCTGCGTGCCATGGAGCCTCCACGGTTTCAGTTGTTACCCGCGGTATTTACTGGCTGGTAGTGGCCTTTGGGAACACGTGGAACGAGACAAACGCTGTCCCTGACAGGAGGTAGTGAGGATGACCGACAGCGATCAGTACCGGATCGAGCACGACTCCATGGGCGAGGTGCGGGTGCCCGCCCACGCGAAGTGGCGGGCGCAGACACAGCGGGCCGTGGAGAATTTCCCGCTCAGCGGGCAGCGGCTGGAGCGCGCGCACATCGCGGCCCTGGCCCGGATCAAGGCGGCCGCCGCCAAGGTCAACGCCGAACTCGGCGTGATCGACGAGGACATGGCCCGGGCCATCGCGGAGGCGGCCGGCGAGGTCGCGGAGGGCCGCTGGGACGACCACTTCCCCGTGGACGTCTTCCAGACCGGCTCCGGCACGTCGTCCAACATGAACACCAACGAGGTCGTCGCCACCCTGGCCGGCGAGCGGCTCGGCCGGGACGTGCACCCCAATGACCACGTCAACGCCAGCCAGTCGTCCAACGACGTCTTCCCGTCGTCCATCCACATCGCCGCCACGGGCGCCGTCACCGGCGAGCTGATCCCGGCACTGGAGCACCTCGCGGTCTCGCTGGAGCGCAAGGCGAAGGAGTTCGCCGAGGTCGTCAAGTCGGGGCGGACGCACCTGATGGACGCCACCCCCGTCACCCTCGGCCAGGAGTTCGGCGGCTACGCGGCGCAGGTCCGGTACGGCGTCGAGCGGCTGCGCGCCTCGCTGCCCCGGCTGGCCGAACTCCCGCTCGGCGGCACGGCGGTGGGCACCGGCATCAACACCCCGCCCGGCTTCTCCGCCGCGGTCATCGCCGAGGTCGCCCGCGCGACGGGGCTGCCGCTGACCGAGGCCCGCGACCACTTCGAGGCGCAGGGCGCGCGGGACGGACTGGTCGAGACGAGCGGTCAGCTGCGGACGATCGCCGTCGGCCTGACGAAGATCGCCAACGATCTGCGGTGGATGGCGTCCGGGCCGCGGACGGGATTGGCCGAGATCAACCTCCCCGATCTCCAGCCGGGTTCGTCCATCATGCCGGGCAAGGTCAATCCGGTCGTCCCGGAGGCGGTCCTGATGGTCGCCGC
Source organism: Streptomyces sp. AV19 (assembly GCF_015999245.1). Classification (GTDB taxonomy): domain Bacteria; phylum Actinomycetota; class Actinomycetes; order Streptomycetales; family Streptomycetaceae; genus Streptomyces. The sequence goes on along the minus strand of NZ_JAEAMR010000007.1, from coordinate 1,210,144 downwards.
ACAGGTCGTCGGCAACGACGCGACGGTCGCGACGGCGGGTGCGGCCGGCAACTTCGAACTCAACGTCATGCTGCCGGTGATGGCGAAGAACCTGCTGGAGTCGGTGCGGCTGCTCGGCAACGCGGCGCGGCTGCTGGCCGACCGGACGGTCGACGGCATCACGGCGAACGTGGAACGGGCGCGGGAGTACGCGGAGTCGTCGCCGTCCGTCGTCACGCCGCTGAACCGCTACATCGGGTACGAGGAGGCGGCGAAGGTGGCGAAGCGGGCGCTGGCGGAGCGGAAGACGATTCGGGCGGTGGTGCTGGAGGGTGGGTATGTGGAGAAGGGGCTGCTGACGGTGGAGCAGTTGGACGAGGCGCTGGATGTACTGCGGATGACGCGGCCGTAGGACCGCGGGGGGGTGTGCCCCGGACCCTCCCCCAGAGGGGGCACCCCCACTTTCACCATTTCTTTGCGCTCCGCGCGGGTGTCCTCAAGCGCCGGACGGGCTGGATTTCAGCCCGTCCGGCGCTTGAGGACGAACGCGGCGAAGCCGCGTTGCCCTGCGCGGGAGCGCGAGAAACGGTGAAAGTGGGGGTGCCCCTCTGGGGGAGGGGCCGGGGCACAACCCCTCCCCCTACCCACCCCCATGCGGTATACATCACGGCACATCCCACCCCCCTCCCCCTAAGATCTGCGCATGACAGCGCAAGTGGAAGCGGAATCGGCGAGCGACGCCGGGCACTGGGCCCCCGGGGACCACATCCTGTGGCGCTACCGCGCCAACGCCACCGACCGCGTCCACATCTGCCGTCCCGTGACCGTCGTCCAGGACACCGACGACCTGCTCGCCGTCTGGCTGGCCTCCGGCACCGCCTGCGTACGCCCCGTCCTCGCCGACGGCACGCCCCCGTACCAGGAGCCCCTCGCCACCCGTTACACCAAGCCGCGCACCACCGCCGTCGGCACCTGGACCGGCACCGGCGTGCTCAAACTCGCGCGCCCCGGCGAACCGTGGTCGGTCTGGCTCTTCTGGGACCTCGACTGGAGGTTCCGCAACTGGTACGTGAATCTTGAGGAACCGCTCGCGCGCTGGGCCGGCGGGGTCGATTCCGAGGACCACTTCCTCGACATCGCCGTCTACCCCGACCGGCGTTGGGAGTGGAAGGACGAGGACGAGTTCGCCCAGGCGCAGCGCGTGGGCCTGATGTCAGCCGCTCGGGCCGAGGAGGTACGGGCCGCCGGACATGCGGCGGTCGAGCACATCGAGTCCTGGGGCGCGCCGTTCACCTCCGGCTGGGAGGGCTGGCGGCCCGACCCGGCCTGGCCGGTGCCGGCGCTCCCCGACGACTGGGGACGCGTCCCGGCACCCCAGCGGGCGTGACGGGCGGAAGCGCTTGCCGTCGCCCCGCGGGGCGCCCGTAGGATCGTCCTCCGTGGTACTGCACGGTGACGCACGGGCATGGGGGCAGGGGCACGGTGACGGCACCACCGCCACAGACCCCGGGAAAACTGACGCCATGTCATAGAGGAAAAGCCACTAAGGCATTACGCGAGGAGGGCGCAGCCGTGAGCGGTGACGACGAGCAGCGGGCCTATGACGGTTACGCCCTGACGGGCCCGGACCGCAGCGGTCAGGCCGAGGCGTTCGACGCCATCGGCGACCGTTACGACGAGGCGTTCCCGCACAAGGACGGCCAACTGGCCGCCGGCGCCTGGCTGGCGGAGTCGCTGCCGGCGGGTTCGCGGGTGCTGGACGTCGGCTGCGGCACCGGTCTGCCGACCGCCCGTCAGCTGGTGGACGCCGGGCACGCGGTCGTGGGCGTCGACCTCTCCGAGGGGATGCTGGAGCTGGCCCGCGGCCATGTGCCGGAGGCCGAGTTCCACCTGGCGGATCTGGCGGACCTGCGGGACGGCCGGCTGGGCACCTTCGACGGCATCGCCGCGTTCTTCGCCCTGCTGATGCTGCCCCGCCCGGAGATCCCGCACGCGCTGCGGATGCTGCACGGACTGCTGAGACCGGGGGGTGCGATGGCCCTCTCGATGGTGGAGGCGGACGTGGACGACTATGCGATACCGTTCCTCGGCAACACGATCCGGGTATCGGGTTACCTGCGCGACGAGTTGCGGGAGGTCGTCAGCGCGGCGGGCTTCGAGATCGTCGGCGAGAGCTCGCCGGCGTACGCCCCGCTGAGCACGGACGTACCGCCCGAGATCCAGCTCTTCCTCAATCTGCGACGCGCCGCCTGACCACGGTGCGCCCTGTGCGACCGGGCTTACGGCCCCGACGGATGGAACCCCACGCGTGACGGAGCAGACCGACTCCCACGGAGGACAGCGGAATGCCGCAGTCCGGCCCACCCCCGCGCCGGCCGGCGCGCCGCGCCCCCGCACCGGCGACGAGCCCGACGAGGCGCTGCCGCTGCCGCGCGGGGCACGTACCGTGCGGCCCGTCATGAGCGCCGGCGGCGTCGACGGGCCGGTGGACCCGCCCGACGGGGCGGCCGGCGAGGGCCGTGCCCACCCGGCGGCCGACGGGCCCCGGCCCGCGGGCGGCGGCACGGGCGGCACCGGCGGCGGGGAGCGGCTGCGCTTCGTCGGCGCGGCCACCCGCCGGATCGCCCGCGGCATCGACCTGGACGAGATCGTGCTGGGCCTGTGCCGGGCCACCGTCCCGACCTTCGCCGACGCGATCCTCGTCTATCTGCGCGACCCGCTGCCGGTCGGCGACGAGCGCCCGGTCGGCCCGGTCGTGCTGCGGCTGCGCCGCACCGACCGGCTGCCGGAGTACGCGCGGGGGCTGAGCACCCCCGAGTCGGCCTGGGGAGCCGGGCCTCTCGCCGCCGCTCCGGCCGTCCCGGCGCCCGCGGGCGAGCCGGGCCTCGGCCTGGAGCTGGCGGACGCCGCGGCCGAGCGCTGCGAGGTGCGCATAGGCGGGCCGCTCGCGGAGGTGCTGCGGGGTGTCCGGCCCGTCTTCGGGGACTCCTCGGCCGCGCGGGCGGCCCTGCCCGAGCTGCTCGGCGCGGACCGGCCCGTACCGCAGCAGCGGCGCACGATCCTCGCGCCGCTGCGCGGCCGGCGCCGGGTGATCGGGGCGGCGGTGTTCATACGCCGGCCCGACCGGCCGGCCTTCGAGGGCGACGACCTGCTGGTCGCGGCGCAGCTGGCGACGCACACCGCCCTCGGCGTGGACAAGGCCGTCCTCTACGGCCGCGAGGTCTACATCGCCGACGAGCTCCAGCGCACCATGCTCCCCGACTCCCTCCCCCAGCCCACCGGTGTACGGCTGGCCAGCCGCTACCTGCCGGCCGCGGAGACCGCCCGGGTCGGCGGCGACTGGTACGACGCGATCCCGCTGCCCGGCAACCGCATCGCGCTGGTCGTCGGCGACGTGATGGGCCACTCCATGACGTCCGCCGCGATCATGGGCCAGCTGCGGACGACGGCGCAGACGCTGGCGGGCCTGGACCTGCCGCCGCAGGAGGTGCTGCACCACCTGGACGAGCAGGCGCAGCGGCTGGGCTCGGACCGGATGGCGACCTGCCTCTACGCGGTCTACGACCCGGTCTCGCACCGCATCGTGATCGCCAACGCGGGTCATCCGCCGCCGATCATGCTGCACCGCGGCGGCCGCGCCGAGGTGCTCCGGGTGCCGCCGGGCGCCCCGATCGGCGTGGGCGGGGTCGACTTCGAGGCCGTGGAGCTGGACGCCCCCGCCGGGGCGACCCTGCTCCTCTACACCGACGGCCTGGTCGAGTCCCGCATCCGGGACGTGTGGACCGGGATAGAGCAACTCCGCGAGCGCCTCATCGACACCGCGCGCCTCACGGGCCCCAACCCGCCGCCGCTGGAGCCGCTGTGCGACGAGGTGCTGGGCATGCTCGGCCCGGGCGACCGGGACGACGACATCGCCCTGCTCGCCGCCCGCTTCGAGGGCATAGCCCCCAGCGACGTCGCGTACTGGTTCCTCGATCCGCGCCCGCAGACGGCCCGGCAGGCCCGCCGGCTGGCCCGGCGCGCGCTGGACCGCTGGGAGCTGGGCGAGCTGAGCGACGCCGTGGAGCTGCTGGTCAGCGAGGTGATCACCAATGCGGTGCGGTACGCGGAGCGCCCGATCACGCTGCGCCTCCTGCGGACGAACGTGCTGCGCTGCGAGGTCGGCGACGACGTCCCCCAGCTGCCCCGGCTGCGCCAGGCGCGCCCCTCGGACGAGGGCGGTCGCGGGCTGTACCTGGTGAACAAGCTGGCCCGGCGCTGGGGTGCTACGCGGCTGAGCACGGGAAAGGTGGTGTGGTTCGAGCTCGCGCTGCCTTCGCGTGCTCACTGATCGTTCACTCAGGGTGACCAATCGACCCGTTCGGCGGTACGTGATGAAATTTTGGACAGTGTCCAGGGCGCTGTTGCCGACGCGCTGTCGACGGAGTTGACTGGCCGGTGTGGAGGGCGGCACGGACGACGCCCTCGCCATCACCCGTTCCGGGAGGCGTCCCATGACCGACTCGGCGCAGCAGCACACTCCGTACACGACCAACAACGCGGGCGTTCCCGTGGAGAGCGACGAGCACTCGCTCACCATCGGTGACTCCGGCCCCATCCTGCTCCAGGACCACTACCTCATCGAGAAGATGGCCCAGTTCAACCGGGAGCGGGTGCCGGAGCGGGTGGTCCACGCCAAGGGCGGCGGCGCCTACGGCACCTTCCGGGTGACGCAGGACGTCAGCCAGTACACCAAGGCCGCGCTCTTCCAGCCGGGGAAGACCACCGAGACGCTCGTCCGCTTCTCCACGGTGGCCGGCGAGCAGGGCTCCCCGGACACCTGGCGCGACCCCCGCGGCTTCGCGGTCAAGTTCTATACGGAACACGGCAATTACGACCTCGTCGGCAACAACACGCCGATCTTCTTCGTCCGCGACCCGCAGAAGTTCCAGGACTTCATCCGCTCCCAGAAGCGCCGCCCCGACAACGGGCTGCGCGACAACGACATGCAGTGGGACTTCTGGACGCTGTCCCCCGAGTCCGCCCACATGGTCACCTGGCTGATGGGCGACCGCGGGATCCCGAAGACCTGGCGCAATATGAACGGCTACGGCTCGCACACCTACCTGTGGGTCAACGCCGGCGGCGAGAAGTTCTGGATCAAGTACCACTTCATCACCGACCAGGGCATCGACTTCCTCACCCAGGAGGACGCGGACCGGCTGGCCGGCGAGGACCCGGACGTACACCGCAAGGACCTCTGGCAGGCCATCGACAGCGGAAACGCCCCGTCCTGGACCCTCAAGGTCCAGATCATGCCCTTCGACGACGCGGCCGGCTACCGCTTCAACCCCTTCGACCTCACGAAGGTCTGGCCGCACGGCGACTACCCGCTCATCGAGGTCGGGCGCATGACCCTGGACCGCAATCCCGAGGATTTCTTCGTCCACATCGAACAGGCCGCCTTCGAGCCGTCGAACCTCGTCCCCGGCATCGGCCCGTCCCCCGACAAGATGCTCCTTGGCCGCCTCTTCTCCTACCCGGACACCCACCGGTACCGCATCGGCCCCAACTACGCCCAGCTGCCGCCCAACCGGGCGCACTCGGTGGTCAACTCCTACGCCAAGGACGGCCCGATGCGCTACGAGGCGGCCAACACGGCCCGCCCGTACGCCCCCAACTCCTACGGCGGCCCGGCGGCCGACACCGCCCGCTTCGGCGAGATCGCCGGCTGGCCCGCCTCCGGCGACATGGTCCGCGAGGCGTCCAGGCTCCACCGCGAGGACGACGACTGGGGCCAGGCGGGCACGATGGTCCGCAAGGTCCTGGACGACGCGGCCCGCGAGCGTTTGGTCAACAACGTCTCGGGCCACTTGCTCAACGGCGTGAGCCGCCCGGTCCTCGACCGCGCGCTGCAGTACTGGCGCAACATCGACAAGGAGGTCGGGGACAGGATCGCGAGGCGGGTGAACGGGGGCTGACGGCGCAACCACAAGTGCCCCCTGTTCCCTCTCCGGGGAACAGGGGGCACTTGTCATGAGGAATCAGCTCATGAGGAGTCAGCCAAAGGGTCTTACTCAGGAGACGGCGCCCCATGGACCCCGGACCGTCGGCGCCGGGCAGGTCAGGACGCGGTCCGATCGGCATCGATCATCCCGCCGATGACCAGCAGTACGACGGGGAGGACGACCAACATGAAGGCCATGGCCCACCCTGTCCTCGCCGTTGTCACGCGCGCGACTTTCTTGCACAGCAGGATCGCGAGCGCCAGGTAGAGGAAGAAAACAAGAAAGGCCACGTAAAAGAAACCCACGAGAAATTCTCCCTTGATGCACGAAGAGGGGAGGGGGCCGGACCAGCATTACCTGGCCCCCTCCCCCTTCGCACGATGCTAAATCACCTGGCGAACTCCCTGATCACTGGGTGAGGTTGACGGTGAACTCTTTCTCCGGTTCATCACAGTGGATCACCTTGCCCGGCCGGTTCCCGGGTCCGTCACCGAAGATCGGCACCGGGGCGTCCACGCCCCATGGGTTACCACCGCTGTTCCGGATGGCCACGCCACAGAGGGCAAAGGCGTTGCCCTTGGGAGCAGTCAGGGGCAAGTTGGAGAAGTTCCTCCAATCACCGATATTGATCCGCTCCTTCGACGGGTGGCCGAGGTTGTCGGTCATGCGGTCGTCGATGTACAGGTAGAGGTCGGGCATGTAGGACTGGAAGACGATGCCATTGGACGGCTTCGCGTCACCGTTCTTCTGCAGATGCGTCGGCTTCACGGAGCCGTCGGCGCAGAAGGCGGCGGAGATGTCCTGCCAGATCGGAGGCGCGTTGCCGATCATGGAGCCCATCATGTTTTTGGGCCCGCTGTTCTTGAAGAACATCGAGTAGATGTCCCCGGCGAACCGCCTCACAGCCTCGTTGGTCTCCGTGTTCGACTTGACCTCGTCCACCCACGCCTTGACATTGTCGTTGATCGACTTGTGGCTGATCATGTCGCGGTAACCGTGGACGCCGCCGCCGACGGCACGGAAGTCCACGCACTGCTTGGCGTCGTCGAGGCGTGCGCCACGGAAGTGCGGGAAGTACGCCTGACCCGGAGTGTCCCCGTCGTCGTAGGGGTGGGACGTCTTGACGTTGCCGTACTCCAGCGCGTCCTGCGTGGTGTAGTCGATGTCCGGCGCGAGGATGCCGTAGTCCGCCTCGATCGCCTTCATGATCTTCGTGACGAAGTAGGGGAGGTGGGCGTTGCCGACGCGGGAGCGGTAGTCCGACCCCACGCTGCCGTCAACGATCTTCCCGTCCTCGCCGACCACGAACGTCACGGACACATCGGACTTGATCTTGTAGCTGTTCGGGTCCTTGTAGGCCTCGGAGGCGGGCTTGGACGGGTCGGGGCGCCGGTTGGCCATGGCCATCCACACCGGGATCGACATCGCGGGGGCGGAGCCGTCCTCCCTCGGCTTCCAGCCGCCTTCCTTGATGTCCTTCGCCCACTTCGCGGCCTCGTCGTACGTCTTCTGGCCCGTGCACTCGCCCACGGCCTTCGCCGTCTTGCAACGCGCGTGGTAGCTCAGGCCCAAGGCCTCGACGCCATTGCCGTTGTTGTTCCACAGCTGGGCCCGCTCGGCGAGCCCCAGGCCCCACTCGTAGAGCGACTTCATCGACCGCACGGGCGTCTCGAGCCCCGTCACCGGGGAGTTCGAGTTCAGCTCCTGGTTGGGGTCGAAGATCGCGGCGGCGGTCAGGGAGCGGTGGACGAACTTGCCCTTGATCGGCTTGAACGCCACGGAGTTCCAGGCGACATCATGGTCGGCGGTGCCCGTCTTCGTGTAGTTCGTCAGCTTCACCTTCGGCGTGGACGTGAACTTGTAGGCGCCCAGCGGCACCCACTTGCCGTTGTTCGCGTTCTGGTCCACGAACCGCTCGTACGGGCCTCCGGAGGCGCCGCTGATGACGTACTTCGCGTGCCTGGTCTGCGCCCCGGTGTCGGGGATGTACGCGTAGACGGCGGCGAGATCGTACGTCTTGCCCGCCGTCCACTCGCCGTCGATCGTCATCCGGTTGCCGTCGCCGCCGAGGTTGTTCTCGTTACGGGTGTGGGTGTACCAGAAATGGCCGCCGTCGCCGCCCCCGATGGAATGCAGATCGGCTTTCGCCTCGTACTGCTTGTCCATGTCGGGATAGAAGGTGAACTGGAAACTGCCCGTCGACGACGCCTTCCCGCAGTCCGACCACGTCTCCGTGCCGGCGGGAATCGAGGTGACGACGTCGGAGCCCGCCGGGGCGGTGCCGCACACCGGCTCGCCGTTCTTCAGCCGGTGACCGCGTCCCGGCTCGGAGCGCAAGGTCTTGTACTTGATGTCCTCGTTACCGCAGCTCTGGGCGCAGTTGGACTTCCACGTCGCATTCTCCTGATTCCACCAGAACTGCCGGTAGCAGGCCTCATCCGGGCAGTCGACCGGGTTCTTCGGGTCGCAGTTGTTGTTCTTGTTGCAGAAAGTGTCCAACTGCGGGCTGACGCGGGAACGCTCGTCGACTTTGACCCACCAGGCGGGACGGAATCCGGCGGAGGAGAACCCCTTCTCGCCCTTCCAGTCCTGACGGCCTTCCGTGTCATAGGAGAAGCCGGTGTCGATGGACCAGGAGGCCCAGCCCATCACCTTCTCCTCGTACGGCCAGTACTGCGGGTGCGCCGCGTCACGGATGTTGTCCTTGCTGAGGCTGACATCCATGAACGGGTGGTCCCAAGCACCCTTCTTGTACATGGGGTTGGCGGGGTTGTTGTACCAGCCCAGACCCCAGTTGCCGCCGTTCTTCGAGGCTTCCGACCTGGGGTTGAAGCCGAGGTTGTAGTTCCAGACCGCGGTGAACCAGTTCTCCACACGGGCGGGGTCGTCGTTGTTGACCGTGATCCGCTGCCCGTCCTTGTGAACCTCGTTCCACTTGTCGGCGAGGATCTTCATGGAGGCGGCGACGTTGCTGGCGTAGTCGATCGCGATGATCTTCTGCAGCTTCGGGTCGAGGCTCGTCTCGACCTTCTGGCCCGTCTGCTTGTCCGTCTTCTCGTGCCCCGCCAGGCGCATCCCGTCCGTGACCTGGCCCACGCCGTAGCCACAGTCGGACTTGTCCCACTTGATGCGCCAGTAGCCGAGGAGGGTGTCCTTCGTGCTGTGGCCGTAGTAGCCGTCAACGGCGGCCAGCGGACTGCCCATCTGGCCGGGGATCGCACCGGACTCGGCCTGCCACAGGTTGGACTCCTGGGCCAGGACGCCGAGGAGGACGTTGGCCGGGATGTGGCCTCCTCCGTTCAGCGACGGGAGGGGGAACAGCCCCTGCGGGTCGACCGTGCCCAGCCCGGCCTGGTCGCGATAGCCGCCCTGGCGGAGCCACTTGCCGCGCAGCTCGCCGCGTACGGCCATGTCCACGGCCCACTCGACCTGGTTCGGCGTCGGCTGCAGCGCCTGGGCGCTCATGTCGTTGCGGGAGACGGAGCACCAGCGGTCGGTGTCGACGGGATCGTGGGACACCGGTGCCGAATCGGCCGCGGCGCGTGCCAGCCTGCGCGGCTGGGTACCGCCGGTCAGGGCGGGGGAAAGGCCGTTCTTGAGCTTCGGCTGCGGCGAGGTCACCCGCTGCTCGACCTTGTCCCCCGTCGTGGTGGCGGTCGACGTGACGGTGAGCGTGGTGTCACCGCCCGCCGTCCCGGGCGCCTTCCCGGAGCGGGAACGCACACCCGCCTCGGGCTCGTCCACCTTGTCGAATCCCTTGCCGCCCCCCTTGATGCGGGTCAGTCCGGCGCGGACGCCGGGGGTGAGCACGGGGTCGACGGCGAGGCGGCCGAGGGAGGAAACGTCGGTGTCGGCCGGCGCGTCGATCTCGGTGACACCGCTTCCCTCCACCTTCACGTCCTTGGGACGGCCGGTGAGGAAGGCGCGGCCCTGCGCACCCTGCGTGAGTTCGAGCTCACCGAGGCGTCCGGTGGCGACCGTACGCGGCGTGCCGCTGCCGCTGTACACCTTCGCCTGCGCCGTCTTCGTGCCCTTGCGGTCCACGAAGGCGATCCGGTCACCGGCCATGGGGCGGATGTCGAAGGGCATGCTGTCGCCCTTGGCGAGCCGGCGGGTCTTCCCCTTGCCGTCGATCCGAACGAGATCGCGGCCGAGACCGGCGACGACGCCGTCCTTCACCGGGGCCGCCGACGACACCTGCCCGCGCAGCTCACCCGTCCTGACGACCGTCCTGCCCGCCGTGTCCACCGTGATCACCTGCGTCTTCACCTTCGACATGTCGTTCATGTCGCGGTACTGGGTGAAGGCGGCGGTGTGCGTGGTGGTGTTACAGGTGGGATCGAAGTAGGCGAGGGTGGCGGTGAACGGCAGCTTCGTCACGTCACCCGTCTCGGTGTTCACGATCGCCGTGAACGCGCCGCCCTGCATCAGGTCGGGCTTGTTCGTGAACGCGCGCGGGGCGTACACGGCGGCGACGTGGGAGTCGTCCATGACGCACTGGTTGCCGATCCACGAATCGGCGGGCATTCCCGGCTCGCTGAGAACGGCGGCCGTCTTCCACGCGTACGCCTGGCCCGACTCCGCGGTGAGGATGCGCAGGCCCTTGGCGTCGGCGGCGGCGGTGACGGCCTGGTCCTTCGACGTGTCCCAGTTCTTCCCGAGATGCTCGTCGGGGTCGGCGACCCGACCCGAACCGGCGGGCGCCTCCATCGACTTGGGGTCGACCGGTGGGGCTTCGGGTACGGCGTACGCCGCACTGCCCTGTATCAGCCCGGCCAGGACAGCGGCGGCCGCAAGGCCCGCGATCCCGGCACGGGCCGGTCTGAACGGTTTCAACTCTGTTCCTTACTCTGCGCGTTGGCAGCCGACAGAGAGGGATGACGCTGCACGTCGCGTGGTGACCCACGCCCCCCTGTGGCGTCTGTGCGATTGATGGATGAAGGTGGGCGCAAGGCGTGCGCCGGAACGCACAGTGGCGCGCTCTTGATTCCGCGTTCGGCCATGCCGAACGGAACGAGACCCAAAGGGCTGCCCGACTCGACAACAAGGCGCGCATTACTGCCCGTTGTTCATGGCACGCCGCAGGGCACACCGGCGAGCGGAATCATTCCGGCGCGAAGATCGCCCTGTCGTGAAGATCGCCGCAAATCCGGCGAGAAATCAAGCCTGTTCAGGTGCCGACGAGAGGGCAGCCGGCCGGGTGCCACTGCTCCGGCTTCAGCGCCCGCCCAGGGATCTCACCCGCCGCCGTACATACCTCGGCACGCGCCGCGGTGGCCGGCTTTCTGCCCGGAACCGTGAACTCCCCGGAGTTCACCTGCGCGGCGGCGCACCTCACCGTTTCGGCCGCCACGGCCGGGGATGCCGTCGGCATACCGCCCCACCACGAGCCCGATCCCCCCGGGCACAACAAAGCAAGCACGACTCACGCGCGCCATAGGATCCCCACCCCTGAACTCGAAAATCGCCGACGAGCTCCTTTGGAACGGAGGCCCGCAGCGATTCGATCAATATAAAGGCCGAGTAAGTTCCCTGTCCAGCACGACCCCAACTCTGCGCCGAGTACGTCACGTTCAGGAACAGGAAAGGTGATGGACGGTCCGCGCGACATCGGCAAGGAACTCGGCAATCAGAACGCCACACTGAGTGAACGGGCCCTGAACGGAAGGCACTTGCAGTGTGTCCCGTGGCGCCACCACGAATCCACGGCGGCACCACTTGACTTCACGTCGCCGAGCTGTCGAAATCTCCCGACTTCACCCGCAAGAGCGCTGCGGCCAGGGCGCGACGGCGCAGGATCGCGGGTCTTTCGGGCTCATCGCTCTCACGTATCAGTATCTCGTCGCCCTGCTCGGCGACCTCTATGCAGTCTTCGTCCCCACCTCCGGAGAAGGAGGACTTCTGCCACTGGATCTCGGTACCCATGTCCCCGTCTTTCACAGCTCTCGGGCGATGTGGTGGATGAAGTGCCGCGAATCGTCCGGATCGAGCGCCGCGTGCTCGGCGAGCACAATCAATTCGCGGAACCTCTTCAAGTCGGTCTCGGAATATAGGAACCGTCCGCCAAACGGTGTGCCGATCCGTACGGTGTCGAGTTGAGACACCGGAGCGCCCGCATAGAGCACCGGATGCGTGGCCTCGATGAAGTCCTCGCTCGTGAAGGGGATCACCCGGACGGTCACGTTCGGGAGCCCGGTGACCTCGATTACGCGCTCGAGTTGGGCCCGCGCGACCTTGCGTCCTCCGAAGCGCATACGCAGGGCGGCTTCATGGATGACGGCTCCAACGACCGGCGGCTGTTCGGCATGGACGACCTGCTGCCGTCGCATGCGGTGTTCCACCCGCACCTCAATCTCTTCGACAGAAAGCTTCAGGTGCGGAGCTCCGAACAACGTTCGCGCATATTCCTCGGTTTGCAGCAACCCGGGAATGGTGACGCTCTGCACCGACGTCAGCGAGACCGCATGATGCTCCAGCTCCGATACGTCGAGGAAGCCGGGCGCCAGAACGCCCCGGTATTCGTCCCACCAGAACTGGCCTCGGTACTCACGCGCCATCGCGCACAGCGCTTCGACCAACGCGACGTCATCGCACATGTAGAACACGGCAAGACGGCGAATACGTTCTTCGCTGACCCCGACCCTGCCGGCTTCGATATTGCTGACCTTGGCCTGATCGGCCGAGAGCAAAGCGGCGGTCTCACGGGCCGCCTTGCCCGCTCGTTCCCGCAGCTTGCGCAGTTCGGCGCCCAACCGCGTCTGACGCGCGGTCGGGGTGTCCCTCGGCGGCATGCGTCCCTTCCCCCTGCTCCGGTGCGAGTGTCCTGCTAACCGTGCCACGGGTCCACTTGTCAACACCCAAGAGTGAACAACCTTGCCCCGGAGAATAGATGCCACTACCTTCGTGCAGCATCGCGCACCGCACCGGCGGGACGAAGTGCCGCCACTCGCACGCCCATTGACAGACCGCAGGCGGCCGGCTGGTCAACGCGGCATCGGACGCGAGCCACACCGCGAGGGAGACCACCCATGCGTACAGCCATGCTCGACAAGCCCCGCTCAGCGTGTTCGGCCTACCGGCTCACCGCCCCGGCCATCCCCGCCACCACCCGCCTCGCCCGCGACTTCGTCCGCGGGATACTCGCACCGGACCACTCCCCCGCCCTCGTTGAAGCCGCCCGGATCTGCGTGTCGGACGCGGTGACGCACGTCGTCGCCCACGCCACGGCCGACCACCTGCACATGGACATCCACCTGCTTCGGCCCCGACTGCTCATCGCCGTCCTCGACGACGACCGCACCGGCGTTTTCCAACGCCACGAAACGCCACCGGAGGCCAAGGGCCTGATGCTCATCCGCCGACTCTCGGCCGCATCCGGGATCACGTGGAAATGGGATCCGCACCACCGCGTCGGCAGCCGGCGTGTGTGGTTCGAACTCCGCACCTCCGACTGACGAGGAGCAACCGATGTACACCACGGGGCACTTGGTCCACCATTGCCGACACCACTCCGGCTGGGAACAGGGAAACGGCGAGGCCCACTGCCGCGACTGCGGCACCCGCCGCTTCACCGACTATGGCGCACTGCGCCCACCCGAGCACCCGGCCACAGGCCCTTCGCCTCAACCCACCCGCGACCGCACCCAAGCGGACCGCTCAGCAGCCGCCCTCATCGCCCGTGGACTCCACAACCTCTCCCGCTGGGGCACCGGCAACAGAATGTGGCACCTGGCCGTGTGACCCCCGCACTTCACGCAGCAAGGTCTTTCCCGGCACGGCGCTCCGATTCGTAGACGGCGGCGCCTGCGGATACGGCAGCGGCCAGTGCGAAGCCCAGCACGGCCGGGTTGACATAGCCCGGAACGGACTCGGCGTCGAAGCTTCCGCCACCCTCCGTCTTGCAGACGAACCGGAGTGGCACATAGTCCACTTTGTAGTCGACGACACGCAGAGCTCGCTGCCAATGGCCAGGCGTCCGGCACGGCCGAAGCGGTGACGAGTCGGCGCCGCCGTCCTCGGCTTCCACGACCGCACCGGCGATGAAGAGCAGGCCCCATGTGTACAGAGCAGCGGCGCCGGCACCCAGCAGCGCGGCAAGGCTCCGGAGCCACACCCTTCGGTCGGCACGCCGGAGGCCGCCCCGGACCAGGGCCCCGAGGCCGTAGAAGAGCAAGCCCACTGCGGCGGCCGGCCCGAACAAGATGAACAACAGAAGCAGCATCCGTCGAGTCCACCAAAGCCGGACCATGACAGCAAACGGCCGCCGCACTCCTCGTGGAGTGCGGCGGCCGCTTCGTCATGTGCGTCCCGCTAGGGCGACGGGCTCGGGCTCAGCCCGTTGAGGTGGAGCCCGTCGTCATTCCCGTTCGGACCGCCGTTGGTGTCCGGCGGGTTGGGCTTCCGGGTGTTCGTGGCCGGCGGGTCCGTCGGCGGCTTCGGGGGCTTGGGCGGCTTCTGCGTGTGCGTCGGCGGAGGCGTGTGCGGCGGGGTCTTGGTCGCCGGGGGCGTCTTCGTCGCCGGGGGCGTCGTGGCCGGCGGCGGCGTGGTCGCCGGGGGCGTCGACGGAGGCTGCGTGGTCGCCGGGGGGGCCGTGGTGGCGGGGGGCGGCGGGGCCTGCGTGGCGGCGCCGTTGTCCGTCTCCAGGTCGAACTTGGCGGTGGCGTCGTCGCCGAGCGCCTCGTCCATGTACGCGGCCCAGATGTCGGCCGGGTAACTGCTGCCGCCGATGCGGGAGTTGCCGCCCGCGCCGTAGAGCGGCACGTGCTTGCCGCCGTCGCCTTCGCCGTACACGGCGACGACGGTGGTCAGATCGGGCGTGTAGGCCGTGAACCAGGCCGACTTGTCCTCCTCGGAGGTACCCGTCTTGCCAGCCACCTCGAAGCGCGAGTTGCGGACCTTCTTGGCCGTACCGTCGTCGCTCTCGACCACGCTCTGCAGGACAGCGGTGACGCCGTCGGCGGCATCGCGGCTGATGACCTCTTCACTGCCGGACGACTTCGGCAGGTCGATGTCCGTGCCGTTCCGGCTGATGGACTTGATGATGCTCGGCGTGACCTTCTTGCCGTGGTTGTTCAGCGTGGCGTAGGCGGCGGCCATGTGCAGCGGGCTCTGCGCCATGGAGCCGAGCGCCATGGCGGGATGGGCACCGAAGTCGCTCGCCTTACCGTTCATACCGAGGCCGACGGCGGTGTCCTTGACCTTCTCCAGACCGACGTCCACGGCCATCTGCGCGAAGACCGGGTTGATCGACTTCTGCATCCCGAACTCGACGGAAACCGGACCGTAGCTGGTCTTGTCCTCATTCTCGGGAGCGTAGCCGTTGGCCCCGGGGCCCGTGATCTGGTGCTCGCTGTCGCCGTTGTAGATGGTGTTGGCGTTGATCGGCTTGCCGTCCTGGGTCTTCGACTCGTTCGACAGGGCGGAGGCGTAGATGAACGGCTTGAAGGTCGAACCCGGCTGGTAGTCCTCGCGGGTGGCGTTGTTCGTCCAGCGGTTCTGGAGCTGGCCCTTGCCGCCGTACATCGCGACGATCTTGCCGGTCTTCGGGTCCACCGAGACGGCGCCGGGCTGAACGGCCTTGTCGACCTTGCGGGTCTGCGGGTCGAGGTTGCTCCACAGCTCGGAGTCGACCGCCTTCTCCAGAGCGGCCTGGCGCTTGCGGTCGATGCTGAGGGTGATGGTGTAACCACCGCCGCCGATGTTGCCACCGGACTGCTTGATGGCCTCTTCGGCCTGGACCTTGGCCAGTTCGTAGATGTAGCCGTTCTGGCCCTTGAGCGACGCGTCAGGCTTGACCTTGCCCACCTTGGGGAAGTTCATCTTCCTGCGGTCGGCCTTGGACAGCCAGCCCTTCTCGACCTCCTTGTCGAGAACATAGGCCCAGCGCTCCTTCGCCATCTTCTTGCCGGTGTCCGTGCCCGTCACCACGTCGTACTGGCTGGGTGCCTGGAGCAGCGCGGCAAGGTAGGCGGCTTCCTCGGTGTTCAGCTTGCCGACATCCTTGTGGAAGTACGCGTTGGACGCGGCCTGGATGCCATAGGCGTTGCGGCCGAAGTAGCTGGTGTTGAGGTAGCCCGCAAGGATTTCCTCCTTGGACATCTCGTTCTTGAGCTTCAGCGAGATGATGAGCTCGGTCACCTTGCGGCTGATGGTCTGACGCTGGTCCAAGTAGTAGTTCTTCACGTATTGCTGGGTGATCGTCGAACCACCCTGCTTGCCGCGGCCCATCACCGTGTTGAGGATGCCTCGCGAGGTGCCCATGAGGTCGACGCCGGAGTCGTCCCAGAAGTCCTTGTTCTCGGCCGCGACGACCGCGTTCTGGACGGTCTTCGGGATCTTCGAGAACGTGACCTCCTCGCGGTTGAACGCGCCGTCCCGCTTGATGACCGTGCCGTCCTCGAGCTTGTAGACGGTGGCCTGCGCCCTGGCGGCGTACTTGCCGTCCTTCGGGACGTCCACGTAGATGTACAGCGCGACGAAGGCCCCGACCCCCAGGGCTATGAGCCCGAAGAAGTAGGCGAGCAGCTTCTTCCAGGTGAAGAACCGACGTATACCGGCCTTCTTGGGCTTCTTGCCTCTGGCGCTGCGGGCGGGACTGCCCTTCTTCTGCGCCCGTCGTTCTTCCGCTCGGCCCATCTCTCCCGTAGCTCCAGTCTGTCCGCCCCCAACCCAGCTCACGAAGCTAACACCGCAAGTGTGACCAAAGGCCCATCGATCAAGGGTTTGGCGCACGTGACATATAGCACCCCCGGGGGGCGGAACCCGGGTGCGGCGGCGATGCGGGAAACCGTACAGGGCGGTAAAGTGATATCAGTTTGCTAGACCAGCCCAAGATCATCATCCACTCAGGGGGCCGCCATGTCCGCGACGCACGACAACACCGCAGCAAGTACCCGCAAGCCACCCATCCGTGAGGTCCCCGCCAAGGACATCGGCGGCGGACTCGCCCTGCTCCTGGGGCTGGTGGGGCTGCTGATCGGCATTGGGGTCGTCGTGTTCGGGATCCGGGTGGCCAACGGCAGCGGGCAGTCCGGGGTCGCCGCCGCGCTCATCGCCGGCGGCGTCCTCGTCGCCCTCTCCTCGATCGTCGCGATGTCGGGGCTGAACACCATCGCGCCCGGCGAGGCGAAGGTCGTCCAGCTCTTCGGCCGCTACCGGGGCACGATCCGCACCGAAGGGCTGCGCTGGATCAACCCGTTCACCAGCCGCAACGGCGTCTCCACCCGCGTGCGCAACCACGAGACGGCCGTACTGAAGGTGAACGACGCCTACGGCAACCCGATCGAGCTGGCCGCGGTCGTCGTCTGGCAGGTCGAGGACACGGCGCAGGCGGTGTTCGCGGTGGAGGACTTCCAGGAGTTCGTCGCCGTCCAGACCGAGGCGGCCGTGCGGCACATCGCCATCGAGTACCCCTACGACGCGCACGACGAGAACGCGCTGTCGCTGCGCGGCAACGCCGAGGAGATCACCGAGAAGCTGGCGATCGAGCTGCACGCCCGGGTCGAGGCGGCCGGCGTGCGCATCGTCGAGTCGCGCTTCACGCACCTCGCCTACGCGCCCGAGATCGCCTCGGCGATGCTCCAGCGCCAGCAGGCGGGCGCGATCGTGGCCGCGCGGCAGATGATCGTCGAGGGTGCGGTGGGCATGGTCGAGCAGGCCCTGGACCGCATCAGCGAGCAGGGCATCGTCGAGCTGGACGAGGAGCGGAAGGCGGCCATGGTGAGCAATCTGATGGTGGTGCTGTGCGGTGACCGGGCCGCACAGCCCGTCCTCAACACCGGCACCCTGTACCAGTGACAGAGGACATCTCACCGCAAGGACGGCCGCGGCAGCGCAAGCAGGTGCTGCTGCGGCTCGATCCGCTGGTCCACGACGCGCTCTCCCGCTGGGCCGGCGAGGAACTGCGCAGCGCCAACGCGCAGATCGAGTTCCTGCTGCGCAAGGCGCTCGCCGAGGCCGGGCGGCTGCCGAGGGACGTGGGCGCGATCCGCCGCCCGGGCCGACCAACCAAGTCGGACGGATAGGAATAGATCAGGGCAAAGCCTCTTTCGGCCAGCTACGCACCCCCTCTATACATCGCGTGTATACGCGTCGTGTACAGTCCCCGGCATGTCAATCGGACACACGCTGCTCGGCCTGCTGGAGTCCGGCCCGCGCCACGGCTACGACCTCAAGAAGACCTTCGACGAGCACTTCGGGCAGGACCGCCCGCTCCACTACGG
The DNA here is from genome assembly GCF_015999245.1 of Streptomyces sp. AV19. Classification (GTDB taxonomy): domain Bacteria; phylum Actinomycetota; class Actinomycetes; order Streptomycetales; family Streptomycetaceae; genus Streptomyces. The sequence goes on along the minus strand of NZ_JAEAMR010000007.1, from coordinate 1,191,957 downwards.
CCAGGTCTACTCGACCATGTCGCGGCTGCTGAAGAACGGCCTCGTCGAGGTCGAGGGCATAGAGCCCGGCGACGGCCCGGACCGCAAGCGCTACGCCATCACCGACGCCGGGGTCACCGACGTCGCCAAGTGGCTCGCGCGGCCCGAGAAGCCGGAGCCGTACCTCCAGTCGACCCTCTACACCAAGGTCGTCCTCGCCCTGCTGACCGGGCGCAGCGCGGCCGGCCTGCTGGACGCGCAGCGGTCCGAGCACCTGCGGCTGATGCGCGGGCTGACCGAGCGCAAGCGCAACGGCGACCTGGCGGACCAGCTCATCTGCGACCACGCGCTCTTCCACCTTGAAGCCGATCTGCGGTGGCTGGAACTGACCGCCGCCCGGCTGGACCAGCTCGCGAAGGCGGTGGGCGCGTGATACCCGTCGGTTCCCTGCTGAGCGGCGTGGGGCTGCACAAGTCCTACGGTCCGACGCGCGCCCTCGACGGCGCGGACTTCTCGATCCACCCGGGCGAGGTCGTCGCCGTGATGGGCCCCTCGGGCTCCGGCAAGTCGACCCTGCTGCACTGCCTGGCCGGCATCGTGCCGCCGGACGAGGGCCGGGTGACCTACGACGGCCGCTCGCTGTCGGACATGTCGGACGCCGAGCGCAGCGCGCTGCGGCGCGGCGAGTTCGGCTTCATCTTCCAGTTCGGCCAGCTCGTCCCGGAGCTGACGTGCCTGGAGAACGCGGCCCTGCCGCTGCGGCTGACCGGCCTCAAGCGCAAGGAGGCCGAGGCCAAGGCGCTGCACTGGCTGGAGCGGCTGGAGGTGGCCGACGTCCGGCACCACCGGCCCGGTCAGATCTCCGGCGGCCAGGGCCAGCGCGTCGCCGTGGCCCGCGCCCTGGTCACCTCCCCGCGCGTGGTCTTCGCCGACGAGCCGACCGGCGCCCTGGACTCGCTCAACGGCGAGCGCGTGATGCAGCTGCTGACCGAGGCCGCGCGGGAGACCCACGCGGCGGTCGTCCTGGTCACCCACGAGGCGCGGGTCGCCGCGTACTCGGACCGGGAGGTCATCGTCCGCGACGGCCGGGCGAGGGACATGGCGGGCGTCCTGTGACGGACGCGAACGTGAAGGAAGAACGCAGCGTCCTTCATCCGTACCCCACCGGTCCCACCGGCCCCGCCGCCTGGCTGCGCGATCTCCTCCTCGGCGCCCGTTACGCGGTCTCCGGCGGCCGCGAGGGCTGGGTGCGCACCGCGCTGACCGCGACCGGCGTCGGGCTCGGCGTCGCCCTGCTGATGATCGCGGCGTCGGTGCCGTCGATGATGGAGAAGCGGCACGAGCGCGGGACCGCCCGTTCGGTCGGCGTCACCGGGGAGTTCCGCAACCAGACGGAGAAGGACGCGCCGCGCGGCAGCGGGACGCTGCTCTACCAGGAGGTCGATTCCGACTTCCGCGACCGGCCCATCACCGGCGGGCTGCTGCGCCCCGACGGACCGGACGCCCCGGTGCCGCCGGGTGTGGAACGGATGCCGCGCACGGGCGAGTTCGTGGTCTCCCCCGCGCTCGACCGGCTGCTGGCCTCCGACGACGGCAGGCTGCTGCGCGACCGCTTCTCGGCCTACCGGAAGATCGGCACCATCGCCGACTCCGGTCTCATCGGCCCCAGCGAGCTCTACTACTACGCGGGCAGCGACCGCGTCTCCCCGGCGACGGGTGCCAAGCGCATCGACCGGTTCGGCTACGCGGAGCCGGACATTCCGATGGATCCGGTGCTCATCGTCCTGACCATCATGGTGTGCGTGGTGCTGCTGACGCCGGTGGGCGTCTTCATCGCCACGTCCGTCCGCTTCGGCGGCGAGCGCCGCGACCGCCGGCTGGCGGCGCTGCGGCTGCTGGGCGCGGACCTCGGGATGATCCGCCGGATCGCGGCGGGCGAGGCGCTGGGCGGCTCGGCGATCGGACTGGGCGTCGGCGCCGTGCTCTTCCTGCTCCTGCGGGAGAACGCGCGGGATTTGGTCATCCGCGACGTCAGCGTCTTCCCCTCGGACATCGTCCCCTCCCCCGCCCTGACCGCGCTGATCCTCCTGGCCGTTCCGGCGTGCGCGGTCGTGGTGACGCTGTTCGCGCTGCGCGGCGTCGCCATCGAGCCGCTGGGCGTGGTGCGCAACGCGGTGCCGCGCCGGCGCCGCCTGTGGTGGCGGCTGCTGGTCCCGGCGGCGGGCGTGGGACTGCTGTTCCCGATGACCGGGCGGACGCCCGAGATGTACGGCGACCCGCTCACCACCTACCGGGTGGCCGCCGGCGCCGTGCTGCTGCTGATCGGTGTCACGGCGCTGCTGCCCTGGCTGGTCGAGGTGTGCGTCGCCCGCTTCCGCGGCGGCCCGCTGCCCTGGCAACTGGCCGTCCGGCGGCTCCAGTTGCACAGCGGCCCGGCGGCCCGTGCGGTCAGCGGCGTGGCCGTGGCCGTGGCGGGGGCGATCGCCGTGCAGATGCTCTTCGCCGGCGTGCGGGGCAACTACGAGAAGGAGCCGGAGGACATCCCCTCGCACTCCCAGCTCCAGGCGTCGTACACGCTCAAGTCGGCGTCGGAGGCGCACGGTTACGCCCAGCGGGTGCGGGCGACCGAGGGCGTCCGGGCGGCGGTCGGCTACGCGGACAGCTACATCGAGAAGGAGGGGGACCCGGACAAGGTCAGCTCGGTCACCGTCGCCGACTGCGCCAGCCTGCGCGAACTGGCCGAGCTGGGCTCGTGCGAGGACGGCGACGTCTTCCTCGGCCGGTCCGACGCGGACAACCATCAGAAGTCCTTCGTCCCCGGCACCCGGATCGTCGTGACCCCGTACGACACCGCGGAGAAGAAGTCCCACACGTACCGCTGGACGATCCCGTCCTCGGCACGCACGGTGCGCACGCACGCCGACCCGGCGGGCGAGCACCACGACGGCCTCCTGGTCACCCCGTCCGTCCTGGACGCCGGGGCCATCCCGAACATCAGGACGCGGCTGACCATCAAGACCGCTCCGGGCGACCCGGACGCCATCGAGCGGGTCCGCAACACGCTGGCCCACGTCGACCCGGCGGTACGGGTCTGGCGGCTCGGCGGTGTGCAGAAGGACGAGAACTACGCCGTCATCGAGCGGGGCCTGCTGACCGGCGCGGTGGGCACGCTGGCCCTGATCGGTACGACGATGCTCGTCGCCTCGCTGGAACAACTGCGGGAGCGCAGGCGGCTGCTGGCCGTCCTGGTCGCGTACGGCACCCGCCGGCGCACCCTGGCCTGGTCGGTGTTCTGGCAGACCACGGTCCCGGTGCTGCTGGGCATGGCCGTCGCGGTCGGCGGCGGCCTGGCGCTGGGCTGGACCATGCTCGAGGTGGTGAACGGGCACGTGAAGGACTGGTGGTCGTTCTGGCCGATGGTCGGCGCGGGCGCCGGCGTCATCCTGGCCGTCACCGTGGCGAGCCTGCCGCCGCTGGTGAGGATGATGCGGCCGGAGGGGCTGCGGACGGAGTAGGGCGCGGTGAAAGGCCCGGCTGCTCTTACCACGCGAGGTGAGAAGGGCCGGGCCTGTACCTGCGCCCGAACCCACGCGTGGGTGAAGGTGCATGCGCACGGCGGGGAAGGGGCGGACCGACCTACGATGATGGTCTCGACACCGGACGCCAGGAGGCACTCCATGTCCGCAGCAGCAGTAGAGAAGCACCACGCCTGGGGTCAGCGCCCGCTCCTCGCCATGGCCGAGGAGATCTCCGAGAAGTTCCCGGGCCACCGTGTCGAGATCCTTGGGGGACAGGTCATCGTGACACCACCCGCAGACGGCCCGCACGGGGAATCCCTGACAGATGTCATGCTTCCCCTCATCGCCGCCGGAGTACACGGCGGGGAATCCAGGGTGATCCAGGCCCTGGGCCTGTGGCTTCCATCGGGCGAGGACGACTATGCGATCCCCGATCTCTCCGTGGTCGACGCGGACTACCAGGACCACTTGATCGAGTACAACTCCTACGACCCGGCCGTCTTCCGCATGGTCCTAGAGGTCACCTCGTCCAACTACCGGACGGACCTGCGGACCAAGGTCGCTTTGTACGCCGAGGCCGGCATCCCCGTCTACGTCATCGTCGACCGCAAACACCAGCGCGTCCACGTCCTGACCGACCCGCACAATGGCGAATACGAACACACCGTTCACGCCCCGGGGAGCACCTTCACTCTCCCGCTCTCCATCGGAGCCGAAGTCAAGCTCTCCGTGGACATCCTCCTGCGCCTCAAGCCTGCCGGCTGACCCGTCACCGCACGATCCGCACCGGCAACCCCCTCAGCGCCGAGCGCAGCGCCTCCGCCAGCTCCTCGAACTCGCCCTGCCGCGCCGCCCCCGAGCGCATCGCCAGGGCGATGCGGCGCGAGGGCGCGGGCGAAGCGAAGCGGGCCGTGGCCAGGCCCGCGCTGCGGGTGGCCTCGACGTCGACGGCCGTGTCCGGCAGCAGCGTCACGCCCAGGCCGCCGCCGACCAGTTGGACCAGTGTCGACAGGCCCGCCGCGCTCGTCGTCACCGGGCCGCCGGAGGCGCGGCCGGCCTCGCGGCAGACGTCCAGTGCCTGGTCGCGGAGGCAGTGGCCCTCGTCCAGGAGCAGCAGGTCGAGTTCGCGCAGCACGCCGCGCGGCAGGTCGGCGCGGCCCGCGAGGGCGTGGTCGCGCGGGGTGACGAGGACGAAGTCCTCGTCGAACAGCGGCAGTTCGACCAGCCCGGGCGCTCCCGCCGGCACCGCGAGCAGCAGCAGGTCGAGCCGCCCCGAGGTGATCCCGTCCAGCAGGGAGAACGTCTGCTCCTCGTGGACCTGGAGTTCGAGGTCGGGGTAGGAGTCGTGGACGAGGCGGAGCACGGCGGGCAGCAGGTAGGGCGCCACCGTGGGGATCACGCCGAGCCGCAGGACGCCGGTGAAGGGCGCCCGCGCCGCCTCGGCCTCCTCCATGAACGTGCCGACCGCGTCGAGCACCGTCCGGGCGCGGGCCGCGAGCCGTTCACCCGCGGGGCTGAGCAGCACCTTCCGCGTCGTACGCTCGAAGAGCTGAATCCCCAGCGACTCCTCCAGTGCGGCCACCGCCCCCGAGAGGGCGGGCTGGCTCATGGAGATCGCGGCGGCCGCGTCCCGGAAGTGCAGGTGCTCGGCGACGGCCGCGAAGGCCCTCAGCTGCGCCAGACTGGGCTGCCGCGGCCTCGGGGAAGGCGATTTCAGGCCACCCGTTCGCGGGGCCGCGGGCTCCGGAACAGGCCCTTCCGCTGCTATGGACGTTCCCATCGATAAACACCACCAATCAACACCACTCAGTCTAGCTATTTCCGTTATCAATCGCCCCTGTGGCAGGCTGTTGCCAGTCCAACCCCCCAGAAAGTCCACGAACAGGGACTTTCTTCGCTGTGAGGAGAGCGCGTGCTCACTGTCGGTGACAAGTTCCCCGAGTTCGACCTGACCGCCTGTGTGGACCTCGACGCGGACAAGGCCTTCGCGCAGATCGACCACAAGACCTACGAGGGCAAGTGGAAGGTCGTCTTCTTCTGGCCGAAGGACTTCACCTTCGTCTGCCCGACCGAGATCGCCGCGTTCGGCAAGCTGAACGACGAGTTCGCCGACCGTGACGCCCAGATCCTCGGCGTCTCCGGCGACTCCGAGTTCGTCCACCACGCCTGGCGCAAGGACCACAAGGACCTGCGCGACCTGCCCTTCCCGATGCTGGCCGACGCCAAGCACGAGCTCATGCGCGCCTGCGGCGTCGAGGGCGAGGACGGCTACGCCCAGCGTGCCGTGTTCGTCGTGGACCCGAACAACGAGATCCAGTTCGTCATGGTGACCGCCGGCTCCGTCGGCCGTAACCCCAAGGAGGTCCTGCGGGTCCTCGACGCCCTGCAGACCGACGAGCTGTGCCCCTGCAACTGGACCAAGGGCGAGGACACCCTCGACGCGGTCAAGCTTCTCGCGGGCGAGTGAGCTGACTCACCATGGCCCTCGATGAACTGAAGTCCGCGATACCGGACTACGCCAAGGACCTGAAGCTCAACCTGGGCTCGGTCATCGGCAACTCCGACCTGCCGCAGCAGCAGCTGTGGGGCACCGTCCTCTCCTGCGCGATCGCGACCCGCTCGCCGATCGTGCTGCGCGAGCTGGAGCCCGAGGCGAAGGCGAACCTCTCGCCCGAGGCGTACACCGCCGCCAAGGCGGCCGCCGCGATCATGGCGATGAACAACGTCTACTACCGCACCCGGCACCTGCTGTCGGACCCGGAGTACGGCACGATGCGCGCGGGTCTGCGGATGAACGTCATCGGCAACCCGGGCGTGGAGAAGGTCGACTTCGAGCTGTGGTCCCTGGCCGTCTCGGCCATCAACGGCTGCGGCATGTGCCTCGACTCGCACGAGCAGGTGCTCCGCAAGGCCGGCGTGGACCGCGAGACGATCCAGGAAGCCTTCAAGATCGCCTCGGTGCTGCAGGCGGTCGGCGCGACCCTCGAAGCCGAGGCCGTGCTGGCCGGCTGATCCGGCCACCCGCGTCTCATACGACGACGGCCCGCCGACCTGATGGTCGGCGGGCCGTCGTCGTATGAGACGTCAGACCAGTTTCTCCCCGGGAACCTCGCCCCGGCCGTACGCCCGCAGGTACCCGACCACCGTGTTGGTGACCGCCACCAGCGGCACCGCGACGACCGCGCCGCCGATCCCCGCGACCAGCCCTCCCGCCGCGACCGACAGGACGACCGCCAGCGGGTGGACGCGCACCGCCCGGCCGAGGATGAACGGCTGGAGCACGTGCCCCTCGATCTGCTGCACGGCGAGCACGACCGCCAGCGCCATCGCGGCGGTGAACGGCCCCTGGGTCACCAGGGCGACCACCACGGCCAGCGCTCCGGAGATCACCGCACCGACGAGCGGGATGAACGCGAAGAGGAAGATGAAGACGGCCAGCGGCACGGCCATCGGCACCTTGAGGAAATACAGCCCGACGCCGATGCAGATCGCGTCGATCATCGCCACTATCACCGTGCCGCGCACATAGGCGGTGAGGGTCGCCCACGCGCGCGGCCCCGCGCCCGCGACGCCCTCGCGCGCCGCGCCGGGCACCAGCTTGAGCGTCCAGCGCCAGATCCTCGGCCCGTCGTAGAGCAGGAAGAGCGTGGTGAACATCGCCAGCACGATGCCGGTCAGCGTCTCGATGATCACCTGGACGCCCTCTATGCCGGCGGAGGTGATCTCCTTGGTGTTGGAGCCCAGGGCGTCGCTGAGGTTCGTCGTGATGTTGTCGATCTGCTTCTGGGTGACGTGGAACGGGCTGGTGCGCAGCCAGTCCTTCAGATCGCGCAGACCGTTCTGGAGCTGCTCGGTCAGGTCCTCGGCGTTGTCCATCACCTGCCAGACGACGAACCAGCCGACCAGCCCCATGACCACGAAGCCGGAGATGAACGTCATGGCCGTGGCCAGAGCCTGGTGCACGCCCCGCCGCCTGAGCGCGGCGACGGTCGGCTGGAGCAGCGCCGTGATCAGCAGGCCCGCGACGAACGCGAGCACCACCAGCTGCACCGCGCTGATGACGCGCATCAGCACCCACAGCACTCCGGCCAGCACCAGCAGCCGCCAGCCCGCCTCGGCCGCGACCCGCACACCCCACGGGACGGCGGACGCCGGGTCGGGGCGCGGGGGCACCTGCGGGGGTACGGGCGCTGCGGCCGCGTCGGACGGCGGGTCCGCCGGGGGGACCGTCTCCTCGGGCTCGTCCCGGCGGGCCGCCGGCTGCGGTACGGGCACGGCGTCCTCGCCGGGGGCCGGCCGCGCCCAGTCGGGCAGGGCCTCCTCCGCCTCGGCTCGGGCCTTGCGCTCCTCGAGCCGCCGGGAGAGCCGTGTCAGGCCCGACCCCACGTTGCCGAGCCAATGTGGCAATCTGGACATTTCTCTTCCTCTACCCCCACTGCCCCCGCGGTCGTCCTCGATGAACCGTACCCGGGTCAGGACGTTCGAGGTCGAAAGGTTTCACCGGGGGTAGACACACGAAAACCCCCGACCGGTTGAGTCGGGGGTTTCGCGATGGCTTGCGCGACGGCTTCCGCGGTGCGCGGAAGTGCCTCAGTACCAGTTGTTGGCCTGCCAGAACGACCAGGCGCCGCAGGGGCTCTGGTAGCGCTCGTTCATATAGCTGAGGCCCCACTTGATCTGGGTGGCCGGGTTGGTGCGCCAGTCGGCGCCCGCCGAGGACATCTTCGTGCCGGGGAGCGCCTGGACGAGACCATAGGCACCGGAGGAGGCGTTGGTCGCGGTGTAGTCCCAGCTGCTCTCGTTGTTCACGATGTTGCTGAAGCACTGGAACTGGTCGGCCGGCACGATCTGCCGGGCCATGGCCTGGAGCTCGGCGACGGAGTACGAGCCCTTGACGGGGAAGTCGGCGTCGGCGCGGGCGGCCGAGCGGCTGGCGATCTCCGCCTTCTCCTCGCGCTCCTTCTCGGCCTTCTTCCTGGCCTCCTCCTCGGCCTCCTTCTTCTTCGCCTCCTCCACCGCTTCCTTCTTGGCGGTGGCGTCCTCGGCGGCCTGCTGGCGCGCGGCCTCCTCGGCCTGCTTCTTGGCGGCGGTCTGGGCCACGCCGGTCTGCGTGTCCGCCTGCTGGGTCAGCGAGGCGGTCTGGACCTGAACGTTCTCCCCGGAGGGGATGTCCGCGAGGAGCGTCGTGTCGGCGGCGGCCGCCTCGACCCCGTGGTTCGTCTTGCCCTGTTCGTCGCCCTGGGCGACGCCCACGACGGCGCCGACGGTGGTGACCGCGGTGGCGGAGGCCACGGCGAATCCCCGGACGGAGATCCGGCTCACACGCTTTCCTTCCAGCATCGCCCGCGCAAGGTGACCTCGCGGACGCGATCGCGCCCCTTGCGCTGGCCTCCGCTTGCTCCGGACCCGCGGAAGCGGGACCGGCCGGTCACCGGAGGCACGGGCCCGGGCGGGGCCCCCGTGGAAGGAGGTCCGCACGATACGCGGGCGGCATACGGCGGCGCTGTGGAGTTGGTGGTACCGCACGCCCCCTGGGGGGCAAGTGCCGTATGCGGGGCCTGACAGGACCCAGACTCTGCCCGACGCGCACGTCCGTAGGCAATTCTCCGTTGCGTGGGAAACGTCACATCCCGTTTACCCGACAGGATTTCCGGAAAATGCGGCGGCGCACAAAGGCGCGCGGCTAAGCTCCCCGCTTCGCCGCGCGCCGCGCCGTCACCGGCGCCCGTCACCGACGCTCCGCCGTCGGCGTCCCGTCAGATGCGGCCGTCCTCCAGCAGTTCGGTCACCAGGGCCGCGATCGGCGAACGCTCCGAACGCGTCAGCGTCACGTGGGAGAAGAGCGGATGCCCCTTCAGCTTCTCCACGACGGCGACCACCCCGTCGTAGCGGCCGACCCGGAGGTTGTCGCGCTGCGCCACGTCATGGGTCAGCACCACCCGGGAGTTGGCCCCGATCCGCGACAAAACGGTCAGAAGAACGTTTCGTTCCAGCGACTGGGCCTCGTCGACGATCACGAACGCGTCGTGCAGCGACCGTCCGCGGATATGGGTGAGCGGCAGCACCTCCAGCATCCCGCGCCCGACGACCTCCTCGATCACCTCCGCCGACGTCACCGCCGAGAGGGTGTCGAAGACCGCCTGGGCCCACGGGCTCATCTTCTCCGCCTCGCTGCCCGGCAGGTATCCCAACTCCTGCCCGCCGACGGCGTACAGCGGCCGGAACACCATCACCTTGCGGTGCTGGCGGCGCTCCAGCACCGCCTCCAGCCCCGCGCACAGCGCCAGCGCCGACTTGCCCGTACCGGCCCGGCCGCCCATCGAGACGATGCCGACCTCCGGGTCCAGCAGCAGGTCCAGCGCGATGCGCTGCTCGGCGCTGCGCCCGTGGATGCCGAACGCCTCCCGGTCGCCGCGCACCAGCCGCACCGAGCCGTCCGCCGCCACCCGGCCCAGCGCCTTGCCGCGCTGGGACTGGAGCACGAGGCCGGTGTGCACGGGGAGTTCGGCCGCTTCCGGCACGTATGCCCGTTCGGCGGCGAACAGTTCGTCCACCTGGTCGGCGGTGACGGTCAGCTCCGCCATCCCCGTCCAGCCGGAGTCCGTGATGGCCAGCTCGGCCCGGTACTCCTCGGCGGCCAGGCCCACCGACGACGCCTTGATGCGCAGCGGCAGGTCCTTGGAGACCACGGTGACGTCATAGCCCTCGGCCTGCAGGTTGCGGGCGACCGCGAGGATGCGCGAGTCGTTGTCGCCCAGGCGGAAGCCGACGGGCAGTATGCCCGGGTCCGAGTGGTTCAGTTCGACCCGCAGGCTGCCGCCGAGCTCCCCGATCGGGATCGGCGCGTCGAGCCGGCCGTACTGCACCCGGTACTCGTCCAGCAGGCGCAGCGCCTTGCGGGCGAAGTAACCGAGCTCCGGGTGATGCCTCTTGGCCTCCAACTCCGTGACCACGACGACGGGCAGCACGACCTCGTGCTCGTCGAAGCGGCACATCGCGCCTGGATCCGCCAGCAGGACGCTGGTGTCGAGGACATAGGTGCGCCGGTCGTTCTCACGGCGCTTCTTGCTGGTCACCACGGGTGCACGAACCCCCTCGGGGAGAGGTGTGGACGCGACTGGGTCGCGGGGAGATCCGGGGGACGAGCCCTTCGGGCGCCGGCCGCCGGCCCGCGGCGGCGCGGCCACGTCACGCACACGTCGGACCCCGGGGGCCGGGCCGCACTGCCCGGCCGTCGTGGGCCTCGTCCGTTGTGCAAAGGGCCTCCCGGGCGGACGGCCCCATGCCGTCCGCTGGCAGAGCGACGGTCATTGGGCCGACCGTCGGCCTGGAGGGGATATTCCCGCCGAAGCGCTTGACCATGCAACGGCATATGCGACGAGCAGGTGAACGATTGATCTCCGTGCGGCCGGTGGGCCGCCGCGACCTGCGCGGAGCACCGGGCAATCGCCCAGCGCACATGCGGGGAGCGGACGGTGACGGACCGTGCGGCGGCCGGGCGCGGGCGGCTCCGCGGCGGCCGACGCGGGCGGGTGCGCGCCGCATAATCACCCACCGCGGTGCGGGCGTTGGCCCGCGGGACCGATACCCGTCAGTAGCCGTACCGGCGGTGGCGCGCCGCGTAATCACGCAGTGCGCGCAGGAAGTCGACCTTGCGGAAGGCCGGCCAGAAAACCTCGCAGAAGTAGTACTCGGAATGCGCGCTCTGCCAGAGCATGAATCCGGACAACCGCTGTTCGCCGCTGGTGCGGATGATCAGGTCGGGGTCGGGCTGGCCGCGCGTGTAAAGGTGCTTGGTGATGTGGTCGACGTCGACGCACTCGGCGAGTTCCTCGAAAGTCGAGCCGTTCTCGGCGGCTTCGAGGACCAGCGAGCGGACCGCGTCGGCGATTTCCTGCCGTCCGCCGTAGCCCACCGCGACGTTGACCAGTATTCCCCCGATGCCGAGGGTGTCCTGCTCGGCCTCCTTGAGCACGGTCTGCGTCTCGGGCGGGAGCAGGTCGAGCTGGCCGACGTGGTGGACGCGCCAGCGGCCGTCCGCCGCGAGGCCGCGGACGGTGTTCTCGATGATGCCGAGGAGCGGCTTGAGCTCCTGGGCGGGCCGGTCCAGGTTGTCGGTGGAGAGCAGCCACAGGGTGACGACCTCGACGTCCGTCTCGTGGCACCAGCCGAGCAGTTCGCTGATCTTGTCGGCGCCCGCCTGGTGGCCCTGCTCGGTGGTCCGGCCGTCGGCGCGGGCCCAGCGGCGGTTGCCGTCGAGGATGACGCCGATGTGCTTGGGGACCTGGGCGTGGTCGAGGCGGCCTTCCACCCGGCGTGCGTAGAGCCTGTACACCAGGTCGCGCAACTTCACGTTTCCAGCCCCTCCATGCCACTGCGGTTCCCCGCCACATCGCGGTCGCCCGAGGGCGCCACATTACTGCCAGCGTGTCGCGGGAACCCAACTCGGCCTGTCACCGGAGCGTGATAGTCAGTGGCCACATGACCGATTCGCGTTACCACGCGGCCGAAACGCGCTACGACTCCATGGAGTACCGGCGCAGCGGCCGGAGCGGCCTCAAGCTTCCCGCCGTCTCCTTGGGACTGTGGCACAACTTCGGGGACGACCGCACCCTCGACTCCCAGCGCGCCATTCTGCGCCGCGCCTTCGACCTGGGCGTCACCCACTTCGATCTGGCCAACAACTACGGCCCGCCGCCCGGTTCCGCCGAACTGAACTTCGGCAAGCTGTTCGCCCAGGACTTCCGGCCCTACCGCGACGAGCTGGTGCTCTCCACGAAGGCCGGTTACCTGATGCACGCCGGGCCGTACGGGGAGTGGGGCTCGCGCAAGTACCTGCTCTCGTCCCTCGACGCGTCGCTGGGCCGAATGGGCGTCGATTACGTGGACGTCTTCTACTCGCACCGCTTCGACCCCCACACGCCGCTGGAGGAGACGATGGGCGCCCTGGCGTCCGCCGTCCAGCAGGGCAAGGCGCTGTACGCGGGCGTGTCGTCCTACGGCGCCGAGCAGACCCGGGAGGCGGCCCGGCTGCTGCGCGCGATGGGCGTCCCGGCGCTGATCCACCAGCCCTCGTACTCGATGATCAACCGCTGGATCGAGGACGACTCCCTGCTCGACGCCCTGGAGGAGGAGGGCATGGGCTGCATCGCCTTCGCGCCGCTCGCGCAGGGGCTGCTCACGGACAAGTACCTGCACGGCGTCCCGGAGGGCTCGCGCGCCGCCCAGGGCAAGTCGCTGGACCCGGCGCTGCTGACCGAGGACGTCGTCCGCCGGCTGCGCGGGCTGAACGAGATCGCCGCCCGGCGCGGCCAGTCCCTCGCCCAGCTGGCCCTGACCTGGGTGCTGCGGGACGAGCGCATGACCTCCGCCCTGATCGGGGCCTCCAGCGTGGGCCAGCTGGAGGCCAATGTGGCCGCGCTGGGCGGGCCGGGGCTCGCCAAGGAGGAGCTGGACGGGATCGACGCCCTCGCGGTGAGCACGGCGGGGGTCAACATCTGGGCGCGCCGGGGCGAGTCCTAGCCCGTTCCGGAGCGGACCGGAACGGACCGGCGACATACCTGCGCGATACCTGCGCGGAGTCGCACGGATTCCTACGGAGAGTGACATCGCCCCAAGAAAAACGGGCCGGTCCGTGGGGGGGATACGGACCGGCCCGAGGGGGGGTTTCCACCATAACCGGTCGGAGGGGGTACTTCATGCATCGACAAGGGTGACGCGGCGCCCGAAGCTGACTCCCCGAGGGGTTGTTGATCTTGAACTCGGGGGTTCGGGCGCCCTCTCGAAACCCCGCAAAACCGCTCCAGCGCTGGGCCTACGGTGTAGAACCGGCCATCCGGCCAGGGCCTCCGGAACCGCCCCGCAGATTCCTCGAAAATGTTGCGCAAAGTCATCGCCGCCTTGACGCGTCGGTGCTCCTCCGTGACGTTTTCGTCGCTCAGCGCGTCGTATGAACTGCACCGCTCCGATCTCATTCGGGCCGGTCCGGGCGCATCCGGACGGGTCCAGGCCGATCCGGACCGGTTGGCACCGCTCTGGGACGGCGTCGAAGCGTCCGGTCTCCGGGACAGGTCCGGATGCGGAACATGGGTCCGGAGCGTCCGGCGGACGCCGCAGACGCCTCGGGAGAGGACCTCACGGCCGCACGGCCCAGCCGCCCGCCAGCACCCCGAGCCACGCCCCGGATATGAGGAACGGACCCAGCGCCATCGTGGCCCCCCGCCCCACCCCGCGGGTCAGCATCAGCCATATGCCGTACACCGAGGCCAGCAGCAGCCCCGCGAGCCCGCCGAGTATCAGCACTCCCCAGCCGTACCAGCCCAGGGCGCAGCCCAGGCCCACCGCCAGCTTCACGTCGCCGAAGCCCATCCCGGCCGGGTGGACCAGGAAGAGCAGGAGGTACGCGCCGCCGAGGGCCGTACCGCCCAGCAGGGCCCCCGGCCATGAGCCGGCCGCCCCCGGCACCGTCGCCGCCGCGCCCAGCAGGGCGGCCGCCCCGGCCGCGAGCGGCAGCGTCAGCACGTCCGGCAGCCGGCGCACCGCGCGGTCAACTCCCGCCAGCAGCACGCCCACCGGCGCCGCCAGCAGCCACACCACCAGCTCCGGGCGTGCCCCGACGGCCGCCGCGGTCCCCGCGCACACCGCCGCCGTCGCGCCGGCCGGCCACAGCGCCCCGGGCCCGTACCGCCCTCCGCAGGCCGCGCACCGCGCCCGCCCCGCCCAGCCGCCGAGCGCGTGACCGCACGGGGCCGACGCCCGCCACGCCTCCCCCGGCTCGACGGACAGCCGGTACAGGGCGCGCGGCACCAGCGTCCCCGCGAGGGCGCCGTACAGCCCGGCCGCCACGGCCGTCACGATCAACCACCAGTCCATGGGCCGAGGTTACGGATCCTCCGGCCGGCGCGCCGGGCCCTGTGGACAACCCGGCGACTGTGGATAACGTGGTCACCCCCGGCCTCCCCGAAAGGCATCACCATGCCCGCATGGCACGACGGCCACTCCCAACTCACAGTAGATCAAGGCGATTCCGTTCCCGTCGAGATCGCCGCCTCGTACCGCGCCCGTACCCGGGGGCTCCTCGGCCGGGCCGGGATCGACGGGGCCCTCCTGCTCACCCCGGCGAGCTCGGTGCACACCTTCGGCATGCGCTTCCCCATCGACGTGGCCTATCTGGACCGGGATTTGACCGTCCTGGCCGTGCGCACCATGGCCCCCCACCGCCTCGGCGCGCCGCGCCCGCGGGCGCGCCACGTCCTGGAGGCGTCCGCCGGGGCCATGGCGCGGTGGGGGCTGCGCAGGGGCGTACGGCTCCGGGTCGGCGCGCGGTAGGGCCTACCGGCCGCCGCCCGCCCGCCGCGCCAGCAGCACCCATCCCCCGAGTCCCAGCAGCAGCGCCGTCCCCGTGCCGACGCCGGCGTACCCCGCGGCGCGCAGCCACCCGCCGTCCGCCGCTCCGGCCCGGGCCGCCGCCGGACGCCCGCCCAGGATGCGCGGCAGCCCGTCCGCCGCCGGGTCCTTCCGGGCGGGCGCGAGGCCGACCGCCAGCCGGACCGGCACCGGGTCCGAACGGCCGCCCGCCGCCTTGGCGTTCAGGCTGACCTGGAGGAAGTACCCGCCGGCCCGGCCCATTCCGCGCTCCGCCTCCCCGCCCCGCAGGGCGCCCGGCCCGGCGGCCGGCGGGGTGGCCAGCGCGACGGCCGCGGCGGATCCGCCGTACCCCTCGGTCCGGTTCATCACATGGCCGCGCGCCGCGTCGCTCAGGCCGAGCCGCACCCCGTTGGCGACGTAGGGCCCGGACGCGCTCCCGAACGCCGCCTTCGCGAAGAGCTGTTGACCGGCCGGGACGGTGACGCGGTAGAAGCGGGTCTCCCCGGGCCGGATCCGGTCCCGCCACGTGCCGGCGCCCACCCGTACCGCGTCGTTGAACCCGCTGCCGCCGGTGACGTCCCGGCCGGGACCGGCCGGGCCGGACGGAGCCTGCGAACTCCAGCTTCCCGGGCCCGAGTCCGACACCGGGGAGCCGGTGGCCGGGCGGGCGGCCGTGTGCTTCAGCTCCAGCGGCAGCGGCGCGGCGTCGCCCCCGTCGGCATCCCCGCGCGCGACGACGAACCGGTAGGTCCCCGCCGCCCCGCACGCCCCGCCCGTACCGGCGAGGCGCTCCGTGTGGTCCGCGAGCGGGTACGCGCCGCCCTCCGCCAGGAACGAGCGGTGCCGTGCCGGGCCGCACGGGGTGCCGTCGGCGGCGCGCAGCGACACGTCGATCCCGTCGCGCAGTCCCATCGCGCTGCCGGGCCGGGGCGCGGCCACCGCCGAGACGTACGCGTCGGACGCGGCGTCCAGCCGTACGCGGTAGGACTTGCGCTCGCCCGGCGCGAGGCGGTCCGTGTAGGTCCGTCCGCCCGCCTCCAGCAGCGGCCCGTCCGCGTCCTCCGGCGCGCCGCGTACCGCCTGCGCGCCCGGGGCCGTCCGGTACGCCGCCGGTGTCCGCGCCCCCTCGGCGGCCCGCGCCGGGTGCGCCCCGGCCGTCACGGTCAGCGCCCCCAGGGCCGCGACCGCCCGCAGGCCCGCCCAACCGCCGTTCACCCGCCGTCCCCCTCACCCGCCACCGTGATCCCTGGAGGTCCATCCTGCCGCGCGGGACGGGGAGTTCGCGAGGGACACGACACGGGTGGGCGTCAGTCGTCGAGCGCGGTGGCCTCCGTCGCACGGGCGTCCAGGCCCCACGGGTGCGCCTCGGCGAGGACCTCCGGCGGCCCGTCGCCGAGGCGGGCGGTCAGCACGAACCGGTGGACTCCGCCGACGCGGCGCGGCTCGAACGCCAGGTGGGCGAACCACCCGGCGCCCGGCCCGCGTCCGGCCCGCCCGAGCCGGTCGAGCTCCGCCTCGGCCCGGGACCACTCGGCGGGCGGCACGTACTGGCGCATCACCGAGTGCCAGACCACGGTGAGCGTTCCGGGGCGCGGCGCGGTCGTGGCCAGGAAGTCGGCGGCACCCTGCCGCACCACGCGGGCGGGCACCTCGCGGGCGAGGGCCAGCGCGCCCGCGAGGCGTTCCGCCCGGCGGGGCAGGTCGGGCCAGAGATAAGCGCGCAGGGCGAGGGCGTCGGCGGGGTCGTGCGGGTCCAGGGGACCGACGTCGCAGCCGAGGCGTTCGACGACGGTCAACGCGGGGACACGGGCGGCGGCCGCGGCGATGCGGGGCGGTGGCGTGCCGTCCCGCCAGGCGCCGTCCAGGACGACCGGCGATCCGGGATCGCCCCAGCCCCAGGCGGACTCCCGTCCTCCGGCGGCCGCCCGGATCCGGAAGCGGTCCGCCCGCAGGTTCAGCCCGGCGCTCGCCCCCAGCTCCAGCAGCCGCACGGGGGGCGGCTCGGGCAGCCCCAGGTCGTCCAGGACCGTCAGCAGGCCGGCGATCAACTGGTTGGCCCGGCCGACCTCGTTGGTCTGCGGCGGGCGGCGCATCCAGGCCGCGACGTGCTCCGGGTGCTCCGCCACGGCTTTGCGGAACGGCTTCCAGGCGGCCTCCGGGTCGCCGGGGCGCGCGTAATGCGCGGCCAGTTCCGGCGCGTGCCCGAGCAGGACGAGCGCGTGGACGGCGCCCAGCAGCCGCAGCGCGACCGCCGCCGGTCCGGGCGCGCCCTCCAGCGGCGCGACGGCGTCGGCGCAGGGCCCGCCCGCCCGGACGTCCTCGGCGGCCCGGGTCAGCAGCGCCGCGTACAGCGGCGAGCCGAGCTCGGCGCAGGACCGGGCCTGGGTGTCGATGAGGTCGGCGGTGCGGGCGCGGGTCATGGGGCCCACGGTAGGACCGGCGGGCCGGGCCGGAGGTATGGGATCGATCACGTACGGAATCGATCACGTACGGACGGGACCCGTGAGATAGCTGTGCAGCCAGGCGGGGAAGTGCCCGAGCCCCGGCAGGATCACCTGCGCCCCGGCCGAGCGCAGCGCCTCCGCGGCGCAGAAGCCGCTGACGACACCCACGGCCAGCGCTCCGGCCGTACGCGCGCAGCGCATGTCGACGACGTCGTCGCCCACGTGGACCGCCGCGCCGTAGCGGCGCAGCGCGACGGCCCTGCCCCCGGTCCACAACGAGCCCTCGACGACGTCGGGTTCGATGCCGAGGTGGTCGAGATGGAGACGGGCGTTGCGGGAGTGGCGCGCGGTGAGGACGAGCACCCGCCCGCCCAGGGCCCGGACGGCGCCGACGGCCTCGCGGGCGCCGGGCATGGCGGGCGAGAGCGTGATCCCGTGCCGGGGGTGGTCCGCCACGCAGACCTCCCGCGCCCCGGGCACCCGGTCCTCCGGGAACCAGTCGCGCAGCTCCTGCTCCAGCGGGTGATCGACGCGGGCGGCGGCCACGTCGACGTCGATGTACGCGCCGGTGGCCGCCGCCAGGGCCGCGTACGCGGCGCGGACGGCGGGGCGGGTGTCGACGAGGGTGAGGTCGAGGTCGAAGCCGACGGTGAAGCGGTGGGGGGAGAGGTGGTTCATGCGGCGCAACCGTGAGAAGGGGGTGACCCGGCTCGCCCCGAGGGGGGATCAGGGAGGCGAGCCGGGCCGTTGCGGCCTTGCCGATCGGGGGTGTTCGGCACGGCCGGTCGAGGGGCCGTCTGGGCGGGGGCCCGGCCGGCGGGGGCGCCGTGGGTCAGTTCACGCTGCGGAAGACCTTCGCCTTCCGGGTGGAGCAGGACGCCTTCTCGGCACCCGTCATGGGGCGGGTCTTGACGACGACCGCGTTGTGGACGCCGTCGGTCCCGTTGGGGGCGGGCCCGGTGATCGTGTCGCCGACGTACCAGTAGTAGTGGCCCGCCTTGGGGGAGTCGTAGTGGGTCTGCCAGGTGCCGGACACGTTCCGCATCACCTGGGCCCGGGAGATCCAGCCGACCTCGCCCGGCTTGACGGTCATCCCCAGGGTGCTGGTCTCGGAGTGCGAACTCGACCAGGTGTGGCTGTAGTTCGCCTGCACACTGACGTCGATGATGCCTTCGATCTTGCCGCCGACGGATATGGTCACGCCGGCCGTGTCGCTGGAGCCCACCGTGTCGGACCAGCTCATCGACTGGGTGGCGTCCGAGCTGGTGCAGTTGTGGAGCTCGTCGGAGACCCGCTTGTAGTTGCCGAGGTAGGCGGCGCCGAACCGGGGATCGTTGAAGGTGCACTTGCCGGCACCGGAGGCGCAGTCGGCCATGACCTCCCGGGGGCTGAGGTCGGCGGCCGAGGCGGGGAGGGCGGCGACCGCCACCATGCCCATCGCGGCGGCCGACAGCGCCAGGGCGCGGCGGCCGTACCGCCGCCGTCTTCTGCATTCCGTCATGAACGGATTCCTCCTCGGAGCGTGGGGGGAACGGCGAGCGGGGTCGTGGGGCCCGGATCGGTCGCCGTGCGATGCGGACGACACTGGTCCGAATGTCCGGCCAAATACACCAAGAATTGGCAAAGTTGTTGTTGATCACTCCACTTTGCGGTTAATCCGCAACGACCTTTCCGCACAAGGGACTTTCGGCCCTGGGCGGTGCGCCGCGCCGGCGCTTGCATGATCAACACGCCGAACAGGCACCCCCCACGCACTACGGAAGAACCCCCATGACTTCACCGACCCGGCCGAGAACCCCGCGCCGCTGGATCGTCGCGGCAACAGTCCTCGCCACGGCGACGGGCGCCGCCCTGACCGCAGCGGGCACGGCTTCCGCGTCCGACACCCCCGGCTCGTACACCGACTACGCCTTCCCCGGCGCCGCCAAGGGCCTGTCGAACGTCACCTTCCGCACCACGGTCACCAAGGACCCCGGTCGGGCGGCCAATGTCTTCTGGAGCCACCAGTTCGGCTTCACCAAGGGAAACGGCGCGTACACCGGGATGCAGGCCAACGGCCCCGGCGAGAAGCGCACGTTCCTCTTTTCCGTCTGGGACGCGACGGAGGCGAAGCCGGGGTCGAAGGGCAGCTACTGCGTCGACTTCGGCGGCGAGGGCGAGGGCAAGAGCTGCCGCATCAAGTACGACTGGCAGCAGGGACATACGTACCGCACCCGGGTCGCCCACGAGGGCAACCGCTGGTTCGGCGTCACGGTGACCGACGAGACCACCGGCGCCTCCTTCAAGCTCGGCAGCATCCGCGCCGCCTCGGACCGGGTCTCGCCCGACGGAATGGTCGACTGGACCGAGTACTTCGAGTGGAACGACGACCGGGCCTCCTGCAACGACCAGCCCTATTCGCAGGTGCGATTCGGGCTGCCGCAGGGGGACGACGGGAAGGTCACCGCCAAGGTCTCCGGCACCAAGGCCAGTTCGAGCTGCGCGGACATGAGCCGCATCGACGTCACCCGCGACGGCAGCGTGCAGAGCAACGCGATCGGCAACTCGGTGCGCGGCGCGGTAACCGGCCCCGGAGGGAAGGCCGTCGAGGCCGACGGCGGTACCGCCTTGCTGCGGCCGCCGACCGGGGCCGACAACCAGCAGTGGGTCCTCGGCAAGGACAAGGCCCTGCACCTGATGACGAGCGGCCTGTGCCTGGACGTGGCGGAGAGCGGGACCCGGAACGGCACCCCGGTCCTGGCCTACGACTGCAACGGCGGCGCCAACCAGCGGTGGGTCCGCGACGGCAACGGCGGCCTGCGCAACCCGGCCTCCGGCCGCTGCCTCACCGCTCCGTCCACCGCCGCAGGCACCCCCTTGCAGATACGCGACTGCACCGGCACGGCCAACCAGCGCTGGACGGTTCCCGCCACGCCCTGACCGCCCCTGCGGCGTCCACACCGTCCCCGCTACGCGAGGGGTTGGCCGGGGCCGGCTGTCGGGTGCGGGTGGGGAGCGGCAACGAGGGCTCCGGTGCGGAAAGCGGGCAGTTTGGTTCTGCCGCAAAGGGCCCTCCATGGCCGATCACACCCCAACTGCCCGCAATCAAGGGCGCAACGACCACGCCGCCACCGCGTCCGCTCCGGACCACCCCGCCCCACCCACTGCCCCTCCGGGCCGGACCCGGAGGGGCAGCTGTACCACCGTGCCCAACCCGCCCACGTCGACAGCCAGCCCTCCGCCCCCGCCCGCCACCACCGGTGACCCGCAGCCGAACGGCCGGCCCCGCCCACCCCCTCGCGTAGCCGGCCATCTTTGGGCCCGGAGGGCCCGAGACGAGGCGGGCGGCCGACGAAGCACCATGCCGCCCCACGGGTGGCTACGCGTCCCGCGCGTCCTCGCCCCGGTCGTACGTCAGGAACACCGCGCCGCTCTCCATCACCACATGCCCCGACAGCGTCCACACGCGCGGCGCGAAGCCGGCCGACTCGGCGAACAGCGGAATGCCCGTGCCCGTCGTCAGCGGGCCCAGCTTGATGATCAGGCGGTCGATCTCGCCGTAAAGAGAAGCCGCCAGTTCGCCGCCGCCGATGAGCCAGATGTCCTTGCCGGGCTGCTGCTTGAGCTCGCGGACCTTCTCCGCCGGGTCGGTGGCGACGAGTTCCACGGCCGGGGCCGGGGCCTCGGTGAGGGTGCGGGAGAAGACCAGGTGGCGCAGGTGGGGGTACGCGTCGGGGATCCCGGCCTTCAGGCCGATCTCGTACGTGCGGCGGCCCTCCACGACCGTGTCGAAGTGCGTGCCCTCCGCCGTGACGCCGAGCGCGGCGCGGGCGGGGGCCGGGAGGATCTCCGGGTACTCGGCGACGAGGTGCTGGATGTAGTCCGCGGGGACCGGCCAGAAGCCGTCGGGGCCGGTGGGGTCCGCGCCGTCCGGGCCCGCGATGTGACCGTCGATGGTGGAGGCGATGCAGTACACGAGCTTGCGCAAGGAGGACTCCTCGGTGGTGGCCGAAAACCGTTCTTGATCATCATCCCCTGCGCGGGAAGGTGACCTCCACCCTGCGGTTCTTGCGGCGGCCCTCCTCCGTGGAGTTGTCGGCGATCGCGTACTCCTCGCCGTACCCCCGGATCTGGTAGGTGACTGCCGACGAGGCCAGTTCCTGGGCGAGGCGGCGCTGGACCGCGTTCGCGCGTTCCTTGGAGAGGGCGACGCCGTGGTCGGCCGAGCCGAGGTCGTCGGTGAAACCGAAGACGCGGATCGTCGTCGCCCGCTGCTTCCTGGCCTCGACGGCGATCACGCCGATGCGCTGCCCGGCCGCCCCGCCCAGCTCGGCGCTGTCCTTGTCGAAGAGGATCTCCGTCTGGAGGGCGAACGTCACGTCCACGTTGGTGTCCTCGCGGCGCTCCCCGCCGTCGCTGCCCGTCTCCACGACGGACTTGATGTCGAGGACGCGCCCGGGGGCGAGCCGCGCGCCCTTGCGCAGCTTCAGGCCGGGGGCGGTGGGGTCGAGGCGGACGGGCGGGGTGGTGTTCGCGGGGTCGCCGGGGCCGGACGCGTGAGCGGGCGCCGCCGCGAGGGTGGCGACCAGCACGAGTGCGGGGAGCAGCAGGCGGGTCACCGGGTCACCCCGAGAGCCTGATGCGGACGGTGGGCATGGTGGGGAGCTGGAAGTCGACGGCGGTGATCTCGGACGGGGGTGCGGGGAACTGGGCGAAGAGAGGGCGGGATTCGCCCGGCTTGATGTTCGTCAGGCCCGTCGTGCACAGGCACTCGCCGTCCGTGTCGCGCAGCACGAGGTAGCGCTTCTTGCTGCGGTCGTCGACGAGCGAGGCCCCGGATATCGCGGATCTCGATTTCAGCCCGGTCTCCTTGGACCGCCATTCGAGCGCGTCGAAGACGGCCTTGCCGCGATTGGTGACGGAGCCCTGCACGGTGACGAAGCCGCCGCCGTCCCGGACGGCGGAACTGATCGTCACCACCACGTCGTCGGGGCCCTTGAGCTCCCCCAGCGTGCCGGCCGGGGCGGAGTCCTCGGAATCCGCGACCGGCCGGGAGCTCCCCGGGCTGCCGCCGCCGTCGTCCTTGTCCCCGCTGTCCCCGCCGCATCCCACCGCCGCCGCGGCCAGCGGGACCATGAGGGCCATGGCCGCGAATCTCCGGTGCCCTGCGCTCATCGCTCGCATTCCTTCGCTCGTCGGTCCCGTCGGTCCCGTCGGTCGCTCATCGGTCCCGTCGGTCGCTCATCGGTCCCGTCGGTCACTGGTCGGTGGCGGCAAGCCGGACGGCGAACAGGGCCCTGGCGTCGAGGAGCGGGTCCATGTGCGCGGGGTCGACCGCCAGCTCCCGTCCGTCGTCGCACAGCAGGAGGAACGGCCCGGCGCGCGGGACGTCCCCCGGCCCCGGGCGGCAGCGCGGCTCCACCACGGCCCGCGCCGAGGCCCGCGCGTGGGTGTCCTCCGTGCCGGGGACGACCGACTCGCCGACCGCCCTGCGCGTCCGCACCGTCACGTCGAACGAGGTCGCCGGCCCGGGGCCCGTGGTGACCTGACACCGCTCGTCGTCGGCGTCGTTGCTCCCCGCGAGCCGGGCCGCCTCGGAGCACGCGGCCCGCGGGGGATCCCCGAGGCCGGTGAGCCAGCGCCGTCCCGCGTCGGCGGTGCCGACGTCCCGCAGGAAGCCGGCGAACACCTCGTCCCGGTAGCTCTGCGCCGCCGCGAGGGCGGACGCGTCGGCCGCCGACTGCGCGCCGTTCCTGGCCGCCCCGGCCATGCCCACGGCGAAGACCGCGAGGGCGACGAACAGCAGGCCCGCGACGGCCACGACGTAGACCGGGAACGCCTGCCCGGCGTCCCGCGCTCCCCGCGCGCGGCTCAGGTGATCTTGTGGATCTGGTCCATGACCGCCTTGGCGATCACCGTCCCGAAGTCCGTCGTCGTCAGCACCAGCACGATCGCCACGACCACCGCGATGATGCCCAGGTACTCGACCGAGGTCTGCCCCCGGTCGTCCTGGCCCCGGAATCCCTGAACCCGGAAACGCTGCCCCATCCTCTTCCCCTCCGCGGGCGGCCGGTCGGTTGCGGTTCTGCGGGTGAGTCCACGTACGCGTACCGTCACTCGCCGCACGGGAAACGTACGCCCAAACGCCAGGCGCGGAACAGTGCGCATGCCCCACTTCTCCCCCATCGCACGGAAGTTGGAATATCCCGCGCATCACACGCCGCACCTCCGTTCCGGCAGCAAGTCCCTCCGGGAGCTGTTTCCGGGCGACGACGACTGTCCCACAACTAATTGCAGAAGCGAAGAGTCTTCACACAACTCGCGCTTCTTCAAAAGCCCTTGCGGCTGTCGCCTCACCGCCCCGTCACCGTCCCGAAGTCCACCCCGGAGCCGAGGAAGAAGCCCGCCACCATCAGCGCCAGCGTCCCCGGCACCATGAACGTCGTGATGATCACGGTCGCCTTGGGCACCGCCCGGGCCGCGCGGCGGCGGGCGTTCTGCGCGTCGGTGCGGCGCATGTCGTCGGCGAGGTCCATGAGGGTGTCGACGATGGGCGAGCCGAGCTCCTCGCCCTGTTGCAGGGCGGAGACGAACTGGGCCACCTGCTCGGAGTCGTTGCGCCGGCGCAGGCCCTCGAACGCCTCGCGGCGGCTGACGCCCATGTCCATCTGGCGCAGGGCGATGCGCAGTTCGTCCGCCCAGGGGCCCTCGTAGCGCTCCGCGACCCGGTCGAGCGCCTGCCGGAAACTCAGCCCGGCGCTCACCACGACGGCGAGGACGTCGAGGAAGTCCGGGAGCGTGCGCTCGATCGCGACGCGCCGCTCGCGGACGGCGGCCCAGATGCCGACCTCGATCCAGAACAGTCCGAAGGCGACGAGCAGCAGCGCCACCAGCCACTGCCCCTTCGCGACCATCACGAGCGCGCCGCCGAAGCCCAGCGCTCCGTACACCGCCCGGCGGGCCGCGTAACGGTCCACGGTCAGGCCGCCGGGGTTGCCGGCGCGGTCGATGCGGGTGCGGATCCGGGCGACGCGCCGCTCGCCCATCAGGCGCAGGACGAGCGGGGCGCCGCGCATGCCCAGCCGGTCGACGGCCGAGCCGACGGCCGAGGTGCGGGTGGCCCCGACCTCCAGCGCGACCGCCAGGTCCGGCGGCAGCTTCGCCTCGCCCCGGCACAGGGCGACGGCGTGGCAGACGCCGGCCACGGAGGCGGCGGCCAGCAGGGCGAGCAGCGGTCCCACGGGACGGACCTCCTAGACGTCGATGCGCGACATGCGCCGGATGAGGAAGAAGCCGATGCCGTAGAGCACGAACGCGCCGACCACGGCGAGTTGACCGGCCACCGAACCGGTCATCCGGTCGATGGAGCCGGGCGCGATGCGGTCCATGAGGAAGAGGGTGCCGATGCCCATCAGCGGGACGACGTACGCCGTGGCGGTCACCTGGGACAGCTGGGTGCGGACCTCGCGCCGCGTCTCCTTGCGCTCCTCCAGCGTCTCGGTGAGGTTGCGCAGCGAGCGCACGACGGAGCCGCCCGCCCGGTTCGACAGCACCAAGGTCGTGACCAGGACGACGAGTTCGCGGGAGGGAAGGCGTTCGGCGAGCTCGCCCAGGGCGTCGTCGACGGAGTGGCCGACGGCGAGCCGGTCGGCCACCGCGGCCAGCTCCTCCCCCGCCGGGGCGTCCATCTCCTCGGCGGCCATGCCCAGGGCGGTGCGCAGGGCGAGTCCGGCCTGGGTGGCGTTGGCGAGGATGCGGGAGAGCTCGGGGAGCTGGTTGATGAACTTCTCGATCCGCTTGCGGCGTTGGCGGCCGAGGAAGGCCGAGGCGGACCAGACGGCGACGACCGCGGCGATCGGCCCGAAGAACGGCGCGAGGGCGAGGGCCGCCACCAGCCACAGCGCGGCGGCCGCGGCGAGCGTCCGGAGGGTGAAGTCGCCCGGGGTGACGGCCAGTCCGGTCGAGGCGATGCGCCGTTCCAGACGGCGGCCGAACCGGGTGGCGCGCAGCCGCCGGTCGAAGCGGGCGAACGGCCGGGGCCGGGGGGCGGCGGCTTCGTCGTGGGCGCCGGCGAGGCGGTCGACCAGGGCGGCGTGCTGCTGCCGTCCGGCCAGGTACGTCCGTACGCCGGCGACGGCCAGCGCGCCGCCGAGGAGGGTGGCGCCCAGGGTCAGGAGTGCGGTTCGGTCCATGGTCCGGTTGCCTCGCTAGGTCGGCTCGTCGGCTCGTCGGCTCGCTGTGTCGGCCGCTGTGTCGGCTCGTCGCGCGGGCGTCCGGGGGCGGCGTGCCGGCCCGCGGCCCGTACGGCCGGAAGCCCGGCTCCGGCCGGAAGCCCAGCTCCAGCCGGAGGTCCGCCGACGCCGAACGCCTGCGGCACCGGCTCGTTGGCCAGGCGCAGCCGCTCCGCGGCCCGGTCCGGGAGCGGGAGGTGGGCGAACGCGCCGCGCACGACGCGGTCCGCGCCCATCGGCAGGGCGTCGAAGCGGACGGCGGTGACGAGCCGGTACTCCGCGCCGTGGGCGTCGTTCGCGGGCCCGTGCCCGCCACGCGGGTCCAGCAGCGCCACCTCGGTGATCCGCCGCGAGCCGTCCGGTCCCCGGGTGAGCTGGACGACGCAGTCCACCGCGCTGTCGATCTGGTCGCGCAGCGCCTCGTAGGGGATCTTGACCTCGGACATGGACGCGAGGGTGCGCATGCGCATCAGGGCGTCCTCGGCGGAGTTGGCGTGGACGGTGGCGAGCGAGCCGTCGTGGCCGGTGGACATGGCCTGGAGCATGTCGAGGGTCTCGCCGCCGCGGACCTCGCCGACGATGATGCGGTCGGGGCGCATGCGCAGGGAGTTGCGCACCAGGTCGCGGATGGTGATGCGGCCCTTGCCCTCGACGTTCGGCGGGCGGGCCTCCAGCCGGATCACATGGCCCTGTTGGAGCTGGAGTTCGGCCGCGTCCTCGACGGTGATGATCCGCTCTCCCTCGGGGATCAGTCCGGAGAGGGCGTTGAGCAGGGTGGTCTTGCCGGAGCCCGTGGGGCCGGAGATCACGATGTTGAACTTGGCGCGGACGAGGGCGGCGAGCAGCATCAGCGTCGGCTCGTCGAGCGTGCCCATGCCGATGAGTTCGCGCAGGGTGTAGACGCGCGGGAAGCGGCGGATGGTGAGGGTGGCGCCGTTGAGGGCGAGGGGCGGGATGATGACGTTGACGCGTTCGCCGCTGGGGAGGCGGGCGTCGACCATGGGGTGGGACTCGTCCACCCGGCGGTTGACCGTCGAGACGATCCGCTCGATGGTCTGCATCAGCTGCTCGTGGGAGGCGAAGCGGACGGGGACGGCCTCGACGCGGCCGGACCGTTCGACGAAGACCTGGTCGGGGCCGTTGACCATGATCTCGGTGACGGTCGGGTCCTCGAGGAGGGGTTCGAGGATGCCGAGCCCGAGGGCCTCGTCGACGACCCGGCGGACGAGCCGGTCGCGCTCGGCCGTCGACAGGACGGGCCCCTCGCGGCTGATGATGTGCCCGAGGACGCGCTCCAGCCGGCCGCGGCGCTCGGCGGCGGCGAGCGCGGACATCTCGGCGAGGTCGATCTCCTCCAGGAGCTTGGCGCGGTAGACGGGGACGAGGTGGTCGGCCTCCCGCCCGGCGGCGGGCGTCTCGGGGGCGACGATGCGGGCGCGCAGGCTCATGGCGTGCCCCCTGGCGGGGGGAGGGGGGCGGCTCTTGGCGCGGTTTCGGGCGCGGCTCCGGAGGCGGTTTCGGACACGGCTCCGGAGGCGGTTTCGGACACGGCTCCGGAGGCGGTTTCGGACTCGGCTCCGGACACGGCTCCAGGCGCAGTCCCGGGCACAGTTCCGGACGCTGTCCCGAACGCGGATCGGGGCGCGGTTCCGGACCCGGTCCTGGACGCGGCTCCGGGCGCGGCCCCGGACGCCATCCCGAACGCGGATCGGGACGCGGCCCCAGGCACGGCCCCGGGCACGGCCCCAGGCGCCGGGCAACGCATGGTGGCGTGCCGGGTGACGTGGAAGTCCGTGCCCGGGACGATGCCGGGGACGCTGACCTCGACGGTGGCCGTGACCTCGGCGCGCCCGTCGCAGTCCGGGGCGTCCGCCGTGTCCGCGCGGTCGGCGACCCAGCCGGTCATGGCCTCGTGGGCTGCGTCCGCGGGCGTGGTGCGGGGCTCGTCGAGGGTGGCCGTCCGCGCGGCGGCCCGGGCACCGGTGCCGGCCTGCTGGGCGGCGAAGGCGGCGAGTCCGAGCTGAACGGCGACGAGGGCGACGAGCAGGAGGAGGGGGACGAAGCCGATGAACTCGACGGCGGCGGAGCCGCGTTCCCGCGCGAGGGGCGGGATTTGCCCCTGACCCGCCCTTTCACCGTTTCCCGGGGAGACCCCGGACCCCATCCGCCCTTCGGGCGGAGTCCTCAAACGCCGGACGGGCTGATTCGGTGCTTGAGGACCAACGCGGCGAAGCCGCTTTGCACCCTGCGCGGAGCGCGAAGAAACGGTGAAAGGGCGGGGCAGGGGCAACCTCCCCAGGGCCGGCCCGCCCGTCAGCGGAACGTGTCGCAGGCCGCGACGCTCCCCGTCCGGTAGCCGGTCGTGAACCACTGCTGGCGCTGCGCCGCCGACCCGTGCGTCCAGCTCTCCGGGGTGACCCTCCCCTGGAACTTCTCCTGGATGCGGTCGTCGCCCACCGCCGCCGCGGCCGACAGGCCGTCGCTGATGTCCTGCTGCGAGAGCTGCTTGATCAGCGGCCGGCCCGTCGCCGGGTCCGGGGTGGTGGTCGCGTGGTGCGCCCAGACCCCCGCGTAGCAGTCCGCCTGCAGCTCGACCTTGACGGAGTTGCTGGTCTCGCCGGTCCGCCGGTCCTGGGAGCGCGCCAGCGTCCCGGCCAGGTTCTGGATGTGGTGCCCGTACTCGTGCGCCACCACGTACGCCTCGGCGAACGGTCCGCCGCGGGCCCCGAACTTGTCCGTCAGCTCCTTGAAGAAGCCCAGGTCCAGATAGACCTTGTGGTCGCCGGGGCAGTAGAACGGCCCCACGGCCGAGGTCGCGGAGCCGCAGGCCGTGCTGGTCCGGTCGGTGAAGAGCTTGGTCTGCGCCGGGTTGTACGAGCGGCCGCCGCGGGCGAACTCCTGGCTCCAGAAGGACTGGGCGCTGTTGACGACGCCGACGATCCGGCAGTCCTCCCGGGTGTTGGCGTCCCGGCCCTTCTTGCAGGTCTGCGCCACCTGGCTGTCCGTGCGCGTGGTCCCGGACGAGTCGCCCGGCTCCCCGGACGACAGGCCCAGCTCCTGCGGCCCGATGCCGAAGAACAGCCCGGCGAGCAGGGCCAGCAGCCCCACGACGCCGCCGCCCACGGTCAGCCCGCCCCCGGGGATCCGGCTGCCCCGCTCGTCCTGCACCTGCGAGGTGTCGAGATCCGCGTCGTCGTCGAACTGCATGCACCGCCGCCTTTCCCACGGGGCCGTCACCCCGAGTATCCGTTCACCACCCGGTCCGTGCCCGTCCGGGCCGTTCGGAACGGTAGTGAATCCGGGCGTACGGCGGCGAACCCGGCGCGGGCCGGGCGGCGCGTCACCGGCGTACGGGCACGCTCCGTGCGCCCCCGAATCTGCCGTCGGGCCGGGAAATCCGCTTGCCCGCCCCCGTTAGACTCTTCCCCATGGCTTCTCTCCTCGTGCATTAGACGGCGCCGCCGCGTCCGCAGCGGCCGAGTTCGCCCACCCCCTCCCGCCGTCCCCCCTGCCCAGGAGTAGTTCCCGTGATCACCGCCTCCGGCCTCGAGCTGCGCGCCGGCGCCCGCGTCCTCATCGAGTCGGCCTCGTTCCGCATCGCCAAGGGCGACCGCATCGGCCTGGTGGGCCGCAACGGCGCGGGCAAGACCACGCTCACCAAGTGCCTGGCCGGTGAGGGCATCCCCGCCGCCGGCACCATCAGCCGCTCCGGCGAGGTCGGCTACCTCCCGCAGGACCCGCGCACCGGCGACCTCGACGTGCTCGCCCGCGACCGCGTCCTCTCCGCCCGCGGCCTGGACTCCGTCCTGCGCAAGATGCGCGAGAACGAGGACCGCATGGCCAACGGCCAGGGCGCCACGCGCGAGAAGGCCATGAAGAAGTACGAGCGCCTGGAGACGGAGTTCCTCACCAAGGGCGGGTACGCCGCCGAGGCCGAGGCCGCCACCATCGCCGCCAGCCTGGGCCTGCCCGACCGCATCCTCGCCCAGCCGCTGCACACCCTCTCCGGCGGCCAGCGCCGCCGCGTCGAGCTGGCCCGGATCCTCTTCTCCGACGCCGACACGCTCCTCCTGGACGAGCCGACCAACCACCTCGACGCCGACTCCATCGCCTGGCTGCGCGACTACCTCAAGACCTACCGCGGCGGCTTCGTGGTGATCTCCCACGACGTCGACCTGGTCGAGACCGTCGTCAACAAGGTCTTCTACCTCGACGCCAACCGCTCGGTCATCGACGTCTACAACATGGGCTGGAAGCTCTACCAGCAGCAGCGCGAGGCCGACGAGAAGCGCCGCAAGCGCGAGCGGCAGAACGCGGAGAAGAAGGCCGCGGCCCTCAACTCGCAGGCCGACAAGATGCGCGCCAAGGCCACCAAGACCGTGGCCGCGCAGAACATGGCCAAGCGCGCCGAGCGGCTGCTCAAGGGCCTGGAGGAGGTGCGCGCCTCCGACAAGGTCGCCAAGCTCCGCTTCCCCGAGCCCGCGCCCTGCGGCAAGACCCCGCTCACCGCCGAGGGCCTGTCCAAGTCCTACGGCTCGCTGGAGATCTTCACCGACGTCGACCTGGCCATCGACAAGGGCTCCCGCGTCGTGATCCTCGGCCTCAACGGCGCGGGCAAGACCACGCTGCTGCGGCTGCTCGCCGGGGCCGAGAAGCCCGACACCGGTGAGGTCACCCCCGGCCACGGCCTCAAGCTCGGCTACTACGCCCAGGAGCACGAGACGCTCGACCCGGACCGCACGGTCCTGGAGAACATGCGCTCCTCGGCCCCCGACCTGGACCTGGTCGAGGTCCGCAAGACGCTGGGCTCGTTCCTGTTCTCCGGCGACGACGTCGACAAGCCGGCGGGCGTGCTCTCCGGCGGTGAGAAGACCCGGCTGGCCCTGGCCACGCTGGTGGTCTCCTCGGCGAACGTCCTCCTCCTGGACGAGCCCACCAACAACCTCGACCCCGCCAGCCGCGAGGAGATCCTGGGCGCCCTGCGCACCTACAAGGGCGCGGTCGTGCTCGTGACGCACGACGAGGGCGCCGTGGACGCGCTGGAGCCGGAGCGCATCATCCTGCTGCCGGACGGCGTGGAGGACCTGTGGGGTCCGGACTACGCGGACCTGGTCTCCCTCGCCTGAGACGCGCCTGAGCCGCTCCCGCGGCTCGCTTGATCAGTCCCGTCCCGATCATTCGGCCGATGCGTGATCCTTCATATGAGTGAGGACGGCTCGTACCCCGGTGTGGTGGAACGCTCCGGCGCACGCAGGGCACCGGCCGTCGGCCGTCTTCCGCTCCCGCACTCCCCGCTCGGTCCCTGACCTGCCGCTTCACCGGGCCACCCGTACGGCCGTACGGCCGGTCCGGGACGGAATCCCCTGCTCCGGGCGCTGTCCGCGGCCCGGATCGCGGAAACCTTCTGTCATCGACCTTGCCGAATGGGTGGCCAGGATCCCGGCAAGGGGTGATCATGAGAGACAAGAGGCGCATCTCCCATGAGGAGGCACGGGTGGCCGAGACTCTGAAGAAGGGCAGCCGGGTGACCGGCGCCGCGCGCGAGAAGCTCGCGGCAGACCTGAAGAAGAAGTACGACTCCGGTGCGAGCATCAGGGCGCTGGCCGAAGAGACCGGCCGCTCCTACGGCTTTGTCCACCGGATGCTCAGCGAATCCGGCGTGATCCTGCGGGGTCGCGGCGGGGCGACGCGTGGCAAGAAGGCCGCCTCGGCCTGACACCGCGCACCTGTCGGGCACTAAGCATGGACGGTGCCACCCGGTCGGCCGTTCTTCCGGCCGGGTGGTTACTGTGCAGTCACTTGTTGCTGACTGCAGTTCCGACTCCGGAGGCTTCCATGACCGCCCCGCAGGCCCTGCTCGACCAGGACGGCGTGCGGCTCACCGTGCTCGACGCGGTGGCCACCGTCACGCTGAACCGTCCCGCCAAGCGCAACGCCCAGTCGCCCGCCATGTGGCGGGCACTCACCGAGGCCGGGCGGCTGCTGCCGGGCAGCGTGCGGGTCGTGGTGCTCCGGGGTGAGGGCAAGTCCTTCTCCGCGGGCCTCGACCGGCAGGCGTTCACGCCCGAGGGGTTCGACGGGGAGCCGTCGTTCCTGGACCTGGCGCGCGGTTCCGAGGCTGGCCTCGACGCGGAAATCGCCGCGTACCAGCGGGCGTTCACCTGGTGGCGGCGGAACGACGTCGTCTCCATAGCCGCCGTGCAGGGCCATGCGATCGGCGCGGGCTTCCAGCTCGCCCTCGCGTGCGACCTGCGGGTCTGCGCGGACGACGTGCAGTTCGCCATGCGCGAGACCAGCCTGGGGCTGGTGCCGGACCTGGGCGGTACGCAGCCGCTCGTCGGACTGGTCGGCTACGCGCGGGCGTTGGAGATCTGCGCCACGGGGCGCTTCGTGCACGCCGCCGAGGCCGAGCGGGTCGGCCTGGCCAATCTCGTCGTGCCGGCCGGCGAACTCGCCGCCGCGACGGACGACTTGGCGGCGGCCCTGCTCGCGGCTCCGCGGGACGCGGTCATCGAGACGAAGGCGCTGCTGCGGGGGGCGGCGGGGCGCTCGTACGACGAGCAGCGGGCGGAGGAACGGGCGGCGCAGGGGCGGCGGTTGCGCGACCTGGCGGGTCTGGGGGAGTAATTCTCACCGCCCCGCCCTTTCACCGTTTCTTCCGGGGCTCCGCCCCGGGGCCCGGTACCGCGCGCCGCGCGGGGGTGGGGGGGGGGGGGGGGGGGGGGGGGGGGGCGGCGGGGGGGCGGGCGGCCGCGCCGCCCCCCCCCCGGGCGCCGCCCCCCGCCCCCCCCCCCCCCCCCCCCCCC
>NZ_JAEAMR010000007.1:1136457-1159533 GCF_015999245.1 Streptomyces sp. AV19 | reverse complement strand
CGGCGCAGCCGCGTTGCCTCCGCGCGGAGCGCGCGAGAAACGGTGAAAGGGCGGGCCGGGGGCAACCTTCTCCGCACGCGCACCCACCCCTCAATCCTCCCGCGCCACGCCGGCCGTCCCCGCCACCGGCCACGGCCAGTCGACCGCGTTCGGCACCAGCACCGGCACCTTCAGCCTGACGCCCGCCTTGTAGACGCCGCCCTCGTTGCGGCAGTCCACCGCGCCGGCGCGCCACTCGTCCGGCAGGTCGGCCCGCGCGGCCTCCGCGCAGTCGCGGCCCACCGACCCCGCCCGGGCGCCGCGGTCCGCCGCGTGCCCCGCGAGCGAGTACGTGTAGCCGACCAGGACGCACTGCCAGACCACGGCCAGCGCCACCAGGATCATCGGGACGATCCCGGTGAACTCGACGGCGACCTGCCCCCGGTCGCCCCCGATCCGCCGCCGCAGCCGGCTGAACGGCAAGGCGACGGGCCGCAGTTGATCGGCACCCGTGCCGCCCCCGTCCCCCGGCCCCAGCGCACGGTGCCGCGTCCCTCCCCCGGGGCCCCCGGGCCCCCCGGGCCCCCCGGTCAGGCCCAGCTCGGCCGCGAGGGTCCACAGGGCCTGCCGGACGCCGGACTTGGCGTCGAGGTCCTGCATCCGCCCGGCGTCCACGGCCGCGCGCAGTTCCTTGTACGCGGCGGGGACGGTCGTCCGGGCGGTGGTCGTCCCCGTGGTGCGGGCCACGAGGGACGGCTGCACCTCGGCGGTGCGGGTGTGACGGTTCACGACGGTCATGGTGTCCTCCGCCTTGCGGATCTGGAGCCGGTCCCAGAGCCGGACCATGCGCTTGGCGGCCCGTACGGACACCACGTCGGGCGTGGTGACCAGCAGGGCCAGGTCGGCCGTCTCGATGACGGCCGCCCCCGCGGCGGTGATCTGCGTGCCGCAGTCCACCACCACGAGCTCGTAACGGCGGCGCAGGGCGCCGATGATCTGCCGGGCGGCCAGGTCGCCGACCTCCTCGCCGCGCTCGCCCTCGGCCGGGGCGAGCAGCAGGCCGAGGCCGGTGGGGTGGGGGAAGACGGCGTCCTGGAGGACCCGGGGCGAGATGTCGGCGATGCCGGCCAGGTCGGCGACCGAGCGCCGGAACTGGACGTCCAGGTAGGAGGCGACGTCGCCGGACTGGAGGTCGAGGTCGGCGAGGGCCGCCTCGCGCCCCGCCGCACGCGCGGCCAGGGCGAGCTGGACGGCGGTGACGGTCGTCCCGACGCCGCCCTTGGCGCCGACGACGGCGACGACCCTGCCGCCGCCGCCCGGCCCGGCCGGGCTCCCCGCGGGGCCGAGGTGGCGGCGGACCCCGTCGGCCCAGTGCGCGGCGGCCTGGACGCGCGCGCCGAGCTCGTCGCAGGAGAGCGGCAGCGCGGCCAGCCCCCGGGCGCCGCAGTCCATGGCGGCGGCGTAGAGCGCGGGCCCGGCGTCGGCGGAGAGCAGGACGACGCCGGTGGCCGGGAAGCGCAGGGCGACCTCCCGGACGAGTTCGAGCGCGGGCAGCGGCCCGAGGTGCTCGTGGACGAGGACGACCTCGGGCAGCCCGGTGACGGAGGAGGCGCCCAGGACGGCCAGGGCGTCGAGGAGTTCGGCGGAGTCGCCCGCGGTGCGCAGCGGCTCGACGCCGGGCAGCCGGGCGAGGAGCCCGGCGACGGCGTGGGCGGCCTCGGGGTCGGCGACGGCGGGGAGGATGCGGATCGTCATGGCCCGGCCCCTATTTGTCGCCGTCGAGGGTGTAGGTCCGGTCGGAGCCGCTGACGTCGGCGTCCCCGCCGGGGGCGACGAGCGCCAGCCGGACGTGGGTGGCGAACGACTCGGCGTAGGCGACGCGTTGGGCGTCCTTGGTGTCGAGGGCGAAGGTGATCGGCACGGCCTCGCCGGCCTGCCGGGTGCTCGCGCTCCGCTGACCGCCCTGCCGGCCGCCCTGCCGGTCGAGCGGGGTGAGCCTGCCGACCTCGATGACCTGGGCGCCGCTGACGATCACCTTGGAGACGGGCGGGGTGCTCTGCTCCTTGCCGTCCTTCCCGGCGGCCGCGCTCCGTCCGTCGAAGGTGGCGTAGATGTTCACCTTCGACCCGGGGTTGATCTTTCCGGCCACGCCCGTCGCGGCGTCGATCATGATGGCGATCTCCTGCTGCCCGGCGGCGAGCGCGGGCCGGTTGACGATCATGTCGCTCTGCAGCAGCGACCCCTTGCGCAGCGGGGTCACGGCGATCTTGCCGCGCACCCCGGCGAGATCGGTGACGGCGGTGGACGGCAGCCACCGCCTGGGCATCGCGACCCGCTCGAACGCGTCCTCGTCCAGGGTCCGGTAGGCGGGGACGTCCTCGCGCAGCCGGTAGGCGGTGACCTCGGGCCCGACCTTGGACTCGGCGTCGTCGACGACGGCGAGGACCCCGGCGGCGGCGCCGACGGCGCACAGGACCGACAGGAGCAGCAGGATGATCCCGCGACGCTGGCGTGAGTTCATGGGACGGCGACCTCGTTGGACAGATCACGGATCGGGCGGGGCGGGTCGGGAGCAGGTCGGGCTCAGCGGGCGGGAAAGCGGGCAGGAGGGCGGACGGGGGAACGGGCGGGACGGCGGCCGCCGCGACGCGCGTTCACGCGGCCGCCGCCACGGGGGCGGAGCAGAACCCGCAGCGGTCGCCGATGAGTTCCAGCCCGCACCAGCGGCACTCCTCGCGCCGCACGGACGCGACGAGCTGGTAGAGGACGGACGGATCGGGGATCGCGGCGGCGAACTCCACGGCCCGGTGGGTCCCCCACCAGCGCGCGGAGCCCTCGGGCAGCGGGGAGACCTCCTGGACGCCCTGGACCTGCCAGGCGGGGGCGAGGGTGCCGGTGACCCAGTCCCCGTCGCGGCGGGGACCGGCGCGGGCGACGGTCATCCGCGTCGGGTACGCGGGCCCGGGAATCTCCTCCCCGCCGGGGCGGACGAGGCGGGGCATCGGGTTGACGAGGACGCCGAAGCGGACGCCGGGGAGCAGGGAGGCGACGTGCGGGCCGAGGCCGACGGGCACCCGGTCGAGCCGGGCGACGCTGGCGAGTTCGGCGCCGGCGTAGATGTAGTGGGCGAGCAGGCGGGCCGCCGAGGCGAGGACGCCGGGACCCAGGTCGGAGAGGGACAACTGGCGTAACTGGCGGGCCAGTACGCCCACGGCCAGCGGCGGCAGCCCGACGGGCAGCAGCGCGATCCGCTCGCTCTCCAGCAGCGAACGCACGGCGTGCAGCCGGTGGACGTACGGCGCGGGCAGCGCGTCCGGATAGAGGACGACGAGGTGGCCGCACTGGTCGAGCAGCAGCCCCGTCTGCGTGACGGCCGTCTCCAACGGCTGCTCCCCGGGCGGGCGGAGGACGGCGGCGGTCGAGGCGGGGCCGTCGGGCGCGGGCAGCACCAGGTCGCCGCTGGTGACCGCTATCGCAATCGGCACGTCGGATTCCCCGTTCACTCCGGCCCTCCGGTGACCCGGCGACCGTGGACCGTCACTGCTGGGCGCCTGCGCCTCCGCACTGTATCCGCGAACCTCCGCACTGTATCCACGAATGGAGCGGCTGAGAACAGCCCGTCGGGCGCTCCCGGTGCGCACGGGGTGCGCGAACCCTTGACGGATGGATTGGTCTGGACCATCCTCACCCTCCAGACGGTGGCCACCGCCTTTCCCAGCGATACCCCCCACTCACGATTTCAACTCGCCCCCCACCGGAGGCAGTAGTGCATCGGCCATGTCCCCGTACCACCAGACGCTCCGCCGTCGGCGCCCTCGCCGCCCTCGCCCTCGCAGCCGGCGGCATCGCCGCCACGTCCCCGGCGCACGCCGCCGACCCCAACCTCGTCAGGAACGCCGGCTTCGAGAACGGCCTCTCCCCCTGGACCTGTTCGGCCGGCAGCGGCACGGTCAGCGGCTCGCCCGTGCACGGCGGCACGGCCGCGCTGCGGGCCACCCCCGCCGGACAGGACACCGCCCGCTGCTCCCAGACGGTCTCCGTCAAGCCCGACTCCGCGTACCAGTTGAGCGCCTGGGTCCAGGGCTCGTACGCCTACCTGGGCGCGAGCGGCACCGGCACCACGGACGTCTCGACGTGGACGCCGGGCACGGGATCCGACTGGAAGCAGCTCACCACGTCCTTCACCACCGGCGCGAACACCACGTCCGTCACCGTCTACACGCACGGCTGGTACGGGCAGGGCCCCTACACCGTCGACGACGTGACCCTCACCGGCCCCGGCGGCGGCGATCCCAGTGACCCCGTACCCGCCGCGCCCGGCGGACTCGCGGCGGGCCGGACCACGTCCTCGTCCGTCACCCTGTCCTGGACCCCGACCACCGGTGCCACCGGCTACCGCGTCTACCAGGACGGCACCAGGGTGCAGGAGGTCGCCGGAGCCTCCGCCACCGTCACCGGGCTCTCCCCGTCCACGAGTTACCGCTTCCAGGTGACGGCGGTCAACGCGGCGGGCGAGTCCCCCCGTTCCGCCGAGGTCACCGCCACCACCACGGCGGGCGGCGGCGGACCGGCCGTGCCCAAGCACGCGGTGACGGGCTACTGGCAGAACTTCGACAACGGCGCGACGGTGCAGAAGATCAGCGACGTCTCCGACCAGTACGACATCATCGCCGTGGCCTTCGCCGACGCCACGACCACGCCCGGCGCGATCTCCTTCACCCTCGACCCGGCGCTGAAATACGACGAGGCGCGCTTCAAGGCCGACATCGCCGCCAAGCACGCGGCCGGGAAGTCCGTCGTGCTCTCGGTCGGCGGCGAGCGGGGCACGATCAGCGTCAACGACTCGGCCTCGGCGAACAACTTCGCCGACAGCGCCTGGGCGCTCATGCAGAAGTACGGCTTCGACGGCGTCGACATCGACCTGGAGAACGGGATCAACCCGACGTACATGACGCAGGCCCTGCGCGCGCTGTCCGCGAAGGCCGGCGGCAAGCTGGTGATCACCATGGCGCCGCAGACGCTCGACATGCAGTCGACCTCGGCGGGCTACTTCAGGACGGCGCTCAACATCAAGGACATCCTGACCGTCGTCAACACGCAGTTCTACAACAGCGGTTCCATGAACGGCTGCGACGGCAAGGTCTACTCCCAGGGCACGGTGGACTTCCTCACCGCGCTCGCCTGCATCCAGCTGGAGGGCGGCCTCGACCCCGGACAGGTCGGCCTGGGCCTGCCCGCCTCGACGCGCGGCGCGGGCAGCGGCTACGTCCCCCCGTCGGTGGTCAACAACGCCCTGGACTGCCTGGCCAAGGGAACGTCCTGCGGCACCTTCAAGCCCGCGAAGACCTACCCCGGCATCCGGGGCGCGATGACCTGGTCCACCAACTGGGACGCGGCCAACGGCAACGCGTGGTCGAACGCGGTCGGACCGCACGTCCACGCGCTGCCCTAGCGGCCTGGGCGGCCCTGGCGGAAGGGGCCCGTTCCGCGGAACAGGCGAACGGGCCCCTCTGCCTGCTGGGCGGGCCTGGCGAAGTCCGGTGCGGTTCGGTAGCGCCCTGAAGGGGCGCGGGGAACTGCGCGACCAGCCACGGCGTACCCGCGGATGACGTACCGGACTTCCAGCGGAGCGCTAGGGCTTCGGCAGCGCGCAGCCGGGCAGGTTGAGATCAATCCTGTTCCCCGTCGTCACGCACTTGGCGATGCCGTACGTCTGCTGGGCGTAGTTGATGCCCTTGCGGACGGTGACATTGCCCTTCTCGTCCACCTCGCACGGGTTGTTCTCCGTGCAGCGCTGGCCGCTCTCGTTGCCGGTGTTGTTGACGGCCACCACCTTGCCGGTGTTGGTGTCGACGACCGGGGAGCCGGAGGTCCCGCCGATGGTGTTGCAGGACGGCGTGTAGCGCAGCGAGTCCTTCCAGACCCAGTCGCCCTCGTGGAGCTCGTGGACGAAGGCGTCCACGTTGCACGAGTAGATCTTCTTCCAGTAGCCCGAGACGACCTTGATGGGCGTACCGGCGGCGGGGTGGTCCGCCGACAGGTTGAGGGCGTCGATCCGGTAGTTCTGCTTGATCTTCGCGTAGGTGGTGTCGAGCTGGTACAGCGCGACGTCGGTGTCGGTCATCGTGCCGTACGCGACCTTGCTCGCGCGGAGCGTTCCGGCCTTGCCCGCGGTGGAGTTGAGCAGGCTGAACGTACGGGACGACGGCTTGTCGACGAGCACGTCGCCCGGGCCGGGCATCCCGGTCTCCAGGCAGTGGCCGTTGGTGAGCACGAGCGCCGGGTCGTTGTCGGCCGAACTCGGCAGCCGCACCAGCGAACCGGAGCAGTTGCTGAGGGCGACGGTGCCGGCGAAGTCGACGGCCTTGGCGGTGGGGGCCTTCGGGGCGGTGGGGGCCGTCGGGGCGGCGGCGGCCGTGGCGGTACCGGCTCCGGCGAGCAGGACGGTGGCTATCGCGCCGACGAGAGGTCGTCTCATGGGGGGTGGTCCTCTCCGAACGAGTTTTGTCATGCGCATTGTTGATACGGATGAGGCCGAACGCAATCGATCAGGCGCATGGGACAGGGAAGTTGGCCGAAGTTGGCCGGATTCCCTCACTCCGCACACATTGACCTGCACATGCCATTCTCCCGACACTGGCGGTGCCCAACCCCCCACCCGTCGCACCACCGGACCCTTCAGGAGACCGAATGCGACCGCGTTCCCCCGGCGGCCGGGCAGCCGCCACCGTCGCCGTCCTGCTGTCCCTGGCCCTGGCCGCCCCGGCCGCCGCGCGCGGCCCCGGAGGCGGCGGCACCCACGAGTACGAGGTGACGGGCCCGCGCACGGCGGCCCAGCGCACCGCCGTCGCGGCCACCGGCGCGTCCGTGGACTCCATCCACGGCGACAGGATCGTCATCACGGCGGGCGCCGAACAGGCCGACCGCGTCCGCGCGCTGGGCCACCGCGTCGTCCGGCTCCCGGGCCCCCCGGACCGCTCCGGCGGCAGACAGCCGAAGCCCCACACGTTCCCGGCCCAGGACGCGAAGTACCACACCTACGCCGAGGCGATGGCCGAGATCGACGCCGGCATCGCCGCGCACCCGTCGCTCATGAGCAAGCAGGTCATCGGCAGGAGCCACGAGGGCCGCGACATCATCGCCGTCAAGGTCACCTCGGGCGTGAACCCCGGGGCCGCCAAGCCGGAGGTCCTCTTCACCCACCACCAGCACGCGCGCGAGCACTTGACCGTCGAGATGGCGCTGTACCTGCTCAAGGAGTTCGGCAAGGGCTACGGCACCGACTCCCGCGTCACCAAGATGCTCGACAACCGCGTCGTCTGGATCGTCCCCGACGTCAACCCCGACGGTGGCGAATTCGACATCGCGACCGGTTCGTACCGCAACTGGCGCAAGAACCGCCAGCCCAACTCCGGTTCCTCGAACGTCGGCACCGACCTCAACCGCAACTGGAACTACAAGTGGGCCTGCTGCGGCGGCTCCTCCGGCAGCACCGGCTCGGAGACGTACCGCGGCCGCGCCGCCGAATCGGCCCCCGAGGTGAAGGTCGTCGCCGACTTCGTCCGCACCCGGAAGATCGACGGCAAGCAGCGCATCAAGGCCGCCATCGACTTCCACACCTACAGCGAGCTGGTCATGTGGCCGTTCGGCTGGACGTACGACGACACGGCGCCCGGCCTGACCCAGGACGACCACGACGCGTTCGCCAAGGTCGGCAAGTCCATGGCCGCCAGCAACGGTTACACGCCCGAGCAGTCGAGCGACCTCTACATCACGGACGGCACGATCGACGACTGGCTCTGGGGCGACCAGAAAATCTTCGCCTACACCTTCGAGATGTACCCGAGCAGCGCGGCGCAGGGCGGCTTCTACCCGCCGGCGTCGGTCATCGACCGCGAGACGGCCCGCAACCGGGACGCGGTGCTGCAACTCCTGGAGAACGCGGACTGCATGTACCGCTCGATCGGCAAGGAGCAGCAGTACTGCTCGACGGCGGAGTGAACGGGTGACGGGGGCGGGGCTCCCTCCCCGCCCCCATGGTCCCGGGGCCTCTCCCGCTCGGAAGCGGACGCGGCGACCCGCCGTCGCGACGCCGGTCCCGGGACCGTGCTCCCGTACGGAAGCGTGGACTTAGCCGACGAGCCAGTCGAAGACGTTGCTGACGAAGTCGACGATGACGTTGAGCATGATGTGCCCTTCTCTCCTGGTGATCACCGGCCGGGGACCGGGGCGGCGGCCGTGCGTGCCGGGGCCCTGGACGCAACCCCGGCACGATCGCCCGCCCACCCGGCGGATCCGTGTTCCGGTGGGTTTTCGTGACGAGCTGATCGTGTCCGGCGGGGCGGGTGCGGGACATCCGGGGAAGCCCGCAAGATCTGTGCGGACTGCCCGCAGGGCGGTCCGCAGGCGGTCATGCGATGCGGTGTTCCCACCGCAGCGCCGGCTCGTCCTCGATCCAGTAGGTGTGCGCGCGTTCGGTCACCCGGATGTGTACGGAGCTGATGTCCGGCCGCCCGGCGGCCTGCCAGGCGGTCAGCGTCCGTTCAACGGCGTCCCAGAGGGCGACAGGGCCGCCCTGCCGGACCGTCCATCCGTCCCCGTCGGGGAAGAGCACCGAGAAGGACTCGCGTTCATGTCGAACAGGTACATCTTCTGCTCGCCGTCTGCGGCGACAGCACTGGTGAGCTGGGCGCCGGGGACCGCGAGTTGGGCGAGGAAGGCGGGCGTCCACTCCTCCGGCAGTCGCGGAGCGATCACGGCCCGGCGTTCGGAGTCGGCGTAGGCGGCGCGGGCGGACAGGTCCCCGGCGGGGGACATCGTGGCCTGGGAGCGGGCGGGCATGAAGGAGGAACGACCGGTGATCCGTCCCTCGGCGGTGCCGTCGCCATTCACAGTGACCTTGGCCGGACCGGTCCCGTAGGACCAGAAGCCGACCGTGGCCAGGACGATCCCACCGGGCCTGGTCTGGCGGATCCACGTGTGAGGAATACGGCGGACCGCACACGTGGCGATCACCCGGTCGTAGGGAGCACGGCGGGGATGCCCGAGCAGGCCGTCCCCGGTGACCGTCCAGGTCGAGTAGCCGACCTCTTCCAGCGCGGCATCCGCGCGGGCGGCGACCTGAGGGTCCACTTCGACACTCGTGACGTTGTCCTCGCCGAGCCGGTGGCACATGAGCGCGGTCGAGTATCCCGTCCCCGTGCGATCTCCAGCACCGAGTGTCCGTCGTCGGCGTCCAGGGCCTCGATCATGCCGACCACGGTGGCCGGGATCGTGGACGAAGAGGTCGGGAAGCCTGTGACCGGACCGTCGGCCTGGTCGGCCGTGAGGTGGTTGTCGAGCTGGGTGACGAGCGACTCGTCGCTGTAGGCGATCCCCGCCCATTTCTCGGCGTCGGTTCCGGCCTCGGTCACCGGCTCCCACCGGCCGTCGGCGGCGGGCAGAAACACCCCGGGCCTCAGGAAGACCTCCCGGGGAACGGCCTCAACGGCCGCCCGCCATGCGGCGTCACAAGGTGACCATCGGCACTCAACCGGTCCGCGAGCGCAACGCGCTCGGCGACGGTGTCCATGC
Organism: Streptomyces sp. AV19; assembly: GCF_015999245.1. Taxonomy (GTDB): domain Bacteria; phylum Actinomycetota; class Actinomycetes; order Streptomycetales; family Streptomycetaceae; genus Streptomyces. The sequence continues at coordinate 1,149,981 of NZ_JAEAMR010000007.1, read as the reverse complement.
CAGCGCTGGGCAGGGTCATGATCCTCCTCGCATCAGCAGGTCGGCGAAGGCTGCGGACAGCTCCAGCCCTGTCTGCTCCTCCAGCCAACCCCACTGGCCGTTGGGGTTCAGCTCAAGCCAGTGGAAGTCCCCCTGACGATCGATGCACAGGTCGAAGCTGCCCGAGGCCGGCTCGAAATGCCCAAGGTAGGCGGTGAGCGCCTTCTCCAGCCGGGACGGCAGGTCGATCACGCTGTAGAACAGCACGTCGTAATCCTCACGCCAGTCGAGCAGATCGGAGTCGATCCGGATTGCGAACGTGTTCTCACCTTGTTCTTTTTCATCCGAGTTCTTTTTCATCCGACCTCGAATGAGTGCGGATCCTCTGGAGTGATGGTCGAGATCAAGCGGTGAATCGGCAACTCTGCTGGTCGGGGCTGGGGTAGAGGCGTTGGTGTTCGAGGTCGGCAGTCATGAGTTGGCACAGCACCTGACGGCCTCTCCGGCCCGGAGTTGACCTGAACCTTGGTTGATGTACGAGAGTCGTGTCATCGAACGACGAGACGAGGAGATTCCGATGACCCAGCCCAGGATCCTGGTGACCGGCGCGACTGGAAAGGTCGGCGGCGCGGTGGTGACCCAACTGCACGCGGCGGGCGTGCCCGTGCGGGCGCTGGTGCGAGGGGAGGCGGACTTCCCCGAAGGTGTACAGGCGGTACGCGGCGATCTCGGTGATCCCGCGTCGCTGGGCACGGCTCTGGAGGGCGTCGATTCGGTCTTCCTGGTGTGGCCGTTCCTGAGCGCCGAGGGCGCGTCGGACGTGATCGACGCGATCGGGAAGCACGCTCGACGGGTGGTGTACCTGTCATCCGCCGGGGTCGGGAACGAGAAGGAGAAGCCCGGCGAGGCGATCACCATGTTCCACACGGAGCTTGAGCGGCTGATCGAGGCATCGGGCCTGGAGTGGACGGCGCTGCGGCCCACCGGGTTCGCGAGCAACACGCTGGGCTGGGCGCAGGAGGTCCGCACCACCGGTGCGGTACGGGCGCCGCTGGCAAGGCTGGCCCGCCCGCTGATCCACGAGGCGGACATGGCTGCGGTCGCCGTTCAGGCGCTGACGACCGACGCCCTGCTCGGCGCCCGCCCCCTGATCACCGGCCCCGAACTGATCACCCAGGAACGGCAGGTGGCGCTGATCGGCGAGGCGATCGGGCGGCCGGTGCGGTTCGAGGAGATCACGCTGCACGAGGCCATCGAGCAGATGAAGGCCGCAGGCTACCCGGCAGAGCTGGTGGAGGCCGTGCTGCCGGCCCAGGCGGAGATGCTCGACAATCCGGAGCCGGTCAACGATGAAGTGGAGCGCATCACCGGCACCCCGGCCCGATCCTTCCAGGAGTGGGCGGTGGGCCACGCGGCGGACTTCCGCTGAGCTGGACGTCAATACACGTTGACATAGACGACCGAAGCACCGGCTCTCGACTCCGTCGCCCACACGCTTGACGCCGAGGTCGGGCGCCTGCTCAGGGAAGCCCCGAGCGGTTGAGCCATTGCAGGCCGGAGGCCATCTCGTGGCTATGGCGTGCCGTCACTCAGAAGGATCCGCGCCCACCTCGAATGGTGTCTCGAACTGGGTCGCTCACCTGGGGATTCGCCGGACGTGGGGGCGGCCTTCGTCTGATCATGTGCTCCGACCAAGGTGCACGTGATCAGACGAAGGCCGTGAGGATGAGTCTGCTGCCGGATGCTGTCCGGAGGGAAGCGTTCGCGGAAGCGTCACGCTTCCGGGGAGAGTTCTACGAGTGCCTGACCACCCGGCGCGACGAGTTGTTCGAACTGGCTGACGCGGTGCTGTGTGCGGATGGTGCAGTGAAGTCCCCGGTGGACCTGACACTGTTGCCCGAGCACCGTCGTGGGCACGGAGCGATGTACGGCGGCTTGAACCACGGCCGCCTCGACGTCGGTCGGCTGCGGGCGGTGTTGGCCGGGCTGTCGCTACCGCGTTTCGACGGCGGGCGCCTGGTCCTGGCGGTCGATGTGTCGCCGTGGCTACGGTCGGACGCGCCGTGCTCGGCCGAGCGGTTGTTCTGTCACGTCTACGGCCGGGCGAAGACGGCCTCGCAGTTCATTCCGGGCTGGCCCTACTCCTTCGTCGCCGTGCTGGAGCCGGGTGCCACGTCCTGGACCGCGATCCTGGACGCGGTACGGCTCGGCCCGGTGGACGACGCGACCGCGATCACCGCCGCCCAGTTGCGGGAAGTCGTTGAGCGACTCGTCACCGCGGGCCAGTGGCAGAGGGGCGACCCGGACATCGCGATCGTGGCCGATACTGATGCCTCCAGGGACGGACGCCGGCCTGCTGCATGAGAATCTCCCGTGTCTCGTACGGATGGCCCTCGTACTGTGCGGTGGGCCTCGAAGGCCGGAACGGCCATTCGCTCCCTACTGCCGCGCCCGTCGGGCCGACTCGGCGAAGACCAGGGCGTTGGCCAGCGTTCGGGCCGTGGCCAGGGGCACTGTGCCCAGGTAGACATACGGCTCACCCCCGAGGGAGGCTCGCCCGGTCAGCTGGGGCCAGGAGTCCCTGTCGCCCACGGTGATGCCCATCGCCTTGAGCACCTGCCCGAGCATGAAGGCGGTGTCGTCGGCCTTCCTCTTCCCTGCCATGAACGCGTCTGCTTGTTGTGCTGCTGCTTCCGTTTCCGGGGGCATGAGGAGACGCTAGAGACCATCAGGTTCCGGTTCCCAACGCATTGCAGAGGATTGCACTCGACTTACCCGAGGGAGCTGATGGCCGCTGCGATCAACAGCCTGGCCTGGGCCCCGTACACAGCCTGCCGTTGCAGCTCGGCAAAGGCCCGCCCCTACAGGCGCGTGTCGTTGGGGGCACTGAGCATGACGTCGGCCGAGAGAAGTTCGACGCCCGCCTGCTCCTCGTCGAAGATCATGAACGGCTCGATCGTCCACATCCGGCGCTCCGCCATGAACGGGATGACGCCGAGGGAAACGCGAGGCAGGGACATGACCGTGAGGAGATGGCCGAGCTGTCCGGCCAACGTGCCGATATCCCCGATCCGATACCGCAGGATGCCCTCCTCCAGCAGGAACGAGAACCGGTGGTCGCCCTCGCGGACCACCACGATTGCGGGCCATTCGAGCCGTGACGGCCTCCTCGACGTCGTTGGGGAGGCCGCGGAAGTCTGTGATGGCGGACAACAGGGCCGTGGCGTACTCGGGTGTCTGAAGCAGGCCCGGAACGACGTGGGAGCTGTAGACGCGGAAGAGCTTGGTGCGCTCATAGAGGGAGACGTAGGACTCCTGAAGCCTGCGGAGTCCTGTGCGCTGCATCCGGCGCCACTCCATGTACATGGAACTGGCCGTACGCGAAGCGGCGATGAGGTCGGCTGCCTGGTCGTCCCCCACACCACAGGCGGCACACCATGCCCGGAGGTCCGCATCCGACGGCAGGGTCTTCAAGTTCTCGATCCGTGACGATTTGGAGGGATGCCAGCCACACCGGAAAGCCAGCTCACGCCCAGTGAGTCCGGCGTCGAGACGGATCTCCCGCAGCCGCTCTGCGATGGACTTGCGGGCCTCCTGGACGCTGGAGGACGGAGAAGTGGGCATGAGCCGGTTCCGAGACTGTCCGATCAGACCCGGTACTCCGCATGCGGGATCGCCCGCTCCCAGACCGCCTCGAACGCCGTGGCACAGAGCTTCGCCACCGCCGGGTCGTCGGTGAAGTCCTCCCCGATGTACGCTCCGTCACCGGAGAAGTGACCGAAGCGAACCACACAGCCGTCGAACAACCAGAAGTCGTTGCCCGGCAGCGCAATGTCAGATGCCCGTCGCCGAGGGAGCCAGCGGACGTTTTCCCCTGCATCGACGTTGAGCTGTGCCCCTTCGTGCTCGAACCGGATGTAGTCGCTCACCGGCTCGGACACGATCCGGGCCCGGCGCATGACCACGCCCCGGCCCACGGTGCGCTCGACAAGGTCCAGCCACTCACGCCGTCGCCCCGTGCGGTCGTATCGGCTTCTGTTGTCGCCGGCCTTCCACGCGGCAAAGTCGCTGTTCTCCTCGGCGACCCCATAGGCGTCACGCATCTCCAGGTGCACCGCTGAGTGCTCTGCCGAGTTGATCAACTCGCCAAAGTCGACTGCGTTCAGCGACATCACAAGCCTCTCTGATGGCGGGGATCATGCGGAACGGGATCCTCACCACCGCCTCGGTCTCCGGGATCGGTCCTGCCTCCCGGCACTTGGCCAAGGTCTCCTCCGTGGGCTTCCACCCCTGGAAGAGAATCTCCTCGGCCTCGGCCTCCACCCATGCTGTCGGGCAGTCCCTGCCGTCGGTGGCGGGATCTTTCGCGATGAACCGTAGCGTCACGTTGACCTCCCATGTCGAGCATGTCGAGCCCGTTACGACCGGTTGCAAGAACATGGACTTCCCTGCCCTGGCGGTCAAAAGGGCATGCACGGAGGGGAAGCGGGAGCCCCGCCCGGACGAGGGTCGCATGACCCCGGTCGCTGAATGAGGCATGCGGCGGGTGTTGGTGGACCGAGCCCGGAAGATGCTGGTCAAGCAGGCGGGATGCGCCCCGGGAGCGTCGCGGGCCATTGCCCTTGCCCTGCACCTGGACTTCGCCCACCTCTCGGGTACTTGCCGAAGAAGAACTTGTGAACGAGCCCTGCTCCATGACTTCACCGAGCCGCGAACGGAAGCGGGACCAGCCAGCGCCCGCGCTCAAGACCGAGCCGCCCGGTAGGTTCCAGCCGCTGTCCCCGCTGCCCGGCCGGAAGCAGGGCCCTGAGCACGTCCGCAACCTGATCCAGGACTGGTGTTCGTAGGGTCCAACAGGCCGCACATCACGTCCAGTTGCCTGTACGCTCAGCCGCATAAGGCGGCCCCCACGTGTCTTGCCGGACACCGCAGGGGCCTACACCACCAAGGTTGAAAGGCCAACCTGGGATGCTGCGCCATGTTATCGCGCCCGCAAGCCGATTCACGCAAGTACCGAACGACATCATCCGCCACCCCCGCCTGTCCCCGGACGCCAGGTGCCTCCTCCTCTGGCTGCTGTCCGTCCAGCAACACATCCCCACCTCCCGTGCCGCCGACGCCGCGCGAACTGATCCCCGACGGACTCGTCGAATACGCCGCCCTCGTCCTCGCCTCCGTCTCCCACAGCGAACCCCGCCTCCGCCTCACCGGACGAGAGCTCAAAGAACTCGCACCACTCGCAGCCGACTGGATCCTGCGCGGCGCCACCGGCCGCGACCTCCGCGAAGAACTGCGCAACGGACTCCCCGAACCCGTCCACCACGCCGCATCCCTCATCCGCGACCGCCTCCAGCGCAAACTCCCCGAGGCGCCACCGATCCCCGCGACCCACCCCTCTCCGCCAAAACCCCGGGTTGCACAGATGCGCGAGTGCCAGGGCGACGGCCACATCCACCCGTACCTCTTCCGGCCACTGGGCGACGAGGAGCTGTGCGGCGGCTGCCGCGTAGAGCGGGCGAAGGAGGGCGAGCGCGACGCCCGCGCCACCGCGGCATGGACGTCGGTGCAGGCAACCTGACAGCGTCGCGTGCTCGGTCGGCGTTCCCCGGGGTTCGTCCGAACACGTGACGCTCTCCTTCCGGAACAAGGCCCTGGGGCTCCGGGGCCCCTACCCCAACACCGCCAGCGCATCGATCTCCACGAGCAACCCCGCCGGCAGCCCCACATACACCGTCGTCCGCGCCGCCGGCACCGTCACCCGCCCCTCAGCCCCGAAGTACGCGTCCCACACCTCGTTGAACTCCGCGAAGTGCGCCGTGTCCGTGAGGTACACCCGCAGCATCACCGCGTCCTCCCAGGACGCGCCGCCCTCCTCCAGCACGGCCGCCACATTGGCGAGCGTCTGCTCGACCTGCTCCCGCAGCCCGGGCCCGGCCACCGTCGGCGGCTCGCCCTCCTTCGCGGGCAGGAAGCCGACCTGGCCGGCGACCTGGAGGATGTTGCCCTTGCGCACGCCGTGGGAGAAACGGGCGGGCGGGGTCGTGTGCCCGGCGGGGGTCACAGCGGTCTTCTCAGTCATGAACTCACCTTTACAGAGGGCGGTTTTCCGGAATACTCCGCGCTGATCGCATCCGCAGCACGGCGCAACAGCGGGAGAAGCGCGAGGAGTTCGTCGGAACTCACCACGACGTTCGGCGCGGAGAGCGAGCACGCCGCGACCACCCGCCCGTCCGCACCCCGGATCGGCGCCCCGACGCAGTTGATCGACTCCTCGTGCCCGCCGAAGTCCGTGGCCCAGCCGCGCTCGCGCACGACGGCCAGCTCGCGCAGGAACGCGCCGGCGTTCGGCGTCGAACGGGACGTGTACGACGGGTAGTCCAGCCGCTCGGCCAGCGCCCGCCGCTCCCCCTCCGGCAGGTCCGCGAGCAGCAGCTTCGCGACCGCGGCCACGGTGAGAGCGACGGGTTTGCCGATCCGCGAGTACATCCGCACGGGGTACCGGCTGTCGACCTTGTCGATGTAGACGACCTCGCCGTCCTCGTACACCGCGAGGTGCACCGTGTGCCCGCACCGCTCGTTCAGCGCGACCAGGTGCGGATGCGCGATCTCACGCACGTCGAGGCTCTCGAACGCCTGCTGCGCGAGGGCGAACAGCCGCGCCCCGAGCCGGTAGCGCTGGTCCTGCTGCCGGTAGACCATGCCGTGCTCGTGCAGCGTGCGCAGCAGCCGCAGGGCCGTCGACTTGTGGACGCCGAGGCGGCCGGCGACCTGTTCGAGGTTGGCGGGCCCCTCGGCCAGCAGCGGAAGGATGGTGAGGGCGCGGTCAACGGTCTGGCTCATGCGGTGCGCTCCTCCTGGACCTTCTGGAGGTCCTGCGCTCGTGTGCCGTCGGCCCAGCCGGGGCCGAGTCGCAGTCTGCCCCACGCGGCGGAGCCGAGGGCGACGAGCCGGTCGGCGTGCTCGCGGGCGGGCGGCGGATCGGCGAGGTCGCCGGGGGACGTGAGCGCCGCCGCGGCCAGCAGGTGCCCGTGCCGCAGCCGCGCGGCGTACGGCAGTCCGCGCAGCGTGCCGGAGAGGAACCCGGCCGCGAACGCGTCCCCGGCCCCGACCGGGGCGACGACCTCGACGGCGGGCGCGGACTCGCTGACGACGAGACCGTCCCCGGCATGGACGGTGGCTCCGGCCGCGCCCTGTTTGACGACCAGCACGGCAGGTTCGGGCAGTGCGGCCCGTATCGCACCGGCCCCGCGCACCCCCCACGCCGCCTCCGCCTCGTCCTCCCCGACGAAGACGATGTCGCTGCGCCGGGCGAGTTCCATGAGGACGTCGGGGCTCTCGGGGGCCGTGCGCCACAGCCCCACGCGGTAGTTGACGTCGAAGGAGACCAGCGGCCTCCGGGACCCGGGGGCCGTCAGGGCGCGCAGCAGCGCGAGGCAGCTCGCGGAGAGGGCGGCGGTGATGCCGCTGAGGTGCAGGACGCGTCCGGCCCAGGCGGTGTCCCGGTCGACGAGGTCCGGGGAGAGCGCGGAGGCCGCCGATCCGGCGCGGTAGTAGGCGACTTCGGCGCGGCCCGGGGCGGGGTCGCCGGCGGTGGTGGCGCGCTCCCCGGGCGTACGGAAGTAGAGACCGGTGGACCGGTGCGGATCCCGGCGCGCGGCGGAGGTGTCCACGCCGTGCGCGGCGAGCGTCTCCAGGACGTGGGTGCCGAACCCGTCCGTACCGACGCGCCCGATCCAGCCCGTCCGGTGCCCCCAACGGGACAGCGCGCACGCGACGTTGGACTCGGCGCCGCCGACCCCCCGGACGAAGGAGGGTGCGTCCCCGAGCCCCTCGTCCTCGGCGGGACGGAAGGCGATCAGCGCCTCCCCGAGGCAGATGACGTCGAGCACTGCGCGTCCGCTCCTTCCGTCCTCCGGCCGATGTGCGGGTGTGAGACACACCGTTGACCCGGCGCTGGCCCGGATGTTAGACAGCGTTGTGCGTGATACGCAACGGACGTTGCACATGTCGCAACACGATCTGGAGGCTCCATGGCCGCCGCAGACGACGCCCTGGCCCGGCTCGCCCACGACCGCATCGACCACCGCTTCAAGGGCCTTCCCCCGGACGCGGAGGGACTCGCCGTCGGCGCGCTCGCCGCCGAGCGGCGCTGCCTGTTCACCGGCGGCTTCACCACGCCCGTGCTCGCGCTGTCCACCGAGGCGCTGGACCACAACCTCGCCCTCATGGAGCGCTGGGCCGCCGAGCACGGCCTCGCCTTCGCCCCGCACGGCAAGACGTCCATGGCCCCGCAGCTCTTCGAGCGCCAGCTCGCGCACGGCGCGTGGGGCATCACCGCCGCCGTGCCCAGCCAGGTCCGCGCCTACCGCGCGTTCGGCGTCCGACGGATCTTCCTGGCCAACGAACTCGTCGACGCGGCGGCGCTGCGCTGGCTCGCGGGCGAGCTCACGGCCGATCCCGGCTTCCGCATCGTCGCCTACGTCGACTCCGTGCGCGGCGTCGAGCTGATGGACGCGGCCCTGCGCGAGGCCGGGGCCTCCCGCCCGCTCGACGTCGTCGTCGAACTCGGCGCCGTCGGCGGCCGTACGGGCGTGCGCACGGAGGCGGACGCGGTACGGGTCGCGGACGCGGTCGCCGCGACGCCGGCGCTCCGGCTGGTGGGCGTGGCCGGCTACGAGGCCGAGATACCGGACGCGGACGAGGCGTCCGTACGCGCCTGGCTGCGCCGGCTGACCGCGCTGGCCATCGCGTTCGACGCGGCGGGGCGGTTCGCGGGCGTGGAGGAGATCGTGGTGAGCGCGGGCGGGAGCTCGTGGTTCGACACGGTCGCGGAAGTCTTCGCGGACCTGCCGGAGTTGACGGCTCCGGTACTGAAGCTGCTGCGCTCCGGCGCGTACGTGACGCACGACGACGGCCAGTACCGCCGCAAGACGCCCTTCTCCCGCCACCCCGAACAGGGCGGACTGCGCCCGGCGTTCCGCCTCTGGGCCCAGTGCGTGTCCCGGCCGGAGCCGGGACGCGCGTACCTCAACGCGGGCAAGCGGGACGCGCCTTACGACCTGGACCTGCCGGAAGTGCAGGTCATCCGCTCGGCACGGGACGGCTCACTGCGCGAGGCGGCCGGGATGACGGTGACGGGGCTGGCCGACCAGCACGCGTTCGTGTCCCTCCCGGAGGACGCGGAGTTGGAGGTCGGGGACTGGGTGGGGCTGGGGCTGTCGCACCCGTGCACGACGTTCGACAAGTGGCAGCTGATCCCGGTGGCGGCGGCGGACGGGACGGTGACGGACTACATCCGCACGTTTTTCTAGCCCCCGAGCCCGCCCTTTCACCGTTTCCGGAGGGGCTGCGCCCCTTCGTAACCCGGGGGCGAGGGGTCTGGTTGCGCGGCGCGCGGGGCCCGCGTGCCGCGCGGGTGGGCGGGGCTCCGCCCCCTGCACCCCCGAAGCGCCCTTCGGGCGCTGTCCTCAAACGCCGGACGGGCTGGATTGGCGCACCGATCCAGCCCGTCTGGGGGTTGCCCCCTCCGGGGAGCTTGAGGATGAGCGGCGAAGCCGCGAAACGGGATCCGGGGCGGAGCCCCGAAGCGGGGTGCAGGGGGCGCAGCCCCCGCTCCACCGCGCGAAGCGCGGTGCCCGGCCCGGGCGGGAGCCCGGAAGAAACGGTGAAAGGGCGGGACCGGGGCACAACTCCCCCCAGCCACAAGCCCAGCGGAAGGCACCCCCATGGACATGGACACAGTAATCCGCAACACCCGCGTCATGGACGGCACCGGCTCCCCCTCCTACACAGCCGACATCGCCATCACATCCGGCCGCATAGCCGAAATCCACCGCCCCGGCAACGGCCCCCGCCCGACCGGGCGAACGGTCGTGGACGCCCACGGCCTCGCCACAAGCCCCGGCTTCATCGACATGCACGCCCACAGCGACCTCGCCCTCCTCCAGGACCCCTCCCACGAGGCCAAGGCCGCCCAGGGCGTGACCCTCGAAGTCATCGGCCAGGACGGCCTGTCCTACGCCCCGGTCGACGACCGCGTCCTCCCCTCCCTCCGCACCCAGATCGCCGGCTGGAACGGCCCGGGCCACGACGCCGACTTCACCTGGCGCACCACCGGCGAATACCTCGACCGCCTCGACCACGGCTTCGACGGCGCCGGCATCGCCGTCAACGCCGCGTACCTGATCCCGCAGGGCACCGTCCGCGCCCTCGCCCTCGGCTGGGACGACCGCCCGGCGACCGGCGCCGAGCTCGACCGGATGCGGCGCCTGGTCGCCGAGGGTCTGGAACAGGGCGCGGTCGGCATGTCGTCGGGCCTCACCTACACACCCGGCATGTACGCGGACGACGCCGAGCTGACGGAGCTCTGCCGCGTCGTCGCGGCCCACGGCGGTTACTACTGCCCGCACCACCGCTCGTACGGCGCGCACGCCCTCCGCGCCTACGCGGAGATGATCGAGCTGACCCGGGCCGCCGGTTGCGCCCTGCACCTCGCCCACGCCGTCCTGAACTTCCCGGGGAACGAGGGGCGTGCCCCGGAGCTGTTGCGCATGCTGGACGAGGCGCGCGCCGCCGGCGCGGACATCACGCTCGACAGCTACCCCTACACCCCCGGCTGCACCACCCTCGCCGCGCTCCTGCCGAGCTGGGCGGCGGAGGGCGGCCCGGACGCGATGCTGGCGCGGCTGAAGGACGACGCGACGTCCGCCCGCGTCCGGCACGCCATGGAGGTGGAGGGCTCGGACGGCTGCCACGGCGTCCCCGTCGACTGGCGGTCGGTGGAGATCTCCGGCGTCACCGACGACCGGCTGGCCGCCGCCCACATCGGCCGCACCGTCGCCGGCGCGGCGGCGGACCGCCGTGAGGAGCCGTGGACGACGGCCCGCCGCCTCCTCCTGGAGGACCGGCTCGGCACCACGGTCCTCCAGCACGTCGGCCACGAGGAGAACGTCCGGACGATCATGCGGCACCCCGCGCACACCGGGGGGAGCGACGGCATCCTGCACGGCGCCAAGCCGCATCCGCGGGCGTACGGCACGTTCCCCCACTACCTCGGGCACTACGCGCGCGAGTTGGGAGTGCTGTCGCTGGAGGAGTGCGTGGCGCATCTCACGTCCCGTCCCGCGGCCCGCCTCCGACTCCCGGATCGGGGTCTGATCCGCGAGGGATACCGCGCGGATCTTGTGCTCTTCGATCCCGGGACCGTCGCCGCCGGTGCCACTTTCGAAGCCCCACGAACGCTTCCGACCGGCATTCCTTATGTCCTGATTGCCGGACGCTTTGTGATGAAAGACGGGCGGCGCACGGACGTACTGGCGGGTCGCACCGTGCGTCGCACGCCGCTCTGCTGAACCGGCCCGCGCGGGTGCGCCGTGCGCGCCGCGAAAGCCCGCGCGGACGCTTCCGCGCCCCCGTAGGGTGGCCGTCATGCAGGTGATCCAGTCAACGAAACTCGCCAACGTCTGCTACGAGATCCGTGGCCCGGTGCTCGAGGAGGCAATGCGGCTGGAGGCGGCAGGGCACCGCATCCTCAAGCTCAACACCGGCAACCCCGCGATCTTCGGCTTCGACTGCCCTCCCGAGATCCTGGAGGACATGCTGCGCAACGTGGGCGACGCGCACGGTTACGGCGACGCGAAGGGCCTGCTCAGCGCGCGGCGCGCGGTGGTCCAGCACTACGAGACCAAGGGCGTCGAGCTGTCCGTCGAGGACGTCTACCTGGGCAACGGCGTCTCGGAGCTGATCCAGATGTCGATGCAGGCGCTGCTCGACGACGGCGACGAGGTCCTCGTCCCCGCGCCCGACTACCCCCTCTGGACCGCTTCCGTCTCCCTCGCGGGCGGCACCGCCGTGCACTACCGCTGCGACGAGCAGTCGGACTGGATGCCGGACCTGGCCGACATCGAGCGCAAGGTCACCGACCGCACCAAGGCGCTCGTCATCATCAACCCCAACAACCCCACGGGCGCCGTCTACAACGACGAGATGCTGCGCGGCCTCACGGAGATCGCCCGCCGCCACAACCTCATCGTCTGCTCCGACGAGATCTACGACAAGATCCTCTACGACGGCGTCACCCACACCCCGACCGCCGCCATCGCCCCCGACCTGCTGACCCTCACCTTCAACGGACTGTCCAAGGCGTACCGGGTGGCCGGTTACCGCAGCGGCTGGATGGCGGTCTGCGGCCCGAAGGCGCACGCCGACAGCTACATCGAGGGCCTGACGATCCTCGCCAACATGCGGCTGTGCGCCAACATGCCCGCCCAGCACGCGGTGGCCACCGCCCTCGGCGGCCGGCAGTCGATCAACGACCTGGTACTGCCGGGCGGCCGGCTGCTGGAGCAGCGCGACGTCGCGTACGAGATGCTCACCAAGATCCCCGGCGTGACCTGCGTGAAGCCGAAGGGCGCGCTGTACGCGTTCCCGCGCCTGGACCCCAAGGTCTACAAGATCAAGGACGACCGGCAGATGGTCCTGGACCTGCTCCGCGCCGAAAAAATCATGGTCGTGCACGGAACGGGCTTCAACTGGCCGGAGCCGGACCACTTCCGCCTGGTCACGCTGCCGAACACCAAGGATCTGGCGGAGGCGGTGACCCGGATCGGGGACTTCCTCGAGGGCTACAGCCAATAATTTTAGACCTCGTCTAAGTTAGGATGGCCTTCTGAAGGACAGCAGGAGGCCATCCATGTACGAGCCGATCCGCACCAAGTCGGTCCACTCCATGGCCGACCCGACGAGGGCCGCCCACGGCCCGACCCGATCCCGCGAGCAGGAGCTCGACATCCGGCTCGCGGGGCACCTGACCGCACTGCTCACGGTCACCGACGAACTGCGCGCCCTGGCCCCCTCCACCGACCTGGACGACGCCGCGCGACGCCTGGCCGCCCGGATCGAGCGCCTGCGCGGCGGCCACGCCCCCCTGCGCGCCGCCCCGACGGCGCTCCTGACCGACCCGTCCCGCATCCGCGCCCTGCACCAGCGGGCCCACATGCTGGCGGGCCAGGCACTGGTCGTGGCGTCCACGCGAGGCGACGCGGAGAACATGACCCTGGCGGCGGAACGCCTACGGGCACACGCCCTCGGCCGCCCCGCCCCGTCGGCCGAATCCACCCCGCCCGGCATATCCACTCCGTCGGACACGCCCAGCCCGTCCGGCACTTGAGGACAAGCGGCGAAGCCGCTTGCGGACCCGGGCCGAGGCCCCACCGGAAACCCCGAGGCGGGGCACGACCGGAGGCCGGGACCGAGGCCCGGCCGGAATCCCGGCGAGGCCCCGCCGGGGTCCAGGGGGCGGAGCCCCCCGGTCCGGGGTGCAGGGGCGCAGCCCCGCTCGCCGCGCGGAGCGCGGCCCCGGCCCGGGCGGAGCCCGGAAGAAACGGTGAAAGGGCGGGGCGGGGAGAGGGAAAAACCCCGCCCCCCCCCCCCCCCCCCCGCACCCCCGCCCCGTGACCCCCCCCCCCAAAAACTCCCCCACCCCCGTGGGCGGGTGGGGACCAAAACTGTTTAAATGCTAGGGGATAAGCGCCCCCCCCACCCCCC
>NZ_JAEAMR010000007.1:1055851-1136357 GCF_015999245.1 Streptomyces sp. AV19 | reverse complement strand
GGGGGCCCCCCGGGGGGGGGGGGGGGGGGGGCCCCCCCCCCCCCGCCCGGGGGGGGGGGGGCCCCGGCCGGGGGGGGCCCCGTAAAAAACGGTTAACGGGGGGGGGGGGGCCGCGCAAAAACCCCCCCCCCGCCCCCACCGACCCGTCACCCGAGCCGCTTCACCAGCCCCCGATACTCGTCCCACAGCTCCTTCGGCGTGTGGTCACCAAACGTGTTGAAGTGCTCGGGAATCAGCGACGCCTCCTCCCGCCACACCTCCTTGTCGACCGACAGGAGCAACTCGAGGTCGGCCTCGGACAGTTCGAGACCGTCCAGGTCCAGCGCCCCCGGCGCGGGCAGGACACCGATCGGCGTCTCGACACCGGCCGCCCGCCCCTCCAGCCGCTCGACGATCCACTTCAGCACCCGGCTGTTCTCGCCGAAGCCCGGCCACACGAAGCGGCCGCCCGCGTCCTTGCGGAACCAGTTGACGTAGTAGATCTTCGGCAGCTTGGACTGGTCCTTGTCCTTGCCGACGTTGACCCAATGCCCCATGTAGTCGCCCATGTTGTAGCCGCAGAACGGCAGCATGGCGAACGGGTCGCGGCGCAGCTCGCCGACCTTGCCCTCGGCGGCGGCGGTCTTCTCGGAGGCGACGTTGGCCCCGATGAAGACGCCGTGGTTCCAGCTGAAGGACTCGGTCACCAGCGGGACGGCCGAGGCGCGGCGGCCGCCGAAGAGGATGGCCGAGATCGGCACGCCCTTGGGGTCCTCCCACTCGGGCGCGATGATCGGGCACTGCGAGGCCGGCACGGTGAAGCGGGCGTTGGGGTGCGCGGCCGGGGTGCCGGACTCCGGCGTCCAGGCGTTGCCCTTCCAGTCGGTGAGGCGGGCGGGTGTCTCCTCGGTCATGCCCTCCCACCAGACGTCGCCGTCCTCCGTCAACGCGACGTTGGTGAAGACGGAGTTGCCCCAGAGGGTCTTCATCGCGTTGGCGTTGGTGTGCTCACCGGTGCCGGGCGCGACGCCGAAGAAGCCGGCCTCGGGGTTGATCGCGTAGAGGCGGCCGTCCTCGCCGAAGCGCATCCAGGCGATGTCGTCGCCGATGGTCTCGACCGTCCAGCCGGAGACGGTCGGCTCCAGCATGGCGAGGTTGGTCTTGCCACAGGCGGACGGGAAGGCGGCGGCCACGTACTTGGACTCGCCCTGCGGCGGGGTGAGTTTGAGGATGAGCATGTGCTCGGCGAGCCAGCCCTCGTCGCGGGCCATGACGGAGGCGATGCGCAGGGCGTAACACTTCTTGCCCAGCAGCGCGTTGCCGCCGTAGCCCGAGCCATAGGACCAGATCTCCCGGTCCTCGGGGAAGTGCGAGATGTACTTGGTGCTGTTGCACGGCCAGGGCACGTCCTGCTCGCCCTCGGCCAGCGGCGCGCCGAGCGAGTGCACGGCCTTGACGAAGAAGCCGTCGGAGCCGAGCTCGTCGAGGACGGGCTGCCCCATGCGGGTCATGGTGCGCATGGAGACGGCGACGTACGCGGAGTCGGTGATCTCGACGCCGATCGCGGAGAGCGGCGAGCCGAGCGGGCCCATGCAGAAGGGCACGACGTACATGGTGCGCCCGCGCATCGAGCCGCGGAAGATGCCCTTCTCGCCGGCGAAGATCTCCCGCATCTCGGCGGGGGCCTTCCAGTGGTTGGTCGGGCCGGCGTCCTCCTCCTTGGCGGAGCAGATGAACGTCCGGTCCTCGACGCGGGCCACGTCCGTGGGGTCGGAGGCCGCGTAGTACGAGTTGGGGCGCTTGACCGGATCGAGCTTGCGGAAGGTGCCCTTGGCCACGAGCTCCTCGCACAGGCGCTCGTACTCGGCCTCGGAACCGTCGCACCAGACGACCCGGTCCGGCTGGGTGAGGGCGGCGATCTCGTCGGCCCAGGAGACGAGCTCCTGGTGGTTGGTGGGGGTGGTGGGAGCCGCATTTGCGCGCGCCACGATCGCTCCGTCCCGCCGGGGGCCACGGCGCCCGGCGTCACATGTTGAGGGTGGAACGGACTCGTCCGCCTGCCCGACCGGCAGGCCGGTCCGTCTCTGCACATTCGCCCCTTGGGGGCTGCGACCCAGACGCTTCGCGACCGCTCATCCGGTGCCGCCCGCACTCATTTGATCATCCGACTCCGTTTCGGTTCTGTCCAGGGGGCACTCCCGTGACCATCGCCACGTGATACTGATCCGTAACTTACGGTGGCGTAGGTAGCATGACGCCATGACACCCGCGCCCGACGCGGCGCCCGTCGCGCCCGCCACTTCCGCCGGTGCCGCGACCGCCGCGCCCTCGCCCGCCCCCCGCCCCTCCGCACAGCCGGGCGCCATCAAGCCCCGGCTGCGCGGCTGGCTGCACGCCGGGATGTTCCCCGCCGTGCTGATCTCCGGCGTCTTCCTGACGGCCCTGGCCGACAGCACGCGAGGCCGGATCGCCTGCGCCGTCTACGTCCTCACGGCCTGCCTGCTCTTCGGTATCAGCGCCCTCTACCACCGCGGCAACTGGAGCCCACGCGTCCAGGGCGTGCTCCGCCGCCTCGACCACGCCAACATCTTCCTGATCATCGCGGGCACCTACACCCCGCTGACCATGCTCCTGATCCCGGGCGGCCGCGGCCAGTTGCTGCTGTGGGCGGTCTGGGCCGCCGCGGCGGCCGGGATAGCCTTCCGCGTCTTCTGGGTCGGCGCGCCGCGCTGGCTCTACACCCCCTGCTACATCGCCATGGGCTGGGCCGCCGTCTTCTTCCTCCCCGACTTCCTGCGCAAGGGCGGCATCGCCGTCCTCGTCCTGGTAATCGTCGGCGGCCTCCTGTACAGCGTGGGCGGCGTGATCTACGGGATCAAGCGCCCCAATCCGTCGCCCCGTTGGTTCGGCTTCCACGAGGTGTTCCACTCACTGACGCTGGCCGCCTTCGTCGTGCACTACGTGGGCATCTCGCTGGTGGCCTATTCGCACCCCTGAAATCCCTGAAATCCTCGAAGCCCCTGACTCCGCGCGCCCCGGGCGCGCCAACCGCAGTGGCCGTGGCCGAGAGGCCGCGGCCACTCTCCATGTCAGGCCCCCGACGCCGGCCAGCACCACGACCAGTACGGCCAGCTCACCGGCGAGAACGTAACTCCCCACGCACACCGCGCCGATCAGCGCGACGAGGGCGTGCACTGCTGCACCCATCACGGATCACCCACCCCTTTTCGGTCGTTCCACTGACCGGTTCCCTGCCCTGCACACAGGGTCACACACCCCACTGACAGTCAGCGCGTCATCAAGGAGGAGCAACCACGGCATCAAGAGTTGACAGTAAAAATCTTTTGAGAGTTACTGTCATTTGACCAAAACTCTCAAAGGGGTGTTCCGTCATGTCCGCCACCACACCCGCCAAGGGCCCCGCCGGCCGCCGCTGGGTCGCCCTGGCCGCGATCGTCCTCTGCATGCTCACCCTCGGCTTCGACACCACGATCCTCAACGTCGCCCTGCCGACCATGGCCTCGGAACTGGGCGCCGATGCCAGTCAGTTGCAGTGGATCGCCGACTCCTACCTGGTCGTCTTCGCCGCGCTGATGCTCCCCGCCGGCCTCCTCGGCGACCGCTTCGGCCGCCGCCGCATGCTCGTCACCGGCCTGCTGGTCTTCCTCGCCGGCTCCCTCGTCGGCTCCCTCGCCGACGACAGCACCACGGTCATCGCGGCCCGCGCCGCGATGGGCGCCGGTGCCGCCCTGGTGATGCCGCTGGCCATGGCCGTCCTGCCCTCGCTCTTCGGACCCGAGGAGCTCACCCGGGCCGTCGGCGCGCTCTCCGCCGCCACCGGCCTCGGCCTGCCCCTGGGCCCCCTGCTCGGCGGGTTCCTCCTCGACCACTTCTGGTGGGGCTCGGTCTTCCTGATCAACCTGCCGCTCATCGGACTCGCCGTCGCCGCCTGCCTCCTGCTCCTCCCGGAGACCACCGACCCCGCCACTCCCACCGTCAACGTCCTCACCGCCGCGCTCGCTGTCACCGGCCTCGGCGCCCTCGTCTACGGCGTCAACGAGGGCCCGGGGAGCGGCTGGTCATCCCCGCCGGTCCTCGGCGCGCTCGCCGCGGCCGTCGTCCTGCTCGCCCTGCTGGTGGTGCGCGAACGGCGCCTGGCGCGCCCGATGCTCGACCTCGCCCTGCTGGCCCGGCCCGGGTTCCTGTGGAACACCGTCGCGGCCGCCCTGGTGATGTTCACGATGACCGGCCTGCTCTTCGTCCTGCCCTCGTACCTCCAGACCGTCCAGGGCCACGACGCGTTCGGCACCGGCCTGCGCATGGTCCCGATGCCGCTCGGCATGCTCGTCGCCTCCCGCGCCGTCGCGCCGCTCGTCCGGCGGACCGGCCCGCGCCCGGCCATCACGGGCGGGCTGGTCGTCATGGCGGTGGCGGCGCTGCTCGGCAGCCGCACCGACGTGCACGACGGCTACGGCTGGACGGCCCTGTGGCTGACCCTCGTCGGCGTCGGCTTCGGCGCCGCCGTCATCCCCGCCATGGACGGCGCCCTCGGCTCGCTGCCGCGCGAGCGCGCGGGCGTCGGATCGGGCCTGCTGATGACGCTCCGCCAGGTCGCCTCGGCCATCGGCCTCGCCGCCCTGGGCAGTGTGATCACCGGCGTCTACACCGACCGCCTCGACACCGCCGGCCTCCCGCCCGCCGCGGCCGACGCCGCGACGGACTCGGTGGCGGCGGCGCACACGGTCGCCGGACGGCTCCACGACGCGGCGCTGACGCGCTCGGCCGACGCCGCGTACGTCCACGGCATGGACACGGCCCTGCTGGTGACGGCCGTCGCCGCCCTCGCGGCCGCCGCGCTCGTCGCCGCCTTCCTGCCCGGTTCGCGCCCCGCGCGGACGGAACGGACCACTCGCGCGGTGGTCGACGAAACGATCGATGCCTGACAATGCCGTCATGGCATCGGCACAGACCACCCCCGCCGCGCAGCCCGGCCCCCGGCTCGGGCTGCGCGAGCGGAAGAAGATCCAGACCAGGCAGGCGATCCGCGCCGCCGCCTACCGCCTCTTCGAGGAGCAGGGGTACGACGCGACCCCCGTGGACCGGATCGCCGAGGCCGCCGACGTCTCCCCCAGCACGGTCTTCCGTTATTTCCCGACCAAGGAGGACATCGTCCTCACGGACGAGTACGACCCGGTCATGGAGGCCGCGCTGCGGGCGCGCCCGGCGGACGAGCCCGCGCTGACGGCCGTCCGCCGCACCCTCGTCGAGAACCTGAGCGGCGTCCTCGGCACCAACAGCCCCGAGATGCGCATGCGCACCCGCCTGATCAGGGACGTACCCGCCCTGCGGGCCCGCTCGGGCGAGGGCATGGCCGGCTCGGTGGACATGATCCGCACCGTGCTGGCCGAGCGGTCGGGCCGGTCCGCGGACGACTTCGAGGTGCGGATGGTCACCACCGCGGTGCTGGCGACGATGCAGGAAGCCCTGATGGCCTGGGTCGACGAGGGCCAGACCGGGGACCCGCTGGATTTCATCGGCCACGCGCTGGACGTGCTGGAGCGCGGCCTCACCCTCTGACGCCCAGCTTCTCCGCGAGCACCCGCGGGTCGTCCGTCGGCCTCTCGCACGCGAAGTTCCGGCACACGTACGCCGCCGGCCGGCCCTCGATCAGCGGCCGGTCCGCCAGCAGCGGCACCTCCGCCGCCGTCGCCGACGCGGGCTCGCCCAGGGCGACGGCCGCCCCGGGCCGCGGGGAGAGCAGGGCGACGCGGTGCAGGGCCCGGGTGGCCGGGTCATCGGACGGGCCGACGACGGCGACCTCGTGGGGCCCGTCGAGGAACGCCTCCGCGACGGCCAGGCCCCAGCCGATGAAGCGCGGCGCCTTCGGGCCGAGCATCCGCACCACGCCCAGCGCCCGTTCGGCCGCCTCCCGGTGCGGCACACTGCCGGTCAGCGCCGCGTAGGTGAGCAGCGCCCCGGCCGCGGCCGTCCAGCCCGACGGCGCGGCACTGTCGGTCGGGTCCTGGGGGCGGCGGATGAGGGTCTCGGCGTCGTCCGCCGTGTCGAACAGGGCGCCGTCCGCGTCCCGGAAACGGATCAGGACGGTGTCCAGCAGCAGTCCCGCGAAGTCGACCCACACCCCCTCGCCGGTGACGGCCGACAGCGCGAGGAACCCCTCGGCGACGTCGGCGTAGTCCTCCAGGACGCCCGCGTGGGCACCCGCGACGCCGTCCAGGGAGGTGCGGAAGAGGCGGGCGTTCCAGTCCATGTGGACGCGGACGAGGAGGTCGGCGGCGTCCGTCGCGGCCTGGACGAGGTCGGGCCGCTCGAAGTACGCGCCGGTCTCGGCGAGCGCGGCGATGGCCAGGCCGTTCCAGGCGGCCACCACCTTGTCGTCGCGCCCCGGCCGCGCCCGGCGGTCCCGTGCGGCGGCCAGGCGCTCACGGATGGAGGCGACGCGTTCGGCGTCCACCAGGCCGTCGGTGTCGGGGAGTTGGAGGACGGAGGCGCCCTCCTCGAAGGTGCCCTCCTCGGTGACGCCGAAGTAGTGGGCGGCGAGGGCCGCGTCCGCCTCGCCCAGGACCTCGCGCAGCTCGCCGGGCGTCCAGACGTAGTAGGCGCCCTCGGTGTGCCGCCCGCCCGCGTCCTCGCTGTCCGCGTCCAGCGCCGAGGCGAAACCCCCCTGTTCGGTGCGCATTTCACGGACCAGGAAGTCGGCGGTCTCCAGGGCGACCCGGCGGGCGAGGCCCGAGCCGGTGGCCCGCCACAGGTGCGCGTAGACCCGGCACAGCAGGGCGTTGTCGTAGAGCATCTTCTCGAAGTGCGGCACCACCCAGCCGCTGTCCACCGCGTAGCGCGCGAAGCCGCCGCCGAGCTGGTCGTGGATGCCGCCGCGGGCCATGGCCTCGCAGGTGGCCGTCACCATGTCGAGCGCGGCCGCGGACCCCGTGCGCTCGTGGTGGCGCAGCAGGAACTCCAGCACCATGGGCGGCGGGAACTTGGGCGCTCCGCCGAAGCCGCCGCGCACGGCGTCGAAGTCGCGGGTCAGCGCCATGAGCGCCAGGTGCAGCTCCTCGGCGCCGGGCGGCCGTTCACCGGCCGTGGTGAGGGAGCGCTCGGAGAGGTCGCGCACGATCCGCCCCGCGACCTCGCCCACTTCTTCGCGCCGTCCGGTCCAGGCCGCCGTGACGCCCTCCAGCACCTGGCGGAAGCCGGGCATGCCGTGGCGCGGCGCCGGCGGGAAGTACGTGCCGAAGTAGAAGGGCTCGGCGTCGGGGGTGAGGAAGACCGTCATGGGCCAGCCGCCCTGGCCGGTGGCGGCCTGTACGGCCTCCATGTAGACGGCGTCGACGTCGGGCCGCTCCTCGCGGTCGACCTTGACGGAGACGAAGTGCTCGTCGAGGTACGCGGCGGTCGCCGCGTCCTCGAAGCTCTCGTGCGCCATCACATGACACCAGTGGCAAGAGGCGTATCCGACGCTCAGCAGGACGGGCACGTCGCGGCGGCGCGCCTCCTCGAATGCCTCGGGCGACCAGGGCCACCAGTCGACCGGGTTGTCGGCGTGCTGGAGGAGGTAGGGCGACGTCTCGTGCGCCAGGCGGTTCGGCATGAGTCCCATCCTTCACCAACAGGGGCCTCGACTTCCTCACCCGCTGCTCCGATCTCCGTCAGCAACACCCGTGCGGCGTTCTCCCCTGTTCTCCACAGGCCGGTTATCCACAGGGCTGCCGGAAATCCCTCCGAGGCGGAAGACTGAACGCCTTGCCGGTCGCCGAAGTTCGCCGACCGAAGTTCGCCGGCCGAAGTTGCTGGTCAAAGTTGCTGGTCGAAGGGGGACGACGCATGCAGAGCTCGCTGCCCGCCCTGCGGCGGGGCCATCGGGGAGACGTCGAGAGCCTGTTGGAACGGGCGGTCGAGGAGGAGGTGCGCCGCTCCGGCGGCCGCGCGGACGGCGGCGCGCTGCTGCGCCGGGCGCGCGACGAGCTGGACGTGCTGGCCGCGGCCGCCGCCGAGGAGTACGGCACGTACGTCCACGCGCTGGACGAGGAGGCGGCGTCCGTCGCGCCGCTGTCGGCCCGGCTGTCGGGGGCCGAGCTCGGCACGCCCGCGCTGGTGACGGCCGTCGCCGCGGTCACCGCCTTCGGCGCCGACCTGGGGTATGGCACCTCGGCGGGCACGGCCCTGAGCACCGGCGTGGCGGTGGCCCTGGCCGGCGCGGTAACGACGGTCGTGAAGCTGACGGCCGGTCACTGGCCGGCCGTCCACCGGCGCGCCGGGCGGCGCGGGCAGCCGGGCGGCGCCGAGCAGCTGCGGCTCCAGTGGCTGACGGCGGTGGAGGTGCGCGGCATAAGACCGTTCCTCGACCAGCAGCGGATGCTCCGGGGCACGGCACGCACCGGCGCCGAGGCCAAGACCGGCAAGGACACCGTCTCCACCCTGCCGCTGCGCGGCGGGGACCGCAGCGCGGCCGCCCGCCGGCGCACCGCCCCGGCCCGCTCCTTCGACGATCTGCCCTCCGCCCACGGCCCGTTCACCGGCCGCAAGGAGCAGCTCGACCGGATCGCCCGGTGGGTGCGTCAGGCCCGGGCGAGCACGGAGACCAAGCCGGTGGTCGTGGTGCTCCACGGCCCGCCCGGCTCCGGCCGCTCCACCCTCGCCCTGCGCGCCGCCCACCAGCTGCGCGACCAGTTCCGCGGCGCGTGCGTGGTGGATCTGCGGGGCGAGAGCCACGAGGAGCCGCCGCTGGCCACCCGGGAGGCGCTGCTGCACCTGCTCAACCGGCTCGGCGCGCCGCGCGACCAACTCCTCTTCCGCGAGCGGTCGTCGCAGGACCAGCACCTCAAGCGGCTGTCGGAGGTGTACCACCAGCACCTGACGGGCCTGCCGGTCACGATCGTGCTCGACGACGCCTCGGACGCGGAGCAGGTCCGCGCCCTGGTGCCCGAGCGCTCCGAGGGCCTGGTGCTGGTCACGGCCCGCACCCCGCTGGCCCTGCCGCCGGGCCTGGTGGCCTGGGCGCACCAGCTGGAGGTCGGCCCGCTGGACGGGCCGGGGGCGCGGGAGCTGCTGCGGTCGGCGGCCGAGGAGGAGAGCCTCGGCGGGCCCGGCGACGTCCACGTCCTGGACGACGTGCGGGAGTTGTGCGGCGGGCTGCCGCTGGCGCTGCGCGTGGCGGGTTCCTCGCTGGGCCCGCGCACCCCGCGGACGCTGGCCGCGGAGCTGGCCGCCGCCGGGCAGGACGACCCGGTCGGCCGGGCCCTGTGGCTGCGCTACCTCGACCAGAACGAGGACGCCCGCCGGCTGCTGCGCAGGCTCGCGCTGGCCGGGCGCGCCTCGCTGGGCGCGGCCGCGGCCGCGGCGCTGCTGGCGGCGGATCAGAAGGACGCGGCGCGCACGCTGGCGGAGCTGGCCCGGGCGGGCCTGATCGAGCCGGTGCGCCCGGGCCGCTTCCGGATGCACGACCTGGTGCGCGACTTCGCCCACGCCCGGCTGCACGAGGAGGAGCCCGCCGGTGAGCGGGGCGCCGCCCAGGAGCGGCTGATCCGCAGCTACGCGGAGCTGGCCGACTCGGTGATCCGCATGGTGGACGGCAAGACGTCCACGCGCGCGGACGCGTTCGCCCGGGGCGCCGCCGGCGGCCACGGCTTCACCTCGCTGGACGCGGCGCTGCGCTGGCTGGACGACGAGTCGAGCTTCATCACCGCCGCGCTGCGGCACGCGGAGGGCGTGGACCAGTCGGCCGTGCTGCATCTGCTGGGCGCCCTGTGCGACTACTGCCTGCTGCGCGGCGACCTCTACCGGCTGGGCGAGCTCAGCGAGTTGACGCAGTCCACGGACCGGGATCTGCTCAACCGCTCGGTGCAGTGGCGCACCGGCGTCGCGGCCCGCCAGCTGGGCGAGCTGGACAAGTCCCGTACGACGCTGACGTCGGTCGTGGACCTGTATTTCGACGCGCAGCATCCGGCGGGTGCCGCGCGGGCCCTGCGCGACCTGGGCATCACGCTCCAGCACCAGGGCAACATGCGCGAGGCGGCCGGGAAGCTGCGCGAGGCGCTGGAGTTGCAGGCCGCGCCGGAGCTGAGCGGTGACCGGGCGTGGACGATGCACGCACTGGCGGCGGTCGAGCGGGACCGCGGCCGGCTGGCGGAGGCGCTGGACCTGCTGGCGCCGGCGCTGGAGCTGCACCGGGAGAGCGAGAGCCTGCACGGCCAGGCGTGGGCGCACTTCCACCGGGGTCAGGTGCTACTGCGGATGGGCCGGGCTGAGCCGGCCGAGGAGGAGCTGCGGGAGGCCCTGGAGCTGTACGGGCGCACCCAGGACGGCCGGGGCGCGGCCTGGGCGCTGACCCAGCTGGCGCGGGCCCGGCTGACCGCCGGGGACGCGACGGCCGCCGCGGACGGCCTGCGACAGGCGGCCGTCCGGCACCGGGAGCACGAGGACGCGCGGGGCGAGGCGTGGACGCTGTTCCACCTGGGGCAGGCGCTTGAGGAGTCGGGCGATCTCCCGTCGGCGCTGCGGGAGCTGGAGCGGGCGCGCACGATGTTCAACCGCATGCGCGACGTCTACGGCCTGGCGTGCGCCCGGCACCACTCGGCGCGGGTCACCCGGGACCAGCGGGCGGCCCAGACGGGAAGCCTGCGCAACAGCGGCTTCGCCCGGCAGCTCCTCCAGGACGCCCGGCTCGACTTCCAGCGGGTGGGCGTGGAGCACGGCGAGGGGTGGTCGTGCCTGGAGCTGGCCGTGATCGACGCGGGCAACGGCCGCGCGGCCCAGGCACTGGAACTGGTGGACGGGGCGACCCGGTTGTTCGGGGCGCTGGGCGACCGGCGTGGGGAGAGCTGGGCGCGGTTCCTGCGCTGCACCCTGCTGCCGCTGGCGTCGCCGGGCGGTTCGGTGGTGGGGACGGCGGTCGCCGAGGAGGAGCTCGCCCGGCTGCGGTCCGGGCTGCGGTCCGCCGACTGGGCGGTCGATCCGTCGCTGGAGCAGTGCGCGGAGGCGTTCGCGCTGGTGCTGGAGCGGGGCGTGGAGCCGGAGTCCGGCTGGCAGGGGTGGCGCCTGGGGATGGTGCCGGGCCGGCACGCGAGGGAGGTGGTGGCCGTGCTGCCGCGCTAGGGCTGTCCGACGACTCTTGGACTGCCGCTAGGCGAACCGCCCGTGCCGCTCAGCACGCCTCGCAAGCTGCCGACCGACTCACAGGGAGCATCCGTTCCAGCGAAGCAGCGGCGTCAAGAGCTATCGGACACGGCCCAGGGCTCGGGGCACGCCGTGCGGCGACGCCGCGCGCCGGCCGGGCGCTCCACCACCGCGCCGGGACCTCGACGCGCCGCCGGCCCCAGGGCTCCGGGCTCGCCACACGCCGGGGCTCCGGACCCACCGCCCGCGGGCCCGGGTACGCCAAGGGGTCCGGCGGCACCTTGGGGTGTCGCCGGACCGGGCCGGCCGGGGCCGGATCAGCCCTTGGCGGGCTTGGCCTCCGGGCCGCCGGCCGACGGGTCGGCGGCGGCCGCCGCCAGGCCCGCGCCCGCGGCGGAGGCCTCCGGCGCCTCCTCGAAGTCGACCCGCTTCATGTGCTTGGTCATCGACTTCATCAGCAGCCAGACGGCGGCGCCGATGACGGCGAAGACGATGAAACCGAGCACACCGGGGGTGACCTTGTTCTTGTCAAGCTCCTCGCCCGCGAGCGGCACGAGGTGGGTGACAGCGAGGGAGGCAGTCGCGCTCATCATGGGGTCAATTGTTGCGGATGCCCGCGAAGAGGTCGTCCTCGGGGAGGGACACGCTCACGAGGGACTTGGCGAGCTCGTACTCCTCGGTCGGCCAGACCTCGCGCTGGATGTCCATCGGCACGCGGAACCAGCCGCCGTCCGGGTCGATCTGCGTGGCGTGGGCGATCAGCGCCTTGTCACGGATCTCGAAGAAGTCGGCGCACGGGACGAAGGTTGTCAGGTTGCGGTCCCGGCCGATGTCGTCCCAGCGCTCCAGCCACTCCCCGTACGGGGACTCCATGCCGCGCTCGATCAGCGCGTCGTGCAGGGCCTGGGTGCGCTGCCGGTTGAAGCCCTGGTTGTAGTAGAGCTTCAGCGGCTGCCAGGGCTCGCCGGCCTCGGGGTAGCGCTCGGGGTCACCGGCCGCCTCGAAGGCCACCATCGAGATCTTGTGGGTCATGATGTGGTCGGGGTGCGGGTAACCGCCGTTCTCGTCGTACGTGGTGATCACGTGCGGCTTGAACTCGCGGATCAGCTTCACCAGCGTCCCCGCCGCCTCCTCGACGTCCTCCAGCGCGAAGCAGCCCTCGGGCAGCGGCGGCAGCGGGTCGCCCTCGGGCAGCCCGGAGTCCACGTAGCCCAGCCACTCCTGCTTGACGCCGAGGATGTCCCGCGCCTCCGCCATCTCCTTGGCGCGGACCTCGTGGATGTGCTCCTCGATGTAGGGGTCCCCCTGGAGCTTGGGGTTGAGGATGGAACCGCGTTCCCCACCCGTGCAGGTGGCGACCAGCACGTCCACCCCCTCGGACACGTACTTGGCCATCGTGGCCGCGCCCTTGCTCGACTCATCGTCGGGGTGGGCGTGAACGGCCATCATTCGCAGCTGCTCAGTCAAGGCTCGATCCTCAGTCACTCGTCTCGGCAGACGCCTCCTATAGTGACCGAAGCGGGAGCCGTTTCATTCCGCGTTCACCAATCGCCGTCCGAGAGGAAACGATCATGGCTGCGCAGCGCGAGGCCCTGCCTGAGGGGCGTTACGGCCGCTCGGCGGACGAACGCGCCGACCGCAAGCTCAAGATCATCGGCGGTGCGCTGGGCGCGGTCCTGCTCGTCTTCCTCGCGTGGGCCGCTGTGCACTACATCACCAAGTCGGATGTGAGCGGCGAGCTTACCCGGTCGAAGTCGGTCTCGGACAGCTCGGTCCAGGCGGTCCTGGAGATTCGCAAGGGCAAGGACGACAAGGGCGTGTGCACCCTGCGCTCGCTCGGCTACGACGGTTCCGAGGTTTCCCGCCTGGACGTGACGGTCGACCGCGCCGAGAAGCACTTCACCCAGTTCGTCACGCTCCGCACCACCGCCCGGGCCCGCATCACCCAGCTCGAGGGCTGCCGCACCGCGTAGGGCGGCCGAGCCCCGGCGCCTCCGGGATCACTGTGGCCGCAGGGGCCCCAACACCCCCGAGCGATACTCGCCACACCCACACTGACCTGCATTGATGCGATTCTTGCGCGGTTTCGCCCCGCCGCTTCTTCCCCCATTCCGGACGTAATTGTTAGGCTCGTGGTTTCGCCCGCCTTTGGAGGTGCACCCTTCTGAGTAGGGCGTTCATTTGTATCCGTGACCCCAAGTTTTTTCCCAGCACCGACGAGGAGCACCTGTGACCCAGACCAGCGACAACGTCACCTGGCTGACTCAGGAGGCGTACGACCAGCTCAAGGCCGAGCTGGAGTACCTGTCTGGTCCCGCTCGCACGGAGATCGCGGCCAAGATCGCCGCGGCGCGCGAGGAAGGTGACCTGCGAGAGAACGGCGGGTACCACGCGGCCAAGGAGGAGCAGGGCAAGCAGGAGCTCCGTGTGCGTCAGCTGACCCAGCTGCTCGAGCACGCGAAGGTCGGCGAGGCCCCGGCCGCCACCGGCGTGGTCGCCCCCGGCATGGTCGTCACCATCGCCTTCGACGGGGACCCCGAGGACACCCTGGCGTTCCTGCTCGCCTCCCGCGAGTACGCCAGCTCGGACATCGAGACGTACTCCCCCCAGTCGCCCCTGGGCACCGGCGTGAACGGCAAGAAGATCGGCGAGGACGCCGAGTACGAGCTGCCGAACGGCAAGAAGGCCAAGGTCCGCGTCCTGGACGCCAAGCCTTACCAGGGCTGAGCCCCGAAGCCGCCCGTACGGCCCCTGACCGCGTGACGGTCCGGGGCCGTACGGCGTTCGGCACCACCAAAACGGCCGTCCGGCACAACCAACACGGCCGGCCGCCACAACCGACACGGTCCGGTCGGCACAGCCACAACGGCCGACGGCTCAGCCGGTGGCCGAGCGGTACTTGCGCACCGACAGCCACCGGAACACCACGATGATCAGCGCCGACCAGATCAGCGACGCCCACACCGGGTGCTGCATCGGCCATGACGAGGGCACCGGATAGCCCGCCGGCAGATTCCCGAAGAGCTCGCGCGCGGCCTGCACCGTGGCACTGAACGGATTCCACTCGGCGATCACCCGCAGCACCGTCGGCATATTGCCGGCCGGCACGAACGCGTTCGAGATGAACGTCAGCGGGAAGAGCCAGATCAGCCCGCCGGAGGTGGCCGCCTCGGGCGTCCGCACCGACAGCCCGATCACCGCGCCGATCCACGAGAAGGCGTACCCGAGCAGGAGCAGCAGCGCGAAGCCCGCCAGCGCCTTCGGGACGCCGTCGTGGATCCGCCAGCCCACGATGACGGCGACCACCGCCAGCACCACCAGGGTCAGCGCGGTCTGCACCAGGTCGGCGAGGGTCCGGCCGGTGAGGACGGCGCCGCGCGCCATCGGCAGCGAGCGGAAGCGGTCGATCAGCCCCTTGTGCATGTCGTCCGCGATGCCCGCGCCCGCGCCGGCGGTGGCGAAGGTGACGGTCTGCGCGAAGATGCCGGCCATGAGGAACTCGCGGTAGACCGAGGACTTCGTGCTGCCGCCGATGGCGATCGAGCCGCCGAAGACATAGCTGAACAGCACCACGAACATGATCGGTTGGACGAGGCCAAAGACAACCACCTCGGGGATCCGCTGCATGCGAATCAGGTTCCGCTGGGCGATGACCAGGGCGTCACTGATGCCGCTCACGACGCCTGCTCCTTCCCGGCCGTGGCCCAGCGGGCATGCGAGGTGAAACCTAGCCGAGACGAGCGAACAGGATTCGGAATCCTGACCATCCGGATCAGATTGCGCTGGGCGACGACCAGGGAGTCCCGGACGGACTGGCCGACGGCCCCGCCCCGGCCGGCCACCGGGACGCGGTGCGGAGTCTCTCCCACGACGGTCATGGCACGGCCCCTTCCTGCTGCTCCTCCGCCTCGGCGGCGTGGCCGGTGAGCGAGATGAAGACGTCGTCCAGGGTCGGACGGCGCAGCCCGATGTCGTCGATGTCGATGGCGTGGGCGTCCAGTTCGCGGATGACCTCGGCGAGCAGCCGGGCGCCGCCCGCGACCGGCACGGTGATCCTGCGGGTGTGCTCCTCGACGGCCGAGTCGCCCTTCCCGAACCTCCGCAGCACCTCGTCGGCGGGGGCGATGTGCTCGCGCCGGTGCACGACGACCTCGACGCGCTCCCCGCCGGTCCGCGCCTTGAGTTCGTCGGAGGTGCCCCGGGCGATGACCCGGCCGTGGTCGACGACGGCGATGTCGTGGGCGAGGCGGTCGGCCTCCTCCAGGTACTGGGTGGTGAGCAGCAACGTCGTTCCGCCGGCGACCAGTTCCTCGATGACCTCCCACAACTGCTGGCGGTTGCGCGGGTCGAGGCCGGTGGTCGGCTCGTCCATGAACATCACGGGCGGGCTGACGACCAGCGCCGCCGCGAGGTCCAGCCGGCGGCGCATGCCGCCCGAGTACGTCTTGGCGGGCCGGTCGGCCGCGTCGGCGAGGTTGAAGCGGTCGAGCAGCTCCCCCGCCCGCTTCTTCGCCTCCCGCCCGCCGAGCTGGTAGAGCCGGCCGACCATGCGCAGGTTCTCACGCCCCGTCAAGTACTCGTCCACGGCGGCGAACTGGCCCGACACCCCGATGCTGTGCCGCACCGCGTCCGGCCGTTCGACGACGTCGAGGCCGGCCACCGAGGCCGTCCCCCGGTCGGGCCTGATGAGGGTGGTCAGCACGCGCACGGTGGTGGTCTTCCCCGCGCCGTTGGGGCCGAGCAGCCCCAGGACCGTCCCCTCCGGGACGTCGAGGTCGACGCCGTCCAGAGCTCTTACCTCGCCGAAGGTCTTGACCAGACCTTCGGCGTAAATCGCGGCGGCCGGCATGGAGGTTCTCCCCGTTCGGTGACGTAATACAGAATTTTACGTTCACCGACCGCATTCCGCTCTGTGAACGGAAATTCCGGATATTCCGCTCCGCTTGTGCCGGACGCGAGGAGGGGCCGCCCCGGTCGACCCGGGTCAACCCGGGTCAACCCGGGTCAACCCCCGTCAGGGCATCACCAGATACCCCGCCTCGCGCAGCGCCGCGCGCACGGCCGAGCAGTGCTCCTGCCCCTTCGTCTCCAGGTGCAGCTCGACCTCCGCCTCCGTGAGCCCGAGCCGCGGATCGGTGCGCACGTGGCTGACGTCCAGGACGTTGGCGTCCGCCGCCGACAGCACCTCCAGCAGCGCGGCCAGCGCCCCCGGCCGGTCGGTCAGCCGCAGCCGCAGCGACAGGTAGCGGCCCGCGGCCGCCATGCCGTGCCGCAGGACGCCCTGCATCAGCAGCGGATCCACGTTCCCGCCCGACAGCACCGCGACGACCGGCCCCTCGAACGAGGCGGGAGCCGCCAGCAGCGCCGCCACCGGCGTCGCCCCGGCCGGCTCCACCACCAGCTTCGCCCGCTCCAGGCAGAGCAGCAGCGCGGCCGCTATCTGGTCCTCGGAGACCGTGCGGACCTCGTCCACCAGCCGCTCGACGATCGCGAACGGCACGTCGCCCGGCCGCCCGACCTTGATCCCGTCCGCCATCGTGACCGGCGCCTCCAGCGTCACCGGGCTCCCGGCCTTCAGCGACGGCGGGTACGCGGCGGCACCCGCCGCCTGCACCCCCACGATCCGCACGTCCGGCCGCAGCGCCTTGACCGCCACCGCGATCCCGGCCGCCAGACCGCCGCCGCCGATGCCCACCACGATGGTGCGCACCTCCGGGCACTGCTCGAGGATCTCCAGCCCCACGGTGCCCTGCCCCGCGATGACGTCGGGGTGGTCGAAGGGGTGGATGAAGACCGCGCCCGTGCGCCGCGCGTACTCCTGCGCGGCGCGCAGCGACTCGTCCACCACCTGTCCGTGCAACCGCACTTCGGCTCCGTACTCCCGGGTGGCCGCCACCTTCGGCAGCGGCGCGCCCTCCGGCATGAAGACCGTGGACCGCACCCCCAGCAGGGAGGCGGCGAGCGCCACGCCCTGCGCGTGGTTGCCCGCGCTGGCGGCGACGACACCGGCCGCGCGCTCCCGCGCGGACAGCCCCGCGATGCGCACATAGGCGCCGCGGACCTTGAACGACCCGGTGCGCTGCAGGTTCTCGCACTTGAGGTGGACCGGGGCGCCGATCAGGGTGGACAGGTGGCGGCTGCCTTCCAGGACGGTGGTCCGCGAAACCCCCGAGAGCACCTTCTGCGCGTCGCGCACGGCGTCCAGCGTCACGGGCAGCGGGCTCCCGGCGGACGCGGAACCGGGCGCGGAACCGGACGGGAAACCGGACGCGGAAGCGGAACCGGACGCGGAACCCGGCGCGGTTCCGGAGACGGGGCCGGGCCCCGGGCCGTCCTGCGGGCGGGATGCGGAAGCGGGGGACGCCGCCGTGCCGTCCCCGTCACCAACTCGTGCAGCCATGCCGCCCAGTCTCGCAGGCCGGGGCCCCTCGCGGACCCCCCTGCCCCCACCGATCGACCGGTTTCCCGAGCAGCGGTACGCGCGCCCGCCGGGCCGCGTACTCTGTCCCCCATTCACGAGCAATTCCAGCCCGCCGCACGAAGTGAGTCCCCAGCCATGCCCACCCCTCCGGACATGACGACCGACCTCGCACCAGGTGTCCTCGACACTCTCCAGCACCAGGTTGCCGTCTTCGCCCGCCGCGCAGAACAGACCCGCCTCGGCGGCGTCGGACGGCTCCATCAGTCCATGGACCGCGCCGCCTACCTGCTGCTCAACCGCCTCGACCAGGAAGGCCCGATGGGCGTCAAGGCGCTCGCCGCGGGCATGGGCATCGACTCCTCGACAGTCACCCGCCAGGTCGCCCCGCTCGTCGACACCGGACTGGTCAAGCGCACCTCGCACCCCGAGGACGGCCGCGCGGTCGTCCTCCAGCTCTCGCCGCGCGGCAAGGCCCGCCTCGACGAGGTCCGCGCCTCGCGACGGCAGTTGATGGAGCTGTGCACCGAGGGCTGGACCGAGGAGGAGCGCGCGATGTTCTGCACCCTGCTCACCCGCTTCAACTCCGCGCTCTCCGACGTCCACAGCACGCTGCCGCAGGTGCCGCCGACCTCTTGACCCCGTCGGGCGCCCGCGCTTGTCATGGAGGTGTCCCCCGCCGGAACCGCCGGACACCATGAATCCGGACACCATGAATCCGGACATCGGCGAATCCGGCACCGGCGAACCGGACACCGGTGAATCCAGGGGGCGTCCGCCCTGTCGCCGAGGCACTCGGGGGTTCGTCGGATGCGAGAGGGGCGGGCGGCCCGGGCGGCGCGCCGCGACCGGGAGTTCGACGCCTTCGTCGCCGGCGCGGGCGGCCGGCTGCTGCGCACCGCGCAGCTGCTGACCTGCGACGCGGCCGCCGCCGAGCGGCTGCTCACCCTGGCCCTGGCGAGCACCTACGCCGCGTGGGACCGCCTCGGCGGCGACGACCCGTACGCCCTGGCCCGGCAGGAGCTCGTCGCCCGCTTCGCGCGCTTCTCCTGGCGGCACCGCCGCGCCCGCGGCGGCGTCCTGGACCGGCTGACCCCGCGCGAGCGCCTCGTCGTCGTCCTGCGGCTGCACGAGGGGGTCGCGGAGGAGCAGGCCGCGGCCGGTCTGGGGCTGCCGCCCGAGAGGGTCCGGGCGGTCTGCGCCCGCGCCGTCGCCGCGCTGCGCGAGCGGCCCCGGGACACCGGGTGAGCTCCTGCGAGCGCGACCGCGAGGCCGTTCGCCGGCTGCTCGTCTCCTGCCGTCCGGCGGTCCCGCCCGGGCTGGCCGCGCGGGCCGCCGGGCGCGGCCGCCGGCTGCTGCGCGCCCGGCGTGCGCTGCGCGCGCTGGGGTGGACGCTGCTGGCGGCGGCGGCCGTCGCGTTCTGCGTCTGGGCCGCGCTCACCGAGCCGTGGGCGGTGCACCCCGCGGACACCGCCCCGCCCTTGGAGGACTGGTGAAACCCCTCCTGGTTAACCGAGCGCCTGCTTGATGTCCGCCAGCAGGTCGTCGGCCGACTCGATGCCCACCGACAGCCGCACGAGGTCCGCCGGGACCTCCAGCTGGGAACCGGCCGTGGACGCGTGCGTCATCCGGCCCGGGTGCTCGATGAGCGACTCGACACCGCCCAGCGACTCGCCGAGGGTGAACAGCCGCGCGCGGTTGCAGACCTCGACCGCCGCCTCCTCGCCGCCCTCGACGCGGAAGGAGATCATGCCGCCGAAGGCCCGCATCTGCTTGGCCGCGACCTCGTGGAGCCGGTGCTCCGGCAGGCCCGGGTAGAAGACCTCGGTCACCTTGGGGTGCGCGACCAGCAGCTCCGCGATGCGCGCGGCGTTGGAGCTGTGCCGGTCCATGCGGACGGCGAGCGTCTTGATGCCGCGCAGCGTCAGCCAGGAGTCGAAGGGGCCGGCGACGGCGCCCATCGCGTTCTGGTGGAAGGCGAGTTCCTCGGCGAGGCCGGCGTCGGAGGTGACGAGCGCGCCGCCCACCACGTCGGAGTGGCCGCCCATGTACTTCGTGGTCGAGTGGACGACGACGTCGGCACCGAGCGCCAGCGGCTGCTGGAGGTAGGGGCTGGCGAAGGTGTTGTCCACCACCAGCTTCGCCCCGCCCTCGTGCGCGACCTGGGCGACGGCGGCGATGTCCGTGATGCCGAGCAGCGGGTTGGAGGGGGTCTCGACCCAGACGACCTTGGTGTTCGGCCGGAGTTCGGCGCGGACAGCGGCCGGGTCGGAGGAGTCGGCGACGGACCACTCCACGCCCCAGCGGCTGACGACCTTGGCGAACAGCCGGAACGTTCCGCCGTAGGCGTCGTTCGGGATGACGACGTGGTCGCCGGGGGAGAGCAGGGTGCGCAGCAGGCAGTCCTCGGCAGCCAGGCCGGAGGCGAAGGCGAGGCCGCGGGCGCCGCCCTCCAGTGCCGCCAGGTTCTCCTCGAGCGCGGTGCGGGTGGGGTTGGCGCTGCGGCTGTACTCGTAACCGCCGCGCAGGCCGCCGACGCCGTCCTGCTTGTAGGTGGACACTTGGTAGATGGGCGGTACCACGGCCCCGGTCAGCGGGTCCGGCTCCTGCCCGGCGTGAATGGCGAGGGTTTCGAAGGCATGCTGGTCGCTCATTGACCCGAGAGTAGTACCAGCATTACCGGAATGCCGCTGTTCACTTGTAACCGGCACATGAACGATCGTCCGGCGTGTGCGACGACCTGCGGGAACGCCCCGCGGCGGCGCCCACGAGGAACGTTCGGCACCCTTCCCTCGTCCTTACTACGTCACTTCCTCACTTCCGCGCCTCCTCTCAACGGGACAGCCTCGAACCGGGACAGCTCATGGAGTTTCTGGCGATCCTGCTCGCCCTCGTCATCATCTGCGGCATCGTCGTCGTGCCCGCGATGCGCCGCCGGCGCGCGGAGCAGGACGCGCTCCGGGGCGCGGGCGCGGCCGTGGAACCGGCGCAGGGCCACGGCTTCGTCCCCGCCGAGCGGCTGGACGTCCGCCTGCCCGGCCCCGACCCGGAGCTGCTCGCCGCCGTCGAGGAGGCCCGCCGCACCCAGGACTGGAAGCCGGCCGCCGAGCTGCTCTCCCGCACCCCCGCCGGCACCGCCGCCGAGCTGCGCTGGCAGCGGGTGCAGACGCTGGCCGGGGCGGCGGCGCAGGAGCTCGCCGAGGCGCCCGGCACGGGCGGCATGTGGCTGCGCCACTGGCGGGTGGTGGCGCCCAAGGACGCGGGCGGGGCGGCCGTCCAGGCCGAGTTCCTCGTCCAGCAGGCGCTGCGCGACCCGTCCTCGCAGGACTACCGCATGATCCTGGAGGAGGCCCGCACGGTCTGCGCCGAGGCCGCCCTCCTCGCCCCCGGCGACCCGGTCCCGTACATCGTCGAACTGGGCGTGGCCCGGGGTCTGGGCGTCTCCGAAGCGGAATTCCAGTCCGTCTGGGAAACCGTGGTCTCCCGCGCACCGCAGCACATGGGGGCGCACTTGGCGGCCCTGCGCTACTGGAGCGCCAAGTGGCACGGCTCCCAGGAGCAGGCGGACGCCTTCGCCCGGCGCGCGGCCGGCGGCGCCCCCCGGGGCAGCCTGCTGCCCGCGCTCCCCCTGTTCGCCGTGCACGACCATCTGCCCGACGTCATCCTGGTCCGCGGCCTCTTCGACGGCATCGTCGTCCGCGAGGCCGTCGAAGCCGCCCTCTACGCCGTGGCCCACGCCCCCGCCGACCACCCCGTCCTGCCGCACGTCCGCCACCTGCTGGCCTGGTTCCTGGTCAACGGCGAGCAGTACGGCCCGGCGCTGGAGCAGTTCCGCGCGGTGGACGGCCACATCGGGGCGATCCCGTGGACGTACGAGCAGAACCCGGTCGCGGCGTACGTGGCGTACCGCGCGCGGGCGGTGGCGGGCTTCGAGGCGGGACGGCACTCCGCGTAGCGCCCCCGCCGTCCGGCGCCGCACCGGCCCGGCGCCGGACGGACCGCCAGGCGAAATCCCGTCGAACAGCACCGGAATCAGACATATGATCCCGTTGCTCTGTCCACTGATCCTTGAGTTGGGGGGATTTCGCCCATTGGGCACCTCTCTGCGCCTCCTACGGGCGTTCGCCCTGTTGGCCGGTTTCCATCTGCTCGCCCTGGCCGTGCCCGGCGCGCTCCTCGGCGCCGGCCTCGCCGCCTGGGCCTGGACGCCGGCCGCCGTCGCCGTCACGGTGACCGTCCTGTCCGTCCTGCTCGGCGTCCCCGTCGTCCGGGGCACCCTCGCGCTCGGCGGAACAGGCCGCGCCGACGTCGCCGGACTGCCCGTCACCGATGCCGAGCAGCCCGAACTGTGGCGAACCGTCCGCTCATTGGCCGAGCACGTCGGCACCCGGGCGCCCGACGTCATCCTCCTCACCGGGGACGCGAACGCGGGCGTCCGCGAGGACGCCCGCCTGCTCGGCCTGCTGCCCGGCCCGCGCCGCCTCTACGTCGGCGTACCGCTGCTGACCGGGCTCACCGAGCCGCAGCTGCACGCCGTGCTCGCCCACGAGCTCGCCCACTACGGCAATGCCGACACCCGGCTCGCCGGAATCACCCACCGCGGTCGCGACAGCGTGCTGCGGACCGTGGAGGCCTTCCGGGAGCAGGAGCGGAAGCGGGTCGACAAGGAGCGGTCCCGGCAGGAGAAGGCCGCCGCCAAGGCGATCGCCGAGGGCCGCGAGGCCGAGGAGGTGAGCACCGGCCGTGCCGGGCTCACCCATCGCCTGACGGCCAAGCCCTTCCTCGCGTACGCCCGCGTCTGTCTGCGTGCCACCCACGGCGCCGACCGTGCGCAGGAGCTCGCCGCCGACCGGACGGCGGCGCGGATCGCCGGACGGGACGCCACGGCCTCGGCGCTCCGCGAGACCGCCGCCCTCGACGCGGCCCACGACTTCTACATGAGCCGCTACGCGACGATGGGCGTCCCGGCGGGCCTCCTGCCGCCGCACGGCGAGGTCTTCGGCGGCCTGCGCCGGCTGCTCGCCGCCCCCGGGCGCCAGGAGGACCTGGCGGAGCTGCGCGGCGAACCGCCGGCCGGGGAGACCTCCCCGTACGACACCCACCCGTCGCCGGCCGACCGGATCCGCCTGATCGAGGCGCTGCCCGACGACGGCCGCGCGGCGGCCCCGGCACGGCCCGCGCTCGCGCTGCTGCGCGACGCCGACCGCGTCCTGAGGGAGCTGGAGAGCGCCGTCCTCACGCCCGAGGCCCAGGCCCTGGAGCGGGCGGACTGGCCGGAGCTGACGCACCGGACCATGCACGCGCTCGCCCTGGAGGAGGCGCGTCCGCTCCGGGCCGCGCTGGCGGCGGCACCACGGGCCGGGACTCCGGGCGCCACGGCGGACCTGACGGCGTTCCTCGACGCCGTGGACGCCGGCCTGCTGTGGCAGATCGCCGACCGCCTGCCCAAGTCACCGGAGGCCGCCCGGGCCACGGGCCGCGCCGCCCGGGAGTTCCTGCGCCCCCGGCTGCACTCCGGGCTGTACAGCCTGACCGAACTGGCCCTGGCCGAGACGGCGGGAGCCCGCTGGACACTGTCCTGGTCGGAGCCCGCACGGCTCCTGCTGCCGACGGGCGCCGGCACCGACGAGGCGGTGGCGGCGGCGGTACGGCCGGCCGTCGGCGACGTACCCGACACGGCACCGCTGCGCGAGCTGCTGCGCACCTCGACTGTTTGATTTCTCCCCTTTTTACTGCCCCTTTTTTACTGCCCCTCGATTTTTTACCGCCTCTCGATCGGATCACTTCCCCCCATGCTGCTGGCCATCATCGTCTTCGCCGTGTCCCTCTTCCTCTGGATCAGGAGGAGACGGCGCGCGGTCGCGCCGTCCGCCGCCCGGCTGGCCGCCGCCGGCTGGCTGCCGCCGGAGCGGCAGCACACGGGGCGGTCCTTCGCGGACCCCGAGGCCGACGCCATAGAGGGGGCCCTCGCCCGGGGCGACTGGCAGCCCGCCGCGCGGGCGCTCGACGCCACGGGCACCGACTGGGAGCGGCGCTCCGCGCTGGTCGGGATCATCGCCCATGCCGCGGCCGAGGACGACGCCTGGCTCCGGGCCTGGGAGGCCGCACGCCCCGACGACCCGGGCGCGGCGGTCGTCAAGGCGGAGGCGAAGGTGATCGTGGCATGGAACGTCCGGGGCACGGCCTGGGCCCAGAACACCACGGCCGAGCAGTTCACGGGCTTCCACCGGATGCTGCACGAGGCCCGCGAGGACTTCGACCGTGCCGCCGCCCTGGCCGCGCCGGACGACCCCACCCCGTACGCCTCCCGGATCCCGCTGGAGAAGGGCACGGGCGCGTCGCACGAGCGGATGCGGGAGCTGTGGGCCGAGGTCACCGCCCGTGCCCCGTACCTCTTCGACGCCCACGCGAGCGCGCTCCTGTACTGGTACCCGAGGTGGCACGGCTCCGAGGAGCTGGTCCGCGAGTTCGCGTGGGGCACGGCGCGCACGGCCCCGCCCGGCAACCTGATGACCATGCTCCCGCTGATGCACTGGCACGACCACCTCGACGAGGACCCCCCTGAGGTCGCCTTCCGCTCGGTGGACCTCACCGCCATGGTCGACGCCGCCCTGATCGACGTGGCGGCGTGCCGGCCGGACCACCCGCGGCTGGCCGAGGCGCGTCACCTGCTGGCGTACATCCTGACGAAGCAGGAGCGGTACGCGGAGGCCGTCGAGCAGTTCCGGCTGGTGGACGGGTACGTGGCGGCCGTGCCGTGGACCCACTACCCCACCAAGGAGGCGGTGGCCTTCTGCCTCTACCGTGACGCGGCCATCGTGGGCTCCGGCGCCCTGCGGGACCGCCGCTGACCGGCCGCACCGGCCGGGTCCGGAATCCCCGGCCCCGCCCGTACGTTCTCATCGAAGAACCGCTGAAGCCGAGGAGAGCGAGAACCGGATGTTCCCGAACCGCCTGCCCACCCCCGAGCAGGCCCTCAGGGGCCGCCCGGAGCCGGAGTTCCCCCTCCAGGAGCGCCACACGGTCCTGGGCACGCCGCTGGCCGCCCCGTACCCCGGGGGCCTGGCGGTGGCCGACTTCGCGCTGGGCTGCTTCTGGGGCGCCGAGCGCAAGTTCTGGCAGGCGGAGGGCGTGTGGACGACCCTGGTCGGCTACCAGGGCGGCCACACCCCGTACCCCACCTACGACGAGGTCTGCAGCGGCCTGACGGGCCACACGGAAGTGGTCCGCGTCGTCCACGACCCGTCCCTCGTCTCCTACTCGACCCTCCTCAAGCTCTTCTGGGAGTCCCACGACCCCACCCAGGGCTTCCGCCAGGGCAACGACCGCGGCACGCAATACCGTTCGGCGATCTACACGCACACCCCCGAGCAACAAACGGCGGCCGTATCCTCCCGCGACGCCTACCAGTCCGTCCTCCGCGCCTCGGGCTACGGCGACATCACGACGGAGATCCGCCCGGCGGGGCCGTTCTACTGGGCCGAGGAATATCACCAGCAGTACTTGGAGAAGAACCCGGCGGGGTACTGCGGGATCGGGGGGACGGGGGTTTCCTGCCCGGTGGGGGTCGCGCCGGCGGAGGGCTGAAGCCCAGGTGACGCCCGGCAGGCGGCTGCTCGGCGCCTTCGCCCCGAAGTCGGCGGGCCGGGGCGCCAGTTGCCGAACGGCTCATCGGCGATGCCCCCGCCGAGGCCGAAGCCGCCTTTCCGGGCGAAGCCCGGTGTTACCGAAGGCGCCACGGACCCCCTGCTCGATGCGGTACGGACCGGCCGGCCCTAGTCCTTCCCCGTTCCGAATACGTCCCTGCCGCAGTAGCCGTGTGCGGTACCGAGGACCCGGGAAGCCTGCTTCCCGGTGAGCTCCAGTTCCTGCTTGGTCTTTTTGACCTGGTCGACGAAGGCCTGCCCGCGGGTGACGCAGAGCGCGTTGCCGTGGGTGACGAGCACGTCGTCGCCGATGCGGTCCAGATCCGGGTAGTTCTTCCGGATCGTCCTGAGGTAGAGCTTGGCCGACAGCCCTGTCAGGCCGCGCACTTCCTCGGGGGTCGCCGACGGGCTCCCGGCCGGGGAAGCCGAGGCGGAAGCGGACGCGGACGCCGATGCCGCCGAGGCGGTCGGGCCACTGTCCTCGGACGGGCCGCACGCCGAGGCGCCGAAAGCGGCGGCCGCAAGACAGACGGCGAGCAGGGGCAGACGCTTGTGCATGAATCTCCTGGTATGCGAGCGAACCAAGAGATTCTCACCCATGCCCGGCGATCTCCACGAATGCGTTTCTCGCGGACAAGCGGGACCTCGCCCTCGCGGCCCTCGACCGCCACCGGGAGCTACCCGCGCGGCAATGGCTCGCCGATGCCATCCGGCGATCGGGCAGGAGGCCGGCTGCCAGGGGCAGGACGCCTCGCTCCACCGCCCGGACCGACGATCGGCCGACCCCGGGGGCGTGCCTCCCCTCCCACCCTGGCCCTATGAACAAGGACTACCTGACCGAGCTCAGGGACATGGCCATAGCCACCGGATGCCCGAGACCCGAGTGCGAGCACTACGAGGTCACGGTCGCCAACGAAACGATGCACTCCCTGGTGCTCACGTCCAGGGACGTGATCGGCTCCTTCGAGCGGGCGCCGGGCAAGGGGCACGTGCTGCGTCCCGGGGAGTCCGACACGTTCCGGGTCGACTCGGTCCACTTTCCGTGGGAGTCCGGGGCGGCCACACTGCGGTACCAGATGGCCGGTACGCCCGTGGGGTTCACGGCGATGGGTGGGCCGCTGGGGGCTCAGGGGGCCAGTGCCACGGTGGAGGGGTGGGGCTGCGAGTACTACGCGTGTGCCATCGACGGGATGCAGGGGCGGACCCTCGTCAGGCTGATGGAGGTGTACGCCCTCAGCTGACCGGGGCGACCGGGCCGACCGGGGCGAAGGCGGCGTGGCACGTGGCGCACCACAGCCGGCGGGCCCGGACGGGGCCGTGGGAGACGCCCACGCCGTTCGGGCGGTGGAGTTCCGGGCGGGTGACGCGCAGATGGGCGGGGCAGAGGCCGGAGTTGCAGCCGTGGCAGACGGCGACGGCGGGGGTGCCGGCTCCGTCGGCGGTGTGGCAGTCGTAGCAGTTCATGGTTCGTTTTCTCCTTCAATGTTCCTGTGCGGGACGGGGGTTGGGCGCGCAGCCGATCCGGCGGCACGCGGCGGCGAAACGTAACGCCACGTCCTCGTCCAGGCCGTCGCGCCAAGCCACGGCGATCTCCGTGCGCGGCGCCGGCGTCCCCAGCGCGCGGACGCCGACATCCGCGCCGCGGCTCAGCCACTCGGCCACACCGCGGTCCACGTACGCCACTCCGGCACCGGAGGCCACCGCCGCGGCCACGTTCACGTCGTCGGGTTCCTCCCGCAGGAGCCGCGGGGAGCGCCCGTCCCGCCGGGCGGCCTCCACGATCCTGTCGTGGAGGCCGGGCGCGAGCGGGCGCGGCCACATGACGAGCGGCAGGTCCGTCCCGGCCGGGGCGGCGCTCCCCGGGCGGAGTTGGACGAGTTCCGCCTCGCCGACCACGGCCATCCGCAGGCCGTCCGCCTCGTGGGCCTCAAGGGGCGGCCTGACGAACGCGAGGTCGACCCGCCCCGTACGGACCAGCTCCACATTCCGCGCCGACCAGCCGGACTCCACCGAGACCGGCACGCCGTCGCGCGCCCGGAACTCCGCGACCATCTCCCTCTGCCGCAGGGCATGCCCCGAGCCGCTGAACGCGACCCGGACCGGGCGCACATGGCGCGCGGCCGCGTCCCTGATCCGGCCCTTGATCGAGTACGTACGCTCCAGGAGCCCCGGCGCCTCCTCCCGCAGCGCCCCGCCCTGAGGGGTCAGCGACAACCGGCGGCTGTCGCGGCGCAGCAGTTCGACCCCCAACTCCTGCTCCAGCACCTTCATTTGATGCGAGAGCGTGGGCTGGCTGACCCCGCAGCGCCGGGCCGCCCGTCCCAGGTGAAGCTCGTCGGCCACCACCACGAAGTACTCCAGGCGGCGCAGCAGGCCGGAAAGGACGACCGGCGAGGACCCGTCGTCGCAGCGCGCATGCTCGATCACTCACCCTCCCACCTCGGCAGCACAAACATGACAAAGATGCCCCAAGCGTGACTTTTCTCAGGTGCCACGAGCGTAGCACCCACCCTGGACAGGGTTGCAACTTAGACAGAGTCCAAGCAAGCCTCCGGGTGCGGTGACGCACACCACGTCGGACGCGGGAGGGCATCCGACCTGCCCTCTTAGCGATCAACTAGTGATCGATAGAGGGGCTTTATTGGACGCCCGGGGCCGACCGTGCAACCGTCGCTGCCCCCGGACGCGACCGGTCGCCACCCGGCCAACCACTCCCCCGACAGGGCGACTTCGCCCCCTCGGAAGGACGATCCGTGATCCCACGTCCCGCTCCCGAAACGACACCCCCCGAAACGAAGCCCCTCACCCGAGCCACCCCCCGCCACCTCCTCCCCTACGCCCTCGCGGTCCTGCTGGTCGGGATCAACATGCGGCCCGCCATCGTCGCGGTCTCCCCGCTGCTGGACGAGATCCGGCACGCCACCGGCCTGTCCAACGGCGGCGCCGGGGCACTGTCCACCCTGCCGCTGATCTGCTTCGGCGTCTTCGCCCCGCTCGCGCCCCGGCTGGCCCGCCGCTGGGGGATGGAGCGCACACTGGTCGCGGTGCTGGCCGTGCTGCTCTGCGGCACCGCGGTACGTCTCGTCCCGGCGCCGCTCCCGCTGTTCGCCGGGTCGTTCCTGGCCGGCACCGCCGTGGCGGTCGCCAACGTCGTCATCACCGCGCTGATCAAACGGGACTTCGCCCACCGCGTCGGGCTCATGTCCGGCCTGCACACCACCATGCTGGTCGGCGGCGGCGCGGTCGCGGCCGCCACGACCGTCCCGCTGCGCGACGCGCTGTCGCTGTCGTGGGCCGGCGGCCTCGCCCTCTGGAGCGTCCCGGCGATGGTGGCGCTGGCGGTGTGGGCACCGCGGCTCCGGCGCCGACGGGAGCGGCCGGCGGTCCCCGCGCGGGCAGGCGGCTCGATGTGGCGCAGCGGCCTGGCCTGGGCGGTCGCCCTGTTCTACGCGTTCCAGTCCTTGCTGTACTACACGGCGACCACGTGGCTGCCGTCGTTCGCCGTCGACCACGGCAGCTCGGAGAGCGGCGCCGGTGTCCTGCTGGCGGTCTGCATGGGATCCGCCGTGATCACCTCGCTGCTGGTGCCGATATGGGCCCAACGCTCGCGCCGGCAGAGCCACTTGGCCCTGGCGGGCACCGCGCTGTGCGTGGCGGCCTTCGCCGGCATGCTCTCGGCGCCGGCCGGGACGCCG
The DNA here is from genome assembly GCF_015999245.1 of Streptomyces sp. AV19. GTDB lineage: Bacteria > Actinomycetota > Actinomycetes > Streptomycetales > Streptomycetaceae > Streptomyces. Next base: position 1,107,486 of record NZ_JAEAMR010000007.1, on the reverse strand, counting down.
GCCGTGCTGTGGGCCGTCCTGCTGGGCCTCGGCCTGGGGGCCGTGCTCTCCCTGGGCATCGCCTATATGTCGTTGTGCGCCCGCACCGCGCACGAGGCGGGGCTGCTGTCCGCGATGTCCCAGTGCGTGGGCTACCTGCTGGCCGCCGCGGGCCCCGTCGCCTTCGGCGCCGCCCGCGACCTCACCGGCACCTGGACCGCGGGGCTGATCGCGCTGGTGGTCCTGGCGGTGCCGATGGGAATCACGGGGGCGCTGGCCGGACGCGGCGGCCGGGTGCCGGATGCCACCGCCGAGGAACGGGCCGGGGGCGGCGCGGCGGCGGGGCCCGCCCGGATCGGCGCGGCGCCATCTCCCCGCCCTGCGCGTCGAGTTCGTCCGCCGAGGCGGTGACGAGGAACGCCGCAACGGGCTCCACGACCGGCTGAAGGACGACCGCGTAGCCGTGGACCACACCCTCCGCCCCGGCCTTCGCCGATACGGCGACGGTGTCGAACAGGGCGGTACCCAGCGCCCCCACCTGGCGGATCGCGCCGGCGAGGGCGCAGGCCACACCCGCGTCCCGGCCGTTCAACGCCCTTAGGCCCTACCGCAACCGCGCCTCGTCCGCCGCCTCCCGCCCCCGGGCCCAGCCCTCCGCGTCGCGGCCCCGCAGCCGGTGGGAGGTGATGGCGGGGAAGAGGCGCTCGGTGGTCTCGCCGACGGCGAGCTCGCGGGCGGCGAGGACGGGGAGGACTTCCGAGGGGGCCTGGCGGGCCGTCGTGTCGCGGGCCGTGGTGGACAGGCGGTCGCCGATGCGGGACGCGTAGGCGATGAGGAAGGACTCGCGGAAGTCGCGGGTGCGGCGCGAGCGGCGGCCCTGATGGTGGGCGTCGGCCGCGCGGCGCATGGCGGTGTCGGCCTGGACGAGGAGCGAGGTGTACATGAGCTCGACGAGCTCCAGGTCCGCGTCGAAGCCGACGACCGTCGAGAAGGCGGACTCCGCCGACCACACCGCCCGGCAGTGGTTGGCCTCGGCGACCGCGCCGAGCAGCAGCGCCTTCGCGGACTCGTAGGGCCCTTCGACGCCGAGCCGGCAGGCCCTCGGGCCGTCGGCGGAGGCGTCCTGGTCCGGGAGCAGGGCCGCGTCGATGGAGTGCCGCGCCATCAGCTCCTGCGCCTTGGCGGAGAACGCCTCGGCCTCCTCGGGGAAGTCCGTGGACTCCGCCTTGGCGAGCAGCGCCCGGATCCGGCCGAGGGCCTTCGGCGGGGCGGAGACGGGCAGGACGGCGGGGCGTCCGGAGCGGGACGGCGCGGGGCCCACCGGCTCGACGCGCGGCAGGACCGCGACCAGCCGCAGCGCCGTCAGGGCCACCGCGACGGCCTCGAAGCGGCCGATCCGCTCGCGCCGCGCGAAGCCGTCGAGGAACGCGCCGTCGCCGCCCCACCACACCGTCGCGGACAGGGCGTCGAGCTGTCCGGCCCAGCGGGCGCCGAAGGCACCGGCCGGGTACCGGCGGGCCTCCGCCGCGACGGCGTCGACGACGAAGCGGGCGGCGGCGGGCGCCGCGTCCCGCCGGGCGAGCCGGACGGCGTCCGCGGGCTGCCAGCCGCGCTCCCAGGCGGCGCGCACCTCCGCCTCGGCGGCGCGCAGCAGCGCGCGGCCGAGGGCCTCCGGCCCCTCGGGCGAGGCCGCGAGCGCGGAGGCCGAGGCGTCGGCCGCGTCCTCGGCGTCCGCCGCGGACAGCGCGCGCAGCCCCCGCACGGCCGCCTCGACGGCCTCGCGGAGCTCGGCCTCGGCGGGCGGTTCCTTGCGCTTGCCCATGGATGCGCTTCCTTGCTTCCTTGCTTCTTACGACGCTGCTTATGACGCCACTCATGCGCCACTCATGCGCCGCCCATGACGCCACTCATGACGCTTCTTACGACGCGAAAAGCCGGGCGGCGGCCGCGGTGCTCGGCGGCCGCCGCCCGGCGGGACGAACGGGGATCAGGAGATCAGGGAATCAGAGGATCAGGCGCCGGTGGCGCTGCCCTTGACCCACTGCTGCCAGTCCATGTTCCAGCCGTTGAGGCCGTTGTCCGGGTCGATCGTCCGGTCGTCGGAGTTCTTCACGACGACGACGTCGCCGATCTGGGAGTTGTTGAAGAACCAGGCGCCCGGCGTGTTCGGGTCGTTGGCGCCTTTCTCGTCCTTGAGGCCCACGCAGCCGTGGCTGGTGTTCTCGTTGCCGAAGACGCCGCCGCCCCAGTAGCTGCCGTGGATGAACGTGCCCGAGGTGGACAGGCGCATGGCGTGCGGGACGTCCGGGATGTCGTACTCGCCCTTGCCGTCGCTCTTGGTGAAGCCGACGGTCGAGCCGTCCATCCGGGTCTCCTTGAACTTCTCGGAGATCACCATCCGGCCGTTGTACGTCGGGTTGGCCGGGGCGCCGGCCGAGATCGGGATGGTCTTGACGACCTTGCCGTCCCGGACGACGGTCATCTGGTGGGTCTTGGCGTCGACCGTGGAGACCTGGGAGTGGCCGATCCGGAACTTGACCGTCTTGTTCTGGATGCCCTTGATGCCCGGGGCGGCCTCGACCTTGTCGAGGCTCATCTTCAGGGTGACCTCGGAGTTCGCCTTCCAGTAGTCCTGGGGGCGGAAGTCCAGGCGCTGGTCGTTGAACCAGTGGCCGACGACCTTCTGCCCGCTGCTGGAGGTGACCTCCAGGTGGGACTGGACGGCCTTGCGGTCCTTGACCGGCTTGTCGAAGTTGATCGACACCGGCATGCCCACGCCGACGGTCGAGCCGTCCTCGGGGGTGAAGGAGCCGATGAAGCTGTTGCTGGGCGAGACGGTGGAGAAGGACGAGTTCGCCACGGCCTTGCGGCCCTCGCTGTCCTTGGCCTCGGCGACGATCTGGTACTTGGTCGAGCGCTCGAGGTTCTTCTTCGGCTGCCAGGACTTCTTGTCCGCCGAGAGCTCGCCCTCGACCGGGCCGGGCTTGCCGGTCTTCTCGTCGGTGAACGTCATCTTGACGCTGACGAGCTCACCGTCCTTGACGGTGACCTTGGCCTGGTCCGCGGCGACGCCGACGTTGGCCTTGCCGGTCTCCGTAGCGATCTTGATCTGCGCCTTGGAGGCTTCCTGGGCGGCCGCGGCGTCGACCTTGCTCTGCTTGTCCTTGCCGGACGCGCCCTTGCCGTCGTCGCCGTCTCCGCCGCCGCAGGCGGCGAGGGTGAGCACACCACCGAGCACGGCGGCCGCGGCCACCAGGCCCTTGCGGCGCTTGCCGTCCTTCATCACACGCATCTCCATCGCTCTGGACCCCGACATCCCGGAACCGGGCCGCGGAGGCGCCTCCGCCCCTCGGCTCCCCCGCCACCGTCCGGGGCGCCCCACAGGTGCCCGGCCGTCCCGGTCATGCACTAGGGAACGCCCGACCCGAATCGCCCGTTCCACCAACGGGAAAAGTGTGGGGAAGACCACGCCGGTAAAGACCCCAGTAAAGACCCTAGAGGCGCTCCCGCCCAAGCCGGGGTCCGCTCCGGGCCCGCGGACCCCGTACGGGTTCCGGTCGGCCCGCGGCTTCCCCATCACCCGTACGGGTCACTACCATCTGTTCGGTCGGGGTCCGTTGACGGTCCGTCGGAAGCGTCCACCGGGAGCGCCGGGATCCGCGACACCGCTCCACGAGCGGTGGTCAACTCCGTTGCCCCCGCCCGCCCCGAAGTTCCCGAGCTCCGCCGAGGGGATGCGCCGTGACCGCACGCCGCCCGCTGCTGACCGCCGTCGCCGCCGGAGCGCTGCTGTGCGCGGGATGGCTGGTGCCGACCGCGAACGCGACCCCCTCCCCGGAGCACCCCTCGCCGCCCTCCCGGCACGCGGTGCCGGAGAAGGCACGGGACGCCTCGGCCGGCACCCGCCTCGCGGACACCGGCAGCGTGGACACCACGCCGTATGTCTTCGGCGGCGTCGGTTTCCTCGCGGCGGGCGGCGCGCTGGTGACCGTCGCCGTGCGCCGGTCGCGCACGGCGCACAACGCCTGACGGCCGCGGCCGGAGCCTCAGCCCAGCGGGCCGGTCTCCCCCTCGGCGGCCTCGATCAGCTTCCCGGAGCGGACGAACGCCTCGGCGACCGCCAGGTCGGGGGCGAGGAACCGGTCCTCCCCCGGACCCTCCACGCCCGCCTCGCGCACCGCGCGCAGCACCGCGGCGGTGGCCGGGGACGGCGTCAGGCCGGTGCGCAGCTCGACGGCGCGCGTCGCGGCGACCAGTTCCACGGCGACGACGCGGGCCAGCGCGTCCAGCGCCGTGCGCAGCTTGCGCGCCGCCGACCAGCCCATGGAGACATGGTCCTCCTGCATGGCGGAGGACGGGATCGAGTCCACGGAGGCGGGCACGGCCAGCCGCTTCATCTCGCTGACCAGGGCGGCCTGCGTGTACTGGGCGATCATCAGGCCGGAGTCGACGCCCGGGTCGCCCGCGAGGAACGGCGGCAGGCCGTGCGAACGGTGCTTGTCGAGCAGCCGGTCGGTGCGGCGCTCGGCGATCGAGGCGAGGTCGGCGGCGGCGATCGCGAGGAAGTCGAGGACGTACGCGACGGGCGCGCCGTGGAAGTTGCCGTTGGACTCGACGCGGCCGTCGGGCAGGACGACCGGGTTGTCCACGGCGGCGGCCAGCTCGCGGTCCGCGACCAGGCGGGCGTGCGCGAGGGTGTCGCGCCCGGCGCCCGCGACCTGCGGCGCGCAGCGGATCGAGTACGCGTCCTGGACGCGCGGCGCCTCGTCCTGATGGTGGCCGGTGAGGCCCGAACCGGCCAGGACGGCCAGCATGTTGGCGGCGCTCGTCCCCTGGCCGGGGTGCGGGCGGATGGTGTGCAGCTCGGGCGCGAGAACCTTCTCGGAGCCGAGCAGCGCCTCCAGGGAGAGCGCGGCGGTGATGTCGGCGGAGGTGATCAGGCGGGCGAGGTCGGCGCAGGCCATGACGAGCATGCCGAGCATGCCGTCGGTGCCGTTGAGCAGCGCGAGCCCCTCCTTCTCGCGGAGCTCGACGGGCCCGATGCGGTGCGCGGCGAGCAGCTCGGCGGCGGGGCGGACGATACCGTCCGGGCCCTCCGCCTCGCCCTCGCCCATGAGCGTGAGCGCGCAGTGCGAGAGCGGCGCGAGGTCGCCGGAGCAGCCGAGGGAGCCGTACTCGTGGACGACGGGGGTGATCCCGGCGTTGAGCAGGGCGGCCATCGTCTCGACGACGACCGGGCGGACGCCGGTGCGGCCCGAGGCGAGGGTCTTCAGGCGCAGGAACATCAGGGCGCGGACGACCTCCCGCTCCACGCGGGGGCCCATGCCGGCGGCGTGCGAGCGGACGATGTTGCGCTGGAGCTGGGCGCGCAGGTCGGGGCTGATGTGGCGGACGGCGAGGGCGCCGAAGCCGGTGGAGACGCCGTAGACGGGATCCGGCTTGGCGGCCAGGTCCTCGATGATCCGACGGGAGGCGGCCACGGCGGCGAGGGTCTCGTCGGGCACGACGACGCGGGCGCCGTGGCGTGCCACGGCGATTACGTCGTCCGCGGTCGTTCCGGACGTGCCCACCACCACTTCGCCCTGCATCTGCATATCCATATTCAGGCACCCTAGAGACTGAATCGTCGCGTGTCACTAGGTGAGGCTGCCCAGGTGTTCAGTGCAACGCCGCGGTGGGGGGAGTTGTGCCCCGGTCCCGCCCTTTCACCGTTTCTCACGCGCTCCGCGCGGGGCAACGCGGCTCCGCCGCGTTCGTCCTCAAGCGCCGGACGGGCTGGGTTCTGCGCGCCAATCCAGCCCGTCCGGCGCTTGAGGACTCCGCCCGAAGGGCGGACGGGGTCCGGGGGGTCTCCCCGGGAAACGGTGAAAGGGCGGGACCGGGGCACCAGCCGTCCGGCGCTTGAGGACAGCGCCCGAAGGGCGCTTCGGGGTCCGGGGCGAAGCCCCCCGATGGGCCCAGGGGCGCAGCCGCGGCAGGGGTCCAGGCGGCGAAGCTCCGGCAGGGGGTGCAGGGGGCGAAGCCCCCGGCGGGGTACGGGGGCGGAGCCCCGCTCGGGGTGCAGGGGGCGAAGCCCCCGCCACCGCGCGGAGCGCGGTCCGGGGTCCGGGGGCCCGCCCCGGGGAAACGGTGAAAGGGCGGGGCGGGGAAACCTACCCCCGCCGCCCGCGGAAGCGGCGCCGCTCCGCCGCCGGCGGCCGCGGCGGCCGATCGGCAAGGCGGACCACCGGGTCCGCGAGCCCCCCGTCCCGCCCCGCGACCACCGGCTTGCGCGACCCCGCCGCCTTCGCCCGGTACTGCGCCGCGTCCGCGAGCCGGAAGAGCCGCCGGGCGGTCCGCACCTCCCCGATCGGATCCCCCGTGGACGCGATGCCGCACGCGACCCCCTCGCCCAGCTCCAACCTCCCCGCCGCCAGGCAGAGTTCCTCGGCCGCGCGCACCACCTCGTCCGCCGGCGGACCGACGCTCAGCAGGCAGAACTCGTCCCCGCCCAGCCGCGCCGCCAGCGCCCCCGGCAGCCGGGCGCCGCACAGCGACAGCAGCGACCCGAAACGTTCCAGCAGCCGGTCGCCCTGCGCGTGCCCGAGCGTGTCGTTGACGTGCTTGAGCCCGTTGAGGTCGCACACCACAAGGCTGACGACCACGCCCTCCGCCAGGTGCCGTTCCACGGCCTCGTCCAGCCGGGCGTCGACGGCACGCCGGTTGCCGAGCCCGGTCAGGGGATCGGTGTAGGCGAGCCTGCGGACCTCCTCCAGCCGTTCCGTCTGCACGATCCCCGCCGCCGTCACAGCCGCCAGCACGGTCGCGAAGTCCGCGTCCTTGCGGTCGAAGACCGGCGCGCCCTCCGGCCGCGCCACGTACAGCTCGCCCCAGGCCCGCCCGTGCAGCACGATCGGCGCGATCACACAGCTGCCGCGGCGGTGGCGCCGGAGGGCGGCGACACGGTGGGCCGTGTAGGCCGCGCACTCGTCGGGGCCGTCCGCCCGCTCCACCCAGGCGTGCGGGCGCCCGCCCACCCACTCCTCGTGCAGGAACTCGGCGATCTCCGGGAAGTTGTGCACCGGATACGACTCGTCGGCCGGCAGCCGCTCCTCGTCCCCGTCCAGCTCCCCCGCGTTGACGAGCACGCGCAGCCGGCCGCGCTCGCGCTCCCACACCGAGACCGCGGCGAAACTGCCGCGCAGGGCGCGCAGCGCCCCCTCCGCCGCGGCCGTCGCGCCACCCAGCCGGTCCGGCTCGGCCGCCATCGCCTGGGCCAGCGCCACCACCGCGGCCAGGCGGTCGTCGTGCTCCCCGTGGTCCACCACCCGAGCCTCACATTCCCCGCCGTGCGCGGCGGCCCTCGCACCTCCAGCGTAGGAACGTCGCGCGCATTCCGCTGGCCGAGCCGGACGAGCTGTCAGAGGCCGGGCCAGTCGGGCGTGCGCTTCTCGTTGAACGCGGCCACGCCCTCGGCGCGGTCGGCGGAGAAGGCGACCGAGCGCCAGGCGGCGTCCTCGACCTCCAGCCCGGCCCGCAGGTCCAGGCCGTGGCCCAGCCGCAGGGCCCGCTTGGCGGCGCGCAGCCCGACGGGCGAGTGGGCGGCGATCCGGGCGGCCAGGGCGAGCGCCTCCTCCCGGTCGCGGCCCGCGGGCACGACCCGGTCGACCAGCCCCAACTCCCGCGCCTCGGCGGCCTCCACGCGCCGGGCGCCGAAGATCAGCTCGGCGGCGCGGGCGGCGCCGACGCGGCGCGGCAGCAGCTGGGTGCCGCCACCGCCGGGGATCACGCCGACGGACACCTCGGGCAGGCCCACGACGGCGGTCTCGTCCGCCACGATCAGGTCGCAGGAGAGCGCGAGCTCGTAGCCCCCGCCGAGGGCGAAGCCGTGCACGGCGGCGATCGCGGGCACGGGCAGTTCCAGGACGCCGGTGTAGGCGGCGCGGGCGTGCGGGCGCTGGCGCGCGAGGTCGGCGTCGGAGAAGGAGTTGCGCTCCTTGAGGTCGGCGCCGACACAGAAGGCCCGCTCGTGGGTGGAGGTCAGGACGACGGCGCGGACGGCGGTGTCGGCGGCGAGCGCGGCGGTCGCCTCGGCGATGGCGCGGCCCATGGCCGTGGAGACGGCGTTCATGGCCTTCGGCCGGTCGAGGACGAGTTCGGCGACGTGGCCGTTCTCGTGCGTGCGGACGACGACGTACTCGCCGTGGCGCTGCTCATGCTGCGACTGCTGCTCGCTCACGATCGGTTCATCCTCTCGGCGCTGCGCTGCGGATGAACCGATCATGCACGGGGACGCGGCGCTTAGCCATACCCGGGTGCGGGGCACCCCAGTCCCGCATTTCAGCCTGTCCGGCGCCTGAGGACACCCGCTGCTGCGGAAACGGTGAGGCGGGCCGGGGGCAACCTCACCCCCGCCGCGTCAGCAGCCACGGCTCCACCACACCCAACCCCCGCACCGGCCGCTGCCACATCGGCTGCAGCGCAAACCGGTACGTGCCTTCGTCCCCCGCCCCGGCACCCGCCCCGACCTCCGCCTCCGATTTCGGCGCGTCCCCGTTCCGCGCCAATTCCTCCGCGAGCGCGCTGTCGACCAGCAGCGCGTCCTTCGGCGCTATCGACGTCAGCCGGCTCGCGAGGTTGACCGTCGTGCCGAAGACGTCGCCCATCCGCGTCGTCACCGTCCCGAACGCGATGCCGACGCGCAGCTCCGGCATGGTCTCGTCGTGCCCGAGGGTCTCGATCAGCCGCAGGCCGATCTCGGCGGCGGTCCCGGCGTCATCAGCGGCGTAAAGGACCTCGTCGCCGAGGGTCTTGATGAGGCGGCCGCCGTGCGCGGCGACCAGATCCGCCGCCGTGGTCTCGAACGCCTCGACCAGCTCGCCGAGTTCCTCCTCCTCCAGCCGCCGCGTGAGCCGCGTGAAGCCCACCAGGTCGGCGAAGCCGACGGCCAGGCGCCGGTCGACCATCTCCGCGTCGTCCTGGGCCTGGACGACGCGGCCCGTCGCGGCGGCGAGCTGGCGGCGCCAGACGTAGACGAGGAACTCCTCCAGCTCGGGCAGGAGCAGCTCGACCAGCGGATAGGTGATCTCCGCCCGGGTCAGGCCCGGTTCCTGAGGCTCGGTCAGGCCCTCCAGGAAGGAGTCGATCTGCCAGTCGGCGAGCCGGGCCGTGGTCTGCCCGGTGGAGCGCGCCACCTGCACGGCCATGGGCTCGCTCAGCAGCCCCGCCTCCACCAGGCCCGCCAGCCGCCGCAGCGCGAGGACGTCCGCCTCGGTGAGCGCCTTGGCCTGGCCGATGTCGGCGAAGCCCATGGCGCGCCAGAACCGGGCGGCCAGGTCCATGGAGACGCCCGCCGCGCGGGCGGCCTGGAAGGGGGTGTACCGCCGCTCCGCGCCGAGGATCAGCGCCTCCAGACGGAGTGCGAGGGGGTCTCCCTCCTCGTCACCCGCGTCGAATTCCTCCGGGACCTTCTCCGGTTCAACGGGACGGAGAGCCTCCCCGTCCTCGGCGGTCACCGCCCGCCCCCTGTCCGATCCGTGCGCACTGCCCTGCCGATCGCTCGCCCGCTTTCCGGGCACAACGATACGGCAGGTGTGCCCTAGCTCACTCTCCCGACGACGCCGACGCCTCCGCCGACCCGGACGAAGCGGGACGGAGGTGGACGATGTCCCCGGCCCCCACCGGCTCCTGCACCCCGTCCCCGGTCGCGAGCACCAGCCGTCCGTCCCCGTCCACGGCCACCGCCTCGCCGACCAGCGCGCGGTCGCCGGGCAGTTCGGCCCGTACGGTCCGGCCGAGGGTGGCGCAGCCGGCCGCGTACGCCTCCCGCAGGCGGCAGGGCCCGGGGTCGCCGCCGGCCTCGCGCCAGCCCAGGTACCAGTCCTCCAGCGAGCGGAGCACGGCGCGCAGCAGCGGGTCGCGGTCGAGCACCGCGGCGCCCGCGAGCGCGAGGGAGCCGGCGGTGGGGACGGGCAGTTCACCGGCGCGCAGCGAGACGTTGAGGCCGATGCCCACGACGACCGAGTCGCCGGCGCGTTCGGCGAGGATGCCGCCGGCCTTGCGCTCCTGTCCGTCCACGGTGACCAGCAGGTCGTTGGGCCACTTCAGGGCGGTGTCCACGCCGGCGGCGCGGGAGAGCGCGCTCGCGGTGGCGACACCGGCGAGCAGCGGCAGCCAGCCCCAGCGGGAGACGGGCACGTCCGGCCCCGGGGTGAGCCGGACGGAGAAGAAGAGCCCGGAGCGGGCCGGGGCGGACCAGGTGCGGTCCAGCCGTCCACGCCCGGCCGACTGCTCCTCGGCGACGAGCACGGCGCCCTCGGGTCCCCCGGCCGCGGCGAGGTCGGTGTTGGTGGAGCCGGTGCGCTCGACCACGTCCAGGGAGGTCCACAGGCCGCCGGGCCGCAGCAGCGCGCGGCGCAGTCCGTTGGCGTTGAGCGGGGGCCGGTCGAGGTCGGACCAGCGGCCGCGCCGGTCGGGGGGAGGCGTCATGACAGCCACCCTAGAAGGGGTGCGGGTGTGGCCAACGACGCACTGCCGGAACGCATCGGCGCCGATACGCTACGACCCGGTAGCCCAGGAATCCCAGGCAGCCCCACGACAGGACCCCGTTCCCCTCCAGTCCATCGCCCACCCAGGACGAGCAGGAGCCGCAGCCCGATGTCCGAGCCAGCCACCGCCCCCGGCTCCGGGGGAGCCGACATCCACACCACCGCGGGCAAACTCGCGGACCTCCGGCGCAGGATCGAGGAGGCGACGCACGCCGGCTCGGCCCGGGCGGTCGAGAAGCAGCACGCCAAGGGCAAGCTGACGGCCCGTGAGCGGATCGAGCTGCTGCTGGACGAGGGCTCGTTCGTCGAGCTCGACGAGTTCGCCCGGCACCGCTCGACGAACTTCGGCATCGAGAAGAACCGCCCGTACGGGGACGGCGTCGTGACCGGCTACGGCACGGTCGACGGCCGTCAGGTGGCGGTGTTCTCGCAGGACTTCACGGTGTTCGGCGGGGCGCTCGGCGAGACCTTCGGCCAGAAGATGGTCAAGGTGATGGACTTCGCGCTGAAGACCGGCTGCCCGGTCATCGGCATCAACGACTCCGGCGGCGCGCGGATCCAGGAGGGCGTCAACGCGCTGGGCATGTACGGCGAGATCTTCCGCCGCAACACCCTCGCCTCGGGCGTCATCCCGCAGATCTCACTGGTCGTCGGCCCCTGCGCGGGCGGCGCCGTCTACTCCCCCGCGATCACCGACTTCACGGTGATGGTGGACCAGACCTCGCACATGTTCATCACCGGCCCGGACGTCATCAAGACGGTCACCGGCGAGGACGTCGGCTTCGAGGAGCTCGGCGGGGCGCGCACCCACAACGCGACCTCCGGCGTCGCCCACCACATGGCGGGCGACGAGAAGGAGGCGATCGAGTACGTCAAGGCGCTGCTGTCGTACCTGCCGTCCAACAACCTCTCCGAGCCGCCGTCCTACCCGGAGGAGGCCGGCCTGGAGGTCTCGGACACCGACCTCGAACTGGACGTCCTGATCCCGGACTCGGCGAACCAGCCGTACGACGTCCACACGGTGATCGAGCACGTGCTGGACGACGGCGAGTTCCTGGAGACCCAGGCCCTCTTCGCGCCCAACATGATCACCGGCTTCGGCCGGGTCGAGGGCCGGCCGGTGGGCGTCGTCGCCAACCAGCCGATGCAGTTCGCCGGCTGTCTGGACATCGACGCCAGCGAGAAGGCGGCCCGCTTCGTGCGCACCTGCGACGCCTTCAACGTCCCGGTGCTGACCTTCGTCGACGTCCCCGGCTTCCTGCCGGGCGTGGACCAGGAGTACGGCGGCATCATCCGGCGCGGCGCCAAGCTGATCTACGCGTACGCGGAGGCCACGGTCCCGCTGATCACGGTGATCACCCGCAAGGCGTTCGGCGGGGCCTACGACGTCATGGGCTCCAAGCACCTGGGCGCGGACCTCAACCTGGCCTGGCCGACCGCCCAGATCGCGGTCATGGGGGCCCAGGGCGCGGTCAACGTCCTGCACCGCCGGGCACTGGCCGGGGCGGAGTCGGACGAGGAGCGCGAGGAGCTCCGTGCCCAGCTGATCGCGGACTACGAGGACGCGCTGCTCAACCCGTACACGGCCGCCGAGCGCGGCTACGTGGACGCGGTGATCCTGCCGTCGGAGACCCGCCGGCACATCGTGCGCGGGCTGCGGGCGCTGCGGGACAAGCGCGGGACGCTGCCGCCGAAGAAGCACGGGAACATTCCGCTGTAGCGATCGGTCATCACGGAGGGGGCCGATGACAGCTCACAACGGAGAGACCCCGGACAACCCGGAGAGGGAGCGCCTGGTGATCAAGGTCGTACGCGGCAACCCCACGCCCGAGGAGCTGGCCGCCGCGCTGGCGGTGGTGCAGGCCCGCGCCGCCGCGCGGGCGCAGGCCGACGCGCCCGGGGACGAGCCGGCGCGCCCGGAGTGGGCCAGCCCCGCCCGGCGGGCCCGCAACGCCCGCGCGCACGCGCCGGGCCCGCGGGCCTGGCGGACGTCGTACTGGCCGGCGTAGTGGCGGTCCGGCCGGGGAGAGCCGTGTCACACGACGCCTGAGTACCCGTACTCAGGCCGTACGCCCCTGCCCGGCGGACCATGGGAACGTGCTCTGGTCCGACCCGTCCGACAAACCCCCCGACGAGCTGCGCGAGGCCCAGGCCATGCTCCGGCGGGCGGGCCTGGTGCTCGCCGTCGGCATGATCCTGCTGTTCCTGGTCCTGGGCATCCCCTGATTTCACAGGTAGCTCACAGGTTTCCCCCCGCCGCAACCAGAACTGTCCGCTTTCGCATCTTCCCCGGTGAATTGCCGCGAACCGGGGAGTTATGTCATGAACAAGCCCGTGCGACGTGTGGCGCTCTTCAGCGGACTGCTGGTGCTGTCGCTGCTGGTCAGAAGCACGTGGTTGCAGTTTGCCCAGGCAGACGAGCTCGCCAACAACGAACACAACCGCAGAGTGAAGATCAACACCTATGCGCAGCCGCGCGGCGACATCGTCGTCGGCGGCAACCCGGTCACGGGCTCCGCGCCGACGACGGGCAGCGACCTGAAGTACAAGCGCACGTACAAGAACGGGCCGATGTACGCCCCGGTCACCGGCTACGCGTCGCAGATCTACGGCGCCAACCAGCTCGAGTTCGTCTACGACAAGTTCCTCACCGGCACCGACGACAAGCTCTTCCTCCAGCGCACCGCCGACATGCTCGGCGGGAAGAAGCCGCAGGGCGGCGACGTGGTCACCACCATCGACCCGAAGGCCCAGAAGGCCGCCTACGAGGGCCTCGCCAAGTACAAGGGCGCCGCGGTCGCGATCGAGCCGTCCACCGGCAGGATCCTCGCCCTGGCCTCGACGCCCTCGTACGACCCCTCGGTCTTCTCCGGGGAGAACACCAAGGACCAGAAGGCCTGGGAGAAGCTGGAGAAGGACAAGGACAAGCCGCTCTCCAACCGGGCGATCAAGGAGCTCTACCCGTCCGGCTCCACCTTCAAGATCCTCACCGCGGCGGCCGCCCTCGACCACGGCCTCTACACGGACATCAACGCCCCCACGGACTCCCCCTACCCGTGGAACCTGCCGGACACCGTGACCCCGATGAAGAACGAGAACGAGAGCGCGCCCTGCCGCAACGCCTCGCTCAAGGTCGCGATGCAGTACTCCTGCAACAACGTCTTCGCCAAGATCGCCGCCGAGCTGGGCCAGGACAAGATGCGCGAGACCGCGGAGAAGTTCGGCTTCGACAAGGACGTCTTCATGCCCGTCTCGGTCGTCAAGAGCGTCTACCCGACCAAGCTCAACCGCCCGCAGACCGCGCTCACCGGCATCGGCCAGGGCGACCTGCGGGCCACGCCCTTCCAGATCGCCATGATGACCGCCGCCATCGCCAACGACGGCAAGCTGATGAAGCCGACCCTGGTGGACAAGCTGCGCGGCCCGGACCTGTCCACGGTCGAGCAGACCAAGCCCGAGACGATGGACCAGGCCATCTCCCCCGAGACCGCCAGGAAGGTCCAGGAGATGATGGAGTTCACGGCCACGGAGGGGACCGGCAAGGCGGCGCTGATCGACGGCACCACCGTCGGCGCCAAGACCGGCACCGCGCAGCACGGCGTGAACAACGACAAGATCCCGTACGCCTGGTTCGTCTCCTACGCCAAGCAGGCCGACGGCTCCCCGGTCGCGGTCGCGGTCTTCATCGACCCGGAGGGCTCGGGCGTCGACCGCGAGGACGTGTCCGGCGGCGGGCTGGCCGGCCCGATCGCGAAGAAGATCATGGAGGCCGTGATCAAGAAGTAGGCGCGTACGCTGGCCCGCATGACCGCAACGCCTGCCCGCCGCCTCGTCCTCGCCTCCCAGTCCCCGGCCCGCCTCGGCCTGCTGCGCCAGGCCGGCCTCGCGCCGGAGGTGATCGTGAGCGGGGTGGACGAGGACGCGCTCACCGCCGCGGACCCGGCGGCGCTGGCGCTGGCGCTGGCCGAGGCGAAGGCCGAGGCCGTGGCGGCCCGGCCGGAGGCGGCGGGCGCGCTGGTCGTCGGCTGCGACTCGGTGCTGGAGCTGGACGGGCAGGCCCTGGGCAAGCCCGTGGACGCCGAGGACGCCACGGCCCGCTGGAAGTCCATGCGGGGCCGTTCCGGGGTGCTGCGGACCGGCCACTGTGTGATCGACACGGCGACCGGACGCCGCACCTCCGCGACGGCCTCGACCACGGTCCGCTTCGGAGAGCCGACCGATGCCGAGATCGCCGCCTACGTGGCCTCCGGCGAACCGCTGTACGTCGCCGGGGCCTTCACGCTGGACGGCCGTTCCGCCCCCTTTGTCGAGGGCATCGACGGCGATCCGGGAAACGTGATCGGCCTGTCGCTGCCCCTGCTCCGCAGGCTGCTGGCGGAGCAGGGGACCGCGATCACCGATCTGTGGGCATGACGCCCGAACCGCGGGTGTGCGCGGTGGTCACAGGGGCAGCTTGCTGGCGACCTGGCCGACCTGCTTGAGCTGGCCGAGCTCGTTGAGCTGCTTGAGCTTGCCCAGCTCGTTGACGGCGTCCGGGTAGATGCTGGTCGGGGGGTTCTGGGGCGGGGTCATCGCCTTCGGCGGGGTCATGCCCTTGGGCGGCGTCGCCCCCTTCGGCGGGGTGGCGGCGGTCGTGGGCGGGGCGGTGGCGGATCCCTTCGGCGCGGCCGCCTGCCCCTTGGCCGGGGCGGCGTGGCCCTTGGGAGCCGCGTGGCCCTTCGCGGGAGCGGCTTGCCCCTTGGGAGCGGCGTGGCCCTTCCCCGGAGCGCCGTGGCCCTTGGTCCGGGCGTCGTGCCCCTTCGCCGGAGCGTCGGCCGGGTGGCCCTGGGACGGGCCGGCCGCCTCGGGCGGGGCCGTGACGTCACCGGCGCTCGCCGTGGGCGGCGTCGGCTGCGGCAGGGGCATGGGCGCCGCGGACGCGGTGGTGGCGGAGGTCACGGAGAGGGCGGCTCCGGCCATGGCGACGACGGCTGCGATGCGCTTGATCATGACTTCTTCAACGATGTCACGGCATATCGGTCACCCTCCCCACCGGCTCCGGAGGCCCCACCCTCCCCTGGAACACCCAGTAATTCGCACGGACTTCGGGCCGTACCGGTATGCGTGCGAATGTCCGCACCCCTGCCGCCCCACCCGTACTCCCGTACCACTCAAGCCAGTTGGCCGACGCGCCACCCCCGTACGCCCCATGGGACTCCCCGCTTCGCGCAACCCCTCGCATACTGACCGGTAACCGCCTCCCCTCCGCACCCGTCCCGTCACGCGCTGCCGCAAACTTTCCGTCACCCGTTCGTAGGTTCCCCACAAAGATTCCGCCCCACCGCTCCCCGAAGATCGCCGAGACCTTGACCACACCTACGCTCCGGCGGCACCCGAGCAGGGGCGGCGTACCGTGGGAGAGCAGGGAACTTCGGTCCGCGCGGGGCAAGCGCCTAACGCTCCGTGTGGGCAAGGTCACCCTGGACGTCGGGTCGGCACGGAGTGTTGCCAGTACCTAAACTCACCTTGTTTCAAGGAGGGAGCCATCGTGCGCAAGGTGCTCATCGCCAATCGTGGCGAAATCGCTGTCCGCGTTGCTCGTGCGTGCCGGGACGCCGGGATCGCAAGTGTGGCGGTCTACGCGGACCCGGACCGGGACGCCGTGCATGTCCGGGTGGCCGATGAGGCGTACGCGCTGGGTGGTGACACTCCTGCTACCAGCTACCTCGACATGGCCAAGGTGCTTGCCGCCGCGGCCGAGTCCGGGGCGGACGCGATCCACCCCGGTTACGGCTTCCTCTCCGAGAACGCCGAGTTCGCGCAGGCGGTGATCGACGCCGGGCTGACCTGGATCGGCCCGCCGCCGCAGGCCATCCGTGACCTGGGCGACAAGGTGGCGGCCCGTCACATCGCCCAGCGGGCCGGCGCCCCGCTGGTGGCCGGCACCGCCGACCCCGTCTCCGGGGCCGACGAGGTCGTCGCCTTCGCCGAGGAGCACGGCCTGCCGATCGCCATCAAGGCCGCCTTCGGCGGCGGCGGGCGCGGCCTGAAGGTCGCCCGTACGCTCGAAGAGGTCCCGGAGCTGTACGACTCCGCCGTCCGCGAGGCCGTCGCCGCCTTCGGCCGCGGCGAGTGCTTCGTCGAGCGCTACCTCGACCGTCCCCGGCACGTGGAGACCCAGTGCCTGGCGGACAAGCACGGCAACGTCGTGGTGGTCTCCACCCGCGACTGCTCCCTCCAGCGCCGCCACCAGAAGCTCGTCGAGGAGGCCCCCGCGCCGTTCCTGAGCGACGAGCAGAACGCCGAGCTGTACCGCGCCTCCAAGGCCATCCTGCGCGAGGCGGGCTACGAGGGCGCCGGCACCTGCGAGTTCCTCGTCGGCCAGGACGGCACGATCTCCTTCCTGGAGGTCAACACCCGTCTCCAGGTGGAGCACCCGGTCACCGAGGAGGTCACCGGCCTCGACCTGGTCCGCGAGATGTTCCGCATCGCCGACGGCGAGGAGCTCGGCTACGACGACCCCGCGGTGCGCGGTCACTCCTTCGAGTTCCGCATCAACGGCGAGGACCCGGGCCGCAACTTCCTCCCGGCGCCCGGCACGGTCACCACGTTCGCCCCGCCGTCCGGCCCGGGCGTCCGGCTGGACGCCGGCGTCGAGTCCGGCAGCGTGATCGGCCCGGCCTGGGACTCCCTCCTGGCCAAGCTGATCGTCACCGGCGCCACCCGCGAGCAGGCCCTCCAGCGCGCCGCCCGCGCGCTGGGCGAGTTCCGCGTCGAGGGCATGGCGACGGCCATCCCGTTCCACCGCGCCGTGGTCACCGACCCCGCCTTCGCCCCCGCCGAGGGCCCGTTCCAGGTCCACACCCGCTGGATCGAGACGGAGTTCACCAACACCATCGAGCCCTTCGCGGGCGCCGCGGCGGAGGACGAGGACGAGGCCCCCGGCCGCGAGACCGTCGTCGTCGAGGTCGGCGGCAAGCGCCTGGAGGTCTCGCTGCCGTCCTCGCTCGGCATGACCATCGCCCGCACGGCCGCGGCCGGCGGCGCCCGCCCCAAGCGCCGCGCGGCGAAGAAGAGCGCCTCCGCCGCCTCCGGCGACGCGCTGACCTCGCCGATGCAGGGCACGATCGTCAAGGTCGCGGTCGAGGAGGGCCAGGCCGTGGAGGCCGGCGACCTGATCGTGGTCCTGGAGGCCATGAAGATGGAGCAGCCGCTGAACGCGCACCGCTCCGGCACGGTCAAGGGCATCACCGCCGAGATCGGCGCCTCCGTCTCCTCCGGCGCCGTCATCTGCGAGATCAAGGACTGACGTCACCGCGCCCGCTGGGCCCCGGCCGACCACGGCCGGGGCCCTCGGCGTCGATGGCATCCTTGAACGGGGAGCGATCGGGAGGACGGACGTACATGACCATCGACGCGGCACCGACGCCGCCCCGGCCCATGCGCGCGGACGCGCGGCGCAACTACGAACGGCTGCTCAACGAGGCCCGCACCGCCTTCACCGAGCACGGCACGGACGCCTCCCTGGAGGACATCGCCCGCCGCGCGGGCGTCGGCATCGGCACGCTCTACCGGCACTTCCCGCACCGCACGGCGCTGATGTGCGCGGTCTTCCAGGGCGAGGTGGACGGCCTGCTGACCCGCTCGCGCGAACTGCTCGCCGCCGAGGAGCCCTGCCGCGCCCTGGTGGACTGGCTGCGGGCCGTCATCACCCACGCCGCGACGTACCGGGGCCTGTCCCGGGCCCTCATGGCGGCCCAGAGCGACGAGGCGTCGGCCCTGGCCCGGTGCAACGTGCCGATGCGCGAGGCGGGCAGCACGCTGCTGGTCCGCGCCCAGCGGGCGGGCGCGGTCCGCGCGGACGTGGGCATCACGGACCTGATGCAGCTGACGAACGCGATCGCCCTGGCCGTCGAAGAGGCACCGGGGGACCCGGAGTTGGCGGACCGCCTGCTGATGCTGACGCTGGAGGGCATCAAGGGGGCCGGGGTGGCGTAGGGGTTGCCGCAGACGCTGTCCTCAAGCGCCGGACAGGCTGATTCAGCCCGTCCGGCGCTTGAGGACGAACGCGGCGCAGCCGCGTTGCCCCGCGCGCAGCGCGAAGAAACGGTGAAAGGGCGGGTCCGGGGCCAATCTCCCCCTACAACGGCCTGATGTCGTTGACCGACAGTCTCGGCCCGCGCCTCGGCTGCCCCCCGCTCATCAGCAGGATCAGCCGGCACGCCCGATGCCGCTGCCCCGCATACGGCGCGAGAAGCGACAGCATCCCCGCGTCGTCCACGCCCCGCGTCCCCGTCAGCGCCCACCCCACCGTCTTCGGCAGGTGCAGGTCCCCGACCGTCACCGCGTCCGCCGCGCCGTGGCTCCGCTGGATCGTTTCCGCCGCCGTCCACGGGCCGATGCCGGGCACCGCGCACAGCCGGGACGCCGCGCGGGAGGCGTCCGTCGCGGCCAGGGACTCCACGCGGGACGCCAGCCGCGCCGCCCGCACGATCGTCGCCGAGCGCTTGCCGTCGACGCCGGCCCGGTGCCACTCCCAGGAGGGGATCAGGGTCCAGGTCCGGGCGTCGGGCATCACGCGCATGCGCGGCATGCCGGCAGGGCCGGGAGCCGGGTCGCCGTGGCGCCACAGCAGCAGGCGCCACGCGCGGTACGCCTCGTCGCTGGTGACCTTCTGCTCCAGGACCGCCGGAATCAGCGACTCCAGGACCAGTCCGGTCCGGGCCAGCCGCAGGCCCGGGTGGCGGCGGTGCGCCTCGTGCAGCAGCCGGTGCCGGGGGACGAATGCGGCGGGGTCGTCGTCGGCGCCCAGCAGCGCGGGCAGGGTCTCCAGGAGCCAGTCCCCGCCGGGGCCCCACGCCTCGGCGCCCACCCGGCCGTCCCGCGCCGCGATCCGCACCGTGCCCGGCCCGTCCGGGGTCCGGCTGGCCCGCCAGACGGCGCCGTCGGCGTCGGCCCGGTACGCGGGGTCGCCGGGGCCGCGCGCCAGGACGCCGAGGGTGCGCCCCAGGTCGTACGGGCCCGGCGGGGCCCAGGTGCGGGTGGCCATCCGGCCAGCGTAACTCCGGCCGCCGACGGCCCTGCCGGGACGGCCCTACTGGTCGGACGAGAAGCGGACCGCTCCCGCCGGGATCTCCGCGCCGCACCACACCCGGGCCCCGGCCCGCAGCTCGTTGTCCGCGCCGACGACGGCGCCGTCGCCGACGACCACGCCGTCCAGCACCGTGCGCGCCCCGATGCGCGCCCCCGCTCCCACCAGGGAGTCCCGGATCTGCGCGCCTGCCTCGACGACGGCCCCGTCGAGGACGGTGCTGCCGTCGATCCGCGCGCCCGCCCCGACCCGGGCGTCCGCGCCGATCACGGTGCCGCCCATGAGCTTGGCGTCGGGGGCGACCTCGGCGGAGTCGAGGACGAGGCGCTCGCCGCGGCGGCCGGGTACCGCGGGCGACGGGGCGCGGCCCAGGACCAGATCGGCCGAGCCGCGGACGAAGGCCTGCGGGGTGCCGAGATCGAGCCAGTAGGTGGAGTCGACCATGCCGTGCAGGTGCGCCCCGTCGGCCAGCAGCCCGGGGAAGGTCTCGCGCTCGACCGAGACCGGCCGGCCGGCCGGGATGGTGTCGATGACCGACCGGTTGAAGACGTAGGCGCCCGCGTTGATCTGGTCGGTGACGATCTCCTCGGGGGTCTGCGGCTTCTCCAGGAAGGCGGTCACCCGCCCGTCCGGATCGGTGGGCACGAGCCCGTACGCCCGCGGGTCCTCGACCCGCGTCAGGTGCAGCGAGACGTCCGCGCCCGCCGTGCCGTGGGCGTCGATCAGCGCGCGGATGTCCAGTCCGGTGAGGATGTCGCCGTTGAAGATCAGCACCGGGTCGTCGGGGCCGGAGTGCAGGCGGTGGGCGACGTTGCGGATGGCGCCGCCGGTGCCGAGCGGCTCGGCCTCGGTGACGTACTCCAGGTGCAGGCCCAGCGCGGACCCGTCGCCGAAGTACGGCTCGAAGACCTCGGCCAGGTAGGACGTGGCGAGCACGATGTGCTCGATCCCGGCCGCCCGGGCCCGGGCCAGCTGGTGGGTCAGGAAGGGGACCCCGGCCGCCGGAACCATGGGCTTGGGGGTGTTCATCGTCAGCGGACGCAGCCGGGTCCCCTTGCCGCCGACCAGGAGGATCGCTTCTCGCGAGCGGGGCGGCTGGTGCGGTTCAGTCAACGTGTTCGTCTCTGCTTCCTGGTGGGGCCGGGCCGTGAACGGCGGCCAGTGTATGCAGAACGTACGGTTCCGGCCGCGCCCGGTCAGCGGCCCTGGGCGCGGGCCGCCTTGGTGCGGACGGTGCCGAGCTTGCCGTAGAGGCGGTCGCCGGGGCACTCGGTGGAGTAGCCGTCCCGGTGGCCGGAGATCACCTTGAGTTTGACCTTCGCCCCCTTCTTGAAGAGGTTCCCGCCGGCGGAGACCAGGGTGGCGGTCCCGCGCGGGTTGGCGTTGAACAGGCCGAGCTTCCATGCGGTGAGGGCCGCCACGGCGTTCACCGCGGCGGTGGGCGGGTTCGTCTTGCCGAAGGTACCGAGGACGGCGATGCCCATGCTGTTCGTGTTGAAACCGAGCGTGTGGGCGCCCTTGACCGCTTTCGCCACGCCGCCCGCCCGGCCCTCGTAGACCGTTCCGCACTTGTCGACGAGGAAGTTGTAGCCGATGTCCCGCCAGCCGCTGCTGACGACGTGATAGCGGTAGATACCGCGGATGACGGAGGCCGACTGCGCGCAGGTGTAGGTGTTGCCGGAGGCCGTGTGGTGCACGAAGGCGGCCTTCACCTTCTTGGTATAGACGAATCCCCGTTCGCGGAGCGACTCGTCCGCACCCCAGCCGGCCCGGGTGACGATGCGCGGGCGGGGCCCGGCGTACCCGGCGTAGGCGCTGTTGTCGTTGTCCTCCTCCGCGGCGGCCTCCTCGTCGAAGGAGCTCTCGTCGCCCCGCTGGGGCCCGTCGGACGGACGGTCCTGGCGGTCCGGGCCGTAGGGACGGTCCGGACGGTCGTGGCCGTACGGGCGGTCGGGGCGGTCGTTCCCGTAGGGACGGTCGGGACGGTCGTGGCCGTACGGGCGATCCGGACGGTCATTCCCGTAGGGACGGTCAGGGCGGTCGTTCCCGTAGGGACGGTCGGGACGGTCGGGACGGTCGTGGCCGTACGGGCGGTCCGGGCGGCTCGGGCGGTCGGGGCGGTCGGGACGGTCGGGACGGTCAGGGCGGTCGGAGTCCGAGGGCGAGGAGATCCCGGCGGGCCCGTCGTTGGCCTTCCCCTCCCCCGGGGCTCCCTCGTAGTCGGAGCCGGGACGGTCCCGGTCACGATCACGGTCGCGATCCCTGTCCCTGTCCCTGTCACGGTCGCGATCCCGTTCGCGGTCGCGATCCCGGTCCCGGTCACGGTCGCCGGTGGCGCCGCCGGTCGTGCCCGGCAGGGCGCCGTTGTGCGCCGGACTCGCCGAGCTCACCGTGGCGCCGGGGTCGACGGCCGTGATGGCCTCCACCTCCGCCGTGCTGGGGCGCTTGCCGGAGGCGGGGATCTCGGTGGCGCCCAGCGGGGCCAGCGGGGCGTTGACGGCCGAGCTGTTGCGCTCCTCGTCGTCGGGGGACGGCATGGCGCGGGGGCGGGGCCGGCGGCCGGGGTCGGCGCCGGGGTCGACGAGTTCGAGGCGCATGCCCCGGGGGAGCACGGCGGCCACCGGTTTGCGGCCGGCCGGGGTGGCGGGACGCACCCGCACCTCGACGGCGTCGGAGGCGCCCACCCACAGCGGGGCGGTGGAGCCGCGGCGGCCGGCGCGGGCCTCGGGGGTGTCGAGGTCGGGCCGGTCGTGGTCCTGGGCCTGGACGTCCTGCCAGCCGGACCAGGCGCCGCTGTTCATGTTCCGGGTACGGACCTGGGCCCGGCCGCGCAGTTCGGCGCCCGCGTTGTCCCAGACGATGCCGACCAGCGAGAAGGGCTTGACCTTCTGGGCCCGCAGCCCCTGGGCGGGGACGGACTCGGGGCCCCGGGAAGCCCCGGTCTGCGCGCCGTCCGCCGGCAGCGGCACCAGGGGCAGCGAGTACGTCGCGCCCGGCAGGCCGGGCAGTTCAGGGAGTTCGGGCAGGGCGGGGCCCCGCGCGGCCGGGGCTGTGGCTCCGTGGGCGGGGACACCCGGGGCGGCGAGGGAGGGCAGCGCCAGGCCGGCGGCGCAGGCGGTGACGGCCGAGGTGACGAGGAATCCACGCATGACAAAGATCCTGGGCATATCGGTACATATCTGTCCATTCGTAAGATGACCGACCGTCGGGCGCGGCAGCCTCCCGGACGCGTCCGTCCGACTGACCGTCACCGGGCCCGCGGCGTACCCTGGCCGCGATGAACGCCACCGATCGCACCCCCGCCGACCTGCTGCGTTCCGCCCTCGCCGCGGATCCGGCCCGCCCGCTCGTGACCTTCTACGACGACGCCACGGGCGAGCGCGTGGAACTGTCCGTGGCCACCTTCGCCAATTGGGTGGCCAAGACCGCCAATCTGCTCCAGGGCGACCTCGCCGCCGAGCCCGGCGACCGCCTCGCGCTCCTCCTCCCCGCCCACTGGCAGACCGCCGTCTGGCTGCTCGCCTGCTCCTCCGTCGGCGTCCTCGCCGACGTGGACGGCGACCCGGGCGCGGCCGACCTCGTCGTCGCCGGGCCCGACCGGCTGGAGGAGGCGCGCGCCTGCTCCGGGGAGCGCGTCGCGCTGGCCCTGCGCCCGCTGGGCGGCCGCTTCCCGCAGCCGCCGCAGGGCTTCGCCGACTACGCCGTCGAGGTGCCGGGCCAGGGCGACCGCTTCGCCCCGTACGCCCCGGTGGACCCCATGACCCCGGCGCTCGCCGTGGGCGGGCTGGAGCTGACGGGCGCACAGCTCGTGGAGCGGGCCCGCGCGGACGCCGCCGGGCGCGGCCTGGGGCCGGGTTCGCGGCTGCTGTCCGGGCTGCCGTACGACACCTGGGGCGGGCTGTCCGCCGGGCTCTTCGCCCCGCTGGCCGCGGGCGCCTCGGTGGTGCTCTGCCGCAACGCCGACCGGCTGTCCGCGGAGGACCTCGCCGCCCGGCAGGAGAGCGAGCGCGTCACCGTGACGGCCCTCTGACGCTGCCGGACCCCCGCACCGGGGCGATGATCGACGGGTACGCACCGCCGGAACCGCCCCGGAGGGAGGTCGCGCAGCCGTGGTCCACACCTCCCGTACGGGCGCGAGGCGCCGCCGGCGCCGCTGGCTGCGGGGGATCGCGCTGGCCCTGGCGGTGCTCGCGCTGGCCGCCGGGGTCACCACCTGGGTGCTGTACGAACGCCTCGACGGGAACATCACCACCGACACCCGCACGGCGGAGGAGCTGGCGCGGTACGAGCGCGAGCGCCCCTCGGCCCTGGTCGCCGGGGCCCAGAACATCCTGATCATCGGCTCCGACACCCGCGGCGGCACCGGGAACGGCGGGTACGGCGCGGACAGCGGCACCCAGCGCTCGGACACCACGATCCTGCTGCACGTGGCCGCCGACCGCGGGAGCGCGACCGCCGTCAGCATGCCCCGCGACCTGATGGCGCGGATCCCCAAGTGCCGCCGTCCCGACGGCACCTTCACCAACGAGCGCTTCGCGCAGTTCAACTGGGCCTACGAGTTCGCCGGCGCCGCCTGCACCATCCGCACCCTGGAGAACATCACCCGCGTCCGGGTGGACCACCACGTCATCGTGGACTTCGCGGGCTTCAAACGGCTGGTGGACGCGGTCGAGGGCGTCGAGGTCTGCCTCCGCAGGCCCGTCGACGACCACGAGGCACGCCTGCGGCTCCCCGCGGGCCGTCAGATCCTGCACGGCGAGGAGGCCCTGGGGTTCGTCCGGTCCCGCTACGGCATCGGCGACGGCAGCGACACCGAGCGGATGGGGCGTCAGCAGGAATTCCTGGGCGCCCTCTTCCAGGAGATGCACAGCGACGGCGTCCTGCTCAACCCCACCCGCCTCTACCCGGTGCTCGACGCCGCGACCAAGTCGCTGACCACCGACGCCGGGCTGGACTCGCTGCGCAAGATGTACGACCTGGTGCGCACCGTGCGCGGCATCCCCACCGATCGCGTCCAGTTCCTCACGGTGCCCCGCCACCCGTACCCGTACAACGCGGACCGCGACGAGTTGGTGCAGCCGGACGCGGACCAGCTCTTCGAACTGCTGCGCCTGGACCGGCCGGTGTCGGTGACCGCGCGCATCCGCCCGGCGGACGGCAAATCCGGCCCGGACGACCCCGACGTCCCCGACAGCCCCGAGGCGTCCGACGTCCCCTCGCCCACCGCTCCCCCCACCTACGAGGGCACCACCGCCGCCCGTGGCATCTGCGGCTGACCGCCGCGGGGGTACGATCGGACTTTTCGTTCCGTCACCCCCGGGCGGACTCTCCGGTGAAGAGATGGGACGGATTGCCCTGTTGTAAGGGAAGTGCGATTTGTCACCGGCGTCGCGCCCCGCTGAACTGGGCGGATAGTGTGAGCGGTCCGGTGCGCACGGCCGGGTGACCGCGCACTGAAAGACGACATGACCGAGCGCCTCGGGATACAGGCGCCGCGTGGCACCGACGGAGGATTCGAGCGACCGTGGACGCGCAAGGCCGTGGGCAGGCGGACGGCATCGACCCCGCCGACCAGTGGGTCTTCGACCCCAAGACCGGCAGCTACGAGCTGCGCCTGGATCCCTCCGAGCCGTCGGGCCCCTCCTCCGGCTCACCCTCGGGGCATCCCTCCCCCGGTTCCGGGCGGTCCAATCCCCCCTCCGGCACTTCTCCGGCACGGAGAGTGCCCGGGCCCGCGAAGCCCTCGACGCCCCGCGGCAAGGGCAAGCCCCTGCCCGAGCAGCGCGGCGGCGGGCGGCGCGGCGCCAAGGCGGCGGCCGCCACGGGCCGGCGCAAACCCAAGCCCAAGAAGAGCGCCAAGAAGAAGGTCCTGCTGTGGACCGGCGGCACGCTCGCCTTCCTGCTGGTGGGCGGCTCGGTCACGGCGTACCTGCTCTACGACCACTTCAACAACAACATCGACAAGGTCGATGTGGGCGTGTCCAACGAGGCGGTGCCGGACGGGCCGGTCAACATCCTGGTCATCGGCACGGACAAGCGCTCCGGCAAGGGCAACGAAGGCTACGGCGACAAGGACAGCGTCGGCCACGCCGACACCACGCTGCTCTTCCACGTCTCCGAGGACCGCACCAACGCGACGGTGATCTCCATCCCCCGCGACATGATCACCGACATCCCGCAGTGCACCGCCAAGAAGGACGGTCAGACCAAGACCATCCCCGGCTCGAAGAACGTCCGCTTCAACGAGAGCCTGGGCCAGGACGAGCGCGACCCGGGCTGCACCTGGCGGACCGTCGAGCAGGTCACCGGGCTGAAGGTCAGTCACTTCATGATGGCCGACTTCAACGCGGTCAAGGAGATGTCCTCCGCGGTCGGCGGCGTCGAGGTGTGCCTGGCCAAGGACATCAACGACAAGGACTCCCACCTCAAGCTGCCCAAGGGCCGCCACCGGGTCGAGGGCGAGCAGGCCCTGGCGTTCGTCCGCACCCGGCACTCGGTCGGCTTCGGCGGCGACCTCAGCCGGATCGAGCTCCAGCAGCAGTTCCTCAGCTCGATGATCCGGGAGATGAAGTCCTCGGACACGCTCTCCAACCCCGGGAAGCTCTACCACCTGGCCGACGCGGCGACGAAGTCGCTCACGGTCGACACCGGCATAGGGTCCGTCTCCAAGCTCACCGCGCTGGCGAAGGAACTCAGCAAGGTGAACATCAAGAACATCACCTTCACCACCCTCCCCGTCCGCGACAACCCGGCCGACGGCAAGACCCACAAGACCGTCATCGTCGACCCGGCGAAGGCCGATCCGCTGCTCGCCATGGTCCGCGACGACGTCTCCCTCACCGAGGTCAAGCGCAAGGAACAGGCGGCCAAGGACAAGGAGAAGGAGGCCAAGAAGGAGCAGG
This sequence comes from Streptomyces sp. AV19, assembly GCF_015999245.1. Classification (GTDB taxonomy): domain Bacteria; phylum Actinomycetota; class Actinomycetes; order Streptomycetales; family Streptomycetaceae; genus Streptomyces. The sequence continues at coordinate 1,081,009 of NZ_JAEAMR010000007.1, read as the reverse complement.
ACGCCAAGCAGGCGGCACTCCTCAAGGGCCCCAAGGCCGAGCCTGCCAAGGTCCGGGTGAAGGTCTTCAACGGCAGCGTCAAGATGGGCGCCGCCCAGGAGACCGTCGTATGGATGCAGAACTCCCAGGGCATGGTCCGCGCCGGCAACGGCGGCAACGCGCCCGGCGGCAAGAAGGTCGCCAAGACCACGCTGGAGTTCGCCCCCAACCAGGCCGACCAGGCCCGCCGTCTGGCGGAGGCCATGGGCCTGCCCGCCGACGCCCTCAAGCAGGGCGACAAGGACGCGGCCCCGCTCGCGGAGATGACCCTCGTCCTCGGCGCCGACTTCAAGGGCGCGGGCGTCCCCGTCACCCCCCCGAAGGCCCCGAAGAAGGCCCCCGAAGGCATTCAGAAGATCGAGGCCGACGACAAGAACATCTGCGCGAAGTGAATCCGGCGGCCGTCCTTGTGCATCTCTCTAGCTGGTAACAGAGTCACCAGGTACGACGCATCTGCCCATCGGGCCGAACGCACCACTTAAGGGGAGGGCCCGTTGGGGGTCGACAATGTGCGGGGGGAAGAAAAGACGAAGACCGAAGAGAGCCGGGAGAAGGCGCCGGCCGCCGCCGCGGCGAAGCCCAAGCGCCGCCGCGGCGTGCGAATAGCCCGCTGGACCGCCCTCTGTCTGGCGGTCCTGGTCCTCGCGGCCTCCGCGACGGGCTGGTTCTACTACCGGCACCTCAACCACAACATCCGCAAGAGCAACCTCAACCTCAGCGACAAGCAGCTCGACCGCAGCGTCCCCAACGCGCAGGGCCAACGCCCCCTCAACATCCTGCTCCTGGGCTCCGACAGCCGCAGCGGCAAGGAGAACCAGAACCTCGGCGGCGCCCGCGAGGACGCCGACCGCCCGGCGCTGGCCGACGTCCAGATGCTGCTCCACGTCTCCGCCGACCGCACCAACATGTCGGTCGTCAGCGTCCCCCGCGACACCCGGGTGACCATCCCCAAGTGCACCGACCCGGGCAACGGCAAGGTCTACCGGGAGACCGGCAGCCAGATCATCAACACCAGCCTCCAGAACGGCGGTCCGGGCTGCACGGTCGCCACCTGGGAGGAGCTCACCGGCATCCCCGTCGACCACTTCATGATGATCGACTTCGCCGGGGTGGTGAACATGGCCGACGCCGTGGGCGGCGTCCCGGTCTGCGTCAAGGACAACATCCGTGACACCAAGTCCGGCCTGGAGCTGACGAAGGGCACGCACACCATCAAGGGCGAGCAGGCCCTGCAGTGGCTGCGCACCCGGCACGGCTTCGAGGACGGCAGCGACATCGGCCGCACCCACGCCCAGCACCTCTACATGAACGCGATGGTCCGTCAGCTCAAGGGCGGCACCAAGCTCAGCGACCCGGGCCAGCTCACCGACCTCGCCGAGGCGGCCACCAAGGCGCTCACCGTCGACAAGGACCTCGGCTCGGTCAAGAAGCTCTACGACCTCACCAACGACATCAAGCGCGTGCCGTCCGGCCGGATCACCATGACCACCATGCCCTGGGTCCAGGACCCCCAGGACCCGGACGCCCATGTGATCCCCAAGCCCGGCGACGCCGACAAGCTCTTCTCGCTCATCCGCAACGACATCGCGCTGGACGGCAAGGACAAGAAGAAGCCCGAGAAGCCGGCCCCCTCCGGCTCCCCGGCGGCCAGGAACAACGTCGCCGTGACCGTCTTCAACGGCACCGGGACGGCCGTCCTGCCGCCCGTCGGCGCCCGCGGCTCCGACATCGCCGCGCACCTGGTCAAGCAGGGCTTCGCCAAGGCGACTTCGGACTCCAGCCCCCGGATGCAGGCGGACACCACCATCACGTTCCCGAGGTCGGCACAGCGCGCCGACGCCACGGCCGTCGCCAAGACCCTCGGACTGCCGGAGAGCGCCGTGCGCCTGTCGCCGGAGGCCGACGGCATCACGCTGGTGATCGGCGGGGACTGGCGCGAGGGGACGACCTACCCGAAGGCACCGGGCACGGGCGGAAAAACGGACGGAAAGACGGACGGGAAGACGAGCGGAAAGACGAACGACAAGGCGGACGGGAAGAACGGCGCCAAGGACGAGAAGAAGGGGGAGGAGGAAGAGAAGCCCGAGGACAACAAGGCCCCGGAGAGCTCCAACCCCCTCAACGGCGACGACAGGTCCGCCTGCATGGAGATCAACCCGCTCAACCGCTTCTGAACGCGGCGGGCCGCCCCCGGACCCGGGGGCGGCCCGTCACCTCACGCCTTGACCGCGGGCCTGCGGCTGGCGATGACGCGCTTCGCCAGCGAGCGCGGGCTGGTGAGGAAGCCGAAGCCCCACGACATGTGCATCGTCGCCAGCGCCACGGGGATCTGCACGCGCGCCTTCAGCGGCAGCCCCTTGCCCGCCGGGACCGAACCGGCGACGATCGCCGCCAGGTAGCCGCCCGGCACGACCAGCGCCCACGGCGTGACCACCGCGCCCACGACCAGACCGGCCGCGACGGCGACCACCGCGGTCGGCGGGGCCAGGTAGCGCAGGTTGATCGAGCCCTTGTGGAAGCGGGCGACGACGTGCCGCCAACGGCCGTAGTCCTTGTACTGCTTGGCGAGCGCCCGCACGCTCGGCCGCGGCCGGTAGGAGACCTTCAGCTCCGGCGAGAACCAGATCAGCCCGCCCGCCTCGCGGATGCGGAAGTTGAGCTCCCAGTCCTGGGCCCGGATGAACTCCTCGTTGTACCCGCCCTGCTGCTCCAGCGCCTGCCGCCGGAAGACGCCCAGGTAGACGGTCTCGGCCGGGCCCGCCGCGCCACCGGTGTGGAACGCCGCGTTGCCCACCCCGATCTTCGAGGTCATGGCGGCGGCGACGGCGTGCTCCCAGTCGTTCTCGCCCTCGGCGTGCATGATGCCGCCGACGTTCTGCGCGCCGGTCTCGCCCAGCAGCCGCACGGCCTTCTCGATGTAGTCGGGCGAGAGCATGCCGTGGCCGTCCACCCGGACGACGACGGGGTGCCGCGACGCCTTGATCGCCGCGTTGAGGGCGGCGGGGGTGCGGCCCGTCGGGTTCGGGACCGTGTGCACCCTGGGGTCTTCGCGGACGAGCTCGGCGGCGATCTCGTCCGTACGGTCCTTGGACGGACCGAGGGCGATCACGACCTCCAGCTCGCCGGCGTAGTCCTGCTCCAGGATGTGCCGCACGGCGGTGCGCAGATGGCGCTCCTCGTTGAGCACCGGCATGATCACGGAAACTGCGGGCGGCTGCTGCTCTGGCATGGTTCCTCGGGGGTACGGGGGTCGGGGTGCACCCCGTGACGGTCTGCGGGATCGTCGGCCACGTTACCGCGAACGGGGGACGCGCGGCCGCGCCGCCCGGGTGGCGGGCCCCGGCCGGACGGCGCGGTGACGCGGACCGTTGATCGTATGGGCCTACGGTGACCCGGTCCCCCCTCCCCCGTCCCCCGCGGAGGTCTCCCCGTGCCTCTACCTCCCCGCACCCGACGAGCCCGCCACAGCGCCCCGCGCCGCCCCCGCTGGGGACTGCGCCTCGCCGCGGCGGCGGCCCTCCTGGTGCTGGTGATCAGTGGCGCGGGGCACACGGTGGTGCACGGCATCGAACGGCGCCTGGGGCGCACCGACCCCTTCGCCGGACTGCGGGACCGGCCCCGGGCCGGCCTGGGCACCACCATCCTGGTCGTCGGCACCGACGGCCGCGACGCGATCACCGCCGCGGAACGCGACCGCTACCGGCTGGGCGGCGCGCCCTGCCACTGCACCGACGCCGTGATGCTGGTGCACCTCTCCGAGGCCCGTGACCGGGTGACCGTCGTCGGCCTCCCCCGCGACTCCTACGCCGTGCTCCCCGAGCACAAGGACCTCTCGGGCGCCCGCCGCCCCGCCCATCCGCAGAAGCTCAACGCCGCCTACGCGGAGGGCGGCCCCCGGCTGACCGTGCGCACCGTCGAGCAGTTGACCGGGGTGCACGTCGACCACTACCTGGAGGTCGACTTCACCGGCTTCATGCGGACCGTGGACCTCCTCGGCGGGGTGCGGGTCTGCACGGAACAGCCGCTCCGGGACGACTGGAGCGGGCTCGACCTGCCGTCCGGCACCAGCACGCTGGACGGCGGGCGGGCGCTGCAGTACGTGCGCTCCCGGCACCTGGGCTCCGGCTCCGACCTCGAGCGGATGCAGCGGCAGCAGCGGTTCCTCGCCGCCCTGCTGGAGCGGGCGGCGGGCAGCGGGGTGCTGACGGACCCGCCGCTGTTCCACGAGGTGGCCGTGACCGTGCTCGGCGCGGTCCGCGCCGACCGCGACCTCGGCGGGGAGCAGCTGGTGGAGCTGGGCCGCGCGGCGCGGAACCTGACCCCCGCGACGGCCGAGTTCACCTCGGTGCCGGTCTCCGTCTCCGACTTCCCCGTCCCGGGCGTCGGCTCGACGGTGCGCTGGGACGGGCCCGGCGCCGAGCGGATCTTCGGGGCGCTACGCGCGGACCGGCCGCTGGCGCCGCGGGTGGCTCGGGGGGCGCCCGGTGCGCATGACGGGAAGGCGGGGAACCCGCCGCCCTCGCCCCGCTTCGTCGAGGTGCCGCCCGGGCGGATCCGCGTCCAGGTCCTGGACGGCAGCGGCCGCCCGGGCCTGGGCCGCGCGGCGGACACGGCGCTGCGGGCGACCGGCTTCGCCACCACGGGCGTACCCGCCGCCGCCCCGCCGCCGCCCGTGCCACGCACGGAGATCGCCTTCGACCCGCGCTGGGACCGCTCGGCGCGCACGCTGGCGGCCGCCCTGCCGGGCACCGGACTGCGGGCGGTGGCCGGACAGGGGCCGGTGATGAAGGTGACGCTGGGCGCGGACTTCGGGGGCGTCCAGCCCGTGCGGGCGCTGGAGCGGGCGCGGCCGCAGGCCGCCGGGGAGGACGGCAGGGTACTCACGGGGGACCGGGTGGTGTGCCCGCCGGGTTCCTAGCGCCGCCGGTGCTGGAGGGTTCGCCCCGGTCCCGCCCCTCAGTCCTCGTAGCCCTCGGCAGCCCGGTTCTGGCGGAGTTCCATGATCGCGCGGCGCCGGGCGAGGCGGTGCGTGCGGCGGATCTGGGCCTCCTGGTAGCGGCGCCGGTCGCGGTCCGTCTCCGGGAGCACCGGCGGCACCGGGCGCGGCTTGCCGTTCTCGTCGACGGCCGCGAAGACGAGGTAGGCGCTGCCGACCTGCGTGGCGGGCCCCGACTCGTTCCACCGCTCGGCGAGGACCCGTACGCCGATCTCCATGGAGGACCGGCCGGTCCAGTTCACCTGGGCCTTCACGTGGACGAGGTCCCCGACCCGGACGGGCTCCAGGAAGGCCATCTCGTCCATGGACGCCGTCACGGCCGGGCCGCCGGAGTGCCGGCCGGCGACCGCGCCGGCCACGTCGTCCACCAGCTTCATGATCACGCCACCGTGCACCGTGCCCAGCAGATTGGTCTCGTTGCTGGTCATGATGTGGGACAGCGTGGTGCGCGACGCGGAGGACGGCTTGCCGGGTATGCCGGCCTCACCGGACTCCGGGGCCCGGTCGTGAGTGGTCATGCACCCCACTGTATGCGGGCGCCACCGGCCAGGCCGCATGTGTCAGGTCTGCAACAGCCCTGCCCCGGTCTCGTAGCACCCGGCGGGGCACCGCGCGCGGCCGGGCACACTTGCCCTCATGAACCAGTGGCCCGATGCGCGGAACAACGATCCCCGGAACCCGTACGGGAGCCCCGGCGGCCCCATACGTCCCGAGGGCTCCCCCGCGTCGTCGTCGCACGACGGCTACAACACGGGCCAGGTCTACGGGCGCACCCCTGCTCCCCGCAGCGCCCGACCGAACTGGCGCAAGCGGATCACCGTCGGCCTGCTCGCCTTCCTCGCCGTCCTGCTCGTGGTCTCCGTCAGCACCTACTTCTGGGCCGACTCCAAGCTGCGGCGCGAGGTGGACCTCGGCAGGCTGGCGGACCGGCCGCCGGCCGGCGAGGGCACCAACTACCTGATCGTCGGCTCCGACAGCCGCGAGGGCCTGTCCGACGAGGACAAGAAGGACCTGCACACCGGCTCCGCCGACGGCAAGCGCACCGACTCGATGATGATCCTGCACACGGGCGACAACGGCACCACGATGCTGAGCCTGCCCCGTGACTCCTACGTCACCATCCCCGCCTTCACCGGCGCGAAGTCCGGCAAGCAGTACCCCGCCTCGGCGCACAAGCTCAACCAGGCGTACTCGGACGGCGGCGCCGAACTGCTCGTACGGACCGTCGAGTTCAACACCGGGCTCCGCATCGACCACTACGCGGAGATCGGCTTCGGCGGCTTCCGCAGCCTGGTCGACTCGCTCGGCGGCGTGGACATGTGCATCGACAAGCCGGTCAAGGACCGCGACTCCGGCGCCGACTTCAAGGCCGGCTGCCAGACGCTGGACGGCAAGCAGTCGCTGGCGTTCGTCCGCCAGCGCCACCAGGAGGCCGACCAGGACCTGGGCCGGATGCGCAACCAGCAGAAGTTCCTCAACACCCTGGCCAAGCAGGCCGCTTCGCCGTCCACGATCCTCAACCCGTTCCGGCTCTACCCGGTGATCGGCTCCGGCCTCGACACGCTCATCGTCGACGAGGACATGGAGCTGTGGGACCTGACGTCGATGTTCTGGGCGATGAAGGGCGTCACCGGCGGCGACGGCAAGCAGATGACCGTGCCGATAGGGAACGCCAACCTGCCCACGCGCGGCGACGGCGTGGCGGTCAAGTGGGACCCGGTGAAGTCCAAGCAGCTCTTCGCGCAGCTGAAGAACGACGAGAAGGTCACCGTCTCCTGACGCGTGCGTCGCTCAGGCCGCCGCCTGCTGCAGATACTCCGGCGCGACCTCGATGAGCCCGAAGACGCCGCCCTGCGGGTCGGAGACGACCGCGATCCGGCCCGCCACCATGTCGAAGGGCGGCACGAGGACCGACCCTCCGGCCCTGACAAGGGCGTCCACCGTGGTGTCGGTCCCGTCCACGGCGAAGTACGTCAGCCAGTGCGGCGGCGCTTCCGGCAGGAGCCGGTCGAGGGGCTGGACCCCGGCCACGGGCCGCCCTTCGACGGTGAACTCGAAGCCGCCGGGCATCGCCTGGGAGGGCGCGACCGTGACGCCCAGGGCCGCGGGGTAGAAGTCGGCGACCGCCTCGGCGTCCGGGGTGTTGAGCTCGTTCCAGGCGAGCGACCCCGGGTCGATGACGACCTCGCAGCCGAAGAAGTCACGCGCCTCCCAGAGGCCGAAGACGGCGTCCGAGGGGTCGGCGACGATGGCCATCCGGCCGAAGGTCAGCACGTCCATCGGGGGCATGACGACCTTGCCGCCGTGCGCGGCGACCGCGCCCGCCGCCGCCTCCGCGTCGGCGACCGAGAAGTAGGTCGTCCACGCGGTGGGCGGCGCGGGCTGTCCGTCCTGGGCCATGGCGGGCCCGATGCCGGCCACGGCCCGGCCGTTCAGCGTGCAGACCGCGTAACCGCCGGTCTCCGGCGGCCCGGGCTCGCCCTGCCAGCCGAACAGGTCCCGGTAGAAGTCGAGCGCGGCCCGCTGGTCGGGTGCCATGAGATCGACCCAGCAGGGGATGCCGGGCGCGTAGTTCCGTACTTCGGGCATGGGTCCAGCGTGGGCCCGGGGGCGGGCGCCCGCCACTCGGCGGCCCGGGGCTACGCCCGAGGGCGGCCCATCGCCCGGTACGTCCATCCGGCCGCGCGCCACACCACCGCGTCCAGCGCGTTGCGGCCGTCCAGCAGATGCGGCTCCGCGACGACGTCGCGCAGCGCCACCGGGTCCAGCGACCGGAACTCCGCCCACTCGGTCAGGTGCAGGACGACCCGCGCCCCCCGGCAGGCGTCCAGCGCGCTGTCCGCGTACGCCAGCGTCGGGAAGACCCGGCGCGCGTTCTCCATCCCCTTGGGGTCGTAGACCGTGACCTGCCCGCCTTGGAGGTGGATCTGCCCGGCGACGTTGAGCGCCGGCGAGTCCCGTACGTCGTCGGAGTCCGGCTTGAAGGTCGCGCCCAGCACCGCCACCCGCTGCCCGAGGAAGCTGCCGCCCACCGTCTCGCGGGCGAGCTCGACCATGTGGCCGCGGCGGCGCATGTTGATGGAGTCGACCTCGCGGAGGAAGGTGAGCGCCTGATCGGCGCCGAGCTCGCCCGCCCGGGCCATGAAGGCGCGGATGTCCTTGGGCAGGCAGCCGCCGCCGAAGCCGATGCCGGCCCGCAGGAACTTCTTCCCGATCCGCTCGTCGTGCCCGATGGCCTCCGCCAGCTTGGCCACGTCGCCGTCGGCGGCCTCGCAGACCTCGGCCATGGCGTTGATGAAGGAGATCTTCGTGGCGAGGAAGGAGTTCGCGGCGGTCTTGACCAGCTCGGCGGTCGGATAGTCGGTGACGACGAACGGCGAGCCCTCGCCGACCGGCGTCGCGTACACCTCGCGCAGCACCTTCTCCGCGCGCTCGCCGTGGACGCCGACGACGATGCGGTCGGGGTGCAGGGTGTCCTCGACGGCGAAGCCCTCGCGCAGGAACTCCGGGTTCCAGGCGAGTTCCACCTCCGCGCCGGCCGGGGCGAGTTCGGTGATCATGCGCGCCAGCCTGGCCGCGGAGCCCACCGGCACGGTGGACTTGCCCACGACCAGCGCGGGGCGGCGCAGCAGCGGCGCGAGGGAGGCGACGGCGGCGTCGACGTACGACATGTCGCAGGCGTACTCGCCGTGCTTCTGCGGGGTGTTGACGCAGACGAAGTGGACGTCGCCGAACTCCGCGACCTCCTCCCAGGAGGTGGTGAAGCGCAGCCGCCCGCTGGAGCCCTCCAGCCCGGCGACGTGCTTGCCCAGCAGCTCCTCCAGCCCCGGCTCGTACATCGGGACCTCGGCGCGGGAGAGCATCTCGATCTTCTCGGGGACCACGTCGAGGCCCAGCACCTCGAAACCGAGTTCGGCCATGGCCGCGGCATGGGTCGCGCCGAGATAGCCGGTGCCGATCACGGTGATCTTGGGGGCCATGCGTGCTCCAGATACGTACGGAGGTGCCGATTGCGTGGCCCGAGCATAGTCGGGGCCCCGGTTGGGGAGATTCCGGGTGATCGGGTGCTGTCGGCAAGCTCACGTATCCCGGCCTGGAGCGGCGCCCCTACAATCGCGGTTACTAGTCAGTAATTAACATGCGCTCTGGGGAGTTTCGCCGTGGCGGGAAACAAGGACTTCGACCTGTACAAGGTGTCCGAGGAGCACGACGAGCTCCGCAAGGTCGTGCGCTCGCTGGCCGAGGCGAAGATCGCGCCGTTCGCCGCCGAGGTGGACGAGGAGGGCCGTTTCCCGCAGGAGGCCCTCGACGCGCTGGTCGCCGCCGACCTGCACGCCGTGCACGTCCCGGAGGAGTTCGGCGGCGCGGGCGCCGACGCGCTGGCCACGGTCATCGTGATCGAGGAGGTGGCCCGGGTCTGCGCCTCGTCCTCCCTGATCCCGGCGGTCAACAAGCTGGGCTCGCTGCCCGTCGCCCTCTCCGGCTCGGACGAGCTCAAGAAGCGCTACCTGGGCCCGCTCGCCAAGGGCGACGCGATGTTCTCGTACTGCCTGAGCGAGCCCGACGCGGGCTCGGACGCGGCCGGCATGAAGACCCGCGCCGTCCGCGACGGCGACTTCTACGTGCTCAACGGCGTCAAGCGCTGGATCACCAACGCCGGCGTCAGCGAGTACTACACGGTGATGGCCGTGACCGACCCGGAGAAGCGCTCGAAGGGCATCTCCGCCTTCGTCGTCGAGAAGTCCGACGAGGGCGTCTCCTTCGGCGCCCCGGAGAAGAAGCTCGGCATCAAGGGCTCCCCCACCCGCGAGGTCTACCTCGACAACGTCCGCATCCCCGCCGACCGCATGATCGGCGCGGAGGGCACCGGCTTCGCCACCGCGATGAAGACCCTGGACCACACCCGCATCACCATCGCGGCCCAGGCCCTCGGCATCGCGCAGGGCGCCCTCGACTACGCCAAGGAGTACGTCAAGGAGCGCAAGCAGTTCGGCAAGCCGATCGGCGACTTCCAGGGCGTCCAGTTCATGATCGCCGACATGGCGATGAAGCTGGAGGCGGCCCGGCAGCTGACGTACGCGGCGGCGGCCCGCTCCGAGCGCCAGGACGGCGACCTGACCTTCTTCGGCGCGGCCGCAAAATGCTACGCCTCGGACGCCGCCATGGAGATCACCACGGACGCGGTCCAGCTGCTCGGCGGCTACGGCTACACGCGCGACTACCCGCTGGAGCGGATGATGCGCGACGCGAAGATCACGCAGATTTATGAAGGCACGAACCAGGTGCAGCGCATCGTGATGGCGCGCAACCTGCCGTAGGGCTCTTCGGGTCCGTTCTCGACGGGAGGCCGCCCCGGAACAGCCGCTTGTCCCGCGGCTGTTCCGGGGCGGTCGACGTTGCTATGGGGCAGCGGTCACGCCCCCGTCCCGTCGTCCACGGCTGACGGAGAGGAACTTGAGGAGGTGCGCGGCCTCGGCGAGCTGATCGTCCTGGTCGGGCACGGGGAGGAGCCAGAACGCGCCCGGTCCTTCCCGGTGCTCCGGATGAGGTGCGCGGAGATATCGAAGGTGATCGTGCGACCCCACTGAGACCGTGCCGGGCACCTGCCATGTCCGAGCCGTGCCCGGCCGCACGAGGACGGTATAGAGGTCTCGGCGGCGGGAGACCACCACGCCATGGCCAATGCCGATACGGCGGAACGCCTCCTCGACCGCATCGTCGGTCTTGATGCCGGTGACGGCGGCCTCGACGATGCCGGCCGGCAGGTGGATGACGTCGAAGCGGTGTCCGACCTCAATGGCCGGTGCCTGGCCAAGCACCCATGCCTCGTGGACGAGTCGCGGGTGTACGACGCGGGAGACGAGCCACCGGGCGCCGGGGTGGCGCTGGGTGGGGTGGACGACGGGCAGCACGGGCATACCTCGGGATCCGGGTCGATGCGTCGGCAGGGGACGATCCTGGCGCGGTGAACAGGTGGGAACCGGCGGCGTTTCGGAGACCGAGTCCTGCGGCAGGGCGGGACGCCGCCCGAACCTGCGGATGACTCCCGACAGACGCCGCAATGCGGTCCGGTACAGCGACGCGCTCACCGGCGCCTCCTGGCGTGGGGATGCTGACGCAACTCGACGTTGCAATCCGTGACCTGCGAGAAGTCGCCGCTCCGCCGCGCTTCTCTGCGCTGCCGGACCAGCGCGCCGCAGACATCGCATCCCGGCACGGGCTCGGGATCGTCCACCAGCGCGGCCGCGTGGAGGTGGACGGGGACGGGCTCGTGCGCGCGGGTCATCCGGAGACCTCCGGCGTTTCCGCACGCCAAATGGCGTCCAACGCTCGCTTGCACTCGGCAAGGAGCCGGAAAGTCCGCAGCATCGAGTGCTGAGGCGTAGTTTGGAGCACTGTTATCAACCCCCCATGTGGTTGGTGGCCACGCCCCCGGACGGCTCGCATCCGTCGCGGGGGTCTTCTCATGCCGTGGCCGGAGACTACTGCAACCTGGTCATGGCAGGCCATGCCATGACACGGATGATTCTTGTTTTCCCTGGCCACATACGGTCTAGCCATGGTGGACATCCCTGAGGGCTACGGCCCGAACGACGAACTCGACCCGGAAGCGGCCGACCCGCTGTACCTGCAACTTGCCGCAGTCCTGATCTCCCGGATCGACAGCGGCGTGTACCCACTGGGCCGCGCCGTGCCCGGCGTCGACCGACTGATGCAGGAGTTCGGGATCGCCCGGGGAACTGCTCGGAAGACGCTGGTCCTACTGGCCGATCTGGGCTACGTACGAACGGTCGTCGGCAAGGGGTCGTTCGTCATCGAGCGCAAGGCCGGCTCCGAGTCGTGATCGAGATCGACCGGGAAAGCATCACCCCGATGTACGTGCAGCTGACATCCGTCCTGCGCGAGCGCATCCGCTGCGGGGAGATCCCAGTCGGCCGCCGCATCCCCTCCCAGCACGAGCTGGAGATGGAGACCGGCGGCACGGTCAGCCACCGCACGATCAAGTCCGCCATCGGCGCCCTCGAAGCCGAGGGGATCGTTCGGGGTGTCCAGGTCATCGCGAAGCCCGACGCGGCGGCTCCGCCCGAAGGCGCCGAGTCTGCCAACTGAACTGCGGCGTGGTCCGGTTGGCCCCGGCCGGGAAGAATCCGTTCCTCTCACACCTCGGCGCGCACGAGCAACGTCCCTTCACGCTTGCCATCCGGCGGATCGATGATCTCTGCTGCGATGCTCTTGAAGTGGGCCGACGCCAGCAAGGATGTCCACTCGCCCGGGGAATGGTCCCAGCGCGACACTGCACGCGCTTCTCGAAGAGGTTCCCCCGGTCGCTGATCGGGCCGGGGCGGCTTGTGCGAGAACACGAACACTCCACCAGCAGTCAGGCTGCGGCGCACTAGCGGGAGGAGTGCCGTCGGGTCGGTGAACCAGACAGGGCCGAAGATCGACAGCACGACATCGAAGCTCTCGGGGTGACCGGTCAGGAACTCCGTCGCTTCCGCCGTCCGGAAGGACAGGCCGGGGAGGTGGCCCCACCGCGTTTCCGCCTTCTCGCACTGGGTCGGGGCGATGTCGATGCCGACGCACTCCGCGCCGAGTGTCGCCAGGTGGGCAAGGTTGCAGCCGGTACCGCACCCGAGTTCCAGCACGCGACGCCCCTGGATCTTGCCGATCACCGACTCATCGGGCCCGTGGTCGGCGTACTGAGTCCAGTTCAACCATGTGCTGGCACCAACCGCGTTGTGGGCCCTGCGCGGCGTCCGACCAGCCGCGTAGCGTTCCCACGCTGCGGTGACTGCTTCCATGCCGTCCCCTTCATGGGTGGTGGCTCCCCCGGCTTGGGGGAGCCACCCGTCCGACGATCCTCGCTGTTACTTCCCGCCGACCGGGCTGTCAGTGCACCCGGCGTGACACTGCGAACAATCGGCCTCATCGGCGTTCCACAGTTCGGGGTCGATGGCGAACCCGGCTGCCTTGATCGCTTGGACGGTCTCCCGCAGTGAGGGAGCCTCACCGCCGTTCTGCTGGGGGAGGTGCGGGACGTGGTGAACGTAGTGTCCGGCGACCGTGTTGCAGAAGGCCGAGTAGTTGATGCTGTCGAGTACGAACGAGTGAACGCCGAAGTCCACACGTGGGGCCGGGCCCATACGGACGTCGGGCCGTTCGGCGGACGTGACCAGGTAGGCGATCGTCTGGCCGAAGGTGCGCTCCGCCGTCTCACGGTCCATGCCGTGGTCACGCATGATCAGCCGTACCTCACGCTCCCAGACTTCAGGGGTGACGCAGGTGCGAGGGTCCCTGAGCTGTACTGCTGTTGCCACCGTGTTCCCTTTCTCTCGATGGAGTGGACAGCGTTGGCTGTCCGCGGGGGTGGTGCGTTGGAGCTCGTCCGGCCGGCGGTCGGCAATGCAGGGGGCGGGCGGCGGTAACCCGTGAGGCGCCCAGGGCCGGCGCCGTTTTACCGACTCCGCGTAGACCAGGGTGTCGAAGACGTCGGCCTGCTGCGCGGCTGCCTCGGTGTCCGTGGTCATGGTGAGGATTGCTCCCACTCTGCTGTCCCTCCGGCCGTGTCACCCAGTCAACGCCCGCACAGATGCGGGAACTTGCACAGAGTTTGCACAACGGGTGTGCGGGCAGACGCGCAGCCTGTGAGCATGGACGGCAGGACCTGTATCCGCGAGGAAGACATGAGCCCATGAGCACTGATCCGGCCCCCGGCGCGAACCTGGCGCTACTCCGGAAGGCGCGCGGCCTGTCGCAGGCGCGGCTGGCCAGGAAGGCGAACGTCTCCGTCTCCCTGCTGTCCAAGATCGAGGTGGGGGACCGGGCGCTCACACCTGCGGCTGCCGCCGCTCTGGCCGAAGCCCTGGGGCTGTCCATGGCCGAAGTGCAGGGCAAGGTCACTGTGGAGCACGACTCGGAAGCGCATCTGTTTGCCCTGCGGTCGGCTGTCAGGGACTTCGACCTGCCCGGAAGGCGGAAGGTCGGGGAAGGGGAGATCAGCTCTGCCCTGGAGGTCGCCGGGCAGCTCCGGGACGACGTCGAGGTGACCCGTCTCCTGGCCAGGCTGCCGAGGCTGCTCAGGGACGCCACGACGTTCGCGTACGCCGCGAACACGGCGGAAGCCTGGGCGGCACTCACGGACGTCTACGGCACCGTCTATTGGCTAGCCGCACGGCACAGGTGGATGGACATGGCAGAGCTGGCCGTGACACGTCAGCGGTGGGCTGTGGAGCAGCGGAACAACCCCCTGAGCGAAGCCATCGCGGCGCGGGACAGGGCCGGGGCGTATCTGAACGGCGGGGACTTCGAAGGCGGGCTGACCATTGTTGACCGCGCCATTGGTGCGGCTCAGCGGAGCCTGTCGGGGCAGGAACGCGCATTCGCGGTCGGTCTGCTCAACCTCCGGGGCATGACCTTGGCCGGTCGGCTCAAGGACAAGGCGGAGGGCAAGCAGCAGGCCGAGCGGCACATCGCGTCTGCGGCCAAAGCCGCTGAGTGGTTCAGCTTGGACTGGAACCGTCACCACATGATCTTCGGCCCCCAGAACACGGCCACGCACGTACTCGCCACCCGTCTGGACCTGGGCAAGCCCCGTGAGGCGCTGAGTGCGGCGGAGGACATTGACGCCGTCCTGGACGGGCTGCCGCCCACCCGCATCGCCCCGACGCGGATCAACATGGCGCGGGCTCAGCTCGACATCGGTGACCGGGAGGGGGCCCTGGAGAACCTGTCCACCGCCTGGGACGTGGCACCGCAGATGGCGCGGATCCACCCGATGGGGCGGGAGGTGTTCCGGGTCCTGTCGTCCCTGCACCGCCGAAGCAACCCTCAACTCCTCAGGCTGTCGAAGCTGTCGGGCATCGCGGTCTGATGAGGCCGCGACGAATCCCTGCGCCGGGGGGCGCGGACGCGCCGGGCAGGCCGGATGTCCCGCTTGCCCGGCACCTCCTCGGCACTCAGCCGTCCAGCTGCCCGATCGTCGCCACCGACGGCCCCCGCCGCGCGCGGACATCCCGCGCCACCGCCTCCGCGTCCCGCAGCACCCGTACCGCGTTCTGCCACGTCAGCTTCGCGAGGTCGGCGTCCGACCAGCCCCGGCGCAGCAGTTCCGCGATCAGGTTCGGGTAACCGGCCACGTCCGCCAGGTCCGCCGGTGTGAACGCCGTCCCGTCGAAGTCGCCGCCGATGCCGATGTGGTCGACGCCGGCCACCTCGCGCATGTGGTCCAAGTGGTCCGCGACCGTCGCCGCCGTGGCGACCGGGCGCGGGCGGGACGCCTCGAAGGCATGGTGGACGGCCATCGCCTCGGCGGTGGTGTCGAGGTGGTGGAAGCCGTGGGCGCGCATGTTCTCGTCCGCCGCCGCGGTCCACTCGACCGCCCCCGGCAGGATGAACTTGGGGACGAACGTGGCCATGGCCACGCCCCCGTTCGCGGCCAGCGAGGCCAGCACGTCGTCCGGCACGTTCCGCGGATGGTCGCAGACCGCCCGCGCCGACGAGTGCGAGAAGATCACCGGCGCCTCGCTCACCCGTACCGCGTCCCGCATCGTGCCGGCGGAGACGTGCGAGAGGTCGACGAGCATGCCGAGGCGGTTCATCTCGCGGACGACCTCCTCGCCGAAGCGGGTCAGGCCGCCGGCCCGGGGCTCGTCCGTCGCCGAGTCCGCCCACGGGATGTTGTCGTTGTGGGTGAGGGTCATGTAGCGCACGCCGAGCGCGTACAGCGAACGCAGCGTGGCGAGCGAGCAGTTGATGCTGTGGCCGCCCTCGGCGCCCATCAGGGACGCGATCCGGCCCTCCGCCCGCGCCGCCTCCAGGTCGTCCGCGGTCAGCGCGAGCCGCAGGTCGTCCGCGTAGCGCTCGGTCAGCTGCCGGACGATGTCGATCTGCTCCAGCGTGGCGCTGACCGCGTCGTCGCCGGCCATGTCGCTGCGCACGTAGACGGACCAGAACTGGCCGCCCACGCCGCCGGCGCGCAGCCGGGGCAGGTCGGTGTGGAGGCCGGCGCCGCTCTGGTCGGTGGCGATGTCGAGCCGGTCCAGGTCGTAGGCGACGTTCTGGCGCAGGGCCCAGGGCAGGTCGTTGTGCCCGTCGACGACGGGGTGCGCGGCGAGCAGTTCGCGGGCGCGGTCGAGTTCGTTCACCGTCATCCCCCGAATCCGAAGCCCGCCGCGCCCTCGACCTTGGCGCGCAGCCGCCGGCCCTTCTCCGTCGCCTGCTCGTTGAGCTCGTCCTGGAACCGCCGCATTCGGTCGCGCAGTTGGCCGTCGTGGGCGGCCAGCATGCGGACGGCGAGCAGCCCGGCGTTGCGGGCGCCGCCGACGGAGACCGTGGCGACCGGGACCCCGGCAGGCATCTGGACGATGGAGAGCAGGGAGTCCATTCCGTCCAGGTTCTTGAGCGGCACGGGCACGCCGATCACCGGGAGCGTGGTGACGGAGGCCAGCATGCCGGGCAGGTGGGCGGCGCCCCCCGCCCCCGCGATGATCGCCTTGAGTCCCCGGTCCGCGGCCCGTTCCCCGTAGGCGATCATCTCGCGGGGCATGCGGTGCGCGGAGACGACGTCCACCTCGTGGGGGATCTCGAACTCGGCCAGTGCCTGGGCGGCGGCTTCCATCACGGGCCAGTCGGAGTCGGAGCCCATGACGATGCCCACCAGGGGGGAACTGCTCATTCGGTGATCGTCCCTCGCAGATATCCGGCGGCGTGGGCGGCGCGCTCGCGCACCTCCGCCAGGTCGTCGCCGTAGGTGTTGACGTGTCCGACCTTGCGGCCGGGCTTGACGTCCTTGCCGTACATATGGATCTTCAACCCGGGGTCGCGCGCCATGCAATGGAGGTACGCGGAGTACATGTCCGGATAGTCGCCGCCCAACACGTTCGCCATCACGGTCCATTTGGCGCGCGGGCGGGGGTCGCCGAGCGGGAGGTCGAGCACGGCGCGGACGTGGTTGGCGAACTGCGAGGTGATCGCGCCGTCCTGGGTCCAGTGCCCGGAGTTGTGCGGGCGCATCGCGAGCTCGTTGACGAGCACCCGCCCGTCGGGGGTCTCGAAGAGCTCGACGGCGAGGTGGCCGACGACGCCCAGCTCCTTAGCGATCCGCAGGGCGAGCTCCTGGGCGTGCGCGGCCAGTTCGCCGGAGAGGCCCGGCGCGGGCGCGATGACCGTGTCGCAGACGCCGTCCACCTGGACCGACTCGACGACCGGGTAGGCGACGGCCTGGCCGTGCGGGGAACGCACCACGTTGGCGGCCAGCTCGCGGGCGAAGTCCACCTTCTCCTCGGCGAGGACGGGCACCCCGGCGCGGAAGGGCTCGGCCGCCTCCCGCTCGTCGCGGACGACCCAGACGCCCTTGCCGTCGTAGCCGCCGCGGACGGTCTTGAGGACGACCGGGAAGCCGTCGCCCTCCTCGGCGAAGCGCCGCACGTCGGCCGGGTCGTCGACGATCCGGTGGCGCGGGCAGGGGACGCCGATCCCGTCGAGCTTCGCCCGCATCACGCCCTTGTCCTGGGCGTGCACCAAAGCGTCGGGCCCCGGGCGGACGGGGATCCCGTCGGCCTCCAGGGCCCTGAGGTGTTCGGTGGGAACGTGCTCGTGGTCGAAGGTGATGACATCGCATCCTTGTGCGAACGCACGAAGGGTGTCGAGGTCGCGGTAGTCGCCGATGACCACCTCACTGACGACCTTGGCCGCAGAGTCCTGCGGGGTGTCGCTGAGCAGCTTGAACTGGATGCCGAGGGGGATGCCCGCCTCGTGGGTCATGCGGGCGAGCTGGCCGCCGCCGACCATGCCGACTACCGGGAACGTCACGCCCCCAGGGTATCCGCACGCACGACCGGCCCCGGCCGCCCCTTGGGCGATCCTCCAAAGGCGGGCCGGGCGGCGGTTCGCCGGACGTTCATCCACACCCCCGGGCCGCCGCCGGGCCCGGTCGCTAGCATGGAGGCTTGTTTGCCTCTGCCCCACGCCCTGACCGCCCATCCATACGGAGCCTGACGAACTCATGAGTCATCGGCGCACAGTGCGTTCCCGGCTGGAGCGGCTGGCCCGCGAAATCGCCAAGTTCGGCGCGGTCGGCGCCATGGGATTCGTGGTCAACCTCATCGTCTTCAACATCTGCCGGCACGGCTTCGGCCTCGCGGTGGTCCGGTCCGGCGTGATCGCCACGGCCGTCGCGATCGCCACCAACTACGTCGGCAACCGCTACTGGACGTACCGGCACTGCGACCGGAGCCGGCGCAGCCGGGAGATGACGCTGTTCCTGCTGTTCAGCGGGGCGGGCCTGGTGATCGAGAACGGCATCCTGGCGCTGTCGCACTACGGCTTCGGCCTCACCTCGTCCCTCGCGGACAACATCGCGAAGAACGTGATCGGGCTGGGGATCGGGACGGTGTTCCGCTTCTGGTCCTACCGGACGTGGGTGTTCCGGACGCAGCAGCCGGTGCGGAGCACGCGGCCGGCACGTACTGCCGGATCACGTACTGCTGAATCGTTCCTGGCCGACGTCCCGCAGCAGCGGGCGAAGGCCCCGTCGCACTCCCGCTGAGCTCCCCGGCCGCACTCCCGCTGAGCCCCGGGGAGCTCAGCTCTGCTCCGCCTCCATGCTCAGGAACAGGGCGAAGACCGGCGGGGTCTGCTGGAGCAGCTCCAGCCGCCCGCCGTCCGCCTCGGCCAGGTCCCGCGCCACGGCGAGCCCGAGCCCGGTGGAGTTCCGTCCGCTGACCGTGCGCTCGAAGACCCGGGCGCCCAGGTCGGTCGGCACCCCCGGCCCCTCGTCGGAGACCTCGATCACGGCCTGGTTGCCGGTGACGCGGGTGCGCAGGGCGACGGCGCCGTCCCCGTGCATCAGCGAGTTCTCGATCAGCGTCGCGATCACCTGGGAGACCGCGC
The DNA here is from genome assembly GCF_015999245.1 of Streptomyces sp. AV19. Taxonomy (GTDB): domain Bacteria; phylum Actinomycetota; class Actinomycetes; order Streptomycetales; family Streptomycetaceae; genus Streptomyces. The sequence goes on along the minus strand of NZ_JAEAMR010000007.1, from coordinate 1,062,084 downwards.
CGGGCGTCCCCACCGCCCGCAGGCCCTGCTTGCCCGAGCGCACCAGGGCGCGGCCGCTGGCCCGGATCGCGGGCCGCCACTCGTCGAGCTGCTGCTGGACGACCTCGTCGAGGTCGAAGGTGATGGCCGAACCGGTCTTGGGGTCGCGGGAGTTGGTCAGCAGCCGCTGGACGACGTCGGTGAGCCGCTCGACCTGGGTGAGGGCGATCGTCGCCTCCTCCTTGACCGTCTCCGGGTCGTCGGTGAGCGTGATCTCCTCCAGCCGCATGGACAGCGCGGTCAGCGGGGTGCGCAGCTGGTGCGAGGCGTCGGCCGCCAGGCGGCGCTCGGCGGTGAGCATCCGGGCGATGCGCTCGGCGCTGCCGTCCAGCACGTCGGCGACCCGGTCGAGCTCGGGGACGCCGTAGCGGCGGTGCCGGGGGCGGGGGTCGCCGGAGCCCAGCCGCTCGGCCGTCTCGGCGAGGTCGGTGAGCGGGGCGGTGAGCCGGTTGGCCTGCCGTACGGCCAGGAAGACCGCGGCGACCACGGCCATCAGCGCGACGGCGAGGATCACCAGCAGCGTCCGCCCGACCTCCTTGCTGACCGTCGCCCGCGACTCCTCGACCCGGACGACCTCGCCGTGCTCGCCCGGCTCGGTGGAGGCGATCACGCCGCCCTCCGGGCGGGTGCCGATCTCGATGGGCGGCCGCCCGGGGATCTCGACCCGGGCGTAGCGGTCGGTGGCGATCTGCTCGCGCAGCACCTCGGACTCCACCCGCTCGCCCCCGGCCAGCCGGCCCTCGACGATGCTCACCAGGCGCAGGGCCTCGCCCTGCACGCTCTCGCGCGCGCTGTTCTCGATGGTGCGGGTCTCGACGATGACGAGCGAGATGCCGAAGACGGCGATCACGACGAGGACGACGGCGAGCGTGGAATTGATCAGTCGGCGGCGCACGGCGGTGCTTCCTCGGCTCTTGCTCCCGTCCCCGTCAGTTCTTCTCGAACCGGAAGCCGACGCCCCGGACGGTGGCGATGTAGCGCGGGTTGGCCGCGTCGTCGCCGAGCTTCTTGCGCAGCCAGGAGATGTGCATGTCGAGGGTCTTGGTGGACGACCACCAGGTGGTGTCCCAGACCTCGCGCATCAGCTGGTCGCGGGTGACGACCCGGCCGGCGTCCCGGACGAGCACCCGCAGGAGGTCGAACTCCTTCGCCGTCAGCTGCAGTTCCTCGTCGCCCATCCAGGCGCGGTGGGACTCGACGTCGATCCGGACGCCGTGGGTGGCGGCCTGCTGGGGGGAATCGGCGGCGCCGCGCCGGAGCAGGGCCCGGACGCGGGCGAGCAGCTCGGCCAGGCGGAAGGGCTTGGTCACGTAGTCGTCGGCGCCGGCGTCCAGCCCGACGACGGTGTCCACCTCGTCGGCGCGGGCGGTGAGGACGAGCACGGGGAAGCCATGACCCTCGGTGCGCAGCCTGCGGCAGACCTCCAGGCCGTCCATGCCGGGCAACCCGAGATCCAGGACGAGCAGATCGACGTCCCCCTTGATGCCGGCGGCGAGCGCGGCCGGACCGTCTTCACGCACCTCCACCTCGTACCCCTCACGGCGCAGGGCGCGCGCGAGCGGCTCCGAGATGGACGCGTCATCCTCGGCGAGCAGTACTCGGGTCATGGAGCTGATGGTAGTCCGCTCGGGCGCACGTCAGAGCGCACTCCGGAGCACGGGCGGAGACGGATTGCCGAACCTTCTACCACTCTTGAACCGGGGTGAATGGTTCCGCCGGCCACTGTGATCCACGTCTCAACCCCCTCCATATCGGGCCGGGGTGTGACGTATGGTTACCGGAAGTCTTGGCACCAATGGGGGACCTTCGGCACGACGCACGCCGGAGGTCCCCGTTGTGCACGGGCCCGGAACCCGACTGGAGAACCCCCAGTCCCGTTCCTCAGTGAATGACCTGTCGGCCGGGTCCGTCGTGCGAAGGTGCGCGGGGGCGTGGATCCCGGAGTACGGCCGCTCTGCCGGCTCCCCCAAAGGGGAGCCGAACCCCAAGGGCGTGGGGGCGGGCGGTGCGGTAGCCGGTGCCGGCCAACCCCCATACGGGCGCGCAGCAGCTCCACGCGCGTCCTCGGAACCCAAGGATCGACCATGGCGTCCAGCCTGACGAAGGAGTCAACTCCCCGGGACAACACCCCTGTCTCCGGCGGCAAGACCCTCTTCGGCCACCCCCTCGGCCTGGCCCCCCTCTTCCTGACCGAGATGTGGGAGCGCTTCTCCTACTACGGAATGCGCGCCCTCCTCGTCCTCTACCTGATCGCCGGCGGCCCGGACGCCAAGGACGGCAGCCAGGGCGGCGGTCTGGCGATGCCGGAGTCCACCTCGCTCGCCATCTACTCGGTGTACGTGGCGATGGTGTACCTGCTGGCCATGCCCGGCGGGTGGTTCGGTGACCGGGTGTGGGGTCCGCGCAAGACGGTGGCCATCGCGGCCAGCGTGATCATGTGTGGTCACCTGCTGCTCGCGCTGCCCGGCAAGCCGACCTTCTTCGCGGGTCTGGCGCTGGTGGCGATCGGCTCGGGTCTGCTGAAGTCCAACATCTCGACGATGGTGGGCCACCTCTACAACGGCCCGAAGGACCCGCGTCGCGACGGCGGTTTCACGCTCTTCTACATCGGCATCAACGTCGGTGGCCTCGGCGCTCCGCTGGTCATCGGCACCATCGGCCAGAAGTACAGCTGGCACCTGGGCTTCACCATCGCCGCGATCGGCATGGGCCTGGGTCTGGTGGCGTTCCTCATCGGCACCCGCTGGCTGGACCCCAAGAGCAGCACGGTCCCGATGCCGCTGACGCCCGCCGAGCGCAACTCCTGGCTGCTCAAGGGCGTGATCTGGCTCGTCATAGCCGCGATCTTCTACGGCGTCGTGGTCGGCACCGGTCACTTCACGATCAACTGGGCCCTGGTCCCCATCGCCCTGGTCGGCCTGATCGTCCCGATCTTCGTGCTGGCCCGCATCAAGCGGGACAAGGAGCTGACGTCGGAGGAGCAGACCAAGGTCAGCGGCTACATCTGGTTCTTCGTCGCCGCCGCCGTGTTCTGGGGCATCTTCGACCAGGCCGGCTCGACGATGTCGACCTTCGCCGAGAAGAAGACCACGGACAACGTCTTCGGCATCCACTTCCCGTCCACCTGGTTCCAGTCAGTCAACTCGGCCTGGGTCCTGGTCCTCGCCCCGATCTTCGCGGCGATGTGGGTGGCGCTGGCGCGCCGCAAGCGCGAGCCCAGCTCCACGGTGAAGTTCTCCGCGGCGATGCTGCTGGCCGGTGCCTCCTTCGTGCTGTTCGCCATCCCCATGAACATGGCGACGGACGGCAATACGGTCAGCCCCATGTGGCTGATCACCATCTACATGCTGCAGACCCTCGGTGAACTGTGCCTGTCCCCCGTGGGTCTGTCGCTGACCACGAAGATGGCGCCGCAGAAGTACGCCAGCCAGATGATGGGCGTCTGGTTCCTCGCGGTCACCGCGGGCGACTGCGTCATGACCCTGATGGCGACGGCGGGCGTGGACCTCAACAGCTTCGGCGTGATCCTCGGCGAGGCGGCGGTCGCGGCCGTGGCGGGTGTCGCGGTCTGGTCGTCCCGCAAGAAGATCGAGGCCCTGATGGGCGACGTCCGCTGACGGACGGCTGACGCACGACGACGGAGGGCCCCCGGCGCAATGGCGCGCCGGGGGCCCTCCGTCGTCGTTTCCCGCCCTGTGGGTCCGTTTCCCCGTCCCGGGGGTCCGCTTCCCCGTCGGGCTATCCCGGAGCCGCCAGCTCCACCCAGACGGTCTTGCCGACGCCCCCCTCGTGGCGCACGACGCCCCAGTCGAGGCAGAGCCGCTGGACGATGAACATGCCGTGCCCCCCGGGGCGGCCCGCGCGGTGCGGGGTGCGGGGGGAGGGTTCGCCGGCGCCGAGGTCGGAGACCTCCAGGCGCAGCACCTTGGTCCCCCGGCTCACGAGCAGCTCCTCCGGCCCGCCCGCGTGCAGGCAGGCGTTGGTGACCAGCTCGGAGACCACCAGCAGGACGTCCTCCGCGGCGGCGCGGTGGTCGGCGGTGGGCGCCGGCAGCCAGCCCCAGTCGAGGAGCGCCTGGCGGGTGAAGTCGCGCGACATGGGGACCGCGCCACCGACCCCGACGAGGTGGAGCCTGCGGGACGGCCCGTCCTGCCCGGCGGGGCCGGCCGCGGCGGAACCGTGCGCCTCCGGGCCGGGCTCGCCCGGCGCCGGCCGGGACGGCCGGGTGGTGCTCATCAGCGCTTCACCTCACCGATTGACCGTAGAGAAGTATGGAGAAGGGGGGTCGGTCCGCCGCGTGCGAGCGGATCCAGCTGGCTCCTGCCCGGAGCGGCGCCGCGGACACCTGTGACGCGGCTCGCGTGCCAGGGCCGGCGCGGCGGGCGCTACTCGGCCAGCGCGGCGTCGAGCGTGCCGTGGACGACGAAGACGGCGCCGGCCCCGGTGATCTCGAAGACCCGGGCCACCACGGGGCGCATCGCCGCCAGGTGTACGGCCCCGCCCGTGGCCTCGGCCTTCAGCCGGGCGCCGAGCAGGACGTTGAGTCCGGTGGAGTCACAGAACTCGAGCTGTGAGCAGTCGATCACGACGCGTGCGCCCGTCTCCGCGGCGCAGTTCTCGAGGGGTTCGCGGAGCAATTCGGCCGTATGGTGATCGAGCTCACCCCGTGGCGTCACGACGGCGCTGGAACCGTGCCGCCGGACCTCCACCCGCAGTCGGGTCGCGCTCATGACGCCGACACCTTTTCCCTGGTATCTCCGCTTTTCATCGCGCATCCCTCCGTGGTGTGCCCATGCCGTGCCATGCCCGCTGAGGACAGCGGAAACCCTACGCGTTCCTTACGGGCGCCGAAAGTCCAAGTTCCGACATTTACGGGCCAATTTAGACATTCCAGACTTGCCAAGCCGCGGTAAAGACCGATACGGCTAGAGGAGTACATCGCCCACCACCGACGGCCCGGAGGCGCCGCAAACCGCAGTACGAGCTCATGGCACCGGCGGCCATATGCCGAGAACGATGGAGGAGACCATGTCACCCCGGCTCGACGAACCGCGTTCCCCCCTCACCAGTGGGGCCACTTGCCTTATCAGTGGGACCACTTGTGGAACTGCCTCTCCGGAGGCCCCGGAGAGCGCCTCGTCGGCACCCGCAACGCTCCCGCCCCTCCCGGAGATCCCCCCTTACGACGAGGTGGAACCGGTCGACGCGCGGGCCCTGTCCAAGACCCTCTTCGCGCGCCTGGAGTCGCTCGAGGAAGGGACGCACGACTACCAGTACGTACGCAACACCCTCGTCGAACTGAACCTGGCGCTCGTCAAGTTCGCCGCCTCCCGGTTCCGCACACGGAGCGAGCCGATGGAGGACATCATCCAGGTCGGCACCATCGGCCTCATCAAGGCCATCGACCGCTTCGAGCTCAGCCGCGGCGTCGAGTTCCCGACCTTCGCGATGCCGACCATCATCGGCGAGATCAAGCGCTTCTTCCGCGACACGAGCTGGTCGGTGCGCGTCCCGCGCCGCCTCCAGGAGCTCCGCCTCGCCCTCGCCAAGGCGGGCGACGACCTCGCCCAGCGCCTGGACCGTTCCCCCACCGTCGCCGAACTCGCCGCCCACCTCGGCATTTCCGAGGACGAGGTCGTCGAGGGCATGAGCGCGAGCAACGCGTACACGGCCAGTTCCCTGGACGCGCCCGCCGAGGCCGACGACAGCAGCGGCGACGGCGCCCTCGCCGAGCGCATCGGCTACGAGGACCACGACCTCGAAGGCGTCGAGTACGTCGAGTCGTTGAAGCCCCTGATCGCCGAACTCGCGCCGCGCGACCGGAAGATCCTCTCGCTGCGGTTCGTCGCCAACATGACCCAGTCGGAGATCGGCGAGGAGCTCGGCATCTCGCAGATGCACGTGTCCCGTCTGCTGTCACGGACGCTGGTGCGGCTGCGCCGGGGGCTGCTCGGCGACGAGTGACGGCGCCGCGGCGCGGGGGCGTTCCGGGCTCGCCCGCGCGGCGGGCGCCACGGAGCGCTGCATGCTGTGCGACGGGGCGGGGCGTTCCGGTCGGCCGCCGCCGGGGCGGCACCCCCGGCTCGCCCGCGCGGCGGGGGCTCGCGAGGCGCTGCACGCTGTTGCGGCGGGGGCGGGGCGGGGACCCGAGAGGCGCGCCACGGGCACGGGCCGGAGGGGTCGCCCCCCCCCCC
>NZ_JAEAMR010000007.1:1021035-1055751 GCF_015999245.1 Streptomyces sp. AV19 | reverse complement strand
CGCAACAGCGTGCAGCGCCTCGCGAGCCCCCGCCGCGAGGCGCTGCACGCTGTTGCGGCGGGGGCGGGGCGGGGACCCGAGAGGCGCGCCACGGGCACGGGCCGGAGGGGTCGCCGCGGGACGCGGGCCGGAGGAGGCGCCGCTGGGCGCGGGCCCGAGGAGGCATCGCAGGCGCGGGCCCGAGGGGTCACCGCGACCGCAGGCCCGAGGAGGCACCGCAAGCGCGGGCCCGAGGGGTCACCGCGACCGCAGGCCCGAGGAGGCACCGTAGGCGCGGGCCCGAGGAGGCACCGCCGGGCGCGGGCCCGGAGGGGGCGCCACGGGCGCAGGCTTGCCTGGGCCCGTCCCGGCCCAGGGGTGCAGGGGGCGGAGCCCCGGCCGGGGTGCGGGGCGGAGCCCCGGCCACCGCCCGAAGGGCGGTCGGGGGTCCGGGGTCTCCCCGGGAAACGGTGAAAGGGCGGGGCCGGGGCAACCCCAACCCGTCCGGCACCCGAAGGACCACCGCGCGGAGCACCGTCGCCCGCCACAGCACGGGCCGCCGCCCCGAGGCACCGCCTCAGCCGCGCAGCGCCAGCTCCACCGCCGCCTCGGCGTGCAACCGCGCCGTGGGAAAGACCGGCACCGGGCTGTCCTCGGCGCCCACCAGGAGCTCGATCTCCGTGCAGCCCAGCACGACGCCCTCCGCGCCGGCGGCGACGAGGCCGCGGATGATCTCCCGGTACGCGGCGCGCGACTCCTCGCGGACGACGCCGGCGCACAACTCCTCGTAGATGACCCGGTGGACGGTCCGCCGGCCCTCCTCGTCCGGGACGAGGACCTCCAGGCCGCCGGCCGCGAGGCGGTCCTTGTAGAAGTCCTGCTCCATCGTGAACGCGGTGCCCAGCAGGGCGACCCTGCGCACGCCCGCCGAGCGCACCGCCGCGGCGGTCGCGTCCGCGAGGTGCAGCAGGGGGACGGAGGTCGCGGCGGCCACCTGGTCAGCGACCTTGTGCATGGTGTTGGTGCAGATGAGGAGCAGTTCCGCGCCCGCCGCCTCCAGCGCCTTCGCGGCACCGGCGAGGACCTCTCCCGCCTCCTGCCAGCGCCCGGCCGTCTGGAGCCGCTCGATCTCCGCGAAGTCCACGGAGTACAGCACGCACTCGGCGGAGTGGAGGCCGCCGAGCCGCTCGCGGGTCAGCCGGTTGAGCAGGCGGTAGTACTCGGCGGTGGACTCCCAGCTCATGCCGCCCAGCAATCCGATCGTCTTCATCGGATCACCTTCGCCGCACGGCGGCCCCGGCGCAACGGAGTTGCGGCGCGTCCGTGGTCACACCGCGTGGTCACACCGCGTGGACGCCCCGCTTCCAGACCGCCGACACCAGCGGGACGCCCGGCCGGTAGGCGAGGTGGACGTGCGAGGGCGCGTCGAGCAGGACGAGGTCGGCGCGGGCGCCGGGGGCGATCCGGCCGACGTCGGTGCGGCGCAGGGCCGCCGCGCCGCCGGCCGTGGCGGACCACACGGCCTCGTCGGGGGTCATCCCCATGTCCCGCACGGCCAGGGCGACGCAGAACGGGACGGAACTGGTGAAGGACGAGCCCGGGTTGCAGTCCGTGGAGAGCGCGACGGTGACACCCGCGTCGAGCAGCCGGCGCGCGTCGGGCCACGGGGCGCGGGTGGAGAACTCCGCGCCGGGCAGCAGCGTCGCGACGGTGTCGCCCTGGGCGAGGGCGTCGACGTCCGCGTCGGTCAGGTGGGTGCAGTGGTCGGCGGAGGCGGCGCCGAGTTCCACGGCGAGCCGGACGCCGGGGCCGTGACCGAGCTGGTTGGCGTGGACGCGCGCCTGGAGCCCCTTGGCGAGGCCCGCTTCGAGGACCGCGCGGGACTGGTCGCCGTCGAAGGCGCCCTTCTCGCAGAAGACGTCCACCCAACGGGCGTGCGGCGCACAGGCGTCGAGCATCTCGCCGGTGACCAGGGCGACGTAGCCGTCCGGGTCGTCCGCGTACTCGGGGGCCACGACGTGGGCGCCGAGGTAGGTGACCTCGTCGGTGTGGGCGGCGGCGATGCGCAGTGCGCGGGCCTCGTCGTGGGTGCTCAGCCCGTAGCCGGACTTGGTCTCCAGGGTGGTGGTGCCCTGGCGCAGCGCCTCGTCCAGGTAGCGGCGGAGGCCCGCCTCCAGCTCCGCGTCGCTCGCCGCGCGGGTGGCGGCGACGGTCGTGCGGATGCCGCCGGCGCTGTAGCTCCGGCCCGACATGCGGGCGTTGAACTCGGCGGTGCGGTCGCCGGCGAAGACCAGGTGGGAGTGGGAGTCGACGAAGCCGGGCAGGGCCGCGCGGCCGCCGGCGTCGACGGCGTTGTCAGTGGCGGGTGCTTTGCTTGTCCCGCCGACCCAGACGACGCGGTCGCCGTCGATGACGACGGTCGCGTCCTGGACCAGGCCGAGGGGACCCGTGCCGAGGGAGGTGTCGTTGGTGACGAGACTGCCGATGTGGGTGATGGCCGTCGTGGTCATGGGGGTGTGGTCGTCCTTCTGTTCCTACGGCGTCAGCTGTGGAGGGCGGCGATCGACTCGGCGAGCGCGCGGGGCACGTCCGGTACGAGCAGGTGGTGCCCGTCGCGGACGATCTGCCGGCCGCCGGTCACCACGTGCCGTACGTCCGCTGCCGTGGCCGCGAATACGGCCGTCTCGGCGCCCAGTTCGGGTCCCGGCCCCGCGGTGCGGACGGAGTCCAGCGCCACGGTGGTGAGGTCCGCGAGCGCGCCCGGCTCGATGCGGCCGGCCTCGTGCCAGCCGAGGGCGGCGTGGCCGTCGGCGGTGGCGGCGCGCAGCAGTTGGCCGGCGGTCCAGTGGCCCCGGCGGTGGGTGCGCAGCCGCTCGTCCAGCTCCATGGCGCGGGCCTCCTCCAGGAGGTCGACGACGGCGTGGCTGTCGCTGCCGAGGGAGAGCGGCGAGCCGGCCTCCTGGAGGGCGCGGGCGGGGCCGATGCCGTCGGCGAGGTCGCGCTCGGTGGTGGGGCACATGCACACCCCGGTGGCCGAGCGGCCCAGCAGCCGGATATCGCCCGGGGTGAGGTGGGTGGCGTGGACGGCCGTGGTGCGCGGGCCCAGCACGCCGTGGTCCGAGAGCAGCGCGGTGGGCGTGAAGCCGTACGCCTCGACGCAGGCGTCGTTCTCGGCGGTCTGCTCCGAGAGGTGGACGTGCAGCGGGGCCTCGCGCTCCTCGGCCCAGGCGGCGACGGTCGCCAGCTGCGCGGCGGGGACGGCGCGCACGGAGTGGACGGCGGCGCCGACGCGGGCGTGGTCCGAGGGTTTGAGTCCGGCGGCCCGCTCGGCCCAGGCGTCGGCGGTGCCGTCGGAGAAGCGGCGCTGGTGCCGGTTGGGCGGTTCGCCGAATCCGGAGGAGAGGTAGGCGGTGTCGAGGAGGGTGATGCGGATGCCGGCTTCGCCGGCGGCGGCCATCAGGGCCTCGCCCATGGCGTTGGGCCCGTCGTAGGGCGTGCCGTCCGGGGCGTGGTGGAGGTAGTGGAACTCGCCGACGCAGGTGATGCCGGCGAGGGCCATCTCGGCGTAGGCGGCGCGGGCGAGCGCGAAGTAGCTGTCGGGGGTGAGCCGGTCGGCGACGCCGTACATGACGTCGCGCCAGGTCCAGAACGTCCCTTCGCCGGCCTGCACGGTGCCGCGCAGGGCGCGGTGGAAGGCGTGCGAATGGGCGTTGGCCAGGCCCGGGAGTGTGAGGCCCCGCAGGGTCTCCGCGCCCGGCGGGGGCGTGGCGGTTCCCGTGCGGACGGCCGTGATCCGGCCGTCCGCCACGTCGAGCGCCACGCCTGGCTCGACGCGGTCGCCGAGCCAGGCGTGCTCCGCCCAGAAGGTCGTGGTCACCGGCACGCGAGGCCCTCCAGTACATCGGCGAGTGCGGTCACACCGGCGAGGCAGTCGTCCTCGGCGGCCGTCTCGGCCGGCGAGTGGGAGACGCCGGTGGGGTTGCGTACGAACAGCATGGCGGTCGGGACGCTCGCGGAGAGGATTCCGGCGTCGTGTCCCGCCCCGGTGGGCAGGACGGGGACGCCGCCGAGCAGTCCGGCGATCCGGTCGCGCAGGTCGTGGGCGAACTCGACGACGGGGGTGAACGACTCGCGGGTGACGCGCACCTCGACGCCGTCCCGCCGGCCGCGGTCGACGGCGGCGCGCTCGATCTCGGCGACGACCTCGGCGAGGGTCTCCTCGTCGGCGGCGCGGGAGTCCAGCCAGGCGCGCACGAGCGAGGCGATGGCGTTGACGCCGTTGGGCTCGACGCCAACCTTGCCGAAGGTGGCGAGGGCGCCGGCAAGGCGGGCCTTCTTGCGGGCGGCCAGGACGGTGTTGGCGTAGGTGAGCATCGGGTCGCGGCGGTCCTCGATGCGGGTGGTGCCCGCGTGGTTGGCCTCGCCGTGGAAGTCGAACCGCCAGCGTCCGTGCGGCCAGATCGCGGAGGCGACGCCGACGGGGTGCGGCGTCTCGGCCAGGGCGCGCCCCTGCTCGACGTGCAGTTCCACGAACGCGCCGATGCGGGCGAGGCGTTCGGGGTCGGGCCCGATGGCCTCCGGGTCGTGACCGGCGCGCTCCATGGCCCGCGGCAGCGAGATGCCCTCGGCGTCGCGGAGTTCGTGGGCCTTGTCCACGGTGAGCTGTCCGGCGGTGAGCCGGGAGCCGACGCAGGCGAGCCCGAAGCGGGCACCCTCCTCGTCGCCGAAGTTGACGACGGCGAGGGGACGGGAAGGGCGGGCGCCGCGGGCGCGGAGCTCGTCGAGGGCGGCGAAGGAGGAGACGACACCGAGAGGGCCGTCGAAGGCGCCGCCGTCCGGGACGGAGTCCAGGTGGGATCCGGTGACGACGGCGTCGCCGGCGGAGGGGTCGCCGAGCCAGGCCCATTGGTTGCCGTTGCGGTCCAGCTCGTAGGCGAGCCCGCGGGTCTCGGCCTGGGCGCGGAACCAGTCCCGGCAGTCGGCGTCGGCGCCGGTCCAGGCGAAGCGGCGGTAGCCGCCGCTTTCGGCCGAGCGGCCGATGGGCGCGAGGTCGCGCCACATCTCGTGGAAGGAGGGGCCAGTGGCGGTGGCACCTGCGGCGGGCTCCTCCCCAGCCCCACCCCTTCCCGAAACCGGGGGCTGCGCCCCCGGCCCCCCGAAACCGCGCTCCGCGCGGTTGTCCTCAAACTCCCCCAGAGGGGGTGCCCCCAGACGGGCTGAATTGCCGGCCCGTGCCGAGGAAGCCGAGGAATCCGAGGAATCCGTCACGCGCCGTCACCCTCCCGCATGGGAATGCGGACCCCGCGGTCCTCCGCGACCGACTCCGCGATGTCGTAACCCGCGTCCACATGACGGATCACGCCCATACCCGGATCGTTCGTCAGCACCCGCCGGATCTTCTCGCCCGCCAGCGCCGTCCCGTCGGCGACCGTCACCTGGCCCGCGTGAATGGAGCGGCCCATGCCGACGCCACCACCATGGTGGATCGACACCCACGACGCCCCGGACGCCACGTTGACCATCGCGTTCAGCAGCGGCCAGTCCGCGATCGCGTCGGACCCGTCGAGCATCGCCTCCGTCTCGCGGTACGGCGAGGCCACCGAGCCGCAGTCGAGGTGGTCGCGGCCGATGACGACCGGCGCGGACAGCTCGCCGCTCGCCACCATGTCGTTGAAGCGCTCGCCGGCGCGGTCCCGCTCGCCGTAGCCGAGCCAGCAGATGCGGGCGGGCAGGCCCTGGAAGTGGACGCGCTCGCCGGCCAGCTTGATCCAGCGGGCGAGGGACTCGTTCTCGGGGAAGAGGTCGAGGATGGCCCGGTCGGTGGCGGCGATGTCCTTGGGGTCGCCGGACAGCGCGGCCCAGCGGAAGGGGCCCTTGCCCTCGCAGAACAGCGGCCGGATGTAGGCGGGGACGAAGCCGGGGAAGTCGAAGGCCCGCCCGTAACCCGCGAGTTGGGCCTCGCCGCGGATGGAGTTGCCGTAGTCGAAGACCTCGGCACCCGCGTCCTGGAAGCCGACCATGGCCTCCACGTGCCGGGCCATCGACTCCCGCGCGCGGCGCGTGAAGTCGGCCGGCTTCTCGGCCGCGTACGAGGCCATGTCGGCGAAGTCGACGCCGACCGGCAGATAGGCCAGCGGGTCGTGGGCGGACGTCTGGTCGGTGACGATGTCGATCGGCGCGCTCATCGCCAGCAGCTGCGGGAGGAGTTCGGCCGCGTTGCCGAGGACGCCGACGGACAGCGGGCGCCGGGCGTCGCGCGCCTCGACCGCCAGCTGGAGGGCGTGGTCGAGGGAGTCGGCCTTCACGTCCAGGTAGCGGTGCTCGATGCGGCGCTCGATGGCGCGCGGGTCGCAGTCGATGCAGATCGCGACGCCGTCGTTCATGGTGACGGCGAGCGGCTGGGCACCGCCCATCCCGCCGAGCCCGGCGGTCAGGGTGATCGTCCCGGCCAGGGTCCCGTCGAACTTCTTCGCGGCGACCGCGGCGAACGTCTCGTACGTGCCCTGGAGGATGCCCTGGGTGCCGATGTAGATCCACGACCCGGCGGTCATCTGGCCGTACATGGTGAGCCCGAGGGCCTCCAGCCGGCGGAACTCCTCCCAGTTGGCCCAGTCGCCGACGAGATTGGAGTTGGCGATCAGGACGCGCGGCGCCCACTCGTGCGTCTGCATGACGCCGACCGGCCGGCCGGACTGGACGAGCATGGTCTCGTCCTGCTTGAGCGTCCGCAGGGTGCGGACCATCGCGTCGAAGGACCGCCAGTCGCGGGCCGCCTTGCCCGTGCCGCCGTAGACGACGAGCTTGTCGGGGTGCTCGGCGACCTCGGGGTCGAGGTTGTTCTGGAGCATCCGCAGAGCGGCCTCCTGCTGCCAACCCAGGGCACTGAGCCCGGTTCCTCGCGGCGCTCGCACGGGTCGCGGTCCTGACATGGGCCCTGCCTCCCTGGGACTGACTGAATAGAACACTGCACATATTGCGGCGCTGAATAGCCCTAGTCAACAGGTGGGGGCGCTCCGGTGCGCACCCATGGCATACCCGCCCCCGCGGTGGTGAAGTAACCCCATGAGCCTCCTCGGGAACGACCGGGCCGCCCGGCGGGACGCCGCCGTGCGGGCGGCGGTGGCACAGGGCCTGGTGAGCGAGCGGGAGCCGGTCGTCGGGCTGCTGGACGTGGCCGGCGTCCGCGCGTCCGCCGCCGCGCTGCGGGAGGCGTTCGCGGAGGTGCTCCCCGCGAACGCCGCAAGCCCTGGACGCCCCGGCAGCCCCGCAAGCCCCGGCTCCGGCGGCGTGCTGCACGCCTTCGCCGTCAAGGCCGCCTCCCTCGTCCCCGTGCTGCGGCTGCTCGCCGACGAGGGGCTGGGCTGCGAGGTCGCCAGCCCCGGCGAGCTGGCCCTGGCGCGCGCGGCCGGGATCCCCGCCGACCGGATCGTGCTCGACTCCCCCGCCAAGACGGTCGCCGAGCTGCGCGAGGCGCTGGCGCTGGGCGTCGCCGTGAACGTGGACAGCCGCGCGGAGCTGGACCGGCTGGACGCGCTCGTCGGGCCCGCCGGACCCGCGGGCCCGGCCGCGTCCGCGCTCGGCGTGCGCGTCAACCCGCAGGTCGGAGGCGGTGCCATCGGCGCGATGAGCACGGCCACGGAGACCTCGAAGTTCGGGGTGGCGCTGCGCGACCCCGGGGCCCGCGCCTGGCTGCTGGAGGCGCACGTGCGGCGGCCGTGGCTGACCCGGCTGCACGCCCACGTGGGCTCGCAGGGCTGTCCGCTGGAGCTGATGGCCGAGGGCGTGCGGATCGTCTACGAACTGGCCGAGGAGATCAACGAGGTCGCCGGGCGGCGGCAGATCGACACCCTGGACATCGGCGGCGGGCTGCCCGTCAACTTCGCCTCCGACGAGACCGTCCCCGGCCACCGGGAGTACGCCCGCCTCCTCGCCGCCACCGTGCCGGGCCTCTTCGACGGGCGCTACGGCCTGGTCACCGAGTTCGGCCGCTCGCTGATGGCCAAGAACGGCATGGTGGTGGCCCGCGTCGAGTACGCCAAGTCGGCCGGGGGCCGCCGGATCGCGGTGACCCACGCGGGCGCGCAGGTGGCCACGCGCACGGTCTTCGCGCCCGGCGCCTGGCCGTTGCGGGTGGCCGCGTACGACGCGCACGGGCTGCCGAAGACGGGCGGCCCGGTGCCGCAGGACGTCGCGGGGCCGTGCTGCTTCGCGGGCGACCTCGTCGCCGTGGACCGCGAACTGCCGCCGCTGGCGACGGGCGACCACGTCGCACTGCTGGACACGGGCGCGTACTACGTCTCCAACCACTTCGCCTACAACGCGCTGCCCCGGCCCGGGATCCACGGCTGGCTGGAGACGGCCCGGCGGGTGCGCTTCGCCCCCGTGCGCGGCCCGCAGACCCTCGACGAGCTCGTCGCCGAGAGCGGCGGCGCGCACGTGGACGGGCTCAGCGCGCTGCGCTGACCGCCGTCGCCGTGCGGCGGGCACCGCCCGGGGCGGCGTCGCCCGCCGCGAGCCCGGTGGTCAGATAGCCGCGCACGCCCTTGGCCGCGGGGCTGCCCCCGGCCCACTCGGTGCGCACCCACAGCAGGCCGCCGGTCCGCCGCTCCAGGCCGCCCAGCCAGCGGGCCTTGGCCCACAGGCCGGCGCCCAGCCCGGCGAGCGCCATGCCGCCGGCGGCCGGCAGGACGAGCGAGGAGGCGACGGCCGCGGGGAAGGCGAGCGCGAGCCACCGGCGGCGGCCGCGCCGCCAGGCGCGCGCGGTCACGGCGCGGTCCTGGAGGAGGACGGACTTGCCGGCGCGGGACGCGCCGCGGGCCAGTTCCGCGTAGCGGCGGCGCCGGGCGGTGAACGCGACGGCCGCCGCGGCCAGGAACAGCACGGCCCCGGCGAGGACGCCGATCCGGCGGCCCGTCAGCCCCGGGACCGCCGCCCCGATCCCTGCCGCCAGGACCCCGGGCCACCACAGCCAGCAGGCCGGAGCCCGTACGATCACCGCAACCCGCGCCACCGCGTAACCCCCGCGTCCCATGCCGAACCTCCTCACACCGGTGGATTCCAGGCGCAGGTTAGCGGGCGATTCTGAGGAGGGTCTGAGAACGCTGCGGGTGATACCCCGGTATGAGGCCGGGCTTGGCTCCCCCGTACGACGCGGGCGCCGCCCGTGACGCGCTACCTTTCGGGCCGTCAGGTCGGGCGGGAGGAGCGGAAATGCCGGTGGACAGGCGGGCGTTGCGGCGGCGGGCCGTGGTCGCGGTGGTGGCGTTGGGGCTGACGGGTCTGCTGAGCGTGTTCGGCGGGGCGCCGGAGGCGGGGGCGACGGCGGGGGCGACGACTGCGGTGCGGTGCGGGTAGCGGGTTTTTTTCTCCCCGCCCCGCCCTTTCACCGTTTCCGCAGCAGCGCGCTGCGCGCGGGGGCAACGCGGCTGCGCCGCGTTCGTCCTCAAACGCCGGACGGGCTGAATGCCCTCTCCGGGGAGTTTGAGGACAGCGCCCGGAGGGCGCTTCGGGGGTCAGGGGCGCAGCCCCGAAAAGGGGTCCAGGGGGCGGAGCCCCCGGCGGGGCGCAGGGGCGGAGCCCCGCCCACCGCGCGGAGCGCGGGCCCGGCGCGCCGCGGGGTGGCACAGAGGCGCAGCCCCTGTGAAAACGGTTCAGGGCGGGCCGAGGGCACCCTCACTCCACGAACAACCCCCGCGCCGCCGCCCGCGCGTCGAACTCCTCCAGCCGCGCCTGCGCGTCCGGCAACGCGTCGCACATCGCCTCCAGCAGCACCCGCCCCAGCAGCATCGGCGCACACGCCGTGTCGAAGGCCAGGCCCGTGCCGACGGCGGCGGGCAGCAGCAGGTCGCTGTGGCGTGCCACGGGCGCGAACGTGGAGTCGGCGACCGTGACGACGGTCAGCCCCGCCCCCTGCGCGTACTCCAGCGCCTCCACCACCTCCCGCGGATGCCGCGGCAGCGCGAAGCACAGCAGCGCGCTCGCGCCGGCCCGTACCGCCCCGTCGACGCGGTCGACGAGCAGCGACCCGCCCTCGTCCAGGAGCCGCACGTCCGGATGGACCTTGCGGGCGAAGTAGGCGAAGCCGCCCGCCTGGGCGGTCGCGGCGCGCAGGCCGAGCACCGGCAGCGGGCGGGACGCGGCGAGCAGCCGCCCGGCCCGCACGACGGGCGCGGGGTCGGCGAGCAGCGACGCGAGGTGCCGCAGGTTGTCGATCTCGGCGTGGACGGCCTGCTGGTACTCGTTGTACGCGCCGGCCTCGGCCGCCGGCCCGCCCGGCACCGCCTCGCGCAGGTGGCGGCGCAGCGCCGGGTAGCCGTCGAAGCCGAGGGCGACCGCGAAGCGGGTCACCGACGGCTGGCTGACCCCGGCGAGCTCCGCCAGCTCCACGCTGGAGAGGAAGGGCGCGTCGGCGGCGCGGCGCACCATGCAGTGGGCGATGCGCCGCTGGGTGGGCGTCAGCCGGTGCCCCTCGAAGAGTTTCTGCAGCCGCGCGGTGGCCTCCGGCGCCGCACCGGTCCCGCCGGTCTCCGTCATCGGCCCTCCATTCATCGACTCCCGGCCCTGCATGAAATTATGCAGCCACCCCGGCCGGGGCTCACACCGGAGGCAGCAGCTTCTTCTGCGGCTTGCCCATCGCGTTGCGCGGCAACGCCTCCAGGAAGCGCACCCGGCGGGGCCGCTTGTGGACGGACAGCCGCTCGGCGACGAAGTCGATCAGCGCCTGCTCGCCGACCCCGTCCGCCACCACGTAGGCGACGATCTCCTGCCCGAGGTCGTCGTGCGGCACGCCCACGACGGCGGCCTCGGCGACGGCCGGGTGGTCGAGCAGCGCGTTCTCCACCTCGCCCGCCCCGATGCGGTAGCCGCCGGACTTGATGAGGTCGGTGGAGGCGCGGCCGACGATGCGGTGCGTCCCGTCGTCCTCGATGGCGGCGATGTCGCCGGTGCGGAACCAGCCGTCGTCGGTGCGCACCGCGGCCGTGGCCTCCGGCCGGCCCAGGTAGCCCGAGAAGAGGGTCGGCCCCGACACCTCCAACTCCCCGATGCCGCCGCCCCCTTCCACGGCGGCCAGGCGCGTCCGCGTCCCCGGCAGCGGCACGCCGACGCAGCCCGGCCGGCGCTCGCCGTCGGCGCGGGCGGCGACCGTGATCAGCGTCTCGGTCATGCCGTACCGCTCGACGGGCCGCTGCCCGGTGAGCGCCTCCAGGTCACGGAAGACGGGGGCGGGCAGCGCGGCGCTCCCGGACACCAGGAGCCGGGCGCCGCTCAGCCGCCGCGCGGAGGCGGGGTCGCGGACGACGCGGGACCACACGGTCGGTACACCGAAGTACAGGCTGCCGCCCGCCGCGGCGTACGCCTCGGGGGTGGGCCGCCCGGTGTGCACCAGCCGGCAGCCGGTGCGCAGCGCGCCCAGCACGCCGAGGACCAGGCCGTGCACGTGGAACAGCGGCAGCCCGTGGACGAGTGTGTCCTCCGCCGTCCACTGCCAGGCGTCGGCGAGCCCGTCGAGGCCGGCCGCGACGGCGCCGCGTGGTATCAGCACGCCCTTGGGCGCGCCGGTCGTGCCGGAGGTGTAGAGGACGAACGCCGTTGTCCCCGGCTCCGGTTCGGGACCGGACCAGGCGGCGCGCTCCGCCGGGTCCACGGGCAGGCCGACGCCGTCGTCCCCCGCGGCGCCGAGGACGAGCTCGGCGCCGGAGTCCCGGATGATGTGGTCCCGTTCCAGCGGCCCCGCGTCCGGCGGCAGCGGCACCACGGGCACACCGGCGAGCAGGCCGCCGACCACGGCGGCGACCGTCTCGGCCGTCGCCGTGGCCCGTACGGCGACGGAGGACGCCCCGGCGATCCGGGCCGCGACGGCGCCGGCGGCGCCGAGCAGGTCCTCCCGGGAGAGGACGCGGCCCGCGACGGACAGGGCGTCCGGCCGGTCGGTCCCGTCGAACGGCAGCAGCGGTTGCGGTTCGGTCACGGACGGCTCCTTCCATGGGGCCGCGGAGGGGCGGCCCCACTGCGGATACGGGTGCTGGCCCCACTGACGCGGGGTCCGCAGCGACCGTACCGTTACGACCATGACCGGCCATGACCGAGACCTCCAGAAGGAACTCGACGCGACCCTGCAGACCCGTAAGGAGCTGGGGTCGGAGTACGAGGCGGAACTCGTCGACGCCTTCCTGGAGAAGGTGGAGCGGAAAGTCGACGCCGCCGTGGAACAGCGGATGCGGCGACTGGCCGCGGAGCAGCAGATGTCGACGGCGCGGGGCGGCCCGGCCGCCGGACGCTCCGGCGAGTTCGGGTCGTTCGGCGAACGGTTCGGGTTCGCGATCGTGTCGCTGGTGCTGGCGATACCGCTGACCGCGATAGCGGTGGCGCAGGCGGGGATGTTCGGGCTGGTGGTGGCCTGGGCGGGGATCGTCGCCGTGAACGTGGCGCAGGTGACGCGGGGGTTCCCCTGGCAGCGGGAGGAGCGGGGGTAAGGGTTTTTCTCCCCGCCCCGCCCTTTCGCCGTTTCCGCAGCAGCGCGCTGCGGGCGCCCAGGGACGAATTCAGCCCGTCTGGGGGTTGCCCCCTCCGGGGAGTTTGAGGACGAACGCGGCGCAGCCGCGTTCCCCGCGCGGAGCGCGGCGAGAAAGGGTGAAAGGGCGGGGCGGGGAGAAACCCCCTGCGCAGGGGCCGCCGCACCCCGGCCCATCGGCCGGGGTCGGGACGGCGGCGACCCCCACGGACGGACGCGCAGCCAACCCGCGCCCGGACGGCCGTGGAGTCCGGGAGCCGCTCCGGAGTTCCTGCCGTCGCACCGAGGCGCCGCACCGGACGCTCTCCGTCCGCGCGGCACCCCTTCACTATGCGGGCTCCGTGTTAAGTCCGTGCTGCCATCACGTGACGCATACGTACCTTTTACGGGAGCGGCAACGGCACGGAGCCCCGCGCTACTTCGCGCCGTTGCCCTCCGCCAGGAAGGCCAGCAGGTCCTGACGGCTCACCACGCCGGTCGGCTTGCCCTCGACCAGGACGATCGCGGCGTCCGCCTCGCCGAGCACGGCCATCAGGTCGGCGACCGGCTCGCCCGAGCCGACCTGCGGCAGCGGGGCGCACATGTGCTTCTCCAGCGGGTCGGAGAGCGAGGCCCGCTTGGTGAACAGCGCGTCCAGCAGCTCGCGTTCGACGACGGAGCCGATGACCTCGGCGGCCATCACGTCCGGGTGCCCGGCGCCCGGCTTGACGATCGGCATCTGGGAGACGCCGTACTCGCGCAGCACCTCGATGGCCTCGCCGACCGTCTCCTCGGGGTGCATGTGCACCAGGGAGGGCAGCTCGCCGTCCTTGCGGCGCAGCACGTCGCCGACGCGGGCGTCGTCGCCGGCCTCCTCCAGGAAGCCGTAGTCCGCCATCCACTCATCGTTGAAGATCTTGCTCAGGTAGCCGCGGCCGCTGTCCGGGAGCAGGACGACGACCACGTCGTCCTCGGTCAGCCGCTCGGCCAGGCGCAGCGCGCTGACGACCGCCATGCCGCAGGAGCCGCCGACGAGCAGGCCCTCCTCGCGGGCGAGGCGGCGGGTCATCTGGAAGGCGTCCTTGTCGGAGACCGCGATGATCTCGTCGGTGACCGTGCCGTCGTAGGCGGTCGGCCAGAAGTCCTCACCGACGCCCTCGATCAGGTACGGACGGCCGGAGCCGCCGCTGTAGACGGAGCCCTCCGGGTCCGAGCCGACGACCTTGACGCGGCCGTCGCTGACCTCCTTGAGGTAGCGGCCGGTGCCGCTGATGGTGCCGCCGGTGCCCACACCCGCGACGAAGTGGGTGATCTTCCCCTCCGTCTGCTCCCAGACCTCCGGACCGGTGGAGTAGTAGTGCGACAGCGGGTTGTTCTGGTTGCTGTACTGGTCCGGCTTCCAGGCGTTCGGGATCTCGCGGACGAGGCGGTCGGAGACGTTGTAGTAGGAGTCCGGGTGCTCGGGGTCGACCGCGGTCGGGCAGACGACGACCTCGGCGCCGTAGGCGCGCAGCACGTTGATCTTGTCCTGGGACACCTTGTCGGGGCACACGAAGACGCACTTGTAGCCCTTCTGCTGGGCCACCATCGCCAGGCCGACACCGGTGTTGCCGGAGGTGGGCTCGACGATCGTTCCGCCCGGCTTGAGTTCGCCGGACTTCTCCGCTGCCTCGATCATCCGCACGGCGATGCGGTCCTTCACCGAACCGCCGGGGTTGAAGTACTCGACCTTGGCCAGCACGGTGGCCTTTATGCCTTCGGTCACGCTGTTGAGCTTCACCAGCGGCGTGTTGCCGATGAGCTCGATCATCGAATCGTGATACTGCACGGTGATCTCCGCGGTCGGGGGCACTAGCGGTTCGTCGCGTGCCCGTACGACCAGCCTATTCGGCCGAATGGCGGTCCGGCGGAAGCCGCCGGGCGTTGCGGCCGCCCCCGCTCGGGGCACGTAGGTATCAGCACGGTTAGGGCACAGGGTGCGGCACAGGGTGCACCGCGCTCGTGGAGCGGGAGGAGACCCGCCTTATGTCCATGTCGAGGGCGAGGGCCGCCCGGCGGATCGCCGCCGCGGCGGCGTACGGAGGCGGCGGGATCGGTCTGCTCGGGGGCGCGGCGCTGGGGCTGCTGCTCACCGAGGTGGCACTGGCCAGGAGGATCGTCGGCGGCAACCACGACACGCCGCCGCAGGCGGACGGGCGGTACGGCTCCTCGTTCGTGCACGGGCCCGGCCGCGAGCCGCTGGTCCTGGGCATGCTGGGCGACTCCACGGCCGCGGGCAAGGGGGTGCACCGGCCCCGGCAGACGCCGGGGGCGTTGCTGGCGACGGGGCTGGCGGCGGTGGCGGAACGGCCGGTCGACCTGCGCAACGTGGCGCTCTCCGGGGCGCAGTCCTACGACTTGGAACGGCAGGTCACTCTGCTTCTGTCAGGTCCGGGGCGGACCCCCGACGTCTGCGTGATCATGATCGGTGCCAATGACGTCACCCACCGGGTGCCGGCCGCCCGGTCCGTGCGGCTGCTGTCGGAGGCGGTGCGCAGACTGCGGGACGCGGGGTGCGAGGTCGTCGTGGGCACCTGCCCCGACCTCGGCACGATCGAGCCGGTCTACCAGCCGCTGCGGTGGCTGGCCCGGCGGCTGAGCCGGCAGCTGGCGGCGGCGCAGACGATAGGGGTGCTGGAGGCGGGGGGCCGCACGGTGTCGCTGGGCGACCTGCTCGGCCCGGAGTTCGCGTCGAACCCGCGGGAGCTGTTCGGTCCGGACAACTACCACCCCTCGGCGGAGGGGTACGCCACGGCCGCGATGGCCGTGCTGCCCACGCTGTGCGCGGCGCTCGGCCTGTGGCCGAAGGACGAGGAACGGCCGGACGCGGCGCGCCGCGAGGGCATCCTGCCGGTGGCGCACGCGGCGGCGCGGGCGGCGGCGGAGGGCGGCGCGGAGGTGTCCGTGGCGCGGGGCCGGTGGGCGCTGCTCAAGTACCGACGGCGCCGGCAGCTGCCCGCGCCGGAGGGACCGGACGGACCGGACGGGCCGGACGGGCCGGACGGGCCGGACGGGCCGGACGGGCCGGACGGCCCGAACGGCTCCGGGGACGAGGGTCCGGAGCGGCGCTCGGCGTGGCACCGGGTGGGCCGGTAGGGGTTGCCCCCTCCGGGGAGTTTGAGGACAACGCGGCGAAGCCGCGTTGCCGGGCCGAGGGGCGCAGCCCCGGAAGAAACGGTGAAAGGGCGGGGCGGGGAGAGGCACACTGAAAACCCCGGGCCCCCGGCCCCGCACCGCA
Organism: Streptomyces sp. AV19; assembly: GCF_015999245.1. Lineage (GTDB taxonomy): Bacteria > Actinomycetota > Actinomycetes > Streptomycetales > Streptomycetaceae > Streptomyces. The sequence continues at coordinate 1,040,005 of NZ_JAEAMR010000007.1, read as the reverse complement.
TGAGGCCCGCATCACAGGCCGCCCCCCGTGACCTGAACCTTACGTGCGGGTAACTTCACCGGAGCCGAACAAGCGAAGAAGCCCCGCCGCCGCGCCGACTGGAGCCGTGATGCCCGAAGCCGTGATCGTCTCTACCGCCCGCTCCCCCATCGGCCGCGCCTTCAAGGGCTCGCTGAAGGATCTGCGCCCGGACGACCTCACCGCCACGATCATCCGGGCCGCGCTCGACAAGGTCCCCGCCCTGGACCCGCGCGACATCGACGACCTGACGCTCGGCTGCGGCATGCCCGGCGGCGAGCAGGGACACAACCTGGCGCGGATCGTCGCCGTGCAGATGGGCATGGACCACCTGCCCGCCACCACGGTCACCCGCTACTGCGCCTCCTCGCTCCAGACCTCCCGCATGGCCTTCCACGCGATCAAGGCCGGCGAGGGCGACGTCTTCCTCTCGGCCGGCGTCGAGATGGTCTCGCGGACCGTCAACGGTTCCTCGGACGGCCAGCCCGGCACCCACAACCCCCTCTTCGCCGAGGCGGAGGCCCGTACCGCCGCCCGCGCCGAGCAGGGCGGCGAGGGCTGGCACGACCCGCGCGAGGACGGCCTGGTCCCGGACGCGTACATCGCGATGGGGCAGACCGCGGAGAACCTCGCCCGGCTGAAGGGCGTCACCCGCCAGGAGATGGACGAGTTCGGCGTCCGTTCGCAGAACCTGGCCGAGGAAGCGATCCGCAAGGGCTTCTGGGAGCGCGAGATCACCCCGGTGACCACCCCGGACGGGACGGTCGTCGCCAAGGACGACGGCCCGCGCGCCGGCGTGACGCTGGAGGGCGTCCAGGGCCTCAAGCCCGCGTTCCGTCCCGACGGCCTGATCACGGCGGGCAACTGCTGCCCGCTCAACGACGGCGCCGCCGCGGTCGTGATCATGTCGGACACCAAGGCCCGGGAGCTCGGCCTGACCCCGCTCGCCCGGATCGTCTCCACCGGCGTCTCGGCGCTCTCGCCGGAGATCATGGGCTACGGCCCGGTCGAGGCGAGCCGCCAGGCGCTGAAGCGGGCCGGGATGACCATCGGCGACATCGACCTGGTCGAGATCAACGAGGCGTTCGCGGCCCAGGTGATCCCGTCCTACCGGGACCTCGGCGTCGACATCGACCGGCTCAACGTCAACGGCGGGGCCATCGCCGTGGGTCACCCCTTCGGCATGACCGGCGCGCGCATCACCGGCACGCTCGTCAACTCGCTCCAGTTCCACGACAAGCAGTTCGCGCTGGAGACGATGTGCGTGGGCGGCGGCCAGGGCATGGCGATGGTGCTGGAGCGCCTGAGCTGAGATCCGCAGCCGGGTCCGCAGCCGGGATCCGTACGGGATCCCGCCCCGGACCCCGTACGCGTTCGTGACCCAATCTCCCCCAGGATGTGACCAACGTCCCGGGGGAGATTCGTTTCCCCTGGTCAGATATGTTGAAGGAACAACCTCCGGGCCTTAAGTCCCGCCGGTTTCATGACGTTTTGCACTGGGGGCAGGGGAAGACGCGCGCGAAGCTGAGGTAGGAATTCGGGGGATCCATAGCAACCGGGAGTACGTCAGTGAGCGCCATGTCTCTTGCCCTGCTGCTGGCCGCTGCCACCGCCACGACCGCGGGAGCCGCCGCGCTGTACGCCACGCGCGGACTGCGCCGCCAGATCACCGCCCTGCGCGCCGACCTGGCGACCGCCACCGCGGAGCGCGCGGCGCGGGCCGAGGTGCCCGCCGCCCGGACCGCCCCCGTGGCCGGGCTCTCCGAGATACGCGCGGCCGTCGCCGACGCCCTCGCCGAGGAGCGCGAGCGCGAACTGGCCGAGGCGCGCGCCTTCTGGGCCGCGCAGGAGGCCCTCGACCTGGGCGCCGCCCCGGGCGCCGACGCCCCGCTGCTGTCCGGCCTCACCGGCCCCGCCGCCGACGAGACGACCGCCGACGGCGGCCCGTACGGCCCGCACATCCCCCGCCAGCCCGACTTGGCCGGGCTGGATCTGCCCCTGGCCGGGGAGCCGGAGCGGACGGACGCCGCCGAGTCCCCGGAGCTCGCCGCGGCCCGCCGCCGGCACCCCTCGCACCCCGACTTCTCGCCGGCCGCCCCCGTGACCGACCACGAGCGCACCGTCGAGCGGCTCACCGAGCTCGCCGCCGACGGCGTCCCGCTGGCCGATGTGCGCCCGGGCCCGCTCGGCACCCTCGACGTCTACGTCTTCGCCGACGGCACCACCGTCTGCATGACGCCCGGCCACCGGGAGACCGCCGAGAACCTCGCCCACGCGCTGCGCACCGGCGACGCCCCCGTCCTGCTGGGCGGCTCCGGCGTGGCGGGCGCCTACGCCCTGACGTTCGGCTGCGCCTCCGGCAACGTCTACGTGCTGGCGGACCGCGTCATCGCGTCCCACTGACGTCCGGGAGGCGGCTACAGCCCGCAGCGCCGGGCCGCCTCCTCGATGAGCCCGACGGCCTCGGCCACCTGCACCCCGGTCGCCCCGCCGCCCCCGGCGGCGAGCGCCTCGGCCAAGTCGTGGCCCGCGACGGCCACTTGGTCCGCCACCGCGAACATGCCCGCCTCGGGCATCTCCCGCGGCTCGCCCCGGCCCGGTTCCTCGATCCGCTGCGCGCGGGCGGCCAGCTCGCGGGCGAGGGCCAGCGCTTCCGCCGCCGCGCCCCGGCTCAGGCGGGACTGCGGCAGGGTGCGCAGGCGGTCGGCGAAGGTGTCCACGGCGGCCAGGAGAGGCGTCACATCATCCACGTCCCGAGACTATGCGGCGGCTGCCGACTGTTGCCAATGGCTGAACACTCAGGCACGGTGACATGAAGGACCATCATCCGAAGCGTCCGGAGGCGCCGATGTCCTATGTCATCTCCGACGAGACCCACCGGAACCTGCTCTCCCGAATCCCCCACTGCACCGGTCGTGACATCGCGGAATGGCTGCGCACGGTCGAGGAAGGTCCCGCACTGTCCCGGTTCGAGGAGAAGGTGAGCTGGCTGCGCGGAGAGCACGGCCTCGCCTACGGCCACGCCAAGGCGATCGTGCACGAGTACGACCTCCGGCGGGCCGCGCGCAGGCTGCTGTAGCGCCGCGGTCCCCCGCAAACGGGGGACGGGCCCGGGAAGGCATCACCTTCCCGGGCCCGTCCATTTACGGAGTCCGTCCGCCGCGCTAGTCCTGATTGAGGATCGCGATCAGACGGAGCAGCTCGGTGTAGATCCACACCAGCGACAGCGTCAGGCCGAACGCGGCCAGCCACGACTCCTCGCGCGGCGCGCCGTACTTCACGCCGTCCTCGACCTGCTTGAAGTCCAGCGCCAGGAAGCAGGCGCCGAGCACCACGCCGAGGATGCCGAAGACGATGCCCAGACCGCCGGTGCGGAAGCCGAGGCCGTCACCGCCGCCGAAGGCGGCGAACAGCAGGTTGACGACCATCAGCAGCAGGAAGCCGATCGCGGCACCGGCCACGAACCGGGTGAAGCGGCGGTCGACGCGGATGAGCCGCGTCTTGTAGGCCACCAGCACACCGGCGAAGACCGCCGTGGTGCCGAGCACCGCCTGCATCGGGGCGCCCTTGGCGACCTCGTTGTACGCCTGGCTGAGCACGCCGAGGAAGAGACCCTCGAAGACCGCGTAGGCCAGGATGATCGCCGGGGACGGCTTGGCCTTGAACGACTGGACCAGGCCGAGCACCATCGCGATCAGGCCGGCGCCGAAGCCCAGCCCGACGGGCAGCTCCAGCGCCCAGGCGGCACCGGCCGCGACGATCACCGCAGCCAGCGTGATGCCGGTGCGCAGGACGACGTCGTCGATCGTCATCGCGCCGGAACGTGCCGGCGCCTGCGGCATGCCGTGCTGGACGTCGGGGGCGCCCTGGGCGTACGGGTTGTTCGCGTAGGGGTTGGTGGGCTGCGCGTACGGGTTGTTCCCGTAAGGATTTCCCTGCGTCGCGGACCCGGACTGCGGCGCCGCGTTGAAGCCCGCGTAGCTGCCGCCTCCGGAGGTGAACCCCCGTCGCGAGAAGACCGGGTTCCTGCTCCTCATTTCACTCCTCCATGGCCACCCTGCGCGGCCTTAGCGCTCAAGGGTAATAGGTAGGCAAAGGAATGGCTCTCGTGCTTTGGGACGATCTTTTCCCAGTGCGCCTACTACCTCACAACGCTATCGGGCCACTGCCGGTTCCGTACCGGCGGGGAGCGCCGTAAGCGGTACCCGTTCAGGCGGCGGGCGCGTTGACCCGGACGGCCATGTTGCCGGAGGGGTGCTTGTTCTCGTGCATCAGCTGATGCGCGTGGCCCGTCTCCTCGAACCCGCCGACCCAGGAGAGGCAGGGGTCGAGCTTCTTGCTCCCGGCGAGCGCGATCACCTGGCGGCACTGCTTGGTGCTCGCGAAGTGCGAGCCCTGGAGGCGCTTCTGCCGCATCCAGAGGAAGCGCAGGTCGACGTCGGCGTTGTAGCCGGTGGTGCCGCCGCAGATGACGACCATGCCCGCCGTGTCGCACAGATACATGGACGTGGGAATGGTGCTCTGCCCGCTGTGCTCCAGAACGATCTTCGGCGCCTTGCGCTCGCCGAGGATCTCCCAGAATTTGGTGCCGAAAGCGCGCACGCCCTTCATCCATTTGCCCATGGCCGCGCCGTCCGAGATGTCGGGCAGCCGGCCCCAGTGGTCGAACTCCTTGCGGTTGATGTAGCCCTCCGCGCCGAGTTCGAGGCAGAACTTTCCGCGCTCGTCGTCGGAGACCACGGCGATCGGAATGCCGCCGCGGATCCGGGTGATCTGGATCGCCATCGAGCCGAGGCCGCCGGCGCCGCCCCAGATCAGCACCGGGTCGCCGGGCTCCACGGTGTGCGGGGCCCAGCCGGTCAGCTGCCGGTAGGCGGTCGCGCCGGTGAGCAGGAAGCAGGCGGCCTCCTCCCAGGAGAGGTTGGCGGGCTTGGGGTGGCACTGATATTCGGTCACCCGTGCGAACTGGGCGAAGGAGCCGTAGTTCGTCTCGTAGCCCCACGCCTTCTGGGTGGACGAGGTCATCGGGTCGGCGCCCATCCGGATGTCGGTGGCGGACTCGTCCCACACGCAGCCGGTGACGATCACCTCGTCGCCGACGGACACCGTGGTGACGCCCTCGCCCACGGCCCAGACGATGCCGGACCCCTCGGAGCCGCCGATGTGGAAGTCCTCGGGCTCGCCCTGCTTCTGCCGGGCCGCGACGACGTCGTACGGGTAGCCGAGCGAGGCCCAGACGTTGTTGTAGTTGATGCCGGCGGCCATGACCCAGACGAGGATCTGGCCGGGGCCGAGGCTCGGCACGTCCACGACCTCCATGGCGAAGCCCTGCTCCGGCGGACCGTACCGTTCCGGGCGGATGACCGACGCGTGCATCCGCGCCGGGACGACGCCGAGCGGGGGCAACTCACCGATGTCGTACAGGTCCTTGGTCAACTCTCTCACCTTTCGTTGCTGCTGTGACGGGACATCACGTGTCGAGTCGAGCGTGCGAGGGAGTCAGGAGGCGGCCTGGGCCCCGAGCTCGCGGACGAGGGACGCGGTCGAGGCACCGCGCGCCAGTTTTTCCATGGGGAAGGGGATGCCGAACTCCTGCTCCAGCCGCTTGCGCAGCTCCGTCGCCATGACGGAGTCCATGCCGAGGCGGCTGAAGGGCTTGTTGGCGTCGAGCTTGGCCACGCGCATCTTGAGGACCGCCGCCACGTGCTCCGCCACGCGGTCGGCCACCGGACGGTCGGCCGCGGGGGCGGCCTCGGCCACAGGAGCGGGCGCCGGGGCCGGTACGGGGGCGGCGACAGGCGCGGCGACGGGGACAGGTGCCGGAGCCGGGGCGGGAACGGCGGCCGGGGCCGGGGCCGGGGCGCGTACGCCGCCCGCCGGCGCGGGCTCCCTGGAGATCCGCAGCGAGCCGCGCAGCTCGATCGCGAAGCCGGTCGCCGGGTCGGTCAGGCGCAACTCGCCCGTCAACTCGATGCCGGTGTCCGCCGTCTGAGGCTGCGGCGCGTCGGCCGTGGACGTGTTCACGTGCTCCTCTTCCTTCAACTCCTCGGCACCGCCGCCCTCCTGGCGGTGCACCGGCATGCCCTTCAGCTCGGCGACGACCCGCTCCGCCGCGTCCAGCAGGGTGATGTCCACGGCCGGCCGGCCGTCGGCGCCCTCCCTGATCCGGCAGGTGCTCCACAGCGCCTCGGTCGACGGGCCGGAGATCCGGAAGTCGTCCAGGTGCGGGGTGGCGCCCGGCATGCCGGGCAGCAGCACCAGTGCCTGCATATAGGCGGCGTGGATCAGTTCGGGGTGCAGCGGGTGCTCGGGCCGCGGCTCCAGCGGGGCGGGGCGGCGGAGGCGGGCGACGGATTCCCCCTGCCCGGTCCGGATCTCGTCCAGGAGGTGGCGGAAGCGGGTGGCCTGCGGCAGACGCCGGTAGAAGGCGTCGGCGTCCCAGGGCGCCGGGCAGCGCTCGCGGATCCGCGCGAGCGGCTCGGGTGCGGCGGCCGGGACGTCCTGGACCACCGTGCCGCTGCCGCGCGGCCGCCAGGCCGCTTCGGCGCCCGTCCGGCTCTCGACCCCGAATCCCCAGCGGCGCCCGTCCGGGTCCGGTGTGAGGGTGACCCGCAGGACCGGCACCTCACCGGGGGGTACGAGGACCGGGTCCTTGAGGTCCACGCCGGTGAGCCGTACCGCGTCGGTGCCGGCGGTCCGGACGGCCGCGACCCGTACGGCTTCCAGGAGTTCGGTCCAATAGACCATGGCCGGTTCGCCGGCCGGGGCTCCGGCCAGCAGCGGCGATCCGGGCTCCAGCGGGAAGTCGTGGACCTGGGGCAGCTCGTCGAGGTCCTCCACCCAGTAGCTCTCGCGCTGCCAGGGGTACGACGGCAGGGGCACGCAGCGGCCGGCCCCGTAGAGCCCGTTCCAGCCGACGGCGGCACCGGTCTCGTACACCTTGCCGAGGTGGGTCAGCAGCGTCTCGCGCTCCGGCTCGTCGCGGCGCAGCGAGCCGACGGTGGCGCCGGGCAGGCCGGCGTCCTCCAGCGTGTCCCGCACGGCGCCCAGCAGCACGGGGTGCGGGCTGACCTCGACGAAGACGGTGTCGGCCTCCCGGGCGGTGCTGAGCACGGCCTCGTGGAGGTGGACGCGGCCGCGCAGGTTGCCGGTCCAGTACGAGGCGTCGAGGCCGGTCCCGTCCAGGAGTTCCCCGGTGACGGTGGACCGCATGGGGATCCGGCCGGCCCGGGGGCGAAGTCCCTTGAGCGCCTCGGCGAGTTCGGGCAGCACGGGGTCCATCTGCGAGCAGTGCGAGGCGGCTTCCGCCTTCATGACGCGGCAGAACACGTCACGGGCGTCCAGCTCGGCCTTGATCTTCTCGATGCCCTCGACCTCACCGGCCAGGACGGTGGTGCGGGGGCCGTTGCTGGCCGCCACCGAGACGTCGACCGCGAGCGCGGCGATGAGCTCCTCGGCCTCGGTGGCCGTCAGGCCCGCCACGGACATGGTGCCGTTGCCCGCGACCAGGTCCCGGATCAGCCGGGTGCGGTGGCAGACGACGGCCGCGCCGTCCGCCAGGCTGAGCCCGCCCGCGACGCAGGCGGCGGCCACCTCGCCCATGCTGTGCCCCAGCACCACGTCCGGCTCGACGCCCCAGGCCCGCCAGGTCTCCGCGAGCGCCACCTGGACCGACCAGAGCACGGGGTGCACGATGGCCGCGGTCTCGTTGACGAGGTCGGTGCCGTCGGTGAGCCGGTCGATGACGGACCAGCCGGTGAGGGCGCGCACGGCCTCGTCGCAGCGCATGAGCTGGGCACTGAACGCCGGTGAGCTGTCCATGAGTTCGCGGCCCATGCCGATCCACGGCGAGCCGTGGCCGGAGAAGACGAACGCGATCCGGGGACTTCCCGCGAAGTCCGGCTCCACGCCCTCCGCCAGGGCCTCGCGCAGCCGCTCGGCCAGCGCACCGTGGCTGTCCCCGACGACGGAGAGCCGGTAGTCGTGGTGCGCGCGCCGGACGGCGGCGGTGTGGCAGAGGTTGGCGAGGTCCGTACCGGCGGCCGCGGTCGTGAGGTGGCCGACGAGGTCCTCGGCGCGCTGCCGCAGGGCCTCCGGGGACCGGGCGGACAGGGTCAGCAGGTGCTCGGTGCCGCTCTCGGCACCGGCGTCCCCGCCCGGCCGCCGCACGCCGTGTTCCTCCGGTTCCGCCTCGGCCCCGGCCTCGGTGAGCACGACGTGCACATTCGTGCCGGAGACGCCGAAGCTGCTGACGCCGAAGGTGAGCGGCCCGGCCTCGGGCCCGAAGGACCGGGCCGTGCGCGGGATGTCCATGCCCGCGGTGTCCCAGTCGACCGCCGGGGTGCGCTCGGTGAGGTGGAGGCTGCGCGGCACGGTGCGGTGTTCGAGGGCCAGCACGGTCTTGATCAGGCCGAGCACCCCGGCGGCGGCGCCGGTGTGCCCGATGTTGGTCTTCACCGAGCCGACCAGCAGCGGCCGTTCCTCCGGACGGTCACCGCCCGCGACGGCGGCGATCGCCCCGAGTTCGACCGGGTCGCCCGCCTTGGTGCCGGTGCCGTGGCCCTCGATGTAGGACACCTCGGACGCCGGGATCCCGGCGTGCTCGTACGCCAGCCGCAGCATGTTGCGCTGGCCGCTGAGCGAGGGGATGGTCATGGTCGCGCTGTCGGAGCCGTCGTTGTTCATGCTCCAGCCGCGGATGACGGCGCGGACCGGGTCGCCGTCGGCGAGGGCGCGGTCGAGCGGCTTGAGGAGGACCACGCCGACCCCCTCGGTGAAGCAGAACCCGTCGGCGGCGGCGTCGCCGAAGCGGCAGTTGTCGGAGAGCACCCCCGCGTCCACGTACCCGTAGTTCTCGGTGTCGGCCAGCAGCAGCTGCGACCCGCCCGCGATGGCGAGCTCGGACTCGCCGGCCCGCAGGCTCTGGCAGGCGAGGGCGATGGCCACCAGGGAGGAGGAGCAGGCGGCGTCCACGGTGATGCCGGGGCCCGTGAGGTTCAGGGCGTAGGAGAGCCGGCCGGTGGTGCTCGCGCGGTTGCCGGAGCCGAGGTTGGCGTGGATGTCGGGGTGCTCGGCCGCCTGGAGCAGATCCCAGTAGTGGACGTTGGTGGTGCCCACGTAGACGCCGGTGCGCGTCCCGGCCAGCTTCGCGGTGTCCTGGGCGCCGTCCTCCAGCGCGTCCCAGGCGGTCTCCAGGAAGAGGCGCTGCTGCGGGTCCGTGCCCACCGCCTCCCGCGGGGACATCGCGAAGAATTCCGCGTCGAAACGGTCCGGGTCGTTCAACAAGCTCGACCGCATGCCGGCGCCGGGAACTCCGTACGGGCGTCCGAACCGGGTTTCCGGCACCGGTGCGACCGTGCAGACCTCGTCCATCAGGAGTTTCCAGAAACCGTCCGGCCCGTCGGCGCCGGGAACCCGGCACCCCATTCCCACGACCGCGATCGGGGCGGGCCGTACGGGGTCGTATTCGCCCATGGTGTTGGTGACTTCCTTAATCATGAGAGATCGCGCGGCAGTCGGCTGCCATGACCAGTCCTTGACTCTGGGAGATGAGAAAGGAATGTTCAACGGGCCAGTCCGGAAGCTGTCAATCGGCGCCCGGGCGGCGGGGCGGCGGCTGCCCTCCGTGACACATTGCTGTCACCGTGTGACCCAGGCGACACGGCCGACGCAGCCGCCCCGCCGGGGGGCTCACGCCGGAAACAATCCGAGGCCCGCCGCGTTGACCCCGGCCTGGAACCGGGATCTGGCGCCCAGCAGCCGCATGATGTCGGCGACCCGGCGGCGGTACGTCCGTACGGAGATGTCGAGTTCGCGCGCCGCCGCCTCGTCCGTGTAGCCCTCGCCGAGCAGGCGCATGATCTCCGTCCCGGAGTCCCGGCGCAGGCGCTCGCGGAGCTGCTGGTAGCGGACCAGCGGGACGGCCCGGGACCAGGCGGTCATCATCATGTCGTGCAGGGCGCGGACCACGCCGGGGGCGCGGATGAGCGAGGCCTCGACGTCGCCGGTGCGCGCGCCCGGCCGGACGAGGGCGACTTGCTGGTCGATGACGACGGCGCCGTGCCGCACCCCCGAGGCCAGGCGGATCTCGGTGTCGCAGGCCGCCGACCCGAGTGACCCGAGGTCCGCGAGGTGGCCGCCGAGGGCCAGCTCCGGGGTGGAGAGGATCTGGACGCGGGTCTCCCGCGGCCGTCCGTCCGCCAGCCGGCGCAGTGCCGAACCGACGGCCCGCAAGCCGTCCAGGGAGGTCGGGAGGACGACGTTCACCGAGCATTTCGCCCGGCCGACAAGGCTGTTCAGCGCGGCCACCGCGGCGTCGATGTCCCCGATGTCCGCGAGGACCGATTCCTCCAGTGCGCGAATATGCGTGTTGTTGACCACGGATTCGATGAGCGGCCGCATTTCCAGGAGTATGCGGTCGATATCACACTCCGCCTCGCCGTCGAATGCCTGTGGTTTTCGCGGGCGGTTGAGAAGATCAGGGCCGAAAGCAAGGCCGGAAACTTGAGCCAACATTTCACGCCCCTCGGGATTGCACAACTACCGGCGAGTAACGTACATCGCACAGCGTAACCCCATCAACACGCCATCCGCTCGGGGCAGTTGACATCCGGCCAACCCATGACGCCGCGACCGGTGACGGCGCTCACACGGCACGGCGGTCCGGGCGCGCCACCCGGCGGTGTCCCCAATAGCCCCCGGGCGGGGCGTAGTCAATCCGTTTCACACATGCTTAACCGGCGGGGCGCCCACGTTTACCCACGCCGGTCGCTACAGCGGCGGTCCGCCCGGAACCGGATCTGGCTGTTTTTGCCCGGTAGGAAATTTTGCGCGGTGCGCAAGTTCTGTAGCCTGCCGTCCCATGGGTACAGCACAGGACACCCCCGCCCTCGGACTGCGCGAGCGCAAGAAGCGGGCCACCCGGACGGCGCTGAGCCGGGCCGCACTGCGCCTCACCGCGGAGCGCGGCTGGGAGAACGTGCGGGTCGAGGACATCGCGGCCGAGGCCGGGGTGTCGGCCCGTACCTTCAACAACTACTTCTCCAGCAAGGAGGAGGCGGTCATGGCCCCGGGCGTGGACCGTACCGAGCGCATCCGCGAGGCCCTGCGCGCGCGTCCGGCCGGGGAGCCGCTGTGGGACGCCCTCTCGGAGGCCGTCTTCGAGGTCCTGGACGCCGAGGCGTCCGACCGGGAGATGACCTCCTTCCTGCGGGCCCGGCTGGCGCTCGCCCACTCGGAACTCGCCGCCCAGCAGGTGAGATTCGAGGCCGGGCTGGTGACCACGCTGGCGGCCGAGATCGCCCTGCGCACCGGCACCGACCCCGGCCGTGACCTGTATCCGCGGCTCGCCGCCACGCTCGCCGTCACCACGATCCGGCTGACCTACGAGCACTGGGTGTCCGGCGACTCGGACGCCCCCATCGCGCCCGCCGTACGCCGGGCGCTCGGGCGGGTACGCGTCGAACCGTAGCCCTGTCCGCCCCACAGAGAGAGACAACCGCCGTGTCCACCAAGCCTGCCGGCGCCGAAGACGGCGCCGGGACCCCGGCCGCCAGCGGCTGGCGCAAGGTGCCGATGCTGATCGTCGGCCTCACCGCTCTGCTCGTCGTCATGCTCACCGCCTTCGCCCTGCCCTCCATCAACTCCGGCCCGCACAAGGTGCCGGTCGCGGTGGCCGGGCCCGGCCCGGCCGCCGACCAGATCGCCGGGAAGCTGGCGGCGGCCAGGCCCGGGGCGTTCAGCGTCCGGAAGGTGGCGGACGCCGAGGAGGCCCGCGACCGGATCGACGACCGCGACGTCTACGGCGCGGTCGTCCTCGGCACCAAGCCGGGTGCCAGGCCCGAGGTCCTGATCGCCACCGCGGCCAGCCCGTCGATCGCCGCCTCCCTGCGCGCCCTCGCCCAGTCCCTCGACCCGGCGGCCGCCGATTCCGCGGTGGCCGTGCACGATCTGCACCCGCCCACGGACGACGACCCCAACGGCGTCGGCCTCTCGTCCGGCGCGCTGCCCCTGGTGCTGGGCGGCTACCTGGCCGCCGCGGCCATCGTGATCCTGCTGCGCGAGCCCGCCCAGCGGGCCGCCACCGCCCTCGGCTTCGCGCTGCTCGGCGGCTTCGCGCTCGGCGCGCTGCTCCAGTACGGCTTCGGCATCACCGACGGCAACTACGGGCTGATCTCGCTGGCCATCGCCTTCGGCACCGCCGCCACCTGCCTGACCATCATGGGCCTGCACTCCGTGCTGGGCGGCGCCGGGCTCGGCCTGGGCGCGGCCATGATGATCCTCCTGGGCAACCCGCTGTCCGGCCTGGCCGCCGGGCCGGAGTGGCTCCCTTCCGGCTGGGGCGCGTTCGGACAGTTCCTGCCGCCGGGCGCCGGCGGCACCCTGCTGCGCTCGACGGCCTTCTTCGACGGCTCCGGCAGCTTCCGGGCCCTGCTGGTGCTGGCCGGCTGGCTGATCGGCGGGCTCGCGCTGTTCCTGATCGGAGCCCGCCGCGCGGAGGCGAAGACGCCCTCGGCGCCGGCCGCCGAGGAGACCGGCAAGGAGCAGGAGGCCACCCTCACGGCCCCGTGATCCCCTGAAGGTGTACGGGCTCCCGGCCCTCTGGGGCCCGCACACCTCTTCCGTGACCCGATGCCCCTTCCGCGACCCGGTCGTTCGCTCCGTGACTCAGTCGTCGACGAAGGCCACCGCCCGCGCCGGCGACGCGCTCGTACCCGTCAGCCGCAGCGGGAAGAAACCGACCATGAAGCCCGTCGGCGGCAGCGCCGCCAGATTCACCAACTGCTGGACGATCAGCGCCTCCTTGTCCTGGATCGCGTAGTGCCCGTCCCAGATGTGCCGGGCGTCGCCGGTCTCCTGGTACGCCCTGCGCATCGCGGGGATCGGGCGGTCCCAGCCGATCGCGTCCGTGCCCAGGACGGTCGCGCCCCGGCCGGTGAGATAGCGGGTGCCCTCGCCCGACATGCCGGGGTAGTTGAAGTACAGCGGCTCACCGATCGCGTAACGCTCCTGGCCGGTCCGGATCAGGACCGCGTCGCCCTGCTCGATGTCCCGGCCGATGGCCTCGACCGCCTTCCGCAGGGCTTCCACGGAGATGGCCTCGCCGGGCCTCGCCCACTGCCGTACGTCCAGCACCATGCCGGGCCGGTACAGCTCCTCCAGCGAGACGTCGCTGATGGTCCGGGCCGGGCGGCCCTCGCACAACCGCCCGCTGTGCAGCGGCGCGTCCACATGCGTGCCGCAGTGCGTGCTGATCTCGCGCAGGATCTCCCCGGCCGGGCCCTCGCGCCCCGGGAGATCGTCGGGGTCGCATCCGAAGGACGCGACCATGAGCTCCCGGCCCCAGACGTCGTGCGTCTGGTAGTCGACCTTGGGGGCGATGACCTGGGCCAGGTCGGGCATGTTCGCGGGTATGTGCTTGAGGTCGTCCGGGTCGATGGGGGATGTCAGATCGACGATGCGGCTCATTGCGTCTCGTTTTCTCCCGGGCGGTCAGCCCGGGTGGTCCGGCCGGGGCTGGCCGAGCAGCCCCCTCAGTTCCGTCTTCAGCACCTTTCCGTAGGAGCTCTTGGGCAGGGCGGCGACGAACTCGTAGCGGCGGGGCCGCTTGTAGCGCGCCATCTGCCCGAGGCAGTGGTCCTCCAGGTCCGCCGCCGTCACGGTCCGCCCGGGGGCGGACACCACGAAGGCGGCGGGCAGTTCGCCCCACTCGGGGTCGGGGGCACCGACGACGGCGGCCTCGGCGACCGAGGGGTGGCGCAGCAGCACCTCTTCCACCTCGCGGGGGTAGATGTTGGAACCCCCGGCGATGATCAGGTCCTTGGCCCGGTCGACGAGGGTGAGATATCCCCGCTCGTCGAACCGTCCGAGGTCGCCGGTGTGCAGCCAACCGCCGCGCAGGGTACGGGCGGTGGCCGCGGGATCGTTCCAGTAGCCAGCCATCACGGTGTCGCCCCGGACGATCACCTCGCCGACGGTGCCGGCCGGTACGTCCGTGTCGTCCTGGTCCACGACCCGCACCTCCACACCGGTACGCGCCCGCCCCACGCTCTCCAGCCGGGAACCGGCCGTGGCCGCGTGGTCCTCCGGCGGCAGATACGTGATCGTGCCGGGCGACTCGCCCTGTCCGTACCCCTGCCAGAGGCGCCCGGGGCCGAAGCGGGCGATGACCTGCCGCAGGTCCTCGGCGTACATCGGGGCGCCGCCGTAGAGGATGCGGTGCACCAGGCCGGCCGGCTCGTCCGGCAGCAGGGCCGGGTCGAGCAGGCGGCGCAGGATCGTGGGCACGGCGAAGAAGGACACCGGGCCGAAGGCGCGCATCGCCTCGCCGAGGGTCTCCGCGTCGACCACGCCTCCCCGGGGGAAGACCTGGGCGCGGGACCGGGCGACGTGGGCGAGCCCGAAGAGGCCGCCCGCGTGGGACATCGGGGCGATGTGGAGGAAGGACGCGTCCACGCCGGTGCCGATGTCGGCGAGCGCGCTGTCCGTGGCGGCCCGCAGATTGCGGTGGGTGAGGACGGCGCCCTTGGAGCGGCCGGTCGTCCCGCTGGTGTAGAACAGCCAGGCCGGATCGCCGGGCGCCACCGCCGCGGGCGGCCCGGCGGGCACCGGTCCGGCCGCCGCCAGCTCCGCCGCGCCGACCAGCCGCACCCCGAGGCCGTGGTCGCGCAGCGGACCGGTCAGCTCGTCCGTGGCCACACAGACGCGGGCCCCGCAGTCCCCGGCGAGGACCGCGAACTCCTTCGGGTGCAGGCGGGCGTTCATCGGTACGGCCACGAGCCCGGCCCACCACGCGCCGAAGAGGACCTCCGGATAGAGCGGGGTGTTCCGCATGGCCAGCGCGATCCGGTCGCCGGGCCGTGCGCCGTGCTCCCCAAGGAGCGCGGCACCGATCGCCCGGGAGCGCGCGGCGAGTTCGCCGTAGTCGTGTACGACCGCGGCGCCCTCGCACACCGCCGGTGCGCCGGGGGTGCGTGCGGCGGCCTCGTCCAGCAGGTCGGCGATGTTCACCTGGTCATCCCCTCCAGGACGACGACGGCCGCGGCCGCCTCCTCGTACCCGAGGAATCCGCCGCCGTTCTCGGCCAGTCCGATGCGGGCGCCGGGCACTTGGCGGTCCCCGGCCTCGCCGCGCAGCTGGGTGACGAGCTCGTGGACCTGGCCGATGCCGGTGGCCCCGACGGGGTGGCCGTTGCACTCCAGACCGCCGGAGGTGTTCACCGGGAGCCGGCCGCCCAGCGCCGTCTCCCCGCGCTCGGCCGCCGCCGCGCCGTCGCCCGCGCCGATCAGCCCGAGGGCCTCGACCTGCAGGACCTCGCCGATCGCGGTCGCGTCGTGGACCTCGGCGAGCGAGATGTCCGAGGGGCCCAGTCCGGCGCGTTCGTAGGCGGCACCGGACGCCAGCCGGGTGATCTGCCGCGTGTCGTCGCCCAGCGGCCGTCCCGTGCCGGAGGCGACGACGCTCGCGCGGATGCGTACGGCCCGGCGGGTACCCAGCCGGCGGGCGGCCGCCGGGGAGCAGACGAGGGCGGCCGCGGCGCCGTCGCCCATCGTCGCGCACATCGCCCGGGTCAGCGGCGCCACGATCACCGGCTGGTCCAGCACCTCGTCCACGGTCAGCGGAGTGCGGTGCGCGGCGCGGGGGTTGAGGGAGCCGTGCCGCCGGTTCTTGGCGGTGACGGCGGCGAGCCGGCGGGGCGTGCAGCCGGGGTGACGCCGCATGTAGTGCGCGGCGAGCGCCGCGTAGACGTCCATGAAGACCGAACGCCTGCCCTCCGGCGCCGGCTCCGCGCCCGCCGCCTCCCGCAGCGCCTTGAGTTCGGTCTCCCAGCGGGCCACGTCCATGCCGCCGAGGAACGCCTCGCGGGTACGGTCCGCGTCGGCGCCGTACATCTTCTCGGCGCCCAGGGCGAGCGCGATGTCCAGTTCCCCGGCGCGTACGGCGGTGGTGGCGAGGTGGAGGGCGGTGCCGCCACTGGCGCAGGCGTTCTCGACGTTGACGACCGGGACGCCCTCGATGCCGTGCGCGCGCAGGGCGGCCTGGCCCCGGATGAGGTGCTGGCCCTCCAGGGCGCCCTGCGCCGCGTTGGCGAAGAACACCCCGCCGATGGCGCCCGGTTCGACGCCGGCGTCCGTGAGGCACAGCGCGAGCGCCTCGCCGGCGAGCGAGCCGACGCTCCGGTCCGGGAACCTGCCGTATGGGGTGCGGCCCACGCCGAGCACATACGCGTCGGTCATGAGCTGCCCTGTGCGGCACCGCCGTTGCCGGCGGGGATGCGGACGCGGTTGCGCAGGATGCCGATGCCCTCGATCTCCAGCTCGACGGTGTCCCCGTCCCGCAGCCGCTTCCCGAGGTCGAAACCCGTTCCGGAAGGGACAGTTCCGGATCCGAGCACGTCCCCGGCCTGTATCGCACGGTCCCTGCTGAGGTGGACGACGGCGTCCTCGTAGGTGTGGTGCATGCCGTCCGTGGTGCCGCGCGACCACTCCTCGCCGTTGACCCGGGCGGTCATCGTGAGGGAGTACGGGTCGGGGAGCTCGTCACGGGTGACGATGCACGGCCCGAGCGTGTTCGAGTCCGCGAAGTCCTTGCCCTCGCACGGTCCGGCGCCCGCCGGCATGATCATGGCCTGGATGTCGCGGGCACTCCAGTCGTTGAAGACCGTGTAGCCGAAGATGTGCTCGCGGGCCGCGTCGGGCTTCACGCCCCGGGCCGTACGGCCGATGACGGCCGCGAACTCCAGCTCGTAGTCCAGCTCGGCCGAACCGGCGGGGGCCGTGATCTCGTCCTCGGGCCCGCTGACCGAGAGATGGTCGCCGGTGTAGTACAGGACGCGCTCGCGGAACAGCGGGTTGAGGTCGAACTTGCCGCTGGCCATGAGCTCCTCGAACCTGGCCGCGGGATCGGCCGCGGTCGCCGCCATGCGCCGGGCCAGCTCCCTCAGCCCGTCCACGAGATGGGCGATGAACAGCCCGCAGTCGCGCAGCCGGGCGGGGCGCGGCAGAGGCGCGCGCAGCCGGACGCCGGCGCGGGAGTGGAGCGCTCCGCCGGGGCGCCGCGCACAGAGCTCGCGGGCGCGGTCGAGTCCGCCCTCCCCGGCATCGATCAGGGCCTGCATGGAGGCGAAGGCGCTGTCGCCCGGAGCGGCGGCGGCGAGGTCGAGGACGACCGCGTCGTCGTCGAGCAGCGCTCCGAGGCGCGGACTATGGCTGGGCTTCTCGAAGGTGACCAGGCGCATGGCGTCTCCTCATCGTGCGGTCGGCGACTGGGAAGGAGCCTTGGAACAAGGGGGGCACATGGACGCGCGGCCGGCGGCACCGGGCTTGCCCACCGGTTCGCTGGACGGTGGTCCAATCGTTGAGCGCCCGTCATAGGCAGTCAAGAGACATGCACATGATCAGTTTTCGGCGCACGGCCCGGTTACGGCGGCACGCGCTGTGGAAGAATCGCCGGCATGGCCGGTCGTCGCGAGGAGTCCGCCCGGGAGAGCCGCCGCCGTCTGCTGGAGGCCGCCACGGAGCTGGTGGCCGAGGCCGGTCTGCGGGCCGCCTCCGTGCAGGCCGTCGCCGAGCGGGCCGGCATCAGCCGCGGCTCGGTCGCCTGGCACTTCGGCTCGAAGGACGGGCTGATCGTCGAGGTCATCGAGCACGCCTTCCGCACGGCCGCCGAGGAGTACGGGCGCCGGGTGCCGGAGTCCGGCCCGCTCTCCTTCGACCTCCTCGTCGACGTCCACCTGGCCGTGATCGACACCCGCTGCGGCCGGGTCTTCGTGACCGTGCTGCCGGAGGTGATGCGGTCCGAGGGCCCGCTCCGCGACGCGTATGTGCGCGGTTACGAACGCACACGCGCGCTCTGGGTCGGCTATCTGGAGCGGATCGTCGCGCGGCACCCCGGACTGCCGGACGCCAAGGACCTGGCGACCGTCGTCTTCGGCACCGGCGTCGGGGTGAACACCCTGCACAGCCTCAACGGCCTGGTGGACCGCGAGAGCGGCTTCGCCGCGCTCAAGCAGCTCTTCGGCCTGGCGAGCGGGGCCGCACGGCGGCAGCACTGAGCGGACATCCCTGAGCCCGCGGCGATGAGCGGGGTGTGCCCGGAGCCGGACTCGAACCGGCACGGCCCGAAGGGCCAGCGAGGTTTAAGCTCGCCGTGTCTGCATTCCACCATCCGGGCGGGCCCTCGGGCCGCACGTGCGGGGACGCGCGCGCGGGTTCCCTCGAGGAGAACAGGATGAGCCTATCCGGGTGGCGCCCCCCAAACAGCGGAACGCTGACCAGAGGTTGTCTTATTTTATGGGCAACTTAGCGCTCATCAGTGCGGAACGGGCCCCTTCGGCACATGCCAGAGGCCGATCCACCCTCCTCATGGCCCCCACCGGCCCCCTTCCGGTAATTGTCGCAATCTCGCCTCCCCCGGCAGCCGCGATCCCGCCTCCCCGGCAGGGGAGCGGCTCATACCCGAGGATGACGGCACCCCCCGGCCGTACCTCTGGAGTCTGCCCCGAGAACGGGAACCAGGGCTGATCCCGGGGCTGCACAGGGACAGGACGATGGAAGCACCTTCCCGGTTCCACCGTCCCGATCAAGGAGTACGTCCCGTGACCACCAGCCCCTACGGCGCCCCGACCGCCGTCCGCACCGCGGCCCCCGCGGCCGTGGCGACGGACCTGACCAAGGTCTACGGCCAGGGCGAGACCCAGGTGGTCGCCCTGGACTCCGTCTCCGTCGAGTTCCGCCGCGCCGAGTTCACCGCGATCATGGGCCCCTCGGGCTCCGGCAAGTCCACGCTGATGCACTGCATGGCAGGCCTCGACACCGTCTCCGGCGGCTCGGCCCGGATCGGCGACGTGGAGCTGACGGGGCTCAACGACAAGAAGCTCACCCAGCTCCGCCGGGACAAGATCGGCTTTATCTTCCAGGCGTTCAACCTGCTGCCGACGCTCAACGCCCTGGAG
>NZ_JAEAMR010000007.1:941710-1020935 GCF_015999245.1 Streptomyces sp. AV19 | reverse complement strand
GCCGCCCCGAGATCATGTTCGCCGACGAGCCCACCGGCAACCTCGACTCCCGCTCCGGCGCCGAGGTCCTCGGCTTCCTGCGCAACTCGGTGCGCGAGCTCGGCCAGACCGTCGTCATGGTCACCCACGACCCGGTGGCCGCCTCCTACGCGGGCCGCGTGGTCTTCCTCGCCGACGGCCGGATCGTCGACGAGATGTACGAGCCGACGGCCGACGCGGTCCTCGACCGCATGAAGGCGTTCGACGCCAAGGGCCGTACGAGCTGACCATGACGACCGCACACGACCCCCAGGACAGCTGACGATGTTCCGTACCGCCTTGCGCAACGTCCTTGCGCACAAGGCCCGGCTGCTGATGACCGTCCTCGCCGTGATGCTCGGCGTGGCCTTCGTCTCCGGCACCCTGGTCTTCACCAACACCTTCTCCGAAGCCCAGAAGAACAGCTCCCAGAAGGGCTTCGCCCACGTCGACGTCGCCATCGAGCCCCACGCGGCGGACCGCGACGAGAGCGCGCCCGGCCGGGCGCCCCTGCTGACCCAGCGCCTGCTGGACAAGGCCGCCGAGGTCCCCGGCGCCGCCTACGCCACCGGCACCGTGAACGGCAACGCCTTCCTCGCCGGCAAGGACGGCGAGCTGGTCGGCCAGGGCTTCTCCCGCGCCGGCTCCAACTACTTCCCCGGCCCCGACGGCAAGGACGCCCGCTACCCGCTGACGTCCGGCCGCGCCCCGCAGCGCGCCGGCGAGATCGCGGTGGACGCGAAGACCGCCGACCGCGCGGGCTTCAAGGTCGGCGACACCGTCCGGATGTCCGTCAGCGGACCGGTGCTCCCCCAGAAGATCACCGGCATCTTCACCACCGACAGCGGCAGCGTGACCGCCGGCGGCAGCCTGACCCTCTTCGACACGGCCACCGCGCAGAAGCTCTTCACCGAGCCCGGCCGCTTCAACGAGATCGACGTCAAGGCCGCGCCCGGCACCTCCCAGACCGCGCTGAAGGCCGGGATCGACAAGATCCTGCCGCGCGACGCCGAGGCCACCACCGGCCAGAAGCTCGCCGACGACGAGGCCCGGATGATCGAGCAGGGCTCGGAGAGCTCCAAGACGATCCTGCTGGTCTTCGCCGGAATCTCGCTCTTCGTCGGCATCTTCATCATCGCCAACACCTTCACCATGCTGGTCGCCCAGCGCACCAAGGAGCTCGCGCTGCTGCGCGCGGTCGGCGCCAGCCGCCGCCAGGTCACGCGCTCCGTGCTCATCGAGGCGTTCGTCGTGGGCACCGTCGCGGCCGTCGCCGGCCTGCTCGCCGGCATCGGCATCGGCGCCGGGATGCGCTCGGCGATCGGCTCCGAGATGCCCGACGGCCCGCTCGTCGTCACCCCGGGCACGATCGTCACCGCGCTGGTCGTCGGCATCGTCGTCACGATGCTCGCCGCCTGGCTGCCCGGCCGCCGCGCCGCGAAGATCCCCCCGGTCGCCGCCATGAACAGCGTGCACGCGGTGGCCACCACCAAGTCGCTGGTCGTCCGCAACACCATCGGCGCCGTCATCGCCGCCGCGGGCGCCGGGCTGAGCCTGGTCGCCACCGACGAGTCCGGCCTCGGCCTGGGCGCCGGCCTGCTGGTCATCGGCGTCTTCGTACTGACCCCGCTGCTGGCCAAGCCGCTGATCAAGGCCGCCGGCCCGGTGCTGCGCCTGTTCGGCATGTCCGGCAAGCTGGCCGGGCAGAACGCGGTCCGCAACCCGCGCCGCACCGCCGCGACCGCCTCCGCCCTGATGATCGGCCTCACCCTGATCACCGGTCTGACGGTGATAGCCGGCAGCATGCAGAAGGCCGTCGACAGGATGGCCACCGACGCCATCAAGGCCGACTACGTGGTCGTCATGGCCAACATGAACGCCCTCTCCCCCGACGTGGCGAAGAAGCTGGCCCAGCAGTCCGACGTCACCGCCGTCAGCTCGCTGCGCGAGTCCCCCTCCCGCATCGGCGGCGAGTACGAGTCCCTGGCGGGCGTCGACGGGAAGTCCATCGACAAGCTCGTGAAGCTCGACTTCACGGCCGGCTCCTTCGCCGGACTGTCCGGGAACAAGGCCGTGGTCGACACGAACCTGGCCAAGGACCGCGGCTGGAAGCTCGGTTCGTCCTTCCCCGTCACCTACGAGGACGGCAAGAAGGGCAAGCTGACGGTCGGCGGTATCTACAAGGGCAACGAGATGCTCAAGGGCATCATGGTCGACAACACCACCCTGACCCCGCACATGTCCGAGGTCAACGACAAGCAGGTCATGGTCAAGACCGCGTCCGGCGCGAGCGACTCCGCCAAGAAGTCGCTGCAGAAGGCGCTCGGCGACAACCCGGCGATCCAGGTCCAGGACAAGGACGACATCTCGAACGAGATCGCCAAGGCGATCAACATGCTGCTGAACGTCCTCTACGGACTGCTCGCCATGGCCGTGATCGTCGCGGTGCTCGGCGTCGTCAACACCCTGGCGATGTCCGTCTTCGAGCGCCAGCAGGAGATCGGCATGCTGCGGGCGATCGGCCTGGACCGCTCCGGCATCAAGCGGATGGTCCGCCTGGAGTCGCTGGTCATCTCGCTCTTCGGCGGCGTCCTCGGCATCGGCCTCGGCGTCTTCTTCGGCTGGGCCGCGGGCCGGCAGATCGCCGAGAAGATCGCCACCTACGAACTGGTCCTCCCCTGGGGCCGGATGGGCGTCTTCCTGCTGCTGGCCGCCGCGGTCGGCGTGCTGGCCGCGCTGTGGCCGGCCCGCCGGGCTGCCCGGATGAACATGCTCAACGCCATCAAGGCCGACTGACGGCCGTACGGCAACACGAAGGGCCCGGCTCCCCCGTGAGGGGGGCCGGGCCCTTCGCCGTTGTCTCAGGAGTGCCACTCCCGGGTGCGCAGCGGCAGTCCGGGATCACCGGATCCGGGTGTACGCACCGCGAGCACCTGGTTGACGCCGATGCGGTTGCGCTCGAAGGAGAGCGCCGAGGCCGCCATGTACAGCCGCCACACCCGGGCCCGGCCCGGCGAGGTCAGCCGCACGGCCTCGTCCCAGTGCTCCTCCAGGTTGGCCACCCAGCGGCGCAGGGTCAGCGCGTAGTGCTCGCGCAGCGCCTCCACGTCACGGACCTCGAAGCCGGCCTCCTCCAGCTGCGCCACGGTGCGGCCGACGGGGGCCAGTTCACCGTCGGGGAAGACGTAGCGGTCGATGAACTCGTCGACCTGGTAGCCCTCTTCGTCCCTGAGCGGGCGCCGGGCGATCTGGTGGTTGAGCAGCCGGCCGCCGGGCTTCAGCAGCGCGTGCAGGTCGGCGGCGTACTCGGCGTAGCGGGCGCGGCCGACGTGCTCGGCCATGCCGATGGAGGAGATCGCGTCGAAGGGGCCGTCGGAGATCTCGCGGTAGTCCTGGACCCGGATCTCCACCCGGTCCGTCAGCCCGGCCTCGGCGATCCGCTTGCGGGCGTAGGCCGCCTGCTCGTCGGAGAGCGTGATGCCCACCGCGCTCACCCCGTACTCGCGGGCGGCGTGCAGCACCATGGAGCCCCAGCCGCAGCCGACGTCGAGCAGGCGCATGCCCTCCTTCAGGCCGAGCTTGCGGCAGACCAGGTCGAGCTTGGCGCGCTGGGCGTCCTCCAGGGAGGCGCCGGGCTCCCAGTAGGCGCAGGAGTAGACCATGGACGGGCCGAGGACCTTCTCGTAGAAGGCGTTGCCGACGTCGTAGTGGTGGCTGATGGCCTGCTTGTCGCGGCGCAGGGTGTGCAGTGGCCCGGTCGTCCGGCGGGCCTCCTCGACGGGCGGGGAGGGCGGCACCCAGGGCCCGGCGAGCTTCAGCAGCTCCTTGCCCGCGGCGCGCAGGCCGGGGTCGCGCAGGGCGGCGAGGGCGGCGAAGGGGCCGGAGCGGCGCGGGTCGTCCTCGCCGCGCTCCCAGATCGATTCCGCGAGCAGGTCCAGGGCCCGGTAGAGGTCGCCGTCGACGTCGAGGTCCCCGGCCACCCAGGCGCGGGCCAGGCCGAGTTCCCCCGGCTTCCACAGCAGCCGGCGCAGGGCGCGGCGGTTGCGGACGACGAGCACCGGGGCACCCGGCGGACCCGCCTCGCTGTGGTCCCACGCACGCAGCCTGACCGGGAGCGGTGCCCCCAGTGCCTGTTCGGCGAGAGCGGCGAGCCGTCGGGCGGCCTGGGCCATGTCGCACACCTCCGTGAAGAAGACCAGGAGATAGGTTCATCTACCACCTAAACACCTGTGGGGCGTGCTTTAGTCCTTCCCGGCCGGAGTTGGTCACCTCCGCGGGGACGACGGGAATTCGCCGCGTCGGCGGAGCGGGCGCGGACACGCCGGAGGGCGCCCACCCCACGGATTGGTGGACGCCCTCGTACGCCGGCCGCTGCCGACGGCGTGTCAGCTGGCCTTGGCCTTCTGGGCCGGGGCCGCGTCGCGCGGCGCCGGCTTGGCGGCCTCGTAGAACTCCTCGCGGGGGTTCTCCATCGCGCCGAGCGAGACGACCTCGCGCTTGAGGAACATGCCCAGCGTCCAGTCGGCGAAGACGCGGATCTTGCGGTTCCAGGTCGGCATGGCCATGCCGTGGTAGCCACGGTGCATGTACCAGGCCAGACGGCCCTTGAGCTTGATCTTCATCTTGCCCAGGACGATCATCGCGACGCCCTTGTGCAGGCCGAGACCGGCGACCGCGCCCTTGTTGGCGTGGCTGTACTCCTTCTGCGGGAAGCCCCGCATGCCGGAGACCACGTTGTCGCCGAGGACCTTGGCCTGGCGCAGCGCGTGCTGGGCGTTCGGCGGGCACCAGGCGTTCTCGTTGCCGGCGCGGCGGCCGACCATGTCCGGCACCTGGGCGTTGTCGCCCGCGGCCCAGATGTAGTCGGTGCCCTGCACCTGGAGGGTCGCCTGGGTGTCCACGTGACCGCGCGGGCCGAGCGGCAGGCCGAAGCGGGCCAGCGCCGGGTTGGGCTTGACGCCCGCGGTCCACACGATCGTGTTGGAGTCGACCTCGAGGCCGTTCTTGAGGACGACGTGGCCGTCGACGCAGGAGTCCATCGAGGTCTCGAGGTGGATCTCGATGCCGCGGCTGGCGAGGTGCTCCTTGCCGTACTGGCCGAGCTTCTCACCGACCTCGGGGAGGATGCGCGGGGCGGCGTCGACCAGGACGAAGCGCATGTCCTCGCGCTTGACGTTCCGGTAGTGCTTGGCCGCGTCGCGGGCCATGTCCTCGACCTCGCCGATCGTCTCGGCGCCGGCGAAGCCGCCGCCGACGAAGACGAAGGTGAGCGCCTTGCGGCGGATCTCCTCGTCGGTGGTCGAGTCGGCCTTGTCGAGCTGCTCCAGCACGTGGTTGCGCAGGCCGATGGACTCCTCGATGCCCTTCATGCCGATGCCGTTCTCGGCGAGGCCGGGGATCGGGAAGGTGCGGGAGACCGCGCCCATCGCGATGACCAGGTAGTCGAAGGGCAGCTCGTACGCCTCGCCGACCAGCGGGGCGATCGTGGCGACCTTGCGGTCCTGGTCGATGGTGGTGACGCGGCCGGTGAGGACCTCCGCCTTGGGGAGCACACGTCGCAGCGGCACCACGACGTGCCGCGGCGAGATGCTGCCGGCGGCTGCTTCGGGGAGGAAGGGCTGGTACGTCATGTACGAGCGCGGGTCGACGACCGTGACCGTCGCCTCGCCGTACCGCATCTTCTTCAGGATGCGGCGGGCCGCATACATGCCGACGTACCCACCGCCTACTACGAGGATCCGTGGACGCTCCGTGGTGCTCATGATTCGAGTATCCAGCACACCCCGAAGGGGTGCTCGTGCGCCCCTTCACAAGGCGCAGGGGGGTATCTGCTACACTTCGCCGCCCACGTGACCGACGCCATAGCCCCGATGGGGAACCACTTCGTCCCCAAATGCGTTGGGCACCCCCGCTGAGCTGGCCTTGCGACCTCGAACACGAGTGGACCACCGAGGCCGATCCGATGCGTGAACGTTCCTCCAACCCCCAAGGAACAAGGGTGTTCACGCTCATCCGGGCCTCCCGGCCCCCTGATGGGAGGCCGGAGAGCATCAGTCCGTGGCCCTAGGGCCAGATTTTCATGTGAAGGATTTCACGAACTTTCTCGGCGCCTGTGGCCCCTGCGGCCCTTCCGGACGGCGCTCCAGGCGATTCCGTCCGACATCGCTCGCAAAACGTCACTCGTTGTCGAGTGCCGCGTGCCAAGCGATTCCGTCCAGAATGTCGTGTTCGCTGACCACGACCTCCCGCGCGCCCGTCCGCTCCATCACGCACTGGAGCACCAGCGCCCCCGCCGCGATGACGTCCACCCGTCCCGGGTGGATCACCGGGATCGCGGCGCGCTCCTCGTGCGTCGAGGAGAGCAGCCGCGCGGTGATCTCGCGGACCCGCTCCAGCGGGATCCGCGCGTGGTGGATCGCGGCCGAGTCATACGCGTCCAGCCCGAGCGCGACGGCGGCGACCGTGGTCACCGAACCGGCCAGGCCCACCAGCGTGCGCGCCTCACCCAGCGGAACGGTCTGCTCCGCGAGGTCCAGGGCGGCCTCGACGTCGGCCCTTATCGCGGCCACCCGCTCCGGCGCCGGCGGGTCGGACACCTCGCCGTCCACCAGGAGGTGACGCTCCGTCATCCGCACGCAGCCGACGTCGACGCTGCGCGCCGCCCGGACGTGCTCCTCGCCGACGACGAACTCCGTGGAACCGCCGCCGATGTCCACCACGAGGAAGGGCCGCGCGAGGTCGGTGCGGCCGGTGAGCTCCTTGGTGGCACCGGTGAAGGAGAACTCCGCTTCCTGGTCACCGGTGATCACCTCGGGCCCGACGCCCAGGATGTCCACGATCCCGCGCACGAACTCGGCCCGGTTCTCCACGTCGCGGGAGGCGGAGGTGGCGACGAACCGCACCGTCTCCGCCCGGTGCTCCGCGATCACCGCGGCGTACTCCCGGCACGCGGCGAACGTCCGCTCCAGCGCCTCCGGCGCGAACCGCCCGGTGCGGTCCACCCCCTGCCCCAGCCGGACGATCGTCATCCGCCGGTCGAGCTCCTTGAACTCGCCGGTGGCGGGGTCGAGATCGGCCACGAGCAGGCGGATCGAGTTCGTACCGCAGTCGATCGCGGCAACGCGGGTCATGCGCTCTCCAGCAGTCGTCGGGTGATCACCGGGTGATCGGGGCGTCCGGTGAACCTACTCCTCGGTGCCGCACGGCGTCACGCACGGCCCCTTGCGCCACCACTCCGGCAGCATCGCGATCGCCTCGTCGCCGAGCGGGTTGACGCCCGGTCCCGCGGCCAGCGAGTGACCGACCAGCACGTGCAGGCACTTGACCCGGTCCGGCATGCCGCCGGCGCTCGGGAAGCCCTCCAGCACCTCGATCGCGTCGCGCCGGCGGATGTAGTCCTCGTGCGCCGCGCGGTAGGCGGCCGCCAGCTCCGGGTCGCTCTGCAGCCGGGCGCTCATCTCCTTCATGACGCCCTCGGCCTCCAGCGTGCCGATGGCCGAGGCGGCGCGCGGGCACGTCAGGTAGTAGAGCGTCGGGAAGGGGGTGCCGTCCTCGAGCCGCGGCGCGGTCTCCACCACGTCGGGGTTGCCGCACGGGCAGCGGTGGGCGATGGCGCGCAGGCCGCGCGGCGGGCGGCCCAGCTGCTCCTTGAAGGCGGCGATGTCCGCCTCGGTGGGCTCGGTGGGCTCGGTCTGGGGAGGAGGCGTGTCCATGTGCTCGCTCGTGCTCGGAGGATCGGAAAGGAGAGTGGGCCGGGGTCAGCGGTGGCCGTCCGAAGTGTCCACCCCGTCCCAGAGGTTGCTGTACCAGGGCCGGTCGCCGGCGCCCTGGTCCCGGCGGCGCTTGGCGCGCCCGCTGCCGTCGACCACGGTGAAGCCGGTCTCCCCGGGCCGTACGTAGTGCAGGTGCTCGCGCGCCTGCTGCTCGACGTACGCCGGGTCCTCCAGCCGCGCCTTCTCCTCGCGCAGGAGCTTCACCTGCTCGCGGGCGCGCTCGGAGCGGTGCCGCTGCTCGTCGATGTCGGAACGCTGGGTGACCCACTGCCGCATCGGATAGGCCAGGGCGACGACCAGGGAGCAGACGACCAGCGCCAGCAGCGCCGCGCGGCCGGTGAGCCGGCTGCGGCGGGGCGGCCGGGTGCGACGGCCCCGGGCATCCGGTCCCTGGACGAGGGCCGTGCCGATCGCCTTGAGCCTGGTCGCGGTGGAAAACCGTTCCGCCGCCACGTCGCCTCCCCGCTGGTCGCTGCACCGAAGCCAAACCGTCCCCGGCCACGGTACGGGACCGTGGCCGGGGACGTGGTGAGGCTTGAGGCTTTGTCAGCCCCTGGCAGCGTCAGCCTTGCCGCTGTGTCAGCCCTTGCTGTGTCAGCCCTTGAAGCGCGGGAACGCGGAACGGCCCGCGTACACCGCGGCGTCGTCGAGGATCTCCTCGATGCGCAGCAGCTGGTTGTACTTGGCCACGCGCTCGGAGCGGGCCGGGGCGCCGGTCTTGATCTGACCGCAGTTGGTGGCGACGGCCAGGTCGGCGATGGTGACGTCCTCGGTCTCGCCGGAGCGGTGGGACATCATGCACTTGAAGCCGTTGCGCTGGGCCAGCTCGACGGCGTCGAGGGTCTCGGTCAGCGAACCGATCTGGTTGACCTTGACCAGCAGGGCGTTGGCGGCGCCCTCCTCGATGCCGCGGCCGAGGCGCTCGGGGTTGGTGACGAACAGGTCGTCGCCGACGAGCTGGACCTTGTCGCCGAGGCGCTCGGTGATGGTCTTCCAGCCGTCCCAGTCGTCCTCGAACAGCGGGTCCTCGATGGAGACCAGCGGGTACGCGGCGACGAGCTCGGCGTAGTAGTCGGTCATCTCGGCCGCGGTGCGGTCCTGGCCCTCGAACTTGTAGACGCCGTCCTTGTAGAACTCGGAGGCGGCGACGTCGAGCGCCAGCGCGATGTCCTGGCCGGGGGTGTAGCCGGCCTGCTTGATGGCCTCGAGGATGAGGTCGAGGGCCTCGCGGTTGGAGCCGAGGTTCGGGGCGAAGCCGCCCTCGTCGCCCAGGCCGGTGGACAGGCCCTTGGTCTTCAGCACCGACTTGAGGGTGTGGTAGACCTCGGTGCCCCAGCGCAGCGCCTCGGAGAAGGACTCCGCGCCGATCGGCGCGATCATGAACTCCTGGATGTCCACGTTGGAGTCGGCGTGCGAGCCGCCGTTCAGGATGTTCATCATCGGAACGGGCAGCAGGTGCGCGTTCGGGCCGCCGAGGTAGCGGAAGAGCGGCAGGTCGGACGCCTCGGAGGCGGCGTGCGCGACGGCCAGGGAGACGCCCAGGATGGCGTTGGCGCCCAGCGAGCCCTTGTTGTCGGTGGCGTCCAGGTCGAACATCGCCTGGTCGATCAGGCGCTGCTCGGTGGCGTCGTAGCCGACGAGCTCCGGGCCGATCTGCTCGATGACGGCCAGCACGGCCTTCTCGACGCCCTTGCCCAGGTAACGGTTCTTGTCCCCGTCACGGAGCTCGATGGCCTCGAAGGCGCCGGTGGAGGCGCCGGACGGCACGGCGGCACGGCCGGTGGAGCCGTCGTCGAGGCCGACCTCGACCTCGACCGTGGGGTTGCCTCGCGAGTCGAGGATCTCGCGAGCTACGACGACGTCGATGGACGGCACGAGGGTCTCCTTCGTGTGTGTCTGGAGTTCTGCAGCACGAGCCTAACGGGCCCCGGAGGGTCCGCCCGCCCCCGGACCGCCGCCGGGCCGGAAAAATGGCACAAACGCCGAGATCACAGGATGAATGGGCTGGATGTTCGCCCAGCGGTGAACGGATCCGGGCACCTCTGCTTCAAGGCACTGCCCGCCGGAACGGCGGAGCCCCGCTCCGATGCCGCTCGGGGGGAGAGGCGCATCGGAACGGGGCGGTCCGCCGGAGGCGGCGAGGCTCAGCTGAGGTGCAGCTTCTGGCCGGGGAAGATGACGTCGGCGTCCTCGACGATGTCCTTGTTGCGGTCGTAGAGCTTCTCCCAGCCGCCCTTGACCTTCTTGGCCTCGGCGATCTTGGCGAGGGTGTCGCCCTCCTTGACCTCGTACTCGCCGTCACCCATCTTGATCGTCTTCGGGGCGGCGTGCTTCGGCGCGGCCGGCTTGGCGGCCGGGGCCTCCTCCGTGCTCTGCTGCGGGGCGGCGTGCTTCGGCGCGCTCTGGCGCTCGCTGCGGTCGGCGTGCTTCTTGGTGGAGACGCCGCGGTCGCCCGTGGACTTCTGGGTGGTCGTCGTGGACGAGCCGGAGGTGTCCACGTCGGCCTTGGCACCGCCGGAGGTCAGCGGGCCGGCGCTGGCGCAGCCCCAGGCACCGGGGCCCTGCATGGCGAGCAGCTTCTCGGCGACGGCGATCTGCTGGCCCTTGGTGGCGAGGTCGGCGCGCGGGGCGTAGGCGGTACCGCCCGCGGCGGCCCAGGAGGACTGCGAGAACTGCAGACCGCCGTAGTAGCCGTTGCCGGTGTTGATCGACCAGTTGCCGCTGGACTCGCACTGGGCGACGCGCTCCCAGGTGTCGACGGAGGCGGCGTGGGCGGAGGTCGCGGCCATCAGCGGGGCGGCGACTGCGGCGCCGGTGACACCCGCGAGCGTGGCGATGCGGACGGCCTTGTTCGGACGACGGTGCTTGCCCTTGGACATGACTCGGTTTCCTCACCGGCGCCTACGAGGTGAGCTGTCGGGTTCGGGCGTGAGTTGCCCGGCCAGGTGGCTTGCGCGCACCCGGCTTCACCCCTAGCCGCTCGGGCACCCCCGGTCACTGACCGGCGGACCGTCGCGGCGACTTACCTGGTTCCCCCGCTCCTGCCTACGGCGCTTGCGCGACGACTCCCCCGGCCGCCGGCAGGATTCGGCGTGACGACCGTGGTGCTCGCGGTGGCGAGCGGTGACGACGTTAAGCACAGGCGGCCTACGGGTTCAAACCCCCCTTTTCGGCCACCGGCTGGATCCCACACCCTGAGGAACTCGACGTTTCCGCAGGTGGGAGACGGTTCCCCGGCTTCTGACGGGTCGTATCCGAGCCGCTGTCAACGAGACCCATGTCTCACTTTTGTTCGGAACGGACATTCGACCCGAACTGCCCTCCTACTTCTTCAGTTCGAGCTGCTGGCCTGGATGAATGAGATTCGGATCGGAACCGACGACCTTCTTGTTGTCGTGGTAGATCCGGTGCCAGCCGCCCGGTACGGAGTGCTCCTGCGCGATGGCTGACAGGTTGTCACCGGGGCGCACGGTGTAGTCCTCGGCACGCGGCCCGTGCGCGCGTGCTTCCGCACCACCGCGCGAAGGGTGCTCCGCGTCCGAACGCGGCGGCTGCGCGCGGTGCTTGCCCGTCCCCGCTCCGGCGTCCGCGCCGGTGGCGGTGTCCGCGTCCGCGCTACGGCCCGCGCCCGGGCGCTCGTTGGCGCCGGACGTGCCGCCGGGCGCCGGCGAGTGCGGCGTGCGGGACGGCTCGGCGGACCGGTCGGTGGAACGGGAGGGCGCGGGATCGGTCTTCGGCGCGTCCGGGGTCTTCCCGGAGCTCTTCTCCGGCGCCTGCGCGTCCGTCGCGCTCCGTCCGGTGTCCT
The DNA here is from genome assembly GCF_015999245.1 of Streptomyces sp. AV19. Classification (GTDB taxonomy): domain Bacteria; phylum Actinomycetota; class Actinomycetes; order Streptomycetales; family Streptomycetaceae; genus Streptomyces. Next base: position 1,009,340 of record NZ_JAEAMR010000007.1, on the reverse strand, counting down.
CGGCGTCCCGGGCGGCCCGGTCGTCCCGCGTGTCCTGCGCGTCCCGGGCCGGCTTGCGGTGCTTGCCCTTGGAGGCGTCAGAGGTGTCAGAGGTGCCGGAGCTCTCGGAGCTTCCGCTTCCGGACGGGGTCTTCGACGGCGAGCCGGAGGTGGCGGGAGCGGGCTCGTGGGACGACCGGTCGTGGTCCCGCGTGCCGGGCGACGACGACGGCTTGTGCTCCGGTGCCGGGGTGGAGGCGTCGGCGCGCCCCGGGTTCACGTCCGGCGCCGGGCCCTCCTTGGCCAGGTCCGACTTCACGCCGCAGGCGGGCCAGGCGTACGGCCCCTGCTGCTTGAGGATCCGCTCGGCCACGGCGATCTGCTGAGCGCGGCTCGCCTGGTCGGGGCGGGGCGCGAACTCCGTTCCGCCGCTCGACTCCCACATGTCCTGCGTCATCTGGAGCCCGCCGAAGTACCCGTTGCCGGTGTCGGCGCTCCACAGCCCACCGCTCTCGCAGTGGGCGACGCGGTCCCACGTGGGGGCGTCCGCCGCGTCGGCGGTGGTGGCGCCGAGCAGCGGCAGGGCGATTCCCGCACCCGTCACGCCCGCCGCGAGCACGGCGGCGGGAATCTGACGGGGGCGTCGATGTCGACCTTTCCCGGAGAGCATGCGGTCACCTCTCGTGTGGCGGCTGAATATGACCGTCGAACATAGCGACGACCCCCAGCGGTCACAAGCAGGCGCGACTGCGTTCGGGTGACGGTCAAGCGGAGTTGACCTATAGTCATGTGCCCGTGTGCCCGGACTCCGGTTCGAAGGCCACGGGCAGGGTGCGCAGACCGCGCATGATGAGCCCGCCGCGCCACCGCAGTTCCTCGGGATCGACGGAAAGCCGCAGGTCGGGAAGGCGGCGCAGCAGCGTCGCGAGGGCGGTCCGGCCCTCCAGCCGGGCCAGCGGCGCTCCGAGGCAGTAATGGATGCCGTGCCCGTATCCGAGGTGCTGATTGTCACTGCGGGCCAGGTCGAGCGTGTCGGGGTCGGCGAACCGTTCCGGGTCGCGGTCGGCGGCCGCCAGGACGACGAGCACGGGGTCCCCCTCGGCGATGCGCTGTCCGCCGATCGTCAGGTCCTGGGTGGCGAAGCGCCAGGTCGCGAGCTCCACCGGGCCGTCGTAGCGCAGCAGTTCCTCCACGCCGGTGGCGAGCAGCTCCTCGTCCCCCTCGGCGAGGGCGTCCTGGAGCCGCGCGCGCTGTTCCGGGTTGCGCAGCAGGGCGTAGGTGCCGTTGCCGATGAGGTTGACGGTCGTCTCGAAGCCGGCGAAGAGGAGGATGAAGGCCATCGCGGCGGCCTCGTTCTCGGTGAGGTGCTCGCCGTGGTCGCTGGCCCTGATCAGCCCGGAGATCAGGTCGTCACCCAGGTCCTCGCGCTTGCGGTGGATCAGTTCGGCGAGATAGGTGCGCATCCGCTTCACCGAGCGCGCCACCCCGCCGCGCGGTCCGCCGCCGTGCCGGATCATCATCCCCGCCCAGTCCCGGAAGTCGTCCTGGTCCTCCGGGGGGACGCCGAGCATGTCGCAGATGGCGTAGATGGGCAGCGGGAAGGCGAACTCGTGGATGAGGTCCGCCTCGCCCCGGCCGGCGAAGCCGTCGATGAGCCGGTCGGTCAGCTCCTGCACCCGGGGCGCGAACTCCGCTACCCGGCGGGGGGTGAAGGCCTTGGAGACCAGGCGGCGCAGCCGCGTGTGGTCCGGCGGGTCGATGTTGAGCAGGTGCGTCATCAGGTTGGCGCTCCGCTCGCCCGGGATGCCCACCTTGCCCTTGCCGTGGGCGGATTCCGAGTGGTGCACGGGGTTCTTCGACAGCCGCTGGTCGGCGAGCGCCTGCCGGGCGTCGGCGTACCGGGTGACCAGCCAGGCCTCGACGCCGCTGGGCAGCTCGGTGCGGTGCACGGGGGCGTGCTCGCGCAGCCAGGCGTAGGCGGGGTAGGGGTCGCTCGCGAATTCCCAGGTGAAGAGCGGCGGCATGGGAGCGGGGCTGTTGTCGTGCACGCCTCGACGCTACCCGGCCCCTCCGGCGGGGTGCGCCTCCCGTCGTGACGGTGCCCGGTGGCGACCTGGACGAGGCCCGGTGATGACCTGGACGAGGCCCGGTGGTGACCTAGTGGTGCCCGCCCCCGCCGCTGCCGAACGAGCCGCTGCTCCCGGGGTTCCACTTCTTGCGCTCCTCGGAGAGCTCCTCCGGGTGGCTCCCGGGGTTCCGGATCTCGTGCGGGAGCACCCGCTCCCCGGGACCCTCCGTCCGCAGCCGGTCCGCCTCGCGGTGCTCGGTGACGTAGCCGACGACGTCCTCGTCGTCGCTGTGGCCCGGCCCGTGGTCGGGCGAGGTCGGCCCCCGGTCGTGTTCCTGCCGGGTCTGCCACGCCCCCTGCCGCCGCTGCGGCTGGCTCGGCGGTGGTGGCTCCTTGTCGCGCCACCGCTGTCCGAACACGAAGGCCAGGATCAACAGGGCACCGACGCACAGCCCCACGACGAAGGGGGCGATGCCACCGGCCCAGGCGGGCAGGGCGTAAGTGATGTGGTCGCGCATGGAATGCGGGTACCCGGAGGGGACCCCGACAAGACCGCCACTGAGCCGAACGGGTGTACGCCCGCCCCCGGACTACGCCCCGGCGCCGCCCGCCCGCTCCGCCGCGAGGATCGCGTCCCGGTAGGCACGGGCCGCGGCCCGCAGGGCGGTCTCCGGCTCGACGCCCTCCGCCTCGGCGCGCACCGCCATGGCCAGCAGCGCGTAACCGATGCCCTCGCCCGGGGGAACCGCCACGTCGAGGCCCTCGGAGCGGGCCCGGGAGGCCAGCTTCGCGGCGAGGGCGAGCGCCGGCTGGCCCAGCGGCACGCCCTCGGTGACGGAATCGCGCTGCTTCTCCGCCGCCTTGGTCCGGGCCCAGTGCTCCTTGACCTCCTCCGGCGTCAGCGCCGACTCGTCGCCGAAGACGTGCGGGTGCCGGTGGACGAGCTTGTCGACGATGCCGCCGGCCACGTCGTCGATGGCGAACGGCTCGTCCGGGTCGTCCTGGGCGATGCGGGCGTGGAAGACGACCTGGAGCAGTACGTCGCCGAGCTCCTCGCGCAGTGCCTCGCGGTCGCCGGTCTCGATGGCCTCCAGGAGCTCGTACATCTCCTCCAGGCCGTACTTCGCCAGGTCCTCGTGAGTGCGGATGCCGGTCCACGGGCAGGAGCGGCGGATCCGGTCCATGACCTGCACCAGGTCCAGGAGCCGGGCGCCGGGCAGGTCGTAGGAGCCGGGCAGCAGCTCCAGCGCGGGCATCGTCTCCCGGCCCGAGCCCGCGAGCCGGGCCAGCCCGTCGGTCAGCGCGGACTCCCCCGCCGCCGAGGTGATCACGACGACGGTGCGGCCCCCGGCCAGGCAGAAGTCGACGAGCCCACGGGCGTCGGACGCGGCGGCCTCGGCCTCGATCCCGGCCTCCCGGAGATAGGGGAGGACCGGGTGGCCGGGGTCGGCGCACAGCACCCGGTCGGCGGCGTGCAGCGTCTGCCACGCCGGCCAGGACAGCAGTCCGGGGGCGACGCGGTGGCTGGTGGTGAGCAGGACGATACGGCCGGGCGCGGAGTCGTTCACCCTGCCGAGCGTAGGGGACGGGCCGGCGGGAGGGGCCGCTCGGGTGGTGCCTACACCGGGCTCTCGGGGTCGGGGGCGGCGGGCCGCAGCCAGGGCTCCTGCACCGGGCGGGCGGTGCCGCGCTTGGCGTCCCAGGTGCCGTAGCGCGGGTTGATGTCGACGCGCAAGGCCTCGGAGGTCTGCATCAGGACCTGATTGGTGCGCGCGGGGCCCAGCTTGCCGTCGAGCTTGGTGCGCATGAGGTCCATGGACAGCGCCTGGTCGATCTGGTCCGGGGCGATGCCGAGGGCCAGGAAGCGGGCCTGCACGGCGTCGGCGCCGCCGTTGGCCCGCTCGACCTGGAGCCGCTCCTCCTGGAGCTCGTGGCGGCTGACGTCGACGCCGTTGTCGTGGCCGGCCTTCTCGATGATCCGGTACTGGATGAGGCGGATGAGCGTGTCCTGGCCGAGCCGGGCGCTGTTCGCCATCAGCTGCTCGCCCTGGGGGGACGCCTCCTGGGCCTCGCGCACGTCCGCCACCTGGTGCTGGAGCTGTGCGACGGTGATGCGGTCCTGGCCCACGACCGCCGCCGCGCCCGGGTGCGGGGTGGACCCACAGGCGGTGAGAAGGGGGGTCGCGGCCAGCAGGCCGGCGGCCGCGGCGGCGGAGAGCGCCGCCCTCCGGCGGACGCGGGGGATTCGGCGGATGCGGCGGATCGGGCTGGTCATGAAGCCTCCCGGCGGCAGTGATCGTGCGGCGGTGCGTCGATCGACCTGGCGTTGATCGATGGTAGGGAGTCCGTGTGGCCGGGGCCACTGATTCGACCAACGATTCGTCGGGGGACGGGATGCGCGGGACTCCCGTTGCCTCATGAGGCGTCAGGGATGCGGCAGGAGCGGCGGGGAGGAAGCGCTCAGGCCCGTACCTCGCCGAGCCGGCGGAGGGTCTGCCGTATCTCCACGGGGAGCGGGTGGTGCGGGCCGTGCAGCCGCTCCGCGTCGAGGAGCAGCGCGACGAGAGCGTCGTGCGCCGCCTGCCGGTCGCCGAGGGTGAGCAGCAGATGGCCCATGCGCCGGCGGATCTCGAACGGGGTGGCGGGGTCCTCCGGGTCGTTCTCGAAACGCGGCAGCAGGTCGCGGTACTCGTTGAGCGCGCCGACCGCCTCGCCCAGTTGCTCCAGGCACTGGGCGGCGTCGTAGCGGAGGCGGAGCACCTGGCGTGCGGCGTGGGGGCCGGTCTCGGCGGCGTACTCGTCGACGAGTCGGCGCAGCTCGGGCAGGGCCCGGCGGTACTGGCCGTCGTCCATGAGCGTGGCCGCGTACTGCTTGCGCAGGCTGCGGACGATCCCGGAGCGCTCGCCGTGCTGGGCCGCGGCGGCCGGGAGGATGGCGCCGAGGAGGTCGACGGCCTGGGTGACGCCGCCCTGGTCGAGCAGGCGCTTGACCTCTTCGACGGCCTGGGCGACATCGGGCCCGGCGGAGGGGGCCGGCGCGGGTGCCGACGGCAGTACGGGCGTCGGCGCCGGGACGCGGGCGGGCACGGGGGCCTGCTCGGGGACGGGGACGGGCACCGATCTGTCGGGCCAGGGGGCGTGCGGCAGCAGGAAGGGGCGCGTGGGGTTCATGGGGCCGACGGGCCCTCCGCCGGGGGCGGCGGTGGATCCGGTCGTCGCCCGGCCGGGGGCGGGCAGCAGCGGCGCGAGCGCCTCGTAGACCTCCAGGGCGTCGACGGGCCGCTCCTGCGGATCCTTGGCCAGCAGACGCAGCACCAGCTCCTCGAGCGCCGGCGGCACCTCGGGGCGGATCCGGCGCACCGGGAGCGGCGGCTCGTAGAGGTGGCGGTGCAGCACCCCGAGCGCCGTCGAGCCGGCGAACGGCACGTCGCCGCTGAGCAGTTCGTGCAGCACGACGCCGAGGGCGTACAGGTCGGTGAACGGGCCGACGGCTCCGCCCATGGCCTGCTCGGGTGCCATGTAGGCGGGGCTGCCGATGGGCGAGCCGGTCCGGGTGAGCCGGGTGGTGTCGGCGTCGAGGACGGAGGCCACACCGAGGTCGAGGACGAGCACCGAGCCGTCGGGGCGCACCATCACATTCCGCGGCTTGAGGTCGCGGTGGATGATCGGCACCGCGTGCACCGCGGCGAGCACCGAACACAGCTGCGCGGCGACGGACATCGCCCACGGCCAGGGGTAAGGATCGTGCTCGGCCAGATGGTCGGCGAGGTCGGCGCCGTCGACGTACTGCATCACCAGGTAGAGGTCGTCCCCGTCGCTGCCCGCATCGTGGACGGTGACCAGGCCGCGGTGGTCGACCTGGGCGGTGACCCGGCACTCGCGGACGAAGCGGCGGCGGAGCTCGTCGGCGCCGTCCTCGGTACCCGCCATCCGGTCGGGGCGCAGCAGCTTCACCGCGACGCGGCGGTCCAGCCGCTGGTCGTAGCCGGTCCATACCTGGCCCATGCCGCCCTGGCCGATGACGGTGGCCAGGGCGTAACGACCGGCGATGACGCGTCCGTTCACCGTTCCCGCTCCCCTTGCTCCCCGGCCTCCTTGCGCAGGAGGTCACTCAACTCGTCCAGCTCCGCCCGCACCTGACGGATCCGCTCCGGCGACCGGTGCGCGGCGGCCCGCGTCAGCTGCTCACCGGGCCCCTGCGGCGTCCCCGCCCGGGAACCTTCGTACGGCTCCCGGGCCATCTGCGGCGTGGATATGTGGGGCGGCGCGGGCGAGGCCATGGCGGGCGGGGCGACGGCCGGTGCACCGGCGGAGGGCTGGGTCACGCCCGGCGGGGTCATGTACGGGTTCGGCTGCGGGGTCGGCAGTGTCGCTCCGCCGTACGGCTGCTGGGCATGGGGCGGAGGGCAGGCCCCGGCGGGCGGCGCCGGCGGGTATCCGTAGCCGGAGGGGACGAAGGCGGGCGCCGGGGGAAGCCGCCTGGCCCCGGGCTCCTTGTGGTACCGGATGTCGGCCATCAGATAGGCGGTGATGGTGAGCGCCCCCAGGAGCAGCAGGGCACCGACACCGACGTTCGACGAGACGCTGTCCTTCGGCGATTCGCCGACCCAGGCGAGGAGGCCGAACGAGACGATCAGCGTCCCCCAGAACAGCACCCAGTCCTGTGCTCTGCGCCGGACGATCGCGGTCCTCAGCATCGGTACCCAGCTGAGGATGCAGAGCGAGCACAGGGTGATGGCGACGACGATCACCCGGATGGTGACGACCATCGCCCTGTTGGTGCGGTGCGGCTGCGGCTGTCCGGGCTCGGGGCCGGGGCCATACATGGCTGCTCCTCGGATGCGGGGTGTGATCAGGGCCTGACTACCGACCTCCGAAAGTTCGCGAGGGTTGTACGCTCAGGGCCGCCGCCGCGGAATGTCACATCCGCGCCGTGCCGGCCGCCGCGGGCCCCGCCCTCACTCGGGGCGAACACTTCCGTCCGTGAGCCCGTCGTACAACCCCTGTATCAGGTGGCCCCCCAGACGCTCCGTCACACGCAGCGCCTCCTCGAACTCGGCCAGCGCCCGGAAGCGGGCACCGTAACGGCGCTGGTCCGCGAGCGGCAGCCGGGGTACCTGGAGCCGGCGCACGTCGAGCCGGGTCGCGGTGGACGCGTAGCTGCTGGCCTGACGCTGGTTGGCGGTACCGCGCAGGAACCCGGCGAGGAACCAGGGGTCGATGGCCGCAGGATCCGGTCGCAGCAGGAACAGCCCCCGGCCCAGCGCCGCCCCTGCTGTGGCCTCGTCGATCACGCGGGCCACGGTGACGTCGCCGAGCACCGGCACGACGACGTCGCCGGCCTCGACCTGCACCGGGTCTTCCGCGAGGCCCTCGGGCAGCACCCCGGAGGGGGCGAGGCCGGCCTTGACGTCGTAGTCGGTGAGCACGGGCGGCGCATCCGCCCCGGCCGCGGTGCCGGGGCCGCCGGCGCGCATGACCAGGGCTCCGGCACGGGCGAGTTCACCGACGGTGGTGGTCGGCCAGCGGGCACCGTCGGCGGGCCCGCCGGGCACAGCGGGGGCGAGCTCCGCGGCCCTCCCCAGGGCGACGGTGAGCCGGTCGTGGACCGCGGCCAGGTCGGCGGCACCGCCGGAGGTGGCCGGCGGGGGGAGATGCCGGGCCGGGGCCAGGTCGACGTCGTCGTCGAGCAGGTCGATGACCGGCAGCGAGCGGTGCCGCCCCGGCTTCTCCTCGACCGTGCCGGAGCGGTCGAAGTCCTGCCATGCCTCCAGCACGGCGGAGCTGACGGCCTGCCAGGGCAGCTTGTCCCGACCGGCGGGGGCGAGGTCGGCGGCGTCGACGAGGAGGAGCTGCGGCGCGGGGGACGTCTGGGCGCCGGGGCGGCGCAGGACCCATACGTGCAGGGGGATGCCGTACGGCGGGGCGGCGCCGGCCGGCAGGGCGATCACCGCCCGTAGCGCGCCGCGCCGCAGCAGGTCGGCCCGGATGCGGCGGCCCGAGCGGCGGGAGGCCGTCGCGGGCGGCATCAGCAGGACGGCGGTGCCGCCCTCACGCAACCGGGACAGGGCGTGCTGGACCCAGGCGAGCTCCGACTCGGTGCGGGCCGGGAAGCCGTACTCCCACCGAGGGTCGTAGGCGAGCTCCTCGTGGCCCCAGTTGCGCTCGTTGAACGGCGGGTGGCACAGGACCGTGTCGGCGGCCACGTCGGTGAAGGCGTCCGCGCGCAGGCTGTCGCCGGCGCGCACGCGCACCAGCGCGTCGGAGTGCAGGGCGAGGCGCAGGGCGGTGAGCGCCGCCAGGTCGGCGTCGGCCTCCTGGCCGAGGACCGACAGCCCGGCCACGGAGCCGGACGGGCCGGCCGCACTCAGCAGGCTGCCGGTGCCGCACGCGGGGTCGAGGACCGTGCGCGGGCGCCGGGGCTCGGCGGCGCCCCGGCCGAGGGCGGCCATGAGCTCGGCCGCGCCGGGCGGAGTGAGGGAGTACTGCCGGGGGTTGGCGTCGAGGTGACGGCCGAGGAGGAACTCGTAGGCCTGCGCGGCACCGCGCGCCGAGGCCAGCTCGGCGGCGCCGCGCACGAGCGCGGAGGAAACGGCGAGTTCGGCGGGGGTGGGGAGGGGGACGACGTGGTCCTCCCCGAGGCGGGCGGCCAGCGCCGCTTCGAGGGCCGTGGGCAGGGCCTCGGCGAGCCCGAGGTCGGAGAGCTCCGCGAGCTCCAGCCACGTCGTCGGCCGGTCGCGGACCAGGAGGAGCACGGACCCGGCGTAGCGCAGGGCCGTCACGGCGCCGGCCGGGTGCCCGGCGAGGTGCTGCCAGACACGCTCGCGGAGCGGCACCTCGGCGATCTTGCCCTGGTGCCGCAGCCACTGCTCGACGTCGCCGAGGTAGAAGGTCGGGCTCGTCTCGGTGCCCCCGACGGGCTGGGGGAAGTCGGCGTGCCGCCGGCGCCAGTTACTGACCGCCGCGCGGCCCACTCCGGCCAGCCGGGCGATCCCCGCCGCGGTCACCTCCGCCGCACTGTCCGTCACCTGACTCCCCTCCCTCTGCGTCGCACACCGCGTCTCCGATGTGGTGACGAGCATACCCCCGCACCCTCCACCAACCGCTTCACAGTCGTGAACTCACCCCATCTCGTGAATCTCGTTGACCCGGTTCACAGAGTCTGCTGTCATTGACTCATCGATTCACGGAACTCGTAGTGAGGGGTGTCCCATGCATCAGCAGGCCCAGCAGCACCGGCAGAAGCAGCGGAACTGGTTCGCCCGGCACAAGGTGCTCACCGGCGCGGGAGCGCTTGTCCTCGTCGTGGGCATCGGCGCCGCCGTCGCGCCCGGTGGGAGCGACGGGGAAGACGGCGGGAGCAAGGCCTCCGACCGCGTCGTGACCTCCTCGGACGCGGGAGGCGCCGCACAGGGCGGCAAGAGCGGAGGCGGAAAGGAGGGGAAGAGCCGGAAGGCCGGCCTCTCCGGCAACGGCACCTTCCGGGTCGGCTCCGACGTCAAGCCCGGCACCTACCGCAGCGTGGGCAACAAGGAGGACGACAACTGCTACTGGGAGCGGGCCAAGGACTCCAAGGGCGACCCGGACTCGATCATCGCCAACGACAATGTCATCGGGTCCAGCTACGTGACGATCGCCACCGGTGACAAGGTGTTCAAGACCCACGGCTGCAAGGGCTGGGAGCGCGTCCCGGAGAAGAAGAGCGGTACGCCCAGGACCTCGGCTCCGGGCAACGGGATGTACCGCGTGGGTGTCGACATACCTCCCGGTACCTATACCTCCGCGGACAACAAGGCGGACGGCAACTGCTACTGGGAGCGCGCCAAGGACGCCCTGCACGGGATCGACTCGATCGAGGCCAATGAGAACGTCACCGGAAACGGCCTGGTGACGATCACCCCGCAGGACGCCTACTTCAAGACCAGCGGCTGCACCACCTGGAAGAAGACGGGCTGAGCCGCTCCACGGCGACGGCCCCCCACGGGCAACGGCGTCATTCCCCTCCGGTGGTTCCGCGTATCTTTTCGACAGTCGCCCACAGACCAGAAGAAGCAGGCGGAGGAAAGGACCACCCCATGGACTCGGCCGCAGCCGCAGTCTCGGCACCGGGCCCGAGCGCGGCCGGCACCCAGGTCGGGAGCCGCACCACCTGGCAGAAGGCCCTGCGGGCGCCACGGCTCGATCCCTACTGGCTGGCGGGGACGCTGTTCGTCCTCTACGCCACCCTGTCGGTCACCCGGCATCTGCGGATGCTGACCATGTCCTGGGACCTGGGTATCTTCGAGCAGGCCATCCGGACCTACGCACACCTCCAGACGCCCGTCGCCGACCTCAAGGGCCCCGGGACCAACATCCTCGGCGACCACTTCAGCCCGGTCACCGCACTCCTCGCCCCCTTCTACAGGCTCTTCCCCGGCCCCGTCACCCTCCTCATCGCCCAGGCCGCGCTGTTCGCACTGTCCGCCGTGCCCGTCACCCGGCTCGCCGCCGGGAAGCTGGGCCGGGCCCGGGGGCTGGCGATAGGTGTCGCCTACGGGTTCTCGTGGGGCGTGCAACGCGCTGTGGACTTCGACTTCCACGAGATAGCGTTCGCCGTGCCGCTCCTGGCCTTCTCCCTGGAGGCCGTGGTCAACCGGCGCTGGCGGACCGCCGCATGGTGGGCACTGCCCCTCGTCCTGGTCAAGGAGGACCTGGGGGTCACCGTCGCCGCGATCGGCGTGGCGATCCTGGTCTCCCTGCGCCGCACCGGCCGCGATCCCCGCGCGATGCGTCTGGCCTGCGGGCTCGTCGCCATCGGCCTCGCCGCCACCGCCCTGACCCTGACCGTGGCCATCCCGGCCTTCAACAACACCGGCTCCTACGACTACTGGCAGAAGCTCGACGGCGAGGGCCCCGCCCCCACCATCCCGCTGCTGACGGCACTGCGCACCCTGCTGTGGATACTGCTGCCGACCACCGGCCTGCTGGCCCTGCGCTCCCCGGTGCTGATCGCCGCCGTGCCGACCGTCGCCTGGCGCTTCGTCTCCCACGACGACCACTACTGGGGCACGGACTGGCACTACAACGCCGTCCTGATGCCGATCGTCTTCGTGGCACTGACCGACGCGCTCGCCAAAGCGCACCACAGCCCGCGCGCCTGGCTGCGCAGATACGCCGGGCAGCTGCCGGCCGCAGTGGCCGGGGCGGCGCTCGCGTTCAGCGCGGCCCTGCCGCTGTACGGCCTGACCGAGCCCGCCACCTACCGAATACCCGAGAGCGTCCGGGCCACCGAGCGGCTGCTGCAGCGCATACCCGACGGCGCCACCGTCGAGGCATCGGACGTGGCCTCCATAAGCCGCCTCACCAGTCGTTGCCGGGTCTTCTGGATCGGCGACACCCGGGGCATCGAGCCCGACTACCTGGTCGAGCGCGTCGGCGACGGCAGGGCCGCCAAGGATCTGGCGGCGGATGCCGAGCGGATGCATCCGAACACCCGCTACGAGATGTTCGGCGCCGAGGGCGCCACCGTGGTGCTCAAGCGGGTCGCCCCCGCGTGAGCACCACGGCACCGCCCCCAGCAGTGGGACCGCGATGCGGGCCCGCAGCCGGGGCCCGGGCGTGACCCGTGATGGCGCGACCCGTGATACGGGGCGCTATGGAGCCGCGCACGGCGCGAACCGGGCGCGACTGGGTCAGCCGGGTCTGCCGGGTCAGCCGGGTCAGCCGGGTCAGCCGGGTCAGCCGCCGAGGATCGTGGTGAGGAACTCGCCCGTCCACGCCAGGAGTTCCCGGCCGACCAGCGGCTTGCCGCCGATGGGACGGGTCGCCGGGCGGGGCACCAGGATCTGCTGCGTGGCCGGTTTCATGACCGTCCGCGGGTAGAGCCGCTTGAGCCTCAGCTCCTGCGACTCGCGCAGTTCCACCGGGCCGAAGCGGACGTTGGAGCCCTGGAGGGTGATGTCGGTGACCCCGCAGGCGCGGGCGAGCATACGCAGACCCGCGACGAGCAGCAGGTTCTCCACCGGCTCGGGGAGCTTGCCGTAGCGGTCGGTCAGCTCCTCGCGGACGGCCTTGATGTCCTCCTCGCTGTTGGCGGAGGCAATGGCCCGGTAGGCCTGGAGGCGCAGCCGCTCGCCCGGCGCGTAGTCGTGCGGGACGTGCGCGTCCACCGGGAGTTCGATCTTGACCTCGAGCGGCGGGGGCTCCTCCGCTCCGCCGGCCTCCAGCGAGGCCCGGTAGTCGGCCACGGCCTCGCCGACCATGCGGATGTAGAGGTCGAAGCCGACGCCGGCGATGTGTCCGGACTGCTCGCCGCCCAGGAGGTTGCCCGCGCCGCGGATCTCCAGGTCCTTCATTGCCACGTACATGCCCGCGCCCATCTCGGTGTGCTGGGCGATGGTGGCCAGGCGCTCGTGCGCGGTCTCGGTGAGCGGCTTCTCCGGCGGGTAGAGGAAGTAGGCGTAGCCGCGCTCACGGCTGCGGCCGACCCGGCCGCGCAGCTGGTGCAGCTGCGACAACCCGAAGTTGTCGCCGCGCTCGACGATGAGGGTGTTGGCGTTGGAGATGTCGATGCCCGACTCGACGATCGTCGTCGAGACCAGCACGTCGAACTTCTTCTCCCAGAAGTCGACCACGACCTGCTCCAGCGCGGACTCCGACATCTGGCCGTGCGCGGTGGCGATCCGGGCCTCGGGCACGATCTCCCGCAGCCGGGCCGCCGCCCGGTCGATGGACTCGACCCGGTTGTGGATGTAGAAGACCTGGCCCTCGCGGAGCAGTTCGCGCCGGATCGCGGCGCCGATCTGCTTCTGGTCGTACGGCCCGACGAAGGTCAGCACCGGGTGGCGCTCCTCCGGCGGGGTGGTGATCGTCGACATCTCGCGGATGCCGGTGACCGCCATCTCCAGCGTCCGGGGGATCGGGGTGGCCGACATGGTGAGCACGTCGACGTTTGCCCGCAGCTTCTTCAGCTGCTCCTTGTGCTCGACGCCGAAGCGCTGCTCCTCGTCGACGATGACCAGGCCCAGGTCCTTGAACTTGGTCTCCGAGGAGAAGAGGCGGTGCGTGCCGATGACGATGTCGACCGAGCCCTCGCGCAGGCCCTCCAGCGCGCCCTTGGCCTCGGTGTCGGTCTGGAAGCGGGAGAGCGCCTTGACCACGACGGGGAACTGCGCGTACCGCTCGGAGAAGGTGCCGAAGTGCTGCTGCACCAGCAGCGTGGTGGGCACCAGCACCGCGACCTGCTTGCCGTCCTGCACCGCCTTGAAGGCCGCGCGGACCGCGATCTCCGTCTTGCCGTAGCCGACGTCGCCGCAGACCAGGCGGTCCATGGGGACGGACTTCTCCATGTCCTCCTTGACCTCGGCGATGGTGGTGAGCTGGTCGGGCGTCTCCGCGTACGGGAAGGCGTCCTCCAGTTCCCGCTGCCAGGGTGTGTCCGGCCCGAAGGAATGGCCCGGGGCGGCCATCCGCGCCGAGTAGAGCTTGATCAGATCGGCGGCGATCTCCTTGACGGCCTTCTTGGCGCGCGCCTTGGTCTTCGTCCAGTCCGCGCCGCCGAGCCGGTGCAGCGTGGGGGCCTCGCCGCCCACGTACTTGGTGACCTGCTCCAGCTGGTCGGTGGGGATGTAGAGGCGGTCGCCGGGCTGGCCGCGCTTGGCCGGCGCGTACTCGACGAGCAGGTACTCGCGGGTGGCGCCCTGGACGGTGCGCTGGACCATCTCGATGTAGCGGCCCACGCCGTGCTGCTCGTGCACGATGTAGTCGCCGGCCTGGAGGGTCAGCGGGTCGATGGACTTGCGGCGGCGGGCCGGCATCCGGCCCATGTCCTTGCTCGCGGACTTCTGGCCGGAGAGGTCCGTCTCCGTGAGGACGGCGATCTTCAGCCCCGGGTCGACGAAGCCGTTGTCCAGGCTCGCGCAGGAGACGTGCACCAGGGACGGGGAGAAGTCGTCGAGCCCGGCGTCGAGCCTGGCGGGGATGCCCTCGCCGCCGAGCACCTCGACGGTGCGGGCGGCCGGTCCGTGCCCCTCGGTGACGAACAGCGTCCGCCAGCCGTCGGCCAGCCAGCCCTTGGTGTCGGCCAGGGCACGGGCGGTGTCGCCGCGGTAGCTCTCGGGGGCGTGCATGCCGAGCTTGAGGGTGTCCGAGTCGCCCTCCTCGTCGGCCGCACCGAATCCGATGTCGCCAGAGGCGAACGGCGTGACGGACCACCACATCGTGCCCAGTTCACGGGCCCGGTCGCGGACGTCGGCGATGCTCCACAGCGAGGCGGCGTCCACGTCGATGGGCGCCTCGCCGCCGCCGGCGGTGGCCGCCCACGACGCCTGGAGGAACTCCTGCGAGGTGGCCACCAGATCGGCCGCGCGGGTGCGCACCCGCTCCGGGTCGCAGACCACGGCCATGCTGCCGGCCGGCAGGACGTCGAGCAGCAGCTCCATGTCGTCCACCAGCACGGGCGCCAGGGACTCCATGCCCTCGACGGCGATGCCCTCGGCGATCTTCCCCAGCAGTTCGCCGAGCTCCGGGTGGTCCTCGGCGAGGGCCGCCGCGCGCTCCCGCACCTCGTCGGTCAGCAGCAGCTCACGGCAGGGCGGGGCCCACAGGCCGTGCTCCGCGACCTCCAGGGAGCGCTGGTCGGCGACCTTGAAGTAACGGATCTCCTCGACGTCGTCGCCCCAGAACTCCACGCGCAGCGGGTGCTCCTCGGTGGGCGGGAAGACGTCCAGGATGCCGCCGCGCACGGCGAACTCGCCGCGCTTCTCGACCAGCTCGACCCGGGCGTACGCGGCGGCGGCCAGCGCCTCGGTGACATCGCCGAGGTCGGCGCTCCGTCCGCTGCGCAGGCTGACCGGCTCCAGGTCGCCGAGCCCCTTGACCTGCGGCTGGAGGACCGAACGGACGGGCGCGACGACCACGCTGACCGGTCCGGCCGCCGGGTCGTCCGGGCTCGGGTGGGCCAGGCGGCGCAGCACGGCGAGGCGGCGGCCGACCGTGTCCGAGCGCGGGGAGAGCCGCTCGTGAGGCAGGGTCTCCCAGGACGGGTACTCCACGATCCCGTCCGGCGGCAGCAGATCGCGCAGGGCGGCGGCCAGGTCCTCGGCCTCACGGCCGGTGGCGGTGACAGCGAGCACGGGCCGCCCGGTGCGGGCGAGTGCCGCGACGGCGAAGGGGCGGGCGGCGGGAGGGCCGACGAGGTCGACGTGCGGCCGGTTGCCGTCGGCCGCGGCCTTCACCGCTTCGGCGAGCGCCGGATCGTTGACGACGGCGTCGAGCAGACCGTGCAGGCTCATGGAGGGCTTCCCGTCCAGGGTTGGGCGCAAGTGGACAACGCGAACGGCCCGACGCGTGGGGTGTACGGGTCGGGTGTCCCACCAGCGTACGACGGTCGGGGGGGCGGTGCGGGGGCGTTGGGGGGTGGGGAGGTTTGCCCCCCGGCCCTCCCTTTCACCGTTTCTCCCGGGGCTCCGCCCCTCGGCCCGAACCGCCCTCCGGGCGGTGGCGGGGGCTCCGCCCCCTGCACCCCCACCGGGGCTCCGCCCCTGGACCCCCTTTTCGGGGCTGCGCCCCTGCCCCCGCAACCGCGCTCCGCGCGGTTGCCCTCAAGCGCCGGACGGGCTGGAATCGCGGCTCCGCCGCTCGTCCTCGAACTCCCCGGAGGGGGCGACCCCCAGGCGGGCCGAATTCCGCCCCCGCCGAAGTTCGGCCCGGGCCAAGCCCCAAACAGGCCGAGCCCCCGAAAAGCCGGGCGCACAGCCCAAGGGCCCGGACGCGCACCCCCGTGGCGCGTCCGGGCCCTCGTTTCCCTCCCCCCGTTCCTCTCCTCCTCCGGAATCAGTCCGTCGCGCGGAATCAGTCCGTCGCGATCGCGTTCAGGACGTTCATCCGGCCCGCCCGGAAGGCCGGGACCAGGGCGGCCAGGAGGCCGACCAGGGCGGAGCCGAGGAAGACGGTGACGATCGTGGGCCAGGGGATGTCCAGCACCCCGAGTCCCTCCAGCGCCAGCAGTTTCTGGGCCGTCGCTCCCCAGGCCAGACCCAGGCCCAGGCCCAGCAGGGCGCCGAAGAGCGCGATCACCACCGACTCCAGGCGGATCATGCGGCGCAGCTGGCGGCGGGAGAGGCCGATGGCGCGCATCAGGCCGATCTCCCGGGTGCGCTCGACGACCGAGAGGGCGAGGGTGTTCACGACGCCCAGGACCGCCACGACGATCGCCAGGGCCAGCAGGCCGTAGATCATGTTGAGCAGCTGGCCGACCTGGTCCTTGATCAGCTCCTTGTAGTCGGCCTGGTCGCGGACCTTGAGCTGCGGGTAGTCCTTCAGCGCCGCCTTCAGCGCGGCGGCGGCCTCGTCGGCCTGCCCGTCCTGGGCCTTGGCCAGCATCATCAGCGGCGGCGGCATCTTGTCGGCTGGCAGGTACTGCCGGGCCGTGGCGATGCCCGTGTACATCGCGCCCTTGTCGATGCTGGTGTCGTCCGAGGTGATCGCGCCGACCTTCAGCCGTGCCGTGCGTCCGTCCGTCATGGCGACGGTCAGCCGGTCGCCGACCTTGATGCCGTGCTCCTCGGCGTAGCCCTCGGGGACGGACATGGCGTCCTTGCCGTAGGCGGCGGAGAGCTTGCCCGCCACCGTCCCGGCGCGCACGTCCTCGGCGTAGCTCGGGCTCGCGGCGGAGATCCGCTGGTCGCCCGCCTTGCCGTCGGGGGTGGTGATCCGGGCCCGGACGACGGCGTACTCGGTGACGTGCTCGACGTGGTCCGCGGACTTCACGGCCCTGACCATGGCCGGGGTGAGCGGCCCGTTGTTGCCGTCGATGATGAAGTCCGCGCCGACGGACCTGTCGAGCTGTTCGGTGGCCGAGGCGACCATCGAGGAGCCGACCACCGACAGGGCGGCGACCAGCGCGAGGCCGATCATCAGGGCCGAGGCCGTGGCGCCCGTACGCCGCGGGTTGCGCAGCGCGTTGCGCTCGGCGAGGCGGCCGACCGGTCCGAAGACCCGCAGGACGACCGCGCCGAGGACGCGCACGACGAAACCGGCGAGCAGCGGGCCGACGACGACGAAGCCGACCAGGGTGAGCAGGACGCCCGGCGCGAGCAGGCCGGAGCCGCCGGACGCGTCGTCCGCTCCGCCCGCCGCCACCAGGGCGGCCGCGCCGGCGCCGGTGAGCACCAGGCCGATGGCGGTCCGTACCTTGCCGGCCTTGGCGTCGGCGGGGTTGCCCGCGTCGCGCAGGGCCGCCATCGGGGAGATCTTCCCGGCCCGGCGGGCGGGCAGGTACGCGGCGAGGACGGTGACGACCACGCCGACCGCGAGGCCGACGAGCGGGGTGGTGGGCTTGACGGTCAGTTCGCCGAGGTCGAGCTTCACCCCCAGGGATCCCATGAGCTCCATGAGTCCCACGGCCAGCGCGATGCCGCCGCCGATGCCCAGGACCGAGCCGACGACGCCGAGCAGCAGGGCCTCGGTCAGCACGGACCGGTTGACCTGACGGCGGCTCGAACCGATGGCCCGCATCAGCCCGATCTCCCGGGTGCGCTGGGCGACCAGCATGGAGAAGGTGTTGACGATCAGGAAGACGCCGACCAGGACGGCGATGCCGGCGAAGCCGAGCAGCGCGTACTTCAGCACGTCGAGGACGGAGCCGAAGTCCTTCTCGTTCTCCTCCTTGGTCTCGGCGGCGGTGCGGACGGTGTAGTCGGTGCCGATGGCCGCGGTGACGTCCTTCTTGAGCCGGTCGTGCGTGACGCCGGACGCGGCGGTCAGCCCGAAGCCCGTATAGGCGCCGGAGGTGCCGAGCAGCTTGGCCTGCGCGGTCGGGGTGTCGAAGTAGAGGACGGCCGCACCGGGGTTGGTGGTCCGGTAGGTGACGATGCCGACGACCCGTACGGAGAAGTCACCGGGCGCGGTCGTCACCCGGAGCGTGTCGCCCATCTTCACGTGATGCTTGTCGGCGGTGTCCTTGTCGAGGACGACCTCGCCGGCGCCGTGCGGCTCGTGGCCGCTGGTGATCTCGACGGACTTCTTCTGGCCCTCGTGCCAGTTGACGCCCACCGTGGGAGCACCGGAGGAGGGGCTCAGGCTCTCGTTCTCCTTGGCGCTGGAGACGGCGAGCTGCTGGCTGGAGACCAGCGGCTCGACCTTGGCCGCGCCCGGCACCTTCGCCAGCCGGCCGGCCAGCGACGCGGGGAGCGTCTGCGGCGTGCCGGTCTCCTGGGCGCGGTCGTTCTTCTTCGGGCCGACGCCGACGTCGGAGGCGGTGGCGCCGAAGAGCTTGTCGAAGGTGGCGCTCATGGTGTCGGTGAACACCAGGGTCCCGCAGACGAACGCCACCGAGAGCAGGACCGCGACGGCGGACAGCGCCATGCGGCCCTTGTGCGCGAGGACGTTGCGCAGGGAGGTCTTGAGGACGGTCACGACACCCGTCCGCGGGCGTCGAAGTCGGCGGGGGTCCGGGGGCCGCTCCCCGGAATGAAGCGCAGCATGCGCTCCAGGACCATGTCGGCCGTGGGCTGGTGCATCTCGTCCACGATCCGGCCGTCGGCGAGGTAGAGGACGCGGTCGGCGTACGAGGCGGCGACCGCGTCGTGGGTGACCATCACAATGGTCTGGCCGAGCTCGTCCACCGAGCGGCGCAGGAAGCCGAGGACCTCGGCGCCGGAGCGGGAGTCGAGGTTGCCGGTCGGCTCGTCGCCGAAGATGATCTCGGGCCGGGCTCCAGGGCGTTGAGCGTCGGCAGCAGGTTGAACGCCTGGAAGATAAAGCCGATCCGGTCGCGGCGGAGCTGGGTGAGCTTCTTGTCCTTGAGACCGGAGATCTCGGTCTCGTCGATCCAGATCTGACCCGAGGTCACGGTGTCGAGTCCGGCCAGGCAGTGCATGAGGGTCGACTTGCCGGAGCCCGAGGGGCCCATGATCGCCGTGAAGCGGCCGCGGGCGATGTCCACATCCACGTGGTCCAGGGCGGTGACGCGGGTCTCGCCCGAGCCGTACGCCTTGACCACCTGCCGGGCCCTCGCCGCGACGGCGACCTGTCCCCCGCTGCCCCCGGTCCTGGGTATCGATACGGCCGTCGTCACGTGAGCTCTCCCGTTGGTGTCCTGATGCGCTGAACTGCGCCTTCCAGCCTGCTTGTCGCGCAGGGCCGGCGCGATGGGGCCCGGTGGTGTCTTCGGGGTGGGGCCAGCCCCACCCATGTCCTCCGGCTGCCTTCAACGAGCCTAGGAGCGGCGGACCGCCGCCCCCTCCTGCTGCGGGACGAACCGCGGCACCGGGGACGTACGGGCCGACCCCTAAGGGGCACGGCATCCCATGTCCGTTATGTCCCAGGGTCATCAGCCGTCACCCATGGGGTCTTTGATGCGCCCGAAAACAGTGGGAAAGGAGGGAAATGGCCGAACCGCGTTCCCCTCCGGGGGAACGCACGGCGAAGAAACCGTGAAGCACGTCCCGGGGCAAGACAATTGGGGCTTGAGGGAATTAGTGTTCGGGGTTATGGCCGAGGGGGGCGTCCGACGACCTCCCTGCGGACGGCCGCAGGTCTCCCGAGGAAGCAGCCCCAGTGAAGATACTTCGTACGCGCGCTGCCAGCGTCTCCCGACAGGGACTGTGCACTGCTCTGCTCGTCGCCAGCCTGACGGCCGCGGTCGCCGGCGCCAGCCCCCCGCACCCCAAGGCCAACGCCGAGGATCCCGCACCCGGGCCCGGCAATCCGCAGAGCCTGCCGCACGGCTCACCGAACCTGGCCCTGCCCGACCTCGTCCCGCCGCCGGGCTCCGGCAAGCCCGGCCCCGGCGGCCCGGGGAGCAAGGAGGAGGTCAAGGGCATCCCCGCAACGGCCCTGGCCGCCTACAAGAACGCGGAGAGATACGCGAAGGAGCAGTGGCCGGACTGCAACGTGTCCTGGGAACTCATCGCCGCCATCGGCAAGGTGGAGTCCGAGCACGGTGCCATGGGCGGCGGCCTGCGCCCCGACGGATCCACCGAGAAGGCCATCATCGGGCCCCGGCTGACGGGCGAGAAGTTCGCGCTCGTCCGCGACACGGACGGGGGGCGCTGGGACGGCGACACCCAGTACGACCACGCCATCGGGCCCATGCAGTTCATCCCGTCCACCTGGGCCTCCTACAGCGCGGACGGCCGGGGCACCGGGCAGAAGGACCCCAACAACATCTTCGACGCGGCGGCCGGCACGGCGCGCTATCTGTGCGCGGGCGGCCTGGACCTGAGCAAGCAGGCCGACCTGGAGAAGGCCGTCCTGCGCTACAACGCCTCGCGCGAGTACCTCAACAGCGTGGTCGCGTGGATGAACGCGTACCGCAACGGGGAGGGGGGCGCGATCCCCGAGCCGAGCGGCTCGACGCCGTACCCGGGGAGTACGCCCCGGCCGACGCGGCCGGTGCCGACGGCGCCGGGGACGCCGGGGACGACGCCGCCCGCCAAGACGCCGCCCTCGACTCGGCCGGAGCGGCCGGGCGACGCGCAGAAGCCGGGCGGCGACCGGGACAAGTCCCCGGCCCCGGGCAAGTCCCCGGACCGGCAGAAGCCCGGGGACAAGGACAAGCCGGGGGACAAGGGCAAGCCCACGCCCACTCCGCCGGCCCGGGCCGCCCGGCTCGACCGGGTCGATGACGAGGAGCTGACCGCGACGGTCGGCGGGACGTTCAAGCAGAGCCCGAGCGTGCGGGCCTTCACCGCCGACGGCAAGGCTGCCCCCCGGGGCACCCGCATCCGCTTCGAGATCATCGGTAAGACCGAGGCCCGCTTCCCGGACGGCACTCGGACAGCCTCCGTCGTCACCGGCCAGGGCGGCCTCGCCACGGCGAAGAAGATCAGCGCGGGTGACAAGCCGGGCGACTTCACCATCCGTGCCGCCGTCGAAGGACTCGACCTCAAGCCCGTCTACTTCGACGCGACGGTCGAGGCGCCGCGGGCCGCTCGCTTCGCGGCGGTGGGCGGTGACCTGAAGCTCACCAAGGGCACCTCCGCCAAGGAAAAGACCGTGGCCAAGGCGTACGACGCCGACGGCAAGCCCGTGGCCGGGGTCAAGGTCACCGTCACGGTGCTGAAGAACGGCCAGCAGGCCGGTACCGGCCCCTACTTCGGCGTCAAGGACGGCAAGCAAATCCGTACGACGACCGTCACGACCGACGCGGACGGTCTGGTCACGCTGAAGGAGCTGTTCGCGGGCGACCAGGACGGCACGTTCAACCTGATGCTGTCCACCGACGGCGACAAGCCCACCGTCCTCCCCCTGAAGCTGACCGTGGACAAGGACAAGGACAAGCCCACCACCCCGGGCAGTCCCGGCACGAAGCCCACGCCCACGGGCCAGGCCACGGCCAAGAGCAAGCCCACTCCCACGTCCAGCCGCTGATCCCGGCCCCGTCCCGTCCGCCCCGCCGGCGGGCGGGACGGTGCGTGCGGCCGGGCGGATCAGTCGCCCAGCGCCGGGTCCTCCGCCACCGGCTTGCCCGTCAACGCGGCCAGGCTGTGCCGGACATGGGCCATGTGCGAACGCAACTCCTCGCGCCGCTCCTCGTGTTCGCGGAGCACCCGCTCGGTCTCCCGGGCGATCCGCTCCTCGCGCACCCGGGCCTGGGCGATCAGCGAGGCCGCCTGCGCCTCCGCGTCCTCCTGGCCGTGCCGTGCCGCCTCCTCGGCGTCCGCGTAACGGCGCTGGGCCTCGCTCAGCGTGGAGCGGGCGTACTCCTCCATCGCCGCCACCCGGGCGTCCAGCGCGGCCTCGCGCTCGGCGGCCTCGCGGCCCGCCACGTCCCAGCGCTCGGCCTGGTCCTTCTCCTGGTCGGCGAGC
The DNA here is from genome assembly GCF_015999245.1 of Streptomyces sp. AV19. GTDB lineage: Bacteria > Actinomycetota > Actinomycetes > Streptomycetales > Streptomycetaceae > Streptomyces. The sequence goes on along the minus strand of NZ_JAEAMR010000007.1, from coordinate 987,502 downwards.
ATCGCGGCGGTCCGCTCGCGCATCTCCTGGAGCATGCGCACCGAGTCCGCGCGCCGCTGCTTGGCCTCCTGGCGGGCCGTCGCCCGCAGGTCGTCCGCCACCGACTGGGCCGCCAGCTGCGCCTGCCGGGCCCACTCCTCGGCCTCGGCCCGGACCTCCACCTGGTACTCGTGCGCCGCGTCGCGCACCTTGCGGCCGTGGACGCCCGCCGCGTCGTGCATCTCGGCGGCCTCGGCCTCGGCCCGCTCCCGCAGCCCCAGAGCCTCCGCCTCCGCCGTCGTCACCAGCCCCTGGGCGCGCGCGCCCAGCGTCTCGTACGTCTGCGGGGGCAACTGCGTGACCACCTGCGCCAGGCGCTGGACCTCGTCCTCCATCTCGCGCTGGAGGACCGTCAGCCGCGCGGCACGCTCCCACGCCGAGTCGCGCTGCCGCGCGAACTCGGCGAGGGCCCGGTCCACCTGGTCAGGCCGGTAGCCGCGGCCTCGTACGACAGTGAAACCGTCAGGAGACACCGATGCACTCATGCTTGTAGCCCCTTATTCCGGAAACCCGGTATGCGACGCGGTCAGGCGCACATCATTCCCGTACGGGAGAAGTGCCCGAAACGCGACACTCCGCCCGTCTCTGCTGTCAAGGATGCGCCAACCGGCAGCGCGGGGCGCTAGAAGAGACCGTCCCACATCTGCTCCAGCAGCACCGCCCACCAGTTCTCGGGCGAGGCCAGGGCCGCCGGGTCGAGCGCCGCGAGCTGGTCCTGGAAGTCCACGGTCCAGCGCCCGGCCTGTTCCGGAGTCAGACCGTAGCGCCAGCGCCACATCCGGCCGAGCAACGCCAAAGAGCGTACAAACTGAGGAAGGCTCGTGTTGACGAACTGCGGTGCCACGGACCGCCCGTCCGGGGCCGCCTCCAGCGGCACGGCCACGATGTGCGCCGTGCCGTACTGCACGCACAGCTGACGGCCGAAGTCGCTGCCCATCACCAGGTACGAACCGGCGTCCGGCGCCGGCTGGACCCCGCGCTCCAGCGCCAGCTCCGCCAGCGTCGGCACCGGGCGGCCCGGCTGCGCCTGCGCCCAGAAGAACGGGCCGAAGTCGCCCGGCAGGCCCGCCCACACCAGGGTCTGCGCGACCACGTCCGGCACGCCCTGGCGCGAGACCGCGCGCTGGTCGAAGCGGAAGACGCCCTGCGGGCCGAAGGAGTCCATGAGTTCCCGGCCGACGGCGTCCGGGGCGAGGGGCGGGGCCGGGCTCACCTGGTGCGGCTGCGGCGGCGGCACCCGGTTCGGCGCCGGCCGTGCCGGGCCGCCCGCCACCTGGTGCAGTTCGCCCTGGTGCTCCACCAGGTGCCGCACGCCCTGCTGACGGGTGGCGTGGTCGCGGCCGTACGGGGCGGTGTGGCTGACGCGCACCTGCGGCCAGGTCTCGCGGACCATCCGGGCGCAGTAACCGCCCGGCACGTCGCACGACTCCAGCTCCGTGTGCAGCTCCAGCACCTGCTGCGGCGGCACGTTGAGCGACCGCAGCTCGTGCAGGATCTGCCACTCCGGGTGCGGCGCGCCGAGCGCGCTGCGGCGGATGATCTGCTGCTCCGACCCGTCCTGCGCGCGGTAGCGCAGGACGGCCATGTAGCCCGGGCCCACGGTCGGCACGCCGGCCGGGGGCTGCGGGTAACCGTAGGCGCCGGACGCCTGCGGTGCGCCGGGAGTGCCCGGGGTGCCGGGGCTCGCGAACACCGTGGCCGCCCCGTGCACGCCGGCGCCCGGAGCGCCCGGCGCCGCGGAGGCGCCCGGAGCGGCGGACGGTTGGGCGCCCGGGGCGCTCGGTGCACCGGGAGCACCCGCGGGTTGCGGGGCGGACGCACCGGGACCGCCGACGGCGCCCGGAACACCCGGCGCGCCAGGGGCGGCGGGCGGTTGCACCCCGGGGCGGCCGGGGACGCCGGGGGGCGCGGGAGCGGCGGGTGCGCCGGGGGTATCAGGGTTCGCGAATACGGTCGCGGCGTGGTGGACCCCGCCGCCGGGGGTGCCCGGCGCCGCGGGAGGGGCGGCCGGGGGCTGCCCGGGGGCTGCGGGCACCCCGGCTGGCGGGGTGCCGGGGGCCGCGGGAGCGGCCGGAACGCCGGCGGCGGGCGTGCCGGGCGCACCAGGAGTACCCGGGACGGGCGGCCGGTCCAGCGTGTCCGGCGTCGCCAGGACCGTCGCGGCGTAGACGGGCGAGGGCCCCGGCGAGCTCGAAGTCGCACCGGGAACAGGCGGGTTGGAGGTCCCCGGCCCGGCCGGGGGCACGGGCGGCATCGCCGGGGCGGCCGGCGGCGCGGGGCGCTCCGGGTCCTCGACGGCCGGCGCGATCGCCGTTCGCGGCAGCGAACTGCCGCCGGGCATCAGCTCGGTACGGGCCTCCGCCGACACTCCGGGCGGGGGCACGTCGTCGGCGTCGGAGCCGGACAGCGCGGGCGCGAGGACGGTCGCGGGCAGGCCGATGGAAGCTTCCCCGCCGCCGTCCACGTCCGCGTCCGCGGGGTCCGCGTCGGGCCAGGCGGAGGCGTCCGTCCGCGCGGGCACCGACCGGCCTGACGTACCGAAGGAGCCGACGGACTCCGGCGGTGTACCGGGCATGCCCGAACTGCCCGCAGAAGCCGAAGAGTCGACAGAAGCCGCAGATGCCTCCGGGACGCCCGAAGGCGCCGCCGGAGACCCCCCGGCCGCCGGGACGTCCGCAGCACCCGGCGCACCTGGGGCACCCGGCGAGCTCGCGAAGCCCGACGACACGGTGGAAGCACCGGGACCACCGAGGCCACCGGAAGCACCGGGACCGCCAGGGACACCGGAACCGCCGGGGGCACCGACCCCGCCGGAAAGGGATTCCGGGGACGCCGGACCGGACGCGGAGGCGGGCGACGCGCCCTCCTCCTTCTTCCGGTCCGGTATCCCCATCGCGTCCGCCGCGTCCTGGAGCCACTGCGGCGGGCTCAGCAGGAAGGACGTCGCCTCCAGGTCCAGCCGTCGCGGCGGGGTGTCCGCCGCCGGTGCCGGTTCTTCCACCGCTCCGTACTCCTCCTCGTACCGCCGGATCACCTCGCCCACCGGCAGTCCCGGCCACAGCGTGGTCTCCCCGCTGTCCCGGGCGATCACCAGCCGGGTGCGCGCGCCGTCCGCCGCCGCCACGCCCTCGCGGTCCTCGGCCCAGGCCACGAAGCCCAGGCCGAACTCCCGCACCTTCACCTCGCGGTGCAGATACGCCGGCACGTCTCCGTTGACCCAGCGCTCCGCGCGCTCCTGGGCCTGCGCGAAGGTCACCACCGCGCTCATCCCTCCACCGGGACGGCGTACGCGAATCCGCCGTCGACCATCAGGTTCGCCACCGTCTCCAGCTCGGGCGGGCCGCCCGCCAGCCGGGTCAGGAACGCGTCGAAGTCCTCGCCGCAGGGCAGCATCAGCCGCTCCACCCGCTCCTGCACCGTCCGGCCGTCCCGGTCCCGGAAGTCGTCGTAGGGGCAGAACCACACCGAACCGAGCGCCTCGCCGCGCACCTTGACCGCGAGGACGCCGCCCTGCACGAAGGCCACGCCCAGGTAGTCCTTGGTGAAGTGGTCGCGCAGGCACTTGTTGACGTACACGAGGTCGTTGACGGCCGGTTCCTCGCGCACCGTGAAGAACGGCTGGTCCAGCAGCAGGCCCAGCTCGGCGTCGAGCGCCGCCCCGGCCGGCGCGCACCCGCCGGCCGCCTTGAGGAACGCGCGGTAGGCGCCGGGCAGCCGGTAGCCGAGGTCCTCCTCGACGCCGCGCACCTGCTCCTCCGTCACCGCCAGGTCCCGCTGCGGCAGCGCGAAGTGCACCGGCCGGGTCTCCTGGAGCGGCCGGGTGCCGCGCTTGTCCTGGTCCACGGCGGCCGTCGCCAGCCCGCCGTGGTGCCGCAGCAGCGCCTTGACCTCGACGGGGATCAGCTCCAGCCGGCGGGTGTGCGGCACGTGGTGCCAGGTCCAGCCGTGCGGGGTGGCCACCGGGGGCAGGCTCGCCCACAGCTCGTGGCCCTCCGCGTGCAGCGCGGCGTTGGCCGAGACGTAGTCCGTCAGCCGCAGCTCGTCCACCCCGAAGCCCTCCGGGGGCTCCGCGACCTCGGCCGCCGCCCGGGCGTAGGGCGAGAAGTCCGGATAACCGTCCTCGTCCACCCGCACGCCCTTGGGGTGGCGGCCGTGGCGCACCGGGTCCGGAAAGTGCACGACCTGCCCGGCGTAGGCCGCGTTCGGTGGCGCGGACTGCTGCGCGGCCCGACCTGTGGTCATGGCGGATGCCCCCTGCTGGCTGGCTTGCTGCGGTGTTCCCGGCGTTCCCGGCGTTCCCGGACCCCGGCGGGGCGGAATCCCCATGGGACCCCTTCGGCCCTCTCGGACCCCCTCGGGCCCGTCGGCCGGGAACGGCCATGACGGACAGCCTATGCGCTGGCGCAAGACGGACTCCCCGCCCGCCGGAGGCATCCCCGTCCGCCCGTTCGGGCGAAACCGCCCGCCTTCCGGCAAACCCGTGCACAGCAATCGCATCACCCCCGTGCCTTCACTGGGGCACCTCTCACCTATCCCGGCACACCATGCACACGCAACACCGCCCTGCCTTCCGCTCCCACCACCGCGTTTGGCAGGCTGATCCCCGCAACAGGGGGATTGCAGGGAGGGAAGAAGAACCACCATGCACACGACGCAGGACCACCAACCCCTGACCGGGGGCGCCGTCGGCGAGGCCCCCGGCGACCCCCGGCTCAGCTGGAGCGCGACCGAGGACGCCGAGCGTCCGCCTGCCCTGCTCCACCGCCGCGACGGCATCCTGCCCGCCGTCGCCGCCGCGCTCTCCGTCCGCGGCACCACGCTGACCTGCACCGCCGCCAAGTCCGAACAGCCGCCCGCCCTGCACCCCCTGGTCCAGGACTTCCTGGACACCCTCACCGGCGACAAGCGCGAGCGGTTCACCGGGCGCTGCCCCGAGGCCGTCCTCCTCACCCGCTTCCTCACCCAGCACGAGGCGGGCCGCAGCAAACGCGCCTCGCGCAAACCGCTCACCCACGGCGAGGCCCGGCGCGCCCTCAAACAGTCGAAGATCACCGCCCGGCACATCCGCGAGGACGGCGACCCCCGCCACGGCGCCTACGCCGCCCCCTGCCGCTCCTGCACCGCGCTCCTCACCCACTTCGGCGTCCGCGCCGTCGACCCCACTCCCACGGAACGAGGCAGGCCCTGACCTCCATGCGCGCATTCGACCGCACCGCCGCCACCCGCTTCCCCGTCGCCGTCGACGCGGCCCTGCGCGAGGCCGGCTGGCAGCCGGGCCGGTGGGACATCAAGGCCGCCGAGAAGTGGGCCGACGCGCTGCGCGCCCATGTGTCGCCCGCCGGACACCGGCACACCGTCTTCCCCGCCGCCGTCGAGGCCTGGGCCGAGTTCGGCGGCCTGCGCATCGCCGCCTCCGGGCCCGGCAAGCACATCGCCACCACGCCGTTCCACATCGACCCGCTGCACGGGCTGCACCTCGCCCGCACCGTCGCCGACCTCGGCCGGGCCCTCGGTACCGAGGTCTGCCCGCTGGGGCAGGAGCTGGACGGCCAGGCACTGCTGACCATCGACGCCCACGGCCGGGTCTACAGCCTCGACCACACCGGCGACTGGTACCTCGGCTCCGACATCGACCACGCCATAGGGACCCTGGTCACCGGCGCCCGCCCGGCCCGGCTCACGGCCGACGGCGCGGGCCGGCGAACCGGCCTCTGACGCCGGCCGGCAGCCGGGGAGGACGCCCGGCTACGCCGCGTCGGCGCGCCCCTGCGCCACGTCGGGTATCACCGCGGACACCCGGAAACCGCCCTTGTCCGTCGGCCCGGACACGAACACGCCGCCGAGCGCGGTCACCCGCTCCCGCATCCCGACCAGCCCGTTGCCCCCGCTGGGCAGGCCCGCGTCCGTACCGCCCCCGGACGGTCCGTTCTCCACCTGGAGCGCCACCTCGCGCTCCCGGTGCGCCAGCCGCACCCGGGCGGCCGCGCCCGGGGCGTGCTTGTGGACGTTGGTGAGCGCCTCCTGCACCACGCGGTACGCCGTGCGCTCCACCCGCGGCGCGTACGACCGGCCCTCCCCCTCGACCAGCAGCTCCACCGCCATCCCGGCCTCCCGGGACTGGCCCACCAGGGCCGCCAGCTCCGCCAGGCACGGCCCGTCGGCCGCGTCCGCCGCCCGCGCGCCGGCCGATCTGCGCACCCGCTCCGAGGCGGCCGCGGCCACCGCGGCCAGCCGCTCCGGCTCGCGCGCGGCCGGCGTCGCCGCCGAGGCGCCGTCCGGGGTCTTGCGCAGGACGCCGAGCATCTCCCGCAGCTCGGTCAGCGCCTGCCGGCCCATGTCGCCGACGAGCGCCGCGTTCCGCGAGGCCTTCTCCGGGTCCTTGAGGGCCACCGCCTGGAGCGCGGCGGCGTGCACCACCATCAGCGACACCCGGTGCGCCACCACGTCGTGCATCTCGCGCGCGATGCGGGTGCGCTCCTCGCCGCGGGCCCACTCGGCGCGCTCCTCGGCGCGCTCGGCCAGCAGCGACAGCTCCCGCTCCAGCCCGTCGGCCCGCTCCCGCAGGCTCTCGACCAGCCGCCGCCGCGCCCCGACGTACAGCCCCAGCAGCAGCGGCGGGGCGGTCAGGCCGAGGCCCATCACGGATGAGAACAGCACCACCATCCCCAGGCCCGGCCGGTAGTCGGCCTGGGCCATGTCCTGGTGGAACCGGGCCGCTGAGACGATCAGCGTCCCGGCCAGGGAAGCGGCCGAGAGCACGACGATGATCCGCCGCGGGACCTCCGAGGCGGCCAGGGAGTAGAGGCCGACGACCGCCAGCAGGAACCCCATCTCCGCCGGGGTCACCGCGATCGACACCAGGACGACGGCGACCGGCCACCGCCGCCGCATCAGCAACAGGCCGCCGACCGGCAGCCCCACCAGACCCCCCAGGACGCCCGGCAGCCCCACCTTGTGGGCGAAGGCGATCCCTTCCAGCACGCATTCCAGCGCCGACACCACGGCCAGCACGACGTCCAGCACCAGGCTCCGCCGCCTGGCCCACCACCACGGCCCCGCGGGCGCTCCCCGAGCGCCCGCAGCCGTGATTGCCCCCGTTGTGGTCATACCGACCAGACTACGGGTGGGTGCCAACGGTTTTCGAAAAACTGACAGTGTCACGCAATCGGCAGCCGCAGAAGCGAAGTTCACGACGCCCTGGCCGACACCGTCGCATCCGGCCCATGCCGTACGGCATAGTGGTGTCTGCGCGCGCTGCCGATCAAGCAATCGGGCGCGACGGGCGAACCATCCCGGGTCGTCTAATGGCAGGACAAATGATTTTGGTTCATTGAATGAGGGTTCGATTCCTTCCCCGGGAGCCAGGGCACAGGGTCCTGACCGCGCAGGTCAGGACCCTTCGGCATTCCGGGCCCCGTACGCACCGGTATCCTGCGGGTGTCACCCCCTCGAACCCTCGAAGCCGAAGGGCCCACCCGTGAGCGCCAACCGCCCGGCAGCCGTCGTCGTTCTCGCAGCGGGTGAGGGCACCCGCATGAAGTCGGCCACCCCCAAGGTCCTGCACTCGATCTGCGGCCGGTCCCTCGTCGGGCACGTCGTCGCCGCCGCCCGCGAGCTGGCGCCCGAGCAGCTCGTCGTGATCGTCGGGCACGCCCGCGAGCAGGTCACCGCGCACCTCGCCGAGACCGACCCGGCCGTCCGCACGGCCGTCCAGTACGAGCAGAACGGCACCGGCCACGCCGTGCGCATGGGCCTGGAGGAGCTGGCCCGCGAGGGCGTCCGCCCCGAGGGCACCGTGATCGTCGTCTGCGGCGACACCCCGCTGCTCACCGGCTCGACGCTGGCCCGCCTCGCGGACGTCCACGCCGCCGACGGCAACGCGGTGACCGTGCTGTCGGCCGAGGTGCCCGACTCCACCGGCTACGGGCGGATCGTGCGCGACCCCGCCACCGGCGCGGTGACCGAGATCGTCGAGCACAAGGACGCGACCGAGGAGCAGCGGGCGATCCGGGAGATCAACTCCGGGGTGTTCGCCTTCGACGGCAAGCTGCTGGCGGACGCGCTGGGCAAGGTCCGCACGGACAACAGCCAGGGCGAGGAGTACCTGACGGACGTCCTCGGCATCCTGCGCGAGGCCGGTCACCGGGTCGGCGCGGCGGTCGCCCCCGACCACCGGGAGATCCTCGGCATCAACAACCGCGTCCAGCTCGCCGAGGCCCGCCGGCTGCTCAACGAGCGGCTGCTCGTCGAGGCGATGATGAGCGGCGTGACCGTGGTGGACCCGGCGACGACCTGGGTGGACGTCACGGTGACCTTCGAGCCGGACGCGCTGGTGCACCCCGGCACCCAGCTGCTGGGCGCCACGCACGTGGCCACCGGTGCCGAGGTCGGCCCGAACTGCCGCCTGACGGACACCACCGTGGGCGCGGGCGCCCGGGTGGACAACACCGTGGCGGACTCCGCGCTGATCGGCGAGCGGGCCGCCGTCGGCCCCTTCGCCTACCTGCGGCCGGGCACGAAGCTCGGCGCGAAGTCGAAGGCCGGCGCCTACGTCGAGATGAAGAACGCCGAGGTCGGCGAGGGCACCAAGGTGCCGCACCTCTCCTACGTGGGCGACGCCACCATCGGCGAGTACACCAACATCGGCGCCGCGAGCGTCTTCGTGAACTACGACGGTGTGAACAAGCACCACACCACGATCGGCTCGCACTGCCGCACCGGATCGGACAACATGTTTGTGGCTCCGGTCACGATCGGGGACGGCGCCTACACCGCCGCCGGTTCGGTCATCACCAAGGATGTGCCCCCGGGTTCGCTGGCCGTCGCACGAGGCCAGCAGCGGAATATCGAGGGCTGGGTGGCGCGGAAGCGCCCGGGTAGCGCGGCCGCGCAGGCCGCTTCCTCCGCTCTCCAGGAGCATGACGGGGAGCAGTGACCGTGAAACGGCCCCGTCGATCGGGGCGTACCGTGATAAGCGCACACAAAGCGACATCCAAGGAGACTGTGCTGTGACCGGGATCAAGACGACCGGCGAGAAGAAGCTGATGCTCTTCTCCGGCCGCGCCCACCCCGAGCTTGCCGAGGAGGTCGCGCACCAGCTGGGCGTCGGCATCGTCCCGACCAAGGCGTTCGACTTCGCGAACGGCGAGATCTACGTCCGTTTCCAGGAGTCCGCGCGCGGCGCCGACTGCTTCCTGATGCAGAGCCACACGGCTCCCATCAACAAGTGGGTCATGGAGCAGCTGATCATGCTCGATGCTCTGAAGCGGGCCTCGGCCCGGAGCATCACCGTGATCGTGCCGTTCTACGGCTACGCCCGGCAGGACAAGAAGCACCGCGGCCGCGAGCCCATCTCGGCCCGTCTGATCGCCGACCTGTTCAAGACCGCCGGCGCCGACCGGATCCTCACGGTCGACCTGCACACCGACCAGATCCAGGGCTTCTTCGACGGCCCGGTGGACCACCTGTTCGCGCTGCCGATCCTGGCGGACTACGTGGGCGCCAAGGTGGACCGCGACAAGCTCACCGTCGTCTCCCCGGACGCCGGCCGGGTCCGCGTCGCCGACCGCTGGTGCGACCGGCTGGGCGCCCCGCTGGCGATCGTGCACAAGCGGCGTGACAAGGATGTCGCCAACCAGGTCACGGTGCACGAGGTCGTCGGTGACGTGAAGGATCGTGTCTGCGTACTGGTGGACGACATGATCGACACCGGTGGCACCATCTGCGCCGCCGCGGACGCCCTGTTCGCGCACGGCGCCGCGGACGTCATCGTCACCGCCACGCACGGTGTGCTCTCCGGCCCGGCCGCGGACCGGCTGAAGAACTCCAAGGTCAGCGAGTTCGTCTTCACCAACACCCTGCCGACGCCGAACGAGCTGGAGCTCGACAAGATCACGGTGCTGTCGATCGCGCCGACGATCGCCCGCGCGGTGCGCGAGGTGTTCGAGGACGGTTCGGTCACCAGCCTCTTCGACGAGCAGGCATAACCGGTCCCGGACTGATCGATTTAGAGTACGGCCTCCCCGCCGGGTAGACTCCTCGAGTTGCTCGGCGAGGGAGGCCGTACGCGTTTCGCGTCACGGCGGTCCGTTATCGACGCGCTCTTCGTAGCAGGCCGTTCGTGGGCCGGGTGACCCTGTCCACTGACAAGACCTCCGAGGAGTGCACCATGGCCGAGATCAAGCTCGCCGCCGCCGTCCGCACCGAGTTCGGCAAGGGCTCCGCCCGCCGCATCCGCCGTGCCCACCAGGTTCCGGCCGTCGTCTACGGTCACGGCTCCGAGCCGGTCCACGTGTCCCTGCCGGGCCACGACCTGATGATGGCGCTCAAGACCCCGAACGCCCTGCTCTCCCTGGACATCGAGGGCCGCGACGAGCTCGTCATCCCCAAGCAGGTCCAGCGTGACCCGCTGAAGGGCTTCCTGGAGCACGTCGACCTGCTGGTCGTCAAGCGTGGCGAGAAGGTCACCGTCGAGGTTCCGGTCCAGACCGAGGGCGACCTGGCCGCCGGCGGCAACCTGCTCGAGCACACCCTGACCGCCCTGCCGGTCCAGGCCGAGGCCACCCACATCCCCGAGGCCGTCACCGTCTCCATCGCGGGCCTGGAGGCCGGTGCCTCCGTCCTCGCCAAGGACGTCGTCCTGCCGGCCGGTGTCGAGCTGGCCGTGGACGCCGACGCGGTCGTCCTGCACGTCGTCGCCGGCCAGGCCGCTCCGGCCGAGGCCACCGAGGGTGCCGAGGCCTGAGCCTCGTATTTTCCTCCGGCCGCCGTCCCGCTCCCGACCCGGAGCGGGGCGGCGGTTGGCGTATGAAGGAGACATGCGGATGACGGACGACACGAGTGCGAGCCCCTGGCTGATCGTGGGCCTGGGCAACCCCGGACCCGAGTACGCGGGCAACCGCCACAACGTGGGCTTCATGGTCGCCGATCTGCTCGCGGAGCGGATCGGGGCGAAGTTCAAGGCGCACAAGGCGGGGCGGGCGCAGGTCGTCGAGGGACGGCTGGGCGCGCCCGGCCCGTCGAGCCGCCGGGTGGTGATCGCCAAGCCGATGTCGTTCATGAACCTGTCCGGGGGTCCGACGACGGCGCTGCGCGACTTCTACAAGGTGCCGGTGGGGCGGATCGTGGCCGTCCACGACGAGCTGGACATCGACTACGGCCAGCTGCGGCTGAAGGTGGGCGGCGGCGACAACGGCCACAACGGGCTGAAGTCGATCACGAAGTCGCTCGGGCCGGACTACTGCCGCGTCCGCTTCGGCATCGGCCGGCCGCCGGGGCGGATGCAGGTCGCGGACTTCGTGCTGAAGGACTTCTCCGCCGCGGAGCGCAAGGATCTCGCGTACGAAGTGGATCGCGCGGCCGACGCGGTCGAGTCGTTGATCGTGGACGGGCTCGAACGCGCGCAGGGGACGTACAACTCGTAGTGGGTGGGGGGTTGCCCCTGTCCCGCCCTTTCACCGTTTCTTCCGGGGCAAGCCCCGGGCCCACAACGCGGCTTCGCCGCGTTGACCGGGGGCTTCGCCCCCTGGACCCCCGAAACCGCGCTCCGCGCGGTTGTCCTCAAGCGCCGGACGGGCTACTTCAGCCCGTCCGGCGCTTGAGGACTTCGCCCGAAGGGCGAATGGGGTCCGGGGTCCCCCCGGAAGAAACGGTGAAAGGGCGGGGCCGGGGTAAATCCCCCTCCCGCCCCGGCCTCAGCCCGTGTTCCGCAGGCCCGCCGCCACCCCGTTCACGGTCAGCAGGAGCGCGCGCCCCAGCAGGGGATCCGGGGCCTCGCCCCGCGCCGCCGTCTCGCGCTGCCGGTGCAGCAGCGTGACCTGGAGGTACGAGATCGGGTCGAGGTACGCGTCCCGGATGTGGAAGGTCTGGCGCAACACGGGGCTCGCGTCGAGGAGTTCGCGCTCCCCCGTGATGCGGAGCACCTCCTGCACGGTCAGCTCGTGCTCGGTCTTGATCACATCGAAGACGTGCTTGAGCTCGTCGGGGACGAGCGTGTCGACGTAGTGCTGCGCGATGCGCAGATCCGTCTTGGCGAGCGTCATCTCCACGTTGGAGAGGAAGTTCTGGAAGAAGTGCCAGTGCTCGTGCATCTCGTCCAGGACCGTGTCGAGCCCGGCCTCGCGCGCCGCCTTGAGGCCCGAGCCGACGCCGTACCAGCCGGGGACGATCTGCCTCGACTGGGTCCAGCCGAACACCCAGGGGATGGCGCGCAGGCCGTCGAGGCCCGCGCCCGAGTCCGGGCGGCGCGACGGCCGGGAGCCCAGGTGCAGCTCGGCGAGCTGGTCCACGGGTGTGGAGGCGAAGAAGTACGCGGGCAGGTCCGGGTCCTCCACCAGCCGCCGGTACGCGGCGTGCGCGGCGTCGGAGACGGTGTCCATGGCCGCGTCCCAGCGGGCGAGCGCCTCGTCGGACTGGCGCGGGGAGGTGTGCAGGGCGGACGCCTGGAGCGTGGCGGCCACGGTCAGCTCCAGGTTCTCCCGGGCGAGCGCCGGGATGAGGTACTTGTCGGAGATGACCTCGCCCTGCTCGGTCACCTTGATCTCGCCGTCGAGCGTGCCCCACGGCTGGGCGAGGATCGCGTCGTGGGTGGGGCCGCCGCCCCGGCCGACCGTTCCCCCGCGGCCGTGGAAGAGGCGCAGCCGCACGCCGTAGCGATGCGCGACGTCGCGCAGCCTCCGCTGGGCGCGGTGGATCTCCCACTGCGAGGTGGTGATGCCGCCGAACTTGGAGGAGTCGGAGTAGCCGAGCATGACCTCCTGGACGTCCCCGCGCAGGGCGACCAGGCGCCGGTACGAGGGGTCGGCGAGCATCTCGTCGAGGAGCCGGTCGGCCTCCTTGAGCTCGTCGGTGGTCTCCAGCAGCGGGACGATGCCGATCTTCGCCCAGCCGGCGTGCAGGTCGAGCAGTCCGGCCTCGCGGGCGAGGACGGCGGCGGCGAAGACGTCGTCGGAACCCTGGCACATGGAGATGATGTAGGACTCGATCACCTCGGGGCCGAAGCGCTCCAGCGCCTCGCGGACGGTACGGAAGACACCGAGGGTCTTGGCGCCGGCCGCGTCCAGCGGCGCGGGGCTGGACGCCAGCGGGCGGCGTGAGCGCAGCTCCTTGGCGAGGAGCTTGCGGCGGTAGTCGCGCGGCATGTCGGCGTACCGCCAGGACTCCTCGCCGAGCCGGTCGAAGAGCTGGCCGAGCGCGTGGTGGTGGGCGTCGGCGTGCTCGCGGACGTCCATCGTGGCCAGGTGGAGGCCGAACGCGGCGAGGGTGCGCAGGGCGCGCTCCACACGGCCGTCGGCGATGAGCCCGCCGCGGTGGGCGCGCAGCGAGTCCTGGACCAGCTGGAGGTCGGCGAGCAGGTCGGCCGTGCCGAGGTAGTCGCGGCCCTCCAGGTGCGGGGTGTCGCGGGCCAGCCGCTCACGGGTGTTGAGGAGCTTCTGGCGGATGCAGGTGGCCTTGAGCCGGTAGGGCTCCTCGGCGTTGAGCCGCTTGTAGCGCGGGCTGATCTCGGGGAGCAGCTCCAGGTCGCGCTGGAGCGAGGTGAGCAGCTCCTCGGTGGCGCCGCTGTTGCGGATGGAGTTGGAGAGGGCGACGCGCAGTTCGTCGACCAGGTCGACGGCGTCGGTGATGCCGTGCTCGTGCTGGAGGATCAGGACGTCCCAGGTGACCTGGAGGGTCACGTTGGGGTTGCCGTCGCGGTCGCCGCCGATCCAGGTGCCGAAGGTCAGCGGGCGGGTGGTGACGGGCAGCGGGGCGCCGACCCGGTCGAGCTCGGCCGCGAGGTCCTCCAGGACGTCGCCGACGGCGCCGGTGTGCAGCTCGTCCAGGTAGTAGATGGCGTTGCGCGCCTCGTCGGTGGGCTCCGGGCGGGCCACGCGCAGCTCGTCGGTCTGCCAGAGCAGGTCGATGTTCTCGGCGAGGCGCAGGTCGAGGCGGCGCTTCTCGCCCTCGCCGGCGGCCGGCCGGTCCAGCAGGTCGGCGATGCGCAGGAGCTTGTTGAGGACGCTGCGACGGGCGGCCTCGGTGGGGTGGGCGGTGAAAACCGGCCGGACGCCCAGGTGCTCGACGGTCTGCCGCAGGTGCTCGGGGTCCGCGTCCTTCAGCTTGTCCGCGGTGCGGGCCAGGATCGAGCCCTCGGCGTCGCGCTTGGCGCCCAGCTCCCGCGCGCGGTGCACCTGTTCGGTGACGTTGGCCAGGTGGAAGTAGGTGGAGAAGGCCCGCACCAGCTTGGCGGCGGTCTGCGGGTCGGTGGTGCCGAGCAGCCGGGCGGCGGCCTCGCCGTCGGTGCGGGTCAGAGCGCGGACCTGCTCGACGAGGGCGAGGAGCTCGTCGCCCTCCTGACGGACCAGGGTCTCGCCGAGGAGGTCGCCGAGGCGGCGGATGTCGGCACGCAGGGCGGCGCTGCGCCGTGCTTCGGGGCTGGTGTGGTCGGCACTGCTCACAGGTGCGGCTCCTTGCGGTGTTTCCGAGCACGTCTGGAGGGGTGGCGGACCGCGCTGTCCGACGCCCCAAGCATAGGTCGCCGCCCGACGCGCGGTGGCCGAGAGCCCTCTTGCCCCCTCGCGGGGCCCTGCCATACTTACGTTGCCGTAGGTTACGGAACCGTAGCCAGCCCCCCGACCCCCACGAGGGAACCCCCATGACTGCAAGTCCCGACGTGCTCGAAGACGTGCCGAAGGCCCAACAGGCCGCGCTCCCTTCCGCCACGCTCGGTGGTGACAGCAAGCGCTCGATCGAACAGATCACCCTGCTGCTCTTCATCACCGTCCCCTTCGTCGCGCTCGTCGCCGCGGTACCGCTCGCCTGGGGCTGGGGGGTGAGCTGGCTCGATCTGGGGCTGATGACGGCGATGTACTTCATCGGCTGCCACGGCATCACGATCGGCTTCCACCGCTATTTCACACACGGTTCCTTCAAGGCCAAGCGGCCGCTGCGCATCGCGCTGGCGGTCATGGGGTCGCTGGCGGTCGAGGGGCCGGTGGTGCGCTGGGTGGCGGACCACCGCAGGCACCACAAGTTCTCGGACGCCGAGGGCGACCCGCATTCGCCGTGGCGCTTCGGTGAGACGATCCCGGCGCTGATGAAGGGCCTGTGGTGGGCCCACGTCGGCTGGATGTTCGACGAGGAGCAGACGCCGCAGCACAAGTACGCCCCGGACCTGATCAAGGATCCGGCGATCCGGGCGGTCTCCCGCCAGTTCGTGCTGTGGACGACGGTGTCGCTGCTGATCCCGCCGCTGGTGGGCGGTCTGGCGACCTGGTCGTGGCAGGGGGCGGTGACGGCCTTCTTCTGGGGTTCGCTGGTCCGGGTGGCGCTGCTGCACCATGTGACGTGGTCCATCAACTCGATCTGCCACGCGGTGGGCAAGCGGCCCTTCAAGTCGCGCGACCGCTCGGGGAACGTGTGGTGGCTGGCGATCCTGTCCTGCGGCGAGTCCTGGCACAACCTGCACCACGCCGACCCGACGTCGGCCCGGCACGGGGTCCTGCGCGGGCAGATCGACTCCAGCGCCCGTATCATCCGCTGGTTCGAGAAGGCCGGGTGGGCGTACGACGTGCGCTGGCCCAAGGCGGACCGCATCGCGTCCAAGCGCAAGGAGAAGGAGGGTGCCGCTCACGCGGCATGATTGACGGCGTGGCGATCGACAGCAAGACCACCGGTAAGAAGGACCAGAACCCCCCGGCCGGGACCAGACGCACCCGCCGGGTGCGGATGACCGGCGCGGAGCGCCGCGAGCAACTGCTGGACGTCGGTCGCACGCTCTTCGCCGAGCGCGGTTTCGAGGGCACGTCGGTCGAGGAGATCGCGGCGAAGGCCGGGGTCTCCAAGCCGGTGGTCTACGAGCACTTCGGGGGCAAAGAAGGGCTCTACGCGGTCGTCGTGGACCGCGAGATGCGGCAGCTGCTGGACATGGTCACGGGGGCGCTGACCGCGGGCCACCCGCGGGAGCTGCTGGAGCAGGCGGCGTTCGCCCTCCTCGACTACATCGACTCCTACACGGACGGCTTCCGGATCCTGGTCCGCGATTCGCCGGTGGCGCAGTCGACGGGCACCTTCGCCTCGCTGATCAGCGACATCGCCACGCAGGTCGAGGACATCCTGGGCCTGGAGTTCAAGGCCCGGGGCTTCGATCCGAAGCTGGCGCCGCTGTACGCGCAGGCGTTGGTGGGGATGGTGGCCCTGACGGGGCAGTGGTGGCTGGACGTCCGCCGGCCGAAGAAGGCGGAGGTGGCGGCGCATCTGGTGAACCTGGCGTGGCACGGGCTGGACGGGCTGGAGCCGAGGCCGAGGCTGGTCGGGCATCGGCGTTCTTGACGGGCCCGGCCCGTCGTCCGCCTCGGCCGGGGCGCGGGACCGGCGGGGCTTCGTCCCGGTTTTACTCCCCGCCCCGCCCTTTCACCGTTTCTTCCGGGGCTGCGCCCCTCGGCCCGGCACCGCGCTCCGCGCGGTGGGCGGGGGCTTCGCCCCCCCCGCGCCCCGCAACGCGGCTGCGCCGCGTTCGTCCTCAAGCGCCGGACGGGCTGAATCAGCCGGTCCGGCGCTTCACCCCTTCCGCGCCACCACGAAGATCCGGCGGAACGGGAAGACCGTCCCGTGCTCGCCCCGCGGGTACGCCGCGCGCAGCAGCGCCGCGTAGGCGGCGAGGAACTCCTCGCGGTCCGCAGGGGCGTCCGCCAGAGCCGTCAGGACGGGACGCAGGCCCGTGCCCTTCATCCAGTCGAGGACCGGGTCCTCGCCGGTCAGCAGGTGGCAGTACGTCGTCTCCCAGGCGTCGACGGCCAGGCCCAGGGCCGCCAGGCGCTCCAGATACTCCGCCGGCTCCAGCACGCGGTGCGGCCCGCGCAGGACGCCGTCGAGGCGGTCCCGCCAGCGGAGGGATTCGCACAGCTCGTGCAGCAGGGTGTGGGACGGGGCGTCCGCGTTGCCGGGGACCTGGAAGGCGAACACGCCGCCCGGGGAGAGCGCCGAGGTCCAGGCGGGGAAGGAGTCGGCATGCCCGGGCACCCACTGGAGCGCGGCGTTGGAGACGATCAGGTCGAGGGGCCCGATCGGGGCCCAGTCGGCGGCGTCCGCCCCGGCGAAGGAGATCCGGCCGCCACCACCGGTGCGGCCCGCGTGCGCCTGCGCGTCGCGCAGCATCTCGGGCGAGTTGTCCAGCCCGGTGATCAGCGCGTCCGGCCAGCGCTCGGCGAGGAGGGCCGTGACGTTGCCCGCGCCGCAGCCGAGGTCCACGATGCGGGCGGGACCGGTGGCCGGCAGAGCGGGGACGCGGGCGAGCAGATCGAGGAAGGGACGGGTGCGGTGGCCCGCGTGGCGCAGATACTGCGCGGGGTCCCAGGTGGGGGTGTGCGGCATGGTGATCGTGGTCCTCCCGTGGAGCGGGCGTGCTGCCGGCATCCCTCCGACAGCATCCCTCCGAACTATCTTGACGTCAAGAGACTTCATATCGACAGACCCACTACACTGATCTCATGGAGGACGAGGTCGATCGGCTGGTCGCAGCGTGGCGCCGGGAGCGCCCTGACCTCGACGTGGAGCCGCTGGAGGTGCTCAGCCGGGTCAGCCGGCTCGCCCGCCACCTCGACCGCGCCCGTCGACTGGCCTTCGCCGAGCACCAGTTGGAGCCCTGGGAGTTCGACGTCCTGACGTCGCTGCGCCGGGCCGGCGCGCCCTACCAGCTCTCCCCGGGGCAGCTGCTCACCCAGACCCTGGTCACCTCGGGCACCATGACCAACCGGATCGACCGGCTCGCCAAGAAGGGCCTCGTCCTGCGCGAGCCCGACCCCAACGACCGGCGCGGCGTGCTGGTGCGGCTCACCGAGGAGGGGCAGGACCGGGCGGACGAGGCGCTCGCCGGGCTGCTCGCCCAGGAGCGCGCGATCCTCGCCGAGCTCTCCACCGCCCAGCGCCACGAACTGGCCGGGCTGCTACGCCAGTTGACCGCCCCGTTCGACAACGTCCCCGGCTAGGTCCACCGGGCCGACCCCGGCGCGGCGGGCCAGCGCCACCGCGGCGAGCGTGGAGTGCACCCCGAGCTTGCCCAGCACGTTCTGCATGTGGGTGCGGACCGTGTGCGGGGAGAGGTAGAGCCGCTCCGCGACGGCCTTGCGGCCCAGCCCGGCCACCATGCAGCGGAGCACCTCGCGCTCGCGCGGGGTCAGCGACTCCACCAGCCGCTCGCTCTCCGTGCGGTGCTTGCGCGCGGCCGTGAGCTCCCGCAGCACGCCCGTGAGCAGTGCGGGCGGCAGGTGCGTCTCGTCCCGCAGCACACCGCGTATCACCGCGAGCAGGCGCGAGAGCGAACAGTCCTTGGCGACCCAGCCGCCGGCGCCGGCCTGCAGCGCGGCGGCCGCCCGCCGCGGGTCGTCGCGCTCGGCGAGGACCACCGTCCGCACCCCGGGGTGGCCCGAGCGCACCCCGGACACCAGCGAGATGCCGTCCACCGCGCCGCCGCCGTCCGGCCCCTGGACCGGGCGGCCGGGCGGCCGCCGCTGCTCGGGGACCCGGGTGGCCTCCACGGCCACCGCGCCCAGATCGGCGTCGATGAGCAGGACGTCGAACCGACGCCCCTCCAGCGCCGCGCGCTCCAGCGCGCGCAGCGCGGCCGGCCCGCTGCCGGCCGCCGAGACGTCCACATCCTGCTCCGCCGCGAGGGCGGCCGCGAGGGACTCGGCGAAGATGCGGTGGTCGTCGACGACCAGTACCCGAATACGTGCCACAACCACCCCCAAATCCGGGGAGGCGCGCAGTGCCGGTACGGCGCCCGGTACGGAGCCGTCGTCCCGGCGCACGGCCGCCGCCGCGCTCCGACAACCACCCCGCCCCGGGCGTCGTACCTGCCTGTCTCGCCCCCTGATCGGCGTCGGCCCCCACCGACGCTGTGCTCAGCGTACGGCCGGGGTACGACAACGGAAGCCGATTCGCAAAACTGCTTGACCCGGATGTTTATGGTGAGCTTTCTGTTCAGTATTGAGGCAGTCGGCGACACGGAACGACGCGATGTGACGCACGGATGGCTCAAGCGCCGCAGCGCCGCAGGTCAGTTGGGCACCGTCGGCCCCGCCCCGGCCCGGCCGCCGGGCTCAGCGGTCGCGCCGCGCGCCGTCCGCCGGCTCCACGGCGAACACCCTCGGCGGCCGGTGGCCCGCGGCCGCGAAGGCGGCGCCCACCTCCCGCGCCACACCCGCCGCGTCCGTCTCCTCGGCCAGCACCACCGCCGAACCGCCGAAGCCGCCGCCCGTCATCCGGGCCCCGAGCGCTCCGGCCCGGCAGGCGACCGAGACCGCCAGGTCCAGTTCGGCGCAGGAGACGGCGAAGTCGTCGCGGAGCGAGGCGTGTCCGGCCGTGAGGGACTCCCCCACGGCACGCGGATCGCCGGCCTCCAGCCGGGAGACCACCCGGGCGACGCGCTCCTCCTCCGTCAGCACGTGCCGCAGCAGCGGCCGCAGCGGCGGAGCCAACTCCCAGAGTCCCCAGTCGAGTTGCGAGGGGGTGAGATCGCACAGCAGCCGTACGCCGAGCGCCCGCGCGCCCGCCTCGCAACCGGCGCGCCGCGCCGCGTACGCGCCGTCCCTCAGCGCGTGGACGACCCGGGTGTCCACGACCAGGAGCCGCAGCCCGTGCGCCGCCGGGTCGAACGGGACCTGGCGCAGGGCGAGATCACGGGTGCCGAGATGGAGCACGTGGCCCGTCGTGCAGCACAGGGCCGCCGCCTGGTCCATGATCCCGCAGGGCATCCCGGTGAAGGCGTGCTCGGCGTCCCTGGTCAGCCGGGCCAGCTGGAGACGGGCGGCGTACCCGGCCGGAAAGGCCCGCCCGGCGAGCCCGGTCAGCGCCAGGGCCACGGCGACCTCCAGAGCCGCCGAGGAGGACAGCCCGGCCCCCAGGGGCACATCCGTCTCCACATGCACATCCGCACCGCCCGTCCCGTACCCGGCCCGGCGCAGCGCCCAGGCGACGCCCGCCGGGTAGGCGGCCCAGCCGCGCACCGCGCCCGGGGCCAGCTCCGCGACGGCCAGCTGGACCAGCTCGCCGGGGAAGCGCGCGGAGTGCAGCCGCAGCAGCCCGTCGGCGCGGGGCGCGGCGGCCGCCCAGGTGCGGTGCGGCAGGGCCAGGGGCAGCACCGAGCCACCGTTGTAGTCGGTGTGCTCGCCGATGAGGTTGACGCGGCCGGGCGCGGACCAGACGCCCGCGCACGCGGTGCCGAAGACCGCGCGGAAGGCGTCCGCGACGCGCCCGGCCCGGCTCATCCGTCCGCCGGGAGCCGGGTCGCGGACCGGGCGAAGTCCCAGGCGTCCGCGATGATTCCGGCCAGGTCCGGGCGGCGGGGCCGCCAGCCGAGGACCTCGCGGGCGCGCTCGGCGGAGGCGACCAGCACGGCGGGGTCGCCGGGCCGGCGGGGGCCGGTGCGCTGCGGGATCGGCCGGCCGGTGACCTCGCGCGCGGTCTCGACGACCTCGCGGACGGAGAAGCCGCTGCCGTTGCCGAGGTTGCACACCAGGTGCTCGCCGGGCCGGGCGGCGGCCAGGGCGAGCAGATGCGCCTCGGCCAGGTCGGCGACGTGCAGGTAGTCGCGGACGCAGGTGCCGTCCGGGGTCGGGTAGTCGGCGCCGTGGACGGCGATCTCCGGCCGCTCGCCGAGGGCGACCCGCAGGACGAGCGGGACCAGGTGCGACTCGGGATCGTGCCGCTCGCCCCAACGGCCGTGCGCGCCCGCCACGTTGAAGTAGCGCAGCGAGACGCCGGCCAGCCCGTGGGCCGCGCACTCGGCGGCGATCATGTGGTCCACGGCGAGCTTGCTGGCGCCGTACGGGCTGGTGGGCACGGTGGGGGAGTCCTCGGTGACCGGCACGGCGGCCGGCTCGCCATAGGTGGCGGCGGTGGAGGAGAAGACCAGGGTGCGCACGCCCGCGGTGCGCATGGCGTCGAGCAGGTCGAGCGTCCCGCCGACGTTGTTGCGCCAGTACTTCTCGGGGTGCGCGACGGACTCGCCGACCTGGGAGGAGGCCGCGAAGTGCAGCACCGCGCCGTACGAACCGTCCAGATGGCGCGCCGCGTCCTGCACGCGCCCCTCGATGAAGCGCGCGCCCTCCGGAACGGCGTCGCGGTGGCCGGTGGAGAGGTCGTCGAGCACGGTCACGGTGTGTCCGGCGGCCAGCAGATGGGCCGCGACGACGCTGCCGACATAGCCCGCGCCGCCCGTGACCAGGCACTTGCTCGTGTTCATTCGTTTGCTGCCTCTCGCAGTCGCTCGGCCGCGGCCTCCGGCGGCACATCGTTGATGAACACGTTCATGCCGGATTCGGAACCTGCGAGGAACTTGAGCTTGCCGGGAGTGCGGCGGACGGTGAAGACCTCGAGGTGAAGGGCGAACTCCGCGCGCAGCGGGTGGCGCACGGGGGCCTGGTGCCAGCCGCTGACGTACGGGGCGGGCGGTGCGCCGGGGCCGAAGAGCCGGTCGAAGCGGCGCAGCAGCTCCCGCTGGAGGCCCGGCAGCTCGGCGCGGGCGCCGTCGCCGAGGGCGGTCAGGTCGGGGACCCTCCGCCGGGGGTGGAGGTGGACCTCGTACGGCCAGTGGGCGGCGTACGGCACGAACGCCGTCCAGTGCTCCCCGGCGAGCACCACGCGCCGCCCGTCCGCCTCCTCGGCGGCCACGACGTCGTCGAAGAGGTTGCGGCCGGTGCGTTCGCCGTGGGCGGCGACGGAGGCGAGGACGCGCTCGGTGCGCGGGGTGACGAACGGGTAGCCGTAGATCTGGCCGTGCGGGTGGGTCAGGGTGACGCCGATCTCCGCGCCCCGGTTCTCGAAGCAGAAGACCTGCTCGACGCCGGGAAGGGCGGACAGCTCGGCCGTGCGGTCCGTCCACGCCGCCAGGACCAGCGCGGCCCGCTCGTCGTCCAGGGCGGCGAAGGAGCCGTCGTGGTCGGGCGTGAAGCAGACGACCTCGCAGCGGCCGGGCCCCGCGAAGGCGGGGAACCGGTTCTCCAGGACGACGACCTCGTAGTCGGCGGCCGGGATCTCGGTGGGCCGGCCGTCGCGGGTGGGGCACAGCGGGCAGTCGCCGGGCGGCGGGTGGTGGGTGCGGCCCTGGCGGTGGGAGGCGACGGCCACGGTGTCGCCCAGCAGCGGATCGGTGCGCAGCTCGCCGCCGCGCCCGGCCGGGGCGAGGGTGCGCCGGTCCGCGGCGTCGCGGACGGCGCCGTCCCGGGCGTCGTAGTAGAGCAGCTCGCGGCCGTCCGCGAGGCGGGTCGCCGTCCTCTTCACACCGGGACCCTTCCCTCGGCGGCTTCCCTCCCACACCTTCCCTCCCCACCCGGCACGGGGAACCATGGGGCGACAACTCGTCGATCCGAGCGAGGTGTTCCCCATGCGCTGCCTGGCCGACGGGCTCCGGCTCCCGGTGAACGGCCTCGACTACACCATCCTGGGCCTCTACTTCGCCGTCGTGCTGGGCATCGGCTGGGCCGCCCGCCGGACGGTGCGCACCAGCCTGGACTTCTTCCTCTCGGGCCGTACGCTGCCCGCCTGGGTCACCGGTCTCGCCTTCGTCGCCGCCAACCTGGGCGCCACCGAGATCCTGGGCATGGCCGCCAACGGGGCCCAGTACGGCGTCCCGACCGTGCACTGGTACTGGATCGGCGCGATACCGGCCATGGTCTTCCTGGGGCTGGTGATGATGCCGTTCTACTACGGCTCCGAGGTGCGCTCGGTACCGGAGTTCCTGCTGCGCCGCTTCGGGCCGGCCTCGCACCTGCTGTCGTCGGTCATCTTCGCCGTCGCGTCGGTGCTGATCGCCGGCGTCAACCTCTACGCCCTGGCGATCGTGCTGCGGGCGCTGCTCGGCTGGCCGCAGTGGGTGGCCGTGGTCGTCGCCGGTTTCTTCGTCCTGGTCTACATCACCCTGGGCGGCCTCACCTCGGCCGTCTACAACGAGGTGCTCCAGTTCTTCGTCATCCTGGCCTCGCTGATCCCGCTGACGGTGGTGGGCCTGCGGCGGGCCGGCGGCTGGGGCGGGCTGGCGGACGCGGTGGCCGAGCGGCGCGGCGACGACTTCCTGACCGCCTGGGGCGGTACGGGGATCGGGCACGCCAATCCGCTGGGCGCGAACTGGCTCACCATCGTCCTGGGGCTGGGCTTCGTGCTGAGCTTCGGCTACTGGACGACCAACTTCGCGGAGGTGCAACGGGCGCTGTCGGCCCGGGACCTGGGCGCGGCCCGGCGGACGCCGCTGATCGCCGCGTTCCCCAAACTGCTCGTCCCGCTGGTGGTCGTGGTGCCGGGGCTGATCGCGCTGGTCGTGGAGCCGACGCTGGGGCGGGCGGGCAGCGGGCTGGACTACAACGACGCGATCCCGGTCCTGATGCGCGACCTGCTGCCCAACGGCGTGCTGGGGCTGGCCGTGACCGGGCTGCTCGCCGCCTTCATGGCCGGCATGGCGGCCAACGTCTCGTCCTTCAACACGGTGTTCACCAGCGACATCTGGGCCCGCTACGTGCGGCCGGACCGGGAGGACGCGTACTACCTGGCGACCGGGCGGGTGGTGACGGTGCTCGGAGTGCTCGCGGGCATGGGCACCGCGTTCGTCGCCGCGTCCTTCTCCAACATCATGAACTACCTCCAGACGCTGTTCTCGTTCTTCAACGTCCCGCTGTTCTGCGTCTTCGTCATCGGGATGTTCTGGCGGCGGGCCACGGCCGCGGGCGGTTTCTGGGGGCTGCTGTCCGGCACGCTGGCCGCGATGGCGCACTACTTCGGCCTCTACCGGCAGGGGATCGTCTCCATCCCCTCCGACCAGGGCGCCAACTTCGTCTCCGCGATCGTGGCGTTCGCGGTCGGCGCGGTGGTGACGGTGGCGGTCTCCTGGCGCACCGCGCCGCGGCCGGACGCCGAGCTGGCCGGGCTGGTGCACGGCCTGCGGGCCGCGGGGGCGGCCGGGGAGCCGGCGGCGGGCGAGGACGCCTGGTACCGCAGGCCCGCCGTGCTGGGCTGGGGGGCGGTCGTCCTCGCGGCCGCGTGTTACGTGCCGTTCTCCTGGTGAAGCACAGTGAGGAGCATGATGCGCGAACCCGGGCACCGGGCAAGGCCGTTCGACATCCGGCTGGTCCTCGGCGGGCTGTTCACCGTCTACGGCGTCCTCGTCACCGCCGCCGGGATCGCCGCCTCGGACGAGGACCTGGCCAAGGCCCAGGGCGTCAACATCAACCTCTGGACCGGGCTGGGCCTGCTCGCCCTGGGCGGCGTCTTCCTCCTGTGGCTCAGGTGGCGCCCGGGCGGCCCACCGCGCTCCGGGGAGCGCCCCGAGGACTGACGACCGGCGTACCGCTCGCGGCCCGGTCCAGCAGCCCCGTGCGGGCGGCCAGGGCGGCGGCCTCCAGCCGGGAGCCGACGCCGAGCTTCATCAGCACGCGCTGGACGTGCGTGCGCGCCGTGCTGGGCGCTATGCCCATTCCGGCGGCGATCAGCCGGGTGTCCTCGCCCTCGGCCACCCGGACCAGCACCTCGACCTCGCGCGGGGTCAGCAGCTGGAGCAGCCGGGCGCCCTCGTCGTCCGGCTGGGCCGCCGGGTTGAGCAGCTCGGTGAACGCGCCCTGGAGCAGCTGCGGTTCGACCGCGGCCTCGCCCGCGCGGGCCTTGAGCATGGCCCGCTCGACGCCCTCGATGCGCTCGTTGTGCCGGACGTAGCCGGAGGCGCCGGCGGCGAAGGCGGCCGCGATGCCGAGGGGGCTGGGGACCGGCCCGAGCACGACGACGGCGACCTGCGGACGGTCCCGCTTGATCCGGACGACCGGCTCGAACGCGCCGGGCTCGGCCGGGGCCGCCGTGCCCAGCAGGCACACTTCGGGCGCGCGGCTCACCACCAGATCGGCCGCCCCCGCGCTCGGCGCGGCCGCCGCCAGCACCCTGTGCCCGCGCAACTTCAGCGCCGAGGCGAGGGCCTCGGCCAGCAGTCGGTGGTCATCGACCACCATGAGCCGCACGCCCATGCGCTGCCCCCCTGTCGCCCGCGTACGTCTCCACGTCGCCACGCTTCTCACGTCGCTACGTCTCTTTGTCGCCCTCTTGCCCCCGGAAGCTACACGCTTGTTCGACGTTCCGCGCCCCCTACTGGTGAGAAGTCCCCCGGAATGCCGAAATCCCTGCCAATCACGTGTACTTCGCGTCTGAAACGGATCGTTCAGGCATGCACGCGCGATGGACAGGGATGCGGCAGGGATACGGCGTCGAGCGCTCGCCAAATGATCAGCGGTGCGCCAACCGGTCGTCAACCGCGGTCAGTCGACCATCAGTCGATCGAGAGCGTCCGGTTCCCTCCACTCGTCAGCCGGTGCCCCAGATCATGGCGATGTACTCCTTGCCTTCCGCGAACGGGCTCGGCTTGTGGACGTAGTTGCGGCCCAGATAGAGGCGCCCCTGCGCCCAGATCGCCGGCTCGAACTGCGGCGAGATCTGGCTCTCGATCTTCTGGGTGGCGAGCGGGTTCTTCAACAGCTCCTGCGCGGCGAAGGAGTTCGGGTCGATCCGGACGACCGTTCCCCCCGCGCGCCAGCTCGCCGTCAGGTAGGCGATGGCGGCGCCGTCCTTGTCCGTGCCGATCGGCACCATCGTGGAGCTCACCCGGCCGTCCGTCTTGCCCTTCGCCCGGCCGTTGGACAGGTCGAACGCCACGACCTCGTTGATCCGGCCGGCCTCGCCGGACTTGCCGGTCTGGTGGTCGTCCGACGGCAGGTAGAGGGTGTCCTTGCCGACGGCGAGCCTGTAGCAGCCCTCCACGGCGGTCGAGGGGCAGCGCGGGGCGAACTTGCCGTTCTCCGTGGCGACCTTGCTGCGCAGCTTGCCGTCCTTGCCGCTGTCGTCGATCGCCATGAAGTCGGAGACGCCGTTGCCCGTGTGGTCGCCCGCGTTGACGCCGATGACCAGCGGATCGGTCGACACGATGTGCGCGTAGTCGATCCCGTTGGGCACCTTGAAGGAGGACTTGGGCATGCCCGTCGCCGGGTCCAGGGTCTGCACCTTCAGCTGCGGACGCTCGTAGTCGCCGCAGCGCTGCACCGCGACGAGCTTGTTGCCGCCGCCGTAGCCGTCGTCCCGGCAGGCGTCGTCGGCCTTGGGCTTCCACAGCTCCTTGCCGTCCAGCGACCAGGCGGCGCCGCCGCCCAGGCCGCCCGCGGCGACGGTGCCGCCGCCGACGGTGACCTCGGCGAACGTGACTTCCTTGTCGCCGAGTCCGACCGACTTCTGCCAGAGCTTCTTGCCGTTGTTCAGGTCGAGCGCGACGACCTGGTTGCACGGGCCGCCGTACGGCTTGCTGCTGCTGGGCGGCGCCTGCGCGACCAGCACGGCCGTCTTGCCGTCGGCGGTGACGTGCTTGGGCGCCGAGCAGATGTCGCCGTCCAGCGGGATCTCCCACTGCTTGCCGCCGGTCAGGCCGTAGCCGACGACCTTGTCGAGGTCGCCCTTGGCGAAGACCTTGTCGGTGATCCACATGCCGCCGGCGGGCCGGCTGCTGTCCTTGATCGACGGCTGCTCGGCGCCGAAGAGGAACTTGCCCTCCTTGGCCTTGCCGGCGTCCTTCCCGGCCGCTTCCCCGCCGTCGTCCTTGCCCTTGCCCTTGCCCCCGTCCTTGGTGGCGGACGAGGACTTGGCCTGATCGTCCTTGCCGTCGTCACCGCCGCCCGCGACGGCGTACCAGACGCCTCCGCCGGCGAGGAGGACGAAGGCGGTGACGGCACCGACGAGGGCGACGGCGCGCTTCTTGTTCTTCGCCGGGGGCGGGGGCGGCTGCTGGGCGTACCCGTACCCGTACCCGGCCGGATAGCCGTAGCCGCCGGGGGGCGTCTGGGGCGTCTGGGGCGTCTGGGGCGTCTGGGGCGTCTGGGGCGTCTGGGGGTAGCCGTAACCGCCGGGGGCCGGTGGGGGCGGCGCCTGCGGGTAGCCGTACGCGGGCGGCGTGGGGCCCGCGGGAGGCGCGGCCGGGGGGACCGGCGGAGCGGGTGGCGCCGCCGGAGGGACCGGTGGGGCCGGAGGGGCCGGAGGGGCCTGCGGCGGCTGGGGCGGCATGGCGGGAGGAGCCCCGAAACCGGGGGGCTGGTCCTGGGGTGCGCCGAAGCCTTGGGGGGGCTGGGGCGGCTGTGACATCAGCTTTCCTCATTTACGCGCGGAATCCGCGGCCCGGGCGGCCTCCCCCGCGATCCCGGTGACGCCACGGCGCCGGCCGGCGCACGGCGCCCTCCCGGGAAGGAGCGCATCGGGTGCGGATCCCGCCGGTGAGCGGCACGTGAGCGGGTGTTCTTTGTATCACCCGGTGATACGGCGGACGGGCCGCTCGCGGGTGCCCGGGGGAGCCGATACCGGGCTGTGACGAGACCGTTGTGAGGGGGTTGTGACGCGTGGGGTGTGCGTGGGGTGTGCGTGGGGTCGAGTTTCCCCACCCCGCCCTTTCACCGTTTCCCGGGGCAAGTCCCCGGCCCCGAGCCGCCCTTCGGCCGACCGGCGGGGGCTCCGCCCCCTGCACCCCGGCCCGCGCTCCGCGCGGGTTCGAGGCGGTGGCGGCAGGGCGCGGCGCGGAGTTGGCGGGGCTGTGCGAGAGGGTGGGCGGGACTGTGCGCAGGGGTGGCGGAGGTCGGCGCCGACGGGGGCCGGGGCAGAGCCCCGAAGAGGGTCCAGGGAGCGGCCGCGCTCGGGCCGGGGTGCAGCCCCAGGGGTGCAGAGGCGGAGCCCCACCCGGATGCAGGGGCGCAACCCCACCGGGGCTCAGGGGTGCAACCCCGGCCGGGGTGCAGGGGGCGCAGCCCCCGCCTCCGCCCGGAGGGCGGATGGGGGCCGGGGTCTCCCCGGAAGAAACGGTGAAAGGGCGGGGCCGGGGCAAGCCCCGCCCGGGGCGCGCGCCCCTACACCTCCTCCGCCAGCTCCAGCCAGCGCAGCTCCAGGTCCTCCCGCTCCGACGCCAGCCCGCGCAGCTCCGCGTCCAGCTTCGCCACCGCCTCGAAGTCCGTCGCCTGCGCGGCGATCCGCTCGTGGAGCTTGGCCTCCAGCTCGCTGACCTTGTCGAGCCGGCGCTCGATCTTCTGCAGCTCCTTCTTCGCGGCCCGCGCGTCCCCGGCGGACTTCTGCTTCACCGGAGCGGCCGCCGGAGCCGCCGCCGCGGCCGCGTCCAGGACCGCCGCCCGCCGCTCCAGGTACTCGTCCAGCCCCCGCGGCAGCATCCGCAGGAAGCGGTCGCCGAGCAGGGCGAACACCCGGTCCGTCGTGCGCTCCACGAAGTACCGGTCGTGGCTGATGACGACCATCGAGCCGGGCCACCCGTCGAGCAGGTCCTCCAGCTGCGTCAGCGTCTCGATGTCGAGGTCGTTGGTCGGCTCGTCGAGGAAGAGCACGTTCGGCTCGTCCATCAGCAGCCGCAGCAGCTGGAGACGGCGGCGCTCACCGCCGGACAGGTCCCCGACCGGCGTCCACTGCTTCTCCTTCGTGAAGCCGAACTTCTCGCACAGCTGCCCGGCCGTCATCTCCCGGCCCTTGCCGAGGTCGACGCGGTCGCGTACCTGCTGGACGGCCTCCAGCACCCGCATGGCGGGGGCGAGTTCGGCCACCTCCTGCGACAGGTAGGCCAGCTTCACGGTCTTTCCGACGACCACCTTGCCCGCCGCGGGCTGCTTCTCGCCCTCCGACCGGGCCGCCTCGGCGAGCGTGCGCAGCAGCGAGGTCTTGCCGGCGCCGTTGACGCCGACGAGGCCGACCCGGTCGCCCGGGCCCAGCTGCCACGTCAGGTGCTCGATCAGCACCTTCGGGCCCGCCTGGACGGTGACGTTCTCCAGGTCGAAGACCGTCTTGCCCAGCCGCGAGCCGGCGAACTTCATCAGCTCGGCGCTGTCCCGCGGCGGCGGCACGTCCGCGATCAGCTCGTTCGCGGCCTCGATGCGGAAGCGCGGCTTGCTGGTGCGCGCCGGGGCGCCGCGCCGGAGCCAGGCGAGCTCCTTGCGGACGAGGTTCTGCCGCTTGGCCTCCTCGGAGGCCGCGATCCGCTCCCGCTCGGCGCGGGCGAAGACGTAGTCGCTGTAGCCGCCCTCGTACTCGTGGACCGTGCCGCGCTGGACGTCCCACATCCGGGTGCAGACCTGGTCGAGGAACCAGCGGTCGTGCGTGACGCAGACGAGCGCCGAGCGGCGCTCCCGCAGGTGGCCGGCGAGCCAGGAGATGCCCTCGACGTCCAGGTGGTTGGTGGGCTCGTCGAGGACGATGAGGTCCTGCTCGGCGATCAGCAGCTTCGCCAGGGCGATGCGGCGGCGCTCGCCGCCGGAGAGCGGGCCGATGACGGTGTCCAGGCCCTGCGGGAAGCCGGGCAGGTCGAGCCCGCCGAACAGCCCGGTGAGCACGTCGCGGATCTTGGCGTTGCCCGCCCACTCGTGGTCGGCGAGGTCGCCGATCACCTCGTGCCGGACGGTGGCGGAGGCGTCCAGCGAGTCGTGCTGGGTGAGGACGCCGAGCCGCACGTGACCCGCGTGGGTGACGCGGCCCTTGTCGGCCTCCTCCAGCTTGGCGAGGACGCGGATGAGGGTGGTCTTGCCGTCGCCGTTGCGGCCGACCACGCCGATCCGGTCGCCCTCGTTGACGCCGAGGGAGACGCCGTCGAGCAGCGCACGGGTGCCGTACACCTTGTCGACGGCTTCCAGATTGACCAGGTTGGCTGCCATTCCGCTCCTCGTTCTGTGGTCCTCCCTTCAGGATCCCATGGGCCGGCCGCGCCCCGGACTAGACCCTGGCCGCCTCCACCGGGCGGGTGCGCAGCGCCGCCCGGGCGGGCAGCAGCGTCGCGCCGAGGGTCACGGTCACGGCGCCGGCGACGACGCCGAGGTAGACCGTGACGGGTCCGTACGGCAGGACGCGGTCCGAGGCGGCGAGGGCGAACGGGACGAGCGCGGTGGCCGCCGCCAGCGTGCCCAGGACGACGCCGACCAGGGCGACCAGGCACCCTTCGACCGTCATCATGCGCAGCACCTGGCCCTTGGTCGCCCCGGTGAGCCGCCGGAGCGCGAACTCCTTGCGGCGGCCGCCGACGGCGACGGCGGTCGAGTTGACGACCGAGACGACGGTGTAGGCGACGAGCATGCCGACGACGAGGTAGTTGACCCAGGCCTGGGTGCGGGTGTTCTCGGCGTGCCCGGCGGCGAGCGCGTCCCGGTCGTGGACCTCCAGCCCGGGGTGGCGCGCGGCGAAGCGGGTGAGCGCGGCCGTGAGCCGGTCCCGGCCGGTGCCGTCGGCCGCGCGGACCACGATCTGCGACGGCAGGCCCCGGGTGGTGTGCGGGGCGAGCAGTTCGACGCTGGCCAGGGCGTGCTCGTAGCCCTCGCGGGCGGCGACGAGGGCGACCACCCGGACGTCCGCCGCGGCACCGTCCCCCAGGCGCAGCCGCAGGGTGTCCCCCACGCCGCGGTGGATCCGGCGGGCCAGGGGCTCGGGCAGGGCGACGGCGGCGCCGCGCAGCGCGGCCAGGCTGCCCGCGGTGACCTTCGCGCCGACGGTCTCTTCGGCCCCGTCCGCGCCGATGCCCGTCAGGGGCAGTCCTCGCTTGCTCTCGGCGCCGTCGTGGGGACGTTCGGTGTATCCGGTGCTGTTGACGGACGGGCTCGCGGCGGCGACCTCGGGCAGCCGGCGCACGGCCGCCGCCAGGGCCGGGTCCACGCCGGCGGCACAGGAGAGCACCGCGTCGGCGCGCAGTTCGTCGGCGAACGCCTTCGCGGTGAGCGCGGCCGTGCTGGTCTGGAGGTAGATCATGCCGGTGGCGAGGGCGGTCACCAGCATCACCGGAGTGGCGACGGCGGCCGTCCGGACGGAGGTCGCACGGCAGTTGAGGACCGCGAGCCGGCCGGACGCGCCGGTGAGCAGGCGTACGGGCCAGTGCAGCAGCGCCGTCACGGCCCTGGTGAACCACGGGCCGAGCAGGGCGAGGCCGATGGCCGCGCACATCACGGTGGGGCCGGCGGTGCTCGCCGCGACCGGGCCGCGCAGCACCAGCGCCGTGACAATGCCCAGCGCGGCCGTCCCCGCCAGGAACAGCAGCCCCAGCACCAGCCGGACGGGAGTCAACCACCGCTCCTGGACGGCCGCTTCGCCCAGCGCCTCCACGGGACGCGCCCGTACGGCGCGCCGGGCACCGATCAGTCCGCCGCCCACGGCGGTGAGCAGGAGCGCCCCGAAGGCGGGCATCGCCGGGATCCAGCCCTGACCGAACTCAAGGGTCTCCGCGGCCATTCCGCTGTCCACCAGCGCGTCGAACAGCAGCCGGCCCGCGACGGGCCCGGCGAACCAGGCGGCGGCCCCCGCGAGGACGGCGACCAGCAGCGTCTCGCCGACGATCAGCCGGCGCAGCATGCCCCGGCCGGCGCCGATCGCCCGCAGCAGGGCGAGCTCGCGGCGGCGCTGCCGGACGCACAGGCCGACGGTGCCGGAGACGACGAACACCGAGACGGCGACGGCGAGTCCGCCGAAGACCCCGGAGAGGGCGATCAGGTCCTCGGCGCCGCGGACGGCCTCCGGGTGCTCGACCGTGCCCCGGTCGTCGCCCGTCAGCACGGTCTGCCCCTTCAGGGCCTCCCGCACCCGCTCGCGGACGGCGTCCCGGTCCGCGCCCGGCTCGGTGACGATCGCGATGTCGGCGACCGTGCCCGGGTGGGGGGCGAGACGCCGGGCGTCGGCGTCGGCGAAGAACAGCGTGGGGCGCGCGGCGGTGCCGTGGGCCACCCCGCTCACGCGGTACGCGGTGGCGCTTCCGCCGCGGGTGGTGATCCGTACGGTGCCGCCGGCGCGGACCCCGGCGCGGGCCGCCAGGTCCGTGTCGAGGACGACCTCGCCGGGACGGGGGGCGGTGCCGCCGGTAAGCCTGTACGGGGTGAGGGCCGCGGACTCCCACCCGTGGGCCTCCGCCCTGCCCCCCGCGACGACCACGTCGAAGGTGCGCTCGCCGACGGCACGGCGGACGCCGGGCACGCGGCTCGCCCGTCGCGCCGACTCCTCGTCGAGTCCGGCCCGTTCGGGGAGCACGGCCTCGTGCTTCTCCCCCGGCTGCCGGTAGGTGCGCTCGCCCGTGACGAGGATCTGGGCGCCCGCGAGGCGCTGCGGCGGCACGTTGTTGCGGATCCCGGTCTCCATGAGGCCCCCGCAGGCCATGACGATGGTCGCGCCGATGGCGAGGGCGAGGAAGGTGGCGAGGAATCCGCCGGTGCGGTGCCGGAGGGAACGCCGGGCGAGCTTGCCGATCATAGGACCGACGGTAGGGAGGGGGGTGGGTGCGGGCCCATGGGAGCAGCGGGTGTTGTGGGGGTGGGGGTAGCCCCAGGGTGGGGGTGGGGAGGGTTTCGCCCCGGCCCCACCCTTTCACCGTTTCTTCCGGGGCAAGCCCCGGGGCCCGCAACGCGGCTGCGCCGCGTTGGCCGGGGGCTGCACCCCCTGGACCCCTGGAACCGCGCTGCGCGCGGTGGGCGGGGGCTGCGCCTCCGAGGCCGCGCTCCGCGCGGTGGGCGGGGGCTGCGCCTCCGAGGCCGCGCTCCGCGCGGTGAGGCGGGGGCTCCGCCCCCTGCACCCCCGAAGCGCCCTCCGGGCGCTGTCCTCAAACTCCCCGGAGGGGGCGACCCCCAGACAGGCTGATTCGTGCCCGCGCAGGATGTCCAGCCCCACGCAGGATGTCCAGCCCGGCCGCCCACCGCGCGAAGCGCGGTGCCGGGCCGAGGGGCCCAGGGGGCGAAGCCCCCGCACCCACCGCGCGGAGCGCAGGCCCGGCGCGCCCCGCGCCACACGGGGGTTACGAAGGGGCGCAGCCCCTGCGGAAACGGTGAAAGGGCGGGCCGGGGGGCGAACCCCTCACCCCACCACCGTCGCACCACCCACCGGCCCCGCCGCCCCCCGCACCGCCCGGCACGTCCCCGACGCCGCCAGCGCCGCCGCCACCCGCTCCCCGTCCTCCGCCGACTTCACCAGGAAGGCCGTCGTCGGGCCGGAGCCCGAGACCAGCGCGGCCAGCGCGCCCGCCTCGGCGCCGGCGGCGAGCGTCGACGCCAGCGACGGCCGCAGCGAAAGCGCCGCCGGCTGGAGGTCGTTGGAGACCGCGCCCGCCAGCGCCGCCGCGTCGCCCGCGCGCAGCGCGGCGAGCAGGGCGGGGGACGCCGAGGGCTGCCCCGGCCCGGGGTCCGTGCCCGCCGCCGCCCGCAGCCGGTCGCACTCGCCGTAGACGGCCGGGGTCGACAGCCCGCCGTCCGCGACGGCGAAGACCCAGTGGAAGGTGCCACCCGTCTCCAGCGGGGTGAGCACCTCGCCCCGCCCCTCCCCCAGCGCGGCCCCGCCGATCAGGCTGAAGGGCACGTCGCTGCCCAATTCGGCGCAGATCTCCAGGAGTTCGTCCCGCGAGGCACCCGTGCCCCACAGCGCGTCGCACGCCACCAGCGCGCCGGCCCCGTCCGCGCTCCCGCCGGCCATGCCCCCGGCGACGGGGATGTCCTTGTCGATGTGGATGTGGACGCGCGCCTCGCGCCCGTACCGCCCGGCCAGGGCGAGGGCGGCCCGGGCGGCCAGGTTGCTCGCGTCCAGCGGTACCTGCGCCGCGTCCGGCCCGGAGCAGGTCACCCGCAGCTCGTCCGCGGGCGTGACGGTGACGCGGTCGTACAGGGAGACGGCGAGGAAGACGTTGGCCAGCGCGTGGAAGCCGTCGGACCGCGGCCCGGCGACGGCGAGCTGGACGTTGACCTTGGCGGGGACGCGGACGGTGACGGACGACGGCGCGGTCACGGGGAACAGCTCCTCAAAAAGATCAAGAAGATCGGGTCAGTCCTGAGATCGGGTCAGTCCTGCTTGTGCTCGGCGATGGCCACGAACTCCTCGACCGTCAGCGACTCCCCGCGGGCCTGCGGCGAGACCCCGGCCGCGACCAGCGCGGCCTCCGCCGCCGCCGCGGAGCCCGCCCAGCCCGCGAGCGCGGCGCGCAGCGTCTTGCGGCGCTGGGCGAACGCGGCGTCCACGACGGCGAAGACCTCCGCCTTGCTCGCCGTGGTCTCGATGGGCTTCGCGCGCCGCACCAGCGAGACGAGGCCGGAGTCGACGTTCGGGGCGGGCCAGAAGACGTTGCGGCCGATGGCGCCGGCCCGCTTCACCTCGGCGTACCAGGCGGCCTTCACGGACGGCACGCCGTAGACCTTGGAGCCGGGCGGCGCGGCCAGCCGGTCGGCCACCTCGGCCTGCACCATGACCAGGGTCCGCTCGATGCTGGGGAAGCGGTCGAGCATGTGCAGCAGCACAGGGACGGCGACGTTGTACGGCAGGTTGGCGACCAGCGCGGTGGGCGCCGGGCCGGGCAGCTCCTCGACCCGCATGGCGTCGCTGTGCACGAGGGAGAAGCGGTCGGCGCGGCCGGGCAGCCGGGCGGCGACGGTCGACGGCAGCGCGGCCGCGAGCGCGTCGTCGATCTCGACGGCGACGACCCGGTCGGCCGCCTCCAGCAGGGCGAGGGTCAGCGAGCCGAGCCCGGGGCCGACCTCGACGACGACGTCGTCGGGCCGCACCTCGGCGGTCCGGACGATGCGCCGGACCGTGTTGGCGTCGATCACGAAGTTCTGGCCGCGCTGCTTGGTCGGCCGCACCCCGAGGGCGGCGGCCAGTTCGCGGATGTCGGCGGGGCCGAGCAGGGCGCCGTTCTCGTCTGTGCTGGGGGTGCTCACCCGTGAAGTTTACGGCCGCACACCGGCCACGGGCTCGCCCCCCGGCGCACGTAGAGCTTCTTGGCCCGCAGCGTCTGCTCCTCGGCGGAGGCGTCCTGCGGGCGGCCGGAGCCGCCGAGGGACTGCCAGGTGCGGACGTCGAACTGGTAGAGGCCGCCGTAGGTGCCCGACGGATCCACCGCACCGGCCCGCCCGCCCGCCTCGCACTGGCCCAGCGCCCTCCAGTTGAGCCCCTCGGCGCCCTGGACCGTGGTGGGCACCGCCTTGGTGCCGACCTTGACGATCTGGGTGCGGGGCTTGCGCACGGTCTCCGAGGAGATCTTCTTGGGCTTCTGCTTGACACCGTTGACAGTGCGCAGCGCGTAGGTGACGCGCTGGAGGCCCTTCTCGCCGCGCTGGGCGACGACCTCGGTGCCCTTGGTGAGCGTGGGGTCGTCGTGGCGCTCGGTGGTGAAGTCGACGGGAATCTCGCGGACCTCCTGGCCACCGGTGATCCTCATGATCGAGATCGTCTGGCCGTCGCGCGGGAAGCTCTCGGGGTCCACGGAGGCGGTGTCCTGCCCGCGGAGGACGATGCCGGCCTGCTGGATGGCCTCGCGGACGGTGGCGGCGTTGGTGCGCAGGGTGTGCTCGTGGCCGTCGGCCATGAAGGTGAGGGTGCGCTCGGTGCGGACGTCCAGGTCCAGGCCGCGGCGGGAGATCGGGGCGGAGCGGGAGGCGGAGAGGTGGGCGCCCTCGGCGCGGACGCCGAGCTGGCGCAGGGCGCCGTCCACGGTCCGGGCGGTGGTCCACACCTGGCGCCGCTCGCCGTCGAGGGTGAGGGCGACCGGGCGGCCGTAGCGGACGACGACGCGGTCGCCGGCCGCGAGGTCGTGGTCGCGGCCGGGGGCGACGATGTCGTGCTCGCCGACGGCCATGCCCTCGTCGGCCAGCAGCTCCCCGACGTCGTCGGCGAAGGTGTGCAGGGTGCGCGGCGTGCCGTCGACGCTGAGCTGGACGGCCTTGTCGCTGGCGATGAAGGCGGAGGTGCCGCCGGCCAGGAAGGCGACGACCAGGGCCTGCGGGAGCAGCCGGCGCAGCGGGTCAGGGACGGTCCCGGTCCGCTTGCGGCGCGTCGCCCGGCGGCCGCCGGCGCGGCCGGGCCGGCCGGGCTCGCCGTAGAGGTCCTCGGGCGGCTCGTCGTCGTAGCCGCCGAAGGGGCCCGCCGGGAGGCGGTGCTGGGCGGGGACGGGAGCGATGGAGGCGGGGTCGGCGTAGGCGGCGGGGTCGTACGGGGGGTGGACGACCCCCGTCAGGACATCCGCGCCGTCCGTGGGCGACCCCGAGGACTGCCGGGGCACGTACGCCTCGTGGATCTCAGGGGCACCATGGACCCCGTAGGACTCCTGGGTCCCGTACGCGTCGTGCTGCGGTGCGTACGGGAGGTACGACGGCGGCTCCGCCGCACCGAGGCGCGCAGCGTGGGGGCTGCCCTGAGGATGGCTCACGACACTCCACTGGGTCCGGGCTGACGGGCCAGGACTGTAGCGAAGCTTTGGTGACTCTCCAAAGTCCGATAGTCACACTGTGTCGTGATTCAGGGGTCAATAGCGGAACGCGCGTGCGGTATTCGCGCCGACCGCCGTGGCCAGGGCGTCCTCGTCGACGCCCTTCACTGCGGCCATCGCCCGCAAAGTGACCGGAATGAGGTACGGCGCGTTGGGCCGTCCCCGGTGGGGCGCGGGTGTCAGGAAGGGGGCGTCGGTCTCGACGAGGATGCGGTCGAGCGGGGCGACGGCCAGGGCGTCGCGCAGCGGCCGGGCGTTCTTGAAGGTGACGTTGCCGGCGAAGGAGAGGTAGTAGCCGGCCTCGGCGCAGATCTTGGCCATCGCGGCGTCGCCGGAGAAGCAGTGGAAGACCACCGTCTCGGGCGCGCCCTCCTCGGCGAGCACCCGCAGCACGTCGTCGTGGGCGTCCCGGTCGTGGATGACCAGGGCCTTGCCGTGCCGCTTGGCGATGTCGATGTGCCGGCGGAAGGAGTACTCCTGGGCGGCCACGCCCTCCGGCCCGGTGCGGAAGAAGTCGAGGCCGGTCTCGCCCACGCCGCGCACCGCCTCCAGGGCGGCCAGGGCGTCGATCTCCGCCAGCGCCTCGTCGAGGGCGGCCGTGCCGCCCGGTTCGCGGGCCCCCTGGCGCGACCAGCCGTCGGGGTCGCCGAGGACGATCCTCGGCGCTTCGTTGGGGTGCAGGGCCACGGCGGCCCAGACGTTCTCGTGCTCGGCGGCGGTCTTCGCCGCCCAGCGGGAGCCTGCCAGGTCGCACCCCACCTGGATCACCGTGGTCACACCGACGGCGGCGGCCGCGGCCAGGGCCTCCTCGACGCTCGTGCCCTGCATGTCCAGATGGGTGTGCGAGTCGGCCACGGGCACGTTCAGCGGGGCCGGGGGCGGCGGAGGGACGTCCTTGAGGTCCTTGTCCTTCTTCTTCCGCTCGCCGTCCGCCGAACCGCTGTTCCGTGCTGTCGCCGCCATGGTCGGGATTCTAGAGACCGGCTCCGGGCCCGGTCCGGCCGGGCCGCCTCCGGTGAAAGCCGGGGCTGCTTCCGGCGAAAGCCGGACTGCGTCCGGTGGAACCCGGCTGCTTCCGCCCGGCTACTTCCGGTGGAAGGGGTGCAGCAGGTCGGAGAGGTGCCAGTGGCGGTGCTTCTCCTCGCCCGCTTCCGGCCGGCTGTCGACCGGAATGCCGCCGCTGTTGAACGGGCCGGTCGGGGAGACCGGCGAAACGGTCGAGTGCGAGGCGAGGTGGAGGGCGTCGGCCACCTGGGACACCTGCCCCGAGCGCATGATGCGGACGACGTGCGCGCCGCAGTTCGCGCACGTGGGGCGGGTCAGCGGGGAGGGCACGCGGACCCCGTCCGCGTAGTACGTCACGAAGGGCTTCCCCTCGGCGTCCACGTGGTGCTCTATCTCGTACGACTGCTCCCAGCAGTGCCCGCACCGCATGCAGGCGAAGGCGTACGACTCGTGCACGGTCTCCGGCCCGGGGCGGGCGGGCGCCGTGCGGATCGTGGTCGCGGGCTCCACGCCGCTCGAGGTTCCTGCGGTCTCGCTCATGGCAGCTCCTCTTGTCCGCCGGACATTTCCTGTCCTGATCGGACGCTGTTTCCGGGATCGGACGTCCCACCACCAGGGAACGCCCATTCCCGCGCCGACGCAGCACCCCAATCACCGAATTGGGGGAAACTTAACCGCTCCATGCCCGAAGAGCCCGGGAGCAAGGTATGACCTTTGCTTTTAACTCCGGCCCTTTACTTTACGGCGAGACTTGTCGCCCGGCATTTTTTGGCGTGTCCACTTCCGCTTCCACGACTACTCGACGACCACTCGACGGCTACTCCACGGATTTCGCGGCGGTTTTCGCGGCGACCACCGCGTCGAACACCTCACGCTTCGGCACCCCGGCTTCCGCGGCCACGGCGGCGATCGCCTCCTTGCGGCGCTCCCCCGCCTCCTCGCGCACCCGCACGCGGCGGACCAGCTCGTCCGCGTCCGTCTCCGGGGGTCCGGGGACGGCGCCCTGGACGACGATCGTGATCTCGCCGCGGACGTCCCCGGCCGCCCACTCGGCCAGCTCCGCCAGCGGACCGCGGCGGACCTCCTCGTAGGTCTTGGTCAGCTCCCGGCAGACGGCCGCCCGGCGCTCGGCGCCGAAGGCCTCGGCCATGGCCGCCAGGGAGTCCTCCAGCCGGTGCGGGGACTCGAAGTAGACGAGGGTCCGGCGCTCGTCCGCCACCTCGCGCAGCCGGCCCAGCCGCTCCCCGGCCTTGCGCGGCAGGAAGCCCTCGAAGCAGAACCGGTCCACCGGCAGCCCGGACACCGCGAGCGCGGTGAGCACCGCGGACGGACCGGGGACGGCGGTCACCTTCACCCCGCGCTCGACGGCGGCGGCGACCAGCCGGTAGCCGGGGTCGGAGACCGACGGCATCCCCGCGTCCGTGACCAGCAGCACCCGCGCCCCGCCGGCCAGCGCCTCGACGAGCTCGGGCGTCCGCGCCGACTCGTTGCCCTCGAAGTACGAGACGACCCGGCCCGTGGTGTGCACCCCCAGCGCCTGGGTGAGCCGGCGCAGCCGCCGGGTGTCCTCCGCGGCGATGACCTCGGCGGCGGCCAGCTCGGCGGCGAGCCGCGGCGGCGCGTCGGCCACGTCGCCGATGGGGGTTCCTGCGAGTACGAGCGTTCCAGTCACCTCCCCATCCTCGCAGGCCGCCCGGCGCGCGCCGACCGCCCGCTCCGCCGCCGCGCGCTCCCCGCTCCCCCGCCCCCGCACAGGCCGGTTCCCTACGATGGCGCGGTGACCAGTGACACCGCGACGCACGACCGGCGAGAGAGCACGGCCGCCGGCCAGCCGCCCCCGTGGCAGCTCCGACTGCGCCGCTTCGGCTACGCGGCCCCCCCGCGCGGGGGCGGCGTGCGCGAGCGGCTCGTACCGCCCTTCCCCGAGCCGGGCACCCGGCTGTGGACGGTGCTGGGCGTGCGGCCGGGGCCGGCGCGGCTGCTCGCGCGCTCGCTGGGCTGGCTCGGCCCGCTGCTGGTGGCGCTGGTCGCGGGGCTGACGCGGTTCCACAACCTGCGCAGCCCGAACGCGGTGATATTCGACGAGACGTACTACGCCAAGGACGCCTGGGCGCTGTGGAAGTACGGCTACGAGGCCAAGTGGCCGGACGACATCAACGCCCGGATCATCCAGGGCCACGACCACGTCGCCGACGCCCCCTCGTTCGTCGTGCACCCGCCGGCCGGCAAGTGGGTCATCGGCATCGGCGAGCAGCTCTTCGGGCTCACGCCGTTCGGCTGGCGCTTCATGGTCGCGCTGCTGGGCACGCTGTCGGTGCTGATGCTCTGCCGGATCGGGCGGCGGCTGTTCCGCTCCACCTTCCTCGGCTGCGTCGCCGGCGGGCTGATGGCCGTGGACGGCATGCACTTCGTGATGAGCCGCACCTCGCTGCTCGACCTGGTGCTGATGTTCTTCGTGCTCGCGGCCTTCGGCTGCGTCCTCGTCGACCGCGACAAGGCCCGGGCCCGGCTGGCCGCGGCGCTGCCGGAGACCGACGAGGGCGTCGCCCGCCCGGACGCGGCGGTCGGCGGCACGCTGCGGCTCGGCTGGCGGCCCTGGCGGATCGCGGCCGGGGTGTTCCTGGGGCTCGCCGCCGCCACGAAGTGGAACGGCGCGGTCTACCTGGCCGCGTTCGGCCTGCTGATCGTGCTGTGGGACGTGGGCTCGCGCCGCCTGGCGGGCGCCCGCCGGCCCTGGCGCGCGATGCTGCGGCGGGACGCGCCCTGGGCGTTCCTCGCCACGGTGCCGGTGGCGCTCGCCGTCTACCTGGCCTCCTGGGCCGGCTGGTTCGCCAACAGCGGTACGTACAGCGAGACCCAGGGCTGGCAGCACAGCGGCTACTACCGGCACTGGGCCGAGACCGAGGGCGGCTACAGCTCCGACGGCTTCCTGGCCGGCGTCCTCAACCCGCTGCGCAGCCTGTGGCACTACGAGGAGGAGGTGTGGAAGTTCAACACCAACCTCGCCTCCCCGCACACCTACCAGTCCAACCCGTGGAGCTGGCTGGTCCAGGGCCGCCCCGTCTCCTACTTCTACGAGTCCCCGGCCGCCGGGCACGACGGCTGTCCCACGGACACCGCGGGCAAGTGCGCGCGCGAAGTCCTCGCGCTGGGCACGCCGGTGCTGTGGTGGGCCGCCTGCTTCGCCCTGGCCTACCTGCTCTTCCGCTGGTTCTTCCGGCGCGACTGGCGGGCCGGCGCGATCCTGTGCGGCGTGGCGGCGGGTCTGCTGCCGTGGTTCAAGTGGCAGGACCGGACGATCTTCGACTTCTACACCGTGGTGTTCGTACCGTTCCTGTGCCTGGCGGTGGCCATGATGATCGGGGCGATCGTGGGCCCGCGCGGGACGACGGAACGCCGGCGGGTGGCCGGGATCGTCGGGGCGGGGACGCTGATCCTGCTGATCGTCTGGAACTTCATCTACTTCTTCCCCCTCTACACCGGCCAGGCGATCCCGTTGGACGCGTGGCGGAACCGGATGTGGTTCGACACCTGGATCTGACACGGCCGTTGTCCGAGGTGTCTGCGGCTGTTGTCCGCCGTGTCTGATATGAGGTGAGTTACGACTCCCGGTCACGCACGGTGCGTTGTCAGTGCCCTCCCGTAGTGTGCTGAGCCGAGGAACAGTTCCGCGGCGCAGGGTGTGCCGCGGGTGGGGAGGGGCTGACGATGCGCACGGGAGCGAAGGTCACGGTGGGGGTCATCGCCGCGGCGCTGCTGGGCGGCGCC
Source organism: Streptomyces sp. AV19 (assembly GCF_015999245.1). GTDB lineage: Bacteria > Actinomycetota > Actinomycetes > Streptomycetales > Streptomycetaceae > Streptomyces. The sequence continues at coordinate 946,452 of NZ_JAEAMR010000007.1, read as the reverse complement.
GGGTTCGGGGCGTACCGGCTGGTGGACGACGTGGGGAGCGGCGTGAGCCGGGAGGCGAGACCCGAGCGGACGGGCCCGCCGACGGCGGACGAAGTGGAGCGCACCGCGCGGGACTTCCTCGCCGCGTGGGCGAAGGGCGACGCGGAGGGGGCCGCGGCGCTCACCGACAACGCGCAGGCGGCGTCGGCCGCGTTGGGCGGGTACCGCGAGGGCGCGGGCATCACGAAGGTGACGTTCCGGCAGGGGGCCGCCGCGGGGCCGAAGGTGCCCTTCACCGTCACCGCCGAGGTCGCTTTCAAGGACCGGCGCTCGACGTGGACGTACGAGTCGTCGCTCGGCGTCGTGCGCGGCCGGACGACCGGGCGCGCGGTGGTGGACTGGCAGCCGGCGGTGCTGCACCCGAAGCTGGCGCCGGGCGAGACGCTGCGGACGGGCCCCGGCGGGACGTCCGGTCTCAAGGCCGTCGACCGCGCCGGGCGGGAGCTGAACGCCGGGGAGTTCCCGTCGCTCGCGGCCGTCCTGCCCGATCTGCGCAAGCGGTTCGGGCAGCGGGCCGGCGGCCGGCAGGCGGTGGAGGTCCGCGCCGAGCGGGCCGACGGCACGGGCCCCGGCCGCACGCTGCACGTGATCGACAAGGGCGAGCCCGCCGTGCTGCGCACGACGCTGGACGCCCGCGCCCAGCGGGCCGCGGAGGACGCGGTGGCCCGGCGCGACGAGGCGTCGGTGGTGGCGCTGCGCCCGAGCACCGGGGAGATCCTGGCCGTCGCCGACACCGGCGCCCGGCGCGCCGGGTTCAACGCGGCGCTGCTGGGCCGCACGGCGCCCGGGTCGACGATGAAGGTGGTCACCGCCGCGCTGCTGCTGGAGAAGGGCGCGGCGCGGACGAACGAGCCGCTGCCCTGCCCCCGGTACGCCACCTACGGCAAGCAGTTCCACAACGTGGAGAAGAGCGAGAACGCGGGCGCCACCTTCGCCCAGGACTTCGCCGCCTCCTGCAACACCGCCTTCGTCTCGCTGGCCGGCAAGGTCACGGACGCGGACCTCGGCGCCGAGGCGCGGGACGTGTTCGGCCTCGGCATGGACTGGCAGGCCGGGGTGACCACGTTCGACGGCCGGGTGCCGGACGGGAGCGGCGCGGAGAAGGCGGCCGCGATGATAGGCCAGGGCCAGGTGCAGATGAATCCGCTCACCATGGCGTCGGTGTCCGCCACCGTGAAGGACGGCACCTTCCGCCAGCCGCACCTGGTGGACCCCGAGGTGGCCGGCCTGAAACTCGCCCGCGCCGCCCGCCCGTTGCCCGGGCCCGTCGCGGACGGGCTGCGCCGCATGATGCGCCTCACCGCGCTCGGCGGCACCGGCCGGACGGCGATGGCCGGGCTCGGCGGGGACGTCGGTGCGAAGACCGGCTCGGCGGAAGTGGACGGCCAGGAGCGGCCCAACGGCTGGTTCACCGCCTACCGGGGCGACATGGCGGCCGCGGCGGTCATACCCCGGGGCGGCCACGGCGGCGACTCGGCGGGTCCGGTGGTGGCGGCGGTGCTGCGCACCGGGTGACGCGGACAACAGCACCCGGCCGCCCGCCCCGCATACGGTCGTCACCATGACCCCACTGGTCGTCCTCGCCGTCCTCACCGCCGCCGTCACCCACGCCGGCTGGAACGCCATCGCCCATGGCATACGGGACCAGTTGGTCGCCTTCACGCTGGTGGGCCTGGGCAACGCGCTCTGCGGCGCCGCCCTGCTGCTGTTCGCCCCGCCGCCCGACCCGGCGTCCTGGCCCTACCTGGGCGCCTCGGCGGTGCTGCACGTGCTCTACATGACGCTGCTGATGCGCTCGTTCTCGCTCGGCGACTTCGGGCAGATGTATCCCATCGCCCGGGGCACGGCACCGCTGGCGGTCACCGTCCTGGCGGCCCTGTTCGCCGGGGAGTTGCCGGACGGGTGGCAGCTCGCCGGGGTGGCGGTGGCGTCGGCCGGGCTGGTGGGCGTGGCGCTGTGGGGCGTACGCGGCGGGGGTGGCGGCTCGGTCGACGGGACGGCGGTCCTGGCGGCGGTGGGGACGGGGCTGGCCATCGCGGGCTACACCGTCGTGGACGGCCTGGGGGTGCGCCACTCCGGCTCGTCGCTGGGCTTCACGGCCTGGCTGATGATCCTGGAGGGGGCGCCGATCCCCCTGTACGCCCTGGCCGTCCGGCGGCGCGCGCTCGTGGCGGACGCCCGGCCGTTCGCGGTGCGCGGGCTGTTCGGCGGCGCGCTGTCGGTGTTCGCCTACGGGCTGGTGCTGTGGGCGCAGACGCGGGCCGAGCTGGCGCCGGTCGCGGCGCTGCGCGAATCGTCGATCATCGTGGGGGCGGCGATCGGGACGGTGCTGTTCAAGGAGCGGTTCGGGGCGCCGCGGGTCGCGGCGGCGGCGTTGCTGGTGGTGGGCATCGGGCTGATGCTGCACGCGGGTTGAGCCCTCACTCGCCCCTGAGCGCCCTGCGCAGGCCGATGTTGCCGACGAGGATCCCGCCGTCGACGGGCAGCGTCACGCCCGTGATCCATGCCGCGTCCCGCGAGGCGAGGAAGGCGACGGCCGCCGCGATGTCCTCGGGGCGGCCGACCCGGCCGAGCGGATAGTGCGGTGCGGCCCGGCGCAACACGTCCTCACGGCCGTCCCAGTTGGGGGTGTGGACGGTGCCCGGGGCGACGAGGTTGACCCGTACGCCGCGGGGTGCGGCCTGGCCGGCCAGGGTGCGGGTGAGGCTCGCGAGGCCGGCCTTGGCGGCGCTGTAGGCGTGGTTGCCGAAGTCCTGCTCGCCGTTGACGGAGCCGATGTTGACGACGGCCCCGCGGCCGTCGGCGGCGGCCAGGTGCGGCAGCGCGGCCCGCGCGCAGCGGAAGGCTCCGCCGAGGGTGATGTCGAGGTCGCGCTGCCAGAGTTCGTCCGGGTAGTCCTCGAAGAGGGCGGGATCGGGGCCGCAGGAGAGGGCGTTGTTGACGAGGACGTCGAGGCGGCCGAAGGCCCTGACGGCGTGTGCGACGGCCCGGTCGACGGCGGCGCGGTCCGCGACGTCGCAGACGAGGGCTTCGGCGGTACCGCCGCCCGCGCGGATGCCGGCGGCGGTGCGCTCGGCGCGGTCGCCGTCGAGGTCCGTGACGAGGACGCGGGCGCCTTCGCCGGCGAGGCGCCGGGCGGTGGCGGCGCCGATGCCGCGGCCCGCGCCGGTGACGAGGACGGACCAGTCGGCGAAGCGCGGTTCCGGCATGTGCGGGCCCCTTCGGGTGGTGAGTCGTGCCCCGGACCCGCCCTTTCTTCCGGGCTGCGCCCGCACCGCAGCGCGCCCGCACCGCAATGCGGCTGCGCCGCGTTCGTCCTCGAAGCTTCCCGGACGGGCTGACCGGGCGGGTCAGGACTCCCTACCCCGCCAGCGAGCGCGCCACCCCACGGACCAGTGCCTGCGCCCGCGGGTCCGCCGTCACGTTCTTCTGCATGCCGTTCGTCACGTAGCCGAAGGAGATGCCGCTCTCCGGGTCCGCGAAGGCCAGGCAGCCGCCCCGGCCGGGGTGACCGAAGGAGCCGGGGCCCAGCAGCGGCGACGCGGGGCCGTGCAGCATGTAGCCGAGGCCGAAGCGGGTCCTGGCGATGAGGACCCGGTCCGGGCCGGCGGACTCCTCCGTGCGGGCCAGGGTCAGCGTCGCGGGCGCGAACAGCCGGCGGCCGCCGCCCTCGACGTCCCCGATGAGCGCCGCGTAGAAGCGGGAGAGCGCCTCGGCGGTGGCGATGCCCGCCGAGGCGGGGAGTTCGGCCGCCCGGTAGGCGGGGTCGTTCTCGTCCGGGGCCGGGTCGATCGCGGCGAAGGCGCGCCGCGTGAGGGAGGCCGGGTCCGCGTAGGCGTCGGCGACGGCCTGCTTGGGCCGGATCCGCAGGCCGGGCGTGCCGCCGGCCGGCTCCGGCGGCGTGACGTCGCCCATGCGCCCGGCGCGGTGCTGCTCGGCCGCGGGCAGGCCCATCCACAGGTCGAGGCCGAGCGGCCCGGATATCTCCTCGGCGGTCCACTCGCCGATCGTCCGGCCGGTGATGCGCAGCACGAGTTCGCCGAGGAGCCAGCTGTAGGTCTGGGCGTGGTAGCCGTGGTCGGTCCCCGGTTCCCAGGCCGGCGCCTGGGCGGCGACGGCGCGCGGGCCGCTGACGCCGTCGATGGCCTGGGCGGGGGTGAGCGGGGTGTCGAGGGCGGGCACCCCGGCGCGGTGCGCGAGCAGATGCCGGACCAGGACGCGTTCCTTGCCGGCGGCCTTGAACTCCGGCCAGTACGTGCCGACGGGGGCGTCGAGGTCGACCAGGCCGCGCTGGTGGAGGAGGAGGGGGACGGCCGCGGCGACGCCCTTGGTGGCGGAGCGGACGATCTGGGCGGTGCCGGGGGTCCAGGGGGTGGTGCCGTCGACGTCCGCGGTGCCGGCGCGGAGGTCGACGACCTTGCGGCCGTGCCGGTGGACGACGACGGCGGCGCCGCGTTCGCCTCGGCGGGCGAAGTTGTCTGCGAAGGCGTCCCGGACCGGTTCGAAACCGGTCGCTGTCGTGCCTTGGACGTCCGTCACGTTTGTCCGCTCCCACTGCGTTGTTCCTTGCACGTGCCCCTCCATGGTGCACGTGCGCGGTTTACGCGCGTGGACCGGGTCCGCCCGGGGCGGCCGCTGCGCGGGGAGGTTGCCCCTGCCCCGCCCTTTCACCGTTTCTTCCGGGGCTCCGCCCCGGGGCCCGG
>NZ_JAEAMR010000007.1:881280-941610 GCF_015999245.1 Streptomyces sp. AV19 | reverse complement strand
GCCCCGGACCCCGCATCGCGGCTTCGCCGCTCGTCCTCAAACGCCGGACGGGCTGGATCGGCGCGCCGATCCAGCCCGTCCGGGGGCTGCCCCCTCCAGGGAGCTTGAGGACAGCGCCCGAGGGCGCTTCGGGGTGCGGAGGGCGGATCCCCGGCTGGGGTCCAGGGGGCGCAGCCCCCGGCGGGGTGCAGGGGCGGAGCCCCGCCCGCCTGTGCACAGCACGGCCCCGGCGCGGCCCCGCGCCGTGCGGGTTCCGAAGGGGCGCAGCCCCTGCGGAAACGGTGAAATGGGGGTGCCCCCGCTGGGGGAGGGGTTGGGGCCCTCCAAAGCCCCCCACAACGCGGCCTACAGCGCCGCCCTGCTCCCCGTGCTCACCCTCGCCGTCGCCGTCGCCGCCCGCTCCGCGTCCGCGGACACCTGCTCCGCCGTCAGCACGTAGCCCGTCTCCGCGTCCGCCGTCGAGCGCGCGAAGACCACGCCGTACACCCGGCCCGACGGGGTCAGCAGCGGGCCCCCGGAGTTCCCCGGCCGGACCAGGGAGCGCACCGAGTAGACGGAGCGCGTCGCGACGCCGTCCCCGTAGATGTCCTGGCCCTTCGCGCGGACCTGGTTGGCGACGGTCGCGGCGCGCAGGTCCAGGCCGCCGTTCTCGGGGAAGCCCGCGACGACCGCCGCGTCGCCGCGCTTGGCGCTCTTGTCGAAGGGGAGGACGGGGGCGTTCAGGCCGGGGACGTCGAGGACGGCGACGTCCGTCTCGGGGTCGAAGAGGACGACCTTGGCCGGGCGCGGCCAGCCCGTGCCGCCGACCCGTACGGTCGGGTCGGTGACGCCGGCGACGACGTGCGCGTTGGTCATGACGTGGCCGGGCGCGTAGACGAAGCCGCTGCCCTCCTGCCCGCGCCGCCCGCCGCCGACGTCGGCGACGCCCTCGACCTTGACGACGCTCGACCGGGCCGCCCGCACGGCGGCGCCGGTGACGGCGTCGCCCGACGGCCTGGCCACGCTCGTGGCCGGCTCGTGCTCGAAGGGGTTGAAGACCTGCGGGAAGCCCGCCCCGCTGAGCGCGTCCGTGGTCCGGCTGAACCACGTCGGCGCCTGCTCGGGCATCGCGTCCTGCACCGCGCCCAGCAGGCGCGAGTCGCGGATCTCCCGGGTGAGGAAGGTGGAGTTGGCCGAGACGACGACGGTGGCCGCGACCCAGGCGACCAGCAGCACGGTCAGCGAGTTGACGGCCGCGCCGCCCGCGCCGTCCACCCCGCGCACCGGCGCCCAGGTCAACCGCCGGCGCAGCCCCCAGGCGAGCCGCCCGGCCAGCGCGTGCCCGAGGGCGGCGGGGACGAGGACGACCAGGACGGCCACGACCGCGGCGGCCGTGCTCCCCGCCTCGAAGTGCCCGACGACGGAGGGCAGGGCCCAGACGCCGAGCACCGCCCCGCCGAGGAAGCCGGCGAGCAGCACGGCGCTCGCCACGAGGCCGCGCCGGTAGCCGGTGACGGCGTAGGCGACGACGACCAGGAGCAGAAGCACATCGAGCAGGTTCACATGGAGCCCTTTCCTTCACCCGCGCCCCCGACCCGCGGCCACGGTCGCACGGCCCGTGGACTAGGGAAAACGCGCGTTCCCGGGCCCGCGGTTCCCGGGCGTGGCCTTCGCCACGTCGCCGGGAGGGCGCGAGCCCGGGAACGGCACGGCAGGTCAGACCCCGGCGGGTTCGGGATCCCGGTCCTCGTCCGCCGACGCCGATGCCGACGCCGGGGCCTGCCGCTTCCGCAGCCCCTCGCCCTCGACGTCCACGTTGGGCAGGGCCTTGTCCAGCCAGCCGGGCAGCCACCAGGCCGCCTTGCCCAGCAGGGCGAGCACCGCCGGGACGATGGCCATGCGCACGATGAACGCGTCGAAGAAGACCGCGACGGCCAGGCCGAAGCCGATCATCTTGATCATGGGCTCGGAGGAGCCGATGAAGCCGGCGAAGACGCTGATCATGATGACCGCTGCGGCGCCGACGACCCGGGCGCCGTGGCGGAAGCCGGTCACGATCGCCTCGCCGGGCCGCTCGCCGTGGACGAACGCCTCCCGCATCCGGGTCACGAGGAAGACCTCGTAGTCCATCGCGAGGCCGAAGACGACACCCACCATGAAGATCGGCATCATGCTCATGATCGGGCCGGTCTCCTCGACGCCGAAGAGCGAGCCGAGCCAGCCCCACTGGAAGACGGCCACGACCGCGCCGAGCGCGGCGACCACCGAGAGCAGGAAGCCGAGCGCCGCCTTGAGCGGGACGAGCACGGACCGGAAGACGACGATCAGCAGCAGGAAGGCGAGGCCGACGACGAGCGCGAGGTAGGGCAGCAGCGCGTCGTCGAGCTTCTGCGAGACGTCGATGTTCATCGCCGTCGTGCCGGTGACCAGGACGGTCGCGCCGGTCTCCGCCTTCAGGGAGCTGCCCTTGTCGCGGATCGCGTGGACCAGGTCCTCGGTCCGCTCGCTGCTCGGCTTCGACTCGGGCACGACGTTGAACAGGGCCGTGTCACCGGACTTGTTCGGCATCGGGGGCGTGACCGCGGCCACGTCGCCCATGCCGCCGACCTCCTTGGCGACGGTCTGCGTCGCCTTCTTCGGGTCCTTGGCGTCCTTGGCGTCCACGACGACCATCAGCGGGCCGTTGAAGCCGGGGCCGAAGCCGTCGGCGATCAGGTCGTACGCCTTGCGCTGCGTGGTCTTCACCGGCTGCGAGCCGTCGTCGGGCAGGCCGAGCTGGAGGGAGGCGGCGGGCGCGGCGAGCGCGCCGAGGCCGATCACGCCGGCGAGCAGCACCATGACGGGGCGGCGCAGCACGAAGCGGGCCCAGCGGGTGCCCATGTTGGGCTTGCCGTCGCGCCGGCCCTGAACACCCTGACCCTGAACTCCCTGCCCCTGAACATCCTGGGGGGCCTTGCGGTCCTTGCGGGCCAGCACCTTGCCGCCGGCGAAGCCGAGCAGCGCCGGGATGAGGGTGAGGGCGATGAGCACCGCGATGACGACGGTGCCGGCCGCGGCCAGGCCCATCTTGGTGAGCATCGGGATGTTGACGACGGCGAGGCCCGCCAGCGCGATCACGACGGTGAGGCCGGCGAAGACGACAGCCGATCCGGCCGTGCCCACCGCGCGGCCCGCGGCCTCCTCGCGCCCGCGGCCCTCGGCCAGTTCGGCGCGGTAGCGGGAAACGATGAACAGCGCGTAGTCGATGCCGACGGCGAGGCCGATCATCATCGCCAGCGTCGAGGTGTTGCCGGACAGGCCCAGCGTGGAGGCGAGCGCGGCGATCGAGGAGACGCCGACGCCCACCCCGATGATCGCGGTGAGCAGCGGCAGTCCGGCCGCGACCAGCGAACCGAAGGTGATCACCAGGACGAGCGCGGAGACGATGATGCCGATGATCTCGGTGTTCCCGGTCTCGGGCATCTTCTGCAGGGCGCTGCCGCCCATCTCGACGCTCAGCCCGGTGTCCTGCCCGTGCTTCCGCGCCTCGTCGAGCCGGTCGCGCGTGGCGTCCGTCAGGTCGGTGGACTTCACCTTGTAGGTGACGGTGGTGTACGCCGTGGTGCCGTCCTTGCCGACCGTCCTGGCCACGAAGGGGCTGGGGGCCATGGCCACCTGGGGCCCGGCCAGTTCGCGGACCGTCTTCTCGACAGCCGCCTTGTTCCTGGCGTCGGTGATCTTCTGGCCGTCCGGCGCCCGGAAGACGACGCGCGCGGACGCGGCGTCCGCCTGCTGGCCGGGGTAGCGCTCCGCGAGCAGGTCGAAGGCGTGCTGCGCCTCGGTGCCCGGGATGGAGAAGCTGTCGTCGGTGGACTTGGAGGCGGTGGCTGCGCCGGCGCCGGCGAGGCCCAGCAGCAGCACCCATATCAGGGCGGTGTACCAGCGGCGCCGGAAGGCGAGCCGGCCGATCTTGTAGAGGAACGTGGCCACGAGGCGTTCTGCTCCCGTCGGTTGGGGGGAATCGAGCAACTGGCAGTGGGGAACCAGCCCGACGTCTGGAGCGGTGCGTCAGGTGGAACTGCTGGTGAGAGTGGGGGAGTTGGGGGGTTACAGGCCGAGCGCGGGGAGCAGCGCGGCCTCGACGAAGCGGGTGAGGTACTCCGGGTCCGCGGGCCGGTCCTCGATCAGCGGCCGCACGACGAAGGCGCCGAGCATCATGTGCGAGACGAATTCCAGGGCCGGGGTGTCGGAGGCGATCTCGCCCCGGTCCACGGCCCGTTGGAGCAGCCGCCGCATCTCGGCCGTCTCGGGTTCGATCAGCTCTTCCCGCAGCGCCCGGTTCAGGTCGGCGTTGCAGTGCACGGCATGCCCCAGCCCGCGCAGGATGGCCATGTCCCGCTCCATCCGCCCGGGATCGGCGGCGGCGGCCAGCGCCAGCAGGTCGCCGCGCAGGGTCCCGGTGTCGATGTCCTCGACCTTGAACGGCTTGTGGTGCCGCAGCGCGCTCGCGATCAGCTGAGGCTTGCCCTTCCACTGGCGGTAGAGGGTGGCCTTGCTGGACCGGGTGCGGGCGGCGACGGCGTCCATGGTCAGCCCCTCGTAGCCGACCTCGCACAGCAGGTCGAGGGCGGCTTCGTAGAGCTCGGCCGCCCGCTCGGGGGTGAGCCGGGTGCGCCGGGGTGACGGTGAGTCCATCGATGACGGTGAGTCCATCGATGAGGGGTCCGCGGTCATGACGATGCCAATCGAACGAAACGGTTTCGTACAGTTCGAGCGTAAGCGGACGCGCGAGCGAAACGGGATCGTTTCGCTGTGGGATGGGTCACGGCCCGGGTTGCCGGGCCCATGAGGTCCCGAAACCATGAAACGGTGAGCGATGCCTATCTCCGGTACCCGCATGTGCACGGCGATCTGCTCTGTTTCGTCGCCGAGGACGACCTGTGGCTCTCGCCCCTGCCCGGGCCCGGCGGCGCGGACGGCCGCGCCTGGCGCCTGACCGTCGACCGGACGCGGGCGGGGCACCCCCGCTTCTCCCCCGACGGGCGCCTGATCGCCTTCACCAGCTGGCGCAGCCTCGACCCCGAGGTGCACCTCGTCCCGGTGGACGGCGGGCCCGCCCGCCGGCTGACCTACTGGGGCAGCAGCGACGCGCGGGTCTGCGGCTGGACGCCGCCGGACCACGAGGGCCGCAGCGACATCCTGGCCGTCTCCTCGCACGGCCAGCCCTTCTCCTACTTCTCCTGGGCCTACCGGCTGCCCACCGACGGCTCCCCCGGCGGCCGGCTGCCCTGGGGCCCGGTCTCCGACATCGCGATGCGCGGCACGGGCGACGCCCCGGGCGAGACGCTGGTGCTGGCGGGCAAGCCGCCGCACGAGCCCGCCTCGTGGAAGCGCTACCGGGGCGGGGCCACCGGCCGGCTGTGGCTCCAGGGCGGCACCCGGCTGGTCCCGGACCTGCGCGGGCACCTGGACTCGGTGATGTTCGCCGGCGACCGGATCGTCTTCCTCTCCGACCACGAGGGCGTCGGCAACCTCTACTCCTGCCTCCCCGACAGCTCGGACCTGCGCCGCCACACCGACCACGCGGACTTCTACGCCCGGCACGCCTCGACCGACGGCACCCGGGTCGTCTACCAGTGCGCGGGCGACGTCTGGCTGGTGGACGACTTCGCCCCGGGCGCCGTCCCGCGCCGCCTCGGCATCCGCCTCGGCGGGCCGCGCGCCGGCCGGCGGCAGTACCAGGTGCAGGCCGCCGCGCACGTCGGCGGGCTGACCGTGGACACCACGGGCCGGGCCAGCGCCGTCCAGGTGCGCGGCAGCCTCTACTGGCTGACGCACCGCGACGGCCCGGCGCGGGCCATCGCCGACACCCCGGGCGTGCGGGTGCGGCTGCCGGAGATGCTGGGCTCCACGGGCCGGGTCGCGTATGTGACGGACGCGGAGGGCGAGGACGCGATCGAGATCGCCCAGCTGCCGCGCGCGGCCTCCGCCGGGGAGCCCCGGCGGCTCGCGGCGGGCCGGCTCGGCCGGGTGCAGGAGACGCTGTCGTCGCCGGACGGGAACCTGCTGGCGGTCGCGGCGCACGACGGGCGGCTGCTGCTCGTGGACACTTCCCCCGAGGGCGACGGCGCGGTGGACCAATTGGTCCGCTCCGTCAACGGGCCGGTGCGCGACCTGGCGTTCTCCCCCGACTCGGGGTGGCTGACCTGGTCCCACCCGGGCGTCGGCCGCTCCCTGCGGAAGATCCGCGTCGCCCGGCTCGCGGACCGGCACATCGTGGACGTCACGGACGGCCGCTTCGAGGACGAGCAGCCGGTCTTCACCCGCGACGGCCGCTACCTGGCCTTCCTGTCCTGGCGCGGCTTCGACCCGGTCTACGACGTGCACACCGGCGACCTGTCGTTCCCGCTCGGCTGCCGCCCCTACCTCGTCCCGCTGTCCTCCGCGACGCCCTCGCCGTTCGCGCTGACCGCCGAGGGCCGCCCGGCCGGCGGCGGGCTCGACCTGGACGGGAGCGACGGCGCCGGCCCGATGACCGTGGAGACCGAGGGCCTGGAGAGCCGGGTCACCCCCTTCCCCGTCGCCGCCTCCAAGTACTCGCACCTGTACCCGGTGCACGGCGGCGGCCTGGTGTGGCTGCGCTGGCCGATCTCCGGCGCGCTCGGCGAGACCTTCGCCAACCCCGCCGACACCTCGGGCAAGCCCACGCTGGAGCACTTCGACCTGTGCAAGGGCCGGCGCAGCGAACTCACCGCGTCCCTCGACACGTTCGCGGTCAGCGGCGACGGCACCCGGCTGGTCGTCAACGACGACGGCGCGCTGCGCGCGGTGCCCGCCACCGAGCCGGGCGACTCCGACTCGACCGTCCACATCGACATGCGCCGCATCCTGCACGAGGTGGACCCGGCCGCCGAGTGGCACCAGGCGTACGCGGAGGCCGGCCGCATCGTGCGCGCCTACTTCTGGGAGCCGGGCATGGGCGGCGTCCGCTGGGACGCGGTGCTGGACCAGTACCGGCCGCTGGTCGAACGCGTCGCCTCCCCCGACGACTTCGCCGACCTGCTGCGCGAGGTCCTCGGCGAGCTCGGCACCTCCCACGCCTACGTCGTCGCGGCCCGCCGCAACGAGGGCCCGCCGCACTACCAGCGCGCCATCGGCCTGCTCGGCGCCAACCTCACCCACCGCAAGGACGGCTCCTGGGCCGTCCGCCGCATCCTGCCCGGCGACTCGTCCGACTCCAAGGCCCGCTCCCCGCTGGCCGGTTCGGGCGTCCGCGAGGGCGCCGTGCTCACCCACGTCGACGGCCGGCCGGTGGACCCGGTCACCGGCCCGTACCCGCTGCTGGCCGCCGCCGGCGGCACCACCGTCGAACTCACCTTCCGCTCGGCGGAGGACGAGGGGCACGCCCGCCGGGTCGCCGTGGTGCCGCTCGTCGACGAACGGCCGCTGCGCTACCAGGACTGGGTCGCCAAGCGCCGCGCGGTCGTCCGCGAGCTGAGCGACGGCAGGTGCGGCTATCTGCACATCCCCGACATGGGCGGCTCGGGCTGGGCCCAGTTCAACCGGGACCTGCGGATGGAGATGTCCCGGCCCGCGCTGATCGTCGACGTGCGCGGCAACGCCGGCGGCAACATCAGCGAGCTCGTGGTGGAGAAGCTCACCCGCACCATCATCGGCTGGGACCTCACCCGCGACGCGGAGCCGGTGAGTTACGCCTCCAACGCGCCGCGCGGACCTGTCGTCGCCATCGCCGACGAGATGACCTCCTCCGACGGCGACATGATCACCGCCGCGTTCAAGCTCCAGGGCATCGGCCCCGTCGTGGGCCTGCGCACCTGGGGCGGCGTCATCGGGATGACCGGCCGGCACCGGCTCGGCGACGGCACCGCGATCACCGTGCCCATGAACGCCGCCTGGTTCGACGCCTACGGCTGGTCCGTGGAGAACCACGGCGTCGAGCCCGACATCGAGGTCGACCGCACCCCGCTCGACTGGGCGGAGGGCCGGCACAAGCAACTCGACGACGCCGTACGGCTCGCGCTCGACCTGCTGGAGCGGCACGGCTCCCGGACCCCGCCGGACTACTCCGGCGTCCCGGACCGCGCCCGCCCGGCGCTGCCGCCACGCGCGTGAGGGGCGCGCCCCGGCGAACGGGCGCGCCCCTCACGTCACGGCACCGGCTACTCGTCGCCCTGGATGTCGTCCAGCGACTGCTGCCGGCCCTGCTGTTGCTGCTGCTTCTTCTCACGCAGTTTGTCCTGCGCCTGCTGGCCGCGCTGCTGCGCCTGCTCCTTGGCCTGCTGGGCCTGCTCCTGGGCCTTCTGTTTGGCCTGCTGGGCCTTGCCCTGCATCTCGTCCTTGATGCCCATGCTGTGTCAACTCCCGTGAGTTCGGTGATCGGGCCGCGACCAGCCTCACACGACGGGACATACCGCGCATTTCGATCAGTGACGCTGCGTATGCGAACGCTGGGTAGGCGAACCCTGTGTACGCGCCTTCTCGTCCGCCGCCCCTCCGGCCCCCACCAGCCCCCGCCCGTCCATGCCCGCCAGCCGGTCCCCGAAGTGCCGCATCTCGCGCCGCGCGCCCAGCGCCAGCAGCCCCGGCAGCAGCCCGCGCACCGGCTGCGTCCCGCGCAGCCACCCCTGGGCGTACACGTGCGCCGAACGACGCTCGATGCCCGCCACGAGCCGCTCGACCGCCGGACCCGGCGGATACGTGCGGTTGGCCGGCCACGGCAGCCGCTGCCGCATCTCGCGCATCAGGCCGATCTCGTCGACGCCGCGCACCATGTCCGTGTCGGTCCAGCTCAGATAGCCCACCCCGACGCCGATGCCGCGGTGGCCGACCTCGGCGCGCAGGCTGTGCGCGTACGCCTCCACGCCCGCCTTGGACGCGCAGTACGCCGACATCATCGGCGCCGACGCGATGGCCGCGAGCGAGGCGATCTGGAGCAGATAGCCCCGGCTCGCGGCGAGGGCCGGCAGGAAGGCCCGGCCGGTGGCGGCCGATCCCACCAGGTTGACCTCGACGACCCGCCGCCACACGGCGAAGTCGCAGCCCTCCAGCGGGCCGCCGGCCGCGACCCCGGCGTTGGCGACGACGACGTCCACCCGCCCGAACCGGTCCGCGACCTCCCCGGCGACACGCCCCATCGCCTCCGGGTCGGTCACGTCCGCGTGCCAGTGGGCGGCCTCGGTCCGCAACGCCCCGGCGACCCGGCGCAGTTCGTCGGGCTCCAGCCCGACCAGGGCCAGCCGGGCGCCGCGCGCGGACAGCTTGCGGGCGAGCAGTTCGCCCACGCCGCGCGCCGCGCCGGTGACGACCGCGACCCGCCCTTCGAGCACCGAGCTCATCGCACCGCTCCCGTCTTCTCCACCGGAATCCTCGCCTTCCTGAGCAGTTGGTACTCCTGGAGGTCCACCCGCCGGGTCACCCTGCGGAACTCGGACGTCGTCCCCGGCCAGACCGTCGTGTTGCGGCCCTCCGCGTCCAGGTACCAGCTGTCGCAGCCGCCCGTGTTCCACACCGTGCGCTCCATGCGCCGCTGGAGCATCCGGTTCCAGGCGTTCACCGCCGACGGGCGGGCGTCGAGCGCCGCCCGCCCGCCCAGGACGTCCAACTGCCGCAGGAAGTCCACCAGGTAGTTCAGCTGGGACTCGATGATCAGGATCATCGAGCTGTTCCCGAGGGCCGTGTTGGGGCCGATGACGAAGAGGAGGTTGGGGAAGCCGGAGGCGCTGGCCCCCCGCAGGGCCGCCATGCCGTCCTTCCACGTCTCGGCCAGCGTCCGGCCCTCGGCCCCGGTGACCCGGTGCCCGATCGGCATGTCCGTGACCCGGAAGCCGGTGCCGAAGACGAGGACGTCCGCCTCCGCCGTCGTGCCGTCGGCCGCGACGAGCGCCGAACCGCGCACCTCGGCGAGTGCCGAGGTCACCACGTCCACATTGGGCCGGGTCAGGGCCGGGTAGTAGTCGTTGGACAGCAGGATCCGCTTGCAGCCGATCCGGTAGTCCGGCAGCAGCCTGGCCCGCAGCTCCGGATCGGGGACGCCCCGGCGCAGATGGGCCCGCGCCATCGCCTCGACGAAGCCCAGCCGGTCCGGCTTCTTGGTGAACGCCCCGGTCTGCAACTCCCGGATGCCCCACAGGAGTCCACGGCGCAGGGCGCGCGTCGCGGGAACGCGGGAGTGCAGCCAGCGCTCGGGCGCGGTGATGCGCCGGTCGGCGCGCGGCAGCACCCAGGGCGGCGTGCGCTGGAAGAGCGTGAGCCGCTCCACCTCCGGCTGGATGCTCGGGACGATCTGGATGGCCGAGGCGCCGGTGCCGACCACCGCCACGCGCTTTCCCCGCAGTTGGACATCGTGGTCCCACCGGGAGGAGTGGAAGACCGGGCCGGGGAACGAGGAGAGTCCGGGCACGTCCGGCAGCTTCGGGTCGGCGAGCGGGCCGGCCGCGGAGACGACGACGTCGGCCAGGTACGTCCCCGACGCCGTCTCCAGCTCCCAGCGCAGCTCGCCGGCGTCCCACCGGGCGCTCAGCACCTCGGAGTTGAACCGGACGTGCGGACGCAGCCCGTACGTGTCCGCGATGTTCTCCAGATACGCGCGGATGTGCGGCTGGCCGGAGAAGTTGCGCGGCCACCCGGGATTCGGGGCGAACGAGAACGAGTACAGGTGCGAGGGGACGTCGCACGCGCAGCCGGGGTAGGTGTTGTCCCGCCAGGTGCCGCCCACCGCGCCGGCCCGCTCCAGGACGACGAAGTCGGTCACCCCTTCGCGCCGGAGCCGCACCGCGGCACCCAGCCCGCCGAAGCCGGACCCGATCACCGCCACCCGAACCTGAACGGCCATGCCATCGCCTCCCGGATCGCCCCGCAACCGTGCCAGTAATCGCTGGCACGGTGCGAGGGTAGGGCAGCGTCCTACCCAGCGGTAGGGGTCGCGCACAAGGAAGTTACCGTGGGTTCCCCGGGAATGTGCGCCTACGCTTCCCGGGTGAGCACCGACGAGCAAGCCCCCCGCGAATACCGGATGGCCGAACTGGCCGAGGCGGCCGGCATCACCGTCCGGACCCTGCGCTACTACCGCGAGCGCAAGCTCATACCCCCGCCCCGCCGCGAGGGCCGCGTCGCCTGGTACGGCGACCACCACCTGGCCCGGCTGCGCACCGTCGCGACGCTCCTGGAGCGGGGGCACACCCTCGGCGGCATCGCCGAGCTCATCGCCGCCTTCGAGGGCGGACGCGGCGTGGCCGAACTCCTCGGCCTGGGCGGGGCGATCACCGTGCCGTGGTCCCGCGAGACGCTGGTGCGCCTCTCCCCCGGGGAGCTGCTCGACCACTTCGCGGGCGAGGCCACGCCCGAGAACCTCGCCGCCTCGCTGGACATCGGCTATCTCGCCGTGGACGGCGAGGAGTTGGTGCACGTCAGCCGGCGGCTGCTGGACGTGTCCCGGCGGCTCGTCCGCGAGGGCGTGCCCCTCCCGGCCGTGCTGGCCGCCGGGCGGGAGATCCGCGTCCACGCGGACGCGCTGGCCGCGACGTTCGCCGCCCTGATCCGCGAGCACGTCCTGGCCGGCCTGCCGGCCGGAGCGGCGGAGGGCGCCCCGCCGTCGCCCGAGGAGATCGAGCGTATGACCCGCACGCTGGACAAGCTCCGGCCGATGGCCCGCACGGTGGTGGAGGCGGAGGTCACGATGGCGATGGACCGCCGGGTGCGGACCGAACTCCGGTCCTGGCTCGGGGAGGAGTGACCCTACGCGGCGGTCAGCACCTCCAGGACGTGCCCGTCCGGGCTCTTGAAGTACGTGCCCCGGCCGCCCTTGGCGTGGTAAATCGCGTCGGGCTCGTCGAGCCGGGGGCCGGAGTAGTGCGTCACGCCCGCGTCCTTGATCCGCCGCACGATCGCGTCGAACTCGGCCTCCGGCACGAGGAAGGCGTAGTGCTGCTCGGCGATGTCGAGGTGCGGGCTGGACAGGAAGTCCAGCGTGACGCCGTTGGCCAGGGACAGCGTCACGAACGGCCCGGCCTCCGGCCCGACTTCGAGCCCGAGGACGCCCGCGACGAACGCGGCGGCGGCGTGCTTGTCACGGGAGTGGACGATGGTGTGGTTCAACTCGACGGTCATCCTTGAGCGTTGCACGGCCCCCGCGCACCGGGCGAGGGCCGTTTCCGGCCAAGCGCGGCCCTGGACCGCGCTATGCGAAGACCACCGTCACCGGCGCGTGGTCGCTCCACCGCTCCGCGTGCGACGCCGCCCGCTCGACGACCGCCTTCCGCGCCCGCTCCGCCAGCCCCGGCGAGCAGACGACGTAGTCGATGCGCCAGCCCGAGTCGTTGTCGAAGGCCCGGCCCCGGTAGGACCACCACGAGTACGGGCCGGCCACGTCCGGGTGGAGGGCGCGGACGACGTCCACGTATTCCTCGAAGACCTCGGTGAGCCAGGCCCGCTCCTCGGGGAGGAAGCCCGCGCTCTTGCGGTTGGCCTTCCAGTTCTTGAGGTCGGCCTCCTGGTGGGCGATGTTCCAGTCGCCGCAGACGGCGACCTCGCGGCCCTCGGCCGCGGCCCGCGCCTTGAGGCCGACCAGGTACGGGAGGAACTCGGCCATGAACCGTTCCTTCTCGTCCTGGCGCTCCGTGCCGACCTCGCCGGAGGGGAGGTAGAGGCTGGCGACCGTGACGCCGGGCAGGTCGATCTCGACGTAGCGGCCGCTGCCGTCGAACTCGGCCGAGCCGAAGCCGATCCGGACCGCGTCCGGCTCGCGGCGGGAGTAGACGGAGACGCCCGCGCGGCCCTTGGCGGCCGCCGGGGCGTGCACGACGTGCCAGCCCTCGGGCTCGCGGACCTCGTCGGGGAGCTGGTGGGGCTCGGCGCGGACCTCCTGGAGGCAGACCACGTCGGCCCCGGTGGCCGCCAGCCACTCCACGAAGCCTTTCTTGGCCGCGGCGCGCAGGCCGTTCACGTTCACGGACGTCACAGTGAGCATTCCGGCACGATACCGACTTCCGGGACGGCCCTGTCGCCCCGGGCCCGGCCGCCCCTACCATCCCGGGATGCGGATACTGCCCGTCGCCTTCGACCACCCGGACGCCGTGAAACTCAACGCCGAGGTGCAGGAGGAGTACCGTCGCCGCTACTGCGACGACGGCGACCTCACCCCGCTGGAGCCGGCCCATTTCGCCCCGCCGCGTGGTCTTTATCTCATCGCCTACGAGGACGACGGCACGCCCGTGGCCACCGGCGGCTGGCGGGCGTGGGAGCACGTGGACGACGGGTACGCCGACGGCGACGCCGAGATCAAGCGGATGTACGTGGTCCCGCGGGCGCGCGGCCTGGGGCTGGCCCGGCGGATCCTGGCCGCGCTGGAGGACGACGCGCGCACGGCGGGGCGGACACGGATGGTGCTGGAGACCGGGACCGCGCAGCCGGAGGCGATCGGGCTCTACACCTCGTCCGGCTACGCGCCGACGCCCAAGTTCGGGCTGTACCGGTTCGAGGACGGCTGCCGCTGCTACGCCAAGCCGCTCACGGACTGAAGCCTGTCCGACGGCTCCTGGACCGCCGCCGGGCAGGCCGCATCTGCCACGTGGCGCGGCTCACGAGCTGCCGACCGCCCTACAGGGAGCACCTGCGCCTACGAGGCGGCGGCCTCAGGAGCCGTCGGACACGGCCTGGCCGGGTACCGGCCCACGGACGGCCCCCCGCAGGTCCAGGACCGCCTGCGCGCCGCCGTCCGCCGGGTTCTCGAAGGTCAGCCGGGCGCCCAGCACCCGGGCCTGGCCCGCCGCGATGGTCAGGCCGAGCCCCAGCCCGGAACCGGAGTCCGTGCGGAAGCGCTGCGGGCCGTGGACCAGGAGCTGGCGCGGGAAGCCGGGGCCGCCGTCGCGGACGCGGACCACGCCGTCGTCCACCTCGGCGACGACCGGCCCGGCGCCGTGCCGGAACGCGTTGGTCACCAGGTTGGTCAGTATCCGCTCGACGCGGCGCGGGTCGGTCTCGACGAGGCTGTCGCCCACGACGCGGACCTCGGCCGGGGCGCGGCCGGGCCCGGCCGCGGCGGTCACCGCGGCGACCGCCCGGCGGGTCAGGTCGCCCAGCGCCCGCACCTCGGTGTCGGCGCGCTCGGCGTCCGCGTCCAGCCGGGCCACCTCCAGGACGTCCTCCATCAGGGTGCGCACCCGCCGCGCCCGCTCCTGGACCATCTCGGCGGGGCGGCCCGGCGGCAGCAGGGCGGCCGCGGCGACCAACCCGGCGACGGGGGTGCGCAGTTCGTGGGCGATGTTGGCGGTCACCTCGCGCTCGGCCTGGAGGCGGGCGGCGAGCGCGTCGGCCATGCGGTTGACGGCGACGGTGAGCCGGGCGATCTCGTCCTTGCCGCCGCGCGGGCGCAGCCGCGCCGTCAGGTCGCCGGCGGCGATGCGCTCGGCGGTGCGGGCGGAGGCGTCGATGCGGCGCCCGGCGAAGGCGGCGAGGCTGACGCCGACGATCCCGGAGAAGGCGGTGCCCAGCCCGCCGGCCGTCCACAGGACGTCGTCGAGGTCCTGGATGTTGCGGGTCTCGCGGTGGTAGGGACGGCGGAGGACGATGATGTCGTCGCCGAGGCGGGTGGCCGCCCACATGACGGGCTCGGGGCCGTCGCGGTCCAGATAGGTGGCCGTCTTCCGCTCCTCGGCGGCGCGGCGCAGCGGCTCCGGCATGCGGTCGGGGTTGACGAGGGTGTGCGGGCGGTCGAAGCCGGCGGCGTGGTCCTCGACGGCGGCGGCGAGCCGGGCGGTGATGGTGTCGCGGGCGGTGGCGAGCTGGTTGACGGCCGTGCGGTGGTGCACCACGAACCCGATGAGGACGGCGACCAGCGCGGCGGTGACGGTGATCGCCGCACCGATCTTCGTTCTCAGTCCCATGGGTCAAGGCTCCTCGACGACAGTCGCTGACGGCTAACGCTTCGGCACGAAGAGCCGCAGATCACTCAACTCGGACCGCTGCCGGGCGGGAAGCCCGTCGGCGGTGACCGAGGCCCGGCTGTAGTACGCCCGGTCGCCATGGCCCAGGAGCCCGGCGAGCCGGACGCGGACCCGGACCGGCTCCCGGCGGCAGCCGGGCGCGCACCAGGTGCCCGACACCTCGCCGGTCGCCTCCGCCACCGGCCCGCCCCAGGACGCCCAGCGCAGCCCGCTCAGCCGGACCGTCCCGCCGATCTCGAAGGTCGCCGGCCGGCTCAGCAGCGGCCGGCCCGGGCCCTCGCTGATCCGCACCGGCAGTTCGCCGGTCGCCATCGGCGTCGGCGCCGGGCCGCTCACCTCGATCCCGCCCGGCTCGGCGCAGCCGCCGAGGAGCACGGTCGTGAGGAGGGCCACGAGGACGCCGGCGGCGGTGGGTCGTGGCACGGGGTTCCTCGGGGGCGGAGCGGTCCGAACGGGCGACGGCAGAAGGCCCTGTACAGGGCCATTCGCGTCAAATGTTACCGGTGGGGCGGATTCGTCTCCTGCGGTCTTGACGTTCGTCAGTCGTCGGCTCATAGGATCTCGGCGCTCCAGTGGTCCGTGCCCGTAGCCGACTCCGTGCCCGTAGCCGACGCCGCTTCGGAGGTCACCCATGCACATCGCCCGCCGCACGATCCTCGGCGCCCTCGCCGGCTCCGCGGCCCTCGGGGCCGTGGAGGCCGTGGGGGCCGCCCCCGCGGCGGCCGGGACGCCGACGGGCGGTGCCGCCGCCGCGGCACTGGCCCGGCTGCTGCCCCGCCACCACCACCAGGTCACCTTCCGGACCGTGCCCCGCCGGGGCGGCGCCGACGCCTTCCGGGTGTCGGGCCCGGCGGGCCGGATCCTCGTCGAGGGCACCACCCCGGCCGTCCAGCTCACCGGCTTCCACCGCTACCTGCGGGAGAGATGCCACGCGCACTTCTCCTGGGCCGGCGGGCAGACCGGACTGCCGGCCGTCCTCCCGGCCGCCGGCCGCGCCCTCGCCGCGACGGCCAACGTCCGCCACCGCTTCGCGCTCAACGACACCAACGACGGCTACACCGGCCCCTACCGCGACTGGGACTACTGGGAACGCGAAATCGACGTCCTGGCCCTGCACGGCTTCAACGAAGTGCTCGTCTACGCGGGCGCCGACGCGGTCTACCACCGAACGTTCATCGAACACGGTTACTCGGACGCGGAAGTGCGCGCCTGGGTTCCGGGCCCGGCCCATCAGCCCTGGTGGCTGATGCAGAACATGAGCGCCTTCGGCGGCCCGGTCTCGCGGAACCTCCTCGACCGCCGCGCCGCCCTCGGGCGGCGGATCGTGCGCCGGCTGCGCGAGCTGGGCATGACCCCGGTGCTCCCCGGCTACTACGGCACCGTGCCGCCCGGCTTCGCCGACCGCCACCCCGGCGCCCGCACCGTCCCCCAGGGCGACTGGGCCGGCTTCCGCAGACCCGACTGGCTCGACCCGCGCACGCCGCACTTCGCCCGCGTCGCCCGCACCTTCTACCGCGTCCAGAAGGAGCTCCACGGCGCGACGGGCATGTACAAGATGGACCTGCTGCACGAGGGCGGCACCCCCGGCCCCGTCCCCGTCGGCGACGCCGCGCGCGCCGTGGAGAAGGCGCTGCGCACGGCGCGGCCCGGCGCGATCTGGGCCGTCCTCGGCTGGCAGAACAACCCCCGGCGGGAGATCCTCGACGCCGCCGACCGCTCCCGGATGCTCGTCCTGGACGGCATCCCCGACCACTACCCGCACGTCACGGACCGCGAGAAGGACTGGGGCGGCACGCCGTACGCCTTCGGCACGATCTGGAACTTCGGCGGGCACACGGCGCTCGGCGCCAACACCCGCGACTGGGCCTCCCTCTACCACCGCTGGCGGACCAAGCAGGGCAGCGCGCTCAGCGGCATCGCGCTGATGCCGGAGTCCGCGGACAACAACCCGGCGGGACTGGCCCTGTTCTCCGACCTCGCCTGGACGGACGGCCCCGTCGACCTGGAGAACTGGTTCGCGCGCTGGCCCGTCCAGCGGTACGGGGGCACCGACCGGTCGGCGGCGCGGGCGTGGGACGTGCTGCGGCGGACGGCGTACGGGACGACGCGGGCCGACGGGTGGAGCGAGGCGGCGGACGGTCTGTTCGGGGCGCGCCCCGACCTCGCGGTCAACCGGGGCGGCGCGTGGTCGCCGCGCAAACTCCGCTACGACGCGGCCGAGTTCGAGAAGGCGCTGCCCGCGCTGCTGGCGGTCGCGCCGTCGCTGCGGCACAGCCCGGCGTACCGGTACGACCTGCTGGACGTGGCGCGGCAGTGCCTGGCGAACCGGAGCCGGGCCATGCTGCCGCGCATCAAGAAGGCGTACGAGGCGGAGAACTTGCCTCGATTCCGCGAACTCACCCACACCTGGCTCGACTTGATGACCCTCCTGGAGGAACTCGTCGCCACGGACGAACGCCACCTCCTCGGCCGGTGGGTGGCGGAGGCCCGGAGCTGGGGCTCGTCGGCGACGGAACGCGACCGCCTGGAGCACGACGCGGTCTCGCTCCTGACGGTCTGGGGCCCACGCCCGTCGGCGGACGGCGGCAAGCTGCACGACTACGCGAACCGGGAGTGGGCGGGCCTGGTCGGCGGCCTGTACCGGCTGCGCTGGAGAACGTACTTCGCGGAACTGGAGGCGGCACTGGACGCGGGCCGGAAGCCGAAGCCGATCGACTGGTTCGCGCTGGAGGACGGCTGGACGCGACGGCGTCCGACGTTCCCGGCGAAACCGGTGGGGGATGTACTGGAGGTGGCGCGGCGGGTGGCCGCGCGGCTGTAGGCGTTTCCGCACAGTGCGCTGAGCGCGCTGAGCGGAAACGCCGGACGGGCTGGTTCGTGCGCCTGGGCGCGAAATCCAGCCTGTCTGGGGGTTGCCCCCTCCGGGGAGCTTGAGGACGAGCGGCGGAGCCGCGAATTCAGCCCGTCCGGCGTTTGAGGACGAACGCGGCGCAGCCGCGTTGCGGGGCCCGGGGCGGAGCCCCGAAGCGGGGTCCAGGGGGCGGAGCCCCCGGCGGGGTGCAGGGGCGGAGCCCCGCTCGCCCGCGCGGAGCACGGGCCCGGGGTGCAGGGGGCGCAGCCCCCGCCCCCACCGCGCGAAGCACGGTGCCGGGCCGAGGGGCAGAGCCCCGGAAGAAACGGTGAAAGGGCGGGCCGGGGGCAAACCCCCTACGCCCGCGACCCCGCGAGCTTCCACTCCCGATGCAACCCCGGCAACGCAACCCGCCGCTCGAACACCGGCGTACCGAAAATCTTCAGCTGAAGCTGCAACGCACCGTTCAAATCAACACCCCCGAACGCCGCCCACTTCCCCTTCACCGACTTCTTCCCGTCACTGGAAACATCCCCGCGAACGACCCCCTCCGCCCGCAGATACGGCGACAGATCCCCGACAACACCCACGGTCCCGTACAGACCGACAGCCGCCTCCGCCCCCAGCGCGGCCTTCACCTTGCCGCCCGCCGACGCGGACGCCTTCACCGGCGAACCCTTCAGGGCCGCCCGGCTCACCGGCGCCCAGCCCTTCGCCCGGCTGTAGGAGCCGCCGACCTTGAAGTCGCCCTTGACGTCCTGCTTCACATCGACGGTGATCTTCCCGTCGCCGTCCACCTGCAGATAACACGTCAAGTCGGCATTGACGACGACCGGCACAGGGCCGACCTGGATGACCGGCGTCGCGTGCAGCTTCGCGAACGGCAGCCGCAGCGGCTTGCCGTTCTCCGTCGACGCGGCGGCCCGCCCCTTCAGTTCCCAGGCCGCCTTCCAGTCGCCGGCCAGCGCCAGCGACGCCGTGCCGGGCGCCCGCCCGTCCGTGCCGCGCCCGTCGTACGCGAAGTCGACCTCCGGCGCGAGCTGCACGAAGCCGTTCACGGACGCCTTCGCGGACGCCGGGGCGCCCTTCGCCGTGGCGATCGACGTGCCGACGTCCACCCGCAGGCTGCCCAGCGGCAGCTTCGCGCCCTTCGGCCCGAAGTTCAGGTTGCCCCGCTTCGCCCAGGACACCTTCACCCCGGGAACCAGCGGCCGGACCTTGACCGCCGACGGGTCGACGGCGACCTTGCCGCCCGCCCTCGCGTCGCCGAGCAGCGCGGGGAGCGTGGCCGGCTCGGTACGGACCCTGGTGCCCTTGGCGGTCGTGCCCTCGACCTTGGTGACCTTGGCGAGGACGCCGTTCGGGGCGCCGGGCGCGGGCGCACTGGCGAAGACGTCGCCCACGGCAACGGACTTGGCAGGCGCGGCCCCCGGGGACGAGGACGCGGCACCGGGCTTCTTCGTACGCGCCGCCGTGAGCACGGCAGTTCCGCTCTTCCGGTCGTACGAGGCGACCCGCAGCGCCGACTTGTGCGGCTGCTGCCGACGCGGAGCGGCGGAGGACGGACGGGCCACCGCGCTCGGCGCGGCGCTCCCGTCCGCGGGGGCCGCGGCGACGCCCATCGGCGCGGCGGCGACGGCCATCTCCTGGGGCGCCTCGGAGGCGGCGGAGGACGGCGAGGAGGCCGGCTCCTCGGCCTTCGCGGGGGACGAGCCGGACGCCGAACACCCGGTGACCGCCAGGGACATGGCGGTCAGGGCAGGCAAGAGCACTCTCTTGTAAGGCTTGCGCAAGGTGAATCCTCGGGGGCGTGCCGCACGCAGCGGGACGGACTGCGGTCACCTGCAGGGTTACTTGCAGGTAAGGAACCGCATGATCCTGTCATGCACGCCACGACCCGGAGATCGATCCGACGGCGCGGGGAGAATGATCTGCGTCACAGGGCCCGGTGGACGGAGATGACGCAGGAGACCGTGGTCCGGACCGGCAGGTCCAGCGCCCCGACGCGCTCCCGGAGTTCCTCCGGCGTGATGTGCCGCGCGCTCGGCCCCATGAGCACGAGGTGCTCCACGTCCTCGGCGCCGAGGACGACGGTGTGCTCGTGCACGTCCCGCCCCTCGGCCCGGAAGCGCCCGCCCAGCGTGCGCTCCAGCCGGTCCTCCTTGGCGGAGTCCACGCCCAGCAGCCCCAGCGGGCCGCGGAGTTCGGCGAGGTGGGCCGGGTTCGGCGTGACGACGACGAGCGCGCCGCCGGGGCGCAGGACCCGGTGGAACTCCTCGCCGTTGCGCGGCGCGAAGACGTTGAGCACGACGTCCACGGAGCCGGTGCGCACCGGCAGCCGGCGCCACACGTCCCAGGTGGCGGCCCAGGCCCTCGGGTGGCACCGGGCCGCCTGGCGCAGCGCGTACTTGGACACGTCCAGTCCCAGCCCGACGGCGTCGGGCAGCGCGTCGAGGACGGCGGCGAGGTAGTGCCCGGTGCCGGCGCCGGCGTCCAGCACGGTCCCGGCGCCGAGCGGTTCGACGACGCGGGCCAGCGCCCGGGCGAGCGGGTCGTAGTGCCCGGCGCCCAGGAACGCGCCGCGGGCGCGCACCATGTCGGCGGAGTCGGCCGTCCCGGCCTTCATGTTGCCGGTGAGCAGGCCGACGTACCCCTGGCGGGCGATGTCGAACGCGTGCCGGGCGGGGCAGCGGAGCGCACGGTCCGCGAGGGTGAGCGGCTCACCGCAGTGGGGGCAGGCCAGCACGTCGAGAAGCCGGTGCCGCGTCCCGGGGACGTCGGGGGTGGCTGTCATGAGTGGAGTCCTCCGCGCGAACGATCTCGGGACCGGGTCCCGGCTTCAGCGGTGAGAGACGTGAGGACAGCCGGTGAATGTGGTGGTCACGAGGCTAACACGGGGCGGCGGGGCGGCCGATGGGCTACGCACGGAGGGGCCCGGCTCCCGCCCGACGGGCGGACAGGATCCGGCCCCTGGAAAGCGGCGAAAGGACGTGGCCGGGCCTCAGTCCCGCCCCGGCTCGCGGCGCGGCGGCACCGCACCCCTCATGTCGAACGTCAGCCCGGAGAAGTTCTGCCCCTGGACGACCGGCCCGTACTGCGTCCCCCCGATCACGTTGTTGTGCACGTGAACCCCACCCTCGGCACGGCCCGCCGGCTCCAGCTCGGCGAGCAGCCCCCGCAGCTCCCCCGCGGCTCCCGGATCGTCCCGGAGCGCCTGCCGCAACCGGTCCCGCCAGCGCCGTTCGACCTCGGCCGCCGCAGGACCGTCCTCCCGGGCGGCCAGTTCCTCGCCGTCGCGCCGCAGCTCGTCGTCCACCGCGGCCTCGTCCTCCCCGCCGCGGGCGAAGAACCGCGCCACCCGCCCACGGGCCTGCGACCAGGCGTCCGTCACCATCAAACCCACCAGCGTCGTCGCGCCCGACGCCGCCAGCGCCGTCAACTCGGCCTCCACAGGACCCCCTTGCCGTACCGCATCGGTCGTCTCGCCCGTCCACGGTAGAGAGCCGGGGGATCTTTTGGGTAGCCCCGCACGCACGCCCCGGAGCGGATCGCCACGTTCACGGCCGCTCGGACGGCTCCTCCCACGCCCACCACGGCGCCCCGATCAACTCGCTGGGATGCGCGGACGTCCTGGGGCGATCGGACTCCCACGAGCCGGTCCACTCGGTCGTGAGGGCCCGGAAACTGCTCGGGGTGCAGCCGGTCAGCATCCGGAAGTCACGGTTGAAGTGCGGCTGGTCCGCATAGCCGGACGCCACGGCGGTGTCCGCCCACGAGGACAGCCGGGTGTCCCGCATGAGGAACATGGCCCTCTGCAGCCGCGCGATGCGGGCCACGGTCTTGGGGGACAGACCGATCTCCTGACGGAACCGGGCGTTCAAGTGCTGCCGGGACCACCCCACTTCGTCCGCGAGCGCACCGATCCGCACGTCGCCCGAGAGGGCCGTCAGCCGCTGCCAGGCCCGCCGGACCGGCACGGGCAGTTCCGGCCCGCCGCAGATGCGGGCGATCAGATAGCCGTCCAGCAGCCGGAACCGCGCGGGCCAGTCAGGGGCCTCGGCGAGCCGCTCGGCCAACTGCCGGGCGGCGCGGGCCCCCAGGATGTCGGCCAGGCCGACGCACGTGTTGGCGATCTCGCACAGCGGGAGGCCGAACAACGCGCGGGCCCCCGGCGCGGTCAGCCGCACCGTCAGCCCGTACAACCGCCCGGCCTGCTCGATCGCCATCGGCCGTTCCCTCACCCCCGTCACCGGGGACACCACCGAACACCGGTCCGCCGCCCGGGAGTCGTCACCCACCCTGCGGGCGTGCGGCTCGAAGTCGATGACGAAGAGCACGGTCTCCAACGCCATGACCCGCCGCACCAACGGCCGCGCGAGCGTCCAGTCCTGGCCCGTGTACTCGAGCACGAAGCCGGCCAGCCGGGGATCGGGGACGCAGAAGGCGAGTTCACCCGAATCGGACTTCCGGAGACCGCTCACAGATGCCTGGCTGTCCACATCGCTCCCCTCGGAAGCACAGAACACCGGATCCCTGGCCACGAATCCTACCCACGCCCGGTCCCGCCCCGGCGGCCCCGCTTCTCCGGAACGCAGAAATCCCGTGACGTGGGGCTGCGAAGTCCTTCAAAGATCGTTCCCCAACGGGTTCGAGGAGCGGGCCCGCCCAGGCAGCCTGCCCGCCGCCACGCCGGACAGCCAAAACGGCCCGCTGGACGATCCGACGGCCGTCCTTCGCCGAGGGGTGTCAGACCAGCAGCCGTGCGAGCTCGGCCATTTCGGTCTCCGGGTCCACAACGGGCTGGATCACCAGCTCGTCGACCCCCGACTTCTCCAGCGCGTCGATCCGCCCGGTGACCTCGTCCCTGGTACCGACCAGGCCGAATGTGTCTACCAGGGAGGGCACGATGAGCTCGCGGTCCTCGGGGGACAGCCGACCCAGGTAGTTGCGGTAGAGCGCCTGGTGAAGCCTGGGATCGGTGGAGGTGGTGCCGCGCAACTGGAGCAGACGGCCGACAGCCGCGGCCTCTTCCGGAGGGAGGGCCGCGCGGAAGGCGGGGTCCTCCGCGCCGAGGATCAGTGCGCTCAGTGCGATGTGCCCCATCGAGTCCTTGACCGGATCGCCGTAGCGGTCCTCGCCGTCGGCGAGGACATGCAGGGAGGACATGAGATACGAACGGCTCTTCCCGGCGCTGCCCGCGTCCCGCGCCGCCGCCCGCCGGGCCCGGCCGAGGGCGGACCAGGCCGCGGGGTCGTGCATCCCGAAGGAGATCACTCCCGCGCCGAGCCGGCCGGCGACCGCCGCAGCCTTCAGACCGGACGCGGCCACGACGAACTCCACGGGCGCCTCGGTGTTGACGTACGGCCCGACGTGCAGGAACCGCACCCTGCTGGACCGGGTCCCCTCGCGGTAGTCCGACTCGCGGCCCGCGGTGAGATCCTGCAGGGCGGCCGTGAACGACTCCAGCTCCGCCATCTTCACAGGCCGCATGCCGAGCGTACGGCGCGCCGTGTTGCCCGTGCCGACCCCGCAGACGATGCGGCCGGGGGCGAGGGCGTTGAGGCTGCTGACGGCCGCCGCCGCGGCGGGCGCGGAACGCAGCGCCGGCGAGGTGACACCGATGCCGAGCCTGATCCGGTGGGTGGACTTGGCGCAGAGTGCGAGACTCACGAACGGATCGCCGTGGACCATCGGCGTGTCGTACACCCAGAAACTGTCGAAGCCGAGTTCCTCCGCGCGGGCGGCCAGGTGCTCCACACCCGGCCCCGCTGTCATGACGATGCCGGTCCGCATGGCGACTCTCCTCGCCGTCGAGTGAGGTGGCTGAACCACTCCGGTCGCAGTTCGCTGTCGCCCCTGGCCAAGATCAAGCTCCCCCGTGCGCCAGTGGGCCCACCGCAGCGGTTCCAGGACCGGGAAGGTACCGCGCGAACACGGGGGAGCTTCGTGCGGAGGACCCGCGGGTGGCGCGACAACCGGCCACCGGTGAGGAGGCGTTGAGCCGACTGATCATCACCGGCGAACCGGCCGACGGGGTACCGACTGCGCCCGGGGATGGACGACGAACGTGGCTTTCCCGCCCCGGCCCGCTTCCACACATCGGATGCCCGGACGTTCCCCCGCACCCGCCGACCTCGGGGGAGTATCAGCGGCTCTTCACGGTCGCGCCGCCGCTCTCGCCTGACAGCGTTTCAGAGGCCTGACGGCGATTCAGAGGGCTCTGCCACCCATCCATCACCCCGAACAACCTCGAACGGGCCCCGGAAACGACGAAGACCCCGCACGATCATCATGATCGCCGGGATCTCGTCAACCGGCCCTGAGTGAACTCAAGAACGGCCGTTGTGTGGACCTGAGGGGATTCGAACCCCTGACCCCCTCGATGCGAACGAGGTGCGCTACCGGACTGCGCCACAGGCCCTTGCAACGAGTGAAACTCTAGCACCCCGTCCGGCCTACGAGAAAATCGCCCTCCTGCCGCCCCCTCGCTGGTCAGCGCGCGGGGGCCGCGGGATGTCAGCCGTTGGCCGCGCGCGGGCGCTCGTCGTCGGCGTACTGGTCGAAGAGCGGGGTGCGGCCGCGCTCGCGCGGGCGGCGGCGCGGCCGGGCGCTGCGGCGGTCCTCGGCGGACGCGGCCTTGCGGTCGAGGGCCGGCTCGGCGGTGCTGGAGCGGGCGGAGCTCCAGGTGTCCGGGGCACCGAGCTCGGCCGAGCCCCCGGCGCGCGGGGCGACGGGCGCGGTGACGTACGTCGGCAGCGGGACCGGCACCGGCTCCCAGCCGTCCTCGCCGTCGGTGCCCCGGTCGCGCTGCTGGTCCACCCACTCGGCGTGGTCGGTCTGCTCGACCAGGGCGCGGCGGCCCGCGCTGCGGGCCGACGGCTTCGCGCTATCGGCGGCGGGGGGCGCCGCCTGCAGGACGGTGTCGGAGGGGGCGGCGACGGTAGTGGGGTCCGCCGCCTGCTGAGGGCGGGGCCGGCCCTCACGCAGCCGCTGCGCGGCCAGCTCGGCGCGCCGCTGGTCCATGACGAACGCGAACCGCCGCCGCTCCTGGATCCGCAGGTAGCAGATGTACGCGCTGAGGAGCAGCGCCGGGATGCCCGGGACCCACAGGAACGCCACTCCGCCCACGCCCGCGACGACCGCGCCCAGGGTGAAGGCGAGGAAGAGCACGACAGTGGTGCGGCGCCGGCGGGCGAGCACCTTCGAACGGCGCGCGCGCTCGGCGGCGGCGGAGGAGGCGGAGGCGGAGGCGGAGGCGGAGGAAGGGGACGCCCGGTCGGGCGCGGGCGCGACGGAGGGCCGGACGGTGACCGTGTCGGTCACGGCGTCCGGCTCGGGGGCCGCCGGGGGTTCCGCCTCCGCCTCCGGGCCCGGGGCGGGCGCGTCGGCGGAGCCGGACACGGCGCGCCCCTCGAGGTCCTTGGCGTAACGGCGCTCCATGCCCGCCCGTCCGGACAGGAGCCGGATGGCGGTGCTGAAGCGTTCCGTCGGACGGGCTTCGTTGAGCTCGTCCTGCCTACGGAGCCACATCGGCACCAAGTAGGCGGCCCAGGCCCCGACGATGACTGCGTAGATCAGGCCGCTGCTGCTCACACTGCACACGGTAGAGGGGCTCGCTCAGCTGATTCCGCCAATTGGCGCGGTGTGTCGCACGAATCGGCTCATAGCTCGAACTTTTTTTGTGATTGTTCGGTTCGGTGTCGCCCGGAGGCGGCCATTCGACGGGAAAGTTCGAATATTTGTTTTATTTCATCGACCCATGCTCCCCCCGGGAGCCGTCCCGCGAGCGGTGCCAGCGGGACAGCAGCCCGTCCATCGCCTCGTCGGCCGTGAGCGCGTAGACCAGGTGGTCGCGCCAGTCCCCGTCGATGTGCAGGTAGCGCGGGCGCAGGCCCTCCTCCCGGAAGCCCAGCTTCTCCACCACCCGGCGGCTGGGCGCGTTCTCGGGACGGATGCAGACCTCGACGCGGTGCAGGCCCAGGCCGCGGAAGCAGTGGTCGACGGCGAGCGCGAGGGAGGTCGGCATGACGCCGCGGCCGGCCACCGCCTCGTCCACCCAGTAGCCGACGTGGGCCGAGCACATCGAGCCCCAGGTGATCCCGGCGACGGTGAGCTGGCCGGCCAGCTGGTCCCGGTACTCGATGACGAAGGGCAGCATGCGCCCGGCGTGGGCCTCGGCGCGCAGGTGGCGGACCATCTGCCGGTAGGTGGGCCGGTGGGCGGGCCGGGCGCCGGGCGGGGGCGGCGGGACCGTCGCCTCCCAGGGGCGCAGCCAGTCGCGGTTGCGCCGGTTGACCTCGCGCCAGGCGCGCTGGTCGCGCATGCGGATCGGCCGCAGGACCACGTCGCCGTCGGCGAGGGCGACCGGCCAGGTGCTCATCGCGGGTTCCGGGGGTCCGGTCCGGGGTGGTCACCGCCGCGCAGCTGGTCCACCGCGTGCGGCAGGAGGCGGGACAGGACGGCGAGGCCGTCGCGCACCCCGCCCGTCGAGCCGGGCAGGTTGACGATCAGCGTGCGGCCCGCCACGCCGGCCAGGCCCCGGGAGAGGGCGGCCGTGGGGACCTTGGCCAGGCCCTCGGCCCGGATGGCCTCGGCGATGCCCGGGACCTCGTAGTCCAGGACGGCGCGGGTGGCCTCGGGGGTGCGGTCGGTGGGCGAGATGCCGGTGCCGCCGGTGGTGAGCACCACGTCGTACGCGTCGGCGACGGCGCGGCGCAGGGCGGCCTCCACCGGGTCGCCGTCGGGCACCACGCGGACGTCCGCGACCTCGAAGCCCAGCGCGGCCAGGCCGTCGGCCAGCAGGGGGCCGCCGCGGTCGGGGTAGACGCCGGCCGCGGCGCGGTTCGAGGCGGTGATCACCAGGGCTCTCACGGCCGCCGCCAGTCGCCGGACTTGCCGCCCGTCTTCTCCTCGACCCGGACGTCGGTGATGACGGCCGCCTTGTCCACCGCCTTGACCATGTCGACCACCGTGAGCGCGGCCGTGGAGACGGCGGTCAGGGCCTCCATCTCCACACCGGTGCGGCCGGTGGTGCGCACGGTGGCGGTGATCTCCACCGCGTCGTCGGCCAGCGCCAGGTCGAGGGTGACGCCGGAGAGGGGCAGCGGGTGGCAGAGCGGAATGATCTCGGGAGTGCGCTTGGCGCCCATGATCCCGGCGATCCGGGCGGTGGCGAGGACGTCGCCCTTGGGCAGGCCCTCGCCGCGCAGCAGCTCCACCACGCGCGGCGAGACGAGCACCCGTCCGCTCGCCCGGGCCGTGCGGGCGGTGACGTCCTTGGCCGAGACGTCGACCATGCGCGCCGCTCCCGCGTCGTCGAGGTGCGTCAGCCGGGCGGGTGGGTGCTGGGCGCTGCTCATCGTTCTCCCGGTCCGGGTCGATGCGGTTGGGGTGGGCAGTCACCGTACCCGGAGCGGTGAGCGGTCGGGCGAGAAGGCCGTCAGTCGAGGCCGTCAGTCGAGAAGGACGACGTCGAGCTCCGCCCCGGCCGGGACGGAGGTGGTGTCCTCCGGGACGACGATCAGGGCGTTGGCGTGGGCGAGGGAGGCGACCAGGTGGGAGCCCGGGCCGCCGACGGGGCTCACCCGGCCGTCCTCGTAACGCCCCCGCAGGTACTGCCGGCGGCCCTTCGGCGAGGCGGTGATCCCGTCGGCGCACTCCGCGCGCACCACGGTCCGGTCGAAGGGCGCGAGGCCCATCAGGGCGCGGACGGCGGGGCGGACAAAGAGCTCGAAGGAGACGTAGGAGCTGACGGGGTTGCCGGGCAGCGCGAAGAGGGGGACGCGGTCGGGGCCGAGCCGGCCGAAGCCCTGGGGCTTGCCGGGCTGCATCGCCAGCCGGCGGAAGGAGACGCTGCCCTCGTCCCCGGTCAGCCCGGAGAGGGCCTCCTTGACGACGTCGTAGGCGCCGACGCTCACGCCGCCGCTGGTGACGACGGCGTCGGCGCGGATGAGCTGGTCCTCCAGGGTGGCGCGCAGGGTCTCGGCGTCGTCGTCGACCGCGCCGACGCGGTAGGCGATGGCGCCGGCGGAGCGGGCGCAGGCGGCGAGGAGGTAGCTGTTGGAGTCGTGGATGCGGCCGGGGGCCAGCGGCTCGCCGGGCGGGACGAGCTCGCTGCCGGTGGACAGGACGACGATCCGGGGGCGCGGGCGGACGGTCACGGTGGCCCGGCCGATCGCGGCGAGGAGGCCGAGCTGGGCGGGGCCGAGGACGGTGCCCGCGGCGAGCGCGAGGTCGCCGGCGGCGACGTCGCTGCCGCGGGCGCGGACGTGGGCGCGGGCGGCGGCGGGGCGGTGGACCCGGACCTCGCCCAGCCCCCCGTCGGGGCCCAGCCGGCGGGCGGACATCGTGGTGGCCGGACCGCCGCCGAGGCCGCCGTCGGTCCACTCGACGGGGACGACGGCCTCGGCGCCCGGCGGCAGCGGCGCCCCGGTCATGATCCGCGCGGCCTCGCCGGGGCCGACGGCGGGCAGTTCGTCGCCGCCCGCCGCGACATCGCCGACGACCCTGAGCACCGCCGGGAACTCCTCGCTCGCGCCCTCGACATCGGCGGTGCGGACCGCGTAGCCGTCCATGGAGCTGTTGTCGAACGGCGGCAGGGCCGCGGGGACGGTGACGTCCTCGACGAGCACGCAGCCCTGGGCGTCCAGGAGTTGGAGCTCGATGGGCTCCAACGGGCGGATTCTGCCCAGGATGTCGGCGAGGTGCTCGTCCACGGACCAGAGCCGGTCCGTGGCGGGAGCCGGGGCTGTATCGGTCAAGGCGCTACATCTCCTCGGTGACGTACCGGCGGAGCCAGGCCCGGAAGTCCGGCCCCAGATCCTCACGTTCGCATGCCAGTCTGACAATGGCACGCAGGTAGTCACCACGGTCACCGGTGTCATAACGGCGCCCCTTGAACACCACACCGTGCACCGGCCCGCCGAGTCCCGGCTCGGCGGCGAGGGCCTGGAGCGCGTCGGTGAGCTGGATCTCGCCGCCGCGGCCGGGCGGGGTCTCGCGCAGCACGTCGAAGATGGCCGGATCGAGCACATAGCGGCCGATCACCGCGTAGTTGCTCGGCGCCTCGGCCGGATCCGGCTTCTCCACCAGGCCGGTGACCTCGACGACGTCCTGGGCGTCGGTGGGCTTGACCGCGGCACAGCCGTAGAGGTGGATCTGCGACGGGTCCACCTCCAGCAGGGCGATCACGCTGCCGCCGCGCCGGCGCTGGATGTCCACCATCCGCGAGAGCAGCGGATCCCGGGCGTCGATCAGGTCGTCGCCCAGCAGCACGGCGAACGGCTCGTCGCCCACGTGCGGCGCGGCGCACAGCACCGCGTGGCCCAGGCCCTTGGGGTCGCCCTGGCGCACGTAGTGCATGGTGCCGAGGTTGCTGGACTCCTGCACGCGGGCCAGACGGGAGGCGTCGCCCTTGCGCCGCAGGGCCTCCTCCAGCTCGTAGTTCCGGTCGAAGTGATCTTCCAGCGGGCGCTTGTTGCGACCGGTGATCATGAGGACGTCGGTCAGGCCGGCCTGGACCGCTTCCTCCACCACGTACTGGATCGCCGGCTTGTCGACGACCGGCAGCATTTCCTTGGGCGTGGCCTTGGTGGCCGGCAGGAAACGGGTACCGAGACCGGCGGCAGGAATGACAGCCTTGCTGATCCGACGTCGCGCGTGAGTCATGGGGCGAACACTATCCGTTGCGAATGGGTGGAAGATGCGGCTCCACCGAGTATGGACCGAGAAAAGGAGTTTGTACGAACAATGGTCAAGTCCGATGTCGACAAGGCCGACTTGCGGCGAACACTGCTCGACCGACGCGCGGCGCTGAGCGCCGAAGCCGTCCGGGAGGCGCAGGAAGCACTGGGGAGGCGCGCGCTCGATCTCCCGGAGCTCGCGGACGCCGGAACCGTGGCCGCCTACGTATCGGTGGGCCGCGAGCCCGGCACCCGAGCGCTGCTGGAGGCGCTGCGCGGACGGGGGGTGCGAGTCCTGCTGCCGGTGCTGCTGCCGGACAACGACCTGGACTGGGGCGTCTACCGGGGCCCGGAGCGCTTGGAGAAGGCGGGGCGGGGCCTGCTGGAGCCGGACGGTGAGCGGCTCGGGCCTTCCGCCGTGACGGAGGCGGACGTCGTGCTGCTGCCCGGACTCGCCGTCGACGGGCGGGGTCTGCGGCTGGGCCGCGGGGGCGGGTCCTACGACCGGGTACTGGCGCGGCTCCCGCGGCCGGGGGCGGTGCGGGTGGTTCTCCTGTACGACGAGGAGGTCGTCGAGCGTGTGCCGGCGGAGGCGCATGATCAGCCGGTGGATGCGGTGGTGACGCCGGGGGGTGTGCGCAGGTTCCGCTGACGCGGTTGGAGTGCCCCAGGCCCTCCCTTTCACCGTTTCTTCCGGGGAGACCCCGGGCCCCATTCGCCCTTCGGGCGAAGTCCTCAAACGCCGGACGGGCTGAGTTCCGCGCCTGTGCGCGAAATCCAGCCCGTCCGGCGTTTGAGGACACCCGCGCGGAGCGCGGCGAGAAACGGTGAAAGTGGGGGTGCCCCCTCTGGGGGAGGGTCCGGGGCACAATCCCCCCGCTCAAGCCCTACGGCTTGAGCGTCAATGTGTCCTCCGTCGCCCTCTTCACCGCCCCCGCCGAATACGCCCACGGCAGCAGCTCCCCCCGCGCCCACATGTCCGTCTGGTCGTAGTAGTGCGCGTTGTACGCGTGCCCGGACGCCCCCGTGAGGTTGATCCAGCGCGACTTGTCGAAGTCGTCGAGGTTGACGACCATCCGCATGGACGGCACCCAGAGCACGTCGTAGCCCCCGGCCGCGTTCCAGCCCGCCGCGTTGACCGCGGCCTCGCCGCCCGCCAGGTTCCACGGGCCGCGGTTGAGCAGCCACTTCACGATGGACGGGCCTTCCTTGCCCAGCGTCTGGTTCTTCAGGTTCAGCTGGTGCAGGCGGCCCCAGCTCCAGGACGAGACGTCCTTGCCGAGCTTGGAGGTCAGCTCCCAGCGCGCGTCCTTCATGGCGCGGGCCAGCAGCTCGTCACGGTTCTTGGAGCCCGGGTTGGCGCGGGTGCCGTTGGTCTTCCACCACGCGTCGTCCGGCTTGTCGATGATGGTGCGGACGACCTCGAACCAGCGGTCGCCGCCGTCCGGCTGCGCGTCGTCCGGCTCGCGCTCGCCGCACTCCATGACCCGGCGGGCCTTGCCGTCGAGGTCCTCCTTGGGCCCCGCGTCGTTGGCCGGTCGCACCCACAGGCACTGGCCCTTGACCCGCAGTTCCTTGGGGAGCTTGTTGCCGAAGGCGAGCTTGAGCGTGTTGCGCCAGACGGCGTTGAAGTACGCGGCGGCGGCCGAGTCGGCGTCCTGGTGGTGGTCCCAGTCCTTCAGCAGTTCCTGCGCCTCGCGCAGGTACTTGGTCTCGCGCTCGTTGGGGCCCTTGAGCTTGACCTTGAGCAGGTATGGCGTCAGCAGCTTGGCGATCTCGCTGCTGTTGTCCATCTGCATCTTCTGCATGTCCTCGGTCGAGATCTTCCCGCCGTCCTTGATCTTCGACCGGATGAGCTCGTTTATGCGCTGGCTGCGGGCGCCGTAGCCCCAGTCCGAGGTGAGCGGGACCGGGTACTTCTTGTCGGCGACGGCCTGGTTGGCGGTCACGATGTAGCCGCGCTTGGGGTTGAGATCCCAGGGCAGCGCGGACTGCGGGACGAAGTCCTTCCAGCTGTAGGCGGGGTCCCAGCCGGGGGCGGGCAGCCGGCCGTCGTGCTTCTTGCCGCGCACCGGGATCCGGCCGGGCGCCTGGTAGCCGATGTTGCCCTTGGTGTCCGCGTAGATCAGGTTCTGCGAGGGGACCGCGAAGTCGGCGGCCGCCTTGCGGAACTCGGTGAAGTCCGAGGCCCGGTTCACGGCGAAGACCGCGTCCATCGTCCTGCCGGGATCGAGGGCCGTCCAGCGCAGCGAGACGGCGTAGCCGTCGGCGCGGTCCGGCGCCGAGCCCTTGACCGGGGCGTCCTGGCCGACCTCGGTCAGCTCGTCGCTGCGGTCGGAGACGATCGGGCCGTTGTCGGTCTCGCGGATGGTGAACTCGCGGTCCTTGCCGCCCGCGACCTTGATGGTCTCCTTGCGGGTGGTCAGCGGCTTCTGCTGCCCGCCGTACTGGTACGTGCCGTCGGCGCCGACCTTCTCCAGGTAGAGGTCCGCGACGTCGGCGCCGAGGTTGGTCATGCCCCAGGCGATGTCCTGGTTGTGGCCGATGACGACGCCCGGCATGCCCGCGAAGGTGTAGCCGGCCACGTCGAACGGGCACTGCTCACTCACCTTGGTGCAGTGCAGGCCCATCTGGTACCAGAGCGAGGGCATCTGCGGCGCGAGGTGCGGGTCGTTGGCGAGCAGCGGCTTGCCGGTGGTCGTGTACTTGCCGGAGACGACCCAGGAGTTGGAACCGATGCCGTTGCCGTTGGGGCCGAGCAGCGCCGGCATCTGGCCGAGCGTCTTCGACAGGGCGGACAGGCCGGTGCGCAGCCCGCCGGTGGCGGAAGCGCCGCCGGGGGTGCCCTTGTTGATGCCGCCGGAGGTGCCATTGGGGGTGCCACCGGTGTTCGTCCCGCTGTTGCCCGTCGTCCCGTTGACGGAACCCTGCTGCGTCCCGGAGGGCGAGGAGGACCCCGACGACGTGCCCTTGGGGTCGAACTCCTTGGCAAGGGCGTTGTAGCCGCCGCCCTCGACGATCGGCTTGTTCCGGTCGTACGGGTAGGCCGGGTAGAGCTGCTCGATCTGCTTCGGGGACAGCCGCGTCGCGGCGAGCGAACGGTCGATCTCGTCCCGCAGGTTGGCGCGCAGGTCCCAGGCCATCGCCTTGAGCCAGGCGACCGAGTCGACCGGGGTCCACTTCTCGGGCTTGTAGTCGTTCTCGAACTCCAGGGCCGCGTACTCCACGGACAGCGACTTGCCCTGGTGGTCCTTGAGGTAGGCGTTGACGCCGTCGGAGTACGCCTGGAGGTACTTCTTGGTGGTCTCCGAGAGCTTGGTGTCGTACTCCTCCTGCGCCACCTTCCGCCAGCCCATGGTGCGGACGAATGCGTCGGTCTCCACCTGTCCGGAGCCGAACATCTCCGAGAGGCGGCCCGCCGTCAGGTGCCGGCGGACGTCCATCTCCCAGAACCGGTCCTGCGCCTGGACGAAGCCCTGCGCGCGGACGAGGTCCTCGGCGTTGTCCGCGTAGACCTGGGGGATCCCGTTCCCGTCCCGCTCAACCTTCACCTGGCCCTTGAGGCCCTGGAGCTGGATCGTGCCGGTGGTCTCCGGGAAGGAGGCGCGGACGGTGTCGACGCCCCAGTACGCCCCGTATCCCGTGCCTCCGACGAGCAGCAGCACGAGGCTGATCCCGAGCAGGCGGGTGCGGCGTCCCTTCTTTTTCTTGCCGGAAGGGCCGGTGTTGTTGGAGGGCATCGCTGTCCTTCGCGGGGCCGGGTGGTCCTGGAGTGCTGGAAGCAACCATAGGCGCAGGGCGCCCGGCGGCCGGACGCGGAGTCGTCACCGCCGCTTCGGGCGCCCGTCGGCCGAACCACCGAAGGGCGTTAAGAACCCGTAAAATATTAGGAGAGGAAACGAAATTCCGGTCGTCCACAGGAACGTTCCGTCATGCGACGGCCGGGGTTCTAGTGATGGGAGCGGCCCCTGACTGTCCACCACCTCAACGAACTCATGCTCGTCTGCTCGCTCGTGCTGCTGATCGCGGTGGCGGCGGTACGGGTCTCCTCCCGCAGTGGGCTCCCCAGCCTGCTCATCTATCTCGGCATCGGCGTCGCGATAGGCCAGGACGGCATAGGCGTCAGCTTCGACGACGTCGGCCTGACCCAGGTCATCGGTTACGCCGCGCTCGTCGTGATCCTCGCCGAGGGCGGTCTCGGCACCAAGTGGCACGAGATCAAACCGGCGCTGCCCGCCGCCGCCGTCCTGTCCACCTTCGGCGTCGCGCTGAGCGTCGGCGTCACGGCGGCCGCCGCCCACTACCTGGCCGACGTGGAGTGGCGTCAGTCACTGATCATCGGCGCGGTCGTCTCCTCGACCGACGCGGCGGCGGTCTTCTCCGTCCTGCGGAACGTTCCGCTCCCCTCCCGGCTGACCGGTGTCCTGGAGGCCGAGTCCGGCTTCAACGACGCCCCCGTCGTCATCCTCGTCGTCGCCTTCTCGGCCGCCGGACCGGTCGAGCACTGGTACCTGCTTCTCGGCAAGATCGCCCTGGAGCTGGCCATCGGCGCGGCCGTGGGCCTGGCCGTCGGCTTCCTCGGCGCGTACGCCATGCGGCACATCGCCCTGCCGGCCTCCGGCCTCTATCCCATCGCGGTGATGGCCATCGCGACCGTCGCCTACGCGGGCGGCGCGCTCGCCCACGGCTCCGGCTTCCTCGCCGTCTACCTCGCGGCGCTGATCCTGGGCAACGCCAAGCTGCCGCACTGGCCGGCCACCCGGGGGTTCGCCGAGGGGCTCGGCTGGATCGCCCAGATCGGCATGTTCGTCCTGCTCGGCCTGCTGGTCACCCCGCACGAGCTGGGGGACGACATCCTGCCCGCGCTCGTGGTCGGGCTGGTGCTGACGATGGTGGCCCGGCCGGTGTCGGTCTTCCTGAGCACCGCCCCGTTCCGGACCCCCTGGCGGGAGAAGGTCCTGCTCTCCTGGGCCGGGCTGCGCGGTGCCGTGCCCATCGTGCTGGCCACCATCCCCATGGTGGCGGCCGTGCCCGACAGCCGGCGGATCTTCAACATCGTCTTCGTCCTGGTGATCGTCTACACCCTGGTCCAGGGCCCGACGCTGCCCTGGCTGGCCCGCCGGCTCGACCTGGGCCGGGCCGAGGCCGAGGACCTGGGCATCGAATCGGCCCCGCTGGAGCGGCTGCGCGGGCACCTGCTGTCGGTGTCGGTCCCCGAGGGCTCCAGGATGCACGGCGTGGAGGTGGCGGAGCTGCGGCTGCCCGCCGGATCGGCCGTCACGCTGGTGGTCCGCGAGGGCGCCAGCTTCGTGCCGGGGCCGACGACCGTGCTGCGGCAGGGGGACGAACTGCTGGTGGTGGCCACCGACCCGGTGCGCGACGCGACCGAGCGGCGGTTGCGGGCGGTCGCCGAGGGCGGCAAGCTCGCCGGCTGGCTGGGCACGGGCAATGGGACGTCCGTTGCCGTTCCGGGGAAAACCGGCCGGAAACGTGCGCCAGGTATGGTAGGGAGGAAGTAAGTACTTCCTGCTCAATACATCGAACCAACTCTGCCTGATGCAGAGCTGGCGCGACCGCACGGCGGCCGCGGCCGCGACAAGGCGGCCGGAGCGGTATCTACCACGGTCCTGCGCGAGAGGACAGCTCTCGGCGCGCTCCGTGCGGTGATGCCGTGCGGGGCGTGCTACCAGGCGGCGGAAAGGCCAGGCCGTGGCAGGCACGGTCAACGAATCCGCCGGGGCGCGTCCCGGGTACGGTCAGCTGCTGCGCACGCGCGGCGCCTGGACGTTCCTGCTCCCCGGCTTTCTGGCCCGGCAGCCGTTCGCGATGCTCACCATCGGCATCCTGCTGCTCGTCCAGAACACCACCGGCTCGTACACCACGGCGGGCGCCGTCTCGGCGACCGCCGGTGTGTCGATGGCGCTGTTCGCACCGCAGGGCGGCAAGCTCGCGGACCGCTTCGGACAGGCCGCCGTGCTGCTGCCCGGCGTGATCGTGCACGCGGCCGCGATCTCGCTGGTGATCACGCTGGCGCTGTCGGACGCGCCACTGTGGGCGCTGTTCGCGGCGGCGGTTCCGGCCGGCGCGTCCACCCCCCAGATAGGCCCGATGGTCCGGGCCCGCTGGGCGGCCAAGCTGGACGGGTCGCCGCTGATGGCGACCTCGGCCGCCTTCGAGTCCGTCACCGACGAGTTCACCTTTGTGATCGGCCCGGTGCTGGCCACCGCGCTGTGCACCGGGGTGCACCCGTCGGCGGGCCTGGTCGCCGAGGCGGTGCTGACCGTCGTCGGCGGCCTGCTCTTCGCCACGCAGCGGCGCACCCAGCCGCAGGCCAGCCGGGCGGCCGGCGCGGGCAAGCGGGAGAAGGGCGCCTCGGCGCTGTCGGTGACGGGCGTGCGCGTCCTGGCGATCATCTTCCTCGGCATCGGCTCGGTCTTCGGTGGCATGCAGATGTCGCTGACCGCCTTCACCAAGGAGATCGGCGAGCCGGGCATCAACGGTCTGCTCTACGGGGCGTTCGCGGCCGGGAACATGATCGCGGGCATCGTCGTCGGCACCGTCGCCTGGCGCAGCAGCCCGCAGCGCCGGCTGCTGATCGCCTACCCGCTGCTGGCCCTGGCCACCACGCCGCTGTGGGCCGCGCACTCCGTGCCGCTGCTGGGCGGGCTCGGCCTGATCGTCGGCCTGTGCATCGCCCCGGCGCTGATCACCGGCTACACCCTGGTCGAGAAGCTGGTCCCGGCCGAGTCCCGCACCGAGGCGTTCACCTGGCTCACCGGCGCGGTGGGCCTCGGCCAGGCGGCGGGCTCGACGGCGGCCGGCAAGCTGGTCGACAAGTTCAGCGCGCATACCGGCTTCCTGGTGCCGCTGTGCGGCACGGCGCTGGCGCTGCTGGTCCTGCTGGCGCTGCGGCGCAGCCTCACTCCCCCGGCCTCGGTGTCGCACGTCGCGGCACGTGGGGTCGGTCACCGCGAGCTCGTCCCGGTGGACTGACGCGCGGGAATACTGCACTATGGAGCGTCGTTAGCACTCATCGAGTGAGAGTGCCAGGAGGAGCAAGTGCCGACTTACCAGTACCAGTGCACCGAGTGCGGCGAGGGCCTCGAGGCGGTGCAGAAGTTCACCGATGACGCCTTGACCGTGTGCCCGAGCTGCGACGGACGCCTGAAGAAGGTGTTCTCCGCGGTCGGCATCGTCTTCAAGGGCTCCGGCTTCTACCGCAACGACAGCCGTGGCGCGTCGTCGAGCAGCAGCCCGGCGAAGTCGTCGTCCACGTCGTCTTCTTCGTCGTCGTCTTCCTCGGCCCCTGCTTCGAGCACGGCCTCGTCGAGCTCCTCGACGAGCTCCTCGACAAGCACGAGCAGCAGCTCGTCGGCCGCCTGACGCACTCACTCCCGCGCATCCTTCGACGGAGCCCGTCGCCTCTTCGCGAGGCGGCGGGCTCCGTCGCGTCCGCGGGCTTGATCGGCTCTCGGGGGCGCGGGCTAGGGTGACGGCATGGTCAACACGAGCACGGCCGATGCTCTCGGCCAACGGACGGGTCCCCGGGCGGAGATAGGCGTCATCGGGGG
The DNA here is from genome assembly GCF_015999245.1 of Streptomyces sp. AV19. Classification (GTDB taxonomy): domain Bacteria; phylum Actinomycetota; class Actinomycetes; order Streptomycetales; family Streptomycetaceae; genus Streptomyces. The sequence goes on along the minus strand of NZ_JAEAMR010000007.1, from coordinate 904,589 downwards.
ATCCGGTTTCTACTCCTTCCTCGACGACGTGACCGAGCTCACCGTGGAGACGCCCTACGGCCCGCCGAGCGATTCCCTGTTCCTCGGCGAGGTGGCGGGCCGCCGGGTCGCCTTCCTCCCCCGCCACGGCCGCGGCCACCACCTGCCGCCGCACCGCATCAACTACCGGGCCAACCTGTGGGCCCTGCGCTCGGTGGGCGTGCGCCAGGTGCTGGGCCCGTGCGCGGCGGGCGGGCTGCGGGAGGAGTACGGACCGGGGACGCTCCTGGTGCCCGACCAGCTGGTGGACCGGACGAAGGCGCGGGCGCAGACCTACTACGACGGCGAACCGCTGCCGGACGGCACGGTGCCGGAGGTCGTCCACCTCCCCTTCGCCGACCCCTACTGCCCCGTCGGGCGGGCCGCCGCGCTGGCCGCGGCGCGCGGGCGCGACTGGGAGCCGGTGGACGGCGGGACGATGGTGGTGGTCGAGGGGCCGCGCTTCTCGACCCGCGCGGAATCGCGCTGGCACGCGGCGCAGGGCTGGTCGGTGGTCGGCATGACCGGGCACCCGGAGGCGGCGCTCGCCCGTGAACTGGGCCTCTGCTACACGTCGATGGCACTGGTCACGGACCTGGACGCCGGTGCCGGGACAGGGGACGGCGTCACGCACCACGACGTGCTGCGGGTCTTCGCCCAGAACGTGGAGCGGCTGCGCGGGGTGCTCTTCGACGTGGTGGGCGCCCTTCCGGCGGACGGGGACCGCGACTGCCCGTGCACGCACGCGCTCGACGGCTGGGAGCTGGGCATCCGGCTGCCCTGACCCTCGACCGTCGCCCCTCGCCCCTCGCTCCGGCTGGGGTCTCACCCTGCGGGGTGACCGGGTTTTCCACAAGCCGCGGTCTGTCCACAGGCCCCAGCGGGATCCGGGAAAAGCCGGGATCGTGGGGAGCGTCCTTCCGGCTCCACGGAACTCCACGGGACTTCCGGGAGTCCTTGGAACTCCCCACGACGGGCGGTGGTTTCCGTGTCCCCTTTTCCTTCTCCCTCCCCCTGCTCCTCTCCCGCGTCCTCGCACACGTCCGGGCCGTCCTCGCCGGGCTCGCTTCCCTCCTGGGCACCACCCCCGGCGTGCGCGGTCCCGCACTTCGCGCCGGTGCGCATCGGGCGCCGGCGTGGTGCGGCGGCGGGATGGGTAGCGCTCGTGGCCGGGGTGGTGATCCCGTGCTCGGCGCTGCTGGCCTGCTGGGGTCTCCGCTGATCGTGTTCGCGGATTGGACACACCGGGCGGACGTTCTCGTATGGTGTGCAGTCCACTATTCCGGGACATCCGGTGCAGACGAGTGCGGAGAGAGGCTGTTCGGTGAGCGAGAAGAGGACGGGGATCCTCGGGGGCTTCAAGGCGTTCCTGATGCGGGGCAACGTGGTCGACCTGGCGGTCGCCGTTGTCATCGGCGCGGCGTTCACCAACATCGTGAACTCTGTGGTCAAGGGCGTGATCAACCCGATCGTGGGCGCCTTCGGCACCACGGACCTGGACCGTTACGCAGCCTGCCTCAAGGGGCCGTGCGAGAAGAACGCGGCCGGGGAGGCGACCCAGGGCGTCTACATCCAGTGGGGTTCGGTGGTGAGCGCCTCGCTCACCTTCCTGATCACCGCGGCGGTCGTCTACTTCCTGATGCTGCTCCCCATGAAGCGCTGGCAGGACCGCCAGGCGGCCCGCCGCCCCGCGGAGAACGGCCCGGCCGAGCCGACCGAGATCGAACTGCTGGCGCAGATCCGGGACACGCTGATCGAGCAGCGCCGCGGCCCGGGGACGGACTCGGTGCCCGCACCGCGCTAGCCGGGTGCGCCGCCCCTCGGATCATTCGGATCCTTCGGCTCAGAGGTGGTGCGGCGGCTTCTCGTCCAGGAAGCGGGCCAGGTCGGCGGCGGCATCGGTGCCCGTCGGCCGCTCGCCCCAGCCCCGGTCCGTGTCGTCCTGGGAGGGACGGTCCAGCGGATCGTCGAAGACGAGGGCGGGCCTGGGTTCGGGGGCTGTGCTCATGGCTCCAGGGTACGGGCCGCCCCGGTCGCGACGGATCGCACGGGCGGCGACAATCGCCGCATGAGCGATACGCCGCACCGGCCGCTCCCGGGTCACCACGGCGTGCTGCGCCGGATGACCGCGCGCGGCCGCGAGGAGGCGCACCGCACCGCCACCCCGCTGGAGCTCTTCTTCGACCTGTGCTTCGTGGTCGCGGTGGCCCAGGCGGGCCGCCAGCTGGTGCACGCGCTCGCGGAAGGGCATCCGGGGCACGGCATCCCGGGCTACGCGATGATCTTCTTCGCGGTCTGGTGGGCCTGGATGAACTTCACCTGGTTCTCCTCCGCCTACGACACCGACGACGTGCTGTTCCGCGTGGTGACGCTGGTCCAGATCGCCGGGGTGCTGGTGCTGGCGGCGGGCATTCCCCGCGCGTTCGACAGCGGCGACTTCCGGGTGGTCTGGTTCGGCTACCTGGTGATGCGGCTGGCGATGGTCACCCAGTGGCTGCGCGCGGCGCTCTCGGCGCGGGGCGCGGAGCGGCGGACGGCCCTGCGGTACGCGATCGGGGTCGCCCTGTGCCAGGTCGGCTGGCTGGGGCTGCTGTTCCTGCCGGCCCACGCCAAGCCGTGGCTGTTCCTGGGGATGGCGGTCTGCGAGACGGCCGTCCCGGTCTGGGCCGAGCGCGGACATCCGACCGGCTGGCATCCGCATCACATCGCCGAGCGGTACGGGCTGTTCACCATCATCGTGCTCGGCGAGACGGTCTCGGCGGCCACGGTCGCGGTCCAGTCGGCGGTGGACGAGCACCAGGGGCTGGGCGCGCTGCTGCCCATCGCGGCCGGCGGACTCCTGATCATCTTCGCCGCCTACTGGATCTACTTCGCCGTCCCCATCCATCTGCACCTGATCTCCAACCAGCAGGCGTTCCTCTGGGGTTACGGGCACTACCTGGTCTTCGGCTCGGCCGCCGCCATCGGCGCGGGCATCGAGGTGGCGATCGAGGAGGCCACCGGCAAGGCACACATCTCGACGTTCGAGGCGTCGGCCACCGTCACCGTGTCCGCGGCGCTGTTCATGTTCACGGTGTGGCTGATCCACTCCCGGCACCAGAAGCGGGGCCTGGTGCAGCAGTTGGTGCTGCCGGTCTCGGCGGTGCTGGTCCTGGCCTGTACGTTCGGCGGGCGCTGGGCCGTCCTGGCGGCCGGGTGCGTCGCCGCCGTCACGGTCGCGGTGGGGGTCACCCTGACGGCGCGGACCGGGGACCGCCGGGCGGCCTCCCGGGCGGGCGGCGGTGCGTGATACGCATGGCGCATGACTGATGCCGGCAGCACACAGAGCTCCGTACGCACCGGCCCCCGGGACGCGCTCACCGACGTCGGCGGACTGCGGGTCGGGCACGCCGAGTTGAGCGGCGAGGGGGCGCTGAGCGGTACGACGGTGATCCTCACCGAGCCCGGCGGGGCCGTGGCCGCGGTGGACGTCCGCGGCGGCGGGCCGGGGACGAAGGAGACCGACGCACTCGATCCGCGCAATCTCGTCCAGCGCGTCGAGGCCGTGGTGCTCACCGGCGGCAGCGCGTTCGGGCTGGACTCCGCGTCCGGGGTGATGGCCTGGCTGGAGGAGGCCGGCCGCGGGGTGCGGGTAGGGCCCGACCCGCAGCATGTGGTGCCCGTCGTCCCGGCCGCCGCCCTGTTCGACCTCGGACGCGGCGGCGACTGGCGGGCCCGCCCGGACGCGGCGCTCGGACGCCGGGCGGCCGAGGCGGCGGCCCGGACGGAGGCGGGCGCTCCCGTCGCGCAGGGCAACGTCGGCGCGGGCACGGGCGCGGTGGCCGGCGGGCTCAAGGGCGGGGTCGGCACGGCGAGCGTCGTGCTGCCCTCGGGGGTGACGGTCGCGGCGCTCGCGGTGGTCAACGCGGCGGGCTCGGTGGTCGATCCGGAGACGGGCGTGCTGTACGGGGCGGACCGCCGGGCGGCCGTGCCGCCGGTGGAACGGCATCGCGCGGCGGTCTCCGCGCTGGCGGAGGCGCGCGCGGAGACCGGGCGGAGGCCGGCCTCGTCGGCGCGGCCGCCGCTCAACACGACGATCGCCGTGGTCGCCACGGACGCGGCGCTCACCCGCGCCCAGGCGCAGAAGCTCGCCGGCACGGCCCACGACGGGCTGGCCCGGGCGGTGCGCCCGGTGCATCTGCTGACCGACGGGGACACGGTCTTCGTCCTGGCCACGGGCGCGTCCCCGCTGCCGGCGGAGGACGGCCTGCCGGCCGGGGTGGACTACGCGCTCGGCGCGGTGAACGAGATCCTGGCGGCCGGGGCGGATGTACTGATGCGGGCGGTGGTGAAGGGGATCCTGGCGGCGGAGGGGGTGGACGGGCCGGGGGGTGTCTTCCCGTCGTACCGGGAGCTGTACGGGGTGTGAGGGGCCCCGGCCCCGCCCTTTCACCGTTTCCTCCGGGGAAGACCCCGGGCCCCTCCGCCCTTCGGGCGGCACCCGGGGGCTCCGCCCCCTGGACCCCCGAAACCGCGCTCCGCGCGGTTGTCCTCAAGCCGCCCGAAGGGCGGAGGGGCCCGGGGTCTTCCCCGGAGGAAACGGTGAAAGGGAGGGGCCGGGGGTACCCTCCCCCTCCCACATGCCCAGCCTCATCGCCGTGGGCCGGCGGCCAAGTCCCGTCCGGAAGAGCGCCTCCGGCATCACGGCCGGCACAACGGCGCGGCCCCGCCCGGACGTTCCGGACGGGGCCGCGCCGTACGGCACTCACCGCTCAGGCCGCTATCGGCTCCCCCGACTCCACGGCGGCCGGCGCACCGGCCCCGGCGGGGGCCTCCTTCGGCCGCCGCGGCAGGGCGAACATCAGGGCGAGGACGACGGCGAGCAGCCCGGCCACCCACCACATCGCGTGCCGGTACGCGTCCGCGAAGGCCGTCGCCGCCTGCCCCTTCGCCACCGCGCCCTCGTCGAGCACGCCGAAGAAGACCACGGACACCAGGCCGAGACCGACCGCGTTGCCCAGCTGCTGGGTGGTGTTGATCAGGCCGGACGCGGAGCCCGAGTGCTCGCGGGGCACCTCGGCGATGACCGCCTCGGTGAGCGGCGCCACGATCAGGCCCATGCCCGCGCCCATCACGACCAGCGGCAGCGCCATCTGCCAGGGCTGGATGTCCGCGCCGTAGTGCCCGACCTCCCAGATGTAGCTCAGTACGCCCGCCGCCATGACGAGGGCACCGGCCTGCAGGACCTTCCGGCCGAAGCGCGGGACGAGCTTCTGCACCGACATGCCGGCGGCCACGGACACCGCGATCGAGAACGGGATGCCGGTCAGGCCCGCGCGCAGCGGGCTCCAGCCCAGGCCGAGCTGCATGTACAGCGTCCAGCACAGGAAGAAGATGCCGCAGACGATGCCGAAGGCGAGCTGCACGCCGATGCCGCCCGCGAAGCTCTTCACGGAGAACAGCGAGAGCTCGACCAGCGGCGAGCCGTCCTTCACCTTCTTGTACCGCTCGTAGCGGACGAACAGGGCGAGCACCACCGCGCTGCCGGCCATCGACAGCCAGCCCCACAGCGGCCAGCCCAGCTCGCGGCCCTGGGTGAGCGGGTAGAGGAACATCACGATGCCGAGCGTGGCCATCGCGACGCCGGCCAGGTCCAGCTTGAGCGCGTCGGCGCTGCGGGACTCGGAGATGAAGCGGCGGCCGAGGATCAGCCCGGCGATGCCGACGGGCAGGTTGACCAGGAAGATCGGCCGCCATTCGAGGCCGAACAGGTTCCACTCGGTGAGCAGTGCGCCGAGGATCGGGCCGGAGACCGCGCCCAGGCCGACGATCGCGCCGAACATGCCGAAGACCTTGCCGCGCTCGTGGGCGGGGAAGGTGGAGTGCACGATCGCCAGCACCTGCGGCACCATCAGCGCGGCCGTGCCGCCCTGCAGGATCCGGGAGGCGACCAGCACATGCGGGTCGGCCGCGACGCCGCAGAGCATCGAGGCCACGGTGAAGCCGGACATGCCGAGCAGGAAGATCCGCCGGCGTCCGAATATGTCGCCCAGACGGCCACCGGTGATCAGCCCGGCGGCGAAGGCCAGCGCGTACCCCTCGGTGATCCACTGGAGGACGCTGAACGAGGCGCCCAGGTCCTTACTGATGCTGGGCATGGCGATGTTGACGATCGTCACGTCGACGAGGTCCATGAAGGACGCGGTCAGCACGACAGCCAGCGCGATCCAGCGGCGGCGGTCGAGGGGCGGATCGGTGCTCACGGAGCTCACGGGGTTGGGCCTTCCACTTTCGATTTCCAGGCGTGTCCCCACGTTATCCAGCCATTAGGTCAGACCGCGTCCTAGTTCCCTGGCAGGCTGAGTGGCATGACCGACACACCGGTACGGCTGCTGAATCTGCTCTCCCTCCTCCAGACCCCCCGCGAGTGGCCGGGCAGCGAGCTCGCGGAGCGGCTCGGCGTGAGCCCCCGGACGATCCGGCGGGACATCGAACGGCTCCGCGACCTCGGCTATCCCGTACAGGCAACGATGGGAGCCGTCGGTGGGTACCGGCTGGCCGCCGGGGCGGCGATGCCGCCGCTGGTCCTCGACGACGAGGAGGCGGTCGCCATCGCGGTCGGTCTGCGGGCGGGCGCGGGCCACGCCGTGGAGGGCATCGAGGAGGCGTCCGTCCGCGCCCTCGCCAAGCTCGAACAGGTGCTGCCGTCCCGGCTGCGCCACCGCGTCACCGCCCTCCAGGCCGCGACCGTGCCGCTGACCTCGGGCGACGGGGCGACCGTCGATCCGCGGACGCTGACCGCGATGGCCTCGGCCGTCATCGGCCACGAGCGGCTGCGGTTCTCCTACCGGACCGGGGACGGGACGCCGAGCAAGCGGCTCGTGGAGCCGCACAGCCTGGTGAGCACGGGACGCCGGTGGTACCTGGTGGCGTTCGACAACGACCGCGACGACTGGCGGACGTTCCGGGTGGACCGGGTGAGCGAGCCGTTCCCCACGGGGGCGCGCTTCGAGCCGCGCGAGCTCCCCGCCGAGAACGCGGCGGCGTTCGTCAAGGGCTCCCTGACGCGGGACCGCCCCGCGTACCGGGTGGTGGTGACGCTGCACGCCCCCGCGGCCTCCGTCGCGGCCCGGCTGCCGGGCACCCTGGGCACGCCCGAGGCGGTGGACGAGGAAACCTGCCGGCTGGACGCGGACGTCTCGGACCCGGTGGAGTGGCTGGCCCTCCGGCTGGCCGTGCTGGACTGCGAGTTCACGGTGCACGAGCCGCCGGAGCTGGTCGCGCACATACGGGCGCTGGGGGCACGGATCAGCCGGGCGGCGGGGAACACCCCAGCCTCCCCGGGGAACAGCCCGCGGTGACCGGGGGACAACCCCCGGACCCCCGGCCGGTGACGCCCCGGGGCCCGGCGGACCGGTTCACGCCGCCGCGTCGAAGCCCGTGTCGTGGGCCATCTTCTTCAGCTCCAGCAGCGCGTGCTTCTCGATCTGCCGGATCCGCTCGCGGGTGAGCCCGTGCTGCTTGCCGACCTCGGTGAGCGTGCGCTCCCGCCCGTCCTCGATGCCGTACCGCGCCTTGATGATCGACGCCGTGCGGTGATCGAGGCGGCCGATGAGGCTCTCCAGCTCCTCGCTGCGCAGCAGGGCGATCACCGACTGCTCCGGCGAGACCGCGGAGGTGTCCTCCAGCAGGTCGCCGAACTGGGTCTCGCCCTCGTCATCGACGGACATGTTGAGGCTGACCGGGTCGCGGGCCCAGTCCAGCACGTCCCCGACGCGCTCGGGGGTGGTGCCCAGCTCCTCGGCGATCTCCGTGTGCTCGGGATCGCGGCCGTTCTCCCGGTTGAACTCGCGCTGCACCCGGCGGATGCGGCCGAGCTCCTCGACGAGGTGGACGGGGAGCCGGATCGTGCGCGACTGGTCGGCGATCGAGCGGGTGATCGCCTGGCGGATCCACCAGGTCGCGTACGTGGAGAACTTGAATCCCTTGGTGTAGTCGAACTTCTCGACCGCGCGCACCAGGCCGGCGTTGCCCTCCTGGATCAGGTCCAGCAAAGGCAGCCCGCTGCGCGGGTAGCGGCGGGCGACAGCGACCACGAGGCGCAGGTTCGACTTGATGAAGACGTCCTTGGCACGGTCGCCGTCGGCGGCGATCGCCTCCAGCTCCTCGCGCGAGACGTCCCCGGAAGCGCCGGGCTCCAGGCCGTCCAGGAGCTGCCGGGCGTAGACGCCCGCCTCGACGGCCTGCGACAGCTCGACCTCCTGGGCGGCGTCGAGCAGGGGCGTACGCGCTATCTCGTCCAGGTACATGCCGACCAGGTCGCGATCGGCGATTTCCCCGCTCGAGGCGCGAACACTGCTTGCCCCGCCTGAGCCCCTGGTTGCGGACTGACGACGGGCGACGGCACGGGTTGCCATGCGTACTCCCTTGCGATGAGACGGTCGCGGGATGGTGGAGGGCTCGCCCAGCGAACCCGTCCGAAGAAAAGAACGGCCGGAATCCGGACAGAATTCCCCAGGGACGTCTTCTTTTTTACGATCATGCAGTACCCTGCCCGCCGCGAAGGGGACCACAGGGTGAGGAGACCGGCGCACGTCCTGGTCAGACCCGGTGCCACGGAACGCGTGGCCCGCACGGGGGATCGGTGACCACCGCGTCCGATGAGACGACCGTCACCTTCGACCGGCCGGGCTCCTGTCCAGTAGACGTCGTTCCACGGCGTCCGGTTGCGCGGGACGTCCCGGAACGCCGGATTCACAGGTACCTCACAGGCGCCTCACAGGCCGCCCTTTCCGGCCGCACCGGGTGCCGGGCTGATCGATTTGCCGCCGCACGGGCGCGGGTGTGCGCTGGTATCCACGGGGGTGGCGAACGAGAGGGGGGTGGCGAACGAGAGGAGCCCGCCATGCCGGCGCACTCGATCCTGCCGCACCACGCCCACGACGCCCCCGGCCCCGTCCCCCTCGGCGCGCGCCTGCCGGCCCGCCGGACGCAGGCCGGTCCCGTACCGGACCGCGGCCGCCCGGCCTGGGCGGTGCCCGCGTGCGTGGGCGTGGTCCTCTTCCTCTACACCGTCTTCCTCGCCCACGACAACGGCTTCTCGCAGGGGACCGGCTGGCTGCTCGGCCTGGTCGTCGCCGCTGTCGCCACCGGCATCGGCTACGTCCTGGTGCGGGAGCGCAACGCGATGATCACCGAGGTCCGCGCGTTGTCCTACGGCGCGCTCGCCGGCATCACCACCGGCTTCCTGCACAGCCTCTCCGGCGGGACCTGGCTGCGGTCGCTGGGCATCGGGCTGGCCTGTGGCGTCCTGGTGGGGCTGCTGTCGTACAACGTCTTCCACTGGAACGAGCACCACGAGCACTGAGCGCCCGGACCGGCCGGACGACCCCGAACCGGAGGCGTAAGACCGCAGACCGTTCCGGCACGCCGACGGGCGGCCTAGCGTGGCCGTGTGATCAGCCGAACTGCACCGACCGCTTGGCCAGTCCCATCCAGAAGCCGTCAATGACGCTGCGCTGGCTGCCGAGTTCGTCCTCGGCGGCGCCCAACGTGACGAAGAGGGGGGCGAAGTGCTCGGTGCGCGGATGCGCGAGAGAGGCGGCGGGGGACTTGTGCGCGAAGTCCAGCAGGGCGTCGACGTCCTGCGCGTCGAGCGCCTCGCGGCCCCAGTGGTCGAACTCCGCGGACCAGCCCGGCGTTCCGCCCCGGTAGCGCAGCGCGGCCAGGTTGTGGGTGAAGAACCCGCTGCCGACGATCAGGACGCCCTCGTCGCGCAGCGGCGCGAGCCGGCGGCCGATCTCCATCAGCCGCCCGGGGTCGAGCGTGGGCATCGAGATCTGGAGCACCGGGACGTCGGCGGCGGGGTACATCTCGACCAGCGGGACGTACGCGCCGTGGTCGAGCCCCCGGTCGGGGACGTCGTGGACGGGCGTGCCCGACCCGCGCAGCGCCTTGCGCACCCGGTCGGCGAGGGCGGGCGCGCCCGGGGCCGGGTAGCGGACGCGGTAGTAGTGCTCGGGGAAGCCCCAGAAGTCGTAGGTGAGCGGCGCCGTTTCGGTGGCGCCCAAGGCGAGCGGGGCCTCCTCCCAGTGCGCGGAGACGATCAGGACGGCGCTGGGCCGGGGCAGTCCGGCGGACCAGGCGGCGAGCTGGCCGGGCCACAGCGCGTCGTCCGCGAGCGGAGGGGCGCCGTGGGAGAGGTAGAGGGCGGGCATGCGCCCGGCGGGGATCTCGGTGGTGGACTGCACGGTCACTCCGGTCGGACTGGGACAGTTCTTGAAACTTCAAGCTCTCTCCCGTCCGACCTTAGACCTGCTTTATTTAAACTTCAAGCATTGAGCGGCGAGCGATCAGCGAGTGGAACAGTGGATGCCATGAAGAACCGACCCGCACCGGACCCGGCGGAGCCGCGCTGGCTCAGCGCCGACGAGCAGGCCGCCTGGCTGGCCTACCTCCACGCCACCACGCTGCTGGAGGACCACCTCGACCGTCAGCTCCAGCGCGACGCGGGGATGCCGCACATCTACTACGCGCTGCTGGTCCAGCTGTCCGAGGCACCCCGGAGACGGATGCGGATGACCGAGCTCGCCGAGAAGACCAAGATCACCCGTTCCCGGCTCTCGCACGCCGTCGCGCGGCTGGAGAAGAACGGCTGGATGCGCCGCGAGCACTGTCCCTCCGACAAGCGGGGCCAGTTCGCCGTGCTCACGGACGAGGGTTTCGCGATGCTGGAGCGCTCCGCGCCCGGCCACGTCGCGGCCGTCCGCGCGGCGATCTTCGACCGGCTCACCCCCGAGCAGGTCACGGAGCTGGGCGAGATCTGCGGGACCATCGCGGCCGGCCTCCAGCCGGCCGGTGCCGACCTGCCCTGGCTGCGCTGAGTACCGCGCCACCGGACGCACGCGTGAGGGCCCTGCACGGACGTCCGTGCAGGGCCCTCGCATTGCGGCAGGCAGGTCCCTCCGTGACCGGTGGAGCCGGCGGGCTCAGTGGGCCCGGTGGCCCGGCGGGCTCAGTGGGCCATCACCGGAATCGCGTCCTCCGCGCTCTCGGCCTCCGCGCCCTTCGCGTTCCCGCCCGGGCGGCCGGCGTTGACGAAGACCAGCGAGACGAGGGAGGCCAGGGTCAGGATGCCGACGGCCCAGGCGATGCCGGTCTGGAAGCTGTGCACGGTCGCGTTCAGCCCGACCAGCTTCGCGGCCTGCGGCGACGTGGCCTCCGCCGCGTGGGACTTCAGGTAGTCGGTGACGGCGCTGGCGGCGATGGTGTTGAGCAGGGCGGTGCCGATCGCGCCGCCGACCTGCTGCGAGGTGTTGACCATCGCCGAGGCGACACCGGCGTCCCGGGCCTGCACCCCGTGTGTGGCCAGGCTCATCGCCGGCATGAAGGCCGTGCCCATGCCCAGGCCCATCAACACCAGGCCGGGCAGGATGCCCGTCGCGTACGGGGTGTCCACGTCGATCCGCGTCAGCAGCAGCTGGCCGACGGCGGCCAGCAGGAAGCCCGGGAACATCAGCCAGCGGGCCGGGACCCGCATCATCAGCCGGGCGCCGATCTGGGTCGAGCCCGCGATCATCGTGGCCATCATCGGCAGGAACGCCAGACCGCTGGAGACCGGGCTGTAGTGCTTGATCCCCTGCAGGTAGTACACGAGGAACAGGAACAGGCCGAACATGCCGATCGAGGCGAGGCCCAGCGCCGCGTAGACGCCACCGCGGTTGCGGTCGGCCACGACGCGCAGCGGCAGCAGCGGCGAGGCTACCTTGCGCTCGACGACCACGAAGGCCGCCAGCAGCACGGCGGCCGCGACGAACAGGCCCAGCGTCAGCCCGGCCGTCCAGCCGTCGGACTCGGCGCGGGTGAAGCCGTAGACCAGCGAGACCAGGCCGAGGGTGGCCAGGATGACGCCGGGGACGTCGAGCTTCGCCGGGTTGCGGCTGCCCGCGGGCTCGTGGACCACCGCGAGGGCGCCGACGACGGCGATCGCGGCGATCGGGATGTTCACGAAGAACGTCCAGCGCCAGTTGAGGTACTCGGTGAACACGCCGCCGAGCAGCAGGCCGACGGCGCCGCCGCCACCGGCGATGGCACCGAAGATGCCGAACGCCTTGGCGCGCTCCTTGGCCTCGGAGAACGTCACGGCGAGCAGCGACAGCGCGGCGGGCGCGAGCAGCGCGCCGAAGGCGCCCTGGAGGGCGCGGGCGGACAGCAGCATGGCCGTGTTGACCGCGACGCCGCCGAACGCGGAGGCGAGGGCGAAGCCGACCAGGCCGATGACGAACGCCCGCTTGCGGCCCCACAGATCGGCGATGCGGCCGCCGAAGAGCAGCAGACCGCCGAAGGCGAGGGCGTAGGCGGTGATGACCCACTGCCGGTTGCCGTCCGATATGCCGAGGTCGGCCTGGGCGGAGGGCAGGGCGATGTTCACGATGGTCGCGTCGAGGACGACCATCAGCTGGGCCAGCGCGATGAAGATCAGCGCTTTCCAGCGCCGGGGATCGGGGAGGGGGGTGGTTTCTGGCATGGAGGGGCCTACCTCATGGTGCGGAACAGGTGCGGAAGCGTGGGGAAGCGTGGGGGGTGGGGAAGTACGGGCGCTGCCGGAGGTACGACGAACTATGGCAGGGGGGTGTGACAACCGGCCGACGCCGACGGCCGGTTGCGGCGCAGGTCGTCGAAGGTCACGGCGCGCCCGGGGAGTTCGGAGCGGGGCGGGTTCATCAGCCCGTCCAGGAAGAGCTGGAGGTGCCGCTGGACGAACCGCTCGAACTCCGGGCAGCCCTTGCCCGGCAGCGGCCTGGTCAGCTGGGTGATCGCCACCATCAGGTCGCCCAGGGCGATGTCGGGGCGCAACTGGCCGGACGCGTGCGCCGCGTCCATCAGGCCCTGCACCCCCGCCTCCAGCCGCTCGCGCGCGGCCACGAGGTCCGGATGGTCGTGATCCACATAGCCTTCCAGCAGCGGGCACAGCGCGCCCACCCGTTCGGCGGCGGCCGCGTGGACGAAGCGCCTCAGCGCGCGGAAAGCATCGGGCTCCTCGGCTCGTGCCGCCTCGATCTGCTCCGCGATGCGGCCCATGACCGAGAGGGTGACGTGATGGATCAGCTCGCGGCGGTCCGCGAAGTGCCGGTACAGCGTGGCATTGCCGACGCCGACACGTCGAGCGATTTTGTCGAAGGAGAAGTCGCCGCCGTCCTCGACGAGCACCTCGCGGGCGGCCGCGATGATCCGCTCCCGGTTGCGCTGGGCGTCGGCGCGCAGGCGCGGCTGCGTGGCTGTCACGGACGGTGCTCCTTCGTAAGCGGGGAAAGGCTCCCCGTTTACGCGGGGACGTGAGGTCAAACGGGGAGAACGTCCCCGGATATTTCCCGGCACTCCTGTGGCATGCGTCACGGTGCGTCATCACGTCCCCGGAGCGGGCCGTCGCCACGTTCCCCGGAACGGTCCGTCACCACGTCCCCGGAGCGGGCCGTCGCCGGAGCGGGCCGTCCCCGGAGCGGGCCGTCGCCCGAATGCCGTAGCCCCGAAGGCGTACGGGCGTGCGACGGCCCAGGGTGTTAGTCAGCCAGCAGGAGGTGACCGGTATGAGATCCCTGGCCATCCCCGTGGTGGCGGCCGCCCTGTTCGCCCTCACCGCGCCGGCCGTGTCCACGGCGGGCGCCCACGAACCCGTGGCCCTCCCCGCACTGCCCGACCCCACCGGACGGCGCCCCTCCGGACCCTGCGCCCTGCGCTCCGCCGGCCGCACCGTCTCGGAGAGCGCCCGCACCCCGCGCGGCTACGCCCGCTCCAGCGGGACGGTCCGCGCCGTCACCCTCCTCATCGACTTCCCCGACGCCCCCGGCCGGAGCAGCCCGCGGCAGCGGTACGCCGAGTTCTTCCCGGCCGTCGCGGACTTCTACCGGGCCAGCTCGTACGGGCGGCTCGACTACCGCTCCACGCCGCTGCTGCGCTGGATCCGCATGTCGCGCCCGTACGCCGCGTACGGCATCCGGCGCGGCACACCCTTCGACACCCGCAGCGACACCGGCTATCACGCGCTCGCCCGGGAGATCCTCGCCGCCGTCGACGGCTCCGTGGACCTGCGCCGCTACGACCTGGTCAACGTCCTGGCCAGTCCGGAGGCCGGGCCGCCGGCCACCGAGGACGTCCGCTCGGTGACGTTCGCGGGCGCCCCCACGGGCCTGCGGACCCGGCACGGCGCCGCCCTGAAGAACGTCTCCTTCATCTGGAGCCGGCAGACCGGCGACAGCCCCTACCGCGTCCTCGTCCACGAGAACGGCCACAGCTTCGGCCTCCCCGACCTCTACGCCACCGGCCGCGGCGACCGCGTCGCCTCCCCGGTCGGCCACTGGGACCCCATGGACGAGGACTGGGGGCCCTCCAACGACTTCCTCGCCTGGCACAAGTGGAAGCTCGGCTGGCTGGCGCCGCGGCAGGTGCAGTGCGTCACCGTCGCCGGCAGCCGCACGTTCACCCTCAGCCCCACCTCGGTGCGCGGCGGCACCAAGCTGGTCGTGGTGCCGCTCTCCGGCCGCCGCGCCGTGGCCCTGGAGGCCCGCGCCCCCGGCCCCCTCGACCACACCGTCTGCCGCCCGGGCGTCCTGGTCACCACCGTCGCCACCGACCGCCCCTCCGGCTCCGGCCCGATCCGCGCCGTGGACTCCACCCCGCGCGGCCGCGGCTGCTACACCACCGACCCCAACGTCACGGCGGGCCTGAGCGACGCGCCGTTCACCGCCGGCCGCCGCTGCGTCGTCGAGGGCGTCACCGTCGAGGTGCTTGGCCAGGACGCGCGGGGCGGCTGGCGGATCAAGGTGACGCGGGGCCGCCGCTGACGTCCGTCAACTCCCCGTTCCCCTCCGCCCGGTCCGGACCAGTAACGTTCGGGGAGGTGAGGGCGGGGAGGTACGGACGTGACCGGCGGCATACAGGCGCGACTACGGGTCCCGGTCGGCGAGGACGCCGGGCGGTGGGTGACGCGGCGGACGCGCCGGAACGCGCTGTTCGTCGTGCACAACGTCACCTCGGCCACCCGCCTGCTGGACGTCCTGCCCCTGATCGCCGGGGACCTGCGCGTCCAGACGCTGGCGACCTGCACCGGGTCGTCGCCGTTCCTGGCGGGCGTGCCCGAACTGCTGGCGGAGGCCGGACTGCCGGTGGTGCCGTGGGAGCAGGCCCGGCGGCTGCCGGTCGACCTGGCGGTCGCCGCCAGCTACGGCGGTGAACTGGAGTCCTTCGCAGGGAAGTTGGCCGTCCTCTCGCACGGGATTGGCTACAATAAAAGGCTCGCGACACCGGACACCGGACACCGGACACCGGACACCGGACACCGGGCGTCCGCGTCCATATCCACGCCTGCTCCCGCCCCCGTCTTCGGGATGTCTCCCGAGTGGCTCCTCCACGACGGCCGCCCCCTCGCCGCCGCGACCGTCCTCTCCCACCCCGAGCAGCTGGAACGGCTCCGCGCCGGCTGCCCCCAGGCCGCCCCGACCGCCGTCCTCGCCGGCGACCCCTGCTACGACCGCCTCCTCGAAGCGCTCCCGCACCGCGAGCGCTTCCGCCGCGCGCTCGGCGTCGGCCCGGGCCAGCGGCTCGTCCTTCTCAACTCGACCTGGTCGCCCCGCTCCCTCTTCGGGGACGACGACGTCCTGCCCTGGCTGCTCCCCCGCCTGACCAGCGAACTCCCGGCGGACGAATACCGCGTGGCCGCCGTCCTGCACCCCAACATCTGGTACGGGCACGGCCCCGGGCAGCTCCGCGCCTGGCTGGACCGGGCCCGCCGGGCGGGGCTGACCCTGATCGACCCGCTGGGCGGCTGGCGCCAGGCGCTGATCGCGGCGGACTGCGTCCTGGGCGACCACGGCAGCGTCACGTACTACGCGGCCGCGGCCGGCAGGCCGGTCCTCCTCGGCGCGTTCCCCGCCGCCGACCTCGATCCGCGCTCGCCCGTGGCCGAACTCGGCCGGAGAGCACCGCGGTTGCGCCCGGAGGAGGATCTGCGCACCCAGATCGACCGGGCCGTCGACACCCACGACCCGCTCCGGTACGCGGAGTTGGCCGACTGGACCACCTCCGCGCCCGGCCGGTCGGCGGAACTGCTGCGCCGCGCCCTCTACCGGCTCATGGACCTGCCCGAGCCCGCAGGCGGCCTCGCCCTCCTGGAACCGCTGCCCCTGCCGGCCTTCGAGCCCGCCGAACGCACCGCGCCCACAAGGGTCCTGACCCGGCTGCGCCCCGCCGCCCCGCCCGAGGTCACCGTCGGCCGCTACCCGGACGCCCCGTACGAGCCCGAGGAGCCCTGGGCCGAGGCCGCGCACACGGCCGTGCCCGAGGACACCCGCGACAGCGGGCTGCTCACCCTGGCCGACGTGATCGTCCGCGCCGCCCCCGAGGACGACCCCCGGCTGGGCCCGCCGTCCGCCTGGACCGCCGAGGTGCTCGCCCGCCACCCCCACTGCGGGCTCGCCACCTACGTCACCGGCCCCGGCCGGTGCACGGTCCGCACCCGCGCCGGCGACCTGCTGCGCCTGACCGCCGCGCCCGGCCCGGACGGCCGGTCCGACCTCTGCGACCCGGCGGCGTACGCGTCGGCGGTGTACGCGTGGACGGGCGGCGGCGGGAAGGCGCTCGGTGACGGGGACGCGGAGCTGGTGGTGATCACGGGCCGGGCGCGACACCGGGTCACGGTGGAGCGTTAGCCCTGCTCCGCGAGCCGCGCCCTGATGCGGGCGAGGCCCGTCCCGTCCCCGCCCTTCTCGTACAGTTCCTCCGCCCTCCGCAGGAACGACGTCCGCTCCTCCGGCCCCGCCGCGCACAGCGCGCGCAGCTCGGCCGCGTCCGCGTGCTGGAGCTCGGCGCCCTCCCGGTCCATGACCTCCAGGGCGTCGTCGAGGCAGACCCGGGCCGCCGCCGCGTCGCCCGCGCCGAGGTGCGTCTCACCCAGGCTCATGTAGACCCGGCCCTCGTTGTAGAGGTCCCGCTCGGGCAGCGCGCGGAACATCGCCAGGGCCGTGTTCAGCCGGGTCACGGCCTCGGCGAAGCGGCCCCGGCCGCGCAGGGCACGCCCGATGTGGTCCTCCAGCAACGCCAGTCCGCGCGGCACGTCGCCCACCCCGTCCTCGCCGGGCCCGATCTCCCGCCAGAACCCCTGCGCGGCGCGGAAGCACTCCTCGGCCTCCGCCCACCGCCACTCGCGCAGCCGCAACAGCCCGCGCGCCTCGGCGGCAGTGGCCAGGCCCCGCCGGTGCCCGGCCGCCGCCTCCGCCGCCATCGCCTCGTCCAGCGCCGCCCCGGCCTCGGCCCACGCGCCCCGGCCCATGTGACCGAAGGCCGACTGGACGAGCATCCGGCCCAGGAACCGGGCGTCGCCCGTCCCCTCCTCCACCAGGCGGCGAGCCGCCTCGACACCCAGCCGGTGGGTCTCCAGCCACTGGTCGTGGAAGCCCAGCCGCAGATGCAGCGCCCAGCTCGCCTCGCACAGCTGGCACACCAGCTCGTCGGCCCCGTGGGCCTCGGCGGCGCGGACGGCCGCCGCGATGCCCGCGCGCTCGCGCCGCAGATCGGCGAGCGCGTTCCGCGCGTCGTGCCGGTCGCGGACCTCCGGCAGCGAGAGCCCCGCATAGGCCCGGCCGAGCCGCCAACGCCCGGGCATCACGCGGTAGTCGGCGGACGCGGCGGACGACAGGTACCAGCCGGCCACGCGGCGCACGGCGGCGCTCCGGTCCGCCGGGCGCTCCTCCTCCCGCGCCCGCCGCTCGGCGTGCTCGCGCACCAGGTCGTGGAAGCGGTAGCGCTCCTCCCCCACCTCCTCCAGGAGGTGCACCCCGGCGAGCTCCTCCAGCAGCACCCGCGCCGCGCCCTCGGTGGTCTGCGCCGCCTTGGCCGCCGCGCCCGGACCGATGCCCGGCCACGGCCACCCGGCCAACAGCCGGTAGAGCCGGGCCGCTTCGCGGCTCAGCTCGCGGTACGAGAGGTCGTGGCTGCGCCGGACGGCGTCCGTCCCCCGGTCTCTGTCCACGCCCTCATCGTTCCCCGAGAGCCTGCTCCCGACCGTCTCCCAGCTGAGGTGCCGGCGCACGGCGAGGAGCGAACCGGCGCCGCAGAGCGCCAGCGGCACCCCTCCGCACCCCCGCGCCACGGCCGCCACACCCGCCGCGTCCCGCGCCGCCGGCCGTCGGCCGGCCGCCGCCACGACCCGTTCGAGGAGCAGGGCGGCGTCGTCCTCGGCCAGGGGCTCCAGCGCGAAGAACCGTGCCCCCGGATCACCGGCCAGCCCGCTCAGCCGGTGCCGGCTCGTCACCAGCACCAGGGACCCGGCAGCCGCCGGGACCAGCGCCCTGACCTGCGCCTCCGACCCGGCGTCGTCGAGCAGGACGAGCAGCCGCCTCTCCGCCGTCAGGTCGCGGTAACGGCCGCGCTGCCGCGTCAGGTCGGAGGGGATCGCTCCGGCGGGCTCCCCGAGCTGGGCCAGCAGCTCGGCCAGCACGTCGGACGGGGTCACCCCACCGCCGAGCCGTACGTACAACTGCCCGTCCGGGAACCGCTCCGCGAGCCGGTGCGCGCAGTGCACGGCGGTGGCCGACTTGCCGATCCCGCCCGGCCCGCAGACGACGGCGACGGCGGCCCCGCCCGTCCGCGCCCCCTCCACCAGCTCCACGAGGCCGGCCAGGACGTCGTCCCGGTCGGTGAACACGCCGTTGGCCGCCGGCAGCATCCGGGGCGGCCCTCCGCGCGGCCCCGTGCGCAACAACTCCGTCTCGCGCATCCACTGGAGCAGCACGCCCGCGAACTCGGGCCGCGCGAGGGCCCGGGCCCGCAGCTCCTCGGCGACCCGTGCCTGATCATCACCGGTGACCGGCAGCCCGTCCTCGTCCTCGTTCCCTCCCCGCCGCAGCAGCCCCACCAGCCCCTCGACGGCTCTCCGCCCCGCCTCCCCCGCCGCCCCGTTCAACGCGGACGACACGGCCGTCTCCACGGCCGCGAGCACGGCGTCCACGCCGATCAGCCCGAAATCCACAGCCCCTCCCCGACTCGACGGGCGCCCACGCTATCGAGGGGCTTCACTGACGGCCAGTCAGCCGGCACAGTGCGCGATCACGGCCGGCCCGGCCCAGCCGGGCAGGGTGCGCAGCACGGCGGCGCGCTGCCGCACCAGCTCGATCTGCAGCCCCCCCCCGGCGAAATCGTCGCGTCGCGCGGACAGTTGCCCCGGATGCTTGCGGTAGCGCAGCGTGGGCGCGTCCACGAGCACGCCTTCGGCGGTCGCGGAGGCCGCCATGAGCAGACCGGTGTCCTCCATGCCGTGCAGCGCGGACCAGCCGCCGAGCGCCAGCAGCAGCGAGCGCCGCCACATGACCCCCGCCGGGTGCACCGGCAGCCGGTAGCCGTCCTCGCCGCCCGTGGACCACGCGTCGAGCAGGGCACCGCGCGGCAACGTTCCTGCACCTAAGGGGAGTTCGCGCCGGCGCAGCGCCCCGCCGGGCAGGAGGTCGCGGGCGTGTCCGACGGCGAAGCCGGCGCGGGGCCGCCCTGCGAGGGCGCCCGCCAGGAGGGCGAGAGCGTCCGGCTCCAACTCGTCGTCCGCGTCGGCGTTCTGGACGAGCTCGGCCTCCGCGCGGCCGAGGGCCACGTTGCGCGTGACGGCCGGGCCCTCGCCGGTGCCGTTGGCGGCGACGTCCACCCGGTCGTCGCGTGCCGCGCCGCAGTCCGCGAGCGCCCGCAGCACCGCGTCCGCCGGGCCGTCTATCTGCACGAGCCAGCCCCAGTCGCCGTGGCTCTGCCGCCGCAGCGACTCCCAGGCGGCGGGGAGGAACACGGCGTGGGGCGCGTGGACGGCCGTCACCACGTTCACCAGCATGATCCGCATGATATGGCCCCGAGATCGACGTGGACATGATAGGCAGGAGCGGATCCGTCGACCTTGGGGGGAAGCATGGATTCCGCGTCGGTCCCGGCACGGCTGGGCGCGGTCTCGGCGTCCGACTCGCGCGAGCTGGACCGGGTCTGCGAGGAGGCCGCCGCCGCGCTCGTCCGCGACGGCGTCGAGCCGCCCTTCGACGTCCGGTCCGCCGACTTCGCCACCGATCCCTATCTGATCTGCGCCGACCGCTACTGGCGGCTGCGCTTCCTGGCCCTGCCCGGCATCGGTACCGCCGCCGACTGCGCCGCCTGGCTCGGCACGCACGTCGCGGCCGCGCACCGCACCGAGGTGCGCGAGAAGTGGAGCCTGGGGTACGCCTTCATCACCAAGGACACCGTCGAGTCGCCCCGCGAACTCGCCGAGGCGGCCGAACGGATCGTGGGCCGGGACTCGTCGTCCGGCGACATCGCGTACTTCGCCACGCTCTACCACGCGGGCAAGCTCCGCTCGAATTTCGCGGCGGAGGAGCTCCACCAGTTCCTGGACGCCTCCCTCCTCGCCCTCGCCGCCGGACAGCACCGGCAGGACCCCCTCTTCACCGCCCTGCGCGCGTTCGCGGCCTTCGCCCACGGGGCCTTCACCACCGAGCACGCCACCGGGCTGCTGGACGAGGCGTGGAACTCCCCGCGCCGCACCCGTCACGTCGTCGACATCTGCCTCAACGGCCTCCAGATGGCGGCCCCCTTCGACGGCCAGGGCGAGCTCCTGCGCTCCCGTGCCGAGGAGGCGGTCCGAGCCTTCCCCGGTGACCACATGTTCCACTTCCGCCTGGCCTGCGGCGAGCACGAAACGGGCCACCACGACGCGGCCCTCACCCGCGTCGATCAGGCCCTCCGCCTCCTCCCCGCCATCGGCACCCGCGGCAGCCACGAGCTCCTCCAGGGCCAGTACCTGCGCAAACGCGACGGCATCCTGGCGGCCGGGGCCCGCGCCCGCCTCGACGCGGAGCACGCCCGCCGCCTCGCCGAACGCGAGGCCGAGCACCAGCGCCGCTGGGAACGCCTGGAGGCGGACCTCCGCGACCGCGAGGAGCGCCAGTCCCGCTCCCACCAGGCCCTCCAGGAGTCCGCCCGCGCCAACGCCGTCCGCGCCGTCGAACTGGTCGCCGTCTTCACCGCCGCCATCGCCTTCGCCGTCGGCTCCCTCCAGATCACCCTCAACGGCGCCCTCTCCCTCCACGACCGCCTCTGGCTCATCGCCGAGCTCTGCGCCGGCCTCACGGTCTTCGCCCTCCTGGTGATCGGCGGCACCTGGCTGATCACCCGCCCCCGCACCTGATCCCACCCCTGCGGCCCGGACCACCCGATCTCCCCGCCGCTCCCGGAAACCGGTAGGCTGACCTCGGCTCCCGTCCACCGGACCGGGGCCATGCCTCCGTAGCTCAGGGGATAGAGCACCGCTCTCCTAAAGCGGGTGTCGGCAGTTCGAATCTGCCCGGGGGCACGCGGTGAAGGGCCAGTTCGGAGGTGCGAACCTCCCGAACTGGCCCTCTTGCGTGATCAGTCCGTGCCACAACACCCTCCGTCGGCGGCGGCCGTCATCCGTTCCCGAGCGGCGCCCGGGACGTGCCGTCCGCCCTGGGCCCCGGGCGGACGGCACCGATTTCCGCCGAAGGGCCGCTTTCGCGCAGGATGGCTGTATGACCGAGATCCATACTCCCCGTCTCCTCCTCCGGCGCTGGCACGACGACGACATCGCCTTCATGGCGGAGATCAACGCGGACCCCCGGGTCATGCGCCTGGTCGACGACGGCTCGACGCGCGACCTGGACGCCACCGCCGAGGACATCGAGCGGTATGAGGAGGAGTGGGACGAGGAGGGCTTCGGGCTCTTCGCCGTGGAGTTGCTGGGCTCGGGGGAGCTGATCGGGTTCACGGGGCTGTCCGTGCCGGAGTTCCTGCCGGAGGTGCTGCCCGCCGTGGCGATCAGCTGGCGGCTGGGCTCGCAGTTCTGGGGGCAGGGGTACGCGTCGGAGGCCGCCCAGGCCACGTTGGAGTTCGCCCTTCAGGACCGCGGGCTCGACCGCGTCATCAGCATCAGCCGGCTGAGCGACACGGCGTCCGCGAATATCGCGGACAAGCTCGGCATGGAGGTGGAGCGGGAGACGACGCACCCGGTGCATGGTTTCCCGCTGGTCGTGCACAGCATCGATCTCACCGAGTACGAGGGCTGATCGGGAGCACCTCGGAAGTCAACGGGCCACCGGGAAACGGTAGATGATCTCGCACAGGGCGGACGGGACGACGATGTCCGCCGTCTCGACGGCCCGGCCGTCGTCGCTGTAGTAGGTGCGCTGGACCCTCGTCACCAGGGCGCCCTTCTGGATGCCGAGGAGATGAGCCTCGTCGGCGTCCGCGTGTCCGGCCTCCGGCCGTTCCTCGACCTCGGCGACGGTGATGCCGATCTCGGCCATCCGGCGGACCACGCCCGCGCCGGCCAGCGGCCCCGTCTCGGGCAGGATGACCAGCGAGCCGGCCGTAAGGCTGTACGGCTCCCAACTCGTCAGGAGCTGAACGGGTTTGCCGTCCGCCAGGTATTCGTACGAGGTGCGCACGCAGTAGTCGCCCTCGACGATGCCGAGCCGTGCGGCGATATCCCGCGTCGCGGGCACCATGCCATCGGTGCGGCTCTCGGATGTGCCCCGCTTACCGAGCGCGGCCATGTCCACGTAGAACGGCGCCTGCCCGGCCCGCTCGCGTTCGGGCGAGCGGACGACGCGTACGCGCTCGCGCCGTTCCGCAACGTACGTCCCTGAACCGACGCGCCCGGTCAGCACGCCCTGCGTGATGAGCCACTCCTGTGCGCGCCGGACGACGTCGGTGGTTACGCCACCCTCGTCGGCCAACTGAGCCCGGGAGGGCAAGCGTTCGCCCGGCTTCCACTCCTCGCTCTCGATGCGGTTCCGAAGGACCTCAGCGAAACGGCGGTACGGCGGCTGCTCACGCATGCGGGCAAATCTAGGGCCCGAGGTTCGATTTTGGCAGCTCCCTTAAGTTAGGCACCGCATTATGTGATCTAGGCTACTCTGCTGCCTAGGTCGAGGTCCGGATCTCCGGGCCTGTCCGGGTGCCGCTCCACAGCCATTGGCCGCACAGCGACGGAGGAACGCCCTGTGCCCTCGCCCCAAGTCCGCGTCGACCGCATCACCGCGCTTCTCATCGCCGCCGGATACGCCCCACGGGTGACCGACCACAGGACGCATGTGCACATCGAGTCCGAACTGCCGGACGCCCTGCCCGGCGAGGTGTTGCGCGGGCTCATGGCGGCTCTCCTCCCCACGGACTCATGGTCGTTCGTTCACGGCGCCAAGAGCGGCCACGCAATAGGGATCACTGAGCTCTTTCAGCGTTGCCGCTCCAGGGTGAGGACGGCCGCGGCGATGGACGAC
>NZ_JAEAMR010000007.1:814972-881180 GCF_015999245.1 Streptomyces sp. AV19 | reverse complement strand
TGCGTTGCGGACACGATCGCCCTCACCCGATCAGTGGCCATGCTGAAACAGCTCACTGTCACCAAGGCCGCCGGCGAACGTGGCCATCAGCCATGAGGAGCTGAACAGCATGTACGACCGAATTCGCGATAACGCCGCGCAGGCCGGACGGCAGGTTTCACCGCCTTCCGGTGACGCCCAACGCCCCGGCGCATACCGATCCGTTGAGTGCCGCATGGGTGAGCATGGGAAGTGCGGCGCAGCGCGATACCGCGCCAGCCGACGGAGCTCCGGAGTCGTCTACCAGGCGTGCGAGTGCCTTTGCCACCGCTGCACCGACGGGGACGGCAACTGATGCCCGACTCCGTCGTCCTCACTCTCGTCGAGGTCTCTCCCTCCACCGTGCAGCGGGGCGATCTCATCGAGATCGGTCAACGACAGTTCGAGGTCAGCGACTTCCACGACGAACCCGACGGCGGGAAACGCCTCCGCTTCACCAGCGGCGAAGACCTCCTCATCCGCACCGGCACCCGGCTCTTCGCCATGCGGGAGATCCGCGTGCGCACGCGAAGGGCCATGCTCCGCGCAAGGGGGACGCGGTGAGCCAGAAGCCCGGCGCGGAAGAGGAGCGGCTCCGGCGGGCCGACGAGTTTCTCGTGCAGGTCGAGAAGCTGCTGCTCGGTCGGGAGGGGGCCGAGCCGGAAGAGCTGCACGTTCTTGTCCGGCCGTTGGCTGCCGCCCTGCGTGATGTCTTGCGGATGGCAGCTGATCAGAGCGGGCACAGAATGTCGGGTCCGGAACGAGGCCGCCTTCCTAACGTGGTGGGCGTAAGGGAAGGAGATCCGGAGTGCTGGAGCGGTTGAACGAGGCGCTGGATCATGTCGAGTCGCATCTTGATCAGCGGATTGAGATGAGCGAGCTGGCGCGAATCGCTATGACGTCGGAGTACCACTTCCGGCGGATGTTCTCGGCGCTGGCGGGGGTTCCGTTGTCGGAGTACGTCCGGCGTCGGCGGCTCACCGTCGCGGGGGCCGAAGTGCTCGCCGGGGAGCGGACGTTGCTGGAGATCGCGGTGCGGTACGGCTACGGGTCCGGGGAGGCGTTCGCCCGGGCTTTTCGGGCGGTGCACGGGGTGGGGCCCGGCGAGGCCCGGCGGAACGGCGCGTCGTTGAACTCCCAGCCCCGGATGTCCTTCCGTCTCGTCGTCGAAGGGAGCAGCAGCATGCGGTATCGGGTTGTGGAGAAGGGGGAGTTCCGCGTGGTCGGCAGGAAAATCCGCGTCCCCTTGATCCATGAGGGGGTGAATCCTGCCATCGCCGAATTCATTCGGGGGATCGACGGGGAGACCTTGCGGCGGATCGCCGCGTTGTCCGATCAGGAGCCGGAGGGGATCGTGGGGGGCAGTGACAATCTCGATCCGAGTCGGGCCGAAGGGACCGAATTCGATTACTACCATGGGGTGGTGACCGGACAGGCGGACCTGCCGGGGGATTTGGACGCCCTCCTCGTTCCCTCCGGGACCTGGGCCGTGTTCGAGAGTTCGGGGGAATTCCCGCGGGCGCTGCAGTATCTGTGGCGGGACGTTTTCACGCAGTGGTTCCCGTCCAATCCGTACCGGAGCCGGCCCGGGCCCGAGATCCTGCGGACGCGGTTGTCGGAGGACCGGGCCCGGGCGGACGCGGAGTTGTGGATTCCTGTGGAGCGGATTCGGGAGGGGTGAATCCCCGCGTCACCGCCGGATGCGGGCCGCCCTCGCCTCCAGTGCCGCCCTGAACTCCGCCGTGCGCTCCGCCTGTTCCAGGCGGAGGCGGTGGTCCAGGCGGGACATGCGGTCCGTCGCGTGACGGGTGGCCTCGTGGAGGTCGGCCTCGTGGGTGGCGTTCGCACAAGCGTGGTGGAGGCGGAGGTCCGCGGCGTGGAGGCGGTCGGTCGCCTCCAGGCGGGCCGTGAGGAGGCGGTCGTACGCCGTGGACGGGCTCATCAGCTTCACCAGGACCGGCAGGGCGTCCACCGCCAGCAGCAACAGGTGCAGGACGACGGCCACGAAACCGGCGTACCAGTCGGACCAGGCCACCGCCCCGAGCGCGTTGGCGCGGGTGAGCATGCCGGAGTCGTCGAGGTGGCGGGAGTGGTCGCGGACCTTGGCCGCGACGGCCCGGTCCAGGGCGGGGCGGTAGGTCTCGCCGGCCGTCTCCTCCTTCGCGGCGAGGGTGCGGGACTTCTCGGTGAGGGTGGCGAGTTCGGTCTCGTACTTGGTGATGTTGCTGGTGGTGCGGTAGTCGTCGTTCTCCGCGCGGGCGCGCAGGCAGGTGTCGCCCACGTCGTGGCGGCCGTCCCGGCCGTAGATCCACTTGGCCGGGTCGTCGCACTCGCGGCGCTCGTTCGCCTGCTTGGCGCTCAGGGTCTTGTGGATGGCCTGCACCTGCGCCTGGAGGGCCGTGACGCGGGCCGCGTTGTCCCGGATCTGCTGCCGCACCGACGCCGGGGAACCCGGCACCTTCAGCTGGTAACCGCCGCACTCCGCGCGGCCGGTGGTGTCCCGGCCGTCCGGCGGGTTGCAGGAGGCCAGCATGCCGCGGTACGCGTCGGCGTCCCGCGCGTTCCCCGCGGCCGTCTGCCGGCTGATCTCCTTGTCGAAGATCTGGAAGAGGAGTGGTTCGGCGATGGTCAGGCCGACCAGCAACGACAGCGCGAGACGCGGCAGCAGGGTCTTCAGCCGGCCCCTGGCCAGGACGCCGTGGGTGCCGGAGACCAGCCAGCCGTCCAGGGCGAGGATCACCCAGAACCAGATGACGGCCACCGATATGACCACAGCGAGGGGAAGTTCGTCGCGGACCGTGGTGAACGCCAGGCCCATCGAGGCGCCGCCCAGCAGGGCGGTGTTGAGGACGATCGCCCCGTACCAGGTGTAGCGGGCGCGTTCCTGCGGCACCCGGGCCAGGAGCTCCTCGTCGACGCCGATCAGGCGGCGCAGGGGGGCCAGGACGCCCGCACCGGGACGTCGTACGCGGCGGGCGGGGCGTACGGCCGGGAGTACGGCCGGGCGGGCCGGGGCGTCAGCCGACATGCTCCTCCCTCCCCGCGTCGCCGAGGTCGTCGTCGGAGGTGTCGTCAGGGGCCGGGGCGCCGTCCGCGCGTTCCACGTGGTGCACCTCCCCGCCCGGCAGGGCGTACGCCGTCGCCTGCCGGATCTCCCCGACGCCGTTGATCAGGGCCCCCACGTCGACGACGGCGTCGTCGGCATGGCCCCGGTCGATGACCCGCTTGGTCAGATCGCTCCGGGCCTGGAGCACCCGCTCCCGCAGCTCGCGCTGCTCCTTGCGGTGCTCCAGCGCGTCCGCGCGCACCTCGTCGCGCATCCGGCGGGCGTCCTCCCGCTCCACCTCCCAGCGGCGCGCGTCCTCCTGCCGCAGCGCGGCGTCCGCCTCGCGCTCCTCCTGCCGCCGGGCCGCGGCGTCCTCCCGCTCCTGCTGCCGGCGGCGCAGCGCCTCCTGCCGCCCGGCGGCCGCGTCCTCCCGGGCGTCCTTGCGGGTCAGCTCCCGCACCCGGTCCTCGCGGTCGAGGCGGTAGCGGGTGTCCTCGCGTTCGACGTCGAGCCGGTGGCGCAGTTCCTCGCGGGCGACGGCGTCCTTGCGCTCCAGGCGGGCCCAGTCGCGCTCGTCCCGCCGGTCCTCCCGTCCCAGCCGCGCCTCCTCGTCGGCCCGCAGCCGCGCGGCGAGTTCGTCGGCGGTGATCTCGCCGCGCTGGAAGGCGTGGACGTCGGCGGCCACCGGGTCGTGGCCGAAGCTCTCGACGTCCTGGGCGGTCTCCTCCCTGATGTACTCGTTGTGCTTGCGCCGCAGCCCGAGCTCGTGGTCCTGGCGCACAGCGCCGGCCGTCTGCTCGTACGTGGCGCGCAGGTCCTCGAACTGCTGGCGGTGCCGCTCCTCGATCAACTCCCGTTCGCGGCGCCGGATCTCCTCGGCCTCGGCCTCCTTCAGGCGCCGGGCCGCCGCGGCCTGTTCGCGCTCGCGGCGACGGTCCTCCTCCGCCTCGGCGCGCTCGCGCGCGTAGTGCGCGGCGGCCTCGTCCTTCTCGCGTTCGAGGCTCTGGATGTACTGCTGCATGGCGTGCTCCGCCTCGGCCCGCTCCTTCTCCACCTCGCGCCGGAGCCGCTGCTTCTCCCGCTCCAGCCGGGCCTCCTCCACCTCGCGCAGGTGGGCGGCGAACTGCTCGGGGGTGAGCACCTCGACGGCGACCGGCACCGCCTTCAGGCCGGAGACGAGCGGCGGGGTCATCTCCCGGTACGCCTCCAGGTACGCGCCGATCCTCAGGCGCGCCCGGTCGACGGCCATGACGGGGAATTCCAGGGCCTGTTCGGAGAGCCCGGGTATGCCGCGGAGGTAGCCGAGGAGCAGTGCCTCGACGTCGGTGACGCCGTCGCGTACGACGGCGGGGGCGTCCGTGACGGTGCAGTGGAAGGTCACGCGGAGCGTGAAGTCGCCCTGTTCGGCGGAGGGTACGGGCATCTCGACGCGGACGGGCACTCCGGCCCGCCGGTCGACCACGGTGACGGAGCTCGCCGTGACGACGACGTCGTCGGCGGGCCCGAGGAGGCCGTGCTCCTCGACGTACTCCTCGCCGCGCCGGTAGACCAGCACGTGGTGCGCGGCCAGGCGCGGGACGTCGCCCTCGTCCCTGGTGAGGTGCTTGCGGAGCCAGTTGCCGCGTTCCTGCGGCCGGCCGAACTCGCGTTGTTCGACGATGGGGTAGCTCTCGGCCATGCGGTGTCAGTCCTTCGTGCTCAGTACGGCGATGCTCGGGGCGGCGATGCTCGGGGCGGCGGTACGGGGTGGTGCGGCGGTGCTCTGCGCGCCTCCTGGTGAGCCGACGCCCCGTACGGCGGTGAGGAAGCCGTCGAGGACGGCGGGTTCGACGCGGCGCCGGCGGCCCGCGTCCCGGCCGAGCGCCGCGGCCAGCAGCCGCCGCTCGTCCGGGGGCAGGGCGGCGCCCAGCGCCCGGCCCAGGCTCCCGGCGGTGGCCCGGGCGTCCCGGCAGACGGCGGGCAGCGCGAGCAGGGTGTCGCGGAGGGCCGTCAACCCGGCCTGGCGTACCGGCCGGTGGCGCAGCACGCCCGCCCAGAGCGCGGCGACGCGGTCCGTCATCCGGGGCCGGCGTTCGACCAGTCCGGCGACGGCGGGGCGGCCGGTGCCCGGCTCGCCCACCGACAGGACCGCCAGGACCGTGTCGAAGGTCATCGCCTTGACGCGGGTGGCGACCGGGGTCGTGCACTGCTTGCGCAGCCGGTGCACGAGGGCGTCGAGGACCACGCCCGCGTCCTCCTGCCCGTCGGCCAGCAGCGCGAAGAGGTGGGCCATGCCGAGGACGGCGGGCCTGCCCTGTCCCTGGTGGATCAGGTGCCACAGCCGTTTCACCGCGTCGGTGGGGAAGCGGACGCCCAGTTGTCCGCCGAAGGCCCGCGCCGCGGCGGACCGCAGCCCGGGGTCCCCGGAGTGGGCCCAGCCGCGCACCAGGGTCAGCGCGGCCGCGGCGAGCGTCTCGTCCAGGCAGATCCACCACAGCACGTGGGCGGCCATGACCTCGCCCTCCGGGCCGGCCCCGCCCCGCGCCCAGGGGCGCAGATAGCAGTCGGCGACCTCGTCGAAGGCCGTACGGGCCAGCAGCGCGAGGCCGGAGGCGACGGACGCGCGGAGCTCGCCGTCCGGCCGCGCGGCGACGAGCGCGGTCAGCCAGTCGCGCACGCCGTCCCAGAAGTCGCTGGAGTGGTTGGCCCACAGCTCCTCCAGCACCCACTGGCGGTACTGCGGGACGGCGAAGACCCAGACCGTGCGGCCGGGTACGCCGTGCGCCCGCTCCTCCGCGGCGACGAGCGCGTTCCGCGCGAGGGAGCGGCGGCGGTCGACGGGCGGGGCGGGGGCGGTCTCCGGGACGCCTTCCGGGGGCGGCGGCGCGTCCCCGAACGCCCGTACCACGTACGGCTCCAGCGACTCCTGGAGCCGCTCGAAGGCCCGGCGGCCGGTCCCGGTGGCGAAGGCCAGCGTGGTCACCTCGGCGATCTCGCGCGGCGTACGGTCGGCCGCGAACCAGTCCCGCACCGGCTGCGCCGCGCTGCTGCCGTACTCCCGCCAGACCGCGCGCGGTTCCTCCCCGCGGGCGATCCGCCCGGCCGCCGCGGCGACCTCCGCGACCAGGCACCCTCCGGGCATCAGCCCGGCCGCCTCCTCGGCCGCCCGCCCGGCGCACCCGGCCTCGCGCAGCCGCGCCCGGAGCACCTCCCCCAGGTCCGGGGCCCGCCAGGGCACGTGCCGTACGGCCTCGGGCGGGGGCGCCCCCGGCTCGTGCACGGTGGTGACCACCAGGTGCGCGCCCTGTCCGCGCACCCGGTCCCGCACCCGGCGCCAGTCGAAGTCCGCCGTCCGCGTCCCGCCGCCCTCCGCGTCCTCGTTCATCCGGTCGAGCAGGACGTAGCCGATTCCCCGGTCGAAGGCGCGCTCGGCCAGCTGCTCCAGGCCGATGTCCGGGGACAGCACCACGTACACCGAGCTGTGGGCGACCTCCTTGAGGAGGGCGACGGCTCCCGAGCGCTTGCCCGTGCCCGGAGGGCCGACCAGGACGGTCACGGTGTCCGCGGCGAGCGCGTCCGCCGCCTCGCGGAAGCAGGGCGGCTCGACGTAGCACCGCAGGACGGAGTCGATCTCGCCCGCGTCGAGCCGGCCCGTGGCCCGCCGGGCGCCGGCCGCGGGCGGGGGCATGGACGCGGCGGGGCCGATGCCGAAGTGGGCCTGGGGGGCGTGGAGCGGGCCGTGGAAGACCTGGTTGACGTAGGTGTGACGGGCGGCGGTGTCGTCCGGGGCCTGCGGGGGCGGACGGTCGGCCTGCGGGTGCTGCCGGTCGGCCTGCGGGGGCGGCGGCCCGTCCTCCGGGGCGGTCACGTGGACGCGCCGAAGACGGCGCCCGCGGCGTTGACGGTGCCGTGGAAGTGCTGGACGACTTGGGGGGCGGAGGCGGCGGGGCCGGCGTCGGAGGCGGGCCGCGCGGCGGGGCCGGCGTCGCCGGGGCCGCCCGGTGCGAGGGCGTCCGGTGCGGGGGCGTCCGGTGCGGGGGCGTCCGGTTCGGGTGCCGCCGGTTCGGGTGCCGCCGGTTCGGCCGGGCCGGGGACCGCCCGTGCGTCGCCCCCCGGGACCCAGATCCACGCCCGTCCCGCGAACTCCTTGTTCTCGACCTCGACTTCCGCGAACTCCTCGGCCCGGAAGGTCGTGTACGCCTCGCGCACCACGTCGTCGAAGACCGTGGACGAGACCGCGACGGCCAGGCAGGCGTCCGGGTTCTCGGCCAGGGCCGCGCGCAGCACCGCGCTGTCGAGGATGCGGCCGGTCACGACCGGGGCCGGGCCGACGAAGCCGTTGGGGCCGGGCGACACCGGACCGAAGTGCACGGCCGCCCGCAGCCGGAGCCGCCCCTCGGGCACCCGGTCGTGGTTGAAGGCCCGCAGGCCCGCGTCCAGGCTGCGCATGAACGTGTCGACGAGGGCGGGCTCGGACGCCCCCTCGGGCAGGACCGCGAGCTCCGAGTCCCCGCCCGGCTGCACCTGCCACCGCTCGCGGTCCAGCCCGGCCGCGTCGGCCGCGCGGCCGAGCAACTGAGGTATGGCCTCCTGGAAGCGGCTCTGGCGCAGGACGTCGGCCTGCCCGTACCCCTTCGCGTCGACGGCCAGCAGGAGTCTCCGGCCGAACGCGCCGTTCACCACCACAGCACCTCCATGTGCGTGTGCTCTTACGGGAGAGAAAGGATGCCGCATACCTCAACTCCCCGCCCGGCCACCGGTGTTACAACTCCTCCACGGAAGCGTCGCGATCCGGTACGCGCGGGCGCGCCGGCGCCCGGTCCCCCCGGTCCGGGCGCCGGCACCCCCCAGTCGTACGCCGGTGGGCGCGGGCACACCCCGTGGAAGTACGGGATGCGGGAATCCGTACAAGTGGCTGGTCGGAGTGGGACGGTGCGCGGTTACTGGGTGAGTGGGCGGTGCGGCAGGTGCCGCCGTCACGGAAGGACGTTTCATGACATCGACGCCGTCGGCCGAGTCCGGTCCGTACATGCTCGGCGCGTTGCAGAGCGCCCATCAGCACGCCGACGCCAAGGCCGGGATCCTGGCCGCGGCCCAGGCGGCGCTGGCCGGCACGGCCGGGTCGTGGACCTGGCACGCCGCCGAACTGTGGCGGCGGGGCGGCGGAGCCGGGGCGCTGGCCGGGCTGCTGCTCCTGCTCTTCGCCTGCGGGCTGTTCGGCGGGGTGGGGTGCCTGGCGGCGGCGCTCCGGCCGCGCGTGTGGCGGCCGCGCGCCGCGAACCGCTACAGCTTCGTCCACTTCGCGTCGGGCGGGGGCCTGCCCGGGGCGGACGACGCGGACGGGGCCGAACTCGCCCCGGTGCTGCGCTTCCTGGCCCGCGTCGCTGTCGTCAAGTACCGCTGCGTCACGGGGGCCGTGGTGTGCACGGCGGTGATGGGCGCCAGCGCGGGGCTGTGCCTGGCGCTGCGGCCACTGCTCACCTGACGTCGGCGGCGGGCAGCTCGCCCACCTGGCGCAGCCGGGCGAGGTCGCGGATGGTGGTGGAGCGGTAGCCGGTCTCCAGCAGGCCCTCCTCGCGGAGTTCGCGCAGGCCCTTGTGGACGGTGGTCTCGGCGGCGCCGGTCAGCGCGGCCAGCTCCGGCTGGGTCAGCCCGCAGCCCATCACGACGCCGCCGTCGTGCTCGGGCTGCCCGTAGGCGGCGGCGAGCTCCACCAGGAGCCGGGCGAGGCGCACCTTCACCGAGTACCCCCGGAACTCCATCCGGCGGCGGTTCGCCCAGCGCAGCCGGTCGGCGACGATCCGGGTGAGGGCCATGCCCACCTCGGGGCGGCGCATCAGCAACTCGCGCAGGACGGCGGGCTGGAGAACGCGGGCCGACATGGGGCCGCAGGCGGTCACCGTCGCCGAGCGCGGTACGCCGTCGGCTCCGCCCACGCCGCCCACGCCGTCGACGGCCGCCATCTCGCCGACCGTCTCGCCGCCGACGCGGACGGCGAGGAGCGAGACCTGGCCGTTCTCCAGGGTGGCCGTGACCTTGGCGAAGCCGGAGAGCAGCAGCAGTACGTGCCGGTCGTGGGCGCCCTCGCTCAGCAGCACGTCGCCGGCGTCGAAGCGGACCTCGACCCCGAGGCCGAGCATCTCCTGCCGGGCCGGGCCCGGCAGCATCCCGAGCAGGCTGCGGGCGGGCCAGTGGCCGGCGGGTGGGTGCGGTGCGGTCATGTCGTCCCCCCTGCCGAGGCGTTGTCGGCATCGGTGCGCGGGTGTGCTGGTGCGCGGGCGCCTCGGTGGCCAGCACGGTAGTGGGCGGGGCAGCAACAGAACACGCAATTCCCGAGATTGACCTTGCCGAACGCTCACGGCACAGCACACGGAGCGAGCAGCCGTACAAGCACCGAACCGACCAGGACCGTAAATCCCCTTATCGCACCTCAGCGGCTGCCTCCCGGCGGAAGGATGCCGTCATGGTGCTTGAGGTGGGGGCCAAAGCGCTCCAGAGGAGACGCGACCAGCTCCGCAAGGCGGCGGAATCGGTGGAAACCCAGGGCGAGTTCGACGACACGCCGACGGTCGGCCTTCTGCTGTTCTACGCAGCCGAGTGCGGGCTCAAGGAGAGAGTGCTCGCCCGGCGTGGCCACCGCGACTCCACCGCATTGGAGCCCACCCACAATCTCCGCAGGTTGGCCAAGGATCTCCGGCTGCCCCGGGCACTCGGCGCGGCCCTCGACCGTATCCAGGTCTGCCGCTTGCACCCGCCCACACGCGGCTCCGTCGCCCTGGCCGATTTGCATCAGGCATGGCGCTATGGTGCGAAGCTCAACACGGCGGACGAGAAGGCGGCCCAGGAAGCGCTCCGCGCTCTGATCAGCTGGTGCGAACAGGACTAGGAGTACTGAAGTAGTGGCCGAACTGACGGAACTGAAGGGTCGGACGCCCCCGGATCACGTGTTCACCTGGGTGGATGTCGAAGAGCATCTGGCGTTCCTGGCAAGTGAGGGGCAGTGGCCCCGGTGGCTCCTCGCGGCCGACGGCTGGTGGGACGGGCTGGAGTTGATCGTACTCCCCGGTACGCGTGCGGAAGATGTGAAGCGTTGGCTGGACGAAGCGTTCGGGGCCGGGTCAGCCGAATGGCAGGACGGCACGCTCATGCTGCGGCTCGACGACCCCCGGACGACAGAGTTCGTCGGCATGCCGGTCCTGCTGAGCCCCGGGGCGGAGGGTGCGGACCAGCCACGCCGCCTCCCGCTGCTGCGCGAGAAGCACCTCACTCCCCGGTTGGCCGAAGCCCTGGAGCGTCCCGCCGACCCGCACTTCCCCGACGACGTCCAGTTGATCGCGTTCCACTCCTTCAAGGGCGGAGTCGGACGCACGGTCCACGCCGTGGCCATGGCCGATGCCATCGCACAGCGCGGTGGGAACGTCCTCCTCGTGGACGCCGATCTCGAGGCCCCCGGAATAACGTGGATGCACAGGGCGCAGGGTGGTCAACTCGACTTCTGCTTCGAGGATCTGCTCGCCCTTCTGCAAGGAGCCGAGGACGGCGGATGGTCGGCCGCCGTGGACATCGCCGCCGCATACCTGCCCAATCAACAGGTCGGCCGCTACACGAGTGGCGGACGGGTGACCATGGTCCCGACCAGTAGAAGACTTGTTCTCGACCCGCCCCGCATCGAGCCGGCCGACCTGCTCACACCGGGACGTTCGCCGTACTTCCTCACTGAAGCGCTCGCGGCGCTCGGAGCGCGCACCGGCGCGGACACGGTCGTCGTTGACCTCCGGGCCGGTGCATCGGAGCTCTCGGCCCCGGTGTTGCTCGACCCCCGGGTCCAACGCATCTTCGTCACCACGCTCAGCCACCAGTCACTCGCCGGCACCGAGAGGCTGTTGGAGCAGCTGGGGCGCCGGGCGCCGGCACTGCAGGGCGTCGACCCGGCGAGCTCCGTGATCATCACGCAGTATCGACCCGATGTGCACGAGACCCATGTGGAACGGGCCTGCAACCAGCTGGCCAACGTGCTGTTCGCTTCGCTCAGGCAACCCGAGGGAGGACAGAACAACGAGCCCGACGACACCGGCGGTGTGGACACCGGCATCCTCTCCCAGCCAATCCGCAGCCGTTTCCGGGAAGAACTGCTCGCTCTTCCCTCGTCCTGGGACGCCGTGCTCAAGGTTCTGCAGAGTTGCGATGTCGCCGGTGTTCTGGAGCCCATCATGCCGACGCCGGCGCTCCAGGCTCTGCCCGAGAGCGAGGAAACGTCACCGGCGGTCGACTACACGACGCTGCGCCGCCGGCTTTGGACCACAGCCAAAGGACTGGTCTACGCCGAACGTCAGGGTATGTCGTCGGCCAGCGGCTTTCTGGTGACCGAACCCCTGCGCCGACTGCTGGGGGACCACCGCACCGAGCAGCCCTTGGCGCTGGTGGTCGGCGCCAAGGGGGCAGGCAAGACCTTCATGTACACGCGGGCATGCGCGGCCGGGTCATGGGACAGATTCGCCGAGCAGTCCGGCATCGAAGGCGTCCGCCTGGACGCGCGCGTATTGCCCGTCCTGGAATCCGTCAATCTCGAATTCGACGAACTGACGACGCAAGATCTCCGGGACGCCTTCGTTGTGGGGCATGGCGGGGAAGCCGGGCAGGCCGCCACCTCCCAGGAGATCAAAGACCGGCTGCACCAGGGCCTGACGACCCTGGGCCCCGATGACGAACTCGGTTGGCGTCGCCTGTGGATCGAGTGCCTGGCCATGGCCGCCGGAGTACGCCCGACGGGCAGTGATGGTGGCGCGGAAGCCGCACTTACCGAACTCGGCAGACGGACACGGGCGGTGTTCGTAATCGATGGGCTCGAGGACCTTTTTCAGGCTTTGGACAACGATTCCAAGCGCACCGCACTACGGGTACTGCTGATCGAAGTCCTCGCCTGGCTGCGCTCGCTGCGCGGTCGGCCCTTCGGGCTGGTGGTCTTCGTCCGTCAGGACCTGGTGACACGGGCGGTCCGCCAGAACAGCGGGCAGCTTCTGGACCGCTACGAGTCCTACGCACTGCGCTGGGACAAGGATTCGGCCCTCCGTCTCGCACTGTGGGTCACGGCACACGCCGGCGCACTGCCCACCCCTGTGGCCGAGCCCAGCATCAACGCACTCTCCTCCGACACGCTGGTGAAGACTCTCATCCCGGTGTGGGGGTGGAAAATGGGCTCGGCCAAGTCGCGCGAAGCGCGCTCACATCTATGGGTCCATGCCGCTCTCGGAGATTTCAACGATCAGGTGCAGGCCAGGGATGTCGTCGCCTTTCTCGCGGAAGCAGCGGAACTATCCATTCCGCACACGCTGGAGGACCGTGTTCTGGCACCGACCGCCATGCGAAAAGCGCTGTTCGCCTGCAGCGCGCTGAAGATCAACTCTATTCAGCAGGAGAATCCGGAAGTCGGTGAACTGCTCGCCCGCCTGAGGCAGGTACGGCCGCCGGTGACCGTGCCGTTGGAACTGGAGCAGGTGGGAATCTCTGTGCAGGAGGCCAGCTTGCTGGTGGAGTCCGGAGTCTTCCTCCGGGACGACAACGGACGCTACTGGGTCGCCGAGATCTACCGGCATGGCCTGCGGATCGGCAGCGAACGGAAGGTGCGGGTGCTGCGGCGACGCTGACCAGGAAACGGCCCCTCCGCCAGGAGGGGCCGTTCCGTCACCGTCGGGATTCTAAGTACCGGAAGCGTGTGGGCATCTATGCCTTCTCTGTGCGAACCTTCCCATGACCACGGTGCTGCCCTCCCTGTCACGAGCCCCTGTTGGGCACCGCCTATGAATGGCCCGCCAGACGCATATTTCCGGCGATTGGCTCGGTATCCGAGTCCGGCCGATGGGGCGTGCTCCTGCGCCGCAGGAGCATCACGACGCCAACGAGCGTGACGACACAGGCGAAGACGAGCACCACGAGAGTCCATCCACGGGTGAGAAGGACGCCGACACTGGCGGCCACCAGGCCGCCGGTCAGGCCGAGCAAGAGAAGCCGAGCAGGTACCCCCGTGGCCCGCTCGGCCTCGTACTGAAGGCCGCGTTCACCGGCGTCACCTCCTCCCTCATCCTCGAGTTCGGCCTCGACACGGTCGAGAAGCGCCTCCCACGACCGCGGGCTGATGCCGCCGTGGTTCTCCAGGAGGCGCGCTCGGAAGCACCGCGTCCTCTCCCGGAGCAGATCGTGCATGTCTTGCATTCCGTCCCCTCTCCGTACATGAGTTCCGAGTAGCGCGCCGCCGGGCAGCCGCCCCGGTGGCGCCGCTTTCCGGTCTTTCGGTTGTTCGGGCCTCTAGGACCCAACCTGGAATCAGGGGCCGCCCCCGTACCGGCCCGTGATCCCGAGAAGAGCTCTAGCCGGCGTCTCCGATCTCGTCGTGGACAGTCGTACGGTGAGTGGCAAGAATCTCCCGGACCTTGTCGAGACGACGCTTGACCGTCTGGCGGTCGATCCGCAGGTAACGGCTGATCTCGCTCTGATTCAGGCCCACCACGATCGACAACCACCCGACGTCATGCAGCTCGCCCTTGTCCGGCAGAACCTTCCGCAGGAACGCCTCGACGGCCTCGACCCCCTGACGGACGGCGTAGTCACTGGACTCGGCCTCCTCCTGGCCCCGGTCCGGGACGCTGTCCGTCGGGAAGGACCGGTCGCGGTCGTAGGCCCGGCAGGCGTCGGCGATGACATCCGACATGACCTTGGCCGCGAAGGCCCTCTCCCCGTCGCGCCGGTCGAGCCGGAAGGTGGGTTCCGTCCAGCGGCGGACCAACTGGACCAGACAGGTCTGCACGAGGTCCTCGAGATCCCGTCCGAGTCCCTTGGCGAGGACCATCCGCTCCAAGTGGGGTTTCAGCCGCTCGAGCTCCGCTACCTGCTCCTCCGTCAGTCTGCGGCGCGGGCGCCTCTCCATGGACGACGGAGGGTTCTGCCGGGGCACCTTCACGTGCGGGGCAGCGGACAGGGCGCGTTCGCCTCCGCCCGGCGTCCCCACCCGCACCTCGGGTGCGTTCGTCATCGGGTGGTCCTTCCTGTCGGGAGGTGCCGGTCGGCCGCCTCTTGACCTCTAATGCCGCCGGAAGGCCAGACGCATGGGGCATTTGATGTTCGTAACTTTGGGCGAAACATGGGCCATTGGAGTGGCTGGGGATCGGGACGCCCCGAGGAACGGCGGCGACACACCCATCCGCCGCCTAACCGAGAACTTGATGAAGGAAGAGTGCTACTCCGACGCCGACCAGGAGCGCGGTCCCCAACAAGGGGTTGAGGAACGCCACATAGGTGACGAGTCCCGCAACAATCAGAACCAACAGAACGAAGAAGGCCTTACGCTCCGGATCCATCAGAACCTCCTCAGGGCACATCCGGTGGACCACCACCTGCGGACCGTCCGCTCGAGCCGCGACTCACCCTCCATGCCGTTCGGGAACGCCGCACTTGAGGCAGACCCCTCCGTGACCCCCGTCACACAACGATGCTGCATGAATGACCTGCAGCCCATCGAACTCCGCGAAAGCGACCAACCACCAGGACACACCCACGACTTCCGCCACCTCCACCCCGCCCCGTACGCTGACGGCTGCTCCAGTTGAACATCGCCCCGGGGAACTACCTGATGATGCCGATACCGGAGGCCGTGTCCCTGGGTGTGGCCGTGGGCACGGCCGCCGCCGCTGTGATCGCCGGTCCGCTGCTGGTGCGCGCCCGGCGGGCGGCCGCGCGGCTGCGGGACGAGCGGGACGCGGCCGTCGGGGAGAGCCGGGCCCTGACGGAGCGTCAGCGCGTCTGGGAGGCCGAGCTGGAGCACCTGGCCGCCGAGCGGCTGCCGGCGGTGCTCCAGGGGAAGCGGACGACGCCGGGGCTGCGCCACGGGGAGCTGGCGGGCAGCGTGTTCGAGGTCTGGCAGCGGGCGCTGCTGGAGCGGACGGCCGGCGCCGTCACCGGCGTACGCACCCGCGAGGAGTCCGCGCGGGCCGCGTTCCTCGTCATGGCCGACCGCATCCAGGTGATGGCGCTCGCCCAGCAGCAGGGCCTGGACGTCCTCGAACAGACCGCGGAGGACCCCGTCCTCATGGCCGGACTGATGCGCGCCGACCACGCGGCCGCCCAACTCGCCCGGCAGGCCCAGACGATGAAGGTGCTGTGCGGTGCCTGGCCCGGACGGCAGTGGCCGGACGCCGTGCCGCTGCTGGACGTGGTGCGCGGCGCGCAGTCGCGGATCCTGGAGTACCAGCGCGTACGCGTCCAGGGCGCGCGGGACACGGCCGTCGAGCCCCGGGCCGTGGAGGCGCTCATCCACGCCGTCGCGGAGCTGCTCGACAACGCCACCCGCTACTCGCCGCCGACCGTCTCCGTGCTCGTGGCGATCCGGCCGGTGCACAGCGGGGCGGTCATCGAGATCGACGACGGCGGGCTGGGCATGACCGAACAGGCCCTCGCCGAGGCCGGGCTGCGCCTGGCGGGCGGCGAGGCGGCCCGGGGCCGCGGCTGGGGGCCCAACCCCCAGCTGGGCCTGTCCGCCGTGGGGCAGTTGGCGAGGCGGTACGGGTTCTCGGTGAAGCTGGACTCGCCGTCGGCGTACGGCGGCGTACGGGCGGTCGTCCTCGTCCCGTCGGCGCTGCTGACGGCGTCCCGCACGGTCGGGCCCCCGGCCGTACCGGCGCCCGCGCCGGAGGCACCGGTCGCGCCCGCGGCGCAGCGGGCTCCCGAGCACCCGCGCCCCGGGACCACGCCGGATCCGGCCGCCCCCGGCGCCCTCCCCCGCCGCCGCAACCGCCGCGCCACGACGGCCACCGGACCGGAGCAGCCGCGCCCCGAGGCCGCGCCGGGCCCGGCCCCCGACGGTCTTCCCCGCCGCCGCAACCGCCGCCCTTCGACGGCCGGCGGACCGGAGGAGCCTTCGCGCGCGGCCTCCGCCCCTCTCCCCCGACGCCGCAGCCGCCGGCCGGCGGCGGGCACCGGCGGCCCGGGCAGCGCCCTGTCCGCCCCCGGCGCGGCAGCCCTGCCGGGCGACAGCGGCACCGCCCCCGGCCGGGCCACCCGGCCCCCGGCCGCCCCGGCGGACCGGCCGGCCCTCTCCCCCCAGCAGGCCGCCGACTTCATGAGCAGCCTCCAGACCGGAACCCGGATCGGCCGGGAAGAGGCCGCCGGAGAGGCCAGGGGAGAGGCCCGCACGGCGGACGCGGCACCACCTGTGAACGACACCGAAAGGGAAACGCGTTGAGTACGAACGGGAATCTGGAGTGGCTGCTGGCCGACGTCCTGCGGGTCCCCGCGGTGCGGCACGCGCTCGTCGTCTCGCGCGACGGCCTGCGGCTCGCCGCTTCCCCCGGGATATCCGCCGACGAGGCCGACCGGCTGTCCGCGATCTGCTCCGGCCTGCTCTCGCTCGGCCACGAGGCCGCCGCCCAGCTGGCGGGCGCGGACAGCGCGCCGCGGCAGGTGATGGTGGAGTTCGACGGCGGGTTCCTGTTCCTGGTGGCGGCGGGCCCCGGCGCCTCGCTGGCCGTCGCCGCCGCCGCGGACGTGGACGCCGGGCTGGTGGCCCGGGAGATGCAGCACCTGGTGGTGCGCATCGGCACGCACCTCAGCAGCCCGCCCCGCGCCGACGCCGACGCTCCATGAGCGGCCCCGCGGGCACGGCCGGCGCCGGCCCCGTACGCCCCTATGTGATCACCGGCGGCCGGACGGCCCCGTCCCGCGACTCCCTCGCGCTGGAGACGCTGGTGATGGCCACGGGCGGCAGTACGTTCCCGCCCCCGGATCTGACCCCCGAGGCCGCCGAAATACTCGGCCTCTGCGTCCAGTTGCTGTCCGTGGCGGAGGTCGCCGCCCACCTGCGCCAGCCCGTCGCCGTCGTCAAGGTGCTCCTCGGCGACCTGCTCGACGCCGGCCTCGTCCTGACCCGTCCCCCCGTCACCGCGGCCGACCGGCACGACCCCTCGCTCCTGAAAGAGGTACTCGATGGACTCCGTCAGCTTTGACGTCGGCTCTGACGGCGCCCGTTACCTGCCCTCCACCGTCCGCACCTCCGTCAAGATAGTGATCGCCGGGCCGCTGGGCGTCGGCAAGACCACCTTCATCGGCTCGCTCAGCGAGATCCCGCCGCTGCGCACCGAGGAGACGATGACCCAGGCGGGGCAGGGCGTGGACGACGTGCTGCCCGGCAAGGCCACGACCACCGTGGCGATGGACTTCGGGCGGATCACGCTCAACCGGCGGCGCGTGCTGTACCTGTTCGGCACCCCGGGCCAGCCGCGCTTCTTCCCGATGTGGCGGCACCTGACGCACGGCGCGCTCGGCGCCCTCGCGCTCGTCGACACCCGGCGGCTGGAGGCGAGCTTCGACGTGCTGGGGCACCTGGAGGAACTGGGCGTGCCGTTCGCCGTCGCGGCCAACGCCTTCCCGGACGCGCCCGTGCACCCGGAGGAGGAACTCCGCGAGGCGCTCGACCTGTTGCCCGGCACCCCGGTGATGCTCTGCGACGCCCGCGACCGCTCGTCCTGCGCCGCCTCGCTCATCACCCTCGTCGACCACCTCCACACCACGGCCGCCGCCCCGGAGGCACCCGCGTCATGACCCCGACAGCCCTGTACGGAGCGGCGCTCACCGGCGACACCGAGGCCCTCTACGAGCGCCTGCGCCGCGAGCACGGCCCGGTCGCCCCCGTCGAGCTCGAACCCGGCGTCCCCGCCTGGCTGGTGCTCGGCTACCGCGAGCTGCTGGAGGTCACCCGCAACGAGGAGTGCTTCTCCCACGACTCGCGCCGCTGGCGGGCGCTGCGCGAGGGGCTGGTGCGTCCCGGCTCGCCGCTGCTGCCCATGATGGGGTACCGGCCGACCGTGCTCTTCGCCGACGGCCCCGAACACCGCCGGCTCCACCGGGCCGTGAGCGACGGCTTCGCCCGCCTCGACCAGCACGCGCTGCGCCGCAGCATCGCCCAGCTCTGCGGGATGCTGCTGGACGCCGTCGCCCCGCTCGGCCGCGCCGACCTGCTGGCCGACTACGCCCTGCAGCTCCCGCTGTGGACCGCCTCGCGCATGCTCGGCCTGCCCGACGGGCTCGCGCCCGAACTCATCGGCGCGGTGCGGGCGATGGTGGACAGCGGCCCGGACGCGCCCGCCGGCGACGCCGCGCTGCGGCGGATCCTCGGCGAGCTGGTACGGCGCAAGCAGACGGAGCCCGGCGAGGACCTCACCTCCTGGCTGCTGGCCCACCCCGAGGGGCTGTCGGCGGAGGAGGTGCTGCACCACCTCGCCGTCGTCATCGTCGCGGGCAACGGCCCCGCCGCGAACTGGACGGCCGCGACCGTCCGGCTGCTGCTCACCGACGCCCGCTTCCGCGGCCACGTCACGGGCGGCCGGCTCACCGTGGACGCGGCCCTGGACGAGGTGCTGTGGCGGGACGCGCCCGTACAGAACTTCCCCGGCCGCTACGCCACCCGCGACCTGCGCTTCGGCGGGCAGTCCGTCCGCGAGGGCGACGCGCTGCTGCTGGGCCTGGCGGCGGCCAACCGCGACCCGGCCGTCCGCCCGGCCGACGGGCACATCGTCCCCGGCAACCGCTCCCACCTGGCCTTCGGCGCCGGCCCGCACACCTGCCCGGCCCGGGACCCGGCGCGGCTGATCGCGCACACGGCCGTCGACACCCTCATCCACCGGCTGCCCGGCCTGCGGCTCGCCGTGCCGGCCGGGGAGCTGGCGTACCGGCCCTCGCCGTGGGCCCGCGCGCTGACGGCGCTGCCCGTCCGTTTCACCCCGGTTCAGCCCACCGTAGTTGGAGGTCAGTGATGAACGCTCCGTTCCGTCCCGATCCACTCCACCTCGATCCACTCCACCTCGATCCGTTCCGCCTCGATCCGTTCCGCCTCGACGTGACCGGTTCCGATCTGCACGGCGAGATACGCGAGTTGCAGGCCCTGGGCCCGGTCGTCCGCGTCGAGCTCCCCGACGGCATACCGGCCTGGGTGGTCACCCGGTACGAGGTGCTGCGCGACCTGGTCACCGATCCGCGCGTCGCCAAGGACCCGGCGAACTGGGCCCTGTTGGCGTCGGGCGCCGTCCCCGAGGGCTGGTCGCTCATCAACTTCGTCGAGCCGGCCGGAATGGTCACCGCCGACGGGGACGACCACCGGCGGCTGCGGGCCCTGGTCGCGCAGGCGTTCACGCCCCGGCGCATCGCCGGGATGCACGCGCGCACGGAGGCGACCGTGAGCGCCCTGCTCGACGACCTGGACGGCCACTTCGCCACCGGTGGCCCCGACACGCCCGTCGACCTGCGCCTCCACTACGCCTACCCCCTCGCCATGCGCACCATCGGCAACCTGCTGGGCGTACCGCCGGAGCGCTACGACGAGTTCCGCGCCCTGTCCGCGAGCCTCGCCAGCAGCGCCACCGGCCCCGACGAGGTCCTCACCACCCGCCGCCGGCTGCTCTCGCTGCTCGCGGACCTCGCCGCCGAGAAGCGGGCGCGGCCCGGCGAGGACATCACCACCGACCTGATCGCCGCCCGGGAGGACGGGGACCGGCTCTCCGAGGAGGAGCTCATCGGCACCCTCCTCCTCATGCTCGTCGCGGGCCACAGCACGACCCTCAACCTCGTGACCAACGCGGTGCGCGCCCTGCTCACCCACCCCGGGCAACTGGCCCTCGTGCTCTCCGGGGAGCGCCCCTGGACCTCCGTCACCGAGGAGATCCTGCGCTGGGACTCGCCGGTCGGCCACTTCCCGATGCGGTACGCGACGGAGGACATCCCGCTGGCGGGCGAGGTGATCCGGCGCGGTGACGCGATCCTCGTCTCGTACGCGGCGGCGGGCCGCGACGCGGACCGGTACGGCCCGACGGCCGGCGACTTCGACCTCACCCGCGAGCAGACGCGCCACCTGACCTTCGGCCACGGCGCCCACTTCTGCGTGGGCGCCGCCCTGGCCCGGCAGGAGGCGGGGGTGGCCCTCCCGGCCCTCTTCGACCGCTTCCCGAAGCTCTCCCTGGCCGTCCCCCCGGAGTCCCTGACGCCCGTCCCGTCCTTCATCACCAACAGCGTGGGCACGCTCCCCGTCCTGCGGGCATGACATTTGTCCCGGCGGACCCCCCACACCCGTCTCTGCCGGACGTGGAGCCCGCCGGGCGAGGCTGTTCCCGTACCCGAGGAACAGACCGCAGGAGCACCCCATGCCGCAGGACACCGCCCCCGCCCCGCCCCACCCCCTGGCGGCCTTCAAACCCCTCCTCCTGGACATCGCGCTCCCCCTCGGCTCCTACTACCTCCTGCACGCGGCCCTCGGCCTGGGCCTCGTCCTCTCCCTGGCACTCAGCAGCGTGATCCCGGCGGCGCACTCGATCGCCGACGCCCTCCGCAAGCGCACCTTCAACGCCCTGGCGACGGTGATGGTCGTCGTCAACGTCCTCTCCATCGCCCTCGCCTTCGTCGGCGGCGACGCCCGCCTGATGCTGGCCAAGGACTCCGCGATCAGCAGCTTCGTCGCCCTCGCCATCCTCTGGTCCGTGACCCGCGGCCGCCCGATGATGACGGCCGGCCTCAAGCCCATGCTGGTCAAGTCCAGCCCCGCCAAGTCCGCCGCCTGGGACCGCCTGTCGACGACCGACCCCCGCTTCCGCCGCCACGAGCGCGTCTTCAGCCTGGTCTGGGGCGCGGCCCTGCTGGCGGAGTGCGCGGCCCGCGTCGTCGGCGCGTACACGCTGCCGGTGGAGACGATGGCGTCCTGGGGCTCGACGGCGATGCTGCTGGGCGCGATCGCCCTGGGGATCGTGGCGGGCGGCGCCCTGGCGATAGCCCCGATGGAAAAGCTCCTGGCGGAGGCGGAGGCCGGCGGGGCGTGA
Organism: Streptomyces sp. AV19; assembly: GCF_015999245.1. Classification (GTDB taxonomy): domain Bacteria; phylum Actinomycetota; class Actinomycetes; order Streptomycetales; family Streptomycetaceae; genus Streptomyces. The sequence goes on along the minus strand of NZ_JAEAMR010000007.1, from coordinate 860,291 downwards.
CCGTCGGGCCGATGCGCCTCCCCTGACCGTCCGTCATCCTGGGCCCTCATCCCGAGGGAGGCCGGGGAAACGCCCCCGCCCCCGACTAAAGTTGACGGGTCACCGCTGGTCACGCAGCCAGTACGTAACGCGGTTCCGGGACGGAAGCAGTCTCGGGGGGAGGGCTGATTCCGCATGACTCGTCGCTCCAACGGGCTGATAGGCATCTGGGCCGAGGCCCAGCGCGACCGCCAACGGCAGCAGGAGCTCAGGCAGCGGGCGCTGGTACAGGAGCAGCGGGAGCGGGAGCGGCAGCAGCGGGCGGCGGAGCGGGAGGCCGCGCGGCTGGACCGGGAGCGGCGGGCCGCCTACCGGCAGGGGCGGGAGGCCGAGGCGCGGCGGCGGACGGAGGAGCTCCAGGCGCGGGTCGCGGCGCTGGAGGGGCTGCTCGGGGCGGGGTGCGCGGCGCCGGGGTTCACGACGGGGCGGCTGGCGGAGCCGGAGGCGCTGGAGCCGTTCGGCCCGGGGCACCTGGGGCAGCCGACGCTGATGCCGGACCCGGGGCGGTACGGCCTCGGCAGACGGGCGCAGTACGAGGCCGACCTGCGCGCGGCGCAGGCCGCCGAGGCGCAGCGGCAGCACCAACTGGCCGCGTACCGGCGGCAGTACGACCAGTGGGCACAGGCCCGGCTGGCGCAGGTGCGGCAGCACAACGCGGGGGTCGCGGAGCTCGTGGGCGCACTGCGCGCGGGCGACCCTGACGCGGTCGTCGAGTACTTCTCGGCCGCGCTGTACGCCTCGACCGCCCTGCCGGACGAGTTCCCGCACCAGATCTCCGCCGCCTACGACCCGGGCGCCCGCCAGCTCGTCCTGGAGTGGGAGCTGCCGGGCTTCGACGTCGTGCCGGAGGTGAAGGCGGTGCGGTACATGCCCACCGCCGACCAGGAGAAGGAGACGGCCCTCCCGGTCACCCGGCGCAGGGCGCTGTACCGGGACGTCCTGGCGCAGTGCGTGCTGCTGGCGGTGCGCGAGCTGTTCGCGGCGGACGAGTACGGGGCGCTGGAGTCCGTCGTGCTGAACGGCTTCGTCGACGACCACGACCCGGCGACCGGGCGGCGGGCCCGTCTGGTGCTGGCGGCGGTGACGGTGGACCGGACGACGTTCGGGCGGCTGCACCTGGAGCAGGTGAGCGCGCCGGAGTGCCTGACGGACGCCCTGGGCGGGCGGCTGTCGGCGCGCCCGGACCAGCGCACGGCCGTCCGGCCGGAGCGGACGCCCGACGAGGTCGGCCGGGGCGTCGTCTCGCACGGCGGCGGGGCGGACGACGGCCCGGACCTGTTCGAGATGGACCCCGTCGCCTTCGAGGCGCTGGTCGCGGAGCTGTTCCGGGCCCGGGGCATGCAGGCGGTGATGACGACGCGGTCCAACGACGGCGGCGTGGACGTCGAGGCCCTCGACCCGGACCCGATCAGCGGCGGCCGGATCATCGTCCAGGTCAAGCGCTACCGCAGGACCGTCCCGCCGACCGCGGTGCGCGACCTGTTCGGGACGGTGCAGGGGGCCGGGGCGAACAAGGGCGTGCTCGTCACGACCTCGGGGTTCGGCCCCGGCTCGTACGCCTTCGCCAACGGCAAGCCGCTGACCCTGGTGTCCGGCGAGGAGCTGGTGGGGCTGCTGGCGCAGCACGGGCTGCGGGGGCGGCTGGGGCCGGGGCAGACGCCGCGCGCCCCCCGGACCGAGCCTCCCGCCGATCACAACGTGCTCGGGATGTCCTGGTCCGGCCGCGTCGCCCTGGACGTCTGCGCCCTGGTGTGCAAGGGCGCCCGGGTGCTCAGCGACGACCACTTCGTCTTCTACAACAACCCGCGCACCCCCGACGGCACCGTCCGCGCCGCCGAGCCGCTGCCCCGGTCCGGGGACCGGGCCGCCCTGCGGGTGGCCTTCGACGCGCTGCCGGCGGCCGCGGACCGGCTGGTGCTGGCGGCGGCCATAGATCCGGAGGTCAACCCGGAGGCCGACCTCTCCCTCTTCACCGACGCCCGGATCCGGCTGTCGGACGCGGCGGGGGCCGAGCTGGGGCAGCTGGAGGTGTCCGACGGGCGGCCGGGCGAGACGGCCCTGGTGCTGGGCTCGTTCCGGAAGCGGTCCGGCGGGAACTGGGACTTCGTCGTGGGAGGCAAGGGATACACGGGGGGCCTGGAGGCGCTGGTGCAGGAGTACGGGATAGAGGTGGCCTGAGTTGTCCACAAGCGCTGGGTTTTCCACAGGCCCCGACCGGGCCCGGCCGATCCTCGTACACTGCCCGAATGGCCGACCCCACTGAGAACAGCGAGCCCGGCGCGTCCAGCGAGGCGCTGGGGGTCCTGCGCCGCGTCTTCGGTTACGACGCGTTCCGCGGGGAGCAGGAAGAGATCATCGAGCACGTCGTCGCAGGTGGCGACGCGCTCGTCCTGATGCCCACGGGCGGCGGCAAGTCGCTGTGCTACCAGATCCCGGCACTGGTCAGACCGGGCGTCGGCGTGGTCGTCTCGCCGCTGATCGCGCTCATGCAGGACCAGGTGGACGCGCTGCGCGCCCTCGGCGTCCGGGCCGGCTTCCTGAACTCGACGCAGGACCTCGACGAGCGCCGCATGGTGGAGGCCGAGTTCCTCGCGGGCGAGCTGGACGTGCTCTACCTGGCGCCGGAGCGGCTGCGCCTGGAGTCGACCATGGGCCTGCTCGACCGGGGCAAGGTCTCCGTCTTCGCCATCGACGAGGCGCACTGCGTCGCGTCGTGGGGCCACGACTTCCGCCCCGACTACCTCGCGCTCTCCGCCCTGCACGAGCGCTGGCCCGACGTCCCCCGCATCGCCCTGACCGCGACGGCGACGGAGGCCACCCGCCGCGAGATCGCCGCCCGGCTGCAGCTCGGTGACGCCCGTCACTTCGTCGCCAGCTTCGACCGGCCCAACATCCAGTACCGGATCGCCCCGAAGAACGACCCGAGGAAGCAGCTCCTGGAGCTGATCCACGGCGAGCACCCGGGGGACGCGGGCGTCGTCTACTGCCTGTCCCGCAAGAGCGTCGAGGACGTCGCCGACTTCCTGGTCGCCCACGGCGTCGAGGCCCTCCCGTACCACGCGGGCCTCGACGCGCGCGTCCGCGCCGCCAACCAGGCGCGCTTCCTGCGCGAGGACGGCGTGGTGATGGTCGCCACGATCGCCTTCGGCATGGGCATCGACAAGCCGGACGTCCGCTTCGTCGCCCACCTCGACCTGCCCAAGTCCGTCGAGGGCTACTACCAGGAGACCGGCCGCGCCGGGCGCGACGGCCTGCCGTCCACGGCCTGGCTGGCCTACGGGCTCCAGGACGTCGTCCAGCAGCGCAAGATGATCGACGGCTCGGAGGGCGACGACGCGCACCGCCGGCGCCTGACCGCCCACCTGGACGCGATGCTCGCCCTCTGCGAGACGGTCGAGTGCCGGCGGGTGCGCCTGCTGGACTACTTCGGCCAGCCGGGCGGCGAGCCCTGCGGCAACTGCGACACCTGCCTGACCCCGCCCGTCACCTGGGACGGCACCATCGCCGCGCAGAAGTTCCTCTCCACCGTCTTCCGGCTCGCCCGCGAGCGGCGGCAGAAGTTCGGCGCGGGCCAGATCATCGACATCCTCCTCGGCAAGAAGACCGCCAAGGTCATCCAGCACGACCACGACCAGCTGACCGTCTTCGGCATCGGCACCGACCTCAGCGCCCCCGAATGGCGCGCCGTCGTACGGCAGTTGCTGGCGCTGGGCCTGCTCGCCGTGGAGGGCGAGTACGGCACGCTCGTCCTGACGGAGGCCAGCGGTGACGTCCTCGGCCGCCGCCGCGAGGTCCTGATGCGCCGCGAGCCGGAGAAGCCGTCGCGGGCCCGCTCGGCCCCGGGCAAGTCCCGCGGCGCGGCCCGCCCGGCCCCCGCGGACCTCCCCGAGACGGCCCTCCCCGTCTTCGAGACGCTCCGCGCCTGGCGCGCCGCCCAGGCGAAGGAGCAGGGCGTCCCCGCGTACGTCATCTTCCACGACGCGACGCTGCGCGAGATCGCCACCCAGCGGCCGGACTCGCTGGACGCGCTGGGCGGCGTGAGCGGCGTCGGCGAGAACAAGCTGGCGAAGTACGGGGAGCAGATCCTGGAGGCGCTGGGGGAGTTGGAGGAGACGCCGGCGTAGGAGGCGCTACGGCTGACTCGATCGCCCCGGGTGCGGTACCGTGCATCCGGGAAGCGCACCCGGAAACGGGCGCGTGACCTGCTGCCGGGGGCAAACGGCAGCGGAGCCCGCCACCACGCGGAGAGACGGCGACGGGCCCCTTAAAGGGAAGGACTCTGTGGTCCCTCAGCAAGCTGGATGCTGAGGGCCTACAGTCCGAACCTCACCTCCAACCACCACTGGACGAGCTTCGCAAGAGCGGTCCCGAGAATCGGGACCGCCACGAAGCGGCTGGTCCAGCGGAGTTGGCTCCGCATGTGTGTCCAGTCCTTCGCCTTCCTGTGACGGCTCAAGTGCGGCCGTCCTTCCTTTCGGAGTTAGCTCGCTGTGTGCGAGCCCCCCGACAGGGAGGGCGGACAAAGCCCCCCATGGCAGGGGGCACTGCGCGCAACGGCCACGCCCCGAAAGGCGGCCGCCGACCGAAGCCGTCGACGCAGACCTTACCGGTTCAACAACTGCCCTTGGGGCCAATCGCTTTACCCCGCTGCTCCCGGATCGTGCTCCGCATCTCCTGCATGAGTTCGGCGAATCCCACGGCCGCGAGCGAGTCCCCGTCCTCCGGCGGCTGCACGGTGGCGGCCGGTTCGCCCCGGCAGAGGCGGCACAGGCCACCGGGGAGCGCTTCCGGCGGGCCGGGGCGGCCACAGCCCGTACATTCCGGGACGCGACGGGGAGTTGGGGTGGGTTCGGGGGCCCTTTCCGGCGGCATCTTGTCCCGCAGCCGACGGCGGGCGAAGGCGCCCGGGCTGTGCACGGGAGTCGGCAGGCCGGTGGTGAGTGCGTGGGTGAGCTCTTGAGCGGTGGCACCCCGGGCGAACCATTCCTCGGCCAGGGATTCCAGGGCCTCGCACTCGGCCGCAGAGAGCATCATGCGCGGGTCGACCCGGCCGAGGGCCGCCAACGCGGCGTAGGCGGTGGAACGTTCGGGCCTTTGCGGCTTCGGGGGCGGCTCCTCCGCCGGGACGTCCCCGCGCCGGAACGTCTCCCACCAGGCGTCGTCGCGCGGCGTCCGCGAGAAGTACGTGCGCGACACCCACTGCGTCGCTCCGTCGCCGCGCCGCTCACGGAAGCGGCGGAGGTGGCCCACCTCGGAGAGGTTGCGGAGGGCCGTCCCGACGGCCTGCTGGCCATAGTCGGGAATCTCCTTCGCGAGCGTCTTCACGTCAATGGCCGCACCCTCGGGGAGACGGTCGATGTACGCGGCGATGGACGCCTCGCGGGCGGGCAGGTGTGCGAAGTCCGCACGGGAACGGGGGGCTTGGTGGGGTGCGGACCGCTTTCCGAAGCCGGGGGAGGCCATCGGGGGAGCGGGCGGGCACGGGGCAGCGCTAGAGTTGGCCATAGCCACGGAGATTTCCCTTATCTTGGATCTCTTGATGGTCAGACCCCCGTTCGGTGCGGCTAACACCGGCGGGGGTCGTTTGTTGCTGCGCACGCTACACGGCCCGCGCGGGGCGTCGCGACTCGATCACAAATTGTCATACGGGCGGGCATGCAAGCGAGTTGGGAGGGTGGGTGGGTGGGTTCAACCTCACCAACCATTCCTTGGAAAGGCGTCTCGGGTCTCGACGCCCGTATCCCGGAGCTCAAGCGTCGGGGACGGCCGCTATGAAAGCGGCCCAGGTGGGGGCGGGGAAGGCGAGTTGGGGAGTGGCCCTGAGCTTCGAGTCCCGGACGTGGACGGCCTCCGCACGAGGACATATCTCCAGGCAGTCGTTCCCCACATTTCCGCTGTAACTCGACTTGTGCCAGGCAGGTTCGGCTCTCACAGTTCCTCCAGCACCTCTTTGATGAACCTGATCGAGTCGGCGACACTCAGCGCCTTCGCCCGAAGCATGCCGTACCGCTACGTCAGGTTGCCGACCGTCTCCACTCCGGTGTGCATCACATGGGTCTCCTGACCTTCCACATACCCGAAGTGCTCGTGATCCTCCGTCTCAAGGAGGACGAATGGGCCGCCCAGTCCCCCATGGCCCAACGGGATGGGCAGCACCTGGATCAGGACGTTGGGAAGCGCCGATGCGTCGAGAAGTCGCAGCAACTGCCGCTTCATCACCATCGGTCCGCCGACGCCCATGCGCAGAGCGCACTCGTGAATCACGAAGTTGAAGACCGCGAGCGGCTTACTCGTGACCTTCGCCTGCCGCTGCATTCGTCCCGCCACACGCTGCTCGATCACCTCGTCATCCACGGGCGGCCAGGCCGTACTCATCAAGGCCCGTGCGTATTCCTCGGTCTGCAGCAAACCGGGGATGTGCATCGTCTGGTAGGAGGACACAGCGACCGCCTGGGCCTCCGCGTCCACGAACACCTTGGCGTCCGGCTCGTACGGCTCCGGCATCAGGTACCCCAGCGCCGCGAGCAACATCCCCTGCGCCCCGCACAGTTCGTCCGCGACCTGGAGCAGGCGCGGCGTCGGACGCCGTCTCCCCTGCTCCATCGCCTTCACGGTCTCGATCGTGTAGTTGGCCTCCTTGGCCAGCTCCTCCCGGCTCACCCCGGCCCGGAAGCGCCAGAGCTTGACCTGATTGCCGCAGTAGCGCCACGTGGGCGGGAGCTTGCCAATCCGTCCTGCTGTCATGGCGCGGAGGGTACGCGCGGGCCGCCCCCGCCCCGTGCGGCAAGCGGCCGGGTTCCCGCTCTTGAGTGAACGTACGGCGGGCCGCTGCCCGGTGGGGCGGCATTGCGCTCTGTCAACCAACCGTTTCGTCTCGGGCCCTTCGGGCCCAAAGAGGCGGGCTACGGCGACGGAGGGGGCCGGGCCGATGCACGTTGCCGAGCGCGGGACACGGGACACGGCAGCAGCTTGGCCCGCCCCCTGCTTGCGGGCGATTTGGTGCGCGAGGGCGCCGGGCACCCGGGGTCCGCCGCACCATTTCGCCCGCAATTGCATATTCAACGACCACACGGCCACCGCACTGCGCGGCAGGCTCAGCCCTCTCCGCCAGACACCCCCCGGCCCGCACCCGCGAGCCGGCCCCGGCCCTCCCCCCTCCCGTAGCCGGCCATCTTTGGGCCCGAAGGGCCCGAGACGAAAGGGGAAGCCGGCCAAGCACCATGCCGCCCCACCCACCCTCATCCACGCCCGCCCCCACGAATGTCCGCCCTGGGTGATGCCTTGGGGGATGCCCCGGAAGCCCCGGGAACCCTGGAAGCCCTAGGAGCCCTAGGAGCCCTAGGAGCCCCCGAAGCCTTCGGACCCCCCGGAGCCTTCGAGGCTCTCGGAGCTCCGGTCGCACCAGAAGCCCCGCCAGCTCTACCACCCCCGCCACCCCCACCACCCCCGGAAACCCTGGAAGCTCCAGGGGCTCTGTACGGGCCGGAGGCGCTCGGCACGACCGGAGCGCTCGGCGCACCGGGAGCCCTCGTCGCGCTGGAACCGGTGGAGGCGCTGGAAGCGCCCGGGGCACCGGACACCCCCGGAGTCCCCGAGGCCGGGCGGCGGTTGCCGCCGCCACCCCCCACCACCTCCGTCAGGTGCGCGTACACCACCACATTCCCCAGATACGCCCGCTCCTCCTCCGAGAAGCCGCCCCCGCACGTGATCACCCTCAACTCCGGCCGCCCGGAGGCTCCGTACACCTTCCGTGACGGGAAGTCGTCCCGCCCGTACACCTCGATCGCGTCGATCGTGAAGACGGCGGTGCGGCCGTCGACGCGCACGACCTCCACCGAGTTGCCCTTCTTCAGGGCGCCGAGGTTGTAGAAGACGGCCGGGCCGTCCGGGGTGTCGACGTGCCCCGCCACGACCGCCGTACCGATGGCGCCCGGGCGCGTACCCGCCGCGTACCAGCCCGCGATATTGCGGTCGTTGACCGGCGGGGTCGCCAACGACCCGTCCGGGAGCAGCCGGAGACCGAGCAGCGGCGCGTCGACGCGTATCTCGGGTATGCGCAGGCGCACCGGGGTCGCGGGCGGCAGCGGCCGGACCAGGGACTCGCGGTGGCGCGGTGTGAGCGCGCCGTGGGAGGCGAACGCCTCCGAGGGCGACGGCTGGGGCGGCGGCGCGGGGGCCCTCGCGCCGGTGTCCATGAGCCAGGTTCCGGTGAAGGCGCCGGCCGCGAGGAGCAGAGCCGCTGCGGTGACACGTGTGAAAGGCATCGGAGTCAGTCCTCCGCGGAGCGGGGCCCGGTTCCCGGCCGCCGCGGCGGCCGGGAACCGGAACCGCTCAGGCCCGGCCGCCGCCCGAGCGGCGACGCAGGAACAGCGTCCCGCCCACCGCCGCGGTGGCCAGGACCGCCGCCCCGGCGATGATCTCGGACGTTCCCGAGCCCTCGCTGGTGCCGCCGGCGCCGGTCTTCACCGGCCCCTTGGGGGGACTGACCGCCTTGCCCGGCATGCTCGGCGCGGCGCTGGGCTTGCCCGAACCGCCGGTGCCGACGACCACGTCACCCGTGGCCTCCTTGCCGTTCTTGCACTTGACCCCGATGCCGTACGTACCGGCCTTCGCCACATCGGGGATCTTGAACTGGCCGATCACCAGCTCCTTATGGGTCTCCGGCTTGAGCTGGAACGCGGAGGGACCTCCCACCGCACTGGCATCACCCGTACCGACGCCCTGCTTGCCGCAGGCGAGGGTGCTCACCGTGACCGTCGCGCCCGATGTGGCGGCACTCGGTTCGATCTCCAGCTTCTCGAAGTCCCCGGCGAAGGCGGGGGCGCAGGGCAGCCCGGCCACGGCTATGGTCAGGACGGCGCCGGCCAGCACTCGTGCAGTACGCATGCTCGTTCCTCCGTGCGCGCGGACGCGGCACACCGATGTGCCGCAGCAGGTGGGAGGTTCCGCGCACTTCGAGCGAACCGGCGTTCCGCACCCACCGCACGTCACGCGCGGTCGAACGGGTGATCAGCGCGCCAGATCGTCCGGGCAGCCCGTGCCGCGCGGCAGCTTGTACGGCGCGCCGATCCGGTACGTGCCGGCGTGCGGCGCGTGGAGGACCGTCCAGTCGTCCTCGGGCCGGTCGTCCCCGGCCGCCTGGTCGATCCGCTTCGTCAGACAGCCCAGCTCGTTGACCGGCGGTTCGCCGTTCGGCCCGGCCTTCGGCGGCTCGACCGGCTTGCCGGCCTCGTCCACCAGGCCCAGCCAGGGCGTGTACGGGATGCGGATGAGCACCGGCCCGGCGGACTTCACGCTGATCGTCAGCTCGTCCGAGTCGGCCCGCAGTACCTCCGCCGGGGCCGCGGCGAGCGGCGTGGGGTTCTTGACCGCGTACAGCCGCCAGTTGGCGTCCGACCAGACCTGCTGCAGGTAGGGCTGGCCCTTGGCGACGAGCTCGGCCTCCTTGACGGCGGCGTGGTCCGGTTCGTCGGTCGGCAGGACGACGTAGTGGACCGCCCAGCGGTCGAGCCAGTCGCGGTAGCTCCCCGGGGTGAGCAGGCCCTCCTTGTAGAAGAGCGGGTTCCGCTTCATGTCGGCCTGCCGGTTCCAGCCCCGGGCCAGGTTGACGTGCGGGGCCAGCGCGGACGCCTCGCGGTGGCTGCGGGCGGGGACGACCTCGACCCGGCCGCGCCCGGCGTCCAGCTTCTGGAGCCGGTCCACGAGCGGGGCCATCTCGCGCGCCCAGGACGCGGCGGGGGTGGTGTGAATGATGTCGGCGGTGGAGTTGGCGCCCTGCCAGATCGTGATCGTGGCGACGGCCAGGACGGTCGCGGTCCACTTGCGGCCGGTGCGCAGCCACTCCGAGCGCGGCGGGGTCCTCTGCTCCTGGAGCGCGGCGAGGAGGACCACGCCGCCGAAGACCATGCCGAGGCGCGAGATGTTGGTGCCGATCTGCGAGGGGATGAGCCAGACCAGCAGCACGCCGACCACGTACAGACCGGCCGCTATGCGCACGATCCGCCACTCCTTCGGCGTGAAGGCCAGCGCGAAGACCCCGCTCAGCAGCGGCAGGATCACCGACGCGACCGACATCGGCTGCTGCCCGGAGAACGGGAAGAGCCACGCCGACAGGCCGACCACCACGACCGGGGTGACCCCCAGCGCGTACGCCGCCGGCCGCCGCTTGCCCAGCCACAGGGCGGCGGCGACGAAGCCCACGTACAGGCCCGCGACCGGGCTGGACGCCGTCGCGAGGGCGGCCATCAGGGCCGCGAGACCCGCCCGGAGCCAGCGCCGTCTGCGCTCGGCGCGCCACTGCGACGGCCAGGCGAAGACCATGGCGACGGCGGCCAGGCCGAACATCACGCCGAGCGCGAAGGTCACCCGCCCGGAGATCGCGTTGCAGAAGATCGCGAACGCGCCGTAGAGGGACGGCCACAGCGGCCGCCGCACCGCGCGGCTGCGCACCACGAGGAGGGCGATCAGCCCGGCCGAGACGGTGCCCGCGATCATCATCGTCGGGCGCACGCCGAGCTGGGCCATCAGGTACGGCGAGATCGCGCTGTACGAGACGGGGTGCATGCCGCCGTACCAGGCGAGGTTATACGCCGAGGCGGGGTGCTGGAGGGCGAACTCGGCCCAGGCGTCCTGGGCCGCGAGGTCACCGCCGCTGTTGGCGAAGACGAACCGCCAGACGACGTGGAGCACCGCGGCCACGAACAACGTGACGGGCACGGTGCCGGTCAGCGCCGCGCGGATCCCCGGCCATGACGAAGGGGCGCCCGGCACTGTCCGTGCGGCGCCTGCCCTGTCCTGTTCTTCCGGTTTGCCGGCCCGCGCCGGGCCCACGGTGGTCACTGCGGTTTCTCCCCGTCCTCCCCGAGGTGGTCCCCCATTTTCACGCATTCCCCCGGTGCCCCGGAGTGTCCGGGGTCACGGTCCGGCCCTCGGGGGCCGCCGCGCGTGAACCCCGCGACGCTAGCACGGGCCGTCCGGGGCCGCCCGTGGCCGTGAAACGGCTCCTGGCCCGTACGAGTGGTCGATACGGATCAGGAGCCGGTTCCCGGGCGCCGGGGCGCCGGTCAGCCCAGGCGGGTCAGCTTGGAGCCGAAGGACGGCTCGCTCAGCGCCTTCTGCAGCGCCACCGGGACCTTCACCGCGTCCGGTCCGGACCCGATGAGGAGCTCGCCGACGACGGTGCCTGCCTTGGCCGAGTGCGGCACGGCGGTGTCCTTGGAGCCCTTGGAGCCCTTGGGCTTCAGGGCGAACTTCGCCTTCATGCCGCCCCAGCCGAAGCCCTTGACGTCCTTGGTGGCCACGACCGGGGTCCTGCCGCCGAGCTGGTCGTCCACGTAGCCGACGACCTGGCCCTTCTTGACGACGGTGGCCTGCTGGAGGCCGTTCTGGACGGCGGTCAGCTGCTCGTAGCTGACGTTCTTCGCCATCTTCAGGCTCATCTCGGCGTTGAGGTCGGGACCGCCCTTGAAGTGCTGGTCCATGGTGGCGCCGACGATCAGCAGCTCCTCGCCGCCGATCCGCTTGCGGGCCGCCCACATCAGAGCGCCGCCGGCCGGGGTGGAGGAACCCGTCTTGATGCCCAGCACGCCGGTGTGCTTGATCAGCAGGTCGTCGATGTTGCTGTTGATCGAGCCGTTGAGACCGTCGATCGGGGTGTTGGGCTTGGTCGTGATGTTGCGGATGACCGGGTCCTTGATCACCCGCTCGGCCAGCCGTACCTGGTCGACCGCGGTACTGACCGTGGTCTTGTTGAGGCCGCTGGGGTCGGTGTACGTGGTGTTCTTCATGCCGAGGTCCTTGGCGACGGCGTTCATCTTCTTGACGAACTCCGCCTCCGACCCGGCGTCCCAGCGGCCCAGCAGCCGGGCGATGTTGTTGCCCGACGGGATCAGCAGCATCTGGAGCATGTCGTACTCCGAGAACTTCTGCCCGGCCTTCAGCCCCCGGATCGCCGACTCGTCCTTGGCCTTCCCCTCCTGCTCCGCCTTCGGGTCGACCGTGATCTGCGGACCCTGCTCGGGCTTGTCCGGGCCCTGCATCTTCAGCGGGTGGTCGCGCAGGATGATGTACGCCGTCATGACCTTGGCCATGGAGGCCGTCGGCACGGGCTTCTGCTCGCCGTAGGTGCCCAGGTCGCCGACGCCGAGCACCTTGGCGGCGGACTGGCCCTCCCCGGGCCACTTCATGTCGAACTTCTCGCCGCCGAAGGTGTAGGCGGCCTGCTTGCCGAGCGACAGCTGCGCGTCCGGCAGCGGCCGGAACGCCTGCACCACGCAGAAGACGATCAGCAGCAGGACCGCTATCGGCGTGTAGATCTTCAGGCGCCGGACGGTGCTGCGCACCGGGGTGTCCGGCGGCGGCGGGGTGTTGGTCAGCTGGGCCAGGAGGTCGAGCGGTCTCGGCTGCCCGCCCTCCGGACCGTCCGGCGCCGGCGTCTGCTTCGTCGGCTCGGCCTCGGCCGGACCGGCCGGCTCCTGGGGGCGCTCGGCGGGGGCCGCGGGGGCCGGCGGGGCGACCTTGACGGGCACGGCGGGCCGGGGCGGCTTCGGGGGCGCGACCGGCGCGTCGTCCGACTTGAGCGGGACGAAGCGGCTCGCGCGCTCGTCGCCGGTGGGCGCGCCCTTGGGCGGCGCGGCCGGGGTCTTGACCTCGGGGGTCTTGACCTGCGGCGCCTTGATCAGGGCCGTGGGCTGGTCGCCGGGGTCGGGCTCGGCGGAGTCCGCCTTCGCGGGGGCCTTGGCCTTGGCGGGCTTCGGCGCGTCGGCGGCGGCGGGCGCCTTCAGCAGCGCGGTCGGCTGGTCGGCCGAGGCGCCGGCCGAGGCCGTCCTCGCCCCGGCGGGCGCGGTCGCGACGGACTTCATGTCCGCCTCGGAATCCGCCTCCGGCTCCGCCGGCTTCGGCGCTTCGATGACCGGCGCCTTCAGCAACGCGGTCGGCTGGTCCGCGGAGGACTCCGCCGAGCGGTCCGCGCGGGACGCCTCCGGGCGCGGCGTGGAGGCGTCCCCGATCGTCTCGGGCGCGTCCTCGTCCGCACCGGCCACCCACGAGGCCACGGCGGCCTTCAACCGGGCGTCGCCGGCCGAGGTGTCGGCGCCCTTCGGGCGGGCGTCGCCGGGCGCGGCGGCGTCCGGCGCGCCATCCTTCGGACGGTCGCCTTCCGCTTCCTCCCGCTCCGCGGGCTTTGCATCCGCATCGGATCCGGCGTCCGCCGGGCGGACCCCGTCCCGCTCCTCACGGGCGGCGTCGTGCCGCGTCCGCGCCGCGGCGTCCGACTCCGCCGGTGCCTTCCGCGCACCGAGCCGCGGGTCGTGCTCGCCAGCCGTCTCCCCCGACGGCTTCCCCTGCTCAGACTTGTCGGGGGACTCGCCCGCCACCGATGCCTCCTCGATTCCCGCGCCGTACGCCGAGGCGGGGCGGCCAGCGCCCCGCTTCCCGGACATTCTCAACGTCTACCAGTGTCCTCTGCCGTCGGCGTGCCAGCGCGCGACCGCCCGTCAAGCGGCTTCCACGGCTTCACCCATGTGCAAGACGAGACGACATACCTACCGGTTCCCACCCGAAGCCACCACGCACTCTCGACAGACCAATGTGAGAGGGGTCACCCTGTCACTCATCCACGCGGGGAGGCATGGATGGGCAGGAGCCGCAGAACAATTCCGGAGGAGCTTCTGCTGCTCGCCTTGGACCCGGCCACCGGGACCACGGCGCAGCCGCAGTCGCTCGACCTCGGTCTCGCCGGAGCCCAGCTAGTGGAGCTGGCTCTGGCCGGACGGATAGCCCCTGACGGGGATCGTATCGCCGTGGTGATGCCACGGCCCACAGGAGATCCGACCCTGGACTCCGCGCTCGAACTGCTGCGCCGCCGCGGCAGCCCGGTCCGCGCGGTGCACTGGATCGGCGGACCCCGCCTGGGGCTGCGTCAGACGTATCTCACCCACCTGGAGCGGTGCGGCATGGTGCACGCCGTCGCCGGCCAGATGTGCGGGGTGCTGCCGACCACCCGTTACCAGGCGACCGAAACGGCCATCAGCCGGGAGATCAGGGCCCGGCTCGACAGCGCGATCCGCACCGGCGTCCCGCCGGACCCGCGGACCGCGGCACTGGCCGCGCTGGCCCACGCGGTCGGCCTGGGCAAGCACCTGTACCCGGGCAACGAGGGCCGCTCGTCCAGGTCCCGGCTGCGGGACCTGATCCGGCACGACCCGATGGGCGGGCTCGTGGCGCACGCCGTGCTCGACGTGCAGAACGGGGTGGCCCAGCCGCGCCGGTCCCAGGCGGTGGCCGGCGGCGGGAACGGCGGCCCGGGGCGCCGGAAGGCGTCCGTCCGGGGCGCGGTGGCGTCTGCTGAAACCGTTCCTCAGTCCGTGGCGCCCCATGGCGGGGTGATGGCCCGCGCGGCGGCCTCGTGAGGCCGTGGCAGCCGGCCGCCCGGCTCCGGAGGGGATTTCCCCGGCGGAACGCCCTCCGGCGACGGAACGCTTTCCGGTGACGCGCGGAACCGGGTGACGCGGTGACATGAGTGACCCGGTCGCCCGGTGGGGCGGAAAGCGGTGACCCGGCCGCGCCGGGCCGCGGGGGACGGTGCGGCCGTCCCCCGCCCCGGCATGCCGTGCCCGCCCGACGACCCGTGCGCGGGGCGGTGGTCCGGCCGCCGTCCCGCGCAGGCGCGCCCGCGTCCGTACGGACCCGCGCGCCGACGTGACTTCGGTCATCGCGAGAGGACGCTGTGTCGGCATTTTCCAGCGCCGCCCCGGCCGGTGGTGGCAGGCTGCGGGGGCTAGGAGACAGCAGCATGACGGAGCCGGAGGTGCGTCCCGTGGCGTCCAGTGTCAACCCCACCGTAAGGCGGCGCCGATTGGGGCAGGAGCTGCGCAAGCTCCGTGAGCTCAAAGGGATGACGGCCGAGGAGGTGGCCGAGCGGCTCCTGGTGTCGCAGTCGAAGATCAGCCGGCTGGAGAACGGCCGTCGCAGCATCAGCCAGCGCGACGTCCGCGACCTGTGCGGGGTGTACGGGGTCGAGGACCACCGCATCGTCGATTCGCTGATGCAGATGGCCAAAGAGTCACGCCAGCAAGGCTGGTGGCATGCCTTCGGCGACATTCCGTACAGCGTCTACATCGGTCTGGAGACCGACGCGGCCTCGCTGCGGATCTACGAGGCGTCGCTCATCCCCGGCCTGCTCCAGACCCCGGGGTACGCCAGCGCCGTCACCGAGGGCTCGTGGCCGGAGGCGACCGCCGGCGAGGTCGAGCGGCGCGTGCAGGTGCGGATGCGGCGCCAGGAGCGGATCACCGACCCGGTCAACCCGCTGCGCCTGTGGGCGGTCATCGACGAGTCGGCGCTGCGGCGCATCGTCGGCAACCGGGCCATCATGTGCGAACAGCTGGAGCACCTCGTCGAGTTCAGCCTCCAGCCGCACATCACCGTGCAGATCCTGCCGTACGACGTGGGCGCGCATCCGGGGATGTACGGCAAGTTCTGCATCCTGGAGTTCCACGACCCGCAGGATGCCAGCACGGTCTACCTGGAGGGCATCACCAGCGACCTGTACCTGGAGAAGCCCAACGACGTGCAGGCGTACAGCGTGATGTACGAGCACCTGCGGATGCAGGCCCTCAACGCCGAGCAGACGCGGCAGTTCCTGCTGAGCGTCGCGGACGAGTACCGCGACTGAGCACCGCCCCGGGAAGCGCCGTCGGCCGAGCACCGCCCCCGGAAAGTGCCGTCTCCGGGACGGCCTCCGCCTGGGGAGGCGGAACGGTACACCTGGTGCCGCGCCACTGGGAAGAGTCGCCTGGAATATGCCATCCGGTCGAGTGAACAGCCAGCTCATCCGGTGATGTTGGCGCGTACCGTCGGTCGCACCTTCGGGAAGCCGGCACCACCCCCGATTGCGACAGGCAGTACTTACACCGGCAGTACTCACAGGCAACGGAGCAACACCATGGCAATTCAGCAGGGCATGTCCACGTGGCGGAAGTCCTCCCACTCCCTCAACGGCGACTGCGTCGAGGTCGCCTCCTTCCTCCTCGGGTCCGTCGCGGTGCGCGACTCCAAGGCCCCGCGCCGCGCCGAGCTCGGCTTCACGCCCGAGGCGTGGGAGGCCTTCATGACGACGGTCACCCCCGGGGCCAAGTGACGCCCTGACCCGACCCCGTCGGCAACGGCGCGTCGGGCGGGCGTGGTTAGGCCCGTCCGGCGTCCGTCCGACGTGGTTCCGCCGGGCGCGGCCCCGGGCCGGGATCAGGCCCGTGGGTACCGCGCCAGCCAGGCGGCCGAGGAGCCGGCCGGGCCGTGCAGCGAGGCGCCCTGCGTCAGCTCCATGGCGAAGTCGTCGGCGAGTTGGAGGATGGTGGCCCGTCCCTCCAGCTCGGCGAGCCACCCGGCGGGCAGCGCGGTCTCCCCGTGCAGCGCGCCGAGGAGGTTGCCGCAGATCGACCCGGTGGAGTCCGAATCCCCGCCGTGGTTGACGGCGAGCAGCAGCCCGTGGCGCACATCCTCGGCGACGAGCGCGCAGTAGACGCCCATGGCCAGGGCCTCCTCCGCCACCCACCCCTGGCCTAGCGACTCCACGCGCTCGGGCGTCGGCAGGCCCTGGCGCACCGCGCCCAGGGCCTGCCGCAGCGCCCGGCTCGTCTCCTCGTGCCCCGGGCGGCCGACGAGCAGGGCCAGGGTCCGCTGAACGGCGGCGTCCAGCGATTCGCCGCGCGCGACGCCGTGGACGATGACCGCGAACGCCCCGGCGGCGAGCGAGCCCGTGGGGTGCCCGTGCGTCTGCACGGCGCATTCCACGGCGAGTTGGAGGACGAGCTCCGGTTCCCAGCCGACCAGGAGCCCGAAGGGGGCCGAGCGCATCACCGCGCCGCACCCCTTGGAGTCGGGATTCCTCGGCTCCTCCAGCGTGCCCATCCGCTCGTCCGCCAGCCCGGACAGGCAGGCGTTCCCGGGGGCCCGCCGGGAGTAGAGCCACTCCTCATGGGCCAGCCAGCCGGCGTCCGGCTCCCGCTCGTCCGGTCCCCAGTCGCGCTGGGTGGCCGCCCACCGCAGGTATGCGCGGTGGACGTCGGTCGGCGGGTGCCAGGCGCCGGCGTCCCGGCGCACCTGGGCCCGTATCAGCCCCTCGGCGGTGAAGAGCGTCATCTGGGTGTCGTCGGTGACGGCGCCCCGCCGGCCGTAGGCCGGGACGTAGTCCTCGACGCCGTGCGGCCCGTGGGCCGAGCGGATCGCCTCCAGGGAGTCGAACTCGATGCCCGCGCCGAGCGCGTCACCGATGGCGCCGCCCAGCAGGCAGCCGCGCACCCGGGCGCGGAAGTCCTGCTGTTCGGCCCGGCCCCACAGGGGCGTCCCCGCACCGACGGTCGTGGTCACGTTCCGGCCTCCCGGCTTCCGACTGGACTCGGTCCTGCTGCGGCTTGCGGTCGGCACAGCACTGTAATCGACCGCCCGTGCGGGCCTACTGGGTTTTGGCCGGTCGCACGGTGTTCATGATCTTGTCGATCTCGGCCTCCGGCAGCGCGTCCGGAACGCCCTGGTCCGCGTAGACGACCCAGCCGTGGAACGTCCCGTCGGGCAGCTTCTGCGCGATGCTCTTGACGATCGCGGTCGGCGGCACGCACTTGCTCGGCCGGTTGGTGACGGTGACCTTGGCGGTCGCCGTGTAGCCCTCGATGCCGTTGTGCTTCCAGGGCGTCGCCTGGCCCACCTGGATCTTCGGCTTGCTGCTGCCGAGCCCTCCGTAGGCCATGACACCCCAGTTGCCCGCCCAGTTGCGGGCGTTCTCCTGGAGCGTGCCGTCCGTGCCGCCGCCGGTGGTGCCGACGGTGGCGAGCTGGCCCTTGCCGGCCTCGCCGAAGGCGTTCGGGTTGGGGTTCGAAGCGCAGCCGCCCTCACGGAAGTTGGCCGTTCCGGTCATCGCGACGACCGGCTTGCCCTTGTCGGCGTACGAGATCATCGTGTCGCCGGGCAGGAGCTTCCACTTGGCGTCCTTGCCGGGGACGTCGTAGCTGAAGCCGTGGCGCTCGTAGGTCTGGGTCTGCCAGCCCTGCGGCACCTGGTGGGCGGATGCGGCCGGGGAGGACGCGGACGCCTCGGGCTTCCCGGGGGCCTGCGGGGCGGCGGAGGCGCCGCCCTTGGCCTCCTGTTGCTCCTTCTTGCCGCCCTCGCCGTCCCCCAGCACATAGAAGAGGCCGCCGCCGATGACGCCCAGCGCGACGACGCCGCCGACGACGGCGAGGAGGGTCTTGTTCTTGCGCGGCGCGGGGGCGGGAGCGGGCGCGCCGTACGGCTGCGGCTGCGGCTGCCCGAACTGCGGCGCGGCGCCGGCACCGTACGCGGGCGGCGGGACGGCACCGGCACCCGCGCCGGGAACGGGCCCCGGAGGCGGCGGCACGGCACCCGCGTTCGCCCCCGGCACAGGGCCCGGCGGCGGAGGGAAGGCACCGGGCACGGGGCCGGGCGGCGGCACGGCACCACCGGCACCCGCGTTGGCGCCCGGGACGGGACCGGGCGGCGGCGGTACGGCGCCCGCGCCCCGGCCCGCGGCCCCGCCCGCCGCCGGCGGAGGCGGCGGCACCGCCGGTCCGCCGACCATCGTCGGCTGCGCATGCCCCGTACCGCCCTCGCCCCACGTCGGCGGCGGGCCGAAGCCGCCCTGGGGAGCGGACGGCGGGCCCGGCTGGGCAGGCGTCTGCTGCTGTCCGTATTGCGGCTGACGGCCTTCCGGGTCGGGCTGATGGGGCTGATGGGGCTGTGGGGGGTTCTGGGGCCAAGACATGCGGGACACCCTATGCGCGGGACCGTCTCCGTCCGATCGAGGCCGGGCGACAGTCCCGCAACACCGGTCGACGACCGGTCAGTCGTTCCCCAGCACCGGCAGCAGTTCCGGAAGGTGGCCGTCCGAAGCGAGGGCCGCCGTCCGGCGCTCCTCCGGCACCTCGCCGTACGCCGTCGTCCGTGGCCGCGACGGACGCCCCGCCGCCTCCGCGATGGCCTCCAGGCCGCGGATCGAGCGGTACGAGCCGTACGAGGAGCCCGCCATGCGGGAGATGGTCTCCTCCATCAGCGTGCCGCCCAGGTCGTTGGCGCCCGAGCGGAGCATCTCCGCCGCACCCTCCGTGCCCAATTTGACCCAACTGGTCTGGATATTGGGGATGTGCGGGTGGAGCAGCAGCCGGGCCATGGCCGTGACCGCCCGGTTGTCGCGCATCGTCGGGCCGGGGCGGGCGATGCCCGCGAGGTAGACGGGGGCGTTGGTGTGGATGAACGGAAGCGTCACGAACTCCGTGAATCCACCGGTCTCCGCCTGAATGCCCGCCAGTGTCCGGAAGTGCCCGAGCCAGTGCCGGGGCTGGTCCACGTGCCCGTACATCATCGTGGACGAGCTGCGGATGCCCAGTTCGTGCGCGGTCTTGATCACCTCGATCCATGTGCTGGTCGGCAGCTTGCCCTTGGTGAGCACCCAGCGGACCTCGTCGTCGAGGATCTCGGCCGCCGTGCCCGGGATCGAGTCGAGCCCGGCCTCCTTCGCCGCGGTCAGCCACTCGCGGATCGAAAGCCCGGTCCGCGTCGCGCCGTTGACGACCTCCATCGGCGAGAAGGCGTGCACGTGCATCCCCGGCACGCGTTCCTTGACCGCCCGCGCGATGTCGAAGTACGCCGTGCCCGGCAGGTCCGGGTGGATGCCGCCCTGCATGCACACCTCGACGGCACCGACGTCCCACGCCTGCTGGGCCCGGTCGGCGACCTGCTCCAGGGAGAGGGTGTAGGCGTCGGCGTCCGTGCGGCGCTGGGCGAAGGCACAGAACCGGCAGCCGGTGTAGCAGACGTTGGTGAAGTTGATGTTCCGCGTGACGATGTACGTCACGTCGTCGCCGGCCACGTCCCGCCGCAGGTCGTCCGCGATCCCGCACAGCGCGTCCAGCGCCGGTCCGTCGGCGTGCAGCAGCACCAGCGCCTCGGCGTCGGTCAGCCGCGTCGGGTCGTCGGCCGCCTGCCGGAGCGCCGTGCGGACGTCGCCGTCCAGCCGCTCGGGGACCATCCCCGGCGCGGCGGCCTCCCGCAGCGCCTCCCAGTCGCCGTAGACCTCGTCGAAGTCGTCCCGCCGGTCAGAGGTGCGGCCCTCGCTGTCGATGGTGCGGTGCAGCTCGGTGCGCCCGGAGGGGACGAAGACCTCCTCGGGCTCCTGCCACGGCAGCCCGCGCACCTCGGCGTCCTCCCGGGCCAGCCCGGTCCCGGGGTCGGCCAGCGCCCGGACGTGCGGCAGCACGCGCGGGTCGAGCCACGGCTCGCCGCGCTTGACGAACTCCGGGTAGATGGCGAGACGTTCCTTCAGGACGAACCCCTCGGCGGCGGACCGCTCGGCGAGTTCCTCGATCTGCGGCCAGGGGCGCTCGGGGTTGACGTGGTCCGGGGTGAGCGGGGAGACCCCGCCCCAGTCGTCGATCCCGGCCCGGATGAGCCGCCCGAACTCGGCGTCCACCAGGTTCGGCGGGGCCTGGAGGCAGGCGGAGGGGCCCATGATGTGCCGGGCGACGGCGACGGTGGCGACGAGGTCGTCCAGCTCCGCGTCCGGCATGCCGCGCATCGCGGTGTCCGGCTTGGCGCGGAAGTTCTGCAGGATGAGCTCCTGGATGCCGTGGTAGGCCCGGGAGACCTTGCGCAGCGCGAACAGCGACTCGGCGCGCTCCTCGTACGTCTCCCCGATCCCCAGCAGGAGTCCGCTGGTCAGCGGCACCGAGCTGCGGCCCGCGTCCTCCAGGTGCCGCAGCCGGACGGCGGGGTCCTTGTCCGGCGAGCCGTAGTGCGGCCCGCCGGGCTCGCTCCACAGCCGGCCGGCCGTGGTCTCCAGCATCAGGCCCATGGACGGCGAGACGGGCTTGAGCCGCTGGAAGTCGGTCCAGGACATGACGCCCGGGTTGAGGTGCGGCAGGAGGCCGGTCTCCTCCAGGATCCGGACGGAGATGGCGCGGACGTACGCGAGGGTGTCGTCGTAGCCGTGCGCGTCCAGCCACTCGCGGGCCTCGGGCCAGCGCTCCTCCGGCTTGTCCCCCAGCGTGATCAGGGCTTCCTTGCAGCCCATCGCGGCCCCGCGGCGGGCGATGTCCAGCACCTCGTCCGGGGACATGAACATCCCCTGGCCCGCCCGCCGGAGCTTGCCGGGGACGGTGACGAAGGTGCAGTAGTGGCACTTGTCGCGGCAGAGGCGGGTGAGCGGGATGAAGACGCTCTTGGAGTAGGTGATGACCCCGGGACGCCCGGCGGCCTCCAGCCCCGCGTCGCGCACCCGCGCGGCCGAGGCGCAGAGGTCCTCCAGGTCCTCCCCCCGGGCCTGCAGAAGGACCGCCGCCTCCGTGACGTCCAGCGCGACGCCGTCACGGGCCCGTTTGAGGGCCCTCCGCATGGAGTTCGCGGTCGGTGCCTCCGGTACGGGAAGTTCCGGTACGGAAGGTTCCGGTACGGGACGTGATGCGCTCGAAGTCATCCCCCGAGCATACGAGCGGGTTGAGGGGATGCCAGGGGAGATCACGCCTGGTTGGTGTGCCACTGGTCACGTTAAGCGGAGGGTCTCTCCGGTAGCGGTGCTCCGCCGCCCGACTGCCCGTCAGGCCCCCGCGGGAGCCCGCGGGATGCCGGGCGCCACCGGGCGCGGCGAAGCCGCATGACAGCGGCCGAGGCGAAGCCGCATGACAGCGGCCGAGGCGAAGCCGTGCGGCAGAGACCGAGGCGAAAGCCGTGCGACGGGGGCCCGGGGCGAAGCCCCGAAAGGGGGTCCAGGGGCGAAGCCCCCGGCGGGGCCCAGGGGCGGAGCCCCGGAGGCGGGGTGCAGGGGGCGGAGCCCCCATCCAGCCCGTCTGGGGGTTGCCCCCTCCGGGGAGTTTGAGGACAACCGCGCGGAGCGCGGTTTCGGGGGTGCAGGGGGCGGAGCCACCGCCCCTACCGCGCGGAGCGCGGTGCCGGGCCGAGGGGCGGAGCCCCGGAAGAAACGGTGAAAGGGCGGGCCGGGGGCAAACCCCCCTCACAGAAACTCCGCCAGCGCGTCCAGCGCCCGCAGCACCTCCCCCTCCCCCGCCGCGGGCAGCCCGACCACGACCTCCTCGATGCCCTGGTCGGCCAGGTGCGCCAGCTTCCCCGCCGACGGGTGCACCGCGTACGGAATGACGACCGGCTCCCCCGGCCGCCCCGCCTCCGCCCACGCCGCCCGCAGTTGCGGCAGCGCCTCCCCGAGCCCGCCCCCGCCGATGGGCAGCCAGCCGTCCGCGTACTCCGCGACGGCGGCGAACAGTCCGGGCCCGGCGGTCCCGCCGATCAGCGTGCGCGGCCCGACGAGCGGCGGTGCGCCCACCCGCTCGCGCGGCGGCAGCAACGGCTTGGGGTGCGCCCAGCTCGCCCTGACCGACCCGAACTCGCCCTCATAACCGGTCGGTTCGGCCGCCCACAGGGCCCGCATCAGCGCCATCCGGTCGCGCACCAGGGCGCGCCGGGTGCGCCACTCGACGCCGTGGTCGGCGGCCTCCTCCACGTTCCAGCCGTAGCCGATGCCGAGGGTGAACCGGCCTCCGCTCAGGTGGTCCAGCGAGGCCGCCTGTTTGGCGAGGACGATCGGGTCGTGCTGGGCGACGAGGGCGACGCCGGTGCCGATGGCGATCCGGTGGGTGACGGCCGCGGCCTGGGCCAGCGCGACGACGGGGTCGTGGGACCGGCCGTACTCGCGCGGCAGCGGCTCGCCCATCGGCGCGGGCGTGTCCCGGCTGACGGGGATGTGGGTGTGCTGGGGCAGGTAGAGGCCCGAGAAGCCGCGCTGTTCGAGCTCGCGGGCGAGCCGGACGGGGGTGATCGTCTCGTCCGTGAGGAAGGCCGTGGTCGCGATGCGCATGCGGGAACCTCCGTGGCGGGCATGGCGGGCGGGACATGGCGGGCTACCCACGGTAAGCCCTGAAGGGCCCCAGGGGACCCATGTCGAACAGCCGACACACAACCGTCAATCGCCGTACGTTCCGCCGCGCGCCGGGCGGGCGTACAACGGTCTCCGGGAGTTTCCGGAGAAGGAGGGCGGGATGGAGCGACGGAACGTCCTGAAACTGACGGCCGGCACGCTTACGCTCGGCGGTGTGACGCCCGCGCCCGCCGCCGGGGCCGACGGCCCGGCCGAGACCCGCCGCATCACCGGCCGGCTGCCGGCCGGCGCGCCCGACTACGTCTACCTCCCCGTGGAAGTCCCGCGCGGGATCCGCGAGATCACCGTCTCCTACGCCTACGACAGACCGTCCGTCCCCGCCGGCGTCCCCGGCAACGCCTGCGACATCGGCATCTTCGACGAGCGCGGGACGGGGCTGGGCGGCGCGGGGTTCCGGGGCTGGTCGGGCGGGGCGCGAACGGAGTTCTCCATCGCCGCCGACCGGGCCACGCCGGGCTATCTGCCCGGGCCCGTCCGCTCCGGGACCTGGCACGTCGTCCTCGGCCCGTACACGGTGGCGCCGCAGGGCCTGGCGTACGAGGTGACGGTCACCCTGCGGTACGGACCGACGGGCGCCGTCGCGTCCCCCGTCTTCCCGCCGCAGCGGGCCCGGGGCCGGGGCCGGGCCTGGTACCGGGGCGACGGCCACCTGCACAGCGTCCACTCCGACGGCCTGCGCACCCCCGCCGAGATCGCGGCGTCGGCGCGGGCGGCCGGGCTGGACTGGATCGTCACCACCGAGCACAACACGACGTCCGGCCACGGCGCGTGGGAGGGCCTGTGGGGCGACGACTTCCTCATCCTCACCGGCGAGGAGATCACCACCCGCAACGGCCACGTCCTGGCCCTCGGCACCGACCCCGGGGTCTTCGTCGACTGGCGCTACCGCGCCCGCGACGGCGTCTTCCCGCGCTTCGCCCGGACCGTCCGGCGCGCGGGCGGACTGGTCGTCCCCGCCCACCCGTTCGCGACCTGCCCCGCCTGCAACTGGAAGTTCGGCTTCGACGAGGCGGACGCGGTCGAGGTCTGGAACGGCCCCTGGACGCAGGACGACGAGATGGCCGTCGCCGCCTGGGACGCTCTCCTGGCCGGCGGCCACTGGCTCCCCGCGATGGGCAACAGCGACGCCCACCGCGCCCCGCAGCCGGTCGGCTCACCCCACACGGTCGTCCTGGCCGACGACCTGTCGCGCCCGGCGCTGCTGTCCGGGCTGCGCGCGGGGAGCAGCTGGATCGCGGAGTCGTCGGCGGTCGGGCTGTCGTTCGGCGCGGTGTCCCCGCGGGGCGCTCACGCGGGCATGGGCGAGCGCTTGCGGGCCCGCGAGGCGACGATCCGCCTCCAGGCCACGGGCGTTCCACCTGGCGCCACGGCCTCGTTCATCACGGACCAGGGCACGCTGCTGACGGTTCCCGTACCGGAGGACGGCCTGGTGGACTGGCGGACTTCGGCGGCCCGGTCGGCGTACGTCCGGGCGGAGGTACGGCGGCGGGAGGGGGGCATGGTGGCGCTGACGAACCCGGTGTTCCTCGGGGAGGCACGGGCGTAGAAGGCGTGACCCGCCCCTCCAGTTGGCTGTTGAATGCAGCTGTGTCTGATGACCTGTGGAACCGGCTGTCGACGGAGTCGCGAGCCGAAGTCGACCGACTGATCGGCATCAAGCGCAACGTCGAGGCAATCGCGTTGATGCGCGAGCGTGCCGGTGAACCTGCACCACACATCCATAAGTGCCTTGACCTACTGGAACGGCGCAGAGACACCTTGCGGTAGCCAAGAAGTGAAGAGGGCCCCTCTCACGCCGCCTTGCCCGCAGCCGTGCGGCAGTCGCGGCAGAGGCCGGGGGCGGGGGCGCGGAAGGCGCGGTCGCAGCCGTCGCAGGTCTGGAGGGGGTCCGGGCGGGGTGGGGCTGCGGGGCGTGGTTCCAGTGGCGTGGTGGGGAGTTGGGGCGGCAGCCAGCTGGTGAGGCGGTAGCGGAGGAGGCGGGCGGGCCAGGGGATGCGGCCGACGGGGAGGTCGGCGGTGAGGGTGCGGGTGATCTGGTGGGGGCCGATGTCGCGGTCCAGCCAGGCGCGGACGGCCGGGGCGAGGCGGCGTACGTCCTTCTCGGAGAGGACGAGGCGCGGGTCGTGGCGGCGGAGCGCGGCGAGGAGGTCGGCGGCGGGCTGGTCGACGGGCGGCAGCGGGGGCTCGGGGCGGGGCTCGGGCTTCACCCGGGGCGGTGGGGCAGGGCACTCGGTGGGCTCAACTGGCGGACGGGGGTGGGTTCGCGGCCACTCGTGCCAGCGTGTCACGGTCACGACGCGCCCCTCCTCGGTGCGTACGCGCTCCCGCTCCAGGTATCCGGCCTCCTCCAGCTCGCGCAGGGCGCGGGCGATGAGGACGTCGCCCTCCTTGAAGCGGCCGGAGAGGGCCTTGATGCTGATGACGGCGCCGTCGGGGAGCGACTGCACGTAGAGGCCGATGCCCAGGGCGACCAGGGAGAGGTCCTGGTTCTGGGCGAAGTGGTTGCCCACGACGGTGAACTGGGAGGTGTGGCGGTGCCTGATGTGCACCACGCCTGCGCGCGCGGGGGCGCTAGACTGCGCAACAGTCATAGGGAAGGGACCAGCTTCCTTGATGATCAGGCCCTCGGCCGGGATGCCAGTCCCGCCGGGGGCCGTCGTCGTTTTTGGGTTGTTGGCGCGACCGTACCGCGCCGATCCCGGCGCCTGCCACGAAGTCACCCGATGGGGTGACGAGGGAGGGGTTGGGAGGGAATTGGTTCTTTCCCCGGTTCCTTTAACGGGACGGCCCGATGGGCTGGTTGGCGGTCCACCGGGACCTCGGATCCTCGATCCGGGGCGTAGCGTCGGACGCATGGCGAATGAACACCTGGGCGATCGGGTGGGCCGGTTGCGGAGGTTGGCGGATCTGACGCAGGAAGCGTTGGCCGAGCGGGCCGGTGTATCGGCGGACGTCGTACGGAAGTTGGAGCAGAAGCGGAAGCACTCCGCCCGGCTGCCCACGCTGCATGCCTTGGCCAAGGGATTGGGGGTGGAGGTCACCGCGCTGCTGGGCGATCCGCCCGGCATCCCGTCGAACGGGGAGGCCGAGCCCCCGGCCCTGGTCGCCGTCCGGCGGGCGATCGTGCCACCGCTGTTCGCTCCGCCTCCCGAACCGAGCGGTGCGGAACGGCTGACCCCGGCGTTGCTCCGCTCCGAGATCGAGGAGGCGTGGACGCTGTACCACTCGGCCGACTTCGGCCGCCTGCTGGAGACCCTGCCGGACATCATCGCGGACAGCCGCCTGGCCTCGGCGGTCGGCGACAACGCCGAACGAGCCGTCGGGCAGGCCGCGTTGGCCAAGTCGCTCCAGCTCGCGGGGCACCTCTCCATCCGCCTGGGCAAGACGGACCTCGCCCTCTCCGCGCTGGAGCGCGCTCTCGCGGCGGCCCGCGAGGCGGCCGACCCGCTGCTCCCCGCCATGGTCTGCAACTCCGTGGCCTGGGCCTATCAGCGCCAGAACCGGCTGGACGACGCCCTGCGCTTGGCCGTCCACGCCGCCGACCGCGTGGAGCGGAGCCGGGTGCACACCGCGGAAGGCGTACGGGTCCGGGGCGGGCTGCTGATGTCCGCCGCGACCAGTTCCGCCCGCTCCGGCGATTACGACACCGCCAACGACATGATGCGCACCGCCGAGCGGGCGGCGGGCCGCCTCGCCACCCTGCCGCCTCCCGTCAACGGGAAGTTGGTGAGCGTCTTCAGCAGGTCATCGGTACGCATCGAGCGCGTACGGCTGTCGGTGCAGCACGGCCGCCCGGAGGAAGCGCTCCGGCTCGCCCGGGGGATGCGGCTCGCCGCCGACACACCGATCTCGTGGCGGACGTGGCTGCTGCTGGACGTGGCGCGCGCCCACGCGGACGTCGGCAACGCGCGGGAAGCGGTCAAGTCCCTGGAGAAGCTGCACCGACTGGCCCCGGCCTGGATGCGCCACCACACGTTGGCCGTCGCCATCGTCGGCGATCTCTGGTCCGGACCGTCCCGCCCTCCGGGGCTGCGCCGGCTGGCGGAGCTCCTGGGCGTCGCCGACTAACGCGACAGAACTGGGACGTTACGTCCCTGGGACCGCACGGGACACGGCGGCAGCCTGGGCCCGCACGGCAACCGTTGCCGTGCCACCGCCGGAAGAAAGGCGATCGACCATCGTGTGCCCTGCTCCACATCACCCACGGGTCAGCACCATGATGACCGGTGAGACCGGCCCCCTCGACCTGGTGACCATCCGCGCGACCGTCCGCCGCGCCCTCCAGGAACGCCCCCACCCGCCCCGGGTGGCAGAGATCCGCGAGATCACCGCCACTCTGCGCGGACACCTCCAGCGGATGCTCCGGGCGGCGCGTGCCCGTACCGACGAGCTCGAACGGGGCAGCCTCGCCTGGATCCAGTGGACCGCTCTCATCCACCGCGGACAGGACGACCTGGTACGCGCGGTCGACACCGGTACCCGGGCGGCGGCTTCGCACATGGACGACCTCGCCCGCACTTGCCGCCGCCTTGCGGACTGCCTGGACGAATAAGCCTGGGCTGCGTCAATCGCGGGCTGC
Source organism: Streptomyces sp. AV19 (assembly GCF_015999245.1). Lineage (GTDB taxonomy): Bacteria > Actinomycetota > Actinomycetes > Streptomycetales > Streptomycetaceae > Streptomyces. The sequence goes on along the minus strand of NZ_JAEAMR010000007.1, from coordinate 832,722 downwards.
GCCTTCGGGCCACAGCACATGAACCGGGATGCCGACGACGTGAGCGTGAGCCACGACGTCGGCGGTGCCGCCGTAGCCGCGCGGCGGCTGCCCGTCCCATACGGCGATGAGTGCATCGACCAGGCCGACGAGAAGTTCGCTGCCGGCCATATGAGCGTGCGAGTCGGATACGACGCGTCCCGTCCGGTGCACCTTCGTTGCATGGCCGAGCAGGTGGTCGTAGGTCGGGTGATGCCAATCCGGCAGGCGATCCCGGTACTCCTCGGCCGGGATCACCACCTCGAGCCGGCCACCTTGCCGAAGCACGGACTGTCCGAACCAGGCATCAGGCCCGTCCGCGATGCAGCTGACGCCGATCAACGCGTCGGGAGCATAGGCGAACACCGCCTCATCGAGCATCCGTCTGACGACTGCCTCGACTTCGGAGGACAGACCGCGATGCCCAGTGATTCCGACTCTCATGGATTCCTTCCGTTGAGAAACACCATCAAGCATCGCGGCCAGGCGTTCACCGGATGGCGGGCATACGGCCCGACCGCCAATCGTTCACCCTCATACGGATGTTGTTCACCATGGGCAGCGTGTCCACTTCGGACGGGTCGAACCACCGGACCTCCGTCGACTCCTCCGAGACCTCGATGTCCCCGCCCACCGGCCGGGCGAGAAAGCAGATGGAGAACTCCTGGCGCACTTCTCCGTCGTCGTAGGCGAAGACGTGCCCAGGATTGCTGTACGTGCCGACGATGCCGGTGATCTCGACGTCCAGCCCGGTCTCCTCGCGTGTCTCCCGCACGGCGCAATCCGCCAGGGATTCACCGATGTTCATGGCACCGCCGGGCAGTGCCCACATGCCGTTGTCCGATCTGCGCTGGAGCAGGATGCGGCCATCGCCGTCCACCACGACAGCCGAGGCGGCGGGGACCAGACTGTTGGCGACGGGAGCGTCCGGGTCGTCCTCGAAGTCACGTCTGCTCATGGCCTTCTCTCCTATCGGTGACGCTGAGACACAGATACTCCACATGAACGTCGAAGCAGGGCGAAAGGACGTACACGATGACGCAGAGTTTGAGCAGCTTCGCGGAGCTGCTGCGATCCGCCGAGCGGTCGGCCGTTCATCTGGAGATGCGCGATGTCTACGACGTGGACGGCGAGGCGGAGCGCTTCGCCGCCTGGAGGCGGGGGCATCGTCTCGATCCGGCGGACCGGCCGAGTTGGTGGCGGCCCTGGCTCGATCTGGTGCAGGAGGTCACCGGCAAGGGCGTGGTCATGCGCCGCGCCCGCATCGTGTCGGAGCCGGTGAGCGAGTACATCCGGTTCGAGCACTCCGGGACCTTCACCAATATCGCCGCCGGGGAGGACATCCGCTGGCTGCCGAGAGAGCGGGCCGAGGAACTCGCCCTCCCGGAGCATGACTTCTGGCTCTTCGACGGCCGGATCGTTCAGTTCAACGTCTTCGACAGCGGCGGCAGGTGGGTGAGGACGGAGCAGGCCGTCGACGCCGCCACGGCACGCGCGTGCGCCTCGGCCTTCGAGGCCGTGTGGGCCCGGGCCACCCCGCACGAGAAGTACGCCGTCTGGCAGGCGGCGCTCAACTCGCCGTCATCTCCACCAACTTCACCACCGTGTTCCAGTTCCGGCCCGTCGCGAACGCCCCCTCCGCCGGAGTCACCCTCGACAGCGCCGCGCCCAGATCCGAGCGGCCCAGGCCCTCCGGGGCGTAGAGGTAGAGCGCGCGGTCGCCGAGGCGGAACTCCTCGGGGTGGTATCGCGACTTCGCCGCTTCGAGGTGCGCGAAGCGGGACGGGTCGGGACGGGCGGAGCAGTACAGGACGTGCAGTTGCTTCGGCTCCAAGTCGGCCGCCGGGAACGGGCAGGCGGCCGCTACCGCCTTCAGGTATGCGTGGTCGCACACCAGGACGTCCACGGTGAAGCCGAAGCGCTCCGCGAGGGCGTCGCGCAGGCCCGCCGCCAGGGTCTCCTCGTCGGACCCGGCGGCGGCGGTGAAGACCGCGTTGCCACTCTGGAGGTACGTCCGTACGGCTCCGTGGCCAAGCCCCGCCAGCAGCGTCCGGAGCTCGGCCATCGGGACCTTCCGGTGCCTGCCCACGTTGATGCCGCGCAGCAGCGCCGCGTACGCCTTCGGCGCCATCCCGGCAGCCTACGAGGCGTCGGCGGGGGTGACCCACTCCAGGAGCTCGACCACGACCCCGTTGGGGTCGGTGACCTGGAAGAGGCGCTCGCCCCAGGGCTCCTCCCGCAGCGGCATGGTGATCTCCACGCCCTCGGCGCGCAGCCGGCGTTCCTGCGCGTCGAGGTCGGTGACGGTGAAGGCCACGATCAGACCGGAGGCACACCGGTCGCGCTGCTCCGGCGGCAGGACCTCTATGCCGCGCCGAAGCAGGACGAGGTTGAGGGCCGCGTCCTGGTGGGAGAGCGAGACGAAGCCGTCCGCCTCCATCGCCACCGCGTAGCCGAAGTGGGTCATGAAGAAGTCGCGGGAGGCGGCGACATCGTCGACGGTCAGGGACAGGGCGGATGCGGTGATGTTCAAGGGGCTCCTTGGGAGGTTCGACTGGAGGGGAATCAACGGGGGCCGCGTGAGCGGCTGTTGAGCTGGGGGCGCGGGGTGGTGGACCGGGGTATCGGGGCCTGGGTCCGCCACGACGTCCCAGCCTGGCGGGCAGCCGGGCCGGAGCCGCCGCCCTGACGGGCGATGAGATCGGCGAGATTGAGCTGCTTGCGCATGGTGTGGCCCCTTTCAGCCTTCGACGTCCGGCTTCAACGTCCGGGCGAATCTTGCAACGGACGTAAAGTTAGACCGGACGCAGCGCGTACGTCAAGAGGAAAAGTACATCGGGGGTAAGATTTCCTCATGACCACCGAACCCATGGGGCTCAGGGAGTCCAAGAAGCAGGAGACCAGGCAGCTGATCTCCGACCACGCGACCCGGCTCTTCATCGAGCACGGCTTCGAGTCCACGACCATCGCCGAGATCGCCGTCGCGGCCCGGGTCGCCAAGAAGACCGTCACCAACTACTTCCCGAGGAAGGAGGACCTGGCCTTCGACCACCAGGAGGAGTTCGTGGCGAGCCTGGCCCGGGTCGTCGCCGGCCGGCCCGCCGGCGCCTCGGCGCTGACCGCGCTGGAGCGCGCCTTCCTCGCCGCCGTGCGGGAGCACAACCCCGTCGCCGGCTTCGCCGGGCCGGAGTTCTCCCGGATGATCGCCGACAGCCCGACCCTCACCGCACGGCTCCGCGACCTCCACGACCGGCGCGAGGAGGCCCTCGCCGAGACTCTCGCGGCGGCGGACGGCGCCGAGGCCGGCGACATCACCCCCCGCGCGGCCGCGGCCCAGCTCGGCGCCGCGCACCGCGTCCTGTTCCAGCGGATCCAGGAGCTCACCCTCGCCGGGGAGGGGAACGCCCGCATCGCCGACCTCGTCGCCGACGACGCCGAGCGCGTCTTCGGCCTCCTGGAGCCGTCCCTCGGCGACTACGCCGTGAGGGACTGCGCCGTCAGATCAGAACAGCCCGCCCCGTGACGCGTGGCCCAGCCGCAGCGTCTCCTTCAGCGACAGACTGCGCAGCAGGTCACCAGGGGTGACGAAGTTCGGCTCGGCCTCCTTGGCGCGGATCGCCTCCAGGGCCTGGCCGGCGGGCAGCGGCCCGCCGTGCAGGGCCCTGCCGAACGCGGCCATGGAGGCGAGGAGTTCCTCGTCGTCCGGGTCCGTGGGGAGGTGCCCGCCGAGGGGCAGGCGCCCGGCGGCCGCGGTGCAGGCCGAGACGAGGGGCGCGACCGCGGCCTCCGTGGCGGCCGGGTCGAAGGGGCCCGTCTTCGGGAGGGCCTGCACGCGCGGCAGGGCGGGGTGCGCCTCGGCCCAGTCCAGGAGCGACTGCCCCTCGGCCGCCCCCCGTACGCCGCCACCGTCCGTCTTCAGGACATACGGGTCGCCCGGGATCGCCTCGTAGTGACAGCGGTAGACGAACTCCGAGCAGATCATGGGCTGCCGGCCCATCTCGGCCATCGCGTTGAGCGCGGCGGCGGCCCGGTCCAGCGCGGTGCGCGCCAGCAGCCGCCCGCCCGGCGGCAGCGGGACGCGGCGGGTGACGCACAGGACGGCCAGCAGCACGATCTGCTGGTACGCGTAGGAGGTGCGGCCCGCGTCCAGGTAGCGGCGGGCCACGTCGAGGACGGGCGTCATGTCGGCGGGCGCGGCGAGCGTACGGCCGACGACCAGGTCGTGGCCCTCCTGGGCGCGCGCGAACGAGAGGGTGTGCAGACCCTTCCCGGTCACCTCGGCGAGACCCTCCTCGCCGACCGCCAGCGCGGCGTGGCTGACTTCGGAGTCGTCCATGAGGCAGATGGCGCGGGAGAGGGCCTCGGTGCCGCGGGAGAGGACGACGTCACCGGGCTTGATCTGTTCGGGGAGGGGCATGGGGGCTCCAACGGGGCGCAGGGATTCGGTCCGGGAGCGTGCGATGCCCGCGCGGCGGGGCGCTCAAGCGCGCGGGCGCGGTCCGTCCGCCGTACGGGTGAACCGCCCGGAGCCACGGCGCCCACGACGCCCACGCACCACCGCCCCGTACACCGCCGACGCCACCGGCACCGCCAGGAGGACACCCGGCGGCAGCAGTCCGCCCGCCACGAGGAAGCAGCAGATCGCGTACGGGATCAGCAGAGGAAGAGCCCGGTGGATCACGGACGGCCTCCTTCCGCACCGCCGCGTCGCGCCGCGTCCAGGTAGCCGGCCAGCTCGCGCCACTCCCCCGCGTCCGCCGCGGCGTCGCCGGACATCGCCGCCGGATCCTCCCGCCAGGCGTCCCGCACCCCCGCCGAGATCCCGGCGTCGCCGCCCGTGAACAGGGCGCCCAGCTCGTCCATCCGGTCCACCAGCCGCCGCACCGCGCGGTCCGCCGACGGCGTCCCGGCCGCGCGGAGCCGCTCGGCGCGGCGGTACAGCTCCGGCCACTCGACCTCCAGCAGGTAGTGCGCGGCGGGACCGAGCGCTCCGGCGCGGTCCGCCAACTCCCGCATGCCGTCCGCGTCCACGTGGCGGCGGAGCGCACGTCCGCCCTCCGGGCCCGGGCGCCCGGCCGCCCGGAGCGCGTCGAGGAGCGTCGCGGCCGACACGGAGCCGCCGGCCAGTTCGGCATCGAGGCACACGAGGCGCTCCCGGAGCGCGTCCAGCGCGGTGAGCGCGGACTCGACCTCCGCCAGGTGGTCGCGGACCAGGCGCACGGGGTCGACGCCCGCGTCGAGGCAGGCGCCGATCGTCTCCAGGCCCAGCCCCAACTCGCGCAGCGCCAGCACCTGGTAGAGGCGGGCGAGGTCGTCCTCGGTGTACTCGCGGTGCCCGCCGGCGGTCCGGCGGGACGGGGTGAGCAGACCGATGGTGTCCCAGTGGTGGAGCGTGCGCACGGTGAGCCCGGACGCCTCGGCGAGCGGGCCGACCTTCCAGGCTGCGGAACGGGCCGTGGAACGGGCTGCGGAACGGGCCGTGGGACCAGCTGCGGAACGGTCCGTGGGACCGGCGGCGGAAGCGGAAGCTGTCATGTGGTCACCATGCCTCCTCACGCCGCGTGAGGTTCAAACCCGCCCGCGCGGGAGCCCCGCGGGTTCCCGCTCCCGCACGCCCGTTCCGGCGGCGCCGTTCCGCGCCCACTATCAGGGCGAACGCCGAAAACGAGAGAGGAAACCCCGTGAATCCGAGGAAGTTCCGCCTCGCGCCGGTGGTGGCGGTGGCCACCGCGGGCCTGCTGTTCGCCGGCACGGCGGGGGCGGCCGTCGCGGCTCCGGCGGAGGAGACGCCGAGCGCGACCAGCTCCGCGACGGGCGAGGCGACCGGTTCCGCCCCGAGCGAGGAGGCGGACGAGCAGGCCAAGGAGCTGAAGAAGAGCGGCTGGAAGGCGGACGGCTGGTACCACGACGAGTACGCCTGCCAGGAGGCCGGCGAGCGCGGCAAGGACGACCACAAGTGGCGCGACTACAAGTGCAAGAAGGAGAAGCGCCACGGCCATTGGCAGTGGCACCTGTACTACCGCAAGTAAGGGGCAGGAGCCCGACCCGTGCCCTCCGGACCACCACCCGGAGGGCACGGCTTCCCCGGCAGGACGTCCTCGGACCGGCGAACGCCACATCTCCAAGGAGCAGGCGACCATGAAGACGAGCAACTCCCGCCTGGTGCGGGCGATGGCGACGACGACCGGGCTGCTGCTCGTCGCCACGGCGGGCACGGCGGCCGCCTCGGCGCCGGCGGAGCGGCAACCGGACGCGGTGGCCGTCACCGCCCCGATCGGACCGACGCCGGGGCCTTGGCGCCCCAACCACTGGTTCCGCCAGAAGCACATATGCGAGCAGGTCGGCCGCGAGGGCGTGGCCGGCGGCAAGTGGCGCGCGTACAGGTGCCGGCCCGAGCACTACCGCATGTGGCACCTCTACTTCCACCCCTGAGGAACGACCGTCCGCCGCCCCCTCCGTCCCGGCCCCCCGCCCGGGACGCACTCGGGACCCCGCTCCCGTCCCCCCGGGACACCGGGCTTCCTATGGTGGCGTTCAGGCCCACAACCAGGGCGAACGCCAAGGAGAGAGGGGAAACCCATGAAACAGAGGATCTTCCGTCCCGCGCAGGCGGCGGCGGTGGCCGTCGCGGGGATGCTGCTCGCCGGCACGGCGGGGGTCGCCGTCGCGGCGCCCTCGCAGGAGTCGTCGGGCACGGCGTCCGGCGTCACCGCCGCCGCGCAGGCGTCGCGCTGGTACGCGGACGGCTGGTACCGCGACCACCACTCCTGCCGCAAGGCCGGAGAGGACGGCAAGCAGCACCACAAGTGGCGCGACTACAAGTGCCAGCGCGAGTACAGGCACAGCTGGCACGGCTACTACTGGCACCTGTACTACCGCCGTTGAGGAGGAACGAGCGGCCCTCACCCCCCAGGGCGGGGGCCGCCGCCTACGCGTCCTCCGCCACCAGCACCGGCGTCGCCGCCGTCAGCGACTCGCCCCGGAAGAACGCCGGGCTCCGCCGCCGCATGACCTCCATCAGCACGCCGCCCAGCACCAGCAGCCCCACCCCGATGACGAAGACCGACCCCACCCCGAACACCGAACTGCCCGTCCCGTACGCCGGGTTCCACATGTCGTGGAGCGTCTTGGCGAAGACGGCCGCCAGCAACAGCCCGCCCAGGACCGGCAGGACGCCCTTGAAGAGCGCGTCGCGCGCGGACCGCCGCAGCTCCGCGCGGAAGAACCAGGCGCAGGCGAAGGCCGTGATCGCGTAGTAGAAGCAGATCATGAGGCCGAGCGCGTAGATGGTGTCGACGAGCACGTTCGCGCTGAGGAAGCTCATCACCGCGTAGAAGACACCGGTGGCCGCGCCCGCCACGACCGTCGCCCGGCCCGGGGAGCGGAAGCGCGGGTGGACGACGGCGAACGAGGGCGGCAGGGCGCCGTACGCGCTCATGGCCAGCACGGTGCGGGCGACGGGCAGGAACGTGGTCTGGAGGCTGGCCGCGGCGGAGGCGAGGACGGCGACGAAGAGCAGGGCGCCCAGGGCCCGTCCCATGACCGGTTCGGCGAGGACGGCGAAGACGTTGTCCTCGGTCCGCGGGTCGCCGAGTCCCGCGCCGGCGTACCGCTGGGCGGCGACGCCGGTGAGCAGGTACGAGCCGACGAGCACGGCCATGGCGAGCAGGGCGGCCCGGCCGGGCGTCCGGTCGCTGCCCTCCGTCTCCTCGTTGACGGCCAGGCACGCGTCCCAGCCCCAGAACATGAAGATGGAGAGGGAGAGTCCGGCGGTGAAGGAGGAGAAGGAAGGGACGGCGAAGGGATCGATCCAGTCCCAGGAGAAGCCGGGCGCGGCGGCGGGGGCCTTCGCCAGGGCCATGGCCACGAACAGCGCCAGCACCGCGAGTTGGAGCGCGACGAGCACGTACTGCGTGCCTTTGGTGGCGGTCATGCCGCGGTAACTGACCGCCGTGGCAACGGCGATGAGCGCGAGGCAGGTGACGACGTGCACGATCCGGTTGTCGTCCAGGGCCGCGACGCCCGCGCTGCCGGTGAGTTCGCCGAGGAGGAGGTAGAGGAAGGAGGTCGCGACGCCGGCGAGGTTGGACAGGACGATGATCGTCGCGACGACCAGCCCCCAGCCGCACATCCAGCCGACGCGCGGACCGAAGGCGCGTACGGTCCAGGTGAAGGACGTGCCGCAGTCCGGGACCGCCCTGTTGAGCTCGCGGTAGGCGAAGGCGACCAGGAGCATGGGCAGGAAGCCCGCCAGGAAGACGGCGGGCATGTGCGGTCCCACCTGGCCGGCGGTCGGGCCGAGGGTGGAGGTCAGGCAGTAGACCGGGGCGACGGTCGAGATGCCGATGACCGCGCTGCCGAGCAGGCCGACCGAGCCGCGGCCCAGGCCCTTGGCCCGTACGCCGCCCTTGGCGGCACCCTTTTGGGCGGCGCCCTTGGCGGCCCGTACGTTCCCGGCGTCGCCCGTCACATCGCCCGTCACCGTGCCTCCGCCCCGCGGAGGGCGCTCGCGCGCTGCTGCATCCACCATGACCGGGACGTTAAGCGGTGCTGTTTCCGCGACCGGAGGATTGCGCCTCCGTAAAGCCTCCTTAACTTGGCGGCATTACTCGCCAGTTGGCCTGACAAATGAAGGAGAATTTCAGGTTACGGCAGGTAACACTCAGGCCGCGAGGCCGGTTCGGCGGAGTGCGGAATTCGCAGGCCAGCCCTTTTTGCCCCGATTCAAAATTTCCCGGGCCGACCCGGGGCCGGGTCGCCGGGGAGGTCCGCCAGGGAGGCCCGCCGGGGAGGCCCGCGTCACACCGCGGAGAACGCCCTGGAGCATCCGACGTCGTTATCCGGCCGCCTCCGCGCGCCGCACAAATGCCCATAGAACCACCGGCGGCGCACGCCCGCGGCCCGGTCCGCCACCGCGCGGAACGACCGCACGTCGCCGTCCCACGGAACGGGCCCGGGTCGTACAATACCCGGTCCGAATAAGGCGAGTTGTGGCCGGTGGTCCTGTTCAGCCGGACGTCCGGGGTCCGCCGGCCGCCGGACCCGGCCAGGTCCGCCCCGGCGGAGGGCACCGCTCCGGGGAGGCCGGCCACGGCCCCGTACAGCACCGGTGACCCGGGGTTCGTACCCCCCGGCCGTCTCCCCGGAGAGGGCCGGACCGGTGCTGACGCCGGGGCCCGGAACAGGGCAGACTGACCGGTGCCACCGAGGGGACGAGCAGGGGGTCACGATGGCCGGGGACACAGGGCACGAGCAGCGGTTGCGCTTCGCCGTGCTCGGACCCGTCCGCGCGTGGCGCGGCGACGAGACAGTGCGGACCGGCTCACCCCAGCAGCGGGCCCTGCTCGCGGCCCTGCTGCTGCGCGGCGGGCGGACGGCCACCGCGGCCGAGCTGGTGGACGCGCTGTGGGGCGACGACCCCCCGCACGCGGCGCTGGCCGCGCTGCGCACCTACGCCTCGCGGCTGCGCAAGGCGTTCGGGCCGGACGCGGACGTGCTGGCCAGCGAGGCGGGCGGGTACGCGCTGCGGACCGGCGTCGGGTCCCTGGACATCGACACCGCCGAGCGGCTGGCCGCCGAGGCGGACAAGGCCCGCGTGGGCGGCAACCCCGGCGGCGCCCGCGCCCTGATCAACGAGGCCCTGGCCGTCTGGGACGGCGAACCGCTGGCCGGCCTGCCCGGCCCGTACGCCGGGACGCAGCGCGCCCGGCTGGAGGAGTGGCGGCTCGGCCTGCTGGAGACCCGCCTCGACCTCGACCTGGAGATCGGCCACCACGCCGAGGCGGTCTCCGAGCTCACCGCCCTCACCGCCGCGCACCCGCTGCGCGAGCGGCTGCGCGAGCTGCTGATGCTCGCGCTGTACCGCAGCGGACGGCAGGCGGAGGCCCTCGCCGTCTACACCGACACGCGGCGCCTCCTCGCCGACGAACTGGGCGTCGACCCCTGCCCCGAGCTGGCCAAGCTCCAGCAGCGGATCCTCAACGGCGACGCGGACCTCAACCTGCACCTGCCCACGGACCAGGGCGCCGCCGGCCCGGCGTTCATCCGCCCCGCACAACTCCCGGCGACCGTCTCCGACTTCACCGGCCGGGCCGCCTTCGTCGACGAGCTCAGCCACCAGCTCGCCACCGCCGACGGGCGGATCATGGCGGTGTCCGCCGTCGCGGGCATCGGGGGCGTCGGCAAGACGACGCTCGCGGTGCACGTCGCGCACGCGGCGCGCAACCACTTCCCGGACGGGCAGCTGTACGTCGACCTCCAGGGCACGGGGCCGGTCGTCGCGGACCCGGAGGCGGTGCTCGGCGCGTTCCTGCGCGCCCTCGGCACGCCGGACTCGGCGATTCCCGAGGGCCTCCAGGAGCGCTCCGCCCTCTTCCGCTCCACGCTCGACGGCCGCCGCATCCTGACGCTGCTCGACAACGCCCGGGACGCGGCCCAGGTCCGCCCGCTCCTCCCCGGCACGGAGGGCTGCGCGGCCCTGGTCACCAGCCGGACGCGGATGGTGGACCTGGCCGGTGCCCACCTCGTCGACCTGGACGTCATGAGTCCCGAGGAGGCGCTGGTCCTCTTCACGCGGATCGTGGGCGAGGAGCGGGTGGGCGCGGAGCGCGACGCGGCGATGGACGTCGTCGCGCTCTGCGGCTTCCTCCCCCTCGCGATCCGCATCGCGGCCTCGCGCCTCGCGGCCCGGCGTACGTGGACGGTGTCCGTCCTCGCCCGCAAGCTCGGCGACGAGCACCGTCGCCTGGACGAGCTCCGGGCCGGCGACCTCGCGGTCAAGGCGTCCTTCGAACTCGGCTACGGCCAGCTCGAACCGGCCCAGGCCCGGGCCTTCCGCCTCCTCGGCCTCCCCGACGGCCCCGACATCTCCCTGTCCGCCGCGGCGGCCGTCCTCGACCTGGACCCGGAAGAGACCGAGGAACTCCTCGAAACCCTGGTCGACACCTCCCTCCTGGAATCCGCCGCCCCCGGCCGCTACCGCTACCACGACCTCCTCCGCCTCTACGCGCGTTCGTGCGCGGAGCGCGACGAACACCCGCCGGAGGAGCGGGAGTCGGCGATGTCGCGGCTGCTGGACTTCTATCTGGCGACGGCGGCGGGGGTGTATGTGCTGGAGCGGCCGGGTGACCAATTACTGAAGCATCTGACGCCCACCCGGCATCCGGGGCTGGCCTTCACCGACCGCGCGGCGGGAGCGGACTGGCTGCACACCGAGGCGGGGTGCATGTTGGCATGCGCACGACGGCATGCGGCGGACACCGGGGACCCGCTGAGGAAGGCCGTGGACCTGCTGCAGGCGCTCAACGACCTCATCGAATCCGGCGCCTACTCACGGATGTACGCGAACGCGGCGACCGGTCTCCTGGCCGCCACCCGGGCTTCGGGAGACACCTGGGCGGAGGGCCGCGCGCGAACCGTCCTCGCGCACGTCCACACCCTCGCGGGACGGTTCGCGGAAGCGGACGAAGTAGCGGCGGAAGCGGTGCGCCTCGCGCACGACAGCGGCGATGTGTTCACACTCTGCATGGCCGCGAACTTCCGCGCGATCGTCAGCATCTACCAGCAGCGGTACGAGGATGCGGAGACGCACTGCGTCCAGGCCCTGAGCTCCTTCCGCAGCGACGGCAACCGCAACGGTGCGGCCAGCGCGCTCAGCAACCTCTCCCGCATCCATGGGCACACCGGACGATCGGATTCCGCGGTACGCCTCGCCGAGGAGAGCCTCGACATCTACCGCGACCTCAATGTCTCGTGGCGGCTGGCCAACGGCCGCTATGCCTACGGCATGGCCCTGGCCAGCGCCGAGCAGCACGAGCGCGCCCTGGCGCAGTTCTCGGAGGCCCTGTCCATTTTCAGGAGCAACAGGCAGCGCATGTGGGAAGGATGGAGCCTCTACCGCATGGCGGAGATCCACCACGCCATGGGCGACCATGCCCAGGGAGCCTCCCACGCCGAGCAGGCACTGGCCCGGTTGCGCGGCATCAGCGGAGAATGGCGGAGGGGTGACATCCTCGCGGTGCTCGGCCACTGCCTCGTCCGGCTCGGACAGCGGGAACGTGCCTACGCCTGCTGGACGGACGCGTTGTCCGTGTTCGAGCAGCTGGGATACGAGAAGGAAGCCACCGAAGTGCGGGGCCTGCTCAGGCTGGCCAACGCTTAGGCCCTCTCCGTCCGCGCCCTCATCACACCGTCGTTCATCATTCGTTTATCGGCGCACGCCATTCTTGGTTGTGTCGATCCGTCGCGTCGGGGGGCAGACGGGTCGTGTGGTGCGCCACCACTAGGGTGAACAGCCCTGAAAACACCTGTCCGGCGGCCTTCGGGGGAGTCGCCGGACGGGTGTTGCAAACCCCGTCGTACTGCACGACTCGCACTTTCCGATGGAGTTGAACGACCATGAGCGACGAGAACCAGCTCAACCCCACTCTGCCCGCACCACAGCAGGACGGCCAGATCGCGAACAACGCGGCAGGGCTCGGCACCGCGAACGCAACGGGGGTCGGTACCGCGCGGCTGAAGGCCAAGGTCCAGAAGTTCGGTGATTCTCCGGACGACAACCACGCGGGTTCCGAGCCGGTCTGATCCGACCGCTCGGCCCGGCCCCGCAGGCAAGGGGCGCTCCCGGCACACTCCGGGAGCCCCCGGCCGGGCAGGACGAGGCGAAACCCCACGGCGCGGGGGAACAGGGGGCTTCGCCGACCCGCATTCCAGCAGAGCCGGCATCGGCGACACGGAGGGGGAGCCGCCGATGCCGGCCTCTCTGTTGGACGGCGGAGTTCACCGACGACTTCCCCAGCGGGAAGCGAAATCGCAAGCCCCCGCCCCCCGAGCAAAAAGGAGTCTCCATGAACCGCAAGACCATGGCCGGCGCCAGGAGGATGTCAGCCGTACTCGCCATCGCAGGCGCCGCCGCGGCCCTGAACACCCTGCCGGCCGCCGCCGACAACCACGGCGGATCGGTGGAGAGCGCCGCCTATGCGACGTCCGCTCTCTCCGGCGACCCCGCCACCACCACGGGCGTGGACGACCATCACGCGAGCACCATGGAGCTCTGACGGTTCCACGCACGGACAGGCCCCTCGGGAAGACCCGAGGGGCCTGTCCGCTGTGCGTACTCCGTTAAGTCTTCCGGTATTTCGTCCGACAGGGCGCGCACGGTCCACGCACTCCGCCCCCGCCCAGCGCCAGGGCCCCCGCTGGTTGTGCCCGGCGGCGCCCGTCCCGTCCCGGAACGGGCGCCGCCGCCCAACTCACCTGCGCGCCTGCCCCGTTCCCTTCGCCGCGTCCAGGGCGTAGACGCAGCGGTCCTTGCTGCAGGCGTACACGACGCCGCCGACCGCCAGCGGGGTGCCCGTGATCTCGCCGCCCGTGGCGAGCTTCCAGCGGAGCTGGCCGCCCTGCGCGTCCAGGGCGTACAGGCAGTGGTCGGCGGAGCCGAAGTGGACGCGGCCGTCGGCGACGGCCGGGGAGCCGACGATCTCGCCGCCGGCGGCGAACCGCCAGCGCGGGGTGCCGGTGACGGCGTCCAGGGTGTAGAGCGCTCCCCCGCTGCCCAGGTGCACCAGGCCGTTCGAGACGAGCACGGGCGCGCTCGACTGGCGGGCCTCGGTGGCGATGCGCCAGCGCTCCTGGCCGCTCGCGGCGTCGAGGGCGTAGACGGTGCCGAGGTAGTCGGCCGCGTAGACGCCGCCGTTCGCGTACGCGGGCGGGCCGAGGAAGACCGCCGGTGCCTCGAAGCGCCAGCGCACGTCGCCGCGGGCGTTGTCGACGGCGAGCAGGCGGGTGCCGGCGGCGATGTACACCACCCCGTCGGGGGCGGAGTGCAGCCGCACCGGGACGCCGCCGCAGGACGAGGCGTCGCCCACCGGGTAGGACCAGCGCTCCGTGCCGCCGCGGGCGTCGAGGGCGCGCAGCCGGCCGTCGGACCAGACGAAGACGGTGCCGTCGTGGACGACGGGCCCGCAGTCGGGGGTCTCGAAGTCGGTCTGCAGGCCGCCGGTCTCCCACAGCAGTTCGCCGGTGGCGGCCTCCCACGCCTGGGCGCCGCCGCCCCGGGTGCCGGTGACGACCGTGCCGCGGTCGGTGCCCAGGGAGTACACCCAGCCGTCGGTGGACAGGCGCCAGCGCTCGGTGCCGTCGGCGGCGTCGAGGGCGTAGAGCGTGGGCCCGTCGGAGGCGTGTATGCGGCCGTCCGCCACGGCCATGGCCCAGGCGACGTCCCGGGTCTTGAACTGCCGCCGCCCGCTGGCCACGTCGAGGGCGTGCACCTCGAAGGAGGTGACGTACACCAGGTCGCCGGCGACGACCGGGGTGCCCCAGACGTCGTTGGACATGCGGAACCGCCAGGGCCGCCAACGGGACGGGTCCACCGTGGAGTTGGGGGGCGCCTCGGGCGCGGCGGGGGCGGCGGTGGCGCCCGGCGGGCGCACCCAGGACGCGCCGGGCGCCACATACGGCTCGCGGGCGTCCGCGACGCGCGGGCCCGGGCCGATCGGCACCTGGGCGCCGGGCAGCCGCACGGCGCCGTCCGCGGTGGAGACCGGGGCCGCCGCGTGCCGCCCCTGGGCGACGGGCGCGGGGGCCGCGGTCAGGCCGCCGCGCGGATCCGGGGTGCGGGGCCCGGTGACCCGGGAGGAGTCCGCCCAGCCGGGGGCGGCGGGCGCCCGGGACGGCTCGTACGACGGGGCGGCCGGGGGCCGCGCGGGGCGGGGCGGGGCCGCCGCGGAGCGGGCGCCGCGGGCGGGGGCGGCCACGGGCCGCTGCCCGGCCCGGCGCCGCTCGATGAGCGAGACGGCGTTGGCCGGCAGCCAGGCCGAGGCCGTGCCGCTGTCGTCGCCCCCGCCGGAGGCGAACAGGTGCGGGCCGAGCTGCGCCTGGAGGTCCGCCGGGGTGGGCCGGTGCTCGGCCGCCATCTGCATGCAGGAGTCGATGAGCGGCCGCAGCTCGTCCGGCAGCCCGCCGAGGTCCGGGCCCTCGCGCAGCAGCATGAAGACGGTCTCGACCGGGTTGGCGCCGTGGAAGGGGGAGTGGCCGGTGGCCGCGAAGACGAGCGTGGAGCCGAGCGAGAAGACGTCGCTGGCGCCGGTGACGCTGCGGGAGTCCCGGGCCTGCTCGGGGGACATGTACGCGGGCGTGCCGACGGCGACGTTGGTCATCGTCAGCCGGGTGTTGGACACCCCGGAGGCGATGCCGAAGTCGATGACGCGCGGCCCGTCCTCGACCACGAGGACGTTGGACGGCTTGAGGTCGCGGTGGACCAGCCCCGCGCTGTGGATCGACTGGAGCGCCTCGGCGATGCCGGCGGCCAGCCAGCGCACGGCCTGGGCCGGGAGCGGCCCGCACTCGTTGATGATCTCCTCCAGCGAGGGCGCCGGGACGTACGCGGTGGCCAGCCACGGCACGGCCGCGCGCGGGTCGGCGTCCACGACGGCGGCCGTGTAGAAGCCGCTGACCGCCCGCGCCGCTTCCACCTCACGGGTGAAGCGGACGCGGAAGAGCTGGTCCTCGGCGAGCTCCGTGCGCACCGTCTTGATCGCCACCCGCCGGCCCGATGCCGAGCGCGCGAGATAGACCAGTCCCATGCCGCCGGCTCCGAGCCTGCCGAGCACCTCGAACGGGCCGATCCGTCTCGGGTCGTGCTGCGTAAGCTGCTCCAACTGGCCTGCCACCTCCCCGTGGGGGCTTGAAGGGTCGTTCCAGCCCCGTGCAGCGTCTCACCGCGAATTATCCCGGGGTACGCGCCCTGATTCTTCCTGGCCACGGCCCCGGTTGCGAACCCGGGTCACGCTTCGGCGTGTCCATGTCGAAACCGGAAGCCCCGCTCCCGCCCTCCCGCCGCCGGTCAGCGCGGTGCGCCCGCCCTCTCGACGACGGCGAAGTCCGCGCCCTGACTGTCGGTCAGCACCGCGAACCGCCCGTACGGGGCGTCCTTGGGCCCGCGCCGGACGCGGCCGCCCAGCCGTCCGGCGGCCTCGGCCGCGGCGTCGCAGTCGGCGACGGCGAAGTGGACGAGGAAGTGCGCGGGCATCACCTCGGGGAAGTCCTCGCCCATGACGGCCCGCCCGCCGACCGCGTGCTCCGGACCGGGCGGCTCCCCGGCGGGCGTCCACAGCGCGTAATCCGCCGTCGCCTCCCCGCTGCCGGGCGCGTGCGCGACAAGACCGAACACCCGCTCGTAGAAGGCATCCACGGCCGCCGCGTCCCGGGTGTACACCTCGGTCCACGCGAACGACCCCGGCTCGCCGCGCTCCTCGAAGCCGCGGTGGGTGCCGGCCTGCCAGACGCCGAGGACGGCGCCGCCCGGGTCGACGGCGAGCAGCATCGTGCCGAACGGGCCGACGGCGAGCGGCCCGGTGACGACCTGCCCGCCCGCCTCGGTGATCCGCCGGGCGGTCGCGGCGGCGTCGGCCGAGGAGAAGTGGACGCACCACGCGGTGGGCATCCGGCCGTCGGGCTTGGGCGCGAGGGCGGCGACGGCACGGCCGCCCTGGAACGCCTCGGCGTAGGACCCGTATTCGGGCCCGGAGTCCCGGAAGGTCCAGCCGAAGAGCCCGCCGTAGAAGCGCTTGCCCGCGTCGACGTCGGGCAGCATGACGTCCGCCCAGCACGGTGTGGACCGCGGGCCGGTGTCCGTGGCCTCGCCCATGGGCGCCGCCTCCTTCCGCTGCGCGGCTTTCCGCCGCCACAGCAGCCACGGTATCGGCGGAACACCGATCCCGCCCGGTCGGCGGCAACGGACCAAAGGTGCCGGGAAAACACCCGGCAAGGGGATGCGGGAGGCCCCGGAAAGCAGGCCGGGAAAGGCCCGGTCCGCGACTTGCCGATAAGACAATTCACCAGTACGGGCCAATCCCCGGACGCTCTCATTTCCTCCCGCGAAAACCCCGCTGACCTGCACGACAACCCCTTTCGGCACCCCCGTCCCCATTTGCACGCGACCGAATCGCGCTCCGATCACCCCTCGGTAAGCTGACGGCATGACAGGACAAGTACGCACCGTCGACGGCCGGGTGGCCGGCAGGCGTGGTCAGGCGACGCGGCAGAAGCTGCTCGACTGCCTCGGCGAAATGCTCAGCTCCTCCCCTTACCGCGATGTCAAGGTCATCGACGTCGCCCGGCGGGCCGGCACCTCGCCCGCGACCTTCTACCAGTACTTCCCGGACGTCGAAGGCGCCGTCCTCGAACTCGCCGAGGAGGTGGCGGCCGAGGGCGCGGGCCTGACGCAACTGGTCGCCGGGCGCTCCTGGGCCGGGAAGGCGGGCAAACAGGCCGCCGAGGAGCTGGTGGACGGCTTCCTCGCGTTCTGGCGGCGGAACGACGCGATCCTGCGCGTCATCGACCTGGGCGCGGCCGAGGGCGACAAGCGGTTCTACAAGATCCGCATGAAGATCCTCAACGCCGTCACCAGCTCCCTGACGGAATCGGTCAAGGAGCTCCAGGCCAAGAAGAAGGTGGACAAGGACGTCAACCCCGGTGCCGTGGCGGGCTCGCTGGTCACGATGCTGGCGGCGGTCGCCTCGCACCAGAAGGGCTTCACCACCTGGGGCGTGAAGCAGGCCGACCTCAAGCCGAACCTCGCGCTGCTGGTGCACCTGGGCATCACCGGCAAGAAGCCGGTCAAGTAACGCGCGGCCGTACGCACGTCCTGTCATTCGCGGCGGCGGGCCGCCGGGCACGTGCCCGGTCTCCGAGCTCGTCCGCGCCTACGACCGCTACGCCGCCTCCGGCGAGAT
>NZ_JAEAMR010000007.1:803033-814872 GCF_015999245.1 Streptomyces sp. AV19 | reverse complement strand
GTTCCGGACGGCCGGCTCTCAGCGCGGCCTCGCCGCTGACGGGGTCCAGCTCCCAGCCGCCGGGCACGTGCCCGGCGGCCCGCCGCCGTCTCAGTTCTTCTTCACGACCTTCGTCAGCTCGTACCGCTTGCCGGAGCCCTGCTTCCCTATCTCGTGGAAGAGCTTCGGCTCCTTCGCCGTCCCGATGACGCTCCAGTTCTTGCGCAGCTCACAGGCGTCTATCTGTACGGACACCCCGACGATCTTCCCGCCGTCCTTCAGCGGCGACCAGCTGCCCGAGCCGTCGCAGTCCCTCGACCGGGGCTTGCCCATGCCGTCCCAGTCGAAGTTGTCCAGGCCCTTGGCAACGGCGCGGCCGCCCTTCTCCAGCGTGACGCTGCCGTTCCGGCCGTCGGTCCAGACGCCGGCGATATCGGACTTGTGGAGCTTCGGCGGCTTGTAGACGTCGACCAGCCCCGTCCCGTAGACCGCCGCGCCCACCGCGCCGACGGCCAGCCAGGCGACGGCGCCGTCGCGCGTCACCCGGCGGGCGACGCTGCCGGCGCGGCCCGCGCGGATCCGGCGGGCGGCGGCGCGGGCGGCCAGCGCGGGCGGCAGCAGGCCCGCGGTGAGCGAGGCCCACCAGACCAGGTACGACAGCGGGCGGGCGGGGGAGAGGCTGCCCAGGGCCGCGACGACGCCGAAGACGGCCACCGCGGCGGCGGCGACCACGGGCACGGCCCCAGCGGTCCACGCCCGGCCGTCCCCCTCCCGCCCGGCGCGCCGCGCGGCCCGGCGAGCCAGCGCCAGCGCGGGCATGACGGCCGCGGCGGTGATGAAGCCGCTGAGCAGCACGGTCAGCAGCAGCGCGCCGAGCCCGACGGCGGCGGCCGCCAGGGGGGCGGTCGGCAGCCCGTCGTGCTCCCGGGCGAGCAGGACGAGGACGCCGGCGGTGGCGGCGATGACGAACTCGGCACAGAGGGTGGCCATGGAGGCGCAGAAGGCCGCCCCGAACCCGTCGGGATGCGCGACCTCGCGGGCGGGGCGCTCACGGCCGGAGGGGGGATTGCCGGGGGTGCCGGCGGGGGCGGCCTCGGGAGCGTCGGCGGGGGTGCCGGACGCCTCGGGCCCGGCGGAGGGCCCGGACGCGGCGGACTCGGCGGAGGGCCCGGCAGGGGAGGCTGCCGAGGCGCCCTGAACGGCACCGGCGTCCCCGCCGGACGTGCCGTCCGCCTCCGCTCCCGCGCCCGCTGACGCAGCCGACTCGGACGACGCCGCGGCGGACTTCGCACCCGGTATCGAGCCCGGCTCAGCCTGCTGTGTCATATCCGCCCCTCTCTCCAAGAATGATTCCCCCGGCGGCCAAGAGGTTCCGTTGGCGAGGGGTTCCGAGACGGCCCTCACGTCGCGGACGGCGACGAGGTTGCCTGAATGGGTCATTCTTACCGAATGGTGCTTCTCGGTCCGAATACGGACACTCGGCGCGAAGCTTCGGCCGGAGGTGCACACGGCCCCGCGAACACGGGACCGCCACCCGGAGAGACGGAGGCGGACGGCCCCAGGGACGGCACACTCCGGAAAATGTGGCGCGCGTCACAGATCGAGCCATTCGAGGGGCAGTTACGAGCCATTCACCCGAACCAGTCAGCGGCGGCGCACAGATGCGCACCCCGAGCACGGCACCGCACGCCGCCTACCGACTCCGGCGCCGGAAGCCCTGTCGTCGCGCCGGTTCGCGACCCGCACTCGCCAAGTCGCCCCGGTCGTCCGGGCGTCTCGACGTCCCCTCGCAACGAATCGCTGCATCCAAGAGTGATCACGTGAACACTTCACGTCAACACCTGGTCTGGACTTTGCCGCCTACGCCCCATTTGTGAGTACGCGGTGTGGCTCAAAGGCGCCGCCCCACAAGGGCAGTGCGGACGCCGGTGCGGGTGCCGGCCCGGGGGCGACGGGCCTGCGGTCGATCTCGCACCAGATGCTCTTGCCCGACCCCTCGTGCTGCCAGCCCCACCGGTCGGCGAGGCCGTCCACCAGCTCCAGCCCGCGGCCGCCGGTCTCGCTCCCGTCGGCGCACCGCCGCCGCGGCGGCCGGGCGCTGAAGTCGGCGACCTCGACCCGGACCGTGCCTCCGGGGAAGAGCATCCGCAGGACGGCCGGACAGCCCGTGTGCACCACGGCATTGGTCACCAGCTCGGAGATCAGCAGGATCAGCGTCTCCTCGAGCGGCTCGTCCACCCCTATCCCGCAACCGGCCAGCCTCGACCTCGCCCACCTGCGGGCCCGCCCCACCTCCGAGGGATCGGCCCCGACCTCCATCTGCACCTGAAGCACCTGCACCGCTCACACCATCCGAACCGGCGGACACAACGCCTCGCGCCTCCAAGGGCTCACGTCACGTGACTCCCTTTCCCCACAACCCCGTTGACGCACAACTACCCCAACAAGCGCTTCAGACACATTCCGGAGCAAAGGAGTATGCATGCCACATGCCTTACGGCGCGTATGCGCTCGCGGGGAGGAAGTCCGAGCCCGCACCTTACTCCGTCGCGTGACGACTTACGCGCAGAACACCACTCGACGGCAACACAGCGTGGCTATTTCCCCGGACCGACCGGGGTAATTCAGGCGAGGCGATTACATTCCGCGATTTTGTCGCTCAGAATTTCGCCCGAGCGAATTTCCGGACGATTACGGGGCGTGTGCGCCGGGCATGACCGACGAATCGATCTCGCGCTTGATGTGCCGTCAATTGCCGTTGGCACGGTACGTGGCGGCGGCCTGGTCGAAGAACGTGTCCACCGAACGCTGTCCGTTCATCGGGCCGAGCACCTGCAGGACGTGGTACCGACCGCCCATGATCACCGCGGAGTTGCGCACATAGACCTGCCGGCCGCTGCTGTCGTTCCAGTTGAACGCGCCCTCCGCGCCCGCCGTCCGGCCGACGTCCACCCGCCGCAGGCCGGAGGCGCCCGACCAGGACGAGGAGCGGTAGGACTCCAGCTCGGGTTCCTTCTCCTGCTGGTAGACCATCGGGTCGGCGCCGAACTCCGCGACCTTGTCCCGGCCCGGCACGACGATCAACTCGAAGTCGCCGCCCGCGTAGACGACCTGGCCGCGCGCGTTGTCCCCGCGGCGCTGCCATTCGTGGGCGACGGCGACGGTGAAGCCCTTCGGGTCGCGGCGCAGCGTGAACCCCTTGGCCACGCCGCCGCTTTCGGCCGTCGGCTCCTCCCGGGGCTCCCCCTGCGGGGCGGCGCTCAGCGCGTCCGCGCCGCGGCCTGTGCCCTGCCCGGCGCCCGCGCTCTCCGAGGCGCGCGGCATGAACAGCAGCGCGTAGAGCACCGCCCCGACGAGCAGCAGCAGAATCAGGCCCAGCAGCAGCCTGCCGAGCCGCGGCGCGGCGTGCTGCTCCTGGAGGTGCCCCGCCGCGGCGAAGCCGGCGGGCGGCTCCGCCCTGCGGTGGCGGGCGGGCCCGGCGGGCCGGGCGCGCCTGCGGCGCACCAGCTCGCCGCGGCGGCGCGGGATCGGCAGCCGGGCGGTGCCGCGGGCGGCGGTCGTCTCCGCCGGGGCGCCCTGGGGACCCGGGGCGAACGACGGCACGGTGACCGTACGGCTGCCCACGTCCGGCTCCGGGGCGGACCGGATCAGGGACCGCAGCCAGCCGCGCAACTCCTCGAAGTCCGGCCGCTCGTCCGGGTCCTTGCGCATCAGCGACTCGACGACGGGCCGCAGCGCGCCGCACTCCTCCGCGTACGCCGGGGGCTCGGAGCAGACCATCCGGACGAGGTCGGCGGCGCTGTCCTCCGGGTACGGCGCGTGGCCCTGCACGACGCGGAACAGCAGGGCGCCCAGGGCCCAGAGGTCGGCGGCGGGGCCGACGGGCGGGGCGAGCTGCCAGTTCTCCTGGACGGGCCAGGCCTGTTCGGGCGCCCAGCGCTCGGTGACGGGGCCGACGACGAGCATGCGGGCCTGACGGGAGCGCTCGGCGGCGAGGGCACCGGGGGAGTCGTGGCCGGCCCAGCCGGCCCCCTTGGCGGGGGGCCTTTCCCCCGTCTCCACGGAGCGGGACGCGCCGGGATCGCCCTGCCCCGGGCCGGACGCGGCGGGGGATGCGCCGCGGACCAGGGCGTCCGCGTTCCAGGTGCCCGGGGCGGGGGCGGTGCCGCTGGCGGCGGTGCCGCCGCCCCAGGGGGAGGAGCCGGTCGGGGGACGGGTGCCGCCGCCGTCGGCGCGGGCGGCGGCCGCCGCCTTGGTACCGGCGCGGTAGGCGGCGATGGCGTTGGCGCGGGGGCCGCGGCGGGGATCGGTGCGCGGGGGGTGCTGGGGGGAGGGCGCGCCCCGGTCCCTCCCCCGGAGGGGGGACCCCCATTTCACCGTTTCTCCCGGGCCGAGCCCGGACCCCGGACCGCCCTCCGGGCGGCCGCGGGGGGGGCCCCCCCGCCCCCCCCCCCCCCCCGCCCCCCCCCCGGCCCCCCCGCCCCCCCCCCCCCCCCGCCCCCGCCCCCCCGGCGGGGGGCGCCCCCCCCCCCCCCCCCCCCCCCCCCCCCCCCCCCCCCCGGGGGGGGCCCCCCAATTCCCCCGTTCCCCCCGGCCCGCCCCCGCCCCCCGCCCCCCCCGCGGGGCGGCCGCCGGGGCTCCGCCCCTGCACCCCGGAACCCGGCTCCGCCGCAGGGACACCGGAGCCACGCCGCTCGCCATGCCCCGGCCCGTCGGCAGGGCTCCGCCCCTGCACCCCGAAGCCGCGCTCACCCGCTCCGCGCCGCGCGCCGTACGCGGGGGCTCCGCCCCCCGCACCCCCGAAACCACCCTCCGGACGGCGACCGGGCTCCGCACCGGTGCCCCCGAAGCCGCTGCCGGACTCCCCCGCCGCGCGGCCGGAGCCGGGCTGTGCGCGATACGCGCCCCCGGTACCGCCCGCCGCACCCGTGCCGCCGAAGCCACGCTCCGTACGGCCACTCTCCGTACGGCGGCCGCCCTCCGCACCCGCGCCCCCGAAGCCACCGCCGGGCTCCGTCTCCGCCCGGCCGGAGCCGCGCCCGGCGCCGTGCACGCCCCGGGCACCGTCCGGGCCGTCGGCGGAGCTCCGCGCCTGCGCCCCGGCAGCACCGCCGCCCTCCGGGCGACAGGACGGCGCGCCGGCGCCCCCCACCCCCCCGTCCTCCCCCGCACGCGCCGCGCCCGGCACCGGGTCGTAGCCGCACAGCGCCTCCTCCGCCGCGCCCGCCGCCAGGCCCGTCAGGACGGCGCGGCCGTCCTCGCAGATCAGGACCGTGCGGGTGGTGATGTTGCGGTGGGTCCAGCCCTGGGCGTGGAGGGCGCGGAGGGCGGTGAGGACGTCGGCGGCGACCTCCGCGGCGCGGTGGGGGGAGAGGGTGCGCTCGGCGAGGACCGCGGCGAGCGGGCGGGCGGACACCAGCTCGCTGACGATCCACAGGCTGCCCGCCTCGGCGAAGACGTGGAACACCTGGTCCAGGCGCGGATGGTCGGGGATCCGGGCCGCGGCCGTCGCCGCCTCCAGGGCGCGGCGGACAGCCGGGTCCGCGGCACCGGCGACCGTGCGCGGACGGCCGGACCGGGCCCGGTCGCCGCCCTCGTCACCGAGGCCGCCGGAGCCGCCGGAGCCGCCGGGGTCACCGAAGTCGACGAGCTCCGCGTCCACCACCTCGGGCAGCGGGATCTGCCGGACCAGGACCTCCTGCCCGCTGTAGGTGTCGAACGCCCGCGTCTCCACGAGCTCGAACGCGTCGGAGGGGGGCAGCGGCAGGCGATACCGGTCGGCGAGCACCCGGCCCGCGTAGTCGTCCACGACGCCTCCCCAAAGCGCGCGATATCCCCGCATCCCCTCAACGCCGGTCGCCCGGACGTCGGTTGTGGCTGCGTACCGTCCCCGACCCCTCACGATACGTGCCGGACGCGGCCCGGCGGGCCCTTACGGCTCAGATACCGCTCAGATCGTCGGACACGACGGACGCGACGGACGCGCGGACCGGCACGAGCGGCCGCAGGCCCTCGTCACCCGAGCTGCCACGGTGCACGAGGAGGGCGATCACGGTGCCGATGACCGCCAGCACGACGACGGCCACCACGGCGAGCAGCACCCGCCGCTGCGCCGGGACCCGCATCCGGACCAGGGTCTCGGTGTACGCGCCGCCCAGCGGCGGCTGCGGCTGCGGCTCCGCCTCGGGGCGCGCCGAGGCGGAGCCCGAGGGAGCGGCGTCCCGCAGCGGACGGAAGGCCGACCGGCCGCCCTCGGTCTTCTCCAGGGACTGCTTCCGCGGGGCGGACGCGGACGCGGGCGGCCGTTCGGTCCTCACGGGCTTGGCCGGCTTCGCCGACCGCACCGGCTTGTCCGCCTTCTCCGCCTTATCCGCCTTCTCCGGAACCTTCGGCACGGCGATGGCCTGCGTGGCCTCCGGGTCCGCGCTCGTCCGGGACGGCGCGGGCAGCCGCTCGTCCGGCGCGTTGACGGCCTCGGTGAGCAGCGCCCGGGCGCCGGCCTCGTCGAGCCGCTTCTGCGGGTCCTTGGCGAGCAGTCCGTACATGACGCCTTCGAGCGGGCCCGCGTTCTTCGGCGGGCCGAGCGGCTCGGTCATGACGGCGGTCAGGGTGGCGATGGCCGACCCCTTGTCGTACGGCGGCGCGCCCTCGACGGCCGCGTACAGCAGACCGCCCAGCGACCACAGGTCGGCGGGCGGGCCGGGCTTCTGGCCGCGCGCCCGCTCCGGGGATATGTACGAGGGGGCGCCGACGAGCATGCCGGTCGAGGTCACCGAGGGGTCGCCCTCGACCTGGGCGATGCCGAAGTCGGTGAGGACGACGCGGCCGTCGTCCGCGATGAGCACGTTGGACGGCTTCACGTCCCGGTGCAGGATGCCCTGCAGATGCGCCGCGCGCAGCACGTCGAGCACGGCCAGGCCCACCTCGGCGGCGCGCCGCCACTTCAGCGGCCCGTCCTCGCGGATGACGTCGGCGAGCGAGCGGCCCTCGATGAGCTCCATGACGATCCACGGGCGGTCGTCCTCGTGGACCACGTCGTAGACGGTGACGGCGCCGGCGCTGCGGATCCGGGCGATGGCCTTGGCCTCGCGCAGGGTACGGGTGATCAGGCGGCGCTTCTCGTCCTCGTCGATGTTGGCCGGGAAACGCAGCTCCTTGACGGCGACGACACGCCCCAGGGTCTCGTCGGTGGCACGCCAGACCGTGCCCATGCCGCCCCGGCCGAGCACGTCGCCCAGGCGGTAGCGCCCGGCGAGGAGGCGCCCGGTCGTGCCCTGCGTCTGCTCCGCGTCCGACATGCGTCCCCTCTGGCATTCAGCTCTGCGACCAACCGACCCCGGCAGAGCGACCATTGTCTCTCATCCGCCGACCAGTGGAAGGCCAGGGTCCGTCCGAGCATGGATGTGACCATGGATGATGAGCGCATGCCGACGCGCAGTGCCCTCTCGCGCATCACGGCGGCCATGGCCGCGCTGTGCTGCACCGTCATGGCGCTGACGACGGCGTGCGATGGCGACCCTGCCCGCTCTCCTGTACAGGACATCGTTGCACGAGGAGCGGTTCCCGGGGCCGCCGCGCTGTCACAAGATGCTCACGGCGCCTCCCGGTTCACAGCGGCCGGGGTGGCCGACGTGCGCACCGGGCGCCCCATCGGGCGCGCCGACCGCTTCCGCGCCGGGAGCCTCACCAAGACCGTCGTCGCCACGGTCGTCCTCCAGCTCGCCGCCGAGGGGCGGCTCCGGCTCGACGAGCCGGTCGCCGCGCTGCTGCCGCCGCCGGCGGGCGCGGCGCTCCGCGGGGTCACGGTGCGCCAACTCCTCACCCACACCAGCGGCCTGTTCTCCTACACGGAGGACGGCGCGCTCTTCCGTGCGTCCTTCGGGGACGGGTTCCCCGGCCACCGCTTCGCCTCGCACGCGCCGGACGAACTGGTACGGACCGCGCTGTCCCACGCCCCCTACGCACCGCCCGGCACGGCGTACCACTACTCCAACACCGACTACCTGCTCCTCGGCATGGTCATCCGTCAGGTCACGGGCCACCCTTACGCGGCCGAGGCGCGCCGGCGCGTACTGGACCCCCTGCACCTCACCGGCACCAGCTTCCCCGGGACGCGCGCGTCCCTGCCCCGGCCGCACGGCCGCGCGTACGCGACGGCGCCCGGCGGCGGGCTGCTCGACGTCACCGACCTCAACCCGTCCGTCGCGGGCGCGGCGGGCGAGATGGTCTCGACCCTCCCCGACCTCGGCCGCTTCCTCGGCGCGCTGCTGCGCGGCACGCTGCTGCCGGCGGGTCAGCTGCGCGCGATGCGCGACACGACGGCCTCACGGGGGCGGTACGGGATGGGGCTGTTCCCGGTGCGGCTGCCGTGCGGGGACGTGCTGTGGGGGCACGACGGGGAGATCAACGGGTCGTACGCGGCCGCGGTGGGGACGGGTGACGGGCGGCACGTGCTGACGTACCGGGTGAACGCGGACGCGGGGATCCGGCCGCGGGAGGAAGCCCGGCTGCTGGCAGCGGAGTTCTGCTAGCACTCCCTAGGCCAGCGGCTGGACCTCCGGCGCGCCCAGCCGTGCCGCGTCCGCCGTGCGGTCGTCCGGCTGGAGCTGCGACTCGCGCTCCGCCTCCACCCGCTTCTCGTAGTGCTCGACCTCCTTGTCGGCCTGCGCGCGGTCCCAGCCCAGCACCGGGGCCATCAGCTCGGCCGCCTCGCGGGCGCTGCGCGTGCCGCGGTCGAAGGTCTCGATGGAGATGCGGGTGCGCCGGGTGAGGACGTCGTCCAGGTGCCGCGCGCCCTCGTGCGAGGCCGCGTAGACGACCTCGGCGCGCAGGTAGTCGTCGGCGCCGCCGAGCGGGCGGCCCAGCGAGGGGTCGGCCGTGACGAGGTCGAGGACCTCGTCCACCATCGAGCCGTACCGGTTGAGCAGGTGCTCCACCCGCGCCACGTGCAGCCCGGTGCGCCGCGCGAGCTGCGCCCGCCCGTTCCACAGCGCGCGGTATCCCTCGGCGCCCACCAGCGGCACGTCCTCCGTGACGCAGTCGGCCACGCGCTGCGTGAGCCCGTGCACCGCCTCGTCCACCGCGTCCTTGGCCATCACCCGGTACGTCGTGTACTTGCCGCCCGCCACGACCACCAGCCCCGGGACGGGGTGCGCCACGGTGTGCTCGCGCGAGAGCTTGCTCGTCGCGTCCGACTCGCCGGCCAGCAGCGGCCGCAGCCCGGCGTACACGCCCTGGACGTCGTCCCGCGTCAGCGGCACCGCGAGCACGGAGTTGACGTGCTCCAGCAGGTAGTCGATGTCGGCGCTGGACGCGGCCGGGTGCGCCTTGTCCAGGTCCCAGTCCGTGTCCGTGGTGCCGATGATCCAGTGCCGGCCCCAGGGGATGACGAAGAGCACGCTCTTCTCGGTGCGCAGGATCAGCCCGGTCGTGGAGTGGATCCGGTCCTTGGGCACGACGAGGTGGATGCCCTTGGACGCCCGTACGTGGAACTGGCCGCGCTCGGCGATGAGCTGCTGGGTGTCGTCCGTCCACACGCCGGTGGCGTTGACGACCTGCCGGGCGCGGATCTCGAACTCGCGGCCCGCCTCCAGGTCGCGCACCCGGGCGCCGACGACCCGCTCCCCCTCGCGGAGGAAGCCCACCACGCGCGTCCGGTTGGCGGCCTCGGCGCCGTACGCGACGGCGGTGCGCACCAGGGTGGTGACGTAGCGCGCGTCGTCCATCTGGGCGTCGTAGTACTGGAGGGCGCCGACCAGCGCGTCCTTGCGCAGGCAGGGGGCCACCCGCAGGGCGTGCCGGCGGGTCAGGTGGCGGTGGAGGGGCAGGCCGCGGCCGTGCCCGGAGGAGACGGACATCGCGTCGTAGAGCGCGACACCCGAGCCCGCGTAGAGCCGCTCCCAGCCGCGGTGCTGGAGCGGGTAGAGGAACGGCACCGGCTTGACCAGGTGCGGGGCCAGCCGTTCGAGGAGCAGCCCGCGCTCCTTGAGCGCCTCGCGGACCAGCGCGAAGTCGAGCATCTCCAGGTACCGCAGCCCGCCGTGGATGAGCTTGCTGGAGCGGCTGGAGGTGCCGGCCGCCCAGTCCCGCGCCTCCACGAGGCCGGTCACCAGGCCGCGGGTGGCGGCGTCCAGCGCGGTGCCCGCGCCGACGACGCCGGCGCCGACCACCAGGACGTCCAGTTCCCGCTCCGCCATCCGGGCGAGCGCCGCGGTGCGCTCGGCCGGCCCGAGTGTCGCTGTCCTCACCACTGCCTCCCGCTGCGTCGGGGTCTCCTTCCGATGCTGCCCCAGATCGGCCGGGGCGGCCTCCCGCGCGGACGCCCAGGGCGACGCCCGGAGCGGCAATGCCCGAAATATGTCGTATATCCCCTTAACCTGATCTACACCGCTCAGGGATCGGATCGGACCGTCGGTCGAGGGGAAGGACCGCGTCACCTCATGCCCGCAGACCTCGCCGTCATCGGACTGGGCCATCTCGGCCTGCCCCTCGCCCGGGCCGCCACCGCCGCCTCCGTGGCGACCGTCGGCCACGACCCCGATCCGCGCACCGTCGCCGAGCTGCGCGCCGGGCGGCTGCCCGCCGAGGACGGCCCGGGCACCCTCACCGCCGCCGAGCTGCGCCGGATGCTCTCCGCCGGCTTCCACCCGACCACCGAGGACGCCGTGCTCGAACGGGTCCGCACGGCCGTGATCTGCGCGCCGACCCGGCTCGGCGAGGACGGCGTCCTCGACCTGCGCGCCGTCGGGGCCGCCGCCCGCGCGCTGGCGCCCCGCCTCCGGCCCCGCACCACGGTGATCGTGGAGTCGGCCGTGCACCCGGGCGCCACCGAGGAGTTCGTGCGCCCGCTGCTGGAGGACGGCTCCGGGCTGTGCGCCGGGCGCGACTTCCACCTCGCGTACTCCCCCAGCCGGGCCGACCCCGGACGCCGGGACCGCGACCTCGCCCGCGTCCCCCGGGTCGTCGGCGGCCTCACCCCCGCCTGCACGGAGGCGGCCGCCGCGTTCTACGGACGCCTCTGCGACAAGGTCGTCCGGGCGCGGGGCCCGCGGGAGGCCGAGACCGTACGGATGTGGGAGACCAACTACCGCCACGTCAACATCGCCCTCGCCAACGAGATGGCGGTCTTCTGCCACGACATCGGCGTCGACCTGTGGGACGTGGTGCGCTGCGCGGAGACCAAGCCGTTCGGCTTCCAGGCATTCCGGCCCGGGCCGGGCGTCGGGGGGCACGGCACACCGGTCGACCACGTCGGGACGGGCCACCCGCTGCGCATGGTGGGGCTTGCGCGGGACGTCAACGGGCGGATGCCGCTCTACGTCACCCAGCGCAGCGCCGCCCTCCTCAACGAACACGGCAAGTCGGCACGGGGCGCACGGGTGCTGCTCCTCGGCGTCGGCTACAAGGCGGACACCGGCGACCAGGAGGGCTCCCCCGCCCCCGAGATCGCCTCCCGGCTGATGGAACTGGGCGCGCAGATCCGCTACCACGACCCGTACGTGCCGGGCTGGCGGGTCGGGGGCCGGGAGGTGCCACGGGTGGACTGCCTGTACGAGGCGGCGGCGGAGGCGGACCTGACGCTGCTTCTGCAGCACCACCGGACATACGACTTGCAGGGCTTGGCGGTGAAGGCCCAGCTGCTGCTGGACACGAGGGGGGCGAGCCCGGCGGGCGCGGCGCACCGGCTGTGAGGCCCCGGACGGGCGTTGCCCCCTCCGGGGAGTTCGAGGACAGCGCCCGAAGGGCGCTTCGGGGTCCAGGGGCGGAGCCCCGGTGGGGGTGCGGGGGGCGAAGCCCCCGCCCTCCGCGCGGCGGAGCCGCGCCCGGGCCCCGGGGCGGGGCCCCGGAAGAAACGGTGAAA
>NZ_JAEAMR010000007.1:779319-802933 GCF_015999245.1 Streptomyces sp. AV19 | reverse complement strand
CGGGGCTCCGCCCCGGACCCCGCAACGCGGCTGCGCCGCGTTCGTCCTCAAACGCCGGACGGGCTGAAATGGCGCGCCGAATCAGCCCGTCCGGCGCTTGAGGACAGCGCCCGCAGGGCGCTTCAGGGGCCAGGGGCGCAGCCCCGAGCAAGAGCCCAAGGGGCACAGCCCCAAGCGGGGGTCCAGGGGAGCAGCTCCCGGCGGGGTGCAGGGGCGCAGCCCCGCTCACCCGCGCGGAGCGCGGGCCCAGCGCGCCCCGCACGCCGACGGGGTTACGAAGGGGCGGCACAGCCCCGCCCACCCGCCCGGAACGCGGCCCCGGGGGCGCAGGGGGCAGACCCCCGCTCACCGCGCGGCGAAGCCGCGCTCGGGGCCGGGGCCCCGCCCCGGGAAACGGTGAAAGGGCGGGGCGGGGAAAGACAAACCCCCGGCACCGCCCCCGCCGCACCGGTCAGGCGTCAACCGCCGACCCCCGCCCCTCCCCCGAGCCCGCTCCCGCCCCCGCAGGCCCCCGCTCGCCCCTCGTGATCACGAGGCCCAGCAGCGCCGTGGCCACACCCCCCGCCGCCAGGATCCACCAGGCGGGCCGCACCGCGGAGGTGAAAGCGGCGGCGTCGGTCAACGGGGCGCCGTGCAACCCGGCGTTGAGGATCGCACCGAGGACGGCGACGCCCATCGCGAAGGCCGAGCGGCCGAAGGTGGTGAGCATCCCCGAGGCGAGCCCGGACCGGTCCGCCGGCACGCCCGAGACGCCCGCGTTGATGACCAGCGGAACGGCCAGGCCGACGCCCAGGCCGAAGAGGACGTACTCCACGACCATCAGCGCCCGCGCGGAATCGCCGGTGAAGAGCGCGATCAGCACCCCGCTCGCCGCGAGCGCCACCCCCGCCCCGACCAGCAGCGGCCGCCGGCCGCACCGGCGGTCCAGCCGGGCCGCGCACACGGAGGAGGCCGCGAGGACACCCGCAGGCAGCAGCATCCACACGCCCGCCGCCGTGGCGGACATCCGCAGCGGATTCTGCAGGTAGAGCGCGGCGAGGAAGAAGAAGCCGCCGAACGTCCCGAAGACGGACACGGACGCGGCGATCGCGCCGCCGAACCGCGCGTCGCGGAAGAACCCCAGCTCGATCAGCGGTTCCGCGCGGCGGCGTTCATAAGCGAGGAGCCCGGCGAGGGACGCGGCGGCGAGCGCGAAGCAGCCGATGACGACCGGTGCGGTCCAGCCGGCCTGCGGCGCCTCGATGACCCCGTACGCCAGCGGCCCCAGCAGGGTGACCACCAGCAGCTGGCCCACCGGGTCCGGGCGGCGCGGGTGCTCGGCCCGCGACTCGGGGACATTCCGCACCGCGATCAGCGATGCGAGGATCCCGAAGGGGACGTTCAGCCAGAACACCGCCCGCCAGCCGAGGGCGTCCACCAGCACCCCGCCGACCACCGGCCCGAGGGCCAGCCCGAGGCCGTAGGCCCCCACCCAGACGCCCATGGCCCGGATCCGCTCGCGTTCCTCGGGGAAGGCGTTCGCGACGATCGACATGGAGACGGGGCCCAGCCCCGCGGCCCCCACGCCCTGGAGGATCCGGAAGCCGATCAGCGCGGGGAGCGAGGGCGCGAACGCGCACAGCACGGAGGCGACCGTGAAGATCACGACGCCCGCCATCATCACGCGTTTCCGGCCGATCCGGTCCCCCGTCGACCCGGTGTAGAGCATCAACGTCGCCATGGCAAGGCTGTAGGAAGCGATGGCCCACTGCATCCCGGAGACGGAGGCACCCAGGTCCCGTTCCATGGTGGGGAGGGCGACATTCAGCGCGGTGACATCGAGGCCGATCAGAATGACGGCGGCCGAGCAGACCGTCAGGACGAGATTGCGCCGGTGGGCGGTGAGCCGGGTGGTGAGCTCGGGCACGGCTGCCTCCGGAATCCTGCGGGAACCTTCCTCCCTCCGACCCTCCGCCCCTTCCGGCCCGGCTGCCATCGGACGGCCGGGGGACGGGCGGGACGGGATCCGTCCCCCGGTCGCAGGATCCATCCCCCTGTCGAAAGGCCCGATTGCCGAGGACCCGATTGCCGAAGGACCCGACCCCCACCGCCCCGCGCGGCGTCACCGCTCCCGGCACAGCGCGACCAGCCCCGCCCCCGCGAGCACCAGGACGCCGGTGACCAGCGCCGCGCGGCTCATCCCGACGCCGACGGCATGGGCCGCTCCCCCGCCCTGCGGGGCCAGGGCGAGGACGGTGGCGACGAGTGCGACGCCGATGGACGACCCGAGGTAGCGGGAGGCGTTGTTCGCCGCCGAGCCGACGGCCACGCGGTCCGCGGGCACGCTCCGCACGGCCAGCCCGGCGAGCGCCGCGTTGACCACCCCGCTGCCGAGCCCGGCGACCACCAGGCCGGGGACCAGCCGCCACCAGGACGCGTGCTCGCCGATCCCCGCGAGCGCGAGCTGGCCGACGCCGCAGGCGAGCAGTCCGGCCGCGACCTGGTGCCGGTCGGTCACCCGCCCGGCCAGCCGGCGGGCCTGCGGCGCGGCGACGAACGACAGGCCCGACCAGATCGCCAGCACCCCGGCGCTCTGCAGCGGGCTCATGCCGAACAGGCTCTGCGCGGCGGTCGGCACGTACGTCATGAAGCCGACGACGCCCGCGCCGACGACCAGGGCGCCGACCGTCGAGGCGAGGAACGCGGGCCTGCGCAGCAGCGCGAGGTCGAGCAGGGGCGCGTCCGCCCGCCGCTCGACCGCGCCGAACGCGGCGAGCGCCACCGCGGCCGCGGCGAGCAGGGCGAGGACGTGCGGCCTGGCCCATCCGCCCCGGCCCTCGACGAGCGCCGCGACGAGGAGGGAGACGCCGAGGCCGAGCGTCACCGCGCCGCCCGCGTCGAAGCCGCGCCGCCGCGGGTTGCGCGACTCGGCCAGGGACGCGGCGCCCCACAGGGCCAGCGCCCCGGCGGCGGCCGCGACGGCCCAGTAGACGGCGCGCCAGTCCGCGGCCCTGACCACCAGGGCGGAGAACACCGGCCCCAGGGCGATGCCGCCGCCGACCATCGCGCCCCACAGCCCGGTGGCCCGCGCCCGCTCCGGCCCCGGGGCGCAGGCGTGGCCCAGCAGCCCCAGCCCGGCGGCCAGCAGGGCGGCGCCGGCCGTGCCCTGGACGACGCGTGCGAACACGAAGGCCCAGGGCGCGGTCGCGAGCGCGCACCCGGCGCTCGCGAGGGCGAGCAGCCCGCCCCCGGCCACGAACACCCGTTTCCGCCCGTGGTCGTCCGCGAGGCTGCCCGCCACCATCAGGCTCGCCGCGAGCCCGACGCCGATCCCGCCGAGGATCCACGTCCTGCCCGACGCCCCGGCGCCGAGGTCCGCGCCGATGAGCGCGGCGGCCGGCAGCGGCGCGGTGAAGTTCAGCAGCACCAGCAAGGTCGCCGCGCACGAGATCGCGAGCGTGGTGCGCGGCCGGTTCGTCGACATCAACTTCCCCCAGTCTGCGATGCGGTCGCGCCGACCGTACCAGCGGAAGTTCAAAAACTGAACCACGAAGTTCGCCCACCGAACTGCTAATCTCCTCACGTGGGATCAGGACGCGGCTACACGGACCAGGACTGCTCGCTGGCGCGCGCGCTGGAGGTCATCGGGGAGCGCTGGACGCTGCTCGTCCTCCGCGACTGCTTCTACGGGGTGCGGCGCTTCGCCGACTTCCACGCCCACCTGGGCGTCCCGCGCGCCGTCCTCACCGAGCGCCTCAAGACCCTGACGTCCCTGGGCGTCGTCGAACGCCGCCCCCGCCCCACGGGCGTCGAGGTGGACTACCTGCTCACGGAACGCGGCCTCGACCTGTGGCCCGCGGTCCACGCCCTGGCCCAGTGGGGCGAACGCTGGACCGCCCCCGAAGGCGCCCGCCGCGTCTTCGCCCACGCCCCCTGCGGCACCGACCTCACCCCCACGGGCCACTGCCCCTCGTGCGGGACCGCCCCCTCGCCCGCAGACCTGACGATCCGTCAGGGCCCGGGCGCGGACCCGACCCTGCGGGACGACCGGGTGAGCGCGGCCCTCCGCCGGGGCCCGCACCGGCTGCTGACGGATCTGTTCACGCAATGAGCCGCGCCCTCCCCTCAGGACGAGGGGAGGGCGCGGATGCGTGCCGTGATGCGCGCTCAGGCGGCCCGGAGGTGCGCCGCCCGCTCGTTGAAGTCGGCGACCAGCGGGTGCCTGCCGAAGGGAACCATCCGCCGCTGCACACCCCGCACGGCCTCCACGCACCGCGAGGACTTGACCCGACCGGCCAGGTCCACCGCGCGGACTCCCGCCGCGTGCGCGGACTCCAGGTCGCGTCGCTGCAGGTGCGAGACGGCGAGCGTCGCCTGGGACATGGCGCCGCGCCGGGCGCGGTTCTGCCTGCGCGCGTGGCCGATCGAGCGGCGCGCGTGCTCCTCCGCGTGCTCGGGGCGGCCCAGGTCCCGGAAGGCATGCGCCCATTCGCCTCCCAGATAGGCGGGGTCGATGAACTTCGCCCACTCCGGCTCGCGTTCCGGCACCACGGTGGCGAACACCCGCTCCGCCTCGTTCACCGCGTGAGCGGTGGCCTTCTCCTCACCGAGGGCCGCGAGCGCGCGGGCCTCCAGCGTCCACAGGTCCGCGAGGCAGGCCGGGGCGTGCGTACGGGCGAGCCCCTGCCGTCCGGCCTGGGCGAGCCGCCGGCCCTCGGCCGGGTGGCCGAGCAGCGTGGCCTGGTCGGCCATGCCCGCGAGGACGTGCGCGCCGAGGGCGGCGTCCTTCGACTCCTCGGCCAGGCGCAGGGCCTGGGTCAGGTATCGCTGCGCGGTGCCGTGCTCCCCGTTGTCGAAGGCCATCCAGCCGAGCAGGTACGTCTGTTCGGCCGCGGCCTCGCACAGCGCCCTGCGGACGTCGTCGGTGTGGGTGCGCCGGAGCAGCGGATAGACGTGCTCGTTCATGTACGCGGCCAGGGCGAGCCGGCCCGAACCGCCGCCCTGGAAGATGTCCATCTCCTGGAAGGCCCCGAACATGTTGCGGACGGCGGTGACGTCCTCCAGCCGCACCCGGCGGCCGGGACGGGGCGTCCCGTCGAGGGTGTTGAGCAGCCAGTCCCGGGACGGACCGACCGCGGCGGCAACGGCGAAGGGTGCACCGGCCAGGAACGCTCGCCTCTCCACGTCTGCTCTCCCCAGCTCTGCGACGGACTCGACCGTCACGGCCCACGATGGGCTGTAGAAGAGCGCGCGGTCAATGTCCGGGGCGTCGCCCAAGCCGAGGTCGTACGTCGTGACGCGGTACCCGAAGCGCGCCGAGAACAGATCGGCCAGGATCGCCGGAACCGGCGGCCTGGGGACCTCGCCGTGCAGCCAACGCCGCACGCTGGACGCGTCCGACGAGATGTGGGGCTGTCCCCATTCGGCGGCCAGCGACCGGACGCGCCGGGCGAGTTCCCCCCGGCTCCAGCCCGAACGGCCGAGCCATTCGGCGAGCTTCGTGTTCGAATCCTTCATCACTGCCACCCAATTGATCGACAGGGCGGGTGGATTCACCACGGTTCACCACCCGCTTCGAAGCTACCCGCCTTCGTACCCCGGCAGTTGGCTGTTGCGTGACATACGCCAACCACCCGGCAGCGGAAGGGAACCCTCGCATGAGCGCGCGCCACCCCGACGACCGCCCGCCGCTGCCCCGCCCCATGCTGACCGGCGACACCGCCCCTCTCGACCTGGTCACCATCCGCGCCACCGTCCGCCGGGCCCTCCAGGAACGCCCCGTCCGCCCCTGCACCGCCGAGATCGCCGAGCTGACGCGGACGCTCCGCGCGCATCTGGGGGCGATGCTCGACGAAGCGCACCACCGCGCCGCCCTCCTCACGGCGGGAACCCCCGCGCGGCTCCGCTGGGAGACCCTCATCGCGCACGTGCGCGCCGACCTCGCCTTCGGGCTGGGCCAGGGGCAGCCCGTACGCGCGGCGGCCGACGCGTACGTACGGATCCTGGCCCGCGACGCGCGCTTCCTCGCGGACCGCCTCGACGAGTGAGGCGTCCCGCCCTCACTCCCGGAGCACCAGCCGCCCCGCCGGCGACACCGTCAGCCCCAACCGGTCCGCGTGGACCAGCCGTTGGCCCACCGGCACCGCCGTGCCGCCCGCCGTGACCGTGCCCGTCGCCGTCGCGGGGTCCGTCGCGTAGACCTCGTACTCCTCGATCAGGAGGCGGTATTCGGACGGCGGGAGCAGTTGCGGGGCCGGGGGGATCAGGTCGGCGGACCAGAGGTAGCTGCGGGGTGTGGGGACGCAGGTGAGTTCGAGGACGGTGCCGGTGCCCGCCCAGTCGAGGTCGCCGCCGCCGGCCGCGCGGCGTTCGACCGCGGCGAGGACGCGGCGGCTCGCGGCCATGGCGGCCCGGCCCGTGCCGACGCGGGCGCCGAGGGCGTTGGAGGAGACCGGGCCGCTCAGCTCCAGGCGGATCGCGCCGGTGGACGTCATCGTCGCCGTGGTCGTGCGGTCGGGGAGGAGGGGGAGGAAGCCGGTGGTGGTGATCCCGGAGAGGGTGAGGCCGGCCGCGGAGCGGGGGCGGTAGCGGGCCAGGGCCAGGAGGATCCGGGAGCAGTGGGCGGCATCGATGTCGATGTCGCAGGTCCACAGGCCGAGTTCGGGGTCGCGGGACGGGGTGAAGGCGGTGATCGGGGCGGAGGCCGGGGCGCCGTTCACCGGTTCGGCGAGGAGGACGGACGCGGTCAGCTCCGCGTTCGGGAAGTTCGCGGGGGTGAGCGGGTCCGTGGCGCAGCGGGTGGGGCCCAGGACGACGGCCAGGAGTTCGCCGCCGGAGGAGGGCCAGGGGCCGCGGAGGTGGACGCGGAAGCCGGCGTGCCGGCGGGTGCGGGTGACCCGGTGCCGGGCGTGGTCGACGGCGTTCTCCCAGCGGAGGGCGGGGACGAGGTGGTCGACGTCCGGCGGTGCGGGGCGGCGGGGGCCGGGGACGCGCCAGGCACCGCACGTGGCCGCCAGCAGGCCGACGAACGCGATGTTCATGCCCGCCCCCTCGCCTCGCCCTCTCCCTGGATACCGCCGGGCGCGGCCGCGGACGTAGGCCCGAACGGGTGAGAGGGGGCGGACGCTGCTCCGATCGAGCGACCCCGGTCAGGAGGACATCGCGCGCAGCCCCGCCTCGCGCGCGTCGATCAGCTCGTCCCAGTGCTCCCGCGCCCACGCGCACATGGCGTCCATGGGTGCGAGCAGACTCCGCCCCAGCGGCGTCAGCGCGTACGCGCCGTCCCCGGCGCGCCCGACGTAGCCGTCGCGCTCCAGCTCGCGCAGGGTCTGCGTGAGCACCTTGGCGGTGATCCCGCGCAGCGGAATGCGCAATTCCGAAAAGCGCCGGGGGCCGTCCTCCAGGCAACGGACCACCATTCCCGCCCACTTGCCGCCGATACGGAAAGGCGTCAGGTCGGAAGGGCAGACCGGGTCGAACATCTCGGGATCCAGAGTCGTGATCACGGGCCCAACCGTAACCGCCCCGGCGCGCAAGGGCGCAGCGGCCCCTTTTGGACATACCCGCGGTAGCCCTTGCGGTCGAGGGGGGACCCTGTAGTGGGATATGGCGATGCGACCCCCCATACGCATGCCGTCCAGCCGTCCCCCCAACCCGTACGACGAACTCGCGGCACTGGCCGACCCGGACCCCACGGAGATTCCCGAAGCACGGCCGGACGGCGGCAATGCCAACAATGCCAGCAATGCCGACAATTCCGTCACGCAGGAAATCCCTGCACCCGGTCCGGACTTGACGGAGAATTCACCCGGCCTCCCGGAATCGGCCGTCCTGCCCCTGCCGTTCACCTTCGTGGAATCCGCGGAATCCGTGAAACCCGTGGAATCCGACGACGAGCCGTGGTCCCCGCCCGACCACCGCCGCGCCGGAAAGGGCCGCCGCCGGGCGAGAAGGAGCCGCCGGCGCCGCCGGAGCCCCTTCTCCGCGATACCGCGCACCCTCAAACTCCTCTTCGCCCTCACCGTCTGCGCCGGATTCCTGGTGCTCGCGGACCGTTTCGCCGCGCTGTACGCCGAGAAGAAGGCCGAGCAGAAACTCCAGGAGCAACTCCACCTGGCAGCCGCTCCCCAAGTGGACATCCACGGCTTCCCGTTCCTCACCCAGGTCCTGGACAAGCGCCTGGAGCGCGTGGACGTCACGGTGCCGCACGTGGCCGCCGACCGCGTCTCGCTGGCGAAGGTCCGGGCGAGCGCGAGCGACATCCGGCTGACCGGAAACCTGCCGAAGGACATCCGGGGCGCGGTCATCGGCGACCTGGACAGCGAGGTCGAGCTGTCCTTCGACGACATGAACCGGGAACTCGCCGCGTCCGAGGTCAAGTTCAGCCGCCGGGACGACAACTCCGTGACCGCGGACGGCAGGCTGACGATCGCGGGCCAGGACGTGCGCGTACGGGCACGGGCCCAGGTGCGCCTCGCCAGCGGCCGCGAACTCTCCACGGACATCGACGACATGAGCATCGACCTGCCCGGCATCGCCGTCTACCGCCCCGGCAAGGGCAACGGCCTCACCCTCCACCGCGAGACCGCCGAGCGCATCAGCCGGGACGCGGCGCGGGTGAAGGCGCTGCTCTCGGTGCCGGCCGTGGTGGAACGGCTCGGCATCCGGGAGGACCACATCGCGCTCGCCCTGCGGAACGAGGAGAAGCTGCACGAGCTCACGGGCGCGCCCCGGTTCGTCGAGCGGCTGACGCACGTCAACCTCGTCGACGTCGTGATGGAACGTCCCTGGCTGCTGAAGAAGGCCGGCATCGACCCCAAGCTGGTCATCGGCCTGACCCGGCTGCGTCCGCCGGAGCTCACCGACCGTCTGTCCTTCTCCTTCAAGCTGCCCAAGGCGGCCGAGGACCTGCGGCTGCGGGACGTGAAGGTCGGGAAGGACGGCATCAGGGCGTCGCTGTCCGGCACGGCTCTCGCCGTGGGACGGAAGTGACGCAGCCCTCTGAAGTGACGCAGCCTTCTACAGCTCCGTCACCACCACGTCGAGCGCCCACGGCCGCCCGGCCTTCTCCGGGGCGCCGCCCTCCACCGCGTACCCCAGGTCCCGCAGCACGTCGGCGAGTTCGGCCGGGGACGCCGGATCCGCGCCGGCCGTCAGCAGGTCGCGCACCATGCGTCCCTTGGTCGCCTTGTTGAAGTGGCTCACGACGGACCGCTTCTCGACGCCGTCCACCGTCCGCGACTGGAGCACCCGCACGGTCGCCGTCCGCCCGGCGAGCCCGCCCTTGGGCTTCCACGCCGCCGCGTACGCCGCCGAGCGCAGGTCCAGGACGAGCCCGTCGCCGGCCGCCGCGGGCATCTCCTCGGCCATCGGCCCGCGCCAGAAGGCGCCGAGGGCGCCCGCGCCGGGCAGCTTGACGCCCATCGAGCAGCGGTAGGAGGGGATGGCGTCCCCGACGCGCACCGCGCCCCACAGGCCGGAGAAGACCAGCAGCGACCGCTCGGCGGCGCGCCGGGCGGCCGCGTCCAGGGACGCCAGGCCGAGCGCGTCGTAGAGGACGCCGGTGTAGACCTCCCCGGCGGGGCGGGTGCCGGCCGTGCGCAGGCCCGCGTTCTTGGCGACCTCGCCGCGCAGGCCCGGGCTCAGGCCCAGCACCCCGGCGGCCTTCTCCTCGTCGCCCGAGCACAGCTCCACCAGCTCCGCGAGCACCGTCTCCCGCGCGGCGGCGAGCCCCGGCAGGGCGAGGGCGGCGACGTCGACCGGCCCGCCCGCCCCTCCGGTGGCCTTCCCCTCGGACGGCGGCAACAGCACGAGCACGGTCGGTCTCCTCTACCTGAGTCTGATCACATCGGGTCCGATCACACTGGGTCCGATCACCCGAGTCTGATCATCTGGGTCCGATCGGCGGCCCGGTCCCGGCCGCCCCGGGGAGCCTAACGCCGTACGCCACGTCCACCGCGCCGCGCCTCCCGGCCGCACCTACGCTCGATGGCATGCCCCGCCGCAAGATACGGGTGACGGACGAGGAGCGCGCACCGCTGCGCAAGGCGCTGCGCGAACTGCGCGAGCGGACGCACGCGCCCTCCGCCTTCCCCGCGGCGGCCCAGGCGGAGGCCGAGCGCGCCGCCCGGCGCAGACCGCGGCTGCCGGCGTACGACGCGACCCGGCTGCCGCTGTTCACCCTCGACCCGCCCGGGGTGCGGGAGCTGGAGCGGGCCCTGCACCTGGCCCGCCGGCCCGGCGGCGGCTACCGCGTCCACTACGCCGTCGCCGACGTCGCCGCCTTCGTCGCGCCCGGCGGCGCCCTGGACGCCGAGGCGCACCGGCGGGCGGTGACCGTCCACTACCCCGACGTCCGCGTCCCCCTCCTCCCCCTCGTGCTGTGCGAGGACGCGGCGAGCCTGCTGCCGGACCACGACCGGCCGGCGCTGCTGTGGGAGCTGGACCTCGCCGCGGACGGGTCCGTGGTCCGCGCCGACCTGCGCCGCGCCCTGGTGCGCAGCCGCGCCCGGCTGGACCACGCGGGCGCCCAGCGGGCGATCGACACCGGCACCGCGGAGGAACCGCTGGAGCTGCTGCGGGAGACGGGGCTGCTGCGGCGGGAGTTGGAGCGCGCCCGCGGCGGCGTCTCGCTGGACGTGCCCGTCCAGGAGGTCGTCCACCGCGGCGACCGCTACCTGCTGGAGTACCGCACGCCGCCGCCGACCGAGGAGTGGAGCGCCCGGCTCGCCCTGATGACGGGGACGGCGGCGGCCGAGCTGATGCTCGCCTCGGGCACCGGCGTCCTGCGCACGCTCCCGTCCCTGCCCGTCGAGGGCGGGCCGCTCACCGCGCTGCGCCGGGCGGCCCGCGCGCTGGGCGTGACCTGGCCGGACACCATGCCGTACCCGGTGATGCTGCGCGCCCTGGCCCCCTCCCACCCGCAGCACGCGGCCTTCCTCCAGTGCTGCGCCGGCCTGCTCCGCCGGGCCGGCTACACGGTCTTCGACCGCGAACGCCCCACCCGCCGCCCGGCCCCCGCCGACCCGGTCCACGCCGCCGTCGCCGCCCCGTACGCCCACTGCGCCGCGCCGCTGCGCCGCCTCGCGGACCGCTACGCGCTGGAGCTGTGCCTGGCCGCGTCGGCCGGCGCCGACGCCCCGGAGTGGGTGCGCTCCGCCCTGGACGGCCTCCCCGGCGAGATGGCCGCCGGGGCCGCCCGCGCCGAGGAGGCGGAACGGGAGGCCGCGGCCCTGGTCGACGCGGCCGTGCTGCGCGACCGCATCGGCGAGGTCTTCGACGCCCTCGTCGTGGACGTCGTCGTCTCCCGCCCCACCGCCGGCACGGTCCGCCTCCGCGACCCGGCCGTCTCCGGCCACATCGAGGGCGACCGCGACGGCCCCCCGCTCCCGCTGGGCCACCGCCTGCGCGTCCGGCTGATCGAGGCCGACCCGGGCCGCGACGAGGTCTGGTTCGCCCCGGCGTGAAAGCGCCGGCTGCCGGCCCGGTACCATGGTCCGTACGGCGGACGAGCCGGCCGGGCGGCCGCGTGGGATCTTCGGATCCCCCGAGGAACGTCCGGGCTCCACACGGCAGGGTGGTGGGTAACGCCCACCCGGGGTGACCCGCGGGACAGTGCCACAGAAAACAGACCGCCGGGGGCCTTTCGGGGCGCTCGGTAAGGGTGAAACGGTGGTGTAAGAGACCACCAGTGCCCAGGGTGACCTGGGCAGCTAGGTAAACCCCACCCGGAGCAAGGTCAAGAGGAGCCGTTCACGGCTCTGCGCGGACGACCGAGGGCTGCCCGCCCGAGTCCGCGGGTAGACCGCACGAGCCCGCCGGCAACGGCGGGCCTAGATGGATGGCCGCCTCCCCGCGGCCCGCAAGGGCCCCGGGAGACAGAACCCGGCGTACAGGCCGACTCGTCCGCCCCTTCCCGCGACACAGGGTCCGCGTCGGCCCGTCCCCGGACCGTCGCCTGTCCCGGACCGTCAGAGAACGGTGATCTGCAGGACGTACACGCATTGGTGGCGCGGCACGATCTGGTACACGAACATCCCGCCGACGACCACCTCGCTGCGCAGGGACGGGGACGCCCCCTGGTACGAGACGCCGTCGAGGTAGAGGGCGGCGGCGGCCCGGACGACCTCCTCGGTGCGCGTCTCCACGCGGGCGACGAACGCCAGATCGTCGAGATCGCCGATGACGTGCTCGGCACTCGGGTCGTACTCCCATCGCCAGCCGTCAGCCACCCCTCACCGCCGCCCGGGCCTCGTTGTGCACCGCGACGACCTCGTCCATCGCGGCCCGCCACGTGGAGTCGTCCCGGTCCCGGGTGTGGACCACCCGTTGCGCCCGGCGCATGCGCTCGGAGAGGGCCGGGCGGCGGAGAATCTCGATCTCGGTGGCCCACTTGACCAGGAATCCCCGGATCGGGCCGAAGGACTGCACTTCGGTCGCCAGGCTGAACACCACGTCGCGTTCCGCCAGGAATTCGGGCAGGCGCGCCGGTGCGACGCGGGCGAGGGCCACCCGCAGAGCGGCGAAGTTCATCTCGGGCCGGGGGACGATCTCCTCGGCCGGATCCGGGGCGGGTGCGGTGGTCATGCGACGGGCCCCCGGAGGGCAAGGACGGTGGACAGTGTCTCCGTCGCGGGGGGCAAGGGGTGCACACGCATATGGGCGCTCCTGCGGCGTGGGATGGGTCCGCTACGCGTCCGCCGTCGCGTCGCGTACCGGAGTTGGGCTGCCAGCCTACCGAGGCGGCGCCCGTCGCGCGGAGCGCCTTGCGCCGGCAACGGGGCGTGCGGCAAAAGCCCTACGGGCCTTACTTGAAGGGCACGTTGACGCAGGCGAGCCGCCCGCCCGCCGTGCCGGCCACGCCCGGTCCCGTCTCGGTCGCGTGCTCGTGGATCACCACGGAACGGGCCTCGCCCGCGCGGAAGCGCCAGGCCACGGTCGCGGTGGAGGCGCCGTCGCCCTGCCGGTCGGAGGTGAGGTCCAGCCACACCTCGTTGCGGGGATTGGCGTACGCCGGGTCCGTCGAGGGCTGCT
Organism: Streptomyces sp. AV19; assembly: GCF_015999245.1. Classification (GTDB taxonomy): domain Bacteria; phylum Actinomycetota; class Actinomycetes; order Streptomycetales; family Streptomycetaceae; genus Streptomyces. Next base: position 789,922 of record NZ_JAEAMR010000007.1, on the reverse strand, counting down.
TCGGGTCCACGGCGTTCTGGTAGTGCGCTCCGGAGTCGTCGGGCGCGGTGCCGCAGGGCTTCTGGTGCACGTGGGCGCCGAACGTCCGGTTCGCCTCCACGCCGTGGACGCGCAGTTCGACCCGCGTACGGCCGTCGCGTCCCACCCGCTCGGTGACGGTGACCTTGCCGCCGGACGGCACCGCCCGGGTGTCGAAGGTGACCGCCCGGTGCACGGCCTTCCCGTCGGCCGCCCGGAACACCCCGTCCACCGTCACTCCCGGACCGGGCGCCCAGCTCAGGGACGGGAGGGTGATCAGGGAAGCGGCAAGTGCTGGCATGAGAAAAGACATTGGGTGCCCCTCACGACGGATTCTCGTTCTCGCGTTCTCGCGTTCTCGCCGGGCGCCCCCCTGCTCCCACGCTAACAGCGGCGGGGCGCCGCCGCACCGGGCGACCATCCCGGTGGTAATTCGGAATTCAAGGTATCCGCAATTCTGTTCCCGCGCGGCACGCAGCAAATCGGAGGCCCCCGATATCACTTCTGCGGAATGCATTGACCCCCTGTAACGGGCGCTGATACCAACGGGTCACAAAGCCCCCGCAGACGAGGAGCGCGGACATGCTGCGCATAGACGTGAGCATTTTCTCCGGACGGCCCGACCCTTCCTGGATCATCTCCGACGAGGGCGCGGTGCGCGCCCTGCTGTCGGACGCGGCCGACGCGGCCGGGGAAGCGGTGGGCATACCCGGGGCGGGGTACGACGGCCTCGGATATCGCGAGGTCGTGGTCTCCGCGGTCAGTGACGACGAGCCCTGGCCCGACGCGCTGCCCCGCAGTTTCGCGCTGGGCACGCTCGGCGCTCGCGACGTGGGGCGTTCGGCCGAACTCGCCCGCCGCGTGGTGGCGGACATGACCCGCCACACGGGCACGCAGTTGGCCGCGCACGAGCGGACCCCGCTCGGCGACGAGCTGCGCGACCTCGTGCTGGGCGAGATCGACGGCTTCGCGGCCGAGCCCCCGGCCCGGCCCCCGGCCCCCGCCCTCGCCGCGTACCCGCGGGGCGCCACCGCCGAGGAGAGCGCGCCGGCCGCCACCTGCTACATCGAGTTCGGGCAGTTCAACCCCGGCTTCTGGAACCGGCCCGAGGTGCAGCCGCGCAACAACTGCTACAACTACGCGCGCAACCACCGCACCGACACCTTCGCCCAGCCCGGCCGGGCGCACGGGGCCCAGGCCCGGACCATGGCCTGCGGCGACGTCGGCCGGGGCGCGTTCGCCGACGGCTTCGTCCGGCGCTTCCAGTGCCTGCCGGACAGCGAGAAACCGCGCTGGCTCACCGCGCTCGTCGTCTGGCCGAGCTGGGACTACCACTGGTACCGATTCCACAGCGGTAATTTCTGGGGTCACAAGCCCGGCCGCACGCCCGCCCGGGACTACGACAACAGCGGCGTACGGATCACCAATCCGGAAACCTGCAACCGCGGTAATTACCGCGATTTCTGCGGGTACTTCTACGCGGGACGGTCCGTCGTCATCAACTGACGCGATCGAAGCGGCCGAGAGGCAACCGAGCGCGGGACGGGGAAAAACGCATGCTGGTGGAACTGGACCTGTACAGCGGCCGCCCCAACCCGCGCTGGCAACTCGATTCCCGGGCCGCCGGGGAATTCCGGACGATGACGGACTCGCTCGCCGCCGCGGACGCGGCCCGGCCCCCGCTCCCGGCGCCGGGGCTGGGCTATCGCGGTTTCACGGTCGTGGACGGCGACCGCACCGTCCGGGTGTTCGGCGGCCGCGTGGAACTCGGGGCGGATCAACGGGCCGACCCCGGCCGCACGGTGGAGCGCTGGCTCCTGGACCGGCTCCCTCCCCCGCTGAGCCACCTCCGCGCCCTGGTCGCCGCCGCGATCGACGGCTGAGGCACCGCGACCCGCGTTGCATTGTGCGCAACAGCCGTTGCCCATCGCACAAGTGCCGGGCAGCATGCCCCCCGTGACCGACATCCTCGACCTCGCCCCCGTCATCCCGGTCGTCGTGCTGCACGACGCCGCCGACGCCGTGCCGTTGACGCGGGCGCTGGTGGCGGGCGGGCTGCCGGCGGTGGAGATCACGCTGCGGACGCACGGGGCGCTGGAGGCGATCGCCGAGGTGGCGGCGGAGGTGCCCGAGGCGATGGTGGGGGCCGGGACGGTGCTGCGGCCCGCGCAGGTCGAGGCGGCGATCGGGGCGGGTGCGCGGTTCCTGGTCAGCCCGGGGTGGACGCCCCGGCTGCTGGACGCGATGCGGGGCGCGGGCGTGCCGTTCCTGCCGGGCGTCTCGACGGCGTCCGAGGTGCTGGCGCTGCTCGAACTGGGCGTGCGGGAGATGAAGTTCTTCCCGGCGGAGGCGGCCGGCGGCGCCGCGTACCTCGGGTCGCTCGCGGCACCGCTGCCCACGGCCCGCTTCTGTCCCACCGGCGGGATAGGCGAGGACTCCGCGCGGACGTATCTGGCGCTGCCCAACGTCGGCTGCGTGGGCGGCACATGGATGCTGCCGCCGGACGCGGTGCGCGGACGCGACTGGGCGCGGGTGGAGCGGCTGGCCCACGCGGCGGCCCGCCTGCGTCAACACAGCACTGACGCCTAGGCGATCACTGGCGGCCTGCGGCGATAACCTGCACCCGCCATGAACGAATTCGCTGACGAGGCACGTTCACGCGTTGCCCACCTGCTCCGGATGGCCAATACGGCGGACGAACAGGAGCGGGCACGGCTGATCGCGTACGCCGACACCACCCCGGAGCCGCCGATCATGGACCGCGCGGGGATCGTCACCACGGGGTGTCCCCGCTGCCGGGGCACGGCATGGAGACGTCAGGACACCGAGGGGCCCGTCTGGGTGTGCGGATCGTGCGGCCACGTGGAGGGCGTGACGGTGGAGTGCCCGCACTGCGCGATCGCGATGGACCCACCCCCACCCGGCGCCCCGGACCGCTGGCACTGCCCCCGCTGCCCACGAACAGCCGCGACCGGCGAAAGCGCACAGGACATCGAGGATCGTGAGCGCAAACGCCTGCGGGCGAGCGGGCTGCTGGGCAGGACGGTCATCGGCACGGCGGTGATGGGCCGACGCCCGTCCTGAGGGGAGCACGCGGCGCGGAGGGGGGATGAGGCTCTGGGGGCGGGCCGGGTGGTGAGGTCCTGGGCGTGGACGGGTGGTGAGGTCCTGGGCCGGGTCAGCGGGCAAAGGACGGCCCATTTGCCGGGGCGAGGGAGCGAAGCCCCGGGAGGTCCGGGAACGAAGCCCCGCGGGAGTACAGGAGCCGAAACCCGCAGGGCCAGGGGCGGAGCCCCGAACGGGATCCAGGGGCGGAGCCCCGGTGGGGGTGCAGGGGGCGGAGCCCCCGCGTACAGCGCGGCGGAGCCGCGCCCGGGCCCCGGGGCGGAGCCCCGGAAGAAACGGTGAAAGGGCGGGCCGGGGGCAAACCCTCCTACAGCCGGCCGCTCGCCGGCAACCGCGGCTGCGCGTCCAGCAACGTCCGCAACTTCGCGAAGTCCTCCACGCACCGCCCCGTACCCACCGCCACACAGTCCAGCGGCTCGTCCGCGACCAGCACAGGAATGTCCAGCTCACGACTGAGCCGCACGTCCAGCCCGCGCAGCAGCGCCCCGCCACCGGTGAGGACGATGCCGCGGTCCATGATGTCCCCGGACAACTCCGGCGGCGTCTCGTCGAGCGTCTGCCGCACGGCCATGACGATCGCGTCCACCGGCTCGGTGAGCGCGTGCCGGATCTCGTCGGCCGTCAGCTCCAGCGTCTTGGGCAGACCGCTGACCTGGTCGCGACCGCGGATCGTGTAACGGTCGGGCGGCAGCAGCCCCTGCGTCTCCTCCGAATCCGAGGCGGAGCCGGCCAGACTCTCGTTCTTCGCCAACTCGCTTGCCACGGACGCCAGTCCGGCGAGCGACCACTTCCCCGTGGGCGCGGCCGAGCCGATGCTCAGCTTGATCTCCTCGGCGGTACGCTCGCCGATCGCCAGCGCGTACTCCTTCTTCACGTAGGAGATGATCGCCGAGTCCATCGCGTCGCCCGCAGTCCGCACCGAGCGCGCGGTGACGATGCCGCCCAGCGAGATGACCGCGACCTCCGTCGTGCCGCCGCCGATGTCGACGACCATGCAGCCGGTCGGCTCGCTGACCGGCAGGCCCGCGCCGATCGCCGCCGCCATCGGCTCCTCGACCAGGTGCACCGCCCGCGCCCCGGCCTGGGAGGCGGCCTCGATCACGGCGCGGCGCTCGACGCCCGTGATGCCCGACGGCACGCAGACCACCACGCGCGGCCGGGACAGCATCCGCTTGCCGGCGACCTTCTTGATGAAGTGCCGGAGCATCCGCTCGGCCACCTCGAAGTCGGCTATGACGCCGTCGCGCATCGGGCGGATGGCCACGATGTTCGAAGGAGTGCGGCCGATGGTCTCCTTCGCCTCGGAACCCACCGACAGCACGCTGCCGTCCTCGGCGTTGACGGCGACGACCGAGGGCTCGTTGAGCACCACTCCCCTGCCCCTCACGTACACCAGCGTGTTCGCGGTGCCGAGGTCGATGCCCATGTCCCTGCCGGTGAACGACTTACTTTGCGCCATAAGTCGCAAGTATTCACCATCACCGAACTTTTATGCGGAGTTGACGACCAGGACCGGACACGGCGAAGGCCCGGCTGCCGAGGCAACCGGGCCCGCGTCCGACGGAGCGTCAGCGGTTGTCGTGCTGCGACGGCGCGACCGTCACCTCGACCCGCTGGAACTCCTTGAGCTCGCTGTAGCCCGTGGTCGCCATCGCCCGGCGCAGGGCGCCGAAGAAGTTCATCGACCCGTCGGGGGTGTGCGAGGGGCCGAGGAGGATCTCCTCGGTGGTGCCGACGGCACCCAGGTTCATGCGCTTGCCGCGCGGCACGTCCTCGTGCACGGCCTCCATGCCCCAGTGGTGGCCGCGGCCCGGCGCGTCGGTGGCGCGGGCGAGCGGGGAGCCCATCATCACGGCGTCGGCGCCGCAGGCGATGGCCTTGGGCAGGTCGCCGGACCAGCCCACGCCGCCGTCGGCGATGACGTGGACGTACCGGCCGCCGGACTCGTCCATGTAGTCACGGCGGGCGGCGGCCACATCGGCCACGGCGGTCGCCATCGGCACCTGAATGCCCAGAACGTTACGGGTGGTGTGCGCGGCGCCGCCGCCGAAGCCGACGAGGACGCCGGCCGCGCCGGTCCGCATCAGGTGCAGCGCGGCGGTGTACGTGGCGCAGCCGCCGACGATCACCGGGACGTCGAGCTCATAGATGAACTGCTTCAGGTTCAGCGGCTCGGCGGCACCCGACACGTGCTCGGCGGAGACGGTGGTCCCGCGGATCACGAAGATGTCCACGCCGGCGTCCACCACGGCCTTGGAGAACTGCGCGGTGCGCTGCGGCGACAGCGCGGCGGCGGTCACGACGCCCGAGTCGCGGACCTCCTTGATGCGCTGCCCGATCAGCTCCTCCTTGATCGGGGCGGCGTAGATCTCCTGCATGCGCTTGGTCGCGGCGTGCTCGTCCAGCTCCGCGATCTCGGCCAGCAGCGGCTCGGGGTCCTCGTAGCGGGTCCACAGGCCCTCGAGGTTGAGCACGCCGAGACCGCCCAGCTCACCGATGCGGATGGCCGTCTCGGGCGAGACGACGGAGTCCATCGGGGCGGCCAGGAACGGCAGCTCGAAGCGGTAGGCGTCGATCTGCCAGGCGATCGAGACCTCCTTCGGGTCGCGGGTACGGCGACTCGGGACGACGGCGATGTCGTCGAACGCGTACGCCCGGCGGCCGCGCTTGCCGCGCCCGATCTCGATCTCAGTCACGTTTGTGGCCTTTCCTTCTACGTCTGCCGCACTCCAGTATCACCGACGCGACGCACCCCGACCGCGCACCGGCGGGGAATGCCCCCGCCCCGCCCTCCGGGGCATGGCCCCGGCCCCGCGAAACCACGCTCCGCGCGGTTGTCCTCGAACTCCCCGGAGGGGGCAACCACCGAATTCAGCCCGTCCGGCGTTTGAGGACGAACGCGGCGCAGCCGCGTTGCGACCCCGGGGCGAAACCCGGGGCAGGGACCCGGGGACGAAACCCGAGGCGGAGGCCCAGGGACGAAACCCGAGGCAGGGGCCCAAGGACGAAACCCGAGGCGGAGGCCCAAGGACGAAACCCGGGGCGGAGGCCCAGGGACGAAACCCGGGGCGGGGGTCCAGGGCGCAGCCCCGGGCAGGGGCCCAGGACGCAGCCCCGGGCAAGGGTCCAGGGGAGAAGCCCCGAGCACAGGGGGGAGAAGCCCCCGAGCAGAGGTCCAGGACGAAGCCCCGAGCAGGGGCCCAGGGGGCGCAGCCCCCGGTGGGGTGCAGGGGCGAAGCCCCGCCACCGCGCGGAGCGCGGGCCCGGCGGGCCCGCCCGCCCACGGGGTGGCGCAGGGGCCAGCCCCTGCGGAAACGGTGAAAGGGCGGGGCGGGGAGAAACCCCCCCCCCCCCCGACCACTCAGCGCCGCGACGAGTAGTTCGGCGCCTCGACCGTCATCTGGATGTCGTGCGGGTGGCTCTCCTTGAGCCCCGCCGCCGTGATCCGCACGAACGTGCCCTTGTCCTTGAGCTCCTGCACATTGGCCGATCCCACATACCCCATGGACGCCCGCAGACCGCCCACCAGCTGGTGGGCCACCGAGGACAGCGGACCGCGGTAGGGCACCTGACCCTCGATGCCCTCGGGCACCAGCTTGTCCTCGGACAGGACGTTGTCCTGGAAGTAGCGGTCCTTGGAGAAGGAGCGCGCCTGCCCGCGCGACTGCATCGCGCCCAGCGACCCCATCCCCCGGTAGGACTTGAACTGCTTGCCGTTGATGAAGACCATCTCGCCCGGCGACTCCTCGCAGCCCGCCAGCAGCGAGCCGAGCATCACCGTGTCGGCACCGGCCGCGATCGCCTTGGCGATGTCGCCGGAGAACTGCAGGCCGCCGTCGCCGATCAGCGGCACACCCGCCGCGTGGCACGCCCGCGCCGCCTCGTAGATGGCCGTGACCTGCGGGACGCCGATGCCGGCGACCACCCGCGTGGTGCAGATCGAGCCCGGGCCGACGCCCACCTTGACGCCGTCCACACCCGCGTCGATCAGCGCCTGCGCACCATCCCGCGTGGCGACGTTGCCGCCGACGACGTCCACATCGATGTTGGACTTGATCTTGGCGATCATGTCGAGGATGCCGCGGCTGTGCCCGTGGGCGCTGTCCACGACGAGGAAGTCGGCACCGGCCTCGACGAGCGCCTGGGCCCGCTCGTACGCCTCGGCACCGACGCCCACCGCGGCACCGACGACCAGGCGGCCCTCCGCGTCCTTGGCCGCGTTCGGGTACTGCTCGGCCTTGACGAAGTCCTTGACCGTGATCAGACCCTTGAGCACCCCGGCGTCGTCCACCAGCGGCAGCTTCTCGATCTTGTGGCGGCGCAGCAGCTCCATGGCGTCCTCGCCGGAGATGCCCACCTTGCCGGTGACCAGCGGCATCGGCGTCATGACCTCGCGCACCGAACGCGAACGGTCGGACTCGAAGGCCATGTCGCGGTTGGTCACGATGCCCAGCAGCTTGCCCGCCGGGTCGGTGACCGGCACGCCGCTGATGCGGAAGCGGGCGCACAGCGCGTCCGCCTCGGCCAGGGTGGCGTCGGGGCGGACGGTGATCGGGTCGGAGACCATGCCCGACTCGGAGCGCTTGACGAGGTCGACCTGGTTGGCCTGGTCCTCGATGGACAGGTTGCGGTGCAGCACGCCCGCGCCGCCCTGCCGGGCCATGGCGATCGCCATCCGCGCCTCGGTGACCTTGTCCATGGCGGCGGACAGCAGCGGGATGTTCACCCGGACGTTGCGCGAGACACGGGAGGAGGTGTCGACCGCGTTCGGCAGTACCTCCGAAGCGCCCGGCAGCAGCAGGACGTCGTCGTAGGTCAGACCGAGCATCGCGAACTTCGCGGGCATTCCGTCGGCGTGGTCAGTCATGACACCTTCCCAAATACTCAAGATCTGCCGGGCCCGTCACCACCGGCGGCGTCCGCCGCGGGCCCGGAACCCCCTTGCCTCAGCGAGGACTCCCATGCTAACGGCCGTCGCGGGTGTCCCATTCCACGACCGGTGAGTCCCGCGTCACTTGGAGGTTCCTCCACAGATCCCGCTCGTCACTGTTCGGCCAAGGCCCTCAGTCTGCTGAGCGCCCGGTGCTGGGCGACCCGGACCGCGCCCGGCGACATGCCCAGCATCTGCCCGGTCTCCTCGGCCGTCAGGCCCACCGCGACCCGGAGCAGCACCAGCTCGCGCTGGTTCTCCGGGAGGTTGGCGAGCAGCTTCTTGGCCCACTCCGCGTCACTGCTGAGCAGCGCCCGCTCCTCGGGGCCGAGCGAGTCGTCGGGCTGCTCCGGCATCTCGTCGGAGGGCACGGCGGTACTGCCCGGGTGCCGCATGGCCGCCCGCTGGAGATCGGCGACCTTGTGCGCGGCGATGGCCACGACGAACGCCTCGAAGGGCCGCCCGGTGTCCCGGTAGCGGGGCAGCGCGCAGAGCACCGCCAGGCACACCTCCTGGGCGAGGTCGTCCACGAAGTGCCGCGCGTCGCCCGGCAGTCGCGACAGCCGGGTGCGGCAGTAGCGCAGGGCCAGCGGGTGGACCAGGGCGAGCAGGTCGTGGGTGGCACCCCGGTCGCCCTCGACGGCGCGGGCGACGAGAGCGCCGATCTCCCCGGGGCCGGCGGCCACTGGGTGCCCCGGTGTCTCGTCGTCACGCATCGGTCCATGGTGCCTCGGCGTCCGACGATCCACGGCACCGCCTTCATAGTTGTGCGTCGAACCGTTACGCGTCGGTGTCCTCGCACTCACGTCTCGCGTCGCCCCCTTCCGGGTATACCCGCCCCGCGCCCACGACTCCACCGATAGCTTGTGCCCGTGCCGTGCGGCGTGATGCCGTACGGCGACGAGCGGCGCCTGTCCGTCATGAGGTCTCTTCTGGCCGAGCGAGAAGGTTCGGCCTCTGGCGGGGAGGAGTCACACCTCAAGGATGCGGCATCCGTCGGGGTTTCGGCGCCAGACGTCGGCGCGGTGGGGTCACGGCGCCCATCGCCCTCCCCCGCGCCGGAGCGACGCGGGGGGACGGCCCGGCCGGCCGCGCGCCCACCCCCAGAGCATGTCCGATGGGGCGGCACGAGCCCTGCGACGCCCCATCGGACACGCCCTAGCGGACCAGGCCCCAGCGGAAGCCGAGCGCCACCGCGTGCGCCCGGTCGGAAGCGCCCAGCTTCTTGAAGAGCCGCCGGGCGTGGGTCTTGACCGTGTCCTCGGAGAGGAAGAGCTCGCGGCCGATCTCGGCGTTGGAGCGCCCGTGGCTCATGCCCTCCAGGACCTGGATCTCCCGCGCGGTGAGCGTGGGGGCCGCGCCCATCTCGGCCGAGCGCAGCCGGCGCGGGGCGAGCCGCCAGGTCGGGTCGGCGAGCGCCTGCGTCACGGTGGCCCGCAGCTCGGCGCGCGAGGCGTCCTTGTGCAGGTAGCCGCGCGCCCCGGCGGCGACCGCGAGCGCGACGCCGTCCAGGTCCTCCGCCACCGTGAGCATGATGATGCGGGCCCCCGGGTCGGCGGACAGCAGCCGGCGGACGGTCTCGACGCCGCCCAGGCCGGGCATGCGGACGTCCATGAGAATCAGATCCGAGCGATCGGCGCCCCAGCGGCGGAGGACTTCCTCGCCGTTGGCCGCCGTCGTCACGCGCTCGACGCCGGGCACGGTCGCCACCGCACGACGGAGCGCCTCTCGGGCAAGCGGGGAGTCGTCGCAGACGAGGACGGATGTCATGGCCGCCCTCCGCAGCTGATGCGCGTCACCTTGAGCCTCCAGGCTGGTACTGGTCGTCACCTGTGCGATGGGCGAGACACCTGCTCGGGCAGACCGCCGCGGACCGTCCCGGACACCTGACCGCACGCGCTCGCCAACCGCCTCCGGCACTCTCAACGACGGTCACCCGAAAGAGTTACGGGCTCGGTCGGCCCTGTTCGGCACTCTACGTGAGGGCGCGGACACGGAGCAGGGCGCACGGGGGGCGCTCGTCAGATCGTTCGAGTCGTGCCCCATTTGCCCGCTTGGAGTCGTTTTTCTTCCCATTCAGTGGCAAGTGTGGCTAGATTCGCAATGAGTCATATTTTCATCTGCTCAGTTCGCATCGATGCACATCGAGGGGACGACAAGCAATGGCAGATTTCTCCCGGCTCCCCGGCCCCAACGCCGACCTGTGGGACTGGCAGCTGCTCGCCGCCTGCCGCGGGGTCGACAGCTCGCTGTTCTTCCACCCCGAGGGCGAGCGCGGGGCGGCCCGCAGCGCCCGCGAGACCTCGGCGAAGGAAGTGTGCATGCGCTGCCCGGTCCGCGCGGAGTGCGCGGCGCACGCGCTGGCGGTACGGGAGCCGTACGGCGTGTGGGGCGGACTCACCGAGGACGAGCGCGAGGAGCTGATGGGACGCGCACGGCACCGCTCCATCACCGCGTCGGGCAGCCCGATGAGCGCCTAGTAGGACTCCGTTAGGTCGGGCTGGTTCTGGTGCGTTCGCGTTGGCGGGT
>NZ_JAEAMR010000007.1:744326-779219 GCF_015999245.1 Streptomyces sp. AV19 | reverse complement strand
TTCAACGTGCTACCGGAACGCTTGATCGGGAAGAGCTAACGAAGTCCTACTAGCCGCCGTGGAGCGCCCCGCTCAGCGGCGCGCGGCGGCCGTCAGGTGGTCCAGCATCCGCGCGACGGCGGGCACGCGCGCCAGGTCCGGCAGGGTCAGGGCCACGATCTCGCGCTGCACCACGGGCTCGACCGGGACGGTCCGGGCCCCCTTGTGCCGGACGGACTCCACCGCCAGCTCCGGCATCACCGCGACCCCGAGCCCGGCTCCCACCAGGCCGAAGACGGCCGGGTAGTCGTCCGTCGCGAAGTCGATCCGGGGCGTGAACCCGGCGCTCTCGCAGACCTCCACCAGGTGCCGGCGGCAGCGCGGGCAGCCCGCGATCCACGGCTCGTCGGCGAACTCGCCGATCGCCACCCGCTCCGCGTCCGCCAGCGGGTGCCCCTCGGGCACGACCCCCACCAGCCGGTCGGTCAGCAGCGGCCGCACCACCAGGTCGTCCCACTCGGCGGCCGCCTCCCCGCCGCGCACCTCGGGGTAGCGGAAGGCCAGCGCGACGTCCACGTCGCCGGCCCGCAACATGCCCACCGCGCGCGGCGGTTCGGCCTCGACGAGGGAGACCAGGGTGCCGGGGTGGGCGGACCGCATCTCGGCCAGGGCGGTGGGCACCAAGGTGGAGCTGCCGCTGGAGAACGAGACCAGCCGCACCCGGCCCGCGCGCAGCCCGGCGATGGCGGCGATCTCCTCCTCGGCGGCGGTGAGCCCGGCGAGGATCCCGGCGGCGTGCCGGACGAGGGCCTCGCCGGCCTCGGTGAGCCGCATCTCACGGCCGGTGCGGATCAGCAGCGGGGTCCCGGCGGACTGCTCCAGGGCCTTCATCTGCTGGCTGACCGCGGGCTGGGTGCAGCCCAGCTCGCGGGCGGCGGCCGAGAACGAACCGGTGCCGGCGACCGCGCGCAGCACTCTCAGATGGCGTGCCTCGATCATCCTTCGAGCATAAGCCCCGCTTGGAGGGACCGGAAACAATCAGGTCGACGCTTTGAGCCACGGCCGCCTACGCTCGGACGATGCGCGTCCTCTCCGTGAACACCGGCCGTGCCGCGACGGCCGCCGACCGCTCCGCCCCCGGTTCCTCCTTCACCGAGGGGCTGGGCTCGGGCATCGACAAGCGTCCCGCGGCGGGCCCCGTCGCCGTGGCCGCCCCGGGCCCCAAGGGGGTGGCCGGCAGCGGCCTCGCCGGGGACACGATCGTCTCGCTGCGCCACCACGGCGGCGACGACCAGGCGGTGTACGCGTTCGCCCGCGAGGACCTCGACGACTGGGAGCGCGCGCTGGGGCGGACGCTGCCGGACGGCTCGTTCGGCGAGAACCTCACCACCGTGGGAGTGGACGTGTCCGGCGCGCGGATCGGGGAGCGCTGGCGGGTGGGCGGGCGCCTGCTGCTGGAGGTGACCGCGCCGCGGATCCCCTGCCGGACGTTCGCCACCTGGCTGGGCGAGAACGGCTGGGTGCGGCGGTTCACCGAGGCCGCCGCCCCGGGCGCGTACCTGCGGGTGCTCGAACCCGGGGAGGTCCGTGCGGGTGATCCCGTCACCGTCGTCCACCGCCCCGGGCACGAGGTGTCGGTCTCCTTCGCCTTCCGCGCGCGGACGACGGAGCGGACGCTGCTGCCCCGCGTTCTGGCGGCGGGCGACGCCCTGCACCCCGAACTCCGGCGCAAGGCCGAGGAGTCGGCGCGCTCCGCCGTGTACCGCCCCGGCAACGGGTGAGGCCCACCGGGCACTAACGTTCCCTCATGACGACTGCACTGATCACGGGAGCGACGGCCGGCATCGGCGCGGCCTTCGCGCGACGGCTCGCCTCCGAAGGTCACAACCTGGTCCTCGTGGCCCGCGACGAGAAGCGGCTGAGCGAGCAGGCGACCGAGCTGCACGACCGGCACCGGGTGGAGGCCGAGGTGCTGCGGGCCGACCTGGCGACGGAGGAGGGCGTCGCCGCCGTCGAGTCCCGGCTCTCCGACCGCAAGCACCCGGTCGATCTGCTGGTCAACAACGCCGGCTTCGGCAACAAGGGCCGCTTCCTGGAGGTTCCCGTCCAGGACGAGCTCACCATGCTCAAGGTGCACTGCGAGGCGGTGCTGCGGCTGACGATGGCGGCCGCCCGCGGGATGCGCGAGCGCCGGCGCGGCGGCGTGGTCAACGTGGCGTCGGTCGCCGCGTTCGTGCCGCGCGGCACCTACGGGGCGAGCAAGGCGTGGGTCGTGCAGTTCACCCAGGGCGCGGCGCGGGACCTGGCGGGCAGCGGGGTGCGGCTGATGGCGCTGTGCCCGGGCTTCGTGCGCACCGAGTTCCACGAGCGGGCCGGGATGGGGACGGACAACATCCCGGGCTGGATGTGGCTGGACGCGGACCGGCTGGTGGACGCGGCGCTCAAGGACCTGGCGCGCGGCAAGTCCCTGTCGGTCCCGGACCCGCGCTACAAGGCGCTGACCGGGCTGTCGAAGTTCGTGCCGCGCGCGGCGCTGTCGCGGGTGTCGTCCACCACGGGCCGCAAGTACGGCCCGAACTGAGCACGCCGGAGGCCCGGCACCCCGCGACGGGGTGCCGGGCCTCCGTGGCCTTCAGCGCGTGGCTCAGTGCGCGTGGCCGTGGCCGTGACCGGCCTCGGCGGGCTCCTCTTCCTTCTTCTCGACGACCAGGGTCTCGGTCGTGAGCAGCAGGGAGGCGATGGAGGCGGCGTTCTCCAGGGCGGAGCGGGTGACCTTGACCGGGTCGATGACGCCGGCCTTCACCAGGTCGCCGTACTCGCCGGTGGCGGCGTTGAAGCCCTGGCCCTTGTCGAGCTCGGCGACCTTGGAGGTGATGACGTAGCCCTCCAGGCCGGCGTTCTCGGCGATCCAGCGCAGCGGCTCGACGGCGGCGCGGCGGACGACGGAGACGCCGGTGGCCTCGTCGCCGTCCTTGCCCAGGTTGCCGTCCAGCACCTTGACGGCGTGGACCAGCGCGGAGCCACCACCGGAGACGATGCCCTCCTCGACCGCGGCGCGGGTCGCGGAGATGGCGTCCTCCAGGCGGTGCTTCTTCTCCTTGAGCTCGACCTCGGTGGCCGCGCCCACGCGGATGACGCACACGCCGCCGGCGAGCTTGGCGAGGCGCTCCTGGAGCTTCTCGCGGTCCCAGTCGGAGTCGGTGGTCTCGATCTCGGCCTTGATCTGGGCCACGCGGCCCGCGACCTCGGAGGAGTCGCCCTTGCCGTCGACGATGGTGGTGTCGTCCTTGGTGACGGTCACGCGGCGGGCGGAGCCGAGGACCTCCAGGCCGACCTGGTCGAGCTTGAGGCCGACCTCCTCGGCGATGACGGTGGCACCGGTGAGGGTGGCCATGTCGCCGAGCATCGCCTTGCGGCGGTCGCCGAAGCCCGGGGCCTTGACGGCCACGGCGTTGAAGGTGCCGCGGATCTTGTTGACGACGAGGGTGGAGAGGGCCTCGCCCTCGACGTCCTCGGCGATGATCAGCAGCGGCTTGGAGCCACCGGCCTGGATGATCTTCTCCAGCAGCGGGAGCAGGTCCTGGATGGCGCCGATCTTGCCCTGGTGGATCAGGATGTACGGGTCGTCGAGGACGGCCTCCATGCGCTCCTGGTCCGAGACCATGTACGGCGAGAGGTAACCCTTGTCGAAGGCCATGCCCTCGGTGAAGTCCAGCTCCAGGCCGAAGGTGTTGGACTCCTCGACGGTGATCACACCGTCCTTGCCGACCTTGTCCATCGCCTCGGCGATGAGCTCGCCGACCTGCTTGTCCTGGGCGGACAGCGCGGCGACGGCGGCGATGTCGGTCTTGTCGTCGATCGGCCGGGAGGTCGCGAGGAGCTCCTCGGAGACGGCCTTGACGGCGGCGTCGATGCCCTTCTTCAGGGCGGCCGGGGAGGCGCCGGCGGCGACGTTGCGCAGACCCTCGCGGACCAGCGCCTGGGCCAGCACGGTGGCGGTGGTGGTGCCGTCGCCCGCGATGTCGTTGGTCTTGGTCGCCACCTCCTTGACGAGCTGGGCGCCCAGGTTCTCGTACGCGTCCTCGAGCTCGACCTCGCGGGCGATGGTGACGCCGTCGTTGGTGATGGTGGGGGCGCCGAACTTCTTGTCGATGACGACGTTGCGGCCCTTGGGGCCGATCGTCACCTTCACGGTGTCGGCAAGCTTGTTGACGCCGCGCTCGAGGGCGCGACGGGCGTCCTCGTCGAACTTCAGGGTCTTCGCCATGGGTTAATCCTTCGCCGTATCTCTCGGCTGAGCCGGGTCTCTCGGACGAACTGCGCCCCGGCCGCCCGGTTGGTGGACTCGGGCACCCGGGGCGCAGATCAAAAGCTTCGAAGTCTTGGAAGCTTCGGGTGAATTACTTCTCGATGATCGCGAGCACGTCGCGGGCCGAGAGGACGAGGTACTCGTCGCCGTTGTACTTCACCTCGGTGCCGCCGTACTTGCTGTAGAGCACGACGTCGCCGACCTTGACGTCGAGCGGCAGGCGCTCGCCGTTCTCGAAGCGGCCCGGGCCCACGGCCAGGACGGCGCCCTCCTGGGGCTTCTCCTTCGCGGTGTCCGGGATGACCAGGCCAGAGGCCGTGGTCTGCTCGGCGTCGAGCGGCTGGACCACAATGCGGTCCTCGAGCGGCTTGATGGCAACCTTGGAGCTGGTGGTCGTCACGATCCGACCTCCCCCTTCGGAGATCTCACGGGGTTAACTGTCTGAGGTGGCGACCAGGTCGATCCGTCGTCGCGGGTGCCGGACCTGCCCGTCGCTGTGTTTGGCACTCACCGGTGGAGAGTGCCAACGGAGCCGAGACTATGACGCGCTTAGCACTCGGTCAAGCGGAGTGCCAATTCCTCACCCGAGCGCGGCGCCCCGCGGACGTCACACATAGTCCTCCAGCCGCGCCACGGTGTAGCCCTGCCGCTGGATGCTCCGCAGCATGTTGGTCACCATGCGGGTCATCGTCGTGCCCTTGAGCTCCGCCGGGCCGCGGAAGTGGGCGAGCACGATGTCCCCGGGCCGGAGCTTGCCCGCCTCGGCGTACCTCATGTCGTTGATCTGCATCGTGGCCTGCCAGAGCACGACCGCCTTCACCCCGCAGGAGCCGGCGGCGGCGAGCGTGGCCTCGTTGTAGTTGCCGTACGGCGGGCGGAACAGCTCCGGCCGCTCGCCGAACCGCTTTTTCAGGACCTCCTGCTGGCCGCAGATCTCCCGCTTCTGCGCCCCGGCGGACAGGGTGCGCAGATTGGGATGGGTCAGCGTGTGGTTGTGCACACCGGCGCCCGGGGCGCGCAGTTTCCCGAAGTAGCCGTAGCCGCGCCCGGCGCGGGCGGCGCTGTCGGTCAGGAACATGCTGAAGGGCAGCTTGAGATCCTGGCCATCTCCAGGAGCTTCGGGTCCTTCTCGGCCCCGTCGTCGAAGGTCACGAAGACGACCTTGTCCTTGGTCGGCACGCGGCGGACGATCTGCGGCGGACCGCCCCTGTGGCGCTCCGTGAGCCGGTGCGCGGGCGGCGGCGGGGGCGGGGCCAGCGGCTTGTCCAGGCCCCAGCGGCGGTACGCGGCGGGGTCGGCGGACGGCGTCCTCGCGGGGGCGGGCTTCGCGGACGCGGACGCCGTCGGCCCGGCCTTCTTCCCGTCCTCCGGCGGCGAGGACGCGTCCGAACACCCGGAGAGCAGCAGGGCGGCGGCGCAGGCCGCGACTAGGGCACGAGCAGATGGGGTCACACCACCGATTCTCATCCATGTGTTCGGCCACGAATGCGCGCGGCTCCCCTCACCGAGATCCCATCACCGAGAATGGGACCGTGTCCGCACCATCCGATGTCACCGCCTTCACCGCCCTCCTCACCGACGAGGGCCGCCGCCTCCTCGACGGGCTGCGCGACCACGACCCGGCGCGGGAGCTGGCCGTCGCGACCCGGCTGCGCCGCGAGCACCCGGCCGAGCTGGTCTCCGCCGCGCTGGGCCAGGCGCGGCTGCGGCAGCGCGCGGTGGCGAAGTTCGGCGCGGAGGACGCGTACCGGATGTTCTTCACGCCCCACGGCGTCGAGCAGGCCACCCGCGCCTCCGTCGCCGCGTACCGCGCGGAGCGCTTCGCCGCGCTGGGCGTACGCCGCCTCGCCGACCTGTGCTGCGGCAACGGCGGCGACGCGATCGCCCTCGCCCGGGCCGGCATCTCCGTCCTCGCCGTCGACCGCGACCCGCTGACCTGCGAGGTCGCCCGGGCCAACGCGGCGGCGCTGGGGCTGTCCGACCTGATCGAGGTGCGCTGCGCGGACGTGGCGGAGGTGGACACGGACGGGTACGACGCGGTGTTCGTGGACCCGGCGCGGCGCGGCGGCCGGGGCCGTATCTTCGACCCCGAGGCGTACTCCCCGCCGCTGTCCTGGGCCGTCGGGGCGGCCCGCAAGGCCCCGCACGCCGCCCTGAAGATCGCCCCCGGCGTCCCGCACGAGGCCGTCCCCGAGGACGCCGAGGCGGAGTGGATCTCCGACGGGGGCGACGTGAAGGAGGCCGTCCTGTGGTTCGGCACCTCCCCGGGCACCCGCCGCGCCACCCTCCTGCCCGGCCCGCGCTCCCTCACCGGCGCCGGCCTCCCGGACCCGGCCGTCCGCCCCGTGGGCCGCTACCTCTACGAGCCGGACGGCGCGGTGATCCGCGCCCACCTCGTCGCAGACGTCGCCGAGCAGGTGGCCGGCGGGCTGATCGACGAGACGATCGCGTACGTGACCTCGGACGAGCTGCGCCCGACGGCGTACGCGGCGGCGTACGAGATCACGGACGTGCTGCCGTTCAACGTGAAGCGGCTGCGGGCGCTGGTGCGCGAGCGGGGCATCGGCGTCGCCGTGATCAAGAAGCGCGGTTCGGCGGTGGAGCCGGAGGAGCTGCGTAAGAAGCTGAAACTCGAAGGGGTGAACTCCTGTGTGATCGTCCTTACGCGGGTGGCGGGAGCACCGACGATGCTGCTGGGGCACCCGGTCCGGGCGTAGCCTGGCATGAGCGACAAGGGAGGAAAGCGATGGCCGCCGATCCCATCACCGAGCCGGTGAACAAGCCGCGCGAGCAGGACCCCATCGATCTGCTGATCGCGTTCGAAGAGGCATCCGAGGTGCCGATTCGGGCCGAGTACTTCGAGGGGATGGCGGTTGTGCCACCGCAGCCGGATTTCGACCACGGTGATGTCACCGGAGACCTTTACCACCAGTTGCGCTCTGCCGGAATCCGGCTGGCCGGCATGGGGATGGGGTTTCGCACCGGTGTGAAGGATGCGGACGAGACGCGCTCCCTCGCCGTCCCCGACTTCTACGTACTGCGTCGCCGGCCCACCGAGCTGGACGAGGCATACCGCAGGGCCCACAAGGGCTGGTACTCGACCGACCTCCTCGCCCTCGTCGGCGAGGTGACGTCCAGCAATCACGAGACGGACACCGGTCCCAAGTACCGCAGTTACGCCGCCGCGGGCATCCCGGTCTACGTGGTCATCAATCGCGAGGACGGCCACGCGTACGTGCACTCCGAGCCCGTCAGCGACGCGGAGGACCCCCGCCGGAGCCACTACCGCACCACCACGACCACCGAGCTCGGCGGAAAGCTGCCGCTGCCCGACCCGTACCCGCCGCTGGACACCTCCGTCCTGCCGCTCTGACGAAGGCCCTCACCCCAGCTCCGTGAGCTCCTCCGCGTAGATGGTGGCCAGCGGCTGCGGGCCCACGTACTGCTGGCAGTTGCAGCGCCCGCGCTCGTAGCCGACGGGCTTCTTGTCCGCGTCCCAGGCGACGGGGACCTGCACCGTCTCGTGGCACTTGCCCTGCTTGTCGTGCTTCGCGAGGTGGTGGCCGCAGCCGCACACCGGCTCCGGGGGCTTGCCCGCCGCCTCCAGGGCGGCCCGGTCCTCGCGCTTGGCCTCGATCAGTTCGAGCTTGCGCTTGTGCCGCTTGCCGAGGGCCGCGCTGACCGAATCGCGGAAGCCGGTGGCGATGCCCGCCAGCGGCCCTCCGAAGATCAAAGCCCACCACCACCAGTCCATGGCGGACTCCCTCCCGTTGCTCCCCGTGTGGTGCCGGACATCAGGATAAGGCGCCGACGCACCGGCCGGTACGGGCCGGAACCCGCGCCGGGCCGGTCGCCATCGGCACCGCTCGGCCGACGCGCTCCCGCCGGACGGTACGTGCACGCTGCACCACGGCCACCGCCGGACGGCCGAAACCGGCCCTTGTCACAACTCCCTTTCCGACAACAGGATTTCGGACCACGTGCCGGGAAATCCATGAGCGGAGGGACGCCGCATGGGGACCGTCTATCAGTCGGAATGCAGCAACGCCGAGCGGAAGGTCTGGTACAGCGGGATCGGCTACGTGCCGGGCAACGACGATTCCATCGTCATCGCCACACGCCAGGACATCGAGCGCTACACCCGCGATCCACAGGGCACTCCGCGCTTCTGGGAGCTGAGCGAAGGAGCCGAGCGGCCCGAGGACCGGGCCGTCTTCCTCGGGCTCTACCGGTCGTTCATCTACCAGGAGGCCCGCATCCTCGCCGTGCTCCGCGAACTCAACAAGCAGGCACAGGAGTTGCGCACCACTCTCAAGCCGGAGGTGTTCCGGCGGCACGAGGCCATGCTGGACAAGGAGGAGCGGCAGGAGTTTCCCAAGGCATCGAAGGCCATCGGGGAGCAGTTCCTCGAAGACTCGCTGCACGGCCCCCACTACATCGACGAGCTGGAACGGGACCCCCTGTACGCCGGGAAGAACCTGTTCGGCGCGGCCGCCGAGGCCGGCAAGGAGGCCTACCAGCTCGGTCGCCAGGAGATCGAGGACCTCATCCGCAGCCGGCAGCTGCCCCTCATCCGGGTCAACGAGCTCTACCAGGACAAGGGCCAGCAGGTCCGCAGCCACGCCGTCAAGATCAACCGCATCCTCGACCCGGGCGACTACACCGCGCAGCAGATCCCCGAGGACGCCCTGCGGGACATGGTCAACGCCCTGCGCACGGTGCAGCGCGAGTACCAGTTCCACGCCGACCTCACCTGGGCCGAGGAGCGCCGGCTGGTCCAGTACCGGCAGGACCAGTTCGATTACGCCCGGGCGGAGGAGGCGCGGAAGGCCGCCGAGAGCAAGGGCAAGGGCTGGCTGGGCATCCTCGGCGACATCCTGGGCGTGGTGTCCGCCGTCGCCGGCGCGCTCGCCTTCATCCCCGTCCTCACTCCGCTGGCCGGGCCGATCGCGCTGGCCACGGCGGCGGGTTCGCTGGCCGCGCACGCGGGGGACCACGCGCTGCGGGGTGACTGGGACAAGCCGGGGACCTGGGTCGAGCTCGGCACCGACATGCTGGGCGTCATCCCCGGCGTCAAGGCGGTCGCCACCGGCGTGCGGACGGCGTCGACGACCATGCGTGCGGTGGGCACGGCGGGCAAGGTGACCATCGCCGCCCGCGCGGGCAGCAAGGCGTTCCTGGCGGCGGCCGGCGGCAAGGCGGCCTCGGAGGCGTCGCCGGCGTTCCAGTACCTGGGCAAGCAGGCGGCCAGGCTGGGCAAGAACGTCGGCGCCAAGGGTGCCGCCAACATCGCGCGGGCGCTGGAGGGTTCGACGAACCTGCTCCTCCAGGTGCCGACGGTCATGGATCTGGTCGACGGCGAGGACGACAACGACGTCGATGCGGCGGGCGGCCTGGACCTGCTCTCCAGCGGCGCCCAGACCGTCGGGGACTGGGGGGCCGTGCGGCGGGTGCTCAAGAAGCCGACGGCCTCCTTCTCCCTGAAGACCTTCGCCAAGGCCCTCGCCTGACCCGGATCGGAGACCGCACCATGGCCGAACTCACCACCATTGAGCTGCCGTTCACCTTCTCCGTCCCCGAGGCGTTCGAGGACTGCGAGTTCGCGCTCTCCCCGGAGGAGCGGGCGGACCGCTTCCTCGCGAAGCTGAGCGCGCTCGACCCCAAGCCCTCCGACGAGGAGCTGCTGCACGCCCTGCTGGCCCAGCAGTCGCTCGTCGACCAGCTGGCCAACGCGGGCTGCGTCTACGCGGGCGTCATGCTGACCCGCCCCGAGCCGCCCCGCAAGGGCATCGCCTCGCTGCTGCTCACGGTGACCGTGCGGCCCAGCGAGCTGTCCGGCGACGCCACCCTCGAACGGCTCGCCCAGAGCATGGCGGCGACCTACCCGACGGCCGAGGTCGGCGTCGTCGTGCTGCCGGCCGGCCCCGCCGTGCTGTGCACGGAGGAGACCAAGGTCGGCGGCACGGTCAACCTGCTCGGCGCCGGCGGCGGGGACACCGTCGTCCGCCAGCTGCACGTCTTCGTCCCGATCCCGGGGCGGACGGCGATGGCCGACTTCTCGGTCTCCACGGAGAACACCGCGGACTGGGAGCACTACGTGGAGATCCTGGCGGGCGTCTGCCGGACGATTCAGTTCGCGTCGTCGTAGAGGTTCTTCCGGCTCAACTCGTGGACGTGGTCGTGGTCGTGGGTGTGCGCATGCCCATGACCCGGCACGTGCGGGTCGGTCACCGGCAGCGAGGAGTCCGCCGACAGGTCCCACGCCGACGCGCCCCGCCCGCGGGCCACCATCTCCGCGCCCAGGGCCGCCACCATCGCCCCGTTGTCCGTGCACAGCTTGGGGCGCGGCACCCGCAGGGTGATGCCCGCGTCCTCGCAGCGGCGCTCGGCCATCGCCCGCAGGCGGGTGTTGGCGGCGACGCCGCCGCCGATCATCAGGTGGTCCACGCCGTGGTCCTTGCAGGCGCGCACGGCCTTGCGGGTGAGCACGTCCACGACGGCCTCCTGGAAGGACGCGGCGACGTCGGCGACCGGCACGTCCTCGCCCGCCGCCCGCTTCGCCTCGATCCAGCGGGCGACGGCGGTCTTCAGGCCGGAGAAGGAGAAGTCGTAGACCGGGTCCCGGGGGCCGGTCAGGCCGCGCGGGAACCGTATGGCGTCCGGGTCGCCCTCGCGCGCGTACCGGTCGATGACCGGGCCGCCCGGGAAGCCGAGGTTGAGCACGCGGGCGACCTTGTCGAACGCCTCGCCCGCCGCGTCGTCGATGGTCGAGCCCAGCGGCCGGACGTCGGCGGTGATGTCGGGCGCGAGCAGCAGCGAGGAGTGGCCGCCGGAGACCAGCAGGGCCATCGTCGGCTCGGGCAGCGCGCCGTGTTCGAGCTGGTCGACGCAGATGTGCGAGGCGAGGTGGTTCACGCCGTAGAGCGGCTTGCCCAGGGCGTACGCGAACGCCTTGGCCGCCGAGACGCCCACCAGCAGCGCGCCCGCGAGGCCAGGGCCCGCGGTGACCGCGATGCCGTCGAGGTCCCGGGCGGTGACGCCCGCCTCCTTCAGCGCGCGCTGGATGGTGGGGACCATCGCCTCCAGGTGCGCCCGGGAGGCGACCTCCGGCACGACGCCGCCGAAGCGCGCGTGCTCGTCCACGCTGGACGCGACCGCGTCGGCGAGCAGGGTGTGGCCCCGGACGATGCCGACGCCCGTCTCGTCGCACGAGGTCTCGATGCCGAGGACGAGGGGTTCGTCAGCCTTGCGAGCCATGGGTCATTCCTTGCACAGCGGTTACGGGATCGGTGAGGCGCATGACGAGCGCGTCCACGTTGCCGGGCTGGTAGTAGCCGCGCCGGATGCCGACGGGCTCGAAGCCGAAGCGTTCGTAGAGGCGCTGTGCGCGGGTGTTGTCGACGCGCACCTCCAGGAGCACCTCGCGGCACTCGAAGGCGGTGGCGGCGGCGAGGAGTTCGCCCAGGAGCCGCGAGCCGAGGCCGGTGCTCCAGTGTTCGAAGGCGACGGCGATGGTCTGCACGTCGCCGGTGCCGTCGACCGCGGCGAGGCCCGCGTAGCCGACGACGCGGCCGTCGCCGTCCTCGGCGACGACGTAGCGGCGGGTGGCGCCCGCGCCCCGGGCGTGCGCCAGCTCGGACCAGAACAGGCCCTTGGACCAGGCGTCCTGCGGGAAGAGGGCACGCTCCAGCTCCAGCACGGCCGGGATGTCCCACCAGCGCATCTCCCGGACGCGCGCGTTCCCGTCTCCTGCCCCCTGGGCGCTCACTTCGGTGTGACCACCTTGTAGTTGGCGGGGACCTGGGCGTCCGGGCGGCGCAGGTACAGCGGCTGCGGCGGCAGGAACTCGCCGTCGGTGCGCAGCTTCTCCGCCGCCAGGGCGGCCAGCGCCGCGGCGGACTGGTGCTGGGGCAGGTCGGCGCGGACGTCGCTGAACGCGTCGGCGTACAGGACGGCGCCGGCGCCGACGGCCGTCAGCCCGGCCAGCGGCTCGGTCAGGTCGCCGGGCCGGTCCACGGCGGGCTCGGTGACGCGGGTGCGGGCGTCCGCGTAGCGGGCCCAGTAGACCTCCTTGCGGCGGGCGTCCGTGGCCACCACGAACTCGCCGGTCAGCCCGGCCCGCCCGGCGGCGTACGCGATGCCGTCCAGCGAGCACAGGCCGTGGACGGGGACGTCCAGCGTGGCCGCGAAGGTCGCGGCGGTCACGATGCCGACACGCAGGCCGGTGTACGGGCCGGGGCCTACGCCGACGACGACGCCGGTGACCTCGTCGAGCCCGCGGCCCGCCTCGCCGAGCACCCGGTCCACGGCGGGCAGCAGCAGCTCCCCGTGCCGGCGGGCGTCAACCTGGTTCGACTCGGCCACGACGGAGTCGCCGTCGTGGAGGGCTACGGTGACGGCGGGAGTGGCGGTATCAAGAGCGAGCAGCAGCACAATGACAAGCCTACGGCGCGCCGTGGGGCGGCCGGTGCGCGCGTAGGGTCCCGCACGGGGGCCGCCGGGGGCGCGGCGGGAGCACGCCCGGGTGCTACGGTCAGCCGCACAGCCGTACGGAGGAGAGAGGGTACGCAGCGTGGCACGCAGCAGCTCGGGGGTCTTCGTGGCCGGGCTCACGGCGGCGGCACTGGCCGCGGTCGGTTACCTCGCGTACGAGGCGTCGGCCGCGCCCGACCGTCCGGCCCGCGGTACTCACGCGTCCGCCACGCCGTCCGGGGCCGCGAGCGGCAAGGGCGGCGAGGCGAAGGGCGGCCCCGCGAAGGACGCGCCGCCCGCCGTCCCCGCGAACTCGGGCGAGGGCAAGCGGGTCGTCTATTCCGTGGGCCAGAAGCGGGTGTGGCTGGTGGGCGCCGCCGGCCCGAAGGGCGCGAAGACCTTCGAGGTGGCGCCGAGCACGGTGGATCCGAAGCCGGGGGTGTACGCGGTGACCTCGCGCGACCCGAACGGCACCGGCTCGGACGGGGTCCCGATCGAGCACATCGTGCGCTTCCACCGGGACGCGGCGGGTGTCGTCTTCGGCTTCAGCGCGGCCGTGGACGGCTCGTCGCCGGACCCGAAGCCGGCGAAGAAGACGGGCGGAATCCGCGAGAAGTCGGCCGACGGGCGGGCGATGTGGGACTTCGCGCCCAAGGGCACGAGGGTGGTCGTGGTCCCGTAGGGGTTCCTGCCCCCGGCCCGCCCTTTCACCGTTTCTCCCGGGGCTCCGCCCCTCGGCCCGGCACCGTGCTTCGCGCGGTGGCTTTGCCCCCTGCGCCCCCACCGGGGGCTCCGCCCCCTGGACCCCCGCAACCGCGCTGCGCGCGGTTGTCCTCAAGCGCCGGACGGGCTCCGCCCCGGACCCCGTATCGCGGCTCCGCCGCTCGTCCTCAAGCGCCGGACAGGCTGGGTCGGCGCGCCCGGGCTGAATCAGCGCGCCCGGGCTGGAGTGCCGACCTGCGCTGGATATCCAGCGCGGGCGCGAATCCAGCCCGTCCGGCGCTTGAGGACAGCGCCCGAAGGGCGCTTCAGGGGCCCAGGGGGCGAAGCCCCCGGTCAACGGCGGCGGAGCCGCGATACGGGCCCCGGGGCGGAGCCCCCGCTCACCGCGCGAAGCACGGTGCCGGGCCGAGGGGCGGAGCCCCGGAAGAAACGGTGAAAGGGCGGGCCGGGGGCGAAGTAAACCCACGCACCCCCACCCCCGTCCCACGGACGAGCGATCTCAGGCCGCGTCCCGCTCCTCGGCCGGCCTCATCGGATCCACCGAATCCACCGAATCCGCCGGCTCCGCCGGCTGCCGCTCCGGTGCCCGCGGCGGAGTCGAGATCGCGTCGGCCGCCGCGCAGGACGCGAGCAGGTCACGCATCGAAGGACGGTCCTCGGGACCGGAGGACCCGGAGGGCACGGAAGACCCGGAGGGCACGGGGCGGCGGTGATCCACGGCGGCGGCAGGACGCTGTTGGGCCGACATGAATGCCTCCTCGGGCAGCCGGTCATGGTTAGGTAGACCTAACCAGGTCTCTCCCCTCCATGTCACCACGCCCGGCGCCGCAGGCGCAACATCTTCCCGACGCCTTGTCGGTTACTTGTCGGCGATTCCGGTTGACGTCACCGACGTCAGCCGAGCACCCCGAGATCCACGCCGGACCACCGCTGTCCCACGCCGCTCACGGTCACCGTGCGCACGTCCTCGTCCGTGGGCACACCGTCCGCTTCCGCGCCCACGGCGCGGCCGATGACGACCCGCAGCCGGTCCTCGGACAGGTCCTCGACCTTGCCGTCGCCCCACTCGACGACGGTCACCGACTCGGGCAGCGAGACGTCCAGGTCCAGGTCCTCCATCTCGTCCAGCCCGCCGGACAGCCGGTAGGCGTCGACGTGGACCAGGGCCGGGCCGCCGGACAGCGACGGGTGCACCCGCGCGATCACGAAGGTCGGGGAGGTGACGGCACCGCGCACCCCGAGCCCCTCGCCGAGGCCGCGCGTCAGCGTCGTCTTGCCCGCGCCGAGCTCGCCGGAGAGCAGCACCAGGTCGCCGGCGCGCAGCAGGCCGGCGAGTCTGCGGCCCAGCTCGCGCATGTCCTCGGCGGTCTTGACGGTGAGCGTGGCGGTCGTGGCGGTGGACGCGTTCATACCGCCCGATGGTACGGGCCGGCCCTAGGCGCGCGGGGCGCGCGCGGTCTCCCGGGCCGCGGCCAGCAGCGCGGCCAGCCGCTCGTCGACGACGTCCGGCCGCTCCAGCGTCACCAGGTGTCCCGCGCCGGGGACGACGACCAGCTCGGCCTCCGGCAGCTCCGCTGCCACCGCCTCGCTGTGCCCGCTCGGCGTGACCAGGTCCTTCTCCCCCGCGAGCACCAGCGTCGGGCGCCCGCGGAAGGCCCGCAGCGCCGCCGCCTTCTCGTGCGCCACGAACGCCGGGTAGAACTCGGCGACCACGTCCACCGGCGTCGCCTCCAGCAGCCGCTCCGCGAAGCGGGCGACCGCCGGGTCCACGTCCCGGGAGCCGAACGAGTAGCGCCGGTAGACGCCGGAGAGCAGGTCGGAGCCGAGCCGGCGGCCCTTCTCGACCAGCTCCGTGCGGTCGGTCATCAGCCGGAACGCGCCCGGCAGGACGCGCCGCACCACGCTCATCCCCGCGGCCGGCAGCCCGAAGGTCAGCTCCGCGAGCTTCCCCGAGGACGTGCCGACGAAGGCGGCGCCGACGACGCGCTCCGCGATCAGCCCGGGGAACTGGCCGGCCAGCGCCATCTGCGTCATGCCGCCCATCGAGTGCCCCACCAGCACCAGCGGCCCCTCGGGCGCGGCGGCGTCGATCACCGCCGCCAGGTCGCGCCCCAGCAGGTCGATGGAGGGCGGCGCCGTACGCCCCCGCCCGGAGCGGCCGTGGCTGCGCTGGTCCCAGTAGACGGCGCGGACGCCGGCGGCGCGCAGGGCCGCGCGCTGGAAGTGCCAGGAGTCCTGGCCGAGGCAGTAGCCGTGGCTGAGGATGACGGTGAGGTCCGGCGCCCCCTCGTCCACCTCGTAGTAGAGCTCGGTGCCGTCCTCCGCGACCGCCGTCCCCGGCGTGCCGCGCAGCGTCCCGTACGGGCCCGTCGCGTCCAGCGCGAGCCGGGCCCGGTGGCGCATGCCGCGCCCGACCGTGAGCCGCTCCACGGCGACGCCCGCCGCCGCTCCGGCGGCCAGGAGACCCACCGCCGCGCCGGCCAGGCCCGCACCGCGCAGCCGCCCGGACTCGGTCATGCGCCGGCGTCCCCTTCGTCCACGTACACGCGGGGCACCCGCCCGGTGATGCGCGTGATCACCTCGTAGGCGATGGTCCCGGTCGCCTCCGCCCAGTCCTCGGCGGTCGGCTCGCCCCGGTCGCCGGGGCCGAAGAGGACCGCCTCGTCGCCGACGGCGGCCGTGTCGTCGCCCAGGTCGACCACGAACTGGTCCATCGCGACCCGGCCCGCCACCGTCCGCCGCTTGCCCGCGACCAGCACCGGGCCGGTGCCGGAGGCCGCGCGCGGGATGCCGTCCGCGTAGCCCAGCGGGACCAGCGCGAGCGTCGTCTCGGCCGGCGTCGTGTACAGGTGCCCGTACGAGACGCCGTGGCCGGCCGGCACCCGCTTCACCGACGCGAGGGACGCGGTCAACGTCATCACCGGCCGCAGCCCCAGCTCGGCGGAGGTGCCGATCTCCGGGCTCGGCGATATCCCGTACATCGCGACGCCGGTGCGCACCAGGTCGAAGTGGGACTCCGGCAGGGTCAGGGTGGCCGGCGAGTTGGCGTGGTGCCGCACCTCCGGGGTGAGGCCCTGGGCCTCGGCGTACGCCACGGCGTCCCGGAAGACGGCCAGCTGCGCGGGGATCGAGGGGTGGCCGGGCTCGTCGGCGCAGGCGAAGTGCGACCAGATGCCGGTGACGCGCAGGCTGCCCGCCTCCTCCGCCTCGCGGGCGGCGGCCACCAGCTTCTCCCAGTCGGCGGGCGCGCAGCCGTTGCGCCCCAGACCGGTGTC
Organism: Streptomyces sp. AV19; assembly: GCF_015999245.1. Classification (GTDB taxonomy): domain Bacteria; phylum Actinomycetota; class Actinomycetes; order Streptomycetales; family Streptomycetaceae; genus Streptomyces. The sequence goes on along the minus strand of NZ_JAEAMR010000007.1, from coordinate 762,461 downwards.
GATCTTGAGCTGGACGCGGGCGGGGCGGCCGGCGGCGCGGACCGCCGCCAGCACCTCCTCCAGGGCCCACAGCCCGCTCACCGCGATGTCGACGTCCGCCGCGACGGCCTCCCGGAACGGCCCGCCCGGCGTCCACAGCCAGCACATCAGCCGGCCCGTGTCACCGGCCGCCCGCAGCGCCAGCGCCTCCTCCGGCGTGGCCGTGCCGACCCACGTGGCACCGGCCTGCCGCGCCGCCCGCGCGCAGGGCACCGCCCCGTGCCCGTACGCGTCCGCCTTGACCACTGCCATCAGCTGCGCCTTGGGGGCACGGGCCCGCAGCGCGCGCACGTTGGCCCGCAGCGCGGCCAGATCGACCACGGCACGGGCGCGCATCGGTGTCTCGTTCATCCCCGCCAGTGTCTCAGGCCCGGGGGCCGGGAGTGCGGCCCCGGTGGCCGTGGGGAGACTGGGAACCATGAGAACTGGTTTCAGCGTCGGAACCGTAAGGGCCGCCGAGCGCGCGCTCATGGCCGAACTCCCCGAGGGCGCGCTGATGCAGCGCGCCGCGGCCGGACTCGCCGCCGCCTGCGCCGGCCTGCTGGGCCGGGTGTACGGGGCGCGGGTCGCGCTCCTGGTCGGCAGCGGCGACAACGGCGGCGACGCCCTCTTCGCCGGGGCGCGCCTGGCCCGGCGGGGCGCCGGCGTGACCGCCGTGCTCCTCGCGCCGGAGCGCACGCACGCGGGCGGCCTGCGCGCACTGCGCGCCGCCGGCGGCCGGGCGGTGCCCGCCACGGCGGGCGTACCGGCCGTCGAACGGGCCGACCTCGTTATGGACGGCATCGTCGGCATCGGCGGCACGGGCGGCCTGCGCCCGGAGGCGCTGCCGCTGGTGCGCGCGGCGGAGGGCGCCCTCGTGGTCGCCGTGGACCTGCCGAGCGGGGTGGACGCGGACACGGGCGAGGTCCGGGGGGACGCGGTCCGGGCCGACGCGACGGTCACCTTCGGGGCGTACAAGCCCGGCCTGCTGATCGACCCGGCGCGCGAGCACGCGGGCGCCCCTCACCTCGTCGACATCGGCCTGAACCTCCCCTCCGTCCCCGACGTCGAGGCCCTGCAACACGCCGATGTCGCCCGCCTCCTCCCCCGCCCCGCCGCCGAGAGCGACAAGTACCGCCGCGGCGTCGTCGGCATCGTCGCCGGGTCCGCCCGCTACCCCGGCGCGGCCGTCATGGCCGTCGCGGGCGCCCTGCACGGCGGCGCGGGCGCGGTCCGCTACACGGGTCCCGCGGCGGACGCGGTGATCGCCCGCTTCCCCGAGACGCTGGTGACGGCCGGTCCCCCGTCCGCCGCGGGCCGCGTCCAGTCCTGGGTCGTGGGCCCCGGCCTCGGCGACGACCCCGCGGCCCGCCGCGCCCTGGACGACGTCCTCGCCTCCGACGTCCCGGCGCTGCTGGACGCCGACGCCCTGCGCCTCCTCTCCCCCGACACCCTCCGCGCCCGCCGCGCCGGGACCGTCCTCACCCCCCACGCGGGCGAGGCGGCCGCGCTCCTCGGCCTGACGCGCGAGGAGGTCGAGTCCTCCCGCCTCGCCTCGGTCCGCACCCTGGCGGCCCGCTACGGCGTGACGGCCCTCCTGAAGGGCTCGACCACCCTGATCGCGGACGCCTCGGGCTCCCCCGTCCGCGTCAACCCCACCGGCACCGGCTGGCTGGCGACGGCCGGCAGCGGCGACGTCCTGAGCGGCCTGGCGGGCGCCCTGCTGGCAGCGGGCCTGCGGGGCATGGACGCGGCGGCGGCGGCGGCCTACCTGCACGGCCTCGCGGCCCGCTCGCTGGGCGCGGCGCCGCTGACGGCGATGGGGGTGGCGGAGGGGGTGCGGGGGGTGTGGCGGGACGTGGCGGTCGGCTGATCCTCGGACGGAGGTGTGTACGGCGCCGTAGCCTCGGCACAGAGTGGAGGGAGCCTCTCGTATGGCCGATGCCGTCATCCGCGTCCCCGCCGAAGTACGCGATCGCCTCGCCACGGCCGCCGCCGCAGAGGGCATGTCGCTGGGCGACTACCTCATCCGGCTGGCCGGAAGACTCCCTGCGGGGGGAGAGATCGCACTGAACAGACCGTGGACGCCGGTCTGTTGCCACACGAATGGAACGGCTACGACCCCAGCCCGGACGAGGCCGCACAACTGGATGCCGAGCTGAACCGACGTCTCGCGAAGGCCGCCTGCGGAGCGGTTGCCAATAGACTGACCCCATGAGCCTTGCTGAGGTCTACCGGCATCTTCGCGAGTACCGGGACGGGCTCGTCCCTCCGCCGGGGTTCGCCCCGCCGGAGATCAGCGGCGGGCAAATCATCATGATGATGAGCCCTTCCCGGGCCCATGACCTGAATGCCCTGCGCATCCGCCGTCAGCTCGATTCCCAGCTCACGGGAGACTTGGTCGCCGTGAACCTCGGGGACGTCGAGGAGGTCTCGCTCGGCAAGCTCCGCCGCCCGGACGTTCTCGTCGTCCCCGAGGCCGCCTTCGACGCCGACACGAGCGAAGAAGACGCCCGGGGCATCGATCCGCACACCGTCCGCCTCCTGGTCGAGATCGTCTCTCCGTCCAATCCGGAGAACGACTACGAGGGCAAGATGCGTGACTACCCCGCCATGGGTGTACCGCACTACTTGATCGTGGATCCGCGCACCGGCGCATGCGTTCACCACTGGCACATCGGGTCTCACGACGGCGTGCCCGTCTACGAGGGAACGGCCCCGTACGCCTTCGGCGACAAGATCGCCATTGGCGAGTGGACCCTCGACACGAGCGAGCTGCGCCGCTACAGGTAATAAACACCCGTCCCGGGCAGTCAATCAGATTGATGACCCTGGAGGTTGACCCCGATCACCTCATGCCGATCCGACAGCAGATGCTCATTGCGCAGGGGGCCGAGGTGCCGAATGCACACATCCACGTTCTCGAGGTCCCTCAGGAAGCCGAGATCCAGCACTCCCGACGCCCCTCCAAAGGTTCGGATGGTCAATGCCTCGAGGTTCGGGAAGACCGAGGGAAGGCCGGTCAAATCAAAACAGTTCCCCATACGCAAGGAGAGGTGACGTACCTGCGGCAAAGGTTCCGCCTCGTCAATGAATTCCCTGTCCCGCACGGTATTTCCCAGCGTGCGCAGCTCCTGGAGCGTAGCCAGCTCCGCCCTTTCCCGGAAGTAACTGTCGTCGAATACCAGTTTGCAAAGCGAGGGATGGTGCCTCAGCTGCAGTGCGCCCGGACTCCAGGTTGCCGACGCCATAAGCCCGAGCGCCAACTCTTCGAGCCCTGAGGGCAATTCCAGCCTCCAGTCGTCGTCGCCCTGCCGAGGCCAGTCGATGTGCAGGGACCGGAGGCGTGACATGCGCGACAGAGCTGCCACCTGGTCCGGTCGCTCCTTCAGTGAGAGCCGCAGTTCCTCCAGAGCGTCGGGATCCAGCGCCCCCAAGTGAGTCACACCTCTCGCAGCCGTGATCCGTAGCGACTGAAGAGACGGACAGTTCTCGAGGCCGCGTAGATCGACGAACTCCCCGGAGCCCGGGGCCAAATCGACGTGACGCCCGCTTCCTCGGACCCACAGTTCCCTCAGGGTCGGCGTCACCGCCTCTCGCAACTCCTCGGTTGCCGCACTCTCCCGGCACCACACCACCGGCCGCCCGCCCAATGCCCTCAGCGCCCGCAAATGCGCACCGCTCTTCGCCACGAACGCCAGCCCGTCCTCGTACGTCAGACTGCCGACCACCGCGTCCGCGTACTGCTCCGTGTCGAACTTGTCCCAGGCCCACGCCAGTTGCGCCCGCACCTCCCGCGACGGGTGCGTCGCGTACCGCGCCAGCAGCGGGACCGCCCGGTCGTCCCCCACCGCCGTGGCCGTCACGACCACCGCGTGCGCGACCTCGTCCAGCAGGCCCTCCGGGCCCGGGAGCAGGTCCAGGACGACGCCGCCCGCCTCCGCGAGCGCCTTCGCCGACTCCACGTCCCGCGGCGGTACGAGCTCGGACGCCGCCCGCTCGACCCGGGTCCGTATGTCCGGCTCGACCTCCGTCGCGTGCTCCAGGCAGGCCGCGGCCAGTAAGTGCAACCGGTGCCGGTGGGGCTCCTCCGCGTCGCCCCGGGCCAGCAGCTTGTCCAGCATCTCCGCCCGGGCCCGCGGCGGTGCGTGGCCGACGGCCATGCGCAGCACGTCCTCCCACTGCGGATCGTGCGCGTTCTTCACCAGCAGGTCGAAGTCCCAGTCGTCCACCGCCGCCCGGGCGCCCAGGTAGTCCTGGAAGGTGCGGTGGACGAAGTCCAGCGTCCCGTCCGTCGGGCGGCGCAGCAGGCCGCTGCGCAGCACGAGGTGCCGCAGGATCTCCTCGGCGCTGCCCCGCGCCGCCACCGCCGGCATCGCCGGGAGCGCCCGTTCCAGGATCTCCACGGCCCGGTGCCACTCGATCTCCGAACGGCCGTTGCGGATCAGCCAGTAGGCGATCTTCTGGAGGAGGGCGAGCTGGGCCTGTTCCAGCTCCGGGCCCTCCGGGCCGACGGCGATCTCCCGTTCCCGGTCCCGCCGGACCAGCAGGAGATCGAGCGCGGCGCGGTACAACTCCATCCGGCCGTGCGGCAGATACCCCCGCCGGGAGCGGTTGAGCGCGCAGATCAGCGCGCACATCAACGGATTCGTGGCCAGCCGGCCCAGGTCCCGCTTCTGGACGACGGCCGCGCCCAGCGCGTCCCGGAAGCCGCGCAGCCGCTCGTCCGCCGCGGCCCCCGCCGCCGCGTGCCAGCGCTCGATGAAGGCGAGGACGTCGCCCCGGCTCATCGGGAGCAGTTCCAGCTCCGTGAAGCCCAGCTCCGACAGCCAGCCCTCGCGGACCGCGGACGGCCGGGTGGTGATCACGTAGCGGGCCTCGGGGTAGGCGGCGAGCAGGTCCTTCACCCAGGCCAGCGTGCGGCGGCGGTCCGCCTCCGGGACCTCGTCCACGCCGTCGATCAGCAGCAGGGCCGTCCCCTCGGACAGCCGCCGGGTCACCCACCCCCGCGCCCCGGGCAGCCCGGCCAGCGGACCGGCGACCGTCGCCAGGAACTCCTCGGGCCCCGGGAGGCCGCCCTCGCGCACCAGCGTCCGCAACGGCAGGGTCAGCGGGAAGCAGCCGCTCAAGTGGCCGAGCCCCGGGGGCAGTTCACCCCTGGCCGTGACCGTGGCGAGCCACTGGAGCAGCGTGGTCTTGCCGGAGCCGGCCGCGCCCCGGAGCAGGACGCGCTTCTGTCCGGCGAGGGCCTCCTCGACCCGCCGGGGCGCGGGCCCCGGCCCCTCGCGGGACCCGCCCGTCAGCTCCAGGCTCAGGTACGCCACCTCCAGCGGCCACGTCTCGCCGCTGCCGTCCGAGAGCGTCAGCCCGATGATGGTCAGCTCGCCGGCCCGCCGCACGGTGTAGTCGCGCAACCGCCGCTCGAACTCCTCGATTTCGAGCTGCCGCGCCGAGGCCAGCGACCGCGACTCCGGTTTGTGCCCGGCCAGCAGGCACTCCTTCAGGAACCCGAAGTCGGACCAGAGCGCCGCCGACGGCGTCACCGTCAGCCGCCCGTGCCGCCAGCCGCCCGGATCCGCGTCCACGACGCCGGCCAGCAGCCCGTCCACGAAGACCGCCGCGCCGGACATCCCCGCCCATGGCGAGCCGCCGCCGGCCGGCGGCTCGGGCGCGCCGCCCCCGCAGTCCAGGACGTACCGGCCGCCGAGCAGGCCGCTGCCGGGCTTGAGCGTGCCGACGAGCTGTTCGGTGTCCAGCTCCCCGTACCCGTCGCGCTGCACCTGCGGATAGCCGATGGCCTGCGCGCCGGGCCAGGCCCGCAGGTCGTACGCCCGTCCCCAGACGAGCGGTTCGAACCCGGCCGCGACCTCGTCCGGCACGACGCCCCGGTCCGCGACGAGCAGCGCGGTGTCGCACCGCCGCGCGTCGTCGCGCGCCCACGCCACCCGGCAGGGGACGGGCCCCGCCCCGCCGGGGACGATCACCCGCGGCGTGGCGCACTCCCCCACCACGTGGGCCGCGGTGAGCACGACACCGGGCGTCAGCAGGTAGCCGCTGCCCTGCACGCGCCCGAAGACCGCCGCTATCCGTTCCTTCGCCGGGTGCATCACTACCCCCTGCCTCCGCCCGAGACGCCAGAGTACGGCCACGGCGCGGGAGTTGGACCCCGCTCCGGCAGGATCACAGCTCCCCGAGGCGCACCGCGATCCCGTCCAGCAGCCGCTGCAGCCCGAACTCGAACAGCTCGTCCAGCCGCAGGTCGTACCCGCCCACCGACTCCAGCTCCCCGATCACCTTGGTGAAGGCCGGATAGCGGCCGGACGCCGCCAGCGCCGCGAAGTCGGCCGCGTGGCGGTCCATCCACTCGTCGTCCGTGAGCCCGGTCGCCGCCTCCGCCCGGCGTTCGCCCTCCAGGTGGGCGGCCAGGCCGACGACGTGGCTGTAGAGCAGGACGTGCAGGTCGAAGCGGGTGCGGACGTCGAGGCCGAGGCCCTCCAGGGCGGCCAGCAGCCAGTCGCCGTAGGCGATCACGTTCGGCAGGGCCAACGGGCGGGTGACCGGGCCGAGATGGGCCAGCCAGGGGTGCCCGCGGTAGAGGGACCACAGCGTGCGCGCGGCCAGTTCCAGGCGGGGCCGCCAGCCGTCCGGCGCGGCCTCGGGGAAGGACATCTCACCGAACGCCGCGTCGGCCATCAGCAGGACGAGGGCGTCCTTGCCGTCGACGTAGCGGTACGGCGACATCGTGGCCACCCCCAGCCGCGCCGCGACGCCCCGCATGGACAGCGCGCCCAGCCCTTCCGCGTCCGCGATCTCGACGGCGGCGCGCACGATGCGCTCGCGCGTCAGGTCGCGGTCGGCCGCGGGCGCGGCCGGCTCGCGCGGGGCGACGACGCTGCCGACCCGGGGGCGGGCCTGGATCAGCCCCTCCTGCTGGAGCGTGGTGAGCGCCCGCGCGGCGGTGGCCAGGGCGACGCCCCAGTCCCGGGCGATGCGGCGGGTCGAGGGGACCCGGTCGCCGGGGGCGAGGTCGCCGGCGGCGATGCGGCGCCGGATGTCGTCGGCGATCCGCAGGTAGGGCGGCGCGGTCACGGTTCCTCCTTGAACATCCTGTACTAGAACAGAAGCTAGCACGGGCCTGCCGCGGGGCTCCCGGGAAGGCGGTTGGCAAGCCTGTACGTACGATGTACATTTATGGCAGTACAGCACGTACACCGTACGAAACGGGGGGACCAGCCCATGACCATGTCCGTACTCGTCTCCGGCGCCGGCCTCGCCGGCCCCGCCCTCGCCCACTGGCTGCGCCGGCACGGCTTCGCGCCCACGGTCGTCGAGCGCGCTCCCGGCATCCGCCCCGGCGGCCAGGCGGTCGACATCCGCGGCGTCGCCCTGGAGGCCGTCGAGCGCATGGGCCTGCTGGAGCGGGTGCGCGCCGCCCGGACGCGGCTGCGGGGCATGTCCGTCCTCGATGGCGCGGGCAACGAGCTCCACCGCAGCACGGAGTTCGTCCTCAGCAGCGGGCGGCTCGACGGCGACGACGTCGAGATCCTCCGCGAGGACCTGGTGCGCTTCCTGTACGAACTGACCGCCGACGAGGCCGAGTACGTCCACGACGACAGCATCACCGCGCTGGAGGAGACGGAGACCGGCGTCCGCGTCACCTTCGAGCGCGGGCCCGCCCGCGAGTTCGACCTGGTGATCGGCGCGGACGGCCTCTACTCGAACGTGCGCCGCCTCGCGTTCGGCCCGCACGAGGAGTTCCTGAGCCATCTCGGCTCGCACCTCGCGGTGTTCGGCGCGGACAACTTCCTCCGGCTGGAGGACTGGGAGCTGGTCGTGCGGGACGAGGCCATCGGGTACGTCGTCTATCCGGCCCGCGAGAACCGGGAGTTGCGCGTCACCTTCGGCTTCGAGGCCGGCCCGCTCGGCATCGACCACCGCGACACGGCCGCCCAGCGGCACCTGGTCGCCGAGTGGATGGAACGCTGCGGCTGGCAGACGGCGCCGATGCTCAAGGCGCTCGCGGACGCGCCGGACTTCCACTTCTCGGCCATGGCCCAGGTGCGGATGGACCGTTGGTCGGACGGCCGGGTCGCGCTGCTCGGCGACGCGGGCTACTGCGGCACGCCGCTGAGCGGGCAGGGGACGAGCATGGCGCTGGTGGGCGCGTACGTCCTGGCGGAGGAACTGGGCCGGGCGGACGGGGACCACGCGGCGGGCTTCGCGGCGTACGAACGCCGGATGCGCCCGTTCGTCACGGCCAACCAGGCCCTGGCGACGGAGAACCCGGGAGCGCCGGCGTCGGAGGAGTCGGTGGAGCGGGCGAAGTGGGCGATGGAGTTGGGGGTGGAGGGGGCGTAGGGGGTGGGGGGGGGGGGGGGGGCGCCCCCCCGGCCCCCCCCCCCCCCCCCCCCCCCCCCCCGGGGCGGGGGGGGGGGGGGGGGGGGGGGGCGCGCCCCCCCCCCCCCCCCCCCCCTGGTGGCGCAGGGGGCGTAGCGGGGGGGGGGGGGGGGGGGGCGGGGGGGGGGGGGGGGGGGGGTGCGGGGGGGGGGGGGGGGGGGGGGGGCGCGCGGGGCGCGCCCGGCCCCGCCCCCCCCCCCCCCCCGCGGCCCCCCCCCCACCGAACAGGAACCCCTACCCCTCCGCGATCACCACCGCCGAAGCCACCCCCGCGTCATGGCTGAGCGACACATGCCACGACCGCACCCCCAACCGCTCCGCACACGCCGCCACCGTGCCCGTCACCACCAGCCCCGGCCGGCCCCCCTCCCCGGTCACCACCTCCGCGTCCGTCCACAGCAGCCCCGGCGGCGCGCCCAGCGCCTTCGCCAACGCCTCCTTCGCCGCGAACCGCGCCGCCAGCGACGCGATGCCCCGCCGCTCCCCGCTCGGCAGGTGCAACTCCCGCTCCACGAACAGCCGCTCCGCCATCTGCGGCGTCCGCCGCAACGCCGCGTCGAAGCGCTCGATCTCCGCGACGTCGATACCGACTCCGACGATCATTCGACGGTCACCGACTTCGCGAGGTTGCGCGGCTGGTCGACCTCGTTCCCCCGGGCCGTGGCCAGTTCGCAGGCGAACACCTGCAACGGCACGGTGGCGACCAGCGGTTGCAGCAGCACCGGCGTCGCGGGGATCTCCACCAGATGGTCCGCGTACGGACGCACCACCTCGTCCCCCCGCTCCGCGATCACGATCGTCCGCGCCCCGCGCGCCCGGATCTCCTGGATGTTGGAGACGATCTTGTCGTGCAGCACGGACCGCCCGCGCGGCGACGGCACGACCACCACGACCGGCAGGCCCTGCTCGATCAGCGCGATCGGCCCGTGCTTGAGCTCGCCCGCCGCGAACCCCTCGGCGTGCATGTACGCCAGCTCCTTGAGCTTGAGCGCGCCCTCCAGCGCGACGGGATAGCCGACGTGCCGCCCGAGGAAGAGGACCGTCCCGGCGCCGGCGAGCGAACGCGCCAGCTCCCGCACGGGCTCCATGGTCCCCAGCACCTCCTCCACCTGGGTGCCGATCTCCGACAGCTCGCGGATCACCGACCCGACCTCGTCGCCCCACTTCGTACCGCGCACCTGCCCGAGATACAGGGCGACCAGGTAGCAGGCCACCAGCTGGGTCAGGAACGCCTTCGTCGAGGCGACGGCGACCTCGGGCCCGGCGTGCGTGTAGAGCACGGCGTCCGACTCCCGCGGAATCGTCGAGCCGTTCGTGTTGCAGATGGCGAGCACCTTCGCGCCCTGCTCCCGCGCGTGCCGCAGCGCCATCAGCGTGTCCATCGTCTCGCCGGACTGCGAGATGGCGATCACCAGCGTCCGCTGGTCCAGGATCGGGTCCCGGTAGCGGAACTCGCTGGCGAGCTCGGTCTCGCAGGGGATCCGGGTCCAGTGCTCGATCGCGTACTTGGCGATCATCCCCGCGTGGTACGCCGTGCCGCAGGCGACGATGACGACCTTGTCGGCCTCCCGCAGCACGGACGCCGGGATGCGGACCTCGTCCAGCGTCAACTGCCCGACGGCGTCGATGCGCCCGAGCAGGGTGTCGGCGACGGCCTTCGGCTGCTCGGCGATCTCCTTGAGCATGAAGGACGCGTAGCCGCCCTTCTCGGCGGCCGAGGCGTCCCAGTCGACGTGGTACGCCCGGACGTCCGCCGGCGCGCCCGTGAAGTCCGTGACGGTCACCCCGTCCCGACGCAGCTCGACGACCTGGTCCTGGCCGAGTTCGACCGCCTCGCGGGTGTGGGCGATGAAGGCGGCGACGTCGGAGGCGAGGAACGCCTCGCCGTCGCCGAGGCCGACCACCAGCGGGGAGTTGCGGCGGGCCCCGACGACCACGTCGGGGTCGTCGGCGTGCACCGCGACGAGCGTGAACGCGCCCTCCAGCAGGCGGCACACCTGCCGCATGGCCTCGGCGAGGTCGCCGCAGGAGGAGAAGGACTCGGACAGCAGGTGGGCGACGACCTCGGTGTCCGTGTCGGAGGCGAGGTCGTGCCCGCGCTCGGCCAGCTCGGCGCGCAGGGCGGCGAAGTTCTCGATGATGCCGTTGTGGACGACGGCGACCCGGCCCGGGTTGTCGAGGTGCGGATGGGCGTTGACGTCGTTGGGGGCGCCGTGGGTGGCCCAGCGCGTGTGGCCGATGCCGGTCGGGCCGGACGGCAGCGGCCGGTCGCCGAGTTCCTTCTCCAGGTTGGCGAGCTTGCCCGCCTTCTTCGCGGCGGCGAGCCCGCCGTCGGCCAGCACCGCGACCCCTGCCGAGTCATAGCCGCGGTACTCCAGCCGCTTCAGTCCCGCCAACACGACGTCGAGGGCGGACTGCCCTCCCACATAGCCAACGATTCCGCACATGGAGTGCAGCGTACGGCCCCGGGCCCGGCGCCGTGGGCCCAATGCCCAACGCCCGTCAATGCCCGTCAACGACCGTCAGTGCCCGTCAACGACCGCGCTCGATGCGGTCGATGGCGTCCTGGACGAGCTCCAGGTACTCGACCTCCTCGCAGCGCGGCTTGCTGCCCAGGTGGTACTGGTCGAGGCAGTCCCCGAGGTCCTGTCCGAGGTCCTCGTCGGGCAGGTCGTCGCCCAACTCGGCGAGGATGTCGTCGGCGCTCGACGCGCCGGGTCCGGACGGCCGCGCCGCGTGGCGGACGGTCTTCCTGATGAGCCTGAGGACGAGCCGGAGAACGAACACGGGGGGTTCCTCGCAGGATGCCGGGCTGCCGGAGGCTGGGACCGTATTCCTGACCCGCGAGTAGGTACAGGGTTCCGGCGGGAACTTCACCCGCGCGCGACCGGTGCCCCTCTACAGACACCGTCCGGACACCGCCCAGGCACCGCACCGACGCCCGACGACTCCCCTACACGTGCCCCATACACCCCACCCGAACCACCCGACCCCATACCCCACAGTGACCTCGATGCGTCTCCCGCGCACAATGGGCCCCGTGCCGACCACCTCAGAGCCGTCGCAGCAACGACGCCGCGCAGACTCCTCGCCCTTCGTCGACCTGACGCGGGCCGAGTGGAGCGCGCTCCGCGAGAACACCCCTCTGTCCCTGACGGCGGAGGAGGTCGAGCGTCTGCGGGGCCTCGGCGACGTCATCGACCTGGACGAGGTCCGGGACGTCTACCTGCCGCTGTCCCGGCTGCTCAACCTCTACGTGGGCGCCACCGGGCAGCTGCGCGGCGCGCTGAACACCTTCCTGGGCGAGAAGGGGGCCCAGCGCGGCACCCCCTTCGTCATCGGCGTCGCCGGCAGCGTCGCCGTCGGCAAGTCGACCACGGCCCGGCTGCTGCGCGCCCTGCTGGCCCGCTGGCCCGAGCACCCGCGCGTCGAGCTGGTCACCACGGACGGCTTCCTGCTGCCCAACGCGGAGCTGCACCGGCGCGGCCTGATGTCCCGCAAGGGCTTCCCGGAGTCGTACGACCGGCGGGCGCTCACCCGCTTCGTCGCGGACGTGAAGGCCGGCAAGGACGAGGTCACCGCGCCCGTCTACTCGCACCTGATCTACGACATCGTGCCGGACGAGCGGCTGACCGTGCACCGCCCGGACATCCTGATCATCGAGGGCCTCAACGTCCTGCAGCCGGCCCTGCCGGGCGGGGACGGGCGCACGCGGGTGGGCCTGGCGGACTTCTTCGACTTCAGCATCTACGTGGACGCGCGGGCCGAGGACATCGAGCGCTGGTACTACTCGCGCTTCAAGAAGCTGCGGAAGACGGCCTTCCAGGACCCCGACTCGTACTTCCGCCGCTACACGGAGGTCTCGGAGGAGGAGGCCCTGGACTTCGCGCGCCGCAACTGGCGCACGATCAACAAGCCGAACCTGCTGGAGAACGTGGCCCCCACGAGGGGCCGCTCGAACCTGATCATCCGCAAGGGCCCGGACCACAAGGTGCAGCGCTTGTCGCTGCGGAAGCTGTGACAACACGACGCCGGACGGGCTGAATTCGTGCCCGAGCGCACAATCCAGCCCGTCCGGCGTTTGAGGACGAACGCGGCGCAGCCGCGTTGCCCCCGCGCGGAGCGCGCGAGAAACGGAGAAAGGGCGGGGCGGGGAGAAAACCCCCAGGGGACGACCCCCTTACCCCAGCGCCGACTTGACCACGTCGGCCAGCCGCTGCGCGACAGCCCGAGCCTGCTCGATATCAGCGGCCTCCACCATCACCCGGACCAACGGCTCGGTCCCGGAGGACCGGAGCAGCACCCGCCCCGTGGCCCCCAGCTCCCGCTCCGCGTCCGTGACCGCCTCCGCCAGCTCCTGCGACGAGCCGACCCGCGTCTTGTCCACGTCGCGCACGTTGATGAGCACCTGCGGCAGCCGCTCCATCACGCCCGCCAGCTCCCGCAGCGGCCGCCCGGTCGCGGCGACGCGCGCGGCCAGCATCAGGCCGGTGAGCGTGCCGTCCCCGGTCGTCGCGTGGTCGAGCACGATCACGTGCCCGGACTGCTCACCACCCAGCGCGAAGCCGTTCGCCTTCATCTCCTCCAGCACGTACCGGTCACCGACCGCCGTCTGGACGAGCGAGACGCCCTCCCGCTCCATGGCGAGCTTGAAGCCGAGGTTGGACATCACGGTCGCGACGACCGTGTTCTTCCGCAGCGTCCCCGCCTCGCGCATCGCGAGCGCGAGCACGGCGAGGATCTGGTCGCCGTCGACCTCCGCGCCGGTCGCGTCCACCGCGAGGCAGCGGTCCGCGTCACCGTCGTGGGCGACGCCCAGGTCGGCACCGTGCTCGACGACCGCGGCACGCAGCTTGTCCAGGTGCGTGGAGCCGCACTCGTGGTTGATGTTGAGCCCGTCCGGCTCGGTCCCGATCGTGACGACCTCGGCCCCGGCCCGCGAGAACGCCTCGGGCGAGACGCGGGACGCGGCGCCGTGCGCCCCGTCGATGACGACCTTCAGCCCGTCCAGCCGGTTCGGCAGCACGCCGATCAGGTGGGCGACGTAGTTGTCGAAGCCCTGGTCGTAGTCGCGGACGCGGCCGACGCCGGCCCCGGTGGGCCGGTCCCAGGGCTCGCCGGTGGAGTGCGCCCGGTACGTCCGCTCGATGCGGTCCTCCAGCTCGTCGGCGAGCTTGTGCCCGCCCCGGGCGAAGAACTTGATGCCGTTGTCGGGCATCGCGTTGTGGCTCGCGGAGAGCATCACGCCGAGGTCGGCGCCGAGCGCGCCGGTCAGGTAGGCGACGGCCGGGGTCGGCAGCACGCCGACCCGCAGCACGTCCACGCCGGCGCTGGCCAGGCCCGCCACCACGGCGGCCTCCAGGAACTCCCCGGACGCCCGCGGATCGCGGCCCACCACCGCCACCGGCCGATGGCCCTCGAACGTACCCGCCTCGGCGAGCACGTGCGCCGCCGCGACCGACAGACCGAGCGCCAGCTCGGCCGTGAGGTCGGCGTTGGCGACACCGCGCACACCGTCCGTACCGAAGAGTCGTCCCACTGGTGTCCTCCGAAAAACGCGGGAGTACGGGGCCCGGGGGAGCCCCCTTGTGCATAGAGGTGTCGAGCTGCTGGAGGTTTCGGTTCCCGGTCCGGGGCATTGCCTCCAGGTATACGCCCCAATACGCCCGGAGGCGCGGGCGCCCATGGCGCCGGACGCAATAGCCGAACGCCCCGGCGGCACGATCCGTGCCGCCGGGGCGTTCGAGCAGTAGCAGCGAACCGCCGGATTAGCGCTTGCTGTACTGCGGGGCCTTGCGGGCCTTCTTCAGACCGGCCTTCTTGCGCTCGACCGCACGGTCGTCGCGCTTGAGGAAGCCGGCCTTCTTCAGGGCGCCGCGGTTGTTGTCCACGTCCGCCTCGTTCAGCGCGCGGGCCACGCCCAGGCGCAGGGCGCCGGCCTGGCCGGAGACGCCGCCACCCGCGATGCGGGCGATGACGTCGTAGCGGCCGTCGAGCTCGAGCACCTTGAAGGGCTCGTTGACTTCCTGCTGGTGCACCTTGTTGGGGAAGTAGTCCTCAAGGGTGCGACCGTTGATCTTCCACTTGCCGGAGCCCGGAACGATCCGGACGCGGGCAATGGCGTTCTTGCGACGGCCCAGGCCGGCGGCCGGCTGCGGGTCGCCGAAGCGGGACGCGAGGGACTCGGAGGTGTACTCCGACTCAACGACCTCGGTCTCGGTGGTGTACTCCTCGACGCCCTCGACCGGCATCTCGGCGGTGGTCTCAGCCACGATTCTCCTCAGACTTTCTGGTTCGGCGGTGGCCGGGACTTAGCCCTGCTTGACCTGGGTGATCTCGAACGGCACCGGCTGCTGGGCAGCGTGCGGGTGCTGGTCGCCCGAGTAGACCTTCAGCTTCGTGAGCATCTGACGGCCGAGGGAGTTCTTGGGCAGCATGCCCTTGATCGCCTTCTCGACGGCCTTCTCGGGGTTCTTGTCGAGCAGCTCGTCGTAACGGACGGAGCGCAGACCACCCGGGAAGCCAGAGTGGCGGTACGCCATCTTCTGGGTCTTCTTGTTGCCGGACAGGTGCACCTTGTCGGCGTTGATGATGACGACGAAGTCACCCATGTCCATGTGCGGCGCGTACACGGGCTTGTGCTTGCCGCGGAGCAGGGAGGCAGCCTGAGAGGCCAGACGGCCCAGGACGACGTCCTGCGCGTCGATGATGTGCCACTGGCGCGTGACATCGCCGGGCTTGGGGCTGTACGTACGCACGGTCGTAGCCTTCGCTTCTTTGAGTGGGTCCTGACACGGTCCGCTATGGACGATCACGCGGGGATGGCCGCACTCCGGGGACGCAACCCGTGTGCCGACCGCCGGCAACCGACCTGGCGGACAAGCGTAAGGGCCCCTCGCGTGAGAACGACCAAGCCAATACGCATAACGAACCCACAGAGTACCGGGCGCCCACCGGCGGGGTCAAAACCTGGCCGGGCACCCTACCGCTTCCGGATCACCCGGCCCTCGTCCCACACCGGCTCCGCCGCCTCCCCGGCCACTCCATCCGCCCCGCCGCACCCTCCCGGGAGACACCCCCCGGCCGGCCGGAACCCCGCCACAGGGGTCCCCGCCGCACGCCGTCACCGCTTCCGCGCCACCCTGGCCTCGTCCCACACCGGCTCGGACGCCTCCCGCACGACCCCGTCCGCCCCGAAGACCAGGAACCGATCGAACGAACGCGCGAACCAGCGGTCGTGCGTCACCGCCAGCACCGTCCCCTGGTACGCCTCCAGCCCCTCCTGGAGCGCCTCGGCGCTCTCCAGGTCCAGGTTGTCCGTGGG
The DNA here is from genome assembly GCF_015999245.1 of Streptomyces sp. AV19. Classification (GTDB taxonomy): domain Bacteria; phylum Actinomycetota; class Actinomycetes; order Streptomycetales; family Streptomycetaceae; genus Streptomyces. The sequence continues at coordinate 746,722 of NZ_JAEAMR010000007.1, read as the reverse complement.
CTCGTCGAGCAGCAGGGCCGTCGTGCCGGCCAGCTCCAGCAGCAGGATCTGGAAGCGCGCCTGCTGCCCGCCGGAGAGCCGGTCGAAGGGCTGGTCGCCCTGGCGCTCCAGCTCGTAGCGCCGCAACGCGGACATCGCCCCGCCCCGGTCCTTGGCGTGCTCCGTCCACAGGATGTCGACGAGGGTGCGGCCCAGCAGCTCCGGGTGGGCGTGGGTCTGCGCGAAGTGCCCGGGCACGACCCGCGCCCCCAGCTTCCACGCCCCCGTGTGCGCCACGCCCTCGCCGGCCAGCAGCCGCAGGAAGTGCGACTTCCCCGAGCCGTTCGACCCCAGGACCGCGACCCGCTCCCCGTAGAAGACCTCCAGGTCGAAGGGGCGCATCAGCCCGGTGAGCTCCAGCCCCTGGCAGGTCACGGCCCGCACCCCGGTCCGCCCGCCCCGCAGCCGCATCCGGATGTCCTGCTCCCGCGGCGGCTCCTGCGGCGGCCCGGCCTCCTCGAACTTGCGCAGCCGGGTCTGCGCGGCCTGGTAGCGCGAGGCCAGGCCGTCGTTGAACGCCGCCTTCTGCTTGAGGGTGAACACCAGCTTCTTCAGCTGGGCATGCTGCTCGTCCCAGCGCCGCCGCAGCTCCTCGAAGCGCGCGAACCGCTCCTTGCGCGCCTGGTGGTACGTGCCGAAGCCGCTGCCGTGCACCCACACGTCGCTGCCGGCCGGCCCCGGCTCCACGCTGAGGATCTTCTCGGCCGCCCGGGCCAGCAGCTCTCTGTCATGGCTGACGAACAGCACGGTCTTCTTCGTCTCCCGCAGCCGCTCCTCCAGCCACCGCTTGCCGGGAACGTCCAGATAGTTGTCCGGCTCGTCGAGCAGCAGCACTTCGTCCGTGCCGCGCAGCAGCGACTCCAGGACGAGCCGCTTCTGCTCGCCCCCGGAGAGGGTGCGCACCTGCCGCCACTGTGCCTTCTCGTACGGGACGCCGAGCGCGGCCACCGTGCACATGTCCCACACGGTCTCGGCCTCGTACCCCCGCGCCTCGGCCCAGTCGGACAGGGCCTGGGCGTATTCCATCTGCGCGGCCTCGTCGTCCCGCTCCATGATCGCGAGCTCGGCCGCGTCCACGGCGGCCGCGGCCTGCCGGATCCTCGGCGGCGCCACCGACACCAGCAGATCCCGCACCGTCCGCCCGTCCCGTACGGACCCCACGAACTGCGGCATCACCCCGAGCCCACCGCTGACCGTGACCGACCCCCCGTGCGGCTGGATCTCCCCCGCGATCAGCCGCAACAGCGTCGTCTTCCCGGCCCCGTTGGCCCCGACCAGCGCGACCGCGGCCCCCTCCCCGACCCGGAAGGAAACGTCCCCGAGCAACGGCCGGCCGTCGGGCAGGCAGTACTCGAGATGACCGGCTTCCACGTGTCCCATACCGGCATTCTGGCGCCTCCCGGACCCCGGACCAACCCGATTACGATGCGCCCCATGAGCTTTGGGCAGGGGGATCCACAGCAGCCGTGGGGGCCGCCGCAAGCGCCGGCGACGCCGGACTGGGCGGCGCTGGCGGACGACACCGCGGCGCGCGGGCGGCGACGGCGCAGGCTGCTGCTGATCGGCGGGGGCGTCCTGGCCGCCGCCGGCGTCGCGGCGATCGTGGCGACGGCGATCGTGGCCAGCGACAAGGACGCGGGCGGGACGAAGAAGACCGCCGCCGGGCCCACCGCGAGCGGAACGCCCGCCTCCCCCGAACCCACCTTCGCCCCGGTCGCCCCGCCCTCCCCGCTGGACCCGCGCGACTTCATATCCGACAAGAACAAGGACAAGGCCCCGCTGACCCCGGCCACCCTGTTCCCCGAGACGAAACCCGCCGTCGCGGGCCGGGCGTACGAGCGGACCGGCACCTCGGCCGGCACGGACTGCGCCGCGGTGACGCAGGGCGGCCTCGGCTCCGTCCTCGCGGAGAACGGCTGCCGCCAGGTGCTGCGGGCCACCTATGTGCGCGACGGCGTGGCCGTCACCGTCGGCGTCGCCGTCTTCGACACCAAGGCCGCGGCGGACCGGGCCAAGGACCGGTCCACGGGCAACATCGCCGCCCTGACCGGCGGGAAGAGCCCCGGCTTCTGCCGGGCGACGGCCTGCCGGATGACCGCCAACGCCGAGGGCCGCTACGCGTACTTCACGGTCGCCGGGTACGCCGGCAACAAGCCGGTCACCGGCGACGACACCAAGGCGCTCACCGCCGGCCGGGACATCTCGACGTACGCCTTCGGCCGGATCCTGGCCCGCGGCCGGGCGGCGGCATCGGGGGCCCTGGCCACACCGCGCTGAGCGGGCCGGGCGAATCCCGCCGCGCGGCGCGGGGCCCTTTCGCCGTGCGGCTCCGCCGCGTGGGCGCGACCGGCCACGAC
>NZ_JAEAMR010000007.1:641604-744226 GCF_015999245.1 Streptomyces sp. AV19 | reverse complement strand
GACCCCGTCCGCCCTCCGGGCGGAGTCCTCAAACGCCGGACGGGCTGAATTGGCGCGCCCAGGCTGGATCTGTGCGCCCAGGCTGGATCTGTGCGCCCAGGCTGGATCTGTGCGCCCGGGCTGGATCGGTGCCCCAGGCCGGATCTCCGGCTTGGGCGTATAAACCGGCCCGGGCGCGCAAACCGGCCCGGGCGCGCTGATCAGCCCGTCCGGCGCTTGAGGACGAGCGGCGGAGCCGCGAACCAGCCCGTCCGGCGCCTGAGGACGAACGCGGCGCAGCCGCGTTGCGGGGGCGCAGGGGGCGGAGCCCCCGCACCACCGCGCGGAGCGCGGTGCCAGGCCCGGGCGGAGCCCGGAAGAAACGGTGAAAGGGCGGGGAGGGGCACCCAGCCCGTCCGGCGCCTGAGGACAACCGCGCGAAGCGCGGTTGCCACCCCGCGGCGCGGAGCCGTGCCAAACACCCCCCGGGGCAGAACCCGTACGAAAGCCCCCGGGGCGGACCCCCGCACAAAAAACCCGGCCCCTACGGGGCCACCCCGCACCGACTAAAGTGGCAGAACCCCGCAAGAGCACCGAGAGGCAACACCCACCCCATGGCCCCCTCCCTCGACGTCCGCCGCGCCGCCGCGGCCCTCGCCGGCGCCGCCGTCCTGAGCACGGCCGTGATCCCCGCCGCGGCGGCCGACAACGGCACTCCCGCCCCGGCAGCCCAAGGGCTCTACGGAACCACCGACCCCAAGTTCGACGGCGTCTTCCGCCAGTCCCTCGCCTTCCTCGCCCAGCACGCCACCGGCGTCACCCCCGCCCCCAAGGCCGTCGACTGGCTCGCGGGCCAGCAGTGCGAGGACGGCGGCTTTCCCGGCTTCCGCGCCGACACCGGCAAGGGCTGCGACCCGGCGAAGGACGAGTTCCCCGACCAGACCTCCGCCGCGATCCAGGCGCTCGCCGCCGTCGGCGGGCGCAGCGCCCAGGTCACCAAGGGCCTCGACTGGCTCAAGTCGCACCAGAACGAGGACGGCGGCTGGGGCACGAACCCCGGCGCCGCCAGCAACGCCAACTCCACCGCCGCCGCCATCGGCGCGTTCTCCGCCGCCGGCCAGGACCCGGCGAAGGTCGAGTCGAAGGGCGGCAAGACCCCGTTCGACGCCCTGCTCACCTTCCAGCTCGGCTGCGACGCCCCCGAGGCCGACCGCGGCGCCTTCGGCTGGCAGCCCCAGAACGGCAAGCTGACCGCCGACAACTTCGCGTCCGCCGCCGCCACGACCGCCGCCCTCGGCAAGGGCTACCTGGTCGAGCCCGCCGGGAAGGAGAACAAGGCCGTCCAGGCCCTGTCCTGCCCGGGCGACAAGCCCAAGGACGCCCCCGCCGCCGCCCAGGCGGCCTCCGCCCACCTGGCGAAGAAGCTCGCCGCCTCCGGCAACCACCTGGAGACGTCCATGCCCGGCGCCCCCAAGGGCCCGGACTTCGGCGTGACCGCCGACACGGTCACCGCCCTTGCCGCCGGCGGCCACCGCGACGCCGCCGGCAAGGCGCTGGACTGGCTGCGCTCCAAGGACAACAAGGCCGTCGCCTGGGCCAAGGGCGACAACGGCAAGGGCGACCCCGGCCGGCTGGCCAAGCTCGTCCTCGCCACCCGCGCGGCCGGCGCCGACCCCCGCGACTTCGGCGGCACCGACCTCGTCGAGGCGCTGAACGCGACCGGTCCGAAGCCCGCCGCCGTGGAGAAGACCACGGACGAGGAGAAGAAGAAGGACGACGAGGGCTCGTCCAGCGGCTGGTGGTTCGCGGCCGTCGCCTTCGTCGCCGCCGTCGGCGTCGGCTTCCTGTTCAGCAACCGCAGGAAGAAGCAGCAGTGACCCGGGTGCGGGCGACCGCCGTCCTCCTGCTCGCCGGCCTGCTGGCGGCCCTGCTCGGCACCGCGCCCGCGCACGCCGCCGGCTACCGCTACTGGTCGTTCTGGCAGCCGGGCGGCGGCAAGGGATGGACGTACGCCACCCAGGGCCCGTCCCTGGCCCGTCCCGGCGACGGCGGGACCGTCGGCTTCCGCTTCGCGGTCGGCGCGGACTCCGCCGACGCCGCGAAGCCGCGCACGGCCCCGGACTTCGCGGCCGTGTGCGACCGCACCCCCGCCGAGGACGGCCGCAAGCGCGTGGCCGTCGTCCTCGACTTCGGCACGCCCGCCGACGCCCCGGACGGCGAGCAGCCGCCCGCCGCCCGTACGGCGTGCGCGCAGCTGCCCCGGGACGGCAGCGCCGCCGACGCGCTCGCGGCCGTCGCCAAGCCGCTGCGCTACAACTCCTCCGCGCTGCTCTGCGCCATCGCGGGCTACCCGAGATCCGGCTGCGGCGAGCAGGTGGACGCGCGGGAGCACTCCACGGAGACGAAGAAGACGGGGACGAAGAAGGAAGACGGCGGCCCGTCCGCCGGCCTGATCGGCGGCATCGCCGCCGTGATCGTCCTCGGCGCCGCCGCCGCGTGGCAGGCGCGCCGCCGGCGCGCCCGGTGACCCCGGCGCTGCACGCCGGCGCCTGGTGGCTGTGGGCGCTCGGCCTGGCCGCCGCCGCCTCGCGGACCACCAACCCGCTGCTGCTCGCCCTGCTGGTCGCCGTCGCCGGCTACGTCGTGGCGGTCCGGCGCACGGCCACCCCCTGGTCCCGCTCGTACACCGCGTTCCTCAAGCTCGGCCTGGCCGTGATCGCGATGCGGCTGGTCTTCGCCGTCCTCCTCGGCTCCCCGATCCCCGGCACGCACACCCTCCTCGCCCTCCCCGAAGTGCCGCTCCCGCACTGGGCGCAGGGCGTGCGGATCGGCGGCCGGGTCACCGCCGAGGGCGTGGTGTTCGCGCTCTACGACGCGCTCAAGCTGGCCGCCCTGCTCGCCTGCGTGGGCGCCGCGAACGCCCTGGCCAGCCCGGCCCGGCTGCTCAAGTCCCTGCCGGGCGCGCTCTACGAGGCGGGCGTCGCCGTCGTCGTCGCCATGACCTTCGCGCCGAACCTCGTCGCGGACGTCCAACGGGTGCGCGCCGCGCGCCGGTTGCGCGGCCGCCCCGACCGCGGGCTCCGCGGCCTGCTCCAGGTGGGGCTGCCGGTCCTGGAGGGCGCCCTGGAGCGTTCCGTGGCGCTCGCGGCCGCGATGGACGCCCGCGGCTACGGCCGTACGGCCGAGGTCCCGCCCGCCGTACGCCGCACCACGTCCGTGCTCACCCTCGGCGGGCTGCTCGGCGTCTGCGCCGGTACGTACGGACTGCTGGCCGACCAGGGCGCGGGCTACGGCACGCCGCTGCTGCTCGCCGGGCTCCTGGCCGCGCTGGCCGGGCTGCGCCTGGGCGGGCGCCGTTCGGTCCGCACCCGCTACCGCCCCGACCGGTGGGACGCGCGCGCCTGGCTGGTCTCCGGTTCGGGCGCGGCCGTGGCGGCGCTGATGATCTGGGCCGGCACGTACGCGCCCGGGGCGCTGCACCCGTCCGCCGTGCCGCTGACCGCGCCGGAGCTCCCGCTGTGGCCCGCGGCGTCGCTCCTGCTCGGCCTGGTGCCGGCGCTGCCGTGGGCCGGCGGGCCCGCGCCGTCGCCGGCCGTCCCGGGGCAGCGCACCGCCCCCTCCCCCGCCTCGTCGCGAAGGACGCGAAGGAGCCGCACCCAGTGATCCGCTTCGAGCAGGTGTCGGTGACGTACGACGGCGCCGCCGCACCCGCCCTCCGGGACGTCGAACTCACCGTCCCCGACGGGGAGTTGTGCCTCCTCGTCGGCCCGTCCGGCGTCGGCAAGTCCACGCTGCTGGGCACCGTCAGCGGCCTCGTGCCGCACTTCACCGGCGGCACGCTCGGCGGCCGGGTCACCGTCGCGGGCCGCGACACCCGCACCCACCGCCCGCGCGAACTCGCCGACGTCGTCGGCACCGTGGGGCAGGACCCACTCGCCCACTTCGTCACCGACACCGTCGAGGACGAACTGGCCTACGGCATGGAGTCGCTGGGCCTGCCCGCCGACACCATGCGCCGCCGCGTCGAGGAGACCCTGGACCTGCTGGGCCTGGCCGAGCTGCGCGACCGCCCGATCGGCACCCTCTCCGGCGGCCAGCAGCAGCGCGTGGCCATCGGCTCCGTCCTCACCGCGCACCCGCGCGTCCTCGTCCTCGACGAGCCGACGTCCGCGCTGGACCCGGCCGCCGCCGAGGAGGTGCTGGCGGTGCTCCAGCGGCTGGTCCACGACCTGGGCACCACCGTGCTGCTCGCGGAGCACCGGCTGGAGCGGGTCGTGCAGTACGCCGACCAGGTCGTCCTGCTGCCCGGCCGCGGCGAGGCGCCCGTCGTCGGCGAACCGGCCGCCGTCATGGCCGGCTCGCCGGTGCACCCGCCCGTCGTCGCCCTGGGCCGGCTCGCGGGCTGGTCGCCGCTGCCGCTGTCGGTGCGCGACGCGCGGCGGGCGGCGGCGCCGCTGCGGGAGCGGCTGGCCGAGGTGACGCCGCCGGTGCCGCCGGCCCCCGTGGAGGCGGCGGCGCAGGCGCGCCCGTCCCGCACCTTCCTCCGCCGTCGGCGCGTCGAGGCCGACGCCCCGGCCCCCGCCGCCGAGGTGACCGGCCTGACCGTCCGGCACGGGCACGTCGACGCGCTGCGCGAGGTGTCCCTGACCGTGCGCCCCGGCGAGACGGTCGCCCTGATGGGACGCAACGGCGCCGGCAAGTCGACGCTCCTGCGCACCCTCGTCGGCCTGAACGGGCCCGCGCGCGGCTCGGTGCGGACCGGCGGCGCCGACCCGCACCGCACGGGCCCGCGCGAACTCCTGCGGCACGTCGGCCTCGTCCCGCAGGACCCGCGCGACCTGCTGTACGCGGACACGGTCGCCGCCGAGTGCGCGGCCGCCGACGCCGACGCCTCCGCGGCCCCCGGCACGTGCCGCTCCCTCGTCTCGGACCTCCTGCCCGACGTCCCGGACACGGCCCACCCGCGCGACCTCTCCGAGGGCCAGCGCCTGGCCCTCGCCCTGGCGATCGTCCTGACCGCCCGCCCGCCGCTCCTCCTCCTGGACGAGCCGACGCGCGGCCTCGACTACGCGGCCAAGGCCCGCCTGGTGGCGGCCCTGCGCAAGCTGGCCGCCGAGGGCCACGCGATCGTCCTCGCCACGCACGACGTCGAGCTCGCGGCCGAACTCGCGCACCGCGTCGTCATCCTGGCCGAGGGCGAGGTCGTCGCCGACGGCCCGACGCCGGACGTCGTCGTCTCCTCCCCCGCGTTCGCCCCCCAGGTCGCGAAGATCCTCTCCCCCCTCCCCTGGCTCACGGTCCCCCAGGTCCGCGAGGCGCTGGAGGGGGAACGGTGACCGCACGAGCCATCCGCCTGGGCCCCCGCTCCGTCGCGGCCCTCGCCCTCATCACCCTCATCGGCGTGGCCGCCTTCGGCTGGCCCCTGCTCGCCGGCCCGTCCTCGGGCCTGGCCCACTCCCAGGACGCGCCCTGGCTCTTCGCCGCCCTGCTGCCCCTGCTGCTGGCGGTCGTCGTCGCCACCATCGCCGACACCGGCCTGGGCGCCAAGGCCGTCGCCATGCTCGGCGTCCTCGCGGCGGCGGGCGCGGCACTGCGCCCGCTCGGCGCGGGAACGGCGGGCATCGAGCCCATGTTCTTCCTCATGGTCCTCTCGGGCCGCGTGCTGGGCCCGGGCTTCGGCTTCGTCCTGGGCTCGTTGTCGATGTTCGCGTCAGCACTCCTGACCGGCGGGGTGGGCCCCTGGATGCCGTTCCAGATGCTGGCGATGGGCTGGGTGTCGATGGGCGCGGGCCTGCTGCCGGAACGCGTGCGCGGCCGCGGCGAGTTGCTGATGCTGGCGGCGTACGGCGCGGCGGCCTCCTTCTGCTACGGCACGATCATGAACCTCCAGGGCTGGCCCTACATCGGCACCCTGGCCTCCGGCATCTCCTTCGTCCCCGGCGACCCGCTCTCCGACAACCTCACCCGCTTCGCCACGTACTGCCTGGCCACGTCCCTGGGCTGGGACCTCCCCCGGGCGATCCTCACGTCGACGGCGACGCTGCTCCTGGGCCCGGCGGTGCTGAAGGCCCTGCGGCGAGCGACGCGGAGGGCGGCGTTCGAGGCGCCGGTGAGATTCGAGGACGCGGGCCGACCGGGCGCCGCTCCGGATCGCCGCCCCGGCGAGGGCGGTTGAGCGAACCCTGCGACCCGAGCGGCCGGGCGCGGGCCGCCCGGCCCGCCAGGACCACGAGAGCCGACCGGCCAGTCGGTTAGCATCGGCAGTCGCCGCTCAGCGCACGACCACGGGGGAACAACTGGACATGAGCGACCGGAAACAGACACACCAGGATCATGCGGACGGCAAGCTGCCCGAGCCGCCCGACGTCTGGATGCCGCTGCCGCCCGGGCAGAAGGGGGTCGTCGCGCCGCCTCCCCTGAGCACACTCTGGCCGGGGCAGCCCAACCTCTACGACCCGGGCGCGCCCGATCCGCAGCGCTCCCTCCCGCCCGGCGTCCACGGCCCCGTGGCCCCGAACCTGCGGATCGAGGGCTCGGTCCTGGAGGGCGCCGCCGGGAAGGCCGACGCCATCCACGACGCCTTTCAGACGCCGGCCGCGTCCCTGGAGGCGCCGACCCGCGCGGCGGCCCGCGCCCTCGACGGGCTCCAGACCGCCGACGCGCTGAAACGTTCCCACGAGCAGTGGGAGCAGCAGGCGGGCACGGTCACCGCCTGGCTCACGCACATCTCCAAGAGCCTGCGGCTCGCGGCCCACAGCTACAAGGACACCGACCACGGCGTCCGGGACGGCTTCCGGCCCTCCCCGTCGAGCCGCTTCCCGCAGCCGTATCCGTATCCGTACCCCGGCTCGTCCCCGTTCCCGCTCCCGCCGAACGGGGGCCGCTGATGCCCTCCTTCTACGAAGAGCTGCTCTCCACGGACTTCGGCGCCCTCGACACGCTCGCCGCCAAGTGGGGCGACACCCACAGCAAAATCAACGGCCTCGCCAAGCGCGTCGGGGACGAGGTGCTGCGCCCGCTCAAGGACAAGGGCTACTGGGAGGGCGCGGCCGCCCCCTACGCCTGGGCGCAGATCGACGACATCCAGCGGCAGGTCGGGGCCGCCGCCAAGGTCGCCGACGCCGTACGGAAGGTCATCCAGGACGGCGCCGGTGAACTCAAGGCCGCCCAGCGCGACTTGAAGGACGCCGTCACCCGCGCCACGGCCAAGGGCCTGCACGTCGGCCGCGACGGCGCGGTATCCCGCAGCGTCGTGAACGGCGTCTGCTCGGCGGACGCCCCCGACGACGCCTCCGCGCAGAAGGACATGGACGCCGCGCAGGACGAGATCATCGAGATATGCCGCCGCGGCCATCTCGCCGACGAGAACCTGTCGATCACGCTCATGCAGGACATCGGCGTCGACCAGTGGTTCAACAGCAAGCCGCAGCTCACCGACATCAACCACACGTCGTCGATCGGCACCGACCAGTACAACGCCCTCTCCCTCGCCATGCGCGGGAAGGACCCCCACCCGGCCCGCAAGGACACCGACCCCTACGACCTCGGCATGGACTGGGCCACCGGCACCGGCCCCGGGCACCAGGACTTCACCAACGGCGACCGGTTCACCGAACTGATCCGCCGCAGCGAGAGCATGGACGACATCCGCAAGCAGACGCTCAAGCAGTGGCGCGAGACGGGCGAGGGCGAGGGCAAGGCCAACTACTCCATCTCCAAGGACGGCAAGATCGGCGCCCTGAAGAAGCTCTTCGGCGAGGACCTGCCCGCCATCGTCACCGGTGACGACGACGGCCTGGGACAGGCGTTCCTCGGCTCCTACAGCGTCCACTACGAGATCAAGGGCCAGGACCCGGACGGCTCCGTCATCGTCAACTACCGCCTGGAGAACACCACCAGCGTGGAATCCGCGATCCACTACATGGGCTACTACGACTGGCAGAGATACCTCAACCCGCCCGCCGGCCCCGGCCGCGGCGTCAGCCAGACCGTCACCTGGACCGAACGACTGCCCGCACATGGCCACTGACACGACCCGGCCGGGACCGGTCCGGCGTGCGCTGCGGTGGATGTACGGCACGGTGCCGCGCGGCATCGCCTTCACCCTGGTCTTCGTCCTGCTGCTGGCAGTTGGCTATCTACGGGCCGCGAACTGGCTGGGCGGCGGCCCGCTGTCCGAAGGGTGCCCGAAGCCGTCGGCGAACGTCTCGCCGACCAGCCTGGACGGCGAGTTCACCGGCCCCGACGGCATGCGGATCACCCTCACGTACCCGGACCACACCTTCCGCGTGACGAACTGGCCGCTCGCCGACTCCGCGCCGGATTACGGGAGTTCGAAGCGCTTCGACGGCACGGGGACGTGGGACGACGATGAGCTCCCCGGCGCGGACGGGACGACGATCGCCCTGCGATTCCGTGACGACCCCGCCGAGGAGCCCGTCAGCAAGCTGGCGGTCGGCGGCGACAACGGGGCCCCCGTCCTCTTCGAGGACCGTGACCCGGACGTGTGCCCGTCGCTGGTGTTCCACCGGGCCTGACCCGTCCCGGCGGAGGTCGGCCCGTCCTCCGCCGGCCCCGGGACCTCGCGCCACAGCGCGGCGTACGCGGTGAAGCGGCGCACGCCGCAGTGGCGGCAGGTCGCGACGCCGGCGGCCACGGTCCACGCGATGGCGGCGTGTACGCACGTCTCCATCACGTCAGTGCATCCAGCGCTGGTGGCGGCCCATGGCGACGATCCAGCCCTGCGCGGCGGTGCGGTTCCCTTCGCGGGTGGCGGCGTGGAAGGCGTCCTTGATGCGACGGCATTCCGTGCAGGGGACGGGGACGGGCGGGGGCAGCTGAGATGGCGGAGGCGCCGACGCGGGCATGGGGGTACCCCTTCGGATGGGCAATTACTGGATGTATCAACAGCGTTGCGGACCGCGAGTACGCTCCGGAAGAGGGGGACCCATAACTTCGCCCGAGTTATGACGCGAAAGGTGCGCTGCTGCCCATGACCGCCGAAACGGACTCACCGGACCCGACGTCGTCGCTCCTGGCCTTCTTCGGCTCCGAGCTCAAGCGGGTGCGCACGGAAGCGGGCAAGTCGCAGGGCGAGACGGCCCGGTTGGCCCATACGACACAGGCGATGATCTCGTACGTGGAGTCGGCGAAACGGGTGCCGTCGGAGGACCTGGCGCGGGATCTGGACGTCGCGTTCGGGACGGGTGGGCACTTCGGGCGGTTGTACCCGCTGGTGATCAAGTTCGCTTATCCGAGCTGGTTCCTGCCGTTCGTCGAACTCGAACGGGAGGCGGCGGCCTTCCGGTCCTTCGAAGGGCAGGTCGTGCCCGGGTTGCTCCAGACCGAGGACTACGCCAGGTCGCTGTACAGCGCGGTACGCCCAGACAACCTGGATGAGTTGGTCGCGGGCCGCATCACACGGCAGGGCATCTTCGAACGAGAGATGCCACCACACGCATGGTTCGTCATGGACGAGTACGTGTTGCTCCGCCAGGTCGGCGGCCCGGCCGTGATGCGCGGACAGCTCGAACGTCTGTTGTCCGCAGGCGAGTCGCCGCGCACGGTCATCCAGGTCATCCCCGCGAGTATCGCCGCCCATCCAGGACTGGAGGGCCCATTCATGATCCTCGGTTTCGACGAGGGTGAGGACGTGCTCTACATCGACGGCTTTGCGCGAGGGTACATGACTGCTGACGCCACGGATGTCGGCCCTGCAGCTCGCACGTACGATCTACTCAGGGCGACAGCCCTGTCGCCCGTGGCTTCCGCGGAACTGATCGAGGCCCGCCTGAAGGAGCTCCGCAGATGATCAGCGCAAGTCGGCTCCGCGTCGTTTGGCACAGGAGCAGTCACAGCAGCACCAACGGGGGCAACTGCGTCGAGGTGGGCGACCTCATACCCACGGAGTGGATCAAGTCCAGCTACAGCAGCAGCAACGGCGGCCAATGCCTCGGATGGGCGCCCACCCAAGCCCCCGGCGACACCATCCCCATAAGGGACAGCAAGCGCCCCACCGGCCCCGCCCTCCTCTTCCCAACCCCCGCCTGGCGGGACTTCCTCGGCACACTCACCCCTCAATGACACGCCAGCCAGGCGACACCGCCCCCGAACACCACGGCCCCCGTGGTCACCGAGGCAAGACGGTGGCGCCGGCGCCGTAGGGCGAGCCCGGCCACAACTGCCGTGATCAGCACGGCGAACGTCCCGATCCCCGCCCGCAGCAGCCCATGGCTGTACCCGAAGTTGTTGCTGTGGCGCACAAGCCACCACAGCCAGACGAGTCTCACCGTTCCTAGCGTTGTTGGCCGGTGTTGGCCGAACTTCGCATACCGGATGGTTGATCCGGTGGCCTCGCGGACGGTCTTCGAGGCCGGGGCGGCACGAGCGGGTCACGTCGGCACGGTCGGGTCCTGTCACCTGGTTGGGGTGTGCCCGCTGTCCTCGGTGGGCTCGTGCTCCCGCGCGGTCCGGGATCGGGTCCGATCTGGCCGGTAGCTCTCCGTCCCGCCATCCTCCGGTGGTGGGCGGTCGCACCTGGCCGACACCGGATCCGGTGGCCCAGACCGCGTCTGCCGATCGCCACGGCGGCACCATGATGCCGCGTGACAACGGCAGTCGGTGATTGTTGCTGGAGCGGGGACTGCCAATAGCGGCCGCCCCAGCGGGAGGTGTACGCCGGATCGACCGCGACAACGACGAGCCCGGCGTGGTAGGCCATGGAACGTAGGCGTTCACGGAACCGGCCAGCAGGGATACCCGCCACCGTGCGGCGGAAGGTCCTGCCGCGCCGGCCTCGGCCCATGGTTTCGCGGCCGGTGGCACGGGCGTCGTCGAAGCCGAGATTCTCGATCACGATCCCCGCGCACCCCCGCTCGCGGGCAAGAGCGATCAGGTGGGTGATGGCCTGGCGCAGCCGGCCGTCCCGCGTGGCAGTGGGTCCGGCCAACTCCAGGTGAACGGTGTGAGGTTGGCCGATGAGGTTGCCGTGGGAATCAAGGACGGCGGCGGCGAGGTGGTCGGCGTTGAGGTCGACGCCCAACAGCCGCGCCCCGGCGTTCTTGAGGTCCTGTGGGGAGGGCAGGGGTGTGGTGCCGGTGGACCAGGACGCGTCCAGGTACCAGCGGTCGCGTACCGGGTCGTGGGTGATGTCGTAACGCACGGTCTGATGGGCGCTGACCCGGTCGAACCATTCCTCGCGCCGGTGGTGAAAGGTGACGGTGCACGCGAGCCGGTACCGGCCGCGAGGGGCGTTGGCCAGGTGCCGCAAGGGCTCGGGCAGTACGAGGGTGACGGAGCCGTCGTCGGGGCTGACGGTGATTGTGTAATTCCCGAACGGGGCCCCGCTCTCACCGTCGGCGGTCAGGAACAGCCGCGCGGCCGACCAGCGTTGCCGCCACTGCGCCTCGGTCAGCCCGGCCTGCTCCAGGCTGTGCCGGAGCTTCAGCAGGCGGCGGCCACCCACCACAATGCCGGGGCGGCCTTGTTCGATGAGCTTTTCGGTGCGGGCCAGTCGGGTGCGCAGGGCGCGCAGGCGCCGCTGCTTCTGGTGGCGCTCGTGGCGGTCCGCGTAACCACGCACCCTTCCCGCGCGGGCACCGACGGGTGCGGCCAGGCGCTGTTCGACAGCCCTGATAGTGCGGCGCAGTTGGGCGCGTTCGTCGTGGAGACAGCGCAGGGAGAGCTGGTACTGGTCCTCGCTGGTGCGGGTCATCGCCCCGGCCCACCGCGAGGACGATCCCGCCGTCAGCCCCCGCTTCCGTCCGGACCGCCGCGCGTCCCTGCCCTTGACATCGCCGAGGGCGACACGCCGGGCCAGATCGCCACGCTGGAGGCGGCCGTTGTGGGCGCCGACAAGCCGCAGCACCTCGGCATCGTCAGCACTCACCCGCAAACGATCCCGGATCCGCGCACCAGACGGCACGGCCACTGTGAAGGGTGCGGCAATCGCCCGCAGTCCACGCCGCTTGCCGCGTTGACGCACCACTGGCATGCCACACCCCCTCCCCAGCACCGCACACCCAACCGGTAACCAAAACCCTATACATGAACAACCCTGACCCACACCACCCACACGAGTGGCAACGTGACCAGCTATGACCTATAACCAAGCCAGCAGTCGTCCACCCAAGCCCCTCCCACTCCAAGATCCACAGGATCGCAGCCCAGGCGCCCGACCCCTCAGCCCAGCGCCCGGCGGGGCCCGAAACCCGCCGGACGGCATGGTGATTCGCCGGCTTCCCGTCTCGTCTCGGGCCCTCCGGGCCCAAAGCAGCGGCTACGGCGAGGGAGGGGCGGCGGGCCGGTGTCCACTGCCGGGTGCGGGCGGCTCCTCGCCGGGGTGAATAGCGGGCGATTTGGACGTACAGGGAGCCTGGCGAGGCCGGAATCGCAGCCAAAATGCCCGCAATTCATCAGTCAACCACCACAGGGGCACCACCTGCCAACCCCCTACCTCTCCCACCTCGGGATCAGGCAGGGCGGGCGCGCCCACCAAGGCACATGGCCGTGCACACACCCCGGCCCAACGGCCCGCGCCGAGGTGCACCGCCCACCCCGGGGCCCGCCCAACACCCGCGCCCGGCAACGGGCACCGGCCCGCCACCCTCCATCGCCGCAGCCCGCGTCTTTTTGTGTGCACAACGACGATGCGGGCGGACGGCCGTGCACGGCCACGTAAACCGCCCACCGCTGCCGCCCCCACCCCCGTCCGGCTTGTTCAACTGCCCAACGCCATAAGGCCATTGCTGTCCGCGCGAACCCTTGTCACTGGTCCGTACCGGACTTACTCTCGGGTACACCTTTCTGGGACGGCATGTTCGTACGATGCGCGTTCGGCGCATTGATCCTTCTTGATGCGGCGAACGCCCCTCGCATGCCCCCGCACTTGGCAACGTTGTCAGATCACTTACCGACCTCACCGGCGCTCACCGAGGGGAACGGCACCATGAAGGACGCTCAGGGCAGACAGGTGACGGGACGGGTCAGATGGCGGAAGTTCGCCGTCCTGGCCGTCCCGGGGTTCGCGGCCACCGCCGCGCTGGCCGTGGCGCTCGCGCAGGGGGCGCTCGCGGCGTCGTTCGCGGTGTCGGGGCAGCAGTTCAAGGTCTCGGCGGACAAGCTGGAGGGCGAGGGGTTCGCCCAGTACGGCGGGATCGACACCAACCAGCGGGACGAGGTCATCCCCGTCGCCGTGACGGCGATCAAGAACGCGAAGCTGTACAACCTGTGCCAGTCCGTGGTGACGGAGCTGGGGCCGCTCTCCATCTCCCTGAAGCTCTCCGCCGGGAAGGACCCGGACCGCCCCGTCACGGCCAAGGACCTCTTCGTCGACGCCACCCAGATCTCCGGCGACGCCGAGTTCGACCACATCGAGATCGGCCGCGACGCGTCCACGCTGGACAAGGGACCCACGACCGCACAGGGCATGCAGGACGCGTTCGCCCAGCAGGCCGACAAGGTCAGGATCACCAATCTCCACCAGACCGCCTGGGCCACGACCGCGGCCAAGTTCCGGCTGGTCGGCCTGGACCTGGGCCTTCACAAGGGCAAGCAGGAGTGCTTTAAGTGACCTCCGGCGCCGGCGCGCGCCGCCGCCACCCCTGGTTCGCGTGGCGGATGTGGCGCAAGGGCCGCCCGTTCTGGGGCGGCCTGTTCACCGCTCTCGCCGGACTCGAGATATCGCTCATTCCGCTGGGGCCGCTGAAGGTCATGCTGGTCCAGGGGATCACGGGAATCCTGTCGATCCTCATGGGGCTGGTGCTGATCCTCATGGGGCTCAGCGCCTGGTTCGCGCCCCACTACCGGGGTTTCGCCGGCATCGTCGCCGTGATGTGCGCGGCGGCCGCGCTGGTGCTGTCCAACCTCGGCGGGTTCCTGCTGGGCACGATCCTCGGCGTCGTCGGCGGCAGCATGGTCTTCGCATGGCAGCCGCACCCCCCACCGTCCCCGCGCGTCTCGCTGCTCAAGGTTCCGCAGCACCACCCCAGCCTCCCACCCAAGGAGCCGCAATGACCGCTGCGCACAGAACCCCCCGCGCCTACGCCCTCCTCGCCGCCACCGCCGCCCTGGCCCTGGCAGCCGCCGGGACCGCCACGGCCCGGACCGCCGACGCCCCCTCCACCACCGTCACCCCGGCCGGACACTCCTTCGCCGCCACGCTCAACGGCAAGGCGACCTTCAAGGCCGGTTCCCTGACGGTCACTTGCTCGACGTCCAGCTCCAAGCCCGTAACCGGCAGCACCAACAACCAGGTCCCCGCCGCCCCGGGCAACTCCAACCCGTCCGGGCCGGTCGCCAGCGACCTCAACCCGCCCACGTACACCGACTGCGTCGCCAGCCTGGCCGGCGTGAAGGTGAGCGTCGAGACCTCGGGCACCTGGAACGTCTCCATGCAGAACGGCGACCCGATCACCGCCACCCTGACCATTCCCACCGGCGGCTTCGTCCTCAAGAGCACCGGCCTGGCGACGTGTACGGTGACGGCGGCGCCCACGGCACCCGCGACGTTCGGCACGGTCTTCACCAACAGCGACGACACCGGCCCCTCCAAGTTCACGGTCACCGACGCGACCGTGTCCGTGAAGGTCGAGGGCGGCTTCGGCTGTCCGACGGCCACGAAGACGTCCGTCTTCAACGCCGTCTACGACATCACCGACACCACGGACCCCGCGTCGCGGATCACCGTCGGCAGCTGACGGCAGAGCCGCGGCCCGGCCGGGAAAAACCGGCCGGGCCGCGGTCACCGCGCCGGGCGTCAGATACGGGTGTCGTCGGCCACCGGCACGACCGGGGTCACCGGAGCCGGAGTCACCGAACGCTTCGTCCGCGGCGAGGACTTCGACGGCGTACCGCAGAACGCCGGCTCCAGGGTGTTCATCAACCCCTGCGTCACCGCACCGTTGTTGGACGCGTTCGCGAAGACCACCACCGTCCGCTCACCGTCCCGCGTCGCGAAGGACTGCGTCTGGTAGCCCTGCACGATGCCGCCGTGGCCGTAGACCTTGCCGCAGGAGAGGGAGACCTCGCGGAGGCCCAGGCCGTAGGCGATCTTCGCCGTCGGGGTGGGCAGCACGCTCGTCATCTGCCGCAGCGACGCGTCGGAGAGCAGCCGGCCGCCGAGCAGCGCGCCGAGGAAGCGGTCGAGGTCGGCGGAGGAGGAGATGACGGCGCCGGCGCTCCAGATCCAGGAGCCGTTCGACTCGGTGGAGTCCAGCAGCGGCTCGGAGCGGTCGTCGTTCGTCAGGTAGCCGGTGACGTGCGGGCCGGCGATGGCCTTGTCGGGGACGACGAACGACGTTTCGGTCAGGCCCAGCGGCTCGATGACCTGCTCGCGCAGGACGTCCGCGTAGGAGCGGCCGGTGAGGTGCTCGATCGCCATGCCGAGCAGCACGTAGTTGGTGTTCGAGTACGTGTACCGGCTCCCCGGCGTGAACTGCTTGCCGTGCTTGACCGACAGCGCCACGAGCTCGGCCGGCGTGTAGACCGTGTTGCGGATGCGCTTCTCGAAGGCGCTCGTGGTCTCCTCGCCCGCCTGCTCCAGCAGGTCGTTGGTGTGGTCGTAGACGCCGGAGCGGTGCTGCATCACCTGCCGGACGGTCATGTCCCAGCCCTCCGGGAGGGTCCCGGCCGGGAGGTACGTGCGCAGCGGCTTGTCGAGGTCGACGCGGTCCTGTTCGGCGAGGCGCAGCACGAGGGCGGCGGTGAACATCTTGGTGTTGCTGCCCACGCGGAAGCGCCAGTCGGCGTTCATGGGAGTGCCGTCGAGGTTCGCCTTGCCGACGGTGACGGTCTCGGGAGCGGCGTCGTGATCGCGGATCACGGCGAAGGCGCCCGGTGCCCCGGCCGCGACGGTGCGTTCCAGGGCGGTACGGACCCCCGCCGCGTCCGGCGCCGCCGACCGGGCCGGATCGGCCACCGCGCCGACGGCCCCCATCGCCGCCAGCACCACACTGCTCAGGGCCACTGTCGCGGCCCGTACAACCCCAGTTCTCATGATCAGGACCGTAGGGGCGCCGGCCGGGCGACCGGCGGTAATCGGCCACGGACCGTATGCGTCCGGTCAGACCCGCGCCTCGGGACCCGCGCCTCAGAGCCGCGTCTCGGACCGCGTCTCAGACCCGCGCCGACCTCCGCCCCACCGGCTCCAGCGCGTCCAGTTCGCTGCGCGCCCCCGGGATCCTCGCGAGCGCCTGCCGGCCCGGGCCGGTCAGGGCGTACTGGACGGCGAAGCCGCAGGCGACGACGAGGGCGCCGCCGACCGCGTCGAGGACGTAGTGGTTGGCCGTGCCGACGATCACCAGGAAGGTGAGCAGCGGGTAGACCATGCCGAGCATCTTCATCCACAGCTTCGGCGCGACGACCGCGATCACGACGCCGCACCACAGCGACCAGCCGATGTGCAGCGAGGGCATCGCGGCGTACTGGTTGGACAGTTGGGTCAGCGCCCCGAAGTCGGGGTTGGAGAGGTCCTGCGGGCCGTTGGCCGTGTCGATGAAGCCGCGGCCGGGCATCAGGCGCGGCGGCGCGAGCGGGTAGGCCCAGAAGCCGACGAGCGCCATGAGGGTCGCCAGGGCCAGGGCCGTGCGCGCCCAGCGGTAGGTGGCCGGGCGGCGCAGGTAGAGGAAGCCGAGCAGGGACAGCGGCACCAGGAAGTGGAAGGTGCCGTAGTAGTAGTTCATGCCGTCCTTGAGCCAGCCGACGCCCGCCACGAAGTGGTTGAAGCCGTGCTCGAAGTTGACGTGCAGGAACTCCTCGATGCCGATGATCTGCCGGCCGTGGGCCTCGGCGACGCTCCGTTCGTCGGGGGCGCTGCCGCGGATGTACGAATAGACGAAGTAGCCCATCCGTATCAGCATCAACTCCAGTAGCAGATTCGGGCGGTTGAGCGGGCGCTTCCAGAAGCCCATGAGCGGGACCCAGCGGAAGCGGCCGGGCTGCGGCTCGGCGACCGGGGTGGGGGCCGGCCGGTCCCAGACCGCCGAGTCGCGGGAGAGGAACGGCACGGCGCAGGCGGCGGCGAGGGCGGCGAGCAGCGGGGCGTTGTCGCCGAGGGGGGCGAGGACGGGGTTGTCCGGCATGAGGATCTTGCTGGGCAGCGTCATGACGAGCACGACGAGGACCGGCCACACGAGCCGGTCGGCGCGGCGGCGGCCGACCCGGCCGACGAGCGCGAGCAGGATCCAGAGCTGCTGGTGCTGGAAGGCGGTGGGCGAGACGGCGACGGTGACGCAGCCGGTGATCGCGGCGGCGAGCAGCGGCTGCCCGTCGCGGGCGTGGTGCACGGCGCGGCGCAGGCCGAGGACGGCGACGGCGGCGGCGAGCACCGCGTAGAGCGCGATCTCGGCGGGGCCGTGCAGGCCGAGGCGGAGCAGGAGGCCGTGCAGGGACTGGTTGGCGAGGCCGTCGGGCACCTCGCCGAGGCCGGCGCCGGCGAGGTGGTGGATCCAGTACGTCCACGAGTCGTCCGGCGCCGAGGCCCACGCCAGGGCGGTGGCGAGGGCGAAGGTCGCCCCGGTGGCGGCGGCCGCGCGGCGGCGGCCGGTGAGCCAGAGCAGCGGGACGAAGAGCAGGACGGCGGGCTGGAGGGCGGCCGCGAGGCCGATGAGGACGCCGCCCGAGCGGCCGGAGCCCTCCGCGAGCCGGGGCAGGCAGCAGCCCAGCAGGACGAGCAGGACGGGCAAGATGCTGGTCTGGCCGAGGGTGAAGGTGTTGCGGACGGGCAGCGAGAGGACGGCGAGGCTCACCGCGGCGGGCGCGGCGAGCAGGGCGGTGCGCCGGGACAGCGGCCCGGGCAGCGCGCGGGCGGCGACGAGCGCGAGGACGACGACGAGCAGCAGGGTGCCGATCGTCCAGCCGACGCCGAGGCTGTGCTCGGCGGCGCGGGTGAGCGGTTTGAGGACGAGGCCGCCGAAGGGGGTGCCGGTGAACTGGTCGTTGTCGTAGAAGGAACCGCGGGCGCGCAGCACGCCGTGGTCCCCTATCCAGGTCGCGAGTTCGGTGAACCGGCGCTCGGGCGGCCGGCGCAGTACGACGGCGGCCTGACGGACGGCCAGCACGCCTGCGACCAGCCAGAGGGCGCCCAGCGCCAGGACGGTCCGCGAGCCGGCCCTCGGCGGACTTCCCAGTCCGCCCCGTTCTGCATTCACCACGCCGTGCAGCTCCTCCAGTCGCCCAGCCGGGCCCCCGGTCGGTCACCCACGCAGGGGCCCTCTGAGACCTTACTGAGTCCTGACGGACACCCGCAGGTCGCCCCCAGGTCACGTAACAACCTTCCATACATGGCCTGAACGTGTTGCTTTCGGACAGAAGATGCCGGAGCGTATCCGGCATTCCGGACGGGCCGGTGGGGTCCGGATCCCTGGCCGGTGGGGTCCGGATCCCTGGCGGTGGGGTCCGGGCCCCTGGCCGGGGCGGGATGACCTGGCACGCGGCCGGTCGGCACCCGTGTCACGGATCTATACCAGGCGCCGGGGGCGGACCGCCGCAGGCGCCCGCGCGGGCACGGCGCAAGCCCCCGCCCGCAAACCCCTCGCGCCCCCGAGCGCCCCCGTGCCACGCTGCCGCCCCATGACCGACTCCCTCGTCATCGCCCCCGTCCCCGTCGGCTCCGCCACCGCCCGGGCCCTGTTGCGCGCGTACCTGACCGACGTCGCCGACCGCTGGTACCTGCTGCGGGAGCAACGCGTCTGCACCCCGGAGGAGATCGAGCGCCACCTCGCCGAGATGCCGTGCGACGACCTCGAACAGCCGCGCGGTGTCCTGCTCGTCGCCCGCCGCGGCGGCGAGCCGGCCGGCTGCGCCGGGCTGCGGCGGCTGGACGAGGAGAGGGCCGAGGTGACGCGGATGTACGTGCGCCCCGCGCACCGCGGCCGGGGCGTGGCGCCCGCGCTGTTGACCGCCCTGGAGGAGACGGCCCGCTCGTGGGGCGCGGCACGGGTGGTGCTGGAGACGAGGCTGGACCTGGCGGAGGCGCGGGCGCTGTACGCGCGGCACGGCTACACCGGCATACCGGCGTACGTCCACGGCCCGCACGCCGAGGTGTGGCTGGGCAAGGAACTGGGCGGCGGCAGCGCCTGAGTCAGAGGCGATGGTCCGACCGCGGGCCGTTGTGCGGCTGCTCCGCGTCCGAGCCGCACAGCTCGGCGCACAGCTCGTGGACGAGCGTGTCGAGGTCGGTGGGCCGGTCCGGGCCCCACCAGTCGCCGAGCAGTTCGGCGAGCGACTCCTCGCGCGCCCGGAGGAGCAGCCCGGCCTGCCGGCGTCCCTCCTCCGTCGGGAAGATCCGCACACCCTCGCGGGTGACCAGCTCCCGGGACTCCAACTGCCGTACCGCGTCGGTGAGGACGTGCAGCGGGATGTCCACCCGCTCGGCGAGCAGCGGGGGTTCGACGTGCCCGTGGCGCTCGGCGCGCAGCAGCATCCAGCTCGCGGCGGGGTGCAGGTCGAGTCCGGCCCGTTCGGTGATGTGCTCGTAGACCCGCTTGCGGCCCTCGCGGCTGCTGAGCAGGGACAGCGCGCGGGCCACCTCGTCCCGCGAGGAGCGTTCGACGGGGTTGCTGGAGACGACCTCGCTGGTGTCGGGGGCGGTGACGCTGCCGCGCAGCGGCTCCTCCTTGAGCCACCAGGCGAGGAGGAAGGCGAAGAGGCCGGCGGGGACGGCGTAGAGGAAGACGTCGGTGATGGAGTCGGAGTAGGCGGCGAGGACGCCGCCGCGCACGTTCGCCGGCAGCCGTTCCACGGCGCGCGGGTCGGCGGTGAGACTGCCCGGGGTCATGCCGGGCGGGAGCGTGAATCCGGCCAGGGCGTCCCGGACCCGCGGCCCGAGCTGGTTGCTGAAGATCGTGCCGAAGACGGAGACGCCGAAGGAGGCGCCGATGGAGCGGAAGAACGTGGCTCCGGAGGTGGCGACGCCGAGGTTCTCGTAGGAGACGGAGTTCTGCACGACGAGCACCAGCACCTGCATGACGAGTCCGAGCCCGAAGCCGAACACGAAGAAGGCGACGCTCATCACGGCGGTGCCGGTGGCCGGCTCCAGCTGGTGCAGGAGCAGCAGCCCGACGACCATCACGAAGGTGCCGCAGATGGGGAAGGCGCGGTAGTGGCCGGTGCGGCTGACGATCTGGCCGGAGCCGGTGGAGGCGATCAGCATGCCGGCGACCATGGGCAGCATGTGGACGCCGGACAGGGTCGGCGTGACGCCCTGCACGACCTGGAGGAAGGTCGGCAGATAGGTCATCGAGCCGAACATCGCGAAGCCCACGATGAAGCCGATCACCGAGCAGAGCGTGAAGGTGCGGTTGCGGAACAGCCCGAGCGGCAGCACCGGTTCGGCCGCCCGCCGCTCGACGAGGACGAACGGCACGAGCAGCAGCACGCCGAGCACCCCGAGCCCGATGATCTGCCAGGAGGACCAGGGGTAGCTGACGCCGCCGAGCGAGGTCATCAGCACCAGGCAGGTCGCCACGCAGGCGATCAGGAAGGTGCCGAGGTAGTCGATGCGGTGCGGGGTGCGGCGGACGGGGATGTGCAGGACGGCGGCGATGACGGCGAGCGCCACGAGGCCGATGGGCAGGTTGATGTAGAACACCCAGCGCCAGCTGAGGTTGTCCACGAACAGCCCGCCGAGCAGCGGCCCCAGCACGCTCGCGCCGCCGAACACCGCGCCGAACAGCCCCTGGTAGCGGCCGCGTTCGCGCGGCGGGACGATGTCGCCGACGATCGCCATCGACAGGGCCATCAGCCCGCCGCCGCCCAGGCCCTGGAAGGCCCGGAAGCCGATTAGTTCGGGCATGTTCCGGGCCATGCCGCACAGCGCGGAGCCCACGAGGAAGATGACGATGGCGGCCTGGAAGAGCTTCTTGCGCCCGTACTGGTCGCCGAGCTTGCCCCACAGCGGCGTGGCCGCGGTGGAGGCGAGCATGTAGGCCGTGACCACCCAGGACAGGTGCTCCAGCCCGCCGAGGTCGCTGACGATGGTCGGCAGCGCGGTGGAGACGATCGTCTGGTCGAGCGCCGCCAGCAGCATGCCGAGCAGCAGCGCGCCGATCGCGAGCCGGACGGACCGGGCGGACCGCCCCTCGCCGGGAGCGGGTGCGGCGGCGAC
Organism: Streptomyces sp. AV19; assembly: GCF_015999245.1. Taxonomy (GTDB): domain Bacteria; phylum Actinomycetota; class Actinomycetes; order Streptomycetales; family Streptomycetaceae; genus Streptomyces. The sequence goes on along the minus strand of NZ_JAEAMR010000007.1, from coordinate 723,144 downwards.
CGCGGCACCCGGGGACTCCTGCGCCATGGCACCGCCTCCTCGGCTCGGGTCGGTTCCGGCGCGACGTTCCCATGGTCGTCCGAACGGGCGTTTTCGGCCCGTCGGACTGGTCCAAAACGGGACGTCCCGCACCCTGCCCACCCCTGTGACCTGGAGCGTTGGCGCAAAAGCACTACTTTTTTGTATGTTCAGGAAACAAAGTGGTTCCGCCCGCACTCCCTGACCGGCGGGCGGAGCCACTTGTTCTCCTTCTCGGCGCCTACTTCTCGGTGCCTACTTCTTGAGGCCGTTCTCCTGCTTGAGGAACGCGACCTCGGGGAAGTCGCCCGACGGCCCGTCCAGCAGCGGGCTCGCCGCCCCGTTCAGGTGCTTGTCGAAGAAGGCCGCGACATAGGCGCGGGTGAGCGCGTTGCCGCGCTCGCTCCTGACCGTGCCGAAGGCGCCCTCGTAGGCGTCCGGCGGCAGCCCCTCCGGCAGGCCGACCGCGTCGGCGAGCCAGTGGTTGTCCGTGAACGTCATGTGGCCGCCCTTGGCGACGTCCAGCCACCGCTTCCAGCCGGTGAGGTTCTTCCAGGCGGGGCTCCAGGTGTCCCGCTCACCGCCCAGCTCACCGGCGCGGGCCGCGCCCAGCAGCATGACCGGCTTCTTGATCCCGCCGGCGGGCTGCTCGGTGAAGAAGTCGCCGTCCAGGTCGACCGCGCCGGCCACCCGCGCGTCCTGACCCGCGACCTCGACGGCACTGGCCCCGCCGATCGAGTGCCCGCCGACGCCGATGCGGGCCTTGTCGACCTTCAGGCCGGACACCAGGCCGTCACCGGTGGTGATCCGGTCGAGCAGGAAGCGGATGTCCTTGACGCGGTTGCGGACGACCGCGCCCTTGTCGACGTCCTCCTTGACGCACAGCTCGCACTTCTCGACGCGGCCGCCCGGGAACTCCACGGCAGCCTCGTAGGTGTGGTCGAGCGCGGCCACGACGTAGCCCTTGCTCGCCAGTTCCTCGGCCAGCGAGGTGAGCGAGGTGCGGCTCTGCGTGAAGCCCGGCGAGAGGACGACGACCGGCCGCGCCCTCCCCTGCGCGGGGGCGGCGTCCACGACGGCGTGGGTGCGCACGGTGCTCAGCTTGTCGTTGCCGTTCAGCTCCTGGGAGAGCGCGGCCGAGACGTAGGGCGCCTTGGCCCCGGCCGACGGACGGGCCGGGTACCAGACGGAGACCATCAGCTCGCGGGGCCCGGCGGACGGCTTCCACGGGTCGGTCCGGGCGGCGTCCACCAGACGCAGGGTCTTCTCGCCGATGGGCTGCTTGCCGGAGGGCGCGGGGACCTCGGGGGCCGCGGCCTTCGCGGGCTTCGGGGCGGCGACGGCGGTCGCCTGGGGTGCCACCAGGGCGGCGGTCAGCAGGGCGGCGGCGACACCGCTCGCACGTACGGAATTCTTCATGATCGTCACGCTAGGAAGCGGACAGGCGTCCTGCATCGGCCGCCGGGAGGAGCGGATCCGGGCGCGGGCCGTACCGCGCGGGGATACGGCCCCACCGATCGGCGGGGGTCACCTGACGGTATGTCACTTTCCGCTCACGCCAGCCGACTTGGAGTGATCACCCATGCCCGCCTCCCCCATGGAGGACGACCGGACGGCCGCCGGCGTTCCACCGCGCGGCGGAGGGAACCGCTCCCCCCGCGGAGGACGCCTCGCCCCCGCGCCGCGGGACGCACCTGGCGGTCCTCTCCGCGGGGCCCGCCGCTGGGGGCGGCGACGTACGCGTACCACCGCAGGCACCGGCCGTCACGACGCCTGCCGGACCGCTTGCCGGGCCGTGCGCCAGACCACTTGCCGGACCGTTTGCCGGAACCGTTTGTCGGACCCGGAGCCGACTTTGTATCGTATATGAACAAAACCCGGCCCCGTCACCGCAGGAGTGCAATATGCGCAGGTCAGAGACCATGAGCGCGATCAAGGCCGTCCTTCTCGACATGGACGGCACCATCGTCAACTCCGACGCGGTCGTCGAGCGCTGCTGGCGCCGCTGGGCCGAGGAGCACGGCCTGGACGCCGACGAGGCGCTCAAGGTGGTGCACGGCCGCCAGGGCTGGGCCACCATGGCCCACCTGCTGCCGGACCGCCCGATGGAGCTCAACCACGAGGACAACCGCCGCATGCTGGAGGCCGAGACGGCCGACACCGACGGCGTCGTCCCGATCGGCGGCGCCCCCGCCTTCATGGCCTCCCTCGCGGACGTCCCGCACGCCCTGGTCACCTCCGCGGACCGCGCCCTGGCCGAGGCGCGCATGGGCGCCGCCGCCCTCCCGATGCCGGCCGTCCGCGTCACGGCCGAGTCGGTCAGCGCCAGCAAGCCGGACCCGGAGGGCTTCCTCAAGGGCGCCGCGGAGCTGGGCTTCGCCCCGTCCGAGTGCGTCGTCCTCGAGGACTCGGAGGCGGGCGTCGCGGCGGGCCGCGCGGCGGGCATGCGCGTCGTGGGCGTGGGCCCGCGCGCGGCGTCCCTCGGCCCGGACGCGCACGTCACGGACCTGACGCGGGTCCGCGTGGAGCGGATGCCGGACGGGACGGTCACGCTGCACTTCACGGGGGCGTGAGCCGGAACCCCGCACCCCACGCGGGACTTTCACCTCCCGCCCCTCCGAACTCGCCACCGTCACCGGGCAGAACCTCCGGCAAGCCCTCCGAATGACATGCCGGACCGCCTAGTTGACGATTCGCCGAAACCGGCACGCTTCCCACCACAGAGCCGATAAGGTCACTCCCGGCGCACCGCGAGTGCGCCTCCTCCCCAAGGAGACAGTCCGGGCCCCACGCCGTCGGGGCCCGGCCCGAATCCGAGATCACGCGGTCACCGGGAATCTTGGCCGCTCGGTTGGGGAGGAGGTGCGAAGTGAGGCGTCACGCCAAGATGTCGCTGTTCAGGCGGATCATCCACGCGGTGATCCGTGAGTTCATCGACTGGTGGAACGGCCGGTGACCGGCCCGTCCCCCGAACACCTGGGGACGGACCGATAGGTCACTGACCGGGGGCCTTCACCTGGATGACCGGTCCGGGTGGAGGCCCTTCCTGCTCCATGCGTACGAGGCGGACCCCGTACACACGTAACTTTAGGGGATCGGGCCCTGCCATGGCACGACGGTGGCTAGAGTCCGCGCCATGAACACCACCGCCTGGCTGCTGGCCGCTGCCGCCTACGGATGCGTGGGCATGGTCTTCATGCACGCCGCACAATGCGCCCCCCGGCACTTCGTCGAGGACGACGAGTACAACGACCTCCGCGTCCTGTACGGGGACAGAACCATCGCCCTGATCATCGCCGCCGCATGGGGGCTGGTATTCACCGTCTGGCCCCTGACCTTCGCCGTCGGCGCCCCCTGGCACTTCTGGTGGCACCGGCTGTCGAAGCACCCGACGTGGGACTGCTCGGAGCCCGACGACACCTACGACCGCGACGACGACCCGAGGTGCAACCGGCAGTCGTTCTCCTGGGTGATCCGGATCCGCACGCGCTGACTGCTCCCGCGCGGAGGGCCGGCCGGCGTCAGACCACCGCATCCACCCGCTCGGCCAGCGCCCGCAGTTCGGGCGGAGCCGAGCGGCCCGCGACGAGCATCAGGTCCCGGATCGCCGCACGGGCGGCGGTGTGCGAGCGAACCATCTCGGGAGCCAGCTGCTCGGCCGTCAGGAAGCGATCCACCGCGTCATCGACATGCCGCAGCTGGGCATGAGCCCGCCCGACGTCGAGAGCGAACCGCGCCTGCCGCTCGGCGGACATCCCGGCCATGTCCAACTGCCCCGCGATGTCGAGGGCTTCCCCGGCGTCACCGAGGTCGACGGCGACCGCCACCGCGTGGATCTCCACATTGGTCGGCCCGAACTCCAGGTTGAAGTCGTTCCTGTTGCGCCCCATGCGCCGGGCGACGCGGCGCGCGCGTTCCATCTCGTGACGGGCGTCCGCCCGGTTCCCGGACCGGGCGTGCACGAGGGCGATCACCAGGTGGAAGGCTCCCAGGAGAGACAACTTCTCGTCGGACGCCCCGGATTCGCCGACGCTGCGCTCCAGTGCGTCCGCCGCCGTCCTCGCGACGTGCTCCGCCTGGTCGTACCGCTTGAGCCGGACACAGGCATGGGCCAGCCGGTAGGTACCCGCGAACACATCGAGGACGTGGCCCGACATCTCGGCCGCGGCGATCGACCGGTCGGCGGCCACCCAGGCGGCATCCGCCTCGTCCTGCCGGGCGAACGCGGCCGACAGCGCCTGGTACGTGCGGGCCAGCAGGCCGTACGCCATGGCGCGTTCGCGCTTGCCCGCAGTGCGGACCGTCCCCTCCAGCGCGGGGACGAGTGCGCTCAGCGCGACGGTCAGCTCCGCGTGGCGACTGCCGTGCGCAAGGGCCCACACGCGCTCGACGTCCGCGCTCAGTTCGGGAAGCGAGGGGTCCGGACGCCGTTCCTCCAGGGACAGGAGGGCGCCGAGGGCCGGATGGCCGGAGAGCAGGAGCCGGGCGCGGTCCAGGTCGTTCGGCGGCGGCGAGGACTCGGCCGGATCCGGATCCGGCGGGGCGTCCGGGCGCAGTTCCGTCACCGCGACTCCCAGGCCGTCCGCCAGGAGGCGCAGGACATCCAGCCGGTTGACCGGCTGCACCCCGCGCTCCACCTGGGAGAGCCAGCTCGTCGTGCGTCCGACCGCGGTCGCCAGATCCTTCTGCGTCAGCCCACGCCGTGCCCTCAGTTCCGCAACCCTCGCGCCGAACGTGCCTCGCCCGTTGTCCGCCACCGGACCGATCACACCTTTCCGTCGATGTGCTCCAGGAAGGTCACGTCGGCCCGTGCCACGAACTTCTGGCGCTCTTCGAGGAAATGCCGGACATGCGGCTGCCGTTCATGAGCCTCGAACGCCGCACGGTCCGCATAGAGCTCGTAGAAGACGCGTACGGCCGGTTCGTCCGGTACACGATGGTTCGCATACACCACCGTCCCCGGCTCGTCCCGGCGAATCCCTTCGAGCGTCCTCGACACCAACTCGTCGAAGGCTCCGGCGGCTTCCTCGCTCCGCAGCGTGAAGCGCACGACCAGCCCATATCCCACGGCCACGTCCGTCCTCCCCTCAAGTCGCACCAAGAATCGCAGAAGTGGAGCGGACCGAGGTAGACGTAGCTTTTCTTGACTCGCAGAAATACTGCGAGTAACGTCGCGGTCACACTGAACGGAAAAGGCCCCGGCGGGAAATCGGCTCTATCGGTGCTGGTACCACCGAACGAGCCCCGCCGAGGCCGACATCCGACCCCTGACACGAGCAGGAGATCAGATGCACCCTCAGAGTAACGGCACCGGTGGCGAGCGCGACCGCCCTCCCGCCACATGTCCTCGATGCACAGAGATCAAGAGGAAGTGGCACGAGGCGCACCGGCATTCGGATCTTCCCGCGGCCGAAGCACTCACCGTGGAGATGGGCCGACACCTCCGAACGAGCCACCCGTGACACCTCCGAACGAGCCACCCGTGACGGCTCGGACGACACCCTCGACGGTGAACGGCCCGCTCGCACCCCACAGGAACTGCGTTCATCCGCGGGCGGCTTGGGCCGCACGGAATGGAATGAGCACCTGCGGTGTGTGCGGTACGCGCCGCGTCACCGACTACCGGGCGCTCGGGCTCGCCCTGGAACTGCCCGAGCGCACACAGCTCTACGGGCCGACCCGCACCCACCGGGGCACCGCCCGCCTGAAGCCCGGAAGATCCGGCACCCCCGCAGCCTCCTGCCGGGAGGACCTGCACCGAAGGGTGGCCGAGGCGAACCGGCGGAGTACGGCGGGAAGACCGTGGCAGCCCTCGGCCACCCTTACCCCGCCACCGCCTCGTACAGGCTGAACCCCGCCAGCGCCACCATCACCAGCGCCGCCACCTTCGTGATCAGCGCCAGCGGGACGTAGCGCAGCAGCGTCCGGCCGCCGACGATGCCCAGGGCCGCCACGGCCCACAGGCCCAGGACGGCGCCGAGGCCGACGGAGAGCGGGTCGTCGTAGCGGGCGGCGAGGTTGGCGGTCATGATCTGGGTGAGGTCGCCGAACTCGGCGACGAGGATCAGCATGAAGCCCGCGCCGGAGACCTTCCAGAAGGACTGGTCGGCAGGCGCCTTGATCGTCTCGTCGTCATCGTCCTTCTTGAACAGCAGCACGGCCGCGCCCAGCAGGAACGCGATGCCCACGACCGCCTGGAGCAGGCGGTGCGGCAGCAGCGTGAGGAGGCTGCCGGCGGCGATGGCCAGGGCGACGTGGACGGCGAAGGCGGCGGCGACGCCGGCGAAGACGTAGGACGCGCGGTAGCGGGTGCCGAGCATCAGGGACGCCAGTGCGGTCTTGTCCGGCAGCTCGGCCAGGAAGATCACGCCGAAGACCAGGGCGGTCACGGTGAGGCTGATCAAGGGAACTTCCCCTTCGGTGGGGCTGCCGCACCGAAGAATCCTGCTGGATCAGGGGTCGCTTCGGCACGGCAGCGTCATGGACACTGCGGCCGAAGGTCTCGCTGGCCGGCACCGTGAACGGCGCGGCTCCGGGCGCCGGCCGGGCGCGAGGCCCAGCAGTATGTCGACGGTCCGGCGAAGAGCTACTCCCCTTCTGCTCCCCTCAGGGTACGTGACGCGCAGCCGCCCCCCTTCCGTCGCACTCTGGAATCAGGGGCCGGGCGGAATCAGGGGCCCGGGCGCCACGCCTCACCACCGCCCGCATAACCGAACGGTCTCGAAGGGGGAGATGAGGGGGAGATAAAGAACTTGAACTTGCAAGTATTGTGAGGGGTACCTAACCTTTGGACCTCTCGTCGTACACGTCCCCCGACACGAGGAGCTCCACGATGGCCCCCACACCCACCCAGGCCGCACACAAACCGGCCCCGACCTCCCACGGCTCCGCCTCGCTCACGGAGCGCCTGGACGCGGCCCGGCCGTACGTCCTGTCCCTGTTCCGCATCGTGGTCGGCCTGCTGTTCGCCGTCCACGGCATCGCCTCGCTCTTCGGAGTGCTGGGCGGCGCGGCCGGTACGGACGGCGGCACGATCGCGGCCGGCACCTGGCCCGGCTGGTACGCGGCCATGATCCAGCTCGTCTGCGGCCTCCTGGTCATGATCGGCGCCGGCACCCGCGGCGCGGCCCTGATCGCCTCCGGCTCGATGGCGTACGCGTACTTCGAGACGCACCAGAAGCTGGCGCTCTGGCCGATCCAGAACGGCGGCGAGGCCGCGGTGATGTTCTGCTGGGCCTTCCTGCTGCTGGTCTTCACCGGCCCCGGCCCGATCGCCCTGAGCCGGCTGTACTCCCGCGGCCGGTGACGGCGGGTCCGTGAGGGCCGCGGGTCCGAGGACCTGATCCGAGGGCCTGATCCGACGACCCGGTCCGACGGCCTGACCGGCCCTCACCACGGACCGTTCCAGGGGCATGTGACGCACATCTCGTTGCCACGTGATGCGCACTACATCACGTGCCCCATTCACATACCCCAGGAGCCCCACGCGTACTGTGTACGGTTGTGAAGGCCGCTCCTGCCGCTCCCCTGCGACATCGCGGCGGGGGACCGTATCAGGAGATCGGACGTGCTGGAGCAATTGGGGTCGTTGGCCGACACCCCATGGATATACGTGATCGTCGGGCTGTCCGTCCTGTTGGACGTCTTCCTGCCGGTGCTGCCGAGCGGCGTGCTGGTGATCACCGCCGCCACCGCCGCGGCGGGCTCGGCCGTGAGCACCCACAGCGGCACCGCCTTCCCGCAGATGTGCGCCCTGGTGGCCTGCGCCGCGACCGCCTCGGTCCTCGGTGACCTGGTCGCCTACCGGCTCGCCTGGCGCGGCGGCGACCGCTTCGACCGCGCCATCGCCCGTTCCCGCCGTCTCACCACGGCCCAGGAGCGGCTCGGCACCGCGCTGCTGCGCGGCGGCGGCGCGCTCGTCGTCGTCGCCCGGTTCGCGCCGGCCGGCCGCTCGGTGGTCAGCCTGGGCGCCGGGGTCATGCACCGCCGGGTCCGGGAGTTCCTGCCCTGGTCCGCGCTGGCCGGGCTGACCTGGGCCGTCTACAGCGTCTGCCTGGGCTACTTCGGCGGCAAGTGGCTCGGCGCCACCTGGATCGGCACGGCGGTCTCCGTCCTCGCGCTCTTCCTCGCGGGGGCGGGCGCCGCGTTCCTGGTCCGGCGGCCGGGCCGGATGGAAGCCGAAGCGAGCTGACAGCAGGAGCGGGAGCGGAACGCCGGACGGGCAGGACAGCCCGTCCGGCGTTTTCATGTCCGCGTCAGTACGCCTTGGCCAGCGCGCCCTGCTTGGCGAACGCGCTCAGCCCGTTCTGCCACAGCGAGTCCACCCGGCTGCGCTCGTTCGCGTTCGGGTAGCGGTTGGTGCAGGACGTGCCGGGGCCGCCGCCCGACATCAGCTCGCTGCACGGACCCGAGTAGTGGTCCGGCAGACCGAGCACGTGACCGGTCTCGTGGGCGGTGACGCGCACCGAGTCGTACTGCTGGTTCTGGCGGTAGTCGAGGAAGATGTACCCCCGGCCGTGGCCGTCGGTGCTCGCGTACGAACCGCGCGAGTCGTTGCCCTCGTAGTAGCGGAAGTCCGCGTTCGAGCCCTGCTGGAGGCGGACGTTACGGACGGAGCTGTTCCATATCTGTGTGCTCTGCGCTATCTGGTTCGCGAACCGCGGCGCCTGGCTGGCGTCGTAGGTCACCGTGACGGTCTGCAGGCCCGGCGACTTCGCCTGCTTGGCCTGCGCCGACTTCATCACCGCGGCGAAGAACGCCTTGTTGTTGGCCTCCTCCTGGGGCGAGCCGATGTAGGAGGATCTGACGGTCTCCTGCTGCGCGGGGGTCGCGGCGGTCGCCGGGACGGCCGTGGCCGCGGTCGCCAGGCCGAGGCCGAGCGCGGCCGTGGCGGCGAGCAGGGTACGCCTCATGGAGTGGTTCATGTGGGGGACTCCATCTCGTGCGGCGCGCCTTGGGGAGCCGTGCGGGTGGGACGCTCGGCCGGGGCGCACCGATGGTTTTCGGTTGCCGAGAGTGTGGGCCGAGGCGTCGCCGACGCGGATGATGCCAGTCCGCTATAGCCCTGGCCCATCACCCCTCGTGGACGGCCTCGCGCCGGCGGCCTCGTGCGGACGGCACCGTGCGGGCTGCCCCGCGTGGATGGCCTGCGTGGGGCCCCGCGCGCACGGTCTCGCGTGGACGGCCCGCGTGAACGGCCCGAGTTGATGACCCGAGTTGACGGCCTCGCGCGCACGGCCTCGCGCGCACCGCACCGCATGGGCGGCCTCGCGTGGACGGCACTGCGCGGACGGCCCCGCGCGGGCCGCCCCTCGCGGACCCCCATCCACCGCCCCGCCACGGGCAATTCGCGCATCTGCCCGAGATGTGCCTGGTGTGACCCACGGGGCGCGGATATGCTCGCGACCGTGGAGCTTGAGGTCAGGCACCTCCGAGCGCTTTGCGCCATCGCCGACACCGGCAGCGTACGGAAGGCCGCGTTACAGCTGGGCATGACCCAGCCCTCCCTCACCACTCAGCTCAGGCGCATCGAGGGAGCCGTCGGGGGAACGTTGTTCATCCGGGGGCAGACGGGCAGCAGGCCCACGCCGCTGGGTCATTCCGTGCTGTCCAGGGCGAGACCCATCGTGGCCGAAATGACCGCCCTGGTTCTGGCCGCGCGCGACGCGGCCTGCGGCGTCGGCGGGTTGTGCCTGCGGATCGGCAGCGTGGGCGGCCGGGTCGTGTCCGGCTGGCTGCGGCGCGTCCACGAGCGGCTGCCCAACACCGAGACCACGATCCACATAGAGGTCTCCTCGGCCTCCCTGCTCCAACTCCTCGTCTCCAAGCAGCTCGACGCCGCCCTGATCCACGAGCCGGCCGGCTTCCCGCTGCGCCTCCCGCCGGACATGGAGCGCCGCGTCCTGGTCCCCCGCGAGCCCCGGTTCGTCGCCCTGTCCGTCGGCCATCCCGCCGCCGCGCACCCGGTGGTCCCGCTCGCCGAACTCGGCGACGACGCCTGGATCATGGACCCGGCGGCCGGCCACGAGTGCGCCGCGCTCCGTCGCGCCTTCACCACCGCCGGACTCAACCCCCGGCTGCTGCACGTCCGCGACAGCGCCACCGCCGCCGACCTGGTCGCCTCCGGCGAAGCCGTTCGCTTCTGCGAACCCACCACGGAGCCCACGGACGCCACCGCCGTCCGCCCGCTGCTCGGCGACCCCCTGACCGCCCAGCTGTCACTGGTGACACGGCCGGGCGCGGTGCCGATCACCGAAATCGACGCGCTGTACGCGGATTTGGCGGACGCCTACACCGAGCTCGCCAACGGCAGTGCGACGTACCGGGCGTGGCTGGCCGGCGCCGGCGACGGCTGGTCCGTGTCACCCACGGGCGTCCCGCGCGAGCGCCAGGACATCTCCGCCTGACTCGTCCGGGTGACACGGCGGTTGAAGGGGGCGAGCCGGGGCATTCCCCACCGTCCAGGGGCTTTCACCCCCACCTGGAACGAAGGGGGACATTACATGGCCGTACACCGCGTTTCCATCGTGAACTTCGACTTCATACCCGCACAGTTGACGGTCGCCGTCGGCGATACGGTCACCTGGACCAACACCGTCAGCACCCTCCATACGGTGACGGCGGACGACAACTCCTTCAACTCGGGCAACCTCGCCCAGGGCGCGACGTTCTCGCTCGCCCTCACCAGGAGCGGCACGGTCACGTACCACTGCTCGTTCCACCCGACGACCATGAAGGGGGAAGTCACGGCTGCCTGACACACAGGCCCGGCACTCCGGGCCGTCCGGTCCTTGTCCGGGCGGCGGCCGATTGCGCACCGGCCGTCGCCCGTGGGGCTGCCGAGCGGGTCGGACGAAGCCCGCTGCGGCGCGGGGCCCTTTCGCTGCGCGGCTCCGCCGCGTGGGCGCGACCGGCCACGACGGCGCCGCAGCCGGTCGACGACCCAACGCGGCGCTTCCGGCGGAGCGTTCAGCCCTCCTCGGTACCGACGTCCTCGCCCTCGTCCTCGTCGCTCCCCGCCTCGCCCCGCTGGACCGCGACGACCTTGCGGACCTGGGCCGCGACCAGTTGTCCGGGGATCCGCACCCGCTCGGGGTCGCCCAGGCTCGTGGCGAAGAACATGGACAGCACGTCACCCGTCCGGACGACGGTGATCAGGCTGGGCGCCTCCTCCACCGCGTTCGACAGCCGGAAGGCCGCCGCCTCGTCGCCCAGCTTCGGGGCCGCCACGGTCTCCACCGCGTCGAAGACCTGCGACTCACCCTCGCCGGTGCGCATCCGGAAGCCACCCGTACAGGCCGCGGCCGCCGAGCGCAGCCGCCCCAGGGTGGCCGCCGCCCCGCCGGGCCGGTACTCCGCGACCCGGATGGTGCCCAGCAGGCCCTCCAGGTCGTCGTCCTCCCCCGCCCCCGCGAAGGTGCTGACCACCGAGCCCAGCGGCTTCGGGTCCGGCTCGGAGCCCAGCGCGTTGGCCAGCGGCAGGCACTCCGGGAGGTCACTGCCCGGGGTGCCGCGGCCGGCCGTGCCCGGCGGGGCCTCCTCGATCACCAGGCCCGCGACCTCGGTCTTCTCCAGCTCGGCGCGCCTGAGACGGGCGGTCGGCCCGTCCTCCTCGGCCTTCGGCGGTCCGGCGGCCTCCTCGGGCGCCCGCCCGCCGGCGCTCCCGCTCGCGCTCTTGCCGTCGGCCTCGTGGTCCGTCCGGCCGCCTCCGCAGCCGAGCGTCAGTCCCAGCACCACGGCCACGGAGACCGCAGCCGTCACTTTCGCCTTCACTCCCCCAGCCTCCCAGTCCCGCGGGGCCGGTCCGCCCGCGCCACACCGGCATCCGCGGCGCCGCCCCGCCCTTCCCCCGGCCACAGGATCACCCCGGGCCACTACGAAGTGTCGTCAGCAGGATCACATTCCGCATACGGATTCGAAATCGGGCGTCCCATGACCACCCCCGCGTGACGCAGGCCACAATGTAGGCTGCGCAGGCAACCGAAACCCCTGTCCGCGGCTCTAACCGATACGAACCGGCCGTCTTCAGCACGGAGCGGACCGGCAGGGGACGGACCCCACACCCAGGCCAGGGGGAAGGACGGACGCGACGCCGGCGCCAGCGGGCCGCGCACACACCGCCATGAAGATCTCTTTCCTTTTGCAGAACGCCTACGGCATCGGCGGCACCATCCGCTCCACCTTCAACGTCGCCAGCGCGCTCGCCGCCCGGCACGACGTGGAGATCGTGTCCGTCATCAGGACCGGCAAGGTGCCCCGCCTGCCCCTGCACCCCAAGGTCAAGCTGGTCAACCTGATCGACAACCGCCCCGAGGAGGGCGCCGACCGGGACGACCCGCTCCTCGCGCAGGACAGCGCCTACATCCCGCCCAAGGAGGCCAAGGGCGCCCACTTCAGCGCCCTGACCGACCAGCGGGTCGCCGAGCACCTCGCCCAGACCGACGCCGACGTCGTGGTCGCCACCCGCCCCGGCCTGGTGATGTATCTGGCCGGCTTCGGCCAGGACGGCCCGTACCTCAAGATCGGCCAGGAGCACCGGATCTACGGCACCCACGAGCCGGGAATCCGCGCCGCCCAGGACCGCGCCATCCCCTTCCTGGACGCCCACACCACCGTCTCCGAGGCGGACGCCCGCACCCACCGCGAGCAGTTCCCCGACGTCAAGACGAAGATCATCTGCATCCCCAACGGCTGCCCGCCCTCCGAGGTCGAGCCCGCCGACCCGGCCACCAAGCTCGTCGTCGCCGCCGGCCGCCTCATCCCGGTCAAGCGCTACGACCTGCTCGTCGCCGCCTGGGCCACCGTCCACGCCGCGCGCCCCGACTGGAAGCTGCGCATCTACGGCCGCGGCCCCGAGCTCGCCAAGCTCCGCACCCAGGTCGAGGGCCTCGGCCTCACCGAGACGATCACCCTCATGGGCGCCCACTCGCCCATCGAGACCGAGTGGGCCAAGGGCTCCATCGCCGCCGTCACCTCCCGCGAGGAGTCCTTCGGCATGACGATCGTGGAGGCCATGAACTGCGGCGTCCCCGTCGTCGCCACCGACTGCCCGCACGGCCCCGGCGAGATCATCTCCGACGGCAAGGACGGCCTCCTCGTCCCCGTCGGCGACAGCGAGGGCATCGCCCGCGGCCTGCTCAAGCTGATCGAGGACGACGAACTGCGCCGCTCCATGGGCGCCGCCGCGAAGATCTCGTCCCAGCGCTACGCCCCCGATGCCATCGCCGACGCGTACGAGGACCTGATCCGCGCCCTCGGCGTGGACACCGCGCCGAAGACGGACGCCCCCGCCGCGGCGAAGGCCCCGGCCTCCCGCACCCTGCGCAGCACGATCGGCAAGATGATCCGCCCGCTGCGCGCCAAGCCGGTCGCCCAGCCGGCCCGCAAGCCGGTCGCCGAGGCGCTCAAGGAGATAGTGCGCCGGCCACTGAAGGCCACCGCCTCCACCCGGGTGGACGCCGACGGCAACCTCGTGGTCTCGGTCGACAGCAAGGGCCTCTCCGGCGACGACCTCTCGCTGACGGTGACCCGCCGCAAGGAGGGCAAGCCCGTCTCCGTCCCGCTGGCCACCCCGGCCGCCCCCGGCGCCCCCTACGTCGCCGTCCTCCGGCGCGAGGAACTGCGCCTGAGCGAAGGGCGCTGGGACCTGCACGTCGTCCGCGACGAGGACAAGGCCCGCCGCCGCGTCGTCTCCCATCTCGCCGAGGGCAAGGGCCTGTTGAACCTGGAGCCGCTGCCGGGCGCCCCGTTCACCTGGTCCATCGCCTACCCGACCGTGGACGGCTACCTGGCCCTGCGCGCCTGGCACCGCCCCGCCCACGCCGAGGCGCTGACGATCCGTCAGACCGAGACGGGGTTCACCGTCGAAGGCACCCTGCACGGCACGGAGTTCACCGAGGACACCAAGCCGTTCGTCATCGGCACCCCGCGCTCCGAGACCGCCGCCGACATCTCGGCCGAGGTCACCGTGGTGGACGCCACCACGTTCCGCTTCACCCTGCGCAACTCGCAGCTGAAGGCGGCGCGCGGCGACGAGGGCGCCATCTGGGACCTGGCCCTGCGGCTGGCCGGCGACGCCGAGCCGGTGAAGATCGGCCGGATCGTCGGCGACATCGTCGACCGGAACAAGACCGACATCTACCCGACGGTCGGCGGCGTCAAGCCGTACCTCACCGTCAACAGCGACCTGGCCGTCAGCTGCCCCGCACCCGAGGGCAGCTGACGGTACGTCGGCCCATAAGGCGTCAGCAGCAGCCCGCGCCGGGGAGGCTCCGCTTGTTGCGGGCCTCCCGGTTGCGGGCGGCGAGCTCGGAGTCGGCCGGGTAGCCGACCTCCTCCAGGGTCAGCCCGTGCGGCCGCACCACGTGCACCGCCGAGTCCCGCACCCCGGCCGCCAGCACCTTGCCCGGCCACTCCACCGGCCGGTGCCCGTCGCCGACGAACAGCAGCGCGCCCACCAGCGAACGCACCATGTTGTGGCAGAAGGCGTCCGCCCGCACGGTCGCCGTGACGACGCCGGACGCGTCCCGCTCCCAACTCAGCCGCTGGAGCGTGCGGATGGTCGTCGCGCCCTCGCGCTTCTTGCAGTACGCCGCGAAGTCGTGCTCGCCGACCAGCCGTTCGGCGGCGGCGTTCATCTTCTCCACGTCCAACGGCCAGTCGTGCCACAGGACATGACCGCGCAACAGCGGGTCCACACCGCCCGGGTGGTCCACGACCCGGTACGCGTACCGCCGCCAGATCGCCGAGAACCGGGCGTTGAACCCGGCCGGCGCCTCGGCCGCCCGCCACACCCGGACGTCGTGCGACAGCCGGCCCGCGAGCCGGCGCAGCAGCTTGTCCTCGTGCTCGGCCCACACCTCGGCCGGCAGGTCGACGTGCGCGACCTGGCCGCGCGCGTGCACCCCCGCGTCCGTCCGGCCGGCGACCGTCAGCTCGTACGTCTCCTTGGACCGCGTCACGGTCCGGATCGCGTCCTCCAGCTCGCCCTGCACCGTGCGCTGGCCCTCGCGCTGCTTGGCCCAGCCCGAGAAGTCCTTGCCGTCGTACGACAGATCGAGCCGCACCCGGACGAACCCGGGCTCCACCTCGTCACTCACCGAGATTTCCTCTCCAGCTCCACAAACGCGGGAAGGGCCCGCCCCCGACCGGGGAACGGGCCCAACCACAGAACACCCTAGATCAGGCGTCCTTCGACTCCTCGGCCGGAGCCTCGGCCTTGGCGGCCTCGTCGGCCTCCTTGACCGCGCGCTTGGCGGCGGCCTCGGCCTCGGCGACGGTCGCCTTCTTGGCGATCTCGCCCTCGACCAGCTCGATCACGGCCATGGGAGCGTTGTCGCCACGGCGGTTACCGATCTTGGTGATGCGGGTGTAGCCACCCGGACGCTCGGCGTAGCGCGGAGCGATCTCGGTGAAGAGGGTGTGGACGATGCCCTTGTCGGTGATCGTCTGCAGCACCTGGCGACGGTTGTGGATGTCGCCCTTCTTCGCCTTGGTGATCAGGCGCTCCGCGACCGGGCGCAGACGGCGCGCCTTGGCCTCGGTGGTGGTGATGCGGCCGTGCTCGAAGAGCGAGCGGGCGAGGTTCGCCAGCATCAGCTTCTCGTGCGCGGCACCGCCGCCCAGACGGGCACCCTTGGTGGGACGCGGCATGGTGTTTCTCCTAGGTGTCTGCCCCGGCCGTATCAGGTACCGGAGTCAGTATCCGAGCGGGCGGTCGCCCGTCGGAGATCCGGACAAGCCCCGAAGGGGCGGGTCCGGAAGGGGCGCGGGGAACTGTGCGACCAGCCACAGCGCTCCCGCACCCGAAGACCGATCAGTACTGCTCGGTCTCCACAAAACCCGCGTCCGCGTCGTCGTCGGCGCCAAACGCGTCGGCGGCGGCGGTCGGGTCGAATCCGGGCGGGCTGTCCTTGAGGGCCAGGCCCATGCCGGCCAGCTTCGCCTTGACCTCGTCGATCGACTTCGCACCGAAGTTGCGGATGTCGAGCAGGTCGGCCTCGGAGCGGGCGACGAGCTCACCCACGGAGTGGATGCCCTCACGCTTGAGGCAGTTGTAGGACCGAACGGTGAGCTCGAGCTCCTCGATCGGCAGCGCCAGGTCGGCGGCCAGGGCGGCGTCCGTCGGGGACGGGCCCATGTCGATGCCCTCGGCGTCGATGTTCAGCTCGCGGGCGAGACCGAACAGCTCGACGAGCGTCTTACCGGCCGAAGCCATGGCGTCACGCGGACGCATGGCCTGCTTGGTCTCGACGTCGACGATCAGCTTGTCGAAGTCGGTGCGCTGCTCGACACGGGTCGCCTCGACCTTGTAGGTGACCTTGAGCACCGGCGAGTAGATGGAGTCGACCGGAATGCGGCCGATCTCCTGGCCCACCTGCTTGTTCTGGACGGCGGAGACGTAGCCGCGACCGCGCTCGACGGTCAGCTCCATCTCCAGCTTGCCCTTGGCGTTCAGGGTCGCCAGGACCAGGTCGGGGTTGTGCACCTCGACGCCGGCCGGCGGGGCGATGTCCGCGGCGGTGACCAGACCCGGGCCCTGCTTGCGCAGGTACATCACGACCGGCTCGTCGTGCTCCGAGGAGACGACCAGCTGCTTGATGTTGAGGATCAGGTCGGTGACGTCCTCCTTGACGCCCGGCACGGTGGTGAACTCGTGCAGGACACCGTCGATGCGGATGGACGTGACCGCCGCACCCGGGATCGAGGAGAGGAGCGTACGGCGCAGGGAGTTGCCGAGGGTGTAGCCGAAGCCCGGCTCCAGCGGCTCGATGACGAACCGGGAGCGGAACTCGTCGACGACCTCTTCGGTCAGCGAGGGACGCTGAGCGATCAGCATGCGAAGAATCCTTCAGTCATGGACACCCACTATTTGATGTCCTGAGGTACTACAAGGGTACGGGCGGCACGGCTCCGAGGAGCCGTACCGCCCACACCCTCAAGGCAGCAGCCGAAGCCGCGCCGCGTCAGACGCGACGACGCTTCGGGGGACGGCAGCCGTTGTGCGGGGTCGGCGTGACGTCCTGGATCGAGCCGACCTCGAGGCCGGTGGCCTGGAGGGAGCGGATCGCGGTCTCACGGCCGGAGCCGGGACCCTTGACGAAGACGTCAACCTTGCGCATGCCGTGCTCCTGCGCGCGGCGCGCGGCCGACTCGGCGGCCATCTGCGCGGCGAACGGGGTCGACTTGCGCGAGCCCTTGAAGCCGACGTGGCCGGCGGAGGCCCAGGAGATCACGTTGCCCGTGGGGTCGGTGATCGAGACGATCGTGTTGTTGAACGTGCTCTTGATGTGCGCGTGGCCGTGAGCGACGTTCTTCTTTTCCTTGCGGCGCACCTTCTTGGCAGCGCCCTGACGACCCTTGGGGGGCATCTCTTATCTCCTACGGGAGGTGGTCGGTCCTACAGCGAAGACCGCTGACGAGCGTCCGCTGAGGACTACTTCTTGCCCGGCTTCTTCTTGCCGGCGATGGCGCGACGCGGGCCCTTGCGGGTACGGGCGTTCGTGCTGGTGCGCTGGCCGTGGACGGGCAGGCCACGACGGTGACGCAGACCCTGGTAGCAGCCGATCTCGACCTTGCGGCGGATGTCGGCCTGGACCTCACGGCGGAGGTCACCCTCGGTCTTGATGTTCGCGTCCACGTACTCGCGGATCTTGACCAGGTCCTCCTCGGACAGGTCGCGAACGCGGGTGTTCGGGTTCACACCGGTGGCGGCGAGGGTCTCCTGCGCCAGGGTGCGGCCGATGCCGAAGACGTAGGTGAGTGCGACCTCCACGCGCTTTTCACGCGGGATGTCGACACCGGAAACGCGTGCCATTGAATGGCTCCAGATGTTCGTCGGAGGTCTTCCACAGGACCACTCCCGACGGCCGGCCTCTTCTGTTCGAAGATTTGGTACCGACCGGGTCCCCGGCCTCCGAGCCGGGGGTGTCGCCCTCCATCACAGAGAGGGACGGGTCCTGCGTATGTACGTATTGCTCGCGTCGCGCGAAGGAACTGCGGAGTGCAGGTCCTGCGTCAGCCCTGGCGCTGCTTGTGGCGCAGGTTGTCGCAGATGACCATGACCCGGCCGTGGCGGCGGATCACCTTGCACTTGTCGCAGATCTTCTTGACGCTCGGCTTGACCTTCATGGGTGTGAGGTTCTCCGGGTCAGTGCCTTCACCCCGCGGAACGGGGCGGCGGCAAGATCTACTTGTAGCGGTAGACGATCCGTCCGCGCGTCAGGTCGTACGGAGAGAGCTCCACTACGACCCGGTCGTCGGGAAGGATACGGATGTAGTGCATCCGCATCTTGCCGCTGATGTGCGCGAGGACCTTGTGACCGTTCTGGAGCTCCACCTTGAACATTGCGTTCGGCAGAGACTCGATCACGGTGCCCTCAATCTCGATGGCACCTTGCTTCTTGGCCACGCTTCGCCTTTCGAATCGGCTACCTTGATCGACTCTGTGATTCGTACCCCCGCGTGAACGCGGGCATGCGGATACACGAGAGCCGACGCGTCAGTCTACGTCAGGGCAACCGGAAAGACTAATCCAGGGGGGTGTCTGCCCACCCAGGGAGATCGTTAACCGACCCCGAACGGGCCCCTGACACCTCGAACCCGGGCGCCCCCGGGCCACGGGACCCCGCTCGGCCCGGCGGATCCTCCCGACGCCACCTCGCGGGCTCGGCGCCGGGGGCGCCTCACAGGCTTCAGCCCAGCGGATCCGGCGCAGCCGTCACACCCAGCTCGGCCAGCTTCGCCTTGCCGCCGTCGACGGCCGTCAGGACCAGCGGACCGTCCTCCGTCAGGGCGACCGAGTGCTCCCAGTGGGACGACCATGTCAGGTCGTCCGTGAGAACCGTCCAGTCGTCCTCCAGGACGTGGGTGCGGGGCGTCCCCAGCGAGACCATCGGCTCGATCGCGATGCAGAAGCCGGGCACCAGCTTCGGCCCGCGGCCGCGCTTGCGGGAGACGTAGTTCAGCAGGTGCGGGTCCATGTGCATCTCGGAGCCGATGCCGTGCCCGCCGTAGTCCTCGATGATCCCGTACTTGCCGGTGGCCGGACGCGGCTGGCGGCGGATGTACGTCTCGATGGCCCGGGAGATGTCCACCAGCCGGCCGCCGTTCTTCACGGCGGCGATGCCGGCCCACATGGACTCCTGGGTCACCCGGGAGAGCTCGACCAGCTCCGGCGCGTGGCCGGTGCCCACGAAGGCCGTGAAGGCGGCGTCACCATGCCAGCCGTCCACGATCGCGCCCGCGTCGATGGAGATGATGTCGCCGTCCTTCAGGACGGTCTTCGTGTCCGGGATGCCATGCACGACGACCTCGTTCACCGAGGTGCAGATCGTGGCCGGGAACCCGCCGTACCCGAGGAAGTTCGACTTCGCGCCGTGCTCGGCGAGCACCTTGCGGGCGACGTCGTCCAGGTCCTTGGTCGTGGCCCCGGGCACGGCCGCCTCCCGGGTGGCCGCGTGGATGGCGGCGACGACCAGCCCCGCCTCGCGCATCTTCGCGATCTGGTCCGGCGTCTTGATCTCTACCGCCATGGGGGCCTTCCTCGAGGATTGCGACAATGTGTTCCCACAACACTACGGCCGCGACACCCCGGAGGGCATCGCGGCCGTAGCACCACGGACGGTGGGGTCAGGAGGCGTCCCGCGAGGGCAGCGCCTCCATGGCCCGCTGGGTCACCTCGGCGACCTTGCCGAGCGCCGAGATCGTCACCACGAGGCCCTGGGCCTTGTAGTAGTCGATGATCGGCTCGGTCTCGCTGTGGTAGACCTCCAGCCGCTTGCGGACCGTGTCCTCACGGTCGTCGTCGCGCTGGTACAGCTCGCCGCCGCAGACGTCGCAGACGCCCTCGGACCGCGGCTGGTTGTAGATCACGTGGAAGACGTGGCTGCTGTCCGCGCGGCAGATCCGGCGGCCGGCGATCCGCTTGACGACCTCGTCCTCCGGGACCTCCAGGTCCAGGACCGCGTCGAGCCCCCGGCCCTTGCCGCCCAGGAACGCGTCCAGCGCCTCGGCCTGGCCGATGTTGCGCGGGAAGCCGTCCAGCAGGAAGCCGCCCTCGGCGTCCGGCTGTTCCATGCGGTCCTCGGCCATGCCGATGGTGACGGAGTCCGGCACGAGCTGGCCCGCGCTCATGTACTCCTTGGCCTTCACGCCCAGCGGCGTGCCCTGGCTGATGTTCGCCCGGAAGAGGTCACCCGTGGAAATGTGCGGGATCGCAAGGTTCTTGGCGAGGTACGCGGCCTGCGTACCCTTGCCGGCGCCGGGCGGCCCGACGAGGACGATTCGCATCAGCGGAGGAACCCTTCGTAGTTGCGCTGCTGAAGCTGGCTCTCGATCTGCTTCACAGTCTCCAGACCGACACCCACGATGATCAGGATGCTGGTTCCCCCGAACGGGAAGTTCTGGTTCGCGTTGAGTGTGACCAGCGCCACGGTGGGCACCAGGGCGATCAGGCCCAGGTAGAGAGAGCCGGGCCACGTGATGCGGTTCAGCACGTAGCTCAGGTACTCCGCGGTGGGACGTCCCGCCCGGATGCCCGGGATGAACCCACCATACTTCTTCATGTTGTCTGCAACTTCTTCGGGGTTGAAGGAGATGGCGACGTAGAAGAACGCGAAGAACACGATCAGCAGGAAGTAGGTGACCATGTAGATGGGGTGGTCACCCTTGACCAGATTGGCATTGATCCAGGTCGCCCAGGCCGAGTTCTTGTCACCGGTGAACTGCACCAGCAGAGCCGGGATGTAGAGCAGCGACGAGGCGAAAATGACCGGGATCACACCGGCCTGGTTCACCTTCAACGGGATGTAGGTGGACGTCCCGCCGTACGAACGGCGGCCGATCATGCGCTTCGCGTACTGCACCGGCACCCGGCGCTGCGCCTGCTCGACGAAGACCACCAGCGCGACCATCGCGAGGCCGCAGAGGATCACGAGCCCGAACTCCAGCCAGCCGTCCATCAGCTTGCCCTGGAGCTTGATGGCCCACAGCGCGCTCGGGAACTGGGCGGCGATCGAGGTGAACATCAGGATCGACATGCCGTTGCCGATGCCGCGGTCGGTGACGAGCTCACCGAGCCACATGATCAGCGCGGTGCCCGCGGTCATCGTGACGACCATGGTGATGGTGGTGAAGATGGACTGGTTCGGAACAACCTGGTTGCCGACCGGGCAGTTGCCGAAGAGCGCACCGCTGCGCGCGACGGCGACCAGGCCGGTGCCCTGGAGCACGGCGAGCGCGACGGTCAGATAACGCGTGTACTGCGTGATCTTCGCCTGGCCCGTCTGCCCCTCCTTCTTCAGGGCCTCGAGTCGGGGAATCACAACCGTCAGCAGCTGCAGGATGATGCTTGCCGTGATGTACGGCATGACCCCCAGCGCGAAGATCGTGATCTGCAGCAGCGCGCCACCACTGAACATGTTCACGAGGCCGAACAGTCCCTGACCACTCTTGGCCTGGTCGACGCACGTCTGGACGTTCTGGTAGTTGATACCGGGCACGGGGATGTGCGACCCGAGCCGGTAGAGCACCAGAATGCCGAGCGTGAACAGCAGCTTCTTGCGCAGGTCGGGCGTCTTGAACGCCCGGGCGAACGCGGTGAGCACGGTGCCTCCTGCGCCTCCCACGCGCCTGCGTGAGAGGTAACGGTCTTGAGGATCGACGAATACTTAGCAGTCAAAGCCGCACGGCCAGGGGGCCTGAACCCCCCATAGGTACAGCAACAGTCCACGCCACCTTACCGGCGACCGTGCCCGGCTTGGAACGACCAACCGGGGATGCCCCTGATGGGACATCCCCGGTTGTCAGATCAACGAACTCAGATGAGCTCGGTGACGGTGCCGCCGGCGGCGGCAATCTTCTCCTGGGCGGAGGAGGAGACGGCGTCCACCGTCACCTGCAGCGCCACGGAGATCTCGCCCTGGCCAAGGACCTTGACGAGCTCGTTCTTGCGAACAGCGCCCTTGGCGACCAGGTCGGCCACCGTGACCTCGCCACCCTGCGGGTAGAGCGCGGCCAGCTTGTCCAGGTTCACGACCTGGAACTGCTTGTGGGCGGGGTTCTTGAAGCCCTTCAGCTTCGGGAGGCGCATGTGGAGGGGCATCTGCCCACCCTCGAAGCGCTCCGGAACCTGGTAACGGGCCTTGGTGCCCTTGGTACCACGACCGGCCGTCTTACCCTTCGACGCCTCACCACGACCCACACGGGTCTTGGCGGTCTTGGCGCCCGGGGCGGGACGGAGGTTGTGGACCTTCAGCGGGTTGTCCGCAGACATACCAGCCATGTCAGTCGACCTCCTCGACCGTGACGAGGTGGCGGACGGTCTGCACCATGCCGCGGATCTCGGGACGGTCCTCCTTGACAACCACGTCGTTGATCTTCTTGAGACCAAGCGAACGCAGGGTGTCGCGGTGGTTCTGCTTGCTGCCGATGTAGGACTTGGTCTGCGTGACCTTGAGGCGAGCCATTACGCACCCGCCCCTGCACGCGCCCGCAGCAGAGCGGCGGGAGCGACGTCCTCGAGCGGCAGACCACGACGGGCGGCGATCTCCTCGGGACGCTGCAGTCCCTTGAGGGCCTCCACCGTGGCGTGCACGATGTTGATCGGGTTCGAAGAACCGAGCGACTTCGACAGGATGTCGTGGATGCCGGCGCACTCGAGCACCGCTCGCACCGGGCCACCGGCGATAACACCGGTACCGGGGGAAGCGGGCTTGAGCATGACGACGCCGGCCGCCTTCTCGCCCTGGATCGGGTGCGGGACGGTGCCCTGGATACGGGGGACCTTGAAGAAGTTCTTCTTGGCCTCTTCCACGCCCTTGGCGATGGCAGCCGGAACTTCCTTGGCCTTGCCGTAACCGACACCGACCGTGCCGTCACCGTCGCCCACCACGACCAGCGCGGTGAAGCTGAAGCGGCGACCACCCTTGACAACCTTGGCGACGCGGTTGATCGCGACTACGCGCTCAACGTACGCGGTCTTCTCGGCGGCAGCGCCACCGTCGCGACCCTTCCGGTCCCGCCGCTCGCCGCCACCGGCACCGCTTCCGCGGCGCTGGGGTCCAGCCATTGGAATTACCTCTCTCTGTTACGTCCGCTAGCTCCGGAACCGGGGCTTAGAACTTCAGCCCGGCTTCGCGGGCGGCGTCCGCCAGAGCGGCAATGCGCCCGGCGTACTGGTTGCCACCGCGGTCGAACACGACGGCCTCGACACCGGCGGCCTTGGCACGCTCGGCGACCAGGGCGCCAACCTTCTTGGCCTGGGCGCTCTTGTCGCCCTCGCCACCGCGGATCGAAGCGTCCAGGTGGGACGCCGACGCCAGGGTGTGGCCCTGGAGGTCGTCGATGACCTGGGCGGTGATGCCACGGTTGGAACGCGTCACCACGAGACGGGGGCGCTCAGCCGTACCCGAAATGTTCTTCCGGATGCGGATGTGACGGCGCTGCTTGGCGGTGCGCTTGTACGCGTCGCCCTTAGCAATCTTGACACCGTATGCCATGGCTTACTTACCAGCCTTTCCGACCTTGCGGCGGATGACTTCGCCCTCGTACTTGACACCCTTGGCCTTGTACGGGTCGGGCTTCCGCAGCTTGCGGATGTTCGCGGCGACCTCGCCGACCTTCTGCTTGTCGATGCCCTCGACAGTCAGCTTGGTCGGGGACTCCACCTTGAAGGTGATGCCCTCGGGGGCCTCGATCAGGATCGGGTGGCTGTAGCCCAGGGCGAACTCCAGGTTGGAGCCCTTCGCCTGGACGCGGTAACCGACACCGCTGATCTCGAGCTTCTTGCTGTAGCCCTGGGTCACGCCGGTGATCATGTTCGCCACCAGCGTGCGGGACAGACCGTGCAGGGCCTTGTTCTGACGCTCGTCGTTCGGACGCGTGACGGACAGAACGCCGTCCTCGCCCTTAACGATCTCGATCGGCGCCGAGAGGGTCAGGCTCAGGGCGCCCTTGGGGCCCTTCACCTGGACCGCACGGCCGTCGATGGTGACGTCCACACCAGCGGGAACCTGGATGGGCAGCTTGCCAATACGCGACATTAGCTATTCCTCCGTTCCCGGGTTACCAGACGTAGGCGAGGACTTCCCCACCCACGCCCTTCTTGCTGGCCTGCTGGCCGGTCAGGAGACCGTGGGACGTGGAGATGATCGCCACGCCCAGGCCGCCGAGGACCTTCGGCAGGTTGGTGGACTTTGCGTAGACCCGGAGGCCCGGCTTCGAGATCCGCTTGATGCCCGCGATGGAGCGCTCACGGTTCGGACCGAACTTCAGGTCGATGACGAGGGACTTGCCGACCTCGGCGTCCTCGACCTTCCAGCCGGAGATGTAGCCCTCCTGCTGCAGGATCTCGGCGATGTGCGCCTTGATCTTGCTGTGGGGCATGGCCACGGTGTCGTGGTAAGCCGAGTTCGCGTTCCGCAGACGGGTCAGCATGTCTGCGATCGGATCGGTCATGGTCATGTTTGGCCTTCGGCCTCTCTCGCCGGGGTTTCCTATGTGCGCCATCCCTCTCCCCGAACAGGGTCGGGACGGGTGCGGCGCGGGGACCTACGGCGTAGTAAGACGAATTGGGCGGCGGGGGCCCAACCCTTCAACTCTACGCGAGTTACGGGAAGGGCTCCCGCCTCCAGATTGCTTACCGAGAGTCCTGGTCAACCCAACTGGGTTGTTACCAGGAGCTCTTGGTCACGCCCGGCAGCTCGCCACGGTGA
Source organism: Streptomyces sp. AV19 (assembly GCF_015999245.1). GTDB lineage: Bacteria > Actinomycetota > Actinomycetes > Streptomycetales > Streptomycetaceae > Streptomyces. The sequence continues at coordinate 698,413 of NZ_JAEAMR010000007.1, read as the reverse complement.
GCCATCTCACGAAGGCACACGCGGCAGAGGCCGAACTTGCGGTAAACGGAGTGCGGCCGGCCGCAGCGGTTGCAGCGGGTGTACGCGCGGACCGAGAACTTCGGCTTGCGCGCGGCCTTAGCGATGAGGGACTTCTTCGCCATCTCGCTCACGCCTCCTTGAAGGGGAAGCCGAGGTGACGAAGGAGGGAACGGCCCTCGTCGTCGTTGATCGCCGTGGTGACCACGGTGATGTCCATACCCCGGACGCGGTCGATCTTGTCCTGGTCGATCTCGTGGAACATGACCTGCTCCGTGAGACCGAAGGTGTAGTTGCCACGGCCGTCGAACTGCTTGGGGGACAGGCCGCGGAAGTCGCGGATGCGCGGGAGCGCCAGCGACAGGGTGCGGTCCAGGAACTCCCACATGCGGTCGCCACGGAGGGTGACGTGGGCACCGATCGGCTGGCCCTCGCGCAGCTTGAACTGCGCGATGGACTTACGGGCCTTGGTGACGGCCGGCTTCTGACCGGTGATCGTGGTGAGGTCGCGGATGGCGCCCTCGATCAGCTTGGAGTCGCGGGCGGCGTCGCCCACACCCATGTTGACCACGATCTTGGTGAGGCCGGGAACCTGCATGATGTTCTCGTAGGAGAACTCCTCACGCAGCTTGCCGACGATCTCTTCGCGGTAGCGCTGCTTGAGACGCGGCGCGTTGGTGGTGGCAGTCATCAGATGTCCTCACCGGTGCGCTTGGCAACGCGGATCTTGTTGCCGTTGTCGTCGAAGCGGTAACCGACACGGGTGACGACCTTCTTGCCGTCCTTCTCCACGACGAGCTGAACGTTGCTCACGTGGATCGGGGCCTCGGTCGTCACGATGCCGCCGGTCTGCGAACCGCGAGCGGTCTGGCCGGCCTTGGTGTGCTTCTTGACCCGGTTGACACCCTCGACCAGGACGCGGTCCTGCGCGGGCATGGCCTGAATGACCTTGCCCTGCTTGCCCTTGTCCTTGCCGGTGATGACCTGAACCAGGTCGCCCTTCTTGATCTTCATGCTTACAGCACCTCCGGCGCGAGCGAGACGATCTTCATGAACTTCTTCTCGCGCAGCTCTCGGCCCACGGGGCCGAAGATACGGGTGCCGCGGGGGTCGCCATCGTTCTTGAGGATGACGGCCGCGTTCTCGTCGAAGCGGATGTACGAGCCGTCCGGACGACGGCGCTCCTTGACGGTGCGAACGACGACGGCCTTGACGACGTCGCCCTTCTTCACGTTGCCACCGGGGATCGCGTCCTTGACGGTGGCGACGATGACGTCACCGATGCCCGCGTAGCGGCGACCCGAGCCACCGAGAACACGGATGCAAAGGATCTCCTTGGCACCAGTGTTGTCGGCGACGCGAAGTCGCGACTCCTGCTGGATCACGTCTATCTCCTGATCGTCTGCCGGTTCCCGGTGAGGGGCTCCTTGCGAAGCCCCTCACCGAGCCTGGCGGAACTTATCTGAGGGAAAGCCCTCAGACCGTATCTATGGGAATTCCCTTGCGGGAATTACCTACTTGGCCTTCTCGAGGATCTCGACGACGCGCCAGCGCTTCGTGGCGGACAGCGGCCGGGTCTCCATCAGGAGGACGCGGTCGCCGACACCGGCGGCGTTCTGCTCGTCGTGCGCCTTGAGCTTGTTGGTACGGCGGATGACCTTGCCGTACAGCGCGTGCTTGACGCGGTCCTCGACGGCGACGACGACGGTCTTGTCCATCTTGTCGCTGACGACGAGACCCTCACGGGTCTTGCGGAAACCGCGCTCGTTCGTCTCAGTCACATTCTTCTCGCTCATCAGGCGCTCTCCACCGTCTCGATGCCCAGCTCGCGCTCGCGCATCAGGGTGTAGATCCGGGCGATGTCCTTACGGACGGACTTGAGCCGACCGTGGTTCTCAAGCTGCCCGGTCGCCGCCTGGAAGCGGAGGTTGAACAGCTCTTCCTTGGCCTCACGGAGCTTCGCGACGAGGTCCTCGTCGTTGAGCTCGCGCAGCTCGGTCGCCTTGATACCAGCGGCCATCACGACTCACCTGCCTCGCGCCGAACAATGCGGCACTTCATCGGAAGCTTGTGAGCGGCGCGGGTCAGCGCCTCACGAGCAACCTTTTCGTTCGGGAAGGACAGCTCGAACATCACCCGACCGGGCTTGACGTTCGCGATCCACCACTCCGGAGAACCCTTACCGGAACCCATGCGGGTCTCGGCCGGCTTCTTCGTCAGCGGACGGTCCGGGTAGATGTTGATCCACACCTTGCCGCCACGCTTGATGTGACGGGTCATGGCGATACGAGCGGACTCGATCTGCCGGTTCGTCACGTAGGCCGGGGTCAGGGCCTGGATGCCGTACTCACCGAAGGCGAGCTCGGTGCCACCCTTGGCCATGCCGTTCCGCTTGGGGTGGTGCTGCTTGCGGTGCTTGACCCTGCGAGGGATCAGCATGTCGGTCAGGCCTCCGTTCCGGTGGACTCAGCCGGAGCAGCGGCAGCGGCCTCGGCCTTGGGGGCCTCGGCAGCGGCGTTCTGCTGCGGCTTGCGGCCGCGGCCGCCACGCTCGCCACCACGGCCACCACGGGCCGGGCGGTCGCCGGCGCCGCGCGACGGGCGGTTGCCCGCACGGGCCGCCGCGTTCTCGGCGCGGACCTCGGCGATGTTCTTGACGTCGCCCTTGTAGATCCAGACCTTCACGCCGATGCGGCCGAAGGTGGTCTTGGCCTCGAAGAAGCCGTAGTCGACGTTCGCGCGGAGCGTGTGCAGGGGCACACGGCCCTCGCGGTAGAACTCCGAGCGGGACATCTCGGCGCCACCGAGACGGCCACCGCACTGGATCTTGATGCCCTTGGCGCCGGCCTTCATCGTCGACTGCATGCTCTTGCGCATGGCGCGACGGAAGGAGACGCGGGAGGACAGCTGCTCGGCGACGGCCTGGGCCACCAGCTGAGCGTCCACCTCGGGGTTCTTGACCTCGAGGATGTTCAGCTGGACCTGCTTGCCGGTCAGCTTCTCCAGCTCGCCGCGGATGCGGTCGGCCTCGGCGCCGCGGCGGCCGATGACGATGCCCGGACGAGCGGTGTGGATGTCGACGCGGACGCGGTCGCGGGTGCGCTCGATCTCAACCTTCGAGATACCGGCGCGCTCCATGCCCTTCGTCATCATGCGACGAATGGCAACGTCTTCCTTGACGTAGTCCTTGTACAGCTTGTCGGCGTACCAGCGGGACTTGAAGTCCGTGGTGATGCCGAGCCGGAACCCGTGCGGGTTAACCTTCTGGCCCATTACCGGGTTCCTTCCTTGCTGCTGACGACCACGGTGATGTGGCTGGTCCGCTTGCGGATCCGGTAGGCACGACCCTGGGCACGCGGACGGAACCGCTTCAGGGTCGGGCCCTCGTCCACGAACGCCTCGCTGATGTACAGCGACGCGGCGTCCGTGTGGTCGTAGTTGTGCGCGGCGTTGGCAATGGCGCTGTCCAGCACCTTGCCCACCGGCACGCTCGCGGCCTGCGGGGCGAAACGCAGGACCGCCTGAGCCTCCGTGGCGTCCATGCCACGGATGAGGTCCACCACGCGGCGGGCCTTCATGGGCGTGACGCGGATGTACCGCGCCTGGGCCCTGGCTTCCATGGTTGTCCCTTCGGTGTCAGTCATAGTCGTTCGCACCCCGCTTAGCGGCGCTTCGACTTGCGGTCGTCCTTGACGTGGCCGCGGAAGGTGCGGGTCGGCGAGAACTCGCCGAGCTTGTGGCCGACCATCGACTCGGTGACGAACACCGGGACGTGCGTCTTGCCGTTGTGCACCGCGAGCGTGTGGCCGAGCATGGCCGGCACGATCATGGAGCGACGGGACCAGGTCTTGATGACGTTCTTGGTACCAGCCTCGTTCTGAGCGTCCACCTTCTTGATGAGGTGTCCGTCGACGAAGGGTCCCTTCTTGAGACTACGCGGCATCTAAACCCGCTCCTAGCGCTTCTTGTTCGTCTTGCGGCGGCGGACGATGTACTTGCTCGATGCCTTCTTCGGCGAGCGAGTACGACCCTCCTTCTGACCCCACGGGGAGACCGGGTGGCGACCACCGGAGGTCTTGCCCTCACCACCACCGTGCGGGTGGTCAACCGGGTTCATCGCGACACCGCGGACGGTCGGGCGAACGCCCTTCCAGCGCATACGGCCGGCCTTGCCCCAGTTGATGTTCGACTGCTCGGCGTTGCCGACCTCGCCGACGGTGGCGCGGCAGCGGACGTCGACCAGGCGGATCTCACCGGACGGCATGCGCAGGTGGGCCATGACGCCCTCCTTCGCCAGCAGCTGCACGGAGGAACCGGCGGAGCGGGCGATCTTCGCACCGCCGCCGGGACGCAGCTCGATGGCGTGGATGGTCGTACCCACGGGGATGTTGCGCAGCGGCAGGTTGTTGCCCGGCTTGATGTCGGCCCCGGGGCCGTTCTCAATACGGTCGCCCTGGCCGAGGCCGCGCGGAGCGATGATGTAGCGCTTCTCGCCGTCCACGTAGTGGAGCAGCGCGATGCGCGCGGTGCGGTTCGGGTCGTACTCGATGTGAGCGACCTTGGCCGGCACGCCGTCCTTGTCGTGACGACGGAAGTCGATCACACGGTAGGCGCGCTTGTGGCCACCGCCCTGGTGGCGAACGGTCACACGACCGGCGTTGTTACGGCCGCCCTTGCTGTGCAGCGGGCGGACCAGCGACTTCTCCGGCGTGGACCGCGTGATCTCGACAAAGTCGGCGACGCTGGAGCCACGACGGCCCGGGGTCGTCGGCTTGTACTTGCGGATACCCATTTCTCAGTCCTCGTCCGATTCCGGACGACTCGGACTCCGTTAGGAGACCGGGCCGCCGAAGATGTCGATTCGGTCGCCCTCGGCGAGGGTCACGATGGCGCGCTTGGTGTTGGCGCGCTTGCCGAAACCGGTCTTGGTGCGCTTGCGCTTACCCTGACGGTTGATCGTGTTGACCCCGGTGACCTTGACCGAGAAGACCGCCTCGACGGCCTGCTTGATCTGGGTCTTGTTGGCGCGCGGGTCGACGATGAACGTGTACTTGTTCTCGTCCAGCAGCGCGTAGCTCTTCTCGGAGACGACCGGCTTGACCAGGAGGTCGCGCGGGTCCGAGAACGTCTTGCTGGTGACGACGGCCTCAGTCATCAGGCCTCGCTCCCTTCGGTCTCAACGGCCTTGGGGCCAGACACGAAGGACTCGAAGGCGGCCTGGGTGAAGACCACGTCGTCGGAGACGAGCACGTCGTACGTGTTCAGCTGGCCCGGCTCCAGGATGTGCACCTGGGGCAGGTTGCGGGCGGACAGCCACGCGGCCTCGTCCGAGCGCTCGGCGACCAGGAGCAGGTTCTTGCGCTCCGAGATCTTGCCGAACAGGACCTTGGCGGCCTTGGTGGACGCCGCGCCGTCGATCACGCCGGAAACGACGTGGATGCGGGAGTGACGCGCCCGGTCGGTGAGGGCACCGCGGAGAGCGGCGGCCTTCATCTTCTTCGGGGTCCGCTGCGAGTAGTCACGCGGCACGGGACCGTGCACGACGCCACCACCGGCGAACTGCGGCGCGCGGGTCGAACCCTGACGGGCGCGACCGGTGCCCTTCTGGCGGTACGGCTTCTTGCCACCGCCGCGGACCTCGCCACGAGTCTTGGTCTTGTGCGTGCCCTGACGGGCAGCGGCCAGCTGCGCGACGACGACCTGGTGGATCAGCGGAACGCTGACCTTCGCGTCGAAGATCTCCGCGGGGAGCTCGACGGTCCCGGCCTTGTCGCCTGCCGGCGAAAGGATGTCAATGGTGCTCATCGGTTACCTCAGGCCCCCTTGGCCGCGGTACGGACCAGGACGAGGCCGCCGTTCGGACCAGGAACCGCGCCCTTGATGAGGAGCAGGCCCTTCTCCGCGTCAACGGCGTGGACGGTCAGGTTCTGGGTGGTGACCCGCTCGTTGCCCATGCGGCCCGCCATGCGGAGGCCCTTGAACACACGGCCCGGGGTGGCGCAGCCACCGATCGAACCGGGGGAGCGGTGCTTGCGCTGGGTGCCGTGCCCGGCGCCGAGGCCACGGAAGTTGTGGCGCTTCATGACACCGGCGAAGCCCTTGCCCTTGCTCTTGCCCGTGACGTCGACCTTGACGCCGGACTCGAACACGTCCGCGGTGATCTCCTGGCCGAGGGTGTACTCGGCGGCGTCGGAGGTGCGGATCTCCACCAGGTGGCGGCGGGGGGTCACGTCGGCCTTGGCGAAGTGGCCCTTGAGGGGCTTGTTCACCTTGCGCGGGTCGATCTCGCCGAAGGCGATCTGGACCGACTCGTAGCCGTCGGCGTCGTTGGTACGGACCTGCGTGACGACGCAGGGCCCGGCCTTGACGACGGTGACCGGGACGACACGGTTGTTCTCGTCCCAGACCTGCGTCATGCCGAGCTTCTCGCCCAGGACGCCCTTGATCTGCTTAGCCATCTCGCGCGTCACCTCAGAGCTTGATCTCGATGTCGACGCCAGCCGGCAGGTCGAGACGCATGAGCGAGTCAACCGTCTTCGGCGTGGGGTCGAGGATGTCGATGAGGCGCTTGTGCGTGCGCATCTCGAAGTGCTCGCGCGAGTCCTTGTACTTGTGCGGCGACTTGATGACGCAGTACACGTTCTTCTCAGTGGGCAGCGGCACCGGGCCCGCGACCGACGCACCAGTGCGGGTCACCGTCTCGACGATCTTCTTCGCCGAGGAGTCGATGACCTCGTGGTCGTAGGCCTTGAGCCGGATGCGGATCTTCTGTCCCGCCATGGCTACTTCGTAGTCCTGTCTCTCGTAACGCTCCGGAACTCGGTCGGCTGTGCGGCCGCACGGTTCCTCCCCACTCCACCTCCGACCCACGCGGTCGGGCGTGTCGCGCCCCTTCCAGCAGATCTCCCCGAAGGAAGATCCCTGCTCAAGGGGTTTGTGGGGGAAGAACACCCACCGAGTGCCTGGCTGGGGCCCCGCTGACACTTCCCGAAAGATTCCCGTACTTCCACCTCTGATGAGAGGTGACGAGTACTGCGGGACTCGCTTCCAGTCCTCCCGGCGGGAGGCGCGCAGCATCGGCACTCAACCGAGCAACCTGAACAGTGTGCCATACAGGCCCGAAGCGACGCCAATCGAAGCCGAAGACGGTACCCCGACCGGCGTGGATGTCAAACTGCCGGGCCGACATTCCAGGCAGAACGGCCATCCCTCCGCGGAGATCACCCTGCGCGCCGCGCCGCCACGCCATGGTGACCAATCCCGGGCCGTCCCCCATCGGGGGACCAGGCTTTGTCACGACTTGGGCAACCCGCCGGGCCTCTTCCCCGTCCCTTCACACAGCTGGGGGGCGCTGGACAACGAAGCGGAGTCAGGTAGTTGAACATCTCACAGCGCAGAGCCGTTCCGTCCGCGAACGCTCGTCCGGTCCCGCGCCGGGCTGTGCTCGCCGGGATCGCGGCCGTGACCGCCGCCACGGCCGCGGGGTGCAGCGACAGCGGCTCCGGCCGGGCCGCCGTCCACCCCTCCCCCGTCCGCGCCGTGGACCCCCGCTCCGTCCAGACGTTCGACTCCCCCCGTGGCCCGCTGCTGCTCCAGGTCATGGCCCACCCCGACGACGACCTGTTCTTCATGAACCCCGATGCCCAGCACCTGGTGCGCGCGGGCGTGCCGGTGGTCTCCGTGTACGTCACGGCCGGCGAGGCCATAGGGCAGAACTGGGTCGAGGGGATGTCCCCGGAGCGCAAGAAGCACCACGACAAGGCCGCCTACTCCTCCGCCCGCCACCAGGGCCTGCGCCAGGCGTACGCGGTGATGGTCGGCAAGGACCGCTTCACCCGGTGGAACAAGTCCGTCATGGACCTGCCGGGCGGCGTCAGGGCCGAGACCAACGAGCTCGTGGCCGGCGGCCGCCGGGTGCGGCTGGTCTTCCTCAACGTCGCGATGCTCTCCGAGCGCGGCGTCCGCCTCCCCCAGCTGTGGAACGGGGTGGGGGCGCAGATGGAGTCGCTGGTGGCCAAGGGCTCGCCGTGCACCACCGTGAGCACCTATGGGCACAGCACCCTGGTGGACGTCCTGGCCTCGATCATGGACCGCTTCCGCCCGACGGTGGTCCACACCATGGACCCGGACCCGGACTACCAGATCCACGACGCCACGCACCCCAAGGACAACGACTACGGGGCCTGCTCGGACCACCGCGACCACACCCCCACCGCGCTCTTCACCTGGAAGGCGCTCTCCCAGTGGGTCGCCGACGCGACGAAGCGGGACAGGCACCCGCCGCGCTTCGTCACCACGTCCTTCCGCGGCTACTACAACCAGCGCTGGCCGCACGGGCTCCCCGAGGAGATCGTCGAGCAGAAGCACCGGCTGGTGCGCGAGTACGGCGGCGAGCCGGCCTGGCACTGCGGCAACGACGGCGGCTGCGGCGACTACGGACAGGGCGGCGACCGCCCGCTGAGGAACCGCAAGGGCTGGATCCGCTCCACCCACTACCGGCACCCGGGCGCGACGCCCGTCGTCGACAGCGACAGGTCGGGGCGCCTGGAGGCGTACGGGGTGCTCGGCCTGCACGCCGTGCGCTGGCAGGAGTCCTCACCGGGCAGCGGCCGCTGGGGCGCCCCGCAGAACCTCGGCGGCGGCCCGCTGGCCCCCGCGCTGGCCACGGTCAAGGACGCGGCCGGGCGACGGCTGGTCTTCGCGATGCGCTTCTCCGCCCTGGAGGGCGAGGGACGGGCCGACACCCGCGAGATCGTCGTCCTGGAGCAGGGCTCGCCCGACGGCCCCTTCAGAGCCTGGACGGGCCTCGGCAACCCCGAGCACCATCCCGACCGCGGGCGCCGGGTCGGCATGCCGGCGGCGGTCACCGCCCCCGACGGCCGCGTCCACCTCTTCGTCCGCAACGCGGGCAAGGGCGTCTCCACGCGGGTCCGCGAGCCGAACGGCAAGTGGGGCAAGTGGCGCAACCTGGGCGGCCAGGAGATCCAGGAGGGTCTGACGGTGCTGCTGGACCGCGACCGCCGGATCCACGTCTTCGGCGTGGGCCGCGACACGGTGCACCACTGGAGCCAGGACGACTCCGGTGCGCCGATGCGCTTCCTGCCGCTGGACGACCTCCCGCAGCCGGCCGGCGACCCGGTCGCGGCGTCCGTCGGCCCCGACGGCCAGGTCACCGTCGCCTACCGCCGCCCGGCGTCCGCCGAGCCGGAGGCGTACCGCCTCACGGGCGGCGCCGGCACGGAGCCGCTGGACCGCTCGGCCGCCCGTGACCTGCGCGGCTACGGCGCCCTGTCCGCCGTCCCGCTGCCGCAGCGCGGCGGCGAGGACGCGCTGATGCTCCTGGGCCGTGCCCTGGACGGCCACGCGCAGATCGTCGACGCGGCGTCGGAGGACACCCACCCGACGGTCCTCCGCGACCGCCCGGTCCCGGTGGGCACCCCCGCTATCCACGCGGACGGCACCCAACGCCTGGCGGTGGTGGCGATGGGCGCGGACGCGTCGCCATGGCTCTGGCGCGAGTGATTGCGCCCCTGGCCCGCCCTTTCACCATTTCTCGCCGCGCTCCGCGCGGGTGGCAACGCGGCTGCGCCGCGTTCGTCCTCAAACGCCGGACGGGCTGATTTCAGCCCGTCCGGCGCTTGAGGACATCGCCCGAGAGGGCGATGCGGGGCCGAGGGGCGCAGCCCCGGAAGAAACGGTGAAAGGGCGGGCCAGGGGCAAATCCCACCCCCCACCGCCCCGCAGGCGGGAACGCACGCAAAAGGGCCCGCACACCCAAGGTGTACGGGCCCTTCGCTCGACCGCTAGGTCAGAACGACAAGCAAGCGAACTTACTTGTTGATCTTGGTGACCTGGCCGGCGCCGACGGTGCGACCGCCCTCACGGATGGTGAAGCGCAGGCCCTCCTCCATCGCGACCGGCTGGATCAGGGAGACGGACATCTCGGCGTTGTCGCCGGGCATGACCATCTCCGTGCCCTCCTTGAGGGTCACAACACCGGTCACGTCAGTCGTACGGAAGTAGAACTGCGGACGGTAGTTGTTGAAGAACGGGGTGTGACGGCCACCCTCGTCCTTCGACAGGATGTAGGCCGTGGCCTCGAACTCGGTGTGCGGGGTGACCGAACCCGGCTTGATGATGCACTGGCCGCGCTCGACGTCCTCGCGCTTGATGCCACGGAGGAGCAGACCGACGTTCTCACCGGCCTGGCCCTCGTCGAGCAGCTTGCGGAACATCTCGATGCCGGTGACCGTGGTGGTGGTCTTCTCGGTCTTGATGCCGATGATGTCGACGGTCTCGTTGACCTTCAGGACACCACGCTCGATACGACCGGTGACGACGGTGCCACGACCGGTGATCGTGAAGACGTCCTCGATCGGCATCAGGAACGGCTTGTCGACGTCACGCTCGGGCTGCGGGATGTTCTCGTCGACGGCGTTCATGAGGTTCATGACCGACTGGCCCCACTCGGCGTCGCCCTCGAGCGCCTTCAGCGCCGAGACCTTGACGACCGGAGCGTCGTCGCCCGGGAACTCGTACTCGTTGAGGAGCTCACGGACCTCGAGCTCGACGAGCTCCAGGATCTCCTCGTCGTCCACCATGTCGGCCTTGTTCAGGGCGACAACGATGTACGGAACGCCGGACTGGCGGGCCAGGAGCACGTGCTCCTTGGTCTGCGGCATCGGACCGTCGGTCGCGGCGACCACGAGGATCGCGCCGTCCATCTGGGCGGCACCGGTGATCATGTTCTTGATGTAGTCCGCGTGACCCGGGCAGTCAACGTGGGCGTAGTGACGCGACTCGGTCTGGTACTCGACGTGCGCGATGGAGATGGTGATACCGCGCTGCCGCTCCTCAGGCGCCTTGTCGATCTGGTCGAACGGCGTGAAGGGGTTCAGCTCCGGGTGAGCGTCGTGCAGCACCTTGGTGATGGCCGCGGTAAGGGTCGTCTTACCGTGGTCAACGTGACCGATGGTGCCGATGTTGACGTGCGGCTTAGTCCGCTCGAACTTCGCCTTCGCCACGGGTTCCTCCTGGGAGTGGTTCTGTACGCCTGCTTCACGGCGCCAGGGATCTTTGCTGGGAAGCCGCCCGCCGGGGCCACCGCCATCGAAATCTTGCGATTTGCAGCGGTATGCCCCGACGTTCGGTGTCAAGCCTAAAGCGTCAGCCTCGTCTGTGGAGACGGGAGCTGGTTACTCGCCCTTGGCCTTCGCGATGATCTCCTCGGCGACGTTCCGCGGAACCTCGGCGTAGGAGTCGAACTGCATCGAGTAGCTTGCGCGACCCGAGGTCTTGCTGCGGAGGTCTCCGACGTAGCCGAACATCTCCGACAGCGGAACCAGGCCCTTGACGAGCTTGGCGCCGTGACGGTCCTCCATGGCCTGGATCTGGCCACGGCGGGAGTTGATGTCACCGATCACATCGCCCATGTAGTCCTCGGGGGTGGTGACCTCGACGGACATCATCGGCTCGAGCAGAGCCGGGGACGCCTTGCGAGCACCCTCCTTGAACGCCATGGAACCGGCGATCTTGAAGGCGAGTTCGGACGAGTCGACGTCGTGGTAGGCACCGTCGAGCAGCGTCACCTTGACGCCGGTCAGCGGGTAGCCGGCCAGCACGCCGAACTCCATGGCCTCCTGGCAACCCGCGTCCACGGACGGGATGTACTCCCGCGGGATGCGGCCACCGGTGACCTTGTTCTCGAACTCGTAGCCATCGCCCTCGAGGGGCTCGATGGCCATCTGCACCTTGGCGAACTGGCCGGAACCACCAGTCTGCTTCTTGTGCGTGTAGTCGATACGCTCGACGGCCTTGCGGATCGTCTCGCGGTACGCGACCTGCGGCTTGCCGACGTTCGCCTCGACGCGGAACTCACGGCGCATACGGTCGACCAGCACGTCGAGGTGCAGCTCGCCCATACCCGCGATGATGGTCTGGCCCGTCTCCTCGTCCGTGTGGACCTGGAAGGACGGGTCCTCCTCGGCGAGACGCTGGATGGCGACACCCAGCTTCTCCTGGTCGCCCTTGGACTTGGGCTCGATGGCGACCTGAATCACCGGAGCCGGGAAGTCCATGGACTCGAGGATGACCGGCGCGGACGCGTCACAGAGGGTCTCACCGGTGGTGGTCTGCTTCAGACCCATGACGGCGACGATGTCACCGGCACCCACCGAGTCGATCTCCTCACGCTTGTTCGCGTGCATCCGGTAGATCTTGCCGATGCGCTCCTTCTTGCCCTTCACGGAGTTCTGCACCTGGGTGCCGGTCTCCATGCGGCCCGAGTAAACCCGGACGAAGGTGAGCTTGCCGAGGTGCGGGTCGCTCATGATCTTGAAGGCAAGGCCGGCGAACGGCTCGTCGTCGGACGGCTTGCGCTTCACGACCTCGTCGGCGTTGTTGACCGCGTGGCCCTCAACGGCCTCGACGTCCAGCGGCGACGGCAGGTAGCGCACGACCGCGTCGAGCAGGGGCTGAACGCCCTTGTTCTTGAACGCGGTACCGCAGAACACCGGGGTGACGGTGACGGAGTCGCCGCCGCCCTTCGACGCGAGCGTGATGCGGCGGATGGCCGCCATCAGCTGCTCCTGGGTGGGCTCCTGGCCCTCCAGGAAGAGCTCCATCATCTCTTCGTCGTTCTCGGCGACGCCCTCGAGGAGCTTGCCGCGCCATTCCTCGGCAGCCTCGATGTGGGTGTCCGGGATGTCGACGACGTCGTACATCTCGCCCTTGGCGGCCTCGGCGGACCAGACCAGAGCCTTCATCTGGACGAGGTCGACCACGCCCTTGAAGTCGGCCTCGGCACCGATCGGCAGCTGCATGACCAGCGGAACCGCGCCCAGGCGGTCGACGATCATGTCGACGCAGCGGTGGAACTCGGCGCCGGTGCGGTCCAGCTTGTTGACGAAGCAGATGCGCGGCACGCCGTAGCGGTCCGCCTGACGCCAAACGGTCTCGGACTGCGGCTCAACACCGGCAACGCCGTCGAACACCGTCACGGCACCGTCGAGCACGCGCAGCGAGCGCTCCACCTCGACGGTGAAGTCGACGTGGCCCGGGGTGTCGATGATGTTGATGGTGTGGTCGACGTTGTTCAGCGGCCAGTGGCAGGTCGTCGCGGCAGACGTGATCGTGATGCCACGCTCCTGCTCCTGCTCCATCCAGTCCATGGTGGCAGCGCCATCGTGGACCTCACCGATCTTGTACGAAACACCGGTGTAGAACAGGATCCGCTCGGTGGTGGTCGTCTTGCCCGCGTCGATGTGGGCCATGATCCCGATGTTGCGGACCTTGGCCAGGTCAAGCGAAGTGGTGGCCATATGGCTCAGTCTTCTCTCGGTTCTCGATGGGGGTAGCGACTACCAGCGGTAGTGCGCGAAGGCCTTGTTGGACTCGGCCATCTTGTGCGTGTCCTCACGCTTCTTGACCGCAGCGCCCAGACCGTTGGAGGCGTCCAGGAGCTCGTTCATGAGGCGCTCGGTCATCGTCTTCTCACGACGGGCGCGGGAGTAACCCACGACCCAGCGCAGCGCGAGGGTGGAGGCGCGGCCCGGACGGACCTCGACCGGCACCTGGTAGGTCGCGCCACCGACACGGCGGGACTTGACCTCAAGGGCGGGCTTGACGTTCTCGAGCGCGCGCTTCAGCGTGATGACCGGGTCGTTGCCGGTCTTCTCGCGCAGACCCTCCATGGCGCCGTACACGATGCGCTCGGCGGTGGAGCGCTTGCCGTGCAGGAGGATCTTGTTGATCAGCGACGTCACCAGAGGGGAGCCGTAAACCGGGTCGATGATGACCGGGCGCTTCGGGGCGGGGCCCTTACGAGGCATTCTTACTTCTCCTTCTTGGCGCCGTAGCGGCTGCGAGCCTGCTTACGGTTCTTGACGCCCTGCGTGTCGAGGGAGCCACGGATGATCTTGTAACGAACACCCGGCAGGTCCTTCACACGGCCACCGCGGACGAGCACGATCGAGTGCTCCTGCAGGTTGTGGCCCTCACCCGGAATGTAAGCGGTGACCTCGATGCCGCTGGTCAGACGCACACGCGCGACCTTACGCAGGGCCGAGTTCGGCTTCTTCGGGGTGGTCGTGAAAACACGCGTGCAGACGCCGCGGCGCTGGGGCGAACCCTCGAGTGCGGGCGTCTTGTTCTTCTCGACCTTGTCCTGCCGGCCCTTTCGGACCAGCTGCTGGATCGTAGGCACCGTTTCTCCGGTTTCTGTGTGCCGATCACGATAAAACTAACCTGGAACGCGGCTCCGACCCACGCGGTCGGGCGTGTCGAATCCTGCAGACTCCCGCCGCCGGCGGGTTCACGCAGATTTCGGTGTCTTTGAACCGTTCGGGCCCGTTCAGGACCGTTCCGGCCCGGCCTCTCATGCGGTCTGAAGGCACGCACAAGAGCCCAGGGACACCCCAGGCACAAGGTCAGAGCGTACCTACAGCATGGGCCACGGTCAAAACAAATGCACACGCGGAGGACGTACCGATGTGCAGCATATGTCCGGATTGCCGGTGCCTCAACGCCGGTTGGACACCCCCCGACGGCCCCCGTCCGTGGCCCTCCCCACAGTCGCGGCCCCGCCGCTCACCGCCAGGATCATCTCCGTCATCTCGATGAACTGCCGACGATGGCTGCCGGGGATCCCGAGCAAGGTGGCGGCCTCCTCGGGGGTGACCGGCCGAGCGGCCGCCTCCCCCTCGCCCGCCGCCCGGGCCGCGCCCGGCAGCGGCAGGTCCTGCTCCGTCACCCGGCCCGAGTGGATCAGCATGTCCCACAGGCTCACCCCCAGCACCGCCTCCCCCGACCCGACGCGCCCCTGGAGCAGCGACTCACCCGTCTCATCGGGCTGCTCGACCAGGTCGCCGCCCATCCCGCCCTCGCCGACCACGTCCGCACGAGGCCCGCCGCATGGTCCGGCGCTGCTCGCTCGCCCTCGGCGAGGCCGAATCGCCCGTCCGGGTGCGGGGCGGCCGCTGCCAGCACTGCGACTCCGTCTCCCTGCGTGTCTTCCCGCACCGCGAGACCGTCCTCTGCGTCATCCCCGGCTGCCGCTGCTCCGACCCGTCCTGTGCCTGCCGCACCGACAGCAAGCACCGGCACTCCTGGGTCCGCGCCGAATGACAGCAGCTCGCGGCCGCGACCGGTGTCGAGGAGGCACTGGACGCCCCGCCTCAACTCCCCGGCCAGGAGGGCACCAGCCGATGATCCCCTTGCTTCCCACGACGACCACCCTGATCACCGCCGCCATGGCCGCCCGCGAAGCGGGCGTCACCCCTGAGGCCGTACGCAAATGGGTCCAGCTGTGCCACTTGCCCCCGGCGGCCCGTCAGGGGCGGGCGAACCTCTTCCGCTCGGAAGACGTCTCCGCCGCCGAACGCGCCACCCGCCGGCCCCTCGAACTGCGCCCCCGCGCCTGACCGTCCATTCCCCACGCCCCCGGTCCCCAACGCCAACCCGCCCCTCCGACCCCCCGTCCGCCATGCGCTTCGAACATAGGATCGCGGTCGAGGGGCGGAACGAGGAATGCGGAGGGGCGCAGTCGGCATGTGGGGGCGGAGGCGCAAGCTCGCGCAGGCCAGGGTGTCCGTGGAAGAGGCCATGCGCACGGCGGAGGACGCGATCGAGCCGCTGGACCGGGCCTGCGGACGCCTCGAGGAGCTCCACCGGGAGATCCGTTCGTTCCTCGGGCACGGCGACGGCATGCCGTTCTTCACCGGGCAGACCGTCCTTGCCCAGCTGTGGGACGCCCTGGAGTCCTCCCGGCGGACCCTGGGCATCTACGCCCGGCAACGCGCCGACATCCAGCACGACTTGGCGCACGGGATCGACTTCGACGGCACGGCCCGCGCCCTGGAGCTCCTCGCCCACTGGGCCGAACAGGCGGAACACCTGACGGAGCTGGCGGACGAACCGATCTCGGCCTTCACCGAGGTCAGGAACCACCTGTGGGAGCTGCGCTTCTCCCTCCCGCCCGTCCGGCAGCGCACCTACGCGGCGCTGACCGAGGCCCGCAACGACCTCATCGCGGCCGGCCCCGCCCACCCGGGCCGGTTCGCGCTGGAGGCACAGCTCAACGCACTGGGCGACCGGCTGCGCGACCTGGACGCGGGCCGCGTGGAGCTGGTGAACGACGATGACGACGTCACGCGGTGGTACCAGGAGGTGGAGGGGCAGATCGCAAAGGTACGGGACGCGATGCCGCGGCCCTCGTTCTGAGGCCCGCCCGCCGCGCCGAGCCGAACATAGAATCGGGGCCGGGGCGGGGCAAGGTACGCGGAGGGTACGGCGCATGTGGGGGCGGCAGCGCGGGGAGAAGACCGCCGGATTGCGCGACGCGATTCGGGACCAAGTCCGCGAGTCGGATGCCCTGCACGTGGCGCTGGGCATCGCCTTCGACCGGTACACCGAGGTGCGCACGGCGATCGAAGCGATGCTGGACCGGGGCGACGGGCTCCCGGCCAAACCGGAGCGGGACTTCTTCGCCCGGCGAGGCGACATGTGGGACGCGTTCACCCACGCCTCGGCTCAATACGCCGAGGGACGCCGTCACTTCACGGAGGCGGGCCTCGAAGCGGAGGACGATCCGAAGGTCCTCGCCGATGTCCTCAAGGCTCAGGCATCCCTCATCAGGACCTGCGAACGCACGCTCAAGAACCTGAAGGACCTCGTGAGCCGGATCGAGAAGCGACACCGGCGGCTGCTGGAGCTGCGCACGACGCTCGAACCGATCCGCGCCCGCGTCCACACAGGACTGGCCGCCACGACCCGCGACCTCGCATGGGCACCGGTGACGCCCGGGCGATTCGCGCTGGAGGCACGTCTGAACGCTGCGGCGGACGATCTCCGTGAGCTCGACGCGGGAATCGTCACGTTCCTGCCCGCGATGATCATCCCGAGCCGGTACCGGGACATCGAGGAGGAGATCGCAAAGGTCAGAGACGAGGTGCTGCGGCTCGGGTGAAGCCCATGTGGGCCACGAAGGCGGCCCACGCGGGCGTGGGGAAGGTGAGGGATGGACGGTGGGGGGCCTTGGAGTCCCGGACGGGGACTATGCCGGATATGTCATCGGCGACTTCGACGCAGTTGTCGCCACCACTGCCGTCCCCACCAGTGCTGTGACTGCTCTTGCGCCACACTGCTGCGCTCATGCCCGTACTCCTTTGCCACCGCTTCGATCAATGCCAGTGAGTTCTTCGGCGACAGCGCCGCCGCCTTCGCGAACTCAAGGGCCCTGTTGTATCGAGCGACTCTTTCTGGCTTGTCATGCAGGGCGCCTGTCATGGCGCCTTCCGTGTAGACCACCGGCGGAGCGTCCTCGAACTCCATGAACTTCACATTCCCAGGCAATGCCGGAGCCCCCGCGCTGTACGGCACCACCTGCAACACGATGCGCCGCTTGCGCATCATCGCGGCCAAGCGCTTCAACTGCTCGCACATCACAGCGGCTCCGCCAACCGGCCGCCGAAGCACGCTCTCGTCGAGAACGACCCACAGCAACGGCCGTGCTGGGTCTTCAAGGAGATGCTGGCGCTTCACTCGTTGGGCAACCCACGAATCAAGGGTCTCTTCCCGCTCCAGGGGCCAGGCCCCGAGCATCACCGCCTTGGCATAAGCCTCCGTCTGCAGCAGGCCGGGCACAAACCCCATGCTGTACTCATGGATGGCCACGGCGAGCCCTTCAAGATACCGCGCCCCTTCGAAGTAGTCGGGATAGTCCGACTCCCCGTCGATCAGCTCCGTACAGATCCGCTCGAAGATCCCATCCGTCCCCAGCTCGGCGTCAATCCGCTTCGCGTAGTCGAGCTGCGGCTTCCGCACCGCCGACTCGAACTGCCCGAGGTACGAGCCGGAGCAGGTCACCCGATCCCCCAGCTCGTTCTGCGTGAGCCCGGCCTCCTCCCGCTTCCGCTTCAGCTCCTGCCCGAAGAACCGCCATCCGAACTTCGACGGCTTCGACCGACCCGGTCCAACACCCTTGGCCACAGGCTAACTCCCTGCCCCAGCACGGTAATTGCATCCAGAGATTGCTTGCCGAGCCTAGTTTCACGCGACCACGCTGGAAGCTCCTTCCACCCAGCACAACCCGAAGGGGACCTTCCGTGTCGTACCGCGAAGGGACATACGTCGTGGACACGCGTACCGCGACGCTCGCACAGGTCATGGCCACCATCGGCCGCAGCGTCTACGTAAGACCGCCCGGCGGCGGCCTCGAATGGGAAGCCCCGCCGGAGGCGCTCCGCTCCGCGACGCGCGAGGAGGAGCAGCCCCGGTGAACACCAACTGCCCCCACAGCGAAGGCTGGACACCGCTCGGCGGCGGAGCCCGCCGCTGCGACGCCTGCGGCGTCGAACGCCACGACTCGTACGGCCCCCTGCGCCTCCCGCCGGACGACGGCCTCGGCCGGAAGACCGGCACCGAGCGCGCCGTCGCCGCCGCGACCGCCATCGCCCTCCTGGGCACCCGCTTCCTGGAGGAGCGTGCCCGCCTGCTCCGGCGGCACCGGCACTGGGCGGTGGCCGCGTGAACGTCATCGCGGACGCCCGCCCGGGGACGGTCCTGCTCGCCCCCTGGCGGACGCGGTACAGCGACCAGGAGGCAACGGCGAAGCTGACCGTGTCGGAGGACGGCCGGCGGGCGGAGGGCCGCTTCACAGGACCGGCCGGACCGGCGAACGGGCCGGGCGCCCCTCCCCCGCCGCCGCAGGACCTCTCCGCAGAGGGCGACGTGTCGACGACGACGCTCACGGAGGCGGAATTCTGCCGAGCGGAGGTGGAGTTCGCCCTGGGGGTCCGGTTGAGCGGCTGCCGCCAGTACGCGGCGGACCGGGCGCGGTACGGCACGCGCCCGGTGTGGCTGCACGGCCTGGACGGCGATCCGTCCTGGGCGTGCGTCCTGTTCCGCGAGGACGAGACGCTGACGACGCTCGTCTGGCAGGGCGGCCCGCGCCGCCTGTGGGACGAGGCGGAGGCGGCGTACGCGTGGTGGCTGGGCCAGGGCGCGCCGCCGCTCGAGCGCTTCGGGCTGACGGTGGACGGCGACAGCAGTCGGGTCTGGCTGGACACCCCGGAGAACACCGTCTAATTGCGCATCCGTAACAACTGGTTGCGCTGTCGCGCAAACTCGTTCACCACAGACGCAGCGGCGGAGCTGTGCCCTCAACAGGGCCACGGCATCCGCCGCTTCGCGTTGAGCGGGCCGCGCCGGCCCCTTCCCTCCGCACGCCGAGCGCGCCGGTTTCGCCCGCGTCGACGGGGCGCTCGCCCTGCTCGTCCAGAGCAATGACCAGACCGCCCGTCAGCTCGCCGACCACGAGACCCGCCTCGATGCCCTGGAGTGGACCCGTTGGCCGCTCGCCAGCGTCGCAGCGCTGACAGCGCTCGCCGGCCTGATCGTCTCCCTCGTGCAGCTCCGCTGACCAGCGGGATCACGACGCCGCCCCGGCCTGGACAACTTTCTGACGATCCATAAGATCCATCACAGGCGTCCCCCCATGCTCACGCGCCGCACCGACCACACGACAGGAATCACCATGTTCCGACGCCAGGGGGGACTCCGCCCCATGAGCCGCGCCGCGATCGGCACGGCACTGGCCATCGTCACCACCGCCGGTCTCGCCCTCCCGGCTGCCGCCGACGAGGACGACACCAGCGCAGCGCCCATCAACGTCCAGGCCATCTCGTACAACGGCCGGGTCCGCCTCTACTGGGACCAGCCGACGGCCCCGGTCCCGGCCGACCACTGGATGGTGTACCGGTCCACGACTCCCACCCCCGTAGGGCAGCCGGACAGTGATGCCAGGTTCCTCTACGAGACCGGCGGTCGGAGAGCCGGCGACACCCTCCCCGACGACTCCTCCTACTACTACTCAATCTGCGTGGTCCCCCAGCGGCCCGTCGCCGACTGGTTCTGCTCCGCACCGGTGGCTCCGACCATCCTTGAGCGCAAGCCCGCACAGCCCGACACCCCGGTCGGCCTGTGGCACACCGAGGCCCTCGGAGCGATCACACTCCGCTGGCAGAAGCCCGAGAACGACGACGCGTCCCTCGCCGGCTACGTCGTCTACCGCTGGGACTCCGACTCCGCCGTACGCGGCAAGGACACCGCAACGCGGCTCAACAGCACGCCTCAGGACGGGCTGGAGTTCACCGACCGCACGGTCTCCGGCGGCAAGGACTACTCCTACGCCGTCGCGGCGGTGAGCAAGGACGGGGTCGAGTCCGAGCTGGTGGACTTCGAACGCGCCGGGGCCTGACTCCGCCCGGCACCCCGGAAACGCCGCAGGGCGGTCACCCCGGAACCCCGGGGCGACCGCCCTGCGAAAAGCCAACCGCTTACTGGTTGTACGGCCCGTAGTCGTAGTCCTCCAGCGGAACCGCCTGACCCGACCCCGTCCCGAAGGGCGAGTAGTCGATGTCGTCGTAACCGACGGCCGAGTACATCGCGGCCTTCGCCTCCTCGGTCGGCTCGACCCGGATGTTCCGGTAACGGGACAGACCCGTACCGGCCGGGATGAGCTTACCGATGATCACGTTCTCCTTGAGGCCGATGAGCGAGTCGGACTTGGCGTTGATCGCCGCGTCCGTCAGCACTCGGGTCGTCTCCTGGAAGGAGGCGGCCGACAGCCAGGACTCCGTGGCCAGCGAGGCCTTGGTGATACCCATCAGCTGCGGACGGCCGGAGGCCGGGTGACCGCCTTCCTGGACCACGCGACGGTTCTCGGCCTCGAAGCGCGAACGCTCCACGAGCTCGCCGGGCAGCAGCTCGGCGTCGCCGGACTCGATGATCGTCACGCGGCGCAGCATCTGCCGGATGATGATCTCGATGTGCTTGTCGTGGATCGACACGCCCTGCGAGTTGTAGACCTTCTGGACCTCGCCGACCAGGTGGACCTGGACGGCGCGCTGGCCGAGGATGCGGAGCACGTCGTGCGGGTTGGTGGCACCCACGGTGAGCTTCTGGCCCACCTCGACGTGGTCGCCCTCGCCCACCAGCAGACGGGCACGCTTCGAGATCGGGAACGCCGTCTCGTCGCTGCCGTCGTCCGGGGTGACGACGATCTTCTTGGTCTTCTCGGTCTCCTCGATCCGCACGCGGCCGGCGGCCTCGGAGATCGGGGCGACACCCTTGGGCGTACGGGCCTCGAAGAGCTCGACGACACGGGGCAGACCCTGGGTGATGTCGTCACCGGCCACACCACCGGTGTGGAAGGTACGCATCGTCAGCTGGGTACCGGGCTCACCGATCGACTGGGCGGCGATGATGCCCGCCGCCTCGCCGATGTCCACCAGCTTGCCGGTCGCCAGCGAGCGGCCGTAGCAGTAGGCACAGGTGCCGACCGCGGACTCGCAGGTGAGGACCGAACGGGTCTTGACCGTCTCGACGCCGTGGGCGACGAGCTGGTCGATGAGCACGTCACCGAGGTCGACGTTGGCCGGCGCGATGACCTTGCCGTCCACGACGACGTCCTCGGCCAGCATGCGGGCGTACACCGACGTCTCGACGTCGTCGGCCTTGCGCAGCACGCCGTCCTCGCCCCTGACGGCGATCGCCAGCTTGAGGCCGCGGTCGGTGCCGCAGTCCTCCTCGCGGATGATCACGTCCTGGGAGACGTCCACCAGACGACGGGTCAGGTAACCCGAGTCGGCGGTACGGAGGGCGGTGTCCGCGAGACCCTTACGGGCACCGTGGGTGGAGATGAAGTACTCCAGCACGGAGAGACCCTCACGGAACGACGCCTTAATGGGTCGCGGAATGGTCTCGTTCTTCGCGTTCGACACCAGACCACGCATACCGGCGATCTGCCGCATCTGCATCATGTTTCCTCGGGCACCCGAGTCAACCATCATGAAGATGGGGTTCGTCTTGGGGAAGTTCGCGTTCATCGCCTCGGCGACCTCGTTGGTCGCCTTGGTCCAGATCGCGATGAGCTCCTGCGTGCGCTCGTCCTTGGTGATCAGACCGCGCTCGTACTGCTTCTGGACCTTCTCGTCCTGGGCCTCGTAGCCCTTGACGATCTCCTTCTTGGCCTCGGGGACCACGACGTCGGAGATGGCCACGGTGACGCCGGAACGGGTCGCCCAGTGGAAGCCGGCCGCCTTCAGGTTGTCGAGCGTCGCCGCCACGATGACCTTGGGGTAGCGCTCGGCCAGGTCGTTGACGATCTCGGAGAGCTGCTTCTTGCCCACCGAGTAGTCGACGAACGGGTAGTCCTCGGGCAGCAGCTCGTTGAAGAGCGCGCGGCCCAGGGTGGTGCGCAGGCGGAACGAGTCGCCCGTCTGCCACTCCGGCTCGCCCTCCTCGGCGACCGGGGGAACCCAGCCGCGCGGCGGAACGGTGCCGATCGGGAAGCGGATGTCGACCTTCGCCTGGAGCGAGAGCTCACGGGCGTCGAACGCCATGATCGCCTCGGCGACCGACGCGAACGAACGGCCCTCACCCTTGACCTCGCGCTCCTCCTCGTCCGTCGTAAGGAAGAACAGACCGAGCACCATGTCCTGGGTCGGCATGGTGACCGGACGGCCGTCGGCCGGCTTGAGGATGTTGTTCGAGGACAGCATCAGGATGCGGGCCTCGGCCTGCGCCTCCGCGGAGAGCGGCAGGTGGACGGCCATCTGGTCACCGTCGAAGTCCGCGTTGAACGCGGTGCAGACGAGCGGGTGGATCTGGATGGCCTTGCCCTCGACCAGCTGCGGCTCGAAGGCCTGGATGCCGAGGCGGTGCAGCGTGGGCGCACGGTTCAGCAGAACCGGGTGCTCCGCGATGACCTCTTCCAGCACGTCGTACACGACCGTGCGGCCGCGCTCGACCATGCGCTTGGCGCTCTTGATGTTCTGTGCGTGGTTCAGGTCGACCAGGCGCTTCATCACGAACGGCTTGAAGAGCTCCAGCGCCATGGCCTTGGGCAGACCGCACTGGTGCAGCTTGAGCTGCGGGCCGACGACGATGACGGAACGCGCCGAGTAGTCGACTCGCTTGCCGAGCAGGTTCTGACGGAAGCGGCCCTGCTTGCCCTTGAGCATGTCGGACAGCGACTTCAGCGGACGGTTGCCGGGGCCCGTGACCGGGCGACCACGACGGCCGTTGTCGAAGAGCGCGTCGACGGCCTCCTGAAGCATGCGCTTCTCGTTGTTCACGATGATCTCGGGGGCACCGAGGTCAAGGAGTCGCTTGAGGCGGTTGTTGCGGTTGATGACGCGGCGGTACAGGTCGTTCAGGTCGGAGGTCGCGAAGCGGCCACCGTCCAGCTGCACCATCGGACGCAGGTCCGGCGGGATGACCGGGATGCAGTCCAGCACCATGCCGCTGGGGCTGTTGCGAGTCTGCAGGAAGGCGGAGACGACCTTGAGGCGCTTGAGCGCACGGGTCTTCTTCTGGCCCTTGCCGGTGCGGATGATCTCGCGGAGGCGCTCGGCCTCCTCCTCCAGGTCGAAGGACTCCAGGCGCTTCTGCAGCGCGGCGGCGCCCATCGCACCCATGAAGTAGGTGCCGAAGCGGTCGCGCAGCTCGCGGTAGAGCAGCTCGTCGCCCTCGAGGTCCTGGACCTTGAGGTTCTTGAAGCGGTTCCAGACCTCGTCGAGACGGTCGATCTCGCGCTGCGCACGGTCGCGCAGCTGCTTCATCTCGCGCTCGGCACCCTCGCGCACCTTGCGGCGCACGTCGGCCTTGGCGCCCTCGGCCTCCAGCTCGGCCAGGTCGGACTCGAGCTTCTTGGCGCGGGCCTCCAGGTCGGCGTCGCGGCGCTGCTCGATCTGCTGGCGCTCGACGGAGACGTGGGCCTCCAGCGACGGCAGATCGCGCGTACGGCGCTCCTCGTCCACCCACGTGATCATGTAGGCGGCGAAGTAGATGACCTTCTCGAGGTCCTTGGGCGCGAGGTCCAGCAGGTAACCCAGCCGGCTCGGAACGCCCTTGAAGTACCAGATGTGGGTGACGGGAGCGGCGAGCTCGATGTGGCCCATCCGCTCACGGCGCACCTTGGCGCGGGTGACCTCGACGCCACAGCGCTCACAGATGATGCCCTTGAAGCGGACACGCTTGTACTTGCCGCAGTAGCACTCCCAGTCCCGGGTGGGGCCGAAGATCTTCTCGCAGAAGAGCCCGTCCTTTTCCGGCTTCAGGGTGCGGTAGTTGATGGTCTCCGGCTTCTTGACCTCGCCGTGGGACCAGGTTCGGATGTCGTCCGCGGTCGCCAGGCCGATCCGCAGCTCGTCGAAGAAGTTGACGTCGAGCACTTTGTCGTCAATCCCTCTTTCAGGGTTCGTGCCCTCTCGCCTCAGCGAGGTATGGGCTCTACATCAGTGGTCTGGGGGTCCGGGGACGACCGGGGGATCCCATGAGATCCCCCGGTCAGACCCGTCAGACCTCTTCGACGCTGCTCGGCTCGCGCCGGGACAGGTCGATACCGAGCTCCTCCGCCGCGCGGAAGACGTCCTCGTCGGTGTCCCGCATCTCGATGGACATGCCGTCCGAGGACAGCACCTCCACGTTGAGGCAGAGGGACTGCATCTCCTTGATGAGCACCTTGAAGGACTCGGGGATGCCGGGCTCGGGGATGTTCTCGCCCTTGACGATCGCCTCGTAGACCTTCACGCGGCCGGTGACGTCGTCGGACTTGATGGTCAGCAGCTCCTGGAGGGCGTACGCGGCGCCGTAAGCCTCCAGCGCCCACACCTCCATCTCACCGAAGCGCTGGCCACCGAACTGAGCCTTACCACCCAGCGGCTGCTGGGTGATCATGGAGTACGGACCGGTCGAACGGGCGTGCAGCTTGTCGTCGACCAGGTGGTGGAGCTTGAGGATGTACATGTACCCGACCGAGATCGGGTCCGGGAACGGCTCGCCGGAGCGGCCGTCGAACAGCCGGGCCTTGCCGGACGGGAGCACCATGCGCTCGCCGTCGCGGTTGGGCACGGTGTGCTCGAAGAGACCGGCCAGCTCGTCCTCGCGGGCGCCGTCGAAGACCGGGGTCGCGACGTTGGTGCCCGGGGCGACCTCGTCGGCGCCGATCGCCTTGAGGCGCTCCATCCACTCCTCGCTGCCCTCGACGTTCCAGCCCTGGCTGGCGAGCCAGCCGAGGTGGATCTCGAGGACCTGTCCCGGGTTCATTCGGGACGGGACACCCAGCGGGTTGAGGATGATGTCGACCGGGGTGCCGTCCTCCAGGAACGGCATGTCCTCGACCGGCAGGATCTTGGAGATAACACCCTTGTTGCCGTGACGGCCGGCGAGCTTGTCACCATCGGTGATCTTGCGCTTCTGGGCGACGTAGACGCGGACCAGCTGGTTCACGCCCGGGGGCAGCTCGTCGCCCTCCTCGCGGTCGAAGACGCGGACGCCGATGACCTTGCCGATCTCGCCGTGCGGGACCTTGAGCGAGGTGTCACGGACCTCACGGGCCTTCTCACCGAAGATCGCGCGCAGCAGGCGCTCCTCGGGGGTCAGCTCGGTCTCACCCTTCGGGGTGACCTTGCCGACGAGGATGTCGCCGCCGATGACCTCGGCACCGATGCGGATGATGCCGCGCTCGTCGAGGTCGGAGAGGACCTCCTCGGAGACGTTCGGGATGTCCCGGGTGATCTCCTCGGGGCCCAGCTTGGTGTCACGGGCGTCGACCTCGTGCTCCTCGATGTGGATCGAGGAGAGGACGTCGTCCTGGACGAGGCGCTGCGACAGGATGATCGCGTCCTCGTAGTTGTGACCCTCCCACGGCATGAACGCCACGAGCAGGTTCTTGCCGAGCGCCATCTCGCCCTTGTCCGTGGACGGACCGTCGGCGAGCACCTGGCCGGCCACCACGCGGGCGCCCTCGTCCACGACGACCTTCTGGTTGAAGGACGTGCCCTGGTTCGAGCGGGAGAACTTGGCCACCCGGTAGGTGTTGTAGGTGCCGTCGTCGTTGGCGACGG
This sequence comes from Streptomyces sp. AV19, assembly GCF_015999245.1. Classification (GTDB taxonomy): domain Bacteria; phylum Actinomycetota; class Actinomycetes; order Streptomycetales; family Streptomycetaceae; genus Streptomyces. The sequence continues at coordinate 672,489 of NZ_JAEAMR010000007.1, read as the reverse complement.
TGACGTAGTCCGCGGAGATCTCCTGGACGACGCCGTCCTTCTCGGCCTTGATGACGTCGCCGGCGTCGACCGCGCAGCGGTACTCCATGCCGGTGCCGACCAGCGGGGACTCCGCCTTGATCAGCGGAACGGCCTGGCGCATCATGTTCGATCCCATGAGCGCGCGGTTGGCGTCGTCGTGCTCGAGGAACGGGATCATGGCGGTCGCGACCGACACCATCTGGCGCGGCGAGACGTCCATGTAGTCGACGTCGTCGCCGGCGATGTAGTCGATCTCGCCGCCACGGCGGCGGACCAGCACGCGGGCCTCGGCGTAGCGCATGTCCTCGGTGAGGGGCGCGTTCGCCTGGGCGATGACGAAGCGGTCTTCCTCGTCGGCCGTCAGGTAGTCGACCTCGTCGGTGACGACGCCGTCGACGACCTTGCGGTACGGGGTCTCGACGAAACCGAACGCGTTGACCCGGCCGTAGGAGGCGAGCGAGCCGATCAGACCGATGTTCGGGCCTTCGGGCGTCTCGATCGGGCACATGCGGCCGTAGTGCGACGGGTGGACGTCTCGGACCTCGAAGCCGGCCCGCTCACGGGAGAGACCGCCCGGACCCAGCGCCGACAGACGACGCTTGTGGGTCAGACCCGACAGCGGGTTGGTCTGGTCCATGAACTGGGACAGCTGGCTGGTGCCGAAGAACTCCTTGATGGAGGCGACGACCGGCCGGATGTTGATCAGGGTCTGCGGCGTGATCGCCTCGACGTCCTGCGTGGTCATGCGCTCACGCACGACGCGCTCCATGCGAGCCAGACCCGTGCGGACCTGGTTCTGGATGAGCTCGCCGACGTTGCGCAGACGACGGTTGCCGAAGTGGTCGATGTCGTCGGTCTCGACGACGATCGAGGTGCCGTTCTCGCCGACCGTCTCCTGCTCACCGGCGTGCAGCTTGACCAGGTACTTGATCGTCGCGATGACGTCGTCCGTGGTCAGCACGCCCGCGTCGAGCGGCTCGTCGCCGCCGAGCTTCTTGTTGACCTTGTAGCGGCCGACCTTCGCGAGGTCGTAGCGCTTCGGGTTGAAGTACAGGTTCTCCAGCAGCGTCTGCGCGGCCTCACGCGTCGGCGGCTCGCCCGGGCGCAGCTTGCGGTAGATGTCGAGCAGCGCGTCGTCCTGGCCCTGGGTGTGGTCCTTCTCCAGGGTGGCGCGCATCGACTCGTACTCGCCGAACTCCTCGAGGATCTGCTCGGTGGTCCAGCCGAGAGCCTTCAGGAGGACGGTGACGGACTGCTTGCGCTTGCGGTCGATGCGGACACCGACCATGTCCCGCTTGTCGACCTCCATCTCCAGCCAGGCACCCCGGGACGGGATGATCTTGGCCGTGAAGATGTCCTTGTCGGACGTCTTGTCGATCGAGGAGTCGAAGTAGACACCGGGCGAGCGGACCAGCTGCGACACGACGACACGCTCGGTGCCGTTGATGCAGAAGGTGCCCTTGGGCGTCATGAGCGGGAAGTCGCCCATGAAGACCGTCTGAGACTTGATCTCACCGGTCTCGTTGTTGGTGAACTCGGCCGTGACGAAGAGCGGGGCCGCGTACGTGAAGTCGCGCTCCTTGCACTCGTCGATCGAGTTCTTCGGGGGCTCGAAGCGGTGGTCACGGAAAGTCAGCGACATCGACCCGGAGAAGTCCTCGATCGGGGAGATCTCCTCGAAGATCTCCTCCAGACCGGACTTGGTGGGGACGTCCTGACCAGACTCCAGCGCAGCCTCGACGCGAGCCTTCCAGGCGGCATTGCCGAGCAGCCAGTCGAAGCTCTCGGTCTGCAGCGCAAGGAGGTTCGGAACCTCGAGAGGCTCCTTGATCTTCGCAAATGAGATGCGCAGCGGGGCAGTGCTGGCGCCGTTGTTCGTATTGGCGGTCGAGGCGTTGCGCGAGGCGGCCAAGAGGGGGTCCTTCCGAGGGCTCGGACTCACTACGCGCGTACCGGTCCCACTCCGTGCATCGATAAGAAATCCCAGGTCAGGGGGTTTCCATCAGCATTGCTCGACAGTGGGCATGCCCCTGGTGACGGGCAGGGAGCAGCTAACAGGCAGCGCAAAGGGTCAGTGTAGCCACTTGGCCCACTGATGTCCAGAGCGGATGTCCCGAGACCGGTGCGATACCAATCTCTCCCTCCGGGATCCTGTTGTCCTCGCCGTACTTGCCGGGCGCGGCCGCCCGGCTCCGCCCGGCAACCGCCTGGTGCCGGAAGCGCACGACGATACTTCCCTCTCCGCCGTCGATCCATGCCTCGGACGGTGAACCGAAGGCGGCGTTCGAGAGGTTCTGCATGTCACTGCGTCCTGAGAATTGCGCGCGACGTGCCGTTCGTCAAGGCCCTCCGGCCCCCGGGTGGCCCGCCGACGACCGCTCAAGGTGCCGCTCCGGGCCCCTGCGACGGGGCAACAAAGATCACCATACTCGCCCGGCGGCCGCTGCCGTGCAGCCGTCCCGGGTACGCCGAAGGGCGACCACCCGCATGGGTGATCGCCCTTCGTCGGTCTGACGTGTCAGACGGGAGCCTTCAGGCCCCGTGAGGTCACTTGACCTCGACGGAGGCGCCGGCGCCCTTGAGGGCCTCGGCGGCCTTCTCCGCGGCGTCCTTGGCGACCTTCTCGAGGACCGGCTTCGGGGTGCCGTCGACGAGGTCCTTGGCCTCCTTCAGACCCAGGGAGGTCAGCTCACGCACGACCTTGATGACCTGGATCTTCTTGTCACCGGCGGCGGTGAGGATGACGTCGAACTCGTCCTTCTCCTCGACGGCCTCGGCGGCGCCACCGGCGGCACCACCGGCGACGACGACCGGGGCGGCCGCAGCGGCGGTAACGTCGAACTTCTCCTCGAAGGCGGAGACGAACTCGGCCAGCTCGATGAGGGTCATCTCCTCGAACTGCGCGAGCAGCTCGTCCTTGGTCAGCTTCGCCATGAGGGCGGTCCTTCCACTAAATCGGCAGGTGCCGTGATGTACATGTCGGCGGGCGTACGGCCCGCTGCGACCAGTGCCTCGTCGAGGCACCGATCAATGCGCGAGCCGAATTACTCGGCACCGCCCTGCTCGGCGAGCTTGGCGCGCAGCGCGTCCGCGGTGCGGACGAACTTCGTCGGCAGCGCCTGGAAGAGCGAGGCAGCCTGGGACTGCTTGCCCTTCATGGCACCGGCCAGCTTGCTGAGCAGAACCTCGCGGGACTCGAGGTCCGCAAGCTTCTTGATCTCATCGGCGGTCATCGCCTTGCCATCAAGGACACCGCCCTTGATGATGAGATTCGGGTTCTCCTTGGCGAAGTCACGAAGACCCTTCGCCGACTCCACCGGGTCACCGGTGACGAAGGCAACCGCCGTCGGGCCAGCGAAGAGCTGGTCCTCCAGCGTGATCCCGGCCTCACGGGCCGCGATCTGGGTCAGCGTGTTCTTCACCACGGCGTACTGCGCGTTCTCACCGAGCGAACGGCGCAGCGTCTTCAGCTGCGCCACGGTGAGACCGCGGTACTCGGTCAGCACAGCGGCGTTGGAGCTGCGGAACTTGTCCGTCAGCTCGGCAACCGCGGCAGCCTTGTCGGGCCTCGCCATGAGCCTCGGCCTCCTTCCGGGTGATTCGGACCGCATAGGCGCGAGAAGGGACCTGGGCAAAACGAAACGCCCCGGCGCGGGCGCTCGGGGCGTGACTCGACCACGATGAACAGCTGGCATACAGCCGCCCAGTGGGAGTTCAACCACAATCACCTGCGCAGGTCGCCCGCAGCTAGCGGATCCTTCGGCCACCACGCCTTCAAGTGAAGGCACAGCAACGACCAGCGGTCTTTGGCTTCCGGAACACAATAAGTGAACGGCCTGCGCTCAGGCAAATCGGCTGTCGTCCGGCTCAGCTCTCGAGACCGGCGGGGCTCTTGCCGCCCGCGCCCATGCCCTTGAACATCTCGAAGAGGTCCAGGGTCTCGCCGGCCGGCGGGGCCGTCACCTCGGCCTTGACGCCGTACTCGGTGTAGTCGGCGGTGACGTTCATCTTGCCCTGCTTGGCGCTGTCGATGCCCATGACCACCCGGACCGGCAGGTCGTCGCCGTTGACCCAGATGTCGGTGTCGTAGCCCTTGATGCCGGCCTTCTTCACGCCGTCCAGGAACTTCTCGCGGTCCTTGGCGTCCATCAGCTCGGCCGACTTGTTGCCCTTGACCAGCTCGTCGACGGTCAGCGTGCCCTTGTAGTGCTGGGCCTTGACGCCGTTGACGTCCTCCTCGCCGACGCGCTTGAGGCTCGGGGAGTCGGTCAGGATGGCCATCTGCTTGGCCGGGTCCTGGTTCATGTCGCTCATCGAACCCGTCATGCCGCCCATCATCTGCTTCTGGGCGGCGGGGTCGCCGGACATCTTGGCGGCGGCCTCGAGGTCGAGCTTCATCCACTTCTTGCCCCGCATCTCCGCGGGGGCGTCCTTCATGGAGCCGGCCGGCATCTCCATGTAGGTGACGTTGTCCTTCATGAGCATGCGCATCTGGCCGGCGCCGCCCATCTTGGCGAGCGAGGGGCTCTTCATCGTCATATCCATGGCGACGGGGTTCCAGGCCATGACGCCGTCCATCTCGACCTTTTCGGCGGCCTTGTCGCCCGGCATCGTCATGGACATCCGGACCTTGGCCGACTTCACGTCGCTGGTCTTCTTGTACGCGGCCTGGAGGGCCTGGGCCGGGCTGCGGTCGTCACTGCCCTTCGACTGGCTCTGCGACGCGCTCTTGTCGTCCTTCTTGTTGTCGTCGGAGTCGCACGCGACAGCACCGACGAGAATCGCCGCCGCAGAGAGCGACATGCCTATGCGACGGACCGCGGTCCTGGCCATTTTCCCCGCCTTTTTTTGGAGATTGCTTTGCCTTTGGTTCGCCCGAACGATAACCCACGGTTCCGACAACAGGGCAACAAAAAGGGCCGGCCCCGCACCCAGGAGGGTGCGGGGCCGGCCCATGGGGCTCACACGCGGTGTGCCGGGTCTCAGACGGTCTCGTCCTCGACCAGCAGGTTGCGGGTGCGGTTCGGGTCCAGCGCGATGCCGGGGCCCATCGTGGTGGTCAGGGTCGCCTTCTTGACGTAGCGGCCCTTGGCGGCGGACGGCTTCAGACGGAGGATCTCCTCCAGCGCCGCGGCGTAGTTCTCCACCAGCTTGGTGTCGTCGAACGAGACCTTGCCGATGATGAAGTGCAGGTTCGAGTGCTTGTCGACGCGGAACTCGATCTTGCCGCCCTTGATGTCGGTCACGGCCTTGGCCGTGTCCGGGGTGACCGTGCCGGTCTTCGGGTTCGGCATCAGACCACGGGGACCGAGCACGCGGCCGAGGCGGCCGACCTTGCCCATGAGGTCCGGGGTGGCGACGACGGCGTCGAAGTCCAGACGGCCCTTGGCGACCTCGTCGATGAGCTCGTCGGCACCGACGATGTCGGCGCCGGCGGCACGCGCGGCCTCGGCACGGTCGCCGGTCGCGAAGACCAGGACCCGGGCGGTCTTACCGGTGCCGTGCGGAAGGTTCACGGTGCCGCGGACCATCTGGTCGGCCTTGCGCGGGTCGACACCCAGGCGGAAGGCAACCTCGACGGTCGCGTCGAACTTGGTGGCGGAGGTCTCCTTGGCGAGACGGACGGCCTCGAGCGGGGCGTACAGGCGCTCCGCCTCGACCTTGGCGTCCGCAGCGCGGAGAGTCTTGCTGCGCTTCACTTCTGCTCCTGAATAGTTGAGCGTGGAGTCGTGGTCCGGGCCAGCGCTTGGCCCTTCCACAAGGTCAACGGAGTCCGATGTGCGACTCCGTCATGTGGGGCTGATCAGCCCTCGACCGTGATGCCCATGGAGCGGGCGGTGCCGGCGATGATCTTCGACGCGGCGTCCAGGTCGTTGGCGTTCAGGTCGGGCATCTTGGTCGTGGCGATCTCGCGGACCTGCGCCTCGGTGATCTTGGCGACCTTGGTCTTGTGCGGCTCGCCGGAGCCCTTCTCCACGCCCGCGGCCTTGAGGATCAGCTTCGCGGCCGGCGGAGTCTTGGTCACGAAGGTGAAGGAACGGTCCTCGTAGACCGTGATCTCCACCGGCACGACCATGCCACGCTGCGACTCGGTCGCGGCGTTGTAGGCCTTGCAGAACTCCATGATGTTGACGCCGTGCTGACCCAGCGCGGGGCCGACCGGCGGAGCCGGGTTGGCGGCGCCGGCCTGGATCTGGAGCTTGATGAGCCCCGTGACCTTCTTCTTCTTGGGAGGCATTGCTCTCTCCGGGTCCTGGTGAGAATTTTTTGCCCGCGACACACTGCTCGCGGGCATACCGCACCACGATAGCGGGTAACGTGGCCGAGCCAAAAACCGAGGGGCCAGACCGTGACGGTCTGGCCCCTCGGAACGCCTGTGGCTAGTTCTTCTGGATCTGGTCGAAGCTCAGCTCGACCGGGGTCTCGCGACCGAAGATCTCGACGAGGCCCTTGACCTTCTTCGAGTCGGCGTTGATCTCGTTGATCGTGGCCTGGAGGGTGGCGAACGGACCGTCGGTGACGGTGACCGAGTCGCCGACCTCGAAGTCCAGCACCTGGACCTCGACCTTGCGGCTGGGGGCGGGACGGCCCTCGGCCTCGGCGGCCTCCTTGGCGGCCTTCGCCTCGGCCTCCGGGGCGAGCATCTTGACGATCTCGTCCAGGGTCAGCGGGTACGGGTCGTAGGCGTTGCCCACGAAGCCGGTGACGCCCGGGGTGTTGCGGACGACGCCCCACGACTCGTTCGTCAGGTCCATGCGCACCAGCACGTAGCCGGGGAGCTTGTTCTGGCGGACGGTGCGGCGGTCGCCGTTCTTGATCTGGACGACCTCTTCCTGCGGCACCTCGGCCTGGAAGATGTAGTCCTCGACGTTCAGCGAGACGGCGCGCTGCTCGAGGTTGGTCTTCACGCGGTTCTCGTAGCCCGCGTAGGTGTGGATGACGTACCACTCGCCGGGCAGCCCGCGCAGCTCCTCGCGGAGGGCGGCGACCGGGTCGGCGGCGGGGGCCTCTTCCTCGACGGCCTCGTCGGCCTCGACGATCTCGGCGGCCTCCTCGGCCTGGGCCGGGGCCTCCTCGTCGGTGCCCTCGGCGGCCTCGGCCGGCTCCTGCTCGGCGGCCGCGGTGTCGCCCTCGACCTCGGCCGAGACAGCCGCGTCCACGTCGGCCTCTGCCGCCTCGACGGGCTCGACGGCGTCGGGGTTCAGGTTCGGGTCAGACACGTGGCTGCTTCTTCCTGGTCTTCAAGGGTTGGAACGTGCAAAAAGGCGGCTCTCCGGAAGAGCCTCCCGGAAACTGCCGCCCCAGCGCGCGGACGGGCTCAGCCGAAGACGTACTTGACGGCGTTGCTGAACCCATAGTCAATCACGGTCACGAGACCAATGACGATGACGACGAAGACGATCACCACGGTGGTGTACGTCGAGAGCTGGCCACGAGTGGGCCAGACGACCTTGCGGAGCTCCGCCACGACCTGGCGGTAGAAAAGCGCGAGACGCCCCAGCGGGCCTTTCTTGCCTCGCTTGCCGCCACGGCGCTTCTTGACGGCGACCTCGTCCTCGGGACGACCACTTTCAGGCGTCGCGGTGGAGCCCAGGGCTTCCGTCACTACGTCCTCACCTGAATCCGGGTCGTGGCCGTGCCGCGCCCGGTGTGAGCCGCACGGCGGTGCATCTCTGCATACGCACGCACCTAGGTGACGATGCGTGTAGCAGGGCCGAAGGGACTTGAACCCCCAACCGCTGGTTTTGGAGACCAGTGCTCTACCAATTGAGCTACGACCCTTTGTGGTTCCCCCAACGTACCGCATCCGTCCGGAAGCACGGTGTGCCCGGTACTGATTCGCCGTGGAGGGGCCAACGACGAGTGAGTGTACGTGCTTCCCGCCTCCGCGTCGAACAGATAGCGCCACGACCTTCGGAAAGGGCCTCCCCGTACCGCTTCGTGGAACGCGGCCGCCCGGTTCGTCCCGGGTCTGGGACGATGCCTGTATGACCGATGCCACCGCTCCCTTCCCCGCCGCGCAGGCACCCACCGACCGCCGGGTCTCCACCCGCATCGGGTCGATCTCCGAGTCCGCGACCCTCGCCGTGGACGCCAAGGCCAAGGCCCTCAAGGCGGCCGGGCGCCCGGTGATCGGCTTCGGCGCGGGCGAGCCGGACTTCCCCACCCCGGGCTACATCGTCGACGCCGCCGTCGAGGCGTGCCGCGACCCGAAGAACCACCGCTACACCCCGGCCGGCGGCCTCCCCGAGCTGAAGGCGGCCATCGCGGCGAAGACGCTGCGCGACTCCGGCTATGAGGTCGAGGCGTCCCAGGTGCTCGTCACCAACGGCGGCAAGCAGGCGATCTACTCGGCCTTCGCGACCATCCTCGACCCGGGCGACGAGGTCATCGTCCCGGCTCCGTACTGGACCACGTACCCCGAGTCGATCCGCCTCGCGGGCGGCGTCCCGGTCGAGGTCGTCGCCGACGAGACCACCGGCTACCGGGTCTCCGTCGAGCAGCTGGAGGCCGCCCGCACCGAGCGCACCAAGGTGCTGCTCTTCGTCTCCCCGTCCAACCCGACCGGCGCCGTCTACACGCGCGCCCAGGTCGAGGAGATCGGCCGCTGGGCGGCGGAGCACGGGCTGTGGGTGCTCACCGACGAGATCTACGAGCACCTGGTCTACGGCGACGCGGAGTTCTCCTCGCTGCCGGTGGTGGTGCCGGAGCTGCGCGACAAGTGCGTCGTCGTCAACGGCGTGGCCAAGACGTACGCCATGACCGGCTGGCGCGTGGGGTGGATCGTCGGCCCGCAGGACGTGGTGAAGGCCGCGACCAACCTCCAGTCGCACGCCACGTCCAACGTCAGCAACGTGGCCCAGCGGGCCGCGCTGGCCGCCGTGTCCGGCGACCTGAAGGCCGTCGAGGAGATGAAGGTCGCCTTCGACCGCCGCCGGCGGAAGATCGTGCAGATGCTCAACGAGATCGACGGCGTCGTCTGCCCCGAGCCGGAGGGCGCGTTCTACGCGTACCCCTCGGTCAAGGCGCTGCTCGGCAAGGAGATCCGCGGGAAGCGGCCGGCCACGTCGGTGGAGCTGGCGGCGCTGATCCTGGAGGAGGCCGAAGTCGCGGTCGTCCCGGGCGAGGCGTTCGGCACGCCGGGCTATCTGCGGCTGTCCTACGCGCTGGGCGACGAGGACCTGGCCGAGGGCGTCTCCCGGATCCAGAAGCTGCTGGCCGAGGCGCGGGACTGAGGCCGTGGAAGGGCCGTGCGGGAACTTTCCCGTGCGGCCCTTCCCCCTTTGGGGAAAGCCCCTTCCGGTTGACGCGCACCATGCGGCAGGATCCCGGAATGGAGAACGTACGCGACGTCCGGCTGCTGCCGAAGGCGCATTTGCACCTGCACTTCACCGGTTCCATGCGCCCCTCGACCCTGCTCGAACTGGCCGACAAGTACGGGGTGCACCTCCCCGAGGCGCTGAGCAGCGGCGAGCCGCCCAGTCTGCGGGCGACGGACGAGCGCGGCTGGTTCCGCTTCCAGCGGCTGTACGACATCGCGCGCTCCTGCCTGCGCTCCCCCGAGGACATCCAGCGGCTGGTTTTCGAGGCGGCCGAGGAGGACGTCCGGGACGGCTCGGGGTGGCTGGAGATCCAGGTGGACCCGACGTCGTACGCGCCGCGGCTGGGCGGTCTGATCCCGGCCCTGGAGGTCATCACGGACGCCGTGGAACGGGCGTCCCGGGACACGGGCCTCGGCATACGCGTCCTGGTGGCCGCGAACCGGATGAAGCACCCGCTCGACGCCCGGACGCTGGCCCGCCTCGCGGTGCGCTACGCGGACCGGGGCGTGGTGGGGTTCGGGCTCTCCAACGACGAACGGCGCGGTCTCGCCCGGGACTTCGACCGCGCGTTCCAGATCGCCCGCGAGGGCGGGCTGCTGGCGGCCCCGCACGGCGGCGAGCTGTCCGGGCCGAGCAGCGTCCGGGACTGCCTGGACGACCTGCACGCGGGGCGGGTGGGGCACGGGGTGCGGGCCGCGGAGGACCCGCGGCTGCTGCGGCGGCTGGCGGAGCGGGGGGTGACCTGCGAGGTCTGCCCGTCGTCGAACGTCGCGCTCGGCGTCTACGAGAAGCCGTCGGACGTGCCGCTGCGGACGCTGTACGAGGCGGGTGTGCCGATAGCGCTGGGCGCGGACGACCCGCTGCTGTTCGGCTCGCGCTTGGCGGCGCAGTACGAGCTGGCGCGGGAGCACCACGGCTTCACCGACGTGGAGCTGGCGGAGCTGGCGCGGCAGTCGGTGCGGGGGTCCGTGGCGCCGGGGGATGTGAAGGGGCGGCTGCTGGCGGGGATCGACGCGTGGCTGGGTGCGGTGGGGTAGTTCTCCCCGCCCCGCCCTTTCACCGTTTCCCCCGGGCTCCGCCCGGGGGCGCCCGCCACGGCGCGGCAAGCGGGGGCTGCGCCCCCTGCACCCCGCTCCGGGGCTCCGCCCCGGGCCCCGAAAAGCGGCTTCACCGCTTTGTCCGCAAGCGCCCGATCCAGCCCGTCCGGCGCTTGAGGACAACCGCGCGGAGCGCGGTTTCGGGGGTCCAGGGGGCGGAGCCCCCGGAGGCCGCCCGAAGGGCGGACGGGGGCCGGGGTCTCCCCGGGAAACGGTGCAAGGGCGGGGCCGGGGCAAACCTCCCCGGGCCCCAGCCCCCACCCCCTCTACAGCGCCACGCCCACCGTCACCGGCTCGTTCACCAGCGTCACCCCGAACGCCTCCCGCACCCCGTCCCGCACCTCGCGCGCCAGCACCAGCAGGTCCTCCGTCGTCGCCGAGCCGCGGTTCGTCAGGGCCAGCGTGTGCTTCGTGGAGATCCGGGCGGGGCCGGAGCCGTAGCCCTTCGTGAAGCCGGCCTTGTCGATCAGCCAGGCGGCCGAGGTCTTCACCAGGCCGTCGCCCGCCGGGTACGCGGGCGGGACGACGTCGTCCCCGAGCCGCTCCGCCGCCCGCGCGAGGAACGCCGCGTGCTCGGCGGCCGTGAGGACGGGGTTGGTGAAGAACGACCCCGCCGACCAGGTGTCGTGGTCCTCCGGGTCGAGCACCATCCCCTTGCCGGCCCGCAGCCGCAGCACCGTCTCGCGGGCGGCGGCGAGGGGGACGCGGCCCCCGGCCGAGACGCCCAGGGCGCGGGCCGTCTCGGCGTAGCGCAGGGGCGCCGACAGCCCGTCCGCGTCCTCCAGCTCGAAGCGGACGCGCAGCACGACGTACCGCGAGGGGTCCTGCTTGAACCGGCTGTGCCGGTAGGAGAAGCCGCACTCGGCGTTCGGCAGGACGACGACCTCGCCGGCCCGGCGGTCGTACGCCACGACCTCGGTGATCGTGGCGGAGACCTCCTGGCCGTACGCGCCCACGTTCTGGATCGGCGTGGCACCGGCCGAGCCGGGGATGCCGGCCAGGCACTCGACGCCGGCGAGCCCGGCCTCGACGGTGCGGGCCACGGCGTCGGACCAGTTCTCGCCGGCGGCAAGCTCGAGGCGGGTGCCGTCGAGCGAGAAGCCGGTGGTGGCGATGCGCAAGGCCGTGCCCTCGAAACCCTTGTCGGAGATCACGAGGTTGCTGCCGCCGCCGATGATCAGCAGCGGCACACCGGTGTCGTCCGCCTCGCGCACGGCCGCGATCACCTCGTCGTCGGTGACGGCCGTGACCAGGCGGGTGACGGGGCCGCCGAGGCGGAAGGTGGTCAGGGGGGCGAGGGGGGTGTCGTGGAGTTCCTGCACGGCGACAAGGGTACGGGGCCGGCGCTAGACCCCGGCCGGCTCCCGTTCCCGGACCGCCGGGGCGGCGGTGCGCGCCCGGCGGGGCGCCAGCGCCGCCGCCACCGCCGCGAGGGCGACGCCCGCCGCGCCGATCCACAGCGCCGGGGTGATCCCGTCCACGAAGCGCTGCGGCGACCCGTAGCCGCCCTGCGCGGCGAAGACCGAGCCGAGCACGGCGACGCCGAACGCGCCGCCCAGCTCGCGCAGGGCGCTGCTGGCTCCGGAGGCGATGCCCTGATCGGCGGGCCGGACCGAGGACATGACCAGGGCGGACGCGGGGGCGAAGTACAGGGCCATGCCGGCCCCGCCGGCGATCAGCGCGGGCAGCTGGGCGGCGTACGAGACGTCGGCGGAGATCGTCAGCGCGTAGAGCGCGAGCCCGGCGGCCTGGAGGGCGAGTCCGCAGACCACCACGATCCGGCCGCCCACCCGGTCGGCGAGGTAGCCCGCGACGGGGGCGACGAGCATGGGCATGCCGGTCCACGGGAGCATGCGGAGCCCCGCCTCGGTGGGCGCGTAGCCGCCGACGTTCTGGAGGAACTGGCTGAGCATGAAGATCGAGCCGAACATCCCGAAGAACATCAGCAGCCCGGCCGCATTGATCCCGCTGAAGGCCCTGTCGCGGAAGAGTCGCAGAGGCAGCATGGGGTTCTCGTGGGCGGAGCAGTGCCAGATGAACGCGGCGAGCAGGAAGCCGCCGGCGATCAGCCCGGTGAGGACGCGGCCACCGGTCCAGCCGTGGGCGTTGACGTTCACGACCGCGAAGACGAGGCCGAAAAGCCCGGTGCTGACCAGGAGCGTGCCGCGGACGTCGAGGCGGGCGCCCGGCGCGTACGACTCGTCCATCCGCAGCCGGACGAGCGGCAGCAGCAACAGGCCGATGGGCACGTTGAGCCAGAAGATCCAGTGCCAGGAGATGTGCTCCGTCAGCCCGCCGCCGATGAGCGGGCCGGTGGCCACGGCGAGGCCGTTGACGGCCCCCCAGACGCCGAAGGCGGCGCCGCGCCGCTCGGGCGGGGTGGCGGCGGTGAGCAGGGTGAGGCTCAGCGGCGTCATGACCGCGGCGCCGGCGCCCTGGACGGCCCGGGCGGCGATCAGGCTCCCGGTCCCGGGGGCGAGGGCCGCCGCGGCGGAGGCGCCGGTGAAGACGAGCAGCCCGAGGGTGAACAGCCGGCGGCGGCCGAACCGGTCGCCGAGCGCGGCGCCGAACATCAGGAGCACGGCGTAGGTGAGCGTGTAGGCGCTGACCGTCCATTCGAGGTCCTCCAGCGAGCCGCCGAGGTCGGCGCGGACGGAGGGCAGCGCGGTGGTGACGACGAGGTTGTCGAGCGCGGCCATGAAGCCGGCGGCGCCGGAGATCACCAGGGCCCAGACGGCCCGGCGTGCGGCGTGGCGTTCCACATTCTCCCCCTGATTATTGAGTGGTCACTAACTTTTGTGGACAAAAAAAATTCGCGCCCGGGAACACACCGCCTGTGACAGGCACGGGCGGCCCCCGATCACTCCTGCGGCAGGCCGTCCCACACCCGGTGGTCGGTGGGGAACCCCAGCGAGACGAGGGCGTTGATGAGCATGCCGTGCCCCAGGAACCGGGACGAGGCCCCCGCGTCGCCGCCCAGGGCGGCGTGGACGTGATCCCGCAGCCGCTCCCAGCCGGCCCGGATCGGGCGCCCGAACTCCATGTCGCCCGCCGCCTCGGCGGCGGCGACCGCGGTGCACATCTGGAGCAGCATGAGCAGCGTGTCCCGGTCGCGGGCGATCAGCCGCTCGTACGCCAGACCCATGGTGCGCTTGGCGTCCTCGGGGGCGACCCCCTCGGACGCCTCCTGGAAGGTGCGCAGGATCTCCTCCTGGCAGCGCTCGACCGCGGCGAGGAAGATCGCCTGCTTGCCGGGGAAGAGGCGGAAGAGATAGGGCTGGGAGACTCCCACCCGGCGGGCGATCGTCTCGGTCGAGGTGCCGTGGTAGCCGCCCCTCGCGAACTCCGCGATCGCCGCCCGGACGACGCTCTCGCGCCGCTCCTCCGCACTCATCCTGGCCATGACGAGAAGATTAGTGTCTGCTAACTAACCTGCGCAAGGGCCTGTCGCGGCGCCTACGCCAGCCGCACCACGGCCCGCGACATGCCGAGCACGCGCTGACCGTCGCTGGTCGCCACCAGGTCCACCCGCACGGTCCGCGCCTCGTCGTCCAGCTTGGCCGCGACCTTGCCGCTGACCTCGATGACCGCGCCCTTCTCGTCGTTGGGCACGACGACCGGCTTGGTGAAGCGCACCCCGTACTCGGCGACGGCGCCCGGGTCGCCGGTCCAGTCGGTGACCACGCGGATCGCCTCGGCCATGGTGAACATGCCGTGCGCGATCACGTCCGGCAGCCCGACCTCCTTGGCGAACTTCTCGTTCCAGTGGATCGGGTTGAAGTCGCCCGAGGCACCGGCGTAGCGCACCAGGGTGTCGCGCGTCACAGGGAAGGTCCCGGCCGGCAGCTCCGTGCCGACCTCGACGTCGTCGTAGGAGATCCGGGCGGTCATCACGCCTCCTCGGCGGCGCGCGCCACCAGCATCGTGTGGGCGGTCACGACGTGCTCACCGTGCTCGTCGTGCACCTCGCCGCGAATGGTCAGAAGATCGTTGCCGGCCATCGACTTGATCGTCTCGATGGTGGAGGTGACCGTCAGCCGGTCCCCCGCGCGCACCGGGCGGGTGTAGGCGAAGCGCTGGTCGCCGTGGACGACCCGGCTGTAGTCCAGGCCCAGCTGCGGGTCCTGGATCACCTCGCCGGCGGCCTTGAAGGTGACGGCGAACACAAAGGTCGGCGGGGCGATCACGTCCGGATACCCGAGCGCCCGGGCGGCGGCGGGATCGGTGTACACCGCGCTGTCGTCGCCGACGGCCTCGGCGAACTCACGGATCTTCTCCCGGCCGACCTCGTACGGGGCGGTGGCCGGATAGGTCCGTCCGACGAAGGACTGATCGAGCGCCATCGGCTCGGCACCTCCTGGGTGGGGATACGCCGTGGGATATGCCATGAGGCCGCCCCCAGTGATCGGGGACGGCCTCATGAACGAGGGTGCTGCGTTTTTATCGCGTTTCGCGGTGCGCGGTGTGCGCGTTGCAACGCGGGCAGTGCTTCTTCATCTCCAGACGGTCCGGGTCGTTGCGCCGGTTCTTCTTGGTGATGTAGTTCCGCTCCTTGCACTCCACGCAGGCCAGCGTGATCTTCGGGCGGACGTCGGTGGCAGCCACGTGAAGTGCTCCTTGACGGATGGACGGATTAACGCAGACAAGAGTAGCCGATCGGAGGACCGACCCCGCAATCGGCTACTATGTGTAGCGGTGACCGGACTTGAACCGGTGACACAGCGATTATGAGCCGCTTGCTCTACCGACTGAGCTACACCGCTGTGATGCGGGAGAACTTCCCCGCCCGAAGGCGGGGAGACCTCTCACACCAGAGCCCCAAAACGGAATCGAACCGTTGACCTTCTCCTTACCATGGAGACGCTCTGCCGACTGAGCTATTGGGGCGAGCGAGGAAGACATTACACGGTCTGCGGCCGAAGGTGAAATCCGTATCCGGAGGCCCCCGGCCCGGCGGCCCGCAGGCCCCCGCGCACCGCGGTCCCGCCCGCCCCGCGAGCCGCTCCGGTACGACTATTGCCCGCCGGTCGCCGCCCTCCCCGAACCCGCTCCGTACGCGTCCTAGGCTCGGACCACGCTGCGTGAACGCCTGCCCCGGCCCGTAGGGAGCGCAATGCCCGACAACCAGCCGCAGCCCGCACGCAACCCCGACGGCGACGCCACGTCCCCGCCCGGCGGCGGCCCCGGCGAGAACCCCCTGGTGCTCTGTGACGCGCACCTCGCCGACGGCCGCGTGGTCGACGTCCGCCTCAGCGGCGGCCGCATCGAGGCCGTCGGCACGGCCGGCAGCCTCGCCCCGGGCGTGCGCTGCGACCTCTCCGGCTACCTGCTCCTGCCCGCCCCCGCCGACCCGCACGCGCACTGCGACACCGCGCTCACCGCCGATCTCGACGGTCCCGTCCCCGACGGCGTCGAGGACGTCCAGCGGCGCGTCACCGAGGCCGCCCTGCTCCAGCTCGGACACGGCGCCACCGCGCTGCGCTCCCACGTCCGCGTCGGCGACGTCCAGGGCCTGCGCTCGCTCGAAGGCTTCCTGGCCGCCCGCCGGGCCCTGCGCGAACTCACCGACCTGACCGCCGTCGCCGTCCCCCGGCTGCTCACCGGCGTCGCCGGGGCCGACGGCCTGGCCATGCTGCGGGACGCGGTCAAGATGGGCGCCACCGCGGTCGGCGGCTGCCCCGACCTCGACCCGGACCCCACCGGCTACGCCGAGACCGTCCTGCGGGTCGCCGCCGAGCACGGCTGCGCCGTGGACCTGCACACCGACGCCGACGACCCGCCCCGGCTGGCCCGGCTGGCCGCGATGGCCGGCGGGCTGCGCCCGGCCGTCACCCTCGGCCCCTGCGGCGGTCTCGCCCGGCTGCCGCGCGAGACCGCCGTGCGCGCCGCCGAACAACTCGCCGCCGCCGGGGTGACCGTGGCCTGCCTGCCGCAGGGCGACTGCGGGGTGGCCGCCCGGACCCGCTACCGCGTCTCCCACTCCGCGCCCGTCCGGCTGCTGCGCGCCGCGGGCGTCCGCGTCACCGCGGGCAGCGGGGCCGTCCGCGACGCGGCCAACCCCGTCGGCCGCGGCGATCCGCTGGAGGCCGCCTTCCTGCTCGCCTCGCGCGGCGAGCTGGACCCCGAGGAGGCGTACGAGGCCGTCAGCGGGCAGGCGCGGGCGGCGATGGGCCTGGCCGAGGTGCGGGTGGAGGCCGGCTTCCCGGCCGAGCTGCTGGCCGTCCGCGGCGGCGGGATCGCCGGGGTGCTCTCGCTCGGCTACAGCCGACTGGTGGTGCACCGCGGCCGGGTGGTCGCCCGCACCAGCGCGATCCGCGAGTTCCGGCACTGCGCGGGGACGACGGCGCTGGAGCTGCCCCGGCAGTCGCCGCGCGGCGGGGAGCCCTCCTGACCCCGTGCGGCGCCCCGGCGTACGGTCGGATCATGCGCATTGTGATCGCTGGTGGACATGGACAGATCGCGCTGCGGCTGGAGCGGTTGCTCGCCGCGCGCGGTGACGAGGTTTCCGGCGTCATCCGCCGGACCGAACAGGCGGGCGACCTGCTCGCCGCCGGGGCCGAACCCGTCGTCTGCGACCTGGAGTCGGCCTCCGTCGAGGACATCGCCCGGCACCTGGAGGGCGCCGACGCGGCCGTCTTCGCGGCCGGCGCGGGCCCCGGCAGCGGGACCGCCCGCAAGGACACCGTGGACCGCGCCGCCGCCGTGCTCTTCGCCGACGCGGCGGAGGCCGCCGGGGTGCGGCGCTTCGTCGTCGTCTCCGCGATGGGCGCCGACCGCGAGCCGCCCGCGGGCACCGACCCCGTCTTCGCCACCTACCTGCGCGCCAAGGGCGCGGCCGACGCGGACGTGCGCTCCCGGGCGGGCCTGGACTGGACGGTCCTGCGCCCCGGCCGGCTGACCGACGAGCCGGGCACCGGCCTGGTCGCCCTGGGCGAGACCGGGTACGGCGAGGTGACCCGGGACGACGTGGCGGCCGTCCTGGCCGCGCTGCTGGAGGAGCCGGGCACGGTCGGCCGCACGCTGGAACTGATCGGCGGCACGACGCCGGTGGGCGAGGCGGTACGGGCCGCCGCGGAAGGCTAGAACCGCATACGGCTGGAATCGCATACGGCTGAACCGCATACGGAAAGGCCCCCGTCCTCGAAAGGACGGGGGCCTCAACCGGTGGCGGCGCCAGGATTCGAACCTGGGTAGGCTAAGCCGACGGATTTACAGTCCGCTCCCATTGGCCACTCGGGCACACCGCCATGGGTTCGTCGCCTCGGATTCCCTTTCGAGTCCCCTGCGGCAACGACGTAAACCATACCCGATGACCAGGGGTGCTCCGCCACTCGGTTCGCAGCCGCCCGATCCGCCCCCGGGTGACTAGGCTTGCGGGGCGGCCGTCCCCGGCCCGGTCCGGCGGTACCGCCGGGCGGCGCTCCGCGGGACGCCCCACGCCGCGTCCCTGACGGAATCTACGCACGAGGAGCCAACTCAATATGGCCGACTCCAGTTTCGACATCGTCTCGAAGGTCGAGCGGCAGGAGGTCGACAACGCCCTCAACCAGGCCGCCAAGGAGATCTCGCAGCGCTACGACTTCAAGGGCGTCGGAGCGTCCATCGCCTGGTCCGGCGACAAGATCGAGATGCGTGCCAACGGCGAGGACCGCGTCAAGGCGGTCCTCGACATCTTCCAGACCAAGCTCGTCAAGCGGGGCATCTCGCTGAAGGCGCTGGAGGCGGGCGAGCCGCAGCTCTCCGGCAAGGAGTACAAGATCTTCGCCTCGCTCCAGGACGGCATCACCCAGGAGAACGCGAAGAAGGTCGCCAAGATCATCCGCGATGAGGGCCCCAAGGGCGTCAAGGCCCAGGTCCAGGGCGACGAGCTGCGCGTCTCCTCCAAGAGCCGCGACGACCTCCAGGCCGTCATCGCCCTGCTGAAGGGCAAGGACCTGGACTTCGCCCTCCAGTTCGTCAACTACCGCTAGTTGCCGCCGACTCGAGGCGACGGTACGAGGGCGCGCCGGGGAAGGTTCCCGACCTTCCGCGGCGCGCCCTCGTCCGCTTCAGGCCGTTCCGTGCCGCTTCAGGCCGTGCGCCCTTCGAGCTCGGCCCGCCAGGCCGGGCTGTCCACGTAGTGGTTGTCGAAGCGCTCGGAGGACTCCCGGATCTCGCGGGGGTCCGCCTCGCCGCGCATGACCCGGCCCAGGAGCCGCAGGTAGTCGAAGCGCGGCAGGCCGGGCGTGAAGACGAACAGCACGTCCGCCTCGTGCCCGGAGGCGGCGGCGAAGGCGTGCGGGGTGTGCGGCGGTACGACGAGGAAGTCGCCGGCGTTGAGCACGGTGACCTCCTCGCCCACCAGCACCCGCAGCGCGCCGTCGAGGACGTAGAAGAGCTCGGAGGCGCGGGTGTGGAAGTGCGCCGGGGCGCCGACGGCCCCCTCGGTGAACCGCGAGCGGTAGCTGGTCAGTTGCCCGCCGGTGGCGTCGGCGTCGGCCAGGAGGGTCATGACGCTGCTGGGGTCGCTCGCGGTCTCCGCCTCGGCGGCGCGGGTCAGTACGGCGTGGTTCGTGCCGGTCATGTCCGGGTCTCCCGTTGTCGTTCGGTCGTTTCGACCGTTCCGTCGTTCCTCGTTGCAAGAACAACTCTATGGAGCCCAAAGACCTTGACCGTGGTGCAATTCCACCCGGGAATCCGAGGTCAATCCGGGACCGGTCGGCGGTCCGGCCGGCCGGTCAGAAGTCGACGTTCGCCGGCTCGTCGGCCCGCATCACCGACTCCTGGCGGAACTCCTTCTTGTAGGCGGAGCGGATGGCCTCTATGCCCGTGTCCTTCGTCCGGGCCTGGGACTTCGGGTAGAGCAGCGTCAGTTCGTAGGAGCGCTCGCGGATGACCACGCCCTTCGCGTCGCGCCACTGGCCGCGGGCGTTCTCGATGGTCAGTCCGTCCGGGAATCTCGGCGTGACGACCTTGGTGACGAACGCCAGGAACTGCTTCTCCGTCACGTCCGGCCTGCCGTCGTTGCGCCCGGTGCCGAAGTAGAGGTGGGTGCCGACGTAGGGCTTGCCGCGCACGACCGCGGACCGGGTGGTGGTGGACGTGTCGCCGCCCGGATCGAGGGCCGCGTACGCCGTGGGCGCCCCCACGGCGAGGACGGCGGCGGTGGTCACGGCGGCTGCGCGCAGCCGCGGCTTGCTGATCGGCACTGAACGGTTCCCTTCCGTCGGGCCGCGCGGACGGTGCGCGGCTCCCCAACTCTGATGCGAGCCGGGGAGTTCGACAGGAAAAGGCGTGACGTTGGCCGAAAACGGACTGCTTACAGGGGCAGGTGGTACTCCACGGCCCGCTGCCGCGTCGGGGCGAAACCGGCGGCGGACAGCGCCGAGTTGAGGTGGTCGTCGTCCGGGGCGGCGTAGGCGAGGACCTCGCGCGTCCCGGGGTGCTCGGCGCGCAGCTTCTCCAGCGCGGCGGCGGTGAGCTCCGCGAGGGCGGCGGCGGTGCCCTCGTCCTCGCGGTCGTGCGCCAGGATCGCCGCGTCGCCGTCGAACTCGACGTCGAAGACGGCGTCTTCGCGCGTCACGCTGAAGGCGGCGGCGCCGTCGGGCGCGGGGCCGGAGGGCGTCAGTTCCAGCCGCCACCAGCGGTGGACCTCGTCGCCCTCGACGGCGCCGAGCTCCTCCAGGGCCGGCCGGTCCGCCTCCTCCGACTCCGTGACCCACCGCAGGACCGTTCCGCCGGCCTCGCGGGCGACCGCCGCCGCTTCCCGCATCAGCGGCACCAGGGCGTCGCCGGACGCCTCCGGCAGCGCGACGATCCTGAGGGCGGGGTCGTCGGCGCCCAGGTCGAGCAACGTCACCGATCCGGTGAGCGCGTTGGTCTCGTCGTCGTGCCCCAGGACGACCGCGAGGGTTCGTTCGTCGCCCGCGTCACGGACGATCTCGGTGGAAACAGCCATGAATCGATCCTCTCATCACGGCCGATGCCCTCCGGTCGTCAGCGCGTCGCGAAGGGCTGGTCCGTCGGCACGATCTCACGGCCGAGCGGCATCAGCGAGATCGGGATCAGCTTGAAGTTCGCGATGCCCAGCGGGATGCCGATGATCGAGACGCAGAGGGCGATGCCGGTGACGATGTGGCCGAGCGCCAGCCACCAGCCCGCGAAGACGATCCAGATGACGTTGCCGATCAACGACCCGGCACCGGCGTCCCGCCGCTCGACCGTCGTCCGGCCGAAGGGCCACAGCGCGTAGGAGGCGATGCGGAAGGAGGCGATGCCGAAGGGGATGGTGATGATGAGGAGGCAGCAGATCAGACCTGCGACGACGTAGCCGATCGCCATCCAGAAGCCACAGAGGACCAGCCAGATGACATTCAGGATGAGCCTCATGAATACAGCCTTCCACGCGAATGATTCATCGGCCACTGAGACGCCGGAGCGGTGGCGCATGGTTGCGTCTTTCCGCAGGTGGGGCGGTGGTCGGCGGACGCGTCACGGGTTGCTTACGGGTCGGTGCGCGACGGTCGGTGCCCGGTGTCGTGGTGCCCGGTGTCGTGGGTGCCCGATGCCGTGCGTGCCTCGCGAAACGGTGCCGGAAGACGCCGGGACATGTTTCCGGGACGGAAGGCCATTCGGACGCTCGCCCCGGCTCCCTGCGGTGCTCGCATCAAGCCGGCCGACCGGTTCGGAGTTCAGGGAGTGTCCCCATGCGTGCTGTGATCCAGAAGTCCTTCGGCGGTCCCGGGGTGCTCGAGGTCGTGGAGGCCGGGCGGCCCGTGCCGGGCGCCGGTGAGGTGCTCGTCAGGGTGCACGCGAGTGCCGTGAACCCGGTGGACGTGGCCGTGCGGTCGGGGGCGTTCCCGCTGCTGGGCGAGCCGCCGTTCGGGGTCGGGTGGGATGTGTCGGACGTGAGGGGTGGGCGGCGGCCCTCGGCGACCCCGTAGTCGTCCCGGCGCCGACGGCCGTCCACGAGGCGCCCGGGGCGGCGTGGACGGCGGAGTCGCCGGCCGAGCGGTCGGGGCTGTCCCGCGCGGCCTTCGCCGGCGGTTCACGACGCTGGTCGGGGAGCCGCCGGTGGCGTATCCGACGCGCTGGCGGATGACGGTGGCGGCGCAGTTGCCGCGCGAGTCCGACGCGCCGCTGGCGACGGTGGCGGAGCGGACGGCTTATGGATCCGAGTTCGCGTTCGCGAAAGCTTTCAAGAGGGCGTACGGGCAGGCGCCGGGCGGGTACCGGAGGGCGGCCCGGGAGCGGGCGGCGGCCTGACGCGGGTCGCCCGTTCGGCGTAGCGCAGCGCGCCGCGGGGCGGTGGGACGGCGATGGTGGGCGTGCCGCCGTTCGGCGGATGTCGTCACCCCCGTCAGCCGGGAGGAATCATGCGCAGAGCGATCGTTGCGGTGGCGCTGGCCGCTGTGAGTGTGCTCGGGACCATCACTGTCGCGCAGGCACAGCCGACCGATGTCGACTGGGACAAGTGCGTGGCCGGGGGTGGCACGCCCACCCCGGTCGACATCACGGACGACTGGGAGCTCAAGTTCATCTGCGACGGAGGCGATTACAACGGCCAGCCGGTCTCCGGCTAGCGGCCCCGGCCGCCGCCGGCCATCCGCTCCAGGCGGCTGATCCGCTCGGTCATCGGCGGGTGGGTGGAGAAGAGCTTGGACATGCCCTCGCCCGGGCGGAACGGGTTCGCGATCATCATGTGGCTCGCGGTTTCGAGGCGGGGCTCGGGCGGGAGTGGGAGCTGCCGGGTGCCGGCCTCCAGCTTGCGCAGGGCCGAGGCGAGGGCGAGCGGGTCGCCGGTGAGGCGGGCGCCGGACGCGTCGGCCTCGTACTCGCGGGAGCGGCTGACGGCGAGCTGGATGAGGGAGGCCGCGATGGGGCCCAGCAGCATGATCATGATCATGCCGATGATGCCCGGGCCCTCGTCGTCGTCCGACCGCCCGAAGGGGATCAGCCAGGCGAAGTTCACCAGGAACATCACCACCGAGGCGAGGGCGCCCGCGACGGAGGAGATGAGGATGTCCCGGTTGTAGACGTGGCTCAGCTCGTGGCCGATGACGCCGCGCAGCTCGCGCTCGTCGAGGAGGCGCAGGATGCCGTCGGTGCAGCAGACGGCGGCGTTGCGCGGGTTGCGGCCGGTCGCGAAGGCGTTGGGGGCCTCGGTCGGCGAGATGTAGAGGCGGGGCATGGGCTGGCGGGCGGCGGTGGAGAGCTCGCGGACCATGCGGTAGAGCTGCGGCGCCTCGAACTCGCTGACGGGGCGGGCGCGCATGGCGCGGAGGGCGAGCTTGTCGCTGTTCCAGTACGCGTAGGCGTTGGTGCCGAGGGCGAGGAGGACGGCGACGACCAGGCCGGTGCGGCCGAAGGCGCTGCCGATGACGATGATGAGCGCGGACAGCCCCCCGAGGAGCACGGCAGTCCTGAGCCCGTTGTGCCGGCGGTGCACGGTACGCCCTCCAAGTGGTGCGGCAGGGGAACCCTTGAACCAGTGGAACCTTTCGCTTTGGTCAACGCGAGGCGGGGGATGCTAGTTCCCTTGTGCACGGGGGTGGGCGTCGGCGTTCAGGTGAACGCCGGAGGGTTTTGCCCCGGCCCCGCCCTTTCACCGTTTCTCGTCGCGCTCCGCGCGGGGCAACGCGGCTTCGCGCTTGAGGACAGCGTCCGAAGGGCGCTTGGGGTCCGAGGTCTCCCCGGGAAACGGTGAAAGGGCGGGAGCGGGGCACAACCCCTACAGCAGCGTCCCCGACGCGAAGCGCAGGACCAGCTGCGGGGCGCCCGAGAGGACCACACCCGCCACGGCCGCCAGGCCGATCGCCGCGCCCAGCGGGGCGGGCACCCGCACCGCCTCCGGCGAGCCCTCCGGCGCGCGGAACAGCACCGCCGTCCACTGCAGGTAGTAGTACAGCGCGATCACGACGTTCACCGCCATGACCACCGCCAGCCACCCCAGCCCCGCGTCCACCGCCACCGAGAAGACCGTCACCTTCGCGAACAGGCCGATGACGCCCGGCGGCAGGCCCGCCAGGCAGAGCAGGAAGAAGGCCAGGCACAGGGCCGCGAGCGGGCGGCGGGCGTAGAGGCCGCGGTAGTCGGCGAGGCGCTGCGCCGGGTTCGTCCGGGCCACGAGGGCGGCGACCGCGAACGCGCCGAGGTTCACGGCCGCGTACATCAGCGCGTACGCGACGGTGGAGCCGATCGCCCGGCCGGGCTCCCGCGCGTACCCGGCCGCGGCCAGCGGGACGAGCAGGTATCCCGCCTGGCCGACGGAGGACCAGGCGAGCAGCCGGACCGCGCCGTGCCGCCGGTCGGGCCGCTGGCGCAGCGCCGCGACGTTGCCGGCGGTCATCGTGACGGCGGCGAGGACGGCCAGGGCCGGGCCCCACACGTTCGCGTACGACGGGAACGCGACGACCGTCACGAGGGCGATGCCGGTGAAGCCGACGGCCTTGCCGACCACCGAGAGGTACCCGGCGACGGGCAGCGGTGCCCCGACGTACGCCTCCGGGACCCAGAAGTGGAAGGGCACGGCGGCCGTCTTGAAGGCGAAGCCGACGAGGGTCAGCACGACGCCGGTGCGGGCGAGGACGGCCAGCCGCGGGTCGATGTCGCCGAGGCTGTGGGCGATGTCCGTCAGGTGGAGCGTGCCGGTGGCCGCGTAGACGAAGCTGACGCCGAGCAGCGTGACGGCGGTGGCGGTGACCGAGGAGAGGAAGAACTTCAGCGCCGCCTCGGAGGAGCGCCGGTCGCCGCGGCGCAGGCCGACGAGGGCGAAGGCGGGCAGCGAGGCGACCTCCAGGGCAACGACGAGGGTGGCGAGGTCGCGGGAGGCGGGCAGCAGGACGGCGCCGGCGGCGGAGGAGAGGAGCAGGAACCAGTACTCGCCGGCGGGCATCCGGTCGTCGCGGACGGCGTCGTGGGAGAGCAGCGCGGTCAGCAACGCGCCGGCGATGACCAGCAGTTGGATGACGAGGGTGAAGCGGTCGGCCTCGTAACTGCACGTGTGGCTGCCGGTGGTGAGGCAGAAGGTGCTGCGGGTGCCGCCGTGCAGCGGGAGCAGGGAGAGGCCGGCGAGGACGATGCCGCCGACGGTGACCGCGCCGAGGACGGGCTTGCGCGCGGCCGGCAGGAAGAGGTCGGCGACGAGCACCGCGAGCGCCGCGAGGGCGAGCAGCGTCGGCGGGGCGACGGCGAGCCAGTCGACGGACTGGACGACGCGCGAGGTCAGCGCGGCCACCGAGACGGGCGCTCCGGCGGATTCGGCGAGGAGAACCATCAGTTGCCCCCTCCGAGGAGCTGCTGCACGGCCGGGTCGGTGAGGCCCAGGAGGGCCGCGGGCCAGAGGCCGGCGAGGACGGTGAGGACGACGAGCGGCGTCCAGGCGGCGAACTCGTACGGGCGGACGTCGGGGAGCGCCGGGCCGACGGCCCCGGCCGGGTGCTGCTCGCCGTTGCCGCCCATGCAGACGCGGCGCACGACGACGAGCAGGTAGGCGGCGGTGAGCAGGGTGCCGAGGCCGGCGAGGACCAGGAAGACCAGGTACGCGGGGCGGCTCAGCCCGTCGGCGGGGCGGAAGGAGGCGAACATGGCGAGCATCTCGCCCCAGAATCCGGCGAGTCCGGGCAGGCCGAGCGAGGCGACGGCGCCGAAGGCCAGGAGGCCGCCGAGGCGGGGCGCCCGGCCGTAGAGGGCGGCGCCGGTGGGGCCGGAGAGGTGGTCGAGGTCCGTGGTGCCGCAGCGGTCCTTGATGCCGCCGACGAGGAAGAACAGCAGGCCGGTGACCAGGCCGTGGGCGACGTTGGCGAACAGCGCGCCGTTGACCCCGGTGGGGGTGAGCGTGGCGATGCCGAGCAGGACGAAGCCCATGTGGCCGACGGAGGAGTAGGCGATGAGGCGTTTCAGGTCGCCGTTCGCCCCGCGGCGGGCCAGTGCCAGGCAGACCAGCGAGCCGTAGACGATGCCGACGGCGGCGAGGGCGGCCAGGTACGGCGCCAGCGTGTGGGCGCCGTCCGGGGTGATGGGGAGCATGATGCGGACGAGGCCGTAGGTGCCCATCTTCAGCAGGACGCCGGCGAGCAGCACGGAGCCGGTGGTCGGCGCTGAGGTGTGCGCGTCGGGCAGCCAGCTGTGCAGGGGCCACACCGGGGCCTTGACGGCGAGTCCGGCGCCGATCGCCAAAGCGGCGATGACCTGCGTGGAGTGGCTCAGACCGGACCCGTTGTCAGTGGCGAGTGCCACCATGTCGAACGTGCCGCCCTTGATGCCGACGAGGAGGAGGCCCAGCAGCATCACGACGGACCCGAGCAGGGTGTAGAGGATGAAGCGCCAGGCGCCGCGCTCCCTTCCCTCGCCGCCCCAGCGGGAGATCAGGAAGTACATCGGGACGAGCACCGTCTCGAACGCCAGGAAGAACAGCACGAGGTCGAGGACGGCGAAGCTCGCGAGGGAGCCGCCTTCGAGCAGGAGCAGCAGCGCTACGTACGCCTTGGGTGACGGGCCCTCAGGCCGGCGGAAGTAGCTGTGGAGCGCGCAGAGGAAGGTGAGGAGCGAGGTCAGGACGAGGAGGGGGAGCGAGACCCCGTCGACGCCGAGGTGGATCCGGATACCGAGGGCAGGGATCCAGCCGATGTCGGTGGTGGCCTGCATCCTGGCCGGGTGGTCGTGGTCGAAGCCCGCGGCCAGGGCGACGGACAGGGCGAGCACGGCGCCTGTGACGGTGACGCCGTGCCGCAGGACGGCCTGTTCGGGGCTCCTGCCCTTGAGGCCGGGAGGGGCCGGGAGCAGGGCGGCGACGGATCCGAGGAGGGGGACGACGACGATCGCGGCGAGGAGGATCTGCAGGACGGTAGTGCTCACGGTCGGGCTCCGGAGGCTACGAGGACGGTAGTGCTCACGGTCAGGCTCCGGAGGCTACGAGGACGGCGGCGACGGCCAGGACGACGGAGCCCGCGAACAGGACGCCCAGGTAGGTCTGGGTGTTGCCGGTCTGGGCCCGGCGGACGGCCGCGCCCAGCAGCCCGGGCGCGGTGCCCGCGGCGCGCACGTAGCCCTCGACGACCTCGCGGTCGAGGAACCGGGCGAGCCGGGCGGCGCCGAGCACGGGCCGGACGGCGACGGCGCGGACGACGGCGTCGAGGTGGAAGCCGGCGGCGGCGTGCCGGTGGAGGGGGCCGAGCAGGAGCCGGCCGGGGTCGGCCGGGTCCTGGGCGCCGAAGACGCTGCCGTACGCCGCCTCGTGGGTGGCGATCGCCTCCTCCTCGGAGACGGCGGGGGCCGCCTCCGGGTCGGCGGCGACGGCGCCCATGGGGGTGCGGGCGGCGAGCGCGTGCGTGCGCCGCCAGGCGGCGAGGACGACGAGTACGCCCACGAGGGCGCAGCCGGTGCCGAGGAGGGAGGTGGTGAGGGTCGGGGTGAGGGAGTGCCCGTCGAACCAGTCGGGGAGCTTCCAGGCGGCGAGGCCCAGCCCGAGGGTGGGGACGAGGAGGACCCACAGGACGGCGGTCATGGCGCGGGGCTCCCGGCCGTGGTCGGCGGCCTCGGGGCCCCTGCCGTGGAAGCCCATGAGCCACAGGCGCGTGGCGTAGCCGGCGGTGAGGACGGCGGTGGCCAGCCCGGCGGCGAGGACGGTCCAGCCGACCGCGCCGGGGATGCCGTCGGCCTGTCCGCGGGCGGCGTGCTCGGCGGCGCCCAGGACGGCCTCCTTGGAGAAGAAGCCGCTGAAGGGCGGGACGGCGGCGAGCGCGAGAAGGGCGACGGTCATCGTCCAGTACGCGTCGGGGACGCGCCGTGCGAGCCCGCCGGTGCGGGATGTCGCGGCCAGCGAGTTGGTGCCGGCGGCGTGGATGACCACGCCCGCCGCGAGGAAGAGGAGGGCCTTGAACGCGCCGTGCGAGATGAGGTGGAAGACGGCCGCGCCGCGGTCGCCGACGGCCAGGGCGCCGGTCATGTAGCCGAGCTGGCCGACCGTCGAATAGGCCAGGACGCGCTTGATGTCGTCCTGGGCGAGCGCGGCCAGCGCCGAGCCGACCATGGTGACCGCGGCCATGACCGCGAGCACCGCCAGGGCCGCCGTGGAGGCGGCGAAGACGGGGAGGAGCCGGGCCACGAGGTAGACGCCGGCCGCGACCATCGTCGCGGCGTGGATCAGCGCCGAGACGGGCGTGGGACCGGCCATCGCGTCGGGCAGCCAGGTGTGCAGCGGGAACTGGGCGGACTTGCCCGCCACTCCGGCGAGCAGCAGCAGCGCGACGAGCGTGGGGTGGGCCAGGCCGCCGGACGCGGCGGTGGTCACGATCCCGTCGATCCGGAAGGTCCCGGCGTCGGCGGCGAGCGCGAAGACGCCGATCAGGAACGGGACGTCGCCGAGCTTGGTGACCAGGAACGCCTTGAGGGAGGCGGCCCGCGCGGCCTCGGTCTCCCAGTAGTGGCCGACGAGGAAGTACGAGCAGATGCCCATGACCTCCCAGCCGACCAGCAGCACCATCAGGTCGCCGGAGTAGACGACGAGCAGCATCGCGGAGGTGAACAGGGACACCAGCGCGGCGTAGGAGGGGTAGCGCGGGTCGTCGCGCAGGTACGCCGTCGAGTAGACCTGCACGCAGGTGGCGACGGCGCCGACGAGCACGGCGACGAGGACGGCGAAGCCGTCCAGGTGCAGGGCGAGGTCGATGGGGACGGAGCCGGTCGGGGTGAGCCGCGTCGCCGCGTCCAGCGGCCTGCCGCCGCCCTGCTGCCAGGCCACCACCACGGCCAGCACGGCGGCGACGGCGGTCGGCAGGACGGCGAGCGGGCGGACGAACCCGGGGGCGCGGCGGCCGGCCAGGATGCCGCCGACGGCGCCGAGGAACGGCAGCAGCGGGACGAGCGCGGCGGTGGTCGTGGTCGTCACGCGGCGGCCTCGGCCTTCTCCCCGCGCGCGGCGTCCTCGCCGGCCGACCGGGGTTCGTCTGGGGCGTCCGCGTCCTCGCGCAGGTCGCGGAGCCGGTCGATGTCGGCGGTGCCGCGGTTGCGGTGGACGAGCAGGACGATCGCCAGGCCGATGCCGATCTCGGCGGCGGCGATGGCGATGGTGAAGAGGGTGAGCGCCTGTCCGGCGTGGAGCTCGTCCTTCAGCCACACGTCGAAGGCGACGAGGTTGAGGTTGACGGCGTTGAGCATCAGCTCGACCGACAGCAGGACGAGGACCGCGTTGCGCCGGGCGAGGACGCCGTACAGACCGGTGCAGAAGAGGAGCGCGGCCAGGACCGCGGGGTAGACGAGGTGCATCGGCGTCAGTCCTTTTCCTTGCCCTTGCGGGACAGCACGATCGCCCCGACGAGCGCGGCGAGCAGCAGGACGGACAGCGCCTCGAAGGGCAGCACCCAGTACCGGAAGAGCATCTCGCCGGTGACCTTCGTCGAGCCCTGGACCTGCCCGCGGACCCCGATCCAGGTGGACCGGAAGGCGTCCGCGACCACCCACACCAGGGCGACCGCGGCGGCCCCGGCCACCGCGAGCGCCACCGGGCGGTTGCCCGAGTCGGCGTCCGGGGAACGGCCGATGGGTGCCTTGGTGAGCATCAGTCCGAACAGCAGGAGGACGACCACGGAGCCGACGTAGATCAGCACCTGCACCCAGGCGATGAACTCGGCCGTCAGCAGCAGGTACTCCACCGCCAGTCCGCCCAGCGCCACGACCAGCCACAGGGCGGCGTGCACCAGCTGCCTGGTGGTCACGGTCAGGACGGCGGCGCCGAGGGTGACGACGCCGACCAGGAGGAAGGCGATCTCGATGCCGCTCGGGGAGAGGAAGCCGCTCGCGGCGAGCGCCGCGGTACCGGTGTCCGTACTCATGCTTCCTTCTCCTTGGCCAGCTTCTCGGCCGCCTTGCGGGCCGCCGCGACCTCCTTCGGCTCCTCGGCCGCCGCGTCGAGCGCGGGCGGCTCGGGCACCGTCCACATCCACTCGCGGAGCCGGTCCCGTTCGTGGGTGAGGTCGCGGATGTCCGTCTCCGCGTACTCGAACTCCGGCGACCAGAAGAGGGCGTCGAACGGACACACCTCGACGCAGATGCCGCAGTACATGCACAGCGCGAAGTCGATCGCGAACCGGTCCAGCACGTTGCGGCTGCGCTCGCGGCCGCCGGGCGCGGCCGGCGGGACGGTCTCCTTGTGGGAGTCGATGTAGATGCACCAGTCCGGGCACTCGCGGGCGCACAGCATGCAGACCGTGCAGTTCTCCTCGAACAGGCCGATCACGCCGCGGGTGCGGGGGGCCAGCTCGGGCTGCGCGTCCGGGTACGGGACGGTCTCCGCGCGGCGGGTGAGTGTGCGGAGGGTGACGGCCAGCCCCTTGGCGAGGCCGCTGCCGGGGATGTTCATGAGATCGCCACCTTGACGACGCCGGTCAGCGCGATCTGCGCGAGGGCGAGCGGGATGAGCACGGTCCAGGCGAGCTTCTGCAGCTGGTCCTCGCGCAGCCGCGGATAGGTGACCCGCAGCCAGATCACGACGAACGCCAGCGCCGCCGACTTCAGCAGCATCCACACCCAGCCGAGCCCGTCGGCCCCGAACGGGCCGTGCCAGCCGCCGAGGAACAGCGCCGACGTCAGGGCGGACAGCACGACGATGCCCGCGTACTCGGACAGCAGGAACATCGCGAACCGCAGGCCGGTGTACTCGGTGTACGCGCCGAAGATGATCTCCGAGTCGGCCACCGGCATGTCGAACGGCGGCCGTTGCAGCTCCGCGAGGCCCGCGGTGAAGAACACCAGGCCGCCGACGATCTGCCAGGGCACCCACCACCAGTGGAACGCGTCCAGGATCCCCGGCAGCGAGACCGTGCCCGCGGCCATCGCCACGGACGCGGCGGCGAGCAGCATCGGCAGCTCGTACGCCATCAGCTGCGCGGCCGTCCGCAGGCCGCCCAGCAGCGAGAACTTGTTGGCCGACGCCCAGCCGCCCATGAGCGAGCCGAGCACGCCGACGCCCATCACCGCGAGCACGAAGAAGACGCCCGCGTCGATGTACCAGCCCACGGCCCGGCCCGGACCTATGGGGATCGCGACCAGGACGAGGAGGTACGGCAGCAGCGCGACGGCCGGCGCGAGCTGGAAGATCCGCCGGTCGGCGTCGGCCGGGACGATGTCCTCCTTCTGCGCGAACTTCACGCCGTCCGCGACGAGCTGCGCCCACCCGTGGAACCCGCCCGCGTACATCGGCCCGAGCCGCCCCTGCATATGGGCCATCACCTTGTGCTCCGCCTGCCCGACGAGCAGCGGGAACACCAGGAAGACGGCGAACAGGGCCAGGAGGCGCAGCACCACGTCGAGGGTGTCGCTGCTGCTCATGCGGGGTCGCCTCCGGCGGGGTCGTTGTCGTTCGGCGCGCGTTGCGCGCCGTCGGCGCGGGGTTCCGGTTAGCCGCCGGGGGCGGAGCCGCCCGGCCCGGCCCCCCGCCCCCAAAAAAAAAAAAAACACCACTGAACACC
>NZ_JAEAMR010000007.1:636469-641504 GCF_015999245.1 Streptomyces sp. AV19 | reverse complement strand
AACACCTGCACCCCGGCCACCCGGGCCTGGGGCCCCACCCCCGGGGGGGGGGGGGGGCTGGTGCTCGGGGGGGGGCGCCGCGGGGGGGGGGGTGGGGGGGGGGCGCGGGGGGCGCGCCGTCGGCGCGGGGTTCCGGTTCGCCGCCGGGGGCGGAGCCGCCGGGCTCGGGCTCCGGGACGGGGGCCGGGGCGTCGCCGCGGGCGGGCGCGGACGCTCCGTCCGGCGTATCCTCCGGGGCGGCCGGAGCCTCGTCGCCCTCCGGCTCCGGTCCGGGGGCGGGCTGCTCCTGCGACTCGTCGAACGCGGGGCGCGCGTGGTGCCAGGGCGCGTCGGGCGAACGCGGCGCCGTACGCCGGGGGGCCGGCTGCTCCTCGGCCGGCGCGGCGGCGGCGGTGTCGGTGGCGTCGGCGGCGGCGGCCTCTTCGGCCCGCTGACTCGCCGAGCCCCCGCTCGCGCTGCGCGTCCGATGCCCGGTCCCGCTCCCGGCCTCGGTCTGCTGGCTGGCGGAACCGTCGGCGGCGCTACGGGTACGACGCGGCGGGGCGGCCGCGCCGCCGGTCCGCTGACCGGCCGAGCCGTCGGCGGCCTCGCCCTCGGCGGCCCGCTGACTCGCGGAGCCCTCACCCGCACTGCGCGCGCGGCGCCCCGGCCCGGCCTCGGCCTGCCGGCTCGCCGAGCCGTCAGCAGCACTGCGCGTACGACGCGGCGCCGCGGCCGCATCGCCGTCCTGCTGACTCGCCGAACCGTCCGCCGCACTCCGGGTCCGCCGGGGCGCGGCCGCCGCGCCCTCGGCCTGGCTCGCCGAGCCCTCGCCCGCACTGCGCATCCGTCGCGCCGGGGCCGCGTCCTCCGCCTGCTGCGTCGCCGAGCCCTCGCCCGCGCTGCGCGCCCGCCGGACCGGGCGTTCGCCCTCGGTGCCCGCCGCCGCGCGGCGTGCCGGGCGGGCCGGGGCCGGGGGGAGCTGGCCCTTGAGCGGGCCCCACTCGTTGGGGTCGGGGACGCCGGGGGGCAGCATCTGGCGGCGCTTCGGGCCGCCGTGCCCGGACTCCCCCGGCTCCTTCGCGCCGGGCCACGCCTTCGCCACCCGGGCCGCCAGCACGAAGTCCTTGCGCAGCGGGTGGCCCTCGAAGCCGTCGGGGAGCAGCAGCGGGACCAGGTGCGGGTGGCCCGTGAAGTCGATGCCGAACATCTCGTGCGTCTCGCGCTCGTGCCACGCGGCCCCGGCGTACAGGGGGATCGCCGTCGGCAGGGCGGGCGCCTCGTGCGGCACAGTGGTGCGCAGGAGCAGCCGCCGTACCGGCGCTCCGCCGGACGGCAGCGCCGCCACGTGCGCGCAGACGCGGAAGCCCGTGCCGGGCTCGTCGACGGCGCTGAGCCAGTCGAAGAAGGTGCAGCCCAGCGTGGAGCGGGCGGTGTCGAGCGCGGTGAGCCAGGACTCGGCGGGGACGTCGACGGTGAGGAGCCCGTACGCCTCCTCGGCCGTGGCGCCGGCGCCGAAGACCTCCTCGGCGGGGGCGGGCAGCCAGCCGGTCATCGGGCGCCCCCGGGCGGCGGGACGAGCCCGCTGCGGAGTTCGGCCGCCGAGGCCGGCGCGTACCGCTCCGCCGTCGACTCCTGCGCGATCTTCTCCTGGAGCTTGAGGATGCCCTGCAGGAGCGCCTCGGGGCGCGGCGGGCAGCCGGGGACGTAGACGTCCACGGGGATGATCTGGTCGACGCCCTTGGTCACGGCGTACGAGTCCCAGTAGGGCCCGCCGCAGTTGGAGCAGGCGCCGAAGGAGATGACGTACTTCGGCTCGGGCATCTGCTCGTAGAGCCGCTTGACCGCCGGCGCCATCTTGTCCGTCACCGTGCCGGAGACGATCATGAGGTCGGCCTGGCGGGGGCCGGGCGCGAAGGGGATCACGCCCAGGCGGATGAAGTCGTGCCGGGCCATGGACGCGGCGATGAACTCGATCGCGCAGCAGGCGAGTCCGAAGTTGAAGACCCAGAGACTGTAGCGCCGGCCCCAGTTCAGGACGACCTTCATGGGCTCGGGGGCCAGCCGGGCCAGCGCGCCCAGCCTGCGGGGCTCGGGAAGGTCGGCGGAACGTGTCACGTCCACTCCAGGACGCCCTTCTTCCATGCGTACAACAGGCCCACGGCGAGGAAGCCGAGGAAGACGAACATCTCGACGAGCGTGGCGGCTCCGTAGCCCGGGGCGGCGAAGACCGTGGCCCAGGGGAACAGGAAGACCGAGTCGACGGCGAAGATCACGTACAGGAAGGCGTAGACGTAGTAGCGCACCTGGGTGTGGGCCCAGCCCTCGCCGACGGGGTCGACGCCGCACTCGTAGGTCAGCAGCTTCTCGGGCGTCGGCACGACGGGCCGCAGCAGCCGCCCGGCGCCGAAGGCGACGGCGACGAAGAGCACGCCGAGGACGGCCATCAGGCCGACGAGGCCGTACCCGTCGAAGTACGCGGTCGTCCCGTCGGTCGCAGCGGCGGTCACCTCCGGCACGTCCGGACCCTCGCTCCCTGTGTACGTGCGGCGGTTTCCTCCGCATTCGACGATCTGTACGCACAGGAGTCTAGGTGCTGGGGGTGGGGTTCTCCCCACCCGGCGGCTCCCGGGGCCCCCATGGCGGGGGACGGCGGACGCCGGGCAGGCTGGTGGCATGACCGCCCGCGCCACCCGCTCCACCGGCACCGCCTCCGACGACGAGGCGCTGCCGCCCGCCCGCTTCGCCTTCGACGCCCGGACCTGGAAGGAGGTCGCCCAGCTGCTGGGCAACCTGCTGACGGGGCTGGCCGGGTTCGTCTGGGCGGCGCTGTGGCTGTTCCCCGGCCTGGTGCTGTCGTTCACGGTGGTGGGCCTGCCGCTGCTGGCGGCGGGGCTGGCGGGCACGCGGTGGCTGGGGAGGCTGGAGCGGCGCCGCGCGCGGCGGCTGCTGGGCCTGCGGATCGACGAGCCGAGCCCGCTGCCGCGCGGGCGGAACCGCCGGGGGTTCGCTGGCTGGACCCGCGACACCCTGGGGGACACGGTCGCGTGGCGCACCACGCTCTACGCGATCGTCCGGCTGCCCTGGGGCGTGTTCACCTTCGGCGTCACGCTGGCGGCGCTCTTCGTCGCCTGGCCGGTCCTCGGCCATCTGGCCCGGGGGCTGACGGCGGTGGACCGGGCGATGGTGCGCGGCCTGCTGTCCCCGTCCAGCGAACTGGAGCGGCGGGTGGCGGAGCTGGAGGAGGACCGGGGCGTGGTCGTCGACACCGCCGCCGCCGACCTGCGCCGCATCGAACGCGACCTGCACGACGGCGCCCAGGCCCGCCTCGTCGCCCTCGCCATGGGGCTGGGCCTCGCGAAGGAGAAGGTGCTGGAGGACCCGGAGGCGGCGGCGCGGATGGTGGACGAGGCGCACGGCGAGGTGAAGCTCGCCCTCCAGGAGCTCCGCGACCTCGCCCGCGGCATCCACCCCGCCGTCCTCACCGACCGCGGCCTCGACGCCGCCCTCTCCTCGGTGGCGAGCCGCTGCACGGTGCCGGTCGGCGTGCACGTGGACCTGGACGCCCGGCCGGCCCCGGCGATCGAGGGCATCGCCTACTTCACCGTCTCCGAACTCCTGCAGAACGTCAGCAAGCACAGCCGCGCCCGCAGCGCGCAGGTCGAGGTGTGGCGCACGGGCGACCGGCTGCTGCTCCAGGTGCGGGACGACGGGCAGGGCGGCGCGTCGACGGACTCCGGCAGCGGGCTGGCCGGACTCGCGGAGCGGCTCGGCTCGGTGGACGGGCTGTTCGGCGTGGACTCGCCCGTGGGCGGCCCGACGACGGTCACGGCGGAGCTGCCCTGGCGGTCGCGCGGGCCGTCCTGACGGACAGGGGCAGCGGCACGGCCGGCGGAGAGGGCGTGTCGTGCCGCGCCGTCACCCCTCTCGCACAGGACGTGGCCGCCACCCCGCCCGGGGGTGGGGACAGCCCCACCCCCAGGACCCCCACCCACCGCATGGTCACCCCCCGCCCGCGCGGGAGAAGGTGGTGCCCAAGGACGAGCGGAGACAAAAGGACCCAGATGGCCATCGAGCACGGATATCTGTCAGAGGCGGCGCCCCGGACGCACCGGCTGCCCCTCGTGCTGCGGGCGCCCCTGTCGGGCCGCGCCTGGCGCGAACTCCTCCACGCCCTGCTGAACCTGCCGATCGCGCTCGCGGGGTTCACCTGGGGCGTCGTCACGGTCTCGCTGGGCCTCGGCCTGCTGATCACCTTCGTCGGGCTGCCCGTCCTGGCCATCGGGCTCGCCGGGGCGCGGCTGTTCGGCGCCGTCGAGCGGACGCGGGCCCGGGTGCTGCTGGGCGTCGAGGTGGAGGCGCCGCACCCGGTCCAGGCCGGCAACCGCGGCGGCGGGGCGCTGGGCTGGACGTGGTCGCTGCTGCGCAGCGGGGCGTCGTGGCGGCAGCTGATCTACACGGTGGTGCAGCTGCCGTGGGCGGTGTGCACCTTCACCGTGTCGCTGGTGGCGGTGATCCTGGGCTGGTCGCTGTTCCTCTATCCGGCGTACCAGTGGATGTACCCCACCTGGTGGGGCAGCCCGGGGATGGGGCTCTACAGCGACACCCGCGGCGTCCAGATCTACCTCGACAACCCCTTCGAGATCGCCGCGACCTGCCTGGTCGGCCTGGTGATCGTGCTGGCCGTCCCGTGGGTGCTGCACGCCATGGCCTGCGTGGACGGGCTGCTGGTCCGCCTGCTGCTCGGCCCGTCCCGGCTCGACGCGCGGGTGACGGAGCTGGAGGAGGACCGGGGCGTGGTCGTCGACACCGCCGCCGCCGACCTGCGCCGCATCGAACGCGACCTGCACGACGGCGCCCAGGCCCGCCTCGTCGCCCTCGCCATGGACCTCGGCCTGGCCAAGGAGAAGCTGCTGGAGGACCCCGAGGCGGCCGCGAAAATGGTGGACGAGGCGCACGGCGAGGTGAAGCTCGCCCTCCAGGAACTCCGCGACCTCGCCCGCGGCATCCACCCCGCCGTCCTCACCGACCGCGGCCTCGACGCCGCCCTCTCCTC
>NZ_JAEAMR010000007.1:634544-636369 GCF_015999245.1 Streptomyces sp. AV19 | reverse complement strand
GCGGCATCCACCCCGCCGTCCTCACCGACCGCGGCCTCGACGCCGCCCTCTCCTCCGTCGCCGGCCGCTGCACCGTCCCCGTCGCCGTCCAGGTCGACCTGGACACCCGCCCCGCCGCCGCGATCGAGGGCATCGCCTACTTCACCGTCTCCGAACTCCTCCAGAACATCAGCAAGCACAGCCGCGCCCGCACCGCCCGCGTGGAGATCTGGCGCTCGGCCGACCGGCTGCTGCTCCAGGTGCGGGACGACGGACAGGGCGGCGCCTCGACGGACTCCGGCAGCGGGCTGGCCGGACTCGCCGAACGGCTCGGCTCGGTGGACGGACTGCTGGTCGTGGACTCCCCCGCCGGCGGCCCGACGACGATCACGGCGGAGCTGCCCTGGCGCGACCGTTAGGGCGGCTCCGACGGGCCGGTGCGGGTCCCGCGGCGTCCGGCGCCGGGGGCACCTCCCCGCGGTGGCCGGGGGAACATCGCCCGCGTACCGGGCGTACCCGGGTGATGCGACAACGCGGCGAGGTGCCGTGCCGGGCATGGCAGGCCCGTGCCGCCCCATC
This sequence comes from Streptomyces sp. AV19, assembly GCF_015999245.1. Classification (GTDB taxonomy): domain Bacteria; phylum Actinomycetota; class Actinomycetes; order Streptomycetales; family Streptomycetaceae; genus Streptomyces. Next base: position 635,811 of record NZ_JAEAMR010000007.1, on the reverse strand, counting down.
GGACACGCCCTGGGCCACCGCCCCCGCTTTGCTGAGATGCTGGGCACCTTGCATGCAGCGGAACAGCCGAGCGGGAAGCAGGGGGCCGGACGTCGTGGTCGAGGACAGGGTGCGAGTGGTCATCGCCGAGGATTCAGTGCTGCTCCGCGAGGGCCTGACCCGGCTGCTGACCGACCGCGGGCACGAGGTCGTGGCCGGCGTGGGGGACGCGGAGGCGCTGCTGAAGGCGGTGCGGGAGCTCGCCGACGAGGGTGCCCTGCCGGACGTGGTGGTCGCGGACGTCCGGATGCCCCCCACGCACACGGACGAGGGCGTCCGGGCCTCCGTGCAGCTCCGGCGCGACTTCCCGGAGCTGGGGGTCCTGGTCCTTTCGCAGTATGTCGAGGAGCAGTACGCGACCGAGCTGCTGGCCGGCAGCAGCAGGGGCGTCGGCTACCTCCTGAAGGACCGGGTGGCCGAGGTCCGCGAGTTCGTCGACGCGGTCGTCCGGGTCGCCCGGGGCGGCACCGCGCTGGACCCCGAGGTCGTCGCCCAGCTGCTCGGACGCAGCCGCAAGCAGGACGTGCTGGCGGGCCTCACCCCGCGCGAGCGGGAGGTGCTGGGCCTGATGGCGGAGGGGCGGACGAACTCGGCCGTCGCCCGGCAGCTCGTCGTCAGCGACGGGGCGGTGGAGAAGCACGTCAGCAACATCTTCCTGAAGCTCGGGCTGTCGCCGAGTGACGGGGATCACCGTCGCGTTCTCGCGGTGCTCACCTACCTCCGCTCCTGATCCAAACCCCGTCGCCTGACGATCTGTCACGTCGGGACTGCGCCGCTGGTGGGAGGGCTGGTCCCGGAGACCTGCGACCCCGGTCGCAGCTCCGGCGGCAGCCTGCGGCCACTTCGCACGGCGGTCCCGCGGCGACGTGCCAGGATGGATGACGGCCGCGGGGCCCTCCCTTCCCGTGCTCCGTCCCGGGTGGCCGTGCCCCGCCCACGTACGATGGCGATGGGAACGCCGGTCGGCACCACCACAGCGCGGGGCCGCCGTCATGAGGGAGGTCCGAAGCAGTGACCAGCCAGGTCAGCAGCCCGGCCGAGCAGGCCGATTCAGCCGAACAGCCAGGGTTCTCCCCGCCGGGTGCCGGGGACGAACCGTCGCGCCTCGCCGGACAGCGCGGCCCCGCAGCCCGGGCCGGTGGCAAGGAAGTGCGCCAACTGGACCGGGTGATCATCCGGTTCGCGGGTGACTCCGGTGACGGTATGCAGCTCACCGGTGACCGTTTCA
>NZ_JAEAMR010000007.1:618485-634444 GCF_015999245.1 Streptomyces sp. AV19 | reverse complement strand
ACGCTGCCCGGTGTCTCGTCGTTCCAGCTGCACTTCGCCGACCATGACATCCTCACGCCGGGCGACGCGCCGAACGTCCTGGTCGCGATGAACCCGGCCGCGCTCAGGGCCAACCTGCCGGACGTGCCGCGCGGCGCGGAGATCATCGTCAACACCGACGAGTTCACCAAACGGCCGATGGCCAAGGTCGGCTACGACACCAGCCCGCTGGAGGACGGCTCGCTGGACGCGTACAACGTCCACCCGGTGCCGCTCACCACGCTGACGGTCGAGGCGCTCAAGGAGTTCGGACTCCCCCGCAAGGAGGCCGAGCGCAGCAAGAACATGTTCGCCCTCGGGCTGCTGTCGTGGATGTACCACCGGCCGACCGGGAACACCGAGGCGTTCCTGCGGAAGAAGTTCGCGAAGAAGCCGCAGATCGCCGAGGCCAACGTGGCCGCCTTCCGGGCCGGCTGGAACTTCGGCGAGACCACCGAGGACTTCGCGGTCTCCTACGAGGTCGCCCCCGCCACCGCCGCGTTCCCGCCCGGGAGTTACCGCAGCATCTCCGGCAACCTCGCCCTGGCGTACGGCCTGATCGCCGCCGCCCGCCAGGCCGACCTGCCGCTCTACCTCGGCTCGTACCCGATCACCCCGGCCTCCGACATCCTCCACGAGCTGTCGAAGCACAAGAACTTCGGCGTACGCACCTTCCAGGCGGAGGACGAGATCGCCGGCATCGGCGCGGCCCTCGGCGCGGCCTTCGGCGGCGCGCTCGCGGTCACCACCACCTCCGGCCCCGGCGTGGCCCTGAAGTCCGAGACGATCGGACTCGCGGTCTCCCTCGAACTGCCGCTGCTCGTCGTGGACATCCAGCGCGGCGGCCCCTCCACCGGCCTGCCCACCAAGACCGAACAGGCCGACCTGCTGCAGGCCATGTACGGGCGCAACGGCGAGGCCCCGGTACCGGTCGTGGCCCCGAAGACACCCGCCGACTGCTTCACCGCCGCGATCGACGCGGCACGCATCGCGCTCACCTACCGGACACCCGTCTTCCTGCTCTCCGACGGCTACCTCGCCAACGGCTCCGAACCCTGGCGCATCCCCGAGCCGGACGAACTCCCCGACCTGCGCGTCCAGTTCGCCACCACACCCAACCACGAACTGGCCGACGGCACCGAGGTCTTCTGGCCCTACAAGCGCGACCCCGAGACGCTGGCCCGGCCCTGGGCCGTCCCCGGCACACCCGGCCTGGAGCACCGCATCGGCGGCATCGAGAAGCAGGACGGCACGGGCAACATCTCCTACGACCCGGCCAACCACGACTTCATGGTCCGCACCCGGCAGGCCAAGACCGACAACATCGCCGTCCCGGACACCGAGGTGGACGACCCGAGCGGCCAGGCCCGCACCCTCGTCCTGGGCTGGGGCTCGACCTACGGGCCCGTCACCGCCGCCGTACGCCGCCTTCGGCGCGGAGGGCTCGAAGGGCGTCGTGCGCGACCCGGCCACCGGTGACCTGGAGGTCGTGGAGGTGACCGAGGAGAACGAGTCGCGCGTCCTCGTCCACGACGCGCACGCGGCGTCCCCCACGACGGCCTTCGCCCTGTCGCGCCTGGCCGACCCGCAGACGCTGCACCGCACGCCGATCGGCGTCCTGCGGAGCGTGGAGCGCCCGGTGTACGACGCGCTGATGTCGGACCAGCTGGAGGCGGCGGTGGAGCAGAAGGGGAAGGGGGACCTGGGGGCGCTGCTGGCGGGCAACGACACGTGGACGGTGGTGGGGTAGCTTTTCCCCTCCCCGCCCCGCCCTTTCACCGTTTCCTCCGGGCTCCGCCCGGGGGGGGCGGTCCGGGGTGCGGCTCTGCGGCGCGGTGAGCGGGGCTTCGCCCCTGCACCCCACCGGGGCTCCGCCCCGGACCCCGTATCGCGGCTCCGCCGCTCGTCCTCAAACGCCGGACGGGCTGAAGCGCGCTCCCGGGCTGGATATCCGGTGCGGGCGATATCCGGTGCGGGCGCGAAATCCAGCCCGTCCGGGGGTTGCCCCTCCGGGGAGCTTGAGGGCGGCGCCCGAAGGGCGCTTCGGGGCGCAGGGGGCGAAGCCCCCGCCCACCGCGCGAAGCGCGGTTCCAAGGGCGCAGGGGCGAAGCCCCCGGTCAACGCGGCGAAGCCGCGTTACGGGGCCGGGGCCTGCCCCGGGGAAACGGTGAAATGGGGGCGCCCCCTCTGGGGGAGGGTCGGGGGCACATCCCACCGAACGGGTGCCCGCCCGGAGGCGTCTGCCGGGCCGCAAGGGAGGCACCCGCTCTCATATGGTCATGGCCGCCGCCCCCGCCGAACCCCTCGTCCGCGAACGCCTCCTCTACCGCGTCAAGCGCGGCCTCCTCGGACCGCCCCTCGTCACCCGGCAGCTCGCCCGCGAGAAGCTGTCCAACCCGATGGCCCTCGGCGTGCTCGCCTCCGACTGCATCTCCTCCACCGCCTACGGCCCGGAGGAAATGCTGATCATCCTGGTGCCCGTCGTCGGCATCGCCGCCTTCGACCTGGCGCCCCTGGTCGCCTGCGCCATCCTCCTCGTCCTCGTCCTCGTGACGCTCTCCTACCGGGACGTCGTCTCCGTCTACACCCGCGCCGGCGGCTCCTACGTCGTGGCCCGCGAGAACTTCGGCCCCCGCGTCGCCCAGGTCGCCTCCGTCGCGCTGCTGATCGACTACATCGTCACCGTCGCCGTCCAGTCCGCCGCCGGCACCGACGCGCTGATCTCCCTCGCGCACCTGGTCGGCGAGGGGTACTACGGGATCGACCACCTCAAGCTGCCCGTCACGGCGGGGGTGGTCGTGGTCCTGACGTACGGGAACCTGCGCGGCATCCGGGAGGCGGGCCGGGCCTTCGCCGCGCCCGCCTACCTCTTCATGCTGGCCATCGCGCTGATCCTGGTCATCGGGCTGGTGCGCGGCCTCAACGGCGGCCTCCCGCACGCCGACGTCCACGCCCGGGGCGCCTATCCGCTCGGCTCCCCCGGACACGGCTGGCTCTACGGCGCCTCGCTGTTCATGGTGCTGCGCTCCTTCGCCAACGGCGGCTCCTCGCTCACCGGCCTGGAGGCGATCTCCAACGGCGTCTCCACCTTCCGCAGCCCGCAGGGGCGCAACGCCCGCCGCACGCTCACCACCATGAGCCTGATCCTGGGTGTGATGGTGCTCGGCGTCTCCGTGCTCGCCCACTTCACCCACGCCATCCCGTACCTGGACGGCAACCCGACCGTCCTCTCCCAGGAGGCCCACCTCGTCTTCGGCGACGGCTGGCCGGGCACGGCCGGGCTGGTCTACGTCCAGCTCGCCACCGCGCTCATCCTCTACACCGGTGCCAACACGCCCTTCACCGGCTTCCCGTTCCTCGCCAGCTTCGTCGCCGAGGACCGCTTCCTGCCCCGCCAGCTGACCCGGCGCGGCCATCGCCTCGCCTTCTCCAACGGCATCATCTGCCTCACCATCATCTCGCTGGCGCTGCTCTTCGTGACCGGCGGCAACGTGGACAAGCTCGTCGCCCTCTACGCCATCGGCGTCTTCACCGGCTTCACCATGGCCGGGGCCGGGATGACCGCCCACCACTGGCGGCGACGCGAGCCGCGCCGCCGGCTGAAGATCGCCGTGAACGCGGCCGCCGCCGTGGTCTCCGCCCTGGTCGTGCTGATCTTCGCGGTCACGAAGTTCACCGAGGGCGCGTGGCTGGTCGTGGTGGTCTTCCCGCTCGGCGTCTGGGCGCTGATCCGCATCAACCGCCAGTACCGGCAGGAGGCCGCGGCCCTGGAGGACGTCCCGGCGTTCACCACCGACCGGCCGCACTGGCGCCGCCACCTGGTGTACGTCCTCGTCGACGCGCTCGACCTGGCCACCGTCAAGGCGCTGCGCTACGCGCACGAACTGCGGCCGGACGAGGTGCGGGCGCTGCACTTCGTGATCGACGAGGAGCGGGCGCGCCGGCTGGTGGCCCGGTGGGACGCCACACCCGGCACGGACGTCCCGCTGGAGCTGGTGGACTGCCCGGACCGGCGGCTGCGGCACGCCGTCATCCAGCTCGCGTCCCGGACGACGGCCGATCCGGCGACGGAGCTGACGCTGCTGATCCCCCGGCGCACCCACTCCAACCCGCTCGGCCGGCTGCTCCACCGCGACACCGGCGACCTGATCGCCCGGGCGCTGGAGCACCTGCCCAACGTGGCGGTGACGATCCTCCCGTTCGACGTCACGGGGGCCGTGGAACGGATGCGCGCGGTGCGGCGGGAGGGGTCCGGCACCCCGCGGGAGGGGTCCGGCACCCCGGATACCGGCGCGTCATGACCGTCATCCGATACGGACATGACACGCCCCCCGGGGCGGCGTTACCTTCGCCGGGTTGCCGTCGCACCACCACCGGGAGGGATCCGTGAAGCCGGACACAGAGCAGGACGAGACACGTGCGGGGTTCCTGTACGGCGTCGTCGCCTATGCGATCTGGGGGCTCTTCCCCCTGTACTGGCCGCTGTTGGAGCCCTCCGGGGCGTTCGAGATCCTCGCCCACCGGATGGTGTGGTCGCTGCTCACGGTCGTCGCCGTGCTCGCCGTGACCCGGCGCTGGGCCTGGATACCCCCGCTGCTGAGGCAGCCGAAGCGGCTCGGGATGATCGCGCTGGGCGCGGCCGCCATCTCGGTCAACTGGGGCATCTACATCTGGGCCGTGAACAGCGGCCATGTCGTCGAGACCTCGCTCGGCTACTTCATCAACCCGCTCGTCGTCATCGCGCTCGGCGTCGTCGTCCTGCGCGAGCGGCTGCGGCCGGCCCAGTGGGCGGCGGTCGGCATCGGCGCGGCGGCGGTGGTCGTGCTCGCGGCCGGCTACGGGAAGCTGCCGTGGATCGCCCTGGGGATCTCGGCGTCCTTCGGCACGTACAGCCTGATCAAGAAGCAGGTGGGCCTGGGCGGGCTGGAGTCGATGGCCGCCGAGACGGCCGTGCAGTTCCTGCCGGCGCTGGGCTTCCTGCTGTTCCTCGGCGGCGGTGGCGGCACGAGCACCTTCACGAGCGCGGGCACGGGGCACATGCTGCTGCTGGTGGCCTCCGGCGCGATCACCGCGCTGCCGCTGGTCTCCTTCGGCATGGCGGCCGTGCGGCTGCCGCTGTCGGTGCTGGGGATGCTCCAGTACCTCGCGCCGATCTTCCAGTTCGCGCTGGGCCTCGCGGTCTTCCACGAGTCGATGCCCACCGAGCGGTGGGCCGGCTTCGCCCTGGTGTGGCTGGCGCTGGCGGTGCTGACGTGGGACGCGATGCGGACGGCGCGGGCGTCGCGGGCGGAGCTGGCCGCGGCACGGGACAAGGCGGTCGCCGAGCGCCCGATATCCGGTAACCGGAGCACGGTGTCCGAAACCCGCTCTTGACGTGTCTTCAAGGGTCCGTTGAACATCATGGGCACGTCAAAAGGAGTTGGGAGCCCCCCATGTTCGTTCTCAACGGACCCACCCTGCCCATCGTCCCCCGAAGACGCCGAGTGGCCGCCGGTGCGGCAGTGGCCACCGCCGTCCTCCTCGGTCTCGCATCGGCCCCCGTGACGGCGGCGCCGTCCACCACGGCGCGGACGGCCGCCGGCGCCCCCGAGATACCCGCGGCCAACGTCAAGGCCCATCTCAACCAGTTGCAGTCCATAGCCACCGCCAACGGCGGCAACCGGGCGCACGGGCGCAGCGGCTACAAGGCGTCCCTCGACTACGTGAAGTCCAAGCTGGACGCGGCCGGTTACACCACCAGCGTCCAGCAGTTCACCACCGGCGGCGCCACCGGCTACAACCTCGTGGCCGACTGGCCCGGCGGCGACGCGAACCACGTCGTCTTCTCCGGCTCGCACCTGGACTCCGTCAGCGCCGGGCCCGGCATCAACGACAACGGGTCCGGCTCCGCCGGCATCCTCGAAGTCGCGCTCGCCGTCGCACGGGAGGGCTACAAGCCCGACAAGCACCTGCGCTTCGCCTGGTGGGGAGCCGAGGAGCTGGGCATGCGCGGCTCCTCGTACTACGTCAACCAGCTTCCCTCCGGCGAGCGTTCGAAGATCGACGCATACCTGAACTTCGACATGATCGGCTCGCCGAACCCCGGCTACTTCGTCTACGACGACGACCCGGCGGTCGAGAAGGTCTTCAAGGACTGGTACGCGGCCAAGGGCATCGCCACCGAGATCGAGACCGAGGGCGACGGCCGCTCCGACCACGCCCCCTTCAAGAACGCGGGCATACGCGTCGGCGGGCTCTTCAGCGGCGCCGACTACACCAAGACCAGCGCCCAGGCCCAGAAGTGGGGCGGCACGGCCGGCCGGGCCTTCGACAGCTGCTACCACCGCTCCTGCGACACGACTTCGAACATCGACGACAAGGCGCTGGGCACGAACAGCTCGGCGATCGCGGGCGCGGTGTGGAACCTGAGCGGCGGCTCGTCGACGACGCCGCCGGGCGGGACGAGCTTCGAGAGCAAGGCGGCCGTGGCGATCCCCGATGCGGGGGCGGCGGTGGAGTCGCCGATCACGGTGAGCGGGCTGACCGGCCGCGCGCCCTCCGCCCTGAAGGCCGGGGTCGACATCAAGCACACCTACCGCGGTGACCTGGTGATCGACCTGGTCGGCCCGAGCGGGCGGGCGTACCGCGTGAAGCCGTCGGACGGCAACGACTCGGCGGCCGATGTCGTGACCACGTACACGGTCGACGCGTCCGCGGAGACGGCGAACGGCGTCTGGAAGCTGCGCGTCCAGGACGTGGCGGCGCAGGATTCCGGGACGGTGGCGGGCTGGAAGCTGACGTTCTAGCGGCCGGGGGGCGGGGTTGGGTGTGCCCCGGCCCCGCCCTTTCACCGTTTCCGCAGGGGCTGCGCCCCTTCGGAACCCCCGTGTGGCGCGGGGCGCGCCGGGCCCGCGCTCCGCGCGGTGTGAGCGGGGGCTTCGCCCCCTGCACCCCCGAAACCGCGCTTCGCGCGGTGGGCGGGGCTCCGCCCCTGCGCCCCGCCGGGGCTCCGCCGCTTCGGGGGTGCAGGGGGCGGAGCCCCCGCCTCACCGCGCGGAGCGCGGCCTCAGGGTGCAGCCCCCGGCCACCGCGCGCAGCGCGGTTCCAGGGGCCCAGGGGGCGAAGCCCCCGGCCAACGCGGCGCAGCCGCGTTACGGGCCCGGGGCGCAGCCCCGAAGAAACGGTGAAAGGGCGGGACTGGGGCACCCCTACGCCGTCACATCCCGCGACGTGAACCTCGCCCACGCCGCCGACCCGAACACCGCCGCGTACAACCCCTGAAGCGCCAGGTTCCGCCACAACTGATCCCAGTACACCGGATCCCGCAACAGATCCGCGAAGCTCAACCAATAATGCGGGAACAAATACGGCTGCACCGCGTGTAGTTGCGGAAACTGGTCGAGGATCTGCACCGTGATCAGCAGACCCACCGTCGTCGCCATCGCCGCGATCCCGCTCCCCGTGAGCGTCGAGACGAACAGCCCCACCGCCGCGACCCCCACCAGCGACGCCGCGACGACACCCGCGATGGCGAGGGCGCGTACCAGCCCCTCCCCGAACGACACGGTCGTGCCGCTGATCAGCGTCACCTCGCCGAGCGGGAAGAGCAACGCCCCGACCAGCAACGCCGACACCGCCACGACCAGCGTCGCCACCACGCAGAACACCATCGTCGTGGCGAACTTCGCCAGCAGCAGCCGCGTCCGCCCCGCCGGGGCGACGAGCAGGTAGCGCAGCGTGCCGGACGCCGCCTCACCCGCGATCGAGTCACCGGCGATCACCCCGATCGCCATGGGGAGGAAGAAGGGCAGGGTCGCCGCGAGGGAGGCGAAGACGAGGAAGAGCCCGTTGTTGGTGACCTGGCTGACGAACGCCGGGCCGTCGCCGCCGTGTTCGCCGAACGAGCCGTCCCCGCTCCCGCCCGTCTCGATCCTCACCGCGACGCCGACCAGCACCGGCACGGCCGCGAGGACGCCGAGCAGCACCAGCGTGCGCCAGCGCCGGAACACGGTGACGACCTCGCTGCGGAAGAGCGACAGCCGCCACGCCACCGGCGCCGGCCGGCGCACCGTCTCAGCCTGCGACATCGAAGCCCTCCCCGGTGAGCGCGACGAACGCGTCCTCCAGCGAGGCGCGTTCCGTCCCGAAGGCGCGGACGCGCACGCCCGCCCGGACGAGGGCGGCGTTGAGGTCCGCGACATCGGCCTGGTCCTGGGCGGGTTCGCCGGTGACGCGGTCGTCAGCGACCACCAGATCGTTCACACCGTGCTCCTTGAGGACGCGGACCGCGTCCGCCGTGTCGGGGGTGGTGACGGCCAGCCGGCCGCGGGTGGAGGCGGCCAGCTCGCCGACGGTGCCCTGGGTGAGCAGCCGGCCCCGGGACATCACCGCCACGTGGGTGCAGACCTGCTCGATCTCGTCGAGGAGGTGGGAGGAGAGGAAGACCGTGGTCCCCTCCGAGGCCAGCGAGCGCACCAGGGTGCGGATCTCGCGCATGCCCTGCGGGTCCAGCCCGTTGGTCGGCTCGTCCAGGACGAGCAGCTCGCGCGGCTGGAGCAGGGCCGCGGCGAGGCCGAGGCGCTGCTTCATGCCCAGCGAGTACGCGCGGGCCTTCTTGCCGGCGGCGCTCGCCAGGCCCACCCGCTCCAGCGCGGCGGCCACCCGGGCGGCCCGGGTGCGCGGGTCGGCGGTGGGGTCGGCCGCGTCGTAGCGCATCAGGTTGTCGCGGCCGGAGAGGAAGCCGTAGAGCGCGGGGCCCTCGATGAGGGCCCCCACCCGGGGCAGCACCCGGGACCCGGCGGCCGGCATCGGCTCGCCGAGCACCCGGGCGAGCCCGGAGGTCGGCTCGATCAGCCCCATGAGCATCCGGATCGTGGTGGTCTTGCCCGACCCGTTGGGGCCGAGGAAGCCGAAGACGCTGCCGCGCGGCACCACGAGGTCGAGCCCCGCCACCGCGAGCTGGCCCCCGCGGTAGCGCTTGGTGAGCCCCCGCGTCTCGATGACCAACCCGGCCCCCTCGTCCATGTGCCCGCGCCTAGTGTGCGGCCGCGTCGGCGGCCTTCACCAGCGCGTCCTTGGTGACGGCGCCGACGTAGACCTTGCCGTCGTCGGTCAGCAGGGCGTTGACCAGGCGGGTGCTGACGATGCGGCCGGAGCCGAAGTCGCCCGAGACCTTGCTGCCGAAGCTGTCCAGCAGGGACGCGGCGTCGGCCGGGCTCTTGTCACCCTTCACGTTGTCGCCCTTCGCTCCGTCGCCCTTCGCGCCGGGCAGCTTGCCCTTGCCGCCGCCGGAGAACTCGGCGATCGAGGACCAGCCCGAACCGATCACCTTCGGCGCGGAGTTGACGCCGGTGCCGGGCGGGGCGACCGGCAGCCGGCCCTTGCCGCGCTCCTCCGCGGCGCCCTCCCGGTGCTCCGTGACCTTGGCGCCCTTCGGCGGGGTGAAGGAGAAGGTGGAGGCCGACGGCTTGTCGAAGGAGACCTTGGTGAAGGCCACGTCCACCACGGCCTTGCCCCCGCCCTTCGGGGCGAGCGTGAACTTCAGCGGCACGCCGTTCTTCGCGTCCACCGCGATGCGCACGGCGCCCACCGTGGTGTCGCCCTGCTTGGGCTTCAGGGTGAGCTGGTAGGCGTCCCGCCCGGCGACCTTCGCCGTGCCGTCCACGGCCACGTCGGTGCTCGAACCGGCGGCCTCCAGGACCGACTTGGCGAGCTCCTGCGGAGAGGCGCTCTCCAGACCGGACTTCTTCTGGTGCTTCTGGTGCTTCTGCTGCTTCGGCGCCTTCGAGTGGTACGCCGTGTTGCTCCCGCTGTCGTACGCCCAGACCTGGTCGCCGTCGCGGACCACGCTGTACTCCGCGGCGCGCTCGACGATCGACACGCGCTGGCGCTCCGGGCCGTCCGCGGCGACGCGCAGGGTGTGCGTGCCGGACGCGAGCTGGGTGAGCTTGTCCTGCGGCGAGGCGCCGCCCTCGCCGCCCTTGGCGTCACCGCCCAGCGACATGCCCGAGGGCAGGGACGGCAGCCCGAGGTCCGTGGTGATCCGCACCGAGCCGGACAGCTGCTGCGTGTCCGACGCGGCGACCTTGGCTATCAGGTCCTGCGCGCTGATCTTCGGCAGATCGGGGTCGCCCGAGCTCGCCAGGGCCGAGCCGATGCCGATGGTCGCCGCGGCGACGCCCGCCACCGCGACGGGCACCGCGTAGCGGACGGCCTTGCGGCGGCCAGGGCCCGAGGGGCCGTTGTCTCCGGACGTCCCGGGGCCCGGGGCGTCCGGTGCCGGCTGGATCCGTGCCATGTGCTTACCTCCGTCGTCTGCGGCGGTCTGTTCACGTCGTGCACTCGCCCACACCTGGGCTCATTGTGGCCCGACCGCGCGGCGGGGGCACCGGAGGGGGCGGGATCGCCTCCCGGCACGACCTTTCCCATTCCACCAAGCCGCGGCGCCCGGGTCATCAGCCAGGGGGATCAACTCCCCCTACCTCTGCGGTATGACGGCCCCTAGGGGGAGACCCTCCCCATGGCCGACCCCCATGGCCGACGGGACGTCAGCCGGCCCGGTGGCAGACCGCGTCGCAGAGCTCCTCCAGCGCGGCCTTGGCCGGGCAGCCGGGCAGCGGCGCCAGCGTCGCGCGGGCCTCCTGCGCGTAGCGGACGGTGTCCCGGCGGGCGCGCTCCAGGGCCGGGTGGACGCGCAGCCGGCGGAGCACCTCGGCGAGCCGGCCGTCGTCGGAGAGGTCGCCCTCGAGCAGCTCGCACAGCTCGACGTCCTCCGGCGCGCCGGTCGCCGCGGCGCTCGCGCGCAGGTGGAGCACCGGCAGCGTGGGGACGCCCTCGCGCAGGTCGGTGCCCGGGGTCTTGCCGGACTCGTGGGAGTCGCTGGCGATGTCCAGGACGTCATCCGCGAGCTGGAAGGCGGTGCCGAGCCGCTCACCGTAATGGGTGAGGATCTCGACGACGCGCTCGTCCGCGCCGGACATCATCGCGCCGTAGCGGCCGGCGACGGCGATCAGCGAGCCGGTCTTGCCGGCGATGACGTCCAGGTAGTGCTCGACGGGGTCGCGCCCGTCGCGCGGGCCCGCCGTCTCCAGGATCTGGCCGGTGACCAGGCGCTCGAACGCCTCGGCCTGGATGCGGACGGCCTCCGGCCCGAGGTCGGCGAGGATCTGCGAGGCCCGGGAGAAGAGGAAGTCGCCGGTGAGGACGGCCACGGAGTTGCCCCAGCGGGCGTTGGCGCTGGCCGCGCCCCGGCGGATGTCCGCCTCGTCCATGACGTCGTCGTGGTAGAGCGTGGCCAGGTGGGTGAGCTCGACGACCACGGCCGAGGGCACCACCCCGGGCGCGTACGGGTCGCCGAACTGGGCGGCGAGCGTCACCAGCAGCGGCCTGAACCGCTTGCCCCCGGCGCGGACGAGGTGCTGCGCGGCCTCGGTGATGAAGGGCACACCGCTCTTGGTGGCCTCCAGAAGGCCTTCCTCGACAGCGGCCAACCCTGCCTGGACGTCGGCTTCAAGAGCCTGGTCCCGCACGCTCAGCCCGAAGGGCCCGACGACGGTCACGAGGGGTACTCCTGTCTGCCTGCGATCACGGGGATTGTCGATGTGTCGCTGTCCTCACCAAAAGTCAGCGTATCCGGTCGGTTCTGGATCATCGTGGCCGCCTGCCCGAACGACGACCCGTCACCGACCCTCCCCGGGACCTCCGCGTGTGCCCCGGGCCCTCCCCCGGCAGGGGAGAGACCGGGGCACACCGGACGGCCGCACCCCCCTCAGACCGCCGCCACGGCCCGCGCCAGCCGCGGCGAGGCGTACTCCGTGCCGCACACGAACCGCATCACCGGGCCGAAGCTCGCCGCCGCCGGCAGGCCGGTGAAGAACAGCCCGGGCACCGAGGAGCGGTAGCCCGCCCCCAGCCGCGGGCCGCCGGCCCCGGTGGCGAGCCGGGCGCGCACGCTGTCGCCGAGGAAGTCGAGCGCGGCCACATCCACCCGGTAGCCGGTCGCCGCGATGACGTGGTCGGCGGTGAGCTCGGTCTCGCCCCCGGCATCGGCCAGGGTCAGCACCGGGCGGCCCTCGGCGACCCGCGCCCGGACGATCCGCTTGCCCTCGGTGACGCGCACCCGGCCCACGAAGCGCTCGCGCAGCCACCAGGCGCCGAGCGGCCCGAGCACCCGGCGCACCAGGTACTCCCGCAGCTGCGGGGGCAGTCGGCGGAAGCCGTCCGCGTGGTACGAGAAGGCGTACAGCGACCAGGCCCGGCCGAACGGCGTGTCCGGTTTGAGCGGCGATTGCCCGTCCGGCGCGGCCCCGAACCGCACCGCGCCCCGCCGCCGCGCGACCACCCGCACCGACGCGGCGCCCGCCTCGGCCAGCAGCACGGCGCTCTCCAGCGCCGACTGCCCGGCGCCGACGACGACCACGTCGCGCCCGGCGAAGCCGGACAGGTCGTGGTGGTGCGAGCTGTGCGAGAACGGCCCGCCGGCCACCGGCCCGTCCGGCACCGCCGCGGTCAGCTCGGCGGGCACCCGGGCCAGCCCGCTCAGCCCGGTGGCCACGACCACCGCGCGGGCGGCGAACTGCTCGCCGGAGTCCAGCTTCAGCTCGAAGCCGGGCCGGCCCGGCCGCCGCTCGACGGACTTCACCCGCACCTGTTCGAGGTGGGGCACCAGCCGCCGCTGGAACCACAGCCCGTAGCCCGCGAACGTCCCGACCGGGATGACGTCCCAGTCCGACTCGTACCGCCGCTCCCCCGTGTCCACGCAGTAGTCGAGCAGGGTGTGCCCCGGCTGGGGCGCGTCGATGTTCGAGGCCACCGGGGTGGACTTGAGCAGCATCCCCGCGGGCATCTGCTCGCGCCAGCTCACCATCGGCGAGCCGAAGACACGGGTCGGAACGCCGCGCGCCTTCAGATGGGCCGCCGTCGACAGGCCGTACGGCCCGGCCCCGATCACTGCTACCGGAAGTGTCACGTGTCCCCTCCCAGGGCGTTGCCCGGCCCGCCTGGCCGGTCTGCTGCGTCACGTGGAGTGCGGGGGCCTGAGCCGTCCGGACGGGCCCGCGGGCACCCCGCGGGCGGCCCGGCCCCCGGCCACCGGGACTACTCGGCGCCGGCGGCCGCCGCGGCGGAGCGGCGCCGGGAGCGCCACATCTGCCACAGGTGCCGCACGCCCGGCCGGACGAGCCGGGCGCACATGGTGAAGAAGGGTTTTATGTCGTCACGGGCGGCCCAGGCCAGCTCGGTGCCGGCCGCCCGGGCGGGGGCGTGCGGGGTGGTGTAGCCGCTGCGCCGGTACGCGGCGAGGGCGGGCAGGTCGATGTTCTCCACGACGAACCGGCGCCCGGTCAGCTGTTCGCCCTCGGGCACCCGGCGGCCGGTGAGGTCCAGGTGCTGCGCCCGGACGACGTCGATGCCGGCCTCGTTCTCGAACATGCGGAACTGGGCGCCCATCCGGGGGTTGAAGTCCAGCAGCTTGTACCGTCCGTCGCGCCGGTCGAACCGCCAGTCCAGGTCGATGATCCCGCTGAAGCCGATCTCCTTGATGAACTGGGCCGCCATGGCCGCCAGTTCGGGATTGTCGACGATGTAGGCGTTGGCCGTCATACCCGCGTGCGGCGGCCAGGAGCGCACCTTCACCCCGGTGAACAGGGCCTGCGGCGCGCTGTCCGCGTCGAAGTAGGCGTGGACGATCCAGTCCTCGGCCTCCTCGCGGGGCAGGTACTCCTGGAGGATCACTCCCGGGCACGGGCCCCAGTCCCGCGCCAGCTCCAGCAGTTGGCGCGCGTCGGCGATGCGGGTGGTGCCGGACACCGCGGGGCGGCGGCGGCGCTCGAACGCCTCGCGGTTCTTCGCCACCAGCGGGAACGCCGCCGTTCCCGCGAACTTCTCGATCTCCTCGTACGAGGCGGGGAACAGGGTGGCCGGCGCCGGCACCCCGTGCTCCACACAGAGCTCGTGGAGCCCCTGCTTGCTCGCGAGTCTCCTGGGCAACTCCCGCTCCACGGGCGGGAAAAGGAAGGGACCCGCCAGCACGTCGGCGTGCTCGGCGACGAGCACGGCCGCCTCCTCGTCCGTGGGCAGCAGAACGGCCGGCCGGCCGATCCTCTCGCCGATCCGCAACAGCCCCGCCACCAGCTCCTCGGCCCGCTCCGTGCCGGTCGTCGGCCAGACGAAACCGGCGGTCAGATAGCGCGAGGCGGCGGCCGGCGTCCAGCGGTCCTCGGTGATGGCGTACATGGGCACGCCGAGTCTGCCGAGACTCCGGATGGCGCCGACGCCGCCGTGGTGCAGGGGATAGTTGCCGAATTTCACGATCAATCCGGGCACTGACCGGTCCGCCGTTACGGACGCGCTCCTGCTCGCCACCAGCTCCCCCCTCGGCCACCCCGCCTCAGCGGCCCCCCACTGTGTGTGACCCGACTTAGGACGCTACTTCGGAATCGAGGGCTCCAGCAAGGAGTTACCGGACATTGCCCTACCTTTTCCCGCGGTTGGAACGCTGGTGGGAACGCCGCTCGAACATCTCTTGCCCGTCGGCCGTCAACACGTACTGTGTGACCAGTTCCGAGTCTCCGAGCGGAGAAGGCGAGGCCGCGACACCCATGCCCCAGCACAGCCCCGACGCGATCCCCGAGGGCGACCCCTTCGGGCCGGACGCGCTCCCCTACGGCGTCTTCACCACCCCCGGCGCCCCCGACCACCCCCGGATCGGCGTGCGCCACGGCGCGTTCGTCCTCGACGTGGCGGCGGCCGCGGCCGAACACGGGTCCGCGTACGCCGATCTGCTGGACCAGCCGGTCCTCAACCCGCTGATGGCCGCGGGCCGCCCGGTCTGGGAGGCCGTCCGCGCCGAGATCCGCGGCCGGCTCGACGCGGGCGTGCTGCCGGGCGGGTACGCCCATCCGCTGGACGAAGTGACGCTCCACCTCCCGTTCGAGGTCGCGGACTACGTCGACTTCTACGCGAGCGAGCACCACGCGACCAACGTGGGCCGGATCTTCCGGCCGGACGGCGAGCCGCTGACCCCCAACTGGAAGCACCTGCCCATCGGTTACCACGGGCGCGCCGGGACGGTCGTGGTCTCCGGCACGGACGTCGTGCGGCCCCGGGGGCAGCGCAAGGCGCCCTCCGACGCGGCGCCGTCCTTCGGGCCGTCGCAACGCCTCGACATCGAGGCGGAGGTCGGCTTCGTCGTCGGCACGCCCGCGGCGGGCCCGGTCCCCCTCGAGTCCTTCCGCGACCACGTGTTCGGCGTCTGCCTCGTCAACGACTGGTCCGCGCGCGACATCCAGGCGTGGGAGTACGTCCCGCTCGGCCCCTTCCTGGGCAAGTCCTTCGCGACGTCGGTCTCCGCGTGGATCACGCCGCTCGAGGCGCTCGACGCGGCGCGCACGGCGCCGCCGGCGCGGACGTATCCGCTGCTGCCCTACCTCGACGACTCGGCCGCGCCCGAGCCGGGCGGTCTCGACCTCCGCCTGGAGGTCCGCGTCAACGGCGAGGTCGTCTCACGGCCGCCGTTCTCGTCCATGTACTGGACGGCGGCGCAACAGCTCACCCATATGACGGTCAACGGCGCCTCGTTGAGGACGGGCGACTTCTTCGCCTCGGGGACGGTCAGTGGCCCGGAGCCGGACCAGCTGGGCTGCCTGCTGGAGCTGACGGCCGGGAAGGGGCCTTGGCTGGCGGACGGCGACGAGGTCGTCATCACGGCGTGGGCACCGGGCCCGGGCGGGACCCGGATCGGCCTCGGCGAGGTCGCGGGCCGCGTGCGCCCGGCGATCGCGTAGGGAGTTCGCCCCAGCCCCGCCCTTTCACCGTTTCTCGCGCGCTCCGCGCGAACCGCCCTTCGGGCGGTGTCCTCAAAAGCCCGGCCGGGGGGGGGGGGGGGGGCGCGCCCCCCCCCCCCCGGGGGGGGGGGGGGCCCCCCCCCCCCGCCGGGGGGGGGGGGGGGGGGGGGGGCCCCCCCC
>NZ_JAEAMR010000007.1:589393-618385 GCF_015999245.1 Streptomyces sp. AV19 | reverse complement strand
GGACGGGCTGGATTCGGCGCGCCGAATCCAGCCCGTCCGGCGTTTGAGGACGAACGCAGCGAAGCTGCGTTGCGGGGTCCGGGGCGGAGCCCCTCACGCGGCGGAGCCGCACATCGGTACTGCCGGGAAGGGGCGGGGTGGGGGATCCGCCGCCCGCAGGGCGAACCTCAGCGCACGAACACCCCTGCCTGACCTGCGAGGTCAAGGAAGTACTGCGGCGCGACGCCGAGCACGAGCGTCACCGCGACGCCGATGCCGATGGCAGCGGACGTCAGCGGCGACGGCACCGCCACCGAAGGACCATCCCCCTTCGGCTCACTGAAGAACATCAGCACAATCACCCGCACATAGAAGAACGCCGCCACCGCCGAAGACACCACACCCACGATCACCAACGGCACGGCACCCCCCTCCGCCGCCGCCTTGAACACCGCGAACTTCCCCGCGAACCCGCTGGTCAGCGGAATGCCCGCGAAGGCCAGCAGGAAGACCGCGAAGACCGCCGCGACCAACGGCGAACGCCGCCCCAGCCCGGCCCACTTGGACAGGTGCGTCGCCTCGCCCCCGGCGTCCCGGACCAGCGTCACGACCGCGAACGCCCCGAGCGTGACGAACGAGTACGCGCCGAGATAGAAGAGCACGGACGAGACCCCGTCCGGGCTCACCGCGATGACACCCGCGAGGATGAACCCCGCGTGCGCGATGGACGAATAGGCCAGCAGCCGCTTCACATCGGTCTGGGTCACGGCCACGATCGCGCCGACGAGCATCGTCAGGATCGCGACGCCCCACATCACCGGCCGCCAGTCCCAGCGCAGGCCCGGCAGCACGACGTACAGCAGCCGCAGCAGCGCCCCGAAGGCGGCGACCTTGGTGGCGGCCGCCATGAAGCCGGTGACGGGCGTGGGCGCGCCCTGGTACACGTCGGGCGTCCACATGTGGAACGGCACCGCGCCGACCTTGAAGAGCAGGCCCATCAGCACCATCGCCCCGCCGATCAGCAGCAGCGCGTCGTTGCCCGTCGTCGCCGCGAGGGCCGGGTCCACGGTGCGGACCGCGCCGCCGATGACGTCGGCGATGCCGGAGTAGGCGACCGTGCCCGCGTAGCCGTAGAGCAGGGCCACGCCGAACAGCAGGACGGCGGACGAGAAGGCGCCCAGCAGGAAGTACTTGACGGCGGCCTCCTGGGAGAGCAGCCGCTTGCGCCGGGCCAGCGCGCACAGGATGTACAGCGGGAGCGAGAAGACCTCCAGCGCCACGAACAGCGTCAACAGGTCGTCCGCCGCGGGGAAGATCAGCATTCCGGCGACCGCGAACAGCAGCAGCGGGAAGACCTCGCTGGTCGTCCAGCCCGCCTTGACGGCCTCCTGCTCGGCGTCGCCGCCGGGCACGGCCGCGGCCTGGGCGGCGAAGGAGTCCACCGGGCGGCCGTGCGCCGCCGGGTCGAGGCGGCGCTCGGCGAAGCCGAGGACGGCGACCAGGGAGACGAGGAGGATCGTGCCCTGGAGGAAGAGCGCGGGACCGTCCACCGCGACGGCGCCCATCGCCGCGGCGTGCGCCTTGTCCGTGCCGTAGCCCCGGGCGGCGAGCGCGACGACCGCGGCGAAGGCCGCGGCCAGGCCGACGACGGAGACGGCCAGCTGGGCCAGGTGGCGCGAGCGCCGGGGCAGGAACGCCTCGACGAGCACCGCCAGGACCGCGGCACCGAGAATGATCAGCGTCGGGGACAGCTGGGCGTACTCGATGTGCGGCGCCGGGATCTTTCTCGGGGAGTCGGCCGGCGCCGACACCATCGACAGTTCTGTCCACAGGCTGTGGACGGTGGCTGCGTGACTCACTTCGCGCCCTCCGCATTGCTCACGCGAACATCGGGTTCGGGGTCGGTCCGGTGGACCTGCGACATGGTGTGCTCGACCGCGGGATCGAGGATCCGCGTCACGGGCTTGGGATAGACACCGAGGAAGAGCAGCAGTGCGATCAGCGGTGCGACGACGGCCAGTTCGCGCACGCGCAGGTCGGGCATGGACCGCACGGACTCCTTGACCGGGCCGGTCATCGTGCGCTGGTAGAGCACGAGGACGTACAGCGCGGCGAGCACGATGCCGACGGTCGCGACGGCGCCGGCCACCGGGTACCGGCTGAACGTGCCGACCAGGACCAGGAATTCGGAGACGAAGGGCGCCAGCCCGGGCAGCGACAGCGTGGCCAGCCCGCCGATCAGGAAGGTGCCCGCGAGCACCGGGGCGACCTTCTGCACCCCGCCGTAGTCGGCGATGAGCCGCGAGCCCCGGCGGGAGATCAGGAAGCCGGCGACCAGCATCAACGCGGCCGTGGAGATCCCGTGGTTGACCATGTAGAGCGTGGCGCCGCCCTGGCCCTGGGTGGTCATCACGAAGACGCCCAGGATGATGAAGCCGAAGTGGGAGATCGAGGCGTAGGCGATCAGGCGCTTGATGTCCCGCTGGCCGACGGCGAGCAGCGCTCCGTAGAGGATGCTGATCAGCGCCAGGACGACGATCACGGGAGTCGCCCACTTGGAGGCCCCCGGGAAGAGCTGGAGGCAGAAGCGGAGCATCGCGAAGGTGCCGACCTTGTCGACCACCGCCGTGATCAGCACCGCGACGGGCGCGGTGGCCTCGCCCATGGCGTTGGGCAGCCAGGTGTGCACCGGCCAGAGCGGCGCCTTGACCGCGAAGGCGAAGAAGAAGCCCAGGAACAGGGCCCGTTCGGTGACGGTGGCGAACTGCAGCCGCCCCGAGGCCCTCGCCTGGACGATCTCCTGGAGGGAGAACGTGCCGTTGCCGAGCTGGTCCGCGGTGACCGCGTAGAGGCCGATGACGGCGGCCAGCATGACCAGCCCGCCCGCGAGGTTGTAGAGGAGGAACTTGACGGCCGCGTACGACCGTTGGCGCGCCGCCTCGTCCTCGGTGCGCTCCCCCGCCCGGTCGCCGAAGCCGCCGATGAGGAAGTACATCGGGATGAGCATGGCTTCGAAGAAGACGTAGAAGAGGAAGACGTCAGTGGCCTCGAAGGAGATCACCACCATGGCCTCGACCATGAGGATCAGGGCGAAGAAGCCCTGGGTCGGGCGCCAGCGGCGGTTGGGCGAGGCGGACTCCAGGGGGTCGGCGTCGTGCCAGCCGGCCAGGACGACGAAGGGCACCAGCAGAGCGGTCAGGGCGACGAGCACCACCCCGATGCCGTCCACCCCCAGCTCGTAGCGGACCCCGAAGTCACTGATCCAGGCGTGGGATTCGGTGAGCTGGAACGGCCCCTTGGCGTCCGGGTCGAAGCGCGTCAACTGGACGCCGGCCAGCACCAGCGTCGCCAGCGAGAAGGCCAGCGCGATCCATTTCGCGGCCTCGCGCCGCGCGGCCGGGACGGCGGCGGTGACGACCGCGCCGACGGCGGGGACCGCCGCGGTGACGGTGAGCAGAGGAAATGACATGGTTCAGACCGCCCTCATCAGCAGGGTCGCGGCGATCAGCACCGCCGCGCCGCCGAACATCGAGACCGCGTACGACCGGACGTAGCCGTTCTGCAGCCTGCGCATCCGGCCGGAGAGGCCGCCGACGGAGGCGGCGGTGCCGTTGACGACGCCGTCCACCAGCTTGTGGTCGAGGTAGACCAGGCTGCGGGTGAGGTGCTCGCCGCCGCGGACCAGCACGACGTGGTTGAAGTCGTCCTGGAGGAGGTCGCGCCGGGCGGCCCGGGTGAGCAGCGAGCCGGCGGGCGCGGTGGCCGGCACGGGCCGGCGGCCGTACTGCGCCCAGGCGAGCGCGACGCCCAGGACGAGGACGACCATGGTGGCCGCGGTGACGGTGAGCGCGCTCACCGGCGAGTTGCCCTCGCTGTGCCCGGTGACCGGCTCCAGCCACTTCAGGAAGGCGTCGTTGACGCTGAACAGCCCGCCGGCGAAGACCGATCCGACCGCGAGGACGATCATCGGGACGGTCATGGTCCGCGGCGATTCGTGCGGGTGCGGCAACTCGCCGTCCCCCGCGGCGGAGCCGCTGTCGGACACGGTGGGCCGCCAGCGCTTCTCGCCGAAGAACGTCATGATCATCACCCGCGTCATGTAGTACGCGGTGATGGCCGCGCCGAGCAGGGCCGCCCCGCCGAGGATCCAGCCCTCGGTGCCGCCCTTGGCGAACGCCGCCTCGATGATCTTGTCCTTGGAGAAGAAGCCGGAGAGGCCGGGGAAGCCGATGATGGCGAGGTAGCCGAGGCCGAAGGTGACGAAGGTGACCGGCATGTACTTCCTGAGGCCGCCGTAACGGCGCATGTCCACCTCGTCGTTCATGCCGTGCATGACCGATCCGGCACCGAGGAAGAGGCCGGCCTTGAAGAAGCCGTGGGTCACCAGGTGCATGATCGCGAAGACGTAGCCGATCGGCCCCAGCCCGGCCGCGAGGATCATGTAGCCGATCTGGGACATGGTCGAGCCGGCGAGGGCCTTCTTGATGTCGTCCTTCGCGCAACCGACGATCGCACCGAAGAGCAGCGTGACCGCGCCCACCGTTACCACCGCGGTCTGCGCGTCCGGCGCTCCCTCGAAGATCGCCCCGGAGCGGGTGATGAGGTAGACCCCGGCGGTCACCATGGTGGCCGCGTGGATGAGGGCCGAGACCGGGGTCGGGCCCTCCATCGCGTCCCCGAGCCAGCTCTGCAGCGGCACCTGGGCGGACTTGCCGCAGGCGGCGAGCAGGAGCAGCAGCGCGATCGCGGTCAGCTTGCCCTCGCCCGCGCTCCCGGCCTCCGTGAGCACGGGGCCGAAGGCGAAGGTGCCGAAGGTCGTGAACATCAGCATGATCGCGATCGACATGCCCATGTCGCCGACCCGGTTGACCAGGAACGCCTTCTTCGCCGCCGTGGCCGCGCTCGGCTTGTGCTGCCAGAAGCCGATCAACAGGTACGACGCGAGGCCGACGCCCTCCCAGCCGACGTACAGCAGCAGGTAGTTGTCGGCGAGGACGAGCAGCAGCATCGCCGCGAGGAAGAGGTTGAGGTAGCCGAAGAAGCGGCGGCGGCGCTCGTCGTGCGCCATGTAGCCGATCGAGTAGAGGTGGATCAGCGAGCCCACGCCCGTGATCAACAGGACGAAGGTCATCGACAGTTGGTCGAGGTGGAAGCCGACGTCGGCGCGGAAGGAGCCGACCGGCACCCACTGGAACACCGTCACGTCGAGGGTGCGGTCCTCGCCGCTCCTGCCCAGCAGGCCGGCGAAGAGCACCGCGCCGAGGGCGAAGGAGGCCGCCGCGGCCAGCGTGCCCAGCAAGGGCCCGCCGCGGTCCAGTCTCCGTCCGCCGCACAGCAGCGCGCCCGCTCCCACCAGGGGCACGAGGACGAGCAGTCCGATGAGGTTCTCCACGTCAGCGTCCCCTTAGAGCTTCAGCAGACTGGCGTCGTCGACCGAGGCCGAGTGGCGCGCGCGGTAGACCGACACGATGATCGCGAGACCGACGACGACCTCGGCCGCGGCCACCACCATCGTGAAGAAGGCGATGATCTGGCCGTCGAGGTTGCCGTGCATCCGGGAGAAGGCGACGAACGCCAGGTTGCAGGCGTTCAGCATCAGCTCGACGCACATGAAGACGACGATCGCGTTCCGCCGGATGAGCACGCCGACGCCGCCGATGGTGAACAACAGGGCCGCCAGATAGAGGTAGTTGACCGGATTCACCGGGAGACCCCCTTCGGCCCCTCGTCGCGGTCGCGCTCCAGCCACTCCGCCGACCGCTGCTCCAGCGCCGCGATGTCCGCGAGCGCCTCCTGCGACACGTCCCTTATCTGCCCCCGGGCGCGCAGCACCCCGCTGACGCTGAGCTCGGCGGGCGTGCCGTCCGGCAGCAGCGCGGGGATGTCGTTGGCGTTGTGCCGGGCGTAGGTGCCGGGGGCGGGCAGCGGGGCGACGAAGGCGCCCGAGCGCGTCCGCTCCTCCGACAGCTCGCGCTGGGTGGCCGCCTTGGCGATGCGCTCCCGGTGGGTGAGCACCATCGCGCCGACGGCCGCGGTGATCAGCAGGGCGCCGGTGATCTCGAAGGCGAACACGTACCGGGTGAAGATCAGGGCGGCCAGGCCCTCGACGTTGCCCCCGGCGTTGGCCTGGGCCAGCCCGTCGAAGTGCCGCAGCGAGGCGTTGGCGATGCCGGCGACCAGGAGGATGCCGAAGCCCAGCCCGCACAGGGAGGCGAGCCAGCGCTGGCCCCTGATGGTCTCCTTGAGGGAGTCGGCGGCGGTGACGCCGACGAGCATCACCACGAACAGGAACAGCATCATGATCGCGCCGGTGTAGACGACGATCTGCACGACGCCCAGGAAGTACGCGCCGTTGGCCAGGTAGAACACCGCGAGCACGATCATGGTGCCGGCGAGCGAGAGGGCGCTGTGCACGGCCCGCCTCATCAGCACCGTGGCCAGCGCGCCGCCGGTGGCGACGACCGCGAGGATCCAGAACTGAACGGCCTCGCCCGTCGAGGTGGTCGAGGCGGCCGCGAGGCTCATGCCTCCACCCCCTCGCCGGCCGGGCGCTCCCCCTTGGAGAGGGCCACCTGGCGCTCGGTGCCGGGCGCCGCCTCGGTCACCAGGCCCCGGTAGTAGTCCTGTTCGGTCATGCCGGGGAAGATCGCGTGGGGCGAGTCGACCATGCCGTCCTCCAGGCCGGCGAGCAGCTCCTCCTTGGTGTAGATGAGCGACTCCCGGCTGCGGTCGGCCAGTTCGTACTCGTTGGTCATGGTCAGGGCCCGGGTGGGGCACGCCTCGACGCACAGGCCGCACAGGATGCAGCGCAGGTAGTTGATCTGGTAGACGCGGCCGTAGCGCTCGCCCGGGGAGTAGCGCTCCTCCTCGGTGTTGTCCGCGCCCTCGACGTAGATGGCGTCCGCCGGGCAGGCCCAGGCGCACAGCTCGCAGCCGATGCACTTCTCCAGCCCGTCCGGATGCCGGTTGAGCTGGTGACGGCCGTGGAAGCGCGGCGCCGTGGGCTTCTTGTACTCGGGGTACTGCTCGGTGAGCCGTTTCTTGAAGACGTCCTTGAAGGTCACCCCGAAACCGGCCACGGGGTTCTTGCGGGGGACCTTGGGGGCGTCCCCGGGGGAAGACTCAGCAGGCACCGTCACCCTCCTTTCCGTCACGCACAGTGTCCACCCCGCCACTGACAATGAGCTCGCGGTCGCGCCGGGAGGCCCGGCGCGGCACGGGCGGCAGGGTCTGGCCGGGCAGCGGCGGCACCGGGTACCCGCCCGCCATCGGATCGAACTCCCCGCCACTGCGGGCCGGTTCGGCCTCCTCCTGGCGGCCCCGTCCGCGGAAGACGTCGGCGACGAAGGAGAGCAGCAGGATCACCAGGACCGCGCCGGCCACGTACAGGACGATCGAGCGGAAGTCGTAGTCCTCGTTGCGCAGCGCCCGCACCGTCGCGACGAGCATCAGCCACACCATCGAGACCGGGATGAGGACCTTCCACCCCAGCTTCATGAACTGGTCGTAGCGCAGCCTCGGCAGCGTCGCGCGGATCCAGATGAAGAAGAACAGCAGCGCCGCGAGCTTGGCGACGTACCAAAGGAGCGGCCACCAGCCGTGGTTGGCGCCCTCCCAGAGGGCCGAGACCGGGTACGGGGCCCGCCAGCCGCCCAGGAACAGCGTCACGGCCACCGAGGAGACGGTGACCATGTTGACGTACTCGGCCAGCATGAACATCGCGAACTTGATGGACGAGTACTCGGTGTTGAAGCCGCCGACCAGGTCGCCCTCGGACTCGGGCAGGTCGAACGGGGCCCGGTTGGTCTCCCCCACCATCGCGATGATGTAGATGACGAAGGAGACCGGCAGCAGCAGCACGTACCACCGGTTGTGCTGCGCCTCCACGATCGCGGAGGTGGACATCGAGCCGGAGTAGAGGAAGACGGCCGCGAAGGACAGGCCCATCGCGATCTCGTAGGAGATCATCTGGGCGCAGGAGCGCAGGCCGCCGAGGAGCGGATAGGTCGAGCCGGAGGACCAGCCGCCGAGCACGATGCCGTAGATGCCCACCGACGCGATCGCCAGGATGTAGAGGACGGCGATGGGCAGGTCGGTGAGCTGCATCGCGGTGCGGTGGCCGAAGATCGAGACCTCGTTGCCGGCCGGGCCGAAGGGGATCACCGCGATCGCCATGAACGCCGGGATCGCCGCGACGACGGGGGCGAGGATGTAGACCGCCTTGTCCGCGCGCCGGACGACGAGGTCCTCCTTGAGCATCAGCTTGACGCCGTCCGCCAGGGACTGGAGCAGGCCCCACGGGCCGTGCCGGTTGGGCCCGATGCGCAGTTGCATCCAGCCGAGGATCTTGCGCTCGAAGACGATCGTCAGCAGCACGGTCACCAGGACGAACACGAAGCAGAAGACGGCCTTGAGGACCACCAGCCACCACGGGTCGTGGCCGAACATCGACAGGTCGCCCGCGGCCAGGCCGTGCAGGGAACCGGCGTTCACGACAGCACCTCCGGAACGGTGTCCTCATCCTTGCCGCCGGGCCCGATGCGCACCGGCTCGCCGGGCTGCGCGCCGGTGTCCGAGGCGACGCCGCCGCCGGCGGAGTTCAGCGGGAGCCAGACCACCCGGTCCGGCATGGGGGTGATCCGCAGCGGCAGCCGGACGGTCCCGGCCGGGCCGCGCACCGCCAGCGACTCCCCGTCCGCCACGCCGATTTCGGCGGCCGTGGCCGGGGAGAGGCGGGCGAGGGCGGCGTGCCGGGTGGCGGCCAGCGCCTCGTCGCCGTCCTGGAGCCGCCCCCGGTCGAGCAGCAGCCGGTGGCCGGCGAGGACGGCCTCGCCGGCGCCCGGCGCGGGCGCCTTGCGCGGCGGCTCGACGGGGTCGGCGGCGTACGGCCCGGCCCAGCGGCCCAGCCGGGCCATCTCGGCCCGGACCGCCCGGACGTCCGGCAGGGCCAGCGGGCGGCCGCCCATGGCGTCGGCGAGCATGTGCAGCACCCGGGCGTCCGGCAGCACGTGCCGGCCGGCCAGCTGGTCGGGCTTGAGGGCCGCCTCGAACGGCCGTGCCCGGCCTTCCCAGTTGAGGAAGGTGCCGGGCTTCTCGACGACCGCCGAGACGGGGAGGACCACGTCGGCCCGGTCGGTCACCTCGCTCGGCCGCTGCTCCAGGCTGACCAGGAAGCCGACCGCGTCCAGCGCCTCGCGGGCGCGCGCCGGGCCGGGCAGGTCCGCGACCTCGACCCCGCCGACGAGCAGGGCGCCCAGCTCGCCGGTGGCGGCGGCCTCCAGGATCTGGCCGGTGTCCCGGCCGGGGCTGCGCGGCAGTTCGGGCACGCCCCAGGCGGTGGCGGTCTCCTCGCGGGCGCGCGGATCGGTGGCCGGACGGCCGCCGGGCAGCAGGCCCGGCAGGGCGCCCGCCTCGACGGCGCCCCGCTCGCCGGCCCGGCGCGGGATCCACACCAGG
Source organism: Streptomyces sp. AV19 (assembly GCF_015999245.1). Classification (GTDB taxonomy): domain Bacteria; phylum Actinomycetota; class Actinomycetes; order Streptomycetales; family Streptomycetaceae; genus Streptomyces. Next base: position 608,950 of record NZ_JAEAMR010000007.1, on the reverse strand, counting down.
GTCGCGCCGGTGGCCGTGGCGGCGGCCACGGCGGCGGTCAGCGCCCCGGGCACCCGGGCCGTCCGCTCGCCGACGAGGATCAACGCGCCGTCCTGGCGCAGCGCTTGGGCGGCGTCGCCCTCCGCCGTGCCCTCCGCGAGTGCCGTGAGCCACTGCGGCTCGGTGCCGGGCGCGGCCGGCAACAGCGTGCCGCCGGTCTTCGTCAGGCCCGGCGTGGCGTGCGTGGCCAGCGCGAAGACCCGCAGCCCCCGCTTGCGCCACGCCTTGCGCAGCCGCAGGAAGACCCCGGGCGCCTCCTCCTCGGCCTCCAGGCCGACCAGCAGCACCGCGGGGGACCGTTCGAGAGCGGAGTACGTCACGGCCGGCGCGCCCAGGTCCCGGCCGCGGCCGGCCACCCGGGCGGCCAGGAAGTCGGCCTCCTCGCCGCTGTGCGCCCGGGCCCGGAAGTCGACGTCGTGGGTGTCGAGCGCCACCCGCGCGAACTTCGCGTAGGCGTAGGCGTCCTCGACGGTGAGCCGGCCGCCGGTGAGCACCCCGGCCCGGCCGCGCGCCGCGCGCAGCCCCTCGGCCGCGGCCTGAAGCGCCTCCGGCCAGCTCGCCGGGCGCAGCGTCCCCTCCCCGTCGCGGACCAGCGGGGTCTCCAGCCGCTCCGGCCGCTGCGCGTAGCGGAACGCGAAGCGCCCCTTGTCGCACAGCCATTCCTCGTTGACCTCGGGGTCGTCGGCGGCGAGCCGGCGCATCACCTTGCCGCGCCGGTGGTCGGTGCGCGTCGCGCAGCCGCCCGCGCAGTGCTCGCACACGGACGGCGAGGAGACCAGGTCGAAGGGGCGGGCGCGGAACCGGTAGGCGGCCGAGGTCAGCGCGCCCACCGGGCAGATCTGGATGGTGTTGCCGGAGAAGTACGACTCGAAGGGGTCGCCCTCGCCGATGCCGACTTGCTCCAGCGCCCCGCGCTCCAGCAGCTCGATCATCGGGTCGCCGGCGATCTCGTTGGAGAAGCGGGTGCAGCGGGCGCACAGCACGCACCGCTCGCGGTCCAGCAGCACCTGCGGAGAGATCGGCACCGGCTTCTCGTAGGTGCGCTTCCTCCCCTCGAAGCGGGAGTCGGCGCGGCCGGCGGTCATCGCCTGGTTCTGCAGGGGGCATTCGCCGCCCTTGTCGCAGACCGGGCAGTCCAGCGGGTGGTTGATGAGGAGCAGCTCCATCACCCCGCTCTGCGCCTTTTCGGCGACGGGCGAGGTGAGCTGGGTGCGGACGACCATCCCGTCGGTGCAGGCGATCGTGCAGGAGGCGGCCGGCTTGCGCTGGCCCTCGATCTCGACGATGCACTGACGGCAGGCGCCGACGGGCTCCAGCAGCGGATGGTCGCAGAAGCGGGGGATCTCGATGCCGATGAGCTCGGCGGCCCGGATGACCAGGGTGCCCTTGGGCACGGAGACCTGGATGCCGTCGATGGTGACGGAGACCAGGTCCTCGGCCGTCGGCGCGCCGGTCGTCTTCGCCGTCACGGTCATGCGTGCACCTCCGGGTGCGACTGGTCGGCCCACACCGTGGACTTCGCCGGGTCGAACGGGCAGCCCCGGCCCCTGACGTGCTGCTCGTACTCGGCCCGGAAGTACTTGAGCGAGGAGAAGATCGGGGCCGCGGCGCCGTCCCCGAGGGCGCAGAAGGACTTGCCGTCGAGCGTGCCGGCGATGTCGTTCAGCTTGTCGAGGTCGGACATCCGGCCCCGTCCGGCCTCGATGTCCCGGAGCAACTGGACGAGCCAGTACGTCCCTTCGCGGCAGGGCGTGCACTTGCCGCAGGACTCGTGGGCGTAGAACTCGGTCCAGCGGGTGACCGCGCGCACGACGCAGGTGGTCTCGTCGAAGCACTGCAGGGCCTTGGTGCCGAGCATCGACCCGGCGGCGCCGACGCCCTCGTAGTCGAGCGGGACGTCCAGGTGCTCGTCGGTGAGGAGCGGGGTCGAAGAGCCGCCCGGCGTCCAGAACTTGAGCCGGTGGCCGGGGCGCATGCCGCCGCTCATGGCGAGCAGCTGGCGCAGGGTGATGCCGAGCGGCGCCTCGTACTGCCCGGGGCCCGCGACGTGGCCGCTCAGCGAGTACAGCGTGAAGCCCGGGGACTTCTCGCTGCCCATCGAACGGAACCATTCCTTGCCCTTGTTGAGGATGGAGGGAACCGAGGCGATGGATTCGACGTTGTTCACCACAGTGGGGCACGCGTAGAGCCCCTCGACCGCGGGGAAGGGGGGCCGGAGCCGGGGCTGGCCGCGGCGGCCTTCGAGGGAGTCGAGCAGGGCCGTCTCCTCGCCGCAGATGTAGGCGCCCGCCCCCGCGTGCACGGTGACGTCCAAGTCGAGCCCGCTGCCGAGGATGTCGCGGCCGAGGTACCCGGCCGCGTAGGCCTCGCGCACGGCCTCGTGCAGGCGGCGCAGCACGGGGACGGTCTCCCCGCGCAGATAGACGAACGCGCGCTCCGAGCGGATCGCCCAGCAGGCGATGATCATGCCCTCGACGAGGGCGTGCGGATTGGCGAACAGGAGGGGGATGTCCTTGCAGGTGCCCGGTTCCGACTCGTCCGCGTTGACCACGAGGTAGTGCGGCTTGTTGTCGCCCTGCGGGATGAACTGCCATTTCATCCCGGTCGGGAAGCCGGCGCCGCCGCGGCCGCGCAGCCCGGAGTCCTTCACGTAGGCGATCACGTCGTCCGGGGTCATCTCCAGGGCCTTGCGCAGGCCCCGGTAGCCGTCGTGACGGAGGTAGGTCTCCAGGGTCCAGGAGCGGGGCTCGTCCCAGAAGGCGCTCAGCACGGGGGCGAGCAGCTTCTGCGGACTCGTCTCGTGGATCTCGGCCGCCACGGTCATTCCCCCCCCTCCTCGGCTCCGGGCTGCTCCGCCTCGCGCCCGTGCGGGACGCCGCGCGGCGGTCCCACGCGGGCGGGGCCGTCCTCGCCGCGCGCCAGCAGCAGGCCGGCCAGCGAGGCGGGGCCCGCCCCGCCGCCGGCCTCCACGGCGCCGGGCCGCTGGTCGGGGAAGCCGGCCAGCATGCGGGAGGTCTCGCGGTGGGTGCACAGCGGGGCGCCGCGGGTGGGTTCGACGGTGCGGCCAGCGCGCAGGTCGTCGACGAGCCGCTTGGCGCTCTCGACCGTCTGGTTGTCGAAGAACTCCCAGTTGACCATCACGACGGGCGCGTAGTCGCAGGCCGCGTTGCACTCGATGTGCTCCAGGGTGACCTTGCCGTCGGCGGTGGTGCCGCCGTTGTCCACGCCCAGATGGGACTTGAGCGCGTCGAGGATGGCGTCGCCGCCGAGCACGGCGCACAGGGTGTTGGTGCAGACCCCGACCTGGTAGTCGCCGCCGGGCTCGCGGCGGTACATGGTGTAGAAGGTCGACACGGCCGTCACCTCGGCCGTGGTGAGCCCGAGTTGCTCGGCGCAGAAGCGGATGCCGGTGCGGGAGACGTGCCCCTCCTCGGCCTGCACCAGGTGCAGCAGCGGCAGCAGGGCGCTGCGGCTGTCGGGGTAGCGGGTGATCACCTCCCGGGCGTCCGCCGCCAGCCGTTCCCGCACGTCCTCCGGGTAGTCCGGGGCGGGCAGTTGGGGCATCCCCAGCTGGATTCCTGTCACCTGTCGCAACCTCCCATGACCGGGTCGATGCTGGCCACGGCGACGATGACGTCGGCGACCTGGCCGCCCTCGCACATCGCCGCCATGCACTGGAGGTTGGTGAAGGAGGGGTCGCGGAAGTGCACGCGGTAGGGCCGGGTGCCGCCGTCGCTGACGACGTGGGCGCCGAGCTCCCCCTTGGGCGACTCCACCGCCGCGTACGCCTGTCCCGGCGGTACCCGGAAGCCCTCCGTCACCAGCTTGAAGTGGTGGATCAGGGCCTCCATCGAGGTGCCCATGATCTTCTTGATGTGGTCGAGGGAGTTGCCCAGGCCGTCGGGGCCCAGGGCGAGTTGGGCCGGCCAGGCGATCTTCCGGTCCGCGACCATGACCGGGCCGGGCTCCAGCCGGTCCAGGCACTGCTCGACGATCCGCAGCGACTGGCGCATCTCCTCCATCCGCACCAGCAGGCGCCCGAACGCGTCGCAGGTGTCGACCGTCGGCACCTCGAAGTCGTACGTCTCGTAGCCGCAGTACGGGTCGGACTTGCGCAGATCGTGCGGGAGGCCGGCGGCCCGCAGGATCGGGCCGGTCGCCCCGAGCGCCAGACAGCCGCTGAGGTCGAGGTAACCGACGTCCTGCATACGGGCCTTGAAGAGCGGGTTGCCGACGACGAGCTTGTCGTACTCCGTGAGGTTGCGGCGGAGCTTCTTGACCAGCTCGCGGACCTGGTCCACCGCGCCGGGCGGCAGGTCCTGGGCGAGGCCGCCGGGCCGCACGTAGGCGTGGTTCATGCGCAGCCCGGTGATGAGCTCCAGGACGTCGAGGACCATCTCCCGGTCACGGAAGCCGAAGACGGCGACGGTGGTGGCGCCGAGCTCCGTGCCGCCCATGGCGACGTAGACCAGGTGGGAGGAGATTCGGTTCAGCTCCATCAGGAGCACGCGCAGGACCGTGGCCCGCTCGGGGACCTGGTCCGTGATGCCGAGCAGCCGCTCGACGGCCAGGCAGTACACCGTCTCGTTGACGATCGGCATGAGGTAGTCCATGCGCGTCACGAAGGTGGTGCCCTGGGTCCAGGTGCGGTACTCGAGGTTCTTCTCGATGCCGGTGTGCAGATAGCCGATGCCGGCGCGGGCGTCGGTGACGGTCTCGCCGTCGATCTCCAGGATGAGCCGGAGCACGCCGTGTGTGGAGGGGTGTTGGGGGCCCATGTTGACGACGATGCGCTCGTCGTCGGTCCGGCGCGCCGCGGAGACGACGTCGTCCCAGTCGCCTCCGGTGACGGTGTAGACGGTCCCTTCGGTGGTCTCGCGCGCTCCGGCGGTGCCCTGTGGACTGGTGGATGACGTGGACATCAGCTGTACGACCTCCGCTGGTCCGGAGCCGGGATCTGGGCGCCCTTGTACTCGACGGGGATACCGCCCAGGGGGTAGTCCTTGCGCTGCGGGAAGCCCTGCCAGTCGTCCGGCATCATGATCCGGGTCAGTGCCGGGTGTCCGTCGAAGACCAGCCCGAAGAAGTCGTAGGCCTCGCGCTCGTGCCAGTTGTTCGTCGGGTAGACGTCGCAGACGGACGGCAGGTGGGGGTCGGCGTCGGGGACGGAGACCTCCAGCCGGATCGTCCGGCCGTGGGTGAGGGAGCGCAGGTGGTAGACCGCGTGCAGCTCGCGGCCCTTGTCACCGGGGTAGTGGACGCCGCTGACGCCGGTGCACAGCTCGAAGCGGAGCGCCGGGTCGTCGCGCAGCGTGCGGCAGACGCGGACGAGGTGCTCGCGGGCGATGTGGAAGGTGAGCTCGCCGCGGTCGACGACGGTCTTCTCGACGGCGTTCGACGGGAGGAGGCCCTGTTCCTCCAGGGCGCCCTCCAGTTCGTCGGCGACCTCGTCGAAGTAACCGCCGTAGGGCCGGACGGACTCGCCCGGCATGCGCACGGTGCGCACCAGGCGCCCGTATCCACTGGTGTCCCCGCCGTCGCCGGCGCCGAACATGCCCGTGCGGACGCCGATGACGTCGCCGGCCTCCCCGCGCATGCCGGGGACGCTGCCGTTCTGCTCGGTCACTTCAGCAGCCCCTTCATCTCGATGAGGGGCAGGGACTTCATGGCCGTCCGCTCCGCCTCCAGCTCGGCCTCGACGCGGTGCGCGCCGAGCTTCTCGCCCTGGATCTCGCGGTGCAGTTTGAGGATGGAGTCCATGAGCATCTCGGGGCGCGGCGGGCAGCCGGGCAGGTAGATGTCGACGGGGACGATGTGGTCCACGCCCTGGACGATGGCGTAGTTGTTGAACATGCCGCCGCTGGACGCGCAGACGCCCATGGAGATGACCCACTTGGGGCTGGGCATCTGGTCGTAGACCCGGCGCAGCACCGGCGCCATCTTCTGGCTCACCCGCCCGGCGACGATCATCAGGTCGGCCTGGCGCGGGGAGCCGCGGAAGACCTCCATGCCGAAGCGGGCGAGGTCGTAGCGGCCCGCGGCGGTGGTCATCATCTCGATGGCGCAGCAGGCCAGGCCGAAGGTGGCCGGGAAGACGGACGCCTTGCGCACCCAGCCGGCGGCCTGTTCGACGGTGGTCAGCAGGAAGCCGCTGGGCAGCTTCTCCTCAAGACCCATGTGCGGTCGCCCCCTAGTCCCATTCCAGGCCGCCGCGCCGCCAGACGTAGGCGTACGCGACGAAGACGGTGAGTACGAAGAGCAGCATTTCGACGAGCCCGAACAGCCCGAGGGAGTCGAACGTGACGGCCCAGGGGTAGAGGAAGACGATCTCGATGTCGAAGACGATGAAGAGCATCGCCGTCAGGTAGTACTTGATGGGGAAACGCCCGCCGCCGGACGGCTGCGGGGTGGGTTCGATGCCGCACTCGTAGGCCTCGAGCTTGGCGCGGTTGTACCTCTTGGGCCCGATGCGCGATGCCATGACCACGGAGAAGACCGCGAAGCCGGCACCGAGGGCTCCCAGTACGAGGATGGGCGCGTAGGCGTTCATCCCTCCCCGCTCCTTCCAGTCGACGCTGACTGCTGGCTGTCGGGACCCCGGCGGCTGGACCGCTCACGGGCGAACACCGCGGAAGGATTCTGCGAAGATCGCGAATATGTGAGGCAGTTCACAAGCCCGGGTCTAGGGCATCTTATGCCCGCTGGTCTGTGATCTGCGACACGGCGTACGGGCCCGTGTTTGTGATCTCCGCCACCTGACGAACGATCATCAAGTCGGATGAGCAGTGATCTTCCGGCTCGAAGCGCCTTGACGATCACCATCGAGCCCTTTTCCGGACATACCCACTGGCCGGAACGGTGAATCGCCATCAAGGTGTGAGCGCCGCACGCACTTTGACACGCACAACCGTCAACTGATAATGGAGCGACACCCGGTGGAACGGCACGTCGCCGCCGCGCCCGGCCGAGGGCTCGTGCTTTCCTTCACCAACGCCCGCCGGGGACGCGCCGCGTGAACTCCGCCACGCGCGCACATGCCGGACGGCCGCGGATCCCCGCTCTCCTCGACGGCCGAGACCAGAACGTGATATACCGCTCGGTCACTCGCCTCCATGTGCCCAAATGCCATGCTTAACCGCATGATCACGATTGCCGGGGCGGCCCGCGGAGAGTCGCCTTCCGGTGCGTGTGGCCCGAATTCGGAGCGTTCGACAGGCAATTGTGGCCCACGTCACTCATATTGAACTCAACCTGTGCTGACTGGTAAGCCCTTGTCCCATGTCCTCCAACGCGCACATAACCAGCCACCGGAAGCCCCGTCGCCCGGCGACCCAGTCCTGGGCCGTCCGCACGGGTGTTGCCGGTGGCGTTCTCAGCACCCTGGCCGTCACGGGCGCTGCCCAGGCCTCCGCCGCGGAGAAGCCGGCGGAGGCGACGATGGAGATGCCGGCGCTCACCGCCGACCTCTCGTCGTCGATCGCGCAGACCGCGGTCGCCACGCAGCAGACCGCGAACGACTACCAGGTCCGCGCACAGGTGGACACCGCGGTGGACCACGCCCGCGCCGCCGCCAAGAAGGCCAAGCAGGAGGCCGACCGCAAGGCGGAGGCGGAGCGCAAGGCCGCCGAGGCGAAGGAGAAGCGGGAGGCCGAGCAGGCCCGCGCCTCGCGGGACGCGCAGCGGACCGCGCTCTCCACCAAGACCGCCGCCTCCACGCCGGACGACGACTCCGACTCGACGTCCACCGGTTCCAGCGGTTCCAACGGTTCCAAGTCGGACTCCGACAGCTCGACGTCCACGTCGTCGTCCTCCTCCTCGAAGAGCTCCACCGGTGCGACCGGCAACGCCGCCACGCTGGTGTCCTTCCTCCAGGCGCAGGTGGGCAAGGCGTACGTGATGGGCTCCACCGGCCCGTCCTCCTACGACTGCTCCGGCCTGGTCATGGCCGCCTACCAGCAGATCGGCATCAGCCTCCCGCGCGTCTCGCAGGACCAGTCGACGGCCGGCACCCAGGTCGGCCTGTCCAACCTGCAGCCGGGCGACATCCTCTACTGGGGCTCCGCGGGCAGCGCCTACCACGTCGGCGTCTATATCGGCGGCGGCAAGTTCATCGGCGCGCAGAACCCGAGCACGGGTGTCGTCGAGCGCGACCTGAGCTACTCGCCGCCCACGGGTGCCGTGCGCGTCATGTGAGTCGCCGCTGCCGCGACATACGGAAGGGCCGCCGTTTCCCCCCTGGGAACGGCGGCCCTTCCGCGTTGCCCGGGACCGGGCTCGGCCGGGTGCCTCCCCCCAGTGCGGTGTTGCGCGGGCACCCGGCCGGCCGATGTCCGGTCGTCCGGTATGCGGTGGGGTGAGTCTGCGGGGTGGGTGGGGCCGGGCACAAAGCCCTTCGGTAAGGGCCGAATACGGGCTTTTATTCGGATCGGTTCGCGGATGCGAGCGGATCGGATTTGACCGAATTGGATCGGACCGGATCGGTCCGACCGCCGGCCGCGGCGGGCCCCGCTGCGCGGTGAAGGATGCCCCGGCCCCGCCCTTTCTCCGTTTCCCGGGGAGACCCCGGCCCCCGTCCGCCCTCCGGGCGGAGGCGGGGGCTGCGCCCCCTGCACCCCGCTCCGGGGCTCCGCCCCGGACCCCACAACGCGGCTACGCCGCGTTCGTCCTCAAGCGCCGGACGGGCTGGATTTCGCGCCCGGCCGCATCAACCGGCTCAATCAGCCCATCCGGTCAACAGACCCGGAGCGCGCAACCAGCCCGTCCGGCGCTTGAGGACAAAGCGGCGCAGCCGCTTTGCGGGGCCCGGGGCGGAGCCCCGCAAGGGGTGCAGGGGGCGCAGCCCCCCGCCCCCGCCCGGAGGGCGGTTGGGGGTCCGGGGCCTCCCCGGGAAACGGAGAAAGGGCGGGACCGGGGCGGAATCAGCGCGTCAGCGCATCAGCGCGCCGTCCACCAGCTCCCCCGCCCCACCCGTGTACCGCTCCGGATCGCACAGCTCCGCGCACTCCCCCTCCGTGAGGACACCCTCCAGCCGCGCATCGGCGGAGAGGACGTCGGCGAGCGGACGGCCCGTCCGGGACGCCTCCGCCGAAAGCTCCGTCAGCAAGCGCTTCGCCGCCGCCTTCCCCAACCGGGGTGCCAGTACCGCCGAGACCCGCTCGGACACCATCTGGCCCCCCGTCAGGCCGAGATTCGCCCGCATCCGGTCCGGCCGCACCTCCAGCCCCTCCGCCAGTTCGACGGCCGTGCGCGCCGCGCCGCCCGTCAGCCGCAGGCACTCCCGCAGGGGGAGCCACTCCGCGTGCCACGTGCCCGCCGAGCGCTCGTCCTCGGCCAGCAATTGCTGGGTGAGGACGAGCGCGAAGGCCGGCACCTGGAGGGCCGCGGAGCGGATCATCGTGGCGAGGACCGGGTTGCGCTTGTGCGGCATGGCGGAGGACGCGCCGCGCCCCGCCACCGCCGGCTCGGCGACCTCGCCGACCTCCGTCCGCGTCAGGTTCTGCACGTCGAGCGCGAATTTGCCGAGCGCCCCGGCGGCCATGGACAGCGCGGCGGCCAGGTCGGCCATCGGGGTGCGCAGGGCATGCCAGGGCACGGCGGCGGGCCGGGCCAGCCCGGTCTCCTCCGCGAAGAGCGCGCCGAGCCGCCCGGCGTACGAGCCGAGGTCCGCCTCCCCGGCCAGGCGCGCGTACTCCAGGTACCCGGCCAGCGTGCCCGCCGCGCCGCCGAGGGAGACGGGCAGGCCGCCGTCCAGCAGCCGGGCGACCCGCTCCTCCGCGTCCAGGACGAGCTGCCGCCAGCCGGCGGCGCGCAGGCCGAAGGTGGTCGGGACGGCCTGGAGGGCGATGGTGCGGGCGGCGGCCGGCGTGTCGCGGTGCGCGGCGGCGAGCCGTCCCAGCGCGTCGGCCGTGCGGCGCAGATCGTCCCGGACGAGCCGCAGGGCGCGGCCGGCGACCAGCAGGGCGCCGGTGTCGAAGACGTCCTGGCTGGTGGAGCCCCGGTGGACGTACTCCGCGGCGGCCGCGTCCCGTTCGGCCACCACGGCCGTGAAGGCGGCGATCAGGGCCACGACCGGGTGGGCGTTCTCCCGCGAGGCCAGCGCGAGGGCCCGCGTGTCCAGCAGGGCGGCGTCGGCCGCGCCGGTGATGACCTCGGCGGCTTCCGGCGGGACGGTCCCCAGCCGGGCCTGCGCCCGCGCGAGCGCCGCCTCGGCGTCGAGCATGGCCTGCACCCAGGCGGTGTCCGAGGTGGCCTCCTCGACGGGGGTCCCGGCCCGGACGGGCGAGAGCAGTCCTGTATCCGAAAGATGAGTGGCCTGATTCGTGGTCATACGCGGATCTCCGTCGGTGCGTCCGGCACTCCGGGGGCCGGGGGAAGGGCGAGCAGGGAACGGGCGATGGCGTCGGCGTCGGCCAGGGTCACCGAGTCCACGCCCGGGCGCGTGCCGGCGGCCGTGACCCAGTGCACGGATTCGGTGGGGACACCGTAGGCACAGCGCCGCGGGTGTGCGACGCCATCGGCGGCGAGCAGGTGACAGGGCCGCCCGCCGACGGCGAGGCCGCCGGTCTCGTACGGCGGCCCGGCGGCGGACGGCACGCGGTACGGGGCGCACTGGCCGGTGTCGAGGAGGTGCCGCAGCAACGGGTCCTCGGTGCGCCGCAGGTCGGGTTCGGGCAGCCGGGCCTCGATCAGCGCGGCGGCCCGCACGGGCGGGCCCGGCACCTCGGACGGGATGGCCACGAAGGCCGGGTCCCGGACGTCGAGGCGGACCTCGGTGCCGGGCCCGGTCACCTCCAGCAGGCCCGCCTCGATCAGGGCGGCCGCCTCCTCGATCCGGCGGGCCGGCGGGCCGATGGACAGGAAGGCGTTGAGCGGGGTGTACCAGCGCTCCAGCTCGTCGCGGTGGGAGTCCCCGTCGAGCCCGGCGTGGTCGACCGCGAGCCGGACCTCGTTGCGCAGGTCGCGCAGCACGTCGAGGGCCGCCTTCAGCGGCCCGTCCACGTTGCCCTCGCGCGCCGCGCGCACGTCCGCGCGCAGCCGGCCGAGCAGCCAGCGGCGGAACTCCTCGCGGCCGGCGAAGTCACGGCCCTTGAGGGGAGCGGCGATCCGCTCCCAGTCCCATCTTCGCCCCGGCGGGACGCCGTACGCGTCGAGGAGCTCCTCGCGCTCCCCGCTCGCCCCGGCGGCCAGGTAGCGCGTGGCGAACTCCGCGCGCTCGGCGTCCCGTCCGAGCGCCGTCAGCAGCGTCCCGTAGTAGACGGCCTCCACCTCGGCGGCGATGAGCGGCCACAGGTCGGCGGTGAAGCGGAGGGGCCCCCGGGCCCGCAGGGCCGCGATCCGGGCGGGGGTGAGGAGCCGGGGGAGGTGACGCCCGGACGGGCCCTTCTGGTTCTCGCCGCGCGCGTGGTACGGCACGCCGCGCCGCGAGAAGGCGCACAGGCGCGGTTCCCGCCCGGAGGGCCGGTAGGCGAGCCGGCCGTCCCCCGCGCGCCCGAACGTGCCGCCGCGGCCGGTGGTGAACAGGGCCATGTAGTCGAAGAAGTTGAGGCCCAGCCCCCGTAACAGCACGGTGGATCCGGGCGCCACGCCGGACAGGTCCGCGTCGGCGGGGTTGGCCGGCGTCAGGTAGGCCAGGCCGTGCAGGCGGGCGAGGCTCGCGGTGCGGGCCTCGGCGGCGGTGGGCCGGGCGGGCACGTGCCCGAGGGCCAGCACCACGGCGTCCAGCCCGTCCAGCCGGGTGCCGTCGGCCAGCCGGAGGGTCTGCGGCCCGCCGGCCGCGCCGTGCGCGTCGGTGAGCTCGACGGCCCGCGAGCGGTGCACCCGCACGGTGACGTGGGCGGGGGCGCCGTCGACCACGCGCCGGAAGCAGTCGCGCAGGTAGCGCCCGTAGAAGGCACGGGTCGGGTACGCGTCCGGGCCGAGCCGGCGCGCCTCGGCGAGCACCCACGCCTCCTCGCCGCTCCTCTCCCCCGCGGCCGCCACGCCCCGGGCCCACTCGTGGAGCGTGGGCCCCGGCTCGACGGGCCCGTCGATGCGCGACGCGGCGTCGGTGAACAGGGTGATCTGGGAGGCGACGGTGTTCATCAGCAGGTGCCGCGACTGGTCCGGGCGCCACACGGCCCCGGCGCCGGGTAACGCCGGGTCGGCCAGGTGCACGGTCACCGCGGCGTGCGCGGGGGCGGCGCGCTCGTTGGCGCACAGCCGCTCCAGCACGGAGAGTCCGCGGGGACCGGCTCCCACCACGGCCATGACGAAGGTGTCGGTCTGCGCACGGGGCGCCGGTGCGGCCACGGAACGCGCTCCATTCAAGCCGTAACGGGTGGGGGAAAGGGCGAACGGGCGGGAGGGAGAGGGCGGTTCAGCCGCGCGCCGCGGCGGCCGGCCCCGGACACGCGCCGCAGCCGGCCGCCAGGACCGCCGGCTCCGCCGGGGCGTCGTCCCGGGACTCACCGCGGCGGACGGGCCGCCGTTCGTCCCGCAGCAGGTCGTGGAGCGCGGCCGTCGCGGCCAGCCAGCGGTCCGCCGCGCACTGCCGGGCGCAGGCCGTGAAGGGCGTCGCACCGGAGTGCGGGGACGCTACGTCTGGTTGCGGCACGGTGCAGTCTCCCCCGCTTCCGCCCGGCTGCCGGCGATTGCCTGACATGCCGTCAGACACGGCCGGGGCTCCACCCGGCTCCGGGGGTAACTTAACCCGACGCGAACGGCGTTCGAAAGGCCGGAACGCGAAAGGCCGCCATGCGAAAGGCCGGCGCGCGAAGGCCGGCGCGCGCAACGCCTCGCGGACGCGCGAAGGCCCCCGCGCGCCGTCACCGGCACCCGGGGGCCTCGCGGGAGGTCACGCCTTCGGCGCGATCCGGCTCAGTCCGTTGATCACCCGGTCCATCGCGTCGCCGCCGGTCGGGTCGGTGAGGTTGGCCAGCATCTTCAGCGTGAACTGCATCAACAGGGGGTGCGTCAGGCCGCGTTCGGTCGCGATCTTCATGATCTTGGGGTTGCCGATGAGCTTCGAGAAGGCCCGGCCCAGCGTGTAGTAGCCGCCGTAGCTGTCCTTGAGGACCTTCGGGTAGCGCTGGAGGGCGATCTCGCGCCGGGCGGCGGCGCGGCCGTGGGCCTGGACGACGACCTCGGCGGCGATCCGGCCGGACTCCATGGCGTAGGCGATGCCCTCGCCGTTGAACGGGTTCACCATCCCGCCCGCGTCACCGACCAGCAGCAGGCCGCGCGTGTAGTGCGGCTGCCGGTTGAAGGCCATCGGCAGGGCGGCGCCCCGGATCGGGTCGGTCATGTTCTCCGGGGTGTAGCCCCAGTCCTCGGGCATGGAGGCGCACCAGGCCTTGAGGACCTCGCGCCAGTCCAGGTCCTTGAAGGCGCCGGTGGTGTTCAGGACGCCGAGGCCGACGTTGCAGGTGCCGTCGCCCATGCCGAAGATCCAGCCGTAGCCGGGCAGCAGCCGGGGCTCCGTACCCCGCCGGTCCCACAGCTCCAGCCAGGACTCCAGGTAGTCGTCGTCGTGGCGGGGCGAGGTGAAGTAGGTGCGGACGGCCACGCCCATCGGCCGGTCCTCCCGCCGGTGCAGCCCCATCCCCAGGGACAGCCGGGTGGAGTTGCCGTCGGCGGCGACGACGAGCGGGGCGCGGAAGGTGACCGGGGTCTTCTCCTCACCCAGCTTGGCGTGCACCCCGGTGATCCGGCCGGTGCGGTCGTCGATGACCGGGGCGCCGACGTTGCACCGCTCGTACAGCCGGGCACCGGCCTTGACGGCCTGCCGGGCGAGCTGGTCGTCGAAGTCGTCGCGCTTGCGGACGAGGCCGTACTCGGGGAACGTGGCCAGCTCCGGCCAGTCCATCTGGAGGCGGTTGCCGCCCGCGATGATGCGCAGGCCCTTGTTGCGCAGCCAGCCCGCCTCCTCGGAGATGTCGATGCCCATCGCGATGAGCTCCTTGACCGCGCGCGGGGTCAGGCCGTCGCCGCAGACCTTCTCGCGCGGGAACGCGGTCTTCTCCAGGAGGAGGACGTCGAGTCCGGTCCTGGCGAGGTGGTACGCGGTGGTGGAGCCGGCGGGACCGGCGCCGACCACGATCACATCGGCGGTGTGTTCGGCAGGGACGTCGCTCATGTCGGCTCTCCCGTTCGGTGATTGGAGGCAGTGCTGCTGAGGTGCTGCTCCCGACGAGTCTATGAGCCACTCCCGGGCGAACGGGCACGGGTTGTTGACTCCGGGCCACCGGGCGGTCACCCGGATGATCATCGCTTCCCGGCCCGCCAGCGGGTGAGCGCGGTGTCGGACGTCCGGAGCCAGGTGGCCCTCGGGCCCATGCCGGCCCGCCCCTGGAAGAGGATCGCGCACTCGGTCCCCGACCCGTCCACGTACGCCTGGCCGACCGCGCGCATCGGCCGTCCGCGGTCCTCCCAGGTCCACTCCCACAGGGCGCCCGGGCGTCCCTTGAAGATGTTGCGGGTCAACCGGAGCCGCCGGTGACCCTCCTGCCGGCCGACCGCCTTCTCCAGCTCCTGGAAGTGCTCGCAGGACGGCCGGTCCGCCTTCTCGACGATGCCGCCGCGCAGTTGCCCGGGGCCGGTGGGCCCGTGCCGGTCCAGCTGCCCGCCGCCCTTGTCCTCGCGCCGCCGGCCCTCGGGCACGGCCGGGGAGAAGCCCTCGGGGGCGTCGACCCGGACGCGTAGTTCCCGGGCGGCGGGACGGTGGTGACGGGCGAGGAGGACGGCCGGGACGACGGCGTGTCGGGGCCGGCCCCGTCGTCGTACTGGTCGCCGTACCGGTCGTAGCCGGAGCACCCTGCCGAACGTCGGTCCCGGACGCGGCCGTTCACTCGGCGGGCTTGAAACCCCGGTGCAGAGCGACGATCCCGCCCGTCAGGTTCCGCCAGGCGACCTTCGACCAGCCGGCCTTCTGCAGCCGCGCGGCGAGCGCCGGCTGGTCGGGCCAGGCCGAGATGGACTCGGCGAGGTAGACGTACGCGTCCGGGTTGCTGCACACCGTGCGGGCGATCGGCGGCAGCGCGCGCATCAGGTACTCCGAGTACACCGTGCGGAACGGCGCCCACGTGGGGTGGCTGAACTCGCAGATCACCACGCGCCCGCCGGGCTTCGTCACGCGCAGCAGCTCGGCGAGCGCGGCGTCCGTGTCGTGCACGTTGCGCAGCCCGAAGGAGATCGTCACGGCGTCGAACACCCCGTCCGCGAACGGCAGCCGCGTGGCGTCGCCGGCGGTCAGCGGCATCCAGGGGTGGCGCTTCTTGCCCTCGCGCAGCATGCCGAGCGAGAAGTCGCAGGGGACGACGTACGCGCCGTCCGCGCTGAAGGGGATCGACGAGGTGCCGGTGCCGGCCGCGAGGTCGAGCACCTTCTGCCCGGGACGGGCCCCGACGGCCCCGGCGACGGCCCTGCGCCACAGCCGGGCCTGGCCCAGCGAGATCACGTCGTTGGTGAGGTCGTACTTGGCCGCCACGTCGTCGAACATCGCGGCGACTTCGTGCGGCTGCTTGTCCAGGGAGGCTCGGGTCACTCCCCCATTGTTCACCCCGTCCGAACCCTCCCGTCACAGGGGGCTCTGGACGGGTACGGCCGCCCCGGATCGACGACCGCTCCGCGGTGCGGACTGCGCTCTTCCTGTGGGCCCCCGCCCCCCAGGACCACCGGCTTCCCCCGTGGACGCGTGTCGCTACGCGGCCCCGCCGGTGGTGCGCGTCCTTGCGGCCGGCCGGTCCAGCGATGGCCGGGCCCTCGAAGTCGCACCGCGGAGCGGCCGGAGCGGCCGTCCCCGCGGTGATCATCCTGCCGGGTGGGAGCGGTGGGAGGGATTCCCCTTGACGGGGCTCTGACGTGGGGCGCTCCGGTCCATACGGATCACTGACGATGCGGTTCAGTTCTCCACAAGGGCGGCCAAGTCGATCTCGACCGGGAAAGGCATCTCAGTGACGAGCTTCTCCCGGTGCACCGGATGCAGGGGCGCGGCGACATACGCGCTCCCGCCGACAGGCAGCCAGTACTCGTACACCGAGAGGCTCTCGTCCTCCAGTTCGACGCGCCAGTAGAACGGCACACCTGCCTGGGCGAACTGTGCGGGCTTGCGAAAACGGTCATCGCTACGGGAGCCGGGCGAGACCACTTCCACCGCCAACCTCACCTTGTCGACCGAGGTGCACTCCACACCGAGGAATTCGAGCTCTTTCCTGTCGGAGACGACCACATCGGGCTTGATGATGGTCTGGTCGCTGAGCATGACGCAGCGCTCGACGTTGACCCGGTACTCATCAGGTGCAGCCCGGCGAAGGTAATAACGCAGCTCATCGCGCACGTTGTCGTGCCACAGCTTCGTCTGCCCACGGACCACGATCACTCCGTCCACAAGTTCCCAGTCGAAGGGCAGATCAAGATCCTTGACCTGGTTGTACGTCCAGCCCTCCGCAGGCGGAAACATCCAGTTGTCAGGAGTGGCCTTCTCCAGCCGTTCTGCGATCATCACTGCTCCCATGGACGCGAGTGTGGACGCGGATACGAACCGCGGTCCCGTATACGACGGTAGCGTCACCCGAAGTAATGAACCGGCCCTCCGCGCCGGACTCACCGCCCCCGGAACACCAGCCGCCCCGCCAGCACCGTGGCCACGCAGGTCCCCGCGCCGGACGCTAGCAGCGCCGCCTCGTCCGGCACGTCGAAGACGGCGAAGCCGGCCCGGCCGCCGACGGTCAGCGGGCCCGCGAAGCCGCCCCCGCTGCGGAACGGATCGAGATCGGGCTCCGCACCCGGCACCCCCGCCGCCGACACCCCCGCCGCCAGAACTGCGCGCAGCCCCGACCGCGCCACCGCCGTCCGCACCACCGGATCCGTGAACTCCCCGGCCACCGCCGTCGTCCCGTGCCGCAGCATCTGCTGCAACCCCCGCCGCACACTGCCCGCCCAGCGGCTCTCGCTCATCTCCAGGGCCGCGAGCCGCTCGCCGGTCAGCGGGCGGTCGCCCACCGCGTCGTACTCGCGCGGGTCGGGGTGGTACGTGCGCTCCAGCAGCGCCTCGCCGTGCTCCTGCCGCAGCCCCGGCGTGATCAGGCCCGGCCACCGCCGCACCCGCGCCCCCGGGTGGGCGGCCGCCACCTCCTCCAGCGGCCCGAGCGCCGCGACGGCCGAGCCGTCGACGACGACCGCGCCGCCCGGCACGGCGGCACCGGCACCCGCGCCGGTCAGCAGCAGCCCCGCCGCGTGGATCGTCAGCACGCTCAGCGCGCGTCGAGCAGCTTGAGCTCGGGGTGGGCCGTGCCGCCCTCGATCGCCGTGGACGACAGGTGCGAGACGACGCGGTCGTCGACCGGGTCGTCCGCCGGGTCGTCGTGCACGACGATGTGCTCGTACGTCGTCGTCCGCTGCGCCGGGACGCGCCCCGCCTTGCGGATGAGGTCGATGATCTCCATCCGGTTCGAGCGGTGCTTGGCGCCGGCCGAGGAGACGACGTTCTCCTCCAGCATGATCGAGCCCAGGTCGTCCGCGCCGTAGTGCAGCGACAGCTGGCCGATCTCCTTGCCCGTGGTCAGCCAGGAGCCCTGGATGTGCGCGACGTTGTCCAGGAACAGCCGCGCGATGGAGATCATCCGCAGGTACTCGAAGATCGTCGCCTGGGTGCGGCCCTTGAGGTGGTTGTTCTCGGGCTGGTACGTGTACGGGATGAAGGCGCGGAAGCCGCCCGTGCGGTCCTGCACGTCGCGGATCATCCGCAGGTGCTCGATCCGCTCGGCGTTGGTCTCGCCGGTGCCCATCAGCATCGTGGAGGTCGACTCGACGCCCAGGCCGTGGGCGATCTCCATGATCTCCAGCCAGCGCTCGCCCGACTCCTTCAGCGGGGCGATCGCCTTGCGCGGCCGCGCGGGCAGCAGCTCGGCGCCGGCGCCGGCGAAGGAGTCCAGGCCGGCGGCGTGGATGCGGCGGATGGCCTCCTCGGCGGAGACGCCCGAGATGCGCGACATGTGCTCGACCTCGGACGCGCCGAGGGAGTGGATGACGAGCTGCGGGAACGCCTTCTTGATCGCCGAGAAGTGCTCCTCGTAGTACTCCACGCCGTAGTCCGGGTGGTGACCGCCCTGGAACATGATCTGCGTGCCGCCCAGCTCCACGGTCTCCGCGCAGCGGCGCAGGATGTCGTCGAGGGGCCGGGTCCAGACCTTCTTGCTCTTCGGGGCGACGTAGAAGGCGCAGAACTTGCACGCGGTGACGCACGAGTTCGTGTAGTTGATGTTGCGCTCGATGATGTACGTCGCGATGTGCTCGGTGCCCGCGTACCGCTTGCGGCGCACCGCGTCGGCCGCGGCGCCCAGCGCGTGCAGGGGGGCGTGCCGGTAGAGGGCGAGCGCCTCCTCCGGGGTGATCCGGCCGCCGGCGGCGGCGCGGTCGAGGACGGCCGCGATGTCAGAGGGCGTGAGGTCGGCGTTCTCCGTCACCGTGCGTCCCTTCGGAGGGGGTTCGTGAAGTCTCGGACCAGCCTACGCGGCCGCCGGCCCGCGCCTCGGGCGAGGGTGGCCGCCCCGGACCGCCCGGGACCTCGGCCCCGCCGGGCCCGGGCCCTCGGGCCCGATTTTCAGCCTATGACTCAATTCATGGGCCGTCCCAGGAACCCGGGTCCCGGATTTGCCCATCCACTAGGGCGGAACACACCGAACCGTCATGTCCTTCGGGGCAGCAGAATCGTCCGGAGCGACGCGATGACGCACTCAGCCAACGGGGCCTACCGGTCCCAGGGCCACCGCCGGGCCTCCCGCGCGAAACGCTGGACCATAGTCGTGGCCTCCATAGCCGTGCTCGGGCTGATCACCGGCGGAGTGCTCAAGTACTTCGAGATCGGCCCGTTCTCGCGCAAGGGCGAGCCGGTCAGCTTTGGACAGGACGTTCCCGCGAACGGTACCGGCGGCGGCCAGGCGGGCGGGAACGACGGGGCGAAGCCGGCCGCCGACTCCAAGATCGCGATGCCGACCGGCCCGAAGGCGGACTTCAAGAACGCCAACACGCTGAGCGACGGCACCGAGATCGGCGTCGTGACGTACACGGGCAAGAAGTCCGGTTTCACCGGCAAGGTGTGGGTCTGGGCCCCCAAGCAGTACAAGGAAGAGCAGTACAAGGACAGCGGCTTCCCCGTACTGATCGCGCTCCCCGGCGGCCCCGGCTTCCCCGTCAACTACTGGATGGGCACGGACCTCGGCCTGGAGTCGAGCGTCGCGAAGTGGTCGAAGGAGGGCAAGAGCAAGCCCTTCATCATCGCGATGCCGGTCCTCAACCCGAGGAACGCCGACCCCCTGTACTGGGACGGCAGTGACATCCCGGGCCAGCCCAAGATGGGCACCTGGCTCACCGAGGACGTCCCGCAGCTGATCAAGGAGAACTTCCGCACGATCAAGTCGCGCGACGGCTGGGCCTTCATGGGCTCCTCCACCGGCGGCTTCGCGGGCCTGAAGGCCGTGCTCAAGCACCCGGACAAGTTCAAGGCCGTGATCGCCTCCGGCCCGGACATCGTCCCCGACTCCC
>NZ_JAEAMR010000007.1:536970-589293 GCF_015999245.1 Streptomyces sp. AV19 | reverse complement strand
GGGCACCTGGCTCACCGAGGACGTCCCGCAGCTGATCAAGGAGAACTTCCGCACGGTCAAGTCGCGCGACGGCTGGGCCTTCTTCGGCTCCTCCACCGGCGCCTCGGCCGGCCTGAAGTCCGTGCTGCAGAAACCGGACAAGTTCAAGGCCGTGATCGCCTCCGGCCCGGACATCGTCCCCGACTCCCTGCTGTGGAAGGGCCACGAGAAGGAGCGGGCGGACAACAACTCCAAGATGCTCGCCCAGCGGCTGACCGCCAAGGGCGGCCCCGAGGTGTACCTGGGCCTCCAGGTCGGCTCCACCGAGCCGGTCAAGCCGCCGATCGACGCGTTCGTCGCGAAGTACGGCAACAAGGGCCCGGTGAAGACGAAGTACCACGTCATCCAGGGCGGCCGGCACAACGCGGCCACCTACGTGCCCAACATGGAGAGCGGCGGCCTGATCCAGTGGATCAGCCGGCACATGCAGGGGCCGGTCGCCTGACCCGCCACGCCGCCGTCCCGCCGGAGCCCCGGCCCCCGCAACGGGGGCCGGGGCTCCGCCCGTTGCGGATCACGGCGCCAGCAGGTCCACCCGTACGTCGGCCGGGTAGCCCGTCGTCGGCCCGGTGCGCCGGGCGAACTCCGCCACGCCCTCCAGCTGCCGGGGCCCGAAGCGGAAGTCGAGCGTCGTGAAGTACCGCTCCAGCAGCGCCGCGTCGAACGCCTCCCAGCGCGCGGCCTGTTCGGCGACCTTGCCGACCTCCTCCAGGGACAGGTCCCGGGAGGCCAGGAACGCCTCGTGGACCTCGCGGACCGTCCGCGGCTCACGGGCGAGGTAGTCGCGCCGCACGGCCCACACGGCGAAGACGAACGGCAGCCCCGTCCACTCCTTCCACATCTGCCCCAGGTCGTGGACCTGCAGGCCCAGTTTGGGCGCGTAGTGCAGGGAGGCCCGCAGCGCGGCGTCGCCGATGAGCACGGCGGCGTCCGCCTCCTGCATCATCTGCCCCAGGTCGGGCGGGCAGGTGAAGAACTCGGGGTGCACCCCGAACCTCTCGGTGAGCAGCAGCTGGGCGAGGCGCACGGAGGTGCGCGAGGTGGAACCGAGGGCGACGCGCGCCCCGTCCAGCTTCTCCAGCGGCCCCTGGGAGACGATCACGCAGGACATCACAGGTCCGTCGCAGCCCACGGCGATGTCGGGGAGCGCGACCAACTCGTCGGAGTGGCGCAGGTACTCGACCAGCGTCACCGGGGCGATGTCGAGGTCCCCCCGAACGAGGGCCTCGCTGAGCTTCTCGGGGGTGTCCTTGGACAGTTCGAGGTCGAGCAGCGTCCCGGTCCGGGCCAGCCCCCAGTACAGGGGCAGGCAGTTGAGGAACTGGATGTGGCCGACGCGCGGACGGCTGCGGTGCCCCCGTCGCGGCGCTTCGGCTGGGGTCGGGGCGTCAGGTACTGAATTGTCCACATCCGGAGGCTAGCCCCGGCGCCGATGATCACTCCGGCCGGGGGTCGCGCCGACTTCTGCCCGACCAGCGAGCTTTTCCGGCTTTGCGGGGCCGAAAACCCACCTTGAGCGTGATCTTCGACTCTTTCGCCGCGAGAACTCTCCGTGCTACGCTCACCGCAAGTTGCAGTTTGGTTTCCCTTGCAGTACAGAGCCTGCGGAGCATGTAACCCGCAGGCTTTTGTAGTTTTCAGACTTCTCGCAGGTTCTGGAGCAGGGCAACCCTTTGGCCCATAGGAGGGCTTTATGGCTACCGGAACCGTGAAGTGGTTCAACGCTGAAAAGGGCTTTGGCTTCATCGCCCAGGACGGCGGGGGCCCCGACGTCTTCGTCCACTACTCCGCGATCAACGCCTCCGGCTTCCGCTCCCTCGAGGAGAACCAGCAGGTGAACTTCGACGTCACCCAGGGCCCGAAGGGCCCGCAGGCGGAGAACGTCACCCCCGTCTGACCGGAGCCGGTCGTCTCGCGACCGACGGCAGTACCCAAGGAGCCCCGTCCCCGGACGGGGCTCCTGCTCTTTGATCAGCAGCATCGCCGATCATGGATGCGACGGCGGGCCGGAGCATTCCCTTTCCCCCGCCGAACCGGCACATTCCCCGACGCCGCATTGCTTGACAGCGTCTTAACGCATTTCGTACAGCACATCGATTTTATCGACATACGTTCGAAATGATCCGTCCCGGAAATCCCGGGACCTCCGCTTCCTCCCGTGATTCAGCGCGGCCAGCGCCGGCCGCTCACCAGGTTCTCCAGGCCCACCCACGCCACGTTCATCAGCGTCTCCGCCGCCTCCCGCGCCGAGGGGACGATCTGACCCGCAGGGCCGTTCGCCGCGTCCGCGAGCGACTCGGCCGCGCCCACCAGCGCGTACGCCAGACCCGACGCCTCCCGTCCGTTCAGCGGCGGGGCATCCGGCGCCGCCCCGGCGGCCTCCTCGATCAGCCGGACGATGACGTCGACCACGCCCTCGCGCACCTCCGCCACGACCCCGGCGAAGGCCTCCCCGTGGCAGCGGGCCTGGCGGCTGAGCACGGCCCAGCCCTCGGGGTGCTCGGCGGTGTGGGCGAAGAAGGCGCGCAGGCTGTTCCAGAGCCGGCGCTCGGCGGGGTCCTCCGGCCGGGCGGCGGCCCGCACGGCCGCGAGGAGCACATCGGCCTCGCGCCGTATGCAGGTGGTGAAGAGGCCCTCCTTCGAGTTCAGATAGAGGTAGACGAGCGGCTTGGACGCACCGGCCAGCTCCGCGATCTCGTCCATGGACGCCGCGCTGTAGCCGCGCCGGGCGAAGACCCGCACGGCCGCGTCGAGCATCTGGCGCTCGCGCACCTCCCGGGGCATCCGTCTGGCCTTGGGTTTCGTCTGTGCAGTGGTCACATGTGCAGTGGTCACAACAAACATCCCTCCGCCCCCGCTACGTTACCGGCAGGTAATATCACGGAGGGGAGGGACGTCAAGGGTGGCCATCAGGCCGTAACGATCACTTGGCGAAGGTTTACGCCGTGGTCACCGCGGCCGGCTGCGGGGCGGGCTCGTCCCGGTCCAGACCGGAGGCGGAGACCGTGTCGTACGCGGTGCGGTCGAGGATCTTCTCCCGCGAGGCCACGATGATCGGGACGACCGACTGGCCGGCGACGTTGGTGGCGGTGCGGACCATGTCCACGATCGGGTCGATGGCCAGCAGCAGACCCACGCCCGCCATCGGCAGGCCCAGCGTGGACAGCGTCAGGGTGAGCATCACGGTGGCGCCGGTCAGGCCCGCGGTGGCGGCGGAGCCGATCACCGAGACGAAGGCGATGAGCAGGTAGTCCCGCAGCTCCAGCGGCACGTCGAAGACCTGCGCCACGAAGATCGAGGCGATGGCCGGGTAGATGGAGGCGCAGCCGTCCATCTTGGTCGTCGAGCCGAAGGGCACGGCGAACGCGGTGTACTCCTTGGGCACGCCCAGGCGCTCGGTGACCTTCTGGGTCAGCGGCATCGTGCCCACCGAGGAGCGGGAGACGAAGCCGAGCTGGATGGCGGGCCAGGCGCCCTTGAAGAACTGCAGCGGGTTGACCTTGGCGACGGTGGCCAGCAGCAGCGGGTAGACGACGAAGAGGACGATGGCGCAGCCGACGTAGATGTCGGCGGTGAACGTGGCGTACTTGCCGATCAGGTCCCAGCCGTACTTGTGGATGGCGTGGCCGACCAGGCCGAGGCTGCCCAGCGGGGCGAGCCGGATGACCCACCACAGCACCTTCTGCAGCAGCGTCAGCACGGACTCGCTGAGGTCCAGCAGCGGCTTGGCCTTCGCGCCGACCTGGAGGACGGCGACGCCGGCGACGGCGGCCATGAAGACGATCTGGAGCACGTTCAGCTGGGTGAACGGCGTGATGACGTCGGTGGGCACGATCCCGGTGATGAAGTCGAGCCAGGAGCCCTTCTTCTTGGGGTCGGCGCCGTCGGCCGCGGTGAGGCCGGTGCCCGACCCGGGGTCGGTGAGCAGGCCGATCGCCAGGCCGATGCCGACCGCGATCAGCGACGTGATCATGAACCAGAGCAGGGTGCGGGTCGCCAGCCGGGCGGCGTTGGAGACGTTCCGCAGATTGGTGATCGAGACGAGGATCGCGAAGAAGACGAGCGGGGCGATCACGACCATCAGCAGCTGGACGAAGATGTCGCCGATCTTGTCCAGGGTGGTCTGCAGCCAGCCGATGTCGCCGTTGCGGGCGATCCAGCCGAGCAGGGCGCCGAGGACGAGACCGAGCAGGATCTGGGCCCAGAAGGGCACCTTGGGTATCCGGCCGAGGGCGGAACGCAGCCCGGGGGACGGGGCCGTGGCGGCAGGGGGCGTCGATGACAACGGAAACTCCGGGGACAGACGGGGGCAAGAAGGGGGCGCGGGGCGCCGAAGGTCCGTACGTGCGGGATCTCCGGCCGCGTGATGCAGGTCGGCGGCGTTGCGCTGGTCAGCGGCGACAACAGGCCGCGGACGGACAGCGGCAAAGATCGACGTGCAGGCGCGCCACGAGCGCGGGACTCATGGGGATTCGGTGCGCTGCTGCTGTCTTCATGTCGATACGTTAACACTGCAACTTTGAGGAACCCAAAGGGTCTCTTTGGGTTCCGGCACCTTCCTGACACGAAAAAGCGCCGGTGGTCGGGCAAGGAGCGGCTGCTCCTTGCCCGACCACCGGCGCGATGTGACGAATAACGCCCTGGTGTCCGATTCGCCCCCGGTGAAGAGGCGGACGCTCAGTCCTCCTGGCCCGCGCTGGTCGTGAGCCGCGCCTTGGTGCGGTCGACGCGCTCGGCGACCTGCTCCGCCATGGCGTCCCGCTGCTTGCGCAGCAGCACCCAGCTCAGCGGCGCCGAGATGACGAGCGCGAGCAGCACCATCCAGAAGAGGTTGGAGTCGCCGACGCCCAGGGGGATCAGACCCGCCCAGCAGAGCACCCAGACCACGGCGAAGCTGGCGATGAGCAGGACGAATCGCATGGCGGTGTAGCGGAGCGAGGCGTACTTCTGGCTACTCACGGACGGACCTTCTTCGTAGGCGGCAACCAATCGGTCCCTACCAGTCAAGCACGACGAGGAGTGGATCAGGGCAGGGGGAGCCACATCAGGATCTCGTCGCGGTAGTCGTCACCGGGCAGCTTCAGTCCGGCCGGCACCCGTCCGACCTCCTTGAAGCCGGAGACCTCGTAGAAGCGCTCGGTGCCCGTGCCGCCGCGGACCACCAGGCGCAGCGCCTCCAGCCCGGCGTCGCGGGCCATGTCGACGGTCTCCCCGACCAGCCGGCGGCCGCGGCCCCCGCCCTGGAGCGAGGGGTCGACCATGACCAGGACGACCGTGGACCAGTGGGCCATCTTGAAGTCGTCGTTGGGCCGGAGGAACGCGGTGGCGGCCAGCCGCCCGTCCTCGTACCCGGCGAGCATCCGAATCCGGCCGGCGGCCACCGCGTCCAGCTGCTCCACCGCGGCCGGGCGGATCTCCTCCTCGGTCACCGGCGGCACGAAGCCGACCGCCCCGCC
This sequence comes from Streptomyces sp. AV19, assembly GCF_015999245.1. Lineage (GTDB taxonomy): Bacteria > Actinomycetota > Actinomycetes > Streptomycetales > Streptomycetaceae > Streptomyces. The sequence continues at coordinate 583,798 of NZ_JAEAMR010000007.1, read as the reverse complement.
GGCCTGTGTGACGTCGAACCAGAGCCGGAGGAACTCCTCGCGGAGCCGTGGGGTGATCTGGGGGTCGCGGACGAAGGTAAGTGCCATGGAGCCGATGCAAGCATTACCGGCCCGGAGCGGGCAAGAGTGATCCCCGGTGCAAGCACCGGGGATTGTCAGGTCACTCCACGGATCCGGGTCAGACCCGCATCGGCTGCGGCGACTCGCGGCGGTCGGCGTCCGGGCCGTCGTACTCCCGGATGACCTCGTAGCGGGTGTTGCGCTCGGCCGGGCGGAAGCCGGCGTCGCGGATCAGCTCCAGCAGGTCGTCGCGGGTCAGCTTGTTCGGCGTGCCGTAGTTGTCCGCGTCGTGCGTGATCTTGTACTCGACGACCGAGCCGTCCATGTCGTCGGCGCCGTGCTGGAGCGCGAGCTGCGCGGTCTGCAGGCCGTGCATCACCCAGAAGACCTTGACGTGCGGGACGTTGTCGAACAGCAGCCGGGAGACCGCGAAGGTCTTCAGCGCCTCCGCGCCGGTGGCCATGGAGGTCCGCGCCTGGAGCCGGTTGCGGATCTTGCCGTCCTTCATGTCCACGAAGTCGTGCTGGTAGCGCAGCGGGATGAAGACCTGGAAGCCGCCGGTCTCGTCCTGGAGCTCGCGCAGCCGCAGCACGTGGTCCACCCGGTGGCGCGGCTCCTCGATGTGGCCGTAGAGCATCGTGCACGGACCCTTGAGGCCCTTCTCGTGCGCGAGCCGGTGGATGCGCGACCAGTCCTCCCAGTGGGTCTCGTGGTCGACGATGTGCTGCCGGACCTCCCAGTCGAAGATCTCCGCGCCGCCGCCGGTCAGCGACTCCAGACCGGCGTCGATCAGCTCGTCGAGGATCTCGGAGGCGGGCATCCCGGAGATCTTCTCGAAGTGGTGGATCTCGGTGGCGGTGAACGCCTTCAGGGAGACCTGCGGCAGCGCCTCCTTGAGCGCCTTCAGCGAGCGCGGGTAGTAGCGCCAGGGGAGCGTGGGGTGCAGGCCGTTGACGATGTGCAGCTCGGTGAGGTGGTCGTTCTCCATGGCCTTGGCCAGGCGGACGGCCTCCTCGATGCGCATCGTGTACGCGTCCTTCTCGCCCGGCTTGCGCTGGAACGAGCAGTAGGCGCACGAGGCGGTGCACACATTGGTCATGTTGAGGTGGCGGTTGACGTTGAACAGCACGGTGTCGCCGTTCTCGCGCGTGCGCACCTCGTGGGCCAGGCCGCCGAGCCAGGCGAGGTCGTCGGACCCGTAGAGCGCGATGCCGTCCTCGCGGGTCAGCCGCTCACCGGCGCGAACCTTCTCCTCCAGCTCACGCTTGAGCCCCGCGTCCATCCGCCTCGCCTCTCCTCGTCCAGTCCGGCCCGGTCGAGCCTACTCCCCCGTTCTCAGATGCCCTCGGGCAGCTCTCCCACCCGGTTCTCCCACTTGGTGGAGAGCACGATCGTGGTGCGGGTGCGGCTGACCCCCTTGGTCCCCGACAGCCGGCGGATGGTGCGCTCCAGCCCGTCCACGTCGCCGACGCGCACCTTGAGCATGTACGAGTCGTCGCCCGCGATGAACCAGCAGTCCTCGATCTCCTCCAGGTCGCGCAGCCGGCGCGCCACGTCCTCGTGGTCGGCGGAGTCCGAGAGCTGGAGACCGATCAGCGCGGTGACCCCGAGACCCAGCGAGGTGGCGTCGACGGTCGCGCGGTAGCCCGTGATGACCCCCGCGGCCTCCAGCCGGTTGATCCGGTCCGTGACGCTCGGGCCGGACAGGCCGACGAGCCTGCCGAGCTCCGCGTACGAGGCCCGGCCGTTCTCCCGGAGGGCCTGGATGAGCTGCCTGTCCACCGCGTCCATGGCTGGAACCTTTCAATAATCAGCGAACTTGCCGTCTTGCATGTAGAATCTAAGGCATCGGGGGCGTGAGACCCCGAAAATCTTTCACCGAACGTTCACGGCACCAACGATCCTTCAGGAGATGAACCCCGTGTACTCGATCGAGATGGCCTACGCCCGCATGCGTGAGCTGCAGGACCTGGCCAACCGCTCGCGTGCCCACCTGCCCGCCGCCGTCCGCCGCGCCGAGGCCGCCGAGGCCCGCGCGCGCCGCGCGAAGAAGCGTTAACCCCCCTCCGGGGAGCGGCCCGAACCGAGCTCCCCCTTCCACCGGCGGTAGTACCGGTGCGGCACCCCCGCCGCGTCCAGCACCCGCCCGGCGACGAAGTCCACCAGATCCTGGATGTGAGTCGCCCCCGCGTAGAACGCCGGAGAGGCGGGCAGCACGACCGCGCCCGCCTCGTCGAGCGCCACCAGCTGCCTGAGCGTCTGACCGCTCAACGGGGTCTCCCGCACCGCAACCACCAACGGCCGCCGCTCCTTGAGCGTCACGCTCGCCGCCCGCTGCAGCAGATCCTTCGACAGCCCCAGCGCCACACCGGCCACACAGGCCGTGCTCGCCGGCACGATCAGCATCCCCTTGACCGGGTACGAGCCCGACGACGGCCCGGCCGCCAGGTCCCCGGCCCGCCAGTACCGCACCCGTGAGACGTCCGCCTCGAACGTGTGCGGCTTCCCGTCGGCCCCCAGCGACAGCCACTCGCGCAGGTCGTCCCGCCAGTGCGTGTCACGGAACGACAGCCCCGTCTCGTCCAGCAGGGTCAGCCGCGAGGCCCGGCTGACCACCAGATCCACGTCCTCGCCCGCGGTCAGCAGCCCCCGCACCACGGCGGCCGCGTACGGCGTCCCGGACGCGCCGGAGACGCCGACCACCCACGGCCGGCGCTCCGTTCGTTGCGTTGCGTGTTCGTACGGCTCCACGGGGCCGAGCCTAACCGGAGGGGTCCATGGAGACGTGAACAAGGGCGGCCACGGGCCCCGGCCCCGCAGACGCGGGGTCGGCCGCCCGGAGCGGGCGTTCTTCACGGTGAACGGCGATCCCCGCACGAGCGGGGCCGATGAGCCGGAGGCCTCCCGCCCGCAGCGGTGTTCCGGCCGCTACGGGCGGGAGGCAGCCCAAAGGGTCACCAGCCCAAGCCGCGGTTGACGAGATCCGCCAGGGCGAACAGGAAGAGTGCGATGCCGATGACGCCATTGACCGTGAAGAACGCACGGTTCAACCGCGACAGGTCGTGCGGCCGCACGATCGTGTGCTCGTACACGAACGCGACGGCGACCACCGTCATGCCCACCCAGAAGAACGCCCCGGCGTGCACCATCAGCCCGTACCAGACCAGCAGCGCCGTGGTGATCACATGGCAGACCCGGGCGCCGTACAGCGCGGCCGGGATGCCGAAGCGGGCCGGGGTCGACTTCACGCCGTGCGCGCGGTCGGCGGCCACGTCCTGGCAGCCGAAGATCAGGTCGAAGCCGCCGATCCAGATGCCCACCGCGAGGCCCAGGACCACCGCGTCGTTCGACCACGACCCCGTCACCGCCAGCCAGGCGCCCACCGGGCCCATCGCCTGGGCCAGGCCCAGGATCGCGTGCGGGAAGTCGGTGAAGCGCTTGCCGTACGGATAGACCACCATCGGGATCACCGCGATCGGCGCCAGCGCCAGGCACAGCGGGTTGAGCAGCCCCGCCGCGCCCAGGAAGACGACCACCGCCACCAGGGCGCCGGTCCAGGCCGAGCGCACCGAGACCGCGCCGGTGACCAGCTCGCGGCCGGCCGTGCGCGGGTTACGGGCGTCGATCTCGCGGTCGATGATGCGGTTGCAGGCCATGGCGAAGGTGCGCAGGCCCACCATCGCGACGGTGACCAGGAAGAGCTTCCACCAGTCGACGCGCCCGTCCTGCCGGAACATCGCCGTCAGGGAGGCGATGTAGGCGAAGGGCAGCGCGAAGACGGAGTGCTCGATCATCACGAGCCGGAGGAACGCGCGGGTGCGCCCCGGGCTCGGTGCCGCCGCGGCGGAGGCGCTCACAGCCCGTACTCCGGATCACCCCCGCGGAGGCGGGGAAACCCCGGCTCCGCGCTGCCACCGGCCATCATGTCGCGGCCCCTCACAGTCCGTACTCCTTCCAGCGCTTCGTCACCCGATCGGCGACTTCCGGGTCGGAGACGACCATTTCCGGCCATCCGCCGTCCCGTGTATAGCCCTCCCCGGTCCACTTCGCCGTCGCGTCGATGCCCGCCTTGCCGCCCCAGAACTGCTGGTACGAGGCATGGTCGAGGTGGTCGACCGGGCCCTCGACGACGGTGAGGTCCCGCGCGTAGTCCACGTTGCCGAGCGCGCGCCAGGAGACCTCGTGCAGGTTGCGGACGTCGCAGTCCGCGTCCACGATCACGATCAGCTTGGTCAGCGACATCATGTGCGCGCCCCAGATCGCGTGCATCACCTTCTGGGCGTGCTTGGGGTACTTCTTGTCGATCGAGACGATCGCGCAGTTGTGGAACCCGCCGGACTCCGGCAGGTGGTAGTCCACGATGTCCGGCACGACGATCTTCAGCAGCGGCAGGAAGAAACGCTCCGTCGCACGGCCGAGCGGCCCGTCCTCCGTCGGCGGCCGGCCGACCACGATCGACTGGAGCAGCGGGCGGCGCCGCATGGTGACGCAGTCGATGGTGAGCGCGGGGAAGTCCTCCTGCGGCGTGTAGAAGCCGGTGTGGTCGCCGAACGGCCCCTCCGGGAGCATGCGTCCGGGCTCCAGCCAGCCCTCCAGGACCACCTCGGCGCTGGCCGGGACCTGGAGCGGAACGGTCTTGCAGTCCACCATGTCGACCCGCTTGCCCTGGATGAACCCGGCGAGCAGGTACTCGTCGATGTCCCCGGGCAGCGGCGCGGTGGAGGCGTAGGTGACGGCCGGCGGGCAGCCGAAGGCGATGGCGACCGGCAGCCGCTCCCCGCGCTTCGCGGCGACCTGGTAGTGGTTGCGGCTGTCCTTGTGGATCTGCCAGTGCATCCCGATGGTGCGCTTGTCGTGGCGCTGGAGCCGGTAGAGACCCAGGTTGCGGACGCCGGTCTCGGGGTGCTTGGTGTGCGTGAGGCCGAGGTTGAAGAAGGAGCCGCCGTCCTCGGGCCAGGTGAAGAGCGCGGGCAGCGCGTCGAGGTCCACGTCGTCGCCGGTGAGGACCACTTCCTGGACGGGCGCGTCCTTCACCTTGCGCGGCGGGACGTGCGCCATCGCGCCCAGCTTGCCGAAGGCCTCCCGGAAGCCGACGAAGCCCTGCGGCAGCTCCGGCTTGAGGAGTCCGCCGATCTTCTCGCCGATCTCCTCGTAGGACTTCAGCCCCAGTGCCTTGAGCAGCCGCCGGTCGGTCCCGAAGACGTTCATGGCCAGCGGCATCGCCGACCCCTTGACGTCCTCGAAGAGCAGCGCGGGCCCGCCGGCCTTGTTCACCCGGTCGGTGATCTCCCCGACTTCGAGGTGGGGGTCGACTTCGGCCTTGACGCGCTTGAGGTCGCCGTCGCGCTCGAGTGCTCTGAGGAACGAGCGGAGATCGTCGTAAGCCATGCGTTCCAGTATCGAGCACGCACTACCCTGGCCTTGTCACGGGGCCGCGACGCGGCCCGCAGCCGCTCTCCGGGGGTCCGTCGGCCAATGCTCAGGTATCTGCCGTTCCTGCTGGTCCTGGCCTTGTGGATCTACTCCTTCATCGACTGCCTGAACACCCCCGAGAAAGAGGTCCGCAAGCTGCCCAAGGCGGCGTGGGTGATCATCATTCTCCTCTTCGGCGAGGTGCTGCTGGGCCCGGTCGCCTGGCTCGCGGTGGGCCGCCCGCGCGCGGGGACGAAGGCGTACGGGCGCGGGGGCGTCGGCAGCGGGGGCAGCGGCGGCTGGGTGGCACCCGACGACAACCCCGAGTTCCTCCGCTCGCTGGGCAAGGACCGCAAGCCGGGCACGGACGGCGACGAGCGCGGCTGAGCGGACGGGCACGGCCGGGCGGCGGGCCCGTTCGGGGGCCCCGGCTCCTCCCGACGGCCCAGCGGGCCATCGCTCGATCGGGTAATACGATCAACTCACTGCCGCACTCCCGTTTCCCAACTCCCCTCCTTTCACGGCCAGTTGACGGACCGTTCACCCGCACCCCCCTGCCCCCGGCACTGCCGGGCCGGAAGGGTCGTAGCGGCCACACTGTGGCCTGACACGACCTCAGGGCCTCAGGGAGGGCGCATGCCCGGGTACATGAGCAGGCGAAGACTCCTCGGTTCGGCCGCCGGCGCGGCGGGCGGCGCCGCGCTGGCGCTGCTGCCGCCCAGCGTGCAGCGGGCCGTGGCGGCGGGCCCGGCCGGGCAGGGGTCCCTGAGGGACATCAAGCACGTGGTCATGCTGATGCAGGAGAACCGGTCGTTCGACCACTACTTCGGCACCCTCAAGGGCGTGCGCGGCTTCGCCGACCCGGACGCCCTGCGGCTCTCCACCGGCCGGAGCGTCTTCCACCAGCCGGACCCCGAGAACCCCAAGGGCTATCTGCTCCCCTTCCGCCTCGACACCCGCCGCACCAGCGCCCAGGCCATCCCCTCCACCAGCCACGCCTGGTCCGTCCAGCACGAGGCGTGGAACGGCGGGCGGATGGACCGCTGGCTGCCCGCCCACCGCAAGGCCGACGGCAGGAACGGGCCGTACGTGATGGGCTACCACACCCGCGAGGACATCCCCTTCCAGTTCGCCCTCGCCGAGGCGTTCACCCTCTGCGACGCCTACCACTGCTCGGTCTTCGGTCCCACCTGGCCGAATCGCCTCTACTGGATGACCGGCACCATCGACCCCGGCGGCACCAGGGGCGGCCCGGTCATCAACAACACCATGCCCTCGCCGTACCGCTGGACCACCTATGCCGAGCGGCTCCAGAGGGCCGGCATCAGCTGGCGGGTGTACCAGCAGGAGGACAACTACGGCTGCAACATGCTGGAGTGGTTCCGGAGTTTCCGGGACGCGCGGCCGGGCGACCCGCTGTACGAGCGCGGGATGCGGCGGCTGCCGGAGGGCACGTTCGAGGACGACGCCCGCAACGACCGGCTGCCGGCGGTCTCCTGGATCATCCCCACCGGGCCGGCGTCCGAGCACCCGGACTCCCTGCCGGCGGCGGGGGCGGACTTCGTGGCGAAGAAGATCGAGGCGATCGCCGACAACCCCGAGGTGTGGGCCAAGACCGTCTTCATCCTCAACTACGACGAGAACGACGGCCTCTTCGACCACGTCCCGCCGCCGGTGCCGCCGAAGGGCACGAAGGACGAGTTCGTCGGCGGGCTGCCGATCGGGGGCGGCTTCCGGGTGCCGTGCCTGATCGTGTCCCCGTGGACGGTGGGGGGCTGGGCGGCGGGCGAGACGTTCGACCACACGTCGGCGCTGCGGTTCCTGGAGCGGTGGACGGGGGTGCGCGAGCCCAACATCAGCGCGTGGCGGCGGCGGACGTTCGGCGACCTGACGTCGGCGTTCGGCTTCGCGGCGCCGGCGACGCGGGCGCCGCGGCTGCCGCGGCGGACGGAGCGGGAGCTGGAGGAGGCGCGGTGGGAGGTTTCGCACCTGCCCAAGCCGGTGCTGCCGGGGGCGGCGCAGAGGCTTCCCGAGCAGGAGCGCGGCTCGCGGCCGCGGCGGTGAGGGGTTTGCTCCCCGCCCCGCCCTTTCACCGTTTCCTCGCGCTCCGCGCGGGTGTCCTCAAACGCCGGACGGGCTTTAACGCCGGACGGGCTTTATGGAAGCTCCCGCTTCCCCTGCTCGTACTCCCCCCGCAGCGCCTGCCACCGCTCCACGCTCCACGTCGGCCAGTTGGCCGGATGCCCCGCCAGGGCCTGCAGCAGGTACTCGAAGTGGTGGTGCCATCCGGCCAGGCAGTCGAGCCGCTCGTCGTCCGTCCCCGGCATCTCGTTCGTGAAGTGCAGCAGCGTCCCGCCGACGCTCGCCGGCGCCCGCTCCAGCTCGAAGCGGATCCGGCCGTGCACCTCGACGGTGTACTCGGCCACCGACGGCGGCTCCCAGGCGGTCACCCGGCCGGGCGCGACCGTCCCCGTGCCCTCCGGACCGGCCGCGTTGAGCCAGCGCAGCGTGATCGCCCCGCCCTCCCGCCGCTCGAAGGGCTCCGCCGCGGCCAGCCACGTCGGCAGCCCCTCGGACGTCGCGACGGCGTCCCACACCCGCTCCGGCGGATACGGCAACGACAGCTCGTAACGGAGGGTGTGGACGTCGCCGTGGGTCTCCGAGGCCCCGTACGGGGACGGTATCTCCATGCCACCAGCACACCACGGCGGCCCGTCGCTCGCCTCCCGAGCGACGGGCCGCCGTGGAAAAGGGGAGCCGGCTCAGACGCCGGAGTAGGAGTGCTTTCCGCCGAAGAGGAAGTTGACCCCGTAGTAGTTGAAGATGTAGCAGCCGAACGCGGCCAGGGCGAGGTAGGCGGCCTTGCGGCCCTTCCAGCCGGCGGTGGCGCGGGCGTGCAGGTAGGACGCGTAGGCGACCCAGGTGATGAAGGACCAGACCTCCTTGGGGTCCCAGCCCCAGTAGCGGCCCCACGCCGCCTCGGCCCAGATCGCGCCCGCGATGATCGTGAACGTCCACAGCGGGAAGACGGTCGCGTTGATCCGGTAGCCGAACTTGTCGAGCGTGGCGGAGGCCGGCATCCGGGTCAGGGCGTTGTCGTAGGCCATGTGGAAGCGGACGCCCAGGCGCATGCTCAGGGGGGCGTCGGACGGCAGACCCCTGAGCTTCTTCTCCAGCACGCCGGGGCCGGTCTTGCCGGCCGCCAGCCGCAGCTCGTAGCCGTCGCGCAGCCGGTAGAAGAACGTGGAGACGGCGCCCACGTACAGCGCGGCACCGGAGAGGATCGCGCAGGAGACGTGGATCCACAGCCAGTACGAGTGCAGCGCGGGGACGAGCTGGTCGCTCTCGGTGTAGAGGACGGAGACGGCCAGGCCCAGGTCGAGCAGGATCGTGGTCACCACCGGCAGGCCCAGCCAGCGGACGTTCTTCTTCGCGGCCAGCAGGCCGAGGTAGACGCCCACGGCGCACATGCCGAAGGTGATCGAGAACTCGTACATGTTGCCCCACGGCGCCCGCTCCACGGACAGGGCGCGGGTGAGCACCCCGCCCGCGTGCAGGGCGAAGGACAGCACGGTCAGCGAGATCGCGATGCGGCCGTACAGGTCGCCCTTCGCGCTGGTGCCGGCGGCGCCGGGGCCGTCCGGGACGTCGTCCCGGGAGCCGGGGGCCGACCGGGTGACGACCTTGGGCCGCTCCAGCACCGCCGTACCGCCGCCGGCCTTGTCGACCTTGACGGAGACCGCGGCGGCGGTCCGCTGCGCCTCCGTGGTGATCGCCGCCGCGGTGCGGCCGACGGCGCTGCGGCTGCCGAAGACCCACTCCGTGATGTGTGCGAGGAAGGCGAGGGTGTAGACGGCCATCGCCGAATAGATCAGCACATTGCTGGTATTGGCCAGGTTCTCGTTGGCCGCGGCAGCGAGGTTCACGCGCGCGCTCCTTCGGAGGATTCGGAGGGTTCGGCAGGTCGTTCCGGCTTGTCGGCGGGCTCCTCGGCGGGCTCGTCGGCAACAGGGGGTGCTGCGGGCTGCAGGGCGGCGGCGATGTCCGCGAGCTCCTCGGGCACCTTCGCCGATTCGCTGCGGCCGAGGCCGCCCAGCTCCACGACGGTACGCCCGTCGGCGCCGCGCACCGCGCGCACCCACACCCGGCGGCGCTGCACGAACAGCGACGCGGCCACGCCCACGATGGCGGCGATGGCACCGGCCAGCGCGGGCCCGTCGCCCGGCTTGTGGGAGATCTGGAAGGTGGCCCAGCTCCTGATGCCCTCGAACTTCAGGGTGCCCGCGCCGTTCGGGAGCGTCATGGTCTCGCCCGGCTTGAGCGCCCGGTAGAAGGCCCGGTCACCCTCCTTGAACTGCTTCATCTTGGAGATGTCGAGCTTGTACACGCTCTGCGGCACGCCCGAGTCGATGCCGAGGCTGCCGTGGTAGGCGGTGAGCACCAGCGCCGGATTGTCCAGGGCCGGGAACTGGGAGAACGGCCCGATCCGCGGGTCGAACGTCGGGACGAAGTAGCCGGTGAAGCCGAGCTGGTCCTTCTTCCCGTCCTTGTCCAGGTAGTCCGGCACCTTGAGCACGGTCGTCTCGGTGACGTTGTTGTCCAGCGGCAGCGAGGCCACCGCGCCCTGGTAGGCGATGTTGCCCTTGCCGTCGCGGACGGTGACCTTGGGCGCGTAGCCGTGGCCCTGGAGGTAGACCTTGGAACCGCCGATCTCCAGCGGCTCGTTCACCTTGATCGTGGTGTCGCGCTTCTCGCCGTCGGAGCCGTTCCAGTACGTCACGTGCGCGCGGTAGTCGCGCGGGGTGCCCCGCTGCGGGCCGGTGCGCTCGTAGGTCCCGCTGAAGCCGTTGAGCGTGAAGCCGAACGGCGGCAGGTCGTCCGGCGAGAAGAACGAGCCGGACCTGAAGTCGTCGTACTGGGTGAGCGTGTTGGAGAAGCCGTCGCCCTCGACGACGAGCTTGCCGCCCTCGTACTTCCACAGCTGCGCGGAGGCGAAGGCCACCAGCATCACGATCAGCGAGACGTGGAAGAGCAGGTTGCCCGCCTCGCGCAGGAAGCCCTTCTCCGCCGAGACGGCGTTGCCGTCCACGGCCGTCCGGAACCACTTGCGCTTGAGCTCCTTCCGCGCCGCCGCCAGCACCTGCTCGGGGTCGGCGTCGGTCTTCCAGCCGGTGTGCGCCGGCAGCCTGTCGAAGCGGTGCGGCGCCTTCGGCGGGCGGGCCCGCAGCTGGCCGACGAACTGCCAGGTGCGCGGGACGATGCAGCCGATCAGCGAGACGAACAGCAGGATGTAGACCGCGGAGAACCACACCGAGCTGTAGACGTGGAAGAGCTGGAGCTTCTCGTAGACCGGCGTCAGCGTCTTGTGCGCTTCCTTCCAGCTGTCGGCCTTCATCGAGTCGACGCTGGTCTGCGGGATGAGCGAGCCGGGGATGGTCGCGAGCGAGAGCAGCAGCAGCAGGATCAGCGCGACCCGCATCGAGGTCAGCTGCCGCCAGAACCAGCGCAGCCAGCCGGTGACCTCCCGGCCGGTCCAGGCCAGCCACCCCAGGGCGCCGGGCTCCCGGACACCCCCGAACGAGCCGGGGACGGACTGGGCCTTCTCCTCGACCGGCGCCGTGGACATCCGGGCACCGGCGGCCGCCTCGTCCTCGGGGGCCTCGGGGGCGGGCGTGCTTTCAGTCTTGGACATCGATCAGATCCCGGGGTTGTATTCGCTCGTCCACGTCTGCAGGTCCTGGACGATGTAGTCCCACACGCCGGTGACCAGGAGCAGGCCCACGGCGACGAGCATGCCGCCGCCGATCCTCATGACCCACGCGTAGTGTTTCTTGACCCAGGCGAACGCGCCGAGCGCCCGCCGGAAGAGCAGCGCCGTCACGATGAACGGCAGGCCGAGGCCGAGGCAGTAGGCGAGCGTGAGGACGGCGCCGCGCTCCGCGCTCGAGTCGTAGGCGTTGAGGGCGAAGACGGACGCGAGGGTCGGGCCGATGCAGGGCGTCCAGCCGACACCGAAGCCGATGCCCAGCAGGGGCGCGCCCAGCAGCCCCATCGACGTCTTCATGTGGAACCGGAACTCTCGCTGACCGAATCGGTTCAGCAGGCCCATGAAGGCCAGGCCCATCACGATCATCACGACCCCGAGGATCCTGGCGATCGTCTCCTTGTGCGCCATGAGGACCGTGCTGCCGAAGGACCCGAAGAGCGCCCCGCCGGAGACCAGCACCGCGCTGAACCCCAGCACGAACAGCGAGGAGCCGAGCAGCATCCGCCCGCGCTTCGCCTGCGCGAGGTCGGCCCCGCCCACCCCCGTGACGTACGAGAGGTAGCCCGGCACGAGCGGCAGCACGCACGGCGAGAAGAAGGAGATCAGCCCGCCGAGCAGCGCCACGGGCAGGGCCAGTATCAGCGCTCCGGAGAGCACGGTGTGGTTCATGCCGTCGGCGGCTGCGAGGGTGATCGACGTGGAGGTCACGGCGTCACTTCTCCGCGACCAGCGGGTCGAGGGTCTTGCGCAGCTGGTCCTCGCTCAACGGCTTGATCGCCCGTGCGGCGATCTTCCCGTTCCGGTCGATGAAGACCGTGGACGGGATGGCCTGCGGGTTGAGGCTGCCCTTGGGGAAGCGGAGGATCAGCTTGCCCGCCGAGTCGAAGATGCTCGGGTACGGCACCTCGAAGCGCTTCTCGAACGCCTTGGCCGGGGCCGGGTCGGGGTCCCGGGTGTTGAGGCCGACGAACTCGACGCCCTTGTCCTTGTAGTCCCGGGCGACCTTGCTCAAGCCCTTCGCCTCGGCACGGCAGGGCGCGCACCACGAGCCCCACACGTTGAAGACGATGACCTTGCCCTTGAACTTCTCGGTGGCGTTGAGCTGTTCGCCCTCAAGGGTCTTGCCGGACAGCTCCGGAGCGGCCTGCCGCCGGTCCTTGTCCTTGACGACGTCGGTCCCGCCCTTGCCCTGCACGAACTGGGTCTCGCCACCGCCGCCCGAAGTGCCCCCGGAGCCGCAGGCGCTCAGGGCCAGGGCGGCGAGGGCGGCGCCGGTGGCCGCAACGGTGGTACGACGTCGGATTCGGTTGCGTCGGCTGGCGCGGCAGGCACTCATGTGAAAAGTTTCGCATGGCGATTTCCGGGATCTTCCGCGCCCCCCTCGCCCCGGACAACAGCGGTGTTCAGCCCGCCGGCGCCCACTTCTGCCCGACTTTCAGCCGCCTCAGCCCCTCCAGGACCGCCGGGTCCTGCGCGTCGAGCCAGTCGCACAGCTGCCGGAAGGAGACGAGCCGCACGTCGCCGTGCTTCTCGTCGGCGATGCGTTTGAGTGCCTCCTCGACGGCGTCCATGTAGATCCCGCCGTTCCACTGCTCGAAGTGGTTGCCGACGAAGAACGGCGCCCGGTTGGTCTCGTACGCGCGCCGGAACCCGGCCAGGTACGCCTCCGTGGCCTGCCGCCGCCAGCGGGGGTAGTGGACCGGCGGGGCCTTGGTGGAGTTGCGGGACTGGTTGGCGAGCAGGTTGTAGTCCATCGAGAGCAGCTCGAAGGAGCGCCCCGGAAAGGGCATCAGCTGCAGCGGGAAGTCCCAGACCCCCATCCGCTTGCGCGGCCAGACCTGGCGCGCGCCCGGCGAGCTGGCGTCGTACCGCCAGCCGAGCCGCGCCGCCGCGGGCAACAGGTTCCGCTGGCCGAGCAGGCAGGGGGCGCGGCCCCCGACGAGCTCCTTGCGGTAGTCGAAGGGCAGCGGCTCCAGGTCGGTGAACCCGGTGTTCGTCCGCCACGAGGTGACGAACGCGACGGCCTGCTCTATCTCCGACTCCCACTGCGCGGGCGTCCACCGGGCCACCGAGCCGGGGCCCGAGCAGAAGTGCCCGTTGAAATGCGTGCCTATCTCGTGCCCCTCCAGCCACGCCTCGCGCACATTGCGCAGCGTCTCCCGGATGTGGTCGTCGCCGAGGTAGCCGATGGCGGAGGCGCCCGGGCGGTTGTTGGGCGGCCGGTAGAGCGTCCGGCGGGACTCGGGGAGGCAGTAGAGGCCGCTGAGGAAGAACGTCATCCGCACGCCGTGGTCGCGGGCGAGCTTGCGGAAGCGCGGGAAGAGGCCGTTGCCGACCTCGCCGGCGCCGTCCCAGGAGAAGACGACGAACTGCGGCGGCCGCTGCCCCGGCTCCAGCCGCTCGGGCGGCGGGGGCTGCATCGGCTGCGGGCCCGCGTCCGCCGTCGAGCCGTCGCCGATCGGCCGGGCCCTGGCCAGCTCCCTGGCCCGGGCCACCACCGGGTCCGCGTCGGCGGCGAGCCCGCAGCCGGCGGTGCCGAGGGCCGTGCCCAGCGCCACGCCCAGGAGGCCCCGCCGGGCTATGTCCCGCATGCGCGGCCTCCGCTCGTCGTCGAAGCGCCCCCGCCCTCCTTGTCGTCCATATAAGACGACTTCGAGGACGGGGGCGCGTCGGCGTACGGCAGTCGGGCCCCTCAGGCCACTGGGCCGCTCAGGAGCTCAGGCCACTCAGGCCACTCAGGCCCCGAACGCCTTGGGCCCGCCCTTGACCGGCTTGGCACCCGCCAGCAGATGGGCCGGGACCAGGTCCCGGGCCGGCTCGCTGTACCCGACCGAAACGATTTTGTCGCCGCGGTAGGTGAAGGTCGTCAGGCTGGCGAGGGTGCACTGCCGCTTGCGCGGGTCGTGCCACAGCCGGCGCCGCTCGACGAAGCTGCGCACGATCCAGATGGGCAGCTGGTGGCTGACGCACACCGCCTCGTGCCCGCGGGCCGCGTCCCGCGCCGCGTTCAGCGCGCCCATCATCCGCACGACCTGCTCGATGTAGGGCTCGCCCCACGACGGGCGGAACGGGTTGGTCAGGTGCTTCCAGTTGGCCGGCTTGCGCAGGGCGCCGTCGCCCACGCCGAAGGTCTTGCCCTCGAAGACGTTCTCGGCCTCGATCAGCCGCTCGTCCGTCGCCAGGTCCAGCCCGTGCGCCTTGGCGATCGGCGTCGCCGTCTCCTGCGCCCGCTCCAGCGGGGAGGCCACCACGTGGGTGACGTCCCGCCCGGCCAGGTGCTCGGCCACCCGGTCGGCCATCTCCCGCCCCAGGTCGGACAGGTGGTACCCGGGCCGGCGCCCGTAGAGCACGCCCTCCGGGTTGTGCACCTCGCCGTGCCGCATCAGGTGGACGACGGTGATGTCGTCACGCTCGCTCACTGTGTCTCTCCGTTCTCCCCCAGTGCCTGAACGGCCTGGGCGGTGCCCCCATCTCCGCCCGCGCGGCGCAGAGGTGCGGCTTTCGTACCCGTCTGCAGCCCGGCGGCCGCGCGTACGTCGCTCACTTCGCCTCCTCCGTGGCCCCGGCCGCCGCCCGCGCCGCCGCCGGCAGCGCCGCCGCGATCCGCTCGATCGCCGCCTCGTCGTGGGCCGTCGAGACGAACCACGACTCGAAGGCCGACGGCGGCAGGTAGACGCCCTGCGCCAGCATCGAGTGGAAGAACGCGGTGTAGCGGAACGCCTGCTGTCCCTTGGCCAGCTCGTAGTCCGTGACCTCGCGGTCGGTGAAGAACACCGAGAACATGTTCCCGGCGGTCTGGAGGCGGTGCGCCACCCCCTCCTTGGCCAGCGCCTCGGTCACCAGCGAGCGGACCCGGAGCGAGACCTCGTCCACCTTCTCGTACGCCGCGTCGTCCAGCAGCCGCAGCTGGGCCAGGCCCGCCGCCGTCGCGACCGGGTTACCGGAGAGCGTGCCGGCCTGGTAGACCGGGCCCGCCGGGGCCAGGTGCGCCATGACGTCGGCGCGGCCGCCGAAGGCCGCCGCCGGGAAGCCGCCGCCCATGACCTTGCCGAAGGTCATCAGGTCCGGCGTGACGCCGTCGATGCCGTACCAGCCGGACTTCGAGACGCGGAAGCCGGTCATGACCTCGTCGGAGATGAACAGCGCGCCGTTCTTGGCGCACGCCTGCTTCAGCCCCTCGTTGAAGCCGGGGCCCGGCGGGACGACGCCCATGTTGCCCGGGGAGGCCTCGGTGATCACACAGGCGATCTCCCCCGGGTAGCGGTGGAACGCCTCGTGCACCGACTCCAGGTCGTTGTACGGCAGGACGATCGTGTCGCCGGCCTGCGCGCCGGTGACGCCCGGCGTGTCCGGCAGGCCGAAGGTGGCCACCCCGGAGCCGGCCGCGGCCAGCAGCGCGTCCACGTGCCCGTGGTAGCAGCCGGCGAACTTGATCACCTTGGAGCGGCCGGTGAAGCCGCGGGCGAGCCGGATCGCGGACATGGTCGCCTCGGTGCCGGACGACACCAGGCGCACCTGCTCGACGGGGGCGATCCGGGCGACGATCTCCTCCGCGAGGGCGACCTCGCCCTCACCGGGGGTGCCGAAGGAGGTGCCGCGGGAGACGGCGTCCTGGACGGCCGCGATCACCTCGGGGTGAGCATGGCCGAGAATCATCGGCCCCCAGGAGCAGACCAGGTCCACGTACTCCCGGCCGTCCGCGTCGGTGAGGTAAGGACCTGTGCCGGAGACCATGAACCGGGGCGTTCCGCCCACGGCGCGGAACGCGCGCACCGGAGAGTTCACGCCACCGGGCGTCACGACCGCCGCGCGCTCGAAGAGCGTCTGGGACACTGGGGCTTCATACGAATAAGGCACTCTGTTCCTGCCTGCGGAAGACGTAGGGAGGGACGGCTGCGGCGACGGTGGCCGCGCGCCCCGGCTTGCGGGCACAGCTCGGCTGTCGGCCGGTGTCAGCCCCCGCGCGTCTGGGACACTGGGGGCCGGGAGGGGAAGCTCACGCCACCCATGGTCTCAGAGCCCCGTGGGCACTCGTGTCCGGGCGTTTCGCGCGCTCTCGACGGGGGAGGTGTCTGAGACGATGATCGGGTTGCGCGGCGGGGGCTGTGCTGCGTAAAAAAGCGATCGGGTGGAGATATGCATCGCGGTGGCGGACTGGGCGAGGGCACCGACGACCTCGGCCCCGAGCGAGCCCGGCCGCCCCGCGGGGGCCGGCATCGGCGGAGGGAACAGCCCCGCACCGGTGGTCCCGAGCGGACCGGCGGCGACGGCGGGGGAAACAGCGCGAGCAGGAGTGGCCGGATGGGGGTGACCTACAAATACTTCGGGGCGCCCAACGGGGCCACCGCCGCGCGCGTGCCCATCTCCATGCGCCCCGAGGAGCTCGGCGGGGACGAGCTGGGCATGGGCGGGATGTTCACCCGGATCAAGCCCGAGACGGTCGCCGCGATGGTCCTCACCGGCATCGAGGGCATACCCCTGCACAAGGTCCCCCCGCTCGAACTGGTCGTCCTCCACCCCGACTACGCCGTCGTCAAGCTCCCCATGACCGTCGTCGACCCGCTGCGCGGCATCGGCGAGGAGTCCGTGGGCGCCGCCGCGTTCATCTGGTCCACCGTCCCCGACCGGGGCGGACCGCGCGACGCCTTCACCGTCTACCGGCTGCTCCACGAGTGGCAGGACTTCTCCCACCGCCTCCACGAGGCGGGCCACCAGCCCTACTGCCTGGTCTGGCCGTGACCGTCGTCCGCTCCATCGCCCTCTTCCTGCTCGCCGCCGTCCTGGAGATCGGCGGCGCCTGGCTCGTCTGGCAGGGCGTGCGCGGCAGCGGTCCTTCGGGCGGGCGGGGCTGGGCGTGGGCCGGCGCGGGCGTCGTCGCCCTCGGGGCGTACGGCTTCGTCGCGACGCTCCAGCCCGACGCGCACTTCGGCCGGATCCTCGCGGCGTACGGCGGCGTCTTCGTCGCCGGCTCGCTGGCCTGGGGCATGGTCGCCGACGGGTACCGGCCCGACCGCTACGACGTGCTGGGCGCGCTGGTCTGCCTCGCCGGGGTAGCGTTGATCATGTACGCGCCACGCGGGCGTTAGGAGACCTCATGCAGAGCCTCATGCAGAGCACCACCCCCACCGCAGTGATCACCGGCGCGAGCAGCGGCATCGGCGCCGCCACCGCCCGCGGCCTGGCCGCCGCCGGCTACCGCGTCGTCCTCACCGCCCGCCGCAAGGACCGCATCGACGCGCTGGCCGCGGAGCTCACCGAGGCCGGGCACGAGGCGATCGCCTACGAGCTCGACGTCACCGACCGCGCCGCCGTCGACGTCTTCGCCCTCTTCCTCGACGACCACGGCCCCGTCGAGGTGCTGGTCAACAACGCGGGCGGAGCGCTGGGCACCGACCCCGTCGCCACCGCGGACCCGGCCGACTGGCGGGCCATGTACGAGGTCAACGTCCTCGGCACGCTCCAGGTGACCCAGGCGCTGCTCCCCCTCTGGAAGACCTCCCCCGGCACGGTCGTGATCGTCTCCTCCACCGCCGGCCTCGCCACCTACGAGGGCGGCGGCGGCTACGTCGCCGCCAAGCACGGCGCCCACGTCATGGCCGAGACCCTGCGCCTGGAGCTCAACGGCCTGCCGGTCCGGATCATCGAAATCGCCCCCGGGATGGTGAAGACGGACGAGTTCGCCCTCAACCGCTTCCGCGGCGACGAGGAGCGGGCCGCGGCCGTCTACGCGGGCGTCAGCGAACCGTTGACGGCCGAGGACGTCGCGGAGACGATCACCTGGGCGGTCACCCGGCCGCCCCACGTCAATGTGGACCTGCTCGTCCTCCGCCCCCGGGCCCAGGCGAGCAACTACAAGGTCCACCGCGAGACTTCCGGCAACTGACCCGCACGGCGCGTCACCGGTTCCGCCACCTCGTCCTCGACGCCGCGGACGCCGAGCGTTCGCCGGCGTGCCGCTGCGGACCGCTCGGCCCGGAGCCGGTCCGCGCCGCCGAGTGACGCGCGGGCAAGGCCCCGTTCCCGTCGGTGCGCGTCAGCCCGTCCACGATCACCGACATGGCCGAGCGCGAGCGTGGCGAGTCCACCGTGGACCAGCTCTGCCTGGCCGTCGAACCGCCCGACCGGCAACAGCCCCTCGGCGAGGGCACCTTCGGCATCGTCCCCGGCGACCGCGGCCAGGCGGACCCTCTGCGTCCGCGACCCGGGGGACCGTGATGGAGCTGCGGTGGTACGCGGAGGACGCGGCCGGAGGGCACCGTGCTTCAAGGGCCGGGGCAGAGCCCCGACCATCCCCGTCAGCGCATAACAGACGTTCGAACGACCGCCAGTTCGGGTGACGCCCTTCCGTTCCCGCACACGTACTGCCGAAGTCGGCCGACGATCGGCCCATGACATTCATGGACCTCGAAGTCCCGCACTGGGCCTACATGTTCGGCTTCCTGCAGGCAGACGGGCATCTGATGGCAGGCTCCGGCCAGAAGGGCAGACTCCAGGTCGAGATCAGCTATCGAGACATCGACCTGCTTCGCACCTTCCAAGAGCTGTGCCCTTACAGAAGCAGCCTCAGCGAGCGCACGCGGACAACCAACTTCTCCGAGGAGCATCGGAGCGCGATCTGGCGCATGTACTCGCTGGAGGGGCGAACCCGTCTCCTCGAACTCGGGATTCCGTGCGGGAAGAAGTCGACACGCATCGCCCCGCCGCGCGTCCCCTTCTCCCGGCGCGACTACCTGCGCGGCATCATCGACGCGGACGGAGCAGTGGGGTGCACCGCCGAGGGGCTGCCCTTCGCCAGCCTGGCCACGACGAGCACTGCCATCGCGACCTACCTGTGTCGCTACACCAAGCTCACGCTCGGCATCCACAAACTGACCAGCCGGAACACCCGGGACCACGCATACAACATCATGTACATGCGCGAGATCGGCGTTTCGCTGGCCGACCACCTCTACTACCCGGGGTGCCTGGCTCTTGAGCGCAAGCGCTCAGCGGCGGAACGGGTGGCCACCTGGGTGCGCCCCGCCCATATGAGTCCGCCCCGGCAGCGACGGAGTTGGACACAGTGGGAGGACCAAATTCTGCTCGCGGCACCGTCCCACCACGAAGCAGCCGAGCAACTCGGCCGGTCGGAGAAGTCCTGCCAGCTCCGCCGCATCCGGCTGCGCCGGAAGTGACAACCGCCGTCACCCCTTGACGCAGACGACCTGCTTGAGGTGGGCCACCACCTCGACGAGATCCCGCTGCTGCTCCATGACCTGTTCGATCGGCTTGTACGCGGCCGGGATCTCGTCCACGACCCCGCAGTCCTTGCGGCACTCGACGCCGCGCGTCTGATCGGCCAGGTCCTGCGCGGAGAAGCGCTTCTTCGCCTGGTTACGGCTCATCCGCCGACCCGCGCCATGCGAGGCCGAGTTGAAGGACGCCTCATTGCCCAGGCCACGGACGATGTACGAACCTGTGCCCATCGAGCCGGGAATGATCCCGTACTCGCCGCCGCCCGCGCGGATCGCGCCCTTCCGCGTGACCAGCAGGTCGACGCCCTCGTAGGTCTCCTCCGCCACATAGTTGTGGTGGCAGGAGATCTCGGGCTCGAACATCGGCTTGGCCTTCTTGAACTCCTTGCGGATCACGCCCTTGAAGAGCGCCATCATGATCTCGCGATTGCGCCGCGCGTACTCCTGCGCCCAGAACAGATCGTTCCGGTAGGCGGCCATCTGCGGGGTGTCCGCGAGGAAGACCGCCAGGTCACGGTCGACGACGTTCTGGTTGTGCGAGAGCTTCTGCGCGACCCCGATGTGGTGCTCGGCCAGTTCCTTGCCGATGTTCCGCGAACCGGAGTGCAGCATCAGCCATACAAACCCTTGGTCATCGATGCAAACTTCGCAGAAGTGATTGCCTGAGCCAAGCGTTCCCATCTGCTTGAGTGCCCGGCCCTCACGGAACTTGACCGCGTCCGCCACCCCCTGGAACCGCCCCCAGAAGTCGTCCCACCCCGCCGTCGGCAGCCCGTGCAGCCGGCGCGGGTCCACCGCGTCGTCGTGCATGGCGAAGCCGACCGGGATGGCCCGCTCGACCTCCGAGCGGAGGCGGGACAGGTCGCCGGGCAGGTCGTTCGCCGTCAGCGACGTCTTCACCGCGGACATCCCGCAGCCGATGTCGACGCCCACCGCCGCCGGGCACACCGCTCCGCGCATGGCGATCACCGAGCCGACGGTGGCCCC
This sequence comes from Streptomyces sp. AV19, assembly GCF_015999245.1. Lineage (GTDB taxonomy): Bacteria > Actinomycetota > Actinomycetes > Streptomycetales > Streptomycetaceae > Streptomyces. The sequence continues at coordinate 563,338 of NZ_JAEAMR010000007.1, read as the reverse complement.
CTTGCCGTAGTGGACGTCGGGCATCACGGCGAGGCCCTCGATCCACGGCAGCGTCGCGACGTTGCGCAGTTGCCGCATGGCGACGTCCTCGACGGTGGCCGGATCCGCCCACATGCGGATCGGCACCCGGGCGCCAGGCAGCTCGGTGAACGACATATCCTCCCCATTCCCCCAAAAAGTGAGATAAAGCAAAAAGCGCAAAAGCCGGATCAATGACCTGATTCACGACGACGGACCAGCGGTGCGGCTGCGCGTGCGGTACACATTGTGTCCAGCGGCCACCCAGCCGCAGCAACCAGTTTTCGCCCGGGAGCGGGCGGAAGGGAGCCTCGGAACAGTGCAGCGGAGGGCGTACGCACCGGCAGCCGCACTGGCCGCCGCCGTGCTCGCGGCCGGCCTCACGGGGTGCGGCGGGAGTTCGGGGGCCACCGGCGGGGACGACGACCCCAAGCCGGGCACCGGCGGGTCCACGGCCCCCGCCGCCGAGCCCGGCAAGTACCACAGCCTCCCCGAGCCCTGCGGCTATGTGGGCCGCGACACCCTGCGCCGCCTGCTCCCCGGTGCCGGCGAGGACGCCGGCGGAAGTTCCGGCGAGAGCTCCGGGCAGGACGCCGACAAGGCGTACAAGGGCCAGGCCACCCTCACCTACGACGCGGACCGCCGCGTCGGCTGCCGCTGGAAGACCCCGGACGACACCCGCCACCTCTCGGTCGACTTCGAGCGCGTGGTCTCCTACCAGGCCGGCGTCAGCGACGAGGACCGGGCGCAGCAGCTGTACAAGGAGCGGGCCGCCGCCGCCCACATCCCGGTGTCCTCCCCGGACGCCTCCGGATCCTCCACCGCGCCGTCCTCCTCGACCCCGTCCGGCACGAAGCCCGGCGCGAAGGACGCGAAGGACAAGAGCAAGAAGAACGACCCGAAGACGACGGACGCGTCCTCCCGTCCCGCCGCCACGGCCTCGCCCTCCGCCCCCGCCCCGCCCTCGGGCGGGCCGGAGCTGGGCTCCCGGGTCCTGGACGACGTGGGCGACGACGCGTACGTCCACGACAAGCTGGTCTCCGGCGGGACGGACGTCCACCGGGACGTCACCATCGTCTTCCGCTCGGCGAACGTGCTGGTCACCATCGCGTACTCGCAGGGCAGCGCGGACCGGCGGCACGTGCCCGGCAGCCAGGACCTCCAGGGCAAGGCGCACGGCCTGGCCCGGGAGGTCGACGCCGGTCACTTCGGCAACTAGCCCGGCGAGTACCCCCTCCATTCCGGCCGGGCCGCGTACCGTGCGAGGAGATCCTGTCCGGCCCCGCATCGATTGAGCGAAGGACCCATGCACCGACGAACAGCCCCGCGACTCGCCCGAATCCTCGCCTGCGCCGCCGTACCGATGGTGCTCGTCGCCGGCTGCTCCGATTCGGGGGGCGACAAGAAGAGCGAGAGCACGCCGTCCGCCACGGCGACGCCCTCGGCCACGCCGACGCTGGCCGCGGCGAAGTACCCGAAGCTGCCCGACACCTGCAAGGCGCTCCCGGCCAAGACGGTCGAGGACCTGGTGCCGAAGGTGAAGGACAAGGCGGGCAAGGCGCTCACCGGCAGCTGCTTCTGGTGGGGCCTGGACGACGAGAAGGCCGACGACATCCAGTACCGGGCCCTGAACCTGCAGTACAACGGCCTGAGCTCGGAGCCGGCCCTGGGCTCGGCCGACAAGCGGGCCCAGGAGTTCGCCCAGCAGCAGGTCAAGAAGGCCATGGCGGAGGACGCCCCGAAGGACGTCAAGAACCAGGCCGCGAGCGGCATCGGCGACTGGGCGTCCACGGTGACCACGACGAACACCGACAAGAAGGGCGTCGAGTACCACAACGCGACGGTCGTCGCCCGGACGGCCAACGTGGTGATCACGCTGAAGTACAGCGGCGCGGGTCTGGAGGGCGCGAAGGCCCCCGACACCTCCGACCTGGTCAAGGACGCGCAGGGCGCGGCCAAGGAGGCGGTGGCCGCGGTCGCCGCGGCGAACAAGCGGTAGCCCGGGCCCCGGGCATGCGGAAGGCCCGCTTCCCCGAGGGGAGGCGGGCCTTCCGCATGCGGTGCGTCAGACGGTCAGGAGCTTGCGCACCCGGTCCGCCCCCACCGCGAGCAGCAGGGTGGGCAGGCGCGGGCCGGTGTCGCGGCCGACGAGGAGCTGGTAGAGCAGCGCGAAGAAGGAGCGCTGGGCGACCTTGAGCTCGGGGGTCGGCTTGGCCTCCGGGTCCAGACCGGCCTGGATCTTGGGCACGCCGTAGACCAGGGTGGTCAGGCCGTCGAGCGACCAGTGCGTCTCCAGCCCGTCGAGCAGCAGCCGCAGGGACTCGCGGGCCTGCTCGTCGAGCGCGGCGAGCGCCTCGGTGTCGGGCTCCTCGCGGACGATGGTGCGCTGCTCGGCCGGGACCTGGGTGTTGATCCAGTGCTCGGCGCGGTCCAGGCGCGGGCGGGTCTCCTCCAGCGAGGTGACCGGGTTCTCCGGGTCCAGGTCGGCGAGGATGCGCAGGGTCTGCTCGTCGTGGCCGGCGGTGATGTCGACGACCGAGGCGAGCGTGCGGTACGGCAGCGGGCGGGGCGTGCGGGGCAGCTCGCCGGCGGCGGTGCGGGCGGCGCGGGCGTACGCGGCGGCGTCGGCCGGCAGCGCGGTGCCCTCGGCGACCTTGGCCTCCAGCTTGTCCCACTCGTCGTAGAGCCGCTGGATCTCCTGGTCGAAGGCGATCTTGAAGGACTGGTTGGGCTTGCGGCGGGCGTACAGCCAGCGCAGCAGCGGGGCCTCCATGATCTTCAGCGCGTCGCCCGGGGTGGGGACGCCGCCCTTGGAGGAGGACATCTTGGCCATGCCGCTGATGCCGACGAAGGCGTACATCGGGCCGATCGGCTGCTCGCCGCCGAAGACCTTGCGGACGATCTGGCCGCCGACGACGAACGAGGAGCCGGGCGAGGAGTGGTCGACGCCGGACGGCTCGAAGATCACGCCCTCGTGGGCCCAGCGCATCGGCCAGTCGACCTTCCAGACCAGCTTGCCGCGGTTGAACTCGCTCAGCCGGACGGTCTCGGCGTGGCCGCAGACGCAGGTGTAGGCGAGCTCGGTGGACTCGTCGTCGTACGCGGTGACGGTGGTGAGGTCGCGCTCGCAGGCGCCGCAGTACGGCTTGTACGGGAAGTAGCCCGCGCCGCCGGCGCTGCCGTCGTCCTCGGCGGCCGCGCCGGAGCCCTCGGCGGCCTCCAGCTCGGCCTCGTCGACCGGCTTCTGCTGCTGCTTCTTCGGCTTCCCGGTCGCCTTGTCCTTCGTCCGGTACTGGTCGAGGATCGCGTCGATGTCGCCGCGGTGCTTCATCGCGTGCAGGACCTGCTCGCGGTAGGCGCCCGAGGTGTACTGCTCGGTCTGGCTGACCGGGTCGTACGCGATGCCCAGCCCGTCCAGCGCCTCGACCATGGCGGCCTTGAAGTGCTCGGCCCAGTTCGGGTACGCGGAGCCGGCCGGGGCCGGGACGGAGGTCAGCGGCTTGCCGATGTGCTCGGCCCACGACTCGTCGATGCCGGGGACGCCAGCCGGGACCTTGCGGTAGCGGTCGTAGTCGTCCCAGGAGAGGACGTGCCGGACCTCGTGGCCCCGGCGGCGGATCTCGTCGGCGACCAGGTGCGGGGTCATGACCTCGCGCAGGTTGCCCAGGTGGATCGGGCCGGAGGGCGACAGGCCGGAGGCGACGACGATCGGTTTGCCGGGGGCGCGGCGCTCGCCCTCGGCGATGACCTCGTCGGCGAAACGGGAGACCCAGTCGGCCTCGGTGCTCTGAGCCTGAGCCACGGCACTTCCTTCCATACGGTCTGGCATGACCATTGTCCCAGACGGCACGGGGGGCCACCTGGTTGCCCGGCGGACGCGAAAACGCGCATGAGGTCCGTGATAGCCGCGTGGGATACTCGGTGGGCACCGAAAAACTGCCGCCTACCGGAATGGCACGCACCCCATGGCTCTGGTCCCCTCCCTCGCTTCCACCCTCCAACAGCGCATCGCGGACGCGCTCTCGGCAGCCCTGCCGGAGGCCGGTGCCGCCGACCCGCTGCTGCGACGGAGCGACCGGGCGGACTTCCAGGCCAACGGCATGCTGGCGCTGGCGAAGAAGCTCAAGGGGAACCCGCGCGAGCTGGCCGGCAAGGTGGTGGACGGGCTGCCGGCCGGCGATCTGATCGCCGGCGTCGAGGTCTCCGGCCCCGGCTTCCTCAACATCACCGTGGCCGACGCGGCGATCACGAATACGCTGGCCGCGCGCGCGGCGGACGACCGGCTGGGCGTTCCCCTCAAGGAGCACCCCGGCACCACGGTCATCGACTGGGCCCAGCCGAACGTGGCCAAGGAGATGCACGTCGGCCACCTGCGGAACTCGGTGATCGGCAACTCGGTCGTCAGGATCCTGGAGTTCACCGGCGAGAAGGTCGTCAGCCGCCACCACATCGGCGACTGGGGCACCCAGTTCGGCATGCTCATCCAGTACCTGATCGAGCACCCGCACGAGCTGGACCACAAGGACGAGCAGGTCTCCGGCGAGGAGGCCATGTCCAACCTCAACCGGCTCTACAAGGCGTCCCGCGCGCTCTTCGACGCCGACGACGAGTTCAAGGCCCGCGCCCGGCGCCGGGTGGTGGAGCTGCAGGCGGGCGACGAGGAGACCCTCGCCCTCTGGCAGCGGTTCGTGGACGAGTCGAAGATCTACTTCTACTCGGTCTTCGACAAGCTCGACGTGGAGATCCGCGACGAGGACATCGTCGGCGAGTCCGGTTACAACGACATGCTCGCCGAGACCTGCCGCCTGCTGGAGGAGTCCGGCGTCGCGGTCCGCTCGGAGGGCGCGCTCTGCGTCTTCTTCGGCGACGTCAAGGGCCCGGACGGCAACCCGGTGCCGCTGATCGTGCAGAAGTCGGACGGCGGCTTCGGCTACGCGGCCACGGACCTGTCCGCGATCCGCGACCGCGTCTTCAACCTCAAGGCCGACACCCTGCTGTACGTGGTGGACGTCCGGCAGTCCCTGCACTTCAAGATGGTCTTCGAGACGGCCCGCCGGGCCGGCTGGCTGACCGACGACGTCTCGGCCGTGCAGCTGGGCTTCGGCACCGTCCTGGGCAAGGACGGCAAGCCGTTCAAGACCCGCGAGGGCGAGACGGTCCGCCTGGTGGACCTGCTCGACGAGGCGATCGACCGGGCGTCGGCCATCGTCCGCGAGAAGGCCCGGGACCTCAGCGAGGAGGAGATCGCCGAGCGCGGCGCCCAGGTGGGCATCGGGGCGGTGAAGTACGCGGACCTGTCCACCTCGGCGGCCCGCGACTACAAGTTCGACCTGGACCAGATGGTCTCGCTCAACGGCGACACGTCCGTCTACCTCCAGTACGCGTACGCCCGGATCCAGTCGATCCTGCGCAAGGCCGGGGAGTCCGGGCCCGTGGCGCACCCGGAGCTCGCGCTGGCCCCGGCCGAGCGGGCGCTGGGCCTGCACCTCGACCAGTTCGCCGCGACGGTGGCGGAGGCCGCCGCCGAGTACGCGCCGCACAAGCTGGCGGGCTACCTGTACCAGCTGGCCTCGCTGTACACGACCTTCTACGACCAGTGCCCGGTGCTCAAGGCCGAGTCCGCGGAGCTGAAGGAGAACCGGCTCTTCCTCTGCGACATCACCGCCCGCACGCTGCGCCAGGGCATGGCCCTGCTCGGCATCCGCACCCCCGAGCGCCTCTAGTCACCGGGCGGTCACCGGGCCGCGGCCGCCCCCAGCTCGAACCAGATCAACTTCCCGACCAATCCCTGGGGTTGGTCGCGCAGCGCGAACCCGCCCCAGCTGTCCGCGCACCGCTGGACGAGGCCGAGCCCCCTGCCCCGCTCGGCCTCGTCGTCCGGCCCGTGCGCCGGGGGGACCCGGTCGAGCGCGGGCAGCCGCGGGTTGGTGTCCCACACGGCGACCCGCACCCGGTCCCCCTCCCGTCGCACCCGCACCGAGGCGGGCCCGTCGGAGTACCGGTAGGCGTTGGTGACCAGCTCCGAGGTCAACAGCTCGGCCGTGTCGGCGAGTTCGAGGAACCCGTGTTCCTCGAAAATGGTGCGCAGGGTGCGCCGGGCGATGCACGGCGCCATCGGGTCGGAGGGAACCTGGAGCGTGTACTCCCAGTCGTCGGCGAGATCGGGCTCGGGGCTCTCATGACTCATGCACGCCTCCGTAGAGTGAGCGGTCTGCCACGCACGGTAGTCATGTTCGGTTTGCCCGTGCCGGGACTGCCCGGATTCGACGAGAGACGACCTATGTGGGTGACACGGGACGTTTGAAACGGGCGCGACCGGGTGCGCCCGGGAGGGGATTTGCCCCGGACCCGCCCTTTCACCGTTTCTCGCGCGCTCCGCGCGTTCGTCCTCAAACGCCGGACAGGCTGGTTTCCGCGCCCGGGCGCGATTCAGCCTGTCCGGCGTTTGAGGACGAACGCGGCGCAGCCGCGTTGCACCCGGGCGGAGCCCGGAAGAAACGGTGAAAGGGCGGGGCGGGGAGAGAAAACCCTCAGCGCAGCCGCTGCGCGACCTCCGTCGCCCAGTACGTCAGAATCATGTTCGCGCCCGCGCGCTTGATCCCGGTCAGGGTCTCCAGGATGGCAGCCTCCCGGTCGATCCACCCGTTCGCGGCCGCCGCCTCCACCATCGCGTACTCGCCCGAGATCTGATACGCCGCCACCGGCACGTCCACCGACTCCGCCACCCGATGGAGCACATCGAGGTACGGCAGCGCCGGCTTCACCATCACCATGTCCGCGCCCTCGGCCAGGTCGAGCGCCAACTCCCGCAGGGATTCCCGGGCGTTGGCCGGGTCCTGCTGGTACGTCTTGCGGTCGCCCTGCAGCGAGGAGGCCACCGCCTCGCGGAACGGCCCGTAGAAGGCCGAGGAGTACTTCGCCGTGTAGGCGAGGACGGAGACGTCCTGGTACCCGGCCGCGTCCAGCGCGGCGCGGACGACGCCGACCTGGCCGTCCATCATCCCGCTGGGGCCCACGACATGGACACCCGCGTCGGCCTGGACGCGCGCCATCTCCGCGTACCGCTCCAGCGTCGCGTCGTTGTCGACCCGGCCCGCCGCGTCGAGGACGCCGCAGTGCCCGTGATCCGTGGACTCGTCCAGGCACAGGTCGGACATGACGACGAGATCGTCCCCGACCTCCGCCTTCACGTCGCGGATCGCGACCTGGAGGATGCCCTCGGGGTCCGTGCCCGCGCTGCCCGTCGCGTCCTTGTGCTCGGGCACGCCGAACAGCATGATCCCGCCGAGCCCGGCCTCGACCGCCTCCACGGCGGCCTTGCGCAGGGTGTCCCGGGTGTGCTGGACGACGCCCGGCATCGAGGAGACCGGCACCGGCTCGGCGATGCCCTCCCGCACGAAGGCGGGAAGGATCAACTCGGCCGGGTGCAGCCGGTGTTCGGCGACCATACGGCGCATGGCCGGGGTGGTCCGCAGCCGCCTCGGGCGGGCGGCCGGGAACGATCCGTACGTTGTGCTCAGCGTGCTCAACTCCGTGCCCTTCTGCGTGATCCGGGCCGTCGCTCGCTCGGGCGCGTGACCGGATCCCCGGCCTCGATCGCGGCGTCGCGCCGCGCGGCCCCGAACTCCGCGAGCGCCTCGGCGAGCTTGTGCACCGAGGGCTCGGGCGACAGCACATCCACCCGCAGGCCGTGTTCCTCCGCGGTCTTCGCGGTGGCGGGGCCGATGCAGGCGATGACGGTGACGTTGTGCGGCTTGCCGGCGATGCCGACCAGGTTCCGCACGGTGGACGAGGACGTGAAGAGCACGGCGTCGAAGCCGCCGCCCTTGATCGCCTCGCGGGTCTCGGCCGGGGGCGGCGAGGCGCGCACGGTCCGGTAGGCCGTGACGTCGTCCACCTCCCAGCCCAGCTCGATCAGGCCGGCCACCAGGGTCTCGGTGGCGATGTCGGCACGCGGCAGGAAGACGCGGTCGATCGGGTCGAAGACCGGGTCGTAGGGCGGCCAGTCCTCCAGCAGCCCGGCGGCCGACTGCTCGCCGCTCGGCACCAGGTCCGGCTTGACGCCGAACTCGATCAGCGACCTGGCGGTCTGCTCGCCGACGGCCGCGACCTTGATCCCGGCGAAGGCCCGGGCGTCGAGCCCGTACTCCTCGAACTTCTCGCGCACCGCCTTGACGGCGTTCACGGAGGTGAAGGCGATCCACTCGTAGCGGCCGGTGACCAGGCCCTTGACCGCGCGCTCCATCTGCTGCGGGGTGCGCGGGGGTTCGACCGCGATGGTCGGCACCTCGTGCGGCACGGCACCGTAGGAGCGGAGCTGGTCGGAGAGCGAGGCGGCCTGCTCCTTGGTGCGCGGCACGAGGACGTTCCAGCCGAAGAGCGGCTTGGACTCAAACCACGACAGCGGCTCGCGCCGCTCGGCCGCGCTGTGCTCGCCGACCACGGCTATCACGGGCTGGCCGCCGTCGGGCGACGGCAGCACCTTGGCGGCCTTGAGGACCTGGGCGATGCTGCCGAGCGTGGCGGTCCAGGTGCGCTGGCGGGTGGTGGTGCCGGCGACCGTGACGCTCAGCGGCGTCTCGGGCTTGCGGCCGGCGGAGACCAGCTCGGCGGCGGCCGCGGCCACCGCGTCGAGGGCGGTCGTCACCACGACCGTCGCCTCGCTGGCGCCGGCCTCCGACCAGCAGGTGTCCGTGGCGGTGCGGGCGTCGACGAAGCGCACGTCCGCGCCCTTGCCGTCGCGCAGCGGGACACCGGCGTAGGCGGGCACGCCGACGGCGGTGGCGATGCCCGGGACCACCTCGAAGGTGATGCCCTCGGCGGCGCAGGCGAGCATCTCCTCCGCCGCGTTGCCGTCGAGCCCGGGGTCGCCGAGCACCGCACGCACGACCCGCTTGCCGCCGCGCGCGGCCGACATGACAAGATTGGCGGTGTCCCGGAGCACCGGGATGTCGGCGGCCCTTGACGACTCGTCAGCAACCGTCTGCGCAGGCATGTCCACCTGCGGGCGGGCATGCGCACGCACCACATCCAGCACCTGTGGATCGGCCACCAGGACATCGGCGGCCGCCAGCGCCTCCACGGCGCGCAGCGTCAGCAGTCCCGGGTCTCCGGGGCCGGCACCGAGGAAGGTGACGTGCCCGTGCGCGGGGTGGTTCGGGGCGGTGGGGTTCAAAGTGCTCGCTCCCCCATCAGACCGGCCGCACCCTTGTCCAGCATCTCCGCCGCGAGTTCGCGGCCGAGGGCCAGGGCGTCGTCTTCCGACGCGGGTACGGGACCGGTGGTGGACAGCTGCACCAGCGTGGTGCCGTCGGTGCTGCCGACGACGCCGCGCAGGCGCATTTCGGTGACGGACTGCCCGTCTCCCAACAGGTCGGCCAACGCACCCACGGGTGCGGAGCAGCCGGCCTCCAGGGCGGCGAGCAGGGAACGCTCGGCGGTCACGGCGGCCCGGGTGTGCGGGTCGTCGAGCTGCGCGAGCGCGGCGACGAGCGGCGCGTTGTCCGCGACGCACTCGATCGCCAGGGCCCCCTGGCCGGGGGCGGGCAAAACCGTGTCGGGCTCCAGGAACTGCGTGACCCGGTCGGCGCGGCCGATCCGGTTCAGCCCGGCGGCGGCCAGGACGACGGCGTCCAGCTCGCCCTTCTCCACGAAGCCCAGCCGGGTGTCGATGTTGCCCCGGATCGGGACCGTCTCGATCTCCTTGCCGAGCGTCCGGGCCCAGGCGTTGAGCTGGGCCATGCGGCGCGGCGAACCGGTGCCGATCCGGGCGCCGTCGGGGAGGTCCTCGAAGGTCATCCCGTCGCGGGCGACCAGCGCGTCGCGCGGGTCCTCGCGCAGCGGGACCGCGGCCAGCGCGAGGTCCTCCGGCTGGGCGGTCGGCAGGTCCTTGAGCGAGTGCACGGCGAAGTCGATCTCGCCCGCGAGCAGCGCGTCGCGCAGCGCGGAGACGAAGACGCCGGTGCCGCCGATCTGCGCGAGGTGCTCGCGCGAGACGTCGCCGTAGGTGGTGATCTCCACCAGCTCGACCGGCCGGCCGGTCACCCGGCGCACCTCTTCGGCGACCAGGCCCGACTGCGCCATGGCCAGCTTGCTGCGCCGGGTGCCCAGGCGCAGCGGGGTGGACGGATTGCCGTTCATGCCGACTCCCGTGCGTTGTTCTCGGTGGCGAGCCGTGTGTCGGCCCGGCTGACGGCCGCGACGGCCTGCGGGTCGAGGTCGAAGAGCTCCCGCAGGGCGTCGGCGTAACCGGCGCCGCCGGGGGTGGCGGCCAGCTCCTTGACCCGCACGGTGGGCGCGTGCAGGAGCTTGTCGACGACACGGCGTACGGTCTGGGTGATCTCGGCCCGCTGCTTGTCGTCCAGTCCGGGCAGCCGGCCGTCGAGCCGGGCGATCTCGCCGGCGACCACGTCCGCGGCCATGGTGCGCAGGGCGACCACGGTCGGGGTGATGTGCGCGGCGCGCTGGGCGGCGCCGAAGGAGGCCACCTCGTCCGCGACGATGGACCGGACCTGGTCCACGTCCGACGCCATCGGCGCGTCCGCGGACGCCTCGGCCAGCGTCTCGATGTCCACCAGGTGCGCGCCGTCGAGGCGGTGCGCGGCGGCGTCGACGTCGCGGGGCATGGCGAGGTCGAGGAGGGCCAGGCGGACGCCGGCGGGCGCGGCCTCCGCGCAGTCGGCGTCGACCGGGCACACCGCGCCGTCCTTGGCGGCCAGCGCGGCGGCGACCGTCCCGGCGGTCAGCACCAGGCCCGTCGCACCCGTGCAGGACACCACGACGTCCGCGGCGGCGAGTTCGTCCGGAACGGCGGACATCTCGACGGCGCTCGCGGTCGCGCGGTGGCCCGCGCCCGGCTCCGCGAGGATCCGAGCGAGCCGCTCGGCCCGCTCCAACGTCCGGTTGGCGACGGCCACATGGGCCACCCCGGCGCGGGCGAGCGTGGCCGCGGCGAGCGAGGACATCGAGCCCGCGCCGATGACCAGGGCGCGCTTGCCCGCCGCCCAGTCGGCGACGGCCGCGTCCCCGGCCAGCTGCTCCAGGCCGAAGGTGACCAGGGACTGGCCGGCCTTGTCGATGCCGGTCTCGCTGTGCGCCCGCTTGCCGACCCGCAGCGCCTGCTGGAAGAGATCGTTCAGCAGCCGGCCGGCGGTGTGCAGCTCCTGGCCGAGGGCGAGCGCGTCCTTGATCTGGCCGAGGATCTGGCCCTCGCCGACGACCATCGAGTCCAGGCCGCAGGCCACCGAGAAGAGGTGGTGGACGGCGCGGTCCTCGTAGTGCACGTAGAGGTGCGGGGTGAGCTCGTCCAGGCCGACGCCCGTGTGCCGGGCGAGCAGGGTGGACAGCTCGGCGACGCCGGCGTGGAACTTGTCCACGTCGGCGTAGAGCTCGATGCGGTTGCAGGTGGCGAGCACGGCCGCCTCGGTGGCCGGTTCGGCCGCGAGGACGTCGTGCACCAGCGCGGCCCGCGCCTGCTGGGCGAGGGAGGCCCGCTCCAGCACGCTCACCGGCGCGCTGCGGTGGCTCAGTCCAACAACGAGAAGGCTCATGCTTTTCCCTCGCTTCGCTCGGGCAAGCCTTCGCCTTGGGCGCACCTTCTCATGATTCGCTCGCTGCGCTCGCTCATGCCGGCATCACGGCGGGGACGTCCCCGTCGGGTCCCTTCCGGCCCTCGCGGCCCGGCGCGGCGGCGGGCCGGCCGGCGACGGCGCGGCGCACGGCCGCACCGGTCTCCTCGCCGGCCTTGCGCTGCTCGTGGAAGGCGAGGATCTGGAGCTCGATCGACAGGTCGACCTTGCGCACGTCCACCCCGTCGGGCACGGAGAGCACGGTGGGCGCGAAGTTGAGGATCGAGGTGATCCCGGCGGCGACCAGGCGGTCGCAGACCTGCTGGGCGGCGCCGGCCGGGGTGGCGATGACGCCGATGGAAACGCCGTTCTCGCTGACGATCTCCTCGAGGTCGTCGGTGTGGCGCACCGGCAGCCCGGCCACCGGCTTGCCCGCCATCGCGGGGTCGGCGTCGATCAGGGCCGCGACGCGGAAGCCGCGGGAGGCGAAGCCGCCGTAGTTGGCGAGGGCCGCGCCGAGGTTGCCGATGCCGACGATGACGACCGGCCAGTCCTGGGTCAGGCCGAGCTCGCGGGAGATCTGGTAGACGAGGTACTCGACGTCGTAGCCGACCCCTCGGGTGCCGTACGAGCCGAGGTAGCTGAAGTCCTTGCGGAGCTTGGCGGAGTTGACGCCCGCCGCCGTCGCGAGCTCCTCGGAGGAGACCGTGGGGACCGAGCGCTCGGAGAGCGCGGTCAGCGCGCGCAGATACAGCGGAAGCCGGGCGACGGTGGCCTCGGGAATCCCTCGGCTTCGGGTCGCCGGTCGGTGAGTTCGGCCAGTTGCCACGGTGCTCCTGCGGGTAGAGCGGGGCTGCAGGCGGCGCCTCGTCCCAGGACCGCCCCGTCGTATGCAGGCTATGTCTTTGTGAACGCGTGCACAAAGATGGTGTCCGCTTTGTCCGGGCAAAGTGATGGGTGTCACGCGGCCTTTCGGCCCGAGCGGGGAACCATTGGGCCCCATGCGGCGACGGTCACACACGTCGCACCCGCACCAGGGGTCGGCGGACGGGGGCATGGGCGCTCACTCCTCGTCCCCGGCCGGAAAAACTCCCGGACACCAACAAATCGCCCACGATGGTAGTCGACTCAGGCACCCAAATCCGCCCGCCGGGAACCCTCCGGAGCCCCGGCCCGCGCCCGGGCACAATGGGCGTCATGAGTCTGCTGCGCCGCCGCAAGAACCCCGCCGACCGCGTCGTCACCCTCATCGGCAAGCCCGGCTGCCACCTGTGCGACGACGCCGAGTCCGTCATCTCGGCCGTCTGCGGAGAACTCGGCGCCCGCTGGGAGAAGAAGGACATCACCCAGGACGAGGAACTGCACCGCAAGTACTGGGAGCAGATCCCGGTCGTCCTCGTGGACGGCGCCCAGCACGACTTCTGGCGCGTGGACCCGGCCCGGCTGCGCAAGGCGCTCGGCGGCTGACCACCCGCATCGCGGGACCATGTGACGTTACCGACACGTAGAGTTCACGCCAAGGGTTTGCTCCCGCACCGAGTGCTCCGAACAAACTGGCTATGCTCGCCGCATGGCCGCACTTGGATGGCTCACCCGGCTCACCCCCCGCCGCCCCGCCACCGCACGCAGCGTGCGGGCGGGCGAAGCGGCGGCGGAGGCGGCCCGCAAGTCCGCCCAGGAGCACGAACAGGAACAGGAGCGGCTCGAGGAGGCCGCACCGGCCCCCGAGCCGGAGTTCCCCGTCGCCGGCGACGTGAAGGCCGCCGCGTTCTTCGACCTCGACAACACCGTGATGCAGGGCGCCGCGCTCTTCCACTTCGGCCGCGGCCTCTACAAGCGGCACTTCTTCCGCAAGCGCGAACTCGCCCGCTTCGCCTGGCAGCAGACCTGGTTCCGGCTGGCCGGCATCGAGGACCCCGCGCACATCCAGGACGCGCGCGACAGCGCCCTGTCCATCGTCAAGGGCCACCGCGTCTGCGAACTCATGGCCGTGGGCGAGGAGATCTACGACGAGTACATGGCCGAGCGCATCTGGCCCGGCACCCGCGCCCTCGCCCAGGCCCACCTCGACGCGGGCCAGAAGGTCTGGCTGGTCACCGCCGCCCCGGTGGAGACCGCGACGATCATCGCCCGCCGGCTCGGCCTGACCGGCGCGCTCGGCACCGTCGCCGAATCCGTCGGCGGCGTCTACACCGGGCGGCTCGTCGGCGAGATGCTGCACGGCCCGGCCAAGGCCGAGGCCGTCCGCGCGCTCGCCGCGGCCGAGGGCCTGGACCTGTCCCGCTGCGCCGCCTACAGCGACTCCGCCAACGACATCCCGATGCTCTCGCTGGTCGGCCACCCCTGCGCGGTCAACCCCGACGCCGGGCTGCGCGAGCACGCCCGCGAGCGCGGCTGGCGGCTGCGCGACTACCGCACCGGCCGCAAGGCGGCCCGGATCGGCATTCCCGCCGCGGTGGGCCTCGGCGCCCTGGCCGGCGGCGCGGCCGCGGCCGCCGCGCTGCACCGCCGTCGCCGCTGAACGCCCTTGACCCAGCCCTGACCTGGCCCGGAACACCGTCAGCACACCGCTTCACCGGATCGGGCGATCACGCAGGCGAGCCGCCGACGCGACTTCAATAACGCAGCGTCACCACTCGTCCCCCACAGGCAATCCGGTTGTCATACCCCCACACAACCCCCGGCAGTCCTGCCGTGTCCGGATTACCACAACACGCTGCCCAATCGGCCACACCCAAAGCAAATACGGTCAACTTCTGCTCTCGGTTCGATATTTGAACGGGCGGCAATAGGCGAGAGAGCGAACGGAAACGATGAATTGAGCAACTCGGCGTAGCGCTGCCTGTACGAAGGGTTATTCTCCTCAGACGCAAACCGGTCCCTCGCTTGTCCCTACGACGAGTGAACGGTCCGGCACTGCACGTGATGGAAGCTCTGCCTCTGGGAGTCCCGTGTACCCACACGTCGGGGTTGACGCCTCGGGCCTGGCTACGCTGCGCGCAGCGGTCGTCGACCGCCTGCGCGGCTTCGTCCCCACCGCGTACGCCGTCCCCGCCTTCGCCACGCTCGCCCCCGCGGTAGCCGTAGGCTCTGCCGGGCAGCGGAGCCCCTGCTACGCCCTCGCCGAGGCCGGCGCCGCGGTCGGCAGACGCGCCCGGCGCGGCACCGGCGCCGCCACCACCACCCGTCGGCCCAGCGCCGACAGCGACAGCGCCCGCATGCTGGACCTGGTCGAGCGCGCCCAGGCCGGCGAGGCCGAGGCCTTCGGCCGGCTCTACGACCAGTACGCCGACACCGTCTACCGCTACATCTACTACCGCGTCGGAGGCCGGGCCACGGCCGAGGACCTGACCAGCGAGACGTTCCTGCGCGCCCTGCGCCGCATCGGCACCTTCACCTGGCAGGGCCGCGACTTCGGCGCCTGGCTGGTGACCATCGCCCGCAACCTCGTCGCCGACCACTTCAAGTCCTCCCGCTTCCGCCTGGAGGTCACCACCGGCGAGATGCTCGACGCCAACGAGGTCGAGCGCAGCCCCGAGGACTCCGTCCTCGAATCCCTTTCCAACGCCGCCCTGTTGGAGGCGGTGCGCAAGCTCAACCCGCAGCAGCAGGAGTGCGTGACCCTCCGCTTCCTCCAGGGCCTGTCGGTCGCCGAGACGGCCCGGGTCATGGGGAAGAACGAGGGCGCGATCAAGACCCTGCAGTACCGCGCCGTCCGCACCCTCGCCCGGCTCCTCCCCGACGACGCCCGCTGAACGCCGCCGCGTAACCCGACTGCCACGCCGCTCGTTGTCCGGGATGCAGACTTCCCGCGTCGCGCCATGCCCGCAATCACTCACTCGATCGAGTGGATGCACTCAAGGCGTGCAACCTCCAGGTATTCGGGGGAGTCGATCGTCATGACGAGAGGAGGTGCCGCCAGTGATCGCGAACGTTTCGGCGCACCGGCGGGCGAACGCCTTCGCCCAAGCCCTGGAGGAGCAGGAACTCCAGGGCGAGGCGGCCGCACGAACCGGCCCCCCGGCGGACGACGCCGGGCAGGGGAAGCTGCTGACGCTGGCGGGCGGGCTGTCACAACTGCCCGCCCCTGAGCTCGATCCCGAGGTCAGGACCGTCCAGCGGGCGCAGCTGATCGCCGCCATGGAGGCCCAGTTCGCGGGCGGCGGCGCCGCCACGGTTCCCGAGCCCCGCCGGGCCCCGGGCGACCGGGCCGCCGGCCGGGGGGCCCACCGGGCCAATCCGCTGAGCCGCCTCAAGCCGCGCTCCCGCTGGTCCAAGGGGCTGGCGGCCGGCGGGCTCACCGTGGGCGTGGCCGCCGGAGCGCTCGGCGGCGTCGCCGCCGCCAGCTCCAACGCCCTCCCCGGTGACACGCTCTACGGCCTCAAGCGCGGCATGGAGGACCTGAAGTACGGCATGGCCGACAGCGACTCCGAGCGCGGCGGCATCCTCCTCGACCAGGCGTCCACCCGGTTCCACGAGGCCCGGCGCCTCATGGAGCGCGGCCGCTCCGGCCATCTGGACCACGAGTCGCTGGGCGAGATCCGCCGGACCCTCTCGGGCATGCGCCAGGACGTCTCGGAGGGCCACCGCCTGCTCCGCGCCGCCTACGAGCGCGACGGCTCCCTCGGCCCGCTCAAGCTGCTCTCCACGTTCAACACCTCGCACCGCGAGGGCTGGAGCCAGCTGCGCGACCGGCTGCCGCTCCCGCTCAACGACGTACGGGACCAGGTCAGTTCGGCGTTCAGGGCCATAGACGACGAGATCGAGCCGCTGCAGTCCCTGCTGCAGGGGCACGACCGCCACCCGGCCCACGGCAAGGGCGGCGCCCCCGCGCGCTCCGGCGCGCCGGGCAGCCCGTCCCACGGCGCTCCGTCGCCCCACAGGTCCTCCGGCGGCGGCAAGCACGCGACCGACCGGCCCGCCCAGCCGTCCACGGGCAGCCAGGAGGAGCAGGAAGGGCTCCTCGGCGGCACGGGGCTGCTGCGCCCGGCGTCCCCGTCCGAGAGCCAGGGCCAGGGCCAGAGCCCGTCCGGTACGCCGCGCGGCAAGGACGGCAAGCCGTCCAAGCAGCCGGACGTCATCATCCCGCCGCTGCTCCCGGACATCCTTCCCGGGCTGGGCATCCACGGCGAGGATCAGAGGTGATCACGCAGGACCGGAATTGATCGCGGTCGTCAGCCGCGATCAGTTCAACGTCGGTTCCCACGGCGGTCGGTGTCGGAAGATCCGAGGGTCATCGCAGGACCCGAGGGTCAGAAGAACACCGACCGCCGTTGCACGAGCAGCTTGTAGAGCGTGTGCTGAATCGTTTCCCGCACCTGGTCGGTGAGGTTGAACATCAGCATCGGATCGTCCGCCGCCTCCGGCGGATACCCGTCCGTGGGCACCGGCTCGCCGAACTGGATCGTCCACTTCGTCGGCAGCGGCACCGCCCCCAGCGGCCCCAGCCAGGGGAACGTCGGCGTCAGCGGGAAGTACGGCAGCCCCAACAGCCTCGCCAGCGTCTTGGAGTTGCCGACCATCGGGTAGATCTCCTCCGCCCCGACGATCGAGCACGGCACGATCGGCGCCCCGGCCCGCAGCGCCGTGGAGACGAAGCCGCCCCGCCCGAAGCGCTGCAGCCGGTACCGCTCGGAGAACGGCTTGCCGATCCCCTTGAAGCCCTCCGGCATGACCCCGACCACCTCGCCGCGCTCCAGCAGCCGCTGCGCGTCCTCGGCGCAGGCCAGGGTGTGCCCGAGCTTGCGGGAGACCTCGTTGACCACCGGCAGCATGAAGACCAGGTCCGCGGCGAGCATCCGGATGTGCCGCCCCGCCGGGTGGTGGTCGTGCACGGCGACCTGGAGCATCAGGCCGTCGATCGGCAGGGTCCCGGAGTGGTTGGCGACGACCAGGGCCGCGCCCTTCTCGGGGATGTTCTCGATGCCCCGCACCTCGACCCGGAAGTACTTCTCGTACAGCGGGCGCAGCGCCGACATCAGGACCTGGTCGGTGAGCTCCTTGTCGAAGCCGAAGTCGTCCACCTCGTAGTCGCCCGTGATCCGGCGGCGCAGGAACTCCAGCCCGTGGGCGACCCTGCGCTCCCATCCCGGGCCCGCCGCGGCCCCCGCCCCGCCCGGGGCCTGCGCGGGCTCCTGCGGGGCCGCGGGCCGCCGTTCGTCGCGGGGCTGCGGGACGGGCGCGAGCGGCGCCGCCGTCCGGTCCGTACGGGCCGTGCCGCCGCGCCTGGAGCGCCGCTTGGAGCGCGGCTCCTCGCCGAACGGGATGACCTTCGCGTCCGCCATGCTGCGTGCGCTCCTCAGTTCAGGCCGCGGCCGGCAGGCACCGCGGCGGCGATCCGGTCGACGGTACGGGCGAGGGAGTGCGGCGGCAGCAGTCCGGTGCCGCGGCTGCGCGTGAAGTCGGCGAAGGCCCCGGCCGAGGTGTACCGGGGGTGAAAGCCGAGGGTCTCCCGCATCTGGGTGGTGTCCACGACGCGGCCGTGGGTGAGCAGCCGGACCTGCTCCGGGGAGAAGTCCAGCATCCCCAGCGCGCGCAGCGCGGAGCCGGCCCAGGTGACGCTGGGGAGGAAGAACGGGAGGGTGGGGCGCCCGAGCCTCCTGGCGGCCTGGGAGAGCAGCACCACGCCGTCCCCGGCGATGTTGAACGTCCCGCTGCCCCACGTGCCCCTGGCGGGCTCCCCGGCGGCGATCCGCAGCACCTCGACGGCGTCGTCCTCGTGCAGGAACTGCAGCCGGGGGTCGAAGCCCAGGACCGTGGGGAGCACGGGCAGCGAGAAGTACTCGGCGAGCGGCGAGTCGGCGGCGGGCCCCAGGAGGTGGGCGAGGCGCAGCACGCACACCGCCACGTCCGGCCGCCGGCGGGCGAAGCCGCGCACATAGCCCTCGACCTCGACGGCGTCCTTGGCGAAGCCGCCGCCGGGCAGCGACTTGGGCGGCGTGGTCTCGGTGAAGACCGCCGGGTCGCGCGGCGCGGACCCGTAGACGCCGGTGCTGGACCTGACCACCAGCCGCTTCACGGACGGGGTCTTCTGGCAGGCGCCCAGCAGCTGCATGGTGCCGATGACGTTGGTCTCCTTGACCGCCGTCCGGCTGCCCCGCTTGCCGAGGGGGGTGCCGTTGACGTCCAGGTGGACGACGGTGTCCACCGCGTGTTCGGTCAGGACCCTGGCGATCGCCGGGTGGCGGATGTCCGCCCGTACGAAATCGGCCCCGCCGAGATGCTGCCCGGGTGGCACCGCGTCCACCCCGATGACCCGTTCGACACCCGGCTCGCGCTGGACGCGGCGGACGAAGCGGCCGCCCAGTCGACGGGCGACTCCGGTGACGAGCACGACCCTGCCCAAGATCAGTCGCCTTCCCTTCGGTCGGGCCCTCCCTCACCCGGGAACGGCTGCCCTGTTGGCGGCCACCGTAGCGGGTCGCCGTGGCGCTGTGAGGAGAGCCCGTCCGCAGGGCGACATTTCAAGCCGTAGCGAGAGGCTCACGCACCGCGATGCACCGCAGGCAGCGCGGGCCCCGGACGCACCGCAGCCCTCCCACCGCCGGAGCGGTGGGAGGGCTGCGGGACGAACACAGCTACGCTGCCTGGATCTTGCAGCAGCGCTTACTTCTTGTTGCGGCGCTGAACGCGAGTGCGCTTGAGCAGCTTGCGGTGCTTCTTCTTGGCCATCCGCTTGCGCCGCTTCTTGATAACAGAGCCCACGACTACCCTCGCTTACATCGATTCACTCGGTGCGGGGCGTCCGAGCCCACACGACCTACATCGGGCCAGCCTACCCGGCACCGGGCGAACAGCGTAATCCGAGGTCCTCGTCAGGCGGTTTCCACCCCCACGAAGGACTCACGGAGGTACTCGTGCACCGCCTGCTCTGGGACCCGGAAGGACCTACCCACCCGGATCGCCGGCAGATGACCGCTGTGCACCAAGCGGTACACGGTCATCTTGGACACGCGCATCACCGCGGCGACTTCCGCCACGGTCAGGAACACGACCTCGTTGAGAGGCCTTTCGCCAGCAGCCATGACACACCTGAACCTTCCGCACATGACGCGCACCGGCTTCCCCTCCGGTGACTCCTCGTCGCTGCGCGCTCACTCCCCAGATTAGGGGCGGGTGATGCGAGTGGGGAAGAGGAGCAGCCATCGGCCGCCTACCGTGACAGACACGCTCGATTGAGTACATAGCGAGTAAGCGGTCGGTAGTAATCAGACCGCACAGTGTCATCAAGCGGAACGACGACGGACACCCGCCCCTCGGCCTCGGCGACGAACGGCGCGGGGTCGTCGGAATCCGCCAGTCCGATTGCCTCAAAGCCCAGTTGACCTGCCCCGCAGACCCATCCGTGGTCCCCGATGACCAGGGCCGGAAGCGGGCCGCCACCATCTCCGGCCGCAGCGAGCGCAGTACGAAGCGGGAGGGGTGAATGCGTATGTGCGCCGGGCTCATTCGCGGTGGCGCACGCGCCGGGTTCGCGCACCATCGCGACTCCTCGGACGTAGTCAAGGTTGTATGTGCGTACGCCAAACCGGGTCGTTATGTCGATACTTCGACCCTGCGCAGGGGTGAGGACGTCACATCCCACCGCTGAGAGACCGGCGGCCAACCCGGCGTAGAAACCCAGGAGCCGGTGGGGGTGGCCGGTGCCGATCAGCACCGGAGCGCCCGTCGCGGCGACCGTGGCGACACGCTCGGCGAAGGCACCGAGTGCCTCAAGCGTGCGATCGGGATCGATCACATCATGCCCGGAAGTATGTGCGGGATCGGCCGAAACTCCACACCGACGACCCATCAGGCGCAACAATTCCTCAAAGCGCCAGTCACTTTCCGGCTCCAGCCCCAACAGCACCCGGGGGTCCCGGGCGACGAACCGCCGGTAGCGGGCGAGGCTCCGCTCCCGGGTCGTGGCCACGGTTCCGGCGAGGCCGGCCGCGAGCAGGTGTGCGCGCAAGCGTTCCACGCACCGACTAACGCCGCCGGGAGAGCCGGGGTACGGGACGTGGGCGGAGGCCGGGGTGCCGATGCCGGCGCGCCCGTCCGGCCGGTCAGGGCAGGAGGCCGTGGGCCGGGAAGACCGCGCGGCGGGTGGCCAGCACCGCCTGGTCCAGGCGGTCGGCCGGGTCGTAGCCGGAGGCCCCGAAGTCCCGCCACACCGGCCGCAGTCCGTCCGTCATCCGCAGCGGCCCCAACTGCCGTGTGCGCCGGAAGACTTCGTCCCGCCACTCCTCCGGCACCGCGGACTCGGGGTCCACCGGCCGCCCGGCGGCGACGGCACACAGATGGGTCCAGGCCCGCGGCACCACGTCGACGATCGCGTAGCCGCCCCCGCCGAGGGAGACCCAGCGGCCCCCGGCGTGCTCGTGGGCCAGGGCGTGACAGGCCTCCGCGGCCAGCCGCTGGGCGTCCAGGGACACCGTCAGATGGGCGAGCGGGTCCTCGAAGTGGGTGTCGGCGCCGTGCTGGGTCACCAGCACCTGCGGCCGGAAGGCCGCCAGCAGCTCCGGTACGACGGCGTGGAAGGCCCGCAGCCATCCCGCGTCCCCCGTTCCGGCCGGCAGCGCCACGTTCACGGCCGTACCCTCGGCGCCGGGCGCCCCGGTCTCCTCGGGCCAGCCCGTCTGCGGGAACAGGGTGTGGGGGTGCTCGTGCAGGGAGACCGTCAGGACCCGGGGGTCCGCCCAGAACGCGGCCTGCACCCCGTCGCCGTGGTGCACGTCCACGTCGACGTACGCGACGCGTTCCGCGCCGAGTTCGAGCAGCCGCGCGACGGCGAGGGCGGCGTCGTTGTACACGCAGAAGCCGGACGCCGCCCCGGGCATCGCGTGGTGCAGCCCGCCGGCGAAGTTCACCGCGTGCAGGACCTCGCCCCGCCAGACGGCCTCGGCGGCGCCGACGGACTGCCCGGCGATCAGCGCGGCGGCGTCGTGCATGGCCTCGAAGGCGGGGTCGTCGGGCGTCCCGAGGCCGTACGAGGTGTCGGCCGCCCGGGGATCTGCGGATGCCGCGCGTACGGCGTCGATGTAGTCCTGACGGTGCACCAGCCGCAGCGTCGACTCCCCGGCGGGTCTGGCGGCCACCACGCGCATCGCCTTGTCCAGGCCGTACGCCTCGACCAGACGCATCGTGAGGGAGAGGCGAACCGGGTCCATGGGATGTCCGGGACCGAAGTCATAGCCGGTGACCGCTTCGTCCCACATCAGCTGTGCGCGACCGCTCATGGCGGCCACCGTATCGGTAAACGCAAAAAAGCCGTAGGCCCCGGACCGTTTTCACGGTACGGGGCCTACGGCTTTATCAAATTTAGTTCGGCGGCGTCCTACTCTCCCACACGGTCCCCCATGCAGTACCGATCCGTTTTCCGTTCCGTTTCCGGCCCGGATCCTGAATCCGATCCCCGTTGGAGAGGGGTTTCGCGCCTTCCGGCGTGATCACTACTTTAGCGGATTTCCCCCGCGACTCCCAATCGGAGTCCGGAACCGAATTCCGGCATGCCGAAATCCATCCCGTTCAAGGGCCGTGCAGTAGTGAATCCCGCCGAGCTGGCGTGAAGCGCCGCCCCGACTTCCTCACGGACGCCGTGGCAACTCGAAGAACCCTACACGAGCCCGTAACCCCGATCAAACCCGTGGCGCAAGGGGATTCGAGGGCGTACGGTCGGGGGCATGACCAAGCACGCGTGCAAGCGCCAGTGGTGGCCCGCCTGACGGCGGCCCCCCCTTCGCGCAGCTCGCGCACGCACCCAACGGCCGCCGCCTCGGCGGCCGTTTTTGCTGTCCTGGCGGTGGTCCCTCGACCGAGGAACCAAGGAGACGAACCTCGCCATGACGCGGATCTTCAGCGGCATCAAACCGACCGGCCACCTCACCCTGGGCAACTACCTCGGCGCCGTCCGGCAGTGGGTCGAGACGGACCAGCACCGCGCCGACGCCGTCTTCTGCGTCGTCGACCTGCACGCGCTGACCGTGGACCACGACCCGGCCAGGGTCCGCCGGCTCAGCCGCCAGGCGGCCACCCTCCTGCTCGCCGCGGGACTGGATCCCGCCCGGTGCACCCTGTTCGTCCAGAGTCACGTCGACGAGCACACCCGCCTCTCCTATCTCCTGGAGTGCACGGCGTCCGACGGCGAGATGCGCCGGATGATCCAGTACAAGGAGAAGTCGGCGCGCGAGCGGGAGGGCGGTGGCGGCGTGCGGTTGTCGCTGCTCACCTATCCCGTGCTGATGGCGGCGGACATCCTCGCCTACGGGGCGGACGAGGTGCCGGTCGGCGACGACCAGGCGCAGCACGTCGAGCTGACCCGGGACCTGGCGGTCCGCTTCAACCAGCGGTACGGGCAGACGTTCGTCGTGCCCAGGGCCGTGCTCCCGCGGGTCGCCGCACGGGTCATGGATCTCCAGGACCCGACGTCGAAGATGGGCAAGTCGCACGCCGAGACCTCGGGGATCGTCTACCTGCTCGACGAGGCGGACGTGGTGCGCCGGAAGGTGATGCGCGCGGTGACCGACAGCGGGTCCGAGGTCGCGCACGACCGGGCGGCGAAGCCGGGGGTGACGAACCTGCTGGAGCTGCTGGCGGCCTGCACCGGCAAGCAGCCTGAGGAGCTGGCCGCGGGCTACTCCTCGTACGGGGCGTTGAAGAAGGACACCGCCGACGCGGTGGTGGAGCTGCTGCGTCCGGTGCGCGAGCGGCACGCCGAACTGGCCGCCGATCCGGCGTACGTGGACGGCGTCCTGCGGGAGGGCGCCCGGCGGGCGCGGGAGCTGGCGCGGCCGACCGTCGACGCGGCGTACCGGGCGATCGGCCTGCTCCCGGCGGGGTGAAGAGTAAAGGTCAGCCGGTCCCGGAGGCCAGCTCGCGGCTGCGGTCGCGGGCTGCCTCCAGGGCGGCGATGAGGGCGTGCCGCACCCCGTGCTTCTCCAGCTCGCGGATGGCGTTGATCGTGGTGCCGGCGGGGGAGGTGACCGCCTCGCGGAGCTTGACGGGGTGTTCGCCGCTGTCGCGGAGCATCACGGCGGCGCCGATGGCGGCCTGGACGATGAGGTCGTGCGCCTTGTCCCGGGGCAGGCCGAGGAGGATGCCGGCGTCGGTCATGGCCTCGACGAGGAAGTAGAAGTACGCGGGGCCGGAGCCGGAGAGGGCGGTCGCCGCGTCCTGCTGGGACTCGGGGACGCGCAGCGTCTTGCCGACCGGCTTGAAGATCGCCTCGGTGCGCAGCAGGTGGTCCTCGGTGGCGTGGGTGCCGCCGGAGATCACCGACATGCCCTCGTCGACGAGGACGGGGGTGTTGGGCATGACGCGGACGACGGGGGTGCCGGCCGGGAGCCGCTCCTCGAAGAAGGCGGTGGGGACGCCGGCCGCCGCGCTGATGACCAGCCGGTCGGCGGGCAGGTGCGGGGCGAGCTCGTCGAGGAGGGCCGCCATGTCCTGCGGCTTGACGGCCAGGATCAGGGTGTCGGCGCGCTTGGCGGCGTCGGCGTTGCCGACGACCTCGACGCCGTAGCGGTCGCGCAGGGCCTCGGCGCGCTCGGCGCGGCGGGCCGTGCACAGCAGGTCGGACGGCTTCCAGCCGGCCCGGATCATGCCGCTGAGCAGCGCCTCCCCGATCTTTCCGGTCCCGAGGACGGCGACTGTCTGGGCCACGGTGCTCACCTTTTCGCTGCGCTGGGCTTCGGGGCGGGCGGCCGGCGGTCCCGGTGGGCCGGCCGTCCGGTCATCTTCGCACCTCGTCCGCCGGCGCGCGGCCTCCGCCGGCAGCTGAGGGCGCCCGCGCACGACGCCGGGGCGCCGCGCGCACGGAAGGGGCGTGTGTGGTTGCCGATGCCCGCCGGAGCGAACGGAGGTAGCTCTTCCGACGGCCTGACTCGGCGTTTACATCGTGGTAACACTCCGTCCGGCCCATGGGCCGAGCCCTTTGGACAGACTGTGTCCGGGTGTTCGCGGCAGGATGCCGGAGGAGGCAGGGACGCACCCCCGTCCGTGGGCGCCGTGCGAACGTCCAGCCCGACGTCCGCCCCGGCCCGCTCCCCCTCCCCGCCCGTGCTCGGCCTTCCGCATCGTGCCCCGCCCCGCGCATCCGTGTCCCCGACAGCCCGCACCGGCCGGCCTCCGGGCCGGCCCCGGGCCGACGACCCGTAAAGGCTGCCCGATCCGCTCGCCCGTACTCGTCCCTTGACGGAACCTTGTCCCCCGGCGCGCGGTGTGCGCGTCCGGGGGCGCTGGAGGCATCTCTCATGGAGCGCACAGTCCTCGGCCCCGTCCGGACCGCCCTCTCGCGCCTCGGCCGCGCGGCCGGCTTCCGCGCCGACTTCTCCGCGTCGCTCGTCGTCTTCCTCATAGCCGTCCCGCTCTCCGCGGGGATCGCCGTCACGTCCGGGGTCCCGGTGGAGCTGGGGCTGGTCACCGGAATAGTCGGGGGACTGCTCACCGGACTGCTGCCGGGCAGCAGCCTGCAGGTCAGCGGCCCCGCCGCCTGGCTCACCGCGCTCGTCTACGAGGCCGTCCGCGAGCACGGTGTGGAGGCGCTCGGCGTCCTGGTGCTCGCCACCGGCGTCGTCCAGGTCGCGATGGGCCTGCTGCGGATGGGCCGCTGGTTCCGGGCGGTCTCCGCGGCGGTGGTGCAGGGCATGCTCGCGGGGATCGGCATCGTCCTGGTCTCCGGCCAGCTCTACCGGCTCGCCGACGCCAACGCGCCCGCGGGCGGCCTGGAGAAGCTCGGCGGGCTGGCCCTGCTGCTGACCGGGACGCTCGAATCGCCGCCGGCCCTGGTCGCCCTCGCCGTGGGCGGCGGCACGGTGGCCGTCCTCGTCCTGTGGTCACGCTGGCGGCGCGGGGCCCGGCTGCTCCCCGCGCCGCTGGCCGCGGTCGCGCTGGCGACGGCCGCGGTGGCCGCGCTGGACCTGCCGGTGGACCGGGTGCGGGTGAACGGGCTGCTGGAGGCGGTCGAGCCGCCGGACGGGAGCGACTTCTTCCGGCTGGGCGAGGTGGGCGTTCTCGGCACGGTCCTGGCGTTCGCCCTGATCGCCTCCGCCGAGGCGCTGTTCGGCGCGGCCGCCGTCGACCGGATGCACGACGGCCCCCGCACCGACTACGACAAGGAGCTGATCGCCCAGGGCGCCGGCAACACGGTGTGCGGCATGCTCGGTGCCCTGCCCATGACCGCGGTCATCGTGCGCAGCTCGGCCAACGTCCGGGCGGGCGCGCGGACGAAGACCTCGCGCGTGCTGCAGGGGCTGTGGCTGCTGGTCTTCGCCGCGTTGCTGCCCTGGGCGCTGGAGGCGATCCCGGTCGCCGCGCTCGCGGGGGTGCTGGTGCACTCGGGGTGGAAGCTGCTCCCGGGGCGGGAGTTGGGCCGGTTGTGGCAGGGGCACCGGGGTGAGGCCGCCGTCCTGCTCGCCACCACCGCGGCGATCGTGCTGACCAACCTCTTCGAGGGGGTCGTCGTCGGCCTGGTGCTGGCGACCGTCAAGGTGGCGTGGGAGATGTCCCAGGTGCGGGTGGAGACGGTCCGGGCCGGCGAGGGCTTCGTCCGGGCGCGCGTCGTCGGCAACGCCACCTTCCTGCGGCTGCCGAAGCTGCTGGACGAGCTGGAGTCGCTGACCCGGCCGGGACGGAACGTCGTCGAGCTCGACCTCCGCGGCCTGCGCTACATGGACGGGGCCTGCCGGCAGGCGCTGGACGACTGGGCCGGGCGGCACACCGTGCTCTTCGAGGGCGGGGGCATGATGACGGTCTAGTAGGACTCCGTTAGGTCGGGCTGGTTCTGGTGCGTTCGCGTTGGCGGGTGG
>NZ_JAEAMR010000007.1:444418-536870 GCF_015999245.1 Streptomyces sp. AV19 | reverse complement strand
GATCCGTTTTCCGTTCCGTTTCCGGCCCGGATCCTGAATCCGATCCCCGTTGGAGGGGGTTTGTTTCGCGCCTTCCGGCGTGATCACTACTTTAGCGGATTTCCCCCGCGACTCCCAATCGGAGTCCGGAACCGAATTCCGGCATGCCGAAATCCATCCCGTTCAAGGGCCGTGCAGTAGTGAATCCCGCCGAGCTGGCGTGAAGTGCCGCCCCGGCTTCCTCGCGGAGGCCGTGGCAACTCGAAGAACTCTACACGAGGTTCAGGGGTGCTCACGCCCACCCCCTCGTCCCCGCTCGTACTCCCGCCGCCGCAGCTGCTCCCCCGGCGCCTCCTGGAGCGCGCGCAGGGACCAGGCGAGGAAGACGCCGACGAAGCCGACGGCCATCAGCCCGGCCACCGACCGCTCCGCGTCTTCCTCCCGCGCCGGGCCGGGGCGCCGGACGAAGCCCTCCCAGGTGCGGCGGAAGGCCAGCGCCGTACAGATGGTCACGGCCCCGACGACGAGGATGTTCACCAGGCCGCCGACCTTGGCGATGGCCAGGCCCTCGTAGCCGAGGCGCAGGAGGAGCCCGCCCGCGACGGCGGCCGCCAGGCCGCCCGCGGCGACACAGGCGCGGCGCAGGGCGTAGCCACCGTCGTGCTCGACCCAGGTCGTACCGAAGAAACGGATCGGCTCCGGAGGGATCGGCTCCGGAGCCGGGCGGCGTCGTTCTCCACTCATGTGCCGATTATCGACAGCGATGTCCCCTTATCGAGGTCAACGATGTCCCTTTATGGGGGGTCAGGAGCAGCGTCCCGCCACGAAGCCGCCGCTGCCGGTCTTCACATAGGAGTCGGACACGTACTGCCCCGGGCCGATGTTGTCCCAGATGTCCGTGGTGCCACAGGGACCGGAGACGGTCTCGCCCCGGGTCTGGCAGCGGATCTGGACCCGGGAGCCCTTCGGGAGGACCCGGACCAGTGCGCTGCGGGTGCTGGGACCGCTGCGCACGTTGACCTGATAGCCGGAGGCGATGGCGTACGAGCCGAGGGCGACTGCCGCCTGTGGTGCCGCCACTCCTTCCGCCATGCTCTCCGCCGCGCCGGTCCCGTCGAGGATCTCTTCAGTGGTCATGGAGCGTCTTCCCCCGTTCCAAAACGACCGTCAGCTGCCTGTTGTTGACGGCTGAATGACATGCGCAGGCTAGCAAGGCCCGGCACGCCCTCCCGGGGATCGGGCGCCCCATCGACTAGGCTCCGCACGCCGCCTATGCGGCCGAGAGGACAACGGGGGTGGGGAATGCCGCCGCTGCGCGACACCGGGAGCGGACTGGGCGCGGAGGATCCCGAGTACGCCGGTCGGTACCGCCTGGAAGGACGTCTCGGCTCGGGCGGCATGGGCGTCGTGCACCTGGCGTACTCGCCGTCGGGTCTTCGGCTGGCGGTCAAGGTGGTGCACGCCGAGTACGCGGCGGATCCGGAGTTCAGGGCGCGGTTCCGGCAGGAGGTGGCGGCCGCCCGGCGGGTGAGCGGGGCGTTCACCGCTCCGGTCGTGGACGCGGACCCGGACTGCGAGCGGCCGTGGATGGCCACGCTGTGCATCGCGGGCCCCACCCTCGCCTCGTACATCAAGGAGCATGGCCCGCTCACCCCGGACGAGGTCCGGCGGCTGGCCGCGGGGCTGGCGGAGGCGCTGCGCGACATCCACCGCGCGGGGGTCGTGCACCGGGACCTCAAGCCCAGCAACGTCCTGCTCGCCGACGACGGTCCGAAGGTCATCGACTTCGGCATCTCCCGCCCGTACGACAGCGAGTTGCGGACCGAGACGGGGAAGCTGGTCGGCACCCCGCCGTTCATGGCGCCGGAGCAGTTCCAGCGGCCGCGCGAGGTCGGGCCGGCGGCGGACGTGTTCGCGCTGGCCTCGCTGCTGGTCCACGCGGCGACGGGGCGGGGGCCGTTCGAGTCCGACAGCCCGTACCTGGTCGCGTACCAAGTGGTGCACGACGAGCCGGAGCTGGCGGGGGTGCCCGCCGATCTGGTGCCGCTGCTGCGGGACTGCCTGGCCAAGGAGCCGGCGGACCGGCCGACGCCGGACGCGATCATGTCCCGGCTGCCGGCGCTGGCGGAGCACGAGCGGCCGACGGTGCCGCGGCTGCCGGACGTGTCGTACGCGCCGCAGCCGCGTCCGGTTCTCCGGCAGCGGTCCGCCGACACCCCCGTGACCCACTCCCGGTCCGCCCCCGACGGGCCGGCCGCCCCGCGGGCCCGGTGGCGGCGCACCTCGTGGTTCGCCGTCGGCGCGCTCGTCGTGGCGGCGCTCGGCGTGGGCGCCGGCTGGGCGGTGAAGCGGGCCGACTCCCGCGGCGAGCCGCTGCAGACGCGGGCCTCCTCGTCCGCGGGGGCGTCGTGGCGGCCCTGGCAGGCCTCCCTCGGCAAAGGCCGGACGGGCCGTTGCTCCTACGCCGAGGGCGGCCTCTTCTGCTCGGCGCCCGGGCTGCTCGCGGTCCGCATCGACGCCCTCGACGGCCGGGTGCTCTGGCGGCGCGCGGCGGCGCCGGTCCGGAAGGGCGGTGCCGTGCCGCCGGGCGTGCCCGTCGTCAGCGGGGGCCTGGTGCACGCCCTGTCGGCGGACGGCCGTGAACTGCTGGCCCTCGACGCCGCCTCGGGCAGGCCGCGCCGGACCCTGGACGTCTCGCGCTACCCGGGGCGGGTCTTCCCCGCGGACGACGACACGATCCTGCTGGCCGCCGGGGACGGCACCATGACCGCGCTGGACGCGCGGAGCGGCCGGGAGCGGTGGCGGAACCGGATCCCCGGGTTCCGTTCCCCCGTCCTCTCCTCGTACGGCACGGGCCCCGTCTACGCCGTCGAACTGGCGGCGGACGACCGGCACACGCGGGTGGCGGCCGTCGAACCGGGCACCGGGCGCGTGCTCTGGCAGTGGACGGCGGCCGGGAACCTGCGGGCGGTGGGCGCCCGTACGGACGGCGGGCTGCACCTGACCGCGACCGACCGGGACAACCGGGTGACCGCCGTCGTCAGTTACGACCCGGCGGCGCGGCGGGAGCGCCGGGTTCCGCTGGACGTGCCGCTGTACACGACGAGCGCGGTGGCGCGCGGCGACGCGGTCTATCTGCTGGCCGGGGACGGCGGGCTGACGGCCGTGGACACGGAGCGGGGGCGGCGGCTGTGGAAGCTGGAGACCTCGGTGTCCAACGCGTCGGCGCCGGTGGCGGACCGGCGCCGGGTGTACTTCTCGGCGGCGGACGGCCGGTTGATAGCGGTGGACGCGGGGCGCGGGTCGTTGCTCGGGCAGACGCGGCCGCGGCCGGCGGGACCGGACCGGGGGTTCGCGGGGGAGGTGCCGGCGCCGGTGGTGGCGCGGGGGCGGGTCTTCGGGTCGGCGCCGGACGGGACGGTGTTCGGGGTGGCGGTGTGGGACGCGGACCGCTGGCGGTGAGTTTTCTCCCCGCCCCGCCCTTTCACCGTTTCTCCCGGGGCAAGCCCCGGGGCCTGTAACGCGGCTTCGCCGCGTTGACCGGGGGGGGCGCAGGGGGGGCGAAGCCCCCGCACCACCGCGCGGAGCGCGGTGCCGGGCCGAGGGGCGGAGCCCCGCAAGAAACGGTGAAAGGGCGGGGCAGGGAGAAAAACTCACCCCAGCCGCGTCACATCCCGCACCGCCCCCTTGTCCGCGCTCGTCGCCATCGCCGCGTACGCGCGCAGCGCCGCCGAGACCTTGCGGTCCCGGTCCGCGGGGGCGTACACGCCGCCCAGTGCGGCCCGGCGGGATTCCAGCTCCTCCTCCGGCACGAGGAGTTCGATCGAGCGCGCCGGGATGTCGATGCGGATCCGGTCCCCGTCCCGCACCAGCGCGATCGTCCCGCCGGACGCCGCCTCCGGCGACGCGTGGCCGATCGACAGGCCCGAAGTGCCGCCCGAGAAGCGGCCGTCCGTGACCAGGGCGCACGCCTTGCCCAGGCCGCGGCCCTTGAGGAACGAGGTCGGGTAGAGCATCTCCTGCATGCCGGGGCCGCCGCGCGGGCCCTCGTAGCGGATGACGACGACGTCGCCCTCCTTGACCTTCTTCCCGAGGATCTTCTCGACGGCCTCGTCCTGCGACTCGCAGACGACGGCCGGGCCTTCGAAGGTCCAGATCGACTCGTCGACGCCGGCCGTCTTCACGACGCAGCCGTCGACCGCGAGGTTGCCCTTGAGGACGGCCAGCCCGCCGTCCTTCGAGTACGCGTGCTCGACGGAGCGGATGCAGCCCCCGGCCGCGTCGACGTCCAGGCTCTCCCAGCGCTCGGACTGCGAGAAGGCGGTCGCCGAGCGGCGGCAGCCGGGCGCGGCGTGGAACAGCTCGACGGCCTCGGGGGACGGCGAACCGCCGCGCACGTCCCAGGACTTGAGCCACTCGGCGAGCGACGCGGAGTGGACGGTGCGCACGTCCTCGTTGAGCAGGCCGCCCCGGTGGAGCTCGCCGAGGATGGCGGGGATGCCGCCGGCGCGGTGCACGTCCTCCATGTAGTACGTGCCGCCGGGGGCGACGTTGGGGGCGACCTTGGCGAGGCAGGGGACGCGGCGCGAGACGGCGTCGACGTCCTTCAGGTCGTAGTCCAGCTCGGCCTCCTGCGCGGCGGCGAGCAGGTGCAGGATCGTGTTGGTGGAGCCGCCCATGGCGATGTCGAGGGCCATGGCGTTCTCGAAGGCCGCGCGGGTGGCGATGGAGCGCGGCAGGACGGAGTCGTCGTCCTGCTCGTAGTGGCGCTTGGTGATCTCGACGACCGTACGGCCCGCGTTCTCGTAGAGGGCGCGGCGGGCGGTGTGGGTGGCGAGCGTGGAGCCGTTGCCGGGCAGGGCCAGGCCCATGGCCTCGGTCAGGCAGTTCATCGAGTTGGCGGTGAACATGCCGGAGCAGGAGCCGCAGGTGGGGCAGGCGTTCTCCTCGATGCGCAGGACGTCCTCGTCGGAGACGTTCTCGTTCACCGCGTCGACGATCGCGTTGATCAGGTCGAGCTTGCGGACCGTGCCGTCGACGAGGGTGGCCTGGCCGGCCTCCATGGGGCCGCCGGAGACGAAGACGGTGGGGATGTTGAGGCGCATCGCGGCCATCAGCATGCCCGGGGTGATCTTGTCGCAGTTGGAGATGCAGATCAGGGCGTCGGCGCAGTGCGCCTCGACCATGTACTCGACGGAGTCGGCGATCAGGTCGCGGGAGGGCAGCGAGTAGAGCATGCCGCCGTGGCCCATGGCGATGCCGTCGTCGACGGCGATGGTGTTGAACTCGCGGGGGACGGCGCCCGCGGCGCGGATGGCGTCCGAGACGATGCGGCCGACCGGCGCGAGGTGGGTGTGGCCCGGCACGAACTCGGTGAAGGAGTTGGCGACGGCGACGATCGGCTTGCCGATGTCCTCGCTCGCTACACCGGAGGCCCGCATGAGGGCGCGGGCGCCCGCCATGTTGCGGCCGTGGGTGACGGTGCGGGACCTCAGCTGGCGCATGTGCTGCACTCCTCCGGGATGCGGCTGGTCCTTCGAGCCTACGCTCAAGATCCAAGATCCGGACAGGGTTTCCGCGATGCGAGACGAATCCCCGAACGGCTCCCCGAACGGTTCCCCGAACAGCGAGGTCAGCCCGTCAGGTGCGCCTGCACCGCGGCGCCCGCCCGCGCCACCACGTCCTCGAAGCCGACCGACGCCAGCGGCTCCACCTTGATCACGTGGCGGAGCATGGCCACGCCCACCAGCTGCGCCGCGGCCAGCTCGGCGCGCAGCCGGGCGTCGGGGACGCCGAGCAGCCCGGCGATGGGCAGCATCAGCCGCTCGGTGACGAGCTCCCGGAAGACCGCGGCCGCCGTCTCGTTGGCGACGGCCGAGCGGACGATGGCGAGCAGCGGCTCCCGGGTGGCCGGGTCCTCCCAGACGCCGAGGACGAAGCGGGTCAGCCGCTCCCCCACGTCCTCGCGGCCGCCCTCCTGGACGACGTCCGGGGCGGCCAGCGCGGGCGCGAAGCCCAGCTCGACGGAGGCGGCGAAGACCCGTTCCTTGGGGCCGAAGTAGTGGTGGACGAGGGCCGGGTCCACCCCCGCGCCCTTGGCGATGGCGCGGATGGACGCGCCGTCGTAGCCCCGCTCGGCGAACTCGGCCCGGGCGGCGGCGACGATGCGCTCCCGCGCCCCGGGACCGTCGCCGGCCTCGGCGCGGGGCGGGCGGCCGCGCCGGCGCGGCGGCGTGGTCACGAGCGGGCCGCGCCGGTCGGGGAGGCGAGGTGCAGCCGGGTGAAGGCGAGCGCCTCGGCGAGGTCGGCCTCGCGTTCGGCGGCCGACATGGCGCGCCGGGTGTTGACCTCGACGACGACGTGGCCGTCGAAGCCGCTGACGGCGAGCTGTTCCAGCAGCTCGGCGCAGGGCTGTTTGCCCCGGCCGGGGACCAGGTGCTCGTCCTTGTGGGAGCCGTTGCCGTCGGCGAGGTGGACGTGGGCGAGGCGGTCACCCATCCGGGCGATCATGTCGAGCGCCTCCGTCCGGGCGGTGGCGGTGTGCGAGAGGTCCACCGTGAAGTGGCGGTAGTCGTCCTTGGTGACGTCCCAGTCGGGCGCGTAGGCGAGCAGCTCGCGGTCGCGGTAGCGCCAGGGGTACATGTTCTCGACGGCGAAGCGGACGTCCGTCTCGTCGGCCATGCGCCAGATCCCGCGGACGAAGTCGCGGGCGTAGGAGCGCTGCCAGCGGAAGGGCGGGTGGACGACGACGGTGGAGGCGCCGAGCCGCTCGGCCGCCGCGCGCGCCCGCTGGAGCTTGACCCAGGGGTCGGTGGACCAGACCCGCTGGGTGATCAGCAGACAGGGCGCGTGGACCGCCAGGATGGGAATCCGGTGGTAGTCGGAGAGCCGGCGCAGGGCGTCGATGTCCTGACTGACGGGGTCGGTCCACACCATGACCTCGACACCGTCGTAGCCCAGCCGGGCGGCGATCTCGAACGCCGTCGCCGTGGACTCGGGGTAGACCGAGGCGGTGGACAGGGCGACCTTCGCGTCCGGGATCCGCACCACTGGCTCTGTCACGAGGGACAGCGTACGACCGCCCCTCACGCCGCGGGCAGGTGGTCCAGCCGCCGCAGGATGACGCCCTCACGCAGGGCCCAGGGGCAGACCTCGGCCTCGTCCACGCCGAACAGGTCCATCGCGGCCTCGGCGACCAGGGCGCCGGCGAGCAGCTGGGAGGCGCGGCCGGCCGACACGCCGGGCAGCGCGGCGCGCTGCCGCGGGGTCATGGCGGCGAGCCGGGGCACCCACTCCACCAGCGACTTCCGGCGCAGCACGCGCCGGTCGCGCGGGCCCTCGCCGGCGAAGCGGGCGAGCTGTTTGAAGGTCCTGGAGGTGGCGACGGTGCGGTCGGCGGTGCCGACGCGGGCGAAGTCGCCGACCACCCGGGCGATCTCGGCGCGGATGTGGCGGCGCAGGGCGCGGACGTCCTCGGGGCCGGGCATCGGGTCCGGCAGCCGGGCCGCGGTCAGCCGGCCGGCGCCGAGCGGGAGGGAGACGGCGGCGTCGGGCTCCTCGTCCATGCCGTAGGCGATCTCCAGGGAGCCGCCGCCGATGTCGATGACGAGCAGCCGGCCCGCGGACCAGCCGAACCAGCGGCGGGCGGCGAGGAAGGTGAGCCGCGCCTCCGCCTCGCCGCTGAGCACCGGCAGGACGACGCCGGTCTCCGCGCGGATCCGGGCCAGGACGGCGTCCGCGTTGGCCGCCTCGCGGACGGCGGAGGTGGCGAACGGCAGGACCTCCTCGACGCCCTTGTCCTCGGCCGCCTCCAGGGCCTCACCGATCACCCGGACCAGTTGCCCGACGCCCTCGCCGCCGATGCCGCCGGAGCCGTCGAGGAGCTCGGCGAGGCGCAGCTCGGCCTTGTGGGAGTGGGCCGGCAGGGGGCGGGCGCCCGGGTGCGCGTCCACCACCAGCAGATGGACCGTGTTCGAACCCACGTCGAGGACACCGAGTCTCATGCCGTGCACGCTACTGGGGCCCGTGGGGACACATAGGCTTGAGGTGTGGCAAAGACGAAGAAGACGAAGCCCGCCGAGCAGCCGGCCGTTCCCGACGAGGTCGGGCTGGACTTCGCCCGCGCGTGGGTCGAGTTCCCCGACCCGGCCGACGACGAGCAGGTCTTCCGCTGCGACCTGACCTGGCTGACGTCCCGCTGGACCTGTGTCTTCGGCAGCGGCTGCCAGGGCATCAAGGCGGGGCGGGCCGACGACGGCTGCTGCACGCTGGGCGCGCACTTCTCGGACGAGGAGGACGAGGAACGGGTGGCGGGCCACGTGGCCCGGCTGACGCCGGACATCTGGCAGTTCCACGAGGTGGGGACGGATCCCTCCGGGTCCGGCTGGACCCAGCTCGACGAGGACGACGAGCGGCAGACGCGCCGCTGGAAGGGCTCCTGCATCTTCCAGAACCGCCCCGGCTTCGCGGGCGGCGCGGGCTGCGCGCTGCACATCCTGGCGCTGCGGGAGGGCCGCGAGCCGCTGGAGACCAAGCCGGACGTGTGCTGGCAGCTGCCGGTCCGGCGGACGTACGACTGGATCGAGCGGCCCGACGACACCCGGGTGCTCCAGGTCTCGATCGGCGAGTACGACCGGCGGGGCTGGGGCCCGGGCGGCCACGACCTGCACTGGTGGTGCACGTCGGCGCGGTCGGCGCACGGCGCGGGCAAGGCGGTGTACGAGAGCTACCGGGCGGAACTGGTGGAGATGATGGGCCCGGAGGCGTACGCGCGGCTGGTGGAGCTGTGCGAGGAGCGGATGTCCTCGCTGCTGCCGATGGCCCCGCACCCGGCGGATCCGCCGGCGCCGGCGGGCGGGTGAGGAAGCCCCCGGCCCCGCCGTTCCACCGTTTCCTCCGGGGCGAGCCCCGCGCCCGAACGGGGCTCCGCCACGCGATGAGCAGGGGCTCCGCCCCCTGCACCCCCGAAACCGCGCTTCACGCGGTTGTCCTCGAACGCCGGACGGGCCGGACGGCAAAGCCACTTGCTGCGCGCACACGCACGGCCGGGGGCCGCGCCCTCATCAGGAAACGGTGGGTCAGGAAACGGTGAAAGGGCGGGGCTGGGGCAGCCTCACCACCGAACCGCCCGGCATGAGCACCACCCGCCCCCACCCCCACCCCCGCTGCTCCTCCCCGGGCACCGCCGACACCGTCACCGTCGTCGACCGCCCGGTCCGCAGCACCCCGCCCACCCCGCTCAGGCGCAGCCACGACGCGTCCGCCGTCGCCGACCAGCGCACCTCTCCGCCCACTGCCGTGAGCGTGACGAGCGTGACCTCCCCGCGCTGCCGGGCGGTGACCGTCAGGCGGCCGGGGGCGAGGATGTCGCCGGTGTCCTCGAAGGGCGCCGAGGCCCCGTCGGGGACGCCCGCCGGCGCCCCCCGGCACGCGGCCCACAGGGCCAGCACCGGCGCGGCGACGACGGTCGCGACGACGGTGGTCGTGAGGGCCCGGTGCCGCAGCCGGCTCCGCCGGCCCGCGCGGTCCCGGGGCGCCCGGGGCACGCGCGGGAACCCGTCCCGGTCGTAGCGCGGGCCGCTCCCCCCGAGGGCCCGCCGCACGGCCGCGCGCAGTTCCTCGACGGGCGCCCCGACGAGCGGCGGGACCGCGACGGACGTCCCGGGCCAGGAGCCGGCCGTGGCCCGCTCGGCGGTACGGCGGCAGGCGGCGCACTCGTCCACGTGCCGGACGAGCGCCGCGTCCGCGAGGCGCGCGAGCGCCGGGCAGCCGCCCCGCTCCGCGACGGCGCGCGCCACCCGCGCCCGCTCGACCTCGCAGGCGCCGCCGGAGATCAGCGCGCGGGCCGCGCCGGGGTCGAGCCGCAGGACGGCGGCGACCTCGCCGGGCGCGAGCCCGTGCCGCACGGCCAGTTCGAACGCCTCGCGCCGCGCGGGGCGGGCGGCCGGGCCGGGGCACCGGCCCAGCCAGGCCCAGCGGGCCAGGGCGTAGAGCCAGGGCCGCAGGGCCGCGCCCCCGGGCGCGCGGTCGGCGCGCCGTCCGGCCTGGGCGAGGGCCTCGCCGAGGGCCTCGGCGGCGGCCCCGGGGTCGCCGAGGGCGGACAGGCAGTAGGTGAAGAGGCCGTCGAGGTACGGCATCCAGGACTCGCGGATCTCGCCGTCGCGCGGCTCGTGCCTGCTCGTCGTCATCCCGGCGACCGTAGGCCGGGGGCACGACCCATTCGCGCCACTCACCCGCTTTTACCCCGTACGGGGGATGTGCTCCGCACAGCGTCCGCACAGCGTCCGTACGGCATCCCCACCGGCATCCCCACCGGCATCCCCATCGGCGCGCGCCCCCCGCTGTCAGTGGCTACCGCTACGGTGACCCGCATGGCTGCTGCCCGTACCTCCCGCTCGTCCAAGGACCGGCCCTCCTACCGCTGCACGGAGTGCGGCTGGACCACCACCAAGTGGCTCGGCCGCTGCCCCGAGTGCCAGGCGTGGGGCACGGTCGAGGAGTACGGCACGCCCGCCGTGCGCACCACGGCGGCCGGCCGGGTGACGTCCGCCGCCGTGCCCATCGGGCAGGTGGACGGCCGGCAGGCCACGGCCCGCGGCACGGGCGTCCCGGAGCTGGACCGGGTGCTGGGCGGCGGCCTGGTGCCCGGCGCGGTGGTGCTGCTGGCAGGCGAGCCGGGCGTCGGCAAGTCCACGCTCCTGCTGGACGTCGCGGCGAAGGCCGCCTCCGCCGAGCACCGCACGCTGTACGTGACGGGCGAGGAGTCCGCGAGCCAGGTCCGGCTGCGGGCCGACCGCATCGGCGCGCTCTCGGAGCACCTCTACCTGGCGGCGGAGACGGACCTGTCGGCGGTTCTCGGCCACCTCGACGCGGTCAAGCCGTCCCTGCTGATCATGGACTCGGTGCAGACGGTCGCCTCCCCGGAGATCGACGGCGCCCCGGGCGGCATGGCCCAGGTGCGCGAGGTGGCGGGCGCGCTGATCCGCGCCTCCAAGGAGCGCGGGATGTCAACCCTGCTCGTCGGCCACGTCACCAAGGACGGCGCGATCGCCGGCCCCCGCCTGCTGGAGCACCTGGTGGACGTCGTCCTGCACTTCGAGGGCGACCGGCACGCCCGGCTCCGCCTGGTCCGCGGCGTGAAGAACCGCTACGGAGCGACGGACGAGGTCGGCTGCTTCGAGCTGCACGACGAGGGCATCACCGGCCTGGCCGACCCGAGCGGCCTCTTCCTGACCCGCCGGGCCGAGCCCGTCCCGGGCACCTGTCTGACGGTGACCCTGGAGGGCCGCCGCCCGCTGGTCGCGGAGGTCCAGGCGCTGACGGTGGATTCCCAGATCCCCTCGCCCCGGCGCACCACCTCGGGCCTGGAGACCTCCCGGGTCTCGATGATGCTGGCGGTGCTGGAGCAGCGCGGCCGCATCAGCGCCCTGGGCAAGCGCGACATCTACAGCGCCACGGTCGGCGGGGTGAAGCTCTCCGAGCCCGCCGCCGACCTGGCCGTCGCCCTGGCCCTGGCCAGCGCCGCGAGCGACACCCCGCTGCCGAAGAACCTGGTGGCCATCGGCGAGGTGGGTCTGGCGGGCGAGGTCCGGCGGGTCACCGGCGTCCAGCGCCGGCTGGCCGAGGCGCACCGGCTGGGCTTCACCCACGCCCTGGTGCCGGGCGACCCGGGCAAGGTGCCCCCGGGAATGCGGGTGCTGGAGGTCGCCGACATGGCGGATGCGCTGCGCGTACTGCCCCGGAGCAGACGGGGTCAGGGGGGCGGGAGCGGCCGCGCCGAGGAGCGGGACGGGGCCCGGCCGGAGGACGCCCCCCTTCAAGCGGCTCGGCGCCAGTAGACTTTCCCTGGTCCCGCCTCCCGGCACGCGCCGGGGGTGCCCCCAGCACGCGACCGGGTGCGCGAGCGCGCGGGGTGGGCGGTTCGCGGCCACCGTTGACCATGCGACCGGAGGAGTGCAGTGGCAGCCAACGACCGGGCATCGGGCCCCGGCAGGGCCGGGGGCGGCTCCGGTGGCTCCCATGCCGACGCCCTGATGCGCGCTTCGCTGAGCGCCGTCGCGCCCGGCACGGCCCTGCGCGACGGCCTTGAGCGCGTGCTTCGCGGCAACACCGGCGGGCTCATCGTCCTCGGCATGGACAAGACCGTCGACTCGATGTGCACCGGCGGTTTCGTCCTCGACGTCGAGTTCTCCGCGACCAGGCTCCGCGAGCTGTGCAAGCTCGACGGCGCGCTGATCCTCGACAAGGACATCACCAAGATCGTCCGGGCGGGCGTCCAGCTGGTGCCCGACGCGTCGATCCCCACCGAGGAGACCGGCACGCGGCACCGCACCGCGCAGCGGGTCTCGATCCAGTGCGGCTTCCCCGTCGTCTCCGTGAGCCAGTCGATGCGGCTGATCGCGCTGTACGTGGGCGGGGAGCGGCGGGTGCTGGAGGAGTCCGGCGCGATCCTCTCCCGCGCCAACCAGGCGCTGGCCACCCTGGAGCGCTACAAGCTGCGGCTGGACGAGGTCGCGGGCACGCTCTCCGCCCTGGAGATCGAGGACCTGGTCACCGTCCGGGACGTGACGGCGGTCTCGCAGCGCCTGGAGATGGTCCGCCGCATCGCCACGGAGATCGCGGAGTACGTCGTCGAGCTGGGCACCGACGGCCGTCTCCTCTCGCTCCAGCTGGACGAGTTGATCGCCGGCGTGGAGCCGGAGCGCGAGCTGGTCGTGCGGGACTACGTGCCCGAGCCGACCGCCAAGCGCACCCGCACGGTCGCCGAGGCGCTCTCCGAGCTGGATTCGCTCACCCACAGCGAGCTGCTCGAACTGCCCATCGTGGCCCGGGCACTGGGCTACAGCGGCTCCCCGGAGACGCTGGACTCGGCGGTCTCCCCGCGCGGTTACCGGCTGCTGGCCAAGGTGCCGAGGCTGCCCGGCGCGATCATCGAGCGGCTGGTGGACCACTTCGGCGGCCTCCAGAAGCTGCTGGCGGCGAGCGTGGACGACCTCCAGACCGTGGACGGCGTCGGCGAGGCCCGCGCCCGCTCGGTCCGCGAGGGCCTCTCGCGCCTGGCGGAGTCCTCCATCCTCGAGCGGTACGTGTAGTCACACGGCGTAGAAAACATACGGAGAGGGGCCCCACGCGGTGGGGCCCCTCTCCGTATCCCGTCCTCTGCCTCTGTCCAGGACGTCCTCAGCCCTTGTCCAGGACGAACTCCGTCCGCCCGGCGACTCCCGCGACCTTCACCTCGACCCGGTACGCGCCGGCCTGCGCCGGGGCACCCGTGTTCGCGGTGGCGCACTGCGGGGCGCTGCGGGCGCGGTCCCACTCCAGGGTGCGCTTGGTCTCGCCGGAGCCCGGCACCTCGACGAGGACGTCGCCGCGGCCGCGCGGGCAGTCGTCGGACGCCCACACGTGCTGCCCGCCCGAGGGGTCCGTGATCTTCAGGACGGCGGCCGGCGAACCGAGGTTGACCTTGCAGGCGCTGCCGCCGGAGTTCTTGACGACGATCTCGAACTTGGGCCGCTCGCCCGGCTTGTAGGCGGACTTGACGCTGCGCACGGCCACGTGGACCGCGCCTGACGCGCAGTCAGGAACCTTGGTGTCATGGGCCAGGACCGTTCCCGTCCCCGCGCCCAGCGCGCCCGCGGCCGGGCCGGACCCGGAGCCGCCTCCCGCGCTCCCCGAACCACCGCCGGTACCCCCGCCCACGCTCCCGAGGCCACCGACGCTCCCCTGCCCCGGACCGCCGGAGTCCCCGCCGGAGCCACCGCCGGTCCCCGACTCGTCGCGGCCGCCCGGCCGTTGGGTGTAGTGCGGCCCGGACGGCGTCGGACCGGGCGTGATGGTGGCACCTCCCGAGTCCCCGCTCCGGGGGCCGCCGTTCTTGGCGTCGGACGAGGTGTCCTCACCGCCGAGGCTGAGCAGCCACACCGCCAGCACGGCGGCGAGGCCGAGCACGGCAAGCGCAACTCCCCTCCGTCGCCAGTAGATGGACGAGGGAAGCGGCCCGATCGGATTGCGCAGTGATCCCACGCGAAAACTCTACGAGAGATCCCGCCGGGCTCCACCCCGTACCCGCCGTATGAGTGCCTACTTTTCTCATCATCTGCCCGGCGGCGAGGGCCTCCATGCCGTTTGGCCCCGCAAATTTCACGGCCCCTCAGATGCCTCGCACCACTCGCTCTTGTGCCCGAACCCCCGCCCGTTGTCGACGAGTCGGAGCCAACGCGGCCTCAGTTCCCACAGGTCGGCGCGCTCCATCGCCTGCCGCAGCCGCTCGGAGCGCTCGACGTACGGGAAGCGGGACCGGTACGCGTCCCAGGCCGCCGCGCGCTCCGCCCCGTCGAGCCGACGGCAGGCGCCCCGGCCCTGGAGACCGGTGAGCGCGGTCCATTCCTGGCCGTCGCGCTGGGCGGTGAAGGCGACGGGCACGTCACCGGCGAGCAGGGCACGCCCGTGCCGGGTGGCCGGGGAGGTGACAAACACCAGGGAAAGTCCGCCGGTTGTCCCTTCTCCGCCCCCGCCGCCGCCCGCACCGCCGCCCGCACCGCCGCCCGCGACCGCGTAGAACACCGCGCAGGCCTGCGGCCCGTCGGCGTCGACGTAGGCGAGCGTGACCGTGCTGTGCGCGTCGAGCGCCGCGCGAATCTCTTCCGACGGCCCGCTGTCCGCCGCGTTCCGCATCCCGTGCATACCCCCATTCCACCTCCGCCGCCGGGGCCGGGCCGCGGCGGGGGGGTCTGCCCCCGCCCCGCCCTTTCACCGTTTCCTCCGGGGCAAGCCCCGGCCCCGTAACGCGGCTGCGCCGCGCTGACCGGGGGCTCCGCCCCCTGGACCCCTGAAACCGCGCTTCGCGCGGCGCGGAAGCGCGGTGCCGGGCCGAGGGGCGGAGCCCCGGAAGAAACGGTGAAAGTGGGGGTGCCCCCTCCGGGGGAGGGTCCGGGGCAAAATCCCCACCCCCCTCAAGACCGGTGGCAGACGAACCGCCGCCCCCCACTCCCCCCCGTCTCCACGATCGCGCTCGCGCACCCCTCCGGGCACACCGGCGCAGCCGCCGCCGTATTGCGGTACCGCTCCGGCGGGTGCTTGCACGACGAGCAGTACCAGCCCGGCGCCAGGCCGGGGACCGGAGTCATGTCCCACCACAGCGGATGCGCACAGGCCCGGCAGCGGACCAGCGGCGGGGTTTCACGGCGGCCTTCCACGCCCCCATCGTCGCGACGGAGGAGGCGCGGAGGGACGGCGTCCGCCTCCGCTTCACCCGTACGGGAGGCGTCCAGGAACGCCCGCAAGACCCCTTCACGCCCCTTCACGCCCCCTCGCGCCCCCCTCGCGCCCCCGTAGGATCGGCCGTGCCATGACTACGACGCCCACCCCGTCCCCGACGTCCCGCGCCCTCCACGCGCCCGTCATCGCCTGGTTCGACGCGAACGCCCGCGATCTGCCCTGGCGGCACCCGGAAGCGGGGCCCTGGGGCGTGATG
Organism: Streptomyces sp. AV19; assembly: GCF_015999245.1. GTDB lineage: Bacteria > Actinomycetota > Actinomycetes > Streptomycetales > Streptomycetaceae > Streptomyces. The sequence goes on along the minus strand of NZ_JAEAMR010000007.1, from coordinate 521,419 downwards.
GTCAGCGAGTTCATGCTCCAGCAGACGCCGGTCAGCCGGGTCCTGCCGATGTACGAGCAGTGGCTGGCCCGCTGGCCGCGCCCGGCCGGCCTGGCCGCCGAGCCGCCGGGCGAGGCCGTCCGCGCCTGGGGCCGGCTCGGCTACCCGCGCCGCGCCCTGCGGCTGCACGCCGCCGCGACCGCGATCACCGAGCGGCACGGCGGCGAGGTCCCCACCGACCACGCCGAGCTGCTCGCCCTGCCGGGCGTCGGCGAGTACACGGCCGCGGCCGTCGCGTCGTTCGCGTACGGACAGCGGCACGCCGTCCTGGACACCAACGTCCGCCGCGTCCTCGCCCGGGCCGTCACCGGCGTCCAGTACCCGCCGAACGCCACCACCGCCGCCGAGCGCCGGCTCGCCCGCGAGCTGCTGCCCGGCGAGGAGGCGGTGGCCGCCCGCTGGGCGGCGGCGACCATGGAACTGGGCGCGCTGGTCTGCACGGCCCGCGCCCCCGAGTGCGGGCGCTGCCCGATCGCCGCGCGGTGCGCCTGGCGGGCGGCCGGCTCCCCGGCCCATGACGGCCCGCCGCGCCGCGGCCAGACGTACGCGGGCACGGACCGGCAGGTCCGCGGCAAGCTGCTGGCGGTGCTGCGCGAGGCGCACGGCCCCGTGCCGCAGGCGGCGCTGGACGCCGTGTGGGACGAGCCGGTGCAGCGCGCACGGGCGCTGGACGGCCTGGTGGCGGACGGCCTCGTCGAGCCCCTGGAGAACGGCGCGTACCGCCTCCCGCTGACCTAGCAGGCACCCGCCGAACCGGACAGAGCCGCTCTTTCTCCCCTGCTGTTACACAACCTATGGACAGCTGTGCTCCAGCCGCAGGGCTGCTGCACATCACGCCGCAACAGCTCCTCCGTAGCGTCCTCTCCGTGCTGGACGACCGAGTCCGGCACCGGACCGGCAGGCACGGACCGGCAGGCACGGGGACGCAAGCGGAATGGAGGCTGCGAGTATGGCCAGCAGCGGCAAGGTTCTGGACGGCAATGTTCTGGACTTCGAAGAGTACGTTCGCAACCGCCAGGACGCCCTCCTGCGCAGCGCCCGCCGTCTCGTCCCGGACCCCATCGACGCCCAGGACCTGCTCCAGACCGCCCTGGTCCGCACCTACGGCCGGTGGGACGGCATAGCCGACAAGTCGCTTGCCGACGCCTACCTCCGCCGTGTCATGATCAACACTCGTACGGAGTGGTGGCGCGCCCGCAAGCTCGACGAGGTGCCCACCGAGCAGCTCCCCGACGCCAGCGTCGAGGACGGCACGGAGCAGCACGCCGACCGCGCTCTGCTGATGGACATCCTCGGAGTCCTGGCACCCAAGCAGCGCAGCGTCGTGGTGCTGCGACACTGGGAGCAGATGAGCACCGAGGAGACGGCGGAGGCGCTCGGCATGTCGACCGGCACGGTCAAGAGCACCCTGCACCGGGCGCTGGCCAGGCTGCGCCAGGAGCTGGAGAGCCGCGACCTGGACTTCCACGCGCTCGAGCGCAACGAGCGGGGGCAGGAACGGTGCGCGGCCTGACCAAGGCGATCGCCGCACGACGGGCCGCGCGGACGGAGCGTTCCACGGGCCCGGTACGACCGGCATTGATCACGGGTGGTGTGGTCGCGGCGACCGCCGCGACCGCCGGCCTGCTGCTCGCCGGGTGCAGTGCCAGCAGCGAAGGGGTCCGCAAGGAGGGCCCCGCCCAGACCCGGTCCAGCTCCAAGGCCGTCGGCAAGCAGCCGTCGGCCTCGCCGTCCGTCACCCGCGCGAAGGTCGACGCCGCCGCGCTGATCAAGGCGGATCCGAAGATCAGCGACGCGGTGAAGAAGAACTTCAAGCCCTGTGTGAAGGACCAGTACCCGGTCGACGTCATCTACGGCCAGCTGACCGACGGCTCCCGGGACGACGTCGTGGTGAACATCCTGACGTGCGGGGACGCCATCGGCATCGGTTCGTATGTGTACCGTGCAAAGGGCGGCTCGTACGAGAATGTGTTCTCGTCCGAGACGTCGCCCGTCTACGCCGACATCGACCGCGGTGACCTCCAGGTCACGACGCAGATCTACGGTTCCGGCGACGCCGTGGCCGACCCGTCCGGCGAGGACGTGGTGACGTACCACTGGACGGACGGCAAGTTCCGGGAGACCGGACGCACCCACACCGACTTCAGCAAGGTCGGGGGCACGACCACCAAGAGCGAGGGCTCGGGACAGGAGGGCTGAGAGCAGCGTGGCCGATACGCATGTGCTCTTCGTCGAGGACGACGATGTGATCCGCGAGGCGACGCAGCTCGCCCTCGAACGGGACGGCTTCGTCGTCACCGCGGTTCCGGACGGGCTGCTGGGGCTGGAGCGGTTCCGGGCCCAGCGGCCCGACATCGCCCTGCTGGACGTGATGGTCCCCGGCCTGGACGGCGTCAGCCTGTGCCGCCGCATCCGCGACGAGTCCACCGTCCCCGTGATCATGCTGTCCGCGCGCGCGGACAGCATCGACGTGGTGCTCGGCCTGGAGGCCGGCGCCGACGACTACGTCACCAAGCCCTTCGACGGCGCCGTGCTCGTCGCCCGCATCCGGGCCGTGCTGCGCCGCTTCGGCCACGCCGGCGGCGCGGCGGCCGGCGGGGACGCCCCCGAGGCGCTGGGGGCCGGCGGCCTGCTGCGCTTCGGCGACCTGGAGGTCGACACGGAGGGCATGGAGGTCCGCAAGAACGGCGAGCACGTGGCGCTGACCCCCACCGAGATGCGGCTGCTGCTGGAGTTCTCGGCGGCCCCCGGCACGGTGCTGTCCAGGGACCGGCTGCTGGAGCGCGTCTGGGACTACGGCTGGGGCGGCGACACCCGCGTCGTCGACGTCCACGTCCAGCGGCTGCGCGGCAAGATCGGCCAGGACCGGATCGAGACGGTCCGCGGCTTCGGCTACAAACTCAGAGGCTGAGCCTCCTATGACGTCCCCCCACGCCCTCCTCCCATGGTGAAGATCGCCCTCCGCAGCGGACTGCGCTGGAAGGTCAGCCTCGCCATCGCCGGCGTCGGCGCGCTGGTCGCGATCGCGCTCAGCCTCGTCGTGCACAACGCCGCCCGCGCCTCGATGATCAACAGCAGCCGGGACACGATGGACCAGCGCGTCCAGCTCGCCCAGCGCTACTACGAGTCCAACGGCCGCACCGTGCTGCACGCCAAGGTGGACGACCCCGCGCTGCCCAAGCAGCTGCGGGAGGCCGCCGCCATCGGGCAGCGCGCCACCTTCGTCCAGGACAGCGGCCGCACCCCCCAGGTGTGGGCCTCGGTCCCGCTGCGCAACGGCAAGATCCTCTCGATACACCAGCCGTTCCAGGACCGGCTGAAGATCCTCGACGACCTGGACAAGGCCCTGATCATCGGCTCGATCTCGGTGGTCCTGGGCGGCTGCGCGCTGGGCGTCCTCATCGGCGGCCAGCTCTCCCGGCGGCTGCGCAAGGCGTCCGCCGCCGCCCGCAGGGTCGCCGACGGCGACCGGGAGGTGCGCGTCCGCGAGGCCATCGGCGGCCGGGTGCGCGACGAGACCGACGATCTGGCGCGGGCCGTCGACGGCATGGCCCAGGCCCTCCAGGACCGGCTGGAGGCCGAGCGGCGGGTCACCGCGGACATCGCCCACGAGCTGCGCACCCCGGTCACCGGGCTGCTCACCGCCGCCGAGCTGCTTCCCCCGGGCCGGCCCACCGAGCTCGTCCGCGACCGGGCCCAGGCCATGCGGACCCTCGTGGAGGACGTGCTGGAGGTGGCCCGGCTGGACGGCTTCGCCGAGCGGGCCGAGATGCAGGAGATCGAACTGGGCGACTTCGTCCGCCGCCGGGTGCGGGCGTTCTCGCCGGACGCGCGGGTCACGGTGGCCCGCACCGCGTACGTCTCCACGGACCCGCGCCGGCTGGAGCGCATCCTCGGCAACCTGCTGGCCAACGCGGCCAAGCACGGCCGGGGGCCCATCGACGTCACCGTCGAGGGACGGGTGCTGCGCGTCCGCGACCACGGGCCGGGCTTCCCCGAGAACCTGCTGCGCGAGGGCCCGAGCCGGTTCCGCACCGGCAGCGAGGACCGCGCGGGCAAGGGCCACGGCCTGGGCCTGACGATCGCGTCCGGTCAGGCCCGGGTGCTCGGCGCCCGCCTCAGCTTCCGCAACGCGGACCCGGAGGCGGAGGGCGGCGGCGGGGCGATCGCCGTGCTCTGGCTGCCGGAGTCGTCCCCGACGAGCACGGGAACGTTCCCGATCATCCAGGTACCGGACTGACGGCCGTCACGGTCACTTCGGCTCGACGCACTCGCCCCACTCCTTGCCGAAATCCATCCGCTCGCGGTGCTCGGTGAGCGAGAACCAGTTGCCCGAGTCGTCCCGGAAGATCGCCTCGGTGCCGTACGGCCGCTCCTGCGGCTCCTGGAGGAACTCCACGCCCTGGGCCTTGAACGTCTCGTAGTCCCTGCGGACGTCGTCGGTGGCCAGCACGCCGGCGCCCAGCGCCCCCTTGGCGAGGAGCCTGCGCACGGCCTCGGCGGACTCCGGGTCCATGGCGGGCCCGCCCGGCACCATCAGGGCGAGCTCGACGTCGGGCTGACCCTTGCCACCGACGGTGAGCCAGCGCATGCCCTTGTCACCGCCCAGGGTCATGTCGGTGCGGACCTCGAGGCCGAGCTTCTCGGTGTAGAACTCCTTCGCCCGGTCCTGGTCGAGGACCCAGACGGTGGTGATGGCGATGCCCTTGATCATGTCGTGCCTCCGGGGGGCTCGGTCGGTGTCTCCCCGTCACCGTAGGCACGACCGGCATCACCCGGCTTCTCCAGAATTGCGGTCCTTCATCTCCTTCGTCTCGGGGAAGGCACCGCTGTAGAGCAGGGCGTAGCACCCCGGGATGTGACCGGCCCCGCGCGGAGCGTGCGCGGCGCGGTACTCGCTCGGGGTCACCCCGGTCTGCCGCTTGAAGCGGGCGGAGAACGTGCCGAGGCTGCTGAAGCCGACCGTCACGCAGATCTCGGTCACGGAGAGGTTCGCCGTGCGGAGCAGCTCCTGGGCGCGCTCGATGCGGCGACGGCTCAGGTACTGGCCGGGCGTCCGTCCGTACGCGGCCTTGAAGGCGCGGACGAAGTGGTAGCGCGAGTAACCCGCGGCGGCCGCCACCGCGTCGAGATCGAGCGGGGCGGCCCAGTCGCGGTCCATGGCGTCCTTGGCCAGCCGCAGCCTGCGAATGTGCGCGAGGTCCATGGGACCCAGGATGACCCGGGCTGGATCAGAGCTGTCCGCCGCGGGCGCCGAGGAAGGCGACCGGCTCGACGGAGGTGCCGTAGTCCGGCGTCGTACGGATCTCGAAGTGCAGGTGCGGACCGGACGAGTTGCCGGTGGAGCCCGACAGCCCGATCTGCTGGCCGGTGCTCACGGTCTGGCCGACCTGCACGGCGAGGGACGACAGGTGCGCGTACTGCGAGTACGTGTTGTCGTCGTGCTTGATCACGACGGCGTTGCCGTACGCGGCGCCGTCGCCGCCGCCGTTCGCACCGGCCTTGACGACCGTGCCCTTGTGGACGGCCTTCACGGGGGTGCCGGTGGGCACGACCAGGTCCTGACCGCTGTGCTTGTTGGCCCACATGTTGCCGGAGGCGCCGAAGGACTGGCCGATCACGTAACCGTCCACGGGCTTCACCCACGCGTCGGCGGAGAGAACGGTACGGGCCTGCGACCGGCTGGCCCGCTCCTCATCGGCCTTCTTCTTCTCGGCGGCCTGCTTCTCCTTGTCGGCGGCCTGCTTCTGCGTGTCGGCCTGCGCCTTGAGCGAGGCGCCGGACTCGTTCGACAGCGCGGACATCCCGGCGAACCCGTTCGGCACGGCCCCGTCGGCCAGCGCCACGCCCGCGCCCAGTGCCAGCGACGCACCCAGGCCGACGGCCAGAGCGGTGGCGTTGCGGCGGGTACGGAAAGCGGTGCGCTTCGACATAAAGAAAAACCTCCAGGCAGGGAAAGATCCCGGCTGCGGACCGGGATCGCCCTACCTTGATAGCGGCCATTTCGGACATGTCCAAGCGCCCTTTCTACGACCTCCCCTAGTAATCCCGGGTACGGGAATTCACCGCTTCCCCAGCGATTCCCGTCCCGGAATTCCTGCTAATGCGCTTAGTACGTCCGAAGACCCCTGTGTGGCTTGTCACCGGCGGCGCAACGGCGGCGGGACCTCCGCCCCGCCCGGTTCGGGACCAAAGCCCCGGCCCCGCCGGTACGCTCCCGGTCAGCGCACGCACACCGACTGTGAGGGCTGATGACAGACGAATCGTTCTTCGGGGAAATCGAGCTGGCGGAGGCCGTCGAGGCCATCCGCACCGGCCTGACCAGCGCGGCCGCGACCGGCGAGGGCCAGGATCTGGGCTTCGAGGTCGGCGAGATCACGATGGAGTTCGGCATCGAGATGCGACGCGAGGCGAAGGGCTCGGGCAAGGTCCGCGCCTGGGTCGTGGACGCCGGCACGGAGGGCTCGCGCGGCTCGTCCCGCACGCACAAGGTGACGTTCACGCTGACGCCGAAGGATCTGCGGACGGGCGGGGGCTGGAAGGTCGGCAACCAACGCGCGGGCGGAATCTCCAACTTCGGCCCGGGCACGGAATGACGCCTCCGGAACGGGTCGTCGCCGTCCTCGGCGCCCAGCAGGGCAGCGGAGTGCTGCTGACGCCGGAGCTGATCCTGACGAGCGCGCACATCCTGGACGGAGCCTCGCCGACGGAGGCGATCGCTCCGGGAAACCCGGCTCCCGTCCGCTGCCGGACCGTCTGGGCGGGCACGACAAGCCGCCACGACGCGGCGCTCCTGCTCGCCGAGCACCCCCTGATCCCCGAGGGCACCCCGCTGCGCCTGGGCACGGTGTCCACCCAGGAGCCGGTCCCCGGCTGCCAGGCGCTGGGCTGCCCCGACGTGGAACGCTCGGAGACCGGCGAACTGGACCTGGCGCAGATACCGGGCACTCTGACCCCGGTCGCGGCCCGATTACGCGGCCGCTGCGTGCTCCGCCCCGAGCACCACCCGCCGGCTCCCGTGCATGGGGGTTCGCCCTGGTCGGGCCTGTCCGGCGGTCCCGTCTTCGCCGGCCCGCTGCTGGTGGGCGTGGTGGCAGAGGATCCGCAGGGCTGGCAGCACTCGGCCTTGCACACCGTCCCGCTCCAGGAGCTCCTCCGAGCCCCTGGCTTCACCCGGACCCTGCGCGAGCACTGGCCGGACGCGCCAGTCCCCATACCCGTGGCATCCCCACACGTCGACGACTTCCACTACGAGGAGCGGTACGCGAGGGCGATCAAGGCCCGCTACAGCCAGCTGGAGGTCTTCGGCCTGGACGACCTCGGGGAACACGAGAAGCGCTGGGATCTCGACACGGCGTACCTCAGTCTGGAGGGCGAATCCGCCCGCGAGCGCACGGGCCCGCAGCGAGTGGAGGACCTCCTGTCCACCCGCCTGCGCGCGGTGCTCCGCGGCGAGGCGGGCGCCGGCAAGACCACCCTCGTGTGGTGGCTGGCCTCGCACGCCGCGTGCCAGTCCCTCCCGGCGAAGCTGTCCGCCCTGAACGGCCTGGTCCCCTTCATCGTCCCCATGCGCCGCCTGGCCGCCCAGGGCATCACGAGCCCGAGACCGTCCCAACTGCCGACCCTCGCCGGCCTGCTGGAGGACGACCCACCGGACGGCTGGGCGAGCCGCGCACTGGACGCGGGCCGGGTCCTGCTCCTCGTCGACGGCCTGGACGAACTCCCCCGCGCGGACCGGACAGCAGCCCGGCAATGGCTGGACGAGCTCCTCCGCCGGTATCCGAAGACCCGCTGCCTGGTCACGGTCCGCCCCCGCGCCGTCGAGGACGACTGGCTCGACTGGCAGGGCTTCGAGGAGCTTCGCCTGCTGCCGATGAGCGACGCGGACATCGAGGCGTTCGTGAAAACGTGGCACGACGCGGCGCGGCTGCGGTACGCCGACGTCGGCAACCTGGAGCAGGAACTCACCCAGGAGTTCCGCCGCAACGCGACGCTGCGCGACCTGGCCCGCACTCCGCTGCTCTGCGCGGTGATCTGCGCCCTCCACCGCCGCCGCAGCGGTCTGCTCCCCCACTCCCGCTGGTCCCTCTACAAGGCGGCCCTCGCCATGCTGCTGGGCCAGCGCGACGCGCACCGCCGCATCGGCACCCCCGAGGGCATCCGGATCGAGGCCGAGGACGCCCAGCAACTCCTCCAGCGCATCGCGATCTGGCTCGTCCGCAACGGACAGACGGAATTGACGCGCAAACAGGCAGTCCGCCAGATCGAATTGGCGATGCGTGGCCTGCGCCACGTCCAGCGCTACACCGCCGATGCGCTCATGGACCATTTACTGAACCGCAGCGGCCTGCTCCAGGAACGCGCAATGGATTCCATCCAGTTCATTCATCGCACATTCCAGGACTACCTGGCGGCAAAGGAATTCCAGGACTCCGACTGTCTGGACGAACTGCTCCGCCACGCGGCGGAGGAGCAGTGGCAGGACGTCATCCGCCTGGTGATCGGGCACTGCAGCCGGGGGGAGGTGCGACGCGTCGTCGAAGGACTCGTCGCCGTCGACGACACAGCGGAGGACCGCAGTACGCAATGGGCTCTGCGCACCCTGGCGGCCGAGTGCGCGGCAAGCGCGACGTCATTGGACGACGGGGTGCACGACGGGGCATGGGAACGGCTGAAAGATCTGGGAGTACCCGTGGGAAGACAGGAAGTCGGATTCCTGTCCTCACTGGGCCCGGACGTGTTGCGGATCGTCCCCGGACCGGACGGTCTGGACGATGACGCGGCCACGGGTTACGTGCAGGTACTCGGCGCCCTCGGCGAGGCAGCGATACCGCTTCTGCGACGCTATGGACAGCTCCCCTCGAAGGAAGTCCGCACTAAGGTCGCGACGAGATGGCGCACCATGCCCACCGCCCGGACCGTTCTGTTGGCAGAGTCTGTGTCCCTCGGCCCGGTGTCGCTTTGAGCGGCGGCTGAGGGCGTGGTGCCGGGTGTTCTCATCGTGTCGCTTTCCACTGCGGGCATGTGCGGTTCTCGTGATGAAGGTCACCTCCGTGAGGTAGGAGTGGTAGAAACGTCAGCTGCATGAGCCGATAGCGCTGGTAACTGCTCGCCGGGGCAGTGTCATTACTTTCGCGTCGGCCGTGGCCTGTTCGCGCAGACGCTCGATCTCGAGATGCTGGGCGGTGATCCGGGACAGCGCGAGTTGTTTGAACTCCTTGAGTTCGGCGAGTTCGGCCTCGTGCTGGTTGAGGCGCTTCTTGAGAGCTGCGTTGACCTTCTTGAGTCGTTCGATCTGCGCGGTCTTCGGGTCGGGGATCGTTCCGGCCTGGTGAAGGGTCTTGAGGCGTCGGTCGAATTCCTCGGCCAGTTGCTGGTAGGGCCCGGGCCGTAGGGTGCCGTCGCGGTTCTTCTTCGGGTAGAAGGCCGTGCGGGGCACCTCGGCCATGCGAGCGAGGGTCTTCAGGTCGGTGCTGCCGTCGGGCGGCACGTCTCCGCTGAGTAGGCGTTCCATCGCGGCGTGTATGGCTTGCTCGTTGCGGGCCCGGGTCTTTGCGCTGATGCGTGTCATTGAGTGGGTTTCCTTTTCACGTGGTGGAGTCGATGGCGGCGAGGACCGCAAGGTCGCGGGCCAAGTCGGTGTGAAGCCGGGCCTTTTCGGCTTTCTGCCGGCGGGCGATGGAGCCGATGAATGCCTGCTTGGTTTGGGCGCTGGTGGCCCAGACGGGCCGGTGGCAGGGATGGTGGGTGGCCTGGGGGCAGCGCGAGGAATCGCACATGCCCGCCAGGGGCTTCGTCGCATCGGGGGTGCCGGCCAGTTTCAGGCACAGTGCTTTGGACGGGTCGATGAACCAGCAGTAGTTCGCGACCCCGAGGTGCAGGACCTCGGCGCGGGAGGCAAGGAGGTCGCGGACCTGCTGGTCGCTGTCCACGACGACGGAGTCCTCGGCGCTCGTGCGAGCGAGTTGCCCGTCGACGCTGGCGAAGAAGTCGATCAGGTCGCGGGCGCCGGGGCCCGCGGGGAGGTGCCCTTGCTGATAGCGTCGGAACTCGGTGAGGACGAGGTCTTTGTTGCGTTCGTTCTCCTCCGCGTTGACTTCGGCCAGGAACTTGGCCTGGGCGCCGCCCGGACGTGCTGCATACCCTTCGGTTGTGACCACAGACAGGTGCTTGAGCTGCACTTTTGCCGCCAGGAGGCCGCCGGGCCGGTAGGCGATTTCCAGGGCGAGCGTGCGCCTGAGCATCCGTGCGGTCACGGGCCCGTCGGGGATGGGTGCCAGTCCCAGCCGCTGGCCGACGGGTCCGTTCACCCAGTTCCGGAACGTCGTGAAGCGGGTGCGCTCCAGGGGGCCGGTGACCAGCGGGTCACCGATGTCGGTGGCAGGGCCCAGGAGCTGTTCGGCGACCTCGGCCGCGTCGTACGCTTCCTTGACCACGACCCACTCGTCCGCGACGCCGCCCAGCGGCTTGTCCTTGACGACGCGGCTGGCCAGCTTGTAGCGCACCAGTCCCGGCCCGGCTTCCACGGGTGAGACGCGGCAGCCGACGTTCATCTCGCGCAACTCGCTCTGGCGCATCCCGGACAACGCCACGATCACCAGGTGGGCGGCGGTCTTCACCACCTGGGTCAGCGTGCGGAGGTCCCGCTCGGCCAGCGGCAGCGACCAGGGCACCGATCCTTGGCCGTCGGCCCGCTCCATCAACGCGGCATCACGGCAGAAGGGTTCGGCCACCCCGACGTCTTCCACGGCTTTTTCGATGACGGAGCGCATCTGGCCGAGCAGTTGAGGGCTGAAATTGCCCTTTCCTGCCTCGTGGGCGATGGCACGCAGGTTGACTCTGGCCAGCGAGTCCTCTTTGCCCAGCCCCCAGGTCCGGGTCTTCGTCCGGGCGGGAAGGAGATGGAAGGGCCGCCGGTCGGTGACATGGCGGAGTAGTACCTCTTCCAAAGCGGCCGGGTCGGTGAGCGCGGAGGACGGCAGTGATGCCCGGACGGCATCCTGGCGCCACCTGGTCCCCAGCTCGCGCACCAGGTGCGGAGCGAGGGTCTGCACGAGGTAGAGGGCGGCGGCCAGCAGGGGCTGGAACACCTCGTCCGTCACGGGCTGGGTCTTGTTCTCCGCCGGACCGGAGTCCGCGCCGGCAACCTCGTCGGCTGTGTGCCCGGCGAAGGGCCGCAGTCCGTCGCGGTAGCGGTCGGTGGTGAACAGCTCGCCATACTGCACCAGGCCCAGGATCACCGAGGCGACGAGCTTGTGGACGCTCTCACGGTGCGGGGTCTTCGTGCCGTTCGGGCGGTGTGTTGCCCGGTACTGAGCGAACGACGTGCAGTGATGTTCGGTCACCTCGTCCAGGTGCCGGATGCCGCGGGCTGTCAGCCAGTTCAGCCAGCGGACCAGCTCCAGCAGCTCGCGGTAGATCGTGCCGATCGCCTTGATGCTGCGGTTGGCGTGCGGCAGCAGACGCACAGCCTCGTGTCCGGGGGCCATCTGAGCCGCGGCGTACTCCTTGGCCACGGTCTTCCACCGTGGGTTGGTGATCTGGGTGAAGTCCAGGCGCCGAGCGCACTTTGCCAGGTAGGCAGGCATGCCGATGACCTGGGCGAAGTCCCAGATATCGTCCTCGAAGCAAGGACGGGGCGCCCCGGTGGGGAGCGTGAAGCCGGCCAGGCGGCACAGGTCGGCGCCGGCGAACGGTGACGTCGCGGTGGGCGCGGGCAGCGAGCTCGGGCGAGTGAGGGTGGTCATCGGGTGCTTTCCTCCGGCAGCAGCGGGATCTCGTCGTCGCTGTCCGCGACCTCGGCGGCCGCTCGGGCGAGCTGTGCCGGGTCGTACTTGGCCAGGACCTCGTCGATCCGCTGGGCGTAGTGGCCGAAGACGGCCATGAACTGAGCGGCGGGCATCTGCTGCCACTGGCGGGCGAAGAACGCCTTCATCCGCAGCAGATTCACCGCGTGCGCGGGCGTGAACAGCGCAAGCGGACACAGCAGGCAGACCCACGGACGGGCCGGACACGGCTTGCCCTTGGGGCCGTGCACCCCCGCAAGCGGGTCCGCGCAGGACGCCACGAACACGTCGCGCTGCCCGCCGACCAGCTCGGCGATCGCCGCCTCGTCCAGCTCCAACTCGCTGACCAGATGCGGAAACTGATCGGCGAGGTGGGCGATGTCCTGATCACTGAGCACCATCGGCGGGCGGCTCTTGCGCAGCAGGTCACCCTGGGCCTGTTCCACAATCTCCTCGACAGCGTTCTTCTGGGTCGCCGTCATGGCGGACAAGTAGTGATCGCCCTCGACGGCCGGGGAGTGGTTAGGGTCGATGGTGGAACGGCGGCTGCCGAACCATGAGTCCCGGTCGCGGTGCGACTCGAAGGTCGTGCGGATCACGTGGCGGTGCAGCCGGATCACGGCGCCGTTCGCATCGACCACGCCGTGATCGTTCACCCACTGGGCCAGGGTGGTGCGGTAGGGGCGACTGGTCCGCCAGGGACCTCGCCGGTGGGGACCGGAGGCGCTGGGTTCGAACCGCAGCCACAGCCCCTCGCGCAGCTCGGGCGGGCAGTGCACGCGCAGCAGGGCGGAGTGCTCGAGCCAGCGCTCCAGCAGCCGCACGGCCTTCTTCGACAGGGTCAGGCTCTCGTGTGAGGTACGGCCCTTGAGGTAGCGCAGCAGGATGGTGGACTGCCCGGCCCACTCCAGGTCCTCGACGCCCAGGTCGTCGATACCGTCGGGCACGATCCCGGTGTAGACGCCGAACAGCAGCTGGTAGGCGAGCATCACCCGCGGCCCGGGAAACAGAGCCTCCCGCTGGATGTGCACCGGCCCCACCCGGTACCGGGCCTGATGCCTCGTCCAGCCGGCCCGGGCCCCGAGCTCCGCCGGCGTGGCAGGTCCGTCGTGAAGCATCTGCCAGCAGATGTTCTCGTGCGTCCAGCCGTGCACGAACGGATCCTGGCCCATTTCGGCCGCCGTCCGGGCTGCCCGATGAGCTGCCCACGACTCCTTGATGACCCTCCGGCAAGCATCGGCCAGGTTGTTCCAGGCGACCTCGTCATAGGGCTCGTGCGGCTCATATTCGGGATACCTGTTGTAGAGGCGGCCGCCCACGAGTGCCCGTACATCCACAGAGAGCACCCTGGTCTCCCTGTCCAGGGCCGCCAGCAGGCTACGGCTCTCCGCCTCACGTCGGTTGCCGGCCGACCACCACAGCTCCGCGAGCATCGCGCGGGTCAGACCAGCCACACCACCCTGATGGCCGCGCTCGGCAAGCGCCGCGACGAACCAGTCGATGGTGCCCTTGTGCTTCTCCAGCGTGCGGTATGAGTCGCCCCTGCCGTGCGGATGCATCAGGAAGACCAGGCCGGTCAGCAACTCGCGGGTCAGCACGGGGTTGAGGGCATCGTCGACCTTCAGCACCGAGGTGGTGCCCCGGGTAAAGGTGCAGGATACGCGCAGCGGGTTCTCCAGGATCTCCGCGGGCATCAGATATCGTCGTCCTCGTCGAACTCGTCGTCGGCTTCCCGCCCCGCCTCGGCGAGAAGGGCGTGGTCATGGCCCGCGTGCTCGTAGGCGTCGCGGTAGATCCGGGTCGTATCCAGGCGCCGGAGGTAAACCTCCGTGGTCAGGACACTGGAATGGCCAAGCAAATCCCGCAGCACCATGACCGGATCGGTCTTGCTCAAATAGAGCGCCAGCGCCGCGTCCGCGTCGGTATCCTTGACCAGCTTCGCCGCCTGGGCGTAATAGCCGCCGACCAAACGCTCCAGCGTCCTGATCGCGAACGTGTGCCGGCACCGGTGCGGGGCGGTGTGGGGAAACCGCGGCTCGAACCGCTCCCGGATGCGCTGCGAGGTCCGCTTGAAGACGGTGCCCCAGTCCAGGAACGGGCTCCCGTCCGCTTGCAGGGCCAGCAGCATCGAGCCGCCCCCCGGCGCCACCAGCAGCCGGCGCTCGCGCGGAGTCAGCTCAGCCCAGGCCACCCGTTCCCCGTTGACCCGGCCGCCGGCCTCGCCGGCCTCCGTCACCACCAGCGGGTCACCCCAGCGCGACGGCGGCCGCCACGACGACCCCGTCGCTGCCAGCGCGCGCTGCATTCGGATGTACTGGTGTAGTCGGGTCAACGCGTCATACGTCGTCCACGTGGTGCGGAACTTCCGGCCCTTGGTGATCCCGGCCGGCACCGGAAACCGGATCGGCAGTGCCGACCGCCGCCGCGGCAACGCCGGCACCTCGCACGACAGTAGATACGTGAACTCCTGACGCCGCATCCCGTTGGACAGGGCGAACCCGCCCACCGCCGCATTGCGTGCCGTCGTCCGCCCTCGGTAGCAAGGGTCCTCGCTGCCGTCCGGGCACAGCCCTGCCAGCCCCTTCAGGAACAGGTCCTCGAAGTCCTCTTCGAAGTACTTGATCGTCACATGGGGCTTCGGCATCCGGCGCTTGGCCAAGTTCACCGGCTGCATCCGTACCTGGTCGCCGTACATCGTGGCGGCCTGCTTGTACGTGAACGGCACCGCGCTGGCGTACTGCTCGTCCACCGCCCACCCGTACAGGCCCGACAGGATGCTCATGTGCTGGTTCCAGGTGGAGGCCGCGAACCGTGCCTTCACCGGTCCGATCGCACGGTGCACGGCGTACACGCTCAGTCCGCGCTTCAACTGTGCGCGGGTGTCGAAGAGGTGGATGCCCCGTTCGGCCAGGAACACCGTCCAGTCCCGCGCGACTCGGGCATAGGTCTCCCACGACTCCGGTGCCGGACAACCGAGCGCCGGGAGCTCCTGGAGCCACTGGTTGAGCACCGTTGTGGTGCGAGGGCCGGCCGCGTCTTCGAAGCGGAGGTCCTCGTCGATCAGGACCGGCATGCGCTCCGGGACGGTCGGCTGGCTCGAGAGTCCCCAGGACTCCCAGCCGGTCGGTGAGAAGTACGTCATGAACACCTGCGAGACCGTACGTATGCGACTCGGGAAATCGCAACGCGCAAACTCGCAGGTCAGAGGAGGCGGAGCCCTCGAATGAGACACGACCAGTCTGCCGACAGAAGGTTCGCGGAAGAAGTCCTCGCATCGATGCGGCTCGACGATGCGGAGGTATGGCTCTCCCGTCCGGAGCATCTCCGTCACCTTCCCGACCTCGGGCCGATCGCCTCGCTCCAGTTCTCCGGGGATTACAGCGGGGAGGAACTCGGCGCGGCACTGGACAAACGGGTCCTGCGGGAGCTCCTCGTAGCCGCCAACAGCCGACTGACCGATGT
This sequence comes from Streptomyces sp. AV19, assembly GCF_015999245.1. Lineage (GTDB taxonomy): Bacteria > Actinomycetota > Actinomycetes > Streptomycetales > Streptomycetaceae > Streptomyces. The sequence continues at coordinate 506,132 of NZ_JAEAMR010000007.1, read as the reverse complement.
CGAATTCCTCCGTGATCACCCGGAGATCGACTCCCTGACCCTCTCGGTTTGTCACAGTCTCAGGGACATGTCCGCTCTGTCGGCCTTACCGCTAACAGCACTGAACCTGTATGCACACGAACTTCCACGGGAAGCGCTGGGCATCCTCACCGGACTCCCTCGGCTCAGCACCCTGTCCCTGGACCTCACACCGCTCGACGGCCGGCTCCCGGAACCGCTCGGCCACGTGACCGAGTTAAATCTCAGCAGCCGTGGTCGCGGAATCCATCTTCAGGGCATCGGCTCATGGACAAGCCTGCACCGCCTGTTCGTCCAGGACAGCTGGGCGGACCTCGCCCCTCTGGGCCAACTGCGCAGCCTGCCGCACCTCACAGATCTTGGACTCTGGGAAAACACCCTGGACGATCTCGTCGACGTCCCCCCACTCCCGAGTATCCGGACAGCGACCCTGATACTCAATCGCCCCATCATCAAATTGCCCGTAGAGCGGCTCTTCCCGGGCCTGAGAGAGGTTTTCGTCTGGGACCAGACATTCCGCGCGGGGGCACTCGACCTACGCGCCCTGCACAGCCTCCCCGACCTCCAGGTGACGGTCCACGGAATCGCTACCCCACCCCGCGTCATGGACGCCGACCGCTTCGGCGACCGTTTGATCGTCAGGTTCACGAACCTCGCATAAGGCTCGGCCCCGGGCCGCCAACGCGACCCGGGGCCGACCCCGAACTGCTCAACTACCAGACGCTACGCGTCCTTCGACAGGTTGGGCCCGGCCCCGCCGGCCGCCTGCTCCACCGGCGGCGTGTCCGGCAGCGCAGCCTTCTCCTCACCGCGGAAGGTGAACTTCTTCTCCTCACCCTCGCCCTCGGTGCCGACGACCACGATGTGGCCCGGGCGCAGCTCGCCGAAGAGGATCTTCTCGGACAGGATGTCCTCGATCTCCCGCTGGATGGTGCGGCGCAGCGGCCGCGCACCCAGGATCGGGTCGTAACCCTTCTTCGCGAGCAGCTGCTTCGCGTCCCCGCTGAGCTCGATGCCCATGTCGCGGTCGCGCAGGCGCTCGTCCACCTTGGCGATCATCAGGTCGACGATCTGGATGATGTCTTCCTGCGACAGCTGGTGGAAGACCACCGTGTCGTCGACACGGTTGAGGAACTCCGGCCGGAAGTGCTGCTTGAGCTCCTCGTTGACCTTGGCCTTCATCCGCTCGTAGCCGGTCTTGACGTCACCCTGCGCCGCGAAGCCCAGGTTGAAGCCCTTGGAGATGTCCCGGGTGCCGAGGTTGGTCGTCATGATGATGACGGTGTTCTTGAAGTCCACGACCCGGCCCTGGGAGTCGGTCAGGCGACCGTCCTCCAGGATCTGCAGCAGCGAGTTGAAGATGTCCGGGTGGGCCTTCTCGACCTCGTCGAAGAGGACGACCGAGAACGGCTTCCGCCGCACCTTCTCGGTGAGCTGGCCGCCCTCCTCGTACCCCACGTATCCGGGCGGGGAACCGAAGAGCCGCGACACCGTGTGCTTCTCGCTGAACTCCGACATGTCGAGGGAGATCAGCGCGTCCTCGTCGCCGAAGAGGAACTCGGCGAGCGTCTTGGACAGTTCGGTCTTGCCGACGCCCGAGGGGCCGGCGAAGATGAACGATCCGCCCGGACGCTTGGGGTCCTTGAGGCCCGCACGGGTGCGCCGGATGGCCTGGGAGAGCGCCTTGATGGCGTCCTTCTGGCCGATGACGCGCTTGTGCAGCTCGTCCTCCATGCGCAGCAGGCGGGAGGACTCCTCCTCGGTCAGCTTGAAGACCGGGATGCCGGTGGCCGTGGCCAGGACCTCGGCGATCAGCTCGCCGTCGACCTCGGCGACGACGTCCATGTCGCCGGCCTTCCACTCCTTCTCCCGCTTGGCCTTGGCGGCCAGCAGCTGCTTCTCCTTGTCGCGGAGGGAAGCGGCCTTCTCGAAGTCCTGCGAGTCGATCGCGGACTCCTTCTCGCGGCGCACGTCGGCGATCTTCTCGTCGAACTCGCGGAGGTCCGGCGGCGCGGTCATCCGGCGGATGCGCATCCGGGAACCGGCCTCGTCGATCAGGTCGATCGCCTTGTCCGGCAGGAAGCGGTCGGAGATGTAGCGGTCGGCGAGGGTCGCGGCCTGGACCAGCGCCTCGTCGGTGATGGAGACGCGGTGGTGGGCCTCGTACCGGTCGCGCAGACCCTTGAGGATCTCGATGGTGTGCGGCAGCGACGGCTCGGCGACCTGGATGGGCTGGAAGCGACGCTCCAGGGCCGCGTCCTTCTCCAGGTGCTTGCGGTACTCGTCGAGCGTCGTGGCACCGATGGTCTGGAGCTCGCCGCGCGCCAGCATCGGCTTCAGGATCGACGCCGCGTCGATGGCGCCCTCGGCGGCACCCGCACCGACCAGCGTGTGGAGCTCGTCGATGAACAGGATGATGTCGCCGCGGGTGCGGATCTCCTTGAGGACCTTCTTCAGGCGCTCCTCGAAGTCACCGCGGTAGCGGGAACCAGCGACCAGCGCGCCCAGGTCGAGGGTGTAGAGGTGCTTGTCCTTGAGGGTCTCGGGCACCTCGCCCTTGACGATGGCCTGGGCCAGCCCCTCGACGACGGCCGTCTTGCCGACGCCGGGCTCGCCGATCAGGACCGGGTTGTTCTTGGTGCGGCGGGACAGCACCTGCATGACCCGCTCGATCTCCTTCTCGCGCCCGATGACCGGGTCGAGCTTGGACTCGCGGGCGGCCTGCGTGAGGTTGCGCCCGAACTGGTCCAGGACGAGCGAGGTCGAGGGCGTGCCCTCGGCCGGGCCGCCGGCGGTGGCGGCCTCCTTGCCCTGGTAACCGGAGAGCAGCTGGATGACCTGCTGCCGCACCCGGTTGAGATCGGCGCCCAGCTTCACGAGGACCTGGGCGGCGACGCCCTCGCCCTCGCGGATCAGGCCGAGCAGGATGTGCTCCGTACCGATGTAGTTGTGGCCGAGCTGAAGGGCCTCGCGGAGCGACAGCTCCAGCACCTTCTTCGCACGGGGGGTGAAGGGAATGTGGCCGGACGGGGCCTGCTGGCCCTGGCCGATGATCTCCTCCACCTGCTGGCGGACCGCCTCGAGCGAAATCCCGAGGCTCTCCAGGGCCTTAGCGGCGACACCCTCACCCTCGTGGATCAGGCCCAGGAGGATGTGCTCGGTGCCGATGTAGTTGTGGTTGAGCATCCGGGCTTCTTCCTGAGCCAGGACGACAACCCGCCGCGCACGGTCGGTGAACCTCTCGAACATCGTTAATCGCTCCTCAGAGCGGTCAGGCAAGTAAGGGGGCGGTCCCCTCCCTGTCCTTCCGCATGCTAGTCCCGCGGGACGGGACAGCTCATTCCAACTGCCGACATCCGTCCGGATCACCCCGCGTCGACGGGGAAACCTGCTGCCGAACAGCCGACAACTCCTCCAACCCGATGGTGGGAGACGATGTTCCCGCAGGCCAGGCATATACGCTCACCACCACTACGCCGATGGCGAACGCACCCCTTGCCCGGTACGCCTCGTCACACCCCGGGATCTTCCCGGCAAATGCCCCCAAAGCCCTGCGGTATCGCCTCTCCCCACGGGGAATGTCCTACCCTCCGGCACGGACACTCCATGCGGCGCGACCCCGCGCACTCCGCTATGGGCGAACACCCTCGCGCCACCGGGAGCGCCTGTGCGCCCCTCAAGCCCTATACGGAGCGTGCCCGGCGCCAGACCCTGCGTAACCTCGCCGGACTGGCTCAGTTGCACCGTTCATGACTGCCGTCCTGCCCGGCCCCCGCGCCCCCCTGGACGCCTCCCCGCGGCCGCCGCAGCAGCCCTCGGCCGGCCTCCGGCCGCCGCAGCCTTCCGCCGGCCTCCGGCCGGACTTGCGCCGCTGGTACGAGGACGAGCTGGGCTGGACCGTGACGGACGGGCCGCCCCCCTGCCTCGCGACCGGGGTGCGCTTCGACGCCCTGGGCATGCCCGCCGCGGCGGGCTTCGCCGTGCTCGGACGCGTCCGCCGGGTGGGACCGGCCGCGCTGGACCGGCGGAGCCGGACGCTCTGGTTCCTGACCGCCACGGGCACCGCGGAGGAGCTGCCGGAGCTGCTCCGCTGGCTGGAGTGGGGCGGGATCACCCTGGACCTCATGGCGCTGGGCCCGGGTGGCCGGATCGTCGCTCCGGCCCCGGTGCGGCCGGCGCGGCCGCGGGCGGAGGACCCGCCCGATCCGCGGGAGGCCGTGTGGGTGCGGCCTCCCCGGCCTGGGTGCGAGCTGGAGCCGACCCTTCCGGTGACCGGCCTCGGGGGCGGCACCGACGCCCCCGATCTCGTACGGCTCGTGAGCGCGGCGGCCACGGAGTGCCACCGGGCCCGGTTGCTGCGCGCCGGACGGTCGCGCAGGGAGCGGCCGACGGGAATCAGCCGTTGGCCTTCTCGTACGCCTCACGGATCTCTGCCGGGACACGGCCCCGGTCGTTGACGTTGTAACCGTTCTCCTTGGCCCACGCGCGGATCTTCGCGGTGTCCGGGCTCCCGGCGGAAGCGGCCCGGCCCCGGGCCCGGCCGGCCGAGCGGCCACCGGTGCGACGGCCGTTCTTCGCGTACGGCTCGAGCAGCCCGCGCAGCTTGTCGGCGTTGGCGGTGGTGAGATCGATCTCGTACGACTTGCCGTCCAGGGCGAACGTCACCGTCTCGTCCGCCTCGCCGCCGTCGAGGTCGTCGACAAGAAGGACCTGAACCTTCTGCGCCACGGGGGGATTCCTTTCATCAGCAGAAAAGGGATTACGGAGGAATAGCAAACCGCCTTTCCCGGGAAAACACAAACCCCCGGGGAAGGTTCAGTCACCGTTCCGCACGGGAACGACGGCTTCCAGGGCGGCACGATAGGGGCGCGATTCGGACATTCGGACATAGAGGCCCGGCCATCACAGATGCAGAAGCATCCGGCTGTTGCCAAGGGTGTTCGGCTTCACCCGTTCGAGACCCAGGAACTCGGCAACACCCTCGTCATAGGAGCGCAGCAGCTCGCTGTAGACATCACCGTCCACCGGGGTCTCACCGATCTCGACGAAGCCGTGGTTCGTGAAGAACTCGACTTCGAAGGTGAGGCAGAAAATGCGCCGCACCCCCAGCCAGCGCGCCGTCTGCAGGAGCTTGTCGAGGAGCGCGTGGCCGACTCCGCCGCCCTTGGCCGCCGGGTCGACGGCCAGCGTGCGGACCTCCGCGAGGTCTTCCCACATCACGTGCAGTGCGCCGCATCCGATGACCGTACCGTCTTCGTCCCGTTCCGCGACCCAGAACTCCTGGATGTCCTCGTAAAGGGTCACGGTGGCTTTGTCGAGCAGGATCCCGTCGCGGGCGTAGGCGTTGATGAGCCGGCGCACGGCCGGCACGTCGGAGGTCCGGGCCCGGCGGACGGTGACGACTTTTGCGGGGCGGGGCCGGTCAGTTGCTGCGGGCATAACCGGACGCTATCGCCCGGCGGGCGGGGCTCCGTCCGCGGGTCCGTCGAGTTGCACGACCCGGATCGCGTCGCGGAGGGCTTCGCGTTGTTCGGCCGACATCATGCCGAAGAAGGCGACGAGAGCGGCCGCGGGGTTGTCGCTGACCGACCACGCTTCGTTCATCAGTGCGGCCGAGTAGGCGGCCCGGTTGGAGACCGCCTCATATCGATAGGCGCGGCCTTCCGCTTCCCGCCGCAGCCAGCCCTTCTGATACAGGTTGTCCATTACGGTCATCACGGTGGTGTAGGCGATCGACCGTTCCTGCTGAAGGTCTTCGAGGACTTCTCGAACAGTGACCGGCCGGTTCCACTCCCACACGCGCGTCATGACGGCGTCTTCCAGATCACCGAGGCGTCGAACCACACGCGAATAATAGTGGGAGATGTCTCGAATGCCGGTTTATCGGGACGCGGCGGCAAGGCGGCGGCGAAAAGGGCGTGCGCCCCGGAAATAGTCTCCGGGTCGCACGCCCTGGGGCGCGGGTTTCCCCTCGGGTTCAGGCCGTGGGGGTCTTGCCTTCCGCCGTGGCAGCCTCGGCACGGGCGAACGCCGCGTCGACGATGGCGTCTTCCTTGCCCTTGTTCGCTCCACCCTGGCTCTTGATGATCGTCATGACCAGCGCGGTGAATGCGACCGCCATCACCACGGGCGGGACCAGCGCGGCGACATAGTCCATGGCCGTCGGCTCCTTCGGTTCTGGAATCGGTTGGCGACCCGTCCAGATTACGCGTGCGCCATCGGCGGGCCTTGCGGGACCCGGCTTCCCGGCGGGGGCGCCGGTTTGCGGCGGGGCGGAAAGACCTCGCCGGGGGTGGGAATGGGGCGGTCGGGCCGGGGCCCGGTGGGCGGCGCGGGCGGCGCCTTGGGCCGCTCGGGCGCGGGCGACGCGCCGGGCTTGGGGGCGGGCTTGGCGCCCGGCTTGGGGGTGTCCGCGGCGCGCTCGCAGCGCCGGAGGAGGGCGCGGCGGCGGACGGTCTCGGCCGGGCCGGCCGGGGCGGCGCACAGGGCGGCGAGGGCGGCCAGGTCCTCGGCGCCGGGCCGGTGGCCGACCGCGAGGGCGTCCTGGAGCCGCGCCAGGTAGCCGGGGGTGGTGCCGGGGAGGGCGGCGCGGTAGCGGGCGAGGTCCGCGCGGAGGAAGGCGCGCAGCCGGGCGGCCTCGCGGGCGGCCTCGTCCACCGCCTGTGCGAGCCGGAGGCACTTCTGCTTCTCGCGGCTTTCGTGCGTTGCGCGGGTCTCGCGGTGCTCATGCATCTCGTGCGTCCCGGTGGGCTCGGTGCGGGGCTGGAGGGCGATGGCGAGGGCACGGCGCAGGACGCGCAGTTCGTCCGCGCTGAACGCCATGCCGCCGCGGGATCCATAGGGCGTTGGCATGGGGCGACTTTAAGTGCTAAACGGACAATTTTCGCCTACCGGTGGTGTGTGGCGCGGCGCGATGTCTTTTCTCCCCGCCCCGCCTTTTTCCCGTTTCCCGGGGCAGGCCCCGGACCCGGTACCGCGTCCGCGCGGTGGGCGGGGCTGCGCCCCCTGCACCCCCGAAGTGCCCTCCGGGCGCTGTCCTCAAGCGCCGGACGGGCTGGTTGTCGCCTCCTCCCCGGGCCGGATCGCGCACCCGGCCCAGGTCTGGGGCCCGAGCTGCACTAGGGCCCGGGCGCGCCATTCAGCCCGTCCGGCGCTTGAGGACGAACGCGGCGGAGCCGCGTTGCAAAGCTCGGCGCTAGCCGCGCTGCGAGGCCCCGGGCGCAGCCCCGAAAAGGGGACCGGGGGCGGGAGCCCCGGCCAGGAGCACAGGGGCGGGAGCCCCGATCAGGGGGCAGGGGGCGCGCGGCCAGGATGCGGGGGCGCAACTCTCGCGCCGGGGCCAGGGGGCTAAGGCCCGCCGGTTGCACGGGATGCAACCCCCGCCAGGATGCAGGGGCCGCAACCCTCGCCGGGGCCAGGGGGCGGAGCCCCCGGTAGGGGTGCTGGGGCGCAGCCCCGCTCACCGCGCGAAGCGCGGTGCCGGGTCCGGGGGCCTGCCCCGGGAAACGGTGAAAGGGCGGGGCGGGGGAGATTCCCCCGGGCGCAGCCCTACGTCCGCGCCACGTTCCGCTCGTACACCAGGCGCAAGCCGACCAGCGTCAGCCACGGCTCATGCTCGTCGATCACCGTCGCCTCGGCGAGGACCAGCGGCGCCAGGCCGCCGGTCGCGATGACGGTGACGTCGTCGGGGTCGTCGGCCAGTTCGCGGGCCATGCGGTTGACGACGCCGTCGACCTGGCCCGCGAAGCCGTGGATGATGCCGGACTGCATCGCCTCGACCGTGTTCTTGCCGATCACGCTCCGCGGACGGGCCAGTTCGATCTTGCGGAGCTGGGCGCCCTTGACGCCCAGCGCCTCGACGGAGATCTCGATGCCGGGCGAGATGACCCCGCCGACGTACTCGCCGCGCGCGCTCACCGCGTCGAACGTCGTCGCCGTGCCGAAGTCGACGACGATGCACGGGCCGCCGTAGAGCTCGACGGCGGCGACCGCGTTGATGATGCGGTCCGCGCCGACCTCCTTGGGGTTGTCCATGAGGATCGGCACGCCGGTCCGGACCCCGGGCTCGACGAGGACGGCGGGCACGTCGCCGTAGTAGCGGCGGGTCACCTCGCGCATCTCGTGCAGCACGGAGGGGACCGTCGAGCAGATGGCGATGCCCCCGATGCCCTCGCCCAGGTCCCCGCCGAGCAGCGGGTGACGGCCCATCAGGCCCTGGAAGAGGACGGCGAGCTCGTCGGCCGTGCGGCGGGCGTCCGTCGAGATGCGCCAGTGCTCGACGATCTCCTCGCCGTCGAAGAGGCCGAGGACGGTCTGGGTGTTGCCGACGTCGATGGTGAGCAGCATCAGCCCTCGGCCCCTTCGCCCTCTTCGCCTTCCCGCAGGTCGAGCCCTATGTCGAGGATCGGCGAGGAGTGGGTGAGCGAGCCGACGGCCAGGTAGTCCACGCCGGTGGCGGCGTAGGCGGGGGCGTTGTCGAGGGTGAGCCGGCCCGAGGACTCCAGCCGGGCCCGGCCGGCGACCAGGGCGACGGCCTCTCGGGTGGCCTCGACGGTGAAGTTGTCGAGCATGATCAGGTCGGCGCCCTCGGCGAGCACCGGCGGGATCTGGTCCAGGCGGTCCACCTCGACCTCGATCGGCAGGTCGGGGAAGCGCTCGCGGACGGCCTTGAACGCCTCGGCCACCCCGCCGGCGGCGACGACGTGGTTGTCCTTGACGAGCGCGGCGTCCGACAGCGACATCCGGTGGTTGACGCCGCCGCCGCAGCGGACCGCGTACTTCTCCAGCGCCCGCAGCCCGGGGGTGGTCTTGCGGGTGTCGCGGACAGCCGCGCCGGTGCCCTCCAGGACGTCGGCCCAGGCGCGGGTGGCGGTGGCGATGCCGGAGAGCCGGCACAGCAGGTTGAGCATGCTGCGCTCGGCGGTCAGCAGGTCGCGGGTGCGGGTGCGGACGGACAGCAGGCGCCGGCCGGCGGCGACCCGGTCGCCGTCCTCGACGTGCCGCTCGACCTCGAAGTCGTCGGTACAGACCACCGAGAGGATCGCCTCGGCGACCCGCAGGCCGGCCACCGTGCCCGCCTCGCGGGCGGTGAAGTCGCCGGTGGCGACGGCGTCCTCGGGGACGGTCGCGACGGAGGTGACGTCCACGCCGCCGTCGAGGTCCTCCTCGACGGCCATGTGCGCGATCTCCTCGACCAGCACCGGGTCCAGCCCGGCCTCGGCCAGCAGCACGGCGAGGGACTCGTCGAGCCCGCACTCGTAGGCGGAGGGCCCCTCGCCGCAGGCGCAGCCGTCGCCGCAGCCCGGTTCGTCGATGAAGGTGCCCAGCCGGTACTGGAGGTTCTCGGGGGTGCTCACGCGGTGCTCCTCGGTGCTGCGGAAGGCGGAAACGCCGGCGGGAAGGCTGCCGTCTCGGTGGTGGAGACCGCAAGCGTACGGTCCGGGCGGAGGGTGACGAGAACGTGCCGTCGCCAGGCGGCATCGTCCCGGTCGGGCCGGTCCTCGCGCCAGTGGCTGCCCCGGGTCTCCTCGCGGTGCAGGGCGGCGGCGACCAGGACGCGGGCGACGAGCAGCAGGTTGGTGGCCTCCCAGGCGTCGGTGCCGGGCTCGACGGCCTTGTCGGCGGTCTCCTCGATCCGGGCCAGCTCGGCGGCGGCGCGCGTGAGGCTCTCCCGGGAGCGGAGCACCCCGGCGCCCGCCGTCATGGCGCGCTGGACGGCGAACCGCGTCTCCGGCGCGACCAGGCGCTCGGTCTCCGCCACCGGGACGCCCTCGCCCGCCGGACGGTGGGACGCGCCGATGTCCGCCGCGATGCGCTCGGCGAAGACCAGGCCCTCCAGGAGCGAGTTGGACGCGAGCCGGTTCGCGCCGTGCACGCCGGTGCACGCGACCTCGCCGCACGCGTACAGGCCGGGGACGGTCGTCCGGCCGCGCAGGTCGGTGCGGACGCCGCCGGACGCGTAGTGCGCGGCCGGGGCGACCGGGATCGGCTCGGTCACCGGGTCGATGCCGTGGGTGCGGCAGGCGGCCAGGATCGTGGGGAAGCGCTCGGCCCACATGGCGGCGCCGAAGTGCCGGGCGTCGAGGTACATGTGCTCGGTGCCGGTCTCCCGCATGCGCCGCATGATGCCCTTGGCGACGATGTCGCGGGGCGCCAGCTCGGCGAGCTCGTGCTGCCCGGCCATGAAGCGCACGCCGTCGGCGTCCACGAGGTGGGCGCCCTCGCCGCGCACGGCCTCCGACACCAGGGGCTGCTGCCCCTCGGCGTCCGGGCCGAGCCACAGCACGGTGGGGTGGAACTGGACGAACTCCAGGTCGGAGACCTCCGCTCCGGCGCGCAGCGCGAGCGCGACGCCGTCGCCGGTGGAGACGGACGGATTGGTGGTCGCGGAGAACACCTGGCCCATGCCGCCGGTGGCCAGGACCACGGCCCCGGCCCGGACGGCGCCGACGCCGTCGTGCTGGCCCTCGCCCATGACGTGCAGCAGGAGGCCGGCGGCCCGGCCGGCGGCGTCCTTGAGGAGGTCGAGGACGAGGGCGTGCTCGATGACCCGGATCCCGGCGTCGCGCACGGCCGCCACCAGCGCCCGGGAGATCTCCGCGCCGGTCGCGTCGCCGCCGGCGTGGGCGATGCGGTGGCGGTGGTGGCCGCCCTCGCGGGTCAGCAGGATCTCGCCGGTCGCGGCGTCGGTGTCGAAGCGGGCGCCGGTGCCGATGAGCCGGCGGACGGCGTCGGGGCCCTCGGTGACGAGCGTCCGCACGGCCTCCTCGTCGCACAGGCCGACGCCGGCGACGAGGGTGTCGTCCAGGTGCTGCTCCGGGGTGTCCCCCTCACCGAGGGCGGCCGCTATGCCGCCCTGGGCCCAGCGGGTGGAGCCGTCGTCCAGGAGGGCCTTGGTGACGACCGCGACGTTCGCGCCGCCCGCGGCGCAGCGCAGCGCGACGGTGAGGCCGGCGACGCCGGAGCCGATGACGACGACGTCGGCGTCGACGGACCAGCCGGGGCCGGGCGCCGCGAGTCGTATGCCGCTGCCGCTCATGACCGCTCCTCCGGGGCGAGGTCCAGCACGATGTTGTCGATGAGGCGGGTGGTGCCCACCTTGGCGGCGACGGCCAGGACGGCCTCGCCGGTGTGGTCGTCGGGGACCTCGGTGAAGTCGGCCGGGTCGACGAGGGCCAGGTAGTCGAGGACGACGGGCGGCTCCGCCGTCGCCGCGGCGTCCAGGACGGCGCGGGCGGCGCGGCGCACGGCGGCCGGGCCCCGCGGGGCGGCGGCCTTCCCGGTGAGGAGCGCGCGGGAGAGCTCCAGAGCGGAGGCCCGGTCGGCGTCCGAGAGGTAGCGGTTGCGGCTGGAGAGCGCCAGGTTGTCGCCCTCGCGGACGGTGGGGACGCCGACGATCTCCACGGGGAAGTTGATGTCGCGCGCCATGCGCCGGATCAGCGCGAGCTGCTGGGCGTCCTTCTGCCCGAAGAGGGCGACGTCGGGCGCGGTGAGGTGGAGCAGCTTGGCGACGACGGTGAGGACGCCGTCGAAGTGCCCGGGGCGGTGGGCGCCTTCGAGGCGCTCGCCCATGGCCCCGGCGGTGACCCGGACCTCGGGCTCGCCGCCCGGGTAGACCTCGGCGACGGAGGGCGCGAAGACGGCGTCCGCGCCGGCCTCCCGTGCGAGCGCGAGGTCGGCCTCCAGGGTGCGCGGGTAGCGGTCGAGGTCCTCGTCCGGGCCGAACTGGAGCGGGTTGACGAAGACGGTGACGACGACCTGCCCGGCCTCCCCGGCGGCCTTCCGGGCCTCGCGGATCAGGGTGGCGTGGCCCTCGTGCAGGGCGCCCATGGTCATCACGACGGCGCGCGGCCCGGCGCCGGTGCCCGGCAGGGCGCGGAGCTCCGCCGCGTCGCCTATGAGCAGCGCGTCGTTCATGAGCTGGTCGGTCACCGGTCTCCTCCGTCCGCGCCGTCCGCGAGGACGACGAGCAGGTCTTCCGCCAGTTCGGCCTTGAGCAGGCCGTTCGCCAGGGCGCGGTCGGCGGTGGTGCGGGCCATCGCCAGATAGCCGGCGACGGCCTGCGGGGCGTGCGCGCGCAGCTCGGCGACGTGGGCGGCCACGGTGCCGGCGTCGCCGCGCGCGACCGGGCCGGTCAGGGCCGCGTCACCGCTGCGCAGGGCGTTGTCGAGGGCGGCCCCGAGCAGGGGGCCGAGCATCCGGGCCGGGTGGGCGACGCCCGCCGTGCCGAGCAGCTCCATGGCCTGGGCGATCAGGGTCACCAGGTGGTTGGAGCCGATGGCCAGGGCCGCGTGGTAGAGCGGCCGGGCGGCCTCCTCGATCCACTCGGGCTCGCCGCCCATCTCGATGACCAGTGCCTCCGCGGCCAGTCGCAGTTCCTCGGGGGCGGTGACGCCGAAGGAGCAGCCGGCCAGCCGCTGGACGTCCACGGAGGTGCCGGTGAAGGTCATGGCGGGGTGCAGGGCGAGCGGCAGGGCCCCGGCCCGGGTGGCGGGGTCGAGGACGGCGGCGCCGTGCCGTCCGGAGGTGTGGACGAGCAGCTGGCCGGGGCGGACGGCCCCGGTCCCGGCGAGCCCGGCGACCAGCCCCGGCAGGACGTCGTCGGGCACGGTGAGCAGGACCAGCTCGGCCCGGGCCAGCACCTCGGCGGGGGTCACGACGGGGACGCCGGGCAGGATGTCGGCGGCCCGGCGCAGCGAGGCGTCGGAGACGCCGGAGACGGCGACGGGCCTGTGCCCGGCGAGGGCGAGCGAGGCGGCGAGGACGGGGCCGACGCGGCCGGCGCCGACGACGCCGACGGTGAGCCGGGCGGGGCGGTCCTGCGGGCTCGTCTGCCCGGAGGTGTGTTGTGCGTTCACGCGGCGGGATGCCTTCCGTTCCAGTCCGCGGGGGTACCGGACGATTCCGCTGTCATGCTACGCGCTCGGGGCGGGGGTGCTCCGGGGGCGGAACGGGCTCGCGCCCGGGGGAGGGTCCGGGGCAGAAAAACGAGTCGGCACCCGACTGCGGCCCGTCACCGGCAGCGCCCGGCCTCCGGCACCCGAGCCGGGACCGCACCCGGAACCGGAGCCGGATCCGGAGTCGGAGTCGGAGTCGGAGCCACCACAGACCGTCGCCGCCGAACCACCCTCCCCGCCAAAACCCGCCGAAACTCCCGCCACCCACGAACCTCCCGAACCACCCGCACCTCATCCGTCCCCGGCGCAGGCGGCACCGGCACCCCCTGCTGCAGGGCGCGGTAACTGTCGAGCATGTGCTGCTGAGTCGCGTTCATGCCCCCACCGTGCGCCGTGCCCGCCCCCCGAAGCCCGTGGATTGACGAGGACCGTCAAATGATCAACACCCCCGTCACGGCACGCCCAGAATGGGGCACATGAGCGTGACGATCGACATCGCGGGCCTGCCGCCCGAACGTGTCCTGTTCGCCGCGTCGCCCCTGGCCGAGCTGGGTCATGCCCTGCACGTGCTCGCCGAGCCCTCGCACCACCCCGGGCTCCACGGCTGGGTGACCGCGACGGCCACGGGGCTGAAGCCCGACCTCGCCGACCGGCTCTGCGAGGCGGACTCCCTGTGGGGGCCGGTCATCTCCGACGTGTTCACGCCGCTCGCGTGCCTGCCCTCGGCCGACGGCAGGCCCGGCGCCACGCTCGCGGAGGAACTGGACATGCTCGACCGGCTGGACGACGAGCGGTACGTCGAGGCAGCCCTCGACGTCTCCTGTTCCGGCTACTACACCTCCGTCGGCCCACCGCTGCGCGACGCGCGCTCCCGTGCCGTCGCCCTGGAGCGCGCGGCGGCCCGCGGCCCGCGGGCCGTGGTGTTCGCCCGGCGCCTGCTGGACGACCCGCCGGGCGTCCGGACCTGGCTGCGCCGCCTGTTCGAGGACTGCGAGCAGGCGTTCTTCGGCGACGTCTGGCGCCGGGTGGGCGTCCAGCTCGCCACCGACGCCCGGCACAAGACGGAGGTGCTGCGCCGCCGGGGGCTGCGCGAGGCGCTGGCCGAGGTGTCGCCCGCGGTGTCGGTGGACGACCGCGGGACCCTCATCACCGTGGACAAGCTGACCTCCGGCCGGGCCACGGCACTGGCCCCCGAGGTCGGCCCCGGCCTCACGCTCGTCCCCTCGTCCCTGGGCTGGCCGCACCTGCTCGTGCTGTCCGCGCCGGGCTGGCGGCCGATGATCCACTACCCGGTCGGGATGCCCGAACTGCCGGACCCGGCCTCGCTGGACCTCCTCAAGCTGCGCATGGAGGCCCTGGCCCACCCGATGCGCCTGCGCATGTGCCGCTGGCTGGCGCGCAGCGCCTGCACCACCGGCGAGCTGGCCACCGAGCACGGCATCAGCGCGCCGGAGGCGTCCCGGCACCTCGCCGTACTGAAGAAGGCCGGGCTGCTCACCACCCGGCGCCGCGGCCGGTACGTGCTCCACCAGCTGGACCTGACGGTGGTGGCCCGCCTGGGCAGCGACTTCCTGGAGGGCGTCCTGCGCTAGGCCGCCGCGCGGCCGTCAGTGGCCGACCTTGTACACCCGTCCCGTGTGCCGCCCCTCGATCGAGCGGACGTACGCGGCCGCCGCCGACGCCGCCGGGACGGGCTCCACGCCCGGGAAGACCGCGCCGTACGCCTCCGCCGACTCGGTCAGCATCGTCGGGCTGACCGCGTTGACGCGCAGCGGCGCGAGCTCGATCGCGGCGGCGCGGACGAACGCCTCCACCGCGCCGTTGGCGGCCGACGCCGCCGCCCCGGCGACCACGGGATCCTCCGTGAGCACCCCGGTGACCAGGGTGAAGGAACCGTTCGGCACGAGGTGCCGGGCCCCCTGGCGGACCAGCTCCAGCTGGCTCAGCGCCTTGGTCCGCAGCGTCGCCGCGATGTCGTCCGCCGTCAGCTCGGCCAGCGGCTTGAAGACCGCGTCCCCGCCCGCGACGGCGACCGCGTCCAGGCCCGTGACCCGCTCGTAGAGGCGGCCGACGGCCTCCGGGTCGGAGACGTCGAGCCGGAGGTCGCCGCTGATGCGGCCGACGGTGACGAGTTCGTGGCCGCGCGCGTCCAGCGCCTTGGCGACCGCGCTGCCGAGGGTGCCGGCCGCGCCGACGAGGAGGATCTTCATGGAAGGACCTTTCTGTGGTTTCTCCGGGGTTTCCCCGGGAGACGCTTCCGACCGTACGGAGCCCGGCCCTCCCCCGGAAATGCCGTCTGGTCAGGCACTATGCTCCGCACGCATGGATGTGGAACTGCGCCACCTCAAGGCCCTCGTCGCCATCGCCGAGCGGGGCACCATCACCGCCGCGGCCGGCGCGCTGCACATGACCCAGCCCGCCCTCTCCCGCACCCTGGCCCAGCTGGAGAACCGGGTCGGGGTACGGCTGGTGGACCGCTCGTCCCGGCGGCTGGCCCTCACCCCCGCCGGGCGGACCCTGCACGACCACGGCCGGGCGATCCTCTCCCACCTCGACGCGGCGCTCGCCGACACCGCCGCCGTCTCCCGGCCGCTGCGCATCGGCTACAGCTGCGCGGTCCTGGGCCGGCTCACGGTCCCGCTGCTGCGGTCCTGGCGGCGCGAGCACCCGCACGTCCCGCTGGAACTGCGGCGGCACGACAACCGCAGCGCCGGGCTGGCCTCCGGGGACGCGGACGTGGCGGTGGTCCGCGCGCTCCCCGGCGACCCGCGCATCAGGACCGAGGCCCTGTACTGGGAAGAACGCCTCGCCGCCCTCCCCGACGACCACCCCCTCGCCGGCCGCGACCGGATCGTCCTCGCCGACCTGGCCGACGAGACGCTCGCGCTCTGCTCCGACCTGAGCTCCGCGAGTCCCGAACTGTGGCCCCCGGAGCGGCGGCCGCGGCGCGTGGTGGAGTTGCGGAACGTGGACGAATGGCTCGGCGCCGTCTGCACCGGCGAGGCGATCGGGGTCACATCGATGGGCACGGTCGAGAGCCATGCGCATCCCGGCGTGCGCTACGTCCCGGTCGCCGACGCACCGGCGGTGACGGTGTACCTCGCATACCCCGTGCACCCCACGCACCCCGGTACGGAGGACTTCCTGGCGGCGGTGCGGGTGCTGGCCGGGGGCGGTGACATGACCAACTCCCCCTGCCGGACTCCCCGTTCATGACCACGCCATGACCACACCCGTTAAACCGGCCGTGCCCCTCGGCCTGCTGGACGGGTTTTCTCCCCGCCCCCGCCCTTTCACCGTTTCTCCCGGGGCAGGCCCCGGGCCCGTTGACGCGGCTTCGCCGCGTTGAACCGGGTCGTCGCCCCCAGCCAGGCTGGATTGCGTACCGGCCTTGAAACGCGGCCCGGTAAATGCGGCCCGGGCGCACAATTCAGCCCGTCCGGCGCTTGAGGACAATGCGGCGAAGCCGCATTGCGGGGGCCGGGGCGAAGCCCTGGAAGCGGGTTACGAAGGGGCGCAGCCCCTGCGGAAACGGCGAAAGGGCGGGACGGGGGCCACTACAACCCACCCCCACCCGCCCGCACCAGCCCACTCTCATAAGCCATCACCACCACCTGCACCCGGTCCCGAAGCCCCAGCTTCGTCAGGATCCGCCCCACATGCGTCTTCACCGTCGCCTCCGACAGCACCAGCCGCCCCGCGATCTCCCCGTTCGACAGCCCCTGCGCCACCAGCAGCATCACCTCCCGCTCCCGGTCCGTCAGCCGCCCGATCTGTGCGTCGGCCGGTGTCGGGGCGGTGCCCGGCAGCATCGGGGTGAAGCGGTCCAGGAGGCGGCGCGTCGTGCTCGGGGCCACCACCGCGTCACCGCTGTGGACGGCGCGGATCGCGCCCAGCAGCTCGGCCGGCGGCACGTCCTTGAGCATGAAACCGCTCGCGCCGACCTTCAGCGCCGAGAAGGCGTACTCGTCCAGGTCGAAGGTGGTCAGGATGAGCACCTTCGGCGCGTTCTCCTGGGCGCAGATGCGCCGCGTCGCCTCGACCCCGTCCAGCCGCGGCATGCGGACGTCCATCAGCACCACGTCCACCGCCGTCGCGCCCAGCACCTCCAGCGCCTCCGCGCCGTCACCGGCCTCGGCGACGACCTCCATGTCGGGCTGGGCGGCCAGCACCATGCGGAAGCCGGTGCGCAGGAGCGCCTGGTCATCGACGAGCATCACACGGATCGCCATGCAAGAGTCCCTTTCCGAAAAGCTCACGAGAACGAGAAGTTCACCAGAAGACCGGTAGAAGCCGGCGCTCAGCGCCCGGGCTTGGCAGGCAGCAGCACACTGATCCGGAAGCCGCCGCCCGGCCGCGGCCCCGCGTCCAGCGTGCCCCCGACCATGCCGACGCGCTCGCGCATCCCGATGAGGCCGTGCCCCATCCCGTCCGCCCCGCCCGACTCGTAGAGCTCGTGCTGCGCGCCCCGCCCGTCGTCCTCGACGAGCAGCCCGAGCCCGTCGTCGAAATAGGTGAGCCGCACGCTGGCGCCGACGTCCGGCCCGCCGTGCTTGCGGGCGTTGGTGAGCGCCTCCTGGACGATCCGGTAGGCGGTCAGCTCCACACCGCTGGGCAGCGGACGGGCGCTGCCCTCGATCTTGTAATCGACCGGCAGCCCCGCCCCCCGCACCTGCTCGACGAGCTCCTCGATCTGCTCCACGTCGGGCTGCGGGACGTACTCGCCGCCGGACGGCGCGCCCTCCTCCGAGCGCAGCACACCCAGCAGGCGGCGCATCTCGGCGAGGGCCTGGCGCCCGGTGCCGGAGATCGTCTCCAGCGCCTGCCTGGCCGTCTCGGGCGAGGAGTCCAGGACGTACGCGGCGCCGTCGGCCTGCACGACCATGACCGACACGTTGTGCGCGACGACGTCGTGCAGCTCGCGGGCGATGCGCGCGCGCTCCGCGGCGACCGCCATCTTCGACTGCTGCTCGCGCTCCTTCTCCAGCCGCGTGGCGCGCTCCTCCAGCTGGGCCCAGTAGGCGCGGCGGGTGCGCATCCGGTCGCCGAGGACCCAGGCGAGGAGGAAGGGGAAGGCGGCGAAGGCGAGGCCGAAGAGGGTGTGGACGAGGTCGGCCTGGCCCGGATCCGGCCAGCGCCAGAAGTACAGCACCGGCGCCAGCAGGCCGCCGACCAGCGCGAACCACGAGGCCCAGCGGACCGTGCCGGACGCCACGGTGTAGACGACCACCAGCATCGGGAGGTCGAAGATGTTGCCTTCGATGTTGAAGGCGAGCTGGGCGAGGCCGGTCGCGGTCGCCAGGAGCAGCATCGGCACGGGCGCGCGCCGCCGCAGTGCGAGCACCAGGCACATGACGAGCGAGACCACGACGACACCGGCCTGGTGGAGCGCCGTGGCCGTCGGGTCCTCGGACAACGTCAGGGCGCACAGCCCCAGCAGCAACACGGCCCAGAAGCTGTCCACACCTGTGGGGTGTCTGCGGAGGAAGTCGTAGAGGCGGTGCACGTCACCCAGCGTAGGCACGCGAGCCGCCCGCCGGGGTCCGCCCGGCGATCGATCCCGTCCCGCCCCGCCTACTCCCCAAGGTGGAGGCCCCCGGACCGCCCGGGGCGCTTAGCGTGGGCACATGACATCCGGCATGACTTCCGGCAGGGCGTCCGGGACGCGCACCTGGCGGGCGGCGGCGGAGGCCGCCCTCTACGGGCCCGGCGGCTTCTACCACCGCCCCGAGGGCCCCGCCGGCCACTTCCGTACCTCCGTGCACGCCTCCCCGCTCTACGCGGGCGCGGTGGCCGAACTGCTGCGTCGCGTCGACGCCGCGCTCGGCCACCCCGCCGAGCTGGCCTTCACCGACCTGGGGGCGGGCCGCGGCGAACTGGTCTCCGGCGTCCTGGCGCACTGCCCGCCGGAACTGGCCGCGCGGCTGCGCCCGTACGCCGTCGAGCGCGCCGCCCGCCCGGCCGGGCTCGACGAACGGATCCTGTGGCGGGACGCACCACCCGAAGGGGTGACCGGTCTGCTCTTCGCCAACGAGTGGCTGGACAACGTCCCGCTGGACGTCGTCGAGGCCGACGGCGCGGGGACGCCGCGCCTGGTGCTCGTCCAGGAGGACGGCGAGGAACTGCCCGGCGACCCTGTCTCCGGCGCGGACGCCGACTGGCTGGCCCGCTGGTGGCCGGTCGAGGGCGCCCCGCCCGGCAGCCGGGCCGAGATCGGGCGGACGCGGGACGAGGCGTGGGCCCGGGCGGTCGGCACCCTGCGGGCCGGCCTCGCCGTGGCCGTGGACTACGCGCACGAGCGGGAGTCCCGCCCGCCCTTCGGCACCCTGACCGGCTTCCGCGAGGGCCGCGAAGTGCGGCCCGTACCGGACGGTTCGTGCGACATCACCGCGCACGTGGCGCTCGACGCCTGCGCCGGGCCGGACGCCCGGCTGACGAACCAGCGCGACGCGCTGCGCGCCCTGGGCGTGGACGGCAGCCGCCCGCCGCTCTCCCTCGCCTCGACGGACCCGGCCGCGTACGTCCGGGCCCTGGGCGCCGCCGGCGAGGCGGGCGAGCTGACCGCCCCCGGCGGCCTGGGCGCCTTCGGCTGGCTGCTCCAGCCGGTGGGCCGGGAGTGCGCGGACCTGCTGCCACCGGCTGAGAAACTGTTCCCATGACGGAGACGACGGTCGGCATCGGCGGCGCGGCGGAGAGCACCGACATGGTGCTCAACATCGGCCCTCAGCACCCCTCCACCCACGGGGTGCTGAGGCTGCGCCTCGTCCTCGACGGCGAGCGCGTCCGCAGCGCCGAGCCGGTGATCGGCTACATGCACCGGGGCGCGGAGAAGCTGTTCGAGGCGCGCGACTACCGGCAGATCGTCGTGCTCGCCAACCGCCACGACTGGCTGTCCGCCTTCTCCAACGAGCTGGGCGTCGTCATGGCCGTCGAGCGGATGCTGGGCATGGAGGTGCCCGAGCGCGCGGTGTGGCTGCGCACGCTGCTGGCCGAGCTGAACCGGGTGCTCAACCACCTGATGTTCCTCGGCTCCTACCCGCTGGAGCTGGGCGGCATCACCCCCGTCTTCCACGCCTTCCGCGAGCGCGAGGTGCTCCAGCAGGTGATGGAGGAGGTCTCCGGCGGCCGGATGCACTACATGTTCAACCGCGTCGGCGGCCTGAAGGAGGACCTCCCCGCGGGCTGGCTCGGCCGCGCCCGCACGGCGGTCGCCGAGGTCCGCTCCCGGATGGACGTCCACGACCGGCTGGTCCTCGGCAACGAGATCTTCCGCGGGCGGACGCGCGGCGTCGGCGTCCTGTCCCCGGAGACGGTGCACGCCTACGGCGTGAGCGGCCCCATCGCCCGCGCCTCCGGCGTGGATTTCGACCTGCGCCGCGACGAGCCGTACCTGGCGTACGGGGAGCTCGGCGACGTCCTGAAGGTCGTCACCCGCGAGGAGGGCGACTGCCTCGCCCGCTTCGAGTGCCTGCTGGAGCAGACGCACAACTCGCTGGACCTGGCCGCCGCTTGCCTCGACCGCCTGGCGGACCTCCCGCCGGGCCCCGTCAACCAGCGCCTCCCGAAGGTCCTCAAGGCCCCCGAGGGCGCGACGTACGCCTGGACCGAGAACCCGCTCGGCCTCAACGGCTACTACCTGGTCTCCAAGGGCGAGAAGACCCCGTACCGCCTGAAGCTCCGCTCGGCGTCCTTCAACAACATCCAGGCACTGGTGGAACTGCTGCCGGGGACGCTGGTGGCGGACATGGTGGCGATCCTGGGCTCGCTGTTCTTCGTGGTCGGAGACATCGACAAGTAATCGACAAGTAGCGGTCGGGCAATTTCGTTTCCGACACAGCCGCGTTGCAGACAGGATCCGGGGCGGAGCCCCGATCCGCCCGTCCGGTACTTGAGGACAACCGCGCGGGGGGCGGTTGCGGGGGGGCAGTTGCGGAGGGGCGCGGTTGCGGGGGGCGCGGTTGCGGAGGAGCAGTTGCGGGGGCGGGAGGACGCAGCCTCGCGGTCGGCGGTGCAGGGGCGAAGGCCCGGCGGAGACGCAGGGGCGAAGCCCCGTCAGGGGCCTAGGGGCGGAGCCCCGGGGGCGCAGGGCCTGCGGGAGCGCAGGGGGGGCGGGGCGCCCCGACAGGTGTCCAGGGGCGGGAGCCCCGACAGGTATCCAGGGGCGGAGCCCCGGCGGGGGTGCAGGGCCGGAGCCCTGGCGGGGGTCCAGGGGCGGAGCCCGGCGGGGGTGCAAGGGGCGGAGCCCCCACATCCGCCCGAAGGGCGGACGGGGTCCGGGGCCTCCCCGGGAAACGGTGAAAGTGGGGGTGCCCCCTCTGGGGGAGGGTCCGGGGCATCACCAAAGGCGCCAGCCCCCACCCACCCCTACCCCGCCACCTCAGATCGCGCTGCGCAACTCCGCCACATCGATCTGCTCCGTCTCGTCATGCGCCGTCAGATCGATGACCCGCTCCGCGAGCGCCTCCTCGCCGACGACATCGGCGAGATCCTGCTCCTCGACCGGCTTCGACTCGGGCTTCGGCTCAAGCCCGGACTCCGGCACCGGCACCGACGCCGACGCCGGCTTGACCCGCGCCTTCGCATTCCCGAAGAAGTCGAACCCACCCTGCTGCCGCACAGCCGGCACCGCCGGCTGCCGCACGGGCAACGGCCCGGCCGGCAGCGCCGGACGAGCGGCCGGCACGACCTCGGCAGAGGCCGCAGGCGCCACCGCAGGCACCACCGCAGCCGCAGCCGCAACCCGCGCCGCCGCCACAGGCACAACGGCGACCTCGGCAGAGGTCACACCGTCATCGCCGCCATCTCCCCGCTGCGCGGCCCCGTTCCGCTCCAGATTCCGCAACGCGTCAGCCGCCTTGCGATACGCCTCCGGCCCCACCCGCCGCTCCGCCCGCGCCTGCATCGCGGACTCCAGCGCCTTCGCCACACGCGGCCGCTCCACCTCCACGGAAGCGGACGCATCCCCTTCGGCCCCGCCGACCGAGCTGGCCCCACCGGCCGCGGACTCCAGCACCCGCCGCCCCTCCAGCGCACTCGCCCGCTCCGTCTCCGCGGTCGCGTAACGCCGCAGCAGATCCGCGTGCTCGGTGCGCAGCCGCGCCAACTCCGCCCGCTTGCCGCGCAGCTTGGCCTCCAGCCGGGTGCGGGCCTGGCGGGTCTCCTCCAGGTCCGTCTCCAGCTCGGCCAGGCGCTCGTCGGTCTTCCATTCGTCCCGCGACCGGGCCGCCGTCAGCTGGGCCACCTGCTTGCCGGCGGACCGGTCCCAACGGCGCATCAGGACCGACCCGACCACCGCCGCGGCGGCCGCCCCGGCGGCCAGGCCGCGTATGACGAGCGGTTCACCCACGGTCCAGGCGCCGGCCGCGCAGGCGACGGACGTCGCGGCGACCAGGGAAGGGGGAAGAAGCCGGTGCAGGGAAGTGGAATGGCGGTGGCGTCCTCGTGGCATGGCCAGAAACTTACCGTGCGTCGCCTCGAAAGTGTGACCCGACTGCCAAACCGTTCCCTTGATCTTATGCAGCCCCTACTTCCTCAGCAGTCCCTTGTCCTTGAGATACCGCTCGGCGACATCCGCCGGCTTGAGCCGCTCGGTGTCCACCTTCTTGTTGAGAGTGGTCAGATCTTCCGTGGTCAGCACCCTGTTGAGTTTGCCGAGCGCATCCACGACCTGCTGCGAACCGGCCTTCCGCGCATTCACCACGGGGAGCACGTTGTCGGAGTTCTGCAAGTTCTTGTCGTCCTTGAGCACGACCAGCCCGAACTGCTCCAGCGTGGCGTCCGTCGTGGTGGTCAGGACCATCTGGTCCTTGCCGCTCTTGACCGCCTGCTTGGCCTGGGTGCTGCCCACCTCCAACGGGTCTATGGCGGTGACGTCGATGCCGTACGTCTTCTCCAGCCCCGGCTCGCAGAACGGCCGCCGGCTGCATTCGTCGCCCGCCGCCAGCCTCACCGGAACCTTCGCCCGTCCCAGATCGGAAAGCGACTTGAGCCGGTGTTCCTCGGCAAAGTCCCTGGTCACGGCGAAGGCGTTCTGGTCGACGGCACGGCCCGGGTCGAGCACCTTGAGCCCGCGCGGTTCGGCGAGTTTCCGCAGGGCCTTCACGGTGGCGGCCGGGTCGGCAGAGGCGACCTGCGGGGCGTCCATCCCGTTCCGCTTCTTGTTCAGGAATTCGGCGAGAGTGGCCGCGTACTCCGGGACGACATCGATCTGCCCCTTCTCCAGTGCCGGTTCATACAGCTCACGGGCGTCCACGGTCTTGATCGAGGTGGAATATCCGGCGTCCTTCAACAGCCCCGCGTATATTTCCGCGAGCACCTTCGACTCGGTGAACGAGGCGGATCCGATCACCAGCGATCCCCGGCCGGACTTCGTGGAGCCACCGCCGGACTCCTCCAGGCTGTCGCCGCACCCGGCCAGACCCGCCGTCAGGACGACGGCTCCCGCCAGCCCCAGCGCGGCGCGGACGGCGCGCGCTCGGCGCGGGGTGGTGCTGGTCATGCGGCACTCCATTCGTTCGGGACAGGCGACGTGCTTCCGGCGGCTTCGTCGGATCCGGGGCCGGGCCCGGGGCCGGGGGCCGTGCCGCGGCGTCTCCGCCTGCGGCCCAAGTACCGCTCCAGGGCCACGAACACGCCCTCGACCAGCAGCGCCAGCGCGGCCACCAGCAGCGCCCCGGCGACCACCTGCGCGGTGTCGGTGAGCCGGAAGCCCGCCGTGATGATCCGGCCGAGGCCCCCGCCCCCGACCATCGCGGCGATGGAGACCGTGGCCACCACCTGGACGGCGGCGGAACGCACCCCGGTCATCACCAGCGGCAGCGCCAGTGGCAGTTCGACCCGGCCGATCACCTGCCGGCCCGACATCCCCATGCCCCGGGCCGCCTCGACGACGCCGCGGTCGACCTGGCGCATGCCCACGTAGGCGTTGGTCAGGAGCGGGGGTATCGCGAAGAGCACGAGGGCGAGGACCGTGGGCCACGGCTCGTACGCCCCCAGGGGCCCGAGGGTGAGCAGCACCAGCACCGCGAAGGTGGGCACCGCGCGGCCCGCGTTGGACAGGTTCACCGCGAGCGCTCCGCCGCGGCCCGTGTGGCCCAGCACGACGGCCAGGGGCAGGGCGACGACGCAGGAGATGACCAGGCAGACCGCGGTGAGCTCCAGGTGCTCGGCCAGCCGGTGCCACACCCCGTCGGGGCCGGACCAGTGCGCCCCCGTGGTCAGCCACGTCCAGGTACGGGAGATCACGCCCATCAGGCCACCGCCCTCTTCCGGCCGGTCCGGGTCCATGGCGTCAGCAGCCGCTGGAGGAGGAGCAGCAGCACGTCGGCGACCGCGGCCAGCAGCACGCACAGCACGGACGCGGTGAGGACCTCGGCCTTGAAGATGCTGTGCAGGCCCTCGTAGATCAGGTTGCCCAGGCCGCCGTAGCCGGTGAGCGCGCCGACGGTGGTGAGCGAGACGGTGGTGACCGTGGCGATGCGCACGCCCGCCATCACCGCGGGCAGGGCGAGCGGCAGCTCCACCGCGAACAGCAGCCGCACCGGGCCGTACCCCATGCCCCGGGCCGCCTCCCGGGCCTCCTCGGGCACGGCCGCCAGCCCGGCCAGGATGTTGCGCACGAGGATCGTCAGCGAATAGAGCACCAGGCCGGTGACCACGACCGCCGCGGACAGCCCGAAGACCGGCACGAGCAGCGAGAACATCGCCAGGGACGGAATCGTGTAGAGCACCGTCGTCATCCCGAGCACCGGGCCCGCCGCGCCCCGCCACCGGCGGGCGGCCAGCGCCAGCGGGAAGGCGATCAGCAGGCCGATGAGCACCGACGCCACGGTGATGCCGACGTGCTGGAGCGTCGCGTCGATCAGCTCCTGCCCCCTGGTGCGCACGTACTCCGCGCAGATCCAGTCGTTGCGGATCAGGCAGTTGCCACCCTCCCCCGCCATGTGCGCTCACCTCCCCCTGGGCCTTCACCGACGGTCACCAACGACCCTAACCCCGGCCACTGACAACCGCCTGCGGGCCTCCGCACAGCCGACACACGGCCGGTATCCGGCGAAGCCGGCGCACCCCGCACAATGGACGGCGTGATCCGTTTCGAGCACGTGACCAAGCGCTGGGCCGACGGCACGACCGCGGTGGACGATCTGTCCTTCGAGGTCGCCGAAGGCGAGATCGTCACCCTCGTCGGGCCCTCGGGCTGCGGCAAGACGACCACCATGAAGATGGTCAACCGGCTCGAGGAACCGACGAGCGGCCGGATCCTGCTGGACGGCGAGGACATCGCGCACATCGACCCGGTCGCCCTGCGCCGCCGCATCGGCTACGTGATCCAGCAGGTCGGGCTCTTCCCGCACCGGACCGTGCTCGACAACACCGCGACCGTCCCGCACCTGCTGGGCTGGCCGCGCAAAAAGGCCCGGGCGCGGGCGGCGGAACTGCTGGAACTGGTCGGCCTCGACCCGGCCGTCCACGGCGACCGCTACCCCGACCAGCTCTCCGGCGGGCAGCGCCAGCGCGTCGGCGTCGCGCGGGCGCTCGCCGCGGACCCGCCGGTGCTCCTGATGGACGAGCCGTTCGGCGCGGTGGACCCGGTGGTGCGGGAGCACCTGCAGAACGAGTTCCTGCGGCTCCAGTCGCAGGTGCGCAAGACAGTGCTCTTCGTCACCCACGACATCGAGGAGGCGGTCCGCCTCGGCGACCGGATCGCGGTCTACGGGCAGGGCCGCATCGAGCAGTTCGACGCGCCGGCGGCGGTGCTGGGCACTCCGGCCACGCCGTACGTCGCCGATTTCGTCGGTGCCGACCGCGGTCTGAAGCGGCTGTCCGTCACCCCGATCGAGCGGGGCGACCTGGAGTCCCCGCCCGTCGTCCACCTGGACGACCCGCTCTCCGCGGCGGCGGAGCGGCTCGCGCGGGACGGGGCGCACTGGGCGGTCGTCCTCGACGACGCGGACCGGCTGCACGGGTGGGTCGCGGCGGACACGATCGCCCACGCGGGCGGGGCGGGCACGGTCCGGGACCGGGCCCGGCGCATGGACGCGTGGCTTCCGCTGGGGGCGCCGCTGAAGCAGGCGTTCAGCACGATGCTGCAGCACGACGCGGGGTGGATCGCGGTGCTGGACGGGGAGCGGGACGACCACTTCCTGGGCGTCCTGACCCCCGCGAGCCTGCACGAGGCGCTGCGGCGCTCGATCGGCGCGGACGCGGCGGGCTCGGAGCGGGCGGACGTGAATCTGCGGACGGTGTCGAAGAGGTGAGGACGCCCCGGCCCCGCCGTCCTTTCACCGTTTCCCGGGACGGGGCCCCGGACCCGGGACACCGCGCTCCGCGCGGACGAGCGGGGCTGCGCCCCCTGCACCCCAACCCAGCCCGTCCGGGGGTTGCCCCCTCCGGGGAGTTTGAGGACATGCGGCGAAGCCGCATTGAGGGGGCCCGGAGCGAAGCCCCGAAAGGGGCCCCGGTGGGGGTGCAGGGGGCGAAGCCCCCGCGTCCTGGCGCACGCCGCGCGCCATGGGTGGGGTCGTGCAGGGGCGCAGCCCCACAGAAGAGGTCGGGGCAGGACCGGGGCGCCCCCCTACGCCGCCGCCGAGCCCGTCGGCCCCGACCCCTCGTCCTCGTCCTCCGGCAACTTGCACACCCGCTCCATGAAGAACGCCGCCGCCACCACGCACGCCCCCGCCAGCACCGACGCCCCCGCGTAGATCGCCTGCTCCCGCCGCGCGTCCGACTCCACGCCGTCGAGCAGCAGGAAGACGCCCACCCCGCCGTACGCGCCGGAGACCAGGGCCGCCACCAGGGCGCTCGCCTGGCCGAAAACCACCGCCCGGGCCGCGAGCAGCGGATCGACGCCCTTCGCGCCGGGGCGCCGCTCGCGCTGCGCCCGCAGCCGGGCGCGGATCGAGATCGCCGTCGCGAAGAGCACGACGGCGATGACGGCGAGGACGATCGGCGCGGCGACGGGCACGCCCGGCAGCGTGCCGAAGGCGTTCCACAGCCGGGCACCGGCCCACGACAGCACCCCGGCCGCGATGAACAGGCCGAGCAGCACCCCGATCCGAAGTTGCTTCACCGAGCCGTCGCCCCTCGTCGTCATCGCGTCGTCGTCCCGTCGTCCGTACCTCAGCGCTTGCTCAACGGCTATTCGGGCAGCCGGAGTTCCAGATCCGTCCGGGACCGCACGCCGCCCCGGTCGAGTCCGGCCAGCAGATCGACCACCGGACCGCGCCCCGGAACAACCGCCTCCGGATCCACGTCGTACCACGGAACCAGCACGAAGGCACGTTCGTGCGCGCGCGGGTGCGGCAGCGTCAGCCGCGGGTCGTCGGAGACCACGTCCTGATAGGTGACGATGTCGACGTCGATCGTCCGCGGGCCCCAGCGCTCGTCGCGCACCCGCTCGAACGCCTCCTCGATCGCATGGCCGCGCTCCAGCAGCGAGGCCGGCGGCAGCGTGGTCTTCACCAGCACGACCGCGTTGAAGTACGCGGGCTGGGAGCCCGGCTCCACGCCCCAGGGATCCGTCTCGTAGACCGGGGAGACCGCCTTGACCCGCACGCCTGGGGTGTCCTCCAGGGCGTCGACGGCACCCTGGAGGGTCTCCAGGCGGTTGCCCAGGTTGCTGCCGAGGGACAGCACGGCCCACTGCGGATTGCTCAGCGTGACGTCGGCGGCGTCCACCTGCTCCGTCACGGAGGAGGGCACCGGCTGCACGGTCGGGTCGCTGCTGCTCATACTCGGCTCCGGGTGATCGTGACGGTCACGTCGTCGAAGGGCACGGTGATCGGGGCGTCCGGCTTGTGCACGACGACCTCGACCTCCAGGACGGCGTCGTGCTTGAGGCACTGCTGGGCGATCCGCTCGGCCAGGGTCTCGATGAGGTCGACCGGCTCCCCCTCCACGACGGCCACGACCTCCTCGGCCACCACGCCGTAGTGCACGGTCTTCGTGAGATCGTCGGAGGCCGCGGCGGGCCGGGTGTCCAGGCTCAGCACGAGGTCCACGATGAAGGTCTGGCCCTCTTCGCGTTCTCGGGGGAAGACCCCGTGGTGCCCACGAGCCTTCAGGCCGCGCAGCGCGACACGGTCCACACGAATCACTCCTGCTGGTCGTCGATGGGGCGCCGCCCACGCCGGGGCGGCGACGGGGGAAACGGACTCCCGTCCCGGCCTTCGACCGGGATGCCCAACGTCGAATCTACCTGCGGGCACCGACAGCGCCCGTCCGTGGGTGCCCGTGCCGGGGATCGGCCCGGCGACCGGTCACCGGAGCCCGCCGGTCCGCACGGCCGGTGCACGGCCGGTGCGCGCGCCGCTGTACGTGCACCCATACCCGGCCCGCGAGCGGCTCGAACAAATGGCCACGAATCCGTCAGGCCGCCGCGCCCGGGCCCTCGTCCGGACCGTCCGGACCCTCCTCGCGCTCGTACTCCTCGTCCTCCCGGCCCGCCAGCACCGGCGAGCCGTGGTGCGACCACACCTTCCACTCCGAGCCCACCCGGCGGAACGCGTTGGTCGCCACGACCAGCTGGCCGACCAGCGGCCCCAGCTCGCCCTCGGCCTCCGCCGGAGCCCCGCTGAGGATGTTCTCGGTGCAGGTCACCAGCGCGGTGTCACCGGCCACCGACACCTCGACGTCGGTCAGGAAGAACTGGATGTAGTCGGTGCTCGCCATGATCAGCGCGTACGAGCGGAGCACCTCGCCCCGGCCGCGCAGCACCGGCCAGCCCGGGTGCACGCACGAGACCTCGGTGTCGGGGTCGTCCAGCCACAGCCGGCTCATGGCCTCCGTGTCGCCGCGCTCCACCGCCTCGTACAGAGCCGTGTTGGCCTCCTCGACCCGCTCGGCGTCCGTACGGGGAGCCCCGCTCACACCGCCTCCTCGCCGGCCGAGGCCCGCTCGACGGCGCGCACCACGCGGACCGCGTCCGCGCTCGCGCCCACCTCGTGCACGCGCACCGCCCACGCGCCCTCGCGCGCCGCCAGCGCCGTGACGGCGGCCGTGGCCGCGTCCCGCTCGCGGGCCGGCGGCGGAGCACCGTCCTCGTGGGCGAGC
Organism: Streptomyces sp. AV19; assembly: GCF_015999245.1. Classification (GTDB taxonomy): domain Bacteria; phylum Actinomycetota; class Actinomycetes; order Streptomycetales; family Streptomycetaceae; genus Streptomyces. The sequence continues at coordinate 477,168 of NZ_JAEAMR010000007.1, read as the reverse complement.
ACCCGGCCCAGGAAGCGCTTGCGGGAGGCCGCGACCAGCAGCGGCAGCCCCAGCTCGGACCGGAGCCGGCCGAGCCGCGCGACCAGCTCCAGGTCCTGCTGGGCGTTCTTGGCGAAGCCCAGTCCGGGGTCCACCACGAGCCGGTCGGGCTCGACGCCGCCGGCGACCACCGCGTCCAGCCGGCGCCGCAGCTCGTCGACGACCTCGCCGGTCACGTCCGCGTACACCGCCCGGCTGTTCATGTCCTCGCTGAAGCCGCGCCAGTGCATCACCACGAACGGCACCCGGGCCTGGGCCACCATCGGGATCATCGCCGGGTCCGCGAGCCCGCCGCTGACGTCGTTGACCAGGCCCGCGCCGGCCTCGACGGCCGCCTCCGCGACCGAGGCCCGCATGGTGTCCACGGAGACCACCACGCCCTCCCCGGCCAGCTCGCGGACCACCGGTATCACCCGGCGGCGCTCCTCGGCCTCGTCGACCCGCAGCGCGCCCGGGCGGGTGGACTCGCCGCCCACGTCCACCAGGTCGGCGCCGCCGGCGACGAGGTCCAGACCGCGCTTGACGGCCTCGGCGGTGCCGAACCAGCGGCCCCCGTCCGAGAACGAATCCGGCGTGACGTTGACGACGCCCATCACCGCGCAGCGGTCCCACTCCGGCAGACCGACGGGCCCGATACGGCCGTGCAAGCTCCTCATGCCGACCAGCCTAGGCCGTGCCGGGAGGGCGCCGCCGACCGGCCGACACAGCGCAGGCCCCCGCCGGACCGGGGTCCGACGGGGGCCTGCCACGCAGCTGTCACGACGTCACGCGGCGCGCGTGACCTCGGCCTGCTCCACCGGCTCGCTGTCCATGCCGCTGGACTTCGGCGGGGCGGGGCGGCGGCGCAGCAGCCGCGGCAGCTCCAGGAAGCCCTCGGCCTGCATCATCGCGAAGCCGATGCGCGGCAGGTCGCGGCTGTTGGGGAAGACGATGAAGCGCGGCTCCCAGCGGGGGCGGAACTTCTCGTTGAACTTGTAGAGCGACTCGATCTGGAACCAGCGCGAGAGGAACAGCAGCACCCCGCGCTGGATCCGGACCACCGGACCGGCGCCCAGCTTGCCGCCGCGCTCCAGGGCGGAGCGGAAGAACGCGAAGTTCAGCGACATGCGCTTGATCTTGAGCTCGGGAGCGGCCTGGAGGAAGGCGACGATCAGCAGCTCGTTCATGCCCGGGTCGGCGCTGCGGTCGCGGCGCATCAGCTCCAGGGAGCTGCCGTCCTTGCCCCACGGCACGTAGTGCTGCATGGCCTTCAGATCGCCGAAGGGGGCGTCCTCGCCCTCCTCCGGGTCCTTGTGGGCGGTGGCGATGATCGCGTCCAGGTCCTTGGGGTCGCCGATGCGGCCCAGGGCCATGGAGAAGCCGCGCTCCTCCTCGGTGTCGCGCCAGGCGTTGGACGCCCGCTGGACGACCTCCAGCTCCTCGGGGGAAAGGTCGCCGACGCGGCGCACCTTGGTGGTGTAGCCGTTGCGCTCGATGCGCTTGACCATCTGGCGGACGTTGCGCATGGAGCGGCCGCTCAGGCTGAAGTCGGCGACCTCGACGATGGCCTCGTCGCCCATCTCCAGGGCGTCCAGCCCGGTCTCGCGGGTCCAGACCTCGCCGCCGGTCTCGCTGCAGCCGTTGACGGCGGGGGTCCAGGAGTGGCGCTTGGCCAGCTCCATGAACTTCTCGATGGCGCCCGGCCAGGCCTCGACGTCGCCGATGGGGTCACCGCTGGCGAGCATGACGCCGGAGACGACGCGGTAGGAAACGGCGGCCTTGCCGGAGGGCGAGAAGACGACGCTCTTGTCGCGGCGCAGCGCGAAGTGGCCCAGCGAGTCGCGCTCGCCGTGCTTGGCGAGCAGCTCGCGCAGCCGGTCCTCGTCCTCCTCGGTGAGGACGGCGGCGGGGTACTCGGGGCGGAAGGCCAGGAAGGCGGTGGTGGCCAGGGTCAGCAGGCCGAGGGCGCCCAGCGAGTAGCCGACGACGTAGTCGACGCCGCCGGTGTAGCGGATGGAGCCCTCGAAGCCGAAGAGGCCCCAGATCACGTGCTCGATCTGTTCCAGGACCGGCGGGTCGCCGACCATCTGGTCCGGGTGCGAGCCGACGATCACCCAGCCGAGGCCGACGCTGGCGCAGCTCATCAGGATGAAGTTGGCCACCGCCTTCCAGCGGCTGCGCGGGTCGGGCAGCGCGGTGAAGGCGTTGCGGTGGCGCACCAGGTAGGCGAAGAGCAGCAGCGAGAAGACCGCGCCGGCGATCGAGTGCCGGTAGATCAGGTGGGCGGCGGCCCCGACGGGCAGCACGACGACCGCGGCCCACCAGGCGCGCGACTTGGCGCGCTTGAGGCCGTGGGCCAGCATGAGCAGCAGGATGCCGACGACGATCGAGGCCGCGGCGGCCAGCTGCGTGACGGCGCCGGGCAGCACCTCGGCGAGCGTGTGGATGCGGCTGAAGCGGAACCGGGGGAAGACCCCGGCCGCGATGTCCATCAGTCCGATGACCGCCGCCACCGTGCCGACGACGGCCGGAACACGCTCCGGTCGCGGGCCCTTGGCCATGCGTGCAAACACCGACAGCCACTTCGAACCCGAAGGAACCCCATCGGACTTTTTGCCATCTTCCCTGACAGACATCTCTTCCCGTCGTCCATGTCGAGTGGGCATACGGCATGTGGCCGTACCGCTCCGGACAATGTGCGCCCTGTAGGACGACGGTTTCGGGGCTGAGGTTCCGCCGGGGCCGGGCCCGGAAAGAAGTAACCATTCCGCGATCCGGGCGCCGGGTCGCCCGGCAGAAAGCACCTCATGGGTCTCACCAGCAAGACAGTTCTCCTGCTGGCGGCAGTGCTCGCGGTAGTGCTCTTCGCACTGACCGTCTGGCTCTGGCCGCGTCTGGGCAGGAAGGGCGTGGGCCCCATCATGGGCCGGATCGGCATGCTGGTCGTCACCCAGCTGTCCCTGTTCGCCGCCATCGGCCTCTACGCGAACTACTCGTTCGGCTTCTACGCCTCCTGGGCCGACCTCTTCGGGCAGGAGCAGGACCAGGGCGTCGTCGTCGACCACAGCGCGGGGCAGAAGCAGGTGCAGGTCGTCGGGGTCCAGCAGGTGAACGTGCCGCGCGCCTCGGTGCCGCGCGTGGCGGGCCAGATCGAGAAGGTCAACATCCAGGGACCTGAGTCGAAGATCGCCAGCCCGGCCTTCGTCTACCTGCCGCCGGAGTACTTCCAGCCGGAGTTCGCCAAGCGCACCTTTCCCGCCTCCGTCGTCCTGACCGGCTACCCGGGCACCGCCGAGGCGCTGATCAAGGGCCTGCACTACCCGCAGACCGCGCACAAGCTGGCCAAAGAGAAGAAGATGCAGCCCACCATCCTGGTGATGATGCGGCCGACCGTCGCCCCGCCCCGGGACACCGAGTGCATGGATATACCCGGCGGCCCCCAGACCGAGACCTTCTTCGTCAAGGACCTCCGCAAGGCGCTCTCGCAGCAGTACCGGATCGGCACCGAGGCCAAGAACTGGGGCATGATCGGCGACTCGACCGGCGGCTACTGCGCGCTCAAGCTGGGCATGCGCCACCCGGACGCGTACGGCGCGGTGGCCGCCCTCTCCGGCTACTACAAGGCCCCCCAGGACCCGACGACCGGCTCGCTCTTCGGCGGCAGCAAGAAGCTGGAGCAGGAGAACGACCTGATGTGGCGGCTGAAGAACAAGCCGCTGCCCAAGATCTCGATACTGGTGACCAGCAGCAAGCAGGGCGAGCACAACTACAAGGACACGATGAAGTTCATCGACCTCGCCGCCAAGCACCCCACCCGCGTCTCCTCGATGATCCTGGAGAGCGGCGGCCACAGCTTCAACACCTGGCGCCGGGAGATCCCCGGCACCCTGCAGTGGATCGGCGGCCGCCTCAGCGCCTGAGCCGCAGCCGCCTTCAGCGGCCGGACATGATCAGGCTCATCGCCTCCGCACGCGACGCGGGGTCACGCAGCTGGCCCCGCACGGCGGAGGTGATCGTCTTCGCCCCGGGCTTGCGGATGCCGCGCATGGACATGCACATGTGCTCGCACTCGATCACCACGACGACGCCCCGGGCCTCCAGGATCTCCGACATCGAGTCCGCGATCTGCGTGGTCAGCCGCTCCTGGACCTGCGGCCGGCGGGCGTAGACGTCCACCAGGCGGGCCAGCTTCGACAGCCCGGTGATCTTCCCGCTGATGGCCGGGATGTAGCCGATGTGCGCCACCCCGTGGAACGGCACCAGGTGGTGCTCGCAGGTGCTGTAGACCTCGATGTCGCGGACCAGCACCATCTCGTCGTGCCCCAGGTCGAAGGTCGTGGTCAGCACGTCCTCCGGCTCCTGCCACAGACCGGCGAATATCTCCTTGTACGCGCGGGCCACCCGCGCCGGCGTCTCGCGCAGACCTTCCCGGTCCGGGTCCTCGCCGACCGCGATCAGCAGCTCGCGAACGGCGTTGACGGCCCGCTTCTCGTCGAATTCCCCGATGGAACGCTCGCCGTCCAGGGTGACCGGATCGATCATGGAGTTGCCCTCGTTCTCTCGTGCGTACGCGCTGTGCCGCGGCCGGACGCGCGTACACATGCGCGATGCCGCGCCCCCAGGCTAGAACCTGGGTGACGCGGCATCCATTCCGGGCTCGATCGACTCAGCGGCCCGAAGGGCCTCCACCAGGGGTGGTGGTCGGGAGACGGGCGGGCCCGATCACTCGGGGCGGACGTCCTCCGGGAGCTCCACCGAGTCCACGGCGGTGACGCCGTTGCTGGGGGCCAGCTCCTTGGGGGAGAGCACCGGCGGGCGGCTGGAGGGCGTACGGCGCGAGGAGCCGGTCCAGGCCGGGCGGGCCGGGCGCTTCACGACGTGCTTGAAGATCTCGGCGATCTCCTCCTTGTTCAGCGTCTCCTTCTCCAGGAGCGCCAGCACCAGGTTGTCGAGGATGTCGCGGTTCTCGACGAGGATCTCCCACGCCTCGTTGTGCGCGGTCTCGATCAGCTTCTTGACCTCTTCGTCGACCAGCGCGGCGACCTCTTCCGAGTAGTCGCGCTGGTGCGACATCTCGCGGCCCAGGAAGGGCTCGGAGTTGTCGGAGCCGAACTTGATCGCGCCGAGGCGCTCGGTCATGCCGTACTGGGTGACCATCGCGCGGGCCGTGGCGGTGGCCTTCTCGATGTCGTTGGCCGCGCCCGTGGTCGGGTCGTGGAAGACGAGCTCCTCCGCGGCCCGGCCGCCCAGCATGTAGGCGAGCTGGTCGAGCATCTCGTTGCGCGTGGTCGAGTACTTGTCCTCGTCCGGCAGGACCATGGTGTAGCCGAGCGCACGGCCGCGGGACAGGATGGTGATCTTGTGCACCGGGTCGGAGTTCGGGGAGGCCGCCGCGACCAGGGCGTGACCGCCCTCGTGGTACGCGGTGATCTTCTTTTCCTTGTCCGACATGATCCGGGTCCGCTTCTGCGGTCCGGCCACGACGCGGTCGATCGCCTCGTCCAGCATGTGGTTGTCGATCAGCTTCCGGTCGCTGCGGGCCGTCAGCAGGGCGGCCTCGTTCAGCACGTTCGACAGATCGGCACCGGTGAAGCCGGGGGTGCGCCGGGCGACGGCCGAGAGGTCGACGTCCGGGGCGACCGGCTTGCCCTTCTGGTGGACCTTGAGGATCTCCAGACGGCCCTGCATGTCCGGCCGGTCGACGGCGATCTGCCGGTCGAAGCGGCCCGGGCGCAGCAGCGCGGGGTCGAGGATGTCGGGCCGGTTGGTGGCCGCGATCAGGATGACGCCGCCCTTGACGTCGAAGCCGTCCATCTCGACGAGCAGCTGGTTGAGCGTCTGCTCGCGCTCGTCGTGACCGCCGCCGAGGCCCGCGCCGCGGTGCCGGCCGACGGCGTCGATCTCGTCGACGAAGACGATGGCCGGGGCGTTGGCCTTGGCCTGCTCGAACAGGTCACGGACCCGGGAGGCACCCACACCGACGAACATCTCGACGAAGTCGGAGCCGGAGATCGAGTAGAACGGGACGCCCGCCTCGCCCGCCACGGCGCGCGCGAGCAGCGTCTTGCCGGTGCCGGGCGGGCCGTAGAGCAGCACGCCCTTGGGGATCTTGGCGCCCACGGCCTGGAACTTCGCCGGCTCCTGGAGGAACTCCTTGATCTCGTGGAGCTCCTCGACCGCCTCGTCCGAACCGGCCACGTCGGCGAAGGTCGTCTTCGGGGTGTCCTTGGTGATCAGCTTGGCCTTGGACTTCCCGAAGTTCATCACCCGGGAGCCGCCGCCCTGCATCTGGTTCATCAGGAACAGGAAGACCACGACGATGAGCACGAACGGCAGCAGCGACAGGAGCACCCCGATGAAGGGGTTCTGCTTGGACGTCGCGACGTTGTAGCCCTCGGGCAGGACGTCCTTGTTCTTCTGGTCGACCTCGTCCTGCAGCATCTTGGACAGCTGCACGCCCTGGTCGCCGATGTAGTTGGCCTGGACCTTGCTGCTGCCCTTGACCTTCTCGCCGGCCTTGAGCTCGACCTTGATCTTGTTCTCGTCGCCCGTCGTCAGCTCGGCCGACTTCACCTTGTGGTCACGGATCGCCGCGACGACCTGACTGGTGTCCACCGACTTGTAGCCGCCGGACGAGCCGACGACCTGCATCAACACGACCACGGCGAGGACGGCCAGCACGATCCACATGACCGGCCCACGGAAGTAGCGCTTCACGTCCATCCATACGGGGCGCGAGCGCCCCGTCCCTCCTGCCACAGTGAGGCACGGTGCCCCCGGACGGGGGTGCCTGTGCGTACGGTGTTCTGCTCGACCTTGCAGTACTTGACTCAGAACTGCTTGAAAAGACTGACCTTCGGACGGTACCCCAGCATTGTCACCCGACGACGCCGCAGACGGTCAACAAATCCGTCTTCCCCTCCTCCAACGGCGGAAAACCGCGGAGGGTTCCCAGCGCCCGCCAGGGCCCGGCACGGGGACCGTCCCCCCAGGTCAAGGGCGTATCAGCCGCCGTAGACGTGCGGCGCGAGCGTGCCCACGAAGGGCAGGTTGCGGTACTTCTCCGCGAAGTCCAGACCGTAACCCACGACGAACTCGTTCGGGATGTCGAATCCGACCCACTTCACGTCGATCGCGACCTTGGCCGCCTCCGGCTTGCGCAGCAGGGTGACGACGTTCAGCGACGCCGGCTCGCGGGAGCCGAGGTTCGACAGCAGCCACGAGAGCGTCAGGCCGGAGTCGATGATGTCCTCGACGATCAGGACGTGCTTGCCCTTGATGTCGGTGTCGAGGTCCTTCAGGATGCGCACCACGCCGGAGGACTGGGTGCCCGCGCCGTAGGAGGACACGGCCATCCAGTCCATGGTGACGGAGTTGGACAGCGCGCGCGCCAGGTCCGCCATCACCATCACGGCGCCCTTGAGGACACCGACGATGAGCAGGTCCTTGCCCGCGTACTCCGCGTCGATCTTCGCGGCCAGCTCTGCCAGCTTCGCGTCGATCTCTTCCTTGGTGATGAGCACCGACTTGAGGTCGGTGCCCATGTCCTTGTCGTCCACCCGCGCCACTCTCGTTCGATGGAGGATCGTCCGGCCGTCCGGGCTCCTGTCCGCCCGGTCCGGACCGGCCGGGCCCGGACCGTGATCACTCACGGCCGTTCGAATCAGCCCTGCCGGAGGACCAGTCTGCCACCATGCCGGTGGACCGCGACGCGCCCGGGGAGGTTGATGGCGCGCTGGCCCCGCCAGCCGGTGATCAGCCGGTCGACCTCCTCGATGTGCCGGGCGAAGAGCGAACCGGCCGGGGAGCCGGCCTCGATGGCCGCGCGGCGCAGCACCCGGCGGCGCACCGCGGCGGGCAGCGCGTAGAGCTTGGCGACCTCCAGGGCACCGCTGTCGTCCCGGACGGACGGCTCCACGGCGACGGCCCAGGAGTCCAGCGCGTCGGCGTCGTCGCGGGAGAGCTGGGCGGTCCGGGCCAGGGCCTCGACGACGCCCTTGCCCAGGGCCTTCTCCAGGACGGGCAGTGCTTCGTGGCGGACGCGGGAGCGGGTGTAGGCGGGGTCGACGTTGTGCGGGTCGTCCCAGACGGGGAGCGACTGGACCATGCACGCCTTGCGGGCGGTCTGCCGGTCGAGCCCCAGGAACGGCCTGCGGTAGCGGCCGCCGACGCCGGAGGCCGTGGCCATGCCGGACAGCGAACGGGTGCCGGAGCCGCGGGCGAGTCCCAGGAGCACGGTCTCGGCCTGGTCGTCGCGGGTGTGGCCGAGGAGGACGGCGGCCGCGCCGTACCGCTCGGCGGCCTCGTCGAGCGCCCCGTAGCGGGCGTCGCGGGCGGCGGCTTCGGGGCCACCGTCCCTGCCGACGGTCACCGGGAGCGCCTCGACGGGATCGAGGCCCAGCGCGCGGAGGCGGCCCGCCACTTCGGCGGCGCGGAGGTCGGAGCCCTCCTGGAGGCCGTGGTCGACGGTGACGCCGCCGGCGCGGACACCGAGCCGGGGGGCCTCGAAGGCGAGGGCGGAGGCGAGCGCCATGGAATCGGCGCCGCCGGAACAGGCGGCCAGGACGAGCGGGGAGCGGGGGCCGCCGCTGGGGTCGGGGGGCGGAGCGAGGGTGAGGACGTCGTGGAGTACGCGGCGGACCGCCAGGCGTATCGCGGCGACCGCGGGGTGTGGACCCATGTCCGAGTGTCCAATCGTTCCAACGAGGAGCCAACGGGAAGGGGTTGTGGGGACGTGCGGGCTGCGTCAGTCACGCTGTGTGCGTAGATGGTGACAGAGACGAGCCTTTACCCGAGCATCGCACGCCCACCCCTGGCACACGGTCCCTCGGACGGGTGATTACGGGAGCGTTCATCCGTCAGGGGGCGCGGCGGGGTCACCCGTCGGAGCGTCCGTGCACCCTCGCGACCCAGTCCGCGGGTTTGGCGATCTCGGCCTTGGTCGGGAGCGTGTTCGGCGAGGTCCAGACCCTGTTGAAGCCCTCCATGCCGACCTCGTCGACAACAGCGCGTACGAACCGTTCACCATCACGGTACTGCCGCAGCTTGGCGTCGAGACCCAGCAGTTTCCGCAGCGCCGCGTCCAGCCGGCCCGCGCCGCTGGCCCGCCGTTGCTGGAACTTCTCGCGGATCTCCGCCACCGACGGGACGACCTGCGGGCCCACGCCGTCCATCACGTAGTCGGCGTGCCCCTCCAGGAGGGACATCACGGCCGTCAGCCGGCCGAGGATCTCCCGCTGGGCCGGGGTCTGGACCAGCTCGACGATGCTGCGCCCGCCGCGCGCCTCCTCGTCCTCCGGCGGCCGGCCGCCGGCCAGCGTCTGCAGCGCCTCGCGGAGCCGCTCCAGCAGGGTGGCCGGGTCGACCTCGGTCTCGGCGAGGAACGTCTGGACCTCGCCCTCGATATGGTCGCGCAGCCAGGGGACGGCGGTGAACTGCGTGCGGTGCGTCTCCTCGTGGAGGCACACCCACAGCCTGAAGTCGTGCGGGGCGACGTCCAGTTCGCGCTCCACGTGGACGATGTTCGGGGCCACCAGCAGCAGGCGGCCGCCGCCCTCGGCGGCGCCGGGCAGCTCGCGGGTGGGCGGCGCGAACGTCTCGTACTGGCCCAGCACCCGGGACGCCAGGAACGACAGCAGCATGCCCAGTTCCACGCCGGTCACCTTGCCGCCGACCGCGCCCAGGACGGCGCCGCCGGGCAGGTTGCCCCGGCGGTCCTGCATCTTCTCCAGCAGCGGCCCCAGCACCGCGCGGAAACCGGCGACGTTGGCCCGGATCCAGCCGGCCCGGTCCACGACGAGGACCGGGGTGTCGCCGGCGGGACCGCCCGGCGGGGACATCCGGGTGAAGGACCTGACGTGCTCCTCGGACGACTTGGCGTGCCGCCGCAGTTCGGCGACGACGTCGCGGGCCTCGTCGCGGCTGACGTCGGGCCCCGGCCGCACGAGCCGCGTCGCGGTCGCCACCGCGAGCTTCCAGTCGACCATCTCCGCACCACCGATGCTCGTCATGGCTTCACGGTACGTGTTGCCGGGCGGGTGGCACAGGCGGGGTTTCCTGCCCCGGTCCCGCCCTTTCACCGTTTCTCGCCGCGCTCCGCGCGGGGCAACGCGGCTTCGCCGCGTTGGTCCTCAAACGCCGGACGGGCTGAAATAGCCCGTCCGGCGTTTGAGGACTTCGACCAAAGGGCGAATGGGGTCCGGGGTCTCCCCGGGAAAGGGCGGGACCGGGGCACATCTCCTAGCGCAGCGACCCCGCCCCCACCGCCAGCCGGTCCAGCGCCCGCTGCGCCCCCTCCGCGTCCACCGTCCCGTCCGCCATGAACGCGAACGCGAGCAGCCGCCCGCCGGGCGTGACGACCGTCCCGGCAAGCGTGTTGACGCCGGTCAGCGTGCCCGTCTTGGCGCGCACCAGGCCCCGTCCCTCGGCGGCGTCGGCGTACCGCCCCCGCAACGTCCCGCTGAACCCCGCCACCGGCAACCCCGTCAGCACCGGGCGCAGCTCGGGGGCGCGCGCGTCCGACGCGCGCGCCAGGAGGCGCGCCAGCAGTTCCGCCGAGACCCTGTCGGACCGGTCGAGCCCGCTGCCGTCCGCGACGTGCGCCCCGTCCATCGGCAGGCCGATCCGCGACAACCGCGCCTCGACCGCCCGGGCCGCGCCGTCGAAGCTCGCGGGCCGCCCGTCCGCCAGGGCGGTCTGCCGGGCGAGCGCCTCGGCGATGTCGTTGTCGCTGTTGGTCAGCGCGCGCTCGACCAGCTCGGCCAGCGGCGCGGACGAGACGGCCGCGATCCGGCGTGCGGAGGCCGGCGCGCGCCCCTCCTCGGCAGGACCGTCGACCTGCACTCCTCGCTCCCCCAGCAACTCGGCGAACTTCCGCGCCGCGTCCCCCGCCGGATCGGCCGACCGCGCCGCGGGCCCGTGGTCGGAGTCGTCGAGGCGCCCCTCGTCGATCATGAGGGGACTGACGGGCGCCAGGTTGTCGTTGGGCCCGATCGGGTGCTGCACGGGCCCGGAGTACCGCGAGAGGTCGTACGACAGCCGCGTACGCGCCGTGCCGCGCGCCTTGAGCGCCCGCGCGGTCGCGTCGGCCAGCGCGGGCAGGCTGGCGAACCGCTCGCCGGACGCGGCGGGGTGCGCCGTGAGCGTCGGGTCGCCGCCGCCGACGAGCACGATCCCGTCGTCCCCGAGCATCACCGTGGTCTCGATCCGGTGATCGCCGCCGAGCGCGGCCAGCGCCGCCGCCGACGTGGCCAGCTTGATCGTGGAGGCCGGGGTGAAGGCCGTGCTCTCGTCGGACCCGAACAGCCGCCCGCCCCCGGCGACATCCACGACGGACGCCGAGGCGTGCGCGCCCAGCGCGGGGTCCCTGAGCAACGGCTCCAGCGCGGCGGCCACGTCGGCCGCGGCGGGCGGGCGGCCGCCGGCCGCGGGCCCGGCGAGCACCGGCGCCGCCGGGGGGCGCGCGGGCGCACGACGTGCGGAATGCCCTCGGTCGGCGGCTGCGGCGCGGACCCGTTCGGCCTTACGCTGTCCGCCGTCCCAGGGGCCGGCGACCGCCACCGCGCCCGCGGCGACGACCAGGCCCGTCGCGGTGGAAATCGCGACGAACCGGGCGGTACCGCGCCGCGTCAACGGCACGAGAACACCGCGCACGGCCTGCCACCGTCCGCCTGCGGGCATTACGGACCAGCCCCTTTCGCCACCACACACCTGCGTGGGGGACACTTAATCACCAGACGTATGTGTTGATCATGAAGGAGCCACTCGTGGAGTTCGACGTCACCATCGAGATTCCGAAGGGATCGCGGAACAAGTACGAGGTGGACCACGAGACCGGTCGCATCCGTCTGGACCGCCGTCTCTTCACCTCCACCAGCTACCCCGCCGACTACGGCTTCGTCGAGAACACCCTCGGCGAGGACGGCGACCCGCTGGACGCGCTCGTCATCCTGGACGAGCCCACCTTCCCGGGCTGCCTCATCAAGTGCCGCGCCGTCGGCATGTTCCGTATGACCGACGAGGCGGGCGGCGACGACAAGCTGCTCTGCGTCCCGGCCAACGACCCGCGCGTCGAGCACCTGCGCGACATCCACCACGTGTCCGAGTTCGACCGCCTGGAGATCCAGCACTTCTTCGAGGTCTACAAGGACCTGGAGCCGGGCAAGTCCGTCGAGGGCGCGGAGTGGGTCGGCCGCGCCGAGGCCGAGGCCGAGATCGAGGCCTCGTACAAGCGCCTCGAGGCCGCGGGCGGCTCGCACCACTGAGCCGGATGAACGGGGCGCGCGGCCGAGTCAGAAGCCGCGCGTCCGCTTCGCCGCGCGCCGTGCCACCCCGCCCGGGACGACGAGGAACATCCGCGCTGTCTCGGATCCGAGGTTGACGCCGATCGCGATGGCCAGCGCCAGGGCCGCCGCCTTGGAGAGGCTGGCCATCCCGGTGTTCATGTCGTTCCCGGCGAAGTTCAGCAGCGCGAAGTACACCGCGCTACCGGGCAGCAGCGGCCCGATCGCCGCCGTCACATACGGCAGTGCGGACATGTACCGGTAGCGCGAGAGCAGCTGCCCGAAGAGCCCGACGAGCCCGGCCGCGATGGCCGTGGCGGGCACCGGATCGAGCCCGCCGGTATCGGCGAGCGCCCCGTAGACCACCCAGGCGACTCCGCCGTTGAGGGTGGCGTACAGCACGGTGTGACGTTCCTGCTGGAGCAGGACGGCGAACGCGAAGGCCAGCAGCATGGCCGCGATCGTCTGCGTCACCGGCCGCTCCTGGCGCTCCAGCGCCGCCTCCGGGTTGAGCGTGGTCCCGCCGACCCGCACACCGCCGTAGAGCACGATCAGCACGCCGCTGACGATGCCGACGATCAGATAGCCGACCTCCAGCAGACGCGCCGAGGCAGTGATGTAGAAGCCGGTCAGCCCGTCCTGGACGCCGGCGACCAGCGCCCGCCCGGGGATCAGGGCGAAGAGCCCACCGGTGATCACCGCGGACGCCTGGACGTGCACCACGTCGCCCATGGCGCTGAGCGCCACCCCCATCGCGGCCGGCGGCATCGCCGCCACCACGAACTGGTAGAACTCCGGCAGCCCGCGCGCCGAGGCCAGCCACGCCAGCCGGTCGCCCAGCATGGCGCCGGCCGCGGCCGCGAGGAACACCACGGGCCCGCCGCCCACCAGCAGGCTCGCCGCGCCCGCGAGCAGCCCGGCGGCCAGGGTCAGCGCCCAGCCGGGGTACGGGTGCCGGTTGCGGCGGATCTCCGCGAGGCCGCGGTACGCCTCCTCGAGCGTGAGGCCCTGCGAGGTGATGTCGTGGACGAGCCGGAAGACGGCCGAGAGCCGGGTGTAGTCGGTGCCGCGGCGGCGCACGGTGCGGCTGGCGGTGACCGGGTCGTCCACCAGGGACGGCTGGTAGCTGACCGACAGCAGGGTGAAGGTGACGTTCGGCTCGCAGCGCCCGAGGCCGTACGCGTGCGCGACGCCGTACATCGCCGCCTCGACGTCCTCGGCGCCCTCGCCGCCCGCGAGCAGCAGCTCGCCGATGCGCAGCACGAGGTCCAGGACGCGGGGGACGGCCGGGCCGGTCTCCTCCTCCTTGGCCGGACGCTCCGGCACCGGCCGCTCGCCGACCGGCATCCGGACCATGGTGCGCATCCGGTCCTGCCAGGGCGCGTCCTTGAGCAGGCTGACCTTCGGGATGCCGAGCGGAGGGGTGAGTTCCGACCAGGCGATGCCCTGGGTCGTGGAACCCGAGGGCGGGCCGAAGGCGGATCCCTCCGGGCGCCGGTCCTCGGGCTCGGCCACGCCCTTGGGCACGGCGAACTCCGAGGTCGGATGCTCGTCCTCGGGTACGGGCGGCAGGGGCACGCCCAACGGTGGCGTGAACGCGCTGCGCGCCTCGTCGCTCTGCGGTTTGCGGTCCTCTCCGCCCTCCGGCGGGCCGCCGTCCCGCTGCCGATCACCCACTTCGCGCTCCTCCACGCTCCTGTGCAGGTCAACCATGCCCGATCAGGAGTACGGGTGCCCAGTGGGGGCCGTGGGACGCATGTGAACTCCGGCCGCGTTCCGGCCGCCTTCCGGCCGCGTTCTAGCGGCGGGCGTGCCGCCCTCGCGGCGGGCGCTGCTGCGGGTCCTGCGGCCCGCCGGGGTGCGCGTCCTGCTGCTGCAACGGGTAGGGCTGCACGTCCTGGTAGTGCGGCGGGACCTGGTGGTAGTCGCGCGGCGGCTGCGGCCCGCTGGGCACCCCGTCGGGGGTGCCCGCGGGACCGTTCGTGGTCCCGTTCGCGGGACCGGCCTTCTTCGACTTGGAGCGGGCCCGCAGGAGTTCGATCGCGATCGGCACGACCGAGATCAGCACGATCGCCACCAGCATCATCTCGATGTTGGTCCGGACGAACTCGATCTTGCCGAGCAGGGCGCCCAGCAGCGTCACCCCGGCGCCCCACAGCGCGCCGCCGACGATGTTGAAGATCAGGAAGGACCGGTAGTTCATCCGGCTCACGCCGGCGATGATCGGCGTGAAGGTGCGGATCACCGGGACGAAGCGGGCCAGGACCAGCGACTTCGGCCCGTACTTCTCGAAGAACTCGTGGGCCTTCTCGACGTTCTCCTGCTTGAAGAGCCGGGAGTCGGGGCGCCGGAAGAGCGCCGGCCCCACCTTGCGCCCGAAGAGGTAGCCCGCCTGGTCGCCGAGGACCGCCGCGAGCACGATGAGGAGGCAGACCACCCACAGCGGGTAGTCGTCGAGCTTCCCGGTGGTCACCAGGAGGCCCGTGGTGAACAGCAGGGAGTCGCCCGGCAGGAAGAACCCGATCAGCAGTCCCGACTCGGCGAAGACGATGGCCAGCACACCGAGCAGGCCGAACTGACCGATCAGGTAGTCCGCGTCCAGCCACTGCGGGCCGAGCGCGAGGGTGGTGACGGGGGTCACGGGTGATCAGGCTCCTGGGTCGGGGGCGCAGGCTCGTGCGAGGCCCGGGCACAGGCGGGGGGAGGGTAGTACGTCCTTCCCAAGCTATCAACGTCATCCGACGGCCCCACGGTTCCGCGGATCGCCGGGGACCGTGACGGGGGGAGGGCGCAACCCCGTGTCCCGCCCGTGCGTCCCGCAGGTCGAACGCAAGAATGCGGGAAAACCGAACGACGCGAAGGTGGACGTGATGGGCATCGATGAGTGGGGCGGCGGGCAGCACGAGCAGTCCGATGTGCTCGTGGTCACGACGAACGACGTGCCGGGGTACCGGGTCGAGCGCGTCATCGGCGAGGTCTTCGGCCTCACGGTGCGCTCCCGCCACGTCGGCAGCCAGATCGGCGCGGGTCTGAAGTCGCTGATCGGCGGCGAGCTCAAGGGTCTGACGAAGACCCTGGTCCAGACCCGTAACCAGGCCATGGACCGCCTGGTCGAGCAGGCGCGGGCGCGGGGCGCGAACGCGGTCCTGATGTTCCGCTTCGACGTCACAGAGGCGGCGGACGTCGGGACGGAGGTGTGTGCGTACGGCACGGCGGTGGTGATCGCGCCGCTGGCGTAGCGCGGAGGGGGTGCCGCGGGGGTTTTGCCCCGGTCCCGCCCTTTCACCGTTTCTTCCGGGCTCCGCCCCTCGGCCCGGCACCGCGCTCCGCGCGGTGGTGCGGGGGCTTCGCCCCCTGCGCCCCTTTCGGGGCTCCGCCCCGGACCCCGTGTCGCGGCTTCGCCGCTCGTCCTCAAGCGCCGGACGGGCTGATTCAGCCCGTCTGGGGGCACCCCCTCTGGGGGAGTTTGAGGACAGCGCCCGAAGGGCGCTTCAGGGGTCCAGGGGGCGCAGCCCCCGGTCAACGCGGCGCAGCCGCGTTGCGGCCCCGGGCGGAGCCCGGAAGAAACGGTGAAAGGGAGGGTCCGGGGCATCTCCCAAAAACAGCAACCACAACCAACCCGCACGGAGGCCCACATGACCGCACCCACACCCCCCACCCCCTACCTCTCCCTCCACAACCTCCACATCCACTTCCCCACCGACGACGGCATCGTCAAAGCCGTCAACGGCCTCACCCTCGAACTCCCCCGCCGCAAAACCCTCGGCATCGTCGGCGAATCCGGCTCCGGCAAATCCGTCACCGCCCTCTCCCTCCTCGGCCTCCACGACCCCCGCCCCACCCACACCCGCGTCACCGGCCAAATCATCCTCGACGGAACCGACTTGACCACCGCCCCCGAATCCGTCCTCGAAAAACTCCGCGGCGCCAAGATGGCCATGATCTTCCAGGACTCCCTCACCGCCCTCTCCCCCTACTACACCGTCGGCCGCCAGATCGCCGAGCCGTTCCGCAAGCACACCGGCGCCTCCCGCCGCGACGCCCGGCTCCGGGCGATCGAGATGCTGGAGAAGGTCGGCATCCCCAACCCCGCCCGCCGCGTGGACGACTACCCCCACCAGTTCTCCGGCGGCATGCGCCAGCGCGCCATGATCGCCATGGCCCTCGTCTGCGACCCCGAGCTCCTGATCGCCGACGAACCGACGACCGCCCTCGACGTCACCGTCCAGGCCCAGATCCTCGACCTGCTCAAGGACCTCCAGCAGCAGACCGGTTCGGCGATCGTCCTCATCACCCACGACCTCGGCGTCGTCGCGAACACCGTGGACGACCTCCTGGTCATGTACGCCGGCCGGGCGGTCGAGTACGGACCGGTCCAGGACATCCTGAGCCACCCGAAACACCCGTACACCTGGGGCCTGCTGTCCTCCATGCCCCGCCTCACCTCCGACGTGACCAAGCCGCTCACCCCCATCCCGGGCGCCCCGCCCAGCCTCCTCGACCCGCCCCCGGGCTGCCCGTTCCACCCGCGCTGCGCGTACACCGCCCACGTCGGCGGCGACCGCTGCCGCACCGAGCGCCCGGAACTGCCCGCGGACGGCGGCCGCGGAGCCGCCTGTCACCTCACCGCGGAACGCGCCCGCGCGCTCTCCCGGCAGGTGACGTCATGAGCGACGCCGAACTCGACGAACTCCTCGTCGCCGAGGGCCTGACCAAGCACTTCCCCGTCCGCCGCCGCGCCGGCGCGATCCGCGCCGTGGACGGCGTCGACCTCACCGTCCGCGCCGGCGAGAGCTTCGGGCTCGTCGGCGAGTCCGGCTGCGGCAAGTCCACCACGGGCCGCCTGCTGACCCGGCTCCTGGAGCCGACCGCCGGACGGATCACCTACCGGGGCGAGGACATCACCCACGCCGGCCGCAAGCAGCTCGCCCCGATCCGCTCCCAGATCCAGATGATCTTCCAGGACCCGTACTCGTCACTCAACCCCCGCCAGACCGTGGGCCGGATCATCTCGGGCCCGATGGAGATCAACGGCATCCGCCCGCCCGGCGGCCGCGAGGCCCGCGTCCGGGAGCTGCTGGCCACCGTCGGGCTGAGCCCGGAGCACTACAACCGCTTCCCGCACGAATTCTCCGGCGGCCAGCGCCAGCGCATCGGCATCGCCCGAGCGCTCGCCCTCGAACCGAGGATCATCGTCGCGGACGAGCCGGTCTCGGCCCTTGACGTCTCCATCCAGGCCCAAGTGGTCAACCTGCTGCGGGCGTTGCAGGAAGACCTGGGTATCGCCTTCCTCTTCATCGCCCACGACCTGGCCGTCGTCCGGCACTTCTCGCAGCGCGTGGCCGTGATGTACCTCGGCCGGATCGTCGAGACGGGCGCCCGCGACGACATCTACGGACGCCCCCGCCACCCTTACACCCGCGCCCTGCTCTCCGCCGTCCCGGAGGCGACACCCCCGTCCGAGAGCGGCGAACGCATCCGCCTCACCGGCGACGTCCCCTCGCCCGCCAACCCCCCGTCCGGCTGCCGCTTCCGCACCCGCTGCTGGAAGGCGCGGGAGAAGTGCGCCACCGAGGAACCCCCGCTGACCCGCGCCGACGGCAGCCGGGAGGGCCACCTGTCCGCCTGTCATTTCCCGGAGTAGACGCGCGAGAGGTTCCCTTGTCGGCTGAGGGTCCGCAACTCGTCCATGTAGCCGCTGATGTCACCGCCGACGTCGCGGCAGGAGTCGGCCGGGCGCGGACTCTCGCCCCGGCAGGCACGGCAGACGCCGCCGGGCGTCTCCGCCATGTCCCCGGGCGCGCGGCAGACCGTGCATTCGAGCATCATGAACGGACGACGGACCGGAGGCGCGCTCTCCACGGCCTCGGCCTCGGGGGGCACCTTGTCGACGAGCCGCCGCCGGACGAACCCGGCGGCGTGATGCACCTCGGGCGGCAGCCCGCCCGTCATGGTCCGCACGAACTCCTCGTCCGTGACCCCGCGCTCCAGCCACGGCTCCGCCAGCGGCACGAGGCCCGCGCAGTCGGCGGCGGACAGCGTCACCCGGTGGTCCGCGCGCCCGAGGGAGGCGAGGAGCCGGTACGCGCGGGGCCGCGACGGCTCCGGCTCGGGGACACAGGGCGGGGGATCCTTCGGGACGTCCCCGACCCGTACGGCCTCCCACCACGCGTCGTCGCGCGGCGTCCGTGAGAAGAACGTCCGCGTCACCCAACGCGTACTGCCCTCCTCACTCTTGAGGGGGACGGTGAACCGTCGCAGATGACCGGCCTCGGACAGCCGCCGCAGCGCCGTCAGACAGGCCGCCTGCCCATACGCGGGCAACTGGGCCGCCAACGACTTCCCGTCCATCGCCGCGCCCTCCGGCAGCCGGTCGATGAAGGCGGCGATCGACGCCTCGCGGGGCGGCAGATGAGCGAAGTCGTCCTTGTGGCGGGGCTGTTGCTCGGGCGCGGAGCGCTTTCCGAAGCCGGAACGGGCCATAGGGGGCGTGGGGGCGCTAGGGTAGGCGTAAGCCATCGGGATCGCCTCGACATCCGATCTCGTCGGTCAGACCCCGGTCCTGGTGTTGGTCGCACCGGCCGGGGTCGCTTTGTTGCTGCGCACGCTAGGCCCTGGCGACGCAATGTCGCAAATCAACTACTCAGCGGCAACTCGCCATGGTACACGCGCGACTTGGGGAGGGTGGGTGGGTCTGACGACCACCCATTCCTTCGGGAGCGCTCGGACCCCGACCCCCGGATCCCGGAACTCAAGTACCCGAACGGGCTCCTCAGCTTGCATCCAACTCCCGTTCCACTGCTAATAGTTGTCCACCGAGAAACTGGAACACCAGGAGAACCGCGCCAGATGACAAGTCTCCCCGAGAACGCCCCGCCGTTACCCGCCTGGCCGCCACGGCTCGTCGGCAGCATCGATCTACGGGTCAGCAAGCGGCTGTTGTGGGTCGGCAGGGCCGCCTACCCCCTGCAGAACATCGCCCGGGTGCACACCTTCACCCTCCACCCCAAGCGCAAGGAAGCCACCGTGCGCTTCCTGAAGAACGTCGCCCTCACCCTCGCCGTCGCGATCGCCCTCACGGTCCTCGGCGGCGCGACGGCGCTCGCCAACCGGGAGGCGAGCGAAGGGATCATCTCGTTCGTCTGGTGGGGCGTCATCGCCGCGCTGATCTACTTCCTCGTACAGCTGGTGATGGTCCTGTCGGCCGACTCCCACTACGTCCTGGCCGTCGAGACGAACGGCCGGTCCACGGCCGTGGTCACCAGCGCGAACCCGCACCACCTGGACCGGCTCGTCGGCCAGATCTCCCACGCGATCGAGAACCCGGGCGCCGAGTTCCAGGTGACGGTGGACAGCATCACGATCAACCCGCAGAGCTACTACTTCGGCGACAACGTCAACATGTACGGCGGCACGGGCAACGTGGGGATGGCGAGCTGATGAGCGGCGACAACTATTACTTCGGCGACAACGTCACGATGAAGGGCGGCAGGGGCAACACGGGCATCGTCAGGAACCAGGCGCCCGCCCCCACCCCACCCGCCGTCCAGTCCGCCATCGACGAGCTCCTCCGCCTCGCCGAGGACCTCCGCGACCGCCTCCCACCCGCGACCGCCCGGGCCCTGGACGACTCCCTCCCCGACGTCACCGCCGAGCCCCGGGAACGCCACCGCGCCCTGCTGGCCATTGCAGGCATCGCGGCCACGGCCGGCACGATCGGAGCCCCCGTCCTGGACGCGGTCAACAAGCTCCTGGAGCTGGTGGGCGCGAGGTAGGAGGCTGCGGAGCTCATTTCCCGAACGGCCCGTCGGGCAGCGGGGACGGCTTCGGCACCTCCCAGGCGGGCCCGGTGGACAGGTAGGTGGTGCGCTCCGCGACGTCCCCGGCCCGGAGCCGCACACCCGCCCACTCCCGGGAGCCCCGCGCGGCGTTCGAGGTTTCCAGCATATGGAACGTCCGCGTGTCGACGACCAGCCGGCTGCGCCAGTCGAACGCCGTGTCCAGCTCAACGGCGGTACCGGCACGCCCGGTGCTGTCCTTGGCCCCTTCCGTCACCCGCACCCCGGGAATCCGCGTGAGAATCTTGAACAGCGCCGCGCGCACCGGGGGTTCCGCCGGCGACCGCGCGAGCAGCTCCGCGATGCCGTCGAAGAGACCGTCCCGGGCAAACTCCCCCGTGTCGTTTCCGGCAAGCAGCGACCGGAGCGCCACCGGATCGGTGGGCAACTTCCCAACGTCGTCCCAGTCGAGCGACTTGCCGGGGAGGTCGTACGCCATCTGCTGGGTCTCCGAGGAGAAATCCCCGGTCTCCACGACGGTTCCGTCGTCCTCCTGCACGAGCGCCTTGTTCCGGCCGAACCAGAGCGTCCGGTAGCTCTTCTGCGGCCCCTTCCCCGTCTCGGACGCCGGTTGCCAGGTCATCGTCCGCACCTTCCAGTACGGCGCCGGCCCCGTCCGCTCCCGCACCGCCGTTCGCTCCGTCGCCGGGGAGCCCTGCACGCCCCCGGAGTCCGCCCACGGCTGGAACGCGACGCCCAGCGCGACCACCACGACCGCTGCCGCCGAGACCAGCACGGGCAGGCGCCGCCGCCACGTCCGCACCGGGACGACCGCGGCCACCGGCTCCCGTTCGAGCTCGACCTCCTCCACCGCGTCCTCCCGCGGCCCGCCGGCCGCCGACCGCACCGCGGCCAGCGCCGCCGCGACGACGTCCGGCGAGGGCGGCGCGACCCGGCCCGCGGCCCGCAGCCGGTCCGCGCCGGGGAAGTCGAGGGCGTCCATCTCATTCCCGGTCATGCGAGGTCTCCTGTCAGGGGAAGCGGGGCGGAGGAGCCGAGCGCCGTGCGCAGCCGGGTGCGCGCCCGGTGCAGGCGGGAGCGGGCCGTGCCCGCGGGGACGCCGACGACGGCCGCGGCCTCGGTGGGGCTGAGCTGCTCCCAGGCGACCAGGAGCAGCAACTCCCGCTCCACGGCGGGAAGTACGGCCAGCTCGTCGCGGATCAGCGGCGCGACCGCCGCCGCGTCCAGCCGCTGGTCGACCGCGTGCCACGGGTCGCTGCTCGCCTCGCCCGCGAGGGACACCGCCGACGGCCGGTCCAGCCCGCGCCAGTGCGCGGCGAGCACGTTGCGGGCCACGCCGAAGAGCCACGCCCGCACCGGCCCGCGCGCCGCGTCATAGGTGCCGCGTCCGGCGTAGGCCCGCAGCCACGCCTCGGCCAGCAGGTCGTCCGCGGAGCCCGGGACCCGGCGCGCGAAGTAGCCGTGCAGCGCCGTCGAATGGCGCTCCACGAGCGGTTCGAAGGCCGACGCGTCCGTTCTGGAGCGCGCCAGCAGTTCCTCGTCCGTCGACACGGACCTCCCCTTCCCCGGGCCGCGCCGTCAGCGGCCCCTTCCCCTTCTTGCGCCCGCCCGGCAAAAGCGTTCGCACCCCGCGCCCCGGAAGGCGCACCGACCACGCGGATCGGCCGGTCAGGCAGACTGGTCAGGCCGCCTGGTCAGGCGGCGCCCCGCCCTCGCCCTCCCCGCCCCCGGGCACCGGCCGCTCCCCCGCGAAGTGGCACGCCGACACGTGCGCCGCCGGCCCGCCCTCCTCCCGGAAGCGCTCCGGGACCTCCAGCGGCGGCACCACCTCCGCGCACACCCGCTGCGCCTTCCAGCAGCGGGTGCGGAAGGGGCAGCCCGACGGGGGGTTGGCGGGCGAGGGGACGTCGCCCATGAGCAGGATTCTCTCCCGGCGGCCGCGCGCGGTCGGGTCCGGCACCGGGACGGCGGAGAGCAGCGCCTGCGTGTACGGGTGCGTCGGGTGCTCGTAGATCTGCGCGTCCGTGCCGACCTCGGCCAGCCGCCCGAGGTACATCACCGCGACCCGGTCGGAGATGTGCCGCACCACGGACAGGTCGTGGGCGATGAAGACGTAGGACAGGTCGAACTCGGCCTGGAGCCGTTCCAGCAGGTTGACGACCTGCGCCTGCACCGACACGTCCAGCGCGGACACCGGCTCGTCGGCGACGATCACCTCGGGGCGCAGCGCCAGCCCGCGCGCGATGCTGATGCGCTGCCGCTGGCCGCCGGAGAACTGGTGCGGGTAGCGGTTGATGTGCTCGGGGTTGAGGCCGACGACGTCGAGGAGTTCGCGGACCTTCTGCCGGCGGCTGCCCTTGGGGGCGGCCTCGGGGTGGATCTCGTAGGGCTCGCCGACGATGTCGCCGACGGTCATCCGGGGGTTCAGGGACGTGTACGGGTCCTGGAAGACCATCTGGATGTTGCGGCGCACGGCCTTCAGGGCGCGCCGCGAGAGCCGGGTGATGTCCTCGCCCTTGTAGCGGATCTCCCCGGCGGTGGGCCGCTCCAGGTTGACGAGCAGCCGGGCGAGGGTGGACTTGCCGCAGCCGGATTCGCCGACGATGCCGAGGGTCTCGCCGCGCCGCAGGTCGAAGGAGACGCCGTCGACGGCGCGGACGGCGCCGACCTGCCGGCGGACAAGGACGCCCCGGGTGAGCGGGTAGTGCTTGACGAGGTCGCGGACCTCGATGATCGCCCCGCCGTCAGCCTTCATCCGGGCGCTCCTTCATTCGGCGCTCCTGCGGGGAGGTCATCCAGAGTCTCCTTCCAGAAGTGGCAGGCGCTGGCGCGGCCGGGGGCGACGGGGAAGAGCGGCGGCCGGTCGGTGCGGCAGACGTCCCGGGCGCGGGGGCAGCGGGGGTTGAAGGGGCAGCCGGGCGGGATGTCGGTGAGGCTGGGCGGCAGTCCCTTGATGGCGTGCAGCTGCCGGCCCTTGCGGTCCAGGCGGGGGACGGAGTCGAGCAGGCCGCGGGTGTAGGGGTGGGCGGGGGCGGCGTAGAGCTCGCGGACGGGGGCGGTCTCGACGATCCGTCCCGCGTACATCACCGCGATCCGGTCGGCGACGTCCGCGACGACGCCCAGGTCGTGGGTGATGAGGATGAGCCCCATGTTGAACTCGCGCTGCAACTCCGCGAGCAGATCCATCACTTGGGCCTGGACGGTCACGTCGAGGGCGGTCGTCGGCTCGTCCGCGATGATCAGGTCCGGCTCCAGCGCCAGCGCCATCGCGATCATGATGCGCTGGCGCATGCCGCCCGAGAACTGGTGCGGGTAGTCGGCCCGGGGCTTGCCCCGGAAGAAACGGTGAAAGGGCGGGACCGGGGCAAAACCCCCCGCGTGGCGCCGCCCCGCCCGTGGTACCCGTCCCCCATGCCACTCCACAAAGGCTCGCACCCCCACACCCCCCGACGCGGCTACTCCGTCAACCCCTTCTTCGGCGAAGCCGACCCCGTCGCGGACATGGCCGTCGAGCCCCCTCGTCACTCCCTCCCCGGCAAGCCCATGACGCCCCGTACCGCCTACCAGTTCGTCCACGACGAGCTGATGCTCGACGGGAACTCCCGGCTCAACCTGGCGACCTTCGTCACCACCTGGATGGAGCCGCAGGCCACCGCGCTCATGACCGAGTGCCGGGACAAGAACATGATCGACAAGGACGAGTACCCCCGCACCGCCGAGCTGGAGCGGCGCTGCGTGACGATGCTCGCCGACCTCTGGAACGCCCCCGACCCGGCGAACGCCATCGGCTGCTCGACCACCGGGTCGAGCGAGGCGTGCATGCTCGCCGGCATGGCGTTCAAACGCCGCTGGGCCCGTCGCGACGCAAACCGCCACCCGTCCCCCGGCGCCCGCCCCAACCTCGTCATGGGCACCAACGTCCAGGTCTGCTGGGAGAAGTTCTGCAACTTCTGGGAGGTGGAGGCGCGCCAGGTGCCCATGGAGGGCGACCGCTTCCACCTCGACCCGCAGGCCGCCGCCGAGCTGTGCGACGAGAACACGATCGGCGTCGTCACCGTCCTCGGCTCGACCTTCGACGGATCGTACGAGCCGGTGGCCGAGGTCTGCGCCGCGCTGGACGCGCTCCAGGAGCGGACCGGGCTGGACATCCCGGTCCACGTGGACGGCGCCTCCGGCGCGATGATCGCGCCGTTCCTCGACGAGCGGCTCGTCTGGGACTTCCGGTTGCCGCGGGTGGCCTCGATCAACACCTCGGGGCACAAGTACGGGCTGGTCTACCCGGGCGTGGGCTGGGCGCTGTGGCGGGACAAGGCGGCGCTCCCGGAGGAGCTGGTGTTCCGGGTGAACTACCTGGGCGGTGACATGCCCACCTTCGCGCTCAACTTCTCCCGCCCGGGCGCCCAAGTGGCCGCGCAGTACTACACGTTCCTGCGGCTGGGCCGCGAGGGCTACCGCGCCGTGCAGCGCAACACCCGCGACGTGGCCCGCTCGCTGGCCGAACGCATCGAGGGTCTGGGCGACTTCCGGTTGCTGACGCGCGGCGACGAACTGCCGGTGTTCGCGTTCACGACGGCGGACGACGTGACGTGCTTCGACGTCTTCGACGTGTCGCGCCGGATGCGGGAGCGGGGCTGGCTCGTCCCCGCGTACACCTTCCCGCCGAACCGGGAGGACCTGTCGGTGCTGCGCATCGTCTGCCGGAACGGCTTTTCGCTGGACCTTGCCGACCTGTTCCTTGACGATCTGCGGTCCCTGCTACCGGAGTTGCGCCGCCAGCCCTGCCCGCTGGGCCGCCCGGAGAAGGTGGCCACGGCGTTCCACCACTGACGCCCCCGCGCTCACTCCGGCGCCGACGGGCTCAGCCCCTCCCACGGGTCGCCCTCGCCGGCCATCACATACGCCCCGCCCTCCAGCCGCTCGATGAGCCCACGCGCCCACCGCTCCTCCGCCTCCGACGAGTTGAGCCAGACGCCGGAGATCTCGCCGATGTGCCCCCAGTCCTCCCCGGCACCGGGCGTCCAGTCGCGGTGGATCTCCTCCTGCCACTCCTCCAGCGCCCGCACCCGCCGCCGCAGCAGCGCGACGACCTCGTCCCGGGGCAGGTCGACGAGGAACCCGACGCCCGCCGTCAGCAGGTCGCGCCGCTGCCGGGGTACGGCGAGCGCCTCCCTCAGCAGCCGGAAGAACTCGCCCTTGCCCTCCGGCGTCAGCTCGTACTCGGTGCGCGGCGGACCGCCGGCCCGGCTGGGCTCGGTGTCGTGGGCGACGAGCATCCCCTGCCCGGCCATGGCCTTCAGCGCGTGGTAGATCGATCCGGGCTTGGCGTTGGCCCACCGCCCCGCGCCCCAGAACTCCAGGTCGTTGCGGACCTGGTAGCCGTGGGCACGGCCGTGCTGACGCACCGAGCCCAGCACCAGCAGCCGGATCGCCGACATCTCTCCTCGCTATCTCCCCCCGCGTCGCTGTCTCCCACCGCGCCCCCAGCCTAGGCGCCGGCCTCCGCGACCAGCTCGAAGGCCGTCTTCCCGTCGATCGTCTCGCGGATGATGTCGGCGTGGCCCGCGTGCCGGGCGGTCTCCTCGATCAGGTGGAGCAGCAGCCAGCGCGTGGACACCTGGGCGTCCTTGGGGAACCAGGGCGCCTCCGGCAGCGCGAAGACCCGCTCCATCGGCACCGAGCGCGCGAACCGCTCGGTCTCCGCGGCGACCTCCTCCCAGCGGGCGAGGAGCACCGGAACGGTCTCGTCCGCGTCGGGGTGCCACCCGGCCTCGAAGCGCTTCACCGCCTCCTCGCGGCTGATCTCCGGCTCGTCGCCACGCGCCCGCTCCACCCAGTTGTGCTCCACCTGCACCAGGTGCTTGAGCAGGCCGGCGAGCGACATCGCGCTGGCGCTCGGCCGGGCCCCCGCCTGCTCCTCGGTCAGCCCGAGGACGGCCCGGCGCACGCCGCCGCGCTGGGCGTCGAGGAAGCCGAGCAGGGCGCCGAGCTCGTCGCCGGTGTTCTTCTCGGTCACAAGAGTGGGCATGGGGTCCCGCCGCCTTCCGTCGTCCCTCGCTGACGGATCAACAGTAGGACCCCACTAGGCCAGACTGCGTCCTAGTTGATCAGAACGGGAATCAGAAGGGGAATCTGCTCCGCCCGTGCTGGATCGAGATCCACTTGGTGGTGGTGAACGCGTCCACCATCGCGTCCCCGTTCAGCCGTCCCACCCCCGAGTGCTTCTCGCCGCCGAACGGCACGATCGCCTCGTCGTGCACGGTGCCGTCGTTGACGTGGATCATCCCGGTGTCCACCCGCTTGGCGAAGCGCACGCCCCGCTCCACGTCCCCGGTGTGGACGGCCCCGCTCAGCCCGTACGGCGTGGCGTTGGCGATCCGCAGGGCCTCCTCCTCGCCGGAGAAGGGGATGATCAGCGCGACCGGTCCGAAGATCTCCTGCCCCAGGATCGGCGCGTCCTCGGCCAGCCCGGTCAGCACCGACGGCTCGACCAGCGTGCCGACGGTCCGTCCGTGGACGAGCGCGGTGGCGCCGCCCCGCACGGTCTGCTCCACGAGGGACGTGATCGCCTCCGCCTGACCGGAGTTGATGAGGGGGCCGATGTGGGTCGCGGGGTCACCGGGGTCGCCGGTCCTCAGCGACTTCACCTTGGCGACGAACTTCTCCGTGAACTCCCGCTCCACAGAACGGTCCACGAGCACCCGGTTGGCGGCCATGCAGACCTGCCCCTGGTGGACGAACCGGCTGAACACCGCGGCGTCCACGGCGTAGTCGATATCCGCGTCGTCGAGCACGATCAGCGCGCTGTTGCCGCCGAGTTCCAGGATCGTCCTCTTGAAGTGGGAGGCCGCGACGGTCGCGACGTGCCGGCCGACCTTGTCGGAGCCGGTGAAGGAGAGCACCTTGGGGATCGGGTGCTCGATGAGCGCGTCCCCGATCTCGGCTATGTCGGTGACGACGACGTTGAGCACCCCGGGCGGCAGCCCCGCGTCCTCGAAGACCTTGGCGACGAGCCCGCCTCCGCAGACCGGCGTGTTCTGGTGCGGCTTGAGCACCACCGCGTTGCCCAGCGCGATCGCGGGCGCCGCGGACTTGATCGACAGCAGGAAGGGGAAGTTGAACGGACTGACCACGCCGACGACCCCGACGGGCACCCGGTAGAGCCGGTTCTCCTTGGTGTCGTCCGGAGAGGGCAGGATCCGCCCCTCGGCCCGCAGCGCGAGCTGCACGGACTCGCGCAAGAACTCGCGTACCAGGCCGAGTTCGAAGGCGGCCTTGACCGCGGTGCCTCCGCATTCGGCCATGATCAGCGAGGCCAGCTCCGCCTCGTGGTCGTCGACGATCCGCAGCGCCCGCTCGAAGACCAGCCGGCGGGTGTACGGGTTGGTGTCCGCCCACGGCCGCTGGGCGCGCTCGGCGGCGCGGTACGCCTCGTCGATCTCGGCCACGCTCGCCACGGTGATCGAGGCGAGCTTCTCCCCGTCGTACGGGTTGAAGTCGACGATGTCCCATGAGCCCGAACCGGCCCGCCATCGGCCGTCGATGTACTGCTGAGCGAGATCCGTGAACGCGGAGGAGTAGGACATTCGCCATCCCTGTCTGCCGGAGCGTGGCCAACGGGCGCACGCGGGTTCAGACGTACTGACCGACCGTCATCGTACTGATGTATCAGACAAGTTGAAGCCGCTGCCGGATCAGGTCACGGGTGCGGGATGGCGAGAGGCTGTCGGACCGCAGCCGGCCCATGACCCCCTCGTACTGCGCGACCTCGTCCGCCTTGTCGAGGTAGAGCGCGCCGGTGAGCTGCTCCAGATACACCACGTCCGGCAGGTCCGACTCGGGGAAGCGGAGCACGGTGAAGGCACCGCTCTCCCCCGCGTGACCGCCGTGCCGGAACGGCATCACCTGGAGCGTGACGTTCGGCTGCTCGGAGAGGTCGACGAGGTGCTGGAGCTGCCCGCGCATCACGGAGGCGCTGCCGTACGGGCGGTGCAGCGCGGCCTCGTCGAGGACGGCGTGGAAGACCGGGGCGCGCTCGGAGAACAGCAGCTTCTGCCGCTCCATGCGCAACGAGACCCGGCGCTCGATCTCCGCGGCGTCCGCCTTCGGCTGGCCGCGGACGACGACCGCGTGCGCGTACCCCTCGGTCTGGAGCAGGCCGTGCACGAACTGCACCTCGTAGATCCCGATGTGCGACGCGGCGCCCTCCAGGCCGACGTAGGTCTGGAACCAGCTGGGCAGCACGTCGCCGTAGCTGTGCCACCAGCCGGCCACGTTGGCCTCCCTGGCCAGGCCCAGCAGGGCCGCCCGCTCGGACTCCCGGGTGATGCCGTAGAGCGTCAGCAGGTCCTCGACGTCGCGCGTCTTGAAGCTCACCCTGCCGAGCTCCATCCGGCTGATCTTCGACTCGGACGCACGGATCGAGTAGCCGGCCGCTTCCCGCGTGATCCCCCTGGACTCCCGCAACTTCCGCAGCTGCGATCCCAGGAGTATGCGCCGCACCACGGAACCGCTCGACTCGTTCGTGGTCATCTCCGCGACCTTCCTTCCGGTCTGTTCCGGCCTGTCTGTCCGCCGTGTCGATCAACCTTTCCAGGGGGCGACCCCCGCGGCCCCCGGCGCCGAAGTCTGCCATCTTTGCGCTCCGTTGAGTGCACGGACGGTCACGGATACCGGCCAGAACGGGGAGCACTACTGAAGGGGGCGTAGGAAGAATTGCTCCCCAATCCTCTTCTGCGCCCCCAAATCCACCACGTGCACGTGCATCTGCCCTTGCATCCGCCCTGCGCATTGGGAACCATGGAGCGCGCACACGTGCTCGTCACGTCCACGATTGCCAGGAGTGCCTCGGATGGGTACCGAAGGATCGACTGTGCTCTCCCCCGTCTGGCGAGGGCTGCCCAGGACGGACTCCTCCGCGGTGTCGAACTCCGCCTCCTGTGCCCTGCCACCCCACTTCGAGGCCGTCCGCACCGCACGCCGGTTCACACGGATCACCTTGAACCAGTGGGGAGTTCAGCGGCTCTTCGACGACGTGGCACTGGTCGTCTCCGAGCTCGTGACGAACGCGATGCGCTACGCCGTACCGGTGGACCGGCCGGACGGGGAGTACGAGCCGCCCATACGCCTCCACCTGATGCGGTGGACGACGCGGCTGGTGTGCGCGGTGCGCGATCCGAGCGAGGAGAGCCCGGTCGCCGGCGAGGCGGGCACCGGCGACGAACACGGCCGCGGCCTGCTCCTCGTCGAGAACTTCAGCGACGCCTGGGGCTGGCACCCCCTGGTGGGCGCTCTGCACGGCAAGGTGGTGTGGGCGCTGTTCCGACTGCCGCGCGAATGACGTGGGCTCACGTGACCTACATGACTTACATGACTTACGTGTCTTACGTGTCTTCGGTCAATCCGCGACGAGGTAGTCGAATTCACCGTCCTTGATCCCCAACAGCATGGCCTCGATCTCCGCGGGGGTGTAAATGAGAGCGGGGCCATCCGGGTGGCGGGAGTTGCGAACGGCAACCCCGCCACCCGGCAACTTCGCGAACTCCACGCAGGACCCCTGCGAGTTGGAGTATCTGCTCTTCCGCCAGACGACGCCATCGATGCCCGATGCAGCCATGCCGTTGTGGACGTGTGGCACTGGAGACTCCCGGATCGCCGCAGGGGGGTGCAACTCATCGGGATCATAGCCGCGGTTCACATGCTCCGGCACGAGCAGATGCACGTGCACTGACGGTGTTTGTGCTGCTACGGAAGAGGTTTCGCCGCTTCCGCAGCAGCCGGTACGGGCAGCAGCCGGTACGAAGCGGGGTCACTGCTTCCGCAGATATCCGATCAGCCGCGCGTAACTGTCACCGCCGTGACCGTCCTCGACCGCCTTCCGCACCAGCCTCCGGAAGAGTTCGGGAAACTCGGAGTCGATCCCGCGGAGCTCACTGGCGTGCATGAGGATGTCCATCGTCATCAGATGGAGATCCAGCGGGAAATGCCCGCCCGGAGTCCGGCCGGAATCCACCTGCTCGGCGTAGTCGTTCATGAACGTCCCGACCGTTTTCAACCACCGGCGGGCGACTTCCGTGAACGCGGTGGCCGTCACCCCGCCGGCGGCATCGGCCCCCACGATCGCGGTGCTGTGCAGCCACCCGGTGAGCGTGCCCCACATCAGCCCCAGCAGCGCCGTGTCGTACACGGAGGGCAGCCCCGGGTCGTCCCCCACGTGCACCGGGTCGCCCAGCGCCCGGAGGATGTCGCGGTGGGCGTCGAAGACGGCCCGCGGGCCGGCGTACAACTGCAGGACGTCCGGGCCGCCGATGCCGGCCGGCGTCGTCATCACCACCCCGTCCAGGTAGTCGGCCCCGTACCGCCGGGCCCACGCCGCCGTCTGCCGTCCGTCCCCCGGCGGGCCCGAGGTCAGGTTGACGACGACGCGGCCCGCGAGGTCGCCGGCGAGCGGCTCCAGGACGTCCAGGACCGCGTCGTACGTCGACACGCAGATCACCGTCAGCGGACTCGCGCCCACCGCCCCGGCGGCGGACTCCGCCCCCGTCGCGCCCCGGGCGGTCAGGGCGCCGGCCTTCCCCGGCGTGCGGTTCCAGACCGTGGTCCGGCGCCCGGCCGCCAGGAAGCCGGCCGCTAACGCCGACCCCATAGCTCCCAGCCCGAGCACACTCACTTCAGAATCCACAATTCCCCCCTATTTCGCTTCACTTCGCTTTGAGTTGTACGGACCAGCGGTCGAGATACGCCGTGAGCGCCCGGCGGTCGGCCGCCCGCGCGCGCAGACCGATGTGGCCGTCGGGCCGTACGAGCAGCAGCGTGCCGTCCGGCAGTTCGTCGGTCCGGATGCGGAACAGTCCGACGGGCAGGGCGTAGCGCTCGGTGAGCCGCCGCAGGCCGGCGGTGCCGTCCCCGTCCCCGGTCAGCAGCAGTGACCACCGCTGATACGAGAGCAGACCGTGCAGCCGGCCGCTCCCGGTCTCGCTCCCGACACTCCAGTCGGGCACCCGATCACCGGCCCGGAGCCCGCCCCCACGGGACCGTCCCTCCACCGACAGCGCACTCCCCCGGTGGTTCTTCCCGAAGTCGCTGAGCAGTTCGCTGCCGCGGCGGGTGAAGCGTTGGCTGCGCAGGGCGTGGGGCAGGAGCAGCCGGATCGCGGTCAGCGTCCGCCGGTCCGGGGGGAGTTCGAGGATGTTGCGCCGCATGTGCCGCATGACGCGGAGGGCCGTGCGGCGCTGCTCGTCGTTGTACGTGTCGAGCAGCGCGTCCGGGCACCAGCCGTGGTGGACGGCGGCGAGCTTCCAGCCCAGGTTGTGGGCGCCGAGCAGGCCGGTGTTGAGGCCCCGGCCGCCGATCGGGGCCCACAGATGGGCACTGTCCCCCAGCAGCAGCGCGGGGCCGCTGCGGAAGCGGGCGGCGACGCGGTCGTGGAAGCGGGCGCGGTTGGCCCAGTACGGCTCGGTGGGCCGGAGCCGTACGCCCTTCTCGCCGGTCGCGCGGGAGACCACGTCCTCCATCTCGGCCCGGGTGGGCGGCTCTTGGCGGCTCGGATCCGGGTCCGGGCAGAAGGCGTAGAGACGCGTGGCGCCGGGGACGGGGTCGGCGATGAGGGTGACGCCGTGGTTGATGAAGATCCGGGTGACCTCCGGGCGGTACGGGTGGCTCCAGTCGGGCTCGGCGTTGAGCTGCAGGCACTGCAGATTGACGCGGCGCTCGCCCTCGAAGGGGATGCCCATGGCCCTCCGTACGAGGCTGTGCGAGCCCTCGGCGCCGACGACCCAGCGGCATCCGACGGTCCGGGTCCGGCCGTCGGCCCTCCGAAGCTCGACCTCGGCGCCGCCGTCGTCCGTCCGTACGGCAACGGCCTCCGTCCCCCACTCCACCTCCGGCCCCAACAGCCGCATCCGTTCCCGCAGGATGGCCTCGATCGAGTCCTGCTCGATCCCGAGCGGCCCGGGGAACGCGGTGTCGGCCATCCGCATCTCCTGCGCCCCGGCGCGCTGCCCGGCGACGTGGAACTCCCCCTGGGCGAGGGCCAGTCCCTCCTTCATGAACCCATCGGCGCACCCGAGGTCCCGGAGGGCCTCCAGGGCGCGCTGCCAGACGACGCTGGCGCGGGGTTCCTGCCTGCTGCTGACTCTCTTGTCGACGACGACGGTGTCGATCCCGTACCGCCGCAGCGCGATGGTGAGCGCGAGGCCGGTGGGGCCTGCGCCGATGACGACGACGTCCCGTACATCCCGGTTGGCATGATGCATCGGCGCCTCCCCCTGTTGGGCATGATTGTGGGGTATGGGCAAGGTCACCCTCAATGGCGCGTGTTGGGGGGTTGGGGGATTGTTTCGCCCCGGACCCTCCCCCAGAGGGGGCACCCCCACTTTCACCGTCTCTTCCGGGGCAAGCCCCGGGCCCGTAACGCGACTTCGCCGCGTTGACCGGGGGCTGCGCCCCCTGGACCCCCGCAACCGCGCTGCGCGCGGTTGTCCTCAAGCGCCGGACGGGCTGGATCGGCGCGCCGATCCAGCCCGTCCGGGGGTTGTCCCGTCCGGGGGTTGTCCCGTCCGGGGGTTGTCCCGTCCGGGGGTTGTCCCCTCCGGGAGTTGTCCCCTCCGGGGAGTTTGAGGACGAGCGGCGGAGCCGCGATACGGGGTCCGGGGCG
>NZ_JAEAMR010000007.1:438957-444318 GCF_015999245.1 Streptomyces sp. AV19 | reverse complement strand
CCGGAAGAAACGGTGAAAGTGGGGGTGCCCCCTCTGGGGGAGGGTCCGGGGCACAACCAACAAACGCCGGCCCACCCCCACTGTCAGACCCCCCTGCAACACTGACTCGCACCGGCACGGCGCAGACGGACCACGGGGGTGCCCGTCTCCGCCGTGCCGGACAGCACAGACAACCAACACCGCCGTGCCGGACAGCACAGACAACCCACACCCCAAGTGGCGCACTCCCGCGCGCGCCCCTCCCCACCCCCCACGCACCATGGCCGCAAGGACAAATGGTCAAAGGCGCAAGCCGCCACACCGCCGCCGGGGAGTGAACCGTGATGACCCTCAGCCTCGCCCAGCTGAGCCGCTGCACGATCGCCGTCGACCTCGGCGCGTCCCGCACCCGCGTCTACGCCCGCAACACCGGCCTGATCGTGGACGAACCGTCCATCGCCGCCGTCAACACGAGAACCGGCTCGCTCATCGCCGTCGGCGCCCTCGCCGAGGGCATGGCGGGCCGCACGCCGGCCCACATCCGCGTCGTCAGACCCGTCTCCGGCGGCACCGTCGTCGACATCGACATGGCCCAGCGCATGCTGCGCCACCTCATCAGCGACAAGATCCGCCGCGCCTGGCGCCGCAAGCCCCTCCTCCGCGCCGCCGTCTGCCTGCCCCACGACGCCGAACCGATCGCCCAGCGCGCCGCCGTGGAGACCCTGACCGGCCTCGGCGCCCGCCGCGTCGAGCTGGTGGACACGCTCGTCGCCGCCGCGGTCGGCTGCGGACTGCCCGTCCAGCTCCCCGAGGCCACGATGATCATCGTCTGCGGCGCGGCCTCGACACAGGTGGCCGTCCTGTCCCTGGGCGCGATCGTCGCGGCGGAGAAGGTCCAGGTCGGCGGCGACGCGATCGACTACGCGGTCGTCCAGCACCTGCGCAGCGAGCACGAGCTCATGCTGCCCACCCAGGGCCTCTACCCGCTCCATGTGGCCCTGCGGGCCGACCGCCTGGCCGGCGGCGGCACCGAGACCGAGGTCCGCGGCCGCGACGTCGCGACGGGCCTGTCCCGCACGGTCCTCGTCAGCACCGCGCACGTGCGCAACGCGATCCACACCCCGCTGACCGCCGTCCTGGACGCCATAGGGCGCGTGCTCCGCGAATGCCCGCCCGACCTCGTGGCGGACCTGGGCACGCGCGGAGTGATGCTCGCCGGCGGCAGCGCCCTGCTCCCGGGCCTGGACACGATGATCGAGGACGCGACGGGCATGACCGTGCACATCGCGGAGAACCCGGACCACTGCTCGGTCCTGGGCCTGGGGATGATGATGGAGGGGAAGGTCAGGCCGATGACGATCGACCCCCTGGTCATGCGTTGACCGGCCAACAGACCCATCGGGAACTTCTTCAACTCCGGAGCAGTTCAGCCAGTGCACTCACGCATTCCACAAGGAGAGACAGGCACATGGCGCTCTGGGACCGGCTCAAGGAATCCGCCACCACGATGCAGGGTCAGCTGGTCGCGAAGAAGAACGAGCTCAAGAGCGGCGCGTTCCGCGACGCGAGCATGGCGATGTGCGCCCTCGTCGCCGCCGCCGACGGCTCGGTCGACGCCTCCGAACGGCAGCGCGTCGCCTCGCTGATCGCCACCAACGAGGTCCTGCAGAACTTCCCGGCGGACGACCTGCACGCCCGCTTCACCGACTACTGCCAGAAGCTCGCCGCCGACTTCGACTTCGGCAAGGTGAGCCTGATGCAGACCATCGGCAAGGTCGCCAAGAAGCCGACCGAGGCCCGCGCGGTCATCCAGATCGGCATCGTGATCGGCGGCGCCGACGGCGACTTCGACAAGGACGAGCAGGCGGTCGTCCGCGAGGCGTGCTACGCACTGAGCATCCCCCCGGCGGAGTTCGACCTCTGAAAAACTTCGACCTCTGAAAAACAAAGCCGGATAAAAAACAACCCGGAAGCGCGGGCCGCCGAGAGGATGTGGCGACCCGCGCTCCCCAGTCCGCTCAGGCCGGCATTGTCACGGAAGAGTTCCGGCCGGCGGACGTTTCCTTGTGCCCGACGCTGCTCCCGTTCACCTTGCCCGACCAGGTGCCCAAGGCGATCTCCGCCGTGATGCCCGGCCCGAACCCGGCGATGACGCCGCGCGCGGAGTGCTCCGCACCGCCGTCCTGGAACAGCCTCTCCAACGCGTCGAAGACGACCGCGCTCGCGATGTTCCCCCGCTCGACCAGCGTCTGCCTGCTGTAGCGGAACATGTTCTGCTCCAGCTCCAGATACTTGCCGAGGTCGTCGAGGATGCGCGGCCCGCCCGCGTGCACGATGTAGAAGTCGAGGTCGGACACGTCCCAGTCGTGCGGTTCGGCCATGTCGCGCATGGCGGGCGCGAGCATCGCCATCGTGCCGGGGACGCGCTTGTCCAGGAGGAAGTGGAACCCGGTGTCCTTCACCGCGTACGAGATCCACTCCTCCGTGTCCGGGACCAGGTGCGACCCGTTCGCCTCCAGCTGCACCCCCGTTCCGCCCTCGCCCCGCACCACGGCGCAGGCGATGGCGTCCCCGAACAGCCCGTTGGACAGCAGGTTGCCGACCGCCAGGTCCGTCGGCTGGTACAGCAGGGAGCAGAACTCGCAGGCGACGATCAGCACATTGGACCCGGGGTAGGCGCGGCAGAAGTCATGGGCGCGGTTGATCGCCGCTCCCCCCGCCGCGCAGCCCAGCTGCGCGATGGGCAACTGCCGCGTCTCGTTCCTGAAGCCCATGGTGTTGATCAGCCAGGCGGTCATCGACGGCATCATGAAGCCGGTGCACGAGACGTACACGATCATGTTGATGTCCCGGACGGTCAACTCCGCGTGCTCCAGGGCCCGGTCGATCACCTCGGGCACCCGGGCCTTGGCCTCCGCCTCGTAAACGTTGTTGCGCGTCGTGAAACCCGGGTGCTCGAGCGTGATCTCGATCGGCTGCACCAGGTGCCGGGTCTGCACCCCCGTGTTGCCGATCAGCCGGAGCGCCAGCTCCAGTTGCGGGTGGTTCGCGTGCAGGGTCCGCGCGAGCTCCAGGGTCTCCTCCCGGGTGATGATGTGCTCCGGGACGGCGATGGCCGGTCTGCACAGTGTCGCCATGGTCGGCTCCTCCTTGCCCTTGCCGGGACTTACCAGGCGACCGGCAGGGTGAGGGGGTAACGCCAGATCGACACGGTGTTCCACTGCACCTCCTCCGCCGGTACGGCCAGGCGCAGTTCGGGGAAACGTTTGATGAGCGTCCCGATGGCGGTCTGGAGCTCCATCCGGGCCAGATGGGCACCGAGGCAGTGGTGCGAGCCGTGCCCGAAGGTCATGTGTGGCGCGGGTTCGTCCCGGTCGAAGTCGAGCTCGTCCGGCCGGTCGTACGTGGCGCCGTCCCGGTTGGCGCACAGGTACGAGACGTGGACGATGTCGCCGGCCGGGATGGTGACGCCGTCGAAGTCCACGTCCTCCAGGGCGACTCGGGGGATTCCCACGCCCTGCCGGAAGGGGATGAAGCGCAGCAGCTCCTCCAGCGCCTGCGGCATGATCTCCGGCCGGTCGCGCAGCTGAGCGAGGTGCTTGGGGTGGGTGAGCAGCGTGTAGACGATGTTGCAGATCTCGTACGTGCTGGTGTCGTGGCCCGTGACCAGCAGGAGCATGCCCATGACGGCGAGCTCCTTCTCGTCGAGCTGCTCCTCGCCGACGCGCGCGGTGGCGAGCGAGCTCAGCAGGTCGCTGCCGGGGTCGCGGCGGCGCTCGGCCGTCAGCCGGGCGAAGTACGCCCGCAGCCCGGCCTTGGCCTCGGCCGCCGACTCCTTGTCGTCCGGCTTCATCGACATCATGGCCATGGCCCAGGCACGCAGCTGCGGCCGGTCCTCCTGGGGGACCTCCAGCAGCTCGCAGATGGTCAGCAACGGCAGCTTCCCGGCGAGGTGGTGAGCCACGTCGCCGGGCTGCCCGTTCTCCTCCATCTCGTCCAGCAGACCGTCCACCACCTGCTGGGTCTTCGGGCGCAGGCTCTCGACCATCTTGTTGCTGAAGCCCGTCGTCACCAGCCTGCGCAGCCGGCTCAGCGCGGGCGGGTCCATCAGGTTGATCGCCTCGGACTGGGCGATCGGCGCCGGTGTGATGCGCGGAAAGTCCTTCCCGATCAGCGCGGCCCGGCTGAAGCGGCGGTCCTGGGTCACCGTGCGCACGTCGTCGTAGCGCGTCACCAGCCAGCAGTCGCCCTCGCCGTACGGCATGCGGATCTTGGCTACCGGAGCCTCTGTCCGCATCCGCGCCATGAACGGGTCCGGCTCCAGGGCTTCATCGTGACGGAAGGGACAGGCTCGTTCGGATTCCTCAGTGGTCATACGAAGCACTCCCCATACCCATTGGGCACGGCCTTGGTGGCGCGCCGGTAGCTACAGATCCATTCCATAGGGGCAAGCTCGCCACACCTATACCCGGATGATTCACTCGATTTATTGACTTACCCGTGTAAATGAAACAGCTTTCTTTCGAACACACCAGACGTACTCACCCATTCGGGTGAACCTCTGTCGATGCATGCCAGGAGCACACAACACCGCCGTGCGCCCCCTCATCCGACATGAACGACATGTCCACACCGGAATAGACGCACGGCAAGGCCCCTCCACCTCTACCCCACCCCAAAACGGCCGAAATTAGCCCTGCTCGATCCCCCGCACACGCTCGTGCGTATGGGCTTCGATGTCCTTGATCGAGATGTCCAGCAGCTGGCCGGCAAGCACGTTCAGCGCCCGGGAGGCGGCGAGCTCGTCCCCGATGTCCGGCACGTTCTCGTCGGCCGGATGGCAGCGGGCGGTCCCCTCGCCGACCATCGGCCCCGGCGGCCGTCCGGTCATCCGCGCCTCGGCGGTGACGGTGTGGTCGTGCTCCTTGATGATGACCTCAACGGTCCAGACCTTGCTCCTGGCCATCGGGCAACCTCCTCATGTGCCCCGGCCACCACGCTGACACGCCCGGCCACGGCACGCATGTCGGTGACGACCGGAAGCGCCCGCATCGGAGCGTTCTTCATCGATGACGGAGCGAATGCCGCCCGAATACCGACCCGACGAACTGCGCGTCGGCAAACGGCTGTTGAAGGCGCGAAGAGCGCGCCCAACCCAGCTCGTCCGGCGCTTGAGGACGGGCGGCGGAGCCGCGCTCCCACCCCGCCCGGCGCCTGAGGACAAGCGGCAGAGCCACGACCCCACCCCGCCCGCCACTTGAGGACGAGCGACGGAGCCGCGCCCCCACCCCGCCCGGCGCCCGAGGACAAGCGACGAAACCGCGACCCCAGCCCGTCCGGCGCTTGAGGACAACCGCGCGCAGCGCGGTTGCGGGGGTCCAG
>NZ_JAEAMR010000007.1:372697-438857 GCF_015999245.1 Streptomyces sp. AV19 | reverse complement strand
GGGGGGGCGCCGGCCGGCGCGGGGGGGGGGGGGGGCGGCCGCCCCGCGCGGCCCCCCCCCCCCCGCGGGGGGGGGGGGGGGGGGGGGCCCGCCCCCCCCCCCCCCCCCCCCCCCCACCGCGCGGAGCGCGGTACCCCCCCCGGGCGGAGCCCGGAAGAAACGGTGAAAGGGCGGGGCGGGGAGAACTACAAAACCCGATCAGCCCCCGGCAACCTCCGCACGACCCACGCCACCCCCCAACAAACCGGCACCGCAACAACCCCCACCACCACAAACTTCACCACCGCCGGCGCATCCAGCCACCGAAACCCATACCCCAACCCCACCAGCACCACCGGATGCATCAGATACACCGTAAAAGCATGCCGGGACAGGAACTCCCCCACAGAACCACGGCGGTTGAAGCGTTCACGGAACAGCACGACCAGACCGACGACGACCCCGATCGCGAATGCCGACTCCCACACCGCCACGACCAGCGACTGCCACGTCCCGTGCCCGTCCAGCGCCCGCTGCGGCGACAGCACGACCACCGGTACGTACGCCGCCGTCGCGGCACCGGCGACCGCGAAGCCGATCCGCCCGGCGCGCCGGGACAGCGACTGCGCCCATCCACTCCGCCAGGCCATCGCCCCGAGCGCGAAGAAACTCGCGTACTGCGGCAGGTAGTCGGGCGACGGCAGACCGAGCACCGGCAGATAGCTCCCGGACGGCACGACGATCCGCCACCCGTACGTGACCACCGCCAGCCCCGCCCCGAACGCCACCACGGACCACCCCCGCAGCGGCCCACGCACAACCGCCGGCCTCCTCCGGCGCCGCAGCCACACGTACGCCATCGTGAACACCAGCAGCACTTCCACGAACCACATCGGCCCGGCGTCCCACGTCACCAGGTAGAACACCCAGTACGGCAGCTCGTGCACACCCTGCTTCGCGAACTCCTCCCGCACCTGGCCGAACGAGCCGAAGTTCACCAACGGCCGGACCACCAGCAGGAACGCGAGCAGCGGTATCCCCAGCCGCTTCCACCGGTCGCGCAGGAAGGGCCGCGCCCCCTTGCGCTCGTACGACCCCGGCGTGAAAAACCCGGCGATCATGAAGAAGAACCCCATGGAGAACGCCTGGTTGAGGACGATCAGCCCGTCCAGCACCTTCCCGGACGGGTCCTCCGCCCCCTCCGTGTAGAACCACACGGGGATATCGCTGTACGTGACAGCCGTATGGTGCAGCACCACCAGCGCCGTCAACACGATCCGCAGGTTGTCCACATAGAACAGCCGCGCCCGCGCCCCCGAGGACGACGACCCCGAAGCGACACGGGCCGCCGTCTCCCCCCTCGTCCCCCTCATCCCACTTCCCCTCCGCCCGCCCGCACCGCGTGCAGGTACAGATCCGCCAACTCCCGCGCGTGCCCCGCCAGATCGTGCTCCGGATGCACCCCCCAGTACTCGAACATCGCGTCAACGCCCGCCTGGAGGCTCACCGCCATCACCCGCACGTCGAATGGCCGGAACACCCCGCTCTCCTGCCCCTCCCGGAACGTCCCCTCCAGGAACGCGTACAGCCCCTCGCTGGTCGCCACGCCGTATCGCAACATCCCCTCCTCGTCACGTACGTTGTGGAACACCTCCCCCAGCGCCGTGAGCTGCGCGCGATGGTCGCGCATATACGCCGCGAGCGACTCGATGTAGATCCGCAGCCGCTCCCCCGAATCCGGCTGCACCGCCATCCGCGGCTCCATGAAGGCGCCCATGCGCCCGTAGACGTGGTCCACAAGCCGCGCGAGCAGCTCCTCCTTCCCCGCGAAGTGGTACGAGATCACCCCCTTGCTGATTCCGGCCCGCTGCGCGATCTGCGCCAGCGAAGCCTTCGCGAACCCCCGTTCCGCGAGGACCTCGACGGCGGCGTCGATGATCTGCGCCCGCCGGGCCTGCTCGATGAAGGAA
This sequence comes from Streptomyces sp. AV19, assembly GCF_015999245.1. Taxonomy (GTDB): domain Bacteria; phylum Actinomycetota; class Actinomycetes; order Streptomycetales; family Streptomycetaceae; genus Streptomyces. Next base: position 436,908 of record NZ_JAEAMR010000007.1, on the reverse strand, counting down.
CGGTCCGCGTCCGTTTTCTCCCACGACTGCTTCGATTGACCACTCGATTGATTTTCTGACCGCACGGCCAAAATATTAGGCAGACGGCCAACCGCTGTCCAGAGTTCCGGAGTGAAGATCTCTTCGCCTCCCTTCGCCTCCCTTCGCCGTCCGGGCAACCCGTATCCACCGGCAGGAGGCCCGATCGGACGGTCCCGCCCCACGGACCCCGCGCGCACGGTGATGGAGGAAGCCATCGAGGAGGAGAACCCGTGCGCTGGGACGAGCTGTACATCGCCGGAACGGGCACGGCCCTGCCCGGACGGATCACCGCCGCCCGGGCGGTCGCCGAGGGCCGTTACCCGAGGGAGTGGTGGGAACAGGGCGGCATGATCTCCGTCTGCGCCGCCGACGACGGACAGACCCCGCTGGACCTGGCCCTCGTCGCCGCCCGCCGGGCTCTCGACGGGAGCGGCCTCCGTCCGGACGACGTCGGCCTGCTGCTCCACTCCTCGGTCCTGTCCGCCCTCCCTGAGATGTGGAATCCGGTCAACGCCCTCCAGCGGCGGCTCGCCGTCCCCGGCGATGCCTTCGCCTCCGAGGTACGCGCCGCCTCCGACGGCGGCATGGCCTCCCTGGAACTGGCCGCCGCCCACCTGGCCGTCCGCCCGCCGGGCCCCCTCGCGCTGCTGACCGCCGGCGACATCTGGCCCGCGTCCCGGATCAACCGGTGGAACTACCGCCCAGCCGTCTTCGGCGACGGCGCCGCCGCGCTGGTGCTCTCCCGCGCGGAGGGCTTCGCCCGCGTCCTGGCGACGACCACCTCCAGCGACCCCGAGCTGGAGGGCATGTCCCGGGGCGACGAGCCCATCCGTCCCCCCGGGCCGCCCGGGGACGTGATCGATCTCGACCGCCGGGCACACGAATTCATGGCGGAGTTCGGCCGGGAGCGGCTCTTCGAGCGCTTCACGCGGGGCACCACGCGGACCGTGCACGCCGTACTCGCCGACGCCGGACTGGGCGTCGACGACATCGACCGCGTCATCACCATCAATGCCTGCCAGGACCGGCTGCGCACTCTCCTGCGCGACATCGCGCCGCAATGGGGGCTCGACCGCTCCCTGTGGCTCTTCGGCCGCACCGTCGGACACCTCGGCCCCGCCGATCAGTTCGCCGGCCTGGACCACCTCCGCCGGTCCGGGGCGACCCGGCCGGGACAGCACGTCCTCCTGCTCAGCATGGGACTCGGCTGGCTGTGCACCTGCGCCGTGATCCGGATCCTCTGACCCCGAATGACCCCGAAAAAAGAACCGGCACGAGAGAGTCCCGGACGAGCACGCCCGGGACTCCTCCTCTCTCGGTCGCCCCTCAGGCGGCCAGCCGCTCCACCGGCTTGTGGGTGTGCGACTCGATGTCCGTCGCCGCCTGGTGCAACAACTGATTCGTCAACGACGACATGGCGCGCGCGGCGGCGAGCTCGTCCCCGATCGCCGGGACGTTCTCGTCCGCCGGGTTGCGGCGCGCCATTCCCTCGCCGACCATCGCGCCGGGGGTGGCCCCACTGAGCCGTGCCTCCGCGCTGACGGTGTCGGCGTTCTCCTTGATGCTGATCTGTACGTTCCAGCTCTTCATGGAGGTCATCGGAGAGCCCTCCTCCTGCTCCGGCCACTTACTCTCCATGGTCACACCGGCGCGCGGGCCGTGCACGCGCTACCGCTCGTCGCGGCGGCGGGGACGGCGTACGGGCCGGGGAGCGCGCCCGTCCGGCGGCCCGAGCGCCTGCCCGAGGGCGCGGTAGTCGACGACGCGCCGCAGCCCACAACAACCGCAGGTGGAAATGCCGTTGGACGCGGTCCAGGCGTCGTCCGGATGCGGACAGTCGTCCTTCATCGGACAGGTTCCGGGTGGTCCCGGCGCCGGTGCTCGGCGAGGGCGTTGATCGCCCGCTGGGTGGCACGGAAGTCGCGCAGCCGCCAGGCCGCCGCGCGCTCGACGAGGATTGCCGCGCACAGCAGGCAGGGAAGGTCACCCGGTCGCGGGGAGATTGCGTTACTCACGGTTCAAGCGTGGTCAGCGGCGCGTAGCCTCGGGAGCCACGATTTGGGGACGGGGGGTGCCGGTGTCCTCCCTGTCCGCCCGACCATCGGGAGGGGTGCGGCCCATGGCCGAGCAGCTGCCACCGAACTGGCGGTACTGCGGAAATCAGGTCAAGCTCTGGCGCTTCCGCGCGGGGGTGAGCAGGGAGGAGCTCGCCCAGGGGGCGAACTACACCGTCGAGACAGTGAAGGCGATGGAGCAGGGCCGGCGCAGGCCCACACCCAGACTGCTCCAGGTCGCGGACGACCTGTGCGGCGCCGGAGGCATGCTCCTGGCCGCGCTCGCGTACCTCAAGCCGGAACCATACGCGCCGAACATGCGCGAGTTCCTCGACGTCGAGATCGAGGCGATCTCGATCTGCTCCTACGAGTCGTTGCTGATCCCAGGACTGCTCCAGACCGAGGCGTACGCCCGAGCGCTGATGACAGGCACCTGGCCGCCGGTCGACGACGAGACGCTCGAAGAACGACTGGCGGGCCGGTTGAAGCGCCAGGAGAAGCTGACCCGAAAGCCCTACGCCACCTTCAACTACGTCATCTACGAAGCAGCGTTGCGCACCGGCGTCGGCGGTCCGGAAGTCATGAAGGAACAGCTCCACCGCCTGCTGGAGGCGGGCGAGATGCGCAACGTCACCATCCAGGTCCTCCCCATCGACAAGGCTCCGCTCATCGCGCTCACCGGACCATTGCTCGTGCTGGAAACCGCCGACCACGAGCGCTATGGCTACGTGGAAGGCCAGAAGACCCGCGCCCTTTACTCCCAGGCGGAGTTGAGCAGTTCATTCGCACAGCGCTTCGGGCATCTTCGCATGGAGGCACTCAGCGCCGAGGAGTCCGCGCGTTTCATCAGAAAGGTGGCAGACGAGCTATGAACGGCGAACCGCCCTGGCGAAAGTCCAGTTACAGCACCGAACAAGCCGACAACTGCCTTGAGCTGAGACCGCTCCCGCGCACCGTCCACGTCCGGGACTCGAAGCTCGGCCCGTCCCCCCAACTCACCTTCCTCATATCGACCTGGGACGAGTTCATATCGTCCATACCCGACGCTTGAGACCCGGGATCCGGTCATCGAGACCCGAGCGCTCTTTCCAAGGAATGGGTGGTTGGCTCAACCCACCCTCCCACCCAACTCGCTTGCAAGCACGCACAGATGACCGATTCTGATCGACTCGCGGCGCCCCGCCGCCCCCGTGTAGCGTGCGCAGCAACAAACGACCCCCGCCGGTGTAGCGAGCACCGAACGGGGGTCTGACCACCGAGATCGAAAGCGCGATCCCCATGGCTGTAACCAATCTTACTCCCCCTATGGCCGCCGCAGGCTACGGAAAGCGCTCGGCTCCCGACCAAGCCCCCCGTACCCGCGCCGACTTCACGCACCTCCCGCCCCGCGAGGCGGAGATCGCCACGTACATCGACCGCCTCCCCGAAGGCGCCGCGATGGACGTCAAGACGCTCGCGAAGCAGCTCCCCGGCTACGGCCAGCAGGCCGTCGGCACAGCACTCAGGCGCCTCTCGGAGGCGGGCCACCTGCGCCGCAACCGCGAACTGGCCGACGGGGACGGCACCCGGTGGGTGACCCGCACCCACTTCACACGAACGGCACGCGACGACGCGTGGTGGACGACGTACCTGAACGGCGACGTCCCGCCCGACCATGACGAGGAACAGCAGCCACCTGCCGAGCGGAACGCCTACGAGGCACTCGCCTCGGTGGGCCGCGCGGACCCCCGCATGACGCTCTCGGCGGCCGAGTGCGCGGAACTGGTACCGCTCACCGACGAGTGGCTGGCACGCGGCGCGACGGCCGGGGACATCATCCGCGCGTTGACGACGGGCCTGCCGGAGCCGGTCCACAGCCCGGTCGCGCTGGCCCGCAGGCGGCTGCGGGACAAGCTCCCGCCGGAGCGGGTGCAGCGGACGCGGACCGTCCCGCGCCCCATCGCCGTCCTGGAGTGCACGTCGTGCGGAAAGCCGGAGTTCCCGAAGGACCTGCTCGGCGGCATCTGCCCGGCGTGCCGGACGACACCCCCGGAGCCGGACCGGACGGAAGTCCCCGTGGAACACACGGACTTCATCGAAAACCTGAAGGCCGAGATCCGCGAAGTCCGCACGCAACGGCCCTTCCGGTGACGACACCGCCCACCTCGTGCGGAACCGGGGCCACCCTCGGCCCGCCGCGTCGCACGACCGGAGGGCGCGGGCGCCGGCGTCCCGCCCCCGAGCGGCTAGCCGCCACCGCCTCCGCCGTCGCTGCCACCACCGCCACCGCCGTCATGGCCTCCACCATGCCCTCCGCCGCCGTCGTGACCACCGCCGTCACTGCCCCCGTCGCCACCCCCGTTCCCGTCCGGTATGTAACTGCCGCCCCCGCCACCGCTCTTGCCGGCCTTCGGCGACTTCTTGCCGAACAAGGAATTGGCGATCTTCTTCAGTAGTCCCATGCAGACCTCCCCCTGATCAGGTTGTGCACAGGCAGCGCCCGCCGTAACCGCCGACCCGGGCGGCGCACGGAATCGCACAGGAGCGCGGAGAGCGTCTGCGTGCGCGGTACGCGCTCAGTCGTCGTCCGCGCGCAGGAAGTCCTCCACCACCCGGATCAGCTCCAGCGGCGTCTCATCCATCGGATAGTGCCCGGCCGAAACCAGCTCGTGGCACTGACCGTTCGGGAACCACCGGAGCCATGTGGCCCGCATCAACTCGGCCGTCAGCGCGGGATCGTGCGCCCCGACGACCGCGAGGGCGGGCACCGTGGAGCCCTCGATGTCGGCGTGGAAGTCGTCGCGGGTCCAGGAGTCGAGCCAGGCGCGGAAGGCGGTGGGATCGCTGCGGTCGAGCGAGCGCTGGACCATGCGATCCAGCCAGCGGTCCGGACGGCGGCCGCCGGAGGTGGTGTCGATGATGGCGCGCCGGTTGACGGGGAGGCGCGCGGAGGTGGAGAAGAGCTCCCACTGTTCGGGCGGGAGCGGCAGCCCCGAGGCGGGCACGGGCGTGACGCCGACCAGCCGGCGCACCCGCTGCGGCGCCAGGGCGAGGACGCGCTGGACGATGCTGCCGCCCATGGAGTGGCCGACGAGCGAGAACCGCTCCCAGCCGAGCCTGTCGGCCAGGGCCAGCACGTCCACAGCGCCCTCGGACGTCGTGAACTCCCCCTTGGCGCCCCGCGCTTCGCCGTATCCGCGCAGGTCGACGACGGCGTACTGGAAGGCGGTCCGGTCGATGTCCGGCGCGACGACGTCGTAGGCGGAGCGGTCGGCGAACCACCCGTGCACCGCGATGACCTTGTGGGGTCCCGCACCGTGCAGGTCGTGGGGCAGGACGAAGGGGAGGACCACGGCGACTCCGGGTGGGGGTGATGGCTGGAAGAGCGCGATGTTCCACGGTAGTTGCCGGTTCGGCGCGAACGGGAGTACGCGATCCGGCCACGGCGCACGCGTGCACGCTGCGCAACCAGTCACTTACTCTCGGCGCATGGGCCTGCCGGGGCGGGGGAACGGTCCTGGTGAGCACCACGCCACCAGCAACACGGAGGAATCCGCGTGAAATTGCGTTCCTGGTCCGTCGCCGCGGCCCTGTCCCTGACGGCGCTCCTGATGCCGACCGCAGACGCGGCGGCCGCTCCGGCCGCCAACCCGCCGGCGTGCCCCGGCGGCTCCGTCTGCTTCTACAGCGGCACGGACTTCCACGGCTCCAGCTGGGAGTGGACGGCCAACAGCGGCTACCACGACATGCCGGCCCAACTCCACGACGGCGTCGGCTCCTTCGTCGCGGCCACCGACGCGTGCTTCATCAACTGGCAGCCGAAAGAAACCCGCGCCGTGCACAACGGCGACTGGCGCCGCCAGTACAAGGGCGACTTCGGCGGCAAAATCGACGGAGTCAACGCCGGACACTGCTGAACTCTCCTCCCGGGATAAATCACCCGTATCGGGGACATTCGCATCGCCGCCCCCTCCGCAGGGCAGGGAGAGGGGCGGCGGCATCCGATGCGACACGAGGTGAAGCGATGAAGACTGCCCGTTTGCTGGTGGCGACCCTGGCCGTGGCCCTGACCCTGAGCGCGACGGCCACGACGTCATCGGCGATCGCCGGGAAACAGCGGAACCTCTCGAACAAGCACAACAAACAGTCGGTCACGGTCCACAAGGGCGACGAGATCACCGTCCGCCTCACGGGCGATCAGTCGGCGAAGGAGACGTGGGGCTGGACAGCCCCCACGGCCGCCAACACGGCCATCCTCCGCCGCGACGCCATCGGCGCGTCGTCAACCGGCGAAACGACAGCGGTCTTCCACGCCCACTCCGCCGGGACGACCACCCTCGACTCCCAACTGCGCTGCGTGTCGCGCAAGTCCGCTCAGACCTGCTCCGACGTGGTCGTGCCCTGGCAGGTCACCGTGAAGGTGCGGTAGCGGAGGCCACGGTCCCGGCGTCCGCCGGCCGCTCGGGGTCGCCGTAACGGACCTCCACACGCCCGCACTCCGCGATGAAGAGACTGTCGAAGAGGCGCACTTGATGGGGGTCCGCAACGGCACGCCGCGCCATGTCCGCCACGGACGCTCCGGCCCGCTCCGGGCGGCGGCCTGCGCCCCTGCGCGAGGACGAGGCCCGGCGCGGCGGTCGCGACGGCCGCGGCGAGGACACGGAGTGCGGTACGGAAGGTCACTACGCCCTCCACTCCCCCGTGCGATCGACTCAACACGAGAGGTGATCGTCACGAGCGTGATCGCCCGCGACAACGACGCCCGCAGCGATCAGGCCACCCGCAGGCTCACTCCTCCCCCGGACGCACGACAGCCCCCGGCGCTCCGTACCGTCCCGCAAGCCTTCGGTCGTCGCCGACTGCTCCGTTCCCGGTACGTGCCTCCGGGGGCCTAGCCAGTTTGCCGAGATGGGGGTCACTCGGATCGATGGACGTCTCCACCGAGGGGTGCGGCTCTCACCGGTTGTCTGGTGTATTTGCCAGTGTGCTCCCGATTTGCCCAGAGTCAAGAGGCATCCGGAGAAAAAGAAAGAGCCTAGGTCACGGGTTACATGACCTGGGCTCCCACCGGAGCCACCTGCGGGATTCGAACCCGCGACCTACGCATTACGAGTGCGTTGCTCTGGCCAACTGAGCTAAGGTGGCGCGCTGCCGAGCCAAGGTTGTCATCGACAGCGCGCCCAGTCTACACAGTTTCGGAGGGTGCTCCGCACCACGGCGTCGCACGGGGGTGCGACAGTCCCGTGCGAAAGAGCCGAGGTCAGGAGCAGCGGCGGGTGGCGGGCGGCGGGGTGCCGGTGAGGAGGTAGGAGTCGACCGCCTCGTCCACACACTCGCTGCCGCGGGTGTAGGCGGTGTGGCCGTCCCCGTCGTAGGTCAGGAGGCGGCCGGAGGAGAGCTGGGAGGCGAGGGCGCGGGCCCAGGGGTAGGGCGTGGCGGGGTCGCGGGTGGTGCCGACGACGAGGATCGGGGCGGCGCCGCGGGCCGTGATGCGGTGCGGGTGCCCGGTGGAACGGACGGGCCAGTAGGCGCAGCCCAGGGAGGCCCAGGCGAGGGCCTCGCCCAGGACCGGGGACGCCTTGCGGAAGGCGGGCAGGGCCCGGCGGACGCCGTCGGGGCCGCGGAAGGCGGCGGGGGCGTCGAGGCAGTTCACCGCGGAGTTGGCGGCCATGAGGTTGGAGTACGCGCCGCGCTCGTCGCGCTCGTAGTACGCGTCGGAGAGCGCGAGCAGCACCTTGCCGTCGCCGCCGGCCGCGTCCGCCAGCGCCTTGCGGAGGGCCGGCCAGGCGCCCTCGTCGTACATCGCGGCGATCACCCCGGTGGTCGCCAGGCCCTCGGTGAGGCGCCGGGACTCACCGGTGGCGAGCGGATGGCGGTCGAGACCGGCGAGGAAGGCCCGCAGTCGCTTCCCGGCGTCGTCGGGACCCGAGGTGCCCAGGGGGCAGTCGACGCGGCGGGCGCAGTCGCGGGCGAAGGAGGTGAACGCGGTCTGGAAGCCCGCCGCCTGCTCGCGGTTGACCCGCTCGGCGCTGAGCGAGGGATCGAGCGCGCCGTCGAGGACGAGCCGGCCCACCCGGGAGGGGAAGAGCTCGGCGTAGGTGGCGCCGAGGAACGTGCCGTAGGAGGCGCCGACGTAGTGCAGCTTGCTGTCGCCGAGGAGGCCGCGGAGGACGTCCATGTCACGGGCGGCCTCGGCGGTCGAGACGTGCCGCAGGACCCGGCCGGCGCGGGTGGCGCAACCCTGGGAGAACTTCTTGAGATTCGCGACGTAGCCGCGCGTCTCGGCGGCGGTCTGCGGATTCGGATCCGCCTGGGTGTAGCGGTCCATATCGCTGTCGGAGAGGCAGTTGACCGGGGTGCTGCGGCCCACGCCGCGCGGGTCCACCGCCACCAGGTCGTAGCGGGCCCGGACCTCGGCCGGATACTTCGTGGCCGCGTGGCTCTGCAGGTAGTCGATCGCCGAACCGCCCGGGCCGCCCGGGTTGACCAGCAGCGAACCGAGGCGCGCGGAGGGGTCGGTGGCCCGCTTGCGGGAGACGGCGAGGCTGATGTCCCCGCCGCGGGGGACGGCGTAGTCGAGGGGGACCTTCATCGAGGCGCACTCGAAGCCCGCGCCCTTGCCGGCGCAGGAGCGCCAGTTGAGCTTCTGCGCGTAGTACGGCCGAAGGGGGGCGGCGAGATCGGGGCGGTCGGCGACGAGGGTGGTGCCCGGTTCGTCCCCGCCGTGCGGTCTGGCCGCCGCGGACGCGGTCGGCGCGGCGTTGCCGGCGGTGAGCGCGGAGAGGAGCAGGGCCGCCGTGGCGGCCAGGGTGCCGGAGGTGCGGAGCAGGCGACTGGTGTCCATCGGCTGGTCCCTCTGTGTGGCAGACAGGTGGGCGTGCGGCATGCGACGGCGAAAACGAGGGAGCGCGGCGGATGCGGCCACGCAAGGAATCCCGCGGCGGAAGGCCGCGCATCGGACTCGTGTGTACGGAGCGTATCTGTACGCACACCCGATTTTCCCGGGGCGGGCCTACAGGTCGCCTCGTACGGGTGAGGATTCACCCGGGCTGTGGTGTTTCCCGCCCTCCTGTGCCTGCCTCCCCCGCCCGCCCGGCGGGCTCCCTCAGCCCGCCCGCAGGGCCACCGTCATCGCCTCGACCGCCAGCAGGGGCGCCACGTTCCGGTCGAGCGCACGGCGGCACGCGCCGATCGCCTCGATCCGGCGCAGCGTCGCCTCGGGACGCGAGCCGGAGGCGATCCGCTCCAGGGCGTCGCGCATGTCCGCGTTGGCGAGCTCGACGCGGGAGCCGAGCTGTATCGCGAGGACGTCACGGTAGAAGCCGGTGAGCTCCGTCAGGGCGAGGTCCAGGCTGTCGCGCTGGGTGCGCGTCGAACGGCGCTTCTGCTTGTCCTGCAGCTCCTTCATCGCGCCGGCCGTGCCGCGCGGCAGCCGCCCGCCGGTGCCGGCCGCCGCACCGAGGGCGGCCCGCAGCTCCTCGGTCTCCTTGGCGTCGACATCCTCGGCGACCTGCTTGGCGTCCTCCGTCGCGGCGTCGATCAGCTCCTGGGCGCCCTTGAGGCAGCCCCCCATGTCGTCGACGCGCAGCGGCAGCTTGAGCACGGCCGCGCGGCGGGCACGGGCGCGCTCGTCCGTGGCGAGGCGGCGGGCCCGGCCTATGTGGCCCTGAGTGGCGCCCGCCACCCGGGCGGCGAGCTCGGGCTCCACGCCGTCCCGGCGGACGAGGACGTCGGCGACCGCGGCGGTGGACGGCGTGCTCAGGGTGAGGGACCGGCAGCGGGAGCGGATCGTCGGCAGCACGTCCTCGATGGACGGCGCGCAGAGCAGCCAGACCGTCCGCGGGGCGGGCTCCTCGACGGCCTTGAGGAGCACGTTGCCCGCGCCCTCGGTGAGGCGGTCCGCGTCCTCCAGGACGATCACCTGCCAGCGGCCGCCGGCGGGCGACAGCTGGGCGCGGCGGACGAGGTCGCGGGTCTCCTTGACGCCGATGGACAGCAGGTCGGTGCGGACGATCTCGACGTCCGCGTGCGTCCCGATCAGGGTCGTGTGGCAGCCGTCGCAGAAGCCGCAGCCGGGGCCCGCGCCGTACGCCCGGTCAGGGCTGACGCACTGCAGCGCGGCGGCGAAGGCGCGCGCGGCCGTGGCGCGACCGGCGCCGGGCGGGCCGGTGAACAGCCACGCGTGCGTCATCCGGGAGCCGGCCGGGTCCTCCGCCAGGCCGCCCGCCGCCGCCGTGACCAGCGCGTCCGCGTCACGGGCGGCAGCGCCGAGCTGCTCCGTGACCCGGTCCTGCCCGACCAGGTCGTCCCACACCGCCATGACTGCCCTCCGCGCCGATCGTCCTGCGGTCTGCCCCGGTCACCCATTGTGAGGCACCCCACTGACAACGGGGCCCGGAACCGGCGGCGGGGCCCCGTACGAGGCCCCGCCGTTCTGTCACTTGCCGCGCCGCCGCGGGCCGTTGCCGCCCTTGCCGTCCTTGCCGTCCTTGCCACCGGCGTCACCGCCGTCGTCGTCGCGCGAGCCCAGGAGCTCGTCGGCGAGCGTCGCGTCGTCGGCCCACTCGGGCCGGCGCCGCGGCTTGCGGGCGCCCTTCCCGGCCTTCCCTTCGGAAGCGCCGTCGTCGAGCCGCGGCATTTCGCGGGTGCGCACGTTGTCCGCCTCGTCCGCGGAGGGCTCCGGCGCGGACGGCGAACCTCCCTCGGCCGCCGGCTCCTCCGGCCGGAAGAGCCAGTCCGGGACCCGGTCCACCGGATCCTCGCGGCGGGCCGGGGCCGGCTTCGCCCCCGCGCCATCCGCCGCGGGGCCCATGCCCCAGGTGACCCGCTGCTGCTCCGGCGCGGCGGACGGCGCGGCGCGCCTCACCGGCGGCACCGGGGGCAGCACAGCGGTCTCGTCCTCGGACCGCGCGGCACCGGCGGCCGCGTCGGTGGCGGGCAGCACCGCCGTCTCGTCCTCGGACGCGGACCTCAGCGGCAGCACCGCCGTCTCGTCACCGGAACCGTCCGGAGCATCCGAACCGTCCGGAGCACCTGAACCGTCCGGAGCGTCCACCTCGCGCGGATCGGCGCGGTGCACGACCGGCGACTCGACGGTCAGCGTCTCGTCCGCGTCCCGCATCCGCATCGTCTCGCGGGGGTCGGGCCGGTGCACGGACGGCACCTGGAGCTGCTCGGTCCGCTCGGCGTCGTCCCGCACGGACGCCTGCTCGACCGTGGGCACCTCGTCCGGCGCCGCCTCGGAATCCTTGGAGCTCTTGGCGTCCTTGGAGTCCTTGGAGAGCTTCAAGCCCTCCGGCTTCCCGGACTTCCCAGACTTCCCGGACTCCTCCGAGGACCCGGCGCCCTCGGCCGCCACCCGCGCGGCCTCCGCGCGCAGCAGCGCCTCCTCCGCCGCGCGCTGCTTCTCGCGGCGCCGGTCCTCGGCCTCGGCACGCAGCCGCGCCTCCTCCGCGGCCTGCTTGCGCAGCCGCTCCTGCTCCTCGGCGCGGACCCGCTCCTCCGCCTCGCGGCGCTTGCGCTCCTCCTCCGCGAGCCGACGGGCCTCCTCCGCACGCTTGCGGGCCTCCTCGGCCTGGCGCTCGGTCTCCCGGCGCGCCTCCTCCTCGGCCTCGAGGCGCTTGCGCTCCTCCTCCTCGGCACGCAGCTTGGCGAGCTGCTCCTGGCGCTCGCGCTCCAGCCGCTCCTCCTCCGCCTTGCGCGCCGCCTCTTCCTCGGCCTTGCGGCGGGCCTCCTCCTCGGCGGCCCGACGGGCCTCCGCCAGGGCCTTCTCCTCGGCCGAGGACAGCGGGAGGTCCTGGTCGAGCCGGTGCCGGACGACGGTGGTGACCTCGTCCGGCTCCTGACCGGCGTCCACGACGAGGTAGCGCGCCGGATCGGCGGCGGCCAGCGCCAGGAAGCCGCTGCGCACGCGCTGGTGAAACTCGGCCGGCTCGGACTCCAGCCGGTCCGGCGCCTCGGTGAAGCGCTCGCGCGCGGTCTCCGGCGAGACGTCCAGCAGCACCGTCAGATGGGGAACGAGGCCCTCGGTCGCCCACCGGTTGATGCGGGCGATCTCGGTCGGCGACAGGTCCCGGCCGGCGCCCTGGTAGGCGACGGAGGAGTCGATGTAGCGGTCGGAGATGACGACGGCGCCGCGCTCCAGGGCCGGCCGCACCACGGCGTTGACGTGCTCGGCGCGGTCGGCCGCGTAGAGCAGGGCCTCCGCCCGGTCCGACAGCCCGGCCGACGCGACGTCCAGCAGGATCGCGCGCAGCCGCTTGCCGATCGGCGTCGCGCCGGGTTCGCGGGTGACGACGACCTCGTGGCCCTTGGCGCGGATCCACTCGGCGATGGCCTGCACCTGAGTGGACTTGCCGGCGCCGTCGCCGCCCTCGAAGGCGATGAAGAAGCCGCTGCGCGCCGGAGCCTGGGCGGGGTCGCCGTCGCGGACGGCGTCCAGCAGGTCGCGGTGGAAGGGCACGCCGTGCCGGTCGTCGGTCCGGCCCAGGACGAGCGCGCCCACGGGCAGCAGCAGCGCGCCGACGAGCATCAGCGTGAACGCCGCACCGCCGTGCGCGAAGACGAAGCTGCCGCTCTCGGCCCGGTGCGGGCCGATGAGCGCGGCCAGGACGGGCGCGACGACCGCGCCCAGCGCCACGGTGACGCGGACGACCGCGTGCAGGTGCTCGGTCGTGCGCTCCCGCGCCGCGTCCTCCGTCTCCTGGTCGAGGAGCGTGTGGCCGGTGTTGGCGACGACACCCGCGCAGAAGCCCGCCAGCAGGACGAGCAGCAGGACGGTCGTCGGGTCGGGCACGAGCCCGGCCGCGAGCAGCGCCAGGCCGGTGACACCGAGCGCCAGGGCGAGGAGCCGGCGGCGGGAGAAGCCGGGCAGGATCCGCCCCGCGGCGCGGATGCCGGCCACGGGGCCGCCGGTCAGCGCGAGGACCAGCAGCCCGAAGGCCACCGGGCCGCCGCCCAGGTCGTACGCCTGGAGCACCGCGACGCCCACCGCCGCGGCGACGGCCCCGGCGACCGCGGCACAGGCCAGGACGAAGACCGGGATGCCGCCCGTGCGGCCCTTGCCGGGCCCCTGGGCGCCCTTGGGCCGGCGCAGTCCCTGCAGCGGGGAGCGCGGGGCGGGGGCCTGCGCGCCGAAGAGCGGCAGGAAGTGGACGATCACGCCGGACGCGTTGAACAGCGCCGCCGCGAGGTACGAGCCGAGGGCCGCCTGGTGCAGGTGGAACCAGTCGATCCCGGACCCGAACAGATTGCTGACCAGCGTGATGGCGACCAGGGCGGCCGCCGCCACGGGCAGCGCGACGAAGGAGGTGCGCAGCGAGAGCCGGCGCAGCGCGTCCCGGTGGTCGGGCCCGGGCCGTACCGGGTCGTCCTCGGGGGGCGCGCCGGGCAGCAGCGAGGGCGCGACGCCGTCCTTGGCCACGGTCCACACCCGCTCGGCGGCGCCGAGGAGGAACGCGGTGGCCAGCAGTACGGCCAGTGACTTGTGCTCGGTGAAGTCGATCCACACCGGCGCGACGGCAAGCAGGACCGCGCGGACGGCGTCGGCGCCGACCATGGTCCAGCGGCGGTCCAGCGGGCCGGCGGGGGCGAGCAGCGAGGAGAGCGGGCCCAACAGGGCCGCGCCGAGGAGCACCGTGGCGAGCAGCCGCGCGCCGATGACGGCGGCGACGGCGAGGGCGGCACCGCGGTAGCCGCCGCCGAAGGAGCCCGCGGCTCCGGCCGACTGGAGCGCCAGGAGCATCAGGACCAGCACGCCGAGGGCGTCGCCGACCCCTCCCGCGGCCTGGGCGCTCCACAGGCGCCTCAGCGACGGGATGCGGAGCAGGGCACGGACGGCGCGCTCACGGGAGTCCGCGGCCAGTGCCCCTGAGGGGGAGGTGACCACTGTTGGCTGCTCGGCTCGCGTCATCCTGCCAGCCTATCCGGAGCGTCTGAATACGGACCGCCACGACGAACAGGCGCTCGAAGCGCAGGGGGAACGGCCCGGAAACGGACGGGCGGCGGAACCGGAATCCGGTCCGCCGCCCATTCCTGTCCTGCCGTGAGGTCACTCCGCCTTGGCGGCCGCGGCCTTCTTGGCGGTCGTCTTCTTGGCCGCCGCCTTCTTCGTGGTGGTCTTGGCCGCCGTGGTCTTCTTGGCGGCCGTCTTCTTCGCGGCGGTCTTCTTCGCCGGGGCCTTCTTGGCCGCCGCCTTCTTCGCGGTCTTCTTGGCCGGGCCCTTGGCGCGCTTCTCCGCCAGCAGCTCGTAGCCGCGCTCCGGCGTGATCGTCTCCACGTCGTCGTCGCGGCGCAGCGTCGCGTTCGTCTCGCCGTCCGTGACGTACGGGCCGAAGCGGCCGTCCTTGACCACGACCGGGCGCTCGCTGACCGGGTCGGTGCCCAGCTCCTTCAGCGGCGGCTTGGCCGCGGCCCGGCCGCGCTGCTTGGGCTGCGCGTAGATCGCGAGGGCCTCGTCCAGCGTGATGCCGAAGATCTGGTCCTCGGTCTCCAGGGAGCGCGAGTCGGTGCCCTTCTTGAGGTACGGCCCGTAGCGGCCGTTCTGCGCGGTGATCTCCACGCCCTCGGGGTCGGTGCCGACCACGCGCGGCAGCGACATCAGCTTCAGCGCGTCGTCGAGGGTGACCGTGTCGAGCGACATGGACTTGAAGAGCGAGGCCGTCCGCGGCTTGACCGCGTTCTTGCCGGTCTTCGGGGTGCCCTCGGGGAGCACCTCGGTGACGTACGGGCCGTAGCGGCCGTCCTTGGCGATGATCGCGTGGCCCGACTGCGGGTCGGTGCCCAGCTCGTACTCGCCGCTCGGGCGGGCGAAGAGCTCCTCCGCGTACTCCACGGTGAGCTCGTCCGGCGCCAGGTCGTCGGGGACGTCCGCGCGCTGGTGGCCCTCGGTGTCCTTCTCGCCGCGCTCGACGTACGGGCCGTAGCGGCCGACGCGCAGCACGATGCCCTCGCCGACGGGGAACGAGGAGATCTCCCGGGCGTCGATCGCGCCGAGGTCGGTGACCAGTTCCTTGAGGCCGCCGAGGTGGTCGCCGTCGCCGTTGCCCGCCTCGGCCGCCTTGCCGGAGCCCTCCGGGCCCTCGCCGAAGTAGAAGCGGCGCAGCCACGGCACGGCCTGGGCCTCGCCGCGGGCGATGCGGTCGAGGTCCTCCTCCATGGAGGCGGTGAAGTCGTAGTCGACCAGCCGGCCGAAGTGCTTCTCCAGCAGGTTGACCACGGCGAAGCTCAGGAACGACGGGACGAGCGCCGTGCCCTTCTTGAAGACGTAGCCGCGGTCGAGGATGGTGCCGATGATCGACGCGTAGGTCGACGGACGGCCGATCTCGCGCTCCTCCAGCTCCTTGACCAGCGACGCCTCGGTGTAGCGGGCCGGGGGCTTGGTGGCGTGACCGTCGGCGGTGATCTCCTCGGCCGTCAGCGCGTCGCCCTCGGTGACCTGCGGCAGACGGCGCTCGCGGTCGTCGAGCTCGGCGTTCGGGTCGTCGGCGCCCTCGACGTAGGCCTTCATGAAGCCGTGGAAGGTGATCGTCTTGCCGGACGCGCTGAACTCGGCCGCACGGCCGTCGCTCGCTCTGCCCGCGATCCGGACGGTGACCGAGTTGCCGACCGCGTCCTTCATCTGGGAGGCGACGGTCCGCTTCCAGATCAGCTCGTAGAGACGGAACTGGTCGCCGGTCAGCCCGGTCTCCGCGGGCGTGCGGAAACGATCACCCGAAGGACGGATGGCCTCGTGCGCCTCCTGGGCGTTCTTGACCTTGCCCGCGTAGGTGCGCGGCTTCTCCGGCAGGTAGTCCGCGCCGTAGAGCTGGGTGACCTGCGCGCGGGCCGCGCCGACCGCGGTGTCCGAGAGCGTCGTGGAGTCCGTACGCATATAGGTGATGAAGCCGTTCTCGTACAGCTTCTGGGCCACCTGCATGGTCGCCTTCGCGCCGAAGCCGAGCTTCCGCGACGCCTCCTGCTGGAGGGTCGTGGTGCGGAAGGGGGCGTACGGGGAACGGCGGTACGGCTTGGACTCGACCGAGCGGACGGCGAAGGAGGACTGCTCCAGGGCGGCGGCCAGGGCGCGGGCGTTCGCCTCGTCCAGGTGCAGCACCTGGGCGGCGTCCTTGAGCCTGCCGTTCGCCCCGAAGTCGCGGCCCTGGGCCACGCGCCGGCCGTCGACCGAGGTCAGGCGGGCGGTGAAGGACGCGGGGTCGGACTTGTCGCCACCGCGGCCGGTGCCGAAGGTGCCGGTGAGGTCCCAGTACTCGGCGGAGCTGAACGCGATGCGCTCGCGCTCGCGCTCGACGACCAGCCGCGTCGCCACGGACTGCACCCGTCCGGCGGACAGCCGGGGCATGACCTTCTTCCACAGGACCGGCGAGACCTCGTAGCCGTAGAGGCGGTCGAGGATGCGGCGGGTCTCCTGGGCGTCGACCAGCTTCTTGTTGAGCTCGCGCGGGTTGGCGACGGCGGCCTGGATCGCGTCCTTGGTGATCTCGTGGAAGACCATCCGGCGGACCGGGACCTTGGGCTTGAGGACCTCCTGGAGGTGCCAGGCGATGGCCTCGCCCTCGCGGTCCTCGTCGGTGGCCAGGAAGAGCTCGTCGGACTCGGCCAGCAGTCCCTTGAGCTTCTTGACCTGCTCCTTCTTGTCGGCGTTGACGACGTAGACGGGCTGGAAATCGGCGTCCACGTTCACACCGAGGCGGGCCCAGGGCTCGCCCTTGTACTTCGCCGGGACCTCTGCGGCCCCGTTCGGCAGGTCACGGATGTGCCCGACGCTCGCCTCGACGACGTATCCGGGGCCGAGGTAGCCCTTGATCGTCTTCGCCTTGGCAGGCGACTCGACGATGACGAGTCGGCGGCCGCCCTGTGCGGTCTCGCTGGTCGGGGACAACTTCGCTCTTCTTCCGGTCGCAATCGGCATGGGAGTTGCGGTGACGCTGCGGAGTGTGACGGTACATCCCGCCCCCGTGTCAAACGGGGAAAGCCCGCAACGCCACTCGAACGGTAACCCGACAAGCGTCCTGTCTGCCGCCCGGACCGTCACACCACCGGGAGGAACGCGCCGCCGACCCCACTGGGGCGACGGTATCCGGACGATACGGGACACGCCTCACGAGGCGATCAACATCACCATCCCGTGTTTCGGACAGCGGCCGGAGGCCGTCGGGACGGCCCCGACCCCGCATGTTCCGGTCAATCGGTCTGCTCGGCCGATCCGCGATCAACCGGCCTCCGGGATCAGGAAACCCTGCTCGACCAGGAGCCGGATCGATTCGGGTGTGCGGTCGCGCAGCAGCACCGGATCCTCCCCGATGAGCTGCGCGATGGCGTCGAGGATGCGGCCGGCGCTGAGAGTCCCGTCACAGACTCCCGCGAAGCCTGCGCCCACCGTGTCCACCTTGGTGGCCCGCCGCATGCCCCGGTTCTGGCGCAGGACCACGTGCTCCGGGTCCTCCGCGCCGGGCAGCCCGACCTGCTCCTGGACGACCTCCGGGGCAAGCCGGAAGCGGGCCCCGAGCAGCGCCGCGTCGTCGTGCGTCCGCAGGAACTCCTGCCGCTCGAAGTGCTCGCGGACGCCGGCGCCGAGCGGCTGCTCCACCGGGTGCGGCCACTCCTCGGCGATCACCGACGGACGGTCGGCGCCCGATTTGAACAGCGTGATCCAGCCAAATCCGATGCCCTTGGTCCGACGGGACTCGAACTCGTCCAGCCAGGCGTCGTAGCGCGCCGCGTACTCCTCGGGGCTCGTGCGGTGGTCACCCGCGTCGCGCAGCCACAGCTCGGCGTACTGCGCCACGTCCTGCACCTCGCGCTGGACGATCCAGGCGTCGCAGCCGGCCGGCACCCAGGACGCCAGCCGCTCGCGCCAGTCCTCGCCCTCGACGTGCTGCCAGTTGGCGAGCAGCTGGCAGTGGCCGCCGTCGTTGAGCCGGTCGGCCGCCCGGCCGACCAGGGTGCGGCACAGGTCGTCCCCGCCCATGCCGCCGTCGCGGTAGGTGAGCCGGGCGCCCGGGGAGATGACGAACGGCGGATTCGAGACGATCAGGTCGAACTTCTCGTCGGCGACCGGCTCGAACAGCGAGCCCTGGCGCAGGTCGGCCTCCGGTGCGCCGGAGAGTGCGAGCGTGAGCCGGGCGATATGCAGGGCGCGCGGGTTCACATCGGTCGCGGTGACGCGGGCGGCGTGCTGGGCGGCGTGCAGCGCCTGGATGCCGGAGCCGGTGCCGAGGTCGAGGGCGCTGCCCACGGGGGTGCGGACGGTGATGCCGGCGAGGGTCGTGGAGGCGCCGCCGACGCCGAGGACGAGCTCGGAGCGGTCCGTCCCGGCCGGGCCCGCGCCGCCCCCGGCGATGCCGCCGGCCCCGCCGACCGCGCAGCCGAGGTCGGAGACGATCCACCAGTCCTCCCCGTCCGGACCGCCGTAGGGGCGCACGTCCACCGTCGCGCGCGCCTCGTCGCCGTCGGCGGTCAGCCAGCCGTCGGCGAGGCAGTCGTCGAGGGGCAGCGCGGCGGCCGCCCGCGCCCGGGCGACGGGGCGCTGCAACAGGAAGAGACGGACCAGCGTCTCCAGCGGGCCGTCCCCGCGGGTGGCGCGCAGCGCCGGGACCGTCTCGCTGCGGGCGAGCGCGGCGTAGGCGGGGGCACCGAGCAGGTCGAGCAGACCGTCGGCCGTGAAGTCGGCGGCGAGCAGGGCGTCGCGCAACCGGGCGGTGCGCGACGGGGCGGCGGCGGAAGGGAGCGTACTCACGGGACCATTGTCGGGTGCGCCACTGACAATCGGCGCGGTGGCCACCGGCGAGGGGCGGCGGCCGGGCGGGCCGCTACTTGGGGGACTCCACCTTCTTGCAGTTCGGCTGTTTCATCATCGCCTGGCCGAGCTCACCGGCCTGGAGCTTGTTGATGGCGTCGTCGCCCTTCCCCTTGAGGCTGTCGAGCTTCTTCGCCAAATCCCTCAGGCCGTCGGAGAACTTGGCCTTGTCGGACGTGTTCAGGCCGTCCACCTGCTTCTTCAGCCCGGCGAAGACCCCGGAGAGCTCGTTGAGCGCCTTGACGGCGTTCTCCTGGGTCGCCTTGCCGTCCTTGACGGGCGGGACCCCGGCGTTGTCCACGGTCGACGCGAGCGACTTGTACGCGTCGGAGATGGTCTGGAAGGCGGCCGAGTCGGTCTGCTGGACCTTCTTGGAGTCCTCCTCGCCCCGGACCGAGACGATGCTGGCGAACGCGTCCTTGGCCTTCTTGACCGGCGGCTGCATCTGGTCGCAGATCTGTTTGGCCCACGCGTCGCGCTTCTTGCCACTGTCATCGCCGTCGCCGCCGCACCCCGACAGGGCCAGGACGAGCGCCGCACCGCCGGACAGTGCGGCCACAAGCTTCTTGTTCACCGGATCGGTCCCTTCAATGGCTCTCGGCCCCGGAACTTACACGTCCCGCCGGTACGGCCCGCGAGCCGAGCATCCCATATGCCCCCTTATGTCGCTATGTGTCCCCATCCTGATGTGGTGTTCGCCGCGCCGGGAGCGGCCCGTACCGCGCGGGCCGCACGCCACGGGCCGCTCCCGGCGCGGGCCGTCAGGACACCACCGCCGGATCCGCCGGCTCCGGGGACCGCTCCGCGCTGCCGCCCTCGCCGTCGACGGCCACCCCGCGCCGCTTGGAGAGGTACACCGCGCCGACGATGACCAGCCCGGCCAGCACCGCCACGCCGATCCGCAACGGCCTGCTGGCGTCGGCCCCGTAGGAGAACTTCACCACCGCCGGGGCGATCAGCAGGGCGACCAGGTTCATCACCTTCAGCAGCGGGTTGATCGCCGGTCCCGCCGTGTCCTTGAAGGGGTCGCCGACCGTGTCGCCGATGACCGTCGCCGCGTGCGCCTCGCTGCCCTTGCCTCCGTGATGGCCGTCCTCGACCAGCTTCTTGGCGTTGTCCCAGGCGCCGCCGGAATTGGCCAGGAAGACCGCCATCAGCGTGCCGGAGCCGATCGCGCCCGCCAGGTACGAGCCGAGCGCGCCGACGCCCAGCGCGAAGCCGACCGCGATGGGCGCCATGACCGCGAGCAGCCCGGGCGTGGCCAACTCGCGCAGCGCGTCCTTGGTGCAGATGTCCACCACGCGCCCGTACTCCGGCTTCTCGGTGTAATCCATGATCCCGGGGTGCTCGCGGAACTGCCGCCGCACCTCGTAGACCACCGAACCCGCCGACCGCGACACCGCGTTGATCGCCAGGCCCGAGAAGAGGAAGACGACGGCCGCGCCGAGGATCAGCCCCACCAGGTTGTTGGGCTGCGAGATGTCCAGACTCAGGTTCGTCTCCGAGGACTTCGCGTGCACGTCCGCGACCGCCGTGGCGATCGCGTCGCGGTACGAGCCGAAGAGCGCCGAGGCCGCCAGCACCGCCGTCGCGATCGCGATGCCCTTGGTGATCGCCTTGGTGGTGTTGCCCACCGCGTCGAGCTCCGTCAGCACCCGGGCGCCCGCGCCCTCGACGTCGCCGGACATCTCGGCGATGCCCTGCGCGTTGTCGGAGACCGGACCGAAGGTGTCCATCGCGACGATGACGCCGACCGTGGTCAGCAGACCGGTCCCGGCCAGGGCGACGGCGAACAGCGCGAGCATGATGGACGAACCGCCCAGCAGGAACGCCCCGTAGACGCCGAGCGCGATCAGCACGGCCGAGTACACCGCCGACTCCAGCCCGATGGAGATGCCGGCGAGGACGACGGTCGCGGGCCCGGTCAGCGAGGACTTGCCGATGTCCCGCACCGGCCGCCGGCCGGTCTCCGTGAAGTAGCCCGTGAGCTGCTGGATGAGCGCCGCCAGGACGATGCCGATGGCGACCGCCACCAGCGCGAGCACCCGCGGATCGCCGCCGTGGTTGCGGATGGCCTCGTCGCCGATGCCCTTCAAGTCCGCGTAGCTGGACGGCAGGTAGGCGAAGACGGCGACCGCCACCAGCACGAGCGAGATGACGGCCGAGACGAAGAAGCCCCGGTTGATCGCGGTCATCCCACTGCGGTCGGAGCGCCGCGGCGCCACCGCGAAGATGCCGATCATCGCCGTCACCACCCCGATCGCGGGGACGAGCAGCGGGAAGGCCAGGCCCGAGTCGCCGAAGGCGGCCTTGCCCAGGATCAGCGCGGCGACCAGCGTCACGGCGTACGACTCGAAGAGGTCGGCCGCCATGCCGGCGCAGTCGCCGACGTTGTCGCCCACATTGTCCGCGATGGTGGCGGCGTTGCGCGGATCGTCCTCGGGGATGCCCTGCTCGACCTTGCCGACCAGATCGGCCCCGACGTCGGCGGCCTTGGTGAAGATGCCGCCGCCGACCCTCATGAACATGGCCAGCAGCGCGGCACCGAAGCCGAAGCCCTCCAGCACCTTGGGCGCGTCGGCCGCGTAGACGAGCACCACGCAGGAGGCGCCCAGCAGACCGAGGCCGACCGTGAACATCCCGACGACGCCCCCGGTGCGGAACGCGATTTTCATCGCGCGGTGGGAAACGGCGGTCAGATCCTTTTCCGCCTCCCCCGCCGCCGAAGTGGCCTCCCTCGCCGCCGCGGCCACCCGCACATTGCTGCGCACCGCGAGCCACATGCCGATATAACCGGTCGCGGTGGAAAAGAGCGCGCCGACGAGGAAGAACGCCGAACGTCCCAGCCTTTGCGACCAGTTGTCGGCGGGAAGGAGCATGAGAAGGAAGAACACCGCCACGGCGAATACGCCGAGCGTCCGCAACTGCCGTGCCAGGTAGGCATTCGCGCCTTCCTGTACAGCGGCGGCGATTCTCTTCATGCCGTCGGTGCCTTCCCCGGCGGCGAGCACCTGCCGCACCAGCACCACGGCCACCACGAGGGCCGCGAGGGCCACGGCCGCGATGACGATCACGAGGACGCGGTTGCCCTGCGTGAGTTCAACCGCGAGATTCTGAGTGAAGTCCACCTGTTCAGGGGTGAAGGGCCCCGCCATTCGTCCTCCCTGACGTTTGGCACATGGGCGCGTGGCCGGCCCGCGAACGCGGAGCAGCCGCCACGCTCAGGCGTCCTGAGCTCAAGATGGACGGATTGTAGGGAGCATGACGTGATCTAAAACAGAGCGCGGCAACCGGAATGAGCCTGCGCGCATGGAGATCGCGTGAATGACCCGCAGTGCGGATGCCCCGCCCGGTGAAGATCGGGGAATGCGCCGGGGGAATTACGGACGCCGCGCCCCAGGGGCGGGCAGACGGCCGGATCGCCGCACCGCACGCGACTACGGCGGGCCGTGCAGGGCCCGCTCCACCGGCGGTCGCAGGGCCGACTACGGCAGAACGGGCGCCGGAATCGTCGGCCAGCTCATCCGGATGACGCCGCCGCTCTCGTCGGCGCTCACCTCGACGTCGTCGACCAGCCCGCTGATGACGGCGAGACCCATGTCGTCCTCACTGTCCGAGGCTTCCTCGTGGTCCGCGGCGGACGTGCCGGAGGAGCCCGCCACGGCCTCGGCGACGGCCGTGTGCGGCGCGTCGTCCCCCACCTCGATGGAGAACTTCTTCTCGTCCTCCGTCAGCCGGACCCGTACGGGGGTGGCGATGCCGCCGCTCCTGTGCAGACCGACCGCCCGCGAGCAGGCCTCGCCCACGGCGAGCCGCACCTCGTCGAGCACGGCCTCGTCGACCCCCGCCCGGCGCGCCACCGCGGCCGCCACGAGGCGTGCGGTGCGGACGTGCTCGGGAAGGGCGCTGAAGAGCAGTTCGACGGTGGCCATCCCATCCCCCTCGGTCGTACGTGCCCCCTCCCCCGTCACGGGGACGGAGCGAACCCGCGCAGGGACCGAGCCCACGGCCCGGCACCCGCGCGCCGATAACCTCCGGCGACCGTCAGTCGGTCGCCGACACCGCGTCGTCGACCGAGGTGTGGATCGGGAACACCTTGGTCAGACCGGTGATACGGAAAATCTTGAGAATGCGCTCCTGGTTGCAGACGAGGCGCAGCGAGCCCTCGTGCGCCCGCACTCGCTTGAGCCCGCCGACCAGCACGCCGAGCCCCGTGGAGTCCAGGAAGTCGACACGCTCCATGTCAACGACGAGGTGATAACTGCCGTCGTTGACAAGCTCGACCAGCTGCTCCCGCAGCTTGGGCGCGGTGTACACATCAATCTCGCCACCCACCTCGACAACCGTACGGTCGCCAACGGTCCGGGTCGACAGGGACAGGTCCACGGATCCTCCAGCACCTTGCATCGAGCGGTCGCCCCCCATGGATCGGCAGCCGCGATGGCATTCAATCACTTACCAGCAGGCGTGCACGACGCCTTGACGCCATTGTCCGTCACGCCAGTGACACACTCGATGTCGATGGCCCACGATCAACTCCCGCCGGAGGCGGGCGTACATCCCGCTCCCCGGGCGGTCCTCGACGGACTCGCCGCCGGGGCAGCCCGGGCTGCACGCATCACTCATACGGAGCACTTGCCCCCTCGCCCCGGACGTCATGCCCCCTGGCCCGAGAAGATCCGGCCGGAAGTGACCGCCGCCATCCGCGCCGCCGGCATCGCCCGGCCGTGGACGCATCAGGCGCTCACGGCGGAGCACGCGCTGCGGGGCGAATCGGTGGTCGTGGCCACCGGCACCGCCTCCGGCAAGTCCCTCGCCTACCTCGCGCCCGTCCTCAGCACCCTGCTCGACGGCTCCGAGGCCCCCAACGGCCGCGGCACGACAGCCCTCTACCTGGCCCCCACGAAGGCCCTGGCCGCCGACCAGCGTCGCTCCGTGCGCGCCCTGGCAGCGCCCCTCGGCAAGGCCGTCCGGCCCGCGGTCTACGACGGGGACACCCCCGTCGAGGAACGCGAATGGGTGCGACAGTACGCCAATTACGTGCTCACCAACCCGGACATGCTGCACCGCTCCGTCCTGCCCTCGCACCCGCGATGGGCCTCCTTCCTGCGCGCCCTGCGCTACGTCGTCATCGACGAATGCCACACCTACCGCGGCGTCTTCGGCTCCCACGTGGCGCAGGTGCTGCGCCGGCTGCGCCGCCTCTGCGCCCGCTACGGCTCCGAGCCCGTCTTCCTGCTCGCCTCGGCCACCGCGTCCGAGCCCGCCACCGCCGCGTCCCGGCTCACCGGGGTCCCTGTGGCGGAGATCACCGACGACGGCTCCCCGCGCGGCGAGACGGTCTTCGCCCTCTGGGAGCCGCCGCTGACCGAGCTCCACGGCGAGCGCGGCGCGCCCGTCCGCCGCACCGCCACCGCCGAGACCGCCGGCCTGCTCACCGACCTCGCCGTACAGGGCGTGCGCACCGTCGCCTTCGTCCGCTCCCGGCGCGGCGCCGAGCTCGTGGCGCTCATAGCCCAGGAGCGCCTGGCCGCGGTCGACCGCTCCCTCCCCTCCCGCATCGCCGCCTACCGCGGCGGCTACCTCCCCGAGGAGCGCCGAGCCATCGAGCGCGCGCTCCACACCGGCGAACTGCTGGGCCTCTCGGCCACCACCGCCCTGGAACTCGGCGTCGACGTGGCCGGCCTCGACGCCGTCCTCCTCGCCGGCTATCCCGGCACCCGGGCCTCCCTGTGGCAGCAGGCCGGCCGGGCGGGCCGGACCGGCCGCGGCGCGCTCGCCGTCCTCGTCGCCCGGGACGACCCGCTGGACACCTATCTCGTCCACCACCCGGAAGCCCTCTTCCGGCAGCCCGTCGAGTCCACCGTCCTCGACCCGGACAATCCCTACGTCCTCGCCCCGCACCTGTGCGCCGCCGCCGAGGAGCTCCCGCTCACCGAGGCCGACCTGGCGCTCTTCGGACCGGAGACGCCGGGCCTGCTCTCCCAGCTCGAACTGCGCAAACTGCTGCGCCGCCGCGGCGCCTCCTGGCACTGGACGCGCCGCGAGCGCGCCGCCGAGCTCACCGGCATCCGCGGCGAGGGCGGACGGCCCGTCCAGGTGGTCGAGGAAGGCACCGGACGGCTGCTGGGCACCGTGGACGCGTCCGCCGCCCACACCACCGTCCACCAGGGCGCCGTCCACCTCCACCAGGGCCGCAGCTACCTCGTCCGCCGCCTCGACCTGGAGGACAGCGTCGCCCTGGTCGAGGAGGCCGACCCGCCCTACTCGACGACGGCCCGGGACACCACGACGATCTCCGTCCTGGAGACCGTCGAGGAGGTCCCCTGGGGCGAGGCCCGGCTGTGCTTCGGCTCGGTCGAGGTCACCAACCAGGTCGTCTCCTTCCTCCGCCGCCGGATCATCACCGGCGAGGTCCTCGGCGAGTCCAGACTGGACCTGCCGCCCCGTACGCTGCGCACCCGGGCCGTGTGGTGGACGGTCACCGACGACCAGCTCGACGACGCCCACGTGGCCCCCGAGGCCCTCGGCGGGGCCCTGCACGCCGCGGAGCACGCCTCCATCGGCATGCTGCCGCTCTTCGCCAGCTGCGACCGCTGGGACATCGGCGGCGTCTCCGTGCCCCTCCACCCCGACACGCTGCTGCCCACCGTCTTCGTCTACGACGGTCACCCCGGCGGCGCGGGCTTCGCCGAGCGGGCCTTCCGCACGGCCGCCCGCTGGCTCACGGCCACCCGCGAGGCGATCGCCGCCTGCGAGTGCGAGACGGGCTGTCCCTCGTGCATCCAGTCGCCCAAGTGCGGCAACGGGAACGAGCCCCTCGACAAGCGGGCGGCCGTCCGCCTCCTCGGCCGGCTGCTGTCCGGCGCGCCGGAGGAGACGGAGGAGACGGGCCCAGCAGGGGATTAGGGCGCTCGGGCCTGTACGGCCACGCGGGCGAAGGCCCTGGTCACCCTGCTCCCTCCGGGCCGGACGCGCCCGACGCTCCGTCGCCGTCCGGCACGGAACCCTCCGGCACCGGACCCGCCGTGACCGCCGGAACATCCGCCGTGGCCGGCCCCGCCCGGGAGCGGACCCGTACGGCATACGGCCCCGCCCGGGCCTCGGCCGCCACCTCGGCGATCTCGCCCCGCACCGCGCAGGTCACCACCCGCGCCCGCTGGGCGCCGGCGACCCGGCGGGCGAAGCCGCAGGCCGTCTCCTCGCCGAGGAGGGCGTGGTCGGCGGCGGCCAGGACCGCCAGGTCGGCCGCGCCGCCCGCCCGGTGCCGGGCGAGCACCGCCTGGCCCATAGCCAGCAGCAGTGCGAAGACCGCGCAGAAGGCCATGACGGCGATCGCCGTCCACACGGTGGCGAAGCCCCCGTCGTCGCCTCCTCCCCCGTCACCCCACCGTGTCCTCCGCAAGGGCCACCGCCTCTCCGTTCAGCCGGACCGCGAGCGGGCCGGGCCCCGCGGCCCGTGCCTCGACCCGCACCCTCACCAGATCTCCCTCCCTCGTCACCGCCACGCGGGCCCCCGCGGGGGCCGCCGACCTCGCCGCTTCCACCGCCACCGGCACCGGGTCCGAACGGGCCGCGGCCCGCGCCCCGGCCCGCGCCGCGTCCACGCACTGGATCTGCGCGGACGCGGCCATCAGCCCCCAGATGAGGGCCATGCCGAACAGCACCAGCGTCGGCAGCGCCATGGCGGCCTCGGCGGTCACATGACCGCGGTCGCGACGACCACCTCCGAAGCGGCTGTTCCCGGAACAGCCTTCACTGGTACGGTCGTTGCCGGGGCGGCCGTCGTCAGAACGCCGCATGGAGGCCCTTCTCGATGAGCCCCTGCAGCGCGGCGCTCACCGCTCCGCTCGTGACCACAGAGCACAGTTCAGTAGGGCGGTATGACACCGCCTCTGCTCGGAAAGAGCATCCGTAATCTGGACCTGGTGAGAGCTTTCACCTACGGCCGACAGTCCAAAGCCCGTGAAGATGAGTCGCGCACTTCCCCCGAAGGGCAGCGTCAGGCGACGCGCGCCCTGGTTGACTCGCGAGGCTGGACGTTCGTTGAGCACTTCGAAGATGTCGGCCGTTCAGGCTTCGACCCAAAAATCGTCCGCCCCGGCTTTGAAGCCCTTATGGCAGCCGTCCGCCGCGAAGAGTGCGACGTGGTCATAATCCCTGCCCTGTCTCGCCTCACACGGCAGGGAGCCTATGAGGCAATGAAGATCAACGATGAGCTTCAGCGGCACGGCGTTTCACTGGTGAGCGTCGATGAGCCGTTCTTGGACACGTCTACGCCGGTCGGTGTGGCAATCTTCGCTCTGATTGCTGGTCTCGCGCAGCAGGAGAGCGAGAGCAAGCGTCAGCACATACTCAGGGCACAGGCTGCCGTCCGGCTGGTGGGCGGGCACGTGACGGGCAGTGCCCCGTACGGCTTCAAGTCGGAGCGCACCACTGTGCCCGTGCAGGATGGAGACGGCACGCTGACAATCACTCGCCTTGTACCCGACCTGATACAGGCGCAGCACGTGCGCGGCATGGTGGCCGACGCCATGGCAGGGAAGAGTGCGGTAGCGATAGCCAAGCGGCTCAACGAAGAGAAGGTGCCTACCTCGCTTGAGAGCATGGGGGAGACCGGACGGAACCGCTTGAAAGGGCGCCGCAAGCGCGCTGACATCGTGTCTGCGCCGCTTGAGGATGAACGGGCGCAGTGGCATTCGGGATCGGTGCTGCGTGTGCTGCGTGATCCCCGCCTAGCGGGTTTTGCCTCCAAGGTTGTTGGGGGTGGCGGCAAGCGGGAGCCGCAACGCGACGCATCGGGGGAGATCGTTCGATCTCATGAGGGGATCATCCCGCCGGGTGAGTGGTTCCAGCTACAGGAAGTCGTGAACAGGAAGCGACCGGAAGTGAAGCAAACGAAGCGTCCAAGTCTTCTTACTGGCTGGGGTGTTCTGTTCTGTGCCGTGTGCGGTTCGACCATGCAGCACTCGGAAACCAAGGGCATTCGCTATTACCGCTGTAAGCGCCCGGCCGGAACTATCGACGGTCACAAGAGTCTGTCGGTGAACATGCAGACCGTAGACAACGTGGTTGCAGGGCGAGTGTTCGCGCGACTGTCAGTCATGACGGATGACTTTGAGGCGCAGAGCGCGGAGGATCAAGAGCTGATAGTTGAGGCTTCCCGCCGGTTTGCGCATCAGCAGGACACGAGCGGCGTGGAAGCTGAGCGCGCAGAGCTGACAGCAGCGCTTGAGTACACCCGGGAGTCGCTGGCCACGCTCTACAAGGACCGCGCAGAGGGCGCGTACCGCACGACGACCGGTAGGCGGATGTTCATGGAGTCGGAGGAGCGATTGGCCAAGGAGGAGGAGAGGCTAGAGGGAGCATTGACGCTGTTGGCGGAGCGCGCCACGTCCACGGTCGTACTGCCTATCGGGCAATGGTGCGGCGATAACGACGGCGACCCGATTGGGGAGGGTTCGCCGTGGACTGCATGGGATTTGGCGCGGCGTCGTGAGTTCCTGGCCCTGTTCATCGATCGCGTAGAGCTGGGGAAGGCAACCGCCCACGGGCGCGCGTCTGACACGGAAAAGCGCGTATCCATCACGTGGGCGCAGCCCGCCAAGCAGGAAGACGCACAAGAGTCAGCGTAGACACGCCTGAGTGTCCGTCACGGCCCGTTGCTGGGGAATTCCCTGGTAGCGGGCCGTTCGTG
The DNA here is from genome assembly GCF_015999245.1 of Streptomyces sp. AV19. Taxonomy (GTDB): domain Bacteria; phylum Actinomycetota; class Actinomycetes; order Streptomycetales; family Streptomycetaceae; genus Streptomyces. Next base: position 408,362 of record NZ_JAEAMR010000007.1, on the reverse strand, counting down.
CGTTCTAGGGTGCTTCTGCGACTTCTGGGTGCACTGTCAGTGGCTGCGCCTAGGGTCGGGGGGTGTCGAACTTCGGTTGAGGTTTTGTCGGGGAGGTGGCGAATCGACGTTGAGGGGGGTGGGTCTGTATGCGCCTGCTTTGCTTCTTTGCGCCCCGTCCGGAGACCAGCCCTTCCCCTTGCGGTTACTGGCCTGTGGTGCCCTTGCCGCAGCGTTTCAAGATCAACAAAAAGAGAGGTGGGGGTCTCGCTTGACGGCCCTTGAAGAGTCGCGCGTCACCTGTTCGGAGTGTGGTGCCCCGCACCAGCGTCCCAATCGCAGGACATGCGGGGCGCAGCTGTGTGTGGAGTCAGCCCGGTTGCAGATTGCCGCCAAGCGGGCGCGTGAGGCGGTGCGTGCTGCCGCTCCTGCTCCCCGCTGCCATCGCTGCGATGAGCCGCATGGCCGTGCTGCGTGGGCGGTGTACTGCGTGCGCTGCGCCGAAGAGGTGGAGGAGTCGCGCAAGGAGGAGCGCCGCAAGCAGTTGCAGCGGGAGCGTGAAGAGGCAGCCCAGAAACCTTGCCAGGGTCCGAAGTGCTTCAACCCTGTTGGACTTTCAAGGAACCGAAGTCGCTTGTACTGCTCGGAGGAATGCAGTCGCGCCGCTGAGTACATCCGTAAGCGTGCCCGGACCAAGCCTGAGCCGGTGCCGTGTCGGCGCTGCGGTACCCCCGTGGTGCTCAAGTTCCGTGATGGCGTGTGCAGTTCGTGTCAGGCGGTGCAGCGCACGGTGGCGCGCCGGGTGACGCTTCAGCGCCGGATACGTGAGGCACACGGGGATGCAGGGTGCTTCCACTGCTCCGCTCCGCTACCCGAAGGGGGCGTGATTGATCACCTGCGCCCCATATCGCGGGGCGGCCTCTCGACGCCTGCCAACATGCGCGTGGTGTGCGTGGTCTGCAATTCGTCGAAGAAGGATCAGTTGCTGGACGAGTGGTCTCCGCCGCATTTGGTGGCGCGCTGACCCTGGGGGGTGACCCGCTGACCCTGACGCCAAGACCGGAGCCGTATAGCACCTCGCTACCTGTACGGGTTGTTGCGTCAGTCAGGGGCAGGCGGGTGCCCCCTTCCCCTCGCTGCGCTGATCGGCAGTGAGCGGAATCTTTCGCGTGGCTCATCGGACCGTTTCGGAGGGCGCCTGTCGCTGTGAGTGATCACCGACGGGCGTCTCAGAAACCAAGGTATGTGAGACACCGTCACCATGCCCCGCAAGGTGCCGGATTCGCGTTCAAAACCCGTCTCACAACCTGCCAAAAACCCTTGATGTTCTGAGATGAGTTGTGAGACAGTCTCGTCATGACCACGAACACCGGACACCTCATCGGTTACGCCCGAGTCTCCACCGACGACCAGGAAGCCCAGTTGCAGCTTGACGCCCTGTCGGAAGTTGGCTGCGCCCGGATCTTCACGGACAAGGCGAGCGGGAAGAACACGGACCGCCCGGAACTGACTGCCGCGCTGGACTACCTACGCCCCGGTGACACGCTCTGCGTCTGGAAGCTGGACCGGTTCGCCCGGTCGCTGATTGACCTTGTGACGATGGTGGACGCTCTTGCCGAAAGGGGGGTGGGGTTCAAGGTGCTCACGGGGGCGCTGGCGAGTATCGACCCGAACACAGCGGACGGGCGGTTGATGCTTCAGGTGGTGGGCGCGATGGCGGAGTTTGAGCGGGCCCTGATCAAGGACCGGACCCGGGCGGGGCTGGACGCTGCCAGGGCGCAGGGGCGCACGGGCGGACGGCCGACAGTGATGGACGCTGACAAGCTCGCTGCCGCCAAGGCGCGCCGTGCGAAGGGTGAGAGCGTCACGGCGATAGCCAAGGCTCTTGAGGTGTCCCGTGCGACGCTGTACCGGGCGTTGGGCGAAGCGTCGTAGCCCTGCTGCGCCTAAGACCTGAGAGACCGTCTGTCCGCCCGACAGGCGGTCTTTCGCCGTGTCGGCACGGGGAAGGGCGGGGCGTTGCCAAAGTTCAGTCCTGAGCCCGTCTGGCGATCCCGGCTCAAGCTGCACGTACGCGCGCTGAGTGTGACGCCGTTTTTTCGACCCGAAACACGCCTTGACCTGCTGCAACGTGTCTCGCTGCGCCTGAGATAAGCCCTGTGAACGCCTTGGTAGCGGGTCGGAACGGCGGGTTAAGGGGTGGGGAGTGCCCCCTGAGCGACTTCCCCCTTACCGGCTGGGGATAGCAGCATCGCCCATGTACGGGTCTCCGGGTTTTGAGTGAGAGAAGAACTCCGCGCGCGGGTGGTTGGGCGTCAACTAACCACCGAACACGACTCGTTCGCGCTGACCACACGGCGTACGCTGGCCAGAAGGGCTTGACTTCGTACAAGGAGCGGCTATGACAGACCTGGCCGGGATGACGACCGGGGAGCGTGTCCGGTTCTACCGAGAACGGCGCGGGATGACGCGGCCTGTGCTTGCTGGACTAGTTGGCCGTGGCCCCGACTGGTTGAAGAAGGTCGAGTCCGGCGAGCGACAGCTACGTGACCACACCCTCCTTGTCAGGCTCGCAACCGCGCTGAAGATCAACGACCTGACCGTCTTGACGGGTGATCCCGTGCCCTCCCCGGTCAACCCGTCCGCGCGGCTTGTGCTGCCCGGTGTCGCTGACCTCCGTGACGCCTTGCGGGGCCCGCTGTTCGCCGTCCCGGATGAGCCGCCGAGCGTGGACGTGCTCCGAGGGCGTGTGGCTGAGGCATGGCGGCTGTGGCACTCGTCCCGCTTCCAGCGGTCGGAGGTCTCCAGCCTCCTCCCCGGCCTCATCCGGGATGCCTCCGCGCTGCCACGCCGTCTCGACGGGCCGGAGCGTCGGACGGCGTACGCCGTCCTGGCCGACGTCTACCACCTGGCGCAGCAGGCCGCCGCATTCGCTGTTGAGCCAGAGCTGTACTGGTTGATCGCTGACCGGGGCAGGAACGCCGCGCAAGAAGCCGACAGCCCGCTGTGCCTCGCTGGGGCGTCCTGGACGTGGGCGAACGGGCTCCGCGAGTCCGGCTATGCCGAAGAGGCGATCCGCGTCGTCACTGAGGCCGCCGAGGCCATCAAACCGCACCTTGAAACGGGCCCTGACGACCTCCGGGGCGTCTATGGGGCCCTTCACCTCCATGCGGCCATTACGCACGCTCGTGAGGGCGCTGAGGGCAACGCGTGGCGGCACTGGGATGAGGCCGACCGTACCGCGAACCGGCTGCCCTCTGGCTACGCGCATTCATGGACGGTGTTCGGCAGGGGTAACGCGGACATCCACGCCGTCAGCGTCGCCACGGACCTCCGGACGCCCGGGACAGCGATGAGCCGAGCCGAAACGGTGGACCTGGAAACGGTCCCGAGCGTCGAGCGCCGTTCGCGGGTGCTGATCGAGCTTGGGCGCGCGCAGAAGCAGCGGAAGGACCATGCCGGGGCGCTGCACTGGATGAGGCGAGCTGTGGAGGCGTCGCCGGAGACGGTGCGGTTCACGCCGGTTGCCCGGGGGCTGGTCTACGACCTGGCGAAGGAAGCCCGTGGGCCGCTGAAGTCGGATGCGATGGCACTTGCCGAGGAGGTACAGGTACTAGCGAGCTGAGGGGGACAGTTTGGGTCCCTCGTGAGTCCCCGTTCCGCTTACCGTCCTCCGCGACCTACGCGAGGGGACAGCGACGATGGCGAGAACGCGCGAGACCGGGCACCCGTACGAGTACGTGACCTACGCCCCGGCGGGGCAGACGTGCGGGAAGTGCCGGAAACCCATCCCTACTGACACCGCCTGTCGGCGAGTGGACAACGAGCGGTCGTCCGCGTCCTCGGTGGTCGTCTACTGGCACACGGAGTGCGCCACGGGTGGTGCTGCCAAGTGAGCCGTAGCCGTCACTGGTTCGATGACTGGACGACGATCCAGGACCCGGCCACGGCCGCTGAGTTCGCCGTGTTCTGCACCGAAGAGGGATGCGGCGAACGCTTCATCGTCAAGGACAGCCAGGCGGAAGCCGAGGCGTGGACGTTCAACCACACTCGCGACACCGGACACCTTCACTTCTGGCAGACGTTCGGGCACGCGATCATCGTGGGCACGCCCCCGGGTGCCGTCCTGGCGGGCCGTCTCGCCAGACAGGAACGGGCGGGCCGATGAGCGCCCCGGCGAGGCTCCACAGGCGCACGTGCGGCTCGTTACCGGCCCCCGAGCTGGTGAGCCTCATAGACGACCCTGACGGCCCGTACGCGGACTCTCCCGAGGGCTGGTGGACCCAGTACGGCGGGGCGCTGAACGTTCGCTCTGGCGTCGTCTACATCCCTCGCGGGGCTGATCACCCGCCATGCCCGTTCCCGTGCAGTTTCTGCGCGGAGCAGCGGCAGCACTGAGACGAGCGGGGCTCTGCCCCCGCCGTAAGGCCCCGGACGCAGGGTTGGGCGAAGTGGTGATCCCCGGCGCTGCGTACGGACGGTTCCCCCGACCGGACAAGCCTTGAGCGTGGGCAGACGTGCCCAGACTGAGCGGACGCGTTCAGGCTCTCGCCCCGGTCCGCCCCTTCGCTGGGGTGCCGCTTCGGCGGTGAGGGAGAATGGCCCCGCTCGTGTGCTGCCCCCGTGGCATGCGGGCGGGGCTTCTTACTGTCTCTCCTTGACAGATTCGACCTTGTAGAGCACCGCCGCCAGCGCGCAGGCGGCCGCGATCCCCACCGCGTACTCGGCCGTCGACATTCCGGCCTCCCCGGCTTGCACCGCACGGCACTTGGCCCTCGTCCACCACTGCATGACCATCACTTCTCTCCTCATCTCCTCGCGCCCGGGCACCGGTTGCCCGAGCAGCGTCCTCATGTCCCGCCTCCGGCACGGCTGTTCCGCTACGGGACCCGCAGCAGTCCGCTCGCCAGGCCGATCACCATCGGTACGACCCCGACGGCCAGGAATGCGGGCAGGAAGCACAACCCCAGCGGGGCCGTGGCCACGACGCCCGCGCGGCGGGCCCGTATGCCGGCCGACCGGCTCTGCACGGCGCGCAGCGTGACGGCGAGCCGCGCCATGGGATCCACGGCGGGCACCCCCGTCGCCTGGGCCCTCTCCAGGCACAGCGCCAGCCCTCGGGCCCCCGGGAGCGCGGCCAGTCGCTCCCAGGCAACGGCCGGCTCCGCGCCGAGCCGCACCTCGGCAGCCGCCCTGGCCAGCCGGTCGCCGACGGGACCGCCGAGCGAACCGCCGACCGCTTCGGCCGCTTCCCGGGGCCCGGCCCCCGCCGCCAGGCAGGCGGCCATCAGATCGGCCGCCAGCGGCAGTTGGCGCGCCACCTCCTCGGCAGGAACCTCCGGCTCCCCGGCCGCCGCACGCCCCGCCCGACGTCTCCACCACCACACCCCCGAAGCGGCGAGAGCCCCCACGGCCCAGCCCACGGGACCGCCGACCAGGACGATTCCGAGGACGGCCGCCGCAGCGGCGGGCAGTCCTTCACGGGCCGCGGCGAGTCCCGCCGTACGAGCGCACATCCGGGCCGACGCGCCGGACGGCGGGCCACCGCCCCACAGCCTCGCGGCCCTGCGCCGCACCGCCCTCGTCCTGCGGGCGCCCCGCAGGGCGGCCACCGCGCAGGAGGCGACAACAGCCAGCACGACAGCCATTTCCGGGCCGCCCACGTACCGCCCGTCCATCACTCCTCCCTCCCGCCGGCCGCGCACACGATGCGCCGCGTCCAGAGCAGCCCCGCGTATTCGAGGAGCCCGCCCAGGGCGAGGCAGCCGAGGCCCGCCGGGGTGTGGAACAGCACGCGCAGTGGATCGGCGCCCATTGCGCTGCCCATCAGGAGAGCGAGGACCGGGAGCAGGGCGAGCATCACGGCGGTCGACCGCGTGCCCGCCAACTGAGCATGCAGATCCTCACGTTGATCCCGCTCGGCGGCGAGCGCGGCCCCCACCCGTTCGAGCCCGGCGGCCAGGCCCGCCCCGCCGTCGACGGCGACCTGCCAGCAGGCGGCCACGCCGGTCAGCCCCTCGGCCCCGGGCTGCAGGCCGGCCTCCCGCAGCGCCGCCGGCACGTCGCCGCCGAACCGCGCGGCCGCCGTGACGGCGGGCCACGACGCCCCCAGGGCGTCGCCCGGCGCCGCCACCAGCGCCTCGCCGGGCTGTCGGCCCGCCCGCAGGTCACCCGCGACGGCACCACACAGCTCGATCACGGCGTCCTCGCGCCGTTCGCGCTCACGCCGTCGCAGGCGGGCGGCCAGCCAGCGCCTCATCAGCGGAACGGCCGCCCCCGCCATCAGCAGGGGCAGGAACGACCCGCCCAGCAGACAGACGGCACACCCGGCCGGAAGGCACCAGAGCTCACGCCGGCCCCGCGCCGCGACGAGCAGCCGCCCGGCGGCCTCCCGGAGCCGTGCCGGAAGGAGCGGGAAACGGACGCCGGTCGCGCTCCCGTCCGCGAACAGCGCTCTTGCCCGGCGCAGTTCCCGCCCCCGCCGCACCGACGGCCGGGTGGCGGCCGCGACCCCGAGCAGCGCGGTCGCGGCCAGCAGCGTCTGCGGCACCGCCATCGGAACGGTCATGTCGCACCCCCGCCCCGCGCACACAGCGCCGCGAGCCGGTCCCAGCCGGATGCCCGTTCGAAGCCCTCCGGGCCCCGGACGGCGGCCGGCACGGTGGTCACGAACCCGGCACGGTCCCGGTCCAGCACGTGCACTTCGGCGACGCGCCGACGGCCACCACGATCGCGCACGAGATGGATGACCACCGACAGGGCCGCCGCCAACTGGCTGTGCAGCGCGGCCCGGTCGAGCCCCGCCGTGGAGCCGAGGGCCTCCAGCCGGGCCGGGACGTCGGCCGCGGCGTTGGCGTGCACGGTGCCGCAACCACCCTCGTGCCCCGTGTTCAACGCGGCCAGGAGATCGGTCACTTCAGGCCCGCGCACCTCCCCGACCACCAGCCGGTCCGGGCGCATCCGCAGGGCCTGGCGGACCAAGTCCCGCAGGGTGACCAAACCGGTACCCTCCTGGTTCGCGGGACGGGTCTCCAGCCGCACCACGTGCGGGTGGTCCGGGCGCAGTTCGGCCGAGTCCTCGGCGAGGACGATCCGTTCGTCGTGAGCGACCAGGCCCAGCAGGCTCGACAGAAGGGTGGTCTTCCCCGAACCGGTCCCACCACTGATCACGAACGAGAGCCGGGCGTCCAGCACGGAGCGGAGCAGCCCCTGCCCGCCGGGCGGCACCGTTCCCGCCGCCGCCAGTTCGTCCAGGGTGAAGGCCCTCGGCCGCACCACACGCAGCGAGAGGCAGGCCGATCCGACGGCCACCGGCGGCAGTACGGCGTGGAGCCGGGTGCCGTCGGGAAGGCGCGCGTCCACCCAGGGGCGGGCGTCGTCCAGGCGGCGGCCGGCGATCGCGGCGAGCCGCTGGGCGAGCCGGCGCACCGCCGCGGCGTCGGGGAAGGACACGTCCGCGCGCTCGAGGCCCGCTCCACGGTCCACCCACACCTGGTCGGGCGCGGTGACGAGGACGTCGGTGACCTCCGGTTCGGCCAGCAGCGGCTCCAACGGGCCGCTGCCGACCAGTTCGGAGCGCAGCCGGGAGACGATGCCCAGCACCTCCGCGTCGCCGAGGAGCCTTCCCTCCTGCCGCAGGGCCTCGGCGACCCGGGCGGGTGTCGGCTCCGCACCCGTCCGCGCCAGCCGCAGGCGCACGGCGTCCAGCAGCGCGGTGCTCATGCCGCCACGCCCTCGCCGTCGGGCAGCACCCGGGCCCAGAACTCTGCGCAGAAGGCGGTCAACGGGCCCCGGTCCGCGCCCGGTGGCCGGCCCGCGGCCAGCGCCTGTGGCAGGCCGGCATCCTCCGGCACCTCCCCGGCGAGGGGCAGGGAGAGGAGACGGGCGATCTCCTCGCCGTCGAGCCCGGGCGCGCACGGCCCGCGGACCACCATCCGCAGGTCGCCCATCATCATGCCGACGGACCGGGCGACTTGGTGCGCGGCGGCGACGGCCCTCAGCTCGGAGGGCACCACCAGCAGGCCCAGATCCAACTGCCCGAGCACCTCGGCGGCCGCGTCGTCGGCAGCGCGCGGCAGATCGACGACCACCACCCCGCCCCTCCGACGGGCGGCGGCCAGCACCGCGCGCACGGCCTCGGGAGGAACCGCCGCGCGATCACCGCGGTCCCAGCTCAGCAGACGCAGGGAGTGCGGTTCGGGCAGCGCCTCCTCCAGCGCACGGCAGGCAACCCGCCCCCGGGAGCCGGCGAACGCGGGCCACCGCAGCCCCTCGACCCGCTCGGCTCCGAGCAGGACGTCGAGCCCGCCGCCCAGCGGGTCGGCGTCGATCAGCATCGTGCGCCGCCCGGCCCGGGCCGCCCCCACCGCGAGGGCGCAGGCCAAGGTGCTGGCTCCGGCACCGCCCCGCCCGCCGGTCACGCCCACGGTGAGGGCGGGCCCCTCCGTCCCCTCCACCGAGTCGGCGATCCGGTCGACCAGCCAGCCCTCGCCGTCGGGCAGCACCGCCACGCTGCGGGCACCGACGCGGAAGGCGCGCCGCCAGACACCGGGGTCGTCGGGATCCCGGCCGACGAGCACCACCCCCTCGCGGTGCGGGGCGCCGGGCAGGCGGTCGGCGCAGTCGTCGCCCACCAGGACCAGCGGGGCCCCGGACCACTGCTCGGCCCGGACGGCCGCCCCCTGGGCCACCTCGGGCAGCGCTCCGGCCGCCGCGCACAGCCGCAGCAGGTCGTCGAGCACGGCCTCGTCCTCGGTGATGATCAACGGTCCGCCCTGCCTCGCCCCGGCGGCGGCCTTCCTCTCTGCTGTGACGGGTCCGGTCACGGCCCCTCCCCCTCTCCTGCGCGCCACACGGCGCGCTCTCGCCTCCGCGGACATCGCGGAACTCGTGGGGAATCACCGTGCAGCGGACCGGGAAATCGTGTGGATCTTGGTGAAAAACTGTGGACAACTCAACGGTTGTGAATATCCCGCTCACCTATACCGGTGACTTCCGCAGAGCAGTGCGGCGATTACGCACAGTTACGTGTATGAAGGGGGGAGCAGCGGCGCCGCACGAGGCGCCCGACGGCCGAAGGAGGCCCGAGAGGATGCTCAAAACACATCCGGACATGCGACGACCCCCGCCGGGGGGGAGAGCGGGGGTCGTCCCCACGGCCGACTCGGGGGGGGAGGAGTCGGACCGGGTTAGACACGGTCGCGAACGATCCGTGACTTCCATGGTGTACCCGAGAGCCTTCTCAGGCAAACCCACACGCCTCAGCTTACGCCGAATGGAGGGCCCCTATGCTCGGCGGCGTGGAAAACCACTCCTCACGCCGAACAGCCGCGTTCTTTGATCTGGACAAGACGGTCATTGCGAAGTCGAGCACGCTCACCTTCGGCAAGTCCTTCTACCAAGGCGGTTTGATCAACCGGCGCGCCGCCCTGCGCACCGCCTACACGCAGTTCGTCTTCCTGCTCGGCGGCGCGGACCACGAGCAGATGGAGCGGATGCGGAAGTACCTCTCCGACCTCTGCCGCGGCTGGAACGTGCACCAGGTCCGGGAGATCGTCGCGGAGACCCTCCACGAACTCATCGACCCGATCATCTACGACGAGGCCGCCTCACTGATCGAGGAGCACCACGCCGCCGGCCGCGACGTCGTCATCGTCAGCACCTCCGGCGCGGAGGTCGTCGAGCCGATCGGCCGGCTCCTGGGAGCCGACCGCGTCGTGGCGACGCGCATGGTCGTCGAGGACGGCGTCTTCACGGGCGAGGTGGAGTACTACGCGTACGGGCCCACCAAGGCCGAGGCCGTCCGCGAGCTCGCCGCCTCCGAGGGCTACGACCTGTCCGGCTGCTACGCCTACAGCGACTCGGCCACGGACCTCCCGATGCTCGAATCCGTCGGCCACCCGCACGCGGTCAACCCCGACCGGGCACTGCGCCGCGAAGCGGCCGCCCGCGACTGGCCGGTCCTCACCTTCAGCCGCCCGGTGCGGCTCAAACAGCGGGTGGCGGCACTGCCGATGCCCTCCCGGCCGGCGCTGCTGACCGCGGCCGCTGTCGGGGCGGCCGTCGCGGCCGTGGGGTTGTTCTGGCTGGCGGCCCGCCGTCGCTCTCCCCGCCGGTCATCCTGATCGCCCGTTCCTGATTGCCCGTTTTTGAAGCCAAAAGTAAAGAAGTGCGACTCGGCCTTCCGCTTACCCGGAGAGGGGAGTAGAAAGGAGTCAACGGCCCGCGAGACCAGGGACATCCGGGAGGAAGCCCTCTCCGCACAACGGCCCCACGGACCGAGCACGAATGCCGGGCACCCACGCGACGCCGACCCGTCGATTACGGGCCAGTCGCACCAGGTGAGGCAAAGTTCCCCCGCCTGATGGACATCTTTCGTGCACGCACTGGTAACCCGGCGAACGTGCCAGCGGCGGTGCCGGAGCAGGACCGGTACCGCCGCAACTCTGCGCACACACAGCACTGTTGACGCACGGACCCCACCCGCGAGGGTGGGGCGACGTCAGGCCGCGCCCCGCTGCAGGGCCTCACAGACCGCCGTGGACTCGCGGGCCCCCAGCTCGGCGGCGCGGGCGCAGTGCGCGATCCAGGCCGCCACCCCCTCAGGCGTACCGGAGACGTATGCCTCGAGCGCGGCCACGTAGGCGTCCCGCCCGAGCTCCGCGTGCCCCACCTCCGCGGGGCAGATCGACTTGGGGTCGAGACCACTGCCGACCAGCACGATCCGCTCGGCCGCCCGGGCCACCAGCCCGTTGCAGGAGCCGAACGGACGCAGGGCCAGCAGTTCCCCGTGCACCACGGCCGCCGTCACCGGCGCGGGGGCCTCACTGCCCGCGATCAGCAGCTGCGCCAGCCCCTCCAATCGCCCCGCCATCTCGTCCGCGTCGGGCAACGGCAGCCCGATCAGCGGTTCGTCCACGGCCTCGCCGCGCAACCGGGGCCGCCCCACCGCGTCGTCCGGCTGGGCCTTCCCCGCGGCCACCAGGTGCAGCCGTGCCAGCACGCGCGTCGGCGACTGCCGCCACACGCTCAACAGCTGGCCCGCCTCGGCGGTCAGTCGCAACGCGGCGCCCACGGTGCGGGGTTCGCCCTCGCCGCCGAAGTCGGAACGCCGGCGCACCTCTTCAAGAGCCCAGTCGGCCCCGGAGAGCGCGGCCGACCCCCGCGCACCGCGCAGGGCCGCCTCGGACGTCACTTCGTTGCTGCGGCGGCGCATCACCCGGTGGCCGTACACCCGGTCCACCGCCCTGCGTACGGAGTCCACGGAATCGGCGACACCCGGGAGCGAGCCCAGAGCAGCCAGGGGATCGGCAGTCGTACTCATGGGTAAGACACTACGCATTTCCCGCTCACACCCCTCGAAGGAGTGGTCTTCTTCACTCACGGACCTCACTTGCTGCACCCCCGCACCTACCCTTGGTGAACATGAAGATCGCTTTCGTAGGGAAGGGCGGCAGCGGGAAGACCACGCTGTCCTCGCTTTTCATCCGCCACCTCGCCGCCCGCCGCGTCCCGGTCGTCGCCGTGGACGCCGACATCAACCAGCACCTGGGTGCGGCGCTCGGGCTGGACGAGGCCGAGGCGGCCGCCCTGCCCGCGATGGGTGCGCACCTCCCGCTCATCAAGGACTACCTCCGCGGCTCGAACCCCCGCATCCTCTCGGCCGAGACGATGATCAAGACGACCCCGCCCGGCAGGGGATCCCGGCTGCTGCGCGTCGTCGAGGACAACCCGGTCTACGACGCCTGCGCGCGGACCGTCCCCCTCGACGACGGGGCGTCCGTACAGCTCATGGCCACCGGCCCGTTCACCGAGTCGGACCTCGGCGTGGCGTGCTACCACTCCAAGGTGGGCGCGGTGGAGCTGTGCCTCAACCACCTCGTCGACGGACCGGGCGAGTACGTGGTCGTCGACATGACGGCCGGCAGCGACTCCTTCGCGTCGGGGATGTTCACGCGCTTCGACATGATGTTCCTCGTGGCCGAACCGACCCGCAAGGGCGTGTCCGTCTACCGCCAGTACAAGGACTACGCCCGGGACTTCGGCGTCCGCCTGAAGGTCGTCGGGAACAAGGTGCAGGGCCAGGACGACCTGGACTTCCTGCGGGACGAGGTCGGCGACGACCTGCTCACCTGCTTCGGCCACTCCGACTGGGTGCGGGCCATGGAGAAGGGCCGGCCGCCCCTCTTCGACCTGCTCGAAGGCGCCAACCGCGAGGCGCTGAACACCCTCCGCGCGGCCGCCGACGCGTCCCACGAGGCCCGTGACCGGCACCGCTACACGCGCCAGATGGTGCACTTCCACCTGAAGAACGCGGAGAGTTGGGGCAACGCGAAGACGGGCGCCGACCTGGCGGCCCAGGTCGACCCCGCCTTCGTGCTGGGCGAGCCGCTGCCGGCTACCCCGCAGCCGGTCTGACCAGTACGGGCCTGATCCGCACGGGCTTCCTCCGCGACGACTTGTCGTCGTCCTCGTCGTCGTCATCCTCGTCGTACCGGCCGGAGCCGCCGTCCGGTTCGTTCGTCGAGGGCTCCTGCGACGACGGGGCGTGCCAGGAGGGCGCGTGCGGCGTGGGCACGTGCGGCGCGGAGAGCGGGGTGTCGGCGAGATGGGCCCAGCCGCGCCTCGGCGCCTCGCCGACCTCCAGCCGGCGCAGCCGCGCGAGCGCGTCGGGGTCCTGCGCGTCCAGCCAGTCGGCGAGCTGTTTGAAGGAGACGCAGCGCACGCCCTCCTTGGTGCAGACCCGGGCGATCACGCTCTCCACGGCCCGCATGTAGATGCCGCCGTTCCACGACTCGAAGTGGTCGCCGACGAACAGCGGGGCCCGGTTGCCGTGGTAGGCCCGCCCGAAGCCGGCCAGCAGCCCGTCACGCATCTGCCGTCCCCACGCGGCACGCCGCGAAGGGTCGCCCTTGGTCGTACCCGACTGGTTGGCAAGGAAGTTGTAGTCCATCGACAGGGTTTCGAAGCCCCGGCCGGGGACGGGCACGTCCTGGAGCGGGAAGTCCCACAGTCCGCCGGTCTTCGACGGCCAGACCTGCCGGCCGCCCGCCGAGCTGGCGTCGTAGCGGAACCCCAGCTTCTTGGCCGCCCGGACGAGGTTGTGCTGGCCCTCCAGGCAGGGGGCGCGGCCGCCGACCAGTTCCTTGCCGTAGTCGAAGGGCAGGGGCGGCTCCTCCTTGAGCCCTGTATTGGTCTTCCAGTTGCGCACCAGCCACTTGGCCTGCCGGATCTCGCTCGCCCACTCCCTCGGCGTCCAGGTGCCCACTCCCCGGTCCGCGCCGCAGAAGTGCCCGTTGAAGTGGGTGCCGATCTCACTGCCGTCCAGCCAGGCGCCGCGCAGCTGCTCCACGGTGTCCCGCACGCCGCGGACGTCGTTGAAGCCGATGTCCGATGCCCCGGAGGCGTGTTGGGGCGGATCGTAGAGGGTGCGCTTCTCCTCGGGGAGCATGTAGACGCCGCTGAGGAAGTACGTCATCGTCGCGTGGTACTTCCTGCCGACCTTGCGGAAGCGGGAGAACAGCCGCTGGCTGTCCTCGCCAGCGCCGTCCCAGGAGAACACCACGAACTGCGGCGGCTTCTCACCGGGTGCCATCCGCCGCGGCTTGGGCTGCCGCGGCTGGGGGCCGGTGTCGGCGGTGGAACCGTCACCGAGCAGGCGTACCGGCCGTTCCACGGACTTCGGACCGGCGGCCGCCTGCGGCCCCGGAGCGTCCGGGCCGTCGTCCCCCGCGCAGCCCGCGGCTCCGGCCGCCAGTGCCAGCGCGGCGAGGCCGGCCAGTGTGTGTCTCCATGCAGCCGCCATCAGGCATCTCACCCTTCGACCTGCTCAGCCGGTCCGGCGGGGGACTCGCCGCCCTGATCCGCCGTCATCCCCGCCAACGTCGCACGGTCAAAAGAAAAGATAAGTATGACAAGCCGAAAAAAATGAATATTCACTCCATAGGAGGAAGCTCCGGGTTGATGAGAATCAGCCCCTTCCGCCGGACCTTTACTCTCCATTACGATTCGTTTACCGAGAGTTGATATCTCGCCGCAGCCCCGCCGCGCAGCACCGCTCTCCAGCCGCTGCCCGCCGTGACCCCGGCCGCGCCCCTGGCCCCGGCCGCCGCCCGACGCAGACGGGACCGACCATGCACGCTCACCCGACCCACCCGCCGTCGACCGACCGCAGCACGCCCGACCCGCCGGACCATCCGCACCGCCACACGGCACGGCGGGACTTGGCCGCCTCCGTCGGCCTGGCGCTGACCGCGGTCCCGCTGTCCCTCGGCGTCGCGCTCGCCGCCGGCGCGCCCCCGCGGGCCGGGCTGGTCGCGGCGGCGGCCGGCGGCCTGGTCGCGGGCGGCCTGGGCCGGACGCGCCTGCGGGCCGGCGGGGCGGCCGTCGCCCTCGCGGCGGTGACGGCCGAGCTGGTGCACCGCTTCGGCTGGCGGGCCACCTGCGCGATCACCGTGCTGGCCGGGCTGGCGCAAGTCGCCCTGGGAGCCGCCCGGGTGGCCCGGGTGATGCCGGCCGCCGGTCCGGTCGTCGCGCGCGGCGCGCTGGCCGGCATCGGGGCGACCATCGCGCTGGGCCAGCTCCGGGTCGTACTGGGCGGCGGGCCCAACGGCGCCCCGGCGGGTGATCCATGGGCGTTTCCCCCGGAGTTGACCCACCCGAGCGTCCCGGCGCTCCTGGCCGGCGGGTGCGTCCTCGCCGTGCTGGCCGTGTGGCCGAGGCTGTCCGGCAGGGCGGGGCGTGCGGCCCGCGTCGTGCCCGCCCCGCTCGCGGCCGTGGCGCTCGCCACCGCGGTGAGCGCGGGTTCGGGTCTCCCCCGAATCCCGTTGCCCGACTGGAATGTGGCGCCCCTGCCGGCCCTTCCCGCCGGCCAGACCCTCGCGGTCTGCGCCGCGGTGCTGACCATGACCCTGGTGGCGGGCATGGAAACCCTGACGTCACCGGCGGACGGCCACCGTGCCGGGGATCCGGACCGCGAGCTGACCGGACAGGGAGCCGCCACCGTCGTGTCCGGGCTGCTGGGAGGGCTGGCAGTCACCGGGGCGACGGCTTCCGGAGCTGCCGGAGCGGTGGCTCCGAGCCGCAAGTCCGTGATCCTGTACGGGATGTGGGTGCTGCCGTGCGCGGCATTGTGCGCCCCGGCGCTGAAGCTGGTCCCCGTCGCCGCCCTCGCCGCGCTGATCCTCGCGGCCGGCGTCCGGATGACCGGCTTCCGGAACCTCGACCGGCTGCGGGAGCGCCGCGAGCTGCCCGTCCATCTCTCCACGCTCGGCGCGGTCGCGCTGTTCGGCGTCCTCCCGGGTACCGCGACCGGCATCGTCGTCGCCGCCCTTCTCTCCTTGCGCCGGCTGGGGCGCACCCGGATCACCGTCTCGGCGACCCGGGAGGGTCACCACCGGGTGGCGGTTCACGGCCAGTTGACGTTCCTCGCGGTGCCCAGGCTGCGCCGCTCCCTCTCCCGCGTCCCGCGCGGTGCGGGTGCGGTGGTGGAGCTGGGCGGGTCCTTCATGGACCACGCCGCCTACGACGCCCTGTACACCTGGTCGAACGACCAGCGTGCGCACGGGGGTTGGGTCACGGTGAGCGAGCGGTCGGGGCAGCACGTCGCCGAGCCGTCCGACGGGCACGCCTGCCGGCCGTGGACCCCCTGGCGCAACCACCACTGCGTCCGCCCTCCGGCCTCGGCGGGTGGCCTCCCCGGCGGCCGTCAACTGATCGGCGGGGTGAGCGCGTTCCAGCGCGACACGGCGCCCCTCGTCCGCGAGGAGCTGGCACGGCTGGCCCGGGAGGGGCAGCGCCCCAGCCAGCTCTTCCTGACCTGCGCCGACTCCCGGCTGGTGACCAGCATGATCACGTCCAGCGGCCCGGGCGACCTGTTCACGGTGCGCAACGTCGGCAATCTGATGCCGCCGCCAGGCAACGACGCCGTGTGCGACTCCGTCGCCGCCGCCGTGGAGTACGCCGTGGAGGTGCTCAAGGTCTCCAGCATCACCGTCTGCGGGCACTCGGGGTGCGGGGCGATGCAGGCGCTGCTCGACACCGCCGTGCCGACCGCCGACGCCGTTCCGCAGACCCCGCTCGCCCGCTGGCTGCGGCACGGCCGGCCGAGCCTGGCCCGCATGCAGCGGATCGGCCGGCTGGGGCGCGGCGAAGTGGCCCTTGCCGAGCGGCCCGTGGCGGACGACGCCGAACGGCTCGCTCTGGTCAACGTGATGCAGCAGCTCGACCACCTGATGGCGCACTCCTGCGTGGCCCGGCGTGTCGCGGAGGGGACGCTCCACCTCCAGGGCATGTACTTCCACGTGGCCGAGGCCCAGGCCTACGTGCTGGACCAGCGGTCGCGCACCTTCACCGCCGTACGGCCGGGGGTGCTCGATGCCGTCTGACCTCGGCCGACCGCTCCCCACAGGTCTAAACCAGCATTCCTCCGTCACCCCTTGTCAGGGTCCGCCCCCACCTGGTGAGCTATGCCCGGGACACAACGGGCCCCCTGGAAAAGGGAGATGTCGTGAGCAACGAAAGCCTGGCCAACCTCTTGAAGGAGGAGCGCCGGTTCGCACCGCCTGCCGCCCTGGCCGAGCCGCTCCGGCAAGATCATGCGCCGACTGCTGCGCGACGTCGCCGAGCACCGCACGCTCGGCGACGTGACCACCCTGACCGACTCCTCGGTCATGGACCTCATCCAGACCAAACTCCCGGCAACCCCCGCCGAGGACTGATCCCACGACCCGAACGAGTGGAGGGCGCCCGGCTCCGACCGGGCGCCCTCCACTCGTTCGCGCTAAAGTACATATGCAAAGCGTATAAATCTCGACAAGAATCACAGGCGCGCCGGGAAGTCTGGTCGGCACTCAGCACACGTGCACCCCACGTGTGTCCGTCGATCGACCCCAGGAGGTCCTCACCGTGGCCGCGCCCAAGAACAACCGTTCCGTCTTCCTCGGCCGGCTGCCGCTGCCCGAGCGGAACTTCCTCGCGGACGCGCTGCGCACCGAGACCGTCGGCGGGGTCCTGCTGCTGGTCGCGGCCGTCGCCGCGTTGATCTGGGCGAACACCCCGATCAAGGACAGCTACGAGTCCATACGCGACTTCCACCTGGGCCCCGGCTCGCTCGGGCTGAACCTCTCCGTCCAGCACTGGGCCGCCGACGGACTGCTGGCGGTCTTCTTCTTCGTCGCCGGTATCGAGCTCAAACGAGAACTGGTCGCCGGCGAGCTGCGCAACCCCAAGGCCGCCATCCTCCCCGTGGTCGCCGCCCTCTGCGGCATGGCCGCACCCGCCCTCGTCTACGCCACCGTGGCCACCACCGGCGGCGGCTCCCTGAAGGGCTGGGCCGTCCCGACCGCCACCGACATCGCCTTCGCCCTCGCCGTGCTCGCGGTCATCGGCACGGCGCTGCCCTCGGCGCTGCGGGCGTTCCTGCTGACACTGGCCGTCGTCGACGACCTCTTCGCGATCCTCATCATCGCGATCTTCTTCACCTCGAAGCTGAACTTCGCCGCCCTGGGCTTCGCCGTCGTAGGTCTGTTCGTCTTCTGGCTGCTGCTGCGCAAGGGCGTCCGGGGCTGGTACGTCTACGTCCCGCTGGCCGTCGTCAACTGGGCGCTGATGTACAACAGCGGCGTCCACGCCACCATCGCCGGCGTCGCCATGGGCCTGATGCTGCGCTGCCACCGTCACGACGGCGAGGCGCACTCGCCCGGCGAGCACATCGAGCACCTGGTGCGCCCGCTCTCGGCCGGCCTGGCCGTGCCGATGTTCGCGCTCTTCTCCGCCGGCGTGGCGATTTCCGGCGGCGCGCTCTCGGACGTCTTCCGCAGGCCGGAGACGCTCGGCGTCGTCCTCGGTCTGATCGTCGGCAAGGCGATCGGCGTCTTCGGCGGCACCTGGCTGGCCGCCCGGTTCACCCGTGCCGAGCTCAACCCCGACCTCAAGTGGCCGGACGTGCTCGCGGTGGCGTCGCTGGCCGGCATCGGCTTCACCGTCTCGCTGCTCATCGGCGAGCTGGCCTTCGACGGCGACTCCCTCCTGACGAGCGAGGTCAAGGCAGCGGTCCTGGTCGGTTCGCTGATCGCCGCCGTCATCGCGAGCATCCTGCTCAAGCTGCGCGACAACAAGTACAAGAAGCTCTGCGCCGACGAGGAGCGGGACGAGGACCTCGACGGCATCCCCGACATCTACGAGCAGGACAACCCCCAGTACCACCTGCGCATGGCCGCGATCCTCGAGGCGAAGGCCGCCGAGCACCGCCGCCGGGCGGAAGTCGCCTCCGGGCGCACCGCCGGCGACGCTGGTCCGGCATGATCTGAGTGTCTTCACATCCGCTGAAGACGGGCGGAACACTCATGGCAGACCCGTGGGAGACCGCAGAAGACCCGCAGACGACGGGAGCGACGACGATGAGGGAGCAGCGATGAGCGCAGCCGACGACGGTGCCGACCGCAGCCTCGGCCAGCTGGTGGCCACGGCCACCACGGAGCTGTCCGCGCTGGTGCACGACGAGATCGCACTGGCCAAGGCCGAGCTGCGCGAGGACGCCAAGCGGCTGGGTATCGGCGGCGGCGCGATCGCCGCGGCGGGCGTCCTGGCCCTCTTCTCGCTGCCGGTGCTCAGCTTCGCGGCGGCGTACGGGATCCACAACCTGGGCCTGGGACTCGCCTGGTCGTTCCTGATCACGGGCGGCGCCTTCCTGGTGCTGGCGGCGCTCCTGGGACTGCTGGCCGTACGGAAGTTCAAGAAGATCAGCAAGCCGGAGAAGTCCCTGGCCTCGGCCAAGGAGACGGCGGCCGTGCTGGGCACGGTCAAGCCTCACCCCCGTCCTCTGAAGGACGCGAGCCAGACGGGCGCATCTGTGACACGCTCGTCCGTATGACGGTGCCCGAAGCCTCCGCAGCGCCCGCGTCCCCCGGCCCCGACCGGGCGCCGGAACCCGCCGTTCCGGCAGTCGTCACCGGCTCGTCCACGGAGGTCGTACGCCCCGACGGGCCCTGGACGCACCGGGACGTCGCGGCGAACGGGGCGCGGTTCCACATCGCCGAGATGGGCGAGGGGCCGCTGGTGCTGCTGCTGCACGGCTTCCCGCAGTTCTGGTGGGCGTGGCGGCACCAGATGCCGGCCCTGGCGGAGGCGGGTTTCCGGGCCGTCGCGATGGACCTGCGCGGAGTGGGCGGCAGCGACCGCACGCCCCGGGGCTACGACCCCGCGAACCTGGCCCTGGACATCACCGGGGTGATCCGCTCGCTGGGCGAGCCGGACGCGGCGCTGGTCGGGCACGCCCTCGGCGGTTACCTGGCCTGGACCGCGGCGGTGATGCGGCCCAAGCTGGTGCGCCGGCTGGCGGTGTCCTCGATGCCGCACCCGCGCCGGTGGCGCTCGGCCATGCTCACCGACCCGCAGCAGACGGCCGCGGGCTCCGCGGTCTGGGGCTTCCAGCGGCCGTGGCTGCCGGAGCGCAGGCTGATCGCGGACGACGCGGCACTGGTGGGGCGGCTGATGCGCGACTGGTCGGGCCCCCGGCTGCCGGACGACGAGGCGGTGGCGGTCTACCGGCGCGCGATGACGATCCCGTCGACGGCGCACTGCTCCATCGAGCCGTACCGGTGGATGGTGCGGTCGATGGCACGGCCGGACGGCATCCAGTTCAACCGGCGCATGAAGCGGCCCGTGCGCGTGCCCACGCTCCACGTCCACGGATCGCTCGATCCGGTGATGCGCACGCGCAGCGCCGCCGGGTCCGGCGAGTACGTGGAGGCGCCGTACCGGTGGCGGCTCTTCGACGGGCTGGGGCACTTCCCGCACGAGGAGGACCCGCTGGCCTTCTCGACGGAGCTGATCGGCTGGCTGAGGGACCCGGAGCCGGACCGGTAGGCGTCCGGGGCTCCCCCGGTCGAACTCGAACGCGTGAACGACAAGCGACCAATTGCCCCGTGCATAGGCCAATTGCCGGGCCCCGGGGCGATTACCGACCTTCCGCCCCGGGCACAGACCGGGGTATGGGCTGGACGCACGACCATCGCGACCTGACTCAGCAGCGCGGCGCCGACGACGACGCCGCGCTGACTGTGACCACCGAGGTGCCCGAGCGGGCGGAGGGGCGCCACGACACCCTCCCACCGGGGGACGGCACCGACCTCAGGATCGGCATCCCGCGCATCATCCGGCGCCGCGCGCGCTGGGTCTCGGCGCGGCTGCGCCATCCCCGCAGCCGCTGAGGCAGCCGGCCGGCCTCTCCTCGTACGTCACCGCACCGCCTCAGAGCGCGCACCCCTGCGTCTCGACCGGTGCCGCGGCCGTACGGCCCGCCACGACGTCCTCGTGCACCTCGTCCGCCGTGAGGGCGTAGCCCGTGTCCGCGTCGTCGAGCGACTTGGCGAAGACGACGCCGTACACCCGCCCGTCGGGGGTCAGCAGCGGGCCGCCCGAGTTGCCCTGCCGCACGGTCGCGTACAGGGAGTACACGTCGCGGCGCACATAACCGCGGTGGTAGATGTCCGGACCGTTGGCGTCGACGCGGCTGCGGACCCGGGCGGACCGCACGTCGTACGCGCCGTTCTCCGGGAAGCCCGCGACGATGGCGCTCCGGCCGCTCTCGGCGTCCACCGCGGCGAAGCGCAGGGCGGGCGCGTCCAGCGCGGGAACGCTCAGGACGGCGATGTCCCGCTTCCAGTCGTAGAGCACGACCCTGGCGTCCAGCAGCCGGCCCCTGCCCCCGACCTGCACCGTCGGCTCGGTCACTCCGCCCACCACATGGGCGTTGGTCATCACGCGGCGCGGCGCGAAGACGAATCCGCTGCCCTCCAGCACCTTGCCGCAGCCGGGTGCGTTGCCGACCACCTTGACGATGCTGCGCTGTGCCTCGGCGGCGACGGCGCTGCCCGACAGCGCCGGGTCGGGCGGCGGCACCGAGGTGATGGTCTCGGCCGAGAAGGGGGCGAAGACCTGGGGGAAGCCGTTCTGGGCGAGGGCCGTGCTGAAGTCGGCGAACCAGGTGTTGGCCTCCCCGGGCACGACCCGGGCGACGCCGAGCAGCACCTTGGAGCCGCGCACCTGCTTGCCGAGCGTCGGCAGTGAGGTCCCGGCGAGGGCGGAGCCGATCAGCCAGGCGACGAGCAGCATGGCGACGACGTTCACCAGCGCCCCGCCCGTCGCATCCAGCGCGCGGGCCGGCGACCAGGTGATGTGGCGGCGCAGCCGGTTGCCCAGGTGCGTGGTCGCGGCCTGGCCGACGGAGGCGCAGACAATGACGATGACGACGGCCGCCACGGCGGCCAGGGTGCCCGGCGACCGGTCGCCGGCAGCGCTGTCCCAGATCACCGGCAGCACGTAGAGGGCGGCCAGGCCGCCGCCGAGGAATCCGACCACCGAGAGCACGCCGACCACGAACCCCTGGCGGAAGCCGATGACCGCGAACCAGGCGGCGGCCAGCAGCAGCACGATGTCCAGTACGTTCACCGAAGGGTGCCTCGCATTGCGGTTGTCGGCGGGACGGCGGCGGGTCTGCGGCGGCGGGTCTGCGGGGCCTGGGCGGCGGTCAGGAGCTCCAGTCGAGCGGCACCTCCCGGGCGGCGTCCCAGGGCCGCTCCCAGCCCGCGTAGTGCAGGATGCGGTCGATCACCCCCGCCGTGAACCCCCAGACCAGCGCCTCGTCCATGTGGAACACCGGACCCCGGTGACCGCTCGGGTGGACGGCGGTCGCGCGCTTCGCCGGGTCGGTGAGCTCGGCGACCGGGACGGTGAAGACCCGGGCCGTCTCGGCGGGGTCGGCCGGACCGACCGGGCTGGGCTCGCGCCACCAGCCGAGCACGGGGGTCACGACGAACCCGCTGACCGGGATGTACAGATCCGGCAGCACGCCGAAGACCTGGACGCCGGACGGGTCGAGCCCCGTCTCCTCCTCGGCCTCGCGCAGCGCGGCGCGGACGAGGCCGCCGTCGGCGGGGTCGCCGTCCTCCGGGTCGAGGGCGCCGCCGGGGAAGGAGGACTGCCCCGCGTGCGAGCGCAGCGTGCCGGCACGCTCCAGAAGCAGCAGCTCCGGGCCCTGCGGGCCCTCACCGAAGAGCACCAGGACGGCCGAGCGCCGCCCGCCCGTCTCCGGGGGCAGGTAGCGGCTCAACTGCTGGGGCTCGACGTCCCGCAGGGCCCGCGCGACCGGCTCCAGCCAGGCGGGCAGCCCCTCGGCGGTGACGGTGATCTCCCGGCTGTCCCGGCCGTACGTGCTCCTCATGCGCTTCCCCATGTCCCCGTCTGTCCCGGTCGTGCCGTCTGTCCCGGTCATGCCTGGTCCGTGCCCGTCGGCCGCGCGGCGCTCCCGCGCACCGGTCCGGTCACCCGGCGCCCAGCGGGGGCGCGGGCGGGCCCGGGAAGTCCGGCGGCGGCTTCAGCCGCTGGCCCGGCATGCCGCCCTTCTCGTACTTGAGCAGCTTCTTCGCCTTCTCCGGGTCCGTCTCGCCCTCGCCGTACGACGGGCACAGCGGGGCGATCGGGCAGGCGCCGCAGGCGGGCTTGCGGGAGTGGCAGATGCGGCGGCCGTGGAAGATGACGCGGTGCGAGAGCATCGTCCAGTCGCTCTTCGGGAAGAGCGAGCAGACCTCGGCCTCGATCTTCTCCGGGTCCGTCTCGGCGGTCCACTTCCAGCGGCGGACGAGGCGCTGGAAGTGCGTGTCGACGGTTATGCCCGGGACCCCGAAGGCGTTGCCCAGCACCACGTTGGCCGTCTTGCGGCCGACGCCGGGGAGCGAGACGAGGTCCTCCAGCCGGCCGGGCACCTCGCCGTCGAAGCGGTCCCGCAGCGCGGCGGACAGGCCCATCAGCGACTTGGCCTTGGCCCGGAAGAAGCCCGTGGGCCGGATCAGCTGCTCCAGCGCCTCGGGGTCGGCGGCCGCCATGTCCTCCGGCGTCGGGTAGGCGGCGAAGAGGGCCGGGGTCGTCTGGTTGACCCGCAGGTCGGTGGTCTGGGCGGAGAGGACCGTCGCGACGAGGAGTTGGAAGGGATCCTCGAAGTCCAGCTCCGGGTGGGCGTACGGGTACACCTCCGCGAGCTCGCGGTTGATCCGGCGGGCCCGCCGGACGAGCGCGGTCCGCGACTCCGGCTTCGACGGCTTCGCCTGCTTCGAGGATGCCGAGGACTTCGGCGGCTTCGACGGCTTCGGCGACTTCACGGCCGGCTTCTTCTCCGCCGTCGGACCCGCCGCCCGACGGGTCGGCGATTTTGCCTCTTTTGCGTCTTTTGGCGATTTCGCGGCGGGGCGTTCGCCCACAGCGGAATCACGGGTCGAGGTCACCCTCCCGGCCCCCTTGCCCTGTGCTCTCACCGGCGTATTGGACACCCGGCCAGACTAAAGCCCAGCAGTGACATCCGCCCCGGCCGCGGGAAAAGCACAGCCCAATCGGACCCCTGCCGTAGGGCTTCCGCCGACGATGCGCCACACTTGTGTTTGATCACACAGTTTTACCGACGGGCATCATGGGGACCACGGTCCTCTGTGCATGTCGACAAGGAGAGAACTCGTGGACGACGTTCTGCGGCGCGCCCCGCTCTTCGCGGCGCTCGATGACGAGCAGGCCGCTGAGCTGCGCGCCTCCATGGGCGAGGTCACTCTCGCGAGGGGCGACGCCCTGTTCCACGAAGGCGACCCGGGCGACCGCCTCTACGTGGTGACCGAGGGGAAGGTGAAGCTCCACCGCACCTCCCCCGACGGCCGCGAGAACATGCTGGCCGTCCTGGGCCCCGGCGAGCTCATCGGCGAGCTGTCCCTCTTCGACCCCGGACCGCGCACCGCCACCGCCACCGCGCTGACCGAGGTCAAGCTCCTCGGCCTCGGCCACGGCGACCTCCAGCCGTGGCTCAACGCCCGCCCGGAGGTGGCCACGGCCCTGCTGCGCGCCGTCGCCCGCCGCCTGCGCCGCACCAACGACTCCATGTCGGACCTCGTCTTCTCGGACGTCCCCGGCCGCGTCGCCAAGGCCCTGCTGGACCTGTCGCGCCGCTTCGGCGTGCAGTCCGAGGAGGGCATCCACGTGGTGCACGACCTCACCCAGGAAGAGCTCGCCCAGCTCGTCGGCGCGTCCCGCGAGACGGTCAACAAGGCCCTCGCGGACTTCGCCGGCCGCGGCTGGCTGCGCCTGGAGGCGCGCGCCGTGATCCTGCTGGACGTCGAGCGCCTGGCGAAGCGCTCCCGCTGACGCGCACCGCACGCGACGGAGCCCCGCTTCCTTCCGGAGCGGGGCTCTCGCACGTCCTCGGCGGACCCGAAAGAGCGTGGTCCGCACCGAGGTTGACGAGGCGTCGGGCGCCCGACCTGACAGAGTCCCGCCGGACAGTCCGGGAAGCTGCTGCCATCCGGGAAGCTGCCGTCAGATGAGCCCGTGCTCCCCCAGGTAGTCCAGCTGCGCCCGCACCGACAGCTCCGCCGCCGGCCAGACCGCGCGGTCCACGTCCGCGTAGACGTGGGCGACGACATCCTGGGGGCTCCGGTGGCCCGCCTCGACGGCCGTCTCCACCTGGGCGAGGCGTTTGGCGCGGTGGGCGAGGTAGTACTCCAGGACGCCCTTGGCGTCGTCCAGGACGGGGCCGTGCGCGGGCAGGATCGTCCGGACGTCCTCGTCGACGGTGAGCGTCCGCAGCCGGCGCAGCGAGTCGAGGTAGTCGCCGAGGCGGCCGTCGGGATGGGCGACGACGGTCGTGCCGCGGCCGAGGACGGTGTCGCCGGTGAGGAGCGCGCGGTCCGCCGGGAGGTGGAAGGAGACCGAGTCCGCGGTGTGGCCGGGGGTGGGGACCACCCGCAGATCCAGACCGCCGGTAGTGATCACGTCGCCCGCGGCCAGCCCCCCGCCGCCACCGGCCCGCAGCGCCGGGTCCACGGCCCGCACCGGGGCGCCCGTGAGCCCGGACAGCCGTACCGCGCCGTCGGCGTGGTCGTGGTGGCCGTGGGTGAGCAGGGCGAGGGCGATCCGCTTGCCCGCCGCCTCCGCCGCGGCGACGACCGCCCGCAGGTGCCCCTCGTCCAGCGGCCCCGGGTCGACGACGACGGCGAGGTCGGAGCCCGGCTCGGACAGCAGCCAGGTGTTGGTGCCGTCGAGGGTCATCGCGGACGGGTTGGGGGCGAGGACGCAGGTCGCGCGCTCGGTGGCGGGCCCGCCCGGAACGGCCGCGCGCGGCCGGCCCGGCAGGTCGGCGGCTTCGGCTGGGTTCGTCATGCATCGGCTCCCGGAGTCGCTGGAATGTGCGGCGGGCCCGGCAGGCGGAAGGGGAGATTCTTGGTGAACTCCTCGTGCCCGGGCCAGCTCAGCACGATCTCTTCCCCGGCGAGCTCCACGCGCGCCAGCACCGGGGTGAGATCCTGCTCACCCGCCGCGGCCAGCACATCGGCCACTTTCCCGAACGGCAGGAGCGAGCGGAGCGTCGCGATGGTCGGCGGCATCATCAGCAGCTCGCCCCGGTCGTAGCCGGCGGCCGCCTCGGCGGGGGCGGTCCACACCGCCAGGTCCGCCTCGGTGGAGTCGTCGCAGGTGCGCTGCCCCTCGGGCAACGCCGCGACGAAGAACCAGGTGTCGTAGCGGCGCGTCTCGAACTCGGGGGTGATCCAGCGCGCCCAGGCGCCCAGCAGATCGCTGCGGAGCAGCAGCCCGCGCCGCTCCAGGAAGTCGCCGAACGACAGCTCGTGGCTGACGAGCGCGGCCCGGTCGGCCTCCCAGCCCGGACCGGTGGTGTCGGCCACGACCGTGCCCGGGGCCGGGCCGGCGAGCAGCACGCCCGCCTCCTCGAAGGTCTCGCGGACCGTCGCGCAGACGATGGCCTGGGCCACCGCGGGCTCGACGCCGAGGCGCCCGGCCCACTCCTCGGGCGAGGGCCCGGCCCAGGGCACGTCGCGTTCGTCGCGCGGGTCCACGGAGCCGCCCGGGTACGCGAACGCGCCTCCGGCGAAGGCCATGGAGGCGCGTCTGCGCAGCATGTGGACGGCGACCCCGCCGTCCTCGCCGTCCCGCAGCAGCAGGACCGTCGCGGCGCGGCGCGGCGTCACGGGAGCGAGCTCGCCCCGCGCGAGGCGCCTGATCCGGTCGGGCCATTCCGGTGGGTACCACTGACCGTCGGTCGTCACCATGGCCGGATGCTATGCGCTCGCGGGCGGATGATCGAGGGGGTCCCGCGCCGAAAGCACCGGAAGCACCGGAAGGGGCCGCCGGTGGCCGGAAAGACCCGTCAGCCGGCGACCTCGACCTGGATCTCGACCTCGACCGGCGCGTCCAGCGGCAGCACCGCGACGCCGACGGCGGAACGGGCGTGCACGCCCTTCTCGCCCAGGACCTCGCCCAGCAGCTCGCTGGCCCCGTTGAGCACGGCGGGCTGACCGGTGAAGTCGGGGGCGGAGGCCACGAAGCCGACGACCTTCACCACGCGGACGATCTTGTCGAGATCGCCGACGACGGACTTCACGGCGGCCAGGGCGTTGAGCGCGCACACGCCCGCCAGCTCCTTGGCCTGCTCCGGGCTGACCTCCGCGCCGACCTTGCCGGTCACCGGGATCGAACCCTTGACCATGGGCAGCTGACCGGCGGTGTACACGTACGCGCCGGTCCGCACGGCCGGCTGGTACGCGGCCAGCGGCGGCACGACGTCCGGCACCGTCAGCCCGAGCTCGGCCAGCCTGCTCTCGACGGCGCTCACTGCTTGGCCCGCTTCAGGTAGGCCACCAGCTGCTCCGGGTTGGGCCCCGGGACGACCTGGACGAGCTCCCAGCCGTCCTCGCCCCAGGTGTCCAGAATCTGCTTGGTCGCGTGCACCAGCAGCGGCACGGTTGCGTATTCCCACTTGGTCATGGCCCGACTGTAATGCCTCACACCGACAGCCCCATGCGCGGTCCGCACGGCGCTTGGTTAGGCTCCGCCCATGAGCAGGCTCCATGTCGTCAGCGGCAAGGGCGGTACCGGCAAGACCACCGTCGCCGCTGCTCTCGCACTCGCCCTCGCGGCCGGGGGCAAACGGGCGCTGCTGGTCGAGGTGGAGGGCCGGCAGGGCATCGCGCAGCTCTTCGAGACCGAGGCGCTGCCCTACGAGGAGCGGAAGATCGCGGTCGCCCCCGGCGGCGGCGAGGTGTACGCGCTGGCCATCGACCCCGAACGGGCGCTGCTGGACTACCTCCAGATGTTCTACAAACTCGGCAGCGCGGGACGGGCCCTGAGAAAGCTGGGGGCGATCGACTTCGCGACGACCATCGCCCCCGGCCTGCGGGACGTGCTGCTGACGGGCAAGGCCTGCGAGGCGGTGCGCAGGAAGGACCGCACGGGCCGCTTCGCCTACGACTACGTCGTCATGGACGCACCGCCGACCGGCCGCGTCACGCGCTTCCTCAACGTCAACGACGAGGTCGCCGGGCTGGCCCGGATCGGGCCGATCCACAACCAGGCGCAGGCGGTGATGCGCGTCATCAAATCCCCCGGGACCGCGGTGCACTTGGTGACCCTGCTGGAGGAGATGCCGGTCCAGGAGACGGTGGACGGCATAGCCGAGCTGCGCGCCGCCGGCCTGCCGGTCGGCAGCGTCGTCGTCAACATGGTGCGGCCCGAGGTGCTGGACGGGGCGGCCGTGGAGGAGGCGGCGAACGGCCGGCGCGCGGCCGTGGCCGAGGCCCTCGCCCACGCCCTCGCCCGGACCTCCTCCGGCGGGGAGGATCGGGCGGACGCGGCCGGGGCTCTGGTCGCCCCGCTGCTGGACGAGGCCCGCGAGCACACCGCGCGGCTCGCGCTCGAACGCGGCAGCCGGGCCAGGATCGAGGATCTGGGCCTGCCCGCCTGCGAGTTGGAGCTGCTCGGCGACGGCGTCGACCTGGCCGGCCTCTACCGCATGGCCCGCGCGCTGCGCACGCGGGAGATCGTGACCGGCACGAGCGAGGGGGCCCGGTGAGCCTGGACAGGACGTCCGCTCTCGACGTCGACGCCATTCTGGACGACCGCCGCACCCGGATCGTGGTGTGCTGCGGCTCCGGCGGGGTCGGCAAGACGACGACCGCGGCCGCGCTCGGCCTGCGGGCGGCGGAGCGCGGCCGCAAGGCCGTGGTGCTGACCATCGACCCGGCGCGGCGGCTCGCGCAGTCGATGGGGATCGACGAACTGGACAACGTGCCGCGCCGCGTTCCCGGCGTCGACGCCTCGGCGGGCGGCGAACTCCACGCCATGATGCTGGACATGAAGCGGACCTTCGACGAGATCGTCGAGGCGCACGCGGACCGCGACCGCGCCCGGGCGATCCTGGAGAACCCCTTCTACCAGTCCCTGTCGGCCGGCTTCGCGGGCACGCAGGAGTACATGGCCATGGAGAAGCTGGGCCAGCTGCGCTCCCGCGACGAGTGGGACCTGATCGTCGTCGACACCCCGCCGAGCCGTTCGGCGCTGGACTTCCTGGACGCGCCGGGCCGGCTTGGCTCGTTCCTGGACGGCAGGCTCATCAAGGTGCTGATGGCCCCGGCGAAGATCGGCGGCCGGGCCGGGATGAAGTTCCTGGGCGTCGGCATGTCGGTGATGAGCGGCCCCCTCAACAAACTGATGGGCGCCCAACTGCTGCGTGACGTACAGACCTTCGTGGCCGCGATGGACACGATGTTCGGCGGGTTCCGTACCCGGGCCGATGCCACCTACCGCCTGCTCCAGGCTCCCGGAACGGCCTTCCTGGTGGTCGCCGCGCCCGAGCGGGACGCGCTGCGCGAGGCCGCCTACTTCGTCCAGCGACTGGCGGAGGAGCGGATGCCGCTGGCCGGGCTGGTGCTCAACCGGGTGCACGGCAGCGGGGCCGCGCGGCTCTCCGCGGAGCGCGCGCTGGCGGCGGCCGAGGCACTGACGGAGGAAGCACCCGGGGCGACGGACCGACCGGCGGACGGCGCCGCGGATTACCCAGAAAATCTTGACGGCCCCGGCATTGTGGATCGTGGCAGCGGGCAAGCTGGGACACGTACCGCTGATGACCCTGGCACCGCCACTCCCCTCGACACATCCTCTCCCGAGAGCGGCTTCCCCCGGCCCGTGTCACCCGGAGTGCCCACGGTGCCCGCGGACTCCGCGGCATCCACCGGGGCGGCGTCCACCGAGCGGCTGGCCGCGGGGCTCCTGCGCCTGCACGCGGAACGCATGCGGGTGCTGACGCGCGAGCGACGCACGCGCGACCGCTTCACCGCCCTGCACCCGGACGTACCGGTGGCCGAGGTGGCGGCACTCCCCGGTGACGTGCACGACCTGGCGGGGCTGCGGACCATCGGCGAACGGCTCGCCGGCCGAACGGACCGCGGCGGTCCGGCTTCCCTGCCGGCGCAGGCCACGGCGGGCCCGGCCGTCCCGGTGGACGGCGCCGGAGAGGGTGCCCCCGCGCGGGGCTCCGAGGGCTAGCCCGCCGCGGCGTACGCGTCGTATTCCTCGTCGCCCAGCGGCAGGAGGCCGGCGCCGCGCTCGTACTCCGTGCGGGCCGTCTCCAGCAGGCGGCGCCACGACGTCACCGTCGGCCGGCGCCGCAGCAGCGCACGCCGCTCGCGCTCCGTCATCCCGCCCCAGACGCCGAACTCGACGCGGTTGTCCAACGCGTCGGCCAGGCACTCGGTGCGGACCGGGCATCCGGTGCAGACCGCTTTGGCCCGGTTCTGTGCTGCGCCCTGAACGAACAGTTCGTCCGGATCGGTCGTGCGGCAGGCGGCCTGCGCACTCCAGTCGGTTACCCAGCTCATGCTGGCGCCGTCCTCTCCCGAATCGAGGCTCCCCCACGGCGGCAGCGGCATATTCACCGTTGCCAGTTGAGGACGTTACGGAAGCAGGACAGGGGGCAACACCCCCTTCGGGCCCAATCTTGGATAGCCCGAAGGGACTATGCGTACGCGGCAGATCACCCAACGGAGTGAGCTGGCGACATCAGCGACTTTTCCGTACGGATATGGGCAGTTGACCCATCCCGCACAGGGCAGCCAGTGACACAGGCGGCAATACGGACACACCTCATCACCTACAGGAGTGAGGGCAGGGGTGTTGCTGAAGGAGACCGCAGTGACTGGCGTAAAACAGCGTAGGCGAACACACGGGCGTCTGTCCGCCGAATGAGAACGTAGGCTTTCCCCCATGGCTATGAAGCGCTCGGGCGGGGGGTCCTCTTCAGGGGGCCGACAGGCCGCCAAGTTCCTCGGCGTCAGCGTCCTCTCCGGAGTCGTTCTGGCGGGCCTGGCCCTACCGGGCGTCGGCGCTTTCGGACTGGCCGCCAAGGGAACGGTGGAAGGTTTTGACGAGCTCCCCGCGAACCTCAGGACACCGCCGCTGAGCCAGCGGACCGTCATCCTCGACTCCGAGGGCGGCGAGATAGCCAAGGTCTACTCGCGCGACCGCACGGTCGTACCGCTCGGGCAGATCTCCCCCTGGATGCAGAAGGCGATCGTCGCCATCGAGGACGCCCGCTTCTACGAGCACGGCGCGGTCGACCTCAAGGGCGTGCTCCGCGCCCTCAACCGCAACGCCCAGAACGGCGGGGTCTCCGAGGGCGCCTCGACCCTCACCCAGCAGTACGTCAAGAACGTCTTCGTCGAAGAGGCCGGCGACGACCCGGACAAGGTCGCCGTCGCCACGCAGCAGACCGTCGGCCGCAAGGTCAAGGAGCTGAAGTACGCCATCCAGGTGGAGAAGGAGCTGGGCAAGCAGCGCATCCTCGCCAACTACCTGAACATCACCTTCTTCGGGCAGCAGGCGTACGGCGTCGAGGCCGCCGCCCAGCGCTACTTCAGCAAGCGCGCCAAGGACCTCACGCTCGGCGAGTCGGCCCTGCTGGCCGGCATCGTCCAGTCGCCCAGCCGCTTCGACCCTGTCAACGCGCCGAAGGCGGCCGCCCAGCGGCGCAACATGGTCCTCCAGCGCATGGTCGACCTGAAGAACATCACCCCGGCCCAGGCCGCGGCCGAGAAGGCGAAGCCGATCAAGCTGAAGGTCAGCCGCCCGAAGAGCGGCTGCATCACCGCCGTCAACGGCGCCGGGTTCTTCTGCGACTACGTCCGCCAGGTCTTCCTCCAGGACCCCGCCTTCGGCAAGACGAAGGAGGCCCGCGCCAAGCGGTGGAACGAGGGCGGCATGACGATCCGTACGACCCTCGACCCGCAGACGCAGAAGTCCGTCCAGAAGTCGATCACCGACCACGTCTACCAGAGCGACCCGGTGGCCACGGCGATCTCCATCGTCGAGCCGGGGACGGGCAAGGTGCTGGGCATGGGGCAGTCGAAGCCCTACGGCTTCGGCAAGGACCAGACGCAGATCAACCTGTCGGCCGACCACGCCATGGGCGGCTCGACGTACGGCTTCCAGCCCGGCTCCACGTTCAAGCCGATCATCGCGGCGGCGGCGCTGGAGGAGGGCAAGTCGGCGAACCAGACGTACTCGTCGCCGTACAGCATGCCGTACCCGTCCGAGATCGCGACCTGCAAGGGCACGTGGAAGACCGACGGGAGCCCGGTCAGCAACGAGAACCGGAGCGAGGTCGGCCCGTACGGCATGGCCGAGGCGACCGCGAAGTCGGTCAACACCTACTACATCCAGCTCCTCGAGGACATCGGCATCTGCCCGGCCGTGAAGATGGCGGACAAGCTCGGCCTCAAGCCGGCCAGCGGAGCCACGATGGAGCAGGTGCCGTCCATGGCCATCGGTGGCGCCGGGGGCATGTCCCCGCTGAGCATGGCCGCCGCCTACGCCGCCTTCGCCAACAAGGGCACGTACTGCTCCCCCGTCCTCATCACCTCGGCCCAGGGCCCCAACGGCAAGCCGCTGAACGTCCCGAAGGCCACGTGCTCGCGGGCCATGTCCGAGGGGACGGCCGAGACCATCAACACCCTGCTCAAGGGCGTGGTCGAGGACGGCACCGGCAAGGAGGCCGGCCTCGGCGGGCGCGACAGCGCCGGCAAGACCGGTACGACCG
Organism: Streptomyces sp. AV19; assembly: GCF_015999245.1. Lineage (GTDB taxonomy): Bacteria > Actinomycetota > Actinomycetes > Streptomycetales > Streptomycetaceae > Streptomyces. The sequence continues at coordinate 376,465 of NZ_JAEAMR010000007.1, read as the reverse complement.
ACGGCCGCAAGGCCGCCTGGTTCGTCGGCTACACCCCGAACATGGCGGGTGCCGTGTGGGTCGGCGGCGCGGGCGACGAGGTGAGCATGGAGGACATCACCATCGGCGGTGTCTACCACGGCCAGGTCTACGGCGGTGACACCCCCGGGCCGATCTGGCGCGACGCCATGAGCGGCGCCCTGGAGGGCCGGACCGCGCCGGCCTTCGACACCGTCCCGGGCATCGACACCGGCGGCTCCGACAAGGACAAGGACAAGAACAAGAAGGACGGGAAGAACAAGAAGGGCGGCGGCCGCCAGGGCAACAAGCCCGGCAAGCCCGGCCGCGCCCACTGAGAAGGGGCCCGTCCGGACCGCGTGCTCGCGGTCCGGACGGGCCCCTTCCGCCGTACGTACGGCTACATGTACGGCTACGCCAGCTGGCGCTTGACCTCGGCGGACACCCGGCCGCCCTCGGCCCGGTTCCCCACCTTCGGCTTGACGATCTTCATGACGGCGCCCATCGCCTTCGGCCCCTCGGCACCGCCCGCCTTCGCCTCGGCCACGGCCTCCGCGACGAGCGCGGTCAGCTCCTCGTCCGACAGCTGGGCCGGCAGGTACGCGGCGAGCACCTCGCCCTCCGCGCGCTCGCGCTCGGCCGAGTCGGCCCGGCCGCCCTTCTCGAACGCGTCGGCGGCCTCGCGGCGCTTCTTCACCTCGCGGGTGATCACCTTGAGCACCTCGTCGTCGGAGAGCTCCCGGGCCGTCTTGCCGGCCGTCTCCTCGTAACCGATCGCGGAGAGGGTCAGACGCAGGGTGGCGGAGCGCAGCTCGTCGCGCGCCTTGATGGCGGCGGTGAGGTCGTCGTGGAGCTTTGCCTTGAGCGTGGTCATGGCGCAATCTTCGCATCCCGCCCGCGACCGTGCCGCTCATTAACCACCGGCCCCCACAACTCCCGTCCCCCGCCGGTCCCATGGCGACCGCGCCCGCCCGGTCTGCGACCATGGCCGTATGCGCGCGCGATACGCAGTACCCCTGGGAATCACAGCGGCCGGCGCGGCGGGCCTCGCCTACGCCGCCGGCTTCGAGGTCCGCTCCTTCCGGCTCCGCCGGGTCACCGTGCCCGTCCTGCCGCCCGGCATGCGGCCCCTGCGGGTCCTGCAGGTCTCCGACATCCACATGGTGAGCGGACAGCGCAAGAAGCAGCGCTGGCTGCAGTCCCTCGCCGGGCTGCGCCCCGACTTCGTGATCAACACCGGCGACAACCTCTCCGACCCGGAGGGCGTCCCCGAGACGCTCGACGCGCTCGGCCCGCTGATGCGCTTCCCCGGCGCGTACGTCTTCGGCTCGAACGACTACTACGGGCCCAAGCTGCGCAACCCCGCCCGCTACCTGCTCGAGAAGGCCACCGGCCGGCACGGCCTCAACGGCAACACCCCCGTCGTCGGCGCGATCCACAACCCGTGGGAGGAGCTGCGCGACGGCTTCGACGAGGCGGGCTGGGTCGACCTCACCAACACCCGGGGCCGGCTGAAGATCGACGGCCGGGAGATCGCGCTCACCGGCCTGGACGACCCGCACATCAAGCGGGACCGGTACGCGGAGGTCGCCGGCGGCCCGGTCGCCGACGCGGACTTCTCGATGGCCGTCGTCCACGCCCCCTACCTGCGGGTCCTCGACGCCTTCACGGCCGACCGCTACCCGCTGATCCTCGCCGGCCACACCCACGGCGGCCAGCTCTGCATCCCCTTCTACGGGGCACTGGTCACCAACTGCGACATCGACACCGGCCGGGTCAAGGGCCTGTCCACCCACCGCGCCGGCGGCCACCGCTCGTACCTGCACGTCTCCGCGGGCTGCGGCACCAACCGCTACACCCCCGTCCGCTTCGCCTGCCCTCCCGAGGCCACGCTCCTCACCCTCGTCCCGCGCGACTGAGCCGGAGAAACCGGGCCGGGGAAGCTTTCCCGGGCCCACCCGTACGGTGGAGGGATGATCGACCCGACCCCCTCCACCACCACCCGGCCCGGCGCGGCGAGCGCGGCGGGCGTTCCCGCGTCCGCCGTCGTCCCGAGCGGCCGCCGCCCCTTCGCGGCGGCCTTCCGCGCACTCGTGGCCCTGGCCGCGCTCACCGGCATCGTCCTGGACACGATCGACTCCGACGACCTGGGCCGGCTCTTCAGCTACTTCACGATCCAGTCCAACATCCTGGTGGCGGTCTCCTTCGCCTGGGCCGCCCACCGCGCCTGGACCGGACGCCCCGCCCTCTCCCCCCGGATCACGGGCGCGGCGCTGCTCTACATCTCCATCACGGGTCTCGTCTTTCACTTCGTGCTGTCGAACGACTCCAGCGGCTTCTCCATGACCAGCGAGCGCACGCCCCTGGAGTCGATCGCCAACCAGCTCCTGCACACCGCGACCCCGCTCGCGGCCGCCTTCGACTGGCTCGTGCTCACCGTGCCCGGCGGCTTCCTCCTGCGCCACGCCTGGCAGTGGCTGGTCTTTCCCCTCCTCTACCTCCCCTTCGCCCTGATCCGCGGCGCCCTCCTCGACCCCGGCACCGAGGGCCGCTACCCGTACCCCTTCCTGGACGTCGACCTCCACGGCTACGCGGGCATCGCCGGCAACGCGGTCGTCTTCGGCCTGGCCTTCTACGGCCTGGCCCTCGCGCTCACCCTCGCCGACCGGGTACGCCCCCACCTGCCCGGCCCCCGGAATCGGATTTCACCTACGGGCTCCGGTCCGCTAAAGTAGAGCTCGTTGCGCCGGGGACCCTCGAAAGCGGGGACTCGGAGTGCATCGGGGTGTAGCGCAGCTTGGCAGCGCGCTTCGTTCGGGACGAAGAGGTCGTGGGTTCAAATCCCGCCACCCCGACAGAGAAACACCAGATCGGGCCCGGTACTGAGAGATCAGTACCGGGCCCGATCTGCTATGTGCCCCGTTTTGGGAGTCGCCCGAGAGCGGACCTCAAGATCCGGCTCTCAGGGGCGCCGCTGTGCGTGCACGCAGAAGGTCATCGGGCACGCGCACCGGTGACGTGGGACACATCGCAAGCATGGTTCAGCGGCACAGGGCCGTGTCCACGACTTCGTCGACACGCTTCTTGGTTGTCCGGCTCGGCTGCATGGTCACCGCGACGTTGGCGGCGCGGCCGTCGTCGGTGGCTCCGCCCCGGGTTTCGTAGCCCGTCATGCTGCCGCCGTGGCCCCAGTGGACACCGCCGCACGACAGCGGCCTGCTGATGAGCCCCAGTCCATAGCGGACGCCGGGGCCGAAGGCCTCGGCGGGGACGGTGGTGCGCATCTGGGCGAGCTGGGCAGGCGGCAGGAGGCGGCCCGCCAGGAGTGCCGTGAAGAACCGGTTGAGGTCGGAGTTGGTGGAGATCATCTGGCCTGCCGCCCAGGCCCAGGAGGGGTCCCATTCCGTGGCGTCGGCCATGGGCGCGCCTGCCGAATCCCGGTAGTAGCCCTTGGGATGGGGTTCCCGGATCGTCTTGTCGCCGGGGGCGGGGAAGTAGGTGTGGCGCAGGCCGATGCGTTGGATGATGCGCCGGTCCAACTCCGCGCCGAGGGCGTGACCGGTGACCTTCTGGACGATCAGGCCGGCCAGCACGTAGTTCGTGTTGCTGTACGCCCATTTCGTCCCGGGGGCGAACTCGGCCTTGTGCTGGAGAGCGATGCCGAGGAGGTCGCGGGGGTCGTAGTACCGGGGCTGGAGATCGCCTTTGCTGTAGTCGGGCAGTCCGCTGGTGTGCTGGAGGAGCCGGCGTACGGTGATGCGGCGGCCGTCG
>NZ_JAEAMR010000007.1:297882-372597 GCF_015999245.1 Streptomyces sp. AV19 | reverse complement strand
TGAACGTCTTGGTGTTGCTGCCGATCCGCACCTGACCGTCCCTCGGCACCTTCGCACCGGTGGCCAGGTCACCGACCCCCGCGGCGTAGGAACGGGTGCGCCCGTCGCGGTCCCTGACACTCGCCAGCGCGGCGGGCACGCCGTCGGAGCGCACGAGTGCGTCCAGTCCCTGTCGGACGGTGTCCGGTCCGGCAGTGGTGGACGCCGCGGGCGGCGCCAGAACACCCGTCATCACGACGCCGACAGCTATCGCGGCCGTGGCCGACGCGGCTCTGCGACGCCGGCCGTCCCGCCGCCTGGGCGGGCGAGGTCCTTGCCATGTTTGCTCACGCATGAGTCAACTCCTGGGGAATTGTCGGTAGACCGGCGATATGCGCCGAGCCCGTCCGGCTAGGCCGGCGCTCGGCAGGTCAGGTCCTCGGCCGGGAGCCTGCCCGTGGTCAGGTAGGTCGCGGCGCCTCTGTCCGCACAGGAGTTGGTGCCGTAGACACCGTGTCCCTCTCCGTCCGCGACCGTGATCATCCGGGAGCCGCGCAGGACACGGTGCATGGCCCGACCGCCGGCCAAGGGCGTTGCGGGGTCCCACTCGTTCTGGAGGATCAGCGCTCCGGCCTTGTTGTTCACCGTTGTCGCGGGCTCGCTGCCCTGCTTCCAGAAAGCGCACGGCTTGATGTTGGACGCGAAATCGCCGTAGAGCGGGTACCGGGCCTTGTCGCGGATCGCGTCGCGGCGGTACTGCTCGGGGTCGTCCGCCCACGACGGCCGGGTGTCGGCGCACATGACCGCCCAGGCGGTCGAGGCTTCGTTGTCCGCGGAACCGTCCTGGGCGGAGGCCGGCGGGACGGCCGGGTCCGCCGTGGCCCGGTCCGGCTTCTTGCCCTCGGCCGCCTGCTTCAGTCCGGCGACCCATTCGGCGGCCTTTTGAACGCGGAAGAACGTGGCGCGCCGGGCGCGGATGTCGTCACCGGTGAGAGGACCGTCGTCGGAGTCGATGGGCTTGCGGCCGGCCCGGGCGATCAGGTCCCGGAAGGTCTTGCGGACTTCGGCCGGGGTGGTGCCCAGTTTGTACGTCGTGTGCCGCTGGGCGGTCCATCGGCTCCACCTCGTGAAAGCGGGCTCGGTCCCCTCCGCCATTCCCTGGAACATGCCCCGCCCGTACTGCGCGGGGTCGACCGCGCTGTCCAGCACGAACCGGTCGGCTCTCCCGGGGAACATCTGCATGTAGACGGCGCCGAGGTAAGTGCCGTACGAGATACCCAAGTAGGAGAGTTTCTTCTCGCCCAGTACGGCACGGATGACGTCCATGTCGCGGGCGGTGTTGCGGGTGGTGAGGTGCCGGAGCTTGTCACCGCCCTTGGCGCGGCACTTGTCGGCCACTGTGCGCGCCCATTTCACGTCCTCCGCGAAGGTCTCGGCCTTGTACGGGCGCTCAAAGTTCTGTTCGTCGGGAGTCAGACCGCAGTTGAGGGGAGAGCTCCGTCCGACACCCCTCGGATCGAACCCGACGAGGTCGTACTGTCGCTTCACTTTCCCGGGGATGTCCGCTTCGAGCATGACGGGCATGTGCAGGCCCGGCCCGCCGGGACCGCCCTGGTTGAACAGCAGAACACCGCGACGTTCCTTCGTACTGGTTGCCTTCACCCGCGACACCGCGATGTCGATCTGTTTGCCGCCGGGATTGCCGTAATCCAGCGGCACTTTGAGAGTCGCGCACTGCAGGGCGGCGGGGCTGTCCGCGTCGCAGCGCCCCCACTTCGGATGCTGCTGCGTGTACGGCCGCAGGGGGGACTTGGCGGCCGGGGCTCCGGATGCGGCAAAGGCCGTGGCGGGTGTCAGTGTCGAAACGAACGTCGCGGCGATGCCAACGGCCAGAAGGGAAGCTGTTCGTGTGTTTCGCACGGTCATGCTCGTCCTTGCTCCAAGGGAAGTGGGGGAAGGGATGGGGCCTTCCGTCTTTTTGCGCACGGGAGGGCTCTCCTCCCAGTTCGGCCATTCGACTGTCCGACTGTCCGACCGTTTGACTGTTTGACTGGGCAGGCCACGATCATGGGCTCCGGGGGCACGGGCGCACATCGCGGGAAGGCGGGAAGAAGTCCTCCCCCGATCGAGGGAGGGCGCCGGGGCCCTGACCGGCGATACTGGCCGCTTATGATCAGGGGAATCCGGCCGCTTTTGCGCGGCTCCACGTATGCGGGCGCGCTGTTCGCCTTTTGCGGCGCGATGGCAAGCGGTGCGTTGCTGCCTTTCGCCATGCTGCCGGCGCTGGCGTGGCCGTCCGCTCCGTATGAAGTGCGGGCCGTTCTGACGCTGTTGGCCTGGGCGGCACTGATCTCTGTGGTCGGCCTCGCCCGCACCACGCGGCGGGTCCTGATCGCGTCCGCCCGCCGCCTGCTGCGGGTCCGGCTGCCGGACCCCACGGCCGTGGGCAAGCGCGCGGGATCACCCGGCACCGGGCCGACCCCTCCTGCCGCGCGGACACCCGCGGTGCCGTCCGGCGCCGGCCGTTGGCGGACTCCCCTCTGGCTGCTGCTCCACGTGATACTGGGGTGGACGGGGGCGACGACGAGCATTGCGCTGTTCATCATGGGCCTGGCCCTCCCGGAAGGCTGGCTCAAGGCCGATGCGGAACTGGCCCTGTTCGGCTGGACGCTGCATCCGGAGGGCGGCTGGCAGAGCTGGGTGGCGGCGCTCGTCTGCGTTGTCCTGGCAGCACTCTTGTGCGTGGCGGTGACGAACGCTCTGCGGTGGCTGGCGCCGAGGCTGTTGGGGCCGTCCCCGGCCGAGCAGCTCGCGCTGGCGGCCGAGCGGGAGCAGCGGCTGGCCGAACGCAACCGGCTGGCCCACGAGTTGCACGACTCGATCGGGCACACGCTGACGGCGACCACGATCCAGGCGGCGGTGGCGGGCGAGGTGCTCTCCGCCGACCCGGTGGCGGCGCGGGCCGCCCTGCGCAGCATCGAGGAGTCGACCCGGGCCGCCCTGGAGGACCTGGACTACGTGCTGGGCGTACTGCGCGAGGAAAAGGCGGGGACGGCGCCGCCCAGGACCCTGGCCGACCTGCCCGAGCTCCTCGACCGGTTGCGGCACGCGGGCGCGGTGGTCGAGCCGGATCTGCCGGGCGAGTTGGGGCACGTACAGGGGACGCTGTCCCGGGCGGCGTACCGGATCCTGCAGGAGGGGCTGACGAACGCGCTGCGGCACGGGGCGGGCGGTCCGGTCCAGGTCCGCGTGGCGACTGCGCCGGGCCGGCTGGAGCTGAGCGTGGTCAACCGGACCGGTACGGGGACGGACACGGGCCCGCTCCGGGGTGACTTCCCGACGTCCGGGCACGGCCTGCCCGGTCTCGCCGAGCGCGTACGGCTGCTGCACGGCGAGTTCGAGGCCGGCCCGGACGGGCCGCGGCACTGGCGGCTGGCGGTCCGGCTGCCCGTGCGGGTGTCGGCATGACGGGCTCCGACGCGCCCGGCAGGTCCGGCTCCACCAGCGCTCCCGTCACTCTCCTGATCGCGGACGACGACGAGGTGACCCGCAGCGGTCTGCGCACGTTGCTCGCGATGCAGCCGGGGATCGCGGTGGTCGGGGAGGCCGCCGACGGCGTCGAGGCGGTCGAACAGGCGCGGCGACTGCGGCCGGACGTGGTCCTGATGGATGTGCGGATGCCGCGTCGCAACGGCATCGAGGCCGCCCGGCAGCTCCTTGCCGAGTCGGCCGAACCACCGAAGGTCGTGGTCATCACGACCTTCGAGAACGACGACTACGTCACTGCCGCACTCAGCGCGGGGGCCAGCGGCTTCGTCCTCAAGCGCCTTCCCGTCCGCCGGATCGCGGAGGCGGTGCGGGTGGTGGCGGCGGGCGAGGCGCTCCTCTTCCCGGCGGCGCTGCGCCGGATGGTCGCCGTCCGCCCGCTGGGCTCCGCCGAGGCGCTGCCGAAGGCGGCGCTGACGGGGCGGGAGGAGGAGGTGCTGCGCTCGATGGCCACCGGCCTGTCCAACCCGGAGATCGCGGAGTCGCTCACGGTGAGCCTGGAGACGGTGAAGACGCACGTCGGGAACGTGCTGACCAAGCTCGGCGCGCAGAACCGGACGCACGCGGTGGTGATCGCGTACGAGTCCGGGCTGGTGGTGCCGGGGTTCGCCGGCTGACGCGGCCCGAGCCCTCTCATGCCCGGGCGGCCGAATCATGCCCGAGCGACCGAAACAGATCGCGGAGCGGGCGGGCGTCCGTGGAGCTCATGGCATGCCGGTGTTCGAGATGCTGTGCGCGATCTGGCCCACGACGTTCAGGATTCCCTGGCCGAAGCCGGTCGGGGCGACCAGCACGCCGAACACCAGCACAATGATCACCGTCAGCTGCTCGTCGCGCCGGCTTCGGGCCTCGGTGCGCCGACGCAGCCGCAGAACGATGATGACGGCCAGAAGAACCGCCACGTTGATGGTGAGAACCATCTGGCCAACGCTCCCTCCGCCGAGGACGCCGATCCTTCTTCTTAGCCCGAACTCGGCTTCGCGGCAGTTCCGTTACCAGGGGAATGGCAACAAAGCGGCTGTGTGCGGCTGGTTCTGTCGGGTGGGACGGGCACGAAGTGCCGTACGAGCACGGCGGGTCAGGACAGGGCGGTCGGGCGGCGTGGGGGTGGTATGCGGTCGAGCAGGTCCCACAGAGGGCGCGATCCCGCGGCCCATTCGCCGAGCACCCGGCGGTCGACGAGGTGGATGCGGTGCTCCCCGGCCCAGGGGACGGCCTTCGAGGAGAAGCGGCCGTTGGTGAGGACGACCGCGACGTCCGCCCCGTGGATCTGCCAGGCGGTGCCGTTGACCTGCTGCAGCACGCCCACGCCCACGGCGGACCCGCCGTCGCCGTCTCTTCGGTGCTTGCATTGGACGGCCCAGACCCGGCCCGCCGGGTCGACGGCGCGTACGTCACAGGCGTTGTCACCGGCACCGCCGAGCCGCTCGGCCCGGCAGCCGTCCCGGCGCATCAGGTCCCGTATGGCGAACTCGAAGGCCCGGTGGTCCAGCCCGTCGAGCTCGGTCATGCGCAACCGCAGGGACCGGGCTCGTACGCGGTTCCACTCGGCCCGCTGCCGCGCCAGCCGGCACCAGAGGCCGCCCGCGCCGACGGCGAGCGACGCCACGACGGCGAGGACCCACCAGTGCGCCAGCAGCCACTGCACGGCGGCGGCAGCGAGGCCGACCGCCGCGATCACGGCCACCAGCAGGACCACGCGCTCGTCCTGCTTGCCGGAGCGACGGGCCGGACGACGTCGCCGAGTGCGCCGGGCCGGGCGGCGGCTCATCGGGGCCCGCCCGGCCGGACGTGTGCTTCCACCTGTACTGCCACGAAGGAACTCCCCCTTTGATCAAGGTGGTTCGCTGTCTCCGTACAGGTCGTATGAGAGCACGTGCCACTGACATCGGGGCCGGAGCCGGTCGCCGGAGGCCGTGGGTTCCGGCCAACGGCACCGGCGGCCCGGCGGCCCGGCAGACGCGGTCTCAGCCTTCCAGCGTCGGGTAGTCCGTGTAGCCCTTGGCCTCGCCGCCGTAGTAGGTGGCGCGGTCGGGGGTGTTGAACGGGCCGCCGGCGGCGAGGCGGCGGGGGAGGTCCGGGTTGGCGAGGAAGAGACCGCCGAACGAGACGAGGTCGGCGGTGCCGTCCTCGACGAGGGCGAGCTGCTCGGGGCCGGTCGGCTCACCCCCGGTGAAGGGGTTGAGGACGAAGGTGCCTCCGAAGAGCTTGCGCAGGGCGAGGGTGAGGTCGCGGTCGCCGGGCTCCATGATGTGCAGGTAGGCCAGGCCGAGCGGGGCTATCCGGGAGACCAGGGCCTCGTAGGTGGGGCGCGGGTCGTCCTCGCGGACGTCGTTGAGGGTGCCGCCGGGCGACAGGCGAAGACCGGTGCGCTCCGCGCCGATCTCGGCGGCGACGGCCTCGACGACCTCGGCGGCGAAGCGGATACGGCCCTCGACCGAGCCGCCCCAGCCGTCCGTGCGCAGGTTGGCGTTGGTCGAGAAGAACTGCTGGATCAGGTAGCCGTTGGCACCGTGCAGCTCGACGCCGTCGAAGCCGGCCTCGATGGCGTTGCGGGCGGCGGAGACGAAGTCGGCGATGGTCGCGCGGATTTCGTCCTCGGTCAGTTCCCGCGGGGTCACGTACTCCTTGGGGCCCTCGGCCGTGAAGACCTGGCCCTTGGCGGCGACGGGCGAGGGGCCGACGGGGACGAGCCCGTCGGGGAGCAGGACCGGGTGGCCGATGCGGCCGGTGTGCATCAGCTGGGCGAAGATCCGGCCGCCCTCGGCGTGCACGGCGTCGGTGACCTTCCGCCAGGCCTCGACCTGCTCGGCGCTGTGCAGGCCCGGGGTGAAGGGGTAGCCCTGGCCCACGACGGAGGGCTGGACGCCCTCGGTGATGATCAGGCCGGCGGAGGCGCGCTGGGCGTAGTACTCGGCGGTCAGCTCGGTGGCCAGGCCGCCCTCGGCCGCCCGGCTGCGGGTCATCGGAGCCATCACGATGCGGTTGGCGAGCTGGTTCCCACCGACGGTGATCTGATCGAAAGCGCTGGTCATGACGGAACCCTCCCAATTACTTGGCCGACCAATCGATCGGCTTGACGTCACTGTAGCGCATTACTTGGCCAGCCAACATAATGGGACGAGGGAAGATTTCCCGGACTCCCGTCGAAGCAGGGAGATACGTCCCAGAGCTGGCGAACCAGGAGGCCCCATGTCCGGCACCGAGATGTCCGGCACCGAGTACCAGTGCCCGAATGAAGCGATCACGACCACGGAAGCCGGCACATGCGGCGAGATCAGCCACGCCCTCGCCCGCGTCGCCAAGCTCCACCGGATCACCGCGGGGCAGCTGCTGCGCCGCCTCGGCCTCTATGCGGGGCAGGAGCTGCTGATGATGGCCCTGTGGGAGCACGGCCCGCAGCGCCAGACCGAGCTGATCAAGCTGCTCGGCCTCGACCCGTCGACGGTGACCCGCATGGTGCAGCGCCTGGAACAGGCCGGACTGGTCCACCGGCAGCCCGACCCCGCCGACCGCCGGGCGGTCATGGTGGAGACGACGGAGCAGGGCCGGGCGCTGCGGGGCGAGGTCGCCGACGTGTGGCAGGAGCTGGAGGACCTCACGCTCGCCGGGCTCGACACGCACGACCGCGCGCAGCTGACGCGGCTGCTGGGGCTGCTGGAGGCCAATCTCTGCGGGGCGTGTCGCCCTTGCTGAACCTCCGGTTCGCGGGGGAACTCCCTCACCATCACCCCCTCGTCGTCGCCCCCTTGCCGTCGCTCCCCCTCGCCGTCGCTCCCCAGCCGTTGAACCCCTGATTCGCTGTTGAATCGCTGGTTCACTGGTTCACTGGTTCACTGGTTCACTGCCGACCCCCTAATCCGCCACCTCCGCCCCCGGGTTGTGGAACGTGAACATCCGCTCCGGGTCGATCCGCGCCCACGCCACGTCCTTCAACCGCGCGTCCCACAGGTCTCGTCCGTGCAGCTCGATCAGGAAGGACTCCAGGGCCGGGTCCTCCCCGGGCGAGACCTCGACCGCCCTGCCGTGCACGGTGATCTGGAACCGCTGCCCGTCGAAGACCGTGGCACTGACCGCCGGCCGGGCGCGGATGTGGCGGAAGCGCACAGAGTTCTTCCCGGAGCCGAAGTAGAGGCGGCCGCGGTAGAAATGCCCGTCTACGACGCCCACCCGCGGCTCGCCGGCGGCCGTCGCGGTCGCCAGCGCCATCATCGGGATGCCCCGGAGCCGGGCCACGACGCCGGTGGCGTCCAGACGGCGGTCCTCGTCGAGGACCGAGCGCAGGTGTGGGCCCGCCATGGCGTGACTGGCGTCGAGCAGGCGTTGGAGAGCGGTCATGTCGTCCGGCGTCTCGTACATGTCCCGACTATGACCCACGCCACTGACAGCGGGGCCCGGTCCACCGGAATACCGTCAGCCCGCCGCTGGACAACCACCCGTCAGGGGCACGGAGTTGTCCACAAACGGCCGGTTGTCCACAGACTGGGCCGCGGCCGGCCTGGATGTCCGCGGTTCGGCGCAGAATGGGGGCATGACTGAGAGCAACGGGGCCCTGCGGGGCGACGGGTTCATGCCCGATTGGGAGAAGCGCTTCCGGGCGCCCCGCGTGGGGCTGCCCAGATGGGCGGAGGACGCACCGGACCGCTCGCTGTTCACCTCGAACGCGACCGGCACGTTCGAGGTGTACGCGTGGGACCGCGCCACCGGCGGAGTACGACAGGTCACGGACCGGCCCAACGGCACCACGGGCGGGGTGCTGACGCCGGACGGCCAGTGGATCTGGTGGTTCTCGGACACGGACGGTGACGAGTTCGGCGTCTGGATGCGCCAGCCCTTCCACGGCGGGCCGGACGAGCCGGCGGCGCCCGGCCTCGACCCGTCCTACCCGGACGGCCTGGCCCTGGGCCGGGACGGCACGGTGGTGATCGGCCGGTCCACCGACAAGGCCGGCTCCTCGGTGCACGTGGTGCGCCCCGGCGCCGCGCCCGTGGAGATCTACCGGCACGAGCAGTCGGCGGCGGTCGCCGGTCTGTCCCACGACGGCACCCTGATCGCCATCGAGCACACCGAGCACGGCGACGCCATGCACTCGGCGATCCGCGTCGTCCGCGCGGACGGCACGACCGTCGCCGAGCTGGACGACACCCGGGGCGGCACCGAGGAGCTCGGCCTGTCCGCGATGGGCTTCGCCCCCGTCGAGGGAGACACCCGTCTGCTCATCGGGCACCAGCGGCGCGGCCGCTGGGAGCCGATGCTGTGGGACGCGGCCACCCGCGCGGAGACCGCGCTCGCCATCGACCTACCCGGCGACCTGGAGGCCGACTGGTATCCCGACGGCTCGGCGCTGCTCGTCGAGCACAGCTACCGGGCGCGCAGCGAGCTCTGGCGCTACGACCTGGCCGACGGCGCGCTGACCCGCCTCGACACCCCCGCGGGCACGGTCTCCGGCGCCCTGCCGCGTCCCGACGGGACGGTGGAGTTCCTGTGGTCCTCGGCGGAGAAGCCGCCCGTCGTCCGGTCCACCGCCGGCCACGTGGTGCTGGAGCCGCCGACGGGCACGGACGGCGTGCGCCACGCCCCCGACTCGGTGCCCGTCGAGGACATATGGGTGGAGGGCCCGGGCGGCAAGGTCCACGCCCTGGTGCAGAAGCCGGCGGGCGAGGGCCCCTTCCCGACGGTCTTCGACATCCACGGCGGCCCCACCTGGCACGACAGCGACGCCTTCGCGGCGGGCCCGGCGGCCTGGGTCGACCACGGCTTCGCGGTCGTGCGCGTCAACTACCGCGGCTCGACGGGCTACGGGCGGGCCTGGACGGACGCGCTCAAGCACCGCGTCGGGCTGATCGAACTGGAGGACATCGCGGCCGTGCGCGAGTGGGCCGTCGCCTCCGGGCTCGCCGACCCGGATCGCCTCGTCCTGGCCGGTGGCTCCTGGGGCGGCTACCTGACGCTGCTGGGCCTGGGCAGCCAGCCCGACGCCTGGGCGCTCGGCCTGGCCGCGGTCCCCGTGGCCGACTACGTGACGGCGTACCACGACGAGATGGAGGCGCTGAAGGCGCTGGACCGCACGCTCCTCGGCGGCACCCCGGAGGAGGTCCCGGAGCGCTTCGCCGCGTCCTCACCGCTGACCTACGTGGACGACGTGCGCGCCCCGGTCTACATCTCCGCCGGGATGAACGACCCCCGCTGCCCGATCCGTCAGATCGAGAACTACGTGGGGCGCCTGGAGGAGCGCGCACATCCGCACGAGGTCTACCGCTACGACGCGGGCCACGGCTCCCTCGTCGTGGAGGAGCGGATCAAGCAGCTCCGGCTGGAGATCGCTTTTGCGGAGCGGCATCTGGGCCGTCCGTCCCCGGCCCGGGATCGGGGGTGATGCCCAGCTCCGCGTCCCGGACGGCCTCGACCTCGCGGCGGAAGAGCCGGAACCACATGAAGAGCACGAAGCCGACGAAGATGAACCACTCGCCGGTGTAGCCGAGGTTCTGGAACGCCTTGAGGTCCAGACCGCTGTTGGGCGGGGCGGCGGGGGGCACCACGCTCAGCGGGCCGGGCGCGTCCGTCGCCGTGATCCACGCGTCGTACACCCCGTACGGCACGAGGTTGATGAGCGAGGCCGCGCTGATCACGCCCAACTGCCCGGCCGGCAGGCCGCCGGAGGAGCTCACGCCCTTGGACGTGGGGCTCTCGGAGGACTGGAGCGCACCGGCGACGGTGACCCGGCCGGCGGGCGGGGCGGGGATCTTGGCGGTGTCGGCCTTGGAGCCGGCGTCGCCGGGCAGCCAGCCCCGCACCACCGGCAGGGCCTTCCCGTCGTCCGTGCGCAGCGGGGTCAGGACGTAGAAGCCGTTGCGGCCGTCCAGATCCCGGTCGGGGACGAGCAGTTGGCGCCCGGCGTCGTAGTGGCCGGTCGCCCGGGCCTTGCGGCCGGAGGTCTCGGTCGTCACCGGCAGGAGGTCCCGCAGCGGCGCAGCGGCGGCGATGCGGGCCTCGTCGGCCTGGTCCTGCTGTTCGCGGTGCGAGTCGACGCGCGTCTCGAAGCGACCGAGCTGCCAGGTGCCCATGAACAGACAGAAGGGGATGGCCAGCACGGCGAACGCGTTGATCACCCACCAGCGGGGAGTCAGCAGAAACCGATACACACCCCCACGGTACGGGGAGCGTGCGGCCGGGCCCGCACGGGCCCTCCCCGTACGGGCCCGACCCGACCGAACCCGACCCGAGCGGACCCGACCCGCGAAGGTCCGACCCGAGCGGGCCCGGCCCGGTTGTCCGGCGGCACCGCGGGGTCGCCGGCGGCCGCGCCCGCAGCGGGCACCGGCGCGGCACCGGCCCTTGAGGTGCGACGGCCTTTGAGGTGCGACGCCGGCCCCTGAACCGTTGCGGCCGTTGCGCTCTCCTACGCCGCCGGCGTGGCCGCCGGCAGGGCGCCCGTGTGGTAGACCGTCCCGGCGCACGCGTCCGGTATCCGGGCCTCGGCGGCGGTGGGCTCGCCCGCCACGGGGGTGTTGGTGAGCGTGATGCCCGCCCCCGCGGCTCCGCCGGAGCCCCCGGAGCCGCCCGAGCCACCGGCCCCGCCGGAACCGTCCGAGCCACCGGAGCCGCCCGAGCCACCGGAGCCATCCGCCGCGGGCGTCTCCGGGATCCGGGCCGTGGGCGCCGCCGGTGCCTCGGAGGTCGTCGTCGCCGGAGCGCTCGGCGAGGAGCTCGCCCCGGGCGCGGGGCTGCCGCCGCTGCTCTTGGTGCACGCCCCCGAGCCGTCGGCGGCAGGCACCCAGGCGAACTTCACCTCGTACGCCTGGCCCGGCCGCAGCACGACCTCCTCGGGCGCGCGCCGGGGGTCGGGCAGCCCGGCCGCCGGATCGCCCGAGGTGTGGTCGACGACCGCGATCCTCGCGCGCCCGGCGGCGTCGCCCCGGGGCTGGGCGACGAGCGAGCCCGGGCCGGTCACGGCGCAGGCGGCGCGGGAGACGTTGACGATGCGGAAGGCCCCGTAGACCCGCCCGGCCGCGTCGGCGGCGCCGACGACCCCGGAGCCCCCGCCGAGCTGCGTCCGCGAGCAGACCGGCGCCGCCGCGCTCAGCGTGGCCCCCGGCTCGGGCCGGGCCGTGGTCCCCGCGCTCTCCCGCGCCTCCGGGGCGCCGCTCTCGCGCGCCCGCGAGCCGTCGCCCGACGGCTCGTCACGGTGGTCGCCCCGGGCCGCCGACCCGCTGCGGGCGTGGTCGCCCGGGCGGTCGTCGTCGCCCCCGGGCTGCCGGTCCTCGACCGTGTCCCCGGAGCGGTGACGGCTGCTCGCGGCGTTGGCGGGCCGGTCACCGGGACCGGTGGAGCCCATCTCGTCGGCGACGTGCAGCATGGCGGGCAGCGCCACGCCCAGCAGCACCACGGCCGCCGCGGCCCCGCCCAGCGCCCGGCGCCGCCGCGTCCGCCGGGCGGGCACGGCCCGCCGCAGGTGGTCCAGCACGCCGTCGGAGGGCTGGAGTTCTCCCACGGCCCCGTGCATCAGCCGCCGCAGCGCCTGCTCGTCGAACGCGGCGCGGCCGACGGACCCGGCGCGTTCGAACTCGTCCGGAAAACGTCCGGAGTCATGCGAAGAGGGCCCGGGATCATCCGGAAAGTCGTGGTTCATACCGGAGTTCGTGCCGGAGTTCATGCCGGAGTTCATGCCGGAGCCTCCATGGCGACACGGAGCGCCGCTATCCCCCGTGAGCCGTACGCCTTCACCGAGCCGATGGACAGGCCCAGCACCTCGGCCACCTGGGCCTCGGTCATGTCGGCGAAGTAGCGCAGGACGAGCACCTCGCGCTGCCGGCGCTGCAGGCCGCGCATCGCCTTGATCAATTGGTCTCGCTCCAGCTGTTCGTACGCCCCCTCCTCGGCGCTCGCCATGTCCGGCATCGGCTTCGAGAGGAGCTTGAGGCCCAGGATGCGGCGGCGCAGCGCGGAGCGGGACAGGTTCACCACGGTCTGCCGCAGATAGGCCAGGGTCTTCTCCGGGTCGCGGACCCGGTTGCGCGCGGAGTGCACGCGGATGAACGCCTCCTGCACGACGTCCTCGCAGGAGGCGGTGTCGTCCAGGAGCAGCGCGGCGAGGCCGAGCAGCGACCGGTAGTGCGCCCGGTAGGTCTCGGTGAGGTGGTCGACGGTGGTCCCCGCGGCCATCGTCGCGTCAGCGCCGGCGGCCGGCGGGGGCGCCGACGCCTGCTCCCCGGCCTTCTGGGCGGGAATCCGCTCCGAACGGCCCGGCTGACCGGAGGGAGCCGACGGCGACGAGGCGGGCCAGGGCGCGATCACCGGCATACCGCCCGAAGCACGCGAGCGCGTCGTGGCGCCGCCACGTCTCGGGACTGTCGCAATGCTGATGACCTCTGCCACGCCTGTTGGACACGCTTCCCCCCATCAGGGTTGTACGCCCGGGGCACCCTGGGGGACGCCGTCGCCGACCCGGCTCCGGACAGCGCACCACACGCCCTCATGCGTACCAGCCCTCCCCTGACGCCCCGCACCGCCCTGACCCGGTGAGCGCACTCGCAGGGCGTTCACGCGCAGTTCAAGGGGCCTGGATCAATGGCTTGATCACAGAACCTTCACACGTCCACCAGTATTGCGGAGCCGCCGACCCGGCCGCCATGAGTTCGGCGATCCGGACCGGCCCGGGGCGACATGCGGAATCCCGCATCTCACCCCGGGCGTCCGCCCGTTGGGACGGCCGTCGGGACGACCATGGGGACGACCGTCGGGGACGTCGGGGAGGGGGGTCAGCGGTTCAGCGCCCCGTGCCCCCGTAGACGACCGCCTCGTCGCTCTCGCTGTCCAGGCCGAAGGCGGTGTGCACCGCGCGGACGGCCTCGTTCACGTCGTCGGCGCGCGTGACGACCGAGATGCGGATCTCGGAGGTCGAGATGAGCTCGATGTTCACGCCCGCGTTGGACAGCGCCTCGAAGAAAGTCGCCGTCACGCCCGGGTTGGTCTTCATGCCCGCGCCGACCAGCGAGATCTTGGCGATCTGGTCGTCGTAGCGCAGCGACTCGAAGCCGACGCCGCCCTTGGTCTTCTCCAGCGCCTCGATCGCCTTGCGGCCCTCGGTCTTCGGCAGGGTGAACGAGATGTCCGTCAGACCGGTGGACGCCGCGGAGACGTTCTGCACCACCATGTCGATGTTGATCTCGGCATCCGCGATGGCCCGGAAGATCGTGGCCGCCTCGCCCGGCTTGTCGGGCACGCCCACGACCGTGACCTTCGCCTCGGAGGTGTCGTGCGCGACACCCGAGATGATCGCCTGCTCCACCGGCTGACCTCCTGGAGGCTCGTTGCTCACCCATGTGCCCTTGAGCCCCGAGAAGGACGACCGCACATGGATCGGGATGTTGTAACGGCGCGCGTACTCGACGCAGCGGTGCAGCAGCACCTTGGAGCCGGAGCTCGCCAGCTCCAGCATGTCCTCGAACGAGATCCACTCGATCTTGCGGGCCTTCTTCACCACGCGGGGGTCGGCGGTGAAGACGCCGTCCACGTCCGTGTAGATCTCGCAGACCTCGGCGTCCAGCGCCGCGGCGAGGGCCACGGCCGTGGTGTCCGAGCCGCCCCGGCCCAGCGTCGTGATGTCCTTCTTGTCCTGGGACACGCCCTGGAAGCCGGCGACGATCGCGATGTTGCCCGCGTCCACCGACTGCTGGATGCGGCCCGGCGTGACATCGATGATGCGCGCCTTGTTGTGGACCGAGTCCGTGATGACCCCGGCCTGGCTGCCGGTGAACGACTGCGCCTCGTGACCGAGGTTTTTGATCGCCATCGCCAGCAGCGCCATGGAGATTCGCTCTCCGGCGGTCAGCAGCATGTCGAACTCGCGCCCGGCAGGAATCGGCGATACCTGCTCGGCGAGGTCGATCAGCTCATCCGTCGTGTCGCCCATCGCGGAAACCACGACGACCACCTGGTGGCCGTTCTTCTTGGCTTCCACGATTCGCTTGGCGACCCGCTTGATGCCCTCGGCATCGGCAACGGAGGAGCCTCCGTACTTCTGCACGACAAGGCCCACGTGCGCTCCTCGCAGATCTGTGTATTGCGGTCGGTTCAGTCTAACGAGGGGTGGAATTCGGCCAGGAATGAGCCGCATGGTGAGACATTCCGGCGCATTCCACCGGCCGGAAGCGCCCCGAACGGAGATTCTCCGGCGCTTTTCGCCCGGGGACGCGGTTCTTCAACCGTCTCTCCGACCGCCCCTTCAACCGCCCGGCCCGGCCACGTCCCGTCGAGGAGCACCTTTCGAGGAGCACCGAAGCCCCGCCCCTCGGCCGGGAGTTGGACGAACCGTCCGGAACCACGCGGCACACCCGCGCACCGCCCCTCGGACGAACGGCAGTTCAGACGGAGCGCAGCCCCGGCGCCGCACCGATCTCGGCGGCCATGACCCGGCCGGCCTCCTCCTCCAGCTGCTCCTCCGTGCCGACCGTGTCCGTGTCGAGGCCGTCGAGCTCGTCGAGCGGCTGGTCGAGGCGGACGTGGGCGACGAGGGACTGGAGGGCGCGGAGCGCCGCGGAGGCGGTGGGGCCCCAGTTGGAGAGATAGGAGAACTGCCACCACCACAGGGCCTCGCTGACCCGGCCGTCGCGGTAGTGGGCCATCCCGTGCCGCAGGTCGGTGACGATGTCGGCGAGGTCGTCGGAGACCCGGCAGGCGACGGGCGCGCTGCGCGGCACGTACGGGTCGAAGACCTCGGAGTAGACGTCGACCGGGTCGAGCAGCGCGGCGAAGCGCTCGCGGAGCTCGTCCACGTCCGGCTCGGGGCCGACGTCGGGCTCGTAGCGCTCGTCGGGGAGGAAGTCCTCATGGGCGCCGAGGCGGCCGCCGGTGAGGAGGAGCTGGGAGACCTCCAGCAGCAGGAAGGGAACGGCGCTGTCGGGCTCGTCACCGCGGGACACCTCGGCGACGGCGACGATGAAGCTCTCGATCGAGTCCGCGACCGAGACCGCGAAGTCGTCGGGATCGCGCTTGGCGTCGTGAAGCGTTGCGTCAGACATCGAGAAGTCGTCTCCCTTCGAAGGCACGCCCGAGCGTGACCTCGTCGGCATATTCCAAGTCTCCGCCCACAGGGAGCCCGCTGGCGAGCCGGGTGACTTTGAGTCCCATCGGCTTCACCATGCGCGCCAGGTACGTGGCCGTGGCCTCGCCCTCCAGGTTGGGATCGGTGGCGAGGATCAGCTCGGTGACCGAGCCGTCCGCGAGCCGGGCCAGCAGCTCGCGGATGCGCAGATCGTCGGGGCCGACGCCCTCGATGGGGCTGATCGCCCCGCCGAGCACGTGGTAGCGGCCGCGGAACTCCCGCGTCCGCTCGATGGCGACGACGTCCTTGGACTCCTCGACGACGCAGATGACGGCGGCGTCGCGGCGCGGGTCCTGGCAGACGCGGCAGCGCTCCTCCTGCGCCACGTTGCCGCAGACGGCACAGAACCGGACCTTGGCCTTGACCTCGGTCAGCGCGTGGGCGAGCCGGCGGACGTCGGCCGGCTCGGCCTGGAGGACGTGGAACGCGATCCGCTGGGCGCTCTTGGGACCGATGCCGGGCAGCCTGCCCAGCTCGTCGATCAGGTCCTGGACCACGCCTTCATACACGGATCGGGTTCTCCTTCGCGGTGGGTGCTGCCGGAACTGCTAGAAACCGAGGCCGGGGAGACCGCCGCCGAGCCCCTGGGCGAGCGGGCCGAGCTTCTGCTGCTGGAGCTGCGCGGCGGCCGAGTTGGCGTCGCGGACGGCGGCGAGGATCAGGTCGGCGAGGGTCTCGGCCGTCTCCTCAGGGGTCGCAGCCTCCGGATCGACGGCCTTGGGGTCGATGACCAGGGCCTGGAGCTCTCCGGCACCGGTGACGGTGGCCTTCACCAGGCCGCCGCCGGCCGAGCCCTCGACCGGGGTCTCCGCGAGCTCCTGCTGAGCTGCGGCGAGGTCCTGCTGCATCTTCTGGGCCTGCTGAAGCAGCTGCTGCATGTTGGGCTGGCCACCACCGGGGATCACGGCTTCGCTCCTGTGCTCTCGCGACTACGGGTACGACGGCGCACCGGGGTCGGAGGATCCCGGAAGGTCCGGGCATACCGGGGATCTCGGGGGGATCCGCCGATCCGAAGCGGGTCGGTAGCCCGAGCCTACGTGGTCGCCGGACGCGGCGCGCCATGCGTGGGGAAAAGTACGGAGAGAGCACGGGAGCGCCCGGGAGCGCGGCATTCTCCGGGGGTCACAGGACCCCCGGACGCCACGGCCGCCCCGCCGCTACTCGTTGGCGATCTCCTCGATCACCGTGGCGCCGAGCTCGCGGACGATCAGGTCGTGGCCGGTGAGGGCGGTCTCGTCGAGGTCGGGGTCGTCCTCGGCGGGCATGTCGTCCTCGGGGGCGACGACCGGCGGGGGCTCGGGCTCGCGGCGGGGCTGCGCGGGGGCCGGGGGCGCGGCGGGGCGGGACGCCGCCGGGGCGTCCGGCCGGGGCGCGGGGGCGGGCTGCGCCTGCGGGCGCGGCGGGGCCGCCGGGGCGGCGGGCGGAGCGACGGGCGCGAAGCCGCCGCCACCGCCCGGACCGGCGCCGAAGCCACCGCCCGGACCACCCGCGGTGCCGCCGCCGGCGTCCACGACGAGCTCGACCTTCCACTGCACGCCGAAGGCGTCCTGGAGCGCCTGGCGCAGGACGTCCTCGCTGCCGCTGTTGGCGAAGCTGTCGCGGGCGCCCGCGTTGGAGAAACCGACCTGCAGGGTCGCTCCGTCGAACCCGGTGACCTGGGCGTTCTGGCTGAGCAGGATCCAGGTGAAGCGGCGGCGGTTCTTGACCGCCTCCAGGACCTGGGGCCACATCTGACGGGCCTGGGTCACGTCGCCGCTGCCGCCCGCGGCGGGCGCGGGGGCCGGGGCCGGAGCAGGGGTGGACGCGGGCGCGGGGGCGGCCGGCTGCGGAGCCTGGGCGCCGTTCGGCCAGGAGCCCGGCTGGCCCGGCTGGCCCGGCTGGGCGGCCGTGGGCCAGGAGCCCGGCTGCGCCGCGGGTGCCGCGGTGCCGACGGCACCCTGACCCGGCGCGGCGGCGGACGGCCAGGCACCGGGCCGCGCGGCGGGCGCCGGAGCAGGCGCGGGGGCGGCCTGCGCGGGCGCCGGGGGCTGCTGCGGCTGAGGCGCGGGGGGCGCCGGAGGAGTCTGGGGCGCCTGCGGCGCCTCCTGCGCCGGGGACGAAACCGCCGCGCGGGCCGCCGCCGGCCCGGAGAGGCCGGGCGTCATGGCCGGGTCGTGCCCCTGCGGCCCGGGCACGTACCCCGCGGACGGCCCGGGCGGCGGCGCCGCGACGAACCCGCCCGCGGCGGGCCCCCCGCCGAGCCCCTGACGCTCCAGCCGGTCGAGCCGGGCCCGCACGGACCGCTCGTCGTCGAAGGCGCCGGGCAGCAGCACGCGGGCGCAGATCAGCTCCAGCTGGAGCCGGGGCGAGGTGGCACCCCGCATCTCCGTCAACCCCTCGTTGACCAGGTCCGCGGCGCGGCTGAGCTCGGCGGCGCCGAAGACGGACGCCTGCGCCTGCATCCGCTCGACGACGTCGGCGGGGGCGTCGATCAGCCCCTTCTCGGCGGCGTCCGGCACGGCGGCCAGGATCACCAGGTCGCGCAGCCGCTCCAGCAGGTCGGCGACGAAGCGGCGGGGGTCGTTCCCGCCCTCGATGACGCGGTCGACGACCTCGAAGGCGGCGCCCCCGTCCCCGGCGGCGAACGCGTCCACCACGCTGTCGAGCAGGGACCCTTCCGTGTACCCCAGCAGCGACGTGGCCATGGCATACGTCACACCGGCCTCACCGGCGCCGGCGAGAAGCTGGTCCATCACGGACATCGAGTCACGGACGGACCCGGCGCCCGCGCGCACGACGAGCGGCAGCACGCCGTCCTCGACGGGGATCTTCTCCTGCTCGCACACCTGGCCCAGGTAGTCGCGGAGCGTCCCCGGCGGGACGAGCCGGAACGGGTAGTGGTGCGTACGCGACCGGATCGTCCCGATGACCTTCTCGGGCTCGGTCGTCGCGAAGATGAACTTGAGGTGCTCCGGCGGCTCCTCGACCACCTTCAGCAGGGCGTTGAAGCCCGCCGAGGTGACCATGTGCGCCTCGTCGATGATGTAGATCTTGTACCGGCTGGAGGCCGGGCCGAAGAAGGCCTTCTCCCGCAGCTCACGGGCGTCGTCCACACCACCGTGCGAGGCGGCGTCGATCTCGATCACGTCAATCGATCCGCGCCCGTTGCGCGCGAGGTCGAGGCAGGACTGGCACTCGCCGCAGGGGGTCGGCGTGGGCCCCTGCTCGCAGTTCAGACAGCGCGCGAGGATGCGCGCGCTGGTCGTCTTGCCGCAGCCGCGCGGCCCGCTGAACAGGTACGCGTGATTGACCCGGTTGTTCCGCAGCGCCTGCTGCAGCGGGTCGGTGACATGCTCCTGCCCGATGACCTCGGCGAAGGATTCGGGACGGTAGCGGCGGTAGAGCGCGAGGGACGACACGCCTACGACGATATCGGGCCCCACTGACAAGTGGCCTCGATCACAGTTTCCCCCGGGGTCCCACAGGCCTCGAACACCCCTGAAAACACAAGGGCCCCCCACGCACCCGCCAGAGCCCACTTACCCTTGCTGCCTTCCGGCCCTGGGGGAGTTGGGTGAGATAGCGCCACGTGAGGGGCTTGCCCCCAGCCTAGCGCACCCGCACCCCCCTCCGGACCCCCCGCCCTTCCCCCCGGAAGCGGGTTCGCGAGCACTGCTCCGCGTCTTGTATTGTTTGCGGCGGAGGATTCGCCTAGAGGCCTAGGGCGCACGCTTGGAAAGCGTGTTGGGGGCAACCCCTCACGAGTTCGAATCTCGTATCCTCCGCCACGGCTCACCAGCCGAAGCGAAGCCCCCGACCGGATCTCCGGTCGGGGGCTTCGTCGTTGTGCGGTTGCCCGTACGTGTACGAGCCGTGCGGCCGGGATCCCGGCGGCGGCGCCCCCGCGCCTCCGGGACAGGCGGTCACGCGAGGCAACGGCCGTGGTCCGGCGGGGGAATGGCCGCGGCGTTCCCCGGCCGGGGAGGGCGGTCAGGTGCCGGGCGACATGAGCCGGGTGCCGAGTGCGCGGACCGCGAGGCGGTCGGCGGGGCGGGCGATGCGGGATTCGGCGTCGGCCAGGACGAGCCGGATCTGGTCGGCGACCGCGGTCCGGCGGCCCGCGTCGGTGGTGGAGGCGGCGGCCGTGGCCAGGAGGCGCAGCAGTGCCAGGCACACGGCGGGTTCGCCGGCGCCGTAGCGGCGGATCTGGCCGCACGCGAGGTCGAGGTGGTCGGCGAAGGCGGGGCCGGTGACGGCGACCCTGGTCACGCCTGTCGCGTCCGTCCTGGTGTCGTCGCCGAGGGTGCGTCCGCCCAGCATGGCGATGAGCACCGAGAGCCGGTCGAGCGCCTGGACGCCGGTGTACGGGTCGTTGATCGCGGGCGACAGGGCGCGCAGCGCGATGTCGACGAGCTGGCGCAGGCCGAACAGCACGTCCTGCTGCAGGGTGCGCTCCGGGCCGATCTGCACGGCGTGGTGCAGGGCGCGGGTCAGCGCGGGGGCGTTCCGCGGGGGTCCGCCCCCGCGCGTCCAGGCGAGGGCCAGCGGTGCCGTCCCGGCCACGACGTGGTCGCCCACCCTGGGGACGATCGAGACCACGGCGTCCTGGGCCGCCGCGGCCTCCAGCAGTGGTGCGGGGTGGACGGCCTGGACGTAGCCGGAGCGGGTGGTGGGCAGGGCGAGCGCTTCCGGGGGCGGGACCGGGCCCGTGCGGTCGATGCCGGGGGCCTCGGGGGTGTAGGTCCGTACGGCGCGGGCGGCGGTCTCCGCGACCGAGTTCATCACCGTGTCGATCTTGATCGAGTGCACGATGTGGTGCACGAAGAACACGAGCATCCCGAGGCTGAGGAAGATCAGCGCGACCGCCCCGGAGACCGCGAGCCGGGGGAAATCCTCACCGCCGGTGGCGCGGACGGTGTAGAGCCCGGCGGTGCTGTAGGCGAACGTGGCGACGAAGGTGGCGAGCACCACCTGGTTGGGGCGGTCGCGCAGGAAGTTGCGCAGCAGCCGGGGGGAGAACTGGGTCGAGGCCAGCTGGAGGGTGACGATCGTCAGGCCGAGGACCAGCGCGATCACGGTCACGATGGTCGAGGCGATCGTGATCAGCGCCTGGCGGGCGTCGTCCGCGGTGCCGGCGAACGCGAACGGCTGCAGCACCGAGTCCGGCGGGATCCGCACCTGGGAGAGGAGGCCGCCGGCCACCAGGGCCAGCGCCGCGGCCGTCCCCGGCAGGACCCACAGGGCGCCGTGCAGGTACTCCCCGAGTGCCGCGCTTCGGGCCCCCTGTCGCACCGCCCGCATGTTCGCCTCCCGCCAGCCGGCCGCCGCTCCTGCCGCCAGGCTTCCCCCGCGCGGCGGCCGCGCGCGCCCGTCTCGGCCGGATGGCCCAGCGACGGACGGTGTGGCTCACCAGGGCTGCCGCCCACCGGAAAGACGCGCCTACATTGTCTGGATATGCTATGAAATGTGATCACGCCTGGACGGCTGCGGCTCCGTCGTCACCACGGCCGGGGGCCGCTCACCCTGCTGTCACCGGTGATCCTGACCGTGGTCATCGCCGGCCTGGCGTACGCCACTCCCCCGGACATGGCCTTCAGCCGCATCCTGCCGGCGGCGCCCGCGCTCGCCGCCGCCATGTGGCCCGTGCTCCCCACCGTCCTGCTGGGGACGGTCTGCCTGTTCCTCATGATCGGCCTCGGGATCGTCTTCCCCGACCTGGGGACGGGGTACACGGCGGCGGGGATCGTCGCGGTCACCGTGGCGGCCGCGTACGGAAGTCACGTGCGGCTCCAGCGGGAGCGGACGCTCTTCCAGGTGCGGCTCGTCGCCGACGCGGCGCAGCAGGTGGTCCTGGGGCCGATGCCGCGCCGCTTCGGGGACGTCGAGGTCGAGTCGCTGTACGTCGCGGCCGCGGCGGAGGCGCGCATCGGCGGCGACTTCTACGAGGCGGTCGACACGGAGTACGGGGTCCGGCTGCTCATCGGTGACGTGCGGGGCAAGGGCCTGCCGGCGGTGGGGCAGGCCGCGGCGATGGTCAACTGCTTCCGGGAGGCGGCCCACGACGAGGCCGAACTGGGCCGCGTGGCGCGCCGTCTGGAGGCCAGCAGCACCCGCTACAGCGCCGCGTATCCGCCCGGGGACCTGGCGGAGAGCTTCGCCACCGCCCTCCTGGCCGAGATCCCGCACGGGGGCGGCGGCATCGCGATCCTCAACTGCGGACATCCCCCGCCGCTGCTCCTGGGCCGCGGGGAGCTCCGCGTCCTGGAGCCCTCCGATCCGTCGCCGCTGCTCAACCTCGCGGCGCTGATCGGCGACCACTACACCATCGACACCTTCGGCTTCGCCCCCGGCGACCACCTGCTGCTCTACACCGACGGCGTCACCGAGGCCCGCGACCGCGACGGCGTGTTCTTCCCGCTGGAGGACTGGATGCGGCGGCAGCGCCCGGCACGGCCCCGCGAGCTGCTCGACGGGCTCCACCGCGACCTGCTCCACTACAGCGGCCACGGACTCGACGACGACATCGCCGCCCTGGCGGTGCGGGCGGACGCCCCGGAACGCGCCTGAGCCCGTCGGCCACCTGCCAGTTGACCGACGGGCTCAGGTGTCACCGGTGCGGAGTCAGGAATCCGGAACCGGTGACGAACCGAGGAAATGTGGGGGGGTTGAGCCGGGACCCGGAGCCGGGGGAGCGCCCGAGGGGGGAAGAAACCGCGCTCCGTCCGGCGACCGATCGGTCCCCGAGGGGGAGACTCAGCCGAGGAACCACTTGGCCACGGTGCCGAACACGTTCAGCGCGATGTCGATGAAATTCATTTTCGTGAGCCTCCTTTCCTGCACTGTGGGGGGATGTGGGGGGATTCACAGGGAGTGGTCCCTCCGGCATGAGGGGCCACCCCCTGACAAGGGGGTTCGTGTTCTCCGGGCGCGAGGGTGGGGGGCGGGTCCGGAGTGTTCGAGTTCTTAGCTCAGGAACCACTTGATCGCGTCGGTCGCCAGCGTCTGAGCCAGCTGGAGGAGGGACGAAACCATTCTTGAACACCTGCTTTCCTGGTGATCACCGGTCGTTGCCCTGCGGCGCCGCTTCCGGTGCGTTCCTGCGAACGACTCGATCTTCACGGCCCGTTCGGGGCTGCGGCATCCGCATGAGTCCGCAAGATTTCTGCGGGTTGACCGCAGCCCGTTGAACCCTGAACATCCGGCGCGCGGAACGGCCGGAGGATTCGGCAATTCCTCCAAACCGCCATGCGCATGCCCCTATTCGTCTGGGGGCAGTTGACAAAGGTGCCCCTTACATCGGAGGGTGAATCCGCGTCCGATGCCGGCGCATTCTGAGTTTCCACGAGGGGCTTCGGGCATTGCCATTCCCGAGGCCCCCGGAGTACGAGGCTGACGATGGACGACGCCGTCCGACTGGTCCTGGTAGACGACCATCCGACCGTACGCGCCGGGACCCGGGCATTTCTGGAACCGGAAGGTTTCGCCGTGGTCGGCGAGGCCTCGTGCGAACGCGAGGCCATCGGCGTCGCGGCCGAACTCCGGCCGGAACTGCTGATGCTGGACATGAAGCTGGAGTCCGGCTCGGCCCTCCGCGCCATCCCCCGGCTGCTGCTGGCCGCGCCGGGCATGCGGATCCTGGTGCACAGCATGTACGAGGACCCCGCGCTCGTCCGCGGCGCGCTGACCGCCGGCGCCTCGGGCTACCTGCTGAAGAACAGCTCCGTGGCCGAACTCGTCCTGGCCGCGCGGACGGTGGCGTCCGGACGGCGCTACGTACAGCCCTCGCTCGGCGCCTGCCTGGCGCAGACGCTGCGCGGCGAGGCCGAACTGCCCCCGCGCGAACGGCAGGTGCTGGAGCTGCTGGCCGACGGGTACACCAACCGCGAGGTGGCCGCGCGGCTGACCGTCAGCGTCCGCACCGTGGAGAGCGTCCGGGCCGCCCTGCGCACCCGGCTGGGCCTGGTCACCCGGGCCGACCTGGTCGCCTACGCCCGGCGGCGCCGCGACACGGCCCATGCGTAGCGGAACCGAGGCGCGGTCGGTGTACCGGCGGTCCGCCGTGCTGAGCCTCGTCGGCGGCGTGTGCGTGGCGATGTCCCTGATCGGCTCCGCGTCGTACGCGGCCAACATCGTCGCCGACGACCGGCTGCCGGCCCGGACGGTGGCGGCGCCGGCCGTCGCCCTGTCCACCGGCGTCCTCGCGGTCCTGGCCGGCCAACGGTGGCGGGCCCGCTGCCTGTTGACCATGCTCTCCCTCGGCTTCGGGCTCCTCGGCGCGGGCCATTCGCTGTCCGCCCCGCAGCTGACCCAGGTGGCCCTGGGGTTATTGACGGTGGCCATGGTGTACGCCGTACCGGCCTGGAACGAGGCGAAGATCGTGATCCGCCAGGGGTCCTCCTGGTCGCTGGTGGAGCGCCAGGAGCACCACGCCGGTCTGATCGCCGGCGAACTGCACGACGAGGTGCTCCAGTTCCTCGCGCTGGCCCGGCGCCGGCTCGACGTCGCCCGCGCCGAGGCGGACCCCCGCAGGCTCCGCGCGGCCATGGAGGAGGCGTCCCGCACGCTCGACGAACAGACCGCCGTGCTGCGCGGCATCATCGCCACCGTGAGCCCCGTCGCCCTGCGCGAGCTGAGCCTGGCGGAGATGGTCACGTCCCGCGCCGAACGCGTCGCCGCCGAGAACGGGCTGATCGTCGACGTGCACGTCCAGGACGACCGGTTCCACGCGTCCACCGCGGAGAGCGGCGTCAACCTGGCCGTCTACCGCGTCGTCCAGGAGTCCCTCACCAACATCGTCAAGCACGCCGACGCCCGGCACGTCCACGTCTCCCTGACCTGCCGCAACGACCGCATCACCGTCACCGTCACCGACGACGGGCGCGGCCTGGCACAGCCCGCGCGGCGGGCCGAGGGCTACGGGATGAAGGGCATGCGCTGGCGGTGCGAGGCGTACGGCGGGACGTTCCGCGCCACCTCCGCCGACACCGGCGGCACGACGGTCCGGGCGGACTTCCCGCTGCGCTGCTGCCGCCGGGCCGCGCGGCACCGGGCGCCTGCCGCGGGCCAGGGCGTGCCTGGCTGAGCGCACGCCCCCTCCCGGCTCAGGCCGGGACCGGACGGGGCGCCGCCCCCAGCCGCCCCGTGCGGGCCGGCCCCAGCACCGCCGCCGCACAGCCGAGGCCCGTCGTCGCGAGGACCGTCCACCGGACGCCTGCCGCGGGCCAGGACACGTCCGACGAGCCGGTGCGGGAGCGCCTCCCGGCGGGGGCCGGGGGAGCGTCCGCCGCGTCGGGTCCGCCCCGGGGCGTGTCCGGACGGGCCGGTGACCCGCGCCGGTCCGTCGGACAGGGCCCGCGCCCGTCCCCCGAACTGGTCCCCCGCCCTTCCCGGTTCAGACCGCGACCGGCCGGGCCGTCACCCCCAGCCGCCCCGTACGCGCCAGCCCCAGCACCGCCGCCGCGCAGCCGAGGCCCCTCGCCACAGGGGCCTGGACCGGTCCGCGCGCGCCCTCCCCCGGTCGGGCCGGGACCGGGCGGCCGGGCCCCGCGCTCCCCGGTCAGGCCGCGACCGGCCGGGCCGTCACCCCCAGCCGACCCGTACGCGCCAGCCCCAGCACCGCCGCCGCGCAGCCGAGGCCCGTCGTCGCGAGGACCGTCCATACGAGCCAGGGCGCGTGGTGACGGAGGGCCGCGTCCCACAGGGCGCCCGTGGCGAGGTTGCCGAGGGTGATGCCCAGGCCGGAGACGGTGTTGTAGAGGCCGTAGTGGGTGGCGACCAGGCGGTCGCCGGAGAGGGAGACCACGGTGTCCATCTCGAACGGGTAGACCACCGCGCCCCCGGCGCCGAGCAGGACGACGGTCAGGAGCAGGGCACCGAGTACCAGGGGGCCGGAACCGGACGGGACGAGGGCCGGGGGCACGAACGCCAGGCCCATCACGGCCAGTCCCCGGACCAGGGCCTGGTCCCCCCGCCAGCGGCGGCCCGCCCAGCCCGTCAGCCGCAGCTGGCCGAGCACGGCGACCGCCGCCGAGACGACGAACAGTCCGCCGACCGCCCCCGCCCCCTCCGCGCCCAGGGCCCTGCCCGCGGCCAGCGGCAGCGCCAGGTACACCTGGAAGGTCAGGACGTACGAACCGATCATGGCGACCGAGAACAGCACGAACGGGCGGTTGGTGACGACCGTCCGCCACTGCGCCAGCACCTCGCCCCGGCGCCCGGCGGCGGGCGGGCCGGCCGGCATGCGCCGGATCTGGAGGACGGTGAGCGCGGCGAAGACGGCGGCGGCGACGGTGCACACCAGGCGGAAGTCGGCGGCCAGCAGGGCGAGTCCGACGAGCGGGCCGAGCAGCATCCCGCCCTGGTAGTAGACGTTGAAGGCGGCGAACGCCTCGACGCGCCGGCCGCCCGCCTCCGCCGCCAGGCAGGCGCGCACGGCCGGGTTGAACAGGGCCCCGGCGAAGCCGGTGGCGGCCGAGGCCGCGACGAGGGCGGGCAGCGTGTCCACCCAGCCCAGCACCGCGAAGCCGGCCGTGCGCAGCAGGCATCCGGCGATGATCGGGACCTTGGGGCCGTAGCGGTCGGCGAGCGTCCCGCCGATCAGGAACATGCCCTGCTGCGAGAGGTTCCGCACGCCCAGCACCAAGCCGACGGCCCACGCGGCCAGCCCGAGGTCGTCGGCCAGGTGGACGGCCAGGTAGGGCATGAGCATGTAGAAGGCCAGGTTGATCGCGAACTGGTTGGCCATCAACAGCCGGACCACGGGCGGGAACGAGCGCGTGGTGCGCCACAGGCCCTTCACCGGGCCGCCAGCGGGTCGACGACGACGGGGCAGCGCGTCCAGCGGGTGACCGTCCGGTCGCCGGGGTGGTCCAGCTCGTCGGGCGCGTCGGCCGGGACGTGCCCGAGGAGCCGGTGCTCGCGGCAGTACGCGTCGTCGAAGACGGTGCCCACGTAGCGCTGCGGGCCGTCGGGGAAGACGGCGGCTATCCGGGTCTCGGCCGGGAGGGACGCGGCCAGGTGGCGGGCGACCAGGGCGACCGCGCCGACGCTCCAGCCGCCGGTGGCGTACTGGTTCCTGGCCAGGGCGCGGCAGGCCCAGACGGCCTCCGGGGCGGCGACCCAGTGGACCTCGTCGAAGAGCGAATAGTCCACGTTGCGGGGGTAGATGCTGCTGCCCAGCCCGCGCATGAGGCGGCCGGCCGCGGGCTGGCCGAAGATCGTGGAGCCCGTGGCGTCCACGCCCACCACGCGCAGCCGGGGCAGGAAGCCGCGCAGGACGGAGGCGACGCCGGCCGAGTGCCCGCCGGTGCCGACGCTGGCCACCAGCACGTCGATGCGGCCCAGTTGGGCGATCAGCTCGTGGGCCAGCCCGCTGTAGGCGGTGACGTTGTCGGGGTTGTTGTACTGGTCCGGGCACCAGGCGTCGGGGACGGCCATGAGGAGCTCGTCCACCCGCTCGCGTCTGGCCTGCTGCCAGCCGCCGGTGGGGTGCGGTGCGCGCACGACGTCGACCTCGGCCCCGTGGGCCCGCAGCAGGCCGCGCATCAGCGGCTCCATGCCGGGGTCGGTGACCACGGTCACGGGGTGGCCGTGGGTGACGCCGGCCAGGGCGAGGCCCAGGCCCAGGGTGCCGGAGGTCGACTCGACGATTCGCGCCCCGGGCAGCAGGTCGCCCCGCTCGCGGGCGCGGGCGGTCATGTACAGGGCGGTGCGGTCCTTGATGCCGCCCGGGTTGCGGCCCTCCAGCTTGGCCCAGAAGCCGCGGCCGGGGGCGGTGAAGGGGGCGCCGATCCACAGCACGGGGGTGTCGCCCACCAGCCCGGCCGGGGTCTGCGCGGGGCGGACGGCGGCGGTGAGCACCTGGGCCGGCGACAGCGGGGCGGAAGGGGCGGAGGACGCCGAAGGGACGGAGGACGCGGAAAGGGGCATGACGGAAGAGTTCATCGCGCAGGTCTCCTGCGCACCTCACCCGGGACCTGGCACGGGGACGGCGAAGTGCCGGGCGGGAGCGCGGTGTCGGGGGAGGAACACCGGGATTCGGGACGCGGTGCCACGACGGCGGCCGCAGCCGCCCTGGCGGCGGCAGCGTGCCGTACGGGCGGGCCCGGTCAGGCCCGCCAGACCCCCAGCGCCGCGCGGGCGCGCGCGTGGTCGACGCCGTGTCCCGGCGTCCGTTCCGGCCCGGGCGGGGCACCGTCCGCGCGGGAGCCGCCCACGGGCGCGCACACCGGCGTACCGGCGTGGTCGGGGCGGTGCGGCGCGACCGAACGCGCGGTCGCCGGGCCGGACTCGGGCTCTCCCTCGCAGTGGTGCGCGTGGACGCCGTGGCCGTGGGAATCCAGGACGGCGGACGCGGCGGAGACGGGGACGGGGGCCGACTGCTGCGCGGACGTCTGACCGTGGACGCAGCAGAGCACGTACATCAGCCCGGTCAGCACCACGGCCAGGAGGACCCGGCCGTACGGCGCGGACCGGGGCGCAAGCGGAACGGCCCCTGATGCCACACCGGTCACGGTAACCGATCAACCGCGCGCTGGATACGGGTGTGCCGGATCAGCTCACCACGTTCCCCATCCGTTGGAGCGGAATTTCCACGACGTTCCCCAACGTGCCCTCCTGCGCGGGGAGATGGGGCGGGACGAGGCTGGCGTGCCGGGTGAGGGTGTCGATGAAGGAGGCCGTCAGGGCGTCCGGGTGGCTGCGGGTGTAGGCGCCGAGCACGCGGTGCACCGGCGGGTCGGGGATGCGGACGCGGGGGGTGAGGCCGGCGGGGACGATGTTCGCGGGGAAAAGGGTGGGCCCCAGGCCGGCGGTGGACAGTTGCAGGGCCGTGGCGGTCTGCTGGGTCTGGACGGCCACGCGCGGCTGGAAACCGGCGTTGGCGCAGGCGCAGTCGAGGATCCGCGCCAGGCCGTTCGGCGCGGTGTAGTGGAGCCATTCGTGCCCGGCGAGCTCGGTGAGGCGGATGTGCGGGCCGGGGCGCCGCAGCAGCGGGTCGTCCGCCCCGAGGACGACGACGAACTCCTCGCTGCCCAGGGGGAAGACGGGCCCCTGCCAGTCGGACGGCGGCGGGCCGACGGCGACGTCCGCCTCCCCGGTCGTCATGGCCTCCTGGAGGTCGCCCACGTGCAGCTGCTCGGTGAGCGACAGCAGCGTGTCGGGGCGTTCGCGCCGCCACGCGGCGAGGGCCGGGGGCAGCACGCCGAAGCTGACCGAGTACAGCGTGGCCACCCGCAGCTCCAGGCGCTGGTTGCCGGAGACCCGCTGGGCGGCCGAGTTGGCCCGGTCCACCTCGGCCAGGGTCGCGCGGGCGTGGGGCAGCACCGCCCGGCCCAGCGGGGTGAGGAGGACCGGCCGGGAGCCGCGCTCGACCAGCGGGCCGCCGCAGGTGCGCTCCAGGCTCTGCAACTGCCGTGAGAGCGCGGGCTGGGAGACGTGCAGCCGCTCGGCGGCGCGGGTGAAGGAACCCGAGTCGACGATCGTCACCAGGTACTGGAGCTGCCTCAGAGTCATTGCCATAACCTGAGGTTATGCGGTCCTTGTTGAAGATGTCTTGGACAGGTTCATGTGCCACCGGCCATAGTCAAGGAGTCGGTGCCGCACGCGATTTCACACCGCGCGGGCTCTGGCCCGGCGCTTGCCTTCCGAGTTATTCGCCACGTCAAGTTTCACAAAGTGGCAACATATTCGCGCGGTATGAATGTCGAGGTTTATCGTGGCCGGTATCGCCGGTTGGCTGGACCAAGAGCGTGATCTGAGAGGCCGTCAGCTCACCGTGGCGGAGTTAGGCGCGGGCGTCGCCGCTCGCGGACGGAAAGGTGCCGGCTCCTGGCTGGGTGAGCACATCGCCCTGGTACAGCGCACACACGACCCCGACCCTTCGCAGTCGCAACCTGCTACGACCGTGGGTCCCGACGGCTCCGCGCTGGTGGTCGCGGTCGGCGACGGCACCTCCGCGGCTACGGTGCTCCGCGCCTGGGAGCGCTGGGGGGAATCCCTCGCGGAGCATCTCGACGGCGCCTTCGCCTTTGCGCTGTGGGACGAGCGGAAAAAGGCGCTAGTCCTCGGCAGGGACCGGTTCGGAATCAAGCCGCTCAGCTATTTCCCCACGCCCGGCGGCGTCGTCTTCGCCTCGGAGACCGCGGCCGTCGCCGCGCATCCCCTGGTGACCCCGGAAATAGACGCCACGGGAATAGGCGCCGTTCTCTCCCAGATACGCAGCCCCGGCACCGGTGTGCTGCGCGGAATGCTGGAGGTGCCCCCCGGCCACACGGTCACCTTCACCCCGCGGGGCCGGACCGTCCGCCGCTACTGGGCTCTTCGAGCCCGTCCCCACGAGCTGGACCGCGCCGCCACGATCGCCCGCGTGCGGGAACTCCTGGAGGACTCCATCGGCCGCGAGGCCGACGGCACCGACCCCGCCGTCCTGCTCTCCGGCGGCCTGGACTCCAGCGTGCTCACCGGCCTGGTCGCCGCGAGCACCGGCCGGGCCCCGCGGACCTTCACCGTCCTGTTCGGCGACACCGCCGCGGCCGTGCCCGACCGGCCGTACGCCGAGGAGGTGGTCCGCATGTGGCACTGCGACCACCGCGAAATCACCGTACGGCCGGGCGAGTTGCTGGACCCCGTCACCCTCGCCGAGGTACTCGCGGCCAAGGACCAGCCCACCCCGTTCGGCGACAAGAACACCACCCCGTACCTGTTCAGCGGGTACGTCGCCCGGCACGTCCCGGTGGTGCTCAGCGGCGAGGCCGCGGACGCGCTGTTCGGCGGGCACGACGGCGCCGTCGAGGAGGGCCGCGTCCTCACGTCCTTCCCGTGGATCGAGCGGTCCCGCCGGTTCGGCATGCCGTACGGCATCGGCACCGGCCTCATCGACCCGGCGCTGCTGCGCGCCGTCGACATCGAGGGCCACCTGGAGCGGACCTTCCGCGAGGCCCTGGACGAGGTGCCGCACCTGCCCGGCGACAAGCCCGTGGACCGGCTCGCCCGCCAGATCGACCACCTCCACATGACCCGGCTCCTGGAGCAGGCCGTCCCCCACTCCGAACGGCTGGGCGCCGCCGCGGGGCTGGACATCCGCTTCCCCTTCGCCGACCACCGGCTGTACGACCTGCTCTACAACGTCCCCGCCGCGGAGAAGTCCTTCGAGGGGCGCGAGAAGAGCCTGCTGCGCGCGGTCGGCCGGGACCTCGTCCCGGCCTCCGTCCTCACCCGCGCCAAGGTGCCCTACCCGATCACCTACGACCCGGAGTACAAGGCCGGGCTGGTCCGCAGGCTGCGCGACCTCCTGGCCGACGGCTCCGCCCCGGTGCGCCCGCTCGTCGACCTGGCCGGCGTCCGGCGCGTGATCGACGACCCGGCGTCCCTCGACCGCGGCGGCTGGCTGGGCCGCGCGGACGCCGAGATGATCCTCCAGCTCGACGCCTGGCTGCGCAGACTGCGCGTCCACGTCCGGCTGTGAACCGGCCGGGGCCGCCGCGGTGCCACCACCCCCCACACCGCGCGGCCCCGGCCTCACCTCTCGCTTTTCTTCGGACAGTTCTTCTTCGGACAGCTCTCCTTCCGGCAGTTCTCCTTCCGGCAGTTCTTCTTCAGGCAGTTCCCCCGTCGCGGGTGCCCGCACCACCGTGCCGCCGCCCGCGTCCGCGTCAACGACCCCGAAAACACGCGCTCTTACGAGGAACACCCGTGTCACAGACCACACGCAACGCCGCCAGTGATCCCGACCGCCCCAGCTTCCTGGAGGAGCTCTACCAGGGCCGCTTCCGCTGGGACCTCCTGCGGGACTTCCCCGTGCAGGACCCCGGGGACGCGCGGGCCGGCGACCGCCTCGTCGAGGAGCTGGCCGACCTGCTGCGCGAGCGGGTGGACCCCGACGAGCTGGACGCCCGCCGCGCCATGCCCGAGGGGCTGCCCGAAGAGCTGGGCGCGCGCGGGTACTTCGCCCTCCAGGCCGGCCCCGGGACCGGCGGGCGCGGCGCCTCGCACTACAACACCTTCCGCGCGGTCGAGGCCGCCGCGCGGGTCTCCACCCCGGTGGCGCTCTCCCTGGCCATCGAGAACGCCCTGGGCGCGAGCGCCTTCCTCCCCGTCGTGCCCGAGGGGCCCCTGCGCGAGCTGCTCGCCGGCGTCGTCCGGCGCGGCGGGCGGTCCGCCAGCGCGGACAGCGAGCCCGAGGGCGCCGCCAACCAGCGCCGCACCACCACCGCCACCCGCATCGAGGGCACCGACGACTACCTGCTCAACGGGCGCAAGGTCTTCGTCGGGCACGCCCCCGTCGCCGAGGTGGTCAGCGTGACCGCCACCGTGCGCGAGGACGACGCCGAACGGGTCCGGATCTTCTTCGTCCGCACCGACAGCCCCGGGGTCACCAGCGGCGCCTGGCACGAGTACATGGGCATCAAGGGATTCCCCAACGGCCGGCTGGAGTTCGACGACGTCCGCGTGCCCGGCTCCCAGATGCTGGTCGAGGCGGACAGCGGGCACGTGATCCGCCAGACCCCGGCCACCGCCCGGCTGGTCACCCGCGGCCGGCTCCACCTGATCGCCGCCCCGGCGCTGGCCGTCGCCCGGCTCTGCGCCGGCTGGTCCCGCGACTTCGCGGAGCGAAGGATCGTCGACGGCCGGCCCCTGTCGGACTACGAGGAGGTCCAGCGGCAGCTCGCCGACACCCTCGCCGAGACGTTCGCGATCGAGAGCCTCGCCCAGTGGTGCCTGCTCCCCGACGACCAGGACCGCGGCCTCAACCTCCGCTACGAGCAGACCGCCGCCAAGAACGCGGCCTCCCTGCTCGGCTGGGCCATCGCCGACCGGACCACGTCCCTGCTCGCCGCCGAGGGCTACGAGACCGCCGCCAGCAAGCGCGACCGCGGCGCGCCCCCCATCCCCCTCGAACGGTTCGTCCGGGACCTGCGCAACCTGCGGATCTCCGGCGGGGTCGACTTCCAGATCGACAACTGGATCGGCCGCCTGTCGATCCTCTCCTACTACTACCCCGAGCCGGACCACGCCGCCGAACTGCTCACCGACGGGCCCGCCCCCCTCGACACCGACGGCACCGTCCTCAGCCCCCGCAACCTCGGCCACCTGCGCACCGTCGCCGCCGAGGTGCACCGCTTCGGCCGCACCTGCCTGGAGCTCTCCCGCAGCCACCCGGTGAAGGACGAACTCCTCGCCAAGGAGCGGACCTTGGTGCTGCTCGCCGGGATCGCCCGGGAGCTGCTGTGCGCGTCCGTGGTCCTCGCCCGCGCCTCGGCCCTCTCGGCGGCCGGGGACGACGGCGGACAGGCCCTCGCCGACGTCTTCTGCGTCTCCGCCCTGCAGCGCGCGGACGACCTCCGCCGCCGGCTGCACGCCGCGCCCGGCCCGGACTTCGCCGCCGTCAGCGACGCGTGGACCAGCGGCGCGGGCTTCACGTTCCTCGACCCCCACACCGTCCGAGCCGAAGAGAGCCACGCATGAGCACCGCCGCCGCACCGGAGCAGCCGGAGCACGTCCCCCTGTCCGTCGGACAGGAGGCCATGTGGATCGCGTGGAAGCTCGACCCCGCCCAGACGATCCACATCATCCCCCTCCCGTTCGCCGTGGAGGGCGGCGTCGACCCCGCGCGGCTGCGGCGGGCCGTGGCCGCGCTCGGCGACGCCTTCCCGCAGCTGCGGGCCCGGGTCGCCGGCGGGCCCGGCGGCACCGTCCTCGACTGGTCCGGCGCCCCCGCCATCCCCGTCCGCGAGACCACCACGGCCCTGGACCGCGACACCGCCGTCCGCGACGCCTGGCGGACCCCCTTCGACCTGCTCACCGGGCCGCTGGCCCGGGTCGACCTGATCCACGGGCCCGACTGGACGGTGCTCCTGCTCGCCGTCCACCACCTCGTCCACGACGGCGCCTCCGTCCTGCTGCTCCTCGACGCCTTCCGCACCGCCTACGCGGGCGACGAGGTCCCGCGCCGCGACCACGCGCCCGCCCTCGCCGCCTTCGCCGCGCACTCCCGCGCGCTCGCCGACGGGCCCGAGGGCGAGGAGCACCGCACCCACTGGAAGGGCGCGCTCGGCGCCGGGGCGCCCGGCTTCGCCCTGCCGGCGGGCCCCGAGGCCCCCGCGTACACCGTGCACGGCGAGGACCTGCCGCCGGACCTCGCGGCCGCGCTCCGCGCCCGCGCCGACGAGCTGGGGCTCTCGTACGTCACCGTGCTGCTCGGCGGCTACTACGCGCTGCTCCGCCGGTACAGCGGCTCGCCGGACGTGCTGTCGTTCCTGCCGTACCACGGCCGCTGCCTGCCGGAACTCGCCGACCACGTCGGCTACTTCGTCAACGCCCTGCCCGTCCTCGCCCGCGTCGAGGACGACGACCGGTACACCGACCTCTTCGCCCGGGTCCGCACCCGGGTCAAGGAGGCGCTGCGCCACGGCGACCTGCCGCTGCCCTCGATCATGCGCGCGGCCGGGCTGACCGGGCCGGACGAACGGCGCCGCACCCACCAGACGGTCTTCCAGTACTGGCACGCGGGCCTGCGCGACGGACTCGACGTGCACGACCTGCGGCTGACCGGGGACACGAGGCTGCGCCTGCTCCCCATGGAGAGCGTCGCGGGCTTCTCCCTCGCCCTCATGGTCCGCGAGGACGGCGGCGGCACGCACCTGCTGTGGAAGGACCCGGCCGGGGCGGTCGGCCCCACGGTCGTCAGGGCGATGGCCGCCGACTACCTGCGCGTCCTGCGGACGATCGCGGACGACCCGGAGGCGCGGGTGATCGGCGTCGCCGGTGCCCCGGCCGGCGGGGCGCACGACGACCGCGCGGAGACCGCCGGGACGGCGGCGGTGGCACGGCTCGACGACATGGCCGCCGTGTGGCAGGAGATCCTCGGCAGCGGCCCCGTCGGCCCCCAGGACTCCTTCTTCGAACTCGGCGGACACTCACTCCTCGCCGAAGCCCTCGTCGCGGCCGTCACCAAACGCCTCGGCGGCGAGGCGACCATCCGCATGCTCTTCGACCACCCCCGCCTCGCCGACTTCACCGCCCGCGCACTCCCCGCCGAGGAGACACCGGCGACCGACCCGGCGGACGTACGGCTCGGCGAGATGGCCACCCTGTGGCAGGAGATCCTCGGCAGCGGCCCCGTCGGCCCCCAGGACTCCTTCTTCGAACTCGGCGGACACTCACTCCTCGCCGAAGCCCTCGTCGCGGCCGTCACCAAACGCCTCGGCGGCGAGGCGACCATCCGCATGCTCTTCGACCATCCGAGGCTCGCCGACTTCACGGCCCACGCGCTGCCCGCCACCGTTTCACCGGCCGCCATCGGCACGGCCGGTTCCGCGGACGAGCCGGGCACGCGGGCCGCGCCGGAGGAGTTCCCCGCCTCCAGCTTCCAGCAACGCGTCTGGCTCTCCGGGCGGTTCGCCGGCGCCCCCGCCGCGTACAACGTCCCCCTCGCCTGGCGCGCCGGTCCCCCGCTCGACGCCGACGCGTTCCGGCGGGCCCTGGCCGCCACCGTGGCCCGCCACGAGATCCTGCGGACGTCCTTCCACGAGCGCGACGGCGAGCTGACGCAGGCCGTCCACGCGCCCTGGACGCCGGACGTCGCCCGCGTCGACCTCTCCGGCCGCCCCGACCCCGACGCCGCCCTGCACGACTGGCTGCGGACCGCCTCCCACGAGCCCTTCGACCTCGCCTCGGGCCGGCTGCTGCGCGCCGCCCTCGTCGAACTCGGCCCCGGCGAACAGGTGGTGTTCGTCTGCGTCCACCACCTGCTCTGGGACGGCGCGTGCGAGGCGCTGCTGCTCCAGGACCTCGACGCGCACTACACCGCACCCACCGCACCAGCCACGGAGCACGCCCTGCACCCCGCGTCCGCCCACCAGGAACGCATGTGGTTCGTCGACGAGTTCGAGACCGGCACGGTCTACACCGGCTCGCCGACCTACCACAACCTCCCCTTCCACCTGCGGCTCGACCGGCTGCCGGAGGCACGGGCGCTGACGGGGGCCGTCGCCGCGGTCGTACGGGCCCACGAGGCGCTGCGCACCGACCTCGTCACGGCGGACGGCCGCGTCGCACAGCGCGTCCGGGACGAACTCACCGTCACCCCGCGGTGGTTGCCCGCCGCGCCCGCCCCGGCGGGCGGCGGCGTGCCGCGCGCCCTCACCGACTGGGCGGCCGAACCGTTCGCCCTCGGGGACGGCCCGTTGCTGCGCGTCGCGGTGCTGCCGGACGCGGACGGCGACGGCGGCTGGCTCGCGCTCTGCGGGCACCAGGCCGTGGTCGACCGCGCCTCGCTGCGGCTCGTCGGCGAGCAGCTGTTCACCGCGCTGAACGGCACCGCGCCCCGCCCGAGCGGCTTCGCCGGCTGGCTGGCGGCCGCCGACCCCGAGGCGCGCGAGCGCGACCTGGCGGCCCGCGCCGCCGTGCTCACGCCGCCCGCCGACCCCGTGCGGCTGCCCGAGCGGCACGCCCGCGACGCCGTCCACGTCTACGAGGAGCGGACGGTCGCGTTCGGCCTCCCCGACGGTCTGCCGCTGCGGGAGACCGCCGACCGGCTGGGCGTCGGCGTGCCGGACCTCGCGCTGGCCGCGTTCGCCGCGCTGCTGCACTGGTACACCGGCCAGGAGGACATGGTCCTCGGCCTCTCCCACCCGGGCCGGGGCGACGCCGACCGCGACGTCGTCGGCCCGCTCGCCAACTTCCTTCCCGTACGCCTGCGTCCGGCCTCCGGCCGTCCCTTCGCGGAGCTCGCCGCGGCCACGGCCGCCGAGACCGCGCACGCGCGCCGGCACGACCGGGCGCCGTTCGACGAGCTGGTGCGGCGGGTGGACCCGTCGAAGGACATGAGCCGCACCGCGCTCTTCGACG
Source organism: Streptomyces sp. AV19 (assembly GCF_015999245.1). Lineage (GTDB taxonomy): Bacteria > Actinomycetota > Actinomycetes > Streptomycetales > Streptomycetaceae > Streptomyces. Next base: position 336,143 of record NZ_JAEAMR010000007.1, on the reverse strand, counting down.
TGCTCTTCAGCTACGCCGACGCCGCCGCCGCGTTCACCGGCCCGGACGGCTCCGTCGCCGCCCAGGTGGAGACCGCCGGCGGGCACGGCAAGTACGACCTGCACCTCTTCCTCCAGCCGGGCGGCGACGGCCACGACGCGCTTCTGGTCCACAACGGCCGCTACTTCGACCACGACCAGATCACCGCCATGGCCGGCCACTACCGCACGCTGCTGCGGCAGTTGACCGACCGGCCGGAGCGGGCGGTGGGCGACACCGACCCGCTGGGCGAGGACGAGCGGCACACCCAGCTCGTCACCTGGAACGCGACGGACGCGGCGTACGACGGGACGCCCGTCCACGAGGTCATCCGGCGCCGGGCCCTCGCCCGCCCCGAGGCCGTGGCCCTCACCGACGGCACCACGCACATCACCTACGGCGCGCTGCTGGCCGACGCCGAGGCCGTCGCCCGCGGGCTGCTCGACGCCGGGGTCCGCCCGGGCGAGCTGGTGGCGCTGCTGTTCCCGCGCGGCGCCGACCAGGTCCGGGCCGTCCTGGGCACGCTCCTCGCGGGCGCCGCGTACCTGCCGATCGACCCGGCCGTGCCCGCCGAGCGCAAGGAGTTCATCCTCACGGACTCGGCGGCGCGGCTCGCGATCGCACCGTCCGCCGGTGACGAGGCGTTCCAGGGCCGAACCCTTTCCCTGGACGGCCTGTTGACGCGCCGCGGCGACGTGCCGTTGCCGGACGTCCCGACGGACTCCCCCGCGTACTGCATCTACACCTCCGGCACCACGGGCCGCCCCAAGGGCGTCGTGCTCACCCACCGCAACCTCGCGCGGCTGCTGGACAACGACCGGACGCCGTTCGCCTTCGGGCCGTCCGACGTGTGGACGATGTTCCACTCGTACGCCTTCGACTTCTCCGTCTGGGAGCTGTTCGGCGGCCTCGCCCACGGCGGCCGCGTCGTCCTGGTCCCGGAGGACGAGACGCGGGACCCCGCGCTCTTCTGGGACCTGCTCCAGCGCGAGCGCGTCACCGTCCTCAACCAGACGCCGAGCGCGTTCCGCCGGCTGCTGAAGCTGGAGCCGGCGACGCCCGACGGGCTCGGCGCCCTGCGGTACGTGATCTTCGGCGGGGAGGCGCTGCGGCCGGCGATGCTCGGCGCGTGGGCGGACCGCTTCCCGCACGTGCGGCTGGTCAACATGTACGGCATCACCGAGACGACGGTCCACGCCAGCGTCCGGACGGTGACCCGGGGCGACATGGACACCGACACCAGCGTGGTGGGCACGCCGATCCCCACGACGCGGCTGCTGCTCCTCGACCGGCACACCGGGCGCAGGCTGCTGCCCGTCGGGGCCGTGGGCGAGATCCACGTCGGCGGCGACGGGGTGGCCGGCGGCTACCTCGGGCGCCCCGAGCTGACCGCCGAGCGCTTCGTCCCCGACCCCTTCGGCGGGGGCACCCTCTTCCGCAGCGGCGACCTCGCCGCGTACCGGCCGGACGGCACCCTGCGGTTCATCGGGCGCGCCGACTCCCAGGTGCAGCTGCGGGGTTACCGCGTCGAGCTGGGCGAGGTGCAGTCCTGCCTGGGCGAGCACCCCGACGTGTCGGACGCGGTGGTCCTCGCGGACGACGACCGGCTGATCGCCGTCGTCCAGAGCGCGAAGCCGCTGACGGCGGGCGAACTGCGTAGCCTGCTGGCCCGGAAGCTGCCCTCGTACATGGTCCCGTCGCTCTTCCACGTCGTGCGGGAGATCCCGCTGACCGTCAACGGCAAGGTGGACACGGCCGCGCTGCGCGCCGCGGCGACCACGCCGGCCACGGGCGCGGCGCCCGCGGCCCCGCGCTCGGCGACGGCCGTCGAACTGGCCGGTGTCTGGGGCGAGATCCTCGGGGTGCCGTCCGTCGGGGACGGCGACTCGTTCTTCGCGCTGGGCGGGCACTCGATGCAGGCGGTGCGCCTGGTCGGGGTGATCGCGGAACGGTTCGGCGTCACGCTGCCGATCAAGACGCTGTTCGAGACGCCGGTGCTGGGGGATCTGGCGGGGATCGTGGACGCGAGGCGGGGCCTCGGCGCGGCGGGCGCGACGGAGGCGCCTGGCGCGGCGGCAGCGGGCGCGGCGTCCGTCCGGTCCGCCCGTGCGACGGACGCGGCCGACGCGGCGACCGCCCCGCACGCCGGGGTGACGACCGCGACGCCCGGCCGGCCCGCCACATCCGCCCGGAGTACGGACACGACACCGGCGCCGGGCACACCGGTCACGGCGCCCGCCCCGCACCCCGGGGTGACGACCGCGGCGCCCGCGCCGGGCGCACCGGTCACGGCGCCGTCCGCAGCCCCCGCCGAACCGGCCGGCACCGACGCGACCCCCTTCCAGCAACGCCTCTGGCTCGCCGAGCAGGCCGCCGACGGCGCCCGGAACAACGTCTTCCTCGCCTGGCGCGTCGACGGGCGCCTCGACGCCCGCGTGCTGGAGGACGCCCTCGCCCGGCTCGTCGAGGGCCACGAGATCCTGCGCACCGCCTTCCGCCCGGAGGGCGACCGCGTCCGGCAGGTCGTCCTCGCGCCCTGGCGGCCCGTCCTGGAGGCGCCCGCCGGTGACGCGCCCGAGGACGCCGCCACCGCGTGGCTGGACGCCGCCGCCCGCGACCCGTTCGACCTCGGCTCGGGACGGCTCCTGCGCGCCGCCCTGGCCGACGGCCCGCACGGGCAGGCGCTGGCGCTCTTCCTGCACCACCTCGTCGTGGACGGCGAGTCCGTGCCCGTCCTGCTGCGCGAGCTGGAGCGCTGCTACCGCGACGCCCTCGCCGGCGTCCCCTCCGCCCCGCCCGCGCTCCAGTACCGCGACCGCAGCGAGGGTCGACCCGCCGCCGCGGACCTGGACTTCTGGCAGGAGCGGCTGGCCGGAGCACCGGCGTACACCGACTTCCCGGCCCCCGCCCGGCCCGGCCCGGACGGCGCCGTCCGCGTACCGCTGCCCGCGGACCTGCCGGCGCGGCTGCGTCCGGTGACGGACGCGCACGGCGCCTCCTGGTTCATGGCCTTCGGCGCCGCCCTGTCCGTCGCGCTGCACCGCTGGACGGGACGGCCGTCGCTCACCCTCGGCGTGCCGGTCAGCACGCGCGGGCCAAAGTTCGCCGGACTTCTCGGCCCCTGCCTCAACACCGTGGTCCTGCGCTCGGACCACGCCGCCGGCGCCACCGTCCTGGACGCGCTGCGCGCGATGCGCGCCGAGGTGCTGGACGCGTTCGAGCACGGCCGCGCGCCCTTCGACGAGGTGCTGTCCCGGCTGCGGCCCGAGCGCGTCCCGGGCCGCACCCCGTACGCGGACGTGGCCCTCAACATGAACCTGCGCAGCGACCGCCGGGCGGTGCTCGGGGACGCCGAGCTGCGGCCGCTGACGGCCGACTCGCTGTGGGCGCACGAGGCCAAGTTCGGCCTGACGCTGACCGTGGCCGAGCAGGACGGCGCCCTGGAGGCGATGCTCTCCTACCAGGGCGACCGCGTGGCCCCCGCCGACGCCACGGCCCTGGCCGCGTCGGTCGCGGAGCTGCTCGGCGAACTCGCGGGCGGGCAGCGGGAGATACCGACCGCGACGCCGTACCGGGCGTTCGTCGAGGCCCAGCGGGCCGCCCGCGGCGGCGCCGCGCACGAGGCCGGGCTCGCCCACTGGCAGGAGCGGCTGGCCGGAGCGCCGGCGTACACCGACTTCCCGGCCCCGCCGCCCGGCGCGCCGCACGGCATCGTCGCGGCCGCCTTCACCGCCGGGCTGGGCGAGCGGCTGCGCACCCTCCAGGAGCGGCACGGCTTCTCGCCGTTCATGGCCGTGACGGCGGGCCTCGCGATCCTGCTGAACCGGCGCACCGGGCGGGACGACGTGGTGATCAGCAGCCCGATGACCAACCGCGACCGCCCGGGCCTCGCCGACGTCCTCGGCCCCTGCCTCAACACCGTTGCCCTGCGCACCCGTTTCGGCCCCGGCACGACGGTCCGCGAGGCGCTGGAGGCGGCGCGCACGGAGGTGCTGGGCGCCTTCGAGCACGCGGACGTGCCGTTCGAGGACGTCGTCGACCGCCTCAACCCGCCGCGCAGGCCCGGCCGTACGCCCTACGCCGACGTCTCGCTCGCCTTCGGCACCGCGCCCGGCCGCCGGTCCGTCGGCGGCAGCACCCTGCGTCCGGTCGCGCTCGACGGCGAGGGCGCCTCGTACACCGGCAAGCTCGGCCTGACGGTGGCGCTCACCCTGGACGGCGACCGGCTGGACGGCCGGCTGGCCTACGACGGCGGCCGGTTCCGCCGCGCCGACGTGGAGGGGATCGCGGAGGGCCTGGGCGCGGTCCTGGACCTGCTCCCCGACAGCCTCGACGTGCCCGTCGCCGGCCTGGACCTGACCACGGCAAAGGAGACGGACCGGATCCGGCGGTGGGAGCGGGGCCCCGAGCCCGGCCCGCTGACGACCGTGCCCGAACTGGTCCTGGAACAGGCGGGAATCCGGCCGGACGCACCGGCGGTGGAGACCGCCGACGGCACGACGGACTACCGCGCGCTGGTCGAGCGGGCCCGCGCCCTGGCCGGGGCGCTGCGGCCGCACCTGCCCGCCGACGGCGGCGGCACCGTGGCCCTGCTGCTGGAGCGCGGCGCGGACTACCCGGCCGGGATGCTGGCCGCCTGGTTCGCGGGGGCCGCCTTCTGCCCGGTCGACCCGTCGTGGCCCGCCGCGCGCCAGGAGTTCGTCCTGGGCGACGTCCGCGCCGACGTGCTCGTGACGAGCCCCGCGGGCCCGCGTCCCGCCGCGTTCACCGGCCCGGTCGTCGAGGTGACGAAGACCGGGGTGACGAAGACCGAGGTGACGAAGACCGGAGACCCGGCCTCCCTCCCGGACACCTGGTCCCCCGACGCCCCGGCCTACGTGATCTACACCTCGGGCACCACGGGCACCCCCAAGGGCGCCGTCATCCGCCACGGCGGCCTGGCGGACCTCGTCCGCTGGAGCGCGGACGCCTTCGGCATCGTCCCCGGCGACCGCTGCTCCCACCTGCTCAGCGTCAGCTTCGACAGCTCGCAGCAGGAGGTCTGGCAGGCCCTGGCCAACGGCGCCTGCCTGGTGCCGCACGAGGAGCGGGTCGTCCCCGCCGCGCTCGGCGGCTGGCTCGACGGGCGCCGGGTGGACGTGGCGTTCCTCGCCACCGCCCTGGCGGAGGCGGTGTGGAGCACCGGCGGCGGCCCGCGCGGCCTGCGCTGGATGGCCTTCGGCGGCGCCGCGCTGTCCCAGCGCCCGCCCCGCGGCCTGCCGTACCGGCTGATGAACAGCTACGGCCCCACCGAGAACACCGTCGCCTCCACCGAGCACGAGGTGGACGCCGCCGGGGACGCGCCGCTCAACTGCGTCGGCCGCCCGCTCCCGGGCACCCGGCTGCTCGTCCTCGACGACGGCGGACGCCGCTGCCCGGCCGGCACCACCGGCGAGATCCACCTGGCCGGACGCGGACTGGCGGTCGAGTACCTCGGCCGGCCCGAACTCACGGCGGAGAGGTTCCGCACGGTCGAGCCCGACGGCGAGCCGCTGCGCGTCTACCGCACCGGCGACCTCGGCCGCTGGCTGGCCGACGGCACCGTCGAGTACCTCGGCCGCGCCGACCGGCAGCTCAAGATCCGCGGCTACCGGGTCGAGCCCGGCGAGATCGAGCACTTCCTGCTGCGGCAGCCCGAGGTCGCGCACGCGGCCGTCACCGGGGACCCGCACCGCACCCCGGCCCTGGTCGGATACGTCACGGCGCGGAACGGCCGGACCCCCGACACCGACGCACTGCTGCGCAGGGCACGGGCCGAACTCCCCGAGTTCATGGTGCCCGAGGCGCTCGTCGTCCTGCCCGCGCTCCCGCTCACCACCAGCGGCAAGGTCGACCACGCCGCCCTCCCGGCGCCGGAGCGGGCCGACCTGGTCGGCACCGGCGGCTACGTGTCGCCCGGCACCGGCACGGAACGGCGCGTCGCCGCGCTGTGGTCCGGCGTCCTGGGCCTGGAACGGGTCGGCGCGCACGACAACTTCTTCGACCTGGGCGGCAATTCACTGGCCCTGGCCAAGCTGCACGGCCGCCTGGCCACGGAGTTCGGCCGCGAGCTGCCGATCACCGCGCTGTTCGAGCACACCACGGTCGCGGCGCTCGCCCGGCTCCTGGACGCGGACGGCACGACGGGGCACGACGACACGTCGCCCCGCCGTCCCGTCCGCTCCGGCCGGCGCAGCCGCCGCAACCGCCACCGCTCCACCGCGACGGAAGGCGAGTGACATGACCACCGAAGCCGCCCCCGCCACCGGGACCGTGGCCATCCGCCGGCACCCCACGCTGCGCGTGCTCCTGGCCGCCGAGACGATCTCCATGCTGGGCACCCAGCTCAGCGCGGTCGCCATGCCCTGGCTGGCGCTCCAGCTCACCGGTTCCACCACGGACATGGGCCTGGTCATGGCCGCCCAGATCGCCGCCATCGCCGTCTTCGGCTTCTTCGGCGCCTCCTGGACGGGCCGCATCGGCCCCCGCCGCATCATGATCGTCGGCGATACGGTCCGCGGCCCGCTCGTGGCCCTGCTGCCGCTGCTGTACTGGCTCGGCTGGCTCGGCACGCCCGCGTTCGTCGCCGTGATGTTCGCGATGGGTGCCTTCTTCGCCCCCTACACGGCCAGCCAGCAGTCCATCCTGCCCACCGTGGTCGGCGAGGACGAGCAGCTGCTCAGCCGGGCCAACGCGGCCCTGCAGAGCGCCACCCGGCTCAGCGTGCTGCTCGGCCCGGTCCTCGGCGGCGCGCTCATCTCGCTGTTCGACGCGCCCGTCGTCCTCCTGCTGGACGCGGTCAGCTTCGCCGCCTCGGCGGTCCTGCTGCGGCTGTGCCTGCCGCACGCCTCCGGGCCGCCGGCCGCGGCGGCCCGCCGCTCCCCCGCGTCCGGGCTGCGCACCCTGCTCGCGGACCGGCTGGTCAGCAGCTGGTCCGCGGGGCTGGCGCTCGGCGAGATGGCCTGGCAGGCGCTGTTCGCCCTGATGCCCGTCATCGCCGTGACCAGGGAGGACGGCTCCTCCGTGGTGGCCGGCGTACTGCTGACCTCCTTCGGCGGCGGGGCGCTGCTGGGCACCCTGCTGGTCGGCCGGCTGCTGAAGCGGCTGCCCGCCCGCACCCTGGCGGTCGGCGGGCGCGTCGCCCTGGGCGCGGCCTTCGCCGGGCTCCTGCTCCCGCTCGGCACCGCGGGCCTGGCCGGGCTCCTGGTGCTCGTCGGCTTCCTCAACGGCGCCTCCAGCGCGCCCGTCGCCGCCGTCCGCGTCCTGCGGATCCCGGCCGGCCGGCGCACCGAGGCACTCACCGTGGCGACCGCGATCGCGCTGGTCGGCGGGACGGCGGGCTGGCTGCTGGCCGGCACGACGGTCCAGCGGACCGGGCTGTCCACGACGTTCGCCTGCCTCGCGGCCCTGCAGGCCGCGGCGGCCGTCCTGTTCGTGATCGGCGCCGCCGCGGGCCGCGACAAGAAGGCGGAGGACTGACGATGCGTCACCTCACGCCGCAGACACACCACCTGGAGGATGCGCGATGACCCCCGAGGAACGCGCGGAGTACGAGGACCACGTCGCCGTCATCGGCATGGCCGGCCGGTTCCCCGGCGCCCCGGACGTGGAGCGCTTCTGGGAGAACCTCCTTCAGGCCCGGGAGACCGTCTCCGTCCTCGACGACCGGCGGGACCCCGCCCGGCCCGAATTCACCCCGGCCTACGGGGTGCTGGACGGCGCGGGCGACTTCGACGCGGGCTTCTTCGGCCTCTCGCCCAACGACGCCCTGATCACCGACCCGCAGCAGCGGCTCCTGCTGGAGTGCGCGCACGAGGCCCTCGAACGCGCCGGGCACGGCGCCGAGGACCGGCCGGTGACCGGCGTCTTCGTCGGCGCCTCCGCCAACGGCTACGCCGAGGCCGTCCGGGCCCGCCTCGACCGGCTGCCCTTCCTCGACGAATGGCAGCTGCGCCAGGCCAACGCGACGGACTTCCTCGCCACCCGCATCGCCTACCACCTGGACCTCACCGGCCCCGCCCTGGCCGTGCAGACCGCCTGCTCCACCTCGCTGGTCGCCGTCCACGTCGCCGTCCAGGCCCTGCTCAACGGCGAGTGCGACATGGCGCTGGCGGGCGGCGCGAGCGTCCTGCCGCACCTCCCCAGGCCGCGCTACACGCCGGGCGGCATCGTCTCCCCCGACGGGCACTGCCGGACCTTCGACGCCGACAGCGCCGGGACGGTCGGTGCCAGCGCCGTCGGGCTGGTCGTGCTGCGCCCGCTGATCGAGGCGCTGGAGGACGGCGACCACGTGCACGCCGTGATCCGCGGGTCCGCGGTGAACAACGACGGCCGACACAAGGCCGGTTTCACCGCCCCCGGCGTGGCCGGGCAGGCCGAGGTCGTCCGCGCCGCGCACCTCGCGGCGGGCGTGGACGCCGGGGACGTGGGGTACGTGGAGGCGCACGGCACCGCCACCGCCCTCGGCGACCCCATCGAAGTGACCGCGCTGACCCGGGCGTTCCGCGAGAGCACCGACCGGCGCGGGCACTGCCGCATCGGCTCGGTGAAGACCAACGTCGGCCACGCCGACGCGGCGGCCGGCGTCGTCGGCCTGATCAAGACGGTGCTCAGCGTGGAGCACGGCGTGCTCCCCGCCAGCCTGCATTTCCGACGGCCCAACCCCGCCATCGACTTCGCCTCCTCGCCGTTCGAGGTGAACGCCGCCACCCGGCCCTGGGAGTCCGCCGGTCCCCGGATCGCGGGAGTCAACGCGCTCGGCGTCGGCGGCACCAACGCCCACGTCGTCGTGGCGGAGCCCCCGGCCCGCCCCGCCTCCCCGCCCGGCCGCCGCCACCAGCTCGTGGTGGTCTCCGGGAGGACGGCGACGGCCGCGGACGAGGCGGCGCGGCGGCTCGCCGGCCACCTGCGCTCCCGGCCCGGCACCCACCTCGCCGACGCGGCGTGGACGCTCCAGACCGGCCGGACGCACCACCCGCACCGCCGGTTCGTCGTGGCCCGGGACGCGGGCGGGGCCGCGGCGGCCCTGCCCGCGGTCACCGGCGGGGGCGCCGCGTCCGGCGCGGAACCGGTGTTCCTCTTCGCCGGGCAGGGCGGCCAGCACCTCGGGATGGCGTCCGAACTGTACGCGGACGAACCGGAGTTCCGCCGCCACCTGGACGAAGCCGCCGAGTGGGCGGCCGGGCCGCTGGGGCTGGACCTGCGCGAGACGCTCTTCCCGGCGGACGAGGGCGGACGGCCCGCCGCGGCCGCCCGGCTGGCCACGATCGCCCTGTCCCAGCCGGCTGTCTTCGCCGTGCAGTACGCGACCGCGCGGCTGCTGGAGTCCTGGGGGATCCGGCCGGCCGCCGTGACCGGCCACAGCCTCGGCGCGTACGCCGCGGCCTGCGTGGCCGGGGTGTTCGCGCCGCGCGACGCGATGCGGCTCGTCGTCGAGCGCGGCCGGCTGCTCGGCACGGTGCCCGCCGGGGCCATGGCGGCCGTGAAGCTGCCCGAGGACCGGCTCGCCCCGCAGCTGCCGCCGGAACTGTCCGTCGGGGCGGTGAACGGGCCCGGCCAGTGCACCGTCACGGGACCGGCCAAGTCCGTCGCCCGGTTCGCCGAGGAGCTCGTCGGCCGGGGCGTCGAGGCGCGGCTGCTGCGGATCGACACGGCCGGGCACTCGCCGCTGGTCGAGCCGATCAGCGGGCGATTCGCCGAATTCGTCGGGTCGTTGGAGCGCGGCCTGCCCGTGCTGCCCGTCCTCTCGGACACCACCGGGCAGTGGGCCGATCCGGAGGAGGTCCGCTCCGTCGCGTACTGGACCCGGCACCTGCGCGAGCCCGTCCGGTTCGGCGAGGCGCTCACCACGCTCTTCGGCAGCCCCGTGCAGGCCCTGGTCGACATCGGCCCGGGCCGGACCCTGTCCACGCTGGCCCGCCAGCACCCCGGGTACGAGCCGAAGCAGGCCGTCGTCCACCTCACCCCGCACCCCGCCGAGGACGCCTCCCAGGCGGCCACGCTGCTGTCCGGCGTCGGCGAACTGTGGGCCCGGGGCGCGGAGTTGGACTTCGCGGCGCTGCACGGGGGCGAGGAGCGGCGGCGGGTGGTGCTCCCCTCGTACCCGTTCGAGCGGCGCACCTACCTGGTGCCGCCGCTGGAGCCGACGGCTGCGACGGCGGCCGTCGCGGACGGCGGGACGCCGGACTCCTGGATCGGCCCGACGGCCGGGACGACTGCCGGGACGCCCACGACGGCGGAGCCCGGCGACGCGGCCGAGGCCGTCACCCCCGTCCTGGCGGCGGTCCTCACCGCCTTCGGGCAGGCCCTCGGCATCCCCGGCATCGAGCCCGACGACAGCCTCTTCGACCTGGGCGGCGATTCCCTGACCGCCGTCAAGCTCGCGTCCTGGGCCGCCGAGGAGTTCGCGGCGCCCGTCACCGCCGCCGACGTGCTGCGCGGCCAGGACGCCCGGACCCTCGCCACGCTCCTGGAGGAGCGCGGGGCGGGAGCGAGGAGCGCGGCATGACGGTCCCGGTCACGAGGAATCGCAGCCCCTGGCTGGTGGGGAAGCCGCAGGCCGCCCCGGCCGGCCGCCTGTACTGCTTCCCCCACTCCGGCGGGCTGGCGAGCGAATACGTCCGCTGGGGGCGGGACCTGCCGGGCGTCGAGGTGTCCGGCGTCTGCCCGCCCGGCCGGGGCGGGCGGGCCGCCGAGGAACCGCTCACCGCCATGGCCGACTGGGTCGGCGCGCTGCTCGACAGCACCGGGTTCACCCCGCCGTACACGCTCTTCGGGCACAGCCTGGGCGCGCTGACCGCCTTCGAGACGGTCCGCGGGCTCGCCGCGCGCGGCCGGCCGCTGCCGGAGCGGCTGATCGTCTCCGCCTACCCGGCGCCCCACCTCGTCCGGACCGCCCCGCGGCTGCACGACCTCCCGGACGCCGAGCTGGTCGCCGCCGTCGGCGGCCGGTACGGCGGCATCCCCCCGGAGATCGCCGCCGACCCCGACCTCGTGGCGCTGCTGCTGCCCGCGTTCCGCGCGGACTTCACGCTGCTGGAGACCCACCGGCACCGGACCGGCGCCCCGCTGCCCGTCCCCCTGCACGTGTTCGGGGGCGACGCGGACACGGTCACGCCCGGGCAGCTGGAGGCGTGGCGCGAGCACACGAGCGCGGAGTTCCACGTGCACCGCTTCGAAGGGGGTCACTTCTATTTCCGGGAGGACCCGGCCGCGCTGCGGGACACCTTGACCGCACTGCTCTGACGCCCGTCCGTCGTGAAGCGGGTGGTCGCCCTCGGGGGCGGCCACCCGCTTCGGCGTTCCCGCCCCGCCCTTTGCAGATACCCCTGGGGGGTATACCTTGGTCGTAACGAGAGACACCGCGCGCTCCCGAGCGCGGCACGACCCGAGGAAGCAGCCATGACTTCTCAGCCCGGCACCACCACCGTCTACAAGGTCACCGGCATGACCTGCGGCCACTGCGAGGGCGCGGTCACCGAGGAGGTCTCCGCGCTCGCGGGCGTCACCTCCGTCCGCGCCGTGGCCGCCGACGGGCTCGTCACCGTCGTCTCCGCCGCCCCGCTGGACGACGAGGCCGTCCGCGCCGCCGTGGACGAGGCGGGCTACGAGCTCGTCGGCCGCGCCTGACGCACCCCCGCACCCGCGCCGGGCCGTACCGCCCCACTGATATGGCCGCCGTACGGCCCCGGCCCTCCTCCCGGGAGAACCCCCATGACCAGCACCGACCTCGACACACCCGCCGGTCCGGCCACCGGCGTGGAGCTCGCCATCGGCGGCATGACCTGCGCCTCGTGCGCGGCCCGCGTCGAGAAGAAGCTCAACCGCATGGCCGGCGTGAGCGCCACCGTCAACTTCGCCACCGAGAAGGCCAAGGTCACCTACGACGCGGACGTCACCGTCGCCGACCTGATCGCCACCGTGGAGAAGACCGGCTACACCGCCCGGGAACCGGCCCCGCCCACGGCGCCGGAGCCGGCCGCGGCCGAGGCCGCCGGAGGCGGGGACGAGACCGACGGCCTGCGGCAGCGGCTGTGGATGTCCTTCGCGCTGTCGCTGCCGGTGGTACTGATGGCCATGGTCCCGGCGCTGCAGTTCGACAACTGGCAGTGGCTCTCCCTGACGCTGGCCGCACCGGTCGTCGCCTGGGGCGCGTTCCCCTTCCACAAGGCCGCCTGGACCAACGCCCGGCACGGCGCCGCCACCATGGACACCCTGGTCTCGATCGGCACGCTCGCCGCGCTCGGCTGGTCGCTGTGGGCCCTGTTCCTCGGCCACGCGGGCATGCCCGGCATGCGCCACGGCTTCGACTTCACGGTCTCCCGCACCGACGGTTCGTCCTCCATCTACCTGGAGGCCGCGGCGGGCGTGACCACCTTCCTCCTCGCCGGCCGCTACCTGGAGGCCCGCTCCAAGCGGAAGGCCGGCGCCGCCCTGCACGCCCTGCTGGAGCTGGGCGCCAAGGACGTGGCCGTGCTGCGCGGCGGGCGCGAAGTGCGCGTGCCCGTCTCGGAGTTGACGGTCGGCGACCGGTTCGTCGTGCGCCCCGGCGAGAAGATCGCCACCGACGGCACCGTGGCCGAGGGCGGTTCGGCCGTGGACGCGTCCATGCTCACCGGCGAGTCCGTCCCCGTCGACGTGACCGTGGGCGACACCGTCACCGGCGCCACCGTCAACACCTCGGGCCGCCTGGTGGTGGAGGCCACCCGGGTCGGCTCCGACACCCAACTCGCCCGCATGGCCCGGCTGGTGGAGGACGCGCAGAACGGCAAGGCCGCCGTGCAGCGCCTGGCCGACCGCATCTCCGGGATCTTCGTCCCCGTCGTCCTGCTGATAGCCCTGGGCACCCTGGCCGTCTGGCTGCTGACCACCGGCGACACCGCCGCCGCGTTCACCGCCGCCGTGGCCGTCCTGATCATCGCCTGCCCCTGCGCGCTGGGCCTGGCCACCCCGACCGCGCTGATGGTCGGCACCGGGCGCGGCGCCCAGCTCGGCATCCTGATCAAGGGCCCCGAGGTGCTGGAGTCCACCCGCCGCGTGGACACCGTCGTCCTCGACAAGACCGGAACCGTCACCACGGGCCGCATGACCCTCCGGGACGTCGTCACCGCCCCCGGCACGGACGGGACCGAACTGCTCCGGCTGGCGGGCGCGCTGGAGCACGCCTCCGAGCACCCCGTCGCCCGGGCGATCGCCGACGGAGCGGCGGAGCGCGCCGGTGAACTCCCCGCGCCGGAGAGCTTCGAGAACGTCGCCGGACTCGGCGTCCAGGGCGTCGTCGACGGCCACGCGGTCCTGGTCGGCCGGGAGAGGCTGCTCGCCGACTGGTCCATCGTGCTCCCCGACGGACTCGCCGCCGCGAAGGCCGCCGCCGAGGCCGAGGGCCGCACCGCGGTCGCCGTCGCCTGGGACGGCGCGGCGCGCGGCGTCCTCACGGTCGCCGACGCGGTCAAGGACACCAGCGCCCGGGCCGTCGCCGAACTGCGCCGCCTCGGCCTGACCCCCATCCTGCTCACCGGCGACAACCGGGCCGTCGCCGAGTCCGTCGCCCGCGAGGTCGGCATCGACGAGGTGATCGCCGAGGTCCTCCCCCAGGACAAGGCCGACGTCGTCCGGCGCCTGCAGGGCGAGGGCCGCACGGTCGCGATGGTCGGCGACGGCGTCAACGACGCGGCCGCCCTCGCCACCGCCGACCTCGGCCTCGCCATGGGCACCGGCACCGACGCCGCCATAGAGGCGAGCGACCTCACGCTCGTCCGCGGCGACCTCCTCGTGGCCGCCGACGCGATCCGCCTCTCCCGCCGCACCCTCGGCACCATCAAGGGCAACCTCTTCTGGGCCTTCGGCTACAACGTCGCCGCGCTCCCGCTGGCGGCCCTCGGCCTGCTCAACCCGATGATCGCGGGTGCGGCGATGGCGTTCTCGTCGGTGTTCGTGGTCACCAACAGCCTGCGGCTGCGGGCCTTCAAGTAGCCGCGCCCCCGAACTCCGCCGAACTCCATCACCCGTTCAGGTCATTGGTGGTCGGGCCCGACCGGCGCTGTGCTCTTCACAGACGCGAATCCCTGTGGAGGCACCCCATGAAGCTCGCCCGCCTCGCCCTCGCCCTGACCACCGCTCTGGCGGTGCCCGCCGGTGTGCTCCTCCCGGCCGGCACCGCCGCCGCGCAGGTGCCCGTCGTCGCCCAGGAGACGTTCAACGACCCGGCGGACGAGGCGGCGACCCACACCGTCCTCTGCACCAACGGCCGGCACGCCACCGGCGGCGGGGCGTCGATCAGCAACAACGAGGACAACTACATCTCCGAATCGTTCCCCGCCCCCAACGCGACCGGCTGGACCGTGACCACCGCGCCCATCAACGCCATTCACGACCCGCGCGTCACCACCGTCTACGTCGTTTGCAGTTGACACCTGCGCCGCTTCCCTGCCGCACCCGTCACATCATCCGGACGGAGGAACGCGGCCCCGAATTCCCCCAACTACCCATCCGCCCCACCAAGATGCCTGCGTACCGAGAACACGGCTTCCGCGCACACGGATTCACCCGCCGGAAGCCCTGAGCCAGGAGAAGCTCATGTCTCACGCAGGAATGCGGCGCGCCGCCATGGTCGCCGCCTCGGCGGCTCTGCTGACCGGAGCCGCCGCGGCCGCCGGGAGCGCGGCCTCCGCCGACGCGCCCCACCCCGCCCACGGTGTCGTCTCCCACCTGCACAAGGCCGCCGGAGACCACGGCAAGCAGGCGGGCAACCAGGTCAAGGGCACGACGGGCAAGGTCCAGGGAGCGGTCAAGTCCGCCGGGGGCGCGCTGAAGAGCACCAGCGCCAAGACCCAGGGCGCGGCGAAGACCACCGCCGGCAAGACCCGGAGCGCCGTCAAGGCCACCACCGGCAAGGTCCAGGGCACCGCGAAGGACGCGGCAGGCAAGGTCCAGGGCGGGATCAAGCCCCCGGCCGACACCCCTGCCAAGACCCCTGCCAAGGGCAAGACCCCGGCCAAGCCGGCCGCCAAGCCCGCCGCCAAGACCCCGTCCAAGTCCCCGTCCAAGCAAGCCGGCTGAGACGAGGACGCCACCGATCAGGCGCATCGTGCCGTCGGCCCGGCACCCCGGACCGACGGCACTCCCTCACCCGGCCGTCGCGCGCAGCGAGCACGTGGCCCGCGCCGTACGACCGGGGTCGCTCTCCGAGCGCGCGGTGAGCGTCACCTTCCCCTGCCGGTCGGCACCCCGCTTCGCCGCCACGGCGACGTCGACCGGGACCGAGGCCCCCGCCCGCGCCGTGGCCAGCCGGTTGGGCAGCCACGCGGACCAGCCCCGCCCGGAGGCCGTGGCCGACAGCCGGTAGACGTCGGATCCGGTGTACGGGCCGGTGCCCGCGTCCCGTCCCGTGTTGGCGAGGCCGAAGGTGCACACGGCCCGCCCGTCGGCCGGCCGCCCCTTCGGCGTCCCGCCCCGCAGGGCGACGCCACGGGCCTGCGGCCCAGCACCGTCAAGGGACTTGACGCCCACGCCGTACGACAGGATCCCCGACGCGTCGCGCTTCACGTCGAGGACGTAGAAGTGGAGCCGGTTGGCCTTGTCCTCGTACTCGTACGAGCTGCCGGAGTCCGCCCCCGCGTGGAACAGCGCGTCGCTGAGCTGCCGGTAGTCCCCCATGGTGATCTTCTGCGGGGTCCCGTCCGGGCGGACGAAGTCCGTCAGCCCGATGTCCTCGGGGTGCGCGTCGACCACCCAGGCGAACGGGGCCCGGTCCGCGTTCTTGGTCTTGCTCAGCAGGACGCCGTTGTCGGGCGTGAACGAGTCCATGCCCATCCGGTCGACGACCTCGACGGTGTAGTTGTCGTAGCCGCCGCCGTCGCACAGCGGGTCCTTCGTGCGGTCGCAGACCGGGGAAAGATCGCGGCCCATGCTGATGCTGACGCCGGACAGCCCCTTTTCACCCGGCGGCGCGGACCGCGCGGTGACCCGGGCGACGGCCATGCCGGAATTCTTGAGCGCGTCGCGGTCGAGCCGCAGCACCTTCCTGTCGTCGACGATGCCGAGCTTCATCTTGTCGCGGAGCACGTGCTGGGCACCCATCGAGCCGCCCGCCGTGGCGGGGATCATCCACCGGGTGTGCGGACCGCCGGGACCGTTGAACGAACCGCGCGAGAGCATGCCCCAGATTCCGGTGTAACTCCGGCTCAAGGGCGTGCCGTAGGGATTGTTGTAGTTGTCGCCTATGCCCAGGATATGGCTGAGCTCATGGGCGAAGGTGGCCATCCCGGAACTCTCCGCCTGCGTGGACGAGCCGCTCTCCGCGTTGGGCCAGATCCGGGCGGCCGCCTGCCAGGACGTCCACGGCACGTACCGCGTCGCGGCCGCGTTGCCGCCGGAGGCGAGCGGCGACGGCGGCCCCCAGGCGGCCGGCACGTCCTTCGCCGAGCCGAACTTCATCCGGCCGAACTCCTGCCAGGCGGACGACTCGTCCACCCCCGCGGTGAGGTAGAAGACGAAGTCGAACTGCTTGGTCTTGTCCACTCCCACATCGGCGGTCCAGGCGCGCTTGCCGTCGGCCCGGATGTCCTTCCCGCAGCTGTCGCCGACGGGACAGGCCCCCGGGTTCATCCCCGGCTCGATGCCGTACTGGTGGGACTTCCACGGCATCCGGTACACGCCGAAGGCGGTGAGATCGACCCCGACGCGTCCTCCGGAGTCCTCCATCCAGTACTCGTTGATGGTGTGACCGTGGTTGAGCGCCCCCGGTTTGTTGAGGAAGTCCCGGTAGAAACCGGGCACTTGACCCCTCGGGATATTGGACGCGGCGGGCTGCGGGTTGCCGAACTTCCCGGCCCCCGGCGGCTTGCTGACCGAGAACTCCTCGTCCGGGTAGTCCAGGAGCACCAGGGCTCCCTTGAACATCCGCTTCGTGGGCTTGACCGCCGGGTCGGCCCAGCGGGTCCCGGGCACCGAGCGGTACTCGGCCCAGGTCATGTCGTCGGGGTTGCGCCAGTTCTGCGGGTCGATGGGCCGGACGAGGGGCTGCCGGGGCCGGGCGGCCGCGTCGCCGTCCGTCGCCAGCGCGGGCCCGGTGGCCGCGGCGGCCGTGATGCCGAGGAGTCCCAGGACGACGCGTATTCGCCGTAACCGGCCGGGTCTCCAGTGACGTTGGGGGAACAAGACTCACCTCTGGTCGGATGGGGGACGTGGCAAGCCGTTCGGTGGGAGCGCCCACCGCGGTCACGGTAGGGCGAGGGACTGGCGGGGCGCCAGGGGGTGCGCGGGCCCGGCCGGCGCGGACCGGCGCACGCGTCAACGCCCGGCGGTGACGCGACGCCCGCCCGTTCCGCCCATCGGGGGAATCACCGCCCGAACGCGGCTGGACCCGCCGCCCGTTGTACAGGCTGTCCACGTGCGGGGACGGGTGGGGGAAGTGCTGCGTGCGGGGTGGCTGGCCGGGGTGGCCGCCGCCGCTCTGCTGGGTCCGGTGCCGGAGGCGGCGGCCGGGGACCCGGACGGACGCACCGTGCCCCGCGCGACCTCGACGGGCACGGCCGTCGTCCGCACCACACCCCCGTACGCCGTCGGCACCGCGGGGCGCGGGCAGCTGTGCGCGCACGGCCGACTCGGCGTCGCGTCCCACGCGGCCGCCCAGGCCCTGGAGTTGTGGATCCACTGCCCCACGCCCCGGCCGCCGGCGACCACCCCGCCGCCGCCCACCCGAAAGCCACCCCGGAAGCCGAAGCCACCCGCCCGTCCGGCACCGCCTCCGCGCCGGATCCCGCCACGTCCGGCACCTCCGGCGCCCCCCGCTCCCGCACCGCCCGCCCCGGCACCGTCGACGCGCGCCCCGCACCCCGTACGTCCCGCCTCCGCCCCGCCCGTCACCCTGCCCCCACAGCCCCCGCCGACCCCGGCACCACCGCCGCCACCGTCGCCCGTACCGACGGCACCCCCGCCACCGTCACCACGCCCGACCCACCACTACCGCACCAACGCGGTCACCGCACACCCCCGACCCCCGGTCCGCCACACCTCCTTGGTCACCCTCACCCTCCTGCTGATGACGCCGGCGGTCCTGGGCGTCGCGCTGCTCCGGCCCCGCTCGGGCGGCGGCCGGCGCGGCGGCTGACCCGCCGGGCGGGAAGGGACACGGGAAAGGACACGGAAAAGCCGCGGCCGGTGGAAACGGCCGCGGCTCGGGTTCTGCGGGAGGGGTGCGCCGGGATCAGCGCGGGATGTGGGCGCTGAACTGCCCGTCGGCGGTCAGCACGATGTACATGCCGTTCGCGTCGAGGCCCGCGTCGTGCCCGTTCGCGTCCAGCCTGGCGAGCACGTGGCCACCGCTGGTGATCTCCATCCGGGAGTGAAGGCCCTTCATCCGCGTGACCTCGGCCTTGCTGCCGTCGGGCAGGAGGTAGGTGCCGTTGCCGTGGCGCCAGCCGCCCGTCCAGGAGTCGATCTGTCCGCCCGGGGTCAGGACGATGCCCACACCATTGGCGTCGAGACCCCCGTCGCGACCGTTCGCCTCGACCGAGCCGAGTACCTGCCGGCCGTCGACGATGTCGAGGCGGTGATGGCGGGCGCCGGCCTTGTAGAGCTCGCCCTTCCAGCCGCCGGCCAGCTTCACGTCACGGACGAACTCACCCTTCTTCGCCTTCTGCGCCGGGGACTTGGCGACGGCCTGCACCGCGACGGGCGCACCGGCGGGGGCGGCGAGGGCGCCGGCGGCCGGGGCGAGGAGGAGCGCGGCCAGGGTGGCGGTGACGGCGGCGCGGGCGGCGGTGCGGCGGCGGACGGACGTGGACACGTGTGGCTCCCGGTCGGTTCGTGGCGGAGGCGGCTCGACCCTGCGTTCGTCGGCCGCAACAACGAATCTACGGAGGCCGGTTGGCGGATCGGTCCGCTCCACGTCACAGCCGCGTGACAGGAGTGACGGGTGTTGCCGCACACCGGATCCACACAAACAAATACCCCGGACATATTGACGTCCGGGGTATTTCCCTGCATATATTGAGTGTTTCTGTGTGCACAACACAAAGCACACAGAGAAGCTTTATTAAGGCCATGATATCGGGGCGGGAGTCACCTTGTCAAATACTTCGGATCAGGAATTGCGCCGGGAACAGGAATTCGTCGACGGCCTCCACGCACGCCTCGAAGAGCTCATCGCGCGGACCGGAAGCGGGGTGACGGACGCGCTCGCCGCGACCGGCGGCACCTTCCAGGCCAGGCTGGAACGCGACATCCTGGTCGCCGAGCGCTCCGGGCTGCTCGCCGCCTTCGAGGCCGGGGAGCACGGGCTCTGCTTCGGCCGGCTGGCCTTCCGGGACGGGCGCGATCACCACATCGGCCGCATCGGAATCCGGCGCGACGACGCCGAGCGCACCCCGCTGGTGATCGACTGGCGGGCCGACGTGGCCCGGCCGTTCTACCTCGCCACCGGCCACACCCCGATGGGGCTGCGCCGCAGGCGTCACATCAGCACCCAGGGGCGCCGCGTCACCGCCCTGCACGACGAGATCCTCGACCTCACCGACACCGAACGCACGGGTCACGAGGGCAGCGACGCCGACGCCGTGCTGCTGTCCTCCCTGGACGCGGCGCGCACCGGCCGGATGCACGACATCGTGCAGACCATCCAGGCCGAGCAGGACCGGATCATCCGCGCCCCGCACCGCGGCGTCCTGGTCGTCGAGGGCGGTCCCGGCACGGGCAAGACCGTCGTCGCCCTGCACCGCGCCGCCTACCTCCTCTACGCGCACCGCGAGCAACTCGCCCGCCGCGCCGTGCTGATCGTCGGCCCCAACCCGGCCTTCCTCGGCTACATCGGCGAGGTCCTCCCCTCCCTCGGCGAGACCGGCGTCCTGCTGGCCACCCCCGGCGAGCTCTTCCCCGGCGTGACCGCGACCGGGACCGACACCCCGCGGGCGGCCGCCGCCAAGGGCGGTGCCGCGATGGCGGACGCGCTGGCCGCGTACCTGCGCGACCGGCAGACGCCGCCCGGCCCGGCGCTGGAGATCCCGCACGACGACGGCGGCCTGCTGCTGGACGCGGACATCGCGCGCGAGGCCCGACGGCGGGCGCGCGCGACCGCGCTGCCGCACAACCTCGCCCGCGCCACCTTCGCGTTCTCGGTGATCGACGCGCTCACCGCGCAGCTGGCCGACCGGCTGGGCGCCGACCCGTTCGGCGGCCCCAACCTCCTCGGCCCCGACGACATCGCCCAGCTCGGCAAGGCCATCGCCGCCAGCCCCGAGGTGCACGCCGCGATCGCCGAACTGTGGCCCCCGCTCACCCCGCAGCAGCTGGTGGCGGACTTCCTCACCGACCCCGTCCACCTCCCCGAGGCCGACGCCGACGCGATCCGCCGGGCCGACGGGCCGTGGACCCCCGCCGACGTCCCGCTGCTCGACGAGGCCGCCGAGCTCCTCGGCGAGGACGACTCGGCAGCCCTCGCCGCCGCCGAGGCCGAGCGGCAGCGGCGCATCGCGTACGCGCAGGGGGTGCTCGACCTCTCGTACGGTTCGCGCACCCAGGAGTTCGAGGACCGCGAGGACGAGGACTCGGAGGTGCTCGCCGCCCACGACCTCGTCGACGCCGAACGCCTCGCCGACCGGCACGAGGAGGCCGACCACCGCAGCGCCGCCGAACGCGCCGCGGCCGACCGCACCTGGGCCTTCGGCCACATCATCGTGGACGAGGCCCAGGAACTGTCCCCGATGGCCTGGCGGTTGCTGATGCGGCGCTGCCCGACCCGCTCGATGACCCTGGTCGGCGACCCGGCCCAGACGGCGGAGCCGGGCGGCTGCGGAACGTGGGAGGAGGCCCTCGCGCCGCACGTCGGTGACCGGTGGGAACACGTCCGCCTGGGCGTCAACTACCGCACGCCGTCGGAGGTGATGGAGGTCGCGGCGGAGGTCCTCCGGGCCGCGGGGAATCCTTCCTTCCACCCGCCGCGCTCGATCCGTTCCACCGGGGTGCGCCCGTGGGCCCGCCGGGCCGACGACGTGCCGGCAGCGGTGGCGGAGGCCGTGACGGAGCACGCGGACGAGGCCGGCCGCACGGCCGTCATCGCGCCGTCCCGCCACCACGCGGCGCTGTCCGCCGCACTGCCGGAGGCGTCCGGCGGGCCGGCGCCCGACCTCACGCGCCCGGTGGTGCTGCTGGATCCGCGACAGGCGAAGGGCCTGGAGTTCGACACGGTGATCGTGGTGGAGCCGGGGGAGCTGGGACTGAGCGACCTGTACGTGGCCCTGACGAGGGCGACGCAGCGGGTGGGCCTGGTGCACGGCCCGACCGACCTGCCGGAGGGACTGCGCGGGGCGCTGACGCGCTGAGAGCCACGAATCCAGCCCGTCCGGAGGTCCAGGGGCGAAGCCCCGGCTTCCGCCCGAAGGGCGGACGGGGCCGGGGCCCCTGCCGGAGCTCACTTCCCGAGGAAGTCCAGGATGCGCCGGTTCACCTCCTCCGGCGCCTCCACCAGCGGGAAGTGGCCGACGCCCGGGAGCAGGACGCCGTCCGAGCCCTCGGGCAAGGCGGCGACGATGTCCGCGAGGATCTCCTCGTCGACGACCGGGTCCTCGCCGCCGTGCAGGTACAGGGTCGGCTGCGTGGGCAGTTCGGCGAGCAGCCGGCCCATCTCCCAGTTCTCCGTGCCGAATTCGGCGGCGGGGAAGTTCTGCCGGTAGAGGCCCAGCCCCGCCCGGAGGTTGGCCTGCCCGCGCAGGGCCTCCTTGCCCGCGCGGATGTCCTCGGCCGGGTCGTAGCCGGGGACGCTGCCGCTCCAGTGGCGCCACAGCCAGTCGAGGTAGCCGAAGTCGTTCGCCGGCACGAGCTGGTCGGCCACGCCCATCTGGAAGAAGGAGAAGTGGCTGTTCTTGTGGATCTGCTCGGGCACGGCCGCCCGGCGCTCGTAGAAGCGCACCGGCGGGACGTCCGCCACCACGACCTTCGACCAGCGTTCGGGGGCGAGGGCCGCGGCGCCCCAGGTGGTGAAGCCGCCCCAGTCGTGGCCGACGATGACCGCGTCGCCGTCCCCGCCCAGCGCCTCGTGCAGCGCGTTGGCGTCCGCGATCAGGTCCTTCACCAGCATGCTGCCGTCCGGCGGCACCTGACTGGGGGCGAAGCCCCGCATGTACGGGGCGACGGCCCGGTACCCGGCGGCCGCGAGGACCGGCATCAGGTGCCGGAACATCCCCGGGGTCTCCGGGAACCCGTGCAGCAGCAGGGCGAGCGGCCCCTCCCCCTGCTCGACGCAGGCGAGCTCGACGCCGTTGACGGCGATGCGCCTGGTCTCCATGGTTTCTCCCCCAACAGCCCTGTAGCGAACGTTCTACTCAGACCGTAGCACGCACTGGACCGAACGCTCTACACAATCTCGCACCAGGGCGCCGTCATCCGGGCGAAGCCCGTGACCTCCCCGCTCCCGCCGGGTACCACTGCAGGCACCGACATCCCAGGAGCCCCCCATGCGCGTCCAGAACGCCGTCGTCCTCGTCACCGGCGCCAACCGCGGCATCGGCAGCGCCCTCGTCACCGCCTTCCTGGAACGCGGCGCGGCACGGGTCCACGCGGGCGCGCGGGACCCCGGGACGCTGGCGGCGGTGACCGCCCGGGACCCGGAGCGGATCCGCCCGCTCGCCCTGGACATCACCGACCCCACCTCCGTCACCTCCGCCGCCCTGACCGCCCCCGACGTGACGCTCCTGGTCAACAACGCGGGCGTGCACGTGATGGGCCACCTGCTGGAGATGGACCTCAGGGACGTCGAGACGGTCATGAACACCAACTGGCTGGGGACGCTGCGCGTCCTGCGCGCCTTCGCGCCCGTCGTCGAGCGCAACGGCGGCGGCGCCGTGGTCAACGTCATCAGCGTCGGCGCCTTCGGCGGGACGCCGTCCATGGGCGGCTACCCCGCCTCGAAGGCCGCGCTCAACGCGCTGACGCAGGCCGTCCGGCCGGACCTCGCCCCGCGCGGCATCGCCGTGCACGCGGTCTACCCCGGCCCGGTCGACACCGACATGCTGCGGCTGGCCGCGAACGCCCTCCCCCGCATGGCCGAGTTCCCCCGCGCGACCACCGCCGACGTGGCCCGGGCCATCATCGAGGGCGTCGAGGCCGACACGCAGGAGATCTTCCCCGACCCCTTCGCCGAACAGCTCGGGGAGGAGTGGCGCCGCGACCCCAAGGCCGTGGAGCGGCGGCTCACCGACCTGGCGTGACGTGCGGCGGAACCGGCCCGGAGGGATCATCGGTGCCATGGACGTCACCGCGCACCCCCTGCGGCTCGCCCAGCAGCCCGAGGCCGACGCGCTGCTCTCGCGCAGCCCGCTGGCGGCGCTGACCGGGATGCTGCTGGACCAGCAGATCCCCATGGAGTGGGCCTTCACCGGCCCGTACACCATCGCGCGGCGCCTCGGCCGCGACGACCTGGACGCCCACGAGATCGCCGCCCACGACCCCGAGGCGTTCGAGGAGTTGTGCGCGCGGAAGCCCGCCGTGCACCGCTACCCGGCGGCCATGGCCAAGCGGGTGCAGTTGCTGTGCCGGTACCTCGTCGAGCACTACGACGGCGACGTCACCGCGCTGTGGCAGGACGCCGGCACCGGCCGGGAGCTGCTGGCCCGGCTGGAGGACCTGCCCGGATTCGGCAAGCAGAAGGCCCGGATCTTCCTGGCCCTCCTGGGCAAGCAGCTCGGGGTGCGGCCGGAGGGCTGGCGCGCCGCGGCGGGCCCGTACGGCGAGGAGGGCAGCCGCCGTTCGGTCGCCGACATCACCGGACCCGACTCGCTGGCCGAGGTGCGCGCGTACAAGCAGGAGGCGAAACGGGCGGCCAAGGCGAAGAAGGGCTGACGGCCACAGGCCGCCGGTCCACAGCCTGTGCACAACCGCCCCCGCCGCCGGCCGGCTCCCGGTTTGCGGCCGATTGTCGCCTTCCGACTACCGCGCCATGGCTGCGCCGGGAGCCGCGGGCCCGGTAGGCTTTCCGTGTGATCTTCAAGCGCATCGGAAACGGTCGGCCGTACCCCGACCACGGCCGGGAAAGCACCCGCCAGTGGGCGGACGTCGCCCCGCGCCCGGTACGCCTGGACCAGCTGGTGACCACCAAGCAGCAGCTCGACCTCGAAACGCTGCTCGCGGAGGACTCGACCTTCTACGGCGACCTCTTCGCCCACGTCGTGAAGTGGCAGGGCGACCTCTATCTGGAGGACGGCCTGCACCGCGCGGTCCGCGCCGCGCTCCAGCAGCGCCAGGTCCTGCACGCACGCGTGCTCGAACTGGACTGACCAGCGGGCCCGTCCATGGCCCCACGTCCCTGACATCACGGCGGTTTACGGCTGGTATTGGCCCTTTTGGGTTGGGGTCCGCGCAACCGTTGATCATCTAGTAGGCACCGGCCCCCGCCCGCACTACGCTGCGCCCATGAGCATGCTCACCCCTCCTGGCATGGGCGGAAAGTATCGCGTCACGGGCCGTCGCTTCCCGCACATGCGCCGGCCGAGGAGCCCGAAAAGGATCGTGCTCGCCGCCGTTGCCGCGGTGGCCGTCCTGGGGCTGGGTGGCTGGGGGACGCTCCAGCTCGTCGATGCCTTCTCGGGCGGCGGCGGGGGCTCCCCGCAGGCGGCCCGGAAGAACGGCGACTGCGGCAAGGCCGCCCACGGCGACCAGACCGACGCACGGGCGGCCAGCCACGGCGCCCCGCGCGAGCAGCTCCCCGGGCCCGCCGACATCACCGTCAACGTCTACAACGCCACGCCGCGCAGCGGCCTCGCCAAGACCACCGCGGACGAGCTCAAGCAGCGCGGCTTCCGCATCGGCAAGGTGGGCAACGCCCCGGCGCCCTACGACAAGAACGTGAACGGCGCGGCGCTGCTGCTGGGCGCCCCGGAGGACACCGACACGGCGATGCGCGTGCTCCAGGAACAGGTGGAGGGCGCGGAGGTCAAGAGCGACGTCCGCAAGGGCGAGGAGATCGACCTGATCATCGGCGCCGGGTTCAAGGAGCTCGCACCCCGGAAGGGCACGAGCCCCCGGCCGGCGGCCACCCCGCCGGCGTCCACGCCCTCCGGGGGTGCCGCCAAGTGCTGACGGGTCAGCCTGCCGTCCCGTACATGCGGTCGCCCGCGTCGCCGAGACCCGGGACGATGTAGCCGTCCTCGTTGAGGCGCTCGTCCACCGAGGCGGTGACCACGGTCACCGGCGCGCCCGCCAGCTCGCGCTCCATGACCTCGACGCCCTCCGGGGCGGCGAGCAGGCAGATCGCCGTGACGTCGTCCGCGCCGCGGGTGATCAGCTCGTTGATCGCCGCGACGAGGGTGCCGCCGGTGGCCAGCATCGGGTCGAGGACGTACACCTGGCGGCCGGAGAGGTCGTCCGGCATGCGCGTCGCGTAGGTCTCCGCCTTGAGGGTCTCCTCGTTGCGGATCATGCCCAGGAAGCCGACCTCGGCCGTGGGCAGCAGGCGGACCATGCCGTCGAGCATGCCCAGGCCCGCCCGCAGGATCGGCACGACCAGCGGCCGCGGGTGCGACAGCTTGACGCCGGTGGTCGCGGTGACCGGCGACTCGATGTCGACCTGCTCGGTCCGCACATCACGCGTCGCCTCGTAGGCGAGCAGGGTGACCAGCTCGTCGGCGAGCCGCCGGAACGTGGGGGAATCGGTGCGCTTGTCGCGCAGCGTGGTGAGTTTGTGCGCCACCAGCGGGTGGTCGACGACGTGGATCCGCATGACAACGACATTAACCGAGCTTTCGGACACCGGCTCCCGGCCGCACGGTGGCATCAAACCACCACTTAGGGGGAAAGTGGGCACGTACGCCCGGTGCGCCCCGCCGGGCGAGGACCTCGGCACGAGGTGGTGCTGCCCATGGCCGACCGTGACGGACGAGACGCGGAGCCCCCCGAGGGCTCCGGCGGGCCGGAGGCGCCCGTGGACGGCGACGCGGAGCGACGGCGCAGGCGCGCGCAGTTCCTCCGTGAGCTGAACGAGGCACGCGAGCTGCGCGACCGGGTGCAGCCGCGCAGGGCGAGAGCCGCCCGGATGCGCCAGCAGATGCGGATGCGTACGTTCCGGTGGTGACGGGCCCGTCCCGGCGGGCGCCCGGATGGCTGCGGCCCGGCCGCCGGGTGAGCCACATCTCTCGGACTACTGCACGACGCAGCGCGGAAGACCTCTCGCAACGGCCGGGTTTCTGCCACGATTCCGAGTGGGCGGGGTGCTGTCCCCGTCCGGCCCGGCACCGCCTATGACCAGTGGGAGAGTCACGGTGTACTTCGCCGCATTGCTCGCGCGCTCCGACGACGGGTGGCAAGCGAGCGACACAGACCTCGACAATGTGGAGACCCTGACCGATCTCGCCGACCTGGCCCGCGAGGCCGCGGTCGACGACAACCCGGTCCTGGTGCTCATCGAGCAGGAGGACGCCTGGTTCGGCATCATCCGGGTGGACGGCGACGAGGACCCCCGCGTCTTCATCTCGGACGCCACCTCCGCCGCCCGCAGCTCCTACGGCGCCCTGCTCGTCGACGAGCTGCTCGGCCGGGACAAGGGCGAGGACGACGACCTCGACACCCTCGACCTCGACGGCACGGAGGACGGCGAGCCCGAGGCCGAGGAGCGCGAGGAGGAGCCCGAGGCCGAGGAAGCGGTGCCGAGCGGCCCGCTGGGCGACTCCCGCCTCCTCGACGACGTCGGGGTGGGCGAGAGGCAGCTCCTCGCCCTGGACGGGGACGCCCTGGGCGAGATCGCCGACGCGCTGGGCTGCACCGAGGTCCTGGAGGCCGTCCGCTGACCGCCCCCGGGGCCGCCTCGCCCACACTGGTCCCATGAACGACGCCAACCCCGGCCCCGACCCCGTCCGCGCCCCCTGGCAGGCGCCCATGCGCGCCGCCCTGGAGGAGGCCGAGCGGGCCCCCGCCACCGGCGACGTCCCGGTCGGGGCCGTCGTCCTGGCCCCGGACGGCACCGTCATCGGCCGGGGCCGCAACGAACGCGAGGCCACCGGCGACCCGACCGGGCACGCGGAGGTGCTCGCCATCCGCGAGGCCGCCCGCGCCGTCGGCGAGTGGCGGCTGTCCGGCTGCACCCTGGTGGTCACCCTGGAGCCGTGCACCATGTGCGCGGGGGCCATCGTCCTCTCCCGCCTGGACCGTGTCGTCTACGGCGCGGTCGACGAGAAGGCCGGGGCGGCCGGCTCGCTGTGGGACGTCGTGCGTGACCGGCGTCTCAACCACCGCCCCGAGGTGGTCTCCGGGGTCCTCGCGGACGAGTGCTCCGCGCTCCTCACCCGCTTCTTCCGCGACCGCTGACCACCCCTCGGCCCCCTCTTCCGGGAACCGATTTCGGAGCACGGCCCATCGTCCGCTAAGCTTCCTCTCGGTAGCGTGTCCGAGCGGCCGAAGGAGCTCGCCTCGAAAGCGAGTGTGGGGCAACACCTCACCGAGGGTTCAAATCCCTCCGCTACCGCTCTTCACCCGAGGGCCCGACCTGAACCAGGTCGGGCCCTCGGCCGTTTCCCGGACGCCCGGTGCCCGGACGGCTGACGGTGCTTCGGCGGGTCCGCCGGGCGCCGCCGCGGCGGTGAGGGCGAGCGCGCGCACAGGTGACCGAGCAGGGCGAGGAGACCTCCGGCCGCGAGCCACTTGGCGAGGCCGGCGCCGGGCGGGCCGGTGGCAGCCCGTCCGACGTGTGAAGGGCGCGCCTACGCCGGCACGCTCCCGTCCCGCGGGCCGCACGCCACATCGGCGCCCGGCGGCACGTCCAGCCAGCTGAACGCGGTCTCCAGCCGGACGATCCGGATCACCTTGGCGACCCGGGGCCCGCCCCGCACCACGCGCAGCCGGCCGCCGCCGCGCACCGCCCGGTTCCGCGCCCGGAGCAGCAGGCGCAGTCCGCTCGCGTCCAGAAACGTCACTCCTCGCAGGTCGATGACGAGGTCGGCGCGGCGCCGGCCGGCCAACGCCTCGATGCGCGGAGCCAGTTCCTGCTCCGCCATGATGTCGATCTCTCCCACCAGTTCAATGGTGATCGCTCCCCCCGCCACACGCTCCCGCATGGTGAAGGCGAGCTCGTACCCGCCCATGCGAACCTCACCGTTCTCCCTCACTGATCCGCCGCCCCGGGACACAGGTCTGCCCCACGGGGGCCGCTCGCACGCACCGGGACGGCCGGCCCCGGAAGCCGGGGGAACGCCTCGGGCCGTGTGCCTTTCTGGTGCCCCGGGCATGGGCGCTTCTCACCTCAACAGACCCAGAGTTCATCGGAGTTAGGGAAATCGCGGGCCGGAACGGGGCCACCGGAAAAGCACGGAGCCCCGACTCCGAACCAAGTGCGCGAAACGGTTCGGAGCCGGGGCTCCGGCTGACGCAGGAGGGGGGAAGCGGCATCGGGGGGACAAGCCGCTTCCCCCCATGCGGACACGGCCTCCGAGTTCGGGCCGCAGTCAGGGGGGAAGCGCGCGGCCCGGACCCCGCAGAGAGGATCCATGTCCCCGCCCTTCGAATTCCTGCCAGATCCGAACGGGCGTTCCTCCATCCTCCGCCCCCGAATACCGCGGACCGGCGGGCGAAGGGCCCGCTTTGCAGGGCCTTAGGTCCTTAAAGACGGCGTGAGTACGGGCCGCGATCGAGCATGATCGCTCGTCCATGCGTGCGGTTAGACTCTCGCGAGCGCTCCGGGGGACGGGCGACGGGACGACGACGGACGGGGAGGCGGTTACGTCATGGCGCAGGCCAAGAAGGTCACATTCTGGGTCCTCGTCGTATTCGTGGGATACACGATCATCCACTCCCCCGCCCGGGCCGCCGAACTCGTGCAGCTAGGCTTCGAGGGGATCTCGGACGCCGCCAAGAGCATCGGCGAGTTCATGACCCAGCTCATCAATTGAGTCCCGCGGCCCGGAAGGCGGCAGAACAGTGATCCGTCACCTCGTCCTGTTCAAGCTCAACGAGGGAGTCGAGCGCGACGACCCCCGGGTGCTCGCCGGTGTGGAGGCGTTCGGGAAGCTGGGCGACGCCGTCCCCGAGCTCCGCTTCTGGGAATGCGCCTGGAACGTGTCGGACCGGCCGATCGCCTACGACTTCGCCATCAACTCCGCCGTCGAGGACGCCGAGGCCCTCCAGCGTTATCTGGACCACCCGGCGCACCGGGCGGCCGGCGCCCTGTGGCGGGAGTTCGCCACGTGGGTGATCGCGGACTACCCGTTCTGAGCCGCGGCTCCCCTCCTCCGTTCCGCAACGGCCCCTTGCCCCATGGCAAGGGGCCGTTGCGCGTGCCGCTCGGCACCCCACCCCCACGCTCAACACGGAGTAATGCGGTGCTTGCACACAGTGGACATGTCTTGTGATGCTATGACCGCTTTTGACGGATGAGTGCCCTGGAGCTGACCGCGAAGGGTGGTGTGACCGTGCCGGCCCGTACAGCGTCAGAGGAGACAGCACCAGGGGAGACGGCGTCAGGAGAGAACCCCCCGCAGGCCCCGGGGACGCCGACCCGGGAGAGCCGGGGCGCGGACGCCAGGGCGCTGACCCAGGTGCTCTTCAAGGAGTTCTCCCGACTGGAGCCGGGCACCCCCGAACACGCCCGCGTGCGCGCCGCCCTGATCGAGGCCAACCTCCCGCTCGTGCGCTACGCGGCGGCGCGTTTTCGCAGCCGCAACGAGCCGATGGAGGACGTGATCCAGGTCGGCACCATCGGACTCATCAACGCGATCGACCGGTTCGACCCCGACCGGGGCGTCCAGTTCCCGACTTTCGCGATGCCGACCGTCGTCGGCGAGATCAAGCGTTACTTCCGCGACAACGTGCGCACGGTGCACGTGCCGCGCCGGCTGCACGAACTGTGGGTGCAGGTCAACGGCGCCACCGAGGACCTCACGGTGCTGCACGGACGCTCGCCGACCACCGCCGAGATCGCCGAGCGGCTGAAGATCGGCGAGGACGAGGTGCTCGCCTGCATCGAGGCGGGACGCTCGTACCACGCGACCTCGCTGGAAGCCGCGCAGGAGGGCGACGGGCTGCCCGGCCTGCTGGACCGCATCGGCTACGAGGACCCGGCGCTCGCCGGCGTGGAGCACCGCGACCTCGTGCGCCACCTGCTCGTCCAGCTGCCGGAGCGCGAGCAGCGCATCCTGCTGCTGCGCTACTACAGCAATCTGACCCAGTCACAGATCAGCGCGGAGCTGGGGGTGTCCCAGATGCACGTGTCGCGGCTGCTCTCCCGCAGCTTCGCCCGGCTGCGCTCCGCAAATCGAATCGACGCCTAACCCTTGTGGGGGATAGGCCCCTTGACGCCCCTTGGGGTCGTGCGGCAGATATGTCGACTTGACGCTACAGCGTGTTGCCGACATGTGACATTCTGCTGGAACTGCGTTTGCCACAGCGCAGCCTCCGGTATTCAGGTGGGGGCTGAACCCCTCGTGCCGTACCCATGACCGGGGGTCCCGCTGTGATCCGTCCGCGACCTCAAGGGGGTGGCATGTCCGTAGACCTGGGCAGCGCGAAGGTGCTCGCCACTGACGACGCACCGCACGCCGTGCCGGCCGACTGCGAAGCCATCGACACCCGCACCCTCTCCCGCTCCCTGTTCCTGCGCCTGGCGGCCCTGGACCGGGACAGCGCCGAGCGTACGTACGTCCGTGACACCCTCATCGAGCTGAACCTCCCCCTGGTGCGGTACGCGGCCGCGCGCTTCCGGAGCCGCAACGAGCCGATGGAGGACATCGTCCAGGTCGGCACCATCGGACTGATCAAGGCCATCGACCGGTTCGACTGCGAACGGGGCGTGGAATTCCCGACGTTCGCGATGCCCACCGTGGTCGGTGAGATCAAACGCTTCTTCCGGGACACCAGCTGGTCGGTCCGGGTGCCGCGGCGGCTCCAGGAGCTGCGGCTCGCGCTGACGAAGGCCAGCGACGAGCTCGCGCAGAAGCTGGACCGCTCGCCGACGGTGCCCGAACTGGCCCTGTGCCTGGGCGTCTCCGAGGAGGACGTGGTCGACGGCCTCGCGGTCGGCAACGCCTACACGGCCAGCTCGCTGGACTCCCCCTCGCCCGAGGACGACGGCGGCGAGGGCTCGCTGGCCGACCGGCTGGGCTACGAGGACACGGCGCTGGAGGGCGTGGAGTACCGGGAGTCGCTCAAGCCCCTGCTGGCCAAACTGCCGCCGCGGGAGCGCCAGATCATCATGCTCCGGTTCTTCGCGAACATGACGCAGTCCCAGATCGGCGAGGAGGTCGGCATCTCCCAGATGCATGTCTCGCGGCTGCTGACGAGGACGCTCTCCCAGCTGCGCGAGGGCCTGATCGCCGACTGACGGGCGCAGCACGGCGTCTGACGCGCCTTCATCCGACAGACTCCGCCACACGCCCCCCCGGACTCGGCAGCGGCGGCCGCGAGCACAGTCGCGGCGGGGGCCGCCGGGCCGTCCGGCCGTACGCGCACCACCCGGGTCGCCGTCGCCCGCACCCAGGGACGGCCGCAGGCCCGCGCCCCGTCGCCGACGGACACCCCGTCCGCGCCAGGAGGCGCCCCGTCGCGACCGAGCCCGCCCGTCGCCGGGCAGGCCGAAGCGGCGCACCGCCCGAGCGGCCGTGCGCCGGGGATCCGCGGCGCCCGCGGGCGCCGCGTCAGGCGATCGCCAGCCAGGCCACCGTCGCCACGACCACGATCGCGACGAGCACACCGACGATCAGGCCCACGCGGGGGCCGGGGGAGCGCCGTCCCCGGGAGGACGGAGCGGCCGCCTGCCGGCCGGTCGCGCCCTCGTCGACGAAGGCGCGGAACATCTGGGTGCTGCCCGCCGGGTCCTGGTTGCCCTCGGGCTGGTACTGATGGGGGTTGGCCATGGCCAGGACCCTAGCGAAGACGGGCTCCGGACCGCGCGCGGGGCCGGGATTTTCCGGCCGCTCCCCCGCCCACTCCTTGATCATTGAACTTTGACCGGCCCTTTACCGCTTTTCGTTTGCCTTCAGCAACCAAACTTCTTATGGTTGCCCTAAGCAACTTAACGGGAGGGTCGGTTGGCCGCGCACGAGCAGTACCACGAGCTCGCCCAGCAGCTCGGCGCCATCGGCGTCATCAAGCGCGGCCTCGCCCGGGTCCTCCCCCCCGACTGCCCGCCCACCTCCGTCATCGTGCTCGAACTGCTCAAGCGGTACGGCGAGATGCGCATGAGCAAGCTCGCCGAGCTGCTGGTCGTCGACATGTCGGTGACCAGCCGGCATGTCGCGTACGCGGCCGAGCGCGGCTGGCTCGAGCGCCGGCCGGACCACCTGGACAAGCGCTCGCGCCTGCTGAGCCTCACGCCCGGCGGCGCGGCCCTGCTCGACGAGGTGAGCACCCGTTACACCGAGGCGCTGGCGCACTGCCTGAGCGACTGGAGCGACGCCGACGTCGCCCACGTCATCGGGCTGCTCGCCCGGCTCCGCGAGAGCTTCGGCGAGTGCCGTCCGCACCTCTCGTGCCGGGAACAACTCGCGGCCCGTGCCGCCCCGTGACCGCCCGAAGCTTTACGAAAAGGAAGTCCATGGCCAAGACCACACCGTCAGGTGTGCGGGAGAGCCACACCGAACCCTCCGGCCCCGAGTCCGCCGGCGCCATGACGCACAGCCAGATCATGCGGGCGCTGTCCGGGCTGCTGCTCGGGATGTTCGTGGCGATCCTCTCCTCGACGATCGTCTCCAACGCCCTGCCGAAGATCATGCACGATCTGCACGGCAGCCAGTCCGCCTACACCTGGACCGTGACGGCCTCCCTGCTGGCCATGACCGCCACCACTCCCCTGTGGGGCAAGCTCTCCGACCTCTTCAGCAAGAAGCTGCTGGTCCAGGCGGCCCTCGTGGTCTATGTGGCCGGCTCCGCGCTGGCCGGTCTGTCGCAGAGCACCGGCATGCTGATCACCTGCCGCGTCGTGCAGGGCATCGGCGTCGGCGGCCTGTCGGCCCTGGCGCAGATCGTCATGGCGGCGATGATCTCCCCGCGCGAGCGCGGCCGTTACAGCGGCTACCTCGGCGCGACCTTCGCCGTCGCCACCGTCGGCGGCCCGCTGCTCGGCGGCGTCATCACCGACACCAGCTGGCTCGGCTGGCGCTGGTGCTTCTACGTCGGCGTGCCCTTCGCCGTGATCGCGCTGATCGTGCTCCAGCGCACCCTCCACCTCCCCGTGGTCAAGCGGCGGGTGAAGGTCGACTGGCTCGGCGCCTTCTTCATATCCGCCGCGGCCACGCTGCTGCTGGTGTGGGTGACCCTGGCCGGCAAGAACTACGACTGGCTGTCCTGGCAGACCGCCGTGATGGTGGCCGGCTCCGTGCTGCTCGGCGCGATCTTCGTGCTCGTCGAGTCCAAGGCGGCCGAACCGATCATTCCGCTGCGGCTGTTCCGCAACAAGACGATCACCCTGACCTCCGCGGCGAGCCTGTTCGTCGGTGTGGCGATGTTCGCCAGCACCGTCTTCCTCTCGCAGTACTTCCAGCTCTCGCGGGGCGAGACGCCGACCATGTCGGGCGTCATGACCATCCCGCTGATCGCCGGCCTGTTCGTCTCCTCGACGGTCTCCGGCAACATCATCACCAAGAACGGCCGTTGGAAGGCGTGGCTGCTCGCCGGCGGCGTCCTGCTCACCGCGGGCATCGGACTGCTGGGCAGCATCCGCCACGACACCCCGTACTGGCAGCTCGCCTGCTACATGGCGCTCATGGGCCTCGGCCTCGGCATGATGATGCAGAACCTGGTGCTCGCCGCGCAGAACCAGGTGGCCCCCCGGGACCTGGGCGCCGCCAGCTCGGTCGTGACCTTCTTCCGCTCCCTGGGCGGTGCGGTCGGCGTCTCGGCGCTGGGCGCCGTGATGGCCAACCGGGTCAAGGACTACGTCGTGGACGGCCTGACCGCCCTCGGCCCCAAGGGCGCCGCGCTGGCGCAGCAGGGCGGTGGCGGCGGCAGCATCCCCGAGGTCAAGAAGCTGCCCGAGCCGCTCCGTTCGATCATGGAGGACGCCTACGGGCACGGCGTCGGCGACGTCTTCGCCTACGCGGCGCCGACCGCGCTGGTCGCCTTCCTGCTGACCCTCTTCATCAAGGAAGTGGCCCTCAAGGGCCGCCCCGGCGCCCCGGCGGACACGAACGCCCCGGCGGCCGAGGCGGCCGGGACCACGCCGGCCAAGGCCGGCTGACGGACCCCGGCCGCGCCTCCACGAGCGGGGAGGCCGGCCGGCGGCCCGGGAGCGGAACGGCATGACCGGCTCCCGGGCGAACGGCCCCGGTGACGGTGCGCGCGACAACGGCAGGGGACGGCCGGCGCGCACCGCCCGGGGCCGCTGTTTCTCCCGCTACTTCTCCCGCAGCCGGTCCCGCATCGCCTCGATGCCCGCGATCACCGTGTCCAGCCCGACCGCGAAGTCCTCCTCCCACATGCGCTCGAGGTCGCCCTCCACGCGCGCCTGCGTGAGCTCGACCGAGGCGCTGTGCCGGTCCATGAAGTCCTTGTTCTGCGCGACGGCGGCGATGACCCGGCTCAGGTACTCGTTCTGGTCCAGGCCCGAGGCCCGGCAGCGCTCCCGGTAGAGCGCCTCGACCGTGGCGAAGCCGTAGACGAACTGGAAGAGCGAGCCCATCGACCCGGCGACCCGGTCCGGCGCGACCCCGCTGCGCCGCATGACGGACAGCGTCGTGTCCGAGAAGCGCATCGCGCGCGGGCCGATGTTCAGGTAGCGGCCCACCAGGCCGGCCACCCACTCGTGGCCGACGAGGAGCCGGCGGTAGCCGATGGCGAGCTGCCGCAGCTGGTCCCGCCAGTCCGCGTCCTCGTCGCCGGGGTCGGGGAGCGGCATCTCCCCGACCGCCGCGTCCAGCGCCAGCTCCAGGAGGTCGTCCTTGTTGTCGACGTACCAGTAGACCGACATCGCGGTCACCCCGAGCTCGGCGGCGAGGCGGCGCATCGAGAACCCGGCCAGCCCCTCGGCGTCCAGCAGCCGGACGGTGGTGGCGACGATCTTCTCCCGGTCGAGCCCGCCCGCCTGTTCACGGGCCCGCTCCGCGTCCGCGCGGCGGCGCGGTGAGGCCTTCTCCCCGGTCAGCCAGACACTGATCCTGGGATCTCTCGCGCCCCTGCTGCTCGCCATGCCCGTCTCTCCGCCCTGCCGGTGATCTGCGTCCGATGCTAGGCCCTGGCCTGCGCGGATTCCTCCGCACCGGCGGTCCGTTCCGCCCGGCGCAGCAGCACCGCGGAGACCAGGCCGCCCGCCAGCACCGCGGCCGCGCCGACCAGCTGCCCCGCCTGCACACCGGAGGCGAACGCGTCCTGGACCGCCGAACGGTCGGCTTCGGTACGGGACTTGGCCAGCGCCGCGGGCAGCGAGCCCGCACCGGCCGCGACCGCCGGGAGCAGCGCGGCGAAGCGGGAGTTGAGCACGGCACCGAGGACGGCGACGCCCAGACCGCTGCCGAACTCGTTGAGGGTGCCGTTGACCCCGGCGCCGACGCCCGCCTTCTCCTGCGGGATCGCGGACATGATCGCGTTCGCCATCGCGGGCGCCGCCAGCGCGAGGCCGGTGCCCATCAGCACCAGGCCGGCGAACATCCCGCCGTAGCCGTGCGAGCCGAACACCGCGATCGAGGCGAGTCCGACGGCCAGCAGCGCCATGCCGCCGGCGATGGAGAGCGGCCCGCCGATCTTCGTCATCAGCCGCGCGCCGACGCCGGCGAGGTTGAGGACGACGATCATCAGCGCCAGGGGCGTCATCCGCAGGCCCGTCTCCAGCGGCCCGTAGTGCAGCACGAGTTGCAGGTGCTGGGTGAGCAGGAACAGCGAACCGCCCATGCCGAAGGCCACGAGGATGCCGCCCATCACCGCGGCCACGAACCGCTCCTGGCGGAAGAAGTGCATGTCGAGCATGGGGTACGGAATGCGCAGCTCCCACAGGACGAAGAGCGCGAGGACCACGATCCCCACCGCGCCGGAGACCAGCACGCGGGCCGAGGTCCAGCCGTGGTCCGGGCCGGAGATGATCGCGAAGACGGCGCCGGTCATGCCGATGGTGGAGAGCACCGCGCCGAGCGGATCGGGCCGCTCACCGGCCGGGTTCTTCGACTCGGGCACCAGCTTGAGGACGGCGACCAGCGCGAGCACGGCGACCGGGACGTTGATCAGGAAGATCGATCCCCACCAGAAGTGGTCCAGCAGCACACCGCCGATCAGCGGCCCGCAGGCGAAGCCCAGCGAACTCACCGCGCCCCACAACCCGATGGCCCTGGTGCGCTCCTCGGCGTCGAAGACCTGGACGACGACAGCGAGCGTGGTGGTCATCAGCAGCGCGCCGCCGATGCCCATGCCGGCGCGGGCCGCGATGAGCTGCCCGGTGGACTGCGCCAGCCCGGCGGCGAGCGAGCCGATGCCGAACAGGGCGAGTCCGGTGGCCAGCATCTTCTTGCGCCCGTAGCGGTCGGCGACGTTGCCCGCCGTCAGCAGCAGCCCGGACTGCACCAGCGAGTACGCGCTGATCATCCACTGGATGTCCGAGGTCGTCGCGTCCATCTCCTCGGTGAGGGACGGGATGGCCACGTTGAGGACGGTGTTGTCGAGCAGCACGGTGAGCTGCGCGAGGCATATGACGCCCAGGATCAGCCACCGGGTGGGCAGCCGTTGCGGACCTGATGACGCCGAGGGGATCTGGGAATCGGTGGCGGGCGCCGACATGGGTGCTCCTTGCACGGTGACCGGACATCGCACGGTGACCGGAAATCAGTGGGCCGACGAGATCGGGCTACACCGTACAGGGGGCTCTTATACGCCGTACATCGGTTTTTCGGCGGACTCGGGCTCCGCCTTCCGGACGGCCGCTACGCGGCGGGCTTGAGCACGTACCCCATGCCGCGCCGCGTGTGGATCATCGGGGGCCGGCCGGCGTCGATCTTCTTGCGCAGGTACGAGATGTAGAGCTCGACGAGGTTGCCGCGGTCGCCCGGACCGAAGGCGGGGGCCCAGACCCGGTCCAGCAGCAGCGCCTTGCTGAGCACCCGGCCCGGATTGCTCATCAGCTGGCGCAGGAGGGCGCATTCGGTAGCGGTCAGCCGGATCTCCGCGCCGCCGCGGTACGCCACGCGGTTCGCCGCGTCGAGGACCAGGTCCCCTACGGCCAGCGGGCGCACGGCACTTGGGGCGCCCGGGGCCGGACGGGTGCGTGCTTCGGAGGATGCGGTGGTCATGACGGCGATGCTCGGCACGGCCCGTGAGAACCGCCTTGCCCTCACCTGGGAATCGTCTGAGAATCCTCCGGCAGCCCGAACAGCCGTGCCGCGTTGTCGTGACAGACCCCGCGCAGCCAGGCGTCGTCCTGGCCGAGCCGGGTGAGGGCCGCCAGCGCGTGCCCGTACGCGTAGGGGATGTTGGGGAAGTCGCTGCCGAAGAGGATCCGGTCGCCGAACTCCGCCAGGCGGGGCCGCTCGCCGGCCGGGAACGGCGCCACGGCCTCGATGAAGTCGGTGAAGGCCATGGTCGTGTCCAGGTGGACGCCCGGGTACCGCTCGGCCAGGCCGAGGAAGGCGCCGTACTCGGGCACTCCCATGTGCGCGACCACCAGCCGCAGGGACGGATGCCGGGCCAGCACCTCCCCCACCGGACCCGGCCCGGTGAACGCGCCCGGCACCGGACCCGAACCGCAGTGCGCCACCACCGGCGTCCCCGCCTCGGCCAGCAGCCCCCACACGCCGTCCAGCAGCGGGTCGCGCGGGTCGTAGCCGCCCACCTGGAGGTGCGACTTGAAGACCCGCGCGCCGGATCCGAGCGCCTCCCGGACGTAGCGGACGGCGTCCGGCTCGGGGAAGAACGTGGCGGTGTGCAGACAGTCCGGCGTACGGGCCGCGAAGTCCGCCGCCCAGCCGTTGAGCCAGCGCGCCATGTCCGGCTTGTGCGGATAGATCATCGAAGTGAAGGCACGCACCCCGAAGCCGCGCAGCACGGCCAGCCGCTCGCCCTCGGCCCGTCGGTAGGTGATCGGCCAGGGCCTGCCGAGCAGCGGCCCCGCCGCGTCGAAATGAGCCCAGACCTTCGTCATGACCCGCTCGGGCATGAAGTGCGTATGGACGTCGATCAGGCCCGTCAGCCCCAGGCTCCGCCGGAAACCGGATATCTCCTCGTCGCGCACCGCACCCTCCCGGGAAACGCCGCAGGCCCGGTACATGAGTACCGGGCCTGCGATCGTAGTAGCGGGGACAGGATTTGAACCTGCGACCTCTGGGTTATGAGCCCAGCGAGCT
>NZ_JAEAMR010000007.1:253954-297782 GCF_015999245.1 Streptomyces sp. AV19 | reverse complement strand
AACCTGCAACCTCTTGATCCGTAGTCAAGTGCTCTATCCGTTAAGCTACGAGCGCTCGGCTTCCCGGCGGTTTTTCTTGCCGGTCGGCGTTGCGGGAACAACATTACATGAACTGCGCCGTGAGGCGAAATCCATTGCCGTCACCCCATCTGACCTGCACAAACACCTTCTTCGTCGGCCAACGCGAAGATCGCGGGAAGCCCGTCGGCGCGGAGATCGAAGCCCGCCGGCGCGAAGATCGCGGGAAAGAGATCACCGGAAGCGGGCCCGGGGAAACAGCCGGCGGATACAGAAGAGCCCCGGCCGTCCTGAGGACGACCGGGGCTCCCGGCTGCGGAGGCGGAGGGATTTGAACCCTCGATGGGCTTTAAGACCCAAACCGCATTAGCAGTGCGGCGCCATAGACCGGACTAGGCGACGCCTCCAGCCGCACCCGCGCGTAGGCGGATGCTGCATGCAGATGATGACACAGCCCAGGGCCTCGCCACCAACCGCACTCCAACGGTACCGGTCTCCGCGGCCCGCGGGCAAAGCAGTTCCGGGCGCGCAACGCCCGGCGCACCCGCGCGTTAGAGGGGTGGGGCGCCGGCCGTGCGGCCCGCCCCGCACCATTCGCACCCCCTGGAGTCCCCGCATGCCGCTCCGCCGTCTCGCCCTCGCCGCCGCGCCGGTCCTGCTGTTCGCCGCGCCCGCGGCGGCCGCCGCCCCGCTCCCCCTGCCCCCGGGACCGGCGGCGGGGGACCACCTCACGGTCACGGTCACGGACAGCGGCCGGCTGAGCGGCCGGTACGAGTTGTACTGCCACCCGGCCCACGGCACCGTCCGCGACCCGAAGGGCGCCTGCGCCCAGCTCGACGAGCAGACGCGGTGGGGCCGGGACCCGTTCGCCCCCGTCCCGCCGGACGCCAACTGCACGATGATCTACGGCGGTCCCGACCACGCCCACGTGTCCGGAGTCTGGGCCGGCCGCCCGGTCGACACCGACTTCAGCCGGGCGAACGGCTGCGAGATCGCCCGCTGGAACAAGTTCTCCCGGCTGCTGGGGGATCCGGGCCGCCCGTCCGGCAAGTGATCTTCCCCGCGCTCCCGATGCACCCCGAATGCCGCGCGACAGGCGACGCCGCACCCCTCATCCGCCGTCGCGCCGGACTCCACAGCCCGTAGACTTCCCCCCAGCAACACGCCGCAGGGGCGGCGGACTCCCCCGGCCACCGCGCCGGCGGTGCCCCCGGTCCTGCGGTCGCACGGTGCGGTAACCAGGGAGGAAGCGTCGCAGTGAGCAGCAGGCCATCCCGAGGCGCTGCTCGCCTCGCAGCCATACTCGACGCCCTTCCCGACGCGCTGTTGCTCGTCAACTGCAACGGCACGGTCGTCAACGCCAACCACATCGCGCTGGAGACGTTCGAGGTGCCGGGCACCGGGCTCGTCGGGCGCGGACTCCTCGACCTGCTGCCCGCGTTCGACTCGCGCCGCATCCCCGGTTCGATGCGGCTGCCCGACCATGAGGCGAACGGCGGGCGCACGAAGCCGACCCGCATGATCGCCCGGCGCACGGACGGCACCCAGTTCCCCGTCGAGGTCAGCAGCGCCAACCTCACGGACGGCCGCACCCCGTACGCCGACCAGGGTTCCTACACCGGCGACGAGCTGCTGATGCTCGTCGTCCGCGACCTGACCGGCACGCTCGACACCGAGGCCGAACTCGCCCGCCAGCAGCGCCAGACGGAGATGATCCTGCGCGCGGCGGCCGAGGGCGTGGTCGGCGTCGACACCGCGGGCAAGGTCGTCCTCGTCAACCCCTCCGCCGCGCAGATCCTCGGCTACCGCGCCAGCGACCTGGGCGGGCGGGAGCTGCACCCGCTGATCCACCACTCACGGGCGGACGGTTCGCCGTTCCCGTACGAGGAGTCGCCCGTCGCCGACACCCTGCGCTCCGGGCGCAAGCACCGGGTGCGCGGGCAGGTGCTGTGGGCCAAGGACGGCCGCGCGGTGCCGGTCGACCTGACCACCGCCCCGGTGCGCGACGGCGACCAGCTCGTCGGCGCGGTGATGACCTTCACCGACCGCCGCCCGTACGACGCGCTCGCCGCGCGCCACGCCCAGTTGACGGCGGTGCTCGACAGCTCGCTGCGCGGCCCGCTGGACCGCCTCCGCGGCGAGCTGGGGGCCTTGGCCGCCGACCCGGCCGGGCAGTTGTGGCCCGAGGCCAACCAGATCCTGCACCATCTCGCCGCCGGTTACGGGCGGATGGCCCGGCTCGTCGACAACGTGCTGGAGTACCAGCGGCTGGAGGCCGGCGAGAGCAAGGTCGTCCGCGCGAAGGCGCAGCTGGACGAGGTCGTCGCGGCGGGTGTCGAGGGGGCCGTCGAGCTGATCGGCCCGGGGCGCGCGCAGTTCGCGGTGCACGCCCCCGCCATAGAGGCCGAGGTCGACGCGGAGTGGTTCGCCCGCGCGCTCGCGCATCTGATCGCCGACGTCGCGGGCGTGGACTCCACCGGTGACGCGCCCGCCGGGGGCGCGCCGTCCGGCGACTCCACGATCGTCGTCGCGGCGGCGAAGCGCGACACGGCCGTCCGCATCGAGGTGCGCGGCCCCTACCCGGGCGGCGACCCGGTCCACGGGCCGGTCGTGCGGGGCATCGTCCGGCGGCACGGCGGCGTGCTGCAGACCCACGACGTGCCGGGCGCGGCGGGCGGCAAGGCGTACGTCCTGGAGGTGCCGGTCTCCGCGGACGCCGGTCCGGTGGCGCCCGGCGACCGGCCGGACTCGCCGCCGAGCATCGGCAGCGGGACGACGATCATGCCGATGCCGGGGCAGCGGACGGCGTCCGCGCCGGTCCCGGAGGGCGGTTCCGGCGGCAAGGGACCGGCGGCGCCCGAGGTGCCGTCGGGCCCGCGCCCGGAGGTGTCCGTCCCCGCCCAGCCGACCGGCCGCCGGCGCGGCCCCGCCCGCGCGGACGAGGAGGACGCCCACGCCAGCCGGCACGGCCGGGACGGCGAGGCCTCCCCGGCGCCCGCGCCGACCGGGCGGCGCGCCCGGCGCGAGGCGGCGACGGCCACCGCGCCCGGACCGGACGCCCCGCGCACGGCGTTCGCGCTGCCCCCGGCCGAGGCCGACCGTCCGTCCGGTGCCTCCACCGGACGGCGGGCGCGGCGCGCCCTTCCCGAGGCGCCGGAGCACCCGGCCCCGGGCGGCTCCGGAGCGGAGGTCCCCCGGACCGCGTTCGCGCTGCCCCCGGCGGAGGCGGACCGCAAGCCGGAGGCTCCGGCCGGCGAGGCGGGCGCCCGTCCCGTCCCGGCTCGGAGCGGGCCGGTGGACGCGGCCGCTCCGGGGGCGCAGAACGAGGCCGGCGCGCCGGAAGCGGCCGGGAACGCGCCGCTGGACGTGGCCGGACTGCTCGGAATCACCGGGCAGCGCGGGCCTGTTGGTGCCGGTGGTGTCAGCGGTGCCGGTGGGAACGCGGGGCAGAACGGACCTTCCGGGACCAGTGCGCCCGCAGGGCCTGACGCGGGTCCCGTGGCGCCGGGTGCGGTCGGCAACGGCCCCCTGGACATGGCCGGACTGCTCGGAACCACCGGGCGGCGTGAGCCTGTTGGTGCCGGTGGGGACATCGG
The DNA here is from genome assembly GCF_015999245.1 of Streptomyces sp. AV19. Classification (GTDB taxonomy): domain Bacteria; phylum Actinomycetota; class Actinomycetes; order Streptomycetales; family Streptomycetaceae; genus Streptomyces. Next base: position 294,168 of record NZ_JAEAMR010000007.1, on the reverse strand, counting down.
GCAGAGCCGTCCTTCCGGGGCCCCCGTGCCGGGCGCGACCGCCGGGCACAGCGGGCCCGTCGAGCCCCCGGTCACGGCCGGGAACGCCGGGACTTCCGGCCCCGGCGGCGGACCGGCCCCCGCAACGGGCACGCAGGGTCGCCCCGTTGACCCCGCCAAGCCCGCGGACGCGTCCGGCGCACCCGCGGGCCCCGGCGAGCACGCGACACCGGACGGGGCCGCGCGGACCGGTGAGCCCGTGGGCGGCTGGAGCGGCCCCGGCGGACCGGTCGGTCCTGTGGGTCCTGTGGGTCCCGCCGCGCCCGTCGGCGCGTCCGGCCACTCCGGGCCCACCGGCCCGGCCGGCAACGATGACTCCGGCGCCGCCGCCCCGCGGCACCCCGGCGGCCCCTCTGACCACACCGGCCCCGCCGCTCCGACCGGCCGTCGCCGCGCCCGGCGCGCGCTCGCCGAGGAGCCGGGCGCCGCGGCGCAGCAGGGCGGCGGCGGAGCCGACGGCACAGCACAGCCCATCAGCGTGCGGACGCTGGGGCAGGGCGCGCCGTTCGCCCACGGCGGCGGTGACACGCAGGCCAGCGGCACGGGCGTCGGGTCCGGCCGGCGGCGCAAGCTGGGCAATCCCACCGACGGCGAGCGCGAGGCGCAGGCCCAGGCGGCGGCCGCCGCGCCGCGTCCCGGGCCGGTCGGTCCGCGTCCGCCGGCCGCGCCCCAGGGGCGCGCCTTCGCCATAGGGGCACCGGACGAGGGGGCCGAGGGCCCGGAGCCGCTCGACGGGCCGAACGGCGCCGTGGAGATCGTCGGCACGAACGAGGCCGTTCCGCCGCCCGTGGACGACGAGTTGCCGCCCGAGCCGCTCGACAACCCGCGCCGGCTCCTCGTCTGGCCCGCGCCGGACGCGTCCACCCGGCAGGCACTGACCGACCGCGGCTACCGGCCGGTGATCGTGCACTCGCGCGAGGAGGTCGACGCGCAGATGGCGGCCTACCCGGCGGCCCTCTTCGTCGACCCGCTCACCGGTCCGATCACCCGCACCGCTCTTCAGGCGCTGCGCCAGGCGGCGGTGGAGTCCGGGGTTCCGGTGCTGGTGACGGCCGGTCTGGGCCAGGCGACGCGGGAGGCGGCGTACGGAGCCGACCCGGCCGTCCTGCTCAAGGCGCTCGCCCCGCGCGACAGCGAGATGCACCCGCCGCGCGTGCTGCTGGTCGAGGAGCACACGCCGATCGCCGACGCGCTGACGGCGACGCTGGAGCGGCGCGGGGTGCAGGTCGCGTGCGCGGCGACGGACGCCGAGGCGGTGGCGCTGGCCGAGCAGATGCGTCCCAACCTGGTGGTGATGGACCTGATGCAGGTGCGCCGCCGGCGGACCGGGATCCTCGACTGGCTCCGCGACCGGGGGCACCTGGAGCGGACGCCGCTGGTCGTCTACACCTCGGCCGGCATCGACCCGGCCCAGCTGCCCCGGCTCGCCTCGGGCGAGACGGTGCTCTTCCTCGCGGAGCGCTCCACGAGCCCGGAGGTGCAGGGCCGGATCGTGGACCTGCTGGCGAAGATCGGCACCGGGCCGGCCTGAGGCCGGGCCGGCCCGCGGCCGGTCTCAGCCGTCGATGCGCACGATGCGCCGCGCGGCCTCCTGCACGGAGGACCGCAGCCGGGCCCGGTCCTCGTCCGTGTCCCCGGTCAGCACCCGGCGCATCTGCGGCTGCACGGTGGACCAGGACACCATCGAGATCATGATGAACAGCAGGTCGGCCGGGGGGATGCGGGCGCTGATGAGCCCCTTCTCCTGGGCCTCGGCGAAGACGGCCACCTTCCGGTCGTAGTGGCGCCGGCGCTCCTCCTCGTGGGGGAAGCGCTCCGTGCCGTACTCCAGGCCCTCCCAGTAGATGAGCCGGATCAGCTCGGGGTGGGCCGCGTGGTAGTCCATGAGGCGTTCGACCCAGCCGTCGACGTCCTCGGCATCCACCGGGACCTCGGCCGCGAGCCGGGTCAGACAGGCCTCCAGGACCTGGGAGAAGAGCTCCGCCTTGTTGCCGAAATAGGCGTAGAGCAGCTGCTTGTTGGCCTTGGCCTCGCGCGCGATGCGGTCCACCCGCGCTCCGGCGATGCCGTGGGCGGCGAACTCGGCGGTGGCCGCCGCGAAGATGCGGGCCTTGGTGGCCTCGGGATCTCTGGCTGCTGGCATGCCACCCAGGGTAACCAACCGATTGGTTGACAAGCGGGGGCGGGATTGGGAAACCTATAACCAACCAGTTGGTTACTAACCCGGGAGCCGCGTTGCCAGCGTCGTCGTCCCCTCGTACGACCGTCACCCCCGTCACGCCTGCCATGCCCAGCACCAGGACGGGCCCACGCCCCGGAGTGCTGCTGACCGTCATCGCGGTGTGCACGGGCGTCACGGCGGCCAACATCTATCTGGCGACGCCGCTCCTCGGGCTCATCGCGGGCAGCTTCGGCGTCACGGCCTCGGCGGTGGGCTGGATCGCCTCGCTCGCCCAGCTCGGCTACGCCGTCGGCCTGCTGTTCTTCGCACCGCTCGGCGACACCGCCGACCGGCGGCGCCTGGTGTGGGTCCTCTCCGCCCTCGCCGCCGTGGCACTGGCCGCCGCGGCCTGCGCGCCCGGCCCGGCCTCGCTGGCCTCGGCCGTCCTGGTCTCCTGCGCCGCCACGGTCGTCCCCCAGCTGCTCATCCCGCTCGTCGCCGAACGGGCCCCGGCCGACCGGCGGGGACGGCACGTCGGCGCCGTCGTGACCGGGATGTTCGCGGGGAGCGTCGCGGCCCGGGTGTTCGGCGGGCTCGCCGGCCAGGCGTACGGCTGGCGTCCGGTCTTCCTCGGCGCGGCCGCGCTGACGCTGGTCATCGGCGTGGTGACGGCCCTGGTCCTGCCGCCCGAGACCCGTCCCGTCCGCCGGTCGCACCCGCTCCGGGCCATCGCGGGCCTGCCCCGCATGGTCGCCTCCTCGCCCGGCCTGCGCGCCGCGTGTGCCCGCCAGGCCGGGCTGTTCGGCACCTGGAGCGCCCTGTGGACGACGCTCGTCCTGCTGCTGACCTCGGACGGGACGTACGGCATGGCCACGGCGACGGCCGGGCTCTTCGGCCTGTTCGGCCTCACCTCGGCGCTGGCCTCCCCGGCCGCGGGCACCCTCATCGACCGCTTCGGCGCCCACCGCGTCATGGTGACGGGCTACGCGCTGACCGCCGTCTCCCTCCCGCTCTTCTGGCTCGGCGGACACCGGCTGTGGGCGCTGTGCGCGGGGGCGGTGCTCCTCCACGCCGGTTTCACGGCCGGCCAGGTCGCCAACCAGACCCGGGCCCTGGGCTCCTCGACGTCCCCCGCCGCGGCCAACACCGCGTACGTCGTCTCCTGCTTCGCCGGCGGGGCCATCACTTCGGCACTGGCAGGCCCGGCCTTCGCCCACTGGGGCTGGAACGGCGTCTGCGCCATCGCCGCGGGCTGCGCGGCCCTGGGGTGGGCGGGAGGCGCGCTGGCGGAGCGGGGGCGGTGAGCGGTCCGGGGACGACGAGCAGTTCGGGGGGCGCGCGGCGGAGCCGCGGCCGGGGCCCAGGCGGCGCAGCCCGCGGTCCGGGTCCGGGGCTCGCCCCGGAAGGAACGATGAAAGGGCGGGGCAGGGGCACAACCACCCCCGGCCCACGCCCCACCGCCCGCCAGACGCCCCTCACCCGGGGCGCGCCCCACGAGCCGGGGGCACCCCCAACGGGCCCGAAAGCCGTGGGCACCCCCAACGCGCCGGAAGCAGAACGGAACCGCGACGCGACCGCCGCCCAGGCCGGGGCAAGGCCGCACGCCCCGCGCACACCCCCCGCCCCCACGGGCAACCCCCCTCAGCCCCCCACCCGCGGCAACACCACCACCTCCAACTCCCCCTCCGCGTACTGCCGCCGCAAAGCCTTCTTGTCGAACTTCCCCACCGACGTCTTCGGCACCGCCGGCACCCGCACCCACCGCTCCGGCAGCTGCCAGCGCGCCACCCGGTCCTCCAGGAACGCCCGCAGCACCTCGTACTCCACCGCCGAGCCGTCCCGCAGGACCACCGCGGCCAGCGGCCGCTCGCCCCACTTCTCGTCCGGGACGGCCACCACGGCCGCCTCCGCGACCTCGGGGTGGGCCATGAGGTGGTTCTCCAGCTCGACCGAGGAGATCCACTCGCCGCCGGACTTGATGACGTCCTTGGCCCGGTCGGTGAGCGTCAGATAGCCGTCGGGGCTGATCGTCCCGACGTCACCGGTGCGCAGCCAGCCGTCCGGGCTGAACTTGTCCTCGGGACGGAACGGTTCGCCGTCCGCGCCCCCGTGGTACGCGCCCGCGATCCACGGCCCCCGGACCTCCAGCTCGCCGGCGGACCGCCCGTCCCACGGCAGGAACGACCCGTCCGGCCCGGCCAGCCGGGCCTCGACCGACGCGGGGATCCGGCCCTGGGTGACCCGGTAGGGCCACTCCTCCTCCGCCGTCAGCCCGGGCGGCGGGTAGGCCATGGAGCCCAGCGGGGACGTCTCCGTCATCCCCCAGGCCTGCACGATCCGCAGCCCGTGCCGCTCCTCGAACGCCCTCATGAGGGAGGGCGGACAGGACGCGCCGCCACTGATCACGGCCTTCAGCGAGGACGTGTCCCGCGGCCTGGCGTCGAGCTCGGCCAGCAGCCCCTGCCAGATCGTCGGCACGCCGGCGGCCATCGACGGCCGCTCCGACTCGATCATCTCGGCCAGCGGCGCGGGCTGGAGGAAGCGGTCGGGGAGCAGCAGCGAGGCGCCCGACATGAACGCCGCGTGCGGCAGGCCCCACGCGTTCACGTGGAACATCGGCACGACGGGCAGGCAGGTCTCCCCCGCCTTGAGCCCGAAGGAGCTCGCGGAGTTGACCTCCATCGAGTGCAGGTAGACCGAACGGTGGCTGTAGACCACGCCCTTGGGGTCGCCGGTCGTGCCCGAGGTGTAGCAGAGGGCGGCGGCCCGGCGCTCGTCCATCTCGGGCCAGTCGTAGGCGTCGTCCGGCTGTGCCGCGAGCAGTTCCTCGTAGTCGTGCACCCGGGCGCGGCAGCCGTCGAGCACGGACCGGTCCCCGGCACCGGAGACGATCACGTGCTCGACCGTGTCGAGGTGCGGCAGCAGCGGGGCGAGCAGCGGCAGCAGAGAGCCGTCGACGACGACCACCCGGTCCGCCGCGTGCCGGACGATCCAGGCGAGCTGCTCGGGAGCCAGCCGGAGGTTGAGCGTGTGCAGGACGGCGCCCATGGACGGGATCGCGAAGTACGCTTCGATGTGGGCGGAGTTGTTCCACATCAGGGTGCCCACGGGATCCCCGGGGCCGACGCCGAGGCCCCGCAGCCCGTGGGCGAGGCGCGCCGCCCGTGCCCCGGTCTCGGCGAAGGTGCGGCGCTGCGGCGCGCCGTCCCCGGTCCAGGTCGTGATCCGCGACTGTCCGTGGACCACGGAACCGTGCTCCAGGATCCGGGTCACGGTCAGCGGTACGTCCTGCATCGTGCTCTGCACCAGGGGCCTCCCCATTCGGCACTCGTTACGCGAGGGTCGTTCCCGGGTGATTCTGGTGGCGTTTCCAGTGGTACGTCACTACCTCTGCAGCGGCGAAAACGGCCGCGGGCGGCACATATGGCCGCCCACGACGCTCCGTCCCGCCTGCTACGCCGCCCGCGCCAGATCCGGGTCCTCGCGCAGCTTGCCGAGGGCGCGCGAGACCGCGCTCTTGACGGTGCCGATCGACACCCCGAGCAGCTCGGCGGTCTGCGCCTCGGTCAGGTCCTCGTAATACCTGAGGACGACCATCGCCCGCTGCCGGTCCGGCAGCCGGTGCACCGCGCGCCACATCGCGTCGCGCAGCGCCTGCGCCTCGGCCGGGTCGGGGGCGGGCAGCGCCTCGCGCTCCGGGAGCTCGTCGCAGGGGAACTCCTCGACCCTGCGCTTGCGCCACTGCGAGGTGCGCGTGTTGACCAGCGCACGCCGGACGTAGCCGTCGAGCGCCCGGTGGTCCTCTATCCGCTCCCAGGCCAGGTACGTCTTGGTGAGCGCCGTCTGCAGCAGGTCCTCGGCATCGCTCGGGTTCGAGGTCAGAGAGCGGGCGGTGCGCTGCAGCACCGGACCGCGTGCCCGCACGTACGAGGAGAAGGACGGGTACACGGCAGTGGATGCACGGGGGCACACGGTCGTGGTCATGCCTCAACGCTAGGAGCGCGCCGGTACCCGGCGGATCGGCCGCAGGTGCCGAAGGACGATCCGCCTCAAGTCGTACGGGTCGGGCTGCCCCCACCTCCTGGAGGGGTAGACGGAGCGACGTCCGTATCGGCCCCGCCCGGCGGCTCCGGCGCACGTCACCCGATGACGGCCACCGGCGCGTCGACCAGGTCGCGGTCGATGGTCAGCTTCCGGCCGCCGTGGGTCTCCGACACCTCCCCCGCGTACTGGTGGATGCGGCGGTGGGGCTGCCAGGCGGTCTTCGCCAGCGTGCGCTCCTTGTCGGTGGAGGCGGCCACGCGCCAGCGGGCGAACCACATCACCGAGGGCAGCGAGTCCGTGCCGGACCGGCGGGCGCGCTCCATGTGCCGGATGCCGGACTCGGCGCTGCTGTAGAAGCCGGGCACGTAGCCGCGGCGGTTGACGGTGGCGCTCCAGGAGCGGATGAAGGCGAGCGTGGTGGACGCGCAGTCCTCGTCCTTGTCGTCGTACGCCTCCATGTCGAGGTAGATCGGGCTGCCCGGCAGGATCCCCAGCTGCGCGGCCCTGTTCACCGCCTCGACGGCCTCGTCGGCACCCTGCTCCTCGGGCGCGTCCGCCGGGATGGGGACGGACCGCTTGGTCTCGGAGCGGACGCAGGGCGACTGCGAGCCGACGTAGAGGGGGAGCACGCGCCAGCCCAGGTCGCGGGCGCCGGTGAGCCAGGCGGCGCTGAGCCAGCGCTGCCGGGGACAGGCCCGGCCGGATCCGGCGAAGTAGATGCCGACGGCGCGGTACTGGGAGGTCTTCCACGCCCGGAGGGTGACGAGCGACGGGGCTTCGCAGGTGTCGAACGCCCGGCCCCGGAAGACGGCGCGGGCGTGGACCATCGGCGGCTTCAGCGCGTCGTCCGCCGTGGCGGGCACATCACCCGCCGGGAGCTGGGCCACGCCCGCCATCAGGGCGACGAGATATCCGATGATCTTCCTTCGTGGGTACATACGGCGAAGTCAAGGTCCACGATCCCACGCGCCCTCGGTGACACGCCCCGGATTCATCCGTCTGCGCCGAGAAGCAGCCCGGACGTGGGAACTGTCCCTTCTGCGATGACACGTCCCTTGAATCCTGGTTCGGGTGATGCCCCGGGAGGGGGAACCGAGGGGATCCCGCCACTCCGGCGCGGCCGAACTCGACCGGCAGGCCGCGCCGATGGACCGAACACACCGTCAACTTCCCGATGCCTCACCGTCGTACGTCGAACTCCACGCAAAGCAAACGACCGCGCGACGGGCACCGAGGCCCCGTCGCGCGGTCGTTCAGACCCTGTCCACGATCACCACACCCATGGTCACCCCGAGTCGGCCGGGGTGACCGCCACCTCAGTGGCCGTGGATGCTGGTGAAGACGATCCTCACGTTCTCCTGCTGGATGTGCGTGTGACCGCCCCCCGTCACACTGGCCGTATTGTTCTGATTCGTTGCTCCTGTGCCGGTTGCCACCTGCTGGGTCGTCGTGGAGTTGCCGTGGTTGCTCCCCCCGACTCCGCTGCCCACGACGCCGGCGGTCGCCGCGTTGGAGCCCCTGTTGGCGAGCTGGCCGTGGTGGCCGTCGTCCGAGGCCTGGGCGACCCCTGCGAAGAGGAACGCGGCCATCGGGAGAGCGGCTACGGCGGCGAGGATACGGGCTGCAGTGCGGGTGCTTGCCATGTCATGCCTCCAGAACGGAACTGCGGGATCTTGCGGGGTGGTTGGCCGGCCGCCCCAGCGGTGGATCGACGTCGCGACACCAGGTTTGCCCACCGAATCTCCACCGAACCCCCCGCCGCTCCCCATTCCCTCGCAAGCATGACCGTCCCGGAATAAACCTTCACCACATCCCCAAGTCGCCACAACGACCCCCACATCCCACCCTCGACACCCCCAATCCCCAAAAGCCCCAAGCAACGAATCGTTTCGGCACAAATTCGGCCAAGTTGATTTCGGCCACCTCCCACCGACCCTGGCGGACAAGGGATTTGAACACCCGGCCGTGGCGACCGCCCGGCCCGAAACGGGGACGTCCAGCATGACCGGCCCTTCCCGGACCGGACCCGGCCGGAACGATTCCGCGGCCCGCGACAGCGCGTCCGCACCGGCCCTGCGGCCCCCCGGGAGTCCGGGCCGCGCGATCCCCCGAAGCAGTCCGCGAACGCCAGCGTCCGCACAGGAAGGTGCCCGATGAACCTCATACTCCAGGCCCTGCCCGTCGCCGCCCCGACCATCGGATGGGCCGTGCACGCCCTCTTCCTCGTCCGCCGCCTCCGCACCGCCCGCACCGACCCCCTCACCGGCCTGATGTGCCGCGACGAATTCACCTCCCGCGCCCTGCGCGCGATCCGCCGCCCGCACACCGCCGTCCTGCTGCTCGACCTCAACGGCTTCAAGCAGATCAACGACACGCACGGGCACGCGGTGGGCGACCAGGTCATCGCCGCGGTCGGGCACCGGCTCGCGGCCTGGTGCGCCTCCCGCGGGGGCTTCGCCGCGCGGCTGGGCGGCGACGAGTTCACCGCGCTGGTCCGGCTCGCCCCGGACGCGGACCTCGACGCCGAACTGACCTACGGGCTCTCGGCCCGGATCTCCGCACCCCTCGACACCGGTGGCGTCACCCTGGCCCCCCGCGCCTCCATCGGCCTCTGTCACACCGCGCACCGGCCCGGCGCCGGACTCTCCGAACTCCTGCGCGGCGCCGACGAGGCCATGTACACCGCCAAGCGCCTCGGCGACCACTGGCGGACGGCCGGGCCCGCCGACGTGTACCCCACCGTGGCCGGCCGCCGGGCCGGCCGGCCCGGCGCGCACCTGACCCTGCTGGTTCCCGCCCGGCGCCGGGCGGCGTCGTAGGACGCGGGGCGCCTCCGCCGGGCGGATCGTCCCCGCCCGGCGGGAGCCCGGCACCGTATCCGCAGGCCGGGGCAGTTGTCAGTGGTGGGCTGTTCAATCGGTGCATGAACCTTCGCCCCGCAGGACCACCACGCGCCTCGGCCCCACCCCCGGCCGACCGCGTCGCCCGGGTCATCCGCGACGAGGACTGGCACGGACGCCGCCTCACCCCCGACGACCGCCACGAGCGCCACACGTTCCTGGACACCGACTGGACGGAGGTGGAGAACGAGGGCGCCGTCTTCGAGGAGTGCGACTTCGCCGGAGTGCGCTTCAACGCGTCCCGCCACACCGGCGCGGCCTTCGTCAACTGCACCTTCCGCGACTGCACGTTCTTCGATACCAAGTTCACCGACTGCAAGTTCGCCGGAAGCCGCTTCCAGGGAGCGGCCTTCACCCTCCTCGAAGTCAGCGGCGGGGACTGGTCGTTCACGGACCTGGCCGGGGCCGACCTCCGCGGGGCCGTCTTCGACCGGGTGCGGATGCGCGAGGCCGACCTGACAGCCGCCCGATTGGAGGGCGCGACCCTCACCCGCACCGACCTCTCCTCCGCCGCCCTCCACAACTCCCGCCTCACCGGCGCCGATCTGCGCGGCAGCGACATCGGTTCCCTGGACCCACGCACGGTGGACCTCTCGGACGCACTCGTCGACCTGACCCAGGCCGCGGCCATCGTGGCGGCACTCGGCCTGAAGGTGGAGGAAATGCCCTGACCCCGGGACGGGGAGAACAACGCCGGGCGATCGGCAACGCGTTGGTGCCGCATGCCACCGCCGAGCGCCGGTCAATAAGGTCTCCGCATGGCCATACGGGACGACCTCCTCATCGATCTGATCAACCGCACCGAGATGGAAGGCAACGGTCCGCGCATCACGGTCGTGGCGGAAGGCGTAGTGATCACGGGCCGCCTCGCGGCGCACCGGCACTGGGCGACGCACATCGCCGACCGGCTCGCCGACGCCGGCCTGCCCGACGAACGCTTCGCCGAGGACTTCGCCCGGGAGGCCGCGGAACCCCCGCCCTATCCGCCCGCGTTCCTCCACATCCAGGGCAGCCAACTGATCTCCGGTGCCGGCAGCCTTCCCACCGCGCTGGGCGAGTTCTTCCGGGTACCACTGTCCACCGTGAGCGCATGGAGCGTGCGCTGACCCACCCACCACACCGGCTTCCCCCGCGGGCACCCGATGAAGAGTCATGAGACGGAACCGATGGAACCTACAGCACCCATGCAAAAAGGGGTGCCCGGAATTCCCGGCACCCCTTGTGGCCGACGCACGCGCCGGCATGGCGGAGGCTGTGGGATTTGAACCCACGGTGACATCGCTGCCACGACGGTTTTCAAGACCGTTCCCTTAGGCCGCTCGGGCAAGCCTCCCCGCGCCGCGACCTGCCGCGACGCGGGGACAGCCTACCGGGTGCCGATCGAGGACGTGCAGCCCCGCCCGGGAGGGCGGACGGGGCCGTGGCCGGGCGTCACTTGTCGCCCGCGCGCTCCCCGAGGGTGATCTCCGTGGTCTTCTGCTTGCCGTCGCGGACGTAGGTGACGGTGACCTTGGTGCCGGGCTTGTGCGTCCAGATCTCGCTGATCAGGGTCGGGCCGCTGTCGATCTTGGCGTCGTCGAGCTTGACGATGACGTCGCCGGGCTTGAGGCCGGCCTTGTCGGCCGGGCCGCCGGGGGTCACGGCGGGCGTGCCGCCCATGCCGTTGGCGACGATGCGGGCGCCGCCGCCGGCGTCCTTCATGTTCACCGTGGCCTCGATGACCGGGTACACCGGCTTGCCCGTCCTGATCAGCTGCTCGGCGACGTTCTTCGCCTGGTTGATCGGGATGGCGAAGCCGAGGCCGATGCTGCCGGACTGGCCCTGGGCGCCGGGCATGCCGCCGCCGTTGTTGGCGGACTGGATGGCGGAGTTGACGCCGATGACCGCGCCCTGCGCGTTGAGCAGCGGACCGCCGGAGTTGCCCGGGTTGATCGAGGCGTCGGTCTGGAGCGCGCTCATGTACGACGGGTTGCTGCCACCGCCGTCGCTGGAGGCGACCGGGCGCTTCTTGGCGCTCACGATGCCCGTCGTGACGGTGCCGGACAGGCCGAAGGGCGCGCCGATCGCGACCGTGGCGTCGCCCACCGCGGTCCTGTCCGAGTCGCCCAGCGGGAGCGGGCTGAGCTTGAGGCCGGAAGGGTTCTTCAGCTTGATGACCGCGACGTCGTAGCCCTGGGCGCGGCCGATGACCTCGGCGTCGTACTGCTTGCCGTTGGAGAAGGTCACCGCGAGCTTGCCGCCGTCGGCGGCGGAGGCCACGACGTGGTTGTTGGTGAGGATGTGGCCCTGGGTGTCGTAGACGAAGCCGGTGCCCGTGCCGCCCTCGCCGCCGCTGCTCTGCGCCTCGATGGTGACGACGCTGGGCAGGGCCTTGCCCGCGATGTCCGCGACGGACCCCGGGGTCCTGCTGGCGATCTTCGGGTCACCGGCGGAGGAGACGGTGGTGGAGCCGGTGTCGCTCCGGTCCGCCGCCCAGTAGCCGATGCCGCCGCCGACGCCTCCCGCGACCAGGGCGGCCGCCAGCACCGCGGCCACGAGCCCACCACGCTTGCGCCGCGGCGGCTCGGGAGCGCCCCAGGGGGTCAGCGGGACGAGGGGCCCACCGCCGGCGGGATCCCCGTAGGCGGGGGCACCGTAAGGCTGTTGCGGAGCACCGGCGGCGTTGTACCAGGTAGGGGCCTGGGGCGCGCCGGCCCCGGCGGGCGGCGCCGGCGGGACGGCGGGCATCTGCGCGGTCTGCGGCTCCGGAGCCGCGGCACCTGCCGCGGCTCCGGAGCCGCGGTCGGGGCGGGGGGCGCGCCGGCCCCGGCGGGCGGCGCCGGCGGGACGGCGGGCATCTGCGCGGTCTGCGGCTCCGGAGCCGCGGCAGGTGCGGCGGCCGGACGCGCCGGAGCAGCGGGAGCCTCCGCGGGCGCCGCGGCAGGAGCTTCCGGAGCGGGACGCTCCGCGCCCTGCGGCGCCGGAGACCCCTGCGGCCCGGCCGCGGACGGAACGGCGGCGTCCTCGTTCTCGGTGCTCACGGTGGTCTCCTCATTCAGGTGCACATCGGGTCGTACGCGGCCGTGGCCGCGCGGGCGGGCCGGGGCCACACCGGAACACCTACCCTGACCAGCCTTCACCATCGCCCGTCAGGGCGCCGTAAACGGAGGCTGTGCGCGGTGGTGCCCGAAGGGGCCGGCGGGGCGCCGAGCGAACAACCGGACAAACGCCCCATGCGCGATTGTGCCAGGCGGTGGCACGATAACGCGGTGACCTTCGCCCACCCGGCCCCGGAACCCCGCCCGGGACGCCCCGCCCCGGCCGTCGTCGCCCACCGCGGAGCCTCCGAGGACGCGCCGGAACACACCCTCGCCGCCTATCGCAAGGCGATCGATGACGGCGCGGACGCGCTGGAGTGCGACGTCCGGCTGACGGCCGACGGACACCTGGTCTGCGTCCACGACCGCCGGGTCAACCGCACGTCCAACGGCCGCGGCGCGGTCTCCACACTGGAGCTGGCCGACCTCGCGGCGCTCGACTTCGGCTCGTGGAAGGGCCGGGCGGCCGACGCCGAGGAGCCCGACACCGAGACGTCCGGCCCCGACCGCACCGCCGTCCTCACCCTGGAGCGGCTGCTCGAACTGGTCGCCGACGCGGGCCGCCGCGTCGAGCTGGCCATCGAGACCAAGCACCCCACCCGCTGGGCCGGCCAGGTCGAGGCGCGGCTGCTCGAACTCCTCGGCCGCTTCGGCCTGGCCGAGCCGCCGCCCGGCGAGCCCTCGCCCGTCCGCGTGATGAGCTTCTCCGCCCGCTCCCTGCACCGGATCCGGACCGCGGCACCGGAGATCCCGGTGGTCTACCTGATGCAGTTCGTCTCCCCGCGGCTGCGCGACGGACGGCTGCCGCCGGGGGTGGGCATCGCCGGCCCCAGCATCCGGATCGTCAGGAGCCACCCCGGCTACGTGGCCAGGCTGCACCGCGCGGGACACCGGGTGCACGTGTGGACCGTCAACGAGCCGGAGGACGTGGAGCTGTGTCTGCGCCTCGGCGTGGACGCGGTCATCACCAACCGCCCCAAGGCGGTGCTCACTCAGCTCGGACGGCGCTAGGGGCGTCGCCCACGGCCCCCGCCCCGGACCGTCCGCGCCCACCGGTGCGCCTGTGCGCCGTCGGATGCGCCCGTACGCTCCCGCGCCCGTTACCAGGAGTGCACCGGCGCGTTCGGTACGTGTTCGGCCGGGGCCGAGTGCCTCCACCGGGCACCGAGTGGCCGGTTTCCGGTCCAGTCCATTGGGGCATTCATCCCCTGACGTGGGGCAAAGGAGGTCTCGGGGGTGGCGTTGGTGGTGGCGCAGGAGGTGCCCACATCGTCGGTCATGGCCGTACCCCACGGTCCTGCCGGTGTGGGCGAAGCGAGACACCGGATGCGCAAGGATCTGCGCGCCGGCGGGGTACCGGATCCGGTCATCGACGACGCCGTACTCATCCTCTCCGAACTGCTCAGCAACGCGTACCGGCACGGGCGCCCGCTGGGCCGGGACGGCGGTGCGGGCGAGGGCGAGGGCGACGGCGGGATCCGGGCCGCCTGGCGCGTCGACGAGCGCGGCCGGCTCACCGTGGAGGTCACCGACGGCGGCGGACCCACCCGACCGTTTCCGGCCACTCCGTCGGTCACGGCACGCGGCGGCCGCGGCCTCAACATCATCAGCGCGCTGTCCCAGGAATGGGGCGTACGGGACGCCTCGGGAGAGGTGACCGTATGGGCCGCGCTCTCCGCACGCGCCGGTTTCGCTACGCGCGTTGACCTCGCCCCCGAGCTCGACTTCTCCGACCTGGACGGGCTGGTGTGACACCGCCGGGCAGACCCCCGCAGGACGTCCGCCCGAGCCCGTAGGACGGGCGCTTCCCGGCCCCCGCCGAGCCGTCCGCCGACACCCCGCCGACCCCGCCCCGGCCGTCCGCACCCCACGCGCGGACGCACCGGACGCGGCCCTCGGACCGACCCGCCCGTGCTGCCGCGGACGGCGCCCAGCCGGGCGCTAGGCTCGCGCCCGTACCAAGCCGGACGCACCGACACGGGAGACATTCACGCCATGGCCAAGAAGCGCCGCCCCCAGACCAAGGCCGCCGCACCGCGGCCCGGCGACGGCCCGATCCCCGTCGTCGGCGCCCGCGAGCCCTGCCCGTGCGGCTCCGGCCGGCGCTACAAGGCGTGCCACGGCCACGCGGCGGCGAACGCCGCGACCGAGCTGGTGCAGCGGCCGTTCGAGGGGCTGTCGGGCGAGGCCGACTGGGTCGCGCTGCGCGAGCTGGTCCCCGCCGCGACCGTGGAGCTCCACCTCAAGGGCGGCCTCCCCGAGGGCGTGCCCTCGGTGACACTGGCCACCGTGCTGCCCATGGCCTGGCCCGCGCTGCGCCGCGACAACGGCGCGGTCCTGCTGGGCCTGCAGAACGACACCGCGACCGGCGACATCAGCCGCGATCTGGCCGACACCCTCCGGCGGGCCCTGGCCGCCGAGCCCGGCACCCCGGTCGCCGCCGAGCGCACCGCCGCGGACGGCCCCCGGCTCCAGGACCTGCTGGACCCGGCCGCTCCGTTCGAGCCCGCCGTCCACACGGGCTTCGAGTTCTGGGTCGAGAACGCCGAGAACGCCACCGGCGAGGTCGCCGCCTCCCTGGAGCGCGCCAACGCCGCCGCGATCCCGACCGTCCGCCTGGCCTCCGTCGAGGGCGCGTACTGGTGCGAGGTGCCCGAGAAGAACCACCTGCGCTGGGTGATGACCCACCCCGAGGAGCAGTTGCTCGACGCGCTCGCCCGGCTGCACGCGGCCGGCGAGTCCTCGCTCGGCGAGGGCACCCGCCTCGTCGGGTCGTTCCGGGCGCACGGGCTCACCGTCCCGGTGTGGGACCTGCCCGGCACCGTGCGCGCCGCGGACGTCGAGAAGCCGGCCGCGACCTTCGCGGAGCGACTGGCCGGGGCGCTCGCCTCGCAGACGCCCCTGACGGCCGACGAGCGGCGGGCGCGCAACGGTCTCACCAGCCGTCAGGTGACGCTGAACTGACCGGTGCCGCACCCCTCCGGGCGGCGGCGGAGGCTCTCGTTCCGGTGATCCGGAACGACCCCCTCGCGTGACTCCTGTCACAACTCCCGCTGTCGGCCCGGAAATCGGCGTCCGGAAATCCACGATCGAATTTGCGAACCGCCGATCTCTTGTTACCGTTCTAGGAGCCCGGTCGCTGGTGCATCCCCCGTCGCCAGCGATCGGGCGTTTCCATGCCCGGACGCCGGAAGGCTTCCGCGGATTCCTCCCGGCCCGCCGCGTACGGCGCCCCGGGGACCCCCTGCCGCCGCCTCCCCGTCCTGCGCAGGCCGAGGCCACGACGTTTCTCCGGCCCCGCGCCCGGGCCCGCCCACGGGCCACGGCCGGACCGCGCGGACGGAGCCGTTCCGGGTGTCCGGCGCTAATCCTCGGTGAGGTCCGGCGAGTTGCTGCCGGAGCGGAGGAGCAGATTCCCCTCGGCCGAGGCGATCTCCGCGACCGCCGTATACGCGCCATGTCCGCGCAGCGTCCGCCGCCGGGGCGTCTCACAGGCGTCGGGGGCGTCGGTGGCCTCCATCGGACACTGCACCTGGAGCGACCTGCCGTCCGGGGACATCAGCGTCAGCACGCCCGCCAACGGGCCGTCCGTGCCGTTGCGGTAGTACGTCCGGGCCCAGGTCTCCTCGCCCTCCGTCAGGACGCAGGTCTGGGCCTCCAGGCCCTCGGGGGAGTCGAGTTCGGGGCCGCACTGGGCGGCATCGCGGGGCTCCTCCGGCGCACCGGACACGGAGGGCGCGGACGGGGCGCCCACGCCGAGGAGGCCGGCCGGCTCGTCCGTCGAGGGCGAGGAGGCGAGGGAGGGCACCGCGGCGGGCACGGCACCGCCCCCGCCGGGCCTCCGTTCCTTGCCGTCCGGCCAGGCCTTGGCACGGCCGGCCACCGCCGCCGGACCGGCCGTCGCGGCCGCCAGGGGCAGCACGACGGCGAGCGCCACCACACCGGCGAGCACCACCATCCGGAGACTGGCTGCACGTTGCTGGGACACGCCGGGCACACCGGACGCACGCTCCATGGGACCACCTGCGACTCGCCGCGGACACTGGCATTTCACGGGACGGCATAAGGGCCCACCCCGCCCGGACCGACGGCGTCCACAGGCGCCCGGTCGAAACCCGCCGGAGAGCCCGGCGTTCGACCAGCACGGCATCCGACGCAGGCCCGCACCCGAACATAGCGGCCGGCACCCCGTCCTCCCGGCCCTTCCACACCCGATTCCCGCAGTTCTCGGCGCGGCTTACACCCGTAAGAGTGAGAGCGCGTGCGTCTCCCGTCCGTACGCGCTCCCACGGGCGGCCGCGCCCGGCGATCCGTGCGGGCCGCGGGGCGTCAGTGCGCCAGCCTGCTCCCGCCGCCCTGCGTGCCGGTGGCCGCGCTCTGCTCGACCAGGACGTCGACGAGCGACGCCACGTCCGGGAGCCAGGGCCGGGCGTCCGGCGAACCGGCGGACGGACGCGGCGCGCGCGACCGCCCGGACGCCGGCACGGCGGGCTGCGGCGCCCGCTCCCAGCGGGCCCGGCCGGGGCCCGTGGCCGACGGCGGCAGGACGACGTACCCGCCGTCGCCGTGGAAGCGCAGCGAGCCCGGCACCCACTCCTGGCGGTGCAGCAGTTCGCCGAGGACCTCCAGCGAGTACGGCGCGACCAGGAGCGTCCAGCGGGCCGGGGTGGCGACCACGGGGCCGAGGCGCACGCCCGACAGGTCGAGGGCCGCCAGGGCGCGTGCCCCGGCGACGGCGGGCAGGCTCACGGCACAGGCCGCGCGCCCGCCGGTGGCCAGGACGACGGGCGCCTCGGGCCGGTTGGTCCACCACCAGCGGACCATCCGGGCGTCCGTGGTGGCCGCCAGCAGCCCCGGGTCGAAGGGGTGGGCACCGGGGGCCGCGCAGTCGGGGTGGGCGCAGCCGCACTCGCGCACGCGGCCGATGCCGGGCCGCAGGCCCACACCGGGGAGCACGGGCCACTTCCACTCCGTCGCGTAGGTGAGGGCCGCGGTGACCACCGCGGACCGGCCGGACCGCCGGAGCGAGAGCTTGCGTCGCCTTCCGAGGATCTCGCGCATGAGCGCTCGTTCCTTTCCGTGAACGCCGAGGGTGGCCCCGGCCGGAGCCGGGGGCCGTGATGGCACTGCACTTCTTTGCAGGTCACTTCGTTGCAGGTCGCGGCGCTGTGGGTGACAGCACCGCGATGTCGCACTACATGGCACTACGGGCACCGCGTGGCGCGGCACTCAACGCGCCGCCGCCCTTCATGGTCGACGCACCACATGGATCACAGGTCACTGCGCGTACAACGCAGCGCATCACGCCTGGGGCCGAGCGTGAAACATGGCGGAGGGTGGCGCACGCATGGCGCTTGGTGCTGGGGCCGGTATGCCCCTCGCCCACGGCATGGGTTCCCCCACACCGTTCGGGGACGGACACGGCCGTTGCCGGGTAAGACGCCCGGCCCCGCTGCCGGGTTCCGGGGCGCCCCCAACTGCCCCTGTCCTTCCTCGAGTACGTACCCACCGCGGTGGCGGTGACGCGCTGTCGAGCTACGCCAGTCGACCGCAAGAGGGTGGGCACGGCACTATTTTCCGGCCAACTTCAAAACCCCTCAGACACCATCATTCCCATTGGTCCAATGCTGGACATTGCCTCACTGGGGCGTGTACATGTGGAGGCCCCCATAGCACGCACCACGACAGGGGGTTCGCCGTGCTATTTCCTGCCACGCACAGGCCGATGGGCTGGTCGGACGGACTCGCCGAAGTCTCCCCCGGCCCCCGGCGCACGGGCCGCCGGAGCGTCCCCGTCCCGCCTCCCCGGAGCGGACGTCCATGAACGCCCCCCATCTCCCGAAAGTGGCCGGAATCGATCCTCCTGTTCCTGCCCCGACCCTGTCTTCTGCTTCTGCCGCGGCCTCCGGAACCTCCGATTCCCCTGCTCCCACGGGCACTTCCGGCCCCACGGACCCCTCCGATGCGGACTCCCCCTCCACCCCCACGACCCACTCCGGCCTCCAGGCTCCCCACCTCCTCGTCCAGGACCGCCTCGCCCGTTGGGTCTCCGACCTCACGTCGCTCCAGGAACTCACCGAGCGACTCTCCCGCACCACGACCCTCGAAGATTCCCTCCACGAACTCCTGCGTGCGGGCGCCACTCTCGTCGGCGCCGGCCGGGGCCTCGTCACCCTGCATCCCGTCGACGACTCCGGCCGGGCGCTGACCGTCGCCCTCGGGCTCGGCCCCGCCGACCTCGGCCACCTCGAGACCATCCCGCACGGAACGGCGCCCTCCGCCCCGTCCCGCCCGTACGTGGGACTCCTGGAGGACCTGCCCCCCGTCGGCGCCCGTTCCGGAACGGCCCGCCCCGACATCCCCGCCGAGGAGGACCTCGGCCCCCGCCACCGCGAGGTCGCCTCCCGGCTCGGCTACGCCGCCAGCTACGCCGTACCGCTGGACGCGGCGGCCTCCGCCGGCGCGGCGGCCCGCCGGATCGGCGCGGCCGTCTGGCTCTACGACGAACCGGCCGAGCCCGACGAACGGCGTCGCCACCTGGCCTGCCTCTACGCCGCCCACGCCGCCGAGCACCTGGCCCGGCTGCTGGAGCTGGACCGTGCCCGCGAGGCCCTCGCCACCCTCCGCGAGGAGCTGCTGCCCACCCGGCTGCCCCACGTCCCGGGCGTACGGCTCGCGGTCCGCCACCGCACCGGGCCGCACGGCGGCGGGGACTGGTACGACGCGCTGCCGCTGCCCGAGGGCGCGCTGGGCCTGGCCGTCGGCGGAATCACCGGCTCCGGTCCGGGTGCCGTCGCCGCGACGGGCCGGCTGCGGGCCTCCCTGCGGGCCTACGCGGTGATGGAGGGCGAGGATCCGGTCGCCGTCCTGTCCGACCTCGAACTGCTCCTGCGGCTCACCGAGCCCACCCGTTCCGCCACCGCCCTCTTCGCCTACTGCGAACCGGCAGCCCGGAAGGTCGTCCTCGCGGCGGCCGGGCACTGCTCGCCGCTGATCATCGGCGACCACCGCACCGAGTACGTGGACACCTCGCTCTCGGCCCCGCTCAACATGCTCACCTGCTGGGAAGCGCCCAGCGTGGAGATCGAGCCGGCTCCGGGCGAAACGCTCCTCCTCTACAGCGACGGCCTGCTGCACCGCACCGGTGACGCGATGGACCGCGCCTTCGCCCGGCTGCACGCCGCGGCGGCCGGCGTGCCCCGGGAGGCCCGCCGCGACCCGGAGGCCGTGGCCGACCACGTCCTGCGCGCCGTGCTGCCGGACGACGAGGACGGGGCGGAGGGCCCGGACGGGACCGGCGAGGACGTCGTCCTGCTGGTCGCACACTTCGAGTGACGGGCCCCGGCCCCGGACCTACGGCCCTTCTCGGCCGCGTACGGCCGCACCTACGATGGAATGCGGCCCCGTCCGAGGAGGAAAGCATGACCGACCAGCCCGCGCCCGAGAACCCCGAAGGTGACGAGCCGATCAAGCAGCGGAAGAACGGCCTCTACCCCGCCGTCTCCGACGAGCTTGCCGAGAACATGAAGAGCGGCTGGGCGGACACCGAGCTGCGCGACCTGCGGCCCATACCCCAGGCCCAGGAGACCGCGCGGCGCCGCGCCGAACTCTCGGCGCGTTTCCCCGGCGAGCGGCTGGTGATCCCTGCGGGCAACCTCAAGACCCGCTCGAACGACACCGAGTACGCCTTCCGCGCCTCGACCGAGTACGCGTACCTGACCGGCGACCAGACGCAGGACGGCGTCCTGGTCCTGGAGCCCGCCGGTGACGGCCACGAGGCCACGCTCCACCTGCTGCCCCGGTCCGACCGGGAGAACGGCGAGTTCTGGCTCGACGGCATGGGCGAGCTCTGGGTGGGCCGCCGCAACAGCCTCACCGAGGCCGAGCGGCTCTACGGGATGCCCTGCGCGGACGTCCGCGAGCTGGCCGCCGCCCTGGCGCAGGCCACCGGTCCGGTCCGCGTCGTCCGCGGGCACGACGCGGGCGTCGAGGCGGCCCTGACCGACAAGGTCACCGCCGAGCGCGACGAGGAACTGCGGATCTTCGTCAGCGAACAGCGCCTCGTGAAGGACGCGTTCGAGATCGGCGAGCTGCAGAAGGCCGTGGACTCCACCGTCCGCGGCTTCGAGGACGTCGTGAAGGTGCTCGACAAGGCCGAGGCCACCTCCGAGCGCTACATCGAGGGCACCTTCTTCCTCCGCGCCCGGGTCGAGGGCAACGACATCGGCTACGGCTCGATCTGCGCCGCCGGCCCGCACGCCACCACCCTGCACTGGGTCCGCAACGACGGCCCGGTCCGCTCCGGCGAACTGCTGCTGCTCGACGCGGGCGTGGAGACCCACACCCTCTACACCGCCGACGTCACGCGCACGCTGCCCGTCAACGGCCGGTACGACGAGCTCCAGCGCAAGATCTACGACGCGGTGTACGAGGCCCAGGAGGCGGGCATCGCCGCGGTCAAGCCGGGTGCGAAGTTCCGCGACTTCCACGACGCCTCGCAGCGCGTCCTGGCGGAGAAGCTGGTCGAGTGGGGTCTGGTGGAGGGCCCGGTCGAGCGCGTGATCGAGCTCGGCCTCCAGCGCCGCTGGACCCTGCACGGCACGGGCCACATGCTCGGCATGGACGTCCACGACTGCGCCGTCGCCCGCACGGAGGCGTACGTGGACGGCGTTCTGGAGCCCGGCATGGTGCTGACCGTCGAGCCCGGCCTCTACTTCCAGGCCGACGACCTGACCGTGCCCGAGGAGTACCGCGGCATCGGCGTCCGCATCGAGGACGACATCCTGGTCACCGAGGACGGCAACCGCAACCTCTCCGCGGGCCTGCCGCGGACGTCCGCGGACGTCGAGGCGTGGATGGCCGGCCTCAAGGGCTGACCTCGGGCTTTTCCTCCAGGATTCGGCTTCGGGAATTCGGCTTGCGGAAGGGGCCGCAGGGACCGGTGCGGTCCCTGCGGCCCCTTCCTTTTCAGTCTTCCCTTTCAATCCCGCCTGGAGAGCGGCCTGTTCACAGGGCGAACAGCGCGCCGCTCGCGACCCTGGTGTCCCGCAGCGGCCGCAGGGCGAGCCGCATCAGGACGAGGGCGTTGTCGTCCCCGGCGATGCGGTTGGCGCTGAGTTCACCGCAGGTCAGGCACTGGTGGACGATCAGCCATTCGCCGTCCGGGCGTACGGACATGCTCAGCGCCTCCATGCGGCCCCGGCAGGACGCGGCGCGGTCGCCGGGGACCCGACGGTCGACGTGGCGGCTGGCCAGGCAGTTGGGGCAGTGGTTGCGATGAGCGGTGCCCGGCGCGTCGGGGGAGACGTCCAGACCGCAGCCGACGCACCGGAAGGCGTTCGTCCGGTGGCCGCCGCGGCCGTGGAGGACGTCCTTGCGGCGCTGCGGCCGCCGGGGCCGGTGCGGAGTGTTTTTGCGTCGTGCCATGGCCCGGCCCCTCACAGGTCCCCGAACACTTCGAGGGGGAAGGGGGGTTGGGCCAGCGGGCGCACCGCCATGCGCATCAGGATGAGCTGGTTGTCGTCCGCGCAGACGGGGTTGGACGTCAGCTCGTCACAGCGCACGCAGCGGTGGATGACCATCCAACTGCCGTCGCGCAGAACCGCGATGGAGATCGGGGCCATCCGCGCGTGACAGTCGGACGGACCGCCTTCGACGTGGTCGACGACGTGGCACGAGTGCAGACACGACGGGCAGTGGTTGCGGCGGCTTCCGTCGGCCGCGTGCGCGGAGACGGTCAGACCACAGCGCACGCAGGTGAACGTGCTGGTCTTCAGGATGTTGTGGGAGTGGGACACCCAGGGGCTCCTTGCCGGAAGGTTCTCGATGGCAGCGGGAGTCGGCCGAGCGGCCTCGGGGCACCGGGCTTCGCGTTCCGGTCCTCCGCTCGCCGCAACGGGGCGGCGGGGGGAGCGGCTGTTACGCGGTGCGGGCGGGCGCGCTCGGCGCCGGCCGGGTCGTCGACATGAACACCTGTCCCGGGTCGGGCGGGCCGGCGGGCCCGCGAGGAAAAGCCCAGAGGTCCGGAGTCCTGCAGGGCCTGGAGCATCGCCAACGTAGCAGCGGCCCGGACCCGGCTGCCATCGATTTCCCGGGCCCGGCAGAAGTAAAAGCAACGCAGGTCGCATTAACCCTTGCGAGGGGAGGGCGTCGCATGCCATGCTTTCCTCTAACGCGACAGAGGTTGCATTACTTCCTGTTCACCTGCCCTGGAAGGAGCCCCCCATGGCCGCCACCACGATCCCCGACCCCACTGTTCTGCACCCGCTCACCGGCCACGACCGGGTCGTGCTGCTGCGGTCGCTGGTCTCGGACCCCCGCATCGAGGTGGGCGAGTACACGTACTACGACGACCCGGACGGGGCAGAGGAGTTCGAGCGCCGCAACGTGCTCTACGCCTACGGCCCGGAGCGGCTGGTGATCGGCAAGTACTGCGCCATCGCCGCCGGTACACGCTTCATGATGCCGGGCGCCGCGCACCCCACGATGGGCGTTTCCACCTTCCCGTTCACCATGTTCGGCGGCTCCTGGGCCGAGCGGACCCTCGACCTCGTCACGGACCTGCCCAGTCGCGGTGACACCGTGATCGGCAACGACGTCTGGATCGGCTACCAGTCGCTGATCATGCCCGGGGTCCGGATCGGCGACGGGGCCGTGATCGCGGCGGGCTCGGTGGTGACCGGTGACGTCGAGCCCTGCACGATCGTCGGCGGCAACCCGGCCCGGCCGATACGCCGGCGCTTCGACGACGCCGACGTCGAAAGGCTCCTCCGCGCGGCCTGGTGGGACTGGCCCGTGGAGCTGGTCACCGAGCACGTGCGCACGATCATGGCCGGGCGCCCGGCGGAGATCGAGCGGATCGCCGAGGAGTTCGCGGAGCGGAAGGCGGCGTGAAGGACGCGCACGGCCGCTCCCCTCACCTGCCCGCCCGGGCGACCAGCCGCGCCGCCAAGTCGCGGACCGCACCGCGCAGTTCGTCCGGGGTGCGGATGGTGAACGGGAGGTCGAGACCGGCGAGGAACCTGGCCATGCCGTCCAGGCTCTCGGCCCGGGTGCGCAGCAGGACGCCGCCGGCCGTCGCGGTGAGGGTGGCGATCGAGGGCGGGACGCGGTCGCGGGCGTCCTCGAGGGTGGCCTCCAGGACGACCTCCACCTCGTGGGCGTACGGCACCGACGCCAGGGAGCCGAGGACGTGCCGCACCGGATCGACGTCGGCGGGCGGCTCGAAGGAGGCGGTGCCCGGCTCGACGGACAGCATCCGGTCGACCCGGAAGGTGCGGGTCTCGCCGCTGCGGTGGTCGTGACCGGTGACGTACCAGCGGCCCGAGTGGAAGACCAGCCCGTACGGATCCAACTCCCGTTCGCTGTCAGCACCTCGCCAGGATCGGTAGCGCATGCGGACACGGCGTCGTTCCCTCGTGGCCTCGGCCAGGGTCAGCACGGCGTCGGCGGCCGGCCGGGTGCCCTCACGGGCCTCCAGGGTGAATTCCAGGGTCTCCCGCAGCGCCTGGACCCGGTCCCGCAGGCCGGCGGGCAGGACGCGCTGGACCTTGGCCAGGGCGCTCTCGGCGGCCTCGCCCGGCAGCCCCAGCCGGCGCCCGGCGAGCAGTCCGAGCACGACCGCGACGGCCTCGTCGCCGGTGAGCATCAGGGGAGGCAGTTTGTAACCGGGCATCAGCCGGTACCCGCCGTAGCGGCCGCGCTCCGCTTCGACGGGGATGCCCAGCTCGGCCAGCCTGGTCGCGTACCGGCGGACGGTGCGCTCGTCCACGCCGAGCCGCCGGGCGAGTTCGGCCCCTCCCAGGCGATGGTGGGACTGCAGGAGCTCCAGCATGACCAGCACCCTGGTCATGGGGTGTGACACAGGCCACCTCATCAATCGACGGTCAATCCGGGCGGGTTCTGTCCGGTATCGGACCTAGTGTCGGCGAAGCGACGGCGGCGGACCCGTCGGCGGCAGCGGAAAGGTGCGGAGAGACATGGCCACGATCGTTCTGGTTCCCGGATTCTGGCTCGGCGCGTGGGCGTGGGAGGAGGTCGCCCGGCCCCTGCGCGAGGCGGGGCACGACGTCCACCCGCTCACACTGACCGGGCTCGCCGAGCGGGCCGGCGAAGCGGGTCCCGGCGTGGATGTGGAGACCCACGTCGCCGACATCGTGCGGACCCTGGAGGAGAAGGACCTGCGCGAGGTGGTGCTCGTCGGGCACAGCGGGGCGAACCTGCCCGTCACCGGCGCCGCCGACCGGGTGCCGGAGCGCGTCGCCCGCGTCGTCTACGTGGACAGCGGCCCGCTGCCCGGCGGCATGGCGCTGATCGACTTCCAGGGTCCTGAGGCGGCGGAGGAGCAGCGTGCGCGGATCGCCCGGGAGGGTGCGGGGTGGCAGGTTCCGGTGCCCCCGTTCGACCCGGCCGACGAACCGGAGAACCTGGCCGGGCTGAGCGAGGAGCAACTGATACGGATGCGCGAGCGGTGCACCCCTCAGCCGGCCGGCTGTGCCACCCGGCCCCTCGACCGCCCGGAGGCGCTTCCCGGCCTTCCCCGCTCGGTGATCGCCTGCACCTTCACCCCGGAGCTGGTGCACGCGCTCGCCGAGGGCGGGAACCCGGCCTTCTCCGCGATGGCCGGTGTGGAGCTGCACCACCTGCCCACCGGGCACTGGCCGATGTTCTCCCGCCCGTCGGATCTGGCCGCACTGCTGGACGAGATCGTGGCCGGGGCGGCGGACTCCCGGCCGGTTACCGGGGGCTGACGGCCCGGGCTCCGGTCATGAGGCCCTGAGTCACGAGGCCCTGCGTCACGAGGCCCTGAGGAGGGCCGCGTCCTCGCGCCACTTGAGGATCTTGTCGAAGGTGACCACGGCGCCCTGCCGGCCCGGGCGGTTGCGGACGTGGACGTTGTCCGTCAGGGATTCGATCAGAAAGAGGCCCCGCCCGTGTTCGTCATGGGCGGGGGCCGGGGGCCGCGTCTCCAGGCGGCGGGCTGTGCGGCGGCGTTCGCGCAGTGGCGCGGGGCCGGTGAAGCCGGGGCCGGAATCGGTGACCTCGATGCGACAGGTGTCGCCGTCGATCCGGGCCGTCACCCGGTAGCCGGTGGAGGAGTCACCGCCGTGCTCCACGGCGTTCGCACACGCCTCGCTGAGGGCGACCGCCAGGTCGTAGGCCGTCTCGGGGTCGACCCCGGCCGTCTCCATCGCGCCGACCAGCAGCCGCCGGGCGAGCGGAACGCTCGCAGCCTCGCGCCGCAAGTGGAGTGACCACCAAATGCTCATGCTCAGCCTCCTGGCCGCGGCTCGACATATCGATACCTATAGCCACGCGCGACAGGTGGTAAGCCTGCCGGGCGTGTGAGTCCGCTCATTCGGCGGACGCGGCGGGAGGGCGCATTGGGGTATGCGGAGCACCCTGCCGTAGGGAAGGGGTAAGTCCGGTGGGATGATGACGCAGCCATGCCTCACCCCGTCGCGCGCGCCGGCGCCGATCTGCGACTGATCCGGGCCGCGGTGTTCACCGCGGTCTGCGTTCTGCTGTCCGCGGGCGGGCATGCGCTGGCCTCCTGCGCACCGGTGCCGCTGTGGACGCTGGCGGCGGGGTTCGCGACGGTGTTCGCCCTGACGGCACCGCTGGCCGGGCGGGAGCGCTCGCTGCCGGGGATAGCGGCCTGCCTGGCCGCGGGGCAGATGGCGTTGCACGCCCTGTTCGCCCTGGGGCAGCGCGGGCCCGAGGCGGCCCCCCGCTCGGGGCATGACGGTCCACTGGTCAGCTTCGCGGGCCGGCTGCTCTGCAACCAGCGGCCCCCGGCCTCCCCGGCCGAGGCGCGCCGGATCATCCTGGACGCCGGTCTCGACCCGTCCGCCACGCACCCGGCGGCGGCCGCGCCCGCACCCGTCGAGAGCTTTTCGCACGCCCTCGTCCCCTCGTTGCCGATGCTGCTCGGTCACCTGCTCGCGGCCCTGGTCCTGGGCTGGCTGCTGCGGCGCGGCGAGGCGGCGCTGTGGCGGGTGGTGCTGCTGTCGGCGCAGTCGGCCCGCGCGGTCGGCGAGGCGGCGTTCGTCCGGGCGCTGCGCGCCGCGCTGACGTTCGTCCGCGCGTTCCTCACGGGGACGGACGACGGGCCGGACGCTCCCGTGCGCCGTACGCACCGGGACGACGAGCGCCCGGCACGCGAGCCCGAGCTCCAGCACTCCGTGATCAGGCGGGGTCCCCCGCGCTTCGCCCTCGCGGCCTGAGCACACGACGCACCCCGGCACCACGGCGGGAGGGCGATCGTGGCACGGCCGCACGCGCGCCACCTCTTCCGCCTCCTCCTGCCCAGGGAGTGTTTCCGCATGAACATCGACACCACCACGCGCACCCGCACCCGTCTTCCGCGCCGTCTGGCCGTCGTCGGCACCGCCGCCGCGAGCGGCGTCCTGCTGCTGGCCGGCCCCGCCCTCGCGCACGTGAGCGTGCAGCCGGGCACCGCCGAGAAGGGCGGCTACAGCACCGTCTCCATCAAGGTGCCGAACGAGAAGGACAACGCCTCGACGGTCAAGCTCGAGCTCTCCCTCGACCCCAGGCACCCACTCGTCTCCGTGATGCCACAGGCGGTACCGGGCTGGGACGTGAAGGTCGAGAAGACCAAGCTCGACAAGCCCGTCCAGATGCACGGCAAGACCATCGACGAGGCCGTCAGCAAGGTGACCTGGACCGGCGGGAAGATCGAGCCGGGCCAGTTCCAGCAGTTCCCGCTGTCGGTGGGCCAACTGCCCACCGACACCGACGAACTGGTCTTCAAGGCCCTCCAGACCTACTCCGACGACGACGTCGTGCGCTGGATCGACCCGTCCAAGCCCGGCGGCGAGGAGCCCGAGCACCCCGCCCCCGTGCTGAAGCTCGTCGACAAGGCGGACGCCAAGAACGGCAAGGAGGCCAAGGCCCAGGCCGCCGCCTCCGAGGCCCGGGACGGCGGCTCGTCCGACGGCTCCGACACCACCGCGCGGACCCTCGGCATCGTGGGCATCGTCGTCGGCGCGGCGGGCATCGCCTTCGGCGTCTTCGCCGGGCGCCGTCGCACCGCAGCCTGACGCACGGACCGGCCGGGCCGGCGGGCCCGTCCCAGGACGGACCGCCGGTCCCGCACCATCGACCCATCCCTTTGGAGAAGCACTCCATGCGCACCAAGACCGCGAGCGCGGTGCTGGCCCTCGCCGCCGCGCTCACCCTGACGGCCTGCGGCGGATCCGGCGACAAGGCGGAGGACAAGCCGGCCGCCGACGTCTCCGCCGAGCCCAGGAAGACCCCCATCACCCTCGACACGCCCAAGGCCAAGCCCGACCTGGTCCTCAAGGACACCGGCGGCAAGACCTACGAGCTGGTCAAGGAGACCAAGGGCCGTCCGGTCCTGCTCTACTTCGGCTACACCTACTGCCCCGACGTCTGCTCCACGGTGGTCGCCGACATGGCCGCCGCCGAGAAGAAGCTGCCCAAGGCCGAGCAGGAGAAGCTGCAGATCGTCTTCGTCACCACGGACCCCGACCGGGACACTCCCGAGCGGATGCGCAAGTGGCTCGACGCCCAGGGTGGGCAGGACATCGTCGGCCTGACCGGCTCGTTCGACACCGTCCAGGCCGCGGCCAAGCCGCTCGGGATCCTGGTGGAGAAGCCCAAGAAGGAGAAGGACGGCTCCATCACCGTCAGCCACGGCGCCCAGGTCGTCGGGTTCTCGCCCAAGGACGACAAGGGCCACTGGCTCTACACCGCCGAAACCACCGCCGACCAGTACGCCAAGGGTCTCCCGGAGATCGTCAAGGGGGAGAACCCGTGATGCGCCCCGTAAAGATGAACCGCGCGACCGCCGCCACCGCCACCGCCCTGCCGCTGCTGCTCGCCGGCACCCTCGTCCTCGTGACCGGCTGCGACTCCGGTTCCAAGGACAAGCCCGAGCTGTCGGTCAGCGGCGCCTACCTGCCGCAGCCCGCCATGGCGGACATGGCCGCCGCCTACTTCACCGTCAAGAACGACGGCGGCAAGGCCGACCAGCTCACCAAGGTCACCACCCCGCTCTCCGGCGACGTCACCCTCCACACCACCGAGGGCTCGAAGATGAAGCACGCCGCGAAGCTGGACGTCCCGGCCAACGGCACGCTCTCCCTCTCCCGGGGCGGCAACCACCTGATGCTCGGCAAGCTGGACCACAAGCCCAAGGTGGGCGAGAAGGTCGAGTTCACCCTGCACTTCGCCACCTCCGCGCCGGTGAAGGTCCAGGTCCCGGTGGAGAGCGCGTCCTTCCGCCCCAAGGACTGACGTCGCATGAGGACCCCGACCGCCGGGCGGCTCGCGGCCCTGCTGGGCACGCTGGCCGCCGCGCTGCTGTGCGTGCTGACGGCCGGCGCGGGCACCGCGTCGGCGCACGCCGCGCTCACCGCCACCGACCCCCGCCAGGGTTCGGTGGTGCCCACCGCGCCCGCCCGGATCGAGCTGACCTTCTCCGAAGGGGTGCTGCTCGGCGCCGACTCGGTCCGCGTGCTCGACCCGAAGGGCACCCGCGTCGACGCCGGGAAGCCCGTCCACACGGACGGGCGCTCCGAGACGGCCGCCGTCGCGCTGCGCCCCGGGATCGCCGACGGCACGTACACGGTGGCCTGGCAGGCCGTCTCGGCGGACAGCCACCCGGTGGCCGGGGCCTTCACCTTCTCCGTCGGCGCCCCGTCGAGGACCACGGCCGAAGTGGCGGTCGCCGGGACGGACCCGGTGGTCGGGACGCTCTACGACATCGCCCGGTACGCGGCGTACGCCGGGTTCGCCCTGCTCGTCGGCGGCTGTGTCTTCGCCGGCGCGTGCCGGGCGGCGCGTCCCGTGCAGAAACTCGCGGTCGGCGGCTGGATCACACTGTTCGTGTCCACCGCCGTGCTGTTGCTGCTGCGCGGCGCCTACACCGGCGGCAAGGGGCCGGGCTCCGTCCTCGACCTCGCGCTGCTCGGTGACGCACTGTCCACCAAGCCGGGCGCGGCCATGCTGACACGGCTGCTCCTGCTGAGCGCGGCGGCGGTCTTCCTGGCCCTGCTGTTCGGCTCGTACACCCGCGAGGGCGCCCCGCCGCTGCGCGACCGCCCCTCCGTCGCCTGCGGACTGGCCGCCGGCGGCACCGTCGTCGCCGCCGGACTCGCGGCGACCTGGGCGGCGGCCGAGCACGCCAGCCAGGGCGTCCAGCCCTGGCTCGCCATGCCCGTCGACGTGGCGCACCTGCTGGCCGTCGGGGTGTGGCTGGGCGGTCTCGCCGCCCTGCTCGCCGCGCTCCGGGCGGACGACGCCCTGCCGCGCGAGGCGGTGCGGCGGTTCTCCCGGCTGGCGTTCGGGGCCGTGTGCGTCCTGGTGGTCACCGGGCTCTACCAGTCCTGGCGGCAGGTCGGCAGCTGGTCCGCGCTCACCGGCACGGACTACGGGCGCTGGCTGCTCGTCAAGGTCGCGCTGGTGGCCGCGATGGTCGCGTCCGCCGTGTTCTCGCGGCGGTGGACGGCCCGGCTCGCCGACGGCGTCCGGCCGTCCGGCCCCCGGACCGGGACGCCCGCCGCGAGGACCGCCGACTCCCCCGAGCGCGCCGCCCAGCTCGCCCGGCAGCGGGCCGCCGTCGCCAAGGCGGCCGGCAAGCGGAGGCGGGACGCGGACCCCGGCCGCTCCGGACTGCGCCGCTCGGTCCTGACCGAGGCCGCCGTCGCCGTCGTCCTGCTCGCCGTCACCACCGTCCTCACCACCACCCAGCCCGGCCGCGCCGAGGCCGGACAGGAGCGTGCCGGGCGGACGGGCGGCAGCTCGGCACCCGCGAGGACGGGCCCGGCCGTGGTCACCGTCGCCTACGACACCGGGGGAACGGGCGGCCGCGGCACCGCCCGGATCACCCTCGGCCCCGGCCGCTCCGGCGCCAACACCGTCGACGTCGCGCTCACGGACCCCGCCGGCAAGCCCGTCGACGTCCCCGAAGCGGCGGTGTCGTTCACCGAGAAGGAGAAGAGCGTCGGCCCGCTGCGCGTCCCCCTGGAACGCGTGTCCGCGGGGCGGCTGCGCGCCTCCGGCTTCCAGCTGCCCATGGCGGGGCGGTGGCAGCTCACCCTGACCGTACGGACCTCCGAGATCGACCAGGTCACCGAGATCGAAAACGTAGACATCCATGACTGAGACATCCGGCAAGGCGAACAAGACGAAGCAGACCGCGCACGACTCCGCCCTCTCCAGACGCCGGCTGCTCGGTACCGCCGGCGCCGTGGGCGCGGGCGGCCTCCTCGCGGGCGGGGTGGCCGGGGCGGCCGGCGCCACGGTGGCTCGCGACGGCAAGGCGCCGCTGTCCGGCGTCGGCTCCGCGTCACTGCCCTTCCACGGCACGCACCAGGCGGGCATCGCCGATCCCGCCCAGGCCCACGGCCACCTGCTGGCCTTCGACCTCGCCCCGGGCGCCGACCGCAAGGCCGCCGCCGCGCTGCTGCGCCGCTGGTCGGCGACGGCCGCCGAGCTGGCGGCGGGCCGGGCGCCCAAGGGCGACGACACCGGGATCGCGCTGGACGCCGGCCCGTCCTCGCTGACCGTCACCTTCGGCTTCGGCCGCACCTTCTTCGACCGGACCGGTCTGACGGCCAAGCGCCCGGCCAGGCTCGAACCGCTGCCCGCCTTCACCCAGGACGCGCTCGACCCCAAGCACAGCGACGGCGACCTGTGGGTGCAGATCGGCGCGGACGACGCGTTCGTCGCCTTCCACGCGCTGCGCCTGATCCAGCGGCAGGCCGCCGACTCGGCCCGGCTGCGCTGGCAGATGAACGGCTTCAACCGCGCGCCCGGGGCCACCGAGCAGCCGATGACCGGGCGCAACCTGATGGGCCAGATCGACGGCACCAACAACCCCAAGCCCTCGGCCCCCGACTTCGACGAACGGATCTTCGTCCCCGGGGACCACGGGGGCGCGGACGCCTGGATGGCGGGCGGCTCCTTCGCCGTCGTGCGCCGCATCCGGATGCTGCTCGACACCTGGGACCACCTGTCGCCGGAGCGGCAGGAGAGGGTGATAGGCCGCCGCAAGTCGGACGGCGCGCCCCTGTCCGGCGGTACGGAGACGACACCGGTCGACCTGGACAAGGTCAACCCCGACGGCACGCTGGCCATCGCGGGCGACGCCCACATCCGCGTCGCGGCGCCCGAGTCCAACCGGGGCGCGACGATGCTGCGGCGCGCCTACTCGTACCACGACGGTTTCCGCGACGACGGCGCCCCGGACGCGGGGCTGCTGTTCATCGCCTGGCAGGCGGACCCCATGCGGGGCTTCGTGCCGGTGCAGCGGAAGCTAGACCGGGGGGACGGGCTCTCGCGCTTCCTGCGGCACGAGGCGAGCGGGCTGTTCGCGGTGCCGGGCGGATGTGCGGAAGGGGAGTACGTGGGACAGCGGTTGCTGGAGGGGTGAGTTCGCCCCGGCCCCGCAGCCTGTGTCAGTGACCCCAAGTATCGTGGCAGCGCCACCAGGTGATCGATCCGGAGGAATCCTCGTGATGTCGGCCAGCCGCTACGCCTATCTCGGCCCCGAGGGGACCTTCACCGAGGCCGCCCTGCGCACCCTCCCGGAGGCGGCCACCCGCGAGCTCGTCCCGATGGTCTCCGTCCCCGCGGCGCTCGACGCCGTGCGGGGCGGGGAGGCGGCGGCCGCGCTGGTGCCGATCGAGAACTCGGTCGAGGGCGGCGTCACCGCGACACTCGACGAACTCGCCACCGGCGCACCGCTGATGATCTACCGCGAGGTGCTGCTGAGGATCGCCTTCGCGCTGCTCGTCCGGCCGGGGACGCGGCTGTCCGGCATCAAGACGGTGACCGGGCACCCCGTGGCGCAGCCCCAGGTGCGCAAGTGGCTGGCCGCCCATCTCCCGGACGCGCAGTGGGAGTCGGCGGCGTCCAACGCGGACGGCGCGCGGCTGGTGCGCGACGGCCGCTACGACGCCGCGTTCGCCGGGGAGTTCGCGGCACCGACGTACGGGCTGGAGCCGCTGGTCACGGACATCCACGACGCGCGGAACGCGGAGACCCGCTTCGTCCTGGCGGGACGGCCCGCGCGGCCCGCGGCGCGGACGGGCGCGGACCGGACGTCCCTGGTGGTCTGGCTCCGCGACGACCACCCGGGCGCGCTGATGGAGCTGCTCCAGGAGTTCTCCGCGCGCGGGGTCAACCTGACGTGGATCGAGTCGCGGCCCACGGGCGAGGGCATGGGCCGCTACTGCTTCTCGATCGACTGCGAGGGGCACATCGGCGACCGCCGGGTGGCCGAGACCCTGATGGGACTCAAGCGGACCTGCCCGAACGTGCGGTTCCTGGGCTCGTACCCGCGCGCGGCCGCCGGGCAGGACGTGGTGCCGGAGACGGCGGTGCGGCCGGGGACGGCGGACGCCGACTACGTGGCGGCGGCGGAGTGGCTGGCGCGCTGCCAGGACGGCCGGGCCTGACGCCGGAGGGGCGCGGGCCGGTTCTCCACAGGGTTATCCACAGCCCTGGGCCATTCTGGGGATAAGTCGATAGAACGAGGCGTCCGGATGGGTTACGAAACGGTCAACGTCGACAAATCTCTCTAGCAATCCACCGAGTCATCCACAGCCCCGCCCACCGCCCGCGGCGGCCGTCCAGGACCCGACCGTCACCCCAAACGCCTCGAACAACCCTTTAGTGAGGATGATCTCCACCCGAAAGAGCGCCCACGCGAGGTTTATCCGTTAGAGCGCCGTCAAAGGACGGTCGATAACGAAAACAAGTGGAAGATCTGGTTCCGACATCCACAGATTTCCCACACACCCTGTGGACAAAGAAGCGGAAGCGATGCTTCCTGTGGACAACCGCCCGGGCCAACTCCGGCCTTCCATAAGGCGACTCGAAGGCCCCGGAAAGCCGCATCTCGGCCGATAACGCCGCTTCGCCCGCATTCGTCACTTTCGTGCAACGCTTTCGGAAGACGACCTTTTCCGCGCATCCCGAGAATGTCCCGGTGCACCAAAAGATCATTACAGAACGGGACAAACCCCACCGAAGGGGAATATCGCGTCGAGTGATCGCAGCACACAACGGTAGCCTGGTGGGGTGATTGACCTTCGCCTGCTTCGTGAGGACCCCGACCGTGTGCGCGCCTCCCAGCGCGCCCGTGGAGAGGACGTCGACCTGGTCGACGCGCTGCTCTCCGCCGACGAGCGGCGCAGGTCGTCCGGCGTCCGCTTCGACGAGCTCCGCGCCGAGCAGAAGGCGCTCGGCAAGCTCATCCCCAAGGCCACCGGCGACGAGAAGGCCGGGCTGCTGAAGAAGGCCGGCGAGCTGTCCGCCGCCGTCAAGGCCGCCGACGCCGAGCAGGACGAGGCCGCGGCGGAGGCCCAGCGCCTCCTGCTGAGCATCGGCAACATCGTCCACCCCGACGTGCCGCGCGGCGGCGAGGACGACTTCGCCGTCCTGGAGACCGTCGGCACCCCCCGCGACTTCGCCGCCGAGGGCTTCGCGCCCAAGGACCACCTGGAGCTCGGCCAGCTCCTCGGCGCCATCGACGTCGAGCGCGGCGCCAAGGTCTCCGGCTCGCGCTTCTACTACCTGACGGGCGTCGGCGCGCTCCTGGAGCTCGCCCTCGTCAACGCGGCGATCGCCCAGGCCACCGCAGCCGGCTTCACCCCGATGCTCACCCCCGCGCTGGTCAAGCCGCGCGCCATGGAGGGCACCGGCTTTCTCGGCCAGGCCGCGCAGGACGTCTACCACCTGGAGAAGGACGACTTCTACCTGGTCGGCACGTCCGAGGTGCCCCTCGCGGCGTACCACATGGACGAGATCATCGACGCCTCGCAGCTCCCGCTGCGGTACGCCGGTTTCTCCCCGTGCTTCCGCCGCGAGGCCGGCACCTACGGCAAGGACACCCGCGGCATCTTCCGCGTCCACCAGTTCGACAAGGTCGAGATGTTCTCGTACATCGCGCCGGAGGACGCCGAGGCCGAGCACAAGCGGCTCCTGGACTGGGAGAAGCAGTGGCTGAGCAGCCTGGAGCTGCCCTTCCAGGTGATCGACACGGCCACCGGTGACCTGGGCGCCTCCGCCTCCCGCAAGTTCGACTGCGAGGCGTGGATCCCGACCCAGGGCAAGTACCGCGAGCTGACCTCGACCTCCAACTGCGACGAGTTCCAGGCCCGCCGCCTGTCCGTCCGGATGCGCGACGGCAAGAACGTCCGCCCGCTGGCCACGCTCAACGGCACGCTGTGCGCGGTGCCGCGCACCATCGTCGCGCTGCTGGAGAACCACCAGCAGGCCGACGGTTCGGTCCGGGTCCCCGAGGTGCTCCGGCCCTACCTGGGCGGCCGCGAGGTCCTGGAGCCGGCCGCCAAGTGACCGCCACCCCGCCGCCGTACCGCCTGGTCGCGACGGACCTCGACGGGACGCTGCTGCGCTCCGACGAGACCGTCTCCGAGCGCACCCGCGCCGCCCTGGCCCTCGCCGGGGCGGCGGGCGCCGCGCACATCGTCGTCACCGGCCGCCCGGTGGCCTGGTCGAAGCACATACTCGACGCGCTGGACTACCGGGGCCTCGCGGTGTGCGGGCAGGGCGCGCAGGTCTACCACGCGGGCGAGCACCGGCTGCTGACGTCGGTGACACTCGACCGGAAGCTGGCCGCGCTCGCCGTCGCCAAGATCGAGGCGGAGACCGGCCCGCTGCACCTGGCCGCCTCCCGCGACGGCCTGGACGGCGAGCTGCTCGTCACCCCCGGCTACCGGTTCCAGGAGGGGCCGCGCCCGCCCGTCCCGGTCACGGACCGGTCCGAGCTGTGGGCGGAGCCGCTCAACAAGCTCTACCTCCAGCACGCCGAGCTGGACGACGACGCCCTCGCGCAGGCCGCGCGGGCGGCCGCCGGCGGCCTGGTCGACGTGACGATGGCGGGCGCCGGCATCGTCGAGCTCCTTCCGCTCGGGCTGAGCAAGGCCACCGGCCTCTCGCTGGCCGCGCGCCGGCTCGGGGTGAAGGCCGCCGACACGATCGCCTTCGGCGACATGCCCAACGACGTCCCGATGTTCGCCTGGGCGGGCCACGGCGTCGCCATGGCCAACGCCCACGAGGAGCTCAGGGCCGTCGCCGACGAGGTCACCGCCTCGAACGACGAGGACGGCATCGCCATGGTCATCGAGCGGCTCTTCGCCTGAGCGCGCCGAAGTCCCAGGGCCGCAGGCCGCGCACCAGCGGCCCGCAGCCCAGGCCGACGAGCACCGCGATGGCGTGCCCGACGTCGGTGAACCGCACCCCGGCCAGCAGCGGCATCGTGAAGAAGAGGACCAGCCCGGCCAGCCAGGGCCAGCGCCAGGGCCGCGGGATCCGGTAGCTCAGCAGCCCGGCGGCCGCGGCCAGCCCGTACGAGACGCCGATGTCGACCACGTGCTTCATGGCCTGCGGCGCCCTGTGGTGCTCGATGGCCAGCAGCAGCAGCTCCTGGCTGATCAGTGTCGCCGCGACGTGCGCCACGCCGACCGTGAACAGCCAGCGCAGGGTGCCGGCCCAGCGCTCCACATTGGCGTGGACGAGCTCGAAGAGCACGGCGTAGAGCAGGAACGAGACGGGGCTCTCGATCCAGAAGCCGCTGATGAGCAGCGACTGGAACGGGTGCTTGGTGAGCTCGTGGATGTTGCTGCTGGTGCGGTGGAGGAGGAAGGTCTCCAGCCCCTCGCTGGCCGCGGCGATCACCAGGCTGGTGATGCCGATGACGAGCAGCCAGATGTGCGTACCGGGGGACGAACGGACCCAGGACCTGACCGGGGCGGCCCACCGCGCGTACCGGCGTTCCATCATTCGACGGTAACGGAGACCGGCCCGCCGGGCCTTCGAGGGCCGAGCGGATCGGGCGAAGTCCGCTGCGGTTCGGCAGCGGACTTCGCCCGGAGGGGCGCGGGCCCCTTTCGCCGTGCGGCTCCGCCCCGGGGGCGCGCCCCGCCCCCCCCGCGCCCCCCCCCGCCCGCGCCCCCGCCCGGCCCGTCCCCCGGCGCCCCCCAGGCCGCGGCCCGGCGCGCCGACCGGCGCGGCGGGTCCCGCGGCCCGTCCGCCGTGGGAAGGCTCCTCGCCCCGGCCGCGGCCGGGCACGGAGGAACTGCTGCGTGGTGCGGCACGGCGGCCGGACGTCGGCTGCTGCGCCGCGCGCCGGGCCGCGGCTCGTCCGCCGCCCTGCGAACGCGGCGGCTTGCGACGATGCTCGCTCATCGAACGACTACTTCCTCGGGCAGGCGCTATCGCCTGGAAGCGGCAGGTGGCTTGCGTTCCCCCCGGTGCGCGAACCGGTCCCCTGAACGGCCGGGCGCACTGCATCCGGGACGAGGACGCCCCCCGGCGTCACCCGGTTCCCAGTGGTCTGCATGGCGCACAGACTACGCACGGTCAAATCCCGACTACTCTGGATGTTCACTCCAATTCAGGCCGCCGGTGTCCCACGAACCGGTGATGTGACCTCGTTCACCGTTCCCCCTCTTGTCGACTCAGGACCCGAGCCCTATCGTCTGGATGTATCGAGTCGATACATCAGCTCGGTACATCAGCTCGGAATAAGGGACCAGTAAAGACGCGGGAGCAAAGGACTAGGCTGTGGGGGACAAGGAGGCGAAACATGAGCAGACGCTCCGGCATCCTCGAGTTCGCCGTCCTCGGCCTGCTCCGCGAATCCCCGATGCACGGCTACGAGCTGCGGAAACGACTGAACACCTCACTCGGTGTGTTCAGGGCGTTCAGCTACGGCACCCTCTACCCCTGCCTGAAGTCCCTCGTGGCGAACGGCTGGCTGGTGGAGGAGCCCGGGAGCGCTCCCGAGGACGCCAAGGCGGCCTCACTGGCCGGGCGGCGCGCGAAGATCGTCTACCGCCTGACGGCGGAGGGGAAAGAGCACTTCGAGAAGTTGCTCGCGCACACGGGCCCGGACGCGTGGGAGGACGAGCACTTCGCCGCCCGCTTCGCGTTCTTCGGGCAGACCTCGCGGGACGTACGGATGCGCGTGCTGGAAGGCCGCCGCAGCCGGCTGGAGGAGCGTCTGGAGAAGATGCGCGCCTCCCTGGCCCGTACCCGGGAACGGCTGGACGACTACACCCTCGAGCTTCAGCGGCACGGCATGGAGTCCGTGGAGCGCGAGGTCCGCTGGCTGAACGAGCTGATCGAGAGCGAACGGGCCGGGCGTGACAGACGCGCCGGTCCGGACCAGTGAGCCCTGCACTCAGCAGGGCTTCGTCGAGAACGAACAGGGAGCAACCGGAATGGGTTCGGTTCGCGTAGCCATCGTCGGCGTGGGCAACTGCGCCGCCTCGCTGGTGCAGGGCGTCGAGTACTACAAGGACGCCGACCCGAACGGCCGCGTGCCGGGTCTGATGCACGTGCAGTTCGGCGACTACCACGTGCGGGACATCGACTTCGTGGCGGCTTTCGACGTGGACGCCAAGAAGGTCGGGCTCGACCTCGCCGACGCCATCGGCGCCAGCGAGAACAACACGATCAAGATCTGCGACGTGCCCTCGTCCGGCGTCACCGTCCAGCGCGGCCACACCCTCGACGGCCTCGGCATGTACTACCGCCAGACCATCGAGGAGTCCGCCGAGGCCCCGGTCGACGTCGTCCAGATCCTCAAGGACCGTCAGGTCGACGTGCTCGTCTGCTACCTGCCGGTGGGCTCCGAGGACGCCGCCAAGTACTACGCGCAGTGCGCCATCGACGCCAAGGTCGCCTTCGTCAACGCCCTCCCGGTCTTCATCGCCGGCACCAAGGAGTGGGCCGACAAGTTCGCCGAGGCCGGTGTGCCGATCGTCGGCGACGACATCAAGTCGCAGGTCGGCGCCACCATCACGCACCGCGTGATGGCCAAGCTCTTCGAGGACCGGGGCGTCGTCCTGGACCGCACCATGCAGCTGAACGTCGGCGGCAACATGGACTTCAAGAACATGCTCGAGCGCGAGCGCCTGGAGTCCAAGAAGATCTCCAAGACACAGGCCGTCACCTCGCAGATCCCCGACCGCGACCTGGGCGAGAAGAACGTCCACATCGGTCCCTCGGACTACGTGGCCTGGCTGGACGACCGCAAGTGGGCCTACGTCCGTCTCGAGGGCCGCGCCTTCGGCGACGTCCCGCTGAACCTGGAGTACAAGCTCGAGGTCTGGGACTCCCCGAACTCCGCCGGTGTCATCATCGACGCCCTGCGCGCCGCGAAGATCGCCAAGGACCGCGGCATCGGTGGCCCGATCCTCTCCGCCTCCTCGTACTTCATGAAGTCGCCGCCCGTGCAGTACTTCGACGACCAGGCCCGCGAGAACGTCGAGAAGTTCATCAAGGGCGAGGTCGAGCGCTGAGCGCTTCACCACGTCGATCGCAGGCCCCCGGGACCGAGTCGTCAGGCTCTTGACCCCCGGGGGCCTGTCGCGTGTGTGAAGCTGACCGCATGCCCGTCGTGCGTGATCTTCGCGTCCTGCTCCAACTGCGCGATTTCCGCCGCCTGCTGACCGTGCGCCTGCTCTCCCAGGGCGCCGACGGGGTCTACCAGGTCGCACTCGCCGCCCACGTCATCTTCTCCCCCGAGAAGCAGACCTCCGCCGCGGCCATCGCCTCGGCCATGGCCGTCCTGCTGCTCCCGTACTCCCTGCTGGGCCCCTTCGCCGGAGTGCTCCTGGACCGCTGGCGCCGCCGCCAGGTGCTGCTGTACGGCAACCTGCTGCGCGCCGTCCTGGCCGTCGGCACCGCCCTGCTCATCCTCGCCGCGGCGCCCGACTGGCTCTTCTACGTTTCCGCACTGTCCGTCACCGCCGTCAACCGCTTCGTCCTCGCCGGACTCTCGGCCTCCCTGCCGCACGTCGTGGACAGTCCGGAGCGTCTGGTGATGGCCAACGCCCTCTCCCCGACCGCCGGCACGCTCGCCGCCACCGCGGGCGGAGGCGTGGCCTTCGCGGTACGCCTCGCCGCCCCGGCCGGGGCCGTCTCCGACACCCTCGTCGTCCTCGTCGGCGCCGCCCTCTACCTCTGCGCCGGGGCTGCCGCACTGCGCATCCTCGTCACGCTGCTGGGCCCCGGCGCCATGGCCACCCGGGCCTCGCTGCGCACGGCCCTGACCGTGACGGTACGCGGACTGACGGCCGGCCTGCGGCACCTGGCCCATCGGCGGGACGCTGTACGTGCGCTGGCGGCGATGACGCTGATGCGCTTCTGCTACGGCGCGCTGACGGTGACTCTGCTGATGCTCTGCCGGTACGCCTGGACCGACAGCGACTCGGCCGGGC
Source organism: Streptomyces sp. AV19 (assembly GCF_015999245.1). Taxonomy (GTDB): domain Bacteria; phylum Actinomycetota; class Actinomycetes; order Streptomycetales; family Streptomycetaceae; genus Streptomyces. The sequence continues at coordinate 254,705 of NZ_JAEAMR010000007.1, read as the reverse complement.
TGGCCCTGCTCGGACTCGCCGTCGGCGTCTCGGGGGCCGGGTTCTTCGCGGCGGCGGTGGTCACCCCATGGGCGGTCGGCAGGTTCGGGCGACTGGGGTGGATCGTGGTCTGCGCCGCCGCGGCGGCCGTCCTCGAACCCGCACTGGGCCTGCCCTTCGCCCCCACCCCGATGCTGGTCGCCGCCTTCGTGCTGGGGCTGATCACCCAGGGCGCCAAGATCTCCACGGACACGGTGGTGCAGGCGACGGTGGACGACGCCTTCCGCGGCCGGGTGTTCTCGCTCTACGACGTCCTGTTCAACGCCGCCTTCGTGGGCGCGGCAGGCGTGGCCGCACTGATGCTGCCGCACGACGGTCGGTCGGTCACCCTGATCGTCACCGTCGCGGTGCTCTACGCGGTGACGGCGGCCGCGCTGGCGGCCGGGGGGCCAGTTTCACGTGAAACATCGCCGTCCGAAACGTCGCCGTCCGACGACGGCGCACGTTTCACGTGAAACACCGCTCGGCCACACTCAGTCCTGCTGGGCCGCCCACCAGCGCTTCAGCTCGGCGACGGCCTCGTCCTGCTCCATCGGGCCGTTCTCCAGCCGGAGTTCGAGCATGTGCCGGTAGGCCTGGCCGACCTGGGGGCCGGGGCCGATGTCCAGGATGCGCATGATCTCGTTGCCGTCGAGGTCCGGGCGGATCGCGTCCAGCTCCTCCTTCTCCTGGAGGTCGGCGATGCGCTGCTCCAGGCCGTCGTAGGCGTCGG
>NZ_JAEAMR010000007.1:108805-253854 GCF_015999245.1 Streptomyces sp. AV19 | reverse complement strand
GCACGTGGCTGAGTTCGTTCGTCGGCGTGGGGTGGCTGTTGTTGGCGTTCGGCACAACAGAAGAGGGTACGTGGCCGGGGGCCGATAGACGTCCTCGATCAGGACAGGTGTGTGAGGCGCTTCATAGACCGCCCGTGGCCTGGCAGGGGCCCACCGCGGGTGATCATGTGCTGCGGTCCGCAGCACTTCGGCACAGCGCGCCTCGTTACCATTCGTGGACGCACATCCGACGACCACTGACGACGACGAGGGACGGGCGAGCGCGTGGCCGAAGCGGCAGAGTTCCAGGGGACGACACCCGCTCCTGCCCTCCGGCGGTTCCGGCACATCGCGACGGTGCTCACCGGGTTGCTCGTGTTCCTCGGGATGATCCAGCTGCCGTCCGCCCCCGCGGCGCGGGCCGATGTGGGGGGCTCACGGACGGTCGGGGTCTCCATCGACGCCCTCACCCCGGGTGCCCCGACCCAGAACGACAAGATCACCGTCTCGGGCACCGTCACCAACAAGAGCAGGTCGACGGTCACCGCCGGTCACGTCGGGCTGCGGGTGGGCCCGCTGCTCTCCACGCGCAGCGAGATCGACGACATCGGTGACCGCACCTCCTTCTCTCCCGGCACGGACGGCGCCGAGCTGAGCGGCCACACCCAGAAGATCGGCAAACTGCAGCCGGGCGTCAGCCGCGAGTTCAGCCTGACGCTGCCGACGAAGGATCTGAACCTCGACCGCGACGGCGTCTACCAGCTGGGCGTCTCCCTGTCCGGGCAGACCGCCGACCAGCCCTACGAGCGGGTGCTCGGCATCCGCCGGACCCTGCTGCCCTGGCAGCCCTCCGGCACCGACGGCAAGAAGACCAAGCTCACCTTCCTGTGGCCGCTGATCTCCAGCACCCGCCTCACCGGCCGCACGGAGTCGGACCAGCAGCAGACGCCGGTCTTCCCCAACGACGACCTCGCCGCGGAGCTGGCGCCGGGCGGGCGCCTCCAGCAGCTCGTCGCCCTCGGCAAGGACCTGCCGGTGACCTGGGTGATCGACCCCGACCTGCTGGCCACCGTCGAGGCCATGACCAAGCGCTACCAGATCGCCGGACCGGACGGGGAGGACACCCCGGGCGAGGGCCAGGCGGTCGCCAAGCAGTGGCTCGGCCAGCTCCAGAGCGCCGTCGTAAACCGCCAGGTCGTGGCACTGCCCTTCGCCGACCCCGACCTGGCCTCGCTCGCCCACCGCGGCAAGAACGTCCCCGGCACACTCGGCCACCTCCAGTCGGCCACGGAGCTCGCCGCGACCACCGTGGACACGATCCTCCAGGTCAAGCCGCGCACCGACTTCGCCTGGCCGGTGGACGGGGCCATCGACTCCTCCATCGTCGACGTCGCCACCTCGGCCGGCGCCCACAACATCATCGCCCGCAGCGACAGCCTCCGGGAGCCCGACGGCTCCCCGTACGCACCCACCGCGGCCCGGCAGATCGGCGGTGGGAACACGGCCGTCGTCGCCGACGCCCGCCTCTCCACGGCCTTCGAGGGCGACCTGACGCGGGCGGGCGACGCCTCGCTCGCGGTGCAGCGGTTCCTCGCCCAGAGCCTGATGATCAACAAGCAGGCGCCGGAGAACGAGCGGAGCATCGTCGTCGCCCCGCAGCGCCTGCCCACCACCAGCCAGGCCCAGGCGATGGCCGCGGCGCTCGGCGGTCTGTCCGACAGCCGCTGGACGCAGCCCCTCGACCTCGGGGACGCGGCCAAGGCCAAGCCCGACCCGTCCGCCAGCCGCCACGTGCCGGGCTCCGGCGCCTATCCGGACTCGCTGCGGTCCCAGGAGCTGTCCACCGAGGCGTTCACGGCCGTCCAGGAGACCCAGAACGCCCTCAACAACTTCAAGGTCATCCTGACCTCCCCGGAACGCGTGGTCGTCCCCTTCGGGAGCGCGATCATGCGGGAGATGTCCACCTCGTGGCGGGGCGACCCGGCGGGCGCGGCCGACTTCCGCGAGGAAGTCACCTCGAACCTCACCACTCTCACCCAGCAGGTGAAGCTCGTCGACAAGTCCGACGCGACGCTCTCCGGGCGCAGCGCGACGATCCCCGTGACGGTGAAGAACGGGCTGCTCCAAGGGGTCACCGGGCTGTACCTGCGCCTGGAGTCCACGCAGCCCAACCGTCTGAAGGTGGAGAGCGAGCAGCCGGTCAAGATCGAGGGCGGACACAGCCAGTCGGTGAAGTTCGAGACCCGGGCCTACGCCAACGGTCCGGTCAAGCTGCGGGCCCAGCTCTACACTGCCGACAACCAGCCGGTCGGTGAGCGCGTGGAGTTCACTGTGCATGTCACCTCCGTCACCCTTATGGTGCTGCTGGTCATCGCCGGCGGGGTGTTCCTCCTGGTCCTCGCGGGCCTCCGGATCTATCTCAAGCGCAGGCGATCGGGGAACCGCGAGCCCTCCGGGGACGGCCCCGACACCGGTGGTGAAGGCCCCTCCGGCGACGGCGGACCGGGCAGCGACGAACCCGAGCGGCCGGGCGACCCGGCGACGGACGCCGGAACGCGGAGCGGTCGGCCCTCCGGCCCGGGTGAGAAAGTGGAACGTTGACGTGTCGTGGGGCCGGTCGGCCGCGGACGGATGAGGTGGGTTAGCGATGAACGCGCCGTACGACGGTGACCGCGGCCAGGGCGCGGGCGGAGACCGGCGGGACCAGTACCCGCCGGTGCCGCCCGGTGCCCAGGAGCCGCCGCGTCCGGGCCCGTACGCCCAGGACCCGTACCTGCACGACGCGTACGCCGCCGAGCCGTACCCCGGCCACGACCCGGCTGGCCAGGAGGCGGAGCAAGGTGCTCCGTACGGCGGCGGCCCGTTCGTACCCCCGCCCGGCCCTGTCCAGCCGCAGCAGCCCCAGCAGCAGCCATGGCCTCCCGCGCCGGCGCCGGGTGGCCCCTCGTATTCCTTCGACGACGCCGCCACGCAGGTTATCGGCGTGGACGGCCTCTCCGACCGGACCGCGGAGCTGCCGCAGCGCGACGCGTTCGCGCATCTCTACCGCGACCAACAGCAGCCGTACGAGCCGCCGCGCCCGGCGGGTCAGCAGATCCCGGCGCCGGGTCAGTACGCCCCGCAGACGACGCAGCCCGCCGTGCCGCTCTCCGAGCCGCTCGCGGCCGAGCCCCTGGACGAGCAGGAGCCCGTCCCCGCCGCGCCCTCGGCCAAGGGCGGCAAGGCATCCGGGCTGCTGAAGTCGAGCGCGTTGATGGCGGCGGGCACGATGGTCTCCCGGCTCACGGGCTTCGTGAAGAACGCCCTCCTCGTCGCCGCGCTCGGCGCCTCGGTGCTGAGCGACACCTACACCGTGGCCAACCAACTGCCCGCGATGGTGTTCTTCCTGACGATCGGCGGTGGTCTCAACTCCGTCTTCGTCCCGCAGCTCGTCCGCGCCATGAAGGAGGACCCGGACGGTGGGCAGGCCTACGCGAACCGGCTGCTGACGCTCGTCAGCGTGATCCTGGGCGGCCTGGTCCTGCTGACGGTGCTGGGGGCGGAGTACCTCGTCCCCCTGATGTCGAACGACTTCGCCAACGACGCCGCCGCCAACTCGGTCACCGTGACCTTCGTCCGCTACTGCATGCCCACGATCTTCTTCATGGGCATCCATGTGGTGATGGGTCAGATCCTCAACGCCCGAGGCCGCTTCGGCGCGATGATGTGGACCCCAGTCCTCAACAACATCGTCGTCATCACCACCTTCGGCTTGTTCATCTGGGTCTACGGAACCTCCGGCACGTCCCACCTGGACCAGCAGACGATCCCGCCGGAGGGCATCCGCCTGCTCGGCGTGGGCACACTGCTCGGTCTAGTGGTCCAGGCCCTGGCGATGCTCCCCTATCTGCGGGCGACCGGTTTCAAGGTCCGGCCCCGCTTCGACTGGCGTGGGCACGGCCTGGGCAAGGCCGCCAAGCTGGCCAAGTGGACGATGCTGTTCGTGCTGGCCAACCAGGCGGGCAACCTCGTGGTCACCCAGCTCGCCACCGCCGCCGGACACGAGGCGTCCGATCAGGGCCACCCCGGCACCGGCATCACGGCCTACATCAACGCCCAGCTGATCTGGAACATGCCGCAGGCCATCCTCACGGTCTCGATCATGGCCGCGATGCTTCCCCGGCTCTCCCGCTCGGCCCTCGACGGTGACGTCAGCGCGGTCCGGGACGACATCTCCCAGGGCCTGCGCACCTCGGCCGTGGCCATCGTGCCCGTCGCCTTCAGCTTCCTGGCGCTGGGCATCCCGATGTGCACCCTCCTCTTCGGCTCGTCCGGTGCGGGTGCCCGCTCCTTCGGCTACGTCCTCATGGCCTTCAGCCTCGGCCTGATCCCGTTCTCCGTGCAGTACGTCGTCCTGCGCGCGTTCTACGCCTACGAGGACACCCGCACGCCCTTCTACAACACGGTGATCGTCGCCGCCGTCAACGCGTCGTGCTCGGCGCTGAGCTATTTCGTCCTGCCGGCCCGCTGGGTCGTGGCGGGCATGGGGGCCTCCTACGGCCTGGCCTACGCCGTCGGCGTCGGCGTCGCCTGGCGCCGGCTGCGCACCCGCCTCGGGGGCGACATGGACGGCGCCCGCGTGGTCCGGACGTACGCCCGCCTCGCCGGCGCCTGCATCCCCGCCACGCTCATCGGCGGCGCGGCCGCCTACGGCATCGGACAGGTCCTGGGCAGCGGCGTGATCGGCTCGCTCGCCGCCCTGGTCGGCGGTGGTGTGCTGCTGCTCGGCGTGTTCTACGTCGCCGCCAAGCGCATGCGCGTCGAGGAGCTGACCGCCATGGTCGGCATGGTCCGGGGGCGCCTCGGGCGCTGACCGGAGCGCAACCTTCGCCCGCCGCCGCGTGTCGTGCAGGGCGACGGAGTGTGGGCACAATTGTCTTGGCCGCGGACAGGGTGCAACGGACGGGGAGGCAGGAACGACGGTGGCGGAACGGAGCACGGCTGCCGTCGACGTGGCAAACAGCAGCGCCGCCAAGGCGGGCAAGGCCACGGCCGACGGTACGGAGGCCGCGAAGACCCAGGAGAACGTCGTCGGCACACACGAGGACGGCGGGCGCGCGGAGTCCGGTGGCACCGCGCGCCCCGATCAGCCGACCGAGCTGCACAGCGGTCACAAGCTCGCCGGACGGTACCGCCTCGAGGAGTGCGTCACCCGTCTGGAGGGATTCAGCAGCTGGCGCGCTGTCGACGAGAAGCTGCGCCGGGCCGTAGGGGTCCACCTGCTTCCCGCCGACCATCCCCGGGCCCGCTCGGTGCTCGCAGCCGCCCGCTCCGCGGCGCTGCTCGGCGACCCGCGCTTCGTCCAGGTCCTCGACGCGGTCGAGGAGAACGACCTCGTCTACGTCGTCCACGAGTGGCTGCCCGATGCCACGGAGCTCACCGCGGTCCTCGCGGCCGGGCCCATGGAGCCCTTCGACGCCTACCAGCTCGTGAGCCAGGTGTCCCAGGCCATGGCGGCGGCCCACCGGGAGGGGCTCGCGCACCTGCGGCTGGGGCCCGGCTCGGTCCTGCGCACCGGGAGCGGCCAGTACCGCATCCGCGGTCTGGCCGTCATGGCCGCCCTGCGCGGCATCACCTCCGACTCCCCTCAGCGCACCGACACCGAGGCCATCGGGGCGCTGCTGTACGCCGGACTCACCCAGCGCTGGCCCTACGAGGGCAACGCGCACGGCTTGGCGGGGCTGCCCAAGGGCGTCGGCCTGATCGCGCCCGACCAGGTGCGCGCGGGAGTTCACCGCGGGCTCTCCCAGCTGGCGATGCAGGCGCTCACCTCCAAGGGACAGGAGCAGCCCTGCACGACCCCGGAAGAGCTCACCAAGGCGGTCGCGGCCATGCCGCGCATCCGGCCACCGGAGACGCCCTTCACCGCGGCTCCGACCTACCACCGGCCCCAGCCCGGCGGCTACGGGCCACAAGCGGCCCACCCTGCCCCAGCCACCCCACCGCCCCCGCTGCAGAGCCGTACGGGCACGGTCATCAAGTGGGTCGTCTCCTCGCTGCTCATCGCGGCGCTGGGACTGGGAAGCTGGCAGCTCGCGGACACGCTGTTGAAGCACGGCGACAAGGACGACGACACGCGCCAGTCCCAGACATCGGACGAGAGGGCTCAGAAGGCCGTCAGCCACGAACTGCGCATCAAGAACGCCAGCGAGTACGCACCGGACGGCAAGCCGCAGCATGAGAGTCAGGTGCCGCAGACGTACGACGGCGACCCCAGTACCTCCTGGCGCACGGCCACGTACAAGGACGGGCCGGTACTCGCCCCGTACAAGAGCGGGGTCGGGATCGTCTACGACCTCGGCTCCGTGCAGAAGCTCACCAGCGCAAAGGTCGATCTGCGCTGGGGCGGGGACAACACCACCGTCGCGTTCTACGCGACGGATGGACTGCACCCGTCCAAGGATCCGCAGGCCATGACGCCGATGAAGCGAGTCAAGACGACCAGCAAGACGGCACAGTTCAAGTTGGCCAAGCCCGTCGAAACCCGTTACATCCTCCTGTGGATGACGGCCGTCCCCAACAACCCCTATGACGGTGCGACCTTCACCGAGCCCGGCTTCAAGCAAGCCATCAACGAGGTTCGGTTCCGCGGCCGGTGACGCCCGAGGAACCATCTGCCCCTACCCAGCCAAAGCCCCTCCTCTCTAAGTTGTTCTCAACAGCGGGTCGCCCGCGGCACAGGGCGCTCTCAGGGCGGGGTGAGTGCAATCGGAGAAGAAGCACGGCAGCGGGGGACACCGGCGGGCGGCAGTGACGGCGAGTTGCTCGCCCGGCACGTCGCCGGCGACCCCGACGCCTTCGGCGAGATCGTCCGGCGCCACCGCGACCGGCTCTGGGCCGTGGCCCTGCGCACCCTCGGCGACCGGGAAGAGGCCGCGGACGCCGTCCAGGACGCCCTCGTCTCCGCCTACCGCGCCGCGCACACCTTCCGCGGCCAGTCCGCCGTCACCACCTGGCTGCACCGCATCACCGTGAACGCCTGCCTGGACCGCGCCCGCAAGGCCGCCGCCCGGCGGACCTCGCCCCTGGTGGAGACCGAGAAGCTGGAGCACCTGCTGGAGCCCCACGAGTCCGCGGCCGAGCCCGCGGAACGCGGGGACCTCCACCGTGAGTTGCTCGGCGCCCTGGCCACGCTGCCGCCCGACCAACGGGCCGTCCTCGTGCTGGTCGACATGCAGGGCTACCCCGTGGCGGAGGCGGCCGAGGTACTGAACATCCCCGTCGGCACCGTGAAGAGCCGTTGCGCCAGAGCACGGGCCAGGCTGTTGCCGATGCTCACCCATCTGCGTTCCGACGGCAGGGGTAGCCCTCCCACCGAGCGGGAAAGGAACCGGTCGCAGGGGGCGTCCGTCCCACCACCGGCAGGACAGAGTGACGTGGATCCAGTGAAGGGCGGAGGTGGACGAGCGTGACCTCGACGACCGGCACGGACGGGCACCCGGAGGTCGCGGAGATCTCCGCGCTCACGGAGGGGATCCTCCCTCCCGCGCGCACCGCGGACCTGCGGGAGCACCTCGCGGACTGTGTGATCTGTGACGATGTACGCGTCTCGCTCGACGAGATCAGGGGACTGCTGGGCACTCTTCCCGGCCCGGTCAGGATGCCGGCGGACATCGCCGGGAGGATCGACGCGGCCCTGGCTGCCGAGGCGCTGCTCGACGCGACCTCCCCGCAGACCGCGGAAGCCGCTGTTTCACGTGAAACGGCAACGCAGTCCGCCGAGCATGTTTCACGTGAAACAGCGGACCTCGTTTCACGTGAAACCGTGACGGCCGACCGCCCCGCCGGCCGCCCCCGCGCGGCCACCGGCCCGGGCCGCCGGAGCCCCGCCCCCCGGGTCCCGCGCGGCCCCCGGCCCCGGCGCTGGACCGGGATGCTGATCGGCACCGCCTGTGCCGCCGCGGCCCTCGGCGTGGGAACCGTTCTTCTCCAGGGCGGGAACAGCGGAGGTGACAGCGCCGCACCCTCCCCAGGACGCCAGGCGCCGTCGGCGATCGCCGTGACCGAGCTCAAGTCTCGCGTCCAAGACGTCCTCAAGGACCTGAAGTCCGGCGAGAGCCGGGGCGTGCGAGCCCAGGACAGCACAGAGACGGTACCCTTCCAGGACTCCGGGACGACTGCCCCGAACTGTGTGCAGCAGGCCATCGGACGCCCCGAGTCGGCACTCGTCACGCGCCAGGAGCGGTTCACCGGGACGGACACCTATCTGGTCGTCTTCGCGCACTCCGGCGACGACACACTCGTTGACGTCTATGTCGTCGCGGCGGACTGTGCCGCCTCATCACCCGGCATTCCGGGAAAGGTCCTGGTGAACCAGACGATCACCCGGTCCTGAGCCGTCTCGCCGACCGCTGCGATGCCCCTGGGGGAATGCTCGCCCCGTAGGATCCGTTGGGTGGGGTGAGACCCAGCAAGGACCAGGCAGCAAGTCGGCAGAGACAAGGAAGAAACCAGTGAGCGACGTCCGCAACGTGATCATCATCGGCTCCGGGCCCGCGGGCTACACGGCGGCGCTCTACACCGCCCGCGCCTCCCTCAAGCCACTGGTCTTCGAGGGCTCCGTGACCGCCGGTGGTGCGCTGATGGAAACCACCGACGTGGAGAACTTCCCGGGCTTCCGCGAGGGCATCATGGGCCCCGACCTCATGGACAACATGCGGGCCCAGGCCGAGCGCTTCGGCGCCGAACTGATCCCCGACGACATCACGGCGGTCGACCTCAGCGAGGACATCAAGACGGTCACCGACTCCGCCGGCACCGTCCACCGCGCCAAGGCCGTCATCGTCGCCACCGGCTCCCAGCACCGCAAGCTGGGCCTGCCCCGCGAGGACGAGCTGTCCGGCCGCGGCATCTCCTGGTGCGCCACGTGCGACGGCTTCTTCTTCAAGGAGAAGGACATCGTCGTGGTCGGCGGCGGCGACACCGCGATGGAGGAGGCCACCTTCCTCTCCCGCTTCGCCAAGACCGTCACCATCGTCCACCGCCGTGACGCCCTGCGCGCGAGCAAGGCGATGCAGGACCGCGCCTTCGCCGACCCGAAGATCTCCTTCGTGTGGAACAGCGAGATCGCCGAGATCCACGGCGAGAACAAGCTCACCGGGCTGACCCTGCGCGACGTCAAGACGGGCGAGACCTCCGAGCTGCCGGTCGAGGGTCTCTTCATCGCCGTCGGCCACGACCCCCGCACCGAGCTCTTCAAGGGCCAGCTGGAGCTGGACGACGAGGGCTACCTCAAGGTCGAGTCCCCCAGCACCCGGACCAACCTCACGGGCGTCTTCGCCGCCGGTGACGTCGTGGACCACACCTACCGCCAGGCGATCACGGCCGCGGGCACCGGCTGCTCCGCCGCCCTGGACGCGGAGCGCTTCCTCGCCGCCCTCGGCGACGGCGTGAACCTCCGCGAGCCCGAGCAGACCGCCTGATCAACCCCCCTCCGCACAAAAAGATCCAAGGAGACCGCACAATGGCTCTCAAGGCCGTGACCGACGCGTCCTTCGACGAGGACGTCCTGAAGAGCAACAAGCCCGTCCTGTTGGAGTTCTGGGCCGAGTGGTGCGGTCCGTGCCGCCAGATCGCCCCTTCGCTCGAGGCCATCGCCGCCGAGCACGGTGACAAGCTCGAGGTCGTCAAGCTCAACATCGACGAGAACCCCACCACCGCCGCCAAGTACGGCGTCATGTCGATCCCGACCCTCAACGTTTACAAGGGCGGCGAGGTCGTCAAGACGATCGTCGGCGCCAAGGCGAAGGCTGCGCTGGAGCGCGACCTGGACGAGTTCATCGGTCAGTGAGAACGCAGTCGCCGTTTCACGTGAAACGGCGGACATGAAACAGGGGCTGTCTCCCATGGGAGACAGCCCCTGTTTCATGTCACAACGGCCTCAGCGCGGGCTCCTTCTGGACCGCCCCGAGCAGCCGGTCCAGAGCCAGTTCGACGTCTTCCTTCCAGGAGAGCGCCGAACGCAGCTCCAGCCGCAGCCGTGGATACCGGGGATGCTGCCGCACGGTCTTGAACCCGACCGCCAGCAGGTGCTCCGCCGGCAGCACGCATGCCGGCTCCTTCCACCGGGCGTCGCCGAAAGCCTCGATGGCCTTGAACCCCCGCCGGAGCACGTCCTTGGCGACCGTCTGCACCATTACCCGGCCAAGTCCCTGCCCCTGGAAGCGCGGCATCAGCCAGGCAGTGGTCAACTGCACCGCGTCCGCGGCCACGGGACTGGTGGGGAAGGCCGTGGACCGGGGAACATACGCCGGAGGCGCGTAGAGCACGAAGCCGACCGGTTCGTCGTCGACGTAGACGACGCGGCCGCACGAGCCCCACTCCAGTAGCACGGCCGAGATCCAGGCTTCCTTCTCCAGTTCCGGACGGCCGGCTCTCAGCGCGGCCTCGCCGCTGACGGGGTCCAGCTCCCAGAAGACGCAGGCGCGACAGCGCTTCGGGAGATCCGGGAGATTGTCCAGAGTGAGCGGTACGAGCCGACGCCCCATCGAGCCAGATCCTCGCTTCCTGCGCGTGCCGCGTCCCGGTTGGCGCTCAGCACACTGCGCTCCCTGAGCAGGCCGCCGACGAATCCGCCGACTGCCCCCAGCCCCAGCCCCGTCGCCACCCATCCGGTCCGGCTCACCGTTCGCATGGCCTCGCCCCTCCGTGAACTGCGACATGAACTGCGACAGCGTGTCCGACGTGGTTGTGCCATACCTCAACGCATCGTATCCACACGGCGATTGGGCCGACAGTCGACAAAGGCAAAGGGGCGGCTTGTGTTCCACGTGAAACACAAGCCGCCCCTGGAGGGCCGAAAGAAGGCGCCTACTGGTCCTTGCTCTCGTCCGACGCTGCCTCGTCGGAAGCATCCTCGGAGAGCTTCTGTTCCAGCACCCCGCCCTCACCGGGAGCGAGGGCTCCCAGGATCCGCTCCAGATCCTCGATCGAGGCGAACTCGACGACGATCTTCCCCTTCTTCTGCCCGAGGTCCACCTTCACCCGGGTGTCGAAACGGTCCGACAGCCGCGACGCCAGATCGCTCAGCGCCGGGGAGACCCGGGCACCCGCCCGAGGCCCCTTGGCCCTCGACGACTTCTTCGTCCGCGACCCCATCAACTGGACGATCTCTTCCACCGAACGCACGGAGAGGCCCTCCGCCACGATGCGGCGGGCAAGCTTCTCCTGCTCCTGCGCGTCGTCGACCGAGAGCAGCGCCCGGCCGTGACCGGCGGAGAGCACACCGGAAGCCAGCCGCAGCTGCACCTCCGGCGAAAGCTTCAGCAGCCGGAGGGTGTTGGAGACCTGGGACCGCGAGCGGCCGATGCGATCCGCGAGCTCGTCGTGCGTGCAGGAGAAGTCCTTGAGCAACTGGTCGTAGGCCGCGGCCTCCTCCAGCGGGTTGAGCTGGGCACGGTGGAGGTTCTCCAGCAGTGCGTCCAGGAGGAGCTTCTCGTCCTCCGTGGCCCGGACGATGGCGGGAATCTTCTCCAGACCGGCCTCACGGCAGGCACGCCAGCGCCGCTCGCCCATGATGAGCTCATAGCGCTCAGGACCCAGCTGCCGGACGACGACGGGCTGGAGGAGCCCCACCTCACGGATGGAGGTGACCAGCTCCGCCAGGGCGTCCTCGTCGAACACCTCGCGGGGCTGACGGGGGTTCGGAGTGATGGAGTCCAGTGGGAGCTCCGCGAAATGCGCCCCCGCCACTGTCTCGGCGGCCGCGGGCTTCTCAGCACCGGTCGCCTCGGCCACGACATGATCGGGCACCGGGGCGGGGTCGGGCACCTTCTCGGCGATCTGCGTCGCCGCCACCCGGTCGGCGGTCAACAGCGGCATCGCGGTGGGGGACGTCGCACCGGGCCCCACCGCGGGTGCACCGATCTCCGTCCCCTTGGGCGCCGCCGGGATCAGCGCACCGAGCCCACGGCCCAGTCCTCTACGTCGCTCGCTCACTGCAGCCCCTCCGACATGCTGTGCTGGTCATGCTGTTGCTGACGGCCCACCATATGGGCCCTGTCGCCGTCGTACTGCACGCCGATTCCCCGGAGCGCGATCTCCCGGGCGGCCTCCAGGTACGACAACGCGCCGCTGGAACCCGGGTCGTAGGTGAGCACCGTCTGGCCGTAGCTGGGCGCCTCGGAGATGCGGACCGAGCGCGGAATGCTGGTCCGGAGCACCTCCTGGCCAAAGTGGCTGCGCACCTCGTCGGCCACCTGGGAGGCGAGCCGGGTCCGCCCGTCGTACATGGTCAACAGGATCGTCGAAACATGCAGCTCGGGGTTCAGGTGACCCCGCACGAGCTCGACGTTCCGCAGCAGCTGTCCCAGGCCCTCCAGCGCGTAGTACTCGCACTGAATGGGGATCAGCACCTCGGCGCCCGCGACCAGGGCATTGACCGTCAGCAGCCCCAGCGAGGGCGGACAGTCGATCAGGATGTAGTCCAGCGGCTGCTCATACGCCTTGACGGCCCGATCCAGCCGGCTCTCGCGCGCCACGAGGGAGACGAGCTCGATCTCGGCGCCGGCCAGGTCGATGGTGGCGGGTGCGCAGAAGAGCCCCTCCACATCCCGGACGGGCTGCACCACCTCGGACAGTTGCTTCTGGTCCACCAGCACGTCATAGATCGACGGCACCTCGGCGTGGTGGTCGATGCCCAGCGCCGTCGAGGCATTGCCCTGCGGGTCGAGGTCCACCACCAGCACCCGGTTGCCGTGCAGCGCCAGAGAAGCGGCCAGGTTTACCGTGGTCGTGGTCTTGCCGACCCCGCCCTTCTGGTTGGCGACCACCATCACCCGGGTCTGCTCCGGCCGTGGCATCTGGGGTGGGATTTCCCGTCCCGCCCCGGCATGCGGCGCGGTTTCACGTGAAACGGCCCCGTCGGCACCCGCGGGAGCGGGCACCGATTCGGAGTCGGCGGGACGGGGGCCGGGGACCGGGTCGGCCATCGGCCCCGCGATATTGGCGTCGGACCGCAAGGATTCACTCTCCTCGACATCAGGCTCGCGATGTGGAGAGCCTGCCATGTTTCCCGGGCTGCGAACCAGTGAGGCCCACTTCCCTGTGGATGAATCCACCATGCCTGTGGATACCGGCGACGGCTCCACGGCATCGACCGTCCGGCGATCACGCGCCGCGGCCGCCCGGCCGCGGCCGATGATTCCCTGCAACAAGGAGCGATGTTTCACGTGAAACACGATGCATGTGACACACCGCACGCTTGACGCGACACTCCGTGACGTATACGTCAGTCAGCTTGTATGGAGCACGCCCGGAGCCGTCCGCCGGATTCAGCGCCGGCGCCGCGTGCGGCTCACCCGGGCCGCCTTGGCCCGCTTGGCCGCGAAGCGCACACCACCGGGGCTCTCGCCGACCTCGACCCGCACCAGCGTCGACGGCGGGTCCACCACCCCCTGGCCGACCTGAAGCACCGAGGTCCGCTCCACGCCGAGCTTGCTCAGCGCCGCCCGGGCGCCCTTGAGCTCCTCCTCGGCCGTGTCCCCCTTGAGGGCCAGCATCTCGCCGTACGGCCGCAGCAGCGGCACGCCCCAGCCGGCGAGCCGGTCCAGCGGGGCCACCGCCCGCGCCGTCACCACGTGCACCGGCTGCAGCTTGCCCAGGACCTCCTCCGCCCGGCCGCGGACGACCGTGACATGGTCCAGTCCCAGCAGCTCGACGACCTCGGAGAGGAACGTGGTGCGCCGCAGCAGCGGTTCCAACAACGTGATCTGGAGGTCGGGACGGACCAGGGCCAGCGGGATGCCCGGCAGTCCGGCGCCCGAGCCCACGTCGCACACCGAGACGCCCTCGGGCACGGCCTCGGAGAGCACCGCGCAGTTCAGCAGATGGCGTTCCCACAGCCGGGGAACCTCACGGGGGCCGATCAGACCGCGCCGGACGCCCGCGTCGGCCAGCAGCTCGGCATAACGAACGGCGTCCGGAAAGCGGTCACCGAAAACCGTCCGTGCCTCCGGGGGCGCCGGGGGGAGCTCCGCTGCCTCTTCCACGGTGAACCGTCCTTCCGTACCACGTTGTATCGAAGACACTGCCGGACTCCTCCCTCCGGAGTCCGACAGTCAGGCTGACAAGGATCGGCCCCGCCTGCGAGCAGACGGGGCCGTACCTACCGGGAAGTGGGGTCAGGTCACGCCGGCAGGACGACGACGCGTCGCTGCGGCTCCTCGCCCTCGGACTCGCTGCGCAGGCCCGCCGAGGCCACCGCGTCATGGACGACCTTGCGCTCGAAGGGCGTCATCGGCGCCAGCTTGACCGGCTGGCCGCTGCTCCTGGCGTCCGCCACGGCCTGCGCACCCAGCTTGGCGAGCTCCTCGCGCTTGCGCGCCCGGAAGCCCGCGATGTCGAGCATCAGACGGCTGCGGTCACCGGTCTCCCGGTTGACCGCGAGCCGGGTCAGCTCCTGGAGCGCTTCCAGCACCTCACCGTCACGGCCCACCAGCTTCTGCAGATCGCGGCTGGTCGAGTCGCTGATGATCGACACCGACGCCCGGTCGGCCTCGACGTCCATGTCGATGTCGCCGTCCAGGTCGGCGATGTCCAGCAGACCTTCGAGGTAGTCGGCCGCGATCTCGCCCTCCTGCTCCAGGCGGGACAGCGTGTCGGTGCCCTCGGCGGCGGCCGCACTGGTCTGGTGCTGGGTGTCCGTCACGGTGGACTCCTTCATTACTTCTTGGACGAGGGGTGCTTGGGCCGCTGGGGGCCGCCCTTGCGCTGACCGGACTTCGCACCGCGGGACGAACCGCCGCCCTGCTGCGGCTTGCCGTCCTCCGGCTCCTTGGCGCCGTTGCCGGACGAGGCCCTGGTGCGGCCGCCCGGGGTCTGGCTGGCGGACGGGCCGGTCTGGCGCTTCGACTTCGTCTGCCGCTTGGGCTGCTGGCGCGCGGCCCGCGCGGCCTCGGCGACCTTCTTGGCCTCGACCTCGGCCGGGTCCTCCTTCAGCTTGCCCTTGGCCCGCAGGCGCTCCTGGCGCTGGGTGTAGGCGAGGCTGCCCGGAGTGGGGTTGCGACGGATGATGAACATCTGCTGGCCCATCGTCCACACGTTGGTGGTCAGCCAGTAGACGAGGACACCGACCGGGAAGTTGATACCGAAGACGGCGAACATGATCGGGAAGACGTACATCAGCATCTTCTGCTGCTGCATGAACGGCGTCTTCACCGAGAGGTCGACGTTCTTCGTCATCAGCTGGCGCTGCGTGTAGAACTGCGACAGCGACATCAGGACGATCATCACGACCGTGACGACCCGGACGTCGGTGAGGGTGGAGCCGAGCTTCTCGACCTTGCTGGCGCTGTCCAGGAACTTCACGGACAGCGGGGCACCGAAGATGTGGGCCTCACGGGCGCTGTCCAGCAGCGACTGGTTGATGAAGCCGACCGTCTTGCCCTGCGCGATGTGGTTCAGGACCTGGTACAGCGCGATGAAGAAGGGCGACTGGGCCAGAATCGGGAGACAGCTCGAGAGCGGGTTGGTGCCCGTCTCCTTGTAGAGCTTCATCATCTCTTCGGACTGGCGCTGCCGGTCGCTCTTGTAGCGCTCCTGGATCGCCTTCATCTTCGGCTGGAGCGCCTGCATGTTCCGCGTCGCCTTGATCTGCTTCACGAAGAGCGGGATCAGGCAGATGCGGATGAGCACCACCAGCGAAACGATGGACAGGCCCCACGCCCAGCCGCTGTCCTCGTTGAACATCAGGCTGTAGAACGAGTGGAACTGGACGATGATCCAGGAAACTACGTAGTAAAGAGGACCGAGGATCGTGTCCACGAATCAGGCTCCTTGGGCGTTGGGCTGAGTCTCGGGCTGTGCGGCGGACCCCACGACGGGGTGTCCGCCCAGTCGGCTCCTCAGCCGCTGGTGCCAGACCGGACGCTTCCGGGGAGGTACGTGGTCGACGCCACCGAGCGACCACGGATTGCAGCGCAGGATGCGCCAGGCCGTCAGCGCCGTTCCTTTGATCGCGCCGTGCACCTGGATGGCCGTGTAGCCATAGTGCGAGCACGAGGGGTAGTACTTGCAGACCGGGCCCAGCAGGGGGCTGATGGTCCACTGGTACAGCTTGATCAACCACAGCAGCGGGTACTTCACCGTGCGCTCCCTCCCGGGTCATGGCCGGGGTTCCGGAGGACCGGAGATCCGGTCCCCGGGGGATTGCAGCTTCGCGGCGCCCCTCCCAACAGCCGCTGCAACGCGGTATCGAGATCGCGGGCCAGCTGACCATGGTCCGCCTCGCCCGCGCCCGGCAGGGCTCGCACCACCACCAGGCTACCGGCGGGCAGCAGATCCAGCCGGTCGCGCATCAGATGGCGCAGCCGCCGCTTGACGCGGTTGCGGACCACGGCTCCGCCCACGGCCTTGCTCACGACGAAACCCGCACGCACCGGGGAAGCTGTTTCCCCAGGTGAGTGCGGGTCCGTTTCACCGCTGCGGAGGTGGACGACGAGGAGCGGGCGCCCGGCCCTGCGTCCTCGGCGAACCGCGGTCGCGAAGTCCTCGCGCCGCCTCAGCCGAGACTCGGAAGGCAGCACGTCATGGACCTTGACGTCGGGCTGATCAGGCCGACAGGCGGGCGCGACCCTTGCCACGGCGGGACGCGAGAATCGCGCGGCCGGCACGGGTGCGCATGCGCAGGCGGAAGCCGTGGGTCTTCGCGCGGCGGCGGTTGTTCGGCTGGAAGGTGCGCTTGCTCACTCGGGGACTCCATGAATCGTGTGATGGCGGGACATCGCCGGCTGTCACCGTGCGCCCACGAGAAGCTCTCAAGTACGCAAGGCACCGCTTCACGGTCGCGCTCCACGGGAAGGGAGCGTTACCTTTGCCCATCGGAGGCAGGCGGCAGCAGCCATCGACAACTCGACCTGGTCACGGTACGCGGCATTACGCCATCCGGTCAAACCGGGAGCGCACCAGGGATACACCGTAGCCTCCCGCGGGCCAGGGAGCCGCCAACCGTGCCCGAGTGGGGCGCCACGCCCGCCGCATGGCACATTTGTACACACCCTGTGGACAACGACTTGAACCACCCGCCGCGGCCTGACTACCGTGGCTGAACTTCGAATACTCCCCGCCCGTCCCGAGAACCACACATTCGTGGGACTCCAAGGACACCCCCGCTGACCGAGAGAGCGTGCCCTGTGGCTGACCTGCCTGCCGATCTTGCCGCAGTGTGGCCGCGCGTGCTGGAGCAGCTCCTGGGCGAGGGCAGAGTCGAGAGCAAGGACGAGCACTGGATCAAGCGGTGCCAGCCGCTCGCCCTGGTCGCCGACACGGCCCTGCTCGCCGTCCCCAACGAGTTCGCCAAGGGCGTACTGGAGGGCCGGCTGGCCCCGGTCGTCAGCGAGACGCTCAGCCGCGAGTGCGGCCGGCCCATCCGGATCGCGATCACCGTCGACAACTCCGTCGGCGAGCCCGCCGCGCCCGAACGGCCCGCACCCGACGAGCGCCCCCACGGGGTCCCGTCCCGCGAGGCGTACGACGGCTACGACGACCGGGGCGGCTACGGCCGTCCCCCGGCCGACGACCTTCCGTCGGTCCGCCCCGCCTACCCCGACTACCAGCAGCCCCGCCCGGACCCGGGGGCCTGGCCGCGCCACGCGGCCCCGCCCGCCGCGGACCGCGGGGACTACGGCTGGCAGCAGCCGCGGCTCGGCTTCGGAGAGGCCGAGCGCGACCCGTACGCCTCGCCGCAGCACGCCCCCAACGGCTACGAGGCGCCGCAGCGGGACGCCGGCGGCTACCGCCCGCCCGCCCCGGAGCGGCCCTACGAGCAGCAGCGCGAGCTGTCCGACGCCCGCGGCGGCCAGGACGGGCGCGGCGGCCCCGGCGCGGGCGGCGGCAAGTCCTCCTCGGGCCCGGCGGAGCCGACCGCCCGGCTGAACCCGAAGTACCTCTTCGACACCTTCGTCATCGGCGCGTCCAACCGGTTCGCGCACGCGGCCGCGGTCGCGGTGGCCGAGGCGCCGGCGAAGGCGTACAACCCCCTGTTCATCTACGGGGAGTCGGGGCTGGGGAAGACCCACCTGCTGCACGCGATCGGCCACTACGCGCGGAGCCTGTACCCGGGCACACGGGTGCGCTACGTGAGCTCCGAGGAGTTCACCAACGAGTTCATCAATTCCATCCGCGACGG
The DNA here is from genome assembly GCF_015999245.1 of Streptomyces sp. AV19. Classification (GTDB taxonomy): domain Bacteria; phylum Actinomycetota; class Actinomycetes; order Streptomycetales; family Streptomycetaceae; genus Streptomyces. The sequence goes on along the minus strand of NZ_JAEAMR010000007.1, from coordinate 235,712 downwards.
CAAGGCGGACGCGTTCCGCAAGCGCTACCGCGACATGGACATCCTGCTGGTCGACGACATCCAGTTCCTCGCGAGCAAGGAGTCGACCCAGGAGGAGTTCTTCCACACCTTCAACACGCTGCACAACGCCAACAAGCAGATCGTGCTCTCCTCGGACCGGCCGCCCAAGCAGCTGGTGACCCTGGAGGACCGGCTGCGCAACCGCTTCGAGTGGGGCCTGATCACGGACGTCCAGCCGCCCGAGCTGGAGACCCGGATCGCGATCCTCCGCAAGAAGGCGGTCCAGGAGCAGCTGAACGCCCCGCCGGAGGTCCTGGAGTTCATCGCCTCGCGCATCTCGCGGAACATCCGTGAGCTGGAGGGCGCGCTGATCCGGGTCACGGCCTTCGCCAGTCTCAACCGGCAGCCCGTGGACCTGGGCCTGACCGAGATCGTCCTCAAGGACCTGATCCCGGGCGGCGAGGACGCGTCCCCGGAGATCACCGCGCCGGCCATCATGGCGGCCACGGCGGACTACTTCGGGCACACCGTCGAGGACCTGTGCGGCGCCTCGCGCAGCCGGGTGCTGGTCACGGCCCGTCAGATCGCGATGTACCTCTGCCGGGAGCTCACCGACCTCTCGCTGCCGAAGATCGGGGCGCAGTTCGGCGGCCGCGACCACACGACGGTCATGCACGCCGACCGGAAGATCCGGGCGCTGATGGCCGAACGACGGTCCATCTACAACCAGGTGACGGAGCTGACGAACCGCATCAAGAACGGCTGACACGACCGCGCCGAGGGCGCGGCGGACGCGTCGAAGGGCGCTCCGGGACGGTTCCCGGGGCGCCCTTCGACGTTCCGGGGGCACCACCGCCCGGGGTGCGTTGTTCGAATAGGGGTCCGGGTCACCCTGTTCTCCACAGAATCCACATCAGCGCGCCGTCCACACCCTGGGGACCGGGAAGTTATCCAGATGATGTCCACAGCAGGTCCTGTTGATAGCCCATCAGGGGAGGTCAGCAGGGTGTGGAAGTGTGGGGAACCGAAGTCCACAGCCTGTGGATGACGGGGGCGTCCGCAACCCGGACGGCGGTTGTCCACCGGCTGCCCACAGGAAGATCGCTGTTGTACACAGCCTTTCCACACGGATGTCCACTGTTCGGCAAGGAAACGCCCGGGGTCACCGCGCCGAGTGAAAGGCGTCACACCAAGGTGCCGGGTTGGGCTGTGGGGAACCTGGGTAAAGCTGGGGACAGCGCTGGGGAGAAGTGCACCTTGCCTGTGCACCGCCTGTGCAGAACTTTCCGTTCTCCACAGAGACCACCGCTTTTCCACCGTCGGCGCCCACAGGGCCGGTGGACAAAATTTCCGCGCTGACCTGCGCAAAGAACGTTATCCACGGTTTCCACAGGCCCTACTACTACGACTACAGAGATCAACCGGGGAACTCGTTTCGAAGTGGGTCCTGTGCACAACTCGGCCCCGGGCCGCCCTTCGCCTCCGGGTGCGACTTGACCACGGGAAGCGCCGGCTGTCAGCGGTGTGCGTCAGACTGGTCCCCGGCCTCGAAGCCGACGAGGCCCACGAAGACAGCCCAGCAGGGCCAGCCAGCAACAAGCAGGAGGCGGTTCCGGTGAAGATCCGGGTGGAGCGCGATGTACTCGCGGAGGCAGTGGCCTGGGCGGCCCGCAGCCTCCCGGCCCGTCCGCCGGTGCCGGTCCTCGCGGGCCTGCTGCTGAAGGCCGAGGAGGGCTCGCTGAGCCTCTCCGGCTTCGACTACGAGGTCTCGGCCCGCGTCTCGGTCGAGGCGGACGTGGAGGAGGACGGCACCGTCCTCGTCTCCGGCCGGCTGCTCGCCGACATCTGCCGCGCACTTCCCAACAGGCCTGTGGAGATCTCCACCGACGGCGTGCGGGTCACCGTGGTCTGCGGCTCCTCGCGATTCACACTCCACACCCTTCCTGTGGAGGAGTACCCGGCGCTGCCCCAGATGCCGACCGCCACCGGCACGATCCCGGCCGAGGTCTTCGCCTCCGCCGCCGCTCAGGTCGCCATCGCCGCCGGCCGTGACGACACCCTCCCGGTGCTCACCGGTGTGCGCATCGAGATCGAGGGCGACACCGTCACCCTGGCCTCCACCGACCGCTACCGCTTCGCGGTCCGCGAGTTCATGTGGAAGCCGGAGACCCCCGACGTCTCCGCCGTCGCCCTGGTCCCGGCCAAGACGCTGCTGGACACCGCCAAGTCCCTCAGCGGCGGCGACTCGGTCTCGCTGGCGCTCTCCGGCTCCGGCAAGGGCGAGGGCCTGATCGGCTTCGAGGGCGCCGGGCGCCGGACGACGACGCGGCTGCTCGAGGGCGACCTGCCGAAGTACCGCACGCTGTTCCCGACCGAGTTCAACTCGGTCGCCGTGATCGAGACGGCGCCGTTCGTCGAGGCCGTCAAGCGCGTGGCCCTGGTCGCCGAGCGGAACACCCCGGTGCGGCTGAGCTTCGAGCAGGGCGTGCTGATCCTGGAGGCCGGCTCCAGCGACGACGCACAGGCTGTGGAAAGGGTCGACGCCCGGCTGGAGGGCGACGACATCTCCATCGCCTTCAACCCGGGCTTCCTGCTGGAGGGCCTCTCCGCGATCGACTCCCCGGTCGCCCAGCTGTCCTTCACCACCTCCACCAAGCCCGCGCTGCTCAGCGGCAAGCCGGCGCTGGACGCGGAGGCGGACGATGCGTACAAGTACCTGATCATGCCGGTGCGGCTGTCGGGCTGAGACCGGGCCGGCCTCCCTCCGGAGGCCCGGAGCGGCTCCATGGCGGTGGGCGGGTACCCGCCCACCGTTTGAGCGCTCTCTCCCGACAGGTGTGCGCGGAGCCCCGGGCGTAGGCTCGGTTCCGGGTAAACCGCAACGACTACGGCATAGAGGATCACTGATGGAGCTCGGTCTCGTCGGTCTCGGCAAGATGGGCGGCAACATGCGCGAGCGCATCCGCCGCGCAGGCCACACCGTCATCGGATACGACCGCAACCCGGACCTCGGGGACGTCCACAGCCTCAAGGAGCTTGTGGATTCCCTGACCGGTCCGCGCGTCGTGTGGGTCATGGTCCCGGCCGGGGCCGCGACCCAGTCCACCATCGACGAGCTCGCCGAGCTGCTGTCGCCCGGCGACATCGTCGTCGACGGCGGCAACTCCCGCTGGACGGACGACGAGAAGCACGCCGAGGAGCTGGCCGCCAAGGGCATCGGCTTCGTGGACTGCGGCGTCTCCGGCGGCGTCTGGGGCCTGGAGAACGGCTACGCCCTGATGTACGGCGGCGACGCCGCCAACGTCGCCCGGGTCCAGCCGGTCTTCGACGCCCTCAAGCCGGAGGGTGACTTCGGTGCGGTGCACGCCGGCAAGGTCGGTGCGGGCCACTTCGCCAAGATGGTCCACAACGGCATCGAGTACGCCATGATGCAGGCCTACGCCGAGGGCTGGGAGCTCCTGGAGAAGGTGGACTCCGTCACCGACGTGCGCGAGGTCTTCCGCTCCTGGCAGGAGGGCACGGTCATCCGCTCCTGGCTGCTGGACCTGGCCGTCAACGCCCTGGACGAGGACGAGCACCTCGACAAGCTGCGCGGCTACGCCGCCGATTCCGGCGAGGGCCGGTGGACGGTCGAGGCCGCCATCGACCACGCGGTGCCGCTGCCGGCGATCACCGCCTCGCTCTTCGCCCGCTTCGCGTCCCGCCAGGACGACTCGCCGCAGATGAAGATGATCGCCGCGCTGCGCAACCAGTTCGGCGGCCACGCGGTCGAGAGCAAATAACCCCACGGTCGAACGGTCAACAGGAGGCTCGGCGCGCACCCATGCACGTTTCGCATCTCTCGCTCGCCGACTTCCGCTCGTACGCCCGGGTCGAGGTCCCGCTCGACCCGGGCGTCACGGCCTTCGTGGGGCCCAACGGCCAGGGCAAGACCAACCTCGTCGAGGCGGTCGGCTACCTGGCGACCCTCGGCAGCCACCGCGTCTCCTCCGACGCCCCCCTGGTGCGGCTCGGCGCGGACCGGGCCGTCATACGGGCGGCCGTCGTTCAGGGCGACCGGCAGCAGCTGATCGAGCTGGAGCTCAACCCGGGCCGGGCCAACCGCGCCAGACTCAACCGGTCCTCCCAGGTCAGACCCCGTGACGTGCTGGGCATCGTGCGCACCGTCCTGTTCGCCCCGGAGGACCTGGCCCTCGTCAAGGGCGACCCCGGCGAGCGCCGCCGGTTCCTCGACGAGCTCATCACCGCCCGCTCCCCGCGGATGGCGGGCGTGCGCTCCGACTACGAGCGCGTCCTCAAGCAGCGCAACACCCTGCTGAAGTCCGCGGCCATGGCCCGCCGGCACGGCGGGCGTTCGGTGGACATGTCCACCCTCGACATCTGGGACCAGCACCTGGCCCGGGCCGGCGCCGAACTGCTGGCGCGGCGCCTCGACCTGATCGCCACGCTGCTGCCGCTCGCCGACAAGGCGTACGAGCAACTGGCCCCCGGTGGCGGCCCGCTCGCCTTCGACTACCGCGGCCCGGTCGGAGCCGGAGGCTCCCAAGGAAACAGCACCCGCGAGGAGCTCTACGAGGTCCTGCTCGCCGCCCTCGGCGAGGCCCGCAAGCAGGAGCTGGAGCGCGGGGTGACCCTGGTCGGCCCGCACCGTGACGACCTGGTGCTGCGCCTGGGCGAGCTGCCCGCGAAGGGATACGCGAGCCACGGCGAGTCCTGGTCGTACGCGCTGGCGCTGCGGCTGGCCGCGTACGAGCTGCTGCGCGCGGAGGGCAACGAGCCGGTCCTCGTCCTCGACGACGTCTTCGCGGAGCTGGACGCCCGCCGCCGGGAGCGGCTGGCGGAACTGGTGGCACCCGGCGAGCAGGTGCTGGTGACGGCCGCGGTGGACGACGACGTCCCCGGCGTGCTGACGGGCGCCCGGTACGCGGTCTCCGGCGGAACGGCGGAGCGGGCATGACCGGGCGGACGCCGGAGCCCTCCGGAGTGGACCTGGCGCGGGTGGCGTTGCGCGCGGCCAAGGAGCAGGCGCGGGCGCGGGGCAACGCGGTGCAGCAGAAGAAGCAGGCGCGGCGCGGCGGCCTGCGCTCGGGCGCGCGGGCCGACGGACGCGACCCGCTGCCGCTGGGCGCGGCCATCAACCGGCTGATCACCGAGCGCGGCTGGGAGACACCCGCGGCGGTCGGCGGGGTGATGGGGCGCTGGCCGCAGATCGTGGGCCAGGACGTGGCGCTGCACTGCGAGCCGCAGCGCTACGACGAGGAGGACCGGGTCCTCACGGTGCAGTGCGACTCCACGACGTGGGCGACCCAGCTGCGGCTGCTGGCGCCCCAGCTGGTGGCCCGGCTCAACGACGACCTCGGCCGGGGCACGGTACGGATGATCAAGGTGCTGGGGCCGGGCGGCCCGGGCCGGCGGTACGGGGCGCTGCGGGCCCCGGGGAGCACGGGGCCGGGGGACACCTACGGGTGAGCCGGGCCCGGTTGGTCCGTACCAGTTGGTCCGGATGTGACCGGGGTGAGCGCTGGGACGGGCGCACGGTAGCGGGCGGTTGACATCCCAAAGCGCTGAGTGCCGCTGTGAGCCTCTTGGAGCCCGGGGCCACATATAGGGAGTCGGCTGATGCCGGTTCAGGGCGGCACATGCGGACTCAGACACCGCCAAACCCCCATTCATGTCGGCGCTACCGGTAGACTGGTGGTAATCCCGCTGATTCGCGGAATGCCGATCGCGGAAACAAGTCGAACGACGCAGTCGCTCCCGCCTGCCATCCGGTCTCCCGACCGAGGGCGTCCCCATCGCCACGGGCAGGAGAAGGTCTGTGCTGTGCCAGAAAGGGCGCTTCGTGGCCGATTCCGGCAACCCCAACGAGAACACCACCCCTTCCTCGGAGGACGTCCCGTCCGGCGCTCCGGGCGCAGGTGCGTCGTACGACGCCAGCGCGATCACCGTGCTGGAAGGTCTGGACGCGGTCCGCAAGCGACCGGGCATGTACATCGGCTCGACCGGTGAGCGCGGCCTGCACCACCTCGTCCAGGAAGTCGTCGACAACTCCGTCGACGAGGCCATGGCCGGGCACGCCGACACCATTGAGGTGACGATCCTGCCGGACGGCGGCGTGCGCGTCGTCGACAACGGCCGTGGCATCCCGGTGGGCATCGTCCCCTCCGAGGGCAAGCCCGCCGTCGAGGTCGTCCTGACCGTGCTGCACGCGGGCGGCAAGTTCGGCGGCGGCGGCTACGCGGTTTCCGGCGGTCTGCACGGCGTCGGCGTCTCGGTCGTCAACGCGCTGTCGACGCGCGTCGCGGTCGAGGTGAAGACCGACGGCTTCCGGTGGACCCAGGACTACAAGCTCGGTGTCCCCACGGCCCCGCTCCAGAAGAACGAGGCGACGGACGAGACCGGCACCTCGGTCACCTTCTGGGCCGACGGCGACATCTTCGAGACCACCGAGTACTCCTTCGAGACGCTCTCGCGGCGCTTCCAGGAGATGGCCTTCCTCAACAAGGGCCTCGCCATCTCGCTGACGGACGAGCGCCAGGACCACGTGGACGAGGAGGGCAAGGCCCTCAGCGTCCGGTACCACTACGAGGGCGGCATCGCCGACTTCGTCCGCTACCTCAACTCCCGCAAGGGCGAGCTGGTCCACCCCACGGTCATCGACTTCGAGGCCGAGGACAAGGAGCGGATGCTCTCCCTCGAGGTGGCGATGCAGTGGAACACCCAGTACAGCGAGGGTGTCTACAGCTTCGCCAACACCATCCACACCCATGAGGGCGGCACCCACGAGGAGGGCTTCCGCGCGGCGCTGACGGGTCTGATCAACCGCTACGCGCGCGACAAGAAGCTGCTCCGCGAGAAGGACGACAACCTCACGGGCGACGACATCCGCGAGGGTCTGACGGCGATCATCTCCGTCAAGCTGGGTGAGCCGCAGTTCGAGGGCCAGACCAAGACCAAGCTGGGCAACACCGAGGCCAAGACCTTCGTGCAGAAGGTCGTCCACGAGCAGCTGACGGACTGGCTGGACCGCAACCCCAACGAGGCCGCGGACATCATCCGCAAGTCCATCCAGGCGGCCACGGCGCGCGTCGCGGCCCGCAAGGCCCGCGACCTCACCCGTCGCAAGGGCCTGCTGGAGACGGCCTCGCTGCCGGGCAAGCTGTCGGACTGCCAGTCCAACGACCCGACCAAGTGCGAGATCTTCATCGTCGAGGGCGACTCCGCCGGCGGCTCGGCCAAGTCCGGCCGGAACCCGGAGTACCAGGCGATCCTCCCGATCCGCGGCAAGATCCTCAACGTGGAGAAGGCCAGGATCGACAAGATCCTGCAGAACCAGGAGATCCAGGCGCTGATCTCCGCCTTCGGCACGGGCGTGCACGAGGACTTCGACATCGAGAAGCTCCGCTACCACAAGATCATCTTGATGGCGGACGCCGACGTCGACGGCCAGCACATCAACACCCTGCTGCTGACCTTCCTGTTCCGCTTCATGCGGCCGCTGGTCGAGGCCGGGCACGTCTACCTCTCCCGCCCGCCGCTCTACAAGATCAAGTGGGGCCGGGACGACTTCGAGTACGCGTACTCGGACCGCGAGCGCGACGCCCTGATCCAGCTCGGCCGGGAGAACGGCAAGCGGATCAAGGACGACTCGGTCCAGCGCTTCAAGGGTCTCGGCGAGATGAACGCCGAGGAACTGCGCGTCACCACCATGGACGTCGACCACCGTGTGCTGGGCCAGGTCACCCTGGACGACGCGGCCCAGGCGGACGACCTGTTCTCGGTGCTCATGGGCGAGGACGTCGAGGCACGGCGCTCCTTCATCCAGCGCAACGCCAAGGACGTCCGCTTCCTCGACATCTGAGTCGGCCTGCACGAACAGCCGCGGCTCGAAAGGACTTTGAACGGCAATGGCCGACGAGACTTCCACTCCCGATACTCCCGTGACCCCGGACGGCACCACGCCCGAGGGTCAGCCCGCCACCATCGAGGGCGTGGGCCTGCGCGTCGAGCCCGTCGGGCTCGAGACGGAGATGCAGCGCTCCTACCTCGACTACGCGATGAGCGTCATCGTCTCGCGCGCGCTCCCCGACGTGCGGGACGGCCTCAAGCCGGTGCACCGCCGCGTCCTGTACGCGATGTACGACGGCGGCTACCGGCCCGAGAAGGGCTTCTACAAGTGCGCCCGCGTCGTCGGTGACGTGATGGGTACGTACCACCCGCACGGCGACGCCTCCATCTACGACGCGCTCGTCCGCCTCGCCCAGCCCTGGGCGATGCGGATGCCGCTGGTGGACTCCAACGGCAACTTCGGTTCCCCGGGCAACGACCCGGCGGCCGCCATGCGGTACACCGAGTGCAAGATGGCGCCGCTGTCGATGGAGATGGTCCGGGACATCGACGAGGAGACCGTCGACTTCCAGGACAATTACGACGGCCGCAACCAGGAGCCGACGGTGCTGCCGGCGCGCTTCCCCAACCTGCTGGTGAACGGTTCCGCCGGCATCGCGGTCGGCATGGCCACCAACATCCCGCCGCACAACCTGCGCGAGGTCGCCGAGGGCGCCCAGTGGTTCCTGGCCAACCCGAACGCCGGCCCGGAGGAGCTGCTGGACGCGCTCGTCGAGCGCATCAAGGGCCCCGACTTCCCCACCGGCGCGCTCGTCGTGGGCCGCAAGGGCATCGAGGAGGCGTACCGCACCGGCCGCGGCTCGATCACCATGCGCGCCGTGGTCGAGGTCGAGGAGATCCACGGCCGCCAGTGCCTGGTGGTCACCGAACTGCCCTACCAGGTCAACCCGGACAACCTCGCGCAGAAGATCGCCGACCTGGTGAAGGACGGCAGGATCGGCGGTATCGCCGACGTCCGCGACGAGACGTCCTCCCGCACCGGTCAGCGTCTGGTGATCGTCCTGAAGCGGGACGCGGTCGCCAAGGTCGTCCTCAACAACCTCTACAAGCACACGGATCTGCAGACCAACTTCGGCGCGAACATGCTCGCGCTGGTGGACGGCGTGCCGCGGACCCTGTCGCTGGACGCGTTCATCCGCAACTGGGTCACCCACCAGGTCGAGGTCATCGTCCGGCGCACCCGCTTCCGGCTGCGCAAGGCCGAGGAGCGCGCCCACATCCTGCGCGGCCTGCTCAAGGCGCTGGACGCCATCGACGAGGTCATCGCGCTGATCCGGCGCAGCCAGACCGTCGACATCGCCCGCGAGGGCCTGATGGGCCTGCTGACGATCGACGAGATCCAGGCCAACGCGATCCTGGAGATGCAGCTCCGCCGCCTGGCGGCCCTGGAGCGGCAGAAGATCGTCGCGGAGCACGACGAACTCCAGGCGAAGATCAACGAGTACAACGCGATCCTCGCCTCGCCCGAGCGCCAGCGCTCGATCATCAGCGAGGAACTGACCGCGATCGTCGAGAAGTTCGGCGAGGACCGGCGCTCCCAGCTGATCCCCTTCGACGGTGACATGTCCATCGAGGACCTCATCGCCGAGGAGGACATCGTCGTCACCATCACCAACGGTGGCTACGTCAAGCGCACCAAGACCGAGGACTACCGCTCGCAGAAGCGCGGCGGCAAGGGCGTGCGGGGCACGAAGCTCAAGCAGGACGACATCGTCGACCACTTCTTCGTCTCCACCACCCACCACTGGCTTCTCTTCTTCACCAACAAGGGCCGGGTCTACCGGGCCAAGGCGTACGAGCTCCCGGACGCCGGGCGGGACGCGCGCGGCCAGCACGTGGCCAACCTGCTCGCCTTCCAGCCGGACGAGAAGATCGCCCAGATCCTCGCCGTCCGCGACTACGAGGCGGCGCCCTACCTGGTGCTCGCCACCAAGTCCGGCCTGGTGAAGAAGACTTCGCTGAAGGACTACGACTCGCCGCGCTCCGGCGGCGTCATCGCGATCAACCTCCGGGCGATGGAGGACGGCCGCGAGGACGAGCTGATCGGCGCGGAGCTGGTGTCCGCGGACGACGACCTGCTGCTGATCAGCAAGAAGGCGCAGTCGATCCGGTTCACCGCGACCGACGAGTCGCTGCGTCCGATGGGCCGCGCGACCTCCGGCGTCAAGGGCATGAGCTTCCGCGAGGGTGACGAGCTGCTGTCGATGAACGTCGTCCGTACGGGCACGTTCGTCTTCACCGCGACCGACGGCGGCTACGCCAAGCGCACGCCCGTGGACGAGTACCGCGTCCAGGGCCGCGGCGGCCTCGGCATCAAGGCCGCGAAGATCGTCGAGGACCGGGGTTCGCTGGTCGGAGCCCTGGTGGTCGAGGAGACCGACGAGATCCTCGCCATCACCCTCGGCGGCGGCGTGATTCGCACCCGGGTCAACGAGGTCAGGGAAACCGGCCGTGACACCATGGGCGTCCAACTGATCAATTTGGGCAAGCGCGACGCTGTTGTGGGCATCGCGAGGAACGCCGAGGCCGGCCGAGAGGCCGAAGAGGTCGATGACGTCACCGAGGGCGCGTCGGCCGGAGCCGTGGGCGGGGGGCCCGAGGTGGCCGAGGGCACGGAGCCCACGGTCGAGGACACCGAGGAGTAGGTCGTGAGTCGAGCCACGGGCACCGCGGCGAGCGGTGCGGACGCCGGACGGCGCGGTGCTGGTGCTTCGAAGGGCACCGCGTCGAAGGGGGACGGTGCCCGTGGCTCCGCCGCGGACGGGGCAGACTCCCCCAGTGGTGGTGACGCCACGACCGCGAACAGGGGGGACACCATGACGGAAACCCGTGGCCCGAAGCCGTACCACCCGCCGAAGGCGTACGAGCCGCCGGCCGAGCGCACGGCGGCGGGCGGGACGAAGAGCGGAGCGAAGGGGCGGGTGCCCAGGCCCGCCACCGGTGGCAAGAGCACTCCCGCGGACGCGTTCGGCGCGGCTGCGAGTGGCCAAGGCCGACCCGTGGTCGGTGATGAAGGTCAGCTTCCTGCTCTCGCTGGCCCTCGGCATCTGCACGATCGTGGCGATCACGGTGCTGTGGCTGGTTCTGGACGCCATGGGCGTCTTCTCCGCCGTCGGCGGCACCATCAGTGACGCCACGTCCGGCGAGGGCGGCGGATTCGACCTCCAGTCGTTCCTCTCGCTCCCGCGGGTCCTGATGTTCACCACGATCATCGCGGTGATCGAGGTGGTCCTCGCGACCGCCCTGGCGACCCTGGTCGCCTTCGTCTACAACCTCTCCGCCTCCTTCGTGGGCGGCGTCGAGCTCACGCTCGCCGAGGACGAGTAGGCGGCCGGGGAAGCCGATTTTGGGACTGGGCCCCAAGTGCGCTAATCTTTCGGTGCAGCGCGGGGCTATAGCTCAGACGGTTAGAGCGCTTCCCTGATAAGGAAGAGGCCACAGGTTCAAGTCCTGTTAGCCCCACCGGCCCGATCGGCCCGGACGGAGAGAAATCTCCGGCCGGGCCGATCGGCTTTTGGGCGTCCTTCGGGCGTCGCTTTTGTGCACCACGTCGTGCGTCACGTTCCATCAGGCCGTGGGCAAAGGCCGGACACAGGTCACCGATCGGTATCGGCCGGTGTGTATCATCGGCCACCAGAGTCCCCTTACGTCAAGGAAAGACGAGGTCGCGCGGTGAAGAAGCTGCTCCTGGTCGCACTGGCCGCCATCGGCGGGCTCCTCGTGTACCGCCAGATCCAGGCGGATCGCGCCGAGCAGGATCTGTGGACGGAGGCGACCGACTCCGTGCCCGCAGGTTCGGGCGTGTGAGACTGCGAGAGCCCTGAGAGTTCCGAGCGGGGTCCCGGCCGATGACGGCCGGGACCCCGTTTCGTTTTTCCGGATCCCGCGTCCCCGGACTCCCATGTGTTCGCTACTGCGAATAAAATGATTGCAGAAGTGAATCGCGCATGTCAGACCTGGGAGAGCGCCCAGGCGCCCGCCATCAGGCACACCAGCGCCACCAGCAGTACCACCGCGACCGTCCGCCGTGACGGCGGCGCCGGGCCCCGGCGGGGCGCCACGGGCCGCGTTGCGGCCGCACGCACCGGCATCGGCGGAGTGGCCGGCGGCGGGGGCCGGACGGGCCGCGGAGGGGCCTTCTCGGGGCCTGTGGGCCCGAACCCCGGTGGCAGCGGCCCGATCTGGTCGAAGACCTCGATCCGCTCCCCCTCGTCCGGCTCCGGCAGCAGCGCCGCCGCCGCGGCGAGCGCCTCGCGCGCCCCGTCGGCCGTACGGAAGCGGTCCGCCGGGTCGGGGGCCAGCAGCCCCGCGACGACGCCCCACAGCGGCGCGGGGACCTCCTGCGGAGGCGGGGGCCGTCCCTCCTCGTGAAAACGCAGCACGAGCGCGTCGGTGTCCGGTTTCCGGCCCGTGAGGAGATAGAGCGCCACCAGTCCGACGGCGAAGAGGTCCGCGGGAAAATCCGGTTCCTCGCCCGCCATTTGCTCGGGCGCGAAGTAACCGGGCGTACCCATCACATAGTTGGTCTCCGTGAGCCGCGGTTCGCCCTTGCGCATCGCGCAGCCGAAATCGGAGAGGCGCAGATGCGGATGCCCCGTTCCGGTGCCCTCCAGAAGGAGATTGGCGGGCTTGATGTCCCGGTGCACCACCCCTTCCGCGTGCACCGCCGTGAGCGCGGCGAGCAGCTGGTCGAGCAGGACGCGGACGAAGCCGGCGGGCAACGGACCGTAGTCGCCGATGAGATGTGCCACCGAGCCCCCGCGCACCAGCTCCATGGTGAACAGCACCCGGTCGTCGGTGGCGGCCCAGCTCACCGGCGCCAGCACGTGCGGGTGGTCGATGCGCAGCGCCTGCTCGCGCACGAAGCGCAGCAGCAGGGCGTGGGCGTGGCTCTGTTTGAGCACCTTCGCCGCGGCGTAGCAGCGCCGTTCGCGGTCCCAGACCCGCCAGACCTCCCCCACCCCACCGCGCCCGATGGGGTCCACCAGCTCGTAGCGCCCGGCGAACACCTCACCCATGGTGGGCGTCAGCTCTGGTGGGCCTCGTAGTGGGCGACCGCTTCGGCGGTCCGGCCGGCGCCGTAGACCCGCAGGAATTCGGCCAGTTCGGGATGGGTGGGGGCGAGGGTGCCGGCCGCGTCGATGATGTCGCCGGCGGCGGCCACCGACCGCAGCAGCGACTGGATCTCGCGCACCACCCGCTTGACGGTCGGAGCGCCGCTGCTGGCCGTCGTCTGCGTGGAGTTGAGGACCGATCCGCCCGAACTGCGCTTGACCTCCTCCATCCGCTCGGCGGCTTCGGCGGCGCTCACGCTGCCGTCGGCCACTTGGTGGGATAGCTCCTGGAGGGCCTGGACGCGCTGCACCACGGCCGGGTTGCCGATCTTCGCCCGCTGACCGCTCATCAGCTGCGACAGCATGGGTGCCGAGAGGCCCAACACCGAGGCCAGACGCGCCTGGTTGAGGCCGAGATCGTCGATCAGCCGGCGGAAGAGCGCCCCCAGCGGCTCCCCGTACCAGCTCCGCTGCAGCTCTCGTGCGCGGGCGGTGGCTTCCTGCTGTGCTGCGTCCATCTCGCTCTCCCCTTCGCTTCGCTGCCGCGAATCTTGCGGTGCATCCTACGGAGAGTGGTGGGTCGCGGCGATACCTGGTCGGATACACCTCCGCCACCGGGTACTCTGGTCTGCGACGGGGCCTTAGCTCAGTTGGTAGAGCGCTGTCTTTGCATGGCAGATGTCAGGAGTTCGACTCTCCTAGGCTCCACGCGAAATCCCCTCCGACCTGTGTTGACGCGGTCGGAGGGGATTTTTTGATCTCTGCTTGTCCGCGTGTGAGCTCCGCAGGTGGACTCCGCGGGTGGGCTCTGTGCGCGGGCGCTTGTCCGGGTGGGGCCCGGTCAGCGCTCCCCGTCCTCGTCCGGCCCCTCGGTTTCCGCCTGCTTGGCCCGGACCTCGGGGTCGAGGACAGCGGCGTCGGAGCTGCCGTCCACCGAGGACAGCGGCGGGCGGTCGGCGACCTCGGTGGGGGCCGGGGGCTCCACCAGCCAGTCCGGGTTGGCCTGCCGGTCCCACCATTTCCAGGCGGCCACGGCCCCGCCGACCAGGAGGCCGACCACCGCCAGCCGCTTGGCCACCCGGCCGGCGCGGCAGCGGGCGGACTGCTTGCGGGCGAGCTTCTCGATCTCCTGCGCCGACACCTGGCCGCGCAGCGCGGCGAGGGCCGCGGTGCCCCGGGAGAGCGCCTCGTCACGCACGGGTTCCGCCGCGGCCCGGGCCCGCGCCGCGGCCTGGCCGACCTTGGGCGGCAGGGACTCGCGGGCGTGCTCGAGGCGGGGGTGCAGATGTGCGTCGTACTGGGTCCGGGCCTGCCGGCCGGCCTCGGCGACCCTGGGGGCCAGCCGGACGCGGGCTTCGTGCGCGTAGTGCACGGCGGTGTCCTTGGCCGTGCCGGCATAGGGCGCCACCACTTCCGCCGCGTGGCGCACGCTGTCCTTGGCGGTGCCGGTCGCGGCGCGCACGCTGTCCTTGCGGGTCACGAGAACCTCCTCCTCGGTGGCGTATGGTCTTTCGCCTTTCCACCCAGGGGAAAATCATGCCTGCCCAGGGGCGGTCCGGCATGTGCGGGCGGGCATCCGGGTCAACGGGCCCGGCCTCGACAATGCCACCTTTCGGCGCCGCGCGCGGGGCTTTGGGCATTACTCGCGGCACCGCCGTCCGTGCGAGGATCGGAAGCTGTCAGCGCAGCCCTAGGGAAGGTAGACCGTGGCCGAGCAGCTCTACGCCACCCTCAAGACCAACCGGGGGGACATCGAGGTCCGGCTCCTGCCGGACCACGCCCCGAAGACGGTCAAGAACTTCGTCGGACTCGCGAAGGGCGAGCGCGAGTGGGTCAACCCGGAGACGGGCGAGCGGACCGCGGACAAGCTGTACGACGGCACGGTCTTCCACCGCGTCATCGAGGGTTTCATGATCCAGGGCGGTGACCCGCTGGGCAACGGCACCGGCGGCCCGGGCTACCAGTTCAAGGACGAGTTCCACCCGGACCTGGCCTTCAACAGGCCCTACCTGCTGGCCATGGCCAACGCCGGCCCGGGCACCAACGGTTCGCAGTTCTTCATCACCGTGTCCCCGACCACCTGGCTGACCGGCAAGCACACCATCTTCGGCGAGGTCACCACCGAGGCGGGCAAGAAGGTCGTGGACGCCATCGCGAGCACGGAGACCCGCAACGACCGTCCGGTTCACGACGTGGTCATCGAGTCCGTCGTGATCGAGACCCGATAGAGGACCGGCCGCACCATCCGGGAACCCGGCGCCCCGCCCGTCCGTATGACGGGCGGGGCGCCTCATGAACTGCGGTGCCCGGTTCGCACAGGGCGAGGGGAGAGCATGAACGACCAGGCCGTCTGCTGTTACCGGCATCCGGACCGTGAGACGGGGATCCGCTGCACCCGCTGCGAGCGGCCCATCTGCCCCGACTGCATGGTCAATGCCTCGGTCGGCTTCCACTGCCCCGAGTGCGCCGGCGGCGGACCGTCGTCCGGCCGCGCCGAGGGTGCCCGGCGGGACTCCGCCCCGCGCACGGTCGCGGGCGGGGTGACCCACCCCTCGGACCCCTTCCTGGTGACCAAGGTCCTGCTGGGGATCAACGTCGCGATATGGATCGCGGTGATGGCCACCGACAAGGACCTCGTCAACACCCTCTGCATGCTGGGGCGCTCGCCGTTCCACGAGGGCGAGGGCGTCGCCGACGGCCAGTGGTACCGGCTGCTGACCTCGCTCTTCCTCCATGAGTCGCCGGTGCACCTGGCGTTCAACATGCTCTCCCTTTGGTGGCTCGGCCCGCCGCTGGAGGCGGCCTTCGGCCGGGCCCGCTACCTGGCGCTCTACCTGCTGTCCGGGCTCGGCGGCAGCGCGCTGAGCTATCTGCTGGTCTCGCCGTACGCCGGGTCGCTCGGCGCCTCGGGCGCGATCTTCGGTCTGCTGGGGGCCACCGCCGTGCTGATGCGGCGGCTGAAGTACGACATGCGCCCGGTGATCGCGCTGCTCGTGCTCAACCTGATCTTCACCTTCACCTGGTCCGACATCGCCAAGGAGGCGCACATCGGCGGCCTGGCGATCGGGGCCCTGGTGGCGTTCGGCATGGTGCACGCCCCGCGGGCGAGGCGCGCGCTGGTGCAGTGGCTCACCTGCGGCGCGGCACTGCTGGCGATCGTGGTGACGGTGCTCGTCCGGACGTCCCAGCTCGGCTAGGGGCGGGCCCGCGGAAACGGGTGGGCGGCGGTCCGGGGAACCGATGGGCGGCGGTCCGGGGGACCGCTCACCCACACCGGTGGGAGGGCGGTTGTCCACAGCAGCCGCCGGATCGTGTGTGCGAAGCGCCGCTCAGCCCGAAGCGCTCCTGCAATACCGGCTCCGACCTGCGGAAACAACGACGTACGCCGGTGTGGCGGGCGAACTCGGACGTTCGCGATCAGTCACACCGGCGTCAACGCCGAGGAAGTTATCCACAGATCTTCTGAGTTTTCCCCACTGTGGACGAGGATGTGGATAACCCCGTGGGCAACAGCCCCGGGCCACCGCCGTGGCCCGGCTACTTCCACTGGGTCGAGACGACGAACCCCGCGGCGATGAAGCCGAAGCCGACCACGATGTTCCAGTTGTGCAGCGACTCGATGGGCATGTCGCTGCCCGTCACATAGAAGATCACGATCCAGGCCAGCCCGATGAGGAACAGCGCCAGCATCAGCGGTGCCACCCAGCGCCGTCCGCTGTTCAGCTTGATGCTCTGCTGCTTCGCCGGCGGGGGCGTGAAGTCGTCTTTCTTGCGGATCCGTGACTTCGGCACGAGGGACTCTCCTGTCGATGCGCTGCGTAACCGCGCTGGGGGAACAAGGGCTGGTCGGCCGCGCCGGGGAGCGCTTCCTTCCCCCCGGGCGTCCGTTAGCGTAGTGCTTCCGCGGCGCCGGAGAGGACAAGGGTACGTTGAGCAATTCCGCCGACTCCACCAGCGACGCAGGTCCCGCCCGCGGTCCCCGGCGACTGCGCCCCGTCCGGCTGCTCACGGCCGCCGTCTTCGCCCTCGCCGGCCTCATCTTCTGGATGAGCTTCAACACGGCCAAGGGCACCGACATCCGCACCGACGCCTCCATGCTCCGGCTCTCCGACCTCATCCGGGAACGCAGCAAGGGCAACGGCGACCTGGAGCGCAGTACCGCCACCCTGCGCTCCCGCGTCGACGCCCTGGCCGGGCGGGACGCCGGCGCCGACTCCGCGGAGGCCAGACGGCTGGCCGCGCTCGGCGACGCCGCGGGCACCCGGCCGCTCGGCGGCACGGCCCTGACCGTCACCCTCACCGACGCCCCGCCGAACGCCACCGCGAAGATCCCCGGCGTCCCCCAGCCCCAGCCCAACGACCTCGTCATCCACCAGCAGGACCTCCAGGCCGTGGTCAACGCCCTGTGGCGGGGCGGGGCCAAGGGCATCGAGGTGATGGACCAGCGGCTGATCTCCACCAGCGCCGTGCGCTGCGTGGGCAACACCCTCATCCTCCAGGGCCGCGTCTACTCCCCGCCCTACAAGGTGACCGCCGTCGGCGACCGCGGCGCGCTGCGCAAGGCCCTCGACACCGCGCCCGCCGTCCAGAACTACCTCCAGTACGTCCAGGCGTACGGCCTCGGCTGGAAGGTCGAGGACCGCGGCTCGGTCACGCTCCCCGGCTACACGGGCGCGGTGGACCTGCACTACGCCAGGCCCGTGGCGTGACCGGCCCCCGTGCACGGGCACTCCCCCTTACCCTGGTGCGGCAAAGACCATCCCCGTCGGCAAGTAGGGACAGCATGTACGTCTGGATCTGGCGTCATCTGCCGGGCAACGCATGGGTGAAGTCGCTGATCTCGCTGGCCCTCGTGCTGGGCGTCGTCTACATGCTCTTCCAGTACGTCTTCCCCTGGGCCGAACCGCTGTTGCCGTTCAACGACGTGACCGTGGACGACAGCCTGCCGACGACGGCAACGGAATGGCGGTGACGCGATGAGCGCGCGCATCCTCGTCGTGGACAACTACGACAGCTTCGTCTTCAACCTCGTCCAGTACCTCTACCAACTGGGCGCCGAATGCGAGGTGCGCCGCAACGACGAGGTCGAACCCGCCCACGCCCAGGACGGGTTCGACGGCGTGCTGCTCTCCCCGGGCCCCGGCACCCCCGAGGAGGCCGGCGTCTGCGTCGAGATGGTCAAGCACTGCGCGGCCACCGGCGTGCCGGTGTTCGGCGTCTGCCTGGGCATGCAGTCGATGGCCATCGCCTACGGCGGCGTCGTCGACCGGGCCCCCGAGCTGCTGCACGGCAAGACCTCCCTCGTGACGCACGAGGGCGGCGGCGTCTTCCACGGCCTCCCCTCGCCGTTCACCGCCACGCGCTACCACTCGCTCGCCGTCGAGCCCGAAGGCTGGCCGGACGAGCTGGAGATGACCGCCTGGACCAACCGCCCCGACGGGCGCGGACGCATCGCCATGGGCCTGCGCCACCGCGACCTGCCGGTCGAGGGCGTGCAGTTCCACCCCGAGTCGGTGCTCACCGAGTGGGGCCACCGGATGCTCGCCAACTGGCTCGTCGCCTGCGGTGACGCGGGGGCGGTGGAACGGTCGGCCGGGCTCGCCCCGGTGGTGGGCAAGGCCGGGGAGCCAACTTCTCGGCCCTGAGGGGACCGAGCTTGTTGGCTCGGCCGGAAGGGCTGGGATTGCAAGTGGAGCGCGACTGGCTGCCGCGTTGGTCCCCTGCGTCCGGTACGACGCTAAGCCGTACTGGGGCGGTTGACCGCGCCCCGCTTCCACACAGCCTCGCCCCGGTGGGCGATGTTGCGGGAGCCGTTGTGGTCCGCGTGCAGCACTGTCCCGCAGGAGCGGCATACGAACCGTGCTTGATCCACTCTGTTCGAGCGGTGGGTGTGCCGGCACTCGGAGCACTGACGGGAGGTGTTGCGGGGGTCGACGAAGACGACCGGCACACCGGCCCGTCGCGCCTTGTACGCGACGAACGCGCCGAGCTGGGCGAAGGCCCAGAAGTGCAGGGTGGACCGCTGGTCCTTCTTGGCCGTGACCCTCTGCCGGATCCCCGAAAGGTCTTCCAGGGCGATCCCGCGCGAGGTGCGTTGAGCGGTCGCAACGAGCTGCTTGGCGATGACATGGTTGACGTGGGCGGCGTGCCTCGCCTCACGGCGCCGGACACGCTTCAGCGCGCGCTTCGCGCTCTTCGTGCGCTTCTTCTGGAGTTTGGTCCGCAGGTCGCGGTACCGCTTGCGGTACCGGTTGAGGCTGCCTCCAGCCATGATCCGACCGTCGGACGTGGTGGCGATGTTGACGATTCCGAGATCCACGCCGAGGAATCCGCCCGGCTCATACGGTTCGGGCTCAGCCAGGTCGATGGTGGCGCTGAGGAAGAACATGCCGTCCCGCATCACCAGATCCGATTCGCCCTTGCGGGTGGCCAGGAGCTTCATGGCCTGCTCGGAGCAGACGAACGGGATGCCCTTGATGCGCCCGGCCACCGTCCAGATGGACACGGTGCGCTCATCGAGATTCCACGTCAGGATGCGGTCATCGAAGGGCTGGGCCGCGTCCTCGCGGAAGGCGATCGGCTTGGACTCCGCGCGCCTGCGACGCCTCGATCCTTCGGGGCCGAGATTCCCGGCCTTGATGTTCGCCTTCAACGTGGCATAGGCGTCGCACACCTTCTTCACCACCCGCACAGCGGCCTGCGCTCCAAGGTCATAGTCGGCCTTGAGCTGGTGGTACACAGCCTCCTGCAGCACGTTGCGCCGCTTGAGGCCCCTGGCGAAAGCCACCTCGGACGCCCGGTTCGCGGCCCGGTTGCAGGTGCGCAGTGTCGCCGCCAGCGCATGCGCATCATGAGCGGACACAGGCATCAACTTCACCTGCGCGACAATCTTCACGCAGAACATGCTATTTAGGCCAACTCCAGGAAATCAACTTGATGTTGAGACGCAACGAAGAGCCCTTCGCCGCCGTGTGGCTCCGACACGAGGAAGCCATTCCTCCCGGGGCTGGAGCCCCAGGCTTGCTGGCTAGGACACGGTGAACGGGTCGCGCCCCGAGGGGGATCCCTGGACGGCGGCGCAGCCAGAGCCGTACGCGGTACGGGAACCCGGCTCCTACGGCCCCCCGCGGGACCGGGTCGTCCATCAGCCGCTGCCTCCGGAGGAGGTCGTCTCGCGACCGTTGCCTCCGGAGGAGGTCGTCTCGCGACCGTTGCCTCCGGAGCGGCCCGTCGCCCGGCCGCTGCCGGCCGAGGACGACGGGACGGTGTCGCTGCGCTCCGTCGTCCCCGCCCCGGCCGGGGGCCTCGCCGGCGGCCGGGCGGAGCGGCGAAAGGCCGCCCGCCGCGCGGCACGCGCCGGGGTGGGGGTGGCCGTGAGCCGGCTCGTGGGCGAGGTGTTCATCACCATCGGCGTGGTGATGCTGCTCTTCGTCGCCTACCAGCTGTGGTGGACCAACATCCGCGCCCAGCAGCAGGCGGGCGGCGCGGCGAGGAGCCTGCGGCACAGCTGGGAGACGAACGGTGGCGCGGACCGGGACGCGGGGGCGTTCTCGCCGGGCGAGGGCTTCGCGATCCTCTACATCCCCGCGCTGGACGTGCGGACGCCGATCGCCGAGGGGACCGGCAAGCGCACGGTCCTCGACCGGGGTATGGCCGGGCACTACGGGAGCGGATCGCTCAAGTCCGCGATGCCCTGGGACAAGCGGGGCAACTTCGCGCTGGCGGGCCACCGCAACACCCATGGCGAACCGTTCCGCTACGTCAACCGGCTGCGCCCCGGCGACAAGATCGTGGTCGAGACGCGGAGCGCCTTCTACACCTATGAGATGACGAGCCGCCTTGACCAGACGTCACCCGCGAACGTCGACGTCATCCGCCCCGTGCCCCGGGGTTCGGGCTTCACCGGCCCCGGCCGGTACATCACGCTGACCACCTGTACCCCCGAATTCACCAGTACGTACCGGATGATCGTGTGGGGCAAGATGGTGGACGAGCGCCCGCGCGGCAAGGGGAAGCCCGACGCGCTCGTCGAATGACGGACCGGATGCGGAACGGGGTACGGGCGGCTGTGACAGTGACCGACGAGCAGGCCGAGAGCGCGTCACGGCCGGCGGGCCGGACCCGTGGGCGGATAGCCACCGCCGTCAGCGCGGTGGGCGAGCTGCTGATCACGGCCGGTGTGCTGCTGGCCCTGTTCGTCGTCTACTCGCTGTGGTGGACCAACGTCATAGCCGACCGCGAGGCGAAGAAGCAGTCGGACCACGTGCGCGAGAACTGGGCCAAGGCCCCCGCGGGCCCGGGCGCGCTGGACACCAAGGACGGCATCGGCTTCCTGCACGTCCCCGCGATGCTGGGCGACGGCGAGGTGCTGGTGAAGCCGGGCACCGGCGGCAGCGTCCTCAACGAGGGCGTCGCCGGCTACTACCGCAAGCCCGTGAAGTCCGCGATGCCCTGGGACAAGCGGGGCAACGTCACGCTGGCCGCCCACCGGGACGGGCACGGCGCGAAGTTCCACAACATCCACAAGATCAAGGGCGGGGACGCGGTCGTCTTCGAGACGCGGGACACCTGGTACGTCTACAAGGTCTTCAAGGAGCTCAAGCAGACCTCGCGGTTCAATGTGAAGGTGCTCGACCCGGTCCCCAGGGAGTCGGGGAAGACGAAGCCGGGCCGCTATCTGACCCTGACGACCTGCACGCCGGTCTACACCTCGGACTACCGCTACATCGTCTGGGCCGAGCTGGTGCGCACCGAGAAGGTGGACGCGGAGCGGACCCCGCCGAAGGAGCTGCGGGACTGAGTCCCGCAGCTCCGCCCGGACTCAGTGGCGGCGCCCGCCGAAGAGGCCGTTGCCGCCGAAGAGGCCGCCGTCGTCGTTGCCGCCGGTGCTGCCCTTGTCCTCGGAGTCCCCGGTGTCGTTGCCGCCGATGACCCCGCCGCCCTGAGTGATCAGGTCGACGGTCAGGCCCTTCTTGCCCTTGGTGCCGGCCGGCGGGTTGGTCATCACCACGGTCGCCTTGTCGTCCTGCGGGCCGGCGATGTTGCCGACCTTGAAACCGGCGTCCGTCAGGGCCTTCCTGGCGTCCTTGATCGACATCCCCTTGACCTCGGGCACCGCGACTTCCTGCGGGCCCTTGGAGACGTCGAGGGTGACCTGGGAGCCGGGCGCCGCCTTGCTGTCGCCCTGGGGGTTCTGGGCGACGACCTTGCCCGCCTCCTCCTCCGAGTCGACGTCGGTGCGGGCCACCTTGAAGCCGTTGTCCTCGAGCTGCTTCTTGGCGTCCTCGAACTTCTGGCCCACGACCGACGGGACGGCCTTGGTCTGCGGTGCCACGGCCACGGTGAGAGTGATCTCCGCGCCCTTGTCGGCCTTCGTGCCCACCTTCGGGCTCTGGCCGATGACGGTGTTGGGCTCGGCCTTCTCGGTCTCCTCCGTCCTGCGGCGGACCGTGAACCCGGCGTCCTCCAGGGTCTTCTTCGCGTCGTCGTAGGACAGGCTCATCACGTTCGGCACGTCGATCTTGGCCGGCCCCTTGGACAGGGTCACCCTGACCTCGCCGTTGCGCTTGAGCTTGGACCCGGCCTTCGGGTCCTGGTCGCAGACCTTGCCCGGGTCCTCGTCGCAGTTGATGGACTTGCCGCTGTCGACGACCTTGAGCTCGACGTTCTCGCCCTGCTTCTGGGCCTCGGAGAGCGTCACGCCCCGGAGGCTGGGCACGGTGACCTCGTCGCCGCTCCCGCCGCCGCTGAACAGCGACTTGCCGATGAAGATCGCTCCGACGAGCACCAGGATGCCCGCGACCACCAGCAGGACGGTCGACAGGCTGCTCTTCTTGCGGCCCCCGCCGTGCCCGCCGGGGTCACCGCCGTCGCCGTAGCCGTCGTAACCGCCGTAGCCCCCGCCGTCGCGGACCGGCGGCAGCATGGAGGTCTGGCCCGGCGCGTTCGGGTCGTGCTGCTGGCCGTGCGGCCGCAGCATCGCCGTCGGCTGGTCCTCGCCGCCGTAGCCCACCGAGCCCATGGCGCTGTAGGCGGACGCCGCGGCCACCGGGCGGCCCTCCAGCGCGGCCTCGATGTCGGCGCGCATCTCGTCGGCGCTCTGGTAGCGGTAGTCCGGGTCCTTGGTCAGCGCCTTGAGGACGATGGCGTCCATTTCCGGCGTGATCTCGGGGTCGAAGGCGCTCGGCGGGTTCGGCTCCTCCCGCACGTGCTGGTAGGCGACCGCCACCGGGGAGTCGCCGATGAACGGCGGCCGGACGGTGAGCAGTTCGTAGAGCAGACAGCCCGTCGAGTACAGGTCGGAGCGGGCGTCGACCTGCTCGCCCTTGGCCTGCTCGGGGGAGAGGTACTGCGCGGTGCCGATCACCGCGGCGGTCTGGGTCATGGTCATGCCGGCGTCGCCCATCGCGCGGGCGATGCCGAAGTCCATGACCTTCACCTGGCCGGTGCGGGTCAGCATGACGTTGGCGGGCTTGATGTCCCGGTGGACGATGCCCGCCCGGTGGGAGTACTCCAGGGCCTGGAGGACGCCGATCGTCATCTCCAGCGAGCGCTCGGGGAGCAGCTTGCGGCCGGAGTGCAGCAGCTCGCGGAGGGTCGAGCCGTCCACGTACTCCATGACGATGTACGGGATCGAGACGCCGTCCACGTAGTCCTCGCCGGTGTCGTAGACCGCGACGATGGACGGGTGGTTCAGCGAGGCGGCCGACTGGGCCTCACGGCGGAACCGGGCCTGGAAGGACGGGTCGCGGGCGAGGTCCACCCGCAGCGTCTTCACGGCGACGGTGCGGCCGAGCCGGGTGTCGTGGGCGAGGTAGACCTCGGCCATGCCACCGCGGCCGAGCACCGAGCCCAGCTCGTACCGGCCGCCGAGGCGACGCGGCTCTTCCATAGCTCCAGCCCTTCCGTTTTCCTGACCCCACCGACGTGGGTCCGGCGGTGTGCTGTCCGCGCTTACCGTACCCGGCGGGTCCTATCGCTCCCGGGCGTGACGGTCACCGATATCCGACTGGTACCGGATCCCGTCACTTCTGCGTCTTGAGCACCGCCTCCATGACGTTCTTGGCGATCGGGGCGGCGAGCTTGCCGCCGGCGATGTCGTCACGCATGGTGTCGGAGCCCTCGATGACCACGGCCACGGCCACCGGGGAGCCGTCGCCCGACTTCGCGTAGGAGATGAACCACGCGTAGGGGTTCCCGCTGTTGTCCACGCCGTGCTGCGCGGTACCGGTCTTGCCCCCCACCTTGACGCCGCTGATCTTGGCCGCGGTTCCGGTGCCCTCCTCGACGACCGTCTCCATGGCGCTCTGCAGCGACTGCGCGTGCTCGGGGGTGAGCGGGCGGCTCATCTCCTTGGCCTGGTGCGTCTCGATGACGTTGAGGTTGGGCGCGCGCAGCTTGTCGACCATGTACGGCTCCATGAGCTTGCCGTTGTTGGCGATCGCGGCGGCGACCATGGCCATCTGGAGCGGGGTGGCGCGGTTGGACGCCTGGCCGATGCCGGCCATGGCGTTCTGCGGGCGGTTGTCCTTGGGGTAGACGCTCTTGGCGACACCGACCGGGACGGTCAGGTCGTCGCTGTTGAAGCCGAACTTGTTGGCCGTGTCGATCATCTTCTGGTTGCCGACATCGGCGCTGATCTTGCCGAAGACGCTGTTGCAGGACCACTGGAGGGCCGCCCGCATCGAGACGTTGTCGCAGGGCATCGTCGTCTCGTTGGTCAGCGGCACGTTCCGGGTGTCCGGGAGGTTCCACCTCTTGGGCGAGTTGGTCTTCTCGTCGACGTCCTTGTAGAGGCCGGTCTCCAGCGCGGCGGCGGCCGTGACGACCTTGAACGTCGAGCCGGGCGGGTACGTCTCGCGCAGCGCCCGGTTGAGCATGGGCTTGTTCTTGTCGTCGTTGAGCTTCTTCCACGCGTCGCCGTCGTTGGCCCCGGCAATGGTCGACGGGTCGTACGACGGGGTGGAGGCGAGCGCCAGGATCTTGCCGGTGCGCGGGTCGATGGCGGCGACGGCGCCCTTCTTGTCGCCCAGGCCCTTGAAGGCGGCCTCCTGGGCCTTGGCGTTGAGGGTGGTGATCACGTCACCGCCCTTCTTGCCCTTGCCGGTGATCATGTCGATCGTCCGGTTGAAGAAGAGGCGGTCGTCGTCACCGGTGAGGATCTTGTCCTCGACGCCCTCCAGCATGGTGGGCGTGTAGACCTGCGAGCTGAGGCCCGTCACCGGCGCCCACATCGGGCCGTTGGCGTAGGTCCGCTTGTACTTGTAGTTGATGCCGTTGACTTCTTTGGAGTCCGTGATCGCGTTGCCGTCGACGATGATGTTGCCGCGCGGCTGGCTGTAACGGGCGATCGCGACCCGCATGTTGTGCTTGTGGTTCTTGAGCTCGTCGGCCTGGACGAACTGCAGCCAGTTGTCGCGGGCCATCAGCGCGAGGATGAGGAGTCCGCAGAAGATCGCGATCCGGCGCACGGGCTTGTTCACGGGCGGACCACCTGGGTCATCTCGGCGTCGGGGTTGCTGACGGGGGCGGGCGCGGGACGGCGGGCCGCGTCGCTGATCTTCAGCAGGATCGCCACCAGGGCCCAGTTGGCGATCACGGAGGAACCGCCCTGTGCCATGAACGGCATGGTCATGCCGGTCAGCGGGATGAGGCCCATGACACCGCCGGCCACCACGAAGACCTGGATGGCGAAGGCGCCGGACAGGCCGATGGCGAGCAGCTTGCCGAACGGGTCGCGGGCGGCCAGCGCCGTGCGGACGCCGCGCTCCACGATCAGCCCGTAGATGAGCAGGATGGCCATGACGCCGGCCAGGCCCAGCTCCTCGCCGACGGTGGCGAGGATGAAGTCGGAGTTGGCGGCGAAGCCGATGAGGTCGGAGTTGCCCTGGCCCCAGCCGGTGCCCGCGACGCCGCCCGAGCCGAAGGTCATCAGCGCCTTGGCGATCTGCTCGCTGGCCTGGGACTTGCCCCAGCCGGCGAACGGGTCGAGCCAGGCGTCCACACGGGCCTGCACATGGCTCTCGAAGGAGGCCACGCCCACCGCGCCGGCCGCCGACATCAGCAGGCCGAAGACGATCCAGCTGGTGCGCTCGGTCGCGACGTAGAGCATCACGACGAACATGCCGAAGAACAGCAGCGAGGTGCCGAGGTCGGTCTCGAAGACCAGGATCAGGATGCTGAACGCCCAGACGGCCAGGATCGGGCCCAGGTCACGGCCGCGCGGCAGGTACATCCCCATGAAGCGGCGGCTGGCCAGGGCCAGCGCGTCCCGCTTGACCATGAGGTAGCCGGCGAAGAACACCGCCAGGACGATCTTGGCGAACTCACCGGGCTGGATGGTGCCCAGACCGGGGATCTTGATCCAGATCCGGGCGCCGTAGACCGACGGGAAGAACATCGGCGAGATCAGCAGGACCAGCGCCACGGCCATCGAGATGTACGTGTAGCGCTGGAGGATCCGGTGGTCCTTGAGGAAGACCAGCACCGCCACGAACAGGGCGATGCCCAGCGCCGAGAACAGCAGCTGGTTGGTGGCCGCGGGCGCGAAGGTCTTGGACGCCTGGAGCCGGGGCGACTGGTCCAGCCGCCAGATGATCACCAGGCCCAGTCCGTTGAGGACCGTGGCCAGCGGCAGCAGCAGCGGGTCGGCGTACTTGGCGAACTTGCGCATCACCAGGTGGCCGACGCCGGCCAGCAGGCCGAGGCCCATGCCGTAGCCGAGCATGCCGGAGGGCATCTCGCCGTCCAGGGCCAGGCCCACGTTGGCGTACGCGAAGCAGGGGAGGATGACGGCGAAGGCGAGCAGCAGCAACTCCGTGTTGCGCCGGCTCGGCTGGCCCGCCGTACTGACGGTGGTGGTGGCGGTGGTGTTCGGCATGGGTGAGATGGCTGACATGTCGCGGGCCCCCTACAGCCTCACTGCTGGGAGCCGTTGCACTGCTGAGCCACTTTCTGCTCTTCCTCGCTGAGGGTGGGACCGGGGGTCGGCACGGACTGGAGGGTGACCGAGGTCCCGCCGTTCGCGGCCCCGGTGGGCTTGCCGTTCTCGGGCTTCCGGCCGTCCGGCTGCTGTGCTTCCGGCTTCTGGCTCTCGCGCTGCCGCCGTTCGGCCTTCTGCTGCTCGTCCTTCTTCTTGCAGGCGCTGGCCAGCGTGCCGAGGTCCTTGACCTTCTGCACCGCCTGGTCCCGGCTGCCGACCGCGATCGTGTCCTCGACCCGGCCCCGCTGGTCCACGGGGAGGTACTTGAGTTCGATCTCGGGATGGTCCTGGTACAGCCTGCTGAGGCTGATCCAGGCAAGGTCCTGGTTGATGCCCTGGTAGAGGGCGACGTGGGTGTTGTCCCTGGCGCCCACGTAGTACTGCGTCCGCGTCCACTGGTAGCCGCCGTAGAGGCCGCCGCCGACGACGCCGAGCACCACGGCGATGATCAGCGACCGCTTGACCCAGCCGCCGCGGCGGGGCGGGCGGGCCTGCTCCACACCCTCGTCGTCGTAGTCGTCGTGGAACGCGCCGAACGCGCCGTCCGGGGCGTCGCCCACGGCCGGGCCGCTGCCCGGCGGGCCGAAGCCGTCGGCCGGACCCGGCGCGGGCGGGGTGCGGCCCAGCTCGGACGCGCGGCCGGCCGGGGTCTGCATGGCGTTCTGGTGGCCCAGCGGGAACTGGTTCTCGGCGACCGCGCCGACGACCACGGGGGTGTCGCTGAACTGCTGGGCGAGGGTGTCCCCGCCGTCCACGTCCAGCACGTCGGCGACGATCACGGTGACGTTGTCCGGGCCGCCGCCGCGCAGGGCGAGCTCGATCAGCTCCTGGACCGTCTCCTGCGGGCCCTGGTAGCTGGCGAGCCGCTCCTCGATGGTCTCGTGGCTGACGACCCCGGAGAGGCCGTCGGAACAGATCAGATAGCGGTCGCCGGGCCGCACCTCGCGGATCGACAGATCGGGCTCGACGTGGTCGCCGCTGCCCAGCGCACGCATCAGCAGCGAGCGCTGCGGGTGCGTGGTGGCCTCCTCCTCGGTGATCCGGCCCTCGTCGACGAGCCGCTGGACCCAGGTGTGGTCCTGGGTGATCTGGGTGAGGACACCGTCGCGCAGCAGGTACGCGCGGGAGTCGCCGACGTGCACCAGCCCGAGCCGCTGGCCCGTCCACAGCAGGGCGGTGAGCGTGGTGCCCATGCCCTCCAGCTGCGGGTCCTCCTCGACCATCGAGCGCAGCTGCTCGTTGGCGCGGTGGACGGCGGTGCCGAGGGAGGTGAGGAGGTCGGACCCCGGGACGTCGTCGTCCAGGGTCACCAGGGTGGAGATCACCTCGGAGCTGGCCACCTCGCCCGCGGCCTGGCCGCCCATGCCGTCGGCGATGGCGAGCAGCCGGGGGCCGGCGTAACCGGAGTCCTCGTTGCCTTCCCGGATCATGCCCTTGTGGGACCCGGCGGCGAAACGCAGCGACAGACTCATGCGCACCTCGCCAGTCGGCTCCGGGTACAGCCCCTTGCCCACCTCGATGCCCACCCTCCGGTCGTCATGGTCCTACTACTTCCGCAGCTCGATGACGGTCTTGCCGATGCGGATCGGCGCGCCGAGCGGGATCGGGGTCGGGGTGGTCAGCCGGGTCCGGTCGAGATAGGTGCCGTTGGTCGAGCTGAGGTCCTCGACGATCCAGCGGCCGTCGCGGTCCGGGTAGATCCTGGCATGCCGGCTGGAGGCGTAGTCGTCATCCAGCACGATCGTCGAGTCGTGGGCCCGGCCGAGGGTGATGGTCTGGCCCTGCAGGGCCACGGTGGTGCCGGTGAGGGTGCCCTCCGAGATCACCAGCTTGGTGGGCGCGCCGCGGCGGCCGCGGCTCTCGCCCCGGCCGGCCGCACGCCGGCCGCCGGACTGCTGCTGGCGCTGCGGCGGCGGCGTGGCCTGCTGGGCCCGCTGCGCGGGGCGCGCTTCGCCGCCGCGGCGGGAGCCGCGCGCGGTCACCCGCGTGCCGAACAGGTCGCTGCGGATGACCTGGACGGCCACGATGACGAACAGCCACAGTACGGCGAGGAAACCCAACCGCATGACCGTGAGGGTCAGCTCTGACATTGCCCCCGCTTCACCCTTCGGCTTGCCGGTAAACGATGGTGGTGCTGCCCACGACGATGCGCGAGCCGTCGCGGAGCGTAGCGCGCGTGGTGTGCTGCCCGTCCACGACGATGCCGTTGGTGGACCCCAGGTCCTGGACGGTCGACGGGGTGCCGGTGCGGATCTCGCAGTGCCGGCGGGAGACGCCGGGGTCGTCGATCCGGACGTCCGCTTCGGTGCTGCGGCCCAGCACCAGGGTGGCCCGGGAGATCTGGTGGCGGGTGCCGTTGATCTCGATCCAGCGGCGCGTGCGCTCTGCCGCGCCGGCACCCGGCCCGCCCGCGCGGGGCTGGGGACGGGCCGCGCCGGGCGGCGGGGACGAAGGCATGGGCGGGGCGCCGGCCGGGCGCTCCGGGTAGCCGCCGCCCTGGGTGACGGGGGAGCCGCCGCGCGGGGCGGCTCCGCCGCCGTACGTCGGCTGCTGGGGCGCGTGCCCCTGGTACCCCTGCGGTTCCTGGGACTCACTGGACGCCAGGGTGCGGCTGCGCACCCGGTACAGCCCGGTGTCGAGGTCGTCCGCCTTCTCCAGGTGGACCTTGATGGTCCCCATGAAGGTGTACCGCTGCTGCTTGGCGTAGTCGCGGACCATGCCGGCCAGCTCGTCGCCGAGCTGACCGGAGTACGGGCTGAGCCGCTCGAAGTCCGGGGCGCTCAGCTCCACGATGAAGTCGTTGGGAACGACCGTGCGGTCACGGTTCCAGATGGTGGCGTTGTTGTCGCACTCCCGCTGGAGCGCGCCCGCGATCTCGACGGGCTGCACCTCGGACTTGAACACCTTGGCAAAGGTGCCGTTCACGAGACCTTCGAGTCGCTGCTCGAAGCGCTTCAGTACTCCCACGGGGCACCTCCTTCCCTCGGTGACGCCTGTGATGCTCGGTGCCGTTCCTGATACTGCTTACTGATCGTATCCACGCGCCGGGAAAACAGCTGGTTCCCCTTCGGCGCCAGGAGTGATGAGTGTCGCCTACGCGCTGCCTCCGCACTCCCTCACTCGGATCGTAGAGCCGCCGGAGAGCCAGTGTCCCGCAACCGGTGGCGTCCCCGCGGATGCCCGGGGGGACGCCCGGGGGCCCTCGGCGGATCACGGGTGTGAAGGCACCCTCCGGGGCGTGCTAATGTTCTGCATGTCGGAAGGCGGACGCACCGCGGACCGGACGAAAGTCCGGTAGGGGAGCGGAAGCCGGAGGACACACCCAATGCGCGGGTGGCGGAATAGGCAGACGCGCTGGATTCAGGTTCCAGTGCCCGCAAGGGCGTGGGGGTTCAACTCCCCCCTCGCGCACCGTACGGAACGGGCCTCGTCGTGAGAACGACGGGGCCCGTTCTGCTGTGTCCGGGCACCGGTTCGGTGTGCCGTATCTCTCAGCCCTCCCTGGTGGAGGGCTTTTTGCGTGGTCCGGTCAATCCCGGGTGGATCCCGAGGCGTTGTAGCGCAGCAGGTAGGACGCGAAGCGGGCCAGGTCGTCCTCGTCCCAGTCGGCGAGGCGCTCCTCGAAGGCGACCCGGCGGCTGGCCGCGACCTGGTCGAGGACGGCGGTGCCGCGGTCGGTGAGGTGCAGCACCTGGACCCGCTGGTCGTGCGGGTCGGTGCGGCGTTCGACGAAGTCGAGCCGTTCCAGGGCGGCGATCTGCCGGCTGACCGTGGACTTGTCGAGCAGGTAGTGCGCCGCGAGGTCGGTGGCCCGGCACCCCCGCTGGTCCTGGAGGTGGGCGAGGAGGGTGTAGGAGACGAGCGACAGCTCGGGGTGGAGCTGCGCGGCGGCGGCGCGGGCCCGGCGGGCGAAGGCGGTCAGTTCGCGCTGGATGGTGTCCAGGGAATCGGCTCGGTGCGGCACGAGGGTTTCCTTCCGTCGCTTTGGTTGTATAGTACAACTTGATTAGAGAGTTGTATAAGCCAACCATTCTGGAGAGGGGTGCCCATGAGGCCCGCGACGCGCAGCGCGCTCCGGCACGTGCTGACCCACCTGCTCACCCCGTTGCTGATGTGCGTCGGCATGGGGCTCGCCTACCTCGGTGCCTTCGCCCAGCCGTCGCCGCACGGGCTGCCGGTGGCGGTCGTCGGCTCCGGCGCGCGCGCCGGGCACCTGGCGGCGGCGATCGGCGAGAAGGCGGGCGACAAGCTGTCCGTCCGCACGGTGGCGGACCGGGACGCGGCGGTGCGGGCGCTGGAGCACCGGGACGTCTTCGGGGCGTACGTGCCGGACCGGCGCGCTCCCGAGCTGCTGGTGGCCACGGCGGGGTCGGACACCACGGCGTCGGCCGTGCAGAAGGTGTTCACGCCGGTGGCCGCGCGGCAGGGCGCCCCGCTGAAGGTGACCGACGTCGTCCCGCCCGCCGGGCACGACCCGACCGGGCAGGGCATCTTCTTCCTGCTCGTCGCGCTGAGCATCGGCTCGTACGCCTCGGTCGCCGTGATCGGCGGGGCCGGCGGCGCGCTGCCGCTGAAGGTGCGGGCGGCGCTGGCCGCGGCCGTGTCGCTGGTGGTGAGCGTGATCGGGACGGTGCTGGCCGGGCCCGTCTTCCACCTGGTCGAGCACGGGCTGTGGGGCACGTGGGGGCTGGCCTGGGTCTACTCGGCGGGCGTGCTGTTCGCCGGGACCGGGCTGCACACCTTCCTCAAGCGCTGGACGACGCTGGGTGTGATGGTGCTGTTCGTCATGCTGAACTTCACCAGCTCCGGCGGCGTCTTCCGGCCCGAGCTCCAGAACGGCTTCTTCAGGGGGCTGCACGGCTTCTGGAACGGCGCCGGCTTCGTCGAGGGCACGCGCAGCCTCGTGTACTTCGACGGGTACGGGCTCGGCGGGTACGTCGGGACGCTGGTGGCCTGGCTCGCGGTCGGGCTCGTGGTGCTGGGCGCCGCGTGGGCCGTGGAGCGGCGGGGGCACGTGAAGTCCGCCCGGGCCGCCGAGGCGGAGGAGGAGATGGAGGAGGCGGTCGGCGTCTGAGCTCGTACGCTGGGCGGGTGACGAATCCGGAGACCGAAGTTCCGTCGGAGCCCGGCACCGAGCGGCTGGAACAGGCCGTACGGGCGGCCGAGCAGGC
Source organism: Streptomyces sp. AV19 (assembly GCF_015999245.1). Lineage (GTDB taxonomy): Bacteria > Actinomycetota > Actinomycetes > Streptomycetales > Streptomycetaceae > Streptomyces. Next base: position 203,598 of record NZ_JAEAMR010000007.1, on the reverse strand, counting down.
GCTGATCGAGTTCGAGATCGCCGTGGAGACCTTCCGCGTGGAGGTGGAGAACTTCTCCCGCCTGCACCACCAGCGGCTCGGGCCCCTGTACGCGCGGCTGGAGGAGCTGGACGCGCTGATCGCCGAGGCCGTCGCGGCGCACTCCGGCGATCCGGAGGACCTGCGGCGGGCCCGGGAGGCGCGGGCGCTGGTCCAGCCGATGCCCGGGGTGCAGGAGCTCTTCGGGGACTGGCTGGATTCGGAGGGGTTCCCGCCCGAGGCGTCGGCGATGCTCACCGGGCAGTCCGTCCGCCCGCCGCAGCGGGTGCGGCCCGGTGACGGGGCCCGCAAGGCGTACCGCGAGCTGGTCCGCCGTGCCCACCCCGACCTGGCGCCCGACGAGGGCGACCGGAGGCGGCGTGAGTCCTTCATGGTGCGCGTCAACGCGGCGTACGCGGCGGGGGACGAGGCCCAACTGCTGGAGCTGGCCGAGGAGTGGGCGGCGGGGCCGGTTCCCGCGCAGCGGCGGCCGAGCCGCGCCGAGGAGCTCTACGCGCGGCTGGAGTGGCTGGCGCGGCGCAAGGAGATGCTCTCGGCGGCGGCGGCGGAGCTGGAGGCGTCCGCGATCGGCTCGATGATCAAGATGGCGCCGGACGACCCGGACGGGCTGCTGGAGGAGGTCTCGGGCGGGCTGCTGACGCAGATCGCCGAGCGGGAGGCCCGGCTGGCGGGACTGACCGGTCAGCGGTTCGGGTAGCGTCGGGCGCATGACTTTCGGATCCAGTGTGCCCACGGTCAGTGTCGACGATCTCTCGGCGGGGGACTTCCTGCTCGATGTGCGCGAGAACGACGAGTGGGAGGCCGGGCACGTGGAGGACGCGCTGCACGTGCCGATGAGCGAATTCGCCGCGCGGTACGTCGAGCTGTCGGACACGATCGACGACGGGCGGCGGGTGAACGTGATCTGCCGCTCGGGCGGGCGCTCGGCGCAGGTGACGGCGTACCTGCTCCAGCAGGGCGTGGACGCGGCGAACGTCGCGGGCGGCATGGAGGCCTGGGCGGCGGCGGGGCGGCCGGTGGTGAGTGCGAATGGCGCGGCGGGTGCGGTGATTTAGGGGTTTGCCCCACCCCCTCCCCCGGAGGGGGTACCCCCACTTTCGCCGTTTCTCGCGCGCTCCGCGCGGGTGTCCTCAGACGCCGGACGGGCTGAACAGCCCGTCCGGTCAGCGGTCGAAGTCCAGTTCCACCTGCTCCGTCGTCGGGTGCGACTGGCATGCCAGGACGTAGCCGGACTCCAACTCCTCTTCCTCCAGCGCGAAGTTGCGGTCCATCTGGACTTCGCCCGAGACGAGGAACGCCCGGCACGTGCCGCACACACCGCCCTTGCACGCGTACGGCGCGTCCGGGCGGTTGCGGAGGACCGCCTCCAGCAGGGACTCCCCGTCCTGGACGGGCCATGTGCCGCCACGGCCGTGGAGCGTCGCGGAGACCGTGCTGTGCGCGGGGGACGCGGGGGCCGAAGTGCGCGGCGCCGCCGCATCCTCGACGTGGAAGATCTCCTCGTGGATCCGCCCGCGGGCCACTCCCAGCCCGCGCAGGGCCCGTTCGGCGCCCATGACCAGTCCGTGCGGGCCGCACAGGAACCAGCCGTCCACCGCGTCCACCGGGAGCAGCGCCGGGAGCAGGGCGGTCAGCCGCTCCTCGTCCAGGCGGCCGGAGGCGGGGCCCGCCTGCTGCTCCTCGCGGGAGAGGGTCTGGACGACCTGGAGGCGGCCCGGGTAGCGGTCCTTGAGGTCGGCCACCTCCTCCAGGAACATCGTGGAGGCCGTCGTGCGGTCGCTGCGCAGCAGAGTGAACCGGGCCGACGGCTCGCGGGCGAGCAGCGTGGCGGCTATGCACAGGACGGGAGTTATCCCGCTGCCGCCCACGATCGCGGCGAAGTGCCCGGGGCGCGGCTCCAGGACGAAGCGGCCGGCCGGCGTCATCACATCCAGCGTGTCGCCCACGGCCAGTTCCTTGAAGGCGTAGGTCGAGAACGCTCCGCCGTCCACAAGCCGGACGCCCACGCGCAGCGTGCGCGGCCCGCCGTCGCCGGGGGCCGGCGCCTGCCCGCAGACGGAGTAGGTGCGGCGCACCTCGGTGCCCTCGACCCGGCGGCGCAGCGCCAGGTGCTGGCCGGGCGCGTGGCGGAATTCCTCGCGCAGCTCCTCGGGCACCTCAAAGGTGAGGGCGACCGCGTCGTCGGTGAGCGGGTCGACGGCGGAGATCCGCAGGGGGTGGAAGACGCCGTGGCGGGCCGCTGCCATCACAACTCCTTGAAGTGGTCGAAGGGTTCGCGGCACGCCTCGCAGCGGCGCAGGGCCTTGCAGGCGGTGGAGGAGAAGCGGCTGAGCAGCGTGGTCTCGGTGGAGCCGCAGTGCGGGCAGCGCACCGGCTCCGCCGGTCCGCCGGGGCTCGCGGCGAGCCGGGTGGGGCCCAGCTCCACGGCGACCGGGCCCCCGGGGCGGGGCGGCGCGATGCCGGACGCGGCCAGCTTGCGGCGCCCTTCGGCCGTGATGTCGTCCGTGGACCAGGCGGGAGAGAGCACGGTGTGCACGGATACCTCGGCCATGCCCTGTTCGTGCAGGACGCGCTCGATGTCGGCGGACATGGCCTCGACGGCGGGGCAGCCGGTGTAGGTGGGGGTGAGCTCCACCTCGACCCGGCCGGGGGCGGTGACGCGCAGGTCGCGCAGGACCCCCAGCTCTTCCAGGGTGATCACGGGCAGCTCCGGGTCCGGGACGGCGCCGGCCAGGGCGCGGAGCCGCTCCTCCAGGGGCGTCGGGGTCGTCACCATGTCGCCCCCGGGTGGCTGCGGTGCAGGTGCTGCATCTCGGCGAGCATGCGGCCGAAGGGCTCGGTGTGGACGCCCTGGCGGCCGGCCCCCGCCGCCCAGGCGGCCGACTGCGGCCCGGCGGGTGTCTCCAGGGTCGCCTGTTGCAGCGTGTCGGTGACCAGGGCCGTCCACGCGTCCCGCAGGGCGGGCCAGTCGATCTCCGGGAGGCCCTCGACGGGCTGGAAGAGCTCGCCGGTGTAGCGCCAGAGGCCGTCCACGGCGCGCTGCATCCGCCCGTGGCTCTCCGGTGTGCCGTCGCCGAGCCGCAGGGTCCACTGCTCGGCGTGGTCGCGGTGGTAGGCGGTCTCCTTGACGGCCTTGGCGGCCAGGGGGGCGAACGGGCCGTCGCCGTCCGCCAGCCGGCCGTACAGCAGGTGCTGGTAGGTGGAGAAGCAGAGCTGGCGGGCGATGGTGGCGGCGAAGTCGCCGTTGGGCTGCTCGACGAGCTGGACGTTGCGGAAGGCGCGCTCGTCGCGGAGGTAGGCCAGCTCGTCCTCGTCGCCGGTGAGGGAGAGCAGGGTGCGGGCCTGGCCGAGCAGGTCGAGGGCGATGTTGGCGAGCGCGACCTCCTCCTCCAGGACGGGTGCCCGGCCGGCCCACTCCCCCAGCCGGTGGGAGAGGACCAGGGCGTCGTCGCCGAGCGCGAGGGCGGCCGTGGGCGGTACGGCGTTCATGGGTGGTACAGGAGTCACAGGTGCCGCACCCCTTCGGGGATCTCGTAGAAGGTGGGGTGGCGGTACGCCTTGTCGGCGGCGGGCTCGAAGAAGGGGTCCTTCTCGTCCGGCGACGAGGCGGTGATCGTCTTCGAGGGCACCACCCAGATGGAGACGCCCTCGGAGCGCCGGGTGTACAGGTCGCGCGCGTTGCGCAGGGCCAGCTGCGCGTCCGGGGCGTGCAGGCTGCCGGCGTGGGTGTGCGACAGGCCGCGCCTGCTGCGCACGAACACCTCCCACAGGGGCCAGTCGGTGCCGGTCATGCGCTCGCCTCCGGGTGCTCGGTGGGGGTGGTGTGCTTCGCCGCGTGGGCCAGGGCCGCCTCGCGCACCCATGCGCCGTCCTCGTGGGCCTTCCGGCGCCGGGCGAGGCGCTGCTCGTTGCACGGGCCGTTGCCGCGGAGGACCTGGTGGAACTCGTCCCAGTCGATGGGGCCGAAGTCGTGGTGGCCGCGCTCCTCGTTCCACCGGAGGCCGGGGTCGGGGAGGGTGAGGCCGAGGGACTCGGCCTGGGGGACGCAGATGTCGACGAAGCGCTGGCGCAGCTCGTCGTTGGAGTGGCGCTTGATCTTCCAGGCCATCGACTGGGCGGAGTGCGCGGACTCGCCGTCCGGCGGGCCGAACATCATCAGGGACGGCCACCACCAGCGGTCCACCGCGTCCTGGGCCATCGCGTGCTGGGCCTCGGTGCCCCGGCTGAGGGCGAGCAGCAGCTCGTAGCCCTGGCGCTGGTGGAAGGACTCCTCCTTGCAGACACGGACCATGGCCCGCGCGTACGGCCCGTAGGAGCAGCGGCACAGCGGGACCTGGTTGGTGATCGCCGCGCCGTCCACGAGCCAGCCGATCGCGCCTACGTCGGCCCAGGTCAGGGTGGGGTAGTTGAAGATCGAGGAGTACTTCTGGCGGCCGGAGTGGAGCTTGTCGAGCAGCTCGTCGCGGCCGACGCCGAGGGTCTCGGCGGCGCTGTAGAGGTAGAGGCCGTGGCCCGCCTCGTCCTGCACCTTGGCCATCAGGATCGCCTTGCGCCGCAGTGAAGGGGCCCTGGTGATCCAGTTGGCCTCGGGCTGCATGCCGATGATCTCGGAGTGGGCGTGCTGCGCTATCTGCCGCACCAGGGTGGCGCGGTAGGCGTCCGGCATCCAGTCGCGCGGCTCGATGCGTTCGTCGGCGGCGACCGCCGCCTCGAACACGGCTTCCAGGGTCGCCGTGTCCACCGTCTCCGGTGCTGCCGTCGTCATGCGATGCCCCCTCCGGTGAGGTCCGGTGCGATCGGGAACGACCCGGCGCGAACCGACCGACCGATCGTTCGGTTCAATGGTGAGGCGGGCCCCGGGAGGTGTCAAGCCTGTGGATAACCGCCTGTGGACGACGCCACAGGGCGATCGGGTCCTATGGCCGCTGCGCCGCCGGGACCGCCTCGGTACCGTTCGGTTGCGGCCGGTCGCCGGACCGGCGGAGGCGCCGCGCGGCGGCGCGCGACGGCACAGGAACGAACGCAGCGGAATCGGGGCGCGGATGGAGACGGACGACGGACACGAGCCGGAGGGGGGCGCGGACGCACCCGCGCCCGCCGGTCTGTCCCGGCCCGCGCGCTGGATCGTCGCGCTGGGCGCCGTGGCCGTCGCGCTGGCCGCCACCGCGCACCTGGTGATCATGTTCCTGCATGTGGCACCGGCGAATACGATCAGCAAGCAGCACGCGGCGACCATAGGCGACTATGTCCTGCCCGAGTTCGAGCAGAACTGGAAGTTCTTCGCCCCCAATCCGCTTCAGCAGAACATCGCCGTCCAGGTCCGCGCCCAGGTGACCGGCCCCGACGGCCGGACCAGGCTCACGTCCTGGACCGACCTCTCCGCCCAGGACGGTGCCGCCATCCTCCACAACCCCCTCCCCAGCCACACGCAGCAGAACGAGCTGCGCCGCGCCTGGGACTTCTACGGCAACACGCACGACGACCGCGGGCAGTCCACGGGCATGCGCGGCGACCTCGCCGAGGAGTACCTGCGGCGGCTCGCGGTCGCGCGCCTGGACCTCGACCGCGACGGGACCCGGCTCCACCGCGTCCAGCTGCGGTCCGTGACCACGGCCGTCACACCGCCGCCGTGGGCCGCCGGGCAGTCCGGGCAGCCCGCCACGAAGCCGGCCTACCGCGAGCTGGGCTGGTGGCGGGTCACCGACTCCGACCTGGACGTGGTGAGGTCCCGGTGAGCGCCGCCACCTGGCGCAGGACCTGCGCCGACGCCTTCGCCCGGGTCACCGGCTCCTCCCTCGGCCCGTACCAGACGGCCACGATCCGTATCGGCCTCTCCTTCGCCTGGCTGTTCTTCCTGGTGCGCGAGTGGTTCAACGGCCAGGAGCTGTACGGGCCGGACGCGCCGTGGAGCTGGGAGCTGGCCCGTCGGCTGATCGCCGACAACCACGCGTTCACCGTGCTCATGTGGTCCGGCGAGGGCTGGTGGTTCAAGCTCGTCTACCTCTTCGCCATGGTCACCGCCCTGCTGTTCATGCTCGGCTGGCGGACCCGGACCATGTCCGTGCTCTACATGATCGGCGTCCTGTCGCTGCAGAACCGCAGCGTCTTCGTGGGCGACGGCGGGGACAACGTCCTCCATCTCATGGCGATCTACACGGTGTTCACGCGGTGCGGGCAGGTGTGGTCGCTGGACGCGCGGCGCGCGCGGCGGGCGGCCCGGAGCGGATTGGATCCGCGGGATCCGCGGCGGGACGTGACCGGGGTCGTGCTCTGGGGCGTCTGCGGGGTCGCTCTGGTTCTGGCGACGGTGTTCGCCGATCCCGCGATGACGTGGACGGACCACGGTCCCGTCCCGGGCATCGGCTGGGCCGCCGCGCTGTGGGCGGTGTGGCTGCTGCACGGCGTGTGGTGGCTGGTGCGGCTCCGGGACGACCTGGCGGGCGGCGAGGTGCGGGCGGTCATGGCCGCGTTCGGTCATCTCCTGCACAACGCCGCGCTGTTGGTGATCATGGGCGAGGTCTGTCTGATCTATGGCGCGGCCGGCTGGTACAAGATCCAGGGCTCGCTCTGGCAGGACGGCACCGCCCTCTACTACCCCCTGCACCTGGACTACTTCTCGCCCTGGCCCGGGCTCTCGCACGCGCTCGCGGCCAGCGGTGTCGTCGTGCTGCTGCTCAGCTACGGCACGGTGGCCATGCAGGCGGCCTTCCCCTTCACGCTGCTCAACCGCAGGGTGAAGAACGTCCTGCTGGTGCTGATGATGGTCGAGCACGTGGGCATCGCGGTGCTGTTGGGGCTGCCGTTCTTCTCGCTCGTGATGATCTTCGCGGACGCGGTGTTCCTGCCGACGTCCTGGCTGCGGCGGGCGGGGGAGCTCGTGGCGGGGCGGGCGCGGTGGGTGGCCGCGCGGGTTCCCGCGCAGCGGGGCGGGGCGCGGGGCGGTGCGGCGGCGGAGGCGGATCACGAGAGGGTGCGTGCGGGCTGATCTCCCGGGCTTTGTGCCCAGGTCAGGGCCTTAGGGTTGAGGGTATGACCGAGGACGCGACCGGTATCGCCGTGCGGCAGTGGGGCGAGCTGGCCCCGTCGGCCGTGCTGCTCGACGGATTCCATGCGCTCAAGCACGCGCTGCGGTTCGGGGCCGAGGTGGGGCCCGTCGTCACCAGTGACCGGGGCGGGGTGCTGGAGCTGGCCGGGCGGCTGGCCCCGGACGTCTCGGCGGCGCTCGACGCGCTGATGGTGGAGGTGGACCGGGCGGTCCTGCGCTCGCTGGTGCCCCGGGGGCACACGACGGAGGTCGCGGGGCTCGCGGTGCGGCCGGCGCGGGGCGCGAACCTGGCCGCGCTGGCGGCCCGGCCGCGGCGCGCGCCCGTCGTCGTCCTCGACAACCCGCGGAACCTGGGGAACGTGGGGGCCGTGGTGCGGCTGGCCGCGGGGTTCGGGGTGACGGGGGTGGTCACCACCGGGGATCTCGATCCGTGGCATCAGAACGCCGTGCGGGCCGGGGCGGGGTTGCACTTCGCGACGGCGGTGGAGCGGGTGCCGGCGGGAGGCGTGCCGGAGGGGCCCATGTTCGCGTTGGACGCGGACGGGGACGACATTCGGTCGGTGGCTCTTCCCGATGACGCGGTGCTGGTGTTCGGGTCCGAACGGCATGGGGTGTCGGAGGAGTTGCGGGGGCGGGCGGATCGGGTGGTTTCGCTGCCGATGCGGGCGCAGGTGTCGAGTTATAACCTCGCGACGAGTGTGGCGATGGCGTTGTTCCACTGGGGTGGTGGGCCGGTGGGGGTGCCTGCCGGGTAGGGAGGGTGCCCCCAGACCCTCCCCCAGAGGGGGTACCCCCACTTTCACCGTTTCCTCCGGGGCTGCGCCCCGGGCCCGAACCGCCCTTCGGGCGGCGTTGCGGGGCCTGCGCCCCGGCTTGACGGTGCGCTCCGCGCGGTGTGGGTCTACGCCCCGGCCCTGCGGGGTTGGATCGGGGGCTTCGCCCCCTGGCCCCCGAAACCGCGCTCCGCGCGGTTGTCCTCAAACGCCGGACAGGCTGATTGTGAGCCCCCGCGCCCGCGCGCAGCGGGGGTTCCCCAGGGGCACAGCCCCTGGGGAAACGGGGAAAGGGCGGGACAGGGGCACCCCCCGCCCGCGCGCTCACCCCTCCCGGCGTACCTCCACCGTCCTGAAGCGGGACGCCACGAACGCCCCGTCGCACAGCGCCGCGTTCGCCGACGGGTTGCCGCCCGTGCCGTGGTAGTCGGAGAACGCCGCTGTCTGGTTGACGTAGACGCCGCCGGTGAGGTTCAGGGAGAGCTGGGCGGACTCCTCCAGGCAGGCCTGTTCGATCAGTTGCTCCGCCTCCGCCGAGGTCGTGTACGCGCCGACGGTCATCGCGCCCTTCTCGCGGATCGTGCGGCGCAGCAGCTCCACCGCTTCCGCCGTGGAGTCCACGGCCACGGCGAAGGAGACCGGGCCGAAGCATTCCGAGAAGTACGCCGCCTCGGCGTCCGGCTTGGCGCCGTCGAGCTTGACGACGACCGGGGTGCGGACGGTCGCGTCCGGGAAGTCGGGGTTGGCGACCGTCCGTGAGGCGAGGGCGAGTTCACCGATCCGGGCGGCCGCGTCGATGCGTTCCTTGACCTGGTCGTTGACGATCGCGCCGAGGAGGGCGTTGGCGCGGGCGTCGTCGCCCAGCAACTGCCCGATCGCGGCGGCCAGATCGGCCACCACCTCGTCGTACGTCTTGTGACCCGCGTCGGTCGCGATGCCGCCGCGCGGGATCAGCAGGTTCTGCGGGGTGGTGCACATCTGGCCGCTGTAGAGGGAGAGGGAGAAGGCCAGGTTGGAGAGCATGCCCCGGTAGTCGGCGGTGGAGTCGACGACGATCGTGTTGACGCCGGCCTTCTCCGTGAAGACCTGCGCCTGGCGGGCGTTGGTCTCCAGCCAGTCGCCGAAGGCGGTGGAGCCGGTGTAGTCGACGATCCGGACGTCGGGGTGGACGGCCAGCGTCTTCGCGATGCCCTCGCCGTCCCGCTCGGCGGCGAGCGCCACCAGGTCGGGGGAGAAGCCGGCCTCGCCCAGCACCTCGCGTGCGATGCGCACGGTCAGGGCGAGCGGCAGGACCGCGCGCGGGTGCGGCTTGACGAGGACGGGGTTGCCGGTGGCGAGGGAGGCGAACAGGCCGGGGTAGCCGTTCCAGGTGGGGAAGGTGTTGCAGCCGATGACCAGGGCGATGCCGCGCGGCACGGCGGTGAACTCCTTGGCCAGCTTCAGCGGTTCGCGCTTGCCCTGCGGTTTGACCCACTCCGTCGTCCGCTCCACCTCGGCCTGCGCGGCGTAGGCGTAGGCGACGGCCTCCAGCCCCCGGTCCTGCGCGTGCGGCCCGCCGGCCTGGAACGCCATCATGAACGCCTGGCCGCTGGTGTGCATGACGGCGTGCGCGATCTCGTGCGTCCGGGCGTTGATCCGCCGGATGATCTCCAGACAGACCAGCGCCCGTGTGCGCGGGCCGGCCTCGCGCCAGGGGCGCATCGCCGAGCGCATCGCGGGGAGCAGCACCGTGATGTCGGCGTGCGGGTACTCGATGCCCAGCCGGGGGCCGTAGGGCGAGACCTCGGAGCCCGTCCAGCCGTCCGTGCCGGGCTGGTCGAGCTCGAACCGGCGCTCGCGCAGGGCCTCGAAGGCGGCCTGGCCCGCCGCCGCGTCCAGCGTGCCGTTCTCCCCGTAGGCCTTGGGGTGTTCGGGGTGGGGGGACCAGTAGGCGCGGGTGCGGATCGTGTCGAGGGCCGTGTCGAGCGTGGCGGCGTGCCTCTCGGTCAACTGGTCGGTGGTGAGTGCGGCAGTCACGGCTGACCAACTCCTCGTCGGGCGGAACTCGGATGCGGCTGGTGCATGGCGCCGGGCGCGCACGGCGGGGTGCCGTTGTCGTACCCGCCAGATACATTAACCGAACGATCGGTCGGGACAAGGGGGCCCGGGAGAATCCGCCCGCACCCCATCGGGGAGGATCACAGACATGACCGCAATCGAGCCGGAGCGCACCGTGTCCGTCGTCGGCGCGGGCACGATGGGCCAGGGAATCGCCCAGGTCGCCCTCGTCGCGGGCCACCCCGTGCGGCTGTACGACGCGGTGCCCGGCCGGGCGGAGGAGGCCGCGGCAGCCGTCGGGGCGCGGCTGGACCGGCTGGTCGCCAAGGGCAGGATGACCGAGGGCGAGCGGGCCGCGGCGCGGGGCCGGCTGCGTCCGGTCGCGGAGCTCGCCGGGCTCGCCGGGTCGGCGCTGGTGATCGAGGCCGTCGTCGAGCGACTCGACGTCAAGCAGCGGCTGTTCACCGAGCTGGAGGCCGTCGTCGGCGACGGCTGCCTGCTCGCCACCAACACCTCGTCCCTGCCGGTGACGGCCGTCGCGGGCCCGCTGCGCCGTCCCGGCCGGCTGGTGGGAATGCACTTCTTCAACCCCGCCCCGCTGCTGCCGCTCGTCGAGGTCGTCAGCGGCCACGCCACGGACCCGGCGGCGGCCGACGTCGCGCAGGCCACCGCGGCGGCCTGGGGCAAGACGCCGGTGCGCTGCGCCGACACCCCCGGCTTCGTCGTCAACCGGGTGGCCCGGCCCTTCTACGCCGAGGCCTTCCGGCTCCTCGAGGAGCGCGCCGCCGACCCGGCGACCGTCGACGCCGTGCTGCGCGGGAGCGGCGGCTTCGCGATGGGCCCCTTCGAGCTGACCGACCTCATCGGCCAGGACGTGAACGAGGCCGTCACCCGTTCGGTGTACGAGGCGTTCTTCCACAGCCCGAAGTTCACGCCGTCCCTCGCCCAGCGGCGCCTGGTCGAGGCGGGGCTGCTGGGGCGCAAGAGCGGGCGCGGCTGGTACGACCACGCGGAGGGCGCGGAGCGGCCGGAGCCGCACACGGCCGGGCCGGAGAAGGCGCCCGGCGCGGTCACGCTGCACGGCGAGCTGCCCCCGCCCGCGGCCGTCCTGCCCGAGCTGATCGAGGCGGCGGGGATCGGCGTCACCAGGGTCGAGCCCGACTACGGCGATTACGGCCACCTCGTGCTGCCGGGCGGCGCCCGGCTGACGCTCACCGAGGGGTACGCGGCCGCCTCCGAGGCGGAGCGGCCGAACATCTACGTCGACCTCGCCCTGGACTACCGGCGCTGCGAGCGCGTCGCCCTCGCGGCCTCGCCGACGGCCTCCCCGGCCGACGTGCGGGCCGCGACCGGCCTCTTCCAGGCGCTCGGCAAGCGTGTCAGCGTCGTCGACGACGTCCCCGGCATGATCGTCGCGCGGACCGTCGCCCTGATCGTCGACCTCGCCGAGGACGCCGCCGGCCGTGGCGTGGCCTCGCGGGAGGACATCGACACCGCCATGCGCCTCGGCGTGAACTACCCGCGCGGGCCGCTGGAGTGGGGCCGGGAGCTCGACGTCGAGTGGGTCCGCCGGTTCCTGCAGAACATGGAGTTCGAGTACCCGGGCGGCCGCTACGCCCCGTCCCAGCCGCTCCGCCGCCGTGCGGCCGTCAAGGAGAGCCTGCTTCAATCATGACCATGGCCAAGCGCGACACCTACACGCCAGAATCGCTGCTCGCGGTCGCCGTAGCGGTGTTCAACGAGCGCGGCTACGACGGCACGTCGATGGAGCACCTCTCCAAGGCGGCCGGGATCTCCAAGTCCTCGATCTACCACCACGTCAAGGGCAAGGAGGAGCTCCTCCGGCTGGCCATAAGCCGCGCCCTCGACGGGCTCTTCGCCGTGCTGGACGAGCCGGGCGCCACCGGCGGCCGCGCGGTGGACCGGCTCGAGTACGTCACCCGGCGCACCGTCGAGGTGCTCATCGCCGAACTGCCCTATGTGACGCTGCTGCTGCGCGTCCGGGGCAACACGGACACCGAGCGCTGGGCGATGGAGCGCCGCCGCGACTTCGACCACCGCGTCGCGGACCTGCTCAAGGAGGCCGCTGCCGACGGCGACCTGCGGCCCGACGTCGACGTCCGGCTGGCCACCCGGCTGCTCTTCGGCATGATCAACTCGGTGGTGGAGTGGTACCGGCCGCAGCGCCGGGGCGCGGCCACCAGCCAGGAGGTGGCGGACGCGGTGATCCTGACGGCGTTCGCGGGCTTGCGGGATCGCTGAGTCGCTCGGGCGATCGAGTGCCGGGCCGGCGGGCTGCCGGGCCGCGGGACCGCTGGGCCGCGGGGCTGCTGGGCCGCAGAGGTGATCGAGCGGGGGCCGCGGGGCCGCTGAGGCACAGGGCCGCTGAGCCGCGGGGGCGGTCGAGCGGGGCGGGGCCGTGGGCCCGCCGGGGCCGGCAGGAGCCGTCGGGCGGTGGGCCGCCGGGCCGTCGGCGAGGGGCGCGCGGCGTCGTGCGAGGGCCGGAGCGTGCCGTACCGCCGCCGTCCGTACCGCCCCGCCGTCCGTACCGCCGCCATCCGTGCGGCCGTCCGGGCCGGCTCGCTGCCGTACGTCCCAGCCGTCCGGCCACCCGCCGGTCCGTCCGGGGCGGTGGTCAGCCGGGGCCCTCCTTGGGGTCCCGTTCCTCGAGGTCCTGCTCCTCGAAGACCAGCAGCGTGCGGGTGGTCAGCACCTCGTCGATCGCCTGGATGCGGGTGAGCACCAGCTCCCGCAGTGCCCGGTTGTCCTTGGTGTGCACCAGCAGCAGGACGTCGAAGTCCCCGCTCACCAGGGCGATGTGGGCCGCGCCCGGCAGCGCGCGGAGCTTGTCCCGCACCGTCCGCCAGGAGTTCTGCACGATCTTCAGCGTGATGTAGGCCGACGCGCCCTGCCCGGCCCGCTCCTGGTCGATGCGGGCCGCGAAGCCCCGTATCACCCCGTCGTCGATGAGCCGGTTCACGCGCGCGTACGCGTTGGCGCGCGACACGTGGACGCGTTCGGCCACCGACCGTATCGAGGCCCGGCCGTCGGTCTGGAGCATGTGCAGGATCGAGCGGTCGATCTCGTCGAGCGGTCGGGCCGGTGCTCTGTGGCTCGAATTGGCTGAACTGGCCATCTGTTCGTCCCGCATACCGCCATGCCTCCCCTTCATGGACGCGCTGTTCATATCTCAGGCTGTGGAAAACCGTTTGTCCACAGGCTGAGGCCGCCTGTAGCCAAAATGCCCCGACGACCGAACAATCGGTAGGGAGAGCACAGGGTGCTTTCCGGTCATGCTCGTTCCCGAGGAGGTGCTCGTCATGACGGTCCTGGAGCAGCCCGGTTCGCACCGGCCGCCCCCGTCCCGGGCCTGGCGGCCCCGCACCGACCCCGCGCCGCTGCTGCCCGACGCCGAGCCGTACCGGCTGCTGGGCACCCCCGCCGCCGAGGCGCTCGACCCCGCGTTCCTGCGGCTGCTCCACGGGCACCTGGTGCGCGGCCGCCGCTACAACACCCAGGCCACCGCCCTGACCCGGCAGGGCAGGCTGGCGGTCTACCCCTCCTCCTCCGGCCAGGAGGCGTGCCAGGTCGCCGCCGCCCTCGCCCTGGAGGAGCGCGACTGGCTCTTCCCCAGCTACCGCGACACCCTCGCCGCCATAGCCCGCGGCCTCGACCCCGTCCAGGCCCTGACCCTGCTGCGCGGCGACTGGCACACAGGCTACGACCCGCGCGAGCACCGCGTGGCCCCCCTCTGCACCCCGCTGGCCACCCAACTCCCGCACGCCGTCGGCCTGGCGCACGCCGCCCGCCTCAAGGGGGACGACGTCGTCGCGCTCGCCATGGTCGGCGACGGCGGCACCAGCGAGGGCGACTTCCACGAGGCGCTCAACTTCGCCGCCGTCTGGAAGTCCCCGGTCGTCTTCCTCGTGCAGAACAACGGCTTCGCCATCTCCGTGCCCCTGTCCAAGCAGACCGCCGCGCCCTCCCTGGCGCACAAGGGCGTCGGCTACGGCATCCCCGCCCGCCTGGTCGACGGCAATGACGCCCCCGCCGTCCACGAGGTCCTCACCGAGGCCGTGCGCCGCGCCCGGGCCGGCGGCGGGCCCACCCTCGTCGAGGCCCTGACCTACCGCGTCGAGGCCCACACCAACGCCGACGACTCCACCCGCTACCGCAGCGACGCCGAGGTCACCGCCTGGCGCGCCCACGACCCCGTGGAACTGCTGGAGCGGGAGCTGACCCGGCGCGGGCTGCTGACGGAGAAGGATATCGCCGTCGAGCGCGAGGCCGCCGAGCGGATGGCCGCCGACCTGCGCGAGCGGATGAACGAGGATCCGCCGCTCGACCCCATGGAGCTGTTCGACCACGTCTACGCCCGGCGGACGGATCAACTGACCCGGCAGGCCGAGCAGTTGCGGGCCGAGCTCGCGGCCGCCGAGGAAGGAACGGACCGATGACCACCGCGGTCACCGCGACGGGCCGCAAGCCCGCCACCATGAGCCAGGCCCTCAACCGGGCGCTGCGCGACGCCATGGCCGACGATCCGGCCGTCCACGTCCTCGGCGAGGACGTCGGCACCCTGGGCGGCGTCTTCCGGATCACGGCCGGGCTGGCCGAGGAGTTCGGCGACGACCGCTGTACGGACACGCCGCTGGCCGAGGCGGGCATCCTCGGCGCGGCCGTCGGCATGGCGATGTACGGGCTGCGGCCCGTCGTGGAGATGCAGTTCGACGCCTTCGGCTACCCGGCGCTGGAGCAACTCCTCAGCCACGTCGCGAAGATGCGCAACCGCACCCGGGGCCGACTCCCCCTGCCGATCACCATCCGCATCCCGTTCGGCGGCGGCATCGGCGGCGTCGAGCACCACAGCGACTCCTCCGAGGCGCTCTACATGGCGACCCCCGGCCTGCACGTGGTCACCCCGGCCACCGTCGCCGACGCCTACGGGCTGCTGCGCGCCGCCATCGCCTCCGACGACCCGGTCGTCTTCCTGGAGCCCAAGCGGCTGTACTGGGCCAAGGCCGACTGGGAGCCCGACCGGCCGGAGGGGGTGCCGGGCATCGGCACCGCCGTCGTCCGCCGCCGCGGCACCTCCGCCACGCTCATCACCTACGGCCCCTCCGTCCCCGTCTGTCTGGAGGCCGCCGAGGCGGCCCGCGCCGAGGGGTGGGACCTGGAGGTCGTCGACCTGCGCTCGCTGGTGCCGTTCGACGAGGAGACCGTCGTCGCGTCCGTGCGGCGCACCGGCCGGGCCGTCGTCGTCCACGAGGCCACCGGCTTCGGCGGGCCCGGCGGCGAGCTCGCCGCGACGGTCGCCGAGCGCTGCTTCCACCACTTGGAGGCCCCGGTGCTGCGGGTCACGGGCTTCGACGTCCCGTACCCGCCGCCGATGCTGGAGAAGCACCATCTGCCGGGAGTCGACCGGGTGCTGGACGCGGTCGCCCGGCTGCAGTGGGAGTCGGAGTGGACGACGGGGGGTGTCAACTGATGGCCGTGGTCAAGGAGTTCGCCCTGCCCGATCTCGGTGAGGGGCTCACCGAGGCGCAGGTCGTCCGCTGGCTGGTCGAGGTCGGCGACGTGGTCGCCGTGGACCAGCCGGTGGTCGAGGTCGAGACGGCCAAGGCCATGGTGGAGGTGCCGTGCCCCTACGGGGGCGTGGTCACGGCGCGCTTCGGCGAGGAAGGCGCGGAACTGCCGGTGGGCGCACCCCTGTTGACGGTCGCGGTAGGGGATTCGGCGGGGGCGCCCGATCCGGCGTCCCCGGCGGATCGGTCCGCCGGGGAAGGGTCGGGGAACGTCCTCGTCGGCTACGGCACCCAGGCCCCGGCTCCTCGCCGGCCCCGGGTGCGACGGCCGGCGGCCGAGCCCCTGCCGGTGCCCCGCCCCGACGACGGGGCGCTCTGGTCGGACGCCCCGGTCTCCGGCGGGCCGGTGGCCGCCGGTTCCGCGTCCAGCGGTCCCGGATCCGGCGGTTCCCCGGCCGATCCGGCAGGTGCAGGTGCAGGTGCAGGTGCCAGTGCCGGTACAGGTCCCGGTCCCGGTCACGGTCCCGTGGCCGTGATCTCCCCGCTCGTCCGCCGGATCGCCCGCGAGCGCGGCCTCGACCTGGCCCGGGTGCGCGGCAGCGGTCCCGAGGGGCTGATCCTGCGCGCCGACGTCGAACGGGCCGCGGCCGCCGCCGAGTCCATGCCCCCGGTCGTACCCGCGGCCGTGCCCCCGGCCGTGTCCCCGGCCGCGGGCGAGCGCATCCCCCTGCGCGGGCTGCGCGGCGCCGTCGCCGAGAAGCTCGGCCGCAGCCGGCGCGAGATCCCGGACGCCAGCTGCTGGGTGGACGCCGACGCGACGGAGCTGCTCGCCGCCCGCCGGTCCATGAACGAGGGCCCCGGCCGGACGAAGGTCTCGCTGCTCGCCCTCCTCGCCCGGATCTGCACCGCCGCGCTCGCGGAGTTCCCCGAGCTCAACTCCGTGGTGGACACCGAGGCCCGGGAGATCGTGCTGCTGCCCGCGGTGCACCTCGGCTTCGCCGCGCAGACCCCGCGCGGGCTCGTCGTCCCCGTCGTCCGCGACGCGCACACCAAGGGCGCGGCCGCCCTCTCGGCGGAGATCGCCCGGCTCACCGAGGCCGCCCGCGAGGGCCACATCACCCCCGCCGAGCTCACCGGCGGCACATTCACCCTCAACAACTACGGAGTCTTCGGCGTGGACGGCTCCACCCCCATCATCAACCACCCCGAGGCGGCGATGCTGGGAGTCGGCCGCATCGCCCCCAAACCCTGGGTCCACCAGGGCGAGTTGGCCGTGCGGCACGTCGTCCAGCTGTCCCTCGCGTTCGACCACCGGGTGTGCGACGGGGGAACGGCCGGCGGATTCCTGCGCTACGTCGCGGACTGCGTCGAACGCCCCGCCGTGCTCCTGCGGACGCTCTGAACCCATACTCGTCGGGTGACGGAAACGCTGTACGACGCGGTCGTCCTGGCCGGAGGAGCCGCCCGGCGGCTGGGCGGGGCGGACAAGCCCGGGGTGCGGATCGGCGGCCGCTCCCTGCTGGACAGGGTGCTCGGCGGGTGCGCCGGCGCGGCGACGACGGTGGTCGTCGGGCCGCGCCGGCCCCCCGCGCGGCCGGGGGGCTGGGGGCGCGCACACCCCCCCCGCCGCGGGCCGCGGGCCGCCCCCCCCCCGGGGCGGCGGCCCCAAACGCTGTACGACGCGGTCGTCCTGGCCGGAGGCGCCGCCCGGGGGCTGGGGGGGGCGGACAAGCCGGGGGGGCGGAGCGGCGGCCGCTCCCTGCTGGACTGGGTGCGCGGGGGGGGCGCCGGCGCGGCGACGACGGTGGTCGTCGGGCCGCGCCGGCCCACGGCGCGGCCGGTCGTCTGGGCGCGCGAACAGCCGCCCGGCGGCGGGCCGCTGGCCGCCCTCCACGCGGGGCTGCGGCACGCCACGGCGGAGACGGTGCTCGTCCTCTCGGCCGACCTGCCGTTCCTCGGCGCGGACGCCGTGCGGGAGCTCGTCGCCGCGGCCGTCGGCGCGGAGGGCGCCCTGCTCACCGACGCCGACGGCCGCGACCAGCCGCTCGTCGCCGCCTACCGGGCGGAGCCGCTCCGGCGCGAGATCGCCCTGCTCGCCACGGAGCACGGCACCCTCACCGGCCTTCCCGTGCGCCTCCTCACTGCCGAACTGTCCCTCGCGCGCCTCCCGTACCACGAGGCGTCCTTCGACTGCGACACCTGGCAGGACATCGGCGCGGCCCGCGCGCGCATCAGGGACGATAGGACCGTGCTGGATGAATGGATCGCCGCGGTCAAGGCCGAACTCGGCATAGAACTCGACGTCGACCGGGCCGGGCTCCTCGACCTGGCCCGCGACGCGGCCCATGGCGTGGCCCGCCCCGCCGCCCCCCTGACGACCTTCCTCGTCGGCTACGCGGCCGCGCTGCGCGGCGGCGGCCCCGAGGAGGTCGCCCGCGCCGCCGGGCAGGCGGCGGCACTGGCCGCGCGCTGGGCGGAGGAGGACGGCGACGGCTCCGGGGCCCCCGCATGAGCCCCCACGACCGCGACGCGGACGCGGCCGCCCTCGACCGGGCCACGGACGAGGCGCTGGCCATCCTCGCCGCCGACCACGGCGCACCGGGACGGGCCGCCGTGGGGCCGGTGGACGGCGGGTACCTCCCGTTCGACGACGACCCGGACGACGCCGGGCCGCCACCGGCCGCCGCCACTCGTGAAGTCCCGCCGCTGGACGTGCCGTTCGGCGGCGTGCGCTTCTACGACCACGCGGGGCCGGACCCGTACGGCGGGGACGCCCCGCACCGTGTACATGGCGCACTCGGCGCACACGGCCGTGCGGACCCGTCGGGCGACGCGGGCCTGACCGAGGTCTGGCGGACGGTCCGCGACGTCGCGTCACAGGACGCCGGCCCCTCCCGGCAGCAGCGGCCGCCCGCCCGGCGGGGCGCCACCGGCTCGTCCACGGGCGTGTGGCGGTCCGTCGCCGACGGCACCTCCGCCGGTGCCCGGCGGAACGGTACCGACGACGAGGCGCTGACCGACGTCTGGCGGTCGGTCCGGGACGTGACCGGTGACGGCGCGCGGGACGGTTCCCGCGGCCGGACGGCCGGCGCGCGCGCCGCTTCCGTACCGGCGTCCGCCGCCCGGGAGACCCCGGCGGCGGAGCGCTCCACGGGCCGGACCCGTGCCGGGTCCGCCCGTTCGCGGGCCGCCGACGACGCGCCCGCGCCTGCGGCGGCGCAGGGCCGCCCGGCCCCGGGCGACGGCCGTCGGGCGCGCGACGGCGATGCGGGGCGACGTACCGACGCGTCCGCGCGAAACGGCCGTTCCGGCCGCGACGGCGATGCCGCCCCGGAGCGCGTCGGCTCGTCCGCCCGCGAGGCGCCGGGCGGCGCGGGTTCCCGTCCGGACGGCGACGGCGCCCCCGGGCGCGCCGACGCGTCCACGCGCGGGACACGCGGGACACGCGGGACACAGGGGCGTCCGGACGAAGACCGCTCCCCGCACGACGGCCGCGACGGCCACGACGGCCGCGACAGCCGCGACGACGAGGACGCCGCCCGGGACCCCGCGCCCGGTGGCGACGAGCCGTCCGGGCGACCGGCCACCCCCCGCCCGGGCGGGACCGACGCGCCGCCGCCCGGCTCCGCGCCCGCCGGCCGCCACGAGGACGGTGACCCCACCATGGTCCGCCAGGGCGCCGGCCACCACGTCACCACCGACACCACGGACCGCCTGCCCCCCACCCCCTGGCCCACCGCCGGCCGCATCGCCGCCGGGGCCGCCGAGGCGCTGGCCCCGGAGGAGGTGCCGCTCGGCGAGGCGCTCGGGCGGACGCTGGCCGAGGGGCTGGCCGCGCTGACGGACCTGCCGTCGTTCGACACCTCCGCCATGGACGGCTGGGCCGTCGCCGGGCCCGGGCCCTGGCGGCTGCCCGAGCGGCCGGCGGGCGAGGGCATCGTCGCCGGACAGACCGGCAACGAGCCGCTGCGGGACGGGTGTGCCGTGCCCATCGCCACCGGTGCCCGCGTGCCCCCCGGGGCGACGGCCGTCCTGCGCCGGGAGCACGGCCGGACGACGGCGCAGGGCGAGCTGTACGCCACCCGCCGGGCCGGGCAGGGCCAGGACATCCGCCCGCGCGGCCAGGAGTGCCGCAGCGGCGACGAACTGCTGCCCGCCGGCAGCCCGGTGACGCCCGCCGTGCTGGGCCTCGCCGCGGCCGCCGGGTACGACGCGCTGTCCGTGACCGCCCGTCCCCGGGTCGAGATCCTCGTCCTCGGCGACGAGCTCGTCCACGAGGGCCTGCCCCACGACGGGCGGATCCGCGACGCGCTCGGCCCGATGCTCGGCCCCTGGCTGCGGACGCTCGGCGCCGAGGTGGCGGCGGAGCACCGGCTGGGCGACGACGCCGACGCGCTGCACGACGCCCTCGCCGCCTCCGACGCCGACCTGGTGATCACGACCGGCAGCACCGCCGCCGGCCCCCGCGACCACCTGCACCCGGCCCTGCGCCGGCTCGGCGCCGAGCTGCTCGTGGACGGGGTCGCGGTCCGCCCGGGCCACCCCATGCTGCTCGCCCGCCTCGCGGAGAACCGGCACCTCGTGGGCCTCCCGGGCAACCCGCTCGCCGCCGTCGCTGGCCTGCTCACCCTGGCCGAACCGCTGCTGCGCACGCTCTCCGGCCGCACGGCCCCGTCGCTGCGCCGGGCCGTGCCGGCCGGACCGGTGCCGAGCCACCCGGCCGACACCCGCCTCGTCCCCGTCGTGCTGCGCGGCGGCGACGGCGCGCGCCCGCTGCGCTTCCACGGGCCGGCGATGCTGCGCGGCCTGGCGGCGGCCGACGCGATGGCGGTGATCCCGCCGGGCGGCAGCACCTCGCGCGGCCGGGTCGCCCTGCTCGACCTGCCCTGGTAGAGGGCCTGTTCAGCTCTCGGACACCGGCGCCTTCCGGATGGTGATCAGGCGGTCGGTGAGGTGCGCCGTCGCGGCCTCGGGGTCGGTGCGGTGTGGCAGGCGGTGGCCGCGGACCACGGCGACCACGAGGTCGTCCGTCGGACCACGAGAACACCGGCCTACGGGAAGGTCCTTGGCACCACAGGACGGGGGCGGCCTGCCCTGAGCCGGGAAACGGGATGGGCGCGCGATACCTCGATGGGATGCGACCGCCCGACGACGTAGACGTTCCCATCCTCGAACTCCAGCCTGGTGCGCGCGGGAAGGACGCAGCGGACGTCCCGCACACGATGCGGAATACCGCCGACCGTGACCACGTCACCGACGCGGACACGGTCCCCCGTAACGGTCACCATGGCGATGCCCCGCCGGCCGGCGTGATGGTTGTTCATGGGCCAACTCCCGTGTCTGGTAAGGAACAGCGCGCAACATAATGTTGTTCGCATATAGCAGTAAGGATGTTTTTGGGAGCGTCATCACCCGATCGGCTCACGTGCGGTCGAGGCAGTAAGGTCGGGGAACCGCGACCAAGGCAGGAGGCCGCCGTGAGCAGCAGCGAGTGGATCAGCACATCGGTGCCCTACCTGGCACCCCGCGAGAGCGGGCAGCCCGACGCGTGGAGCGAGGAGAGCGCCGCCCGGGGCCGGCGAGGCTCCCAGCGCATCGTCGCGGCGGGGGAGACGGTCCCGGCACCCGAGGTGGCCAGGCTGCTGGGGACGTCGGACGGGGAGTCCGTCGTCGTCCGTCGCAGAATCATCTATCTGGACGACGAACCGACAGAACTGACGGACACCTACTACCCGTTGGACATCGCGCGCGGCACGCCGCTGGCCGGGACGGCCAAGATCCCGGGCGGTGCCGTGACTCTGCTGGCCAGGCTCGGATACGTCGGCGAGCGGGTGACGGAGGAGATCAGGGCCCGTAGGCCCGCCGCCGAGGAGCTGCAGACCCTGGCCATGGCCGAGGAGGAACCGGTCCTCCGTCTGACCCGTGTGACGTTCGACGGGAACGACCGCCCTCTGCAGGTGGACGTGATGACGATGCCCGCGCACCGTCAGAGCCTCCGCTACGAACTCAGGATCGGCTGACCGTGCGGGACCGGCGCTCGCTCCACACGCGCATCGCGGCGGACCTGCGGGACGAGATCCTGTCGGGCGGCCTCCCCGCGGGTGGCAACATCCCTTCCACCCAGCAGCTCACAGACCGTTTCAGCGCGTCGAACGCGACGGTGCAGAAGGCACTTCAGATTCTCAAGGACGAGGGGCTCGTGGTCGGCCGCCCGGGTTCCGGGGTCCTGGTGCGTGAGCACCGGCAGCGGACGATGTACCCGGCTTCGTACCTCGCGCCCGCCGCGCCCGGGCAGCCGTACCGGTGGATCACGGAGGCCGGGAAGCGTGGGGTGAGGGCCCGCAGCCGGCTTCTGGACGTGGCCGAGGTGCGCCCGCCCTCGGACGTCGCCGTGGCGCTGAACATCACCGACGGCGGCACCGCGCTCCTGCGCTCCCAAGTCCTCCTCTTCGACGACGAACCGGTGGAACTGGTCAAGTCCTTCTATCCCCCTGACATCGTGCGCGGCACGGCCATGACGGAGCGCCGCCGGATCCGTGGCGGTACGCCGACTCTCCTGGCCGAACTGGGCTACCCGCCCCGCAAGTGCGTGGACCGGGTCGCCGCCCGGGTCCCCACCCAAGAGCAATACGAGGCCCTGGCTCTGCCGACAGACCTGCCCGTCCTGCGTACCTTCCGGGTGGTCTACAGCGATGACGAACGGCCCATCGAGGCATCGGTCATGGCGAAGGCGGGGCATTTGTATGAGCTGCGGTACGACATCTCTGTGTGAGGGCTGCTGTCGTGTGTTTCGCAACCCAACCTGTATCAGGCCGGGTCGGCCTGTTCCCATGCCTTGCGGATCTCAGCGGGTGGAATTGCGTGCTCGACCGGGTGCGGGCCGAGTGGGAGAACGGCCCGGGTTCCGGGCCGGTTTCGGCGGTGATGCGCATGCGGGGGCTCGGGCGGGTCTGCCGGCATCTTGCTGACTGCCCGGACGAGTGGTGAACCGGCGGAGCCCGATTTCCGGGATTCGGGGGGCGGGATTCGGGCTCTGCCCAAAGGAATGGTGGGTCGTCAGACCCACCCTCCCTCCCCAAGTCGCGCGTATACCACGTGGATGACGGTCGGGCTCGCCCCGGACGCCGGGGAGTCGAAGGAAATCGTCAGCCCTCCGCCGTCGTCACCGGCGGCGCCTCCCGGATCGTGATCACGCGGTCCGTGAGGTGGAGGGACTGGGCCTCCGGGTCCGTGTAGTTGAGCAGACGGTGGCCCCGGAGGACGGCTACGACAAGGTCGGCGCAGTCGCGCGGGGAGCGGCCCGCCTCGGACTTGGTGACCGGGCGTTCGACGACGTCCAGGCCGTGGCCGTAGGTCAGCAGGTCCTCCAGGACGTTGCCCACGTACGGGCTCACCATCGACATGCCGAGCATGCGGCCCGCCGAACTGGAGCTGGTGACGACGGTGTCGGCGCCGCTCTGGCGCAGGAGCGGGACGTTCTCGTCCTCCCGTACGGCGACCACGATCGTGGCGTGCTTGTTGATCTGCCGCGCCGTGAGGGTGACCAGGGCGGCCGTGTCGTCGCGCTGGGTGGTGATCACGACCTGGGCGGCCTTCTGCAGCTCCGCGCGGTGCAGGGTGTCGGAGCGGGTCGCGTCCCCGAGGACGCCCACCAGACCGTCGCCCGCCGCCGCGTCCACCGCCTTCTTCTGCGGGTCCACCACGACGATCTTCTCCTTCGGCCGGCCCTGGCCGACAAGGGTCTCGACCGTGTGCCGGCCCTTGGTGCCGTAGCCGATGACGACGGTGTGGTCCCGCATGCGCGATCTCCAACGGTGTACGCGGACCTGCTGGCGCGTCCGCTCGGTCAGCACCTCCAGCGTGGTGCCGACCAGAATGATCAGGAACAGGACGCGCAATGGCGTCACAACGAGGATGTTGATCAGGCGCGCCGCGTCGCTCACCGGTGTGATGTCGCCGTACCCGGTGGTGGAGAGGGTGACGGTGGCGTAGTACGCGGCGTCCAGGAAGCTGAGCGGGCCGCCCGCGTTGTCGTGGTAGCCGTCCCGGTCGAAGTAGACGATGAAGGTCGTGAGGCCCAGCACCAGCAGGGCCATGACCAGGCGCTGTATCACCTGCCGCAGCGGCGCGGTGATGTTCTGGACCGGGAGGACGACGGCGCCCGCCGCCTCGGCGTCCTCGCTGTCGGACCGGGTGCGGCGCCAGAGCGAGCGGAACAGGCGGCGGGCGCCGGTCCGTTCGTGTTCAGGAGGGCCGGGGGCGGCTGCGGTCGGTGGGGTCGGCACGGCTCCATGATCCCGTACCCCGCCGCGGAAGGACGCGGAGTAGCCTCGCGCCATGCATGCGATCACCATCCCCACACCCGGCGGACCCGACGCGCTCGTCTGGGCCGAGGTACCCGATCCCGTGCCCGGCGGGGGAGAGGTGCTGGTCGAGGTCGCCGCCACCGCGGTCAACCGCGCGGACCTGCTGCAGCGCCAGGGCTTCTACGACCCGCCGCCCGGCGCCTCCCCCTTCCCCGGCCTGGAGTGCTCCGGCCGGATCGCCGCGCTCGGCCCCGGGGTCAGCGGCTGGGCGGTCGGCGACGAGGTGTGCGCGCTGCTGGCGGGCGGCGGCTACGCGGAGAAGGCCGTCGTCCCCGTCGGCCAGCTGCTGCCCGTCCCGGAGGGGCTGGACGTGGTGTCGGCCGCGGCCCTGCCCGAGGTCACGGCGACGGTCTGGTCGAACGTGTTCATGCTCGCCCACCTGCGCCCCGGCGAGACGCTGCTGGTGCACGGCGGCGGCAGCGGCATCGGCACGATGGCCGTCCAGCTGGCCAAGGCGGTCGGCGCGCGTGTGGCGGTCACCGCCGGCGGCGGGGAGAAGCTGGAGCGCTGCCGCGAGCTGGGCGCGGACATCCTCATCGACTACCGCGAGCAGGACTTCGTCGAGGAGCTGCGCAAGGTCACCGGCGGCGCGGGCGCGGACGTGATCCTCGACATCGTGGGCGCCAAGTACCTGGCGAGGAACGTGGACGCCCTCGCCGTCAACGGCCGGCTGGCGGTCATCGGCCTCCAGGGCGGCCGCAAGGCCGAGCTCGACCTCGGCAAGCTGCTCGCCAAGCGCGCCGCGGTGATGGCGACCACGCTGCGCTCGCGGCCGCTCGCGGAGAAGGCGGCGATCGTCGCGGCGGTGCGCGAGCACGTGTGGCCGCTGGTCTCGGGCGGGCGGGTGCGCCCGGTCGTGGACCGGACCCTGCCGCTGCGGGACGCGGCCGCGGCGCACCGGATCGTGGAGGAGAGCGCGCACGTGGGGAAGGTGCTGCTCACGACGGGCTGATCACGACGGGCCGAGTCACCCGTACGGCCGTTCGGCGCGTGCCGCCGTCCGGCCCCCGTGTGACGGTGGAGGGGTGATCGCCGGAACCCGCCCGGCCGCGCTGGCCGGGCTGACGCTGGCGGCCGTCCTCGCCCTGGCGCCGGGTGCGGCGCGGGCCGAGCCCGGGCCGTCCGCCCGGCCCGCGCCCCGCGCGGCGGGCCCGTCCGCCGCCCCCGACCCCGGGCGGCTCGCCGGGACGGTCGCGGGCCAGGGCCGGGCCCACCCCGGGCGGGCCCCGGAGCCCTCGCGGGCGCCGGCGGAGTACCCGGACGAGGAGGCGCCGCCGGAGCCCGCGGACGAGGAGCGGCCGGAGCCCGCCGCCGTCCCGCCCGAGCCGCCGGAGGCCGCCGAGGAGGCGCCCGCGACGCCCGCGCCGCGGGCGGACCCCTCGCCCACGCCGTCCTCGCCCGCCCCGCCGCCCGTGCCCGTGCGGGCCGGGGGCGGCCGGTCGGCCGCGCGCGGCAGCACGTCGGCCCCGGCCCCGGAGCCCGTGATGCGCGTCCTCCCGCTCGGCACCGGGCTGACCCTCACCGGCCTCGGGATCGGCTTCCTCGGCCTCCGGCTGCGCCATCGCTGAAGCCGGAGCGGCCGACCCCGTTGGATCATCCGCTCGCAGGGGCATCACCTGGGGGAAATCACCTGTGCGAGAGAATGGCGGCATGGATATGCCGAGGAACGAACGGTCGCAGGAGAGCCCGCACGTCCTGGTCGTAGGCCCGGACGGCATGGCTCTCGGCAGCGCTGGCCCCGGCGTCGGGGCCGGTGACGACGAGTCGCGCGAGGTGCCCGTGACGGAGCAGGTCGAACAGCCCGCGAAGGTCATGCGCATCGGCAGCATGATCAAGCAGCTGCTGGAGGAGGTACGGGCGGCTCCTCTGGACGAGGCCAGCCGTGTCCGGCTCAAGGAGATCCACCACAGCTCCGTCAAGGAGCTGGAGGACGGGCTCGCCCCCGAGCTCGTGGAGGAGCTGGAGCGCCTCTCGCTCCCGTTCACCGACGACACCATCCCCACCGAGGCCGAACTGCGCATCGCCCAGGCGCAGTTGGTCGGCTGGCTGGAGGGGCTCTTCCACGGCATCCAGACGGCGCTGTTCGCCCAGCAGATGGCGGCCCGCGCCCAGCTGGAACAGATGCGCCGGGCCCTGCCGGCCGGCGTGGGCGAGGACGACCACGAGGGCGGCCACCCGCAGGGCGCGCGCTCGGGGCCGTACCTGTAGCGGAGCGCACGAAGGGCCGGAAGTCCCGCGGGACTTCCGGCCCTTCGTCGTGTCCGGCGTCAGGACGCGGGGTCGCCGGTCGAGACGGTCAGGACGATCGTGGTGTTCTTGGGATCGAAGGCATCGCCTTGCGCGGGGCTGGTCATCATGACGGTGCCCTTGCCCCAGACATTCTCGTCCTGCTTGTCCTCGCGGTACTTCCAACCGGCCTTCTGGAGGCAGGCCTTGACCGAGTCGATGTGGACGAAGGTGAGGCTGGGCATCGACTTCTTCGACTTGTCGAGGAAGCTGTCACGCGCGTTGGTGCACTTCTCGACCTCGATGACCTTGGACTTGTCGCCGTCCTTGTGCTTGGCCTCGTTGGCGCCGCCGCCCGACGTACCACCGGACGTGCCGCCCGCCGGGGACGGGGACGTCGTCTGCGACGTCTTCTCGTCCGCCCTGGTCTCGGGCTCGTCGTCGGAGCCGCCCTTGAGGGCGATGATCCCGACCACGGCGACGACGGCCAGGGCCGCGACGATCGCCGAGCCGACGATGACCGGCCTGTTGCCCTTCGAGGGAACCGGGGCCGGGGGCGCCTGGTACGGGGGAGGCGTCCGGTACGCGGGGGCGGGGGGCGGGGTCTGCTGGTAACCCGCCGCGTACGAGGGCTGCTGCGGCGGCTGGTACGGCGTCTGCACGGACTGGATGCCCGGGCCCGGGACCGCCTGCTGGTCCACCGGCGGGAAGACCGCCGAGGAGACGCCCGCGCCGCTGCGCGGGGCCGGGGCGTCGCCGTTGATCACCGGCGAGGACGCGCCGTGCACCGTGGAGGCCACGCGGGCGCACTCGTCGCGCATCGCGGCGGCGGACGGGAAGCGCTCGTTCGGGTTCTTCTTCAGCGCGCGGGCGACCAGCGCGTCCAGCGCCGGCGGGATCGAGCGGTTGATCGTGGAGGGCGCGACCGGCTCCTCCTGGACGTGCGCGTACGCGATGGCCAGCGGCGAGTCCGCGTTGAAGGGCAGCCGACCCGTCAGCAGCTCGAAGAGCATGATGCCGACCGAATAGAGGTCGGAGCGCGCGTCCACCCCGCGCCCCAGCGCCTGTTCGGGCGAGAGGTACTGCGGGGTGCCGACGACCATGCCGGTCTGGGTCATCGACGTGACCCCGGACTGCATGGCGCGCGCGATGCCGAAGTCCATGACCTTGACCACATCACGCTTGGTCATCATCACGTTGCCCGGCTTGATGTCCCGGTGGACCAGGCCCATCTCGTGGCTGACCTCGAGCGCCGCCAGCACGTCCGCCGTGATCTTGAGCGCCTTCGCGGCCGGCATCGCGCCGTACTGCTTCACGTCCGCGTCGAGCACCGAGCGCAGCGGCTTGCCCTCGACGTACTCCATGACGATGTACGGCATCGTCGTGCCGTCGAGCTCGTCCTCGCCGGTGTCGAAGACCGAGACGATGTTGGTGTGCGTGAGCTTGGCCACGGCCTGCGCCTCGCGGCGGAAGCGCTCGCGGAAGGACGATTCCCGGCCCAGTTCCGTGTGCAGCGTCTTGATCGCCACCTGGCGGTCCAGCGCCGCGTCGTACGCGAGGTGCACGGAGGCCATGCCGCCCTCGCCGAGCAGGTCGCGCAGCTGGTAGCGGCCGCCCGCGACGGCCCGTCCCGCGTACCGGCCCTGTGCGCCGTCCTGGCTCATGCTCCTGTTTCCCCCATCGGCGTGCGCACCGGCGTCCGTCGGTGACGCGACGCGGGGCCCGGCCCGGTTCAAAGGTCTGATCCAGCCAGATCCATCCGACCGGACACGTATCCCGGCCAAGTGTGCCGCAGGGCCGGGGCACGTCAAGCCACGTGCCCGTTCCGTGACCGGATGCGCGACAAGCCGTCACGGAATTTGCCTTGCGCGGCCCGCTGCGGGTTTGATTGCCCGTCCATCCCCGACCGGTGCGCATCCCGGAACCTGTAGCGTGCCTAGCGGAAGAACTGCATTGCTTCGTATTGCCCCGAGGTACTGCCCCGGGCCTTGCGCGAGCACTGCCCCAAGGTTCAGGCCCCCACGCGAGCGGCCAGACACGACGGCGAGGACTGATGGCACAGACGCAGAGCGCCCAGGGTCCGTCCGACCCTGACGCCACCGGGGGCGGAATGCCCGATGTGCCGGAAATGTGGGGTAATGGCGGCGTGGTCGGCGACGGCCGTTACCGCCTCACCCACCGGCTCGGCCGCGGCGGCATGGCCGAGGTCTTCGCCGCCGAGGACGTGCGCCTCGGCCGCACGGTCGCGGTCAAGCTGCTGCGCGCCGACCTCGCCGAGGACCCGGTCTCCAAGGCCCGCTTCACCCGCGAGGCACAGTCCGTCGCCGGGCTGAACCACCACGCGGTGGTCGCCGTCTACGACTCCGGCGAGGATGTCGTCGGCCACAGCACCGTGCCGTACATCGTCATGGAGCTGGTTGAAGGCCGTACCATCCGCGACCTGTTGCTCAACGCCGAGGCCCCGCCGCCCGAGCAGGCGCTCATCATCGTCTCGGGCGTGCTGGACGCGCTGGCCTACAGCCACCAGCACGGCATCGTGCACCGCGACATCAAGCCCGCCAACGTCATCATCACCAACAACGGCGCCGTCAAGGTCATGGACTTCGGCATCGCCCGCGCCCTGCACGGCGCGCAGTCGACCATGACCCAGACGGGCATGGTCATGGGCACCCCGCAGTACCTCTCGCCCGAACAGGCCCTCGGCAAGACCGTGGACGCCCGCTCGGACCTCTACGCCACCGGCTGCCTGCTCTACGAACTCCTGTCGCTGCGCCCGCCGTTCACCGGTGAGACGCCGCTTTCCGTGGTGTACCAGCACGTTCAGGACAATCCGATCCCGCCGTCGCAGGTGCTCGGCAGCGTCCCGCCGGAGCTCGACGGGCTCGTCATGCGCTCGCTGGCCAAGGACCCGGACGACCGGTTCCAGAGCGCCGAGGAGATGCGCGGGCTGGTCCAGTACAGCCTCCAGATGCTGCACGACGCGGGCGGCCACACCGGCGCCTGGGACACCGGCCCGGTCGCGGCGGCCACCGCGGCCACGCAGATGCTGGGCGCGGCCGGCATGGGCCAGACCACGGCCATGCCGCACCCGCAGCACGGCGACACCTCCCCGCAGCGGATCCTGCCGCAGGGCGTCGGTGGCGCCGGCGACGACGACTACGAGCCGGCCGGGCGCGGCCGGGGCGGCAGCAGCAAGCTGTGGATCTTCATTGCGGTGGTGATCGTGGCGACGGTCGCGGTGGCGGCGTTCGTGTTCTTGAAGGACGGCAAGCAGGGTTCTTCGGAGGAGAAGACCAAGGACAAGCAGACCGTGGCGCCCTCCAGCCCCGGCTCCAGCGAGTCCTCCTCCCCCAGCCCCAAGAAGGAGGAGCCGTCCTCCATCCCCCAGCGCGGCGGCACGACCGGCGACAACTCCAGCGATGACGACGACGATTACTCGGAGAACACCGGTAATCGCGGCCGCCACTCGCAGGAGCCCTCCAACGAGCCCTCCAACGACCCGTCCAAGGAGCCCAGCGGCAACCCGACCGGCGACGACAAGCCGGGCAGCAACCAGGGGACCTCGCAGGGCACTTCGCAGGGGACCTCGCAAGGTACGTCCCAGGGCACTTCGCAGGGGACCTCGCAGGGCACGTCCCAGGGCACTTCGCAGGGCACGTCCCAGGGGACGACGCAGGGGACCTCGCAGGGGACGACCCAGGGGACGACCCAGGGGACCTCGCAGGGCACCACCCAGGGGACGACCCAGGGCTCGACCCAGGGGGCGGACACCCAGGGCCACTCCACGCCCTGACGCCCCCGGGCCGTCTCAGTCCGTGAACGCGTCGTGCACGTCCTCGTACGCGCGCGTCCACCACACGGCCAGCGCCGCCGACGCCGGGAAACCGGGGTCGGCGCGGTGGTCGCCCAGCTGGTAGCGCCAGCGCAGCATCCAGAAGTCGTTGAGCCGCTCCCACCACACCCGGTGCACCGCCGCCGCCAGCTCCGCCGGGCCGGCGCCCGTGCTGCGCCGGTAGGCCCGTGCGTACGGCCGTACCTTCGTGAAGTCCAGCGTGCCGTCGGGCCGCAGGAAGAAGATCACGGCGGCCCGGACGGCCTCCTCGGCGCGCGGCCGCACCCCCAGCCGGTCCCAGTCGACGATCGCGGCGGGCTCGGCGCCCCGGTAGAGCAGGTTGAGCGGGTGGAAGTCGCCGTGCACCCAGCCCCGGGCGGGCGTCGCGGCCGCCGGCGGACGGCGGTGGGCATGCTGTTCCAGCAGGGTGCGGCGCTCGACGAGGCGGTGCTCGGCGAGCTCGTCGAAGGCGTCGCGGGGCCGGCGGCGGGCCAGGACCAGGAGCTCCTCGATGAGCGCGTACGTGTCCTCGGGGTCGGCCGCGGCGTCGGGGGCCGGGGAGCGGCCCGTGAGGGCCTCCTCGGGCCCCTGGGGGACGGCCTCGGGGCGCTCGCCCTCCATCACCGTCTCCAGGCTCACGTGCACCCGGCCCAGCAGCCCGCCCAGCCGCCGGGACTGGGCCTCGGTCAGCTCGCCCCCGTCCCGGTGGCGGCCCTCGACCCAGGGGTGCAGGGCGTAGCAGCGGCCGCCGAGGACGGCGACGGTGGAGCCGTCGTCGTCGGCGACGGGCGGGGCGACCGGCAGCCCGAGCGCGCCCAGCCGGAGCGTGGCGGCGTGCTGGCGGGCGATGGCGTCCCGGTCGCCGTCGAGGTGGTGCTTGAGGAAGAAGCGGCCGCGGCTGGTGGAGAGCCGGTAACCCCGGTTGAGCAGGCCCTCGGTGAGCGGTTCGCAGGAGACGGGCTCGCCCGCCTGCCGGTAGCGGCGCAGCAGGGTGCGCAGGGCGCCGTCGGGGGGTGGGGCGTGGGGCGGTGCGTTGTGGACAAGTGAGCGCGGCACGCCCCAAATGTTAGTTCACGAAGCGTGCGCGGCGGCCCTCGTGGGTACGCCTTCGAGGTGGTGCAGGGTGATGAACTGCGGTTCTATGCACAGGTATTCGGGGACGAAGGGTTTGTCGTCGGCGATGCGGGGGGCCGGGCCGAAGCGCGGGAGTTCGGCCGGGTCCGGGGTGAACGTCCGGGCGGTGCCCATGAGTTGGATGTGCCAGACGCGCTCGTCGCCCTCCTCCCGGTCGCCGAAGTTGTCGGCGTTGTAGGCGACGACCGAGCCGTCGCAGGCGCGTCCGTAGCCGTAGCCGCCGTGCAGCCGGATCAGGACCCTGCCGTCGGAGACGATGTGCCGGGTGGTGATGACGAACGGGAGCGCGCGCATGGTCACCGAGAGCCGCCCGTAGGGGGCTCGTTCGAGCAGTTCGAGCGCTCGGTACTCGTCTGAAGGCATGCGCTTACTCTGCACCGTCACCCCCGGTGCACGTAGAGCCACCCGCCCCGTCGCGCCCGGGACGTTGGTCCCTAAACGGGCGGCAGGCCCTTTGGGACGGGTGCTTTTCGGCCTCGGTCCGGCGACTTCCGGCCGTGTCAGCGCTTCTCCGCCTGGAGCCGGGCGACGTACGCGGCGGCCTGGGAGCGGCGCTCCATGCCCAGCTTGGACAGCAGGCTGGAGACGTAGTTCTTGATGGTCTTCTCGGCGAGGTGCAGCCGCTCGCCGATCACGCGGTTGGTCAGGCCCTCCCCGATCAGGTCCAGGATGCGGCGCTCCTGCTCGGTGAGGGAGGCGAGCTTGTTGTCGCCCTTGGGGTCCTTGCCGTCCCGCAGCCGCTCCAGCACCCGGGCGGTCGCGACCGGATCGAGCAGCGACTTTCCGGCGGCCACGTCGCGCACGGCGGACAGCAGCTCATTGCCGCGAATCGCCTTGAGCACATATCCCGAGGCCCCGGCCATGATCGCGTCGAAAAGCGCCTCGTCGTCGGCGAACGAGGTGAGCATCAGACATTTGATGCCCTCGTCCTGCGCGCGGATCTCACGGCATACTTCTACTCCGCTGCCATCCGGAAGACGGACGTCCAGAACGGCGACGTCGGGCCGGGTGGCGGGAATGCGCACCAAAGCGTCGGCCGCGGTACCGGCTTCGCCGACCACCTCGATGTCCTCCTCGACGGAGAGCATCTCGTGGACGCCGCGCCGCACCACCTCGTGGTCGTCAAGCAGAAATACCGTGATTTTTCCTTGTTCGCGCACAGTGTCAGTCTCACACATCGAGTCTTCCCCTGCTCTTGTCCTCCGGGATAACGTGCGGTCGTTCCGGCGGTAACTCCGCTTCGGCGGAGGAGGCTCGCAAGGCTCTGACCAGTACCGCTGCGGCCCTTTCTGGATTTACTTGGAAATCCAAGCAAAATCGCAGGTCAGACAGGGTTTCGCAGGAATGCCGGGTACTGGGTAACGTGCCTATTGCAGGCCATTCGCCGGGGCGCCTGTCGCGCCCGGTTCCGGCCTCGGCACACCCACCCCGTGTGCCGTCGGGAAGCGGGCGAGCACCCCCAGCCCCACGGCGGGGGGACCCCCTACGGCCACCGGCGACCCCGGGGGCCGACAGACGGAGGAGCACACGTGACCGTGGACAGCACCGCCGCGCGCAAGCCGCGCGGCGGCAAACGCGCCGGCGCGAAGAAGCCGGCCGGCGGGCCGGACCAGCCGGAGCTCGTACAGCTGCTGACGCCCGAGGGCGAGCGGGTCGGCCACCCCGACTACGCCATCGACGTGACGCCCGGGGAACTGCGCGGCCTGTACCGCGACATGGTGCTGACCCGCCGCTTCGACGGCGAGGCCACCACCCTCCAGCGCCAGGGCGAACTGGGCCTGTGGGCCTCCCTGCTGGGCCAGGAGGCCGCCCAGATCGGCTCCGGCCGGGCCACCCGGGACGACGACTACGTCTTCCCCACCTACCGCGAGCACGGCGTCGCCTGGTGCCGCGGGGTGGACCCGACCAACCTCCTCGGGATGTTCCGCGGCGTCAACCACGGCGGCTGGGACCCCAACGAGAACAACTTCCACCTGTACACGATCGTCATCGGCTCCCAGGCGCTGCACGCCACCGGCTACGCGATGGGCGTCGCCAAGGACGGCGCCGACTCCGCCGTCATCGCCTACTTCGGCGACGGCGCGTCCAGCCAGGGCGACGTGGCCGAGGCGTTCACCTTCGCCGCGGTCTACAACGCCCCCGTGGTCTTCTTCTGCCAGAACAACCAGTGGGCCATCTCCGAGCCCACCGAGAAGCAGACCCGCGTCCCGCTCTACCGCCGCGCCCAGGGCTTCGGCTTCCCCGGCGTCCGCGTCGACGGCAACGACGTGCTGGCCTGCCTCGCGGTGACCAAGGCCGCGCTGGAGCGCGCCCGCACCGGGCAGGGCCCCATGCTCGTCGAGGCGTTCACCTACCGGATGGGCGCCCACACCACCTCCGACGACCCCACCCGCTACCGCCGCGACGAGGAGCGGGAGCTGTGGGAGGCCAAGGACCCGATCCTGCGCCTGCGCCGCCACCTGGAGCGCGAGGGGTACGCCGACGAGGAGTTCTTCGCCGCGCTGGAGGCCGAGAGCGACGCCCTCGCCAAGCGCGTCCGCGACACCGTGCGCACCATGCCGGACCCCGAGGACACGGCGATCTTCGAGAACATCTACGCGGACGGCCACGCGCTGGTCGACGAGGAGCGCGCGCAATTCGCCGCCTACCAGGCGCAGTTCGCGGACGAGGAGAGCAACTGATGGCCACCGAGAAGCTCTCGATCGTCAAGGCGATCAACGCCTCGCTGCGCACGGCGCTGGAGTCCGACCCCAAGGTCCTGGTCATGGGCGAGGACGTCGGCAAGCTCGGCGGCGTCTTCCGCGTCACCGACGGCCTGCAGAAGGACTTCGGCGAGGACCGCGTCATCGACACCCCGCTCGCCGAGTCCGGCATCGTCGGCACCGCGATCGGCCTGGCGCTGCGCGGCTACCGGCCGGTGGTGGAGATCCAGTTCGACGGGTTCGTCTTCCCAGCGTACGACCAGATCGTCACCCAGCTCGCCAAGATGCACGCCCGCGCGCTCGGCAAGATCAAGCTGCCGGTCGTCATCCGCATCCCCTACGGCGGGGCCATC
This sequence comes from Streptomyces sp. AV19, assembly GCF_015999245.1. Taxonomy (GTDB): domain Bacteria; phylum Actinomycetota; class Actinomycetes; order Streptomycetales; family Streptomycetaceae; genus Streptomyces. The sequence goes on along the minus strand of NZ_JAEAMR010000007.1, from coordinate 169,566 downwards.
GGCGCCGTCGAGCACCACAGCGAGTCCCCCGAGACGCTGTTCGCGCACGTCGCGGGCCTGAAGGTCGTCTCGCCGTCGAACGCCTCCGACGCCTACTGGATGCTCCAGCAGGCGATCGCCGGCGACGACCCGGTCATCTTCTTCGAGCCCAAGCGGCGCTACCACGACCGCTCCGAGGTGGATCCCGATGCCAACACAGCGACGCCGGGCCCGCTGCACACCGCCCGCACCGTGCGGACCGGCACCGACCTGACGCTGGCCGCCTACGGGCCCATGGTCAAGACCTGTCTCGAGGCCGCCGCGGCGGCCGAGGAGGAGGGCCGGTCGCTGGAGGTCCTGGACCTGCGGTCGATCTCGCCGGTCGACTTCGACGCGATCCAGGCGTCCGTCGAGCGCACCCGCCGGCTCGTCGTGGTCCACGAGGCCCCGGTCTTCTTCGGCTCCGGCGCCGAGATCGCGGCCCGGATCACCGAGCGCTGCTTCTACCACCTGGAGGCCCCCGTCCTGCGGGTCGGCGGCTACCACGCCCCCTATCCGCCGTCGCGGCTGGAGGACGAGTACCTTCCCGGACTGGACCGGGTACTCGACGCCGTAGACCGCTCGCTTGCGTACTGAGGGCCAAGGAGAGTCGTGACGATGACTGCGAGCACGGAGCGCTTCCGCGAGTTCAAGATGCCCGACGTGGGCGAGGGCCTCACGGAGGCGGAGATCCTCAAGTGGTACGTGGCCGTCGGGGACACCGTCTCCGACGGGCAGGTGGTCTGCGAGGTCGAGACCGCCAAGGCGGCCGTGGAGCTGCCGATCCCCTTCGACGGCGTGGTGCACGAGCTGCGCTTCGAGGAGGGCACGACGGTGGATGTCGGTACGCCGATCATCTCCGTCGACACGCAGCCGGGCGCGGGCCCGGCAAAGCCGTCGGCGGCCGGGGCCGCCCCGGCCGCTCCCGAGCCGGAGGCCGAGCCCCAGGGCCGCCAGGCCGTCCTGGTCGGGTACGGCGCGGCGCCGTCCTCCACCAAGCGCCGTCCGCGCAAGGCCGCCCGGGCGGAGACCGCTCCGAAGGCGGCGTACGCGGCGGCCGTCCAGGCCGAGCTGAACGGGCACGCGGCCCCGGCTCCCGCTCCGGCCGAGCCGGCCGTCCCGGCGGGCGTCGGCGCCGCCGTGGCGGGCGCGGAGCGGCCCCTGGCCAAGCCGCCGGTCCGCAAGCTGGCCAAGGACCTCGGCATCGACCTGGCCGCCGTCACCCCCACCGGGCCGGGCGGGGTCGTCACCCGTGACGACGTGCACGCCGCCGCGCAGGCCGCGGTCGCGCCGGCCGCCGCCGAGCCCGAGGCCCCGGTGGCCCCTGCCGTGGTGCCGGCCGCCTCCCGCGAGACCCGCATCCCGGTCAAGGGCGTCCGCAAGGCCACCGCGCAGGCCATGGTGGCCAGCGCCTTCACCGCGCCGCACGTCACGGAGTTCGTCACCGTCGACGTGACCCGCACGATGAAGCTCGTCCAGAAGCTGAAGGCCGACCCGGACATGGCCGGGCTGCGCGTCAACCCGCTGCTGTTCGTGGCCAAGGCGCTGCTCGTCGCGATCCGGCGGAACCCGGACGTCAACGCGGCCTGGGACGAGGAGAACCAGGAGATCGTCCGCAAGGAGTACGTCAACCTCGGCATCGCCGCCGCGACGCCGCGCGGCCTGATCGTCCCCAACATCAAGGACGCCCAGGCCAAGACGTTCCCGGAGCTGTCGCAGGCGCTGTCCGACCTGGTGAGCACGGCGCGGGAGGGGAAGACGAGCCCGGCGGACATGTCCGGCGGCACGGTGACGATCACCAACGTCGGCGTCTTCGGCGTGGACACGGGCACGCCCATCCTCAACCCCGGCGAGTCGGCGATCCTGGCCTTCGGCGCGATCAAGCTGCAGCCGTGGGTGCACAAGGGCGAGGTCAAGCCGCGGCACGTCACGACGCTGGCGCTGTCCTTCGACCACCGTCTGGTGGACGGGGAGCTGGGGTCGAAGGTGCTGGCGGACGTGGCGGCGGTGCTGGAGCGGCCGCAGCGGCTGATGATCTGGGGGTAGGTTTTTTCAAACGCCGGACGGGCTGAATCAGCCCGTCCGGCGTTTGAGGACAACCGCGCGGAGCGCGGTTTCGGGGGTCCAGGGGGCGCAGCCTCCGGTCAGCGCGGCGGAGCCGCGGCGGGGCTCCGGGGCTTGCCCCGGGAGAAACGGTGAAAGGGCGGGCCGGGGGCGGGCGAAACGCGAAGGGCCCGGCGCGAGCCGGCCCCGCACCCCCCTCCGGTGCGGAGCCGCCACGCATCCGGACCCTCCACGCAGGCGTGAGCGGCCTCGGACAATTCCACCCCCGGAGGGCGGAATGGCCCGTGACGGGCAATTTACTTAACATTGACCAACACTTGCAGTGTCGGAAGGTGAGGCCCGGTGGACGCGGACGACGTGCGCGACGGCGAGTCCATCAGCCGTCTGCTCCGCGCCTGGCGCTCCCGCGTGGACGCCCGCACCGTCCCCGAGCTGCGCTGGACCCACCCCCGCCCCGGCCGCCTGCTCTCCCAGAAGCACGTCGCCCGGCTGACCGGCGTCAGCGAGGGCTGGTACCGCGCCCTGGAGGCCGGCCGCCGGCGGGACTTCTCCGAGGGGTTCCTGCTCCGCGTCGCCGCCGCGCTGCGGCTGAGCGAGGCCGAGACGCTCACCCTCTTCCTCGCCGTCTGCGGCCGCCGCCCGCCCGAGCCGCGCACCGCCGCCGGCGAACTCCCGCAGGGCGTACGGGACCTGCTCGTCCAGCAGACCACCTACCCGTCCTACCTCTCCGACATGGCCTGGAACGTCGTCGCCTCCAACCGCCTCATGGGCGAGTGGTTCCCCTGGGTGCTGCGCCCCGGCGCCAACCTGATGCGCTGGGCACTGCTCCACCCCGAGGCCCGCGAGCAGATGCTCGACTGGGAGAACAGCTGCGCCCGGACCTACCTGGCGATGCTCCGCGTCGCCGCCAACAGCAACCCCGGCAACGCCGAACTGCGCTCCCTGGTCCGCGAGGTGCTGGACTCCGACGCCGCCTGCCGGCGCATCTGGGCCGAGGAACACGACGTCGTCGAACACCGCGACGGGCACCTCTTCCGGCTGCGCCTGCCGTACCACGACCACGCCGAGATCCGCGTGACCAGCCACGTCCTGCTGCCGATACAACGCCAGGACCTGCGCTTCGTGTTCATCATCCCGCTGAACGACTGAGCGTCCAGAGCCGGTACGTACCACGACCCGTCCGGATCGCGGACATGCCCTCATCAAGCATCTGTCTTGTATCTATGCTGTGCGCATGCCTACCTCCTCCGTGTCCGCACAGGTCAGACAGCCCCCCGCCGCCGAGCGCGTCTACGCGCACGTCAAGGACGGTGTCCTGCACCGGCGTTACGCCGGGGGGACGCTGCTCACCGAGGGCGGGCTCGCCGAGGCCGTCGGGGTGTCCCGCACCCCGGTGCGGGAGGCGCTGCTGCGGCTGGAGGGTGAGGGACTGCTCAAGCTCTACCCGAAGAAGGGGGCGCTCGTGCTGGCCGTGTCCGCCCAGGAGATCGCGGATGTGGTGGAGACCCGGCTGCTGGTGGAGAAGCACGCGGCGGCCAAGGCGGTGCCCGCCCCGCCGGCGCTGATCAGCAGGCTGGAGGAGCTCGTCGAGGACATGCGGCGGCAGGCCGCCGAGGGCGACCTGGCCGCCGTCTCGGTCAGCGACCGCGCCTTCCACGCGGAGATCGTCCGCAGCGCCGGCAACCAGATCCTCTCCCGCCTCTACGACCAGCTGCGCGACCGCCAGCTGCGGATGGGGGTCGCGGCCATGCACGCCCACCCCGACCGGATCGCCAAGAACATCGCCGAGCACACCGAGATCCTCGACGCCCTGCGCTCCGGCGACGCCGCCGCCGCGGTCGCCGTCGTCGACCGGCACGTGGGCTGGGTGCGCAACCTCGCCCAGGGAGACGTCCGATGAGCTCCCCGGCCGCGGCCCTGCCCGGCGATCCGCCCGGCGGCCGGCGGGCGGTCGCCGTCTGGGGCATCGGCGTCGCCGTCTACTTCACCGCCATCGTCTTCCGCACCAGCCTGGGCGTGGCCGGCATCGACGCCGCCGAGCGCTTCCACATCAACGCCTCGGCGCTGTCCACCTTCTCCATACTCCAGCTGCTCGTCTACGCCGGGATGCAGATACCCGTCGGCCTGATGGTCGACCGCCTCGGCACCAAGAAGGTGCTCGCCCTCGGCGTCCTGCTGTTCACCGCCGGACAGCTCGGCTTCGCGCTCTCCCACTCCTACGCCGGCGCCCTCGCCGCCCGCGCGCTGCTGGGCTGCGGCGACGCGATGACCTTCATCAGCGTCCTGCGGCTGGGCGCCCGCTGGTTCCCCGCCCGGCACGGCCCGATGATCGCCCAGGTGGCGGCGCTGTTCGGGATGGCCGGCAACCTGGTCTCCACCCTCGTCCTCGCCCAGCTGCTGCACACCCACGGCTGGACCACCACCTTCGCGGGCAGCGCGGCGTCCGGCGTGCTCGTCCTCGTCCTGCTCGTGGCCTTCCTCCAGGACCACCCCCGGGGGTACGAGCCGGTGCCCGCCCCGCACCCCGGCGCCGGTTACGTCCGCCGCCAGATCGCCCTCGCCTGGCGCGAGCCCGGCACCCGGCTCGGCCTCTGGGTGCACTTCACCACCCAGTTCCCCGCCATGATCTTCCTGCTGCTGTGGGGCATGCCGTTCCTCGTGGAGGCCGAGGGCCTCGACCGGGGGACCGCCGGCGAACTCCTCACCCTCGTCGTGCTGGTGAACATGGCCGTCGGCCTCGTCTACGGCCAGATCATCGGCCGCCACCACGCCGCCCGGCTGCCGCTCGCCCTGGGCACGGTCGCCGCCACCGCCCTGCTGTGGGCCGCCACCCTCGCCTGGCCCGGGCCGCACGCCCCGATGTGGCTGCTGATCACGCTGTGTTCGGTGCTCGGCGCCTGTGGCCCCGCCTCGATGATCGGCTTCGACTTCGCCCGTCCCGCCAACCCTCCGGAGCGGCAGGGCACGGCGTCCGGCATCGTCAACATGGGCGGCTTCACCGCCTCCATCACGACCCTGCTGGCCATCGGCCTGATCCTGGACTCCACCGGGGAGGACTACCGGGCCGCCCTCGCCTCGGTCTTCGCCCTCCAGGCGCTGGGCCTGACCCAGATCCTGCGGCTGCGCGGCCGGGCCCAACGGCGCGAGCAGGAACGGATCGTGGCGTCCCGGGTGGAGACGGTGCACGTGCCGGTATCCCCCTGAGGCGGTCGCGGCACGACGGCCGGGGCCGCTGGGGGACGGCACGACCCGTTCCGGGCGACCGACCGTGCGACCGCGCGGCAGCGCTACGGCGTGACGGCGAACTCCCGCAGGATCGCCGCCGCCAGCCCCGGCTCGCCCTCCGCCTTGACCCGGTCGGCCACCGCCTCCGGCCGTACCCGCCCGCAGGCCAGCCGGACGTACGTCTCCCAGTCCGTCGCCAGCGTCACCGCCGGGCCCAGCGAGACGCTGGAGTCCACCGTGCCCCGCCCGGCCCCGTCCACCCGCACGGTCCGCAGGAACTCCACCGGCCCGTGCACGTCCACGACCACCGCCGAACCGGCGGGCGCGCCCGCCTTCCCGGCCACCACCCCGGGCAGCCCGGCGACCAGCACGTCCCGCGCGACCAGCGCGCCGGGCGCGTCCAGGTTGCCGGGCACGCCCAGCGCCCGGCGCAGGTCCTGCTCGTGCGCCCAGACGTCGAAGGCCCGCACGGTCAACGCCCGTTCGAGGGTCTGCTCGTTCCCCGAACCCAGCGGCCAGCGCACCGGCGCCCGCGGGGAGCGGGTCTCGCCGCGCAGCTGCCGCGACCGCCGGATGATCGTCAGTTCCAGCTCCGAGGTCATCTCCAGCGCGGTGTGGCAGCGCCGCACATCGACCTGCACCTCGATGTAGCGGGAGAACTCGTCGGTGACGTGGTACAGATCGCGCGGCAGCGTGTGGATCGGCCGCGGCTCGCCCAGCATCTCGTTCTCGACCCCGATGACGTGCGAGACCACGTCGCGCACGGACCACCCCGGGCAGTCCGTCGGCCGGTTCCAATCGCACTCGGCGAGGGGTCTCACCAACTCGTTGATCGCTTCGATGGAATGGGCCCAGGCGTCGATCGCCGGCTGAAGGCTTGGGTGGACGGTCACGTGATCCCTCGTCGTGCGGTGCGTACGTGCGCGGGGCAAGTGCGGTCTGGGTCTCTTAAGTTACGCTGCGCAAGGGCAACCCGGCAGAGGTTTCATGGGTGGAAAGTGGTGGTACCTGTGCGCGTCTCACTGATCCAGCTGGCCGTCGACGCGGCGGAGTCGCCGGACGAGCGGCGCGAGCGCGTGGCCCGGCTCGTCCGCGAGGAGCGCGACAGCGACCTCGTCGTGCTCCCCGAACTGTGGACCACGGGCGCCTTCGCCTCCCCCCAGTTCCTCCACGAGGCCGAGTCGCCGGTCGACGGCCCCACGTCCCGGCTGATGTCGGCCGCCGCGCGCGACGCGGGCGTGTGGCTGCACGCGGGCTCGATCATCGAACAGGGCGGCGCGGACGGCCTGTTCAACACCTCACTGGTATTCGATCCGTCGGGGGAGCTCGTCCGCACCTACCGGAAGATCCACCTCTTCGGCTTCGACGAGGGCGAGGCCGTGCTGATGAGCGCGGGCGGCGAGGTCGTCACCGCGGAACTCCCGCAGACGGTCGTCGGCCTGGCGACCTGCTACGACCTGCGCTTCCCCGAGCTGTTCCGCGCGCTGGTGGACGCCGGGGCCGAGACCCTCGTCATCCCCGCCGGCTGGCCCGCGGCGCGCCGCGCCCACTGGTCGCTGCTGGCCCGGGCCAGGGCGGTCGAGGACCAGGCGTACGTCCTGGCCGTCGGCACGGCCGGCACCAACGGGGGTGTGGAGCAGGCCGGGTACAGCGTCGTGGTGGACCCCTGGGGCGAGGTCCTCGCCGAGGCGGGCGCCGGCGAGGAGATCCTCCGCCTGGACCTCGACATGGAACGGGTGGCCCGCACCCGGAAGGAATTCCCGGCGCTGCGCAACCGGGTGCTGGGCCTGGGCGAGGGGTAGGGCCGGAGCCGACCGCACGGCGTGTCGCTGCCGCGCCCTTACCCCTCTCCGGCTCGACCGGCCTCAGATGCCCGCGTCGGGCGTCTTGTTGACCTTCAGGGTCTTCGGGATCGCGGGCAGCAGCCGCTCCTTGGAGACGGTCTCCCGGATCCTGTGCGGATCGGCGTACGTCTCCGGGCGCGCCTCCCGGAACGTCACGGCCGGTCCGCCCTTGCGGAGGTTGCCGCCCTTGGGCGCGAGGCCCTTGACGGCGGGGAGCCGGTAGGAGCCCGCCTTGTGCAGCGCCTGCTCCAGGAAGGCGGCGGTGAGCTGGGCGACCTGGTCGCGGGCGGCGGCGGGCTTCGCGACCTTGGCGCGCTTGCACTCACCGACGCTCCCGTCCTTCCTGGCGGGCGCGAGGTTGGTGTTCATCATGGTGTGCCCGGCGCCGGGCAGCAGCACATCGGCGGCGACCTTGGTCCGGCCGGACTTGGCCAGGCCCTTCACCGTCGTCAGCCCGGCGTCCGGCCCGGTGTCCTCGTCGCACCCGCCACGGATGTTGAGCACGGGCACCTTGTGCGTGGCCTTCTCGGCGTACTCGGCCGGCTCGATGGCCACGGCCCCGAACAGCCCCTTCCGCTGGGCGGCCTTCTGCGACAGCACGTACCCGCCGCCGCGGCTGTGCCCGACGAGCCCGACGCGGGAGGTGTCGATCCGCCCCTTGACGTCGGGGATCTTCAGCCCATGGCTGACGCCCTTGTTGAGGTCGGAGAGCAGCCTCAGATGCGCGTCGACAAGATCCGTGTACCCCTTCACGGGATCGGTCTCGCCGCCCCACCAGATCTCCGGCGAGACGACGTCGATCGACACGGCGACGAACCCCTTCCGCGTCAGCGCCTCCACGACGTGCGAGAGCCCGGCGTCCTGCCGCAGGTAGTCGGGCCCGACGCCCTTCTCCTTCTTCCCCGGCTTGGCACACACCAACGGCCATGCGGTCTTCACCGGGTTCTGCGTGATGCCGTCCCCCTTCTTGGCGGTCACGCAGTTGTGATGCGCCCCGTGCATCACGACGGCGACCGGGTGCGGCCCCTTGCCCTTGGGCATGCCCAGCACCCCGTGCACCTGCGTCGGGTTCCCGGCGGTCCGCCCACCGGTGATCTTCAACAGTCCGGGGGAGAGCGCGTATTGGGTGAGGCTCCCCTTGGGCTCCTTCGAGGGCTTCCCGGCGGCGTGGGCGGTGCCGCAGGTGAGAGCGAGGCCGAGGGCGGCGGAGGCGGCGACGAGGCGCGTGGCGCGGATGTGTGTTCTCTTCACGATTAAAGGGACGGCAAAATGGGTGCTCCAAGTTCCGCTTGACCGGCCCGTATCGGTGCTGTGGCCTCGGACGCATACCCCGTCACCGCCACAGAACAGGCGGCGACCACGACCGCCGCTTGAACCGTGACGGTGATCCAGGCGCGCCCGAGCACCGCCGCCACGACGACCACGAAGGCGCACGCGGCGACCACGGCAGCGGTGGTCCTCACTTGCCCGCCCGTGTCCGCCGCCGGGCGCCCGCCCCACTCCTCGACGACCACGACGAGCAGGAGGACCGCCCCCACGACACCCTCCAGCCCCAGCAGGAAGAGGGCGATGAGCAGATCCACGTACCACGGCAGTCCGCTCCGGCGGTGGGCGTCGAGGCCGTGCGGGACCACGACCGGCGGTGCTTCGGGCAGTGACGACGACATGCGACGGAGTCTTCTCCGCTCCCGTCTCGCGTGCATGAGTAGCCGTACTCAGGCGGGGGCGCCGCTATCCCAGATAGGGCGTGGGACGGTGCTCCAGGAAGTGCTGAAGGCGCAGCCGCTGGGTGTGATGCATGGGGAGTGAATCGAGTTCTCGCGGCTCGACGAACCGGAGCTCCGTACTCTCGTCGGAAATCGCCAGCGCGCCGCCGACGGCCCGGGCCGTGAAGCACACGTTGAACTGCCGGCGCACCTCGCCGTCGCTGTACGCGATGATGTGCCGGGGGTCGGTATACGTACCGACGAGCCCCGTGATCTCGACGCGCAGCCCGGTCTCCTCCTCGACCTCCCGTACGGCAGTGCCGGGCAGCGAATCCCCCATGTCCATCGCGCCGCCCGGCAGCGCCCACAGGTCGTTGTCCCTGCGCCGCTGGAGCAGGATGCGGCCCCGGTCGTCGGTGACGACGGCGGATGCCGCCACGACCAGGCTGTTGGGCTCGGGCGCGCTCGGGTCGTCGTAGTACTCGGTCCGTGCCACGCGCTCACCTCTCCACCGGCCGTGCGGTTTCCCACACAGCGTCGAAGCTCTCCATATAGGTGTCGAACATGCCCCCACGGTTGTTGCGCCGAAGGTGCCACACGGGCGCTGCGAAGGCGTTGACACCCCATACGTGAGCGTTGACCAACACCTGCTCGTCGGCACGGTACAGGCTGTTGTAGAGAGTCGTTCCGTGAGTCCGCACCTCGATCCCCGGTAAACCGAGCAGCGGCCGGTAGTGCATCAGCGCCAGACGGCAGCGGGATTCGATGCCGTGGCCGAATGCCTCTTCCTGGCCGCGCTGTTGGACGTTGGCGCTGTCGGCATCACCCACGGCGATACGGACCGAGCACCCCTCGGTGGCGCGCTCGCTCAACAGGTCGTTCAGGCGGGGGTACGCCTCGTGCAGGAAGACGGCTGCGTAGACCAGTACGTCAATCCGGCGCTGCGCTTGCGCGAGAAGCTCTGCGAAGACGGAGACGGGGAGGTCGGCCCGCTGGGCGTAGAGCGCGACGAGTTCGGGGCTGACAGCCCGCGCCGTCCGTGCCTGCCGGAGGGCCGGCCATAGCGTGTGGACATCCTCCCCCAGGACCTCGGCGGCCCTGAGCGCTGTCACTCGCCGCGGTGTCCGACCGAGATTGATCCACCGTTCAACGGACTTGGGATCAACACCGGACGCGTGGGCCAGGGCGGCGTGCGTCCATCCACCGGATGCCATGGCAGCCCGTAAGCGTTCGTTCGGCACGTGTCCACTCCCTCGTACTCAGGACGTTCACAGGGACGTTCTACCTGTCGTGGGACGTCCCGAAGTGGGGAACGCGGGAGGTTCCCCCGTCCCATGTTCAGCACGAAGATCACCGCATGACCGAACCCACGCGATTCAGCTCCGCGACGGTTGAACTGCCGTTGCGCCTGGTACCGGAACTAACCCCGGTAGAAGGCTGTGCAGCCAGTGCAGAACTCGTGGCCGTACGGAACCGGGCGCGAGCCGGAGGCGACCTGACCACGGTGTCCGACTGCAATGTCCACTTGCGGTGGCACACGGTGGGGCATCAGGGCCCGAACCGGCCGAGTGCGGTGAGTACCCGGGAGCGCCCGTGAGTGATCGGCCTTCGTACCAATACCCCCGCCCTTTGGTCGGCGTGACCCGACCTTCGGGTGCCACGCTGCACACCTACCGCACGTGCCCGAGGTGCCTCGCCCTCCATCACGGGATCGATGCCGCGCTGCGCGTCGGGTGCCAGAACGCCGCCGCCCGGCTACGAGCAGAACTCAATGCACACCAGCAGACGACACCTCACAAGAACCCGGCACCGTGAAGTCCGCGCCGTTGCTCTTCGCTTTCAACTCCCGTTGGAGGCGGCTGGGCGGAGCGCACCACTGCACGACGGCACAGGGGCAGCCCCTGCGCCGGCACAGTGTTGATCCCGAAGGAGCGCGCGGATGGGCAAGCAGGACGACGACTGGGACCCGAACGAGAACCGGGACCAGGTGACCGACCCCGATACGCAGGTTTCCCAGAACGGTAGCGTCTACAGCAGCATGGCCGACGACGAGGAGCGCGAAGGGAAGTAGTGCGTGATCCACGGCGAGCATCTTGCGAAAGACCTACGGCGCGACCACGGGTTCATTCACATCGGGCGCACCAAGGACGGCAATGCCGTGATCATGCGCAAGGGCGACCGGTGGACCGTCGTGCCTCTGCGCTGGCTCAGCAGCGATGCCGTGGCCACCATCAAGGCCCAGGCCGGGATCGGCCTTGTCTGAGCCTCCACGGCCCCGCTCACGTGGGCGGGGCCGTCCGCTCGACCCTGTCAGCCACCTGTGATCGTGTGTTCATCCGGGAATGGCACCCTTGACCCATGAACGCTGCCTCCCCGGCCCCGCGCCGCCCCCGCGTCCGTGCCCCCGAGCTGATCGGCAAGGGTGGTTGGCTCAACACGGGTGGGAAGGAGCTCAGCCTCGCGGAGCTGCGCGGACGCGTGGTGATTCTCGACTTCTGGACGTTCTGCTGCGTGAACTGCCTCCATGTCCTGGACGAGTTGCGCGAGCTGGAGGAGAAGCACCGGGACACGACCGTGATCATCGGCGTGCACTCGCCGAAGTTCGTGCACGAGGCCGAGCACCAGGCCGTCGTCGACGCCGTCGAGCGGTACGGCGTCCACCACCCCGTCCTCGACGACCCCGAGCTCGCGACGTGGAAGCAGTACGCGGTCCGCGCCTGGCCGACGCTCGTCGTGATCGATCCCGAGGGGTACGTCGTCGCCCAGCACGCCGGCGAAGGGCACGCGCACGCACTGGAGGCGCTGGTCACCGAGCTGGAGGCCGAGCACGGGGCCAAGGGGACGCTGCGGCGGGGGGACGGGCCGTACGTGGCGCCCGAGCCGGTGGCGACCGATCTGCGGTTCCCGGGCAAGGCGCTGGCGTTGCCCGGCGGCCGGTTCCTCGTCTCGGACACCACCCGGCACCAGCTCGTCGAGCTCGCGGAGGACGGCGAGACCGTCGTCCGGCGCGTCGGCACCGGCGAGCGCGGGCTGAGCGACGAGCCCGTCCGCTTCAGCGAGCCGCAGGGCCTCGAGCTCCTGCCCGACGGGCGAGTGATCGTCGCCGACACCGTCAACCACGCGCTGCGCGCCTACGACCCGGAGACCCACGAGGTCACCACCGTCGCCGGCACCGGCCGTCAGTGGTGGCAGGGTGCGGCGACGTCCGGGCCCGCCCGCGAGGTCGCGCTCTCGTCCCCCTGGGACGTGGCCTGGTTCGCGGACCGGCTCTGGATCGCCATGGCCGGCGCCCACCAGCTGTGGACGTACGACCCGGCGACGGGGACCGTCGAGGTCGCCGCGGGCACCACCAACGAGGGCCTGGTGGACGGCCCGGCCCGCGAGGCGTGGTTCGCCCAGCCGTCCGGGCTGGCCGCCGCCGGGGACCGGCTGTGGATCGCCGACTCCGAGACGTCCGCGCTGCGGTACGTGGAGCGGGACGGCGACGGGTTCGCCGTGCGGACCGCCGTCGGGGCCGGGCTGTTCGACTTCGGCCACCGGGACGGTGACGCTCAGCAGGCGCTGTTCCAGCACCCGTTGGGCGTGACCGCGCTGCCGGACGGTTCCGTGGCCGTGTCCGACACGTACAACCACGCGCTGCGCCGCTTCGACCCGGCGACGGGTGAGGTGAGCACGCTGGCCACGGACCTGCGGGAGCCGTCCGACGCGGTGCTCGTGCCCGACTCCGACGAGATTCTCGTCGTCGAGTCGGCCCGGCACCGGCTGACGCGGCTGCGGCTGCCGGAGGAGGCGGTGCGGGTGGAGTCCGTGGCGCACCGCACGCAGCGGGCCGCGACGGAGGTCGCGCCCGGCGAGCTGGAGCTCGCCGTCATCTTCGAGGCACCGGCCGGGCAGAAGCTGGACACGCGGTACGGGCCGTCGACGCGGCTGCTCGTCAGCGCGACGCCGCCGGAGTTGCTGGCGTCGGGGGCGGGTGCGGGGACGGACCTCGTCCGGCGGGTCGTCCTGGCGGACGGTGTGGGGGAGGGCGTCCTGCATGTCTCCGCGATGGCGGCGTCGTGCGACGACGATCCGGCGAACGAGTATCCGGCGTGCCATGTGCATCAGCAGGACTGGGGGGTTCCGGTGCGGGTGGTTGCGGGGGGCGCGGGCCGGTTGCCGCTGGTGCTGGCGGGTCTGGACGGGTGAATTTTCCCCAACCCCGCCCTTTCACCGTTGCCCCCGCGCGGAGCGCGGAAGAAACGGTGAAAGGGCGGGGCGGGGAGAAAATCAGCCCTTCAGGGCCGCCGCCTCATCCGCCACCCAATACGTCGTCCGCACCGAGTCGTCGATCCTCAACTTCCCACCCGGCAGCGCCGCCCTGACCTCGCCGCCCTCCACCGGATCCCCGTTCTTCGCCTGGAGCGAGACGGACAGCTCCTTCGCCTCCCTCGGCGTCGCGCCGTCCGCCGACGTCGGCACGATGCCGGCGTAGGCGGACTTGCCGACCGCCAGCCGCACCGGCGCCGCCGGCTTCGACGCCGCGTCCATGTCCGCCGTCGCCTGGTCCTTGTCGAAGCGCAGGAACGGGAACCCGTACGCCGTGCACGCCTTGGCCGCCGTGGCCACCAGCAGGACGCGTCCGGAGGCCGCCGGCCGTGCCTGGAGCCTGACGTCCGACGGCGCGCACGCGTCGCCCTTCGCCACGCCCGAGCCCGCGCTGTCCTCCCCCTCCGCGGGAGAGGACGCCTCGGCCGACGCCTTCGCGTCCGCGTCCGAGTCCGAACTCCCGCCCCCGCCGCACCCGGTGAGGGACAAGGCGGCCACGGCGGCGACGACGGCGAGGGCGATGCGCGGAAGAGAGCGGTCGGTCATGGGTTCGTTCCCCCGGGATGGGACGGCTCAGCCTTCCAGGAAGGCGGTCAGCGCCGAGGCGAGCAGATGCGGGTCGTCCGCGCCGCACAGTTCGCGGGCGGAGTGCATGGAGAGGATAGCGACGCCGATGTCGACCGTGGTGATGCCGTGCCGCGCCGCCGTGATCGGCCCGATCGTGGTGCCGCAGGGAACGGAGTTGTTGGAGACGAAGTGCTGCCACGGCACGCCCGCCCGCTCGCACGCGTCGGTGAACAGCGCCCGCCCGACACCGTCCGTCGCGTACCGCTGGTTGACGTTGGTCTTGAGCAACGGCCCGCCGTTGGCGACCGGGTGGTGCCCCGGCTCGTGCCGCTCCGCGTAGTTGGGGTGCACGGCGTGCCCCGTGTCGGAGGAGAAGCAGACCGTGCCGGCGAGCGCCCGCGCCCGGTCCTCGTACGTGCCGCCGCGCGCGAACACCGAGCGCTCCAGGACGTTGCCGAGCAGCGGCCCCTCGGCCCCGGTGTCGGACTGGCTGCCGTTCTCCTCGTGGTCGAAGGCGGCCAGGACGGGGATGTACGACAGGTCGTCGGAGGAGGAGGCCGCGGCCAGCGCGGCCGTACCGGCGTGCACGGAAAGGAGGTTGTCCATCCGGGGCCCGGCCACCAGCTCGCGCTCGCGGCCGAGGTAGGCGGGCGGCTCGACGCTGTGCGTCATCAGGTCCCAGCCGGTGATCTCCCGCGCCTCCACGCCCGCCTCCGCCGCGACGAAGCGGATGAGGTCGCCCTCCTGTGCGCTGCCGAGGCCCCAGAGCGGCGTCATGTGGCGCTGCCGGTCCAGCGTCAGGCCGTCGTTGACGCCCCGGTCGAGGTGGACGGCCAGCTGCGGGACGCGCAGCAGCGGGCGGTCGACGTTGACGAGGCGGTGCTCGCCGCCGCGCAGCGTGATCCGGCCGGAGAGGCCGAGGTCGCGGTCGAGCCAGGTGTTGAGCAGGGTGCCGCCGTAGATCTCCACGGCGACCTGGCGCCAGCCGTGCGCCCCGGTGTCGGGCAGCGGCTTGACGCGCAGGTTGGGGGAGTCGGTGTGCGCGCCGACGATGCGGAACGGGGTGGCGGGGGCCGCGCCTTCGGGCACGTACCAGGCGATGACCGCGCCGCCCCGCAGCACGAACCTGCCGCCCGACGAGGCGTCCCACGCGTCGGTCTCCGCGAGCTGCCGGAAGCCCGCCTTCTCCAGCCGGGCGGCCGTGTTGGCCACCGCGTGGTACGGCGAGGGGCTCGCCGCGAGGAAGGACATGAGGTCGTCGGTGTGGCCGCGGTCGAAGCGGTGCGCAGTGCTCATACGGCCAGGATAGGGAGGACGTGCGAAGGCCCGCTCCTCCCTCGGAGCGGGCCTTCGACGCCGGTTCCAGGACGCCGGTTCCAGGACGCCGGTTCCAGGACGCCGGTTCTAGAACGCGGCCTCGTCCAGCTCCATCAGCGACTGGTCCACGCCCTCGGCGAGGGTGCGCTCGACCGAGACGCCGGGCAGGACGTTCGCGGCGAAGAACTTCGCGGCGGCGATCTTGCCGGTGTAGAACGGCTTGTCCTTGGCGGAGGCGTTCGGCAGCTTCTCGGCGGCCACGGCGGCGCCGCGCAGCAGCAGGTAGCCGACGACGACGTCACCGGCGGCCAGCAGGAAGCGGGTGGTGTTGAGGCCGACCTTGTAGATGGACTTGACGTCCTTCTCGGTGGCGGCGAGGTCGGTCAGCATGATGCCGACGATCGCCTCCAGGTCGGCGGCGGCCTTGGCCAGCCGGTCGCGGGAGGCCGTCAGCTCCTCGCCGCCGGGCGCCTCGGCGAGGAACTTCTTGATCTCCTCGGAGAGCGTGGTGAGGGCCTGGCCCTGGTCGCGGACGATCTTCCGGAAGAAGAAGTCCTGGCCCTGGATGGCCGTGGTGCCCTCGTAGAGGGTGTCGATCTTCGCGTCGCGGATGTACTGCTCGATCGGGTACTCCTGGAGGTACCCGGAGCCGCCGAAGGTCTGCAGCGACTGGGCCAGCTGCTCGTAGGACTTCTCGGAGCCGTAGCCCTTGACGATGGGCAGCAGCAGGTCGTTGAGGCCGTGCAGCGCCTTGGCATCCTCGCCCGCGGCCTCCTTGACCAGGATGTCGTCCTGGACGGCGGCGGTGTGGAGGACGAGGGCGCGCATGCCCTCCGCGTACGCCTTCTGCGTCATCAGCGAGCGGCGGACGTCGGGGTGGTGGGTGATGGTGACCTTCGGCGCGGACTTGTCCATGAAGTTCGCCAGGTCCGGGCCCTGGACGCGCTCCTTGGCGTACTCCAGCGCGTTGAGGTAGCCGGTGGAGAGGGTGGCGATGGCCTTGGTGCCGACCATCATCCGCGCGAACTCGATGATCATGAACATCTGGCGGATGCCGTCGTGCTTCTCGCCGATGAGCCAGCCCTTGGCGGGGTGCTTGTCGCCGAAGGTCATCTCGCAGGTGTTGCTGGCCTTGAGGCCCATCTTGTGCTCGACGTTGGTGGCGTAGACGCCGTTGCGCGCGCCCAGTTCACCGGTCTCGAAGTCGAACTCGTACTTCGGCACGAGGAAGAGGGAGAGGCCCTTGGTGCCCGGGCCGTGGCCCTCGGGGCGCGCGAGGACGTAGTGGAGGATGTTGTCCGCCATGTCGTGCTCGCCCGAGGTGATGAAGCGCTTCACGCCCTCGATGTGCCAGGAGCCGTCCTCCTGCTTGATCGCCTTGGTGCGGCCGGCGCCGACGTCCGAGCCGGCGTCCGGCTCGGTCAGCACCATGGTCGAGCCCCACTCCTTCTCGACCGCGACCTTCGCGATGTGCTTCTGCTGCTCGGTGCCCTCCGCGAACAGCACGCCGGCGAAGGCCGGGCCGGACGAATACATCCAGACCGCCGGGTTGGCACCCAGGATCGTCTCGGCGAAGCCCCAGAGCAGGGAGCGCGGGGCGACGGTGCCGCCGATCTCCTCCGGGATGCCCAGGCGCCACCACTCGGCGTCCATGTAGGCCCGGTAGCTCTTCTTGAAGGTGTCCGGGACGGGGGCGGTGTTGGTCTCGGGGTCGAAGACGGGCGGGTTGCGGTCGGCGTCCGCGTAGGAGTCGGCCAGCTCGTTCTCCGAGAGGCGCGCGATCTCCGAGAGGATGTCCTTGGCGGTATCGACGTCCATCTCCGCGAACGGGCCGGTGCCGTACAGCTTGTCGCGGCCGAGCACCTCGAAGAGGTTGAACTCGATGTCGCGGAGGTTCGACTTGTAGTGGCCCATGACAACGGCTCCGTAAGGGGTGACGAGAGGGGCGTTCTTCGTTCGTACCGGTCGGTAATCTGCATGATGCTACCCACCGGTAATAAGAAGCAACCCCTGTTCGGCCAACTGTGACTCGTTACGCTTCTGCCCATGTACGGCTACGACACGAACGTGGGACAACAGGGCTACGCCCCGCCGCAGCAGCCCGGCGGCTACGGCGAGCAGCCGCTCTACCCCGAGCCGTCGCCGCCGTCGCTCGCGGACGCGGTACGGGCCTTCACGACCGGTTCGATGTCCGCCGAGGACTTCCAGGTGATCTTCTCCAACTCGAAGGTCTACTGCCCGCGGGGCGACAACCCCGGCTTCCTCGCCCTGCACAACACGCAGCACCCGGTGATCCCGATGTTCACGTCGCTCAAGGAGCTGCGGCGGTACGCCGGGAAGGAGTCGAAGTACTTCGTCATCACGGGCGCCGAGGTGATCGACCTGCTGCCGACGGGCTACGGCTTCGTCCTCGACATGGAGGGCGACCACCGGATGGTCTTCGACGCGAAGGCGGTCGAGCAGATGGTGGACTTCGCGATGCGGCGGATGTACGGCTGAGGCCGGTTCGTGGGCGGGGAGTTGGCCCCGGTCCCTCCCCCAGAGGGGGCACCCCCACTTTCACCGTTTCTCCCGGGGCTGCGCCCCGGGCCCCGCAAAGCGGCTGCGCCGCTTTGTCCTCAAGCGCCGGACGGGCTGAATTCGTGCCCGGGCGCGCACTTCAGCCCGTCCGGCGTTTGAGGACAGCGCCCGAAGGGCGCTTCGGGGGTCCAGGGGGCTCCGCCCCCGGTCAACGCGGCGAAGCCGCGTTGCGGGCCCGGGGCGGAGCCCCGGAGGAAACGGTGAAAGGGAGGGACCGGGGCACCCTCGAAAACCGCAAGCGCCGCGCCCCCGCGCCCTACCGCACCACCCTCCCGTACAACTCCTCAACCGCATCCCCGAAGTAAGAGCTGTACGACGTCTCGTCGTCCCCGCCCTCGTCCTTGCCCCCCAGCACCCCGACGACCGTCCCCAGCCCCGTCGCCGCGTCCACATCCGTCAGCAGCGGGCTGCCGCTCGTACCGCCGGGCATCCCCCGGCAGTCGAAGCGGAGTTGGGTCCGGCCCTCGGCCCGCGTCGTGTTCTGGCAGCCGAGCGGGCGCTCGCCGTCCCCGGGGTAGCCGAGCACCCGGGCCGGCTTGTCCGTGGGCGGGTGGAAGGCGATCCGCTCGGCGCCCGTCACCTGCTCGACGGGGGTGTCCGAGCCGACCTGGCGTACGCGCAGGAAGGCCACGTCGTGGTCCTCGTCCCGGTCCGCTATCCACTCGGGGGCCACGTCGATGGAGGTGGGCACCCAGATCCCGTACGGCGCGACGCCGTCGTGGTAGCCGGGGGCGAAGGCGATGTCGGTGTGGAAGCCGTCGGTGTGCACGCAGTGCGCGGCGGTGACCAGCAGATCGCCCCGCTCGCTGTGGACGACGCCGGCGGTGCAGCCGTGCCCCGGCGGCTCGTCCTGACCGGACTGACCGGACTGACCGGCCTGACCGGAGTCGTCGGCGTAGAACAGCGGCCCGATCGCGGGCGAGGGTTCCGTGGGCGCCGCCTCCAGCGGCTCGGAGCGGGGCAAGGGCTCCGTGCGGCGGGCAGAGCCGTGACCGGCCGCCGCCCGCGCCGTCCCCGGCTCCGTGCGCACCGCCGAGGCCATGGCGTCGGCGGTTCTGTCCCCGGCCTCCTCCGGCTCGGCGTAGTGCCCGGAGGACTCGCCCTGGGCCAGGGAACCGTCGGTGGCCGAGCCCCGGCCCGCCACCAGCAGGCCGAGGACGGCCAGGGCCAGCACGGTGGCGAAGAGGACGGTGTAACCGGCCTTGCCGGGGCCGGCGGATCTGGCGCGCATTGATCAAGTGTCCACCCTCCCCCGGAAAGCGGCGAACTCTCCCCGGAAAGCGGCGAACTCCGCCCGGAAGGCGGCGAACCACCCGCGAAGCGGCGACCGCCCCCGGAACCCGCCCGGGAATGCGGAACCGCTTGCCGGTTGTTCACCCTTCAACTAAATTGGGGGCGAACCTTCCGAGGAGGCCGACATGCCCGCCGTAACCGTCGAGAATCCGCTGTCCCTGCCCCGCGTCTCCGCTCCCGCGGACGCCCGGCAGCGCCCGGTACTGCACGTCGCCACCGCTCCGCAGGGCCTGGAGGGCGAGGGCTTCCCCGTCCGCCGCGCCTTCGCGGGGATCGACTACCGGTACCTGGACCCGTTCATCATGATGGACCAGATGGGGGAGGTGGAGTACGCCCCGGGCGAGCCCAAGGGCACCCCGTGGCACCCCCACCGGGGCTTCGAGACCGTCACCTACATGATCGACGGGATCATGAACCACCGGGACTCGCACGGTGGCGGCGGGACCATCACCGACGGCGACACCCAGTGGATGACCGCCGGGTCCGGGCTGCTGCACATCGAGGCGCCGCCGGAGGCGCTGGTGGTCAGCGGCGGGCTCTTCCACGGCCTCCAGCTGTGGGTGAACCTGCCCGCGAAGGACAAGATGATGGCGCCCCGCTACCAGGACATCGGCGGGGGCAAGGTCAAGCTGCTCAGCTCTGCCGACGGCGGGGCGCTGCTGCGGGTCATCGCCGGGGAGATCGACGGGCACCAGGGGCCCGGGGTCACCCACACGCCCATCACGATGCTTCACGTGTCACTGACCCCGGGCGCGCAGCTCACTCTTCCGTGGCCTCCCGGCTTCAACGCCCTCGCCTACGCGATGGCCGGGCGCGGCACCGCCGGTACCGAGGGGCGGCCGTTCCGCTCGGGCCAGTCGGTGGTCTTCGGCGACGGAGACGCGGTCACCGTGCGGGCGGACGCCTCGCAGGAGTCGCGCAGCCCCGACTTCGAGGTGGTGCTGCTGGGCGGGCGGCCGATCGGGGAGCCGATGGCGCACTACGGGCCGTTCGTGATGAACACGCACGTCGAGCTGGCCCAGGCGTTCGACGACTTTCGCGCCGGACGGCTGGGCTCGGTCCCGGCGGACGAGGCGTAGCCCCGCCCACGGGAACGAAAAGGCCCCCGCCCGGGGCCGCTAGGTGATGACCTCCAGGTCGGCCATCCCGGCGGTCCCGGTCTCCGGCACCCCGTCCTCGTAGAGCTCGAACCAGATGTTCTTGCCCTCGCCCTGGGGCTCGACCCCCCACGCCCCGGCGAGCATCTCCATCAGCAGCAGGCCGCGCCCGGAGGAGGCCATCTCCCCCGGGTGGCGGCGGTGCGGCAGCTCGTCGCTGGCGTCGGCGACGTCCACGCGCAGGCGGCGGCGGCCGGGGTGCCCGGATATCGCGGCCATCAGCAGCGCGTCCCCGTCCGTGTGCACCAGGACGTTGGTGACCATCTCGGAGACCATCAGCACCGCGGAGTCCTTCTGGTCCTCGTCCGGCCAGTCGTGCATCAGGTCCCGCACCTGCTGCCGGGCCTCCGCGATGCGCTCCGGCTCCGCCTGGGCGATGGTGAGGACCGTGCGCCGCGGCGGCACCGGTGCGCGGCCGCCGGGGAGCGCCGCGGGCACCTCGCGGCGCAGCAGGAGCAGCGCGATGTCGTCCTCGCGCCGGTCCACCAGCGGGCCGGTCGTGTAGTGGGACGAGGGGCCGTGCACGGCCTGGACGAGGCCGTCGGCCAGCTTCTCCAGGAACTCTGTGCCCTCCGCGTGGGCGGCGTCCCCGGCCGGCTCGGCCTCGATGACCTCGCGCAGCCGCTGCCAGCCGGTCTCCAGGTCGTGGCCGCCGGTCTCGATCAGGCCGTCGGTGCACACCAGCATCGTCTCGCCGGGCTCGAGGACGAGGCGGGTGGTCGGGTAGTCGGTGTCCGGGTCGATGCCCAGCGGCAGCCCGCCGGCCGTGGAGCGCACCAGCAGGGTGCCGTCGCTCAGCCGGATCGCCGGGTCGGGGTGTCCGGCCCGGGCGATGACCAGCAGCCCGGTGGTGGGGCACACCTCGATGTAGAGGCAGGTGGCGAAGCGCGGGTCCGTCTCCTCGAAGGCGTCCGGCCCGCCGTTGACGCCGGCGAGGAAGCGGGAGGCGCGGGAGAGCACGGCGTCCGCGTGGTGGCCCTCGGAGGCGTATGCGCGCAGGGCGATCCGCAGCTGGCCCATCAGCCCGGCGGCGCGTACGTCGTGGCCCTGGACGTCGCCGATGACCAGGGCGAGCTTGCCGTTGGGCAGCGGGATCATGTCGTACCAGTCGCCGCCGACCTGGAGGCCGCCGCCGGTGGGCACGTAGCGGGCGGCCACCGACATCCCGGGGATGTCCGGCTGCACGGTCGGCATCATCGCGCGCTGGAGGCCGACCGAGAGCTCCTTCTCGGACTCGTGGACGCTGGCCCGGCCGAGCGCCTGGGCGAGCATCCGGGCCACCGTGGTGAGCACCGAGCGCTCGTCCGGGGTGAAGGAGACCGGGACGCTGAAGCCCGCCATCCAGGCGCCGATCGTCTGCCCCGCGTTGATCAGCGGCAGGAAGGCCCAGGCCCGCCTGCGGAATCGTTCCACCATCGGCCAGATAAGGGGGAAGCGGCGCGCGTAGTCGTCCGGCGAGGGGATGTAGATGGCCCGGCCGGAGCGGATGACCTCGACGGCGGGGTGGCTGCTGTCCATCGGCATCTCGAGGAGGGCCTCGACGTCGTCGGTCCCGTAGCCGTGGTGGCCGATCATCGTCACCCGGCTGCCGTCGGTGCCGAAGACCGCCAGGGCGGACGGCTCGAAGCCGGGCATCGACAGGCCCGCGGCCACCCGCAGCACCTCGGCGGTCGAGCGCGCCTCGGCCAGCGCCCGGCCGGCGTCCAGCAGGAAGGCCTCGCGGTTGCGCCGCCAGTCGCCGGTGACGGCGCTGCGCCGGGGCGAGGTGCCCGGGTGCGGCTCGGGGACCTCCTCCAGGGTGCCGACGAGCGCGGGGGAACCGTCCCGCTCCACCGGCCTGGCGCGGGCGCGGACGGTCCGCAGCACCAGCCCGGCCTCGTCCACCACCCGGACCCGGGCCTCGGCCAGTGTGTGTTCCGCCACGGCCAGGCTGATCACGCCCTGGAACTCCACCCAGTCCACCGCGTGGAAGCGCGCCCGGGTGCCGGACTCGGTCAGCTCGGCCCGCCGGGCGGGCAGACCCAGCAGACGGGCGGCCTCGGCGTCGAAGGCGACGGATCCGGTGGCCCTGTCCCAGTGCCACAGGCCGGTCGCGACGGCGGCCAGGACGTCCTCGGTGCGCATTGCCCCACTTTATGTGGGTTTCTTGGAGGCAGACCACCGAAGGCGGGTGGGGCAGTACCCTTGCTCAGTGCTGTATGCACGCTAACCCAGTGCAGCAACCTAGTGCAGCGGGCCAGTGCAGCGCACCCCTCGATCCACGCCTTCGACCACGACTTGGATGAACGATGCATCGTTACCGGTCCCACACCTGCGGCGAGCTCCGTGCGGCGGACGTCGACACCGACGTACGCCTGAGTGGCTGGCTGCACAATCGGCGCGACCTGGGCGGCATCCTCTTCATCGATCTCCGTGACCACCACGGTCTCGTCCAGCTCGTCGCCCGCCCCGGCACCCCCGCCAACGAGGCGCTGGGCCGCCTCACCAAGGAGACCGTCGTCCGCGTGGACGGCAAGGTCATGAGCCGCGGCGCGGAGAACGTCAACCCGGACCTGCCGACCGGTGAGGTCGAGATCGAGGTGACCGAGGTCGAGGTGCTCGGCGCCGCCGACCAGATCCCCTTCACCATCAACGCCGAGGACGGCGTCAACGAGGAGCGGCGCCTGGAGTACCGCTTCCTCGACCTGCGCCGCGAGCGCATGCACCGCAACATCATGCTGCGCTCGGCCGTCATCTCCGCGCTCCGCCAGAAGATGACCTCCCTCGGCTTCAACGAGCTGGCCACCCCGATCCTGTCCGCGACCTCCCCCGAGGGCGCGCGCGACTTCCTGGTGCCCTCTCGTCTGCACGCCGGCAAGTTCTACGCGCTGCCGCAGGCCCCGCAGCAGTTCAAGCAGCTGCTGATGATCGCGGGCTTCGACCGCTACTTCCAGATCGCGCCCTGCTTCCGCGACGAGGACGCCCGCGCCGACCGCTCGCCGGGCGAGTTCTACCAGCTCGACATGGAGATGTCCTTCGTCGAGCAGGAGGACGTCTTCCAGGTCATCGAGAAGGTCATGACCGACCTCTTCGAGGAGTTCGGCAACGGCCGCCACGTCACCTCGCCGTTCCCGCGCATCCCGTTCCGCGAGGCGATGCTCAAGTACGGCTCCGACAAGCCGGACCTGCGCGCCAAGCTGGAGCTGGCCGACGTCTCCGACGTCTTCGCGGGCTCCGAGTTCAAGGCGTTCGCCGGCAAGCACGTCCGGGCGCTGGCCGTGCCGGCCGTCCAGGACCAGCCGCGCAAGTTCTTCGACGGCCTCGGCGACTTCGCGGTCGAGCAGGGGGCGAAGGGCCTGGCCTGGGTCCGCGTCGGCGAAGGACTCCCCGACAAGGCGGCGCTCACCGGCCCGATCGCCAAGTTCCTCACCGAGGACGACGTCAAGGCCCTCGCCGAGCGTCTGGGCCTGGAGCCCGGCCACGCGGTCTTCTTCGGCGCCGGTGACTTCGACGAGGTCTCCAAGATCATGGGCGCGGTCCGCGTCGAGGCCGCCAAGCGCGCCGGCCAGTTCGAGGAGAACGTCTTCCGCTTCTGCTGGATCGTCGACTTCCCGATGTTCGAGAAGAACGAGGACACCGGGCAGGTCGAGTTCTCGCACAACCCGTTCTCCATGCCGCAGGGCGGCCTGGAGGCGCTGAACACGATGGACCCGCTGGACATCCTGGCCTGGCAGTACGACATCGTCTGCAACGGCACCGAGCTGTCCTCCGGCGCGATCCGTAACCACGAGCCCGAGGTCATGTACCGGGCCTTCGAGATCGCCGGCTACTCCAAGGACGACGTGGAGCGCGAGTTCGGCGGCATGCTGCGCGCGTTCAAGTTCGGCGCCCCGCCGCACGGCGGCATCGCCCCGGGCGTCGACCGCATCGTCATGCTGCTGGCCGACGAGCCCAACATCCGCGAGACCATCGCCTTCCCGCTCAACGGCAACGCCCAGGACCTGCTGATGGGCGCCCCGAGCGAGGTCGACGAGGCGCGGCTGAAGGAGCTGCACCTGAACATCCGCACCGGCCCGGCGAAGGCGACGCCGTACAAGCCGACGAAGTAGACGCGGTGAGCGAAGGGGCCCGGCACCGATGCGCCGGGCCCCTTCGTCATGCCGCGCCCTCTGTCACACCAGTGCCCCCGTCACACCAGCGCCTTCAGTCTCGGCAGCGGCTCCGGCGGGCAGCAGCCCGCCGCCGCGTGCACGGCGCGCCCCAGCCGCCGCGGCGTGAGGCGGTGCCCCCAGAGCACGGACCGTACGCCGTACTCCGTCACGGCCATCAGCTCCGTCTCGCCCAGCTCGTCGGCCACCACCACCAGCGGTGCCCAGCTCTCCCGGGTCCTGCGGCGCAACTGCTCGGCGGCGTCCCGGTCGTGGCGCCCCAGCAGCAGGAGCTCGACGGCGGCCGACTCCCCCACCACCCGGACTTCGGGCAGGGTCCGCAGCTGGCGGACGATCCTGGCCCGCCCCAGCTCGTCGGTGGCGTGCACGCTCACGGTGATGCGATGGTCATCCAACACTGGTTCGGCTCTTTCTTCGTCTCCCCCACGACCCAACACCGAACAGCCTGGCGGGCCGCGCTCAACGAACGATTGCCGAACGATCAACGGGCATGACAAAGGGCCCGGAACATGTCGTTCCGGGCCCCCTGATCAGTCGGCTCAGGCGGCGTCGTCCCCGCCGAAGCGCTCCTTGTAGGACGCCAGGTCCTCATCGGTGATCTTCGCGAAGAGCACCGGCGGGACGGTGAACGGCGTGCCGGCCGGGACCAGCGACAGCGAACGGGCCTCGTCCTGGGTGATCCACGTCCGGTCGTCGGCGGGCAGGGCGAACGCCGAGCGCATCGCCGCCGCCGAGGCCGGGATGAACGGCTCGGAGACCACCGCGTAGAGGTGGATCAGGTTCATCGCCGTGCGCAGCGTCAGCGCGGCGCCGTCCGGGTCGGTCTTGATCTCCAGCCAGGGGGCCTTGGTCTCCAGGTAGGAGTTGCCCGCGCTCCACAGGGCGCGCAGCGCCTGCGCCGCCTTGCGGAACTGGAGCTCCTCCATGTGCTCGGCGTACTCCGCGAGCAGCCGCGCGATCTCCTCGCCCAGCTCCGCCTCGGCCGCGCCCGCCTCGTTGCCGGCCGGGACCTCGTCGCCGAACCGCTTGCGGGAGAAGGACAGCACGCGGTTGACGAAGTTGCCCAGGGTGTCGGCGAGGTCCTTGTTGACCGAGGAGGTGAAGTGCTCCCAGGTGAAGGACGAGTCGTCCGACTCCGGGGCGTTGGCGATGAGGAAGTAGCGCCAGTAGTCGGCGGGCAGCAGCTCCAGGGCGGCGTCGGTGAAGATGCCGCGCTTCTGCGAGGTGGAGAACTTGCCGCCGTAGTACGTCAGCCAGTTGAAGGCCTTGACGTGGTCGACCTTCTTCCAGGGCTCGCGGGTGCCGAGCTCGGTGGCCGGGAACATCACCGTGTGGAACGGGACGTTGTCCTTCGCCATGAACTGCGTGTAGCGGACGTCGGTCGCCTCGTACCACCACGACTTCCAGTCGCGGCCCTCCGGCTGCTGGTCCGCCCACTCCTTGGTCGCGCCGATGTACTCCACCGGGGCGTCGAACCACACGTAGAAGACCTTGCCCTCGGCCGCCAGCTCCGGCCAGGTGTCGGCCGGCACCGGCACGCCCCAGTCCAGGTCACGGGTGATGGCCCGGTCGTGCAGGCCCTCGGTCAGCCACTTGCGGGCGATCGAGGAGGCCAGCACCGGCCAGTCCTTGCCGTGCTCGTCGATCCACGCCTCGACCTCGCCCTGGAGCTTGGACTGCAGCAGGAACAGGTGCTTGGTCTCGCGCACCTCCAGCTCGCTGCTGCCGCTGATCGCCGAACGGGCGTCGATCAGGTCGGTCGGGTCCAGGACGCGGGTGCAGTTCTCGCACTGGTCGCCGCGCGCCTTGTCGTAGCCGCAGTGCGGGCAGGTGCCGACGATGTAGCGGTCGGGCAGGAAGCGCTCGTCCGCGAGCGAGTACACCTGGCGGATCGCCCGCTCCTCGATGAACCCGTTCTTCTGCAGCTGCCGCGCGAAGTGCTGGGTGATCTCCCGGTTCTCCGGGGAGGAGCTGCGGCCGAAGTAGTCGAAGGAGAGGCCGAAGCCGTCGTAGATGGCCTTCTGCACCTCGTGCTGCTGGGCGCAGAACTCGCCGACCGGCAGACCGGCCTCCTTGGCGGCCAGCTCGGCCGGGGTGCCGTGCTCGTCGGTGGCGCAGATGTAGAGCGCCTCGCGGCCGGTCTGGCGCAGGAAGCGGGCGTAGACGTCCGCCGGGAGCATGGACCCCACCATGTTGCCCAGGTGCTTGATCCCGTTGATGTACGGAAGGGCGCTGGTGATGAGGTGTCGAGCCATTGCCGGCTGCTCCCTGGTCGATGCTCGGGGTGACGGAATCCGTGACGCGTAGGTCACAGTCACCTTTAGCGTATCCGAGCACCAGGGGGCAGCCGCGCGGCGTTTTCCGTTCAGGCCCCGTGGGGCCGGTCCATCCAGGCCCGCCAGGGGCGCCTGATCAACTCCCGGTAGGTGTGGTGCGAGGGGTTGCGGCCCGCGTGCCGGAAGGTCCAGTGCTGCGCGTCGAGGAAGTCCTCGGCGGGCCCCGAGCTCTCGCCGCACACCGCGCACTGCATCGCGTACGTCACCGGCTCCGCGTCGGGCTCCTGGTCGGGCTGCAACGTCCAGGTGCCGAACAGGAAGACGCTGCGGGCGCTCACCGGCCGCACCCGGCCTCGCCGGCCCCGGCCGCGATCTCGGCCTCGGAGGGGAACCGGATGGCCGCCGGTGGACAGGACCACTCGATCCCGCCGCGCGGTGGTCGTAGCTGAACGTAACCGGCGTGGGTGTCCATGATCTGTCCCAGCCGTCCGGTGCGGGTGTCGATGACGTAGCTGCCGAGGGGGAATTCATCGTTCACACCGTTACGATGCCCACTTCGTGCCGTCCTGATCGGTGACGGAGGGTGATGTCGCGGGGCGCCGGGATTACGCGGAGAGGTCGCCCGGACGGTCACTCTCCGCGTTCGGGGACCCCGCTCCGGCCGGCCCTGACGCCCGTACGTTCCGGGCCGTTCGGCTCGTATGGATCCGTAGGCATCCGTAGGGACCCGTATGGAGACATCCGCGAAACATCTCCTCTGATACACCGCATTCTGGAAGAAGGGGGCGAGGTACACCGCACGATCCAGCGGGATGATCCCAGCGAGGTGAGGACGACGTCATGCGAGTGCTGGTCGCCGAGGACGAGGAAACCCTGGCCGAGCTCGTGGCCACCGGGCTGCGCCGGGCGGGGTTCGCGGTGGACACCGTCTACAGCGGGGACGCGGCCCTCGCCTACCTCGGGCTGCACGACTACGACGTGCTCGTGCTCGACCGCGACCTGCCCCGGGTGCACGGGGACGACGTGACGCGGCGGCTGGTCGCCTCCGGGGCGCGGACGCGCATCCTCATGCTGACGGCGGCGAGCAGCATGGAGGACCGGGTCGCCGGGCTGGACCTGGGGGCCGACGACTACCTGCCCAAGCCCTTCGAGTTCCCGGAACTGATCTCCCGGGTGCGCGCGCTGCGCCGCCGCAGCGCCCGTCCCTCGCCGCCGCTGCTGGAGCGGGACGGGCTGAGGCTGGACACGGTGCGCCGCACCGCCAGCCGTGACGGGCGCGAACTGGGGCTCTCGCCCAAGGAGTTCTCGCTGCTGCAGATCCTGCTGGAGGCGGACGGCGCCGTGGTCTCCGCCGAGGAACTGCTGGAACGGGCGTGGGACGCGCACGCCGACCCGTTCACCGGCGCCGTGCGCGTGGCGATGAGCAAGCTGCGCGGCAAGCTGGGCGAGCCGCAGCTGATCCGCACCGTGCAGGGCGTCGGGTACGCGCTGTGAAGCGGCCCGTCCTGACCGCGCGCGCCAGGATCGCCGGGGCGTTCGGCGGGATCTTCCTGATGCTGGGCGCCGGCCTGCTGATCACCGTCAACCTGCTGTCCCGGCACAGCACCCGCGAGCGTGCCTTCCTGATCGCGGAGACGGCCACTCCGGTCCGGGCGGTGCGGGGCCAGTCCGTGAACGCCACCACGCTGCACCGCATCTCCGGCGACGTGAGCGCCGCCGCCTCGCAGGAGCTGATCGTCTGGTCGGCGGGGGCGCTGCTGGCGATGGCGCTGCTCGCGGTGGGGGTCGGCTGGTGGACGGCGGGCCGGTTCCTCTCCCCGGTGCAGGGCGCGTTCGACAGCCAGCGCCGCTTCATCGCCAACGCCTCGCACGAACTGCGCACCCCGCTCGCCACCCAGCGGGCGGCGATCCAGGTCGGGCTGGAGGGCGAGCCGTCGGCGGAGGAACTGGCCCGGACCAGGGCGGTGCTGCTGGAGACCAACCGCAAGTCGGAGCGGGTCATCGAGGGCCTGCTCGTGCTGGCCGGGAGCGAGCACGGGATCGAGCGGCCGGAGCCATTCGACCTGGGCGGGGTCGTGGACGAGGAGGTGGCCGCGGTGGCCGCCCGGGCCGGGCGCGAGGGCGTGACGGTCGCGGTGCGGAGCGGGCCCGCGCCGCTGAGCGGCAACCGCGTGCTGATGGCCCAGCTGGTGGGCAACCTGCTGCGCAACGCGGTCGGTTACAACCACCGCGGCGGCCGGGTCGAGGTGACCGTGGAGCCCGGCCGGCTGGTGGTGGCCAACACCGGCCCGGTGGTGCGGGCCGCGGAGGTGGAGGGGCTCTTCGAGCCGTTCCGGCGCGGCGAGGGCCGGGAGCGGCTGGGCGGCGGCGCGGGGCTCGGGCTGTCGATCGTGCGCTCCATCGCGCGGGCCCACGGGGGGACGGCCGAGGCCGTCCCCCGCCGCGGGGGCGGCCTGCGGGTGACCGTGGACCTCGCGCGCAGCCGGGTCAGCGGACGGTCCCCGCGGCCCGGGCCCGGGTGAGCCAGGCCGCGAAGCCGGCCGTCAGGCCGCGGTAGAGCTCCTCCTCGCGCAGGGCGCGGGGATCGCGTCCGGCCGGGAAGAAGCCTGCGTTGTCCACGGCGGGCCAGTCCTCCAGACCGCGCAGGAACTCGAAGCCCCGGCCCGCCGGTTCGCCGAAGCCGACGAACTGCCAGAAGACCGGCAGCCCGGCGCTCTCGCGCAGCGCCTTCTCCGCCTCCGCCCGGCTGGAGGGCCCGCCGTCGGTCTGGAAGACGACGAGCGCGGGCACGCCGGCGGCGGAGGCCGAGTGGTGCTCCATGACGGCCCGCATGGCCAGGTGGTAGTTGGTGCGGCCCATGTGCCCGTAGGAACCGTGCAGTTCCTGGATGAGCCCGCGGTGGCGGTCGAGGCCGAGCTCGGAGACACCGTCCACCTCGGTGGAGAAGAAGACGAGGGGGACGGTGGCGTCGTCGTCGAGGTGGGCGGAGAGCGCGAGCACCCGCTCGGCGAGGTGCTGGACGCTGCCGTCGCGGTAGTGGCCGCGCATCGACCCGGAGCGGTCGAGCACCAGATGGACGGCGGCCCGCCGGCCGGTCAGGCCCTCCTCGCGCAGGGCGTCGCCGGCCTTGCGGTAGAGGCCGACCAGGCCGGGCGCGGTGCGGCGCACCTTCTCCAGGCCGGTCTTCTCCGGGCCGGTCTTCTCCGGGGCGGCCCGCTCCGGTCCCGCCGGCGAGGGCTCGGGCTCGGGCCGGGGCGCGGGCTCCGGTTCGGGCACGGGGTGCGGGCCGGGCATCGGCGGGGCGGGCTCGGGCTCGGGGACCGGCTCGGGGCCGGGCGGGATGGGGCTGGGCGGGACGGGCGGGAGCGTGCCGGGGTCGGGGATGCGGTCGCCGGTGGGCTGGGCGGGGACCGAGAGGGCGGCGTACGCGGCGGGGGCGCTGGCGGTGGCGGCGGTGCCCTGCTGGGGGAGGGCGGGCGTCCCGCTCCCGGGCTCCTTGGGCCGGCCGAACGCGTTCCGCAGCAGGCTGCGAATTCCCATGGGGAGAAATCCTTACCTTTATCCGGAATGTACCGACTGGGGGTGACGGTAAGGCTAGCCCCAACGCCCCGTCAGGCCCCGTGGACCGGCCCCGTGGAGCCGGCTCCGTCCCACGGATCCCCTACACGGGGCCCCGCGCCGGTCCCCCCGCACCGGATCTACACCGGGTCGGGGATCCAGTTGCCGTGCGCCCCGACCGGGACCCGTACCGGCAGGTGGACCCGGGCGACGGGCCCGGCCGCGAAGTCCCCGGCCGCGATCACCAGCAGGTCGCTGGCCGCGCGGCCGGGGTCGTACGCGTAGGCCAGCACCCAGCCGTCGTCCTCCGCGGCCCCGGGCGCGGCGGGGACGAAGACGCCCTCGCCGACGTCCCCGTCCGCCGGGACCGGGTACTCCTCGCACGTCCCGCGCTCCAGGTCGTACTTGAGCAGCCCCCGGCCGAGGCCGGTCCGGTCCCCGCCCACCCGCTCGTGCACCGCGTACGCGTAGCGGTGCCGGGCGGTCAGCCGCCGGGGGTCGACGCGCGGCAGCTCCACCGGCCGGTCGTCCAGCTGCTCCCGGCGCACCGCCGCGGCGGCCGGGTCCACCGTCCACCGCTCCAGGTGGGCCGGCCGGGCGCTCCCGGGACCGTCGAAGAAGCGCTCGTGGCGGACGAGATGGACGGTGATCACCCCGTCGTGCTCGTGGGCGTTCGCGGCGTGGAAGACGAAGCAGGGGTCCGTCTCCAGCCAGCGCACCTCGTCCGGGCCGGCCTCGCGCGGCAGCACGCCGACCCTGGCCGGGCGGCCGGGATCCCAGTCGAAGGCGTTGCCCGAGGGGCCGGACCCGGCGGAGAAGACCACCGGGAGGTCGTAGAGCAGCACGTGGCGGGCGGTGAGCGAGAAGTCGTGCATCATCGGCCGCCCCTCGACGGGGACGTCGGCGTGGTGCCGCACGCAGCCGTCCGTCCCGGCGACCAGGTACTGCACGTACGGCCAGGCCGGGCAGTACGCGACCGCGTGCAGCTCGCCGCCCGCCGGATCGACGACGGTGTGCGCGGCGAACCCGCCGGGCAGCGTCCCGTGGAAGTCGAAGGGCCCCACGGTGTCGAGCTGCGAGTCCAGCTCGTAGGGGAGGGCGCCGCCCTCGACCAGGGCCAGCAGGTGCCCGGCGAACCGCTGGATGTGGGTGTTGGGCGCGAAGTCCACCAGGTGCCGCGGCCCGTGCAGCACCTTCTCGCCCAGCTGCCGGGTGACGGCGTCCGAGCGCACCCAGCGGTTGCGGTACCAGGCGGCGCGGCCGTCGCGCAGCCGCACCCCGTGCACCATGCCCTCGCCGGCGAACCAGTGGGACGCGGACGGGTCGTCGCGGCGCAGCGGGTTGGGCCCGTTGCGCAGGTAGCGGCCGCGCAGCGCGTCCGGGACGCGGCCGGTCACCGGGAGGTCGAGCGCGGTGACCTCCTCGTGGACCGGCGCGAACAGGCCGCCGAGCCGGCCCTTCGCGTCCTCGGCCCCCGTCGTCGCGCCGCCGTCCGCCATGCCGCCCACCTCCACCGGTGTCCCGGTCCGTCCCCGCGGAGCCCCCTCCGGGCCTTCCCTCCACCATCGGGCGGAAGGTGCCGTTCGGCCAGATGCCGCCCGCCGGCCGCGGCGCGCGCCCGGAGCGTGTCCGGCGCGGTAACGGCGGGCGAAGCGCGGGATGCGCGCAGGACACGGGCCGGGGAAGAAATGCGGACAGGGCAACCCTTGCGGCCCTTTCCGGCCTCTTATTCGTTGAGCATCGCCGATCCGAACATGAGTACCCACCTCTGGGGCAGGGAGTGAGAACCGCATGGGCCTGACCAGCAGGTCGCTGTTGTACACGGTGGCCTTCGCCGCCGTGTTGTGCGTGGGGCTCATGGTGTGGGTCTGGCCGCGGCTCTCCGGGAAGGGACCCCTGCCCGTCCTGGGCCGGCTGGGCTCGATCCTGCTCACCCAGCTGTCGATCATGGGCGCGGTGCTGCTCGCGGTCAACGCCAATGTCGGCTTCTTCGGCACCTGGAACCAGCTGCTCGGCCGGGTCGACAAGGCGCCGGTCAACATCACCGAGATCAACACGGACGGCCCCCGCGCCAAGGTCGACGAATCGGCGAACGGCCTGATCCAGCCCACTGACGGCGAGAACGTCGAGTCCTTCCCCGGCTACCCGAAGGGCCCGGAGGACAAGGTCGGCGCGATCCGCTCGGTGCGCGTCC
This sequence comes from Streptomyces sp. AV19, assembly GCF_015999245.1. Classification (GTDB taxonomy): domain Bacteria; phylum Actinomycetota; class Actinomycetes; order Streptomycetales; family Streptomycetaceae; genus Streptomyces. The sequence goes on along the minus strand of NZ_JAEAMR010000007.1, from coordinate 137,311 downwards.
TCGGCAAGCGCTCCCAGGCGGTCAACCCCGCCTACGTCTACCTGCCCCCGCAGTACTTCCAGAAGCAGTACGAGCGCACCCGCTTCCCCGTCATGGTCGCCGTCAGCGGCTACCCGGGCGGCCGGGCCAGCGTCGCGCGCAACCTCCGGGTGCCGCTGAACGCGGCCCGGCTGCTCCAGGAGAAGCAGATGAGCCCGACGGTGATCGTGATGCTCGCCCCGACCATCGCCTCCCCGCGCGACACCGAGTGCGTGGACGTCCCCGACGGCCCGCAGGCCGAGACGTTCTTCACCAAGGACCTGCCCGAGGCGCTGCGCAGCGCCTACCGCGTGGGCGACCACGCCTCGTCCTGGGGCGTCCTCGGCTACTCCTCCGGCGGCACCTGCGCCCTCCAGCTCGCCATGCGCGCCCCGGACGTCTACCCGGTCGCCGCCTCCCTCTCCGGCGACTTCCACATCAAGAACGACATCGCCACCGGCAACCTCTTCGGCTCGGGCGAGAAGGCCGAGGAGCGCAAGCGCGAGCACGACCTGATGTGGCGCCTGGAGAACAAGCCGGTGCCGCGGGTCTCGCTGCTGGTGGCCACCAGCCGCAAGGGCGAGAAGAACTACGAGGCGACCGAGAGCTTCGTCGCGGCCGCCCGCGAGAAGAACCTGCACGTGGCCGAGATGGTGCTCCCCGAGGGCAGCCACGGCTTCAAGACCTGGCAGCGGGAGATCGGCCCGGCGATGGCCTGGATGAGCAAGCAGCTCACCTTCCCGCAGGACGTCCAGGACCGTCCGAAGAAGCACTGAACGGGCCCGGCCCGCCCGGCAGTTGCCGGGTGAGCCAGGCGAACGTCTCCGGGTACAGCGCGGACCACGTCCGGTAGTTGTGCCCGCCCTTGTCGAGGAGCATCGTCCTCAGCCGCACCCGGCTCCCCGACGCGGCCCGCTGGAACTCCTCCAGGTAGGACGGCGGGCTGACGCGGTCCTGGCGCGAGGTGGCCAGGAAGAGGGCCGCGTCCGAGCGGGTGTGGGCGACCAGCCAGGTCGGGCTGTTGCGCTCGCGCAGGACGGGGTCCGTGAGCGCGCCGCCGTCGCCGTTGAGCGGGTCGGGGTCGAGGGCCGCGCCCGCGGCGAAGACCCGGGGGAACTGCAGCGGCAGCTTGGCCGCGCAGAAGCCGCCGGTGGAAATCCCCAGCAGCCCCCAGGACTTGGGCTGCGGCGCGGCGCGGAAGTGCCGCCGCACGAGGTCCGGCACGTCCTGCGAGAGCCAGGTCGCCACGTTGCGCCCGCCCGCGTCCGAGCAGTCGGTGTCCCGCCCGCCGGGGTTGATCACGGGTACGGCGAGGATGAACGGGCCGGTGGCGCCCTCCTGGAGGAGTTTCTGGTACGCCCGCGGCATCCGGCCCTGCTCCGTCCACGACTGGGGCGACCCGGGGACGCCGTGCAGCAGCATGACCACGGGGAAGGACGTCCGGCGGTAGCGCGGCTCGTCGTACTGCGGCGGAGTCCACACCATCACCTGGCCGGACAGGGCGGAGCGGGTGCCGCGGAAGTACGTCTCCCGCATGCCGTTGTCGTCCCTGGTGAACGTGGCGTGCTCGGCCGGCGGCCCCTGCATGGCGACCGGACCGGCGCCGGCCGTCCTGCCCAGCAGGTCGTCCCAGGACGCGTAGAGGCCGTAACTGGTGTTGATCCAGGCGGCCACCACGCAGATCGCGGTGGCCTGGCAGAGGAGGACCATCAGCAGCCGCGCCCCCCAGCGCACCGGGGCCGGACCCGGGATCCGCGTCCACAGCAGCAGCACGGCCAGCACGGCCAGGACCGCCGCCGCGACCAGCAGCGCGAGGAAGACGTTTCCGGTGAGGCTGAGAGTCATCCCGTCGTGATCTCCCTCGAAATCTCCCTCGAAGCGGTCGCCGGCGAAGGACGGCACGGCAGACCATAACGACGAAGCGGGCGGGAATCGGCCGTAACGGAGGACGAGAACCCGGATGGGTCCGGGGAAGCCAAACGGTCATATGTCCGGCGGACTGGTGCGGAGGGGAGCGCGGGCGGGGCGGGCGGAGGACGGCCGGGGCAACCGGAGGGCCAATCCTCAAGTCCTGCTCAGACTTTCGATCGTGCCGTGGTGTAACCACCCGAACACGAGTAGTTTCCCGAGCAGGGCGGTCCGAGCCATCGGACGCTGTCTGGGAGGCGTGATGGAATCCATGACGCGCAAGGAACGAAAGACCGTTGTCGTACTGGCCCTCATCGTGATCGCGATCGTCTGCTACATGATCGGCAACATCCAGCCCTGATCGCACGGCCCGCGGCGGACGCGTACCGTCCGGTCTGCCGTGCTCCCCGGTCCCCGGCACGCCCACGGGTGGCTTTCGGCCGGGTGGACGGCCGCCCTCCCCCGCCGGCGGCCCGTCCGCCCGCCCGCCGCCCGTTGCCCCTCGGGCAAGGTGCGAGGTCGGCGGGGTGCTCGGCGGGGCCCCGGACATGGCCGGTTCGCCGTCCTCCGCTGACGTGGCCCGGCTGCGTAGGCTCGTCGGACGGGCCGGGTGCCCGCGGTGGCGGGGATTCGTACACGTCGGTTTGATTCCGGTGACAGTGCCGGCGCCGCCGCACCGCGGGGGCGGGCTATCGATGCGGAGGCGGACCGTGGCGAAGCAGGACCGGGCGATCAGGACCCGCCGGACCATCCTCGAAGCGGCCGCGGTGGTCTTCGACGAGCGGGGCTACGAAGCGGCCACGATCACCGAGATCCTGGCCCGCGCCGAAGTGACCAAGGGCGCGCTCTACTTCCACTTCGCCTCCAAGGAGGACCTCGCGCACGCCGTGATCGACGCCCAGCTCGTCGAGGCGCCCCGCCTCCCCGAGCCGCCGGTCACCTCCCGGATGCAGCAACTCGTGGACCTGGGCATGGTGTTCGCGCACCGGATGGCGGACGACCCGCTGCTGCGCGGCAGCGTCCGGCTCACCCTGGACCAGGGCTCGGCGGCCCTGAACCGCAGCGGCCCCTTCCACGGCTGGACCCGGCTGCACGTCCGGGTCCTGGCCGAGGGCAAGGAGCGCGGCGAGGTGCTGCCGCACGTGGTGCCGGCCGACACCGCCGAGCTGATCGTCGGTGCCTACGCCGGGATCAACACCATGTCCCAGGCCGCCACCCGCCGCGCCGACCTGGAGCGCCGGGCCATCGCCCTCTACGAGCACGTCATGCCCAGCATCGCCGTCCCCTCCGTGCTGGCCCGCCTCGACGTGGCCCCCGGCCGCGGCGCCCGGGCGCTCGCCGAGGCCGAACGGCTGCGCGCCGCCGGGGCCGCCGGGCCGCCGCCGGCCTTCGCCCCCGTCGCCGTGGGCTGACGGGGCCCGGCGCGCCCGCCGTCACCGGCCGGCGACGGCCGTCCCCAGCACCTCCAGGGCCACGTCCAGGGTGGCGAGACGCTTCTCCTCCGGGTCGCCCACGACGTCGTCCAGCACCAGGGCCCCGAAGTGGACCGTGAACAGCGCGCTGGAGAACCGCACTTGGGCGTCGAGCGCCTCGTCCCCCGCCCGCATCAGCCGGGACAGCCGGGTCACCCGCTCCCGCAGCCGCCCGCCGATGTCGAGGGTCCGCAGCGACGCCTGGTTCTCCTGGAGGATGCGGAACACGGGGACCGCCCCGCGCAGCTTCTCGCTGTAGCGGCACAGGAGTTCGCGCTTGACCTCCGGCGTCGGCGGCTGCGCCTCGCCCCAGTCGATCAGCTCGTCCACGGGCCCGCCGACATGGTCGGAGATGGCGCGGAGGATGTCCTCCTTCGTTTTGAAGTGGTAGTAGAGCGCCGCCTTGGTGACCCCGAGCTGCTCGGCGATCTCCCGCAGGGAGGTCTTCTCGTACCCGCGGGTCACGAAGAGGTCCAGCGCGGTGCGCTGGATGCGTTCCCGTGTGTCGCTCCTGCGCGTGTGGGGGGTGCTGCCCATGTGGTCCCTGCTCTCCTTGGTTCCGCGTTCCGCCGTGCCCGTGCTGTCGTCGGCGGGAGCCTCTCCCGGCCCGCCCTCTCCTCGGTCCCCACGGCCATACATGCTCGGCGGTGGCGTCACAACTTCCCCGCATCGCCCGCCCGGTGGGTGCCGGGCGCGCGAACCCGCCTGCGGAGGAGCCTCGGTGGCGGGCGGCTCCACGGCAAGCCGTTGCGGTCCCCAACTCGCCGTTCACGGCCGGGAGATGAGGGACGCCGGGACCGCCGTCCGCTCCGGCGCGCGGGCCCCCGCCCCCGGCGGGCGCGCGGGGCGGTTCATCCGGACGCGCGATCCGCCCTCCGACAGACCCGTCACCCGTTCGGACGTACCGGGGTTCCTCCGGTGCCGCCGTCGGGAGACGGTGGAAGGGGCGCACCGGCAGGAAGAGTGGAGGCCATGACCGACCCGCTCCCGGCGGACCCGCTCGTCCGGGTCGAGAGGGGAGCCGCCGGCCACGAGGAACTCGCCGCCGTGACCGCGGTTCTCCTCGCCTGTGCCGCCGCGGGCACCGGCCTCGCCCTGCCCGCGGGCTTCTCCGCCCACGGACTGCTGTGCACACCGGCCCGCTGGCGGCCCTCCGGATTCGTCTCGCCGATCAGCTGGCGCCGCTGACAGGCCCTTCGCTTCGGCAATTCTTCTTGCGGTCTTCTTGCGGTCTTCTTGCGGTGACGAACCGTGTCCGGAAATGCGCGAGGACCAGCCGCTTTTCGTACCGACGGCATTCCCGGAAATTGCCCGGTGAGGGCTTCCGCCACACTGGCTCGAATGAGTGAAAGCCCGGAACCTCTCTTCCGGGGCGGGAGTTGTGCAGATCGCTTTCTCAGTGGGGGCGCTACACGATCGAAAGGCTAATCACGTGCTCAAGAAGGTACTCGCCACGACCGTCATGACGGTCTCCACGGTCGGCGCCGTCAGCTCCCCGGCGCTGGCCCTCAGCAACGACCAGGACGTGGCCAACGCGAACGGCTCGAAGACCGGCTACGGCAACACCAAGACCGGGGGCAAGGAAAGCCCGCAGATGAGCCTGATCCAGGGCACGCTCAACAAGCCCTGCATCGCCATCGGCAAGCTGGGCCTGCAGTCGGTGCTGGGGCTCATCAACATCGGCCTCCAGGACATCCCGATCCTCACCTCGCAGCAGCAGCAGCAGTGCACCGACAACTCGACGATCAACGACGGCGACGACCAGCTGTCGCACCTCATCGACGACATCCCGATCATCTCGGGCAACGGTTCGGCCAACGGCTGATCCCGGGAGCGAGCACGGGATTCCCCCTGCGGCGGGTGTGCGGGACCCGCGGCAGGGGGTTTCCGTGTTTGTACGGCCGAATGAATGAAGCCCGATGACTTTTCCTGGACAACCGAGTTACGCAAGTAGCGCTCGCAAAACGACCAGAGCGAAGGAACCATCGTGATCAAGAAGGTAGTGGCCACGGCCGCACTGACGGTTTCCGCAGTCGGCGGATCCGTCGGTCCCGCGCTGGCAGCCGGACACGACGACGGCGTCGCCAACGCCAACCAAGCAGTGCAGATGTACGGGAATACTTACACCGGCGGTTACATGAGCCCCCAGATGGGCCTGATCAACGGCTCGTTCAACAAGCCGTGCATCGCCATCGGCAAGCTCGGCGCCCAGTCGCTCATCGGCCTGCTGAACATCGGTCTGCAGGACGTGCCGATCCTTTCCTCGCAGCAGCAGCAGATGTGCACCGAGAACTCCACGATCAACGACGGCGACGACGCGCTGTCGCACATCCTGGACCACATTCCGATCCTGTCCGGCAACGGTTCCGCCAACGACTGACGGAACGACGGACGGACGGAACGACTGACGGATCGACCGACGGGATCGCCGCGCCGCGAGCCGCCCCCGGGACCGCCCGGGGGCGGCTCCGTCGTGCGGGACAATGACCATGATGAACGGCATGCCATCCGCCGCACCGGGTTCTCCGGACGCCGGCCCCGAACTGCCCGCGCCGCACCGGCGGATGATCGCCGACGCCGTCTCCGTCGGCGCGCCCTGGTCGCTCGTCCTCGCCGGCGGCTACGCGCTGCGGGCCCACGGGCTGACCCGCCGGACCGGCGTCGGCGTGGCCCTCGCCACCGAATCGCAGGACGCGATGGCGGACATCGCCGCCGGCGTCCGGGCCGGGCTGCGCGAGCGCGGCTGGCGGGTGCGCGACGTGGAGACCGGCCCGCTCTCCGCGCGGCTGGCGGCCACCGCTCCCGACGACGGGGAGGAGTTCCCGCTCGACCTCCTCAAGGAGACGATGTGGCGCCCGCCCGTCGTCACGGAGTTGGGCCCGGCCCTCGCCGCCGAGGACGCCGTGGGCCTCAAGGTGCGTGCCCTCGCCGAGCGGGGACTGGCCCGCGACCTGATCGACGTGTACGGCGCCGCCGACCGCTGGCCGGCCGCCGAAATCGAGGAGTTCGGACGCCGGCACGCGCGCGGCCCCGACGGCCTCGACCCCGCCGACCTGCGGGCCCGCCTGGATGGGGCCGAGTGGATCGACGACCGGGCCTTCGCCGCCCACGGCCTGGACGCGGAGGACGTCGCCGGTCTGCGCCGCTGGGCGCAGCTGTGGGCCGACGAGCTCGGCGAACGGATCATGGAAGAGGCGCCCTATGAGGACGAGCCGTCCGAGGACGCCTGATCCCTCGGAGGACGCTTGATCCCTCGGCACTTGATCTCTCAGCGGCGGGCGTAGTCCGGCAGCAGTTCCCACGTCCTGGTGTCGAACCGGTAGGCGTACTGCGGTCGTTCCTTGACCGCACTGGTGCGGAACGGCTGCCCCCGGTCCTTGATCCGCAGTGTCCCGTGCCGGTCGCCGCTGCTCCAGTCCAGCTCCAAGTACCAGCTGACGTCGTGTCCGTCGGTGTGGGCGAGGACGTCGAGCACCTGCGGGTCGGTCGAGGACGCCTTGTAGGGGAAGTCCGTCGCGGGGATGACGAGGTCGCCCTGGCGCCCGGACACGGGGCGCGCGGCGGGGCGGTCCCGGTCCAGGTCCACGTCGAAGTGGGCGGGGGTGAGCCCGCCGCCGCAGCCGTCGCCCATGGCGTAGGCGGACCAGTCCAGCGGCGGTCTGCGTTCCCCGGCCACGCGCACCCGCATCGCGTGCAGCACGACCGCCTTCCGCTCCGTGCCCTGCACGGTCACCTGGAGACGCATCCGCCCGCCGGGCACCGCCTGCATCGCGGCCGTCCAGTCGCCCGCGTCCTTGCCCTCGGGCGGTGCGACGACCGCACCGGGCTGACGGCCCGTCAGATAGAGGGTGTCGCAGCGTTCGGTGAGGGCGTACGGGCGGACGGAGACGGTCAGGGGAGCGGGAGCGTCCGGGCGGTGGGCCGGAGTGTTCTTCCCTTCCTTCTTCTCGCGGCCCTTCTTCTCGCGGTCGGGAGGGCTGCTCGGAACGCTCCCTTCCGGACCGGGTGCCGGGCTGCCGGTGACGTCCGGCGGCAGCGGCCGCCCGTCCGTTCCGGGCGGGGTGGAACGGTCCGGGGTGTTCCGGGGGGAGGGCGGCGTGCTCGTCCCGGGCGGTACGTCCGCCCGGGGCGGACGCCAGGTGGCGCTCGCGGTCGGTCCGGCGGGGGCGGCCCCGTCCCGGTCCGCCCGCTGCGAACCGGCGGAGCAGCCGGCGACGACGGCGGCGGGTACGACGACGGCGGCGAGGGCGGCGGCGAGCAGGGTGTGCCGGAGGCGGCGGCGTCCGGCGGGGCGGGCCGCCACGTGCGGAGCGGGCTCGGGTACGGCCGTGTCGATCGACTCCGGCGCGTCTGTTCCGGGGGAGGCAAGCTGCCCGTCCCGTTCCGCGGTGTCTTCCGGCGGGCCTTCGGGTACCGGCCGCTTGGCCGGATCCGTCGCCTCGGGAGGCGGCGCTTCCGCCGGTCCGGCCGTTTCCTTCCGGGCCGGGCCCGCCTTGCGCCGTCGCGCGTCGTCGGCCACGATCCACGCGCGGTGGAGCTCCACGAGTTCCTCGCGCCGCGCACCGCAGAGCCGGGCGAACCGTTCCACCGGGGCGAATTCCGTGGGGACGGCGGCGCCGTTGCAGTAGCGGTGCACGGTCGACGTACTCATGTGCAGCCGCTTGGCCAGTGCGCCGTAGCTGTGCCCGGAACGTTCCTTCAGCTCGCGGAGCCGTTCCGCGAACGCCTCGACCGGCTCGGCCATCCCGCTGTTCCCCCGTCCCAGGCCCGCGTTCCAGGGCGCGGCAATTCCCCCAGGCCGGACTATATGCAGCCGTTCCAGCTTCCCCAAAGATCCGCCGCGCCTTGGCGCCGGAACGCGCCACATCGCAGGCTGTCGGCACGGAAGCACGGCCGGTGCGGCCCCGCACCGGGCGGTGATCCGGACAGGAGTCGCCGTGCGGACCAGGTTCCGCCTCCGGGTCGAGCTCATCGACGCCGTGGCTCTGGGAGTCCTCGCCGCGTCCGTCGGAACGGTCGCCGCGCTCCTGCGCCACCTCTGAAACGCCCGCATTCCTCAACAGGAATTCCTCAACAGGAGAAGAACAAGCCATGCGCATAGCCAGCCTCGCCACGTCCGCCGTCCTCGCGGCCGGCGTCCTCGCCGTGACCGCCGGTCAGGGCCAGGCGGCCCCCGTGACCCGTGCCTGCTCCACGGCCGACGTCAAGCTGACCGTCCAGAACGTGCCCCACCCCCTCGGCCACCAGCTCCTGGCCGCCACCAACACCGGCCGCACCGCGTGCAACGCCTACCTCCACCCGTACCTGGGCTTCGACGACGACCAGTCCGTGACCCGCGTCGTGGAGGAGAGCAAGCCGCAGGCCGTGGTCACGCTGGCGCCCGGCGAGTCGGCGTACGCGGGCATCCGTCTCTACGCCCCCGACGGCAGCGGGCACGACGGCCGTACCGTCCGGACCCTGCGGGTCTTCCTCGACAACGGCCACGGCCCGGCCGACGGCCGGGCGAAGGTGACCCTCCCCAAGGGCACCTACATCGACGACACGGCCGCCGTGACCTACTGGCAGTCGGACGCCGACACGGCGCTCGACTGGTAGCGCCGACAGAGAAAAAAAAGGGGGTGCGCCGTCCCTGTCCGGAGGGCCAGCATCGGCCCATGGACGAGAGGAAGCTGCTCGAACTCGCCGGCGGCCCCGTGACGCACGGCCGGCTGGTCCGCGAACTCCGTGCGCTCGGGCTCGGCGAGGGCGACGTCGTCATGTTCCACACACGGCTGTCGGCCCTCGGCTTCGTACCGGGCGGTCCGCGCACCGTCATCGCCGCGCTCGCCGAAACCGTCGGCGGGCGCGGCACGTTGATGGCGCCGGCCGGCTGGAACGACGCGCCCCCGTACGACCTCGCCGACTGGCCCGAGGAGTGGCGGGAGGCCGCCCGGGACGGGTGGCCTCCCTACGACCCGGCTCTGAGCGAGGCCGACCACAACAACGGCCGGCTGCCCGAGGCCCTCCGCCACGAGTCCGGCGCGGTCCGCGGCCGCCACCCCGACGCGAGCTTCGTCGCGCTCGGGGCGGCGGCCGCGGAGCTGATGGCCGATCAGCCCTGGGACCATCCGCACGGACCGGACAGCCCCCTGGCCCGGCTCGTCGCGGCCGGTGGCCGGGTCCTGCTGCTGGGCGCGCCCCTGGACACCCTGACCCTGCTGCACCACGCCGAGGCCCTGGCCGAGGCGCCCGGCAAGCGGTACGTGGACTACGAACAGCCGGTCCTCGTCGGCGGCGAGCGCGTCTGGCGCAGGTTCCGGGACATCGACACCGAGGACGGAGCCTTCGACTACACCCCGGTGGTCCCGGCGGGCGAATGGCCGTTCACGGTGATCGCCCGGGAGATGCTCGCCGCCGGAATCGGTGTCCGTGGCACCGTCGGCGCCGCCGAGTGCCACCTCTTCGAGGCGCGGGACGTGGTCCGCTCCGGGGTCCGGTGGATCGAGGCGAAGCTGGGCGGAGGGGCGTGCTGATCAGCGGCCGAGGGTGCGCAGTACCGCGTCGGCCATGACGCGTTCGCCGGTGGCGTCGGGGTGCAGCGGCAGGGTGGGGGACGTCGGGACGAGGCCCTGGATCCACGGGTCGGCCGAGCAGCCGTCGTGACCCTCCGTCGGTCCCAGGGTGTCGACGTACGTGGCGCCGCCGCCCTCCGCGGCGCGCGACACCATGGAGTTGAGGTCGCCGAGGACGGACCGCAGGTACGCGACGTCGCCGGTGGTGACCGGCAGCTTGCCGACGCACTTCTTCGCGTCGGCGGGGATCAACGACGGGTAGCCGGTCACGAGCACCCGGGCGTGCGGGGCCCGTTCACGGATCGTCCGCAGCGCCTGCGTCAGCCGGGGTGCGGCGGCGTCGAGGCGTCGGCCGAGGGTGTCCTTGTAGTGGTCGCGGCAGGGCGCGCCGAAGGGGCTCGTCGGGGCCAGGGCGGTGCAGGCGGCCACGACGTCCACGAACCCGAGGTCCGAGGTGCCGAGGTCGTTGCCGCCGACGGTGAGCGTGACCAGGCTGGTTTCACGTGAAACAGCGTCCAGTTGGGGGCCGTTGACGGGTATCCCGGCGTCGGTCTGGGTCGCGGTCAGCGCGCTGACCTTGGCGGCGGCGCAGGTCACGTCCTGGTGCGCGGCGCTGCGGAGGGCCGCGGCCACGAGGCGGCCGTAGTTGTGGTCGGAACGCAGGCACAGGCCGCCGGACTGGGCGGGTATCCCGGCGCCGGCGGCGTAGGAGTCCCCGAGCGCGACGTACCTGCCGCCGACGGGCGCGTCCGCGGCGTGGGCGGGGACGGCCCAGGGAGCGAGGGCGGTGGAGAGGAGGGCGCCGCCGGTCAGGGCGGAACGCCAACCTCGCGTCGCCGTGCGGTGATTGGCGGGCTTCGATGCGGCTCTGGGCACGGTTCCTCCTGGGGAGGGTGAGGGGAGCGGTGGGACGAAACCGGCCGGTAACGTTGCCGGTATCGTCGTGGCGCACCGTCCCGTGAGCCATGTGCGGGAGCACAGGAACGCGGACGTCCCGTTGTCCCCGGGCACAACAACACCCCTTGCCGGGCGCGGCTTTGTAACCTGCCGGTCATGAGCAGCGCCCCCGGACCGCCGCCCGAGGTCGCCCCCGCCGCGGCCGCGCTGCTGGCGCGTGCGCCCGCCCTCGCCGAGGGCATGGTCCGCCGCATAAGGGCCGAAGTGGCGTACTACGGCAGTGAAGAACGCGTGCCCTCCGACGAGCTCCTGGGGTCGTGCCGGCGCAATGCCGAGTTGGTGCTGGGGCAGTTGGCGCACGGGCGCGGCGCGGGGATGGAGTCGGCCCGGCGGACCGGCCGGGACGGCGCCCGCCGGGGGGTGCCGCTGGCCGAGCTGCTGCACGCCTACCGCGTCGGCTCCGAGTTCCTCTGGTCGGCGCTGGCCGCCGAGGTGAGCGCGGCCGACGGGGTCACCGTGGAGAGCGTCACCGCGCTGGCCGCGTGGTGGGTCAAGGAGGGGCTGGCGGCGGCGTCCGGCGACGCGTACCGCGAGGCGGCCACGGAGATGACGCTGCAGCGCGAACGGGAACGATCCGCCCTGGTCGAGGCCCTGTTCACCGGGCTGCTCACCGACCGGACCACCCTCTGGGAGGCGGCCCACGCGCTCGGGCTGCCCACCGAGGGGACGTTCGTCGTGGTGGCCGCCGAGGTGCCCGCCCCGGGCCGGGAGGCCCTGCCCGGCATCGAACCCCGCCTCCAGGCCGAGGGCGCCCGCTCGGCCTGGCGCCTGCTGCCCGGCCTCCGGATCGGCGTCGTCGCGCTCCGCGCGCCGGACGCCGAGGGGGCGGCCCTGGGCGTCCTCGACCGTGCCGCCTCCTCCCGCGTCGGCGTCAGCCCGCCCTACCGGGCGCTGGGGGAGACCCCCCGGGCCCTGCGCCTGGCCCGGCTGGCCCTGACCGGGCCGGGCGGGCGGGCCCCGGGGGTGGCCCGGTTCACTGACAGTCCCGTGTCCCTGCTGGTCGCGGCGGCCCCGGAGGAGGCCGGCCGTATCGCCGGCACCGTCCTGGGCCGGGTGCGCGCCCTGCCGGCCGCCGAACGCGACCGCCTGCTGGACACCCTGGAGCGCTGGTTCGCCGCGGGCGGCTCGGCCGCCGCGGCCGCCCGCCTCCTGTACTGCCACCCCAACACCGTCCGCTACCGCCTGCGCAGACTGGAGGACCTCACCGGCCGCTCCCTGGCCGACCCCCGGTCCGTCGCGGACCTGGCCCTGGCCCTCTGCGCCCTGCGCCTGCTGCCGGACGGGCTCTGAACGGCGCTTCGGACGGGGTCGGAGCGGTCCGGTGCCCCGGCCGGCAGGACGACGCCTTCGCGCCGGCAGGAGCCGGGCGACGTACCGCCGGTACCGCTCCCGGTCATGGACGGTCACGCCGCGGGCCCCGCGCGGGCCCGTCCCCTCAGGTGCAGGTGACCGGCCGGCCGCTCTCGCGCGTGAGGTTGTCGGCCGACATCCAGCCCGCGGTCTTCGTCCCCTCCACGCGTGCGTAAATCCACGTGTTGCCATGGGCGTTGACGACGGAGCAGTGGTACCAGAGCTTCTTGCCCGCCTTGACCCGCGCCACGGAGGAGCACGCCTGGTACGGGCCCGTCACCAGGTGGTAGTCGCCGGACAGGTAACCGTAGGTCCCCGGCTTCGGGTCGCGGTGGGTCCACCCGCCGCAACTCTTCGACACGGAGCCGGGCTTGGCCTTCGTGGCGGAGGGCTTGGCCTTCGTCGGGCTCGCCTTGGCCGAGGGGGACGCCGGCGTGCGCGAGGGCGTGGCGGACGGCTTTCCGGGCGAGGCCGTGCTCCGGGCAGGGGACGGGGAGGCCGAGGCGGTCCCGCCGATGATCGTTCCGCCCTCGTCCGTCCTGCCGCCGCCCGCCGGGGAACCGGCCGCGGTGGGCGCCGCCTGCGCTTCCGTACCGCTCGTCCCGCCCTTGGCGTCCTTGTCGTCCTTGGCGCCGACCAGCGCGTAGGTCACGCCGCCCCCGGCGAGCACGACGGCCGCGGCCGCCGCCGCGACGAGGGCACGGCCGCGCCGCCGCCCACGGCCGGACGCGGCGCGGCCGGCGCCCGGAGCGGGGCCCGCGACGGGCACGACCGGCACGACGGGCGCCGGAGGCGGCGGCGAGGGCCGGTGGAAGGGCGGCGCGGCACCGAAACCGGGCGGCGGCGCCGGGGCGGTGACCTCCGTCGGAGTGGGCGCCGGTGCCGCCGTGTTCGCCGTCCCGCCCGCGGCCACCCGCGCCAGCATCCCGCGCGCCTGGTCGGCGGTCGGCCGGCTCTCCGGTTCCTTCGCCATCAGCGCCCGCAGCACCGGCGCGAGCGGCCCCGCCCGCCGGGGCTCCGGCAGGGGCTCGGTGACGATCGCCGACAAGGTGGACCACACGGAGGTCCGGCGGAACGGCGAGGTGCCCTCCACCGCCGCGTACAGCGTCATGCCCAGCGACCAGATGTCCGACGCGGGGCCGGGCTCCCTGCCCTGCGCGCGCTCCGGCGGGAGGTAGTCGAGGGAGCCGACGAGCTGCCCGCTGCGGGTCAGCTTGTCCATGGCCTCGTCGCCGGCCTCCATGCTGGCGATGCCGAAGTCGGTGAGCACGACCCGTCCGCCCCGCTCCAGCAGCACGTTCGCCGGCTTGACGTCCCGGTGCAGCACGCCGGCCCGGTGCGCGGCGTCGAGCGCGTCCATCAGCTCGGCGCCGATCGCCGCGGCCTCGTGCGGCTCCAGCGCGCCACGCTCCGTCAGCACGTCGTCGAGCGAGGGTCCGTCGACGAGTTCCATGACGATGACCGGAAGGCCCTGCTCCTCGGTCACGTCGTGCACGGTGACCACGCCGCCGTGCCGGATGCGGGCGGCGGCCTGCGCCTCGCGTTGCATCCGGGCCCGCAGATCGGCCAGTTCGGCCGCGGAGGCGTCGGTGAAGGCCCGCAGGACCTTGACGGCGACCTCCCTGTTCAGCAGTTCGTCCACCGCCCGGGCGACCACGCCCATGCCGCCGCGCCCGATCGTCGCGGTCACCCGGTAACGCCCCCCGAGCGCCGTGCCTATCAGCTCGTCGCCGTTCGTCTCCCCCGCCGTCACCGCACGCTCCGTTCCGTCCCTGTACGTCGTTCCCGTACGTCGTTCCTGTACGTCGTTTCGCCATCGGCGGCCCCAAGGGTAAAGGCAGGGCCGTCGACGGACCGGCCGCATCGGCCGGGCGGGAGGGGCCGGGTCTGGTTCCATGAGGCCCTCGGACCCGTTCGCGCACCGGAGGACCTGGAGGATCCCGCCCTGAACGCGCCGCTCGCGGAAGCCCTGTCCCTCGCCCTGCTCGTCGGGGTGCTGGCCTTCGCCGTCGTGCGTCCCCGAGGCCTGCCGGAAGCGGTGGCGGCGGTCCCGGCCGCGGTGGTCGTCGTGGGCGCGGGGCTGATCCCGTGGGAGCACGCGGCCGAAGAAGCGGAGCGGCTGGCACCGGTGGCCGGCTTCCTGGCGGCGGTGCTGGTGATCGCCGAACTCTGCGACGGCGAGGGGCTGTTCCGCGCCTGCGGGGCCTGGATGGCGCGCGCCTCGGGCGGACGGCCGCGCCGCCTGCTCGGGCAGGTCTTCCTGGTCGCGTCGGTGACCACGGCGGTGCTGAGCCTGGACGCCACCGTGGTGCTGCTGACCCCGGTGGTGTTCGTCACCGCCCGGCGCCTCGGGGTGCGGTCGAAGCCGCACGTCTTCGCGTGCACGCACCTGTCGAACACGGCGTCGCTGCTGCTGCCCGTCTCCAACCTGACCAACCTGCTGGGCTTCGCCGCGAGCGGGCTGGGCTTCACCCGGTTCGCCGCGCTGATGGCCCTGCCCTGGCTGGCGGCGATCGCCGTCGAGTACGCCGTCTTCCGCCGCTTCTTCGCCCGCGACCTGATGGAGGAGTCACTCGCGCCGCATACCGGAACCCCGAGGACGCCCGTGTTCGTCCTGGCCACCGTGGCCTGCACGCTGGGCGGTTTCGTCCTCGCCCCGGCGCTCGGCGCGGACCCGGCCTGGGCGGCCCTGGCCGGCGCGCTGGTCCTGGCCGTCCGCTCCCTGGCCGCGCGCCGCACCACGCCCGCCGGAATCGTCCGCGCCGCCTCGCCGCTGTTCCTCGCCTTCGTCCTGGCGCTGGGGATCGTCGTCCGGGCGGTGGTCGACAACGGGCTCGACACCGGTCTCGGGCGCCTCGTCCCGGACGGCACGTCGCTGCCCGCGCTGCTCGGCGTCGCGGCCCTGGCGGCCGTCCTGGCGAACGTCGTCAACAACCTCCCCGCCGTCCTGGTGCTCCTGCCGCTGACGGCGCCCTCGGGCCCCGCCGCCGTCCTCGCCACGCTGACCGGGGTGAACATCGGCCCCAACCTCACCTACGCCGGTTCGCTGGCCACGCTGCTGTGGCGGCGCGTCGTGCACGCCCACGACCGGCGGGTGGATCTCGGGGAGTTCACCCGGCTCGGCCTGCTCACCGTGCCTGCCGGGCTCGTCGTCGCGGTGGTGGCATTGTGGGGCGCGTCGCAGGTCGTCGGAGGCTGAGGAGCCGTGGTGGCCGTCATCGTCTGGATCACCGAGGGCACCTGGCGCGCGGCCGTCGCCGCCGCCCGCACCCACGTACCGGACGGCACGGACGTCGTCCTGCTCCACGTGTCCGAGGCCGACGTCACCGAGGCCGCCCACGGCGCCTTCGCCCACCTCCTCGGCCGCGGCCGGCCGGAACGCGACCCGGGCACCCGCATGGAGCGGGCGGCGGCCGCCTCGGCCGGCGAACTCCTCGCGGCCGCCGCCGGGCACCTGGGCCGCCCGTGCTCCCGCGCGGCGCGGGCCGGGGTCCCCGAGCGCGAAGTCGTCGCCGCCGCGGAAGGCGCCGACCTCCTCGTCGTGGCCCGCGACGGCGACCGCACCCGCCTGGGCCCCCGCAGCCTCGCCCCCGCCACTCGCTTCGTCGTGGACCACGCCCCCTGCCCGCTCCTCCTCGTCTGGCCGTCCCCGCCCCCGGCCGCCTCCACGCTTCCCCCGGCACCGCCTGAACCGGGGCTGATCCCGGAGGAGTTGGGGCGCGCCGATGCCGCGGAGCCCCCGAGTCATCGGGGCAACGAAGAAGACGGCAACGAAGAAGACAGCAATCAAGAAGACAATGAAAAAGACCCAGGTCGCTGACCTGGGCCTTTCATCAAGAGCGGGCGACGAGAATCGAACTCGCGCTCTGAGCTTGGGAAGCTCATGTTCTACCATTAAACTACGCCCGCGAGGACGCCCCTCAAGGCGTCGCATCGTCGCACACTCTACCCCATCCGAGGCTCCCCGCGCATCTGTCGCGAGGGGCCTTTTCTGCTTGCGGGGGTGGTGTGGAAGGGGAGCGCACAGGAGGGGGACGCGGGCGTGGGGGACGGGAGTTGGGGCGTACCGTGTGGCGCGGACAGCCCGTCCGGGGGCGGCGGGAGTGCCGGGTAGGGGCACGTCCTATACATCCCCTAATGTGGCTTTTGTCTTTCACGTCCATGGGAAAGGGACTCGATGGAGCGCACCGTCGTCCGTTGTGCCGAAGGGCACGTGTTCAGCACCGCTTCGTTCCCGATGCAGAACCTCGGTCCCGGGCGGCTCGGCCCCGGGCGGCTGCTGCGCTGCCCGCGCTGCGCCCGGCTCCGGCACTCGGTGCCCGTGGCGCACCGGAAGCGTTGATCATAAAGCGGTGAACGGCCTCGCGGGCCCGGTCCCCCTCGGACCGGGCCCGCGTCGTGCTCCGTCTCCGCGTATCCTCGACCCGTGCTTCTCTCAGACAAGGACATCCGGGCCGAGATCGACGCCGGGCGGGTGAAGATCGATCCGTACGACGCGTCGATGGTGCAGCCGTCGAGCATCGACGTACGGCTGGACCGCTACTTCCGGGTGTTCGAGAATCACCGGTACCCGCACATCGACCCCGCCGTGGAGCAGGCGGACCTCACGCGCGAGGTGGTGCCGGAGGGGGACGAGGCGTTCATCCTGCACCCCGGCGAGTTCGTGCTGGCCTCGACGTACGAGGTCATCACGCTCCCCGATGACGTCGCCTCGCGGCTGGAGGGCAAGTCCAGCCTCGGCCGGCTCGGGCTGCTCACGCATTCCACGGCCGGCTTCATCGACCCGGGCTTCTCCGGGCACGTGACGCTGGAGCTGTCGAACATGGCGACGCTCCCGATCAAGCTCTGGCCGGGCATGAAGATCGGCCAGCTGTGCATGTTCCGGCTGACCTCGCCGGTCGAGCACCCGTACGGGTCCGCCAAGCACGGTTCCCGCTACCAGGGGCAGCGCGGGCCGACACCCTCGCGGTCCTTCCAGAACTTCCACCGAACCCAGGTCTGAGCAGAGCAAGGCGAGCAACAGTGAGTGACATCCGCGAGAACCTGACCTACCCGATCTTCGGGCAGGCCATCCGTGAGCTGGCGCAGACCATCGCGGACGACGGCTACGAGCCGGACATCATCCTCTCCATCGCGCGCGGCGGCGTCTTCGTCGCCGGTGGCCTCGCCTACGCGCTGGACTGCAAGAACATCCACCTCGTGAACGTGGAGTTCTACACCGGCGTGGGCTCCACCCTGGAGATGCCGGTCATGCTGGCGCCCGTCCCGAACGCGATCGACTTCTCCAACAAGAAAGTCCTGATCGCGGACGACGTCGCCGACACCGGCAAGACGCTGAAGCTCGTCCACGACTTCTGCCTCGAGCACGTCGCCGAGGTCCGCAGCGCGGTGATCTACGAGAAGTCGCACTCGCTGGTGAAGTGCGAGTACATCTGGAAGCGCACCGACGAGTGGATCAACTTCCCGTGGAGCGTGGAGCCGCCGGTGGTGCGGCGCGAGGGCCAGGTCCTCGACGCGTGAGCGTGCACGTCCGGTGAGGGCCCCGGCTCCGTTCCAGGAGCCGGGGCCCTCTGCCGTATGCCGGGACGCCGTGGGGCAGGACGGCATACGTCAGGACGGCTCGTCCCCGTTGCGCACGACCTTGCTGCGGCCGGATTCCACGCCCTGGTCGTTCACGGCGGTGACGTAGTAGCTCCGGATCCGGCCGGGCCTGATGGTCCGGTCCAGGAACTTCAGGTCCTCGCCCTGTACGGAGCCGAGACAGGTGAAGTCCGCGCCGCCGTCCTCGTCCCGGCCGTAGACGCGGAAGTGCGTGGCGTCGTCGCGGATCCGCCAGTACAGGGCGACACCCACCGGGGGCGTGTCGAAGGCCGCGAGGTCGAGGGGCGCCTGGGGCAGGCTGCGGTCCACGGACGCGAAGGCGACGGACGCGGAACGCCCCGACTCCTTGCCCCCGGCGCCGAGCGCGGTGACGGCGTACTCGTAGGCGGTGCCGTCGGCCACGGGTGTGTCGGTGGCCGAGGTCTCCCGCGTCGTCAGGACGGGCTGCCAGTCGTGCCGCGGGTCGCGGCGCCAGACCCGGTAGCCGGCCAGGCCCGTTTCCTTGCTCTTCGCCCAGGTCAGCCTGGCCTCCAGGTAGTCGCCCGACACCGCCAGCCCGGCCGGCGCGGCCGGGGCCGGTGCCGCCGTGCCGATCCTCGCCTCGGCGGAGCGGGCGGAGGCGTTGCCCGCCTTGTCGAGGGCGGTGACGGCGTAGGCGTAGGAGCTGCCGTCGGACTTCGGGCGGTCGGTGAAGGACGTGCCGGTCAGCGGCTTCTTGCCGCTGACGACGGCCCAGGCGCCCGCCTTGCCGGACGCGGGCAGGACGCGGCGGTGGACCTGGTAACCGGCCAGGTCGAGTTCGTTGTTGCGCCCCCAGCCGAGCGTCGCCCTGCCGGACTTGGCGTCGTAGGAGGCCTTCGGCCGGGCCGGGGCGAGCGGCTTGACCTTGTCGTCGGCCTTGCTGGTGACCGGTGCGTAGGTGAACTTCACGTTCGCGGGGCCGGTGAAGGCCGCGTAGTTCACCCGGAGCGTGTGCTTCCCCTTGGGGACGGTGAGCCGGACCGCCTTCTTCCGCGTCTTCGGGACGTCCTTCCACAGGTCGATCTTCAGGACGTTGTCGAGGTAGACCCGGATGCCGTCGGCGGCCTCCGCGGTGAGGGTGAAGGGGCCGCCGGAGCCGAAGTCGCGGGTGGTCGTCCAGCGGACGCCGAAGTTGTCGCGGGGCAGGCCGGCCGGGGCACCGGTGCCGTAGTTCTCGGCGATGGCGTTGTCGCAGGCGGTCTTCCTCGGAGTGCCGCGGAAGGTGGTGTTCGGGAAGAACTCCGCCTTCCAGACACCGGGCGCGCAGGTGACGGGCGCCGCCTGGGCCGCGCCGGCCGGCACGGTGAGCCCGAGAGCGGCGGAGGTGAGGACGAGGGCCGTCGCCGAGGCGCGGCGTACGGCGGTGCGTCGGAGCATGCGGGGTCCTTGCTGCGAAACCAGAAACCTGTGGCGCAAGGGGTGTGGGGGGACGCCGAGGCGATTGTGCCGGAGGGCCCCGGACGCGTCGCGTCCGGGGCCCTCCGTACGTACCCGATTACAGCGTGCTCGATTACAGCGTGCCGAGCTTGATGAGCGACAGCAGGGCGACCAGCTGGATCGCCGACGCGCCCAACGCCTTGGGCCAGGGCAGGTCGTGGGACTTGCTCACCATCGAGGTGAGCAGATAGCCGGCCAGCAGCCAGGTGGCCCAGCCGAGCAACTGCACGAGGGCGTTGTCGCCGCCGAGGAAGACCGCGAGCACCAGGCGCGGCGCGTCCGTGAGCGACATGATCAGCATCGAGAGGCCGATCGTCGGCTGCCACAGGCCGTCGCCGCCCAGCTGGCGGGCCAGGGTGTGGGTGACCGCGCCCAGGATCAGGGCGGAGATCAGGACCAGGACGCCGGCCGTCAGCACCAGCGGGATGCTGTTGCCGAGCGTCGCGTTGAGCACGTCCTTGCGGGCCTTGTCGAAGCCGAAGACCGCGAGCAGGCCGTAGACGAAGGTGACGATCAGCGCGGTGCCCCACATGGCGTGGTCGCGCATCTGCCAGAAGGTGGCCGAGGGCCGCAGCACGATCCCCGTCAGCAAATCCTTCCAGTGCAGCCGGGGACCGGACGGCGGGGCGGGCGCCTGGCCGCCGTAGGTCTGGGCGTCGCCGTAGTCGTCGTGATCGCCGTGGCCGCCGTGGCCGCCGTCGGGGCCGTACGCGTCCGGGGCGTCGCCGATGCCGAACTGCTGGGTGTGCCCGGGGCTGTCGCCGGGGCGGCCGTACGGGTCGTACGGCGCCTGCGGTCCGGGCGGCTGCGGCGGCTGGTGGTACGGCTGGCCCCCGCCGAAGTACTCGGGCTCGTCCCGCCCGCCGGGGCGGGCCTGCCACTGCGACGGCGCCTGCGGTGCGCCGTGACCGCCGGGCGCGCCGCCCGGACCCCCGCCGTACGCGGGGCCGCCACCGTACGCCGGGCCGCCGTACGGGGCCTGCTGCCCCGGGTGTTGTCCTTGCCGCGCGGGGTCTCCCTCGCCGGGGCCCTGTCCGCGTCCCATCCTGAATCCAGCCACGCCTTCGAACGTACCCGCTCGCGGGGGGTGGTGGTGCCGGGCGGGGGCCTCGGAAGCCCGCTTGCTGCGGAGCTGTGACAACCCCTAGGGGAAACCTCGGGGCCCCGCGAACGCGTCGCGGGGCCCCGGGTCGTCGGAGGGGACTACTTCACCGGCTCCGGGTCGGGCTCCGGCGCGTCGGCCGTCTCGCCGTCGCCCTCGGGCTCGACGGGGGTCTTGACGGAGTCCAGCAGGAGCTGGGCGACGTCCACGACCTGGATCGACTCCTTCGCCTTGCCCTCGTTCTTCTTGCCGTTGACCGAGTCGGTCAGCATGACGAGGCAGAACGGGCAGGCCGTCGAGACGATGTCGGGGTTGAGGGACAGCGCCTCGTCCACGCGCTCGTTGTTGATGCGCTTGCCGATGCGCTCCTCCATCCACATGCGCGCGCCGCCGGCGCCGCAGCAGAAGCCGCGCTCCTTGTGGCGGTGCATCTCCTCGTTCCGCAGGCCCGGCACCTTGGCGATGATCTCGCGCGGTGGTGTGTAGACCTTGTTGTGGCGGCCCAGGTAGCAGGGGTCGTGATAGGTGATCAGACCCTCGACCGGGGTGACGGGGATCAGCTTCCCCTCGTCGACGAGGTGCTGGAGCAGCTGCGTGTGGTGGATGACCTCGTACTCGCCGCCGAGCTGCGGGTACTCGTTGGCGATGGTGTTGAAGCAGTGCGGGCAGGTCGCGACGATCTTCTTCTTGGACTTGGGCTTCTTGGTGGACTCGTCCTCCGAGTCCTCACCGAAGGCCATGTTCAGCATCTCGACGTTCTGCTGGCCGAGCTGCTGGAAGAGGAACTCGTTGCCGAGGCGGCGGGCCGAGTCGCCGGTGCACGCCTCCTCGCCGCCCATGATGGCGAACTTGACGCCCGCGATGTGCAGGAGCTCCGCGAACGCCTTGGTCGTCTTCTTGGCGCGGTCCTCCAGGGCGCCGGCGCAGCCGACCCAGTAGAGGTAGTCGACCTCCGTGAGGTCCTCGACGTCCTTGCCGACGACCGGGACCTCGAAGTCGACCTCCTTGGTCCACGCCAGGCGCTGCTTCTTGGCCAGGCCCCAGGGGTTGCCCTTCTTCTCCAGGTTCTTGAGCATCGTGCCCGCCTCGGACGGGAAGGAGCTCTCGATCATCACCTGGTAGCGGCGCATGTCGACGATGTGGTCGACGTGCTCGATGTCCACCGGGCACTGCTCGACGCAGGCGCCGCAGGTGGTGCAGGACCACAGGACGTCCGGGTCGATGACGCCGCCCAGGCCGTTGGACGCAGCTTCGAGCGTCCCGATCAGCGGGCGCTCGGCCTCGGCCAGCGCGGCCGCGGGGACGTCGGCGAGCTGCTCCGCGGTGGCCTGCTCCTCGCCCTCCGCGTTCTTCCCGCCGCCGGCGAGCAGGTACGGCGCCTTGGCGTGCGCGTGGTCGCGCAGCGCCATGATCATGAGCTTGGGGGAGAGCGGCTTGCCGGTGTTCCAGGCGGGACACTGCGACTGGCAGCGGCCGCACTCGGTGCAGGTGGAGAAGTCGAGCAGGCCCTTCCAGGAGAACTCCTCGATCTTCGAGACGCCGAAGACCGCGTCCTCCGCCGGGTCCTCGAAGTCGATCGGCTCGCCCTTGCTGACCATCGGCTGCAGCGCGCCCAGTGCGACGTCACCGCCGGCCTCGCGCTTGAACCAGATGTTGGGGAAGGCCAGGAAGCGGTGCCAGGCCACTCCCATGTCGGTCTTGAGGGAGATCGTGATCATCCAGATGAAGGACGTCGCGATCTTGATCATGGCGACCAGGTACGTGACGTTCTGCAGGGTCTCGACGCTCAGCCCGTCGAACGCCGCGACCAGCGGGTACGAGGCGAAGAACCCGGCCTCGTAGTGGTCCACGCCGTGCTGGGCGCCCTCCAGGCCGCGCAGCGTCAGGATCGAGGCGCCGACGATGAGGATGACGGCCTCGACGAAGTAGGCCTGGCCGAAGTTGGAGCCCGCGAAGCGGGACTTGCGGCCGGGCCTGCCCGGCTTGCTGAGCTGCCGGACGGCGATCAGGGTGAGGATGCCGAGCGTGGTGATCAGGGCGAAGAACTCGACGAAGATCTCGAACGGCAGCCAGTCACCGATGATCGGCAGCAGCCAGTCGGCCTTGAAGAGCTGGCCGATGGCGTTGACGATCGTCAGCAGCAGCGCGAAGAAGCCCACCGCCACGCCCCAGTGCGCGACGCCGATCGTGCCCCACTGGTTCATCCGGGTGTGGCCCAGGAACTCCTTGACCACCGTGACCGTGCGCTGCTTGGGGTCGGCGGTGCGGGTGCCCTTGGGCACCGGCTGGCCGAGCCTCATGTGCTGGTAGATCTGCAGGATGGCACGGCCGAACAGCGCGACGCCGACCGCGATGAGGACCAGCGACACAATGATCGCGGCGAGTTGCATGGGAGGGCTCCTCGGACCTGCGAGAGCGATTACTAATCGGTAACTTATCCAGTCCGTACGAGACTACTCACTCTCGGCCGCGCGCTGTACCCGCAGCGCCGGTGATCTGCGTCGCGCAGGCAAGCCTTGGAAGCCCCTCTTGCCGATCTTGGACGCACGAGAGTTGAGCCCCCTCGACTCAGTTCCGTTGACAGAGTGGCCTCCGTGTTGCACCCTTGAGCCTGTTCCACTCAAGTCAGCTGGAGGAATCGACATGGCACGTGCGGTCGGCATCGACCTGGGTACGACGAACTCCGTCGTCAGTGTTCTCGAGGGCGGTGAGCCCACCGTCATCACCAACGCCGAGGGCGCCAGGACCACGCCGTCCGTCGTGGCCTTCGCGAAGAACGGCGAGGTGCTGGTCGGCGAGGTCGCCAAGCGCCAGGCCGTGACCAACGTCGACAGGACCGTCCGGTCGGTCAAGCGCCACATGGGCACCGACTGGAAGATCAACCTGGACGGCAAGGACTTCAACCCGCAGCAGATGAGCGCCTTCATCCTGCAGAAGCTGAAGCGCGACGCCGAGGCGTACCTGGGCGAGAAGGTCACGGACGCGGTCATCACCGTCCCGGCGTACTTCAACGACTCGGAGCGTCAGGCCACCAAGGAGGCCGGCGAGATCGCGGGCCTCAACGTCCTGCGCATCGTCAACGAGCCGACGGCCGCCGCGCTGGCCTACGGCCTCGACAAGGACGACCAGACCATTCTCGTCTTCGACCTCGGCGGCGGCACCTTCGACGTCTCGCTGCTGGAGATCGGCGACGGCGTCGTGGAGGTCAAGGCCACCAACGGCGACAACCACCTCGGTGGTGACGACTGGGACCAGCGCGTCGTGGACTACCTGGTCAAGCAGTTCGCCAACGGTCACGGCGTGGACCTGTCCAAGGACAAGATGGCCCTCCAGCGCCTCCGCGAGGCCGCCGAGAAGGCCAAGATCGAGCTGTCCTCGTCCACCGAGACCACGATCAACCTGCCCTACATCACGGCCTCCGCCGAGGGCCCGCTGCACCTGGACGAGAAGCTCACCCGCGCCCAGTTCCAGCAGCTGACCGCGGACCTGCTGGAGCGCTGCAAGACCCCGTTCCACAACGTCATCAAGGACGCGGGCATCGCCCTGTCCGAGATCGACCACGTGGTCCTGGTCGGCGGCTCCACCCGCATGCCCGCCGTCGCCGAGCTCGTCAAGGAGCTGACCGGCGGCCGCGAGGCCAACAAGGGCGTCAACCCGGACGAGGTCGTCGCCATCGGCGCCTCGCTCCAGGCCGGTGTCCTCAAGGGCGAGGTCAAGGACGTCCTGCTGCTCGACGTCACCCCGCTGTCCCTCGGCATCGAGACCAAGGGCGGCATCATGACCAAGCTGATCGAGCGCAACACCACGATCCCGACCAAGCGCTCCGAGATCTTCACGACGGCGGAGGACAACCAGCCGTCCGTGCAGATCCAGGTCTACCAGGGCGAGCGCGAGATCGCGGCGTACAACAAGAAGCTCGGTATGTTCGAGCTGACCGGCCTCCCGCCGGCCCCGCGCGGCGTCCCGCAGATCGAGGTCACCTTCGACATCGACGCCAACGGCATCATGCACGTGGCCGCGAAGGACCTCGGCACGGGCAAGGAGCAGAAGATGACCGTCACCGGCGGCTCCTCGCTGCCGAAGGACGAGGTCGACCGCATGCGCGAGGAGGCCGAGAAGTACGCGGAGGAGGACCACAAGCGCCGCGAGGCCGCCGAGACCCGCAACCAGGCCGAGCAGCTCGTCTACCAGACGGAGAAGTTCCTCAAGGACAACGAGGACAAGGTTCCCGCCGAGGTCAAGACCGAGGTCGAGACCGCCGTCTCCGAGCTCAAGGAGAAGCTGAAGGGCGAGTCCGCCGAGGGCGACAACACAGCGGAGATCCGCACCGCGTCCGAGAAGGTCGCGGCGGTCAGCCAGAAGCTCGGCCAGGCCATGTACGCCGACGCCCAGGGCGCCCAGGGCGCGGCCGGTGCCGCGGGTGCGGCCGGTGGCGCGGGCCAGCAGGCCAAGGCCGAGGACGACGTCGTCGACGCCGAGATCGTGGACGACGAGAAGCCGAAGGGCGGTGCGTCGGCGTGACGGAGGAGACCCCGGGCTTCGACGACAAGCCTGAAGGCACTCCCTCCGGCAAGCCGGCCGACGAGAAGGGCGCCGCACCCGCCGAGGAGGCGGGCGCGGCCCCGGCCGGCGAGGAGCTGGTCGAGGTGGGCCTCCAGGCCCAGCTGGACCAGGCCCAGGCCGCGCTCAACGAGCGCACCGCGGACCTGCAGCGGCTCCAGGCGGAGTACCAGAACTACCGCCGCCGGGTCGAGCGGGACCGGGTGCAGGTCAAGGAGGTGGCCACGGCCAACCTCCTGTCCGAGCTGCTCCCCACGCTGGACGACATCGGCCGCGCCCGTGACCACGGCGAGCTCGTCGGCGGCTTCAAGTCCGTCGCCGAGTCGCTGGAGACGGTCGTGGCGAAGCTGGGCCTCCAGCAGTTCGGCAAGGAGGGCGAGCCCTTCGACCCGCTGATCCACGAGGCGCTGATGCACAGCTACGCGCCGGACGTCACCGAGACCACGTGCGTGCAGATCCTGCAGCCGGGGTATCGGATCGGCGAGCGTACGGTCCGCCCGGCGCGGGTCGCGGTCGCCGAGCCCCAGCCGGGCGCCCAGTCCGCCAAGGGCGAGGGCGAGTCCGACGAGGAGAGCGGTGGCCCGGACGAGGGCTGACGCGATGACGCACGGCACTGAGCACCGGGAGGAGGGACGCCGGGGATGAGCACCAAGGACTTCCTGGAGAAGGACTACTACAAGGCCCTCGGCGTCTCCAAGGACGCCACCGAGGCGGAGATCAAGAAGGCGTACCGGAAGCTCGCCCGCGAGTTCCACCCGGACGCCAACAAGGGCGACGCCGCGGCCGAGGAGCGCTTCAAGGAGATCTCCGAGGCGTACGACGTCCTCGCCGACGCCAAGCGGCGCAAGGAGTACGACGACGCCCGGGCGCTGTTCGGCAACGGCGCCGTCTTTGGTCAGGGGGGCCGACCCGGCCCGGGCGGCGGCGGCTCCTTCAACTTCGACCTGGGCGACCTCTTCGGGGGCGCCCAGGGCGGGGCCGGGGCCGGCGGCTTCGGCGGGGGCCTGGGCGACGTCTTCGGCGGCCTGTTCAACCGGGGCGGCGCGGGACCGCGCACCCAGCCGCGCCGGGGCCAGGACATCGAGTCCGAGGTGACGCTCAGCTTCACCGAGGCCGTGGACGGGGCCACCGTCCCGCTGCGGATGTCCTCCTCGGCGGCCTGCAAGTCCTGCTCCGGCACGGGCGACAAGAACGGCACGCCCAGGGTCTGCCCGACCTGCGTCGGCACCGGCCAGGTGTCGCGCGGCGCGGGCGGCGGCTTCTCGCTGACCGACCCCTGCCCCGACTGCAAGGGCCGCGGGCTGATCCCCGAGAACCCCTGCGACGTCTGCAAGGGCAGCGGGCGGGCCACCTCGTCGCGCACCATGCAGGTCCGGATCCCCGCGGGCGTCTCCGACGGCCAGCGGATCCGGCTGCGCGGCAAGGGCGCGCCCGGCGAGCGCGGCGGTCCCAACGGCGACCTGTACGTCGTCGTCCACGTCGGCTCGCACCCGGTCTTCGGGCGCAAGGGCGACAACCTCACCGTCACGGTGCCCGTCACCTTCACGGAGGCGGCGCTCGGCGGCGAGGTCAAGGTGCCCACCCTGGGCGGTCCTCCGGTCACCCTGCGGATCCCGCCCGGCACGCCCAACGGCCGCACCATGCGCGCCCGCGGCAAGGGCGCGGTGCGCAAGGACGGCACCCGCGGCGACCTGCTGGTCACCGTCGAGGTGACCGTGCCCACGGACCTCAGCGACAAGGCCCGGGACGCCCTGGAGACCTTCCGCGAGGCGACGGCGGGTGAGGACCCGCGCGCAGAGCTGTTCCAGGCAGCGAAGGGAGCGTGACCGCGATGAACGGCGACGGACGCCGTCGTAACCCCTACGAGCTGACCGACGAGTCACCGGTGTACGTCATCTCCGTCGCGGCCCAGCTCTCGGGCCTGCACCCGCAGACCCTCCGCCAGTACGACCGCCTCGGCCTGGTCTCCCCCGACCGCACGGCCGGGCGCGGCCGCCGCTACTCGGCCCGCGACATCGAGCTGCTCCGCCAGGTGCAGTCGCTGTCGCAGGACGAGGGCATCAACCTGGCCGGTATCAAGCGCATCATCGAACTGGAGAACCAGGTGGCCGCGCTCCAGCAGCGCGTCACCGAGCTCCAGACGGTGGTCGAGGGCGCCGCCGCGGCGATGCAGCAGCGCGAGGCCGCGGTGCACGCCTCCTACCGGCGGGACCTCGTCCCGTACCAGGAGGTCCAGCAGACCAGCGCGCTGGTCGTCTGGCGGCCGGGCAAGCGGGAGCGCTGAGCGCCTGCTCCGGTATCGAGGAGGCCCGTCACCCCATGGGTGGCGGGCCTCCGGCGCGCCGGGCGCGCGCCCGTGCCGAGCGCGTACCCCATCGCCGCGTCGGAAATCGGCGTCCCGGGTGTCTGCTCGGCGGGGACGCGGACTACGCGGCCGGCCGCACCGAGCCCATGGCCCGCGTGACCGCGATCCGGATCAGCACCCGGTCGGGGTTGGGCGACGGAGTCCGCTCGTACCGCTCCGCGTAGCGGGCGACCGCGTCCGCGACCTCTTCCGGCTCGGTGACGACGACGGCCGTGCCCTCCAGCGTCGCCCATGACCCGCCCGGCGCGACCTGGCAGACGGCGACCCGGGCGCCGTCCGGCCCGGCGGCCAGGACGTTGGCCACCTTGGTGCTCTGCTTACGCGTGATCACTCGGGCCGTCGAGGTCTCCGCGTCGAAGGTGACGCCCACGGGTACGACGTGCGGGCTGCCGTCCCGGCGGAGAGTGGTGAGCGTCGGGAAGTGGCGCGCGCGCCAGAAGGCGAGGTAGGCGTCGGGGAGGTTGCGCAGGTCATGGGCCATGGGGGTCAGGGTAGTTGGACGGTCGCACCGCCTGCGGTGGCGGCCGCCCCTCCCCAGGGCTTCACTCACAAGAGGGTCACTTGTCCCCGACGCACTCCCCAAACCAAGGTTGAGTGGAATAGACTCAACTTATCGCACGTTCCTCACAGCAGGACGAGCACTCGCAGCAGGACGAGCCCGAGGAGGAGCCCCCGACCGTGGATGCCGAGCTGACCAACAAGAGCCGTGAGGCGCTGAGCGCCGCCCATGAGCGGGCCGTGGCGGCCGGGCATGCCGACATGACCCCGGCCCACCTGCTGATCGCCCTGCTCGCCAACCGGGAGAACGAGAACCTGCTGGATCTGCTGGCCGCCGTCGAGGCGGACGCCGCCGTGCTGCGCGGCGGGGCCGAGCGGGTGCTGGCCGCGCTGCCGAGCGTGCAGGGGTCCACCGTCGCGCCGCCGCAGCCGACGAGGGAGCTCCAGGCCGTGCTGGTGGACGCGGGCGAGCGGGCGCGGGATCTGGGGGACGAGTACGTCTCCACCGAGCACCTGCTGATCGGGATCGCGGCCAAGGGCGGGCGGGTCGCCGAGCTGCTGGAGCAGCAGGGTGCTTCCGCCGGGCGCCTGCTGGACGCCTTCGAGAAGGCCCGGGGCGGGCAGCGGGTGACGACGGCCGATCCGGAGGGGACGTACAAGGCGCTG
>NZ_JAEAMR010000007.1:67645-108705 GCF_015999245.1 Streptomyces sp. AV19 | reverse complement strand
GTCTTCCACCCCCTCGGCACCGGACAGCTGGAGCGCATCGCCGAGATCCAGATCGCCCAGCTGCAAAAACGCCTCGCCGACCGCCGCCTCACCCTCGACGTCGACGCGGGCGCACTGCACTGGCTCGCCGCCCTCGGCCACGACGACGAGGCCGCCGCCGCCGACCTCACCTACGGCGCCCGACCGCTGCGCCGCCTGGTGCAGACCGCCATCGGCGACCGGCTCGCCCGCGCCATCCTGGCCGGCGACATCCGCGACGGCGACACCGTCCGCGTCGAGCGGCACCCCGGCGAGGAGGGCCTGTCGGTGCGGCCCGCCGGCCAGGAGGTCCGGACGGCGTAGTCATGGCCGCGGGGACGCCCCCGGCCGCGTGGTCGCGAGAGACGCATGCGCCGGGGGTTGCGGGGCAGGGGCTGGTGTGGGGGAGGATGGCCGCAACCGTACGAAGGGAAATCCACGGTGAGCATCGACCCGTCCTCGATTCCGAATTTCGGGGGCCAGCCCGAGCCGCAGCCCGAAGAGACGGGCCCGGCCGGCCCCGTCATCCCCGACCAGGACCTGGTCAAGCAGCTCCTGGAGCAGATGGAGCTGAAGTACCTCGTCGACGACGAGGGTGATCTCGCGGCTCCGTGGGAGCAGTTCCGTACGTACTTCATGTTCCGCGGCGAGGAGGAGCAGCAGGTCTTCTCGGTGCGGACGTTCTACGACCGGCCGCACGGCATCGACGAGAAGTCGAAGCTCCTGGAGGTCGTCGACGACTGGAACCGCCGCACTCTGTGGCCGAAGGTCTACACGCACACCAACGACGACGGCACCGTCCGCCTGATCGGCGAGGCACAGATGCTGATCGGCGTCGGGGTGTCGCTGGAGCACTTCGTGTCCAGCACCGTCAGCTGGGTCCGCGCCTCCGTCGAGTTCGACAAGTGGCTGGTGGAGCAGCTGGGTCTGGAGGATGAGCTGGAGCAGGGCGACGAGGGCGACGACAAGCCCGAGGCCTGATTCCCGGCTACATCGGGATGCGGGCGATCGTCACCAGATACGTCCCGTAGACGAACGAGAGCCCGGCCAGCGCGCCGACCGTCACCAGGGCGGTGCGCGGCCGGGCTCTCGCCATGCCCAGCGCCAGCGGCAGCAGCAGCGGGAACGCGGGGATCAGGAACCGCGGTTTGGACGCGAAATAGCTGGAGCCGCCGACCGCGATGACGCACAGCACCGCGACGTAGGCCAGCAACGGGGCGGGCGGGCGGTCCAGGACGAACAGGACGAGCGCCACCAGGGCGACGGCCAGGACGGCCAGCGAGCCGTAGTAGGCCATGAAGTCGCGGCCGGTGAACAAGTGGCGGATGAACCGGAACGCGTCCGCGCCGAAGTCGAAGCGCGAGCCCCAGCGCCGCTGCACGGCGAAGTAGCCGAGCGGTCCGCCGCCGGAGCGGATGCCGGCCCAGAGGACGTAGCCGGCCCAGCCCAGCGGGGCGAGCGCGGCGCCGGTCCACAGCCGCCAGTCGCCGCGCGAGCGCGGCTCGCGCCACAGGACGAGCGCGGTGGCGCAGATCAGGGCGGCGGCCACGGCGACGGCGTTGGGCCGGGAGAGCCCGGCGACCAGGGCGAGGGCGCCGGCCCACACGGGCCGGCCGGTGACGGCCGCGTACAGGCTCCAGGCGGCGAGCGCCGTCATCAGGGACTCGGTGTAGCCCATGGTCTGCACGATGGCGTGCGGCAGCAGGCCCCACAGCAGGACGAGCCAGGTCGCGGTCCGCCGGCCGTGCAGCCGCTCCCCGACGGCGTAGATCCCCCAGGCCGCGGCCACGGCCGAGCTCCAGGAGACGACCAGCTGGGCGGAGACGACGGTGAACGGGGTCAGCACCGTCACCGCGTGCACGAGGCCGGGGAACAGCGGGAAGAACGCGAGGTCGTTGAAGATCACCCCGCGGCTGGTGGGGGAGGGCAGGACGAGCCCGTAGCCGTTGCGGGCGATGCCCGCGTACCAGATGCCGTCCCAGGAGTGGCCGAGCAGCGTGCGCGGGTGCCGGCCGGTGGACCAGGCCCAGCCGGCCATCATGGCGAGGCCGAGCAGCCGGGCCGAGGCGTAGAGCCCCAGCGCGGGCAGTGCACGGCGCAGGGCCTCGCGTACCCGGTCCGTGCGGCGGACGGGACGGCCGCCGGTGTCGCGGCGCGGTTCCGGTGCGCGGACGGGCACCGCGCTGGGGTTGACGACGGGGCCGGCTGACACGGGACCTCCTCGGGGCACCTCCCCGGGCCGGCCGGGGGAGCGGCCTGGCCGGCACCGGTGGACTCCGGCCGGCATGACCGGTCGGGCGCCGGGGACGGCGCCGGTACGGAACGGGCGGGCATACCGACCATGCGTCGGCCGTCTCGCGCGCGCGATGCGTCACGCCCGAACGCGGCGCGGCTTCCACCCACTCGGCGGCGGGGTCGCTCGGGGCGCTTGGCCTGATCGGGGGGTGTGCCCGCGGAGGCGCGGTCCGCTCGGGGCGCGCGGGTCTCCTGGGGCTCCGCCCGGGGCGGCGAAGCGGCTTCGCCGCGTTCGTCCTCGAACTCCCCGGAGGGGGCAACCCCCGGACGGGCTGATCGCTCGGCACGAGGGGGGGCTGTGGGGGCGTGCGCGCGCCTATCGTGGAGGCGATCAAGGACCGCGGGTCGAGGACCGATCGGGGAGGGCTTGATGGGCAGCGAATTCGGGGCCGGCAGGCGAGACGCGGACTGGCGGCCGGCGGCGCGGGTCGCCGGGGTGGGCACGTCCGTCTTCACGGAGATGACCGAGCTGGCGCGGAGCACGGGCGCGGTGAACCTCGGGCAGGGCGTGCCCGAGCTGCCCAGCCCGCCGCAGCTGCTGGCGGACGTGGCGGACGCGGTGCGGTCGGGCGCCAACCAGTACCCGCCGGCGCACGGCGCGCCCGCGCTGCGGGAGGCCGTCGCGGCGCACCAGCTGCGGCGCTACGGACTGGCGTACGACCCCCGGGACGAGGTGCTGGTGACCACCGGGGCCACCGAGGCGCTCGCGGCCGCGCTGCTGGGACTGTGCGACCCGGGCGACGAGGTGCTCGCGTTCGACCCCTGCTACGACGCCTACCCGGCGGGGGCCCGCTTCGCGGGTGCGAAGCTCGTGGCCGTGCCGCTGGTGGAGGAGGCATGGGGGTCCCCCCGGGCGGCCGGCACTGGGGGAGGGTTCGTCCTGGACGAGGACGCGTTGCGGGCGGCCGTCACGCCGCGCACCCGCGTGCTGCTGCTGAACACCCCGCACAACCCGACGGGCAAGGTGTTCACGCCGGACGAGCTGGCGGCCGTCGCCGAGGTCTGCCGGGAGCACGGCCTGGTGGTGGTGACGGACGAGGTGTACGAGCACCTGGTCTTCGATGACGCCCCCACCGGCGCGCACCGCACGATCGCCGCGCTGCCGGGCATGCGGGAGCGGACGCTCACCATCTCCTCGGCGGGCAAGACCTTCAACGTCACCGGCTGGAAGATCGGCTGGGTGTGCGGCCCGGCGCGGCTGGTCGCGGCGGTGGCCGGGGTGAAGCAGTTCCTCACCTACGCCTCCGGCACGCCCTACCAGGAGGCACTGGCCCGGGCGCTGGGGGGCGTGGAGGAGTGGGCCGCGGAGGTGCGGCGGGCCCTGGGGCGCAACCGTGACCTGCTGAGCGAGGGACTGGAGCGCGCCGGGTTGCGCCCGTACCGGGCGGACGCCGGGTATTTCCTCCAGGCGGACATCCGCGCGTGGGGGCACGGGGACGGCGTGCGATTCTGCCATGAACTCCCTTCGCGCGCCGGGGTGGTGGCCATTCCCACCTCCGCCTTCTGGGTGCGCCCGGGCGCCCCGTCCCATCTGGTGCGATTCTCGTTCTGCCGGAGCGAGGACTCGGTCCGCGCGGCGGTGGAACGGCTGGGGGGCAGCGGCTGATGCCCCTTTGATCAGGGGATTTGCAAGTGGCCCAGGTCCAGCCGCATATGCGCCGGCGGGGGCCCAACTCCCGCCGGGTGCTTTTTTGTTGAACACTTGAACCGTCGGGCCCACGCGTGGATGGAAAATCGACGATGATGGGTAAAAATGCTGTGGGCGCCGATGGCTTCATGATTTCCTCTCGACCAGGGCAGCGCCCGGAGACGTTTGGGGAAAACGCCCGGGAATCCCGGAAACGCCTCCGCCGGATCAGGGAGCCTCCAGAGTGGGCATGACCCGGCGTACTCGAAGACCTGGTCCTCCTCGGGGCGGGCCGGCCATCCCCCACTGTTCGCTCGCGGAGCCGACCCATGCTCACCACCCTCAAGACCGGTTACACCGACACCCGCGCGGCCGACCTCGCCTGGGCCCTGGGCCGGGAGCCGCTGCCGGCGCTGGCCGTCCTCGATCTCCAACTCGGCCGGGCGGCCGTCCAGTTGCGGCTGCTCGGCGCTTCCCACCAGGTGCTGTTGGAGGAGGGGAGCGGGGCCTGCTCGGAGACGGTCGCGTGCATACCCGGCAGCAGTACCCCGCTGCCCCTGGGCGTGGCCAAACGCGTCGGCGCCTGGGAGTACGAATTCGCGGCCCGCGTCGAGACCTTGTCGCGATGTTCGTTCGCGGGGCGCGCGCAGGAGCTCCTGGCCCTGGTCGCCGAGCACCCCCAGGGCCTGGCCGGAACGTTTCCCGGGGACCCGCACGCCTTCACCGCGCTGCTCGCCCAGCGGCGCGACGGCCAGGTCAGCTGGCGCACCTGGCACGCGTACCCGCAGGAGGGGCGCCTCGTCGTCACCCGCACCCGGGTGGGAGTGCGCGTCGGCTGCGCACCCCCCGGCGCACCGGGCGCCGCGAAGCGCCCTGGCGCGAGCCCCCTGGCGAACGGTAGCGCGCCCGGTGGCGCGGTCAACTCGCGTGAGGATCATGAGCATTGAACTCGTGTGGGTGACAGGGCGATGCTGGATCGTGACGTAGCGTTCCCGCATGATCTACCGTCCGGTACCCGCGCGATTGCCCGTACCGGCCGGGATCGGCCGCCTCCTCGTGCTGACCACCGTCTTCATCTGCGCCGCCTGCGGGTTGGTGTACGAGCTGGAACTGGTCGCCCTGGCCTCGTACCTCATCGGTGACTCCGTCACCCAGGCGTCCGTCGTGCTCTCGGTGATGGTCTTCGCGATGGGGGTCGGTTCCCTGCTCGCCAAGCGGCTGCGCGGCCGTGCGGCCCTCGGTTTCGCGGCCGTCGAGGCGGTGCTCGCCCTGGCGGGCGGCCTGTCGGCGATGGCGCTGTACGCCTGCTTCGCCTGGTACGGCCGGGCCTGGCCCGCGCTCGTGGGGTTCTCGCTGCTCATCGGGGTGCTCACCGGGGCCGAGGTACCGCTGCTGATGACCCTGATCCAGCGGATCCGGCGGCAGGACGCGGGCGGCGCGGTCGCCGACCTCTTCGCCGCCGACTACGTGGGCGCGCTGGTGGGCGGCCTCGCCTTCCCCTTCCTCCTGCTGCCCGTTCTGGGCCAGTTGACGGGCGCGCTGGTCACCGGAGCGGTCAACGCCGTGGCCGGCGGGGCGCTGGTGCTGTGGCTGTTCCGGGGCGATTTGAGCGCGCGCGCCCGCTGGGCGGTGCTGGCGGCCAACGGGCTGGTGCTGGCGCTGCTCGCGCTCTGCTCGGTGCTCAGCGATCCGTTCGAGAGGGCCGCCCGGCAGGCGGTCTACGGGACGGACGTGCGGGTGGCCGTGCGGACCGGCATGAAGGAGGTGGTGCTCACCGGCGGCGCGGGCGGCGGTGAGCCGGCGCTCTTCCTGGACGGCCGGCTGCGTGCCAGCGGCGAGCCCTCGCGCTACCACGAGGCGCTGGTGGGCCCGGCGATGGCGGGGTCGCACCGGCGGGTCCTGGTGCTCGGCGGGGGCGACGGCATCGCGGTGCGCGAGGTGCTGCGGCACGGCGGTGTGGCGGCGGTGACCGTCGTCGACCCCGACGCGACCGTCGTCCGGCTCGCCCGCACGGACGCCCGGTTCGTCCGGTTCAACGGCGGTGCCTATGAGGACGCGAGGGTCGCCGTGGTGCACGCCGATCCCTTCGAGTGGCTGCGCGGCCGGCCCCCGGCGGTGCCGGGACGGGCGTACGACGTGGTGGTCTGCGACCTGCCGGGGCCCGGGGGGACGGGGGGCGCGAAGCTGTACTCGCAGGAGTTCTATGGGCTGGTGGCACGGCAGTTGGGCGACGGGGGACGGCTCGTGGTGCACGCGGGGCGGATGGGGGAGCGGGCGCACGACCTCCGGACCGTGGACGCCACGGTGCGGTCGGTGGGCCTGTGCACCCGGCCGTACCGGAGCCCGGGGGCGGGCGAGGGCTGGGCGTTCGTCCTGGCGGGCCGGTCGCCGGCCCCCGGCTGCCGCCGGGGGTGCCCCCAGGTGCCGGCCGGGATGCGGGCCCTGGAGGGCGGGGGCGCGGTGGCGTCGACGCTGATGCACCCGCGGTACGGGGAGTGAGCGCCGTCGGCTACGTGGTCCGGCCCGTCTACGCGCTCCGGCGCGAGGCCGTGCGGAAGGCGCCGGGGGCGAGCCCCGCGCGCTGCTGGAAGAACTTCGAGAAGTTCGCGGCGTCCTCGAACCCGAGCCGCTCACCGACCCTGACGACCGGCAGGTCGCTGTGCGACAGCAACCGTTTGGCCTCCAGCACCACGCGCCGGTCGATGAATTCCTTCGCCCCCATGCCCGCCGCCGCCAGCGTCGCCCGCGACAGCGTGCGCGGCGCGTACCCCAGCGCGCGGGCGTAGTCCGCGACCCGGTGACTGGTCGCGAAGTCCCGCTCCACGGCGGCCCGGAAGCGGACGAAGGCGTCCCCGGGGGCCGCGACCCGGCTGCCCACCGGCGCGGTGAAGTGCGCCAGCCGCAGCACCAGCACGGACAGCAGGTGGCGCAGCACGTCGGCGTGGACGTCGGGGGGCAGCCCGGCGCCGGTGCGGAAGTCGGCCGCCAGGTGCCGGACGGCCAGGGACACGGCTTCGGCGTCGTCGCCCACCGGCTGCCAGAGCACCGGGTGGAAGGGGTCGTCGGCCATGGCGGCGACCGCGCTGCCGGGCGGCAGGAAGCCGGGCTGCACCAGGATCACCGTGCCCTCGACGCGGGTGGCGTCCCCGAAGCTCTGCACCTGACCGGGGCGCACCCACAGCACCGAGCCCTCCGTCAGCCAGTAGCCGGTGAAGTCCACGGTGTGGGCGGCGGCGCCGGAGTCGACGACGGCCAGCTGGTGGAAGTCCAGCCGCTGGGGCCGTTGCAGCAGGCCCTCGGCGGCGCGGTCGCGCAGTTCGGCGAGGGTCATCACCTCGACGCCGGCCGGGGTGCCGGGCGGGGGCGTATAGGTGAGGTGGAGGATCTCTTCGTGTCCGTTTTTCACCATGAGGAGACCCGAGCGTACCTGGTCGTAGGGATTCCCGCTGCCTAACGTTGTGGTCAATCACAAGCGTGGTTGAGCAGAAAACAAGTTCGGAAGACGAGTTCGGAAACGAGTTCTGGTGAACGAGGTGAACGACATGGCACAGCAGCCCCGGCACAAGGTCACATACGCGTTCGACGCCTATTGCGGGTGGTGCTACGGCTTCGGCCCCACGGTGCGGGAGTTCGCCGCGGTGAACGCCGACCGCCTGGACCTGCGGGTGCTCAGCGGTGGCCTCTTCACCGGCGCCCGCGCCCGGCCGGTGGGCGCCTACGCCTCCTACATCCCGCAGTCCGACGCGCGGATCGCCGAGCTGACCGGCGCGGTCTTCGGCCCGGACTACCGGCGGGCGGTGGCCGACGGCACGACCGTGCTCGACTCGGCCGACGCGGCGACCGCGCTGGCCGCCCTCTCCCGGCAGGCGCCGGAGCGGACGCTCGAGTTCGCCGGCGCCCTCCAACTGGCCTGGTACCGCGACGGGCTGAGCCTGTCCGACCCGGCCACGCTCAAGGCCGTCGCCGACGAGGCCGGCGGCGTGGACGCGGACGCGGCCGTCGCGGCGTACGCCCTGCCCGCGACCCGGCAGGAGGCCCGGGCCGGCTTCCGCGAGGTCCGCCGGCTCGGCGTGGACAGCTTCCCCACCCTGCTGCTGCACGCCGCCGACGGCACGGTGCGCCGCCTCGGCGGGCCCACCACGTCCGCCCGCGCGCTCACCCGGGCTCTCGACGAGCATGGAACCGGCGCGTAATACCCACCCCTTTCGTCCAACTTTTTCAGGAGATTCCCATGGCGAAGATCGCCCTCTTCGGCGCCAACGGCACGATCGGCAGCCGCGTCCTGCGCGAGGCCCTGGACCGCGGCCACCAGGTGACGGCCGTCGTCCGCGACCCCTCCAAGGTCACCGTCGAGCACCCCGCCCTCACCGTCGTGACCGGTGACGTCCTCGACCCGAAGTCCGTCGCGGCCGCGGCCCAGGGCCAGGACGTCGTCGTCAGCGCGGTCGGCGGCGGTGACGGCCCCGGCCACCTCGCCACCATCGAGCCGGCCGCCGAGTCCCTGGTGGAGGGGCTGCGCATGCTGGGCGACGCCGCCCCGCGGCTGATCGCGGTCGGCGGCGCCGGCTCGCTGCGCACCCCCGACGGCAAGCAGGTCTGGGACACGGAGGGGCTGCCGGAGTTCCTGCTCCAGATCATGCGCGCCCACGGTGACGCGCTGGACTTCTACCGCACGGTGACCGACGTCCGCTGGACCAACGTCAGCCCCGCCGGCACCATCGAGCCCGGCGAGCGCACCGGTACCTACCGCACCGGTCTCGACGACCTCGTCGTGGACGAGAACGGCAAGAGCCGCATATCCACCGAGGACTACGCCGTCGCCCTCATCGACGAGATCGAGAAGCCGCAGCACGTCGGCGAGCGCTTCACGGTCGCGGACTGACGTGGACCCTTGGCCGTCCGCCGGCCCGTGTGATCGCCGATCGTCCCGGATCGGCGGCCGCGGTCGGCGGACGGTCGTCTTCCGCCGGAAACTTCGACCGGATCCGACCGGGGAGTCCCTGCCGGCGAAACCGGTGGGTAGGCTCGCATGCCATGGAGCATGAGGTTTTCGTTCCGTTTCCCGTCGGCGACGTCCGGCGGGCGCTGTCCGATCCCGAGCGGGTCGCCCGGTGCGTGCCGGGCCTCCAGCGGGACGCGGGAGAGGCGGGGGACGCGCAGGGGGCCGCCGTCGCCGGGCGGCTGCGCCTGCGCATCGGCGGATCGACGATCACCTACCGGGGGTCGCTCCGGCTGGCCGAGCGGGACGGCGCGTACGAGCTGACGGCCGAGGGCACGGAGGCGCGCGGCTCGGCCACGGTGACCCTCACGCTGCTCGCCGTTCCCGCCGAGGTCCCCGGCGGCACCCGGCTGACCTGCACGGGGACGGTGGCCCGCGCCGGGCGGCTGGCCGAGGCCGACGAGCGGACGGCCCAGGCGGCGGGCCGCCGGCTGCTGGACCGCTTCGCGACCGCGCTGGCCGAGACGCTGGCCCATGACGCGGACGAAGCCCCGGCTGCCGACGGGGAGTTCGTGACCGCCGAGGACGTGGTGTCGGACGTCGTGGCCGAGGTCGTCGAGGACGTCGTCGCCGAGGCCGTCCCCGACGAGGAGCCGCCGGCCGAGGCGGCCCATGCCCGCCGGACGATGATCGGCCGCAGCGCGGAGGAGGTCGACCACGCGCCGCCGCGCGGGCGGTACGCGCCCGTTCCGGCGCCCGAGACGACCACGGGCCGCGCGGCCCTGCGCTGGGCGGCGCCGGCGGCGGCGGTGGCGCTGGCGTCGGCGGTGGTGGTGGGGCGGGTGCTGCGGCGTCGGAGGTAGGGGTTTGTCCCCGCCCCGCCCTTTCACCGTTTCTTCCGGGGCTCCGCCCCTCGGCCCGGCACCGCGCTCCGCGCGGTGGGGGTGCGGGGGCTTCGCCCCCTGCGCCCCCACCGGGGCTCCGCCCCTGGACCCCGTGTCGCGGCTTCGCCGCTCGTCCTCAAGCGCCGGACGGGCTGAAATGTGCGCCCGGGCTGGATATCCGGTGCGGGCAGTATCCGGTGCGGGCGCGAAATTCAGCCCGTCCGGCGCTTGAGGACGACCGCGCGCAGCGCGGTTCCAGGGGTCCAGGGGGCGAAGCCCCCGGTCAATGCGGCGAAGCCGCGTTGCGGGCCCCGGGGCTTGCCCCGGCAGAAGCGGTGAAAGGGCGGGTCCGGGGCAACTTCCCGCCCCCGCCCACCTATCGTCGGCATCGTGACGAACCCCCAGACAACCACCACCACCCTCACCGCCGGCCCCGCCCGGGCCACCGTGGACACGGCGAACGGCTGCCGCCTCTCCAGCCTCCGCGTCGGTGGCACGGAACTCCTCCGGCAGGGGCCCAAGTACGGCGCCTTCCCCATGGTTCCCTGGTGCGGCCGCATCGACCACGGCCGCTTCCGCAACGGCGCCGAGACGCACCAGATGCCGGTCAACCACCCGCCCCACGCCATCCACGGCACGGGCCGCGACGTGCCCTGGCGCACGGTCCGCGCGGAGGACGCCTTCGCCGCGTTCGCCTACGAACTCGCCGACACGGCCTGGCCGTACCCCGGCCGCGTCACCCAGATGGCAGAACTGGCCGAGGATTCCCTGACGCTCACCCTCGGCGTCGAGGCGGCCGAGGACTCCTTCCCGGCCCAGGCCGGCTGGCATCCCTGGTTCCGGCGCAACCTCGGCACCGGCGGTGACGTCGAGATCGACTTCGCCCCCGCCTGGCAGGAGGAGCGCGGCGAGGACCACCTGCCCACCGGCCGCCGCGTCGACCCGCGGCCCGGCCCCTGGGACGACTGCTTCGGGATGCCCGACGGCGTCCGGGTCACCCTCACCTGGCCGGGCGCCCTGGAGCTGACCGTCACCAGCCGCGCCGAATGGGTCGTCGTCTACGACGAGCAGGCCGAAGCCGTCTGCGTGGAGCCGCAGTCGGGCCCGCCGAACGGGCTCAACACCCTCCCCCGCCTCGTCACCCCCATCGATCCGCTGGAGATCTCCACGACGTGGGCCTGGCGCACGCTGGCCTAAGCTCGTCCCCATGAACGCGCGTGACGCCCTGCTTCAGCAGATCAAGGACAAGGCCGTCGTCCACGGCAAGGTGACCCTCTCCTCCGGCAAGGAGGCCGACTACTACATCGACCTGCGCCGGATCACCCTGGACGCCGAGGCCGCCCCGCTGGTCGGCCAGGTGATGCTGGACGCCACCGCCGACCTGGAGTACGACGCCGTGGGCGGGCTCACCCTCGGCGCCGACCCGGTCGCCACGTCGATGCTGCACGCCGCCGCCGCGCGCGGCCGCCGGCTGGACGCCTTCGTCGTCCGCAAGGCGCAGAAGACGCACGGCATGCAGCGCCGCATCGAGGGCCCGGACATCAAGGGCCGCCGCGTCCTGGTCGTCGAGGACACCTCGACCACCGGCGGCTCCCCGCTGACCGCCGTCGAGGCGGCCCGCGAGGCGGGCGCCGAGGTCGTCGCGGTCGCGACGATCGTCGACCGCGGTGCCGACCGGGCCATTTCCGACGCCGGTCTGCGTTATGTCACCGGCTACCAGCTCGGGGATCTGGACCTGGCCTGACCTGCGGATTCGCAAGGCGTCCCGGACGGTGGGCGCGAGGTTTCACGTGAAACCCCGCGCCCACCGTCGTATCTGGCGCATGCACCATGTGGAGCAATTCGGGGAGTCTGGGAAGATGGGGACGACGATGAACGTCGCCCCCTAGGTCAGGGCACCCCCAAGCCCACCCGCACATCACAAGGAGCGGACAGATGCCCATCGCAACCCCCGAGGTCTACAACGAGATGCTCGACCGGGCGAAGGCAGGCAAGTTCGCCTACCCGGCCATCAATGTGACCTCGACCCAGACTCTGCACGCCGCGCTGCGCGGTTTCGCCGAGGCGGAGAGCGACGGCATCATCCAGATCTCCACCGGTGGCGCGGAGTTCCTGGGCGGCCAGTACAGCAAGGACATGGTCTCCGGCGCCGTCGCGCTGGCCGAGTTCGCGCACGTCGTGGCCAAGAAGTACCCGGTCAACATCGCGCTGCACACCGACCACTGCCCCAAGGACAAGCTGGACGGCTATGTCCGCCCGCTGCTGAAGATCTCCCAGGAGCGCGTGGCCGCCGGCCAGAACCCGCTGTTCCAGTCCCACATGTGGGACGGCTCCGCCGAGAAGCTCGACGAGAACCTCGCCATCGCGAAGGAACTGCTCGCCGAGGCCGTCAAGGCGAAGATCATCCTCGAGGTCGAGATCACCCCGACCGGTGGCGAGGAGGACGGCGTCACCCACGAGATCAACGACGAGCTGTACACCACCGTCGCCGACGTGGAGAAGACCGCCGAGGCCCTGGGCCTGGGCGAGAAGGGCCGCTACCTGCTGGCCGCCTCCTTCGGCAACGTCCACGGCGTCTACAAGCCGGGCAATGTCGTGCTCCGCCCCGAGCTGCTCCGTGAGCTCCAGGACGGCATGGCCGCCAAGCACGGCAAGCAGGACCCGTTCGACTTCGTCTTCCACGGCGGCTCCGGCTCCACCGAGGAGGAGATCCGCACCGCGCTGGAGAACGGCGTCGTGAAGATGAACCTCGACACCGACACCCAGTACGCCTTCACCCGCCCGGTGGCGGCCCACATGTTCCAGAACTACGACGGCGTCCTCAAGGTCGACGGCGAGGTCGGCAACAAGAAGACCTACGACCCGCGGACCTGGGGCAAGCTGGCCGAGGCGGGCATGGCCGAGCGCGTCACCAAGGCCTGCGCCGACCTGCGCTCGACGGGCACCAAGCTCGGCAAGTAACTCGGCAAGTAAGCGGTACGGAAACAAGTAAGCGGTACGGAAAGGGGCCCGGCGGATCGCGCCGGGCCCCTTTCGCATGGCCTCGTCCGCCCCGCCGGGGGACGATCGGACCATGAGCGACTCCGAGGACGCGGGCCCGGCGATCCGCCTGGGCACGCCCACGGGGCGGTACGTCCTGCTCACGGCCGTCCTCGGCTCCGGCATGGCCCTGCTCGACAGCACCGTCGTCAACGTGGCCCTGCCGCACATCGGCACCGACCTCCACGCGGACCTGGCCGTCCTCCAGTGGACCGTGAACGCCTACATGCTCACCCTCGCCGGGCTGATCCTGCTCGGCGGGGCGCTGGGCGACCGGTTCGGGCGGCGGCGGGTGTTCGTCGTCGGCATCGTCTGGTTCGCGCTCGCCTCGCTGCTCTGCGGGATCGCCCCCAGCGCCGGGGTGCTGATCGCGGCCCGCGCGCTCCAGGGCATCGGCGGGGCGCTGCTCACCCCCGGCTCGCTCGCGCTGCTCCAGGCCGTCTTCCACCCCGACGACCGCGCGGGCGCGGTGGGCGCCTGGTCCGGGCTGGGCGGCGTGGCCTCGGCGGTCGGGCCGTTCGTGGGCGGCTGGCTGGTGGACGGGCCCGGCTGGCGCTGGGTGTTCCTGATCAACCTGCCGATCGCCGCGGTCTGCGTCCCCGTCGCCCTGCGTTACGTGCCGGAGACCCGCGATCCCACGGCCCGCGGCCGGTTCGACGTGCTCGGCGCGGTGCTGGGCGCGCTGGCCCTCGGGCTGACCACCTACGCCCTGATCGCCGCGCCCGACCACGGAGCCTCGCCCGCGGTGATCGTCCCCGGGGTCGCCGGGGTGCTGCTGGGCGTGCTCTTCGTCCGGCTGGAGGGGCGGCTGGCCGAGCCGATGCTGCCGCCGGGGATCTTCGCGAGCCGGACGTTCTCGGCGGTGAACGCGGTCACGGTCTGCGTCTACGCGGCGTTCAGCGGCTTCTTCTTCCTCTCGGTGCTCCAGCTCCAGATCGTCGCCGGCTGGTCCGCGCTCGCCGCCGGCACGGCGCTGCTCCCGACCACCGTCCTGATGCTGCTGCTCTCCTCCCGCGCCGGCCGGCTCGGCCAGGCGATCGGTCCCCGGCTGCCGCTGACCGTCGGCCCGCTGCTGTGCGCGGCGGGCATGCTGCTGATGACCCGCGCCGGGCAGGGCGCCGTGTACTGGCGGGACGTCCTGCCCGCGCTGGTCGTCCTCGGCCTGGGCATGTCGGCGCTGGTCGCCCCGCTGACGGCCACGGTGCTCGCCTCGGTGGACGTCGGGCGCGCGGGCCTGGCCAGCGGCATCAACAACGCGGCCGCCCGGGCCGCCGGCCTGGTGGCGGTGGCCGCGCTGCCGCTGGTGACGGGGATGGGCCCGGAGGCGTACCGCGACCCCACGGCCTTCGGGAGCGCGTTCCGGTGGGCGATGGT
The DNA here is from genome assembly GCF_015999245.1 of Streptomyces sp. AV19. Classification (GTDB taxonomy): domain Bacteria; phylum Actinomycetota; class Actinomycetes; order Streptomycetales; family Streptomycetaceae; genus Streptomyces. The sequence goes on along the minus strand of NZ_JAEAMR010000007.1, from coordinate 94,529 downwards.
GTGGTGCGCGGTGGCCCTGGTGGCCGGGGCGCTGCTGGCCTGGACGACGATCCGCGCCCCACAGCGTGGCCGGTGCCACCCGGAGTGCGCCTACCACTGTGGGGTGGCGTCACCGCCGCTGGACCCGGGCGAGCGCTGACCGTCCCGCGCTGACCGGCCCGCGCGCGATCACGCGTGCCACGCCCTCCCCGCCCGGCGGGGCGACAGTGCAGACTGGAGGCCATGTCGATTCACGAGAACCTGCTCGGGGGACCGCCCCCGACCCACCTGCCCGACGACCCCGAGCCGCGCGAGCTGCTCGCCTCCGGCGCGGCCCCCGCCGAGGTCGCAGCCAAGTACCCCTCCTCCTCCCTCGCCTGGGCGCAGCTCGCCGACGACGCGTTCGAGGCCGGCCGGGTCGTGGAGTCCTACGCGTACGCCCGCACCGGCTACCACCGCGGCCTGGACGCGCTGCGCCGCAACGGCTGGAAGGGCCACGGGCCGGTGCCGTTCGAGCACGAGCCCAACCGCGGCTTCCTGCGCGCGCTGCACGCACTCGCCCGCGCCGCCCAGGCGATCGGCGAGCAGGAGGAGTACGAGCGCTGCTCGACGTTCCTCCGCGACAGCTCGCCGACGGCCGCCAGCACCCTGGGCTGAGCAGCGTCTCCGGCCGGAACTCCCGCTTCAGGGCGGGCCGTTCCGGCCGGACGACCTCTTGCCCGCGGCGGCCCTTGGGACGGATGATGCCCGCAGGGGACCGGGGCTCCACGCGCGAGAGGAAGGGGCGGACCGCTACCCGCAGGATTGGCTGCCGAGGAGTCCGCCGTGTCGCGACCGCCCATGTCCCCCACGCTCGAATTCGCCGCCACCACCCCGTACGAGGACTATGTCCGGGCCGAGGTCCTCGCCCGGCTCCAGGCGCCGCTGTCCGACGACCCGGGTGAGATGGCGTTCCTGGTGACCACTCAGGTCATGGAGTTGTGGTTCGCCCTCCTCGTCCACGAGTGGGAGACCGCCGGCCGCGCCCTGCGGGCGGACGACCTGCCCGCCGCGCTGGCCGCGCTGGACCGCTCCGTCGACGAGTTCGGCTCGCTCAACGCCTCGTGGAAGCCCATCTCCCGCCTGACGCCGGGCCAGTTCAACCGCTACCGCTCCGCGCTCGGCGAGGCGTCCGGCTTCCAGTCGGCCATGTACCGCCGCCTGGAGTTCCTGCTCGGCGACAAGTCCCGCTCCATGCTGGTGCCTTACCGCAACGTCCCCGAGGTGCACGCCCGGCTGGAGAAGGCGCTGCACGAACCGGCCCTCTACGACGAGGTGCTGCGCTGGCTCGCCCGCCGCGGCCACGCGGTCCCCGCCGCCGTCCTGGAACGCGACGTCTCCGCGCGCCACGAGCCGGACCCGGCCGTGGAGGACGTGTGGCAGCGCGTCTACGCCGCCGAGGAGCGGTACGGCGACGAGCGCCGCCTGGGGGAGGCCCTGACCGAGATCGCCGAACTCGTGTGGCGCTGGCGCAACGACCATCTGGTCGCCACCCGGCGGGCGATGGGCGCCAAGAAGGGCTCGGGCGGTTCGGCCGGGGTCGCCTGGCTGGAGAAGCGCGCCACGAAGACCGTCTTCCCCGAGCTGTGGACGGCGCGCAGCCATGTCTGACCTCGCCGCCGTTTCCGACCTCGCCCGCGAGGCGGCCGACCACGACGCAGCCGACGAACTCGCCCCCCTCCGCGCCGCGTTCGACCTCGACGACGGCACCGTCTACCTCAACGGCAACTCGCTGGGCGCGCTGCCCCGCGCCGTCGCGCCCCGCCTCGCCGAGGTCGTCCGGCACGAGTGGGGGCGTCGGCTGGCCCGCTCCTGGGGCGCGTGGTGGACCGCGCCCGAGCGCGTCGGCGACCGGATCGGACGGCTGGTCGGCGCGGCGCCCGGACAGGTCGTCGTGGGCGACTCGACCAGCGTCAACCTCTTCAAGGCCCTGGTCGCGGCCGTCCGCCTGGCCGGCCCGGAGCGCGACGAGATCCTCGTCGACGCGGCGACCTTCCCCACGGACGGCTACATCGCCGCGTCGGCGGCCCGGCTGACCGGCCGGCGCGTCCGGGCCGCCGAGCCCGGCACGATCGGCCGCGAGGCCGGGCCCCGCACCGCCGCGGTGCTCGTCAACCACGTCGACTACCGCACCGGGCGGCTGCACGACCTGCCCGGCATCACCGCCGCCGCGCACGCCGCCGGTGCGCGCGTGGTGTGGGACCTGTGCCACAGCGCGGGCGCGCTGCCCGTCGGGCTCGACGAGCACGGCGTGGACCTCGCGGCCGGCTGCACGTACAAGTACCTCAACGGCGGCCCCGGTTCCCCCGCCTTCCTCTACGTGCGCCGGGAGCTCCAGTCCCGCTTCGACTCCCCGCTGCCCGGCTGGAACTCGCACGCCGACCCGTTCGGCATGGAGCCCGGCTACCGGCCCGCCGACGGGGCGGCGCGCGGCCGGGTCGGCACGCCCGACATCCTCTCCCTGCTCGCCCTGGACGCCGCCCTCGACGTCTGGGACGGCGTGGACCTCGCGGCCCTGCGGTCCAAGAGCCTCGCCCTCACCGACTTCTTCCTGCGCTGCGTGGCCGCGTACGTCCCCGAGGGCCGGGTGACATCCGTCACCCCGGCCGCGCACGCCGAACGCGGCAGCCAGGTCTCGCTGCGCCGCCCCGGCGCCGGAGAGATCATGGCGGAGCTGGTCCGGCGGGACGTCGTCGGCGACTTCCGGCCCCCGGACGTGCTGCGTTTCGGCTTCGCCCCGCTGTACTGCCGCTTCGCCGACGCGGAGCGGGCGGCGCGGGAGCTGGCCGCGGTGGTGCGCGGTACTGGTGCGTAGTACTTGAGACGGACGGCCGGAGATCCTCATCGACGCGGACGACGCCCGGCGGATGTCTGTTTACGGTGGAACGCGTGAATCCGACCCCCGAGCCGACCTCCCTCCGCAGCGAGCTGCTCATGCTCAAGAGCGCCTTCGAGGGCATCCACCGTGACCTGTTCACGGATGCCTTCGCCTTCCGGCCGCTGCCGCCGCTCGCGCCCGGCAGCCGTCTGCTGCGCGTCGTGCCGCGCCGGATGCGCCGGTACGCGCGGTGGCTGCCGCACGCCGCGCTCGGGGCGCTGACTTGCCTGCTCATGTTCCAGGGCGTCGCCCACGGCGGACTGCCCATCGCGCTGCTCGTCGGAGTGCCGGTGCTGATGACCCTGGTGCGCCCCATCGGCGCCTGGTGGTGCTCGGTCGGCGCGGTCTTCCTCTCGATCGTCCTGGGGGTCCCGGAGGTCGCCCTCAGCGTCCACGTGCTGGTGATGATGCTCGTCGCGATGCGGACGCGGCCGCGGGTCGCGGGGGAGATGTGGCTGCTGACCGCCTTCCTCGCGGCCTTCCTGGTCGTCTTCCGCCCGGTCATGGGCACCAGCGGCCTCTTCGAGCTGCTCGTCGTCTCCGGCGTGCTGCTCTTCGGCGTCCTCGCCGTGCGGCTGCTGCGCGAGTCCCGGCAGCAGGTCGCGGCCCAGACGGCCGTCACCGAGGTCGAGCGGTCCCGGCGCACGGTGCTGGAGGAGCGCACCACCATCGCCCGCGAGCTGCACGACGTCGTGGCGCACCACATGTCCGTCGTCGCCATCCAGGCGGAGGCCGCGCCGTACCGGGTCCAGGACACGCCGCCCGAGCTGGCCGCCGCGTTCGTCACCATCCGCGAGAACGCCGTCGCGGCCCTCACGGAGCTGCGGCGCGTCCTCGGCGTCATCCGTTCCGACGGCTCCGGCGCCTTCGACGACCCCGAGGCCCCGCAGCCGACGCTGGCCGCGCTCGACGGGCTGCTGGCCAACGTCCGGGGCGCCGGGCTCGACGTCGAGCACGTCACCACCGGGGTCGTGCGCCCGCTGCCGCAGGGCGTGGAGCTGTCCGCGTACCGCGTCGTCCAGGAGGCGCTGAGCAACGTGCTGCGGCACGCGCCCGGGGCGGCCGCGCGCGTCGAGCTGTCCTACGTGCCCGTCGGGCTCGGGCTGCGCGTCGTCAACGGGCCGCCCGACCGGCTGGCCAAGCCCTCGCCCGGTGCCGGGCACGGGGTGCTGGGCATGCGCGAGCGCGTCGCGATGCTCGGAGGCGAGATGACGGACGGTCCCACGGCGGACGGGGGCTACGAGGTCTCCGTCTTCATGCCGGTCGCGGCCGCGGGGGCCGCCGCATGACCATCAGGGTGCTGATCGTCGACGACCAGATGATGGTCCGCGAGGGCTTCTCCGTGCTGCTCAACGCCATGCCCGACATCGAGGTCGTGGGCGAGGCCGTGGACGGCCGCCAGGCGCTCGCGAAGGTCGCGGAGCTGCGCCCCGACGTCGTCCTCATGGACATCCGCATGCCCGAGCTCAACGGCCTGGAGGCCACGAGGGAGATCGTCGCGGCCGACGCGGACGCGAAGGTGCTGGTGCTCACCACCTTCGACCTGGACGAGTACGTCTACCAGGCGCTGCGGGCCGGGGCGAGCGGCTTCCTGCTCAAGGACGCGTCGGCGCGGCAGCTGGCGGACGGGGTGCGCGTGGTCGCCTCCGGGGAGGCCCTCCTCGCGCCGACGGTCACGAAGCGCCTCATCCAGGAGTTCTCGCGGCTGGGGACGCCGCGGGCGCCTTCGCAGGAGCGGATCGGGGATCTCACGGAGCGGGAGACGGAGGTGCTGGTGCTGGTCGCCCAGGGGCGGTCGAACGCGGAGATCGCGTCGTATCTGGTGGTGGCCGAGTCGACGGTGAAGACGCACGTCAGCCGGATCCTGGTGAAGCTGGGGCTGCGGGACCGGACGCAGGCGGCGGTGTTCGCGTACGAGGCGGGGCTGATCACGCCGGGGGGCTGATCGGGGTTGTTCGCCCCCGGCCCGCCCTTTCACCGTTTCTTCCGGGGCTGCGCCCCTGGGCCCGGCACCGCGCTCCGCGCGGTGAGGCGGGGGCTGCGCCCCCTGCACCCCGCTTCGGGGCTCCGCCCCGGGCCCCGTGTCGCGGCTTCGCCGCTCGTCCTCAAACTCCCCGGAGGGGGCGACCCCCAGACGGGCTGACAGTGCGCGCCCGAGCGGAAGTCTGTGCCTGGGTGGAAGTCTGCGCCGGGCTGGACATCCTGCGTGGGGCTGGACATCCTGCGCGGGCACGAATCAGCCCGTCTGGGGTCGCCCCCTCCGGGGAGTTTGAGGACAGCGCCCGGAGGGCGCTTCGGGGGTGCAAGGGGCAGAGCCCCCGCCTCACCGCGCGGAGCGCGGTTTCGGGGTTCCAGGGGGCGAAGCCCACGTTGCGGGCCCCGGGGCCCGCCCCGGAAGAAACGGTGAAAGAGCGGGCCGGGGGCAGACAAACCCCGGAGCACTCACTCCCTCGGCAGCACCAGCCGCCACGCCTCCCCCTCCGCCGTCCACGTCCGCACCTCCACCGGCCCCCGTATCCGGTTGTCCGCCCGGTAGCGGAAGTCCGGGCCGGAGACGGTCACCGCGCGGGCCCGGCACCGCAGCGGCGCCTCCGCGCCGGCCGGGTGGACGGCGACGTCCGCCAGGCCCCCGGCCATGGTGACCGCGACGCGGTCCAGCGGCTGGTCCGCGTCGGCCAGCACCACCCCGTCCGCCTCCACCCGCAGCCGCGGCCCCGCCGCCGTCGCGCGGCCGGTCGGCCGGGTCAGCAGGGCCAGGGCCGTCCGGGCGGTCCGCGCCGCGGGCGTCCACCACGGCGCCGAGGAGGCCGGGGCGGATCCGGAGTGGGACCGGCCGGCCGGCGCCCGGACCCCGCCCAGCACCACGCCGCCACTCTCGTCCGCCAGCAGCCCCAGCCGCCGCTCCGCCCCGTCCAGCACCGCCCGTGCGGCGGCCACCGCGCCCAGCGGGACGCCCAGCGCGCGGGCCACCGGGACCGCCGGGAGCGGCCCCACGGGCACCCAGGCCAGCGGCGCGTCGGCCAGCTCCCGCTGCTGGTGCAGCAGGGCGACCACGCGCAGTAACGCCCGGTCGTCCCCGATGACGACCATCCGCCTCCGGCCGCGCCGGGCGACCGCCCGGGCGATCTCCGCGGGGCCGTCCGGGAGACAGATTTTCGCCACCGATCCGGCGCTCAGCACATCCCTCGCGATCCGCACGGATTCGCCGTCCACGCGCCTCGCGACCGGGTCGACGACGACAAGCAGCTGCTGTCCAGTCGGGTCTGCAGCCGACACGTTCGTCCTTCCTCAGGTAACCTCTCGGTGCAAGAGCCCCTGTCGCTGTTGCGCCAGGGGCTTCGTCTATCCGGGGCACCGGTTCGACGGCTCTAGCGGTGGTGAACGCCCGAAACCAGCGGGCTCTTACCCCCCACGCACGTTGGACATGCCCCGCCCGGAAGGGGTGTACGCCTGTGCCCGCACTTGTGCTGCTCGGTGCTCAGTGGGGTGACGAGGGCAAGGGAAAGGCCACCGACCTGCTCGGTGGGTCCGTTGACTATGTGGTGCGCTACCAAGGTGGCAACAACGCCGGCCACACGGTCGTCGTCGGTGACCAGAAATACGCGCTCCACCTCCTCCCCTCCGGAATCCTCTCGCCGGGGTGCACCCCGGTCATCGGCAACGGTGTCGTCGTGGACCCGGCGGTCCTGCTCTCCGAGCTGAGCGGGCTGAACGAGCGCGGCGTCGACACGTCCAAGCTCCTGGTCAGCGGCAACGCGCACCTGATCACGCCGTACCACACCACGGTCGACAAGGTGACGGAACGCTTCCTCGGCAAGCGGAAGATCGGCACCACCGGCCGCGGCATCGGCCCGACCTACGCGGACAAGATCAACCGCGTGGGCATCCGCGTCCAGGACCTGTACGACGAGTCGATCCTGGAGCAGAAGGTCGAGGCTGCCCTCGACTTCAAGAACCAGATCCTGGCGAAGCTCTACAACCGCCGCGCGATCGACTCCGCGAAGATCGTCGACGAGCTGCTGGGCTACGCCGAGCAGATCAAGCCCTTCGTCGCCGACACCACGCTGGTCCTGAACAACGCCATCGACGAGGGCAAGGTCGTCCTCTTCGAGGGCGGCCAGGGCACCCTGCTGGACGTGGACCACGGCACGTACCCCTTCGTGACCTCCTCGAACCCGACCGCGGGCGGCGCCTGCACGGGTGCGGGCGTCGGCCCCACGAAGATCAACCGGGTCATCGGCATCCTCAAGGCGTACACCACCCGCGTCGGCGCCGGTCCGTTCCCGACCGAGCTGTTCGACAAGGACGGCGAGGCGCTGCGCACCATCGGCGGCGAGCGCGGTGTCACCACCGGCCGTGACCGCCGCTGCGGCTGGTTCGACGCCGTGATCGCCCGCTACGCCACGCGCGTCAACGGCCTGACGGACTTCTTCCTCACCAAGCTCGACGTGCTCACCGGCTGGGAGCAGATCCCGGTCTGCGTCGCGTACGAGATCGACGGCAAGCGCGTCGAGGAACTGCCCTACAGCCAGAGCGACTTCCACCACGCGAAGCCGGTCTACGAGATGCTGCCGGGCTGGACCGAGGACATCAGCAAGGCGAAGACCTTCTCCGAGCTGCCGAAGAACGCCCAGGCGTACGTCAAGGCGCTGGAGGAGATGTCGGGCGCCCCGATCTCCGCGATCGGCGTCGGTCCGGGCCGCGACGAGACGATCGAGATCAACTCGTTCCTGTCGTAGTCGCAGCGGTACGTGCGAAGCGCCCCGGTGGGTTCCCACCGGGGCGCTTCGCGTTCTCGGCGGCGTTCTCAGCCCTGCTTGCTCAGCCCTGTTTGCCGTAGACCAGCGACGCGTCCTTCGTCCCCGAGTCGACGAAGTCGCGGCGCATCCGGCCGTCCGGCAGCAGCGTCAGGTCGGAGGCCGAACCGGGCTGGCAGGCCGAGGCGGGCTGGGCGCCGGTGACGGTGGACGGGCCGAGGCGCAGCACGGTGGCGGTGCTGTCGCCCCGGACGGGGGCGGTCCAGGTGCAGCGGTAGGACGTGCCGTCGTCGAGGTTGCCGTGGCCCTCGATCTCGGCGGTGCCGCCGCTGGCCCCCACCGTGAGGTCGATGGTGCGGTAGCTGCGGCCGCCGCCGGTGGCGAAGTCGGAGGACCAGCTGCCGTTGAACGCCTGCGCGCCGCCCGTCGGGGCCGCGCCGGTGGGCGGGACGGTCGTGGGCGGCGTCCGGGGCGTCCGCGGCGTTCGCGGCGGGGACGAGGCGTTGTGGCCGGGGCTCCGGTCGGCCGTCGTCGGGTGGGCCGAGGGCCGGTCGTCGTCCCCGCTCCGCTGCTGCTTGACCAGGTAGACCGTCCCGGCGCCGGCCAGCAGCCCGGCCGTCGCGATGGCGACGATCGCCAGCGGCTTGCGGGAGCGGCGCGCGGGCGGCTGCTGCGGTCCGTAGTAGGGGCCGTGCGGGTGAGCGCCGTACGGGCCGTACGGGGCGGTGTACGGGCCGGGGTGCGCGGGCCCGTAGCCGCCCGGGGGCGGCGGCGGGTGTCCGACGGAGGTGGTGACGGCCGTCATGGTGGGCGGGTCCGCCGGCGGGGGCGCGACGGGCGGCGGAACGACGGAGGCGGGCTGCTCGGACGCGGCGGCGGGGGCCGTGCCGGATATCTCCGCCGGTCCCTCGACGTCGAGCATCCGCGCCGCGTGCCGGCCCAGCTGGGCGACGAGCCCGCCGGGCAGCCACGGCTCGGCGGCGGAGGCCGGCTCCTCGTCGGCGTCCGTCCGGTCGAGCCGGTCGAGCACCTGCTCGGGTGTGGGGCGGTCCGCGGGTTCCTTCGCCAGGCAGTCGGTGATCAGCGGGAGCAGCGGCCCGGGGACGTCGGTGAGGTCGGGCTCCTCCTCCGCGACGCGGAACATCAGGGCGTGCGCCCCGCTGTCCGCCGTGCCGAACGGCATCCGCCCGGTGGCCGCGTAGGCGAGCACCGAGCCGAGGCAGAAGACGTCGCTGGCCGCGGTGGTCCCCCGGCCGCGCACCTGCTCGGGCGACATGAAGCCGGGGGAGCCGACCGCGGCCCCGGTGCGGGTGAGCCCCTCCCCGTCCGTCAGGGCGTCCAGGGCCCGGGCGATGCCGAAGTCGATGACGCGCGGCCCGTCCAGCGTGACCAGGACGTTGGAGGGCTTGAGGTCGCGGTGGACGAGGCCCGCCGCGTGGATCGCCTGGAGCGCGCGGGCGAGCCCGGCGGCCAGGATGCGGACGGACCGCTCGGGCAGCGGCCCGAAGTCCTGGCCGACGACCTGGCGCAGCGAGGGTCCGGCGATGTAGCCGGTCGCCACCCAGGGCACGTCCGCCTCGGTGTCGGCGTCCAGGACCGGCGCGGTCCACTCGCCGCCGACCTCGCGGGCGGCCCGCACCTCGCGCCGGAAGCGGCGGCGGAACTCGTCCTGCCCGGCCAGTTCCGGGTGGACGAGTTTGACCGCGACTGTGCGGCCGCGGTCCGAACGGGCCAGGTAGACCCGGCCCATGCCCCCCGCGCCGAGCCGGCCGAGCAGCCGGTAGGCGCCGAGCGTGCGCGGGTCCTCCGCCGTCAGGGCGTCCATGCGCTCGGTTCTCCTTCCCCCGTGTTCCCGAGTTCCCCCGTGTTCCCGAGTTCCCCCGTGTTCCCGAGTTCCCCCGTGTTCCCGAGCCGGAGGATAGCCGCATGACGAGAGGGCCGGTCCTCCGCAGGGGAGGACCGGCCCTCTCGGGGCCTCGGGTCAGGGCCTCAGGCGGGGTTGATGTTCTCGGCTTGCGGGCCCTTGTGGCCCTGGGTGATGTCGAACGTGACCTTCTGGCCTTCCGTGAGTTCGCGGAAGCCGGTGGTCGCGATGTTGGAGTAGTGGGCGAAGACGTCGGCCCCGCCGCCGTCCTGCTGGATGAAGCCGAAGCCCTTCTCCGAGTTGAACCATTTCACGGTGCCCGTGGCCAAGATGACTCCTCGATAGAGCGGTGTGGGGAGGTGCCCCGAAAGAGAAGAGCGCCCGAGGTCACAGACCATCAGGCGCAACTGGCGACGAACGTAGCACGCGTGACCCGGGCGAACCGTTATTTCCCGTACGGCGATTCGCGGGCCGGGACCGGCGGCCGTGGACACCGGCACAGTGCCGGTATCCGCGGCCGGTCCCGGACACTGTGCCGGTGCCGCGGGCCGCACGGCGGCCGTAGGCTGCGCGGAACAGCCCGAGCCCGCCGAGCACCCCGAGGTCACGCCCGTGAGCACGCTGCCCGACCCCGCCCTCGGTGCCGCCGTCAAGGCCGCCGACCGCGCGCACGTCTTCCACTCCTGGTCCGCCCAGGGCCTCATCGACCCGCTGGCCGTCGCGGGCGCCGAGGGCTCCTACTTCTGGGACTTCGACGGCAACCGCTACCTCGACTTCTCCTCCCAGCTCGTCAACACCAACATCGGCCACCAACACCCCAGGGTGGTCGCGGCGATCCAGGAACAGGCGGCGCGGCTGTGCACGTTCGCGCCGGGCTTCGCCGTGGAGGCGCGTTCCGAGGCGGCCCGGCTCATCGCCGGGCGGACCCCCGGCGACCTGAACAGGATCTTCTTCACCAACGGCGGCGCGGAAGCGGTCGAGAACGCCGTCCGGATGGCCCGGCTGCACACCGGGCGCCCCAAGGTGTTCAGCGCCTACCGCTCGTACCACGGCGCCACCGCCGCCGCGATCCACCTCACCGGGGACCCGCGCCGCTGGCCGTCCGACAGCGGTGCCGCCGGCGTCGTCCACTTCTGGGGGCCGTTCCTCTACCGCTCGCCGTTCCACGCGGAGACCGAGGAGCAGGAGTGCGAACGAGCGCTCCGGCACCTGGAGGACACCGTCGTCTTCGAGGGACCGGCGACGGTGGCCGCGATCGTCCTGGAGACCGTGCCCGGTACCGCCGGCATCATGGTCCCGCCGCCCGGCTACCTCGCCGGGGTGCGCGAGATCTGCGACAAGTACGGCATCGTCCTCGTCCTCGACGAAGTCATGGCGGGCTTCGGCCGGACGGGCCGCTGGTTCGCCGCCGACCACTGGGGCGTGGTCCCGGACCTGATGACCTTCGCCAAGGGCGTCAACTCCGGTTACGTCCCGCTCGGTGGCGTGGCCATTTCCGACGAGATCGCCGCGACCTTCGAGAAGCGCCCCTACCCGGGCGGACTGACCTATTCCGGCCATCCGCTGGCCTGCGCCTCGGCGGTGGCGACGATCAACGCGATGGCCGAGGAGGGCATCGTGGAGAACGCCGCCCGGATCGGCGAGGAGGTCCTCGGGCCCGGGCTGCGCGAGCTCGCCGCGCGCCACCCCTCGGTCGGCGAGGTGCGCGGCACCGGCGTCTTCTGGGCGGTGGAGCTGGTGCGCGACCGCGCCACCCGTGAGCCGCTGGTGCCCTACAACGCCACGGGCGAGGCCAACGCCCCCATGGCCGCCGTGGCCGCGGCCTGCCGTGCCTCGGGCCTGTGGCCGTTCGTGAACATGAACCGGATCCACGTCGTCCCGCCGTGCACGATCGGCGACTCCGAGGCCAAGGACGGGCTCGCTCTGCTGGACGAGGCACTGACGGTGGCTGACGCCCACACCGTCTGACCCGGTACGCTCCCCGACGGCCCTCGCCTATCTTGTTGCGAGGGCCGTTCGCGCGCGGGCGCGCGGTCACGGAAGGGGAGACGGACAACCATGCCCGGCAGCGACGCTGTCAAGCGCACGACGCTGCGCTCACAGATCGCCGACGCCCTGCGCGAGGAAGTCATCGCGGGCCGGCTCCCTGCTGGGCGGCAGTTCACCGTCAAGGAGATCGCCGAGAGCTACGGCGTCTCGGCCACCCCCGTCCGCGAGGCGCTCCTCGACCTGTGCTCGCAGGGGCTCCTCGACGTCGAGCTGCACCGGGGCTACCGGGTGCGGGAGTTCTCGTACGCCGACTTCCTGGACATGGTCGAGGCTCGCACGATGATGCTGGAGGGCATGTTCCGGCACGCCACCGAGCAGGCGATGATCGCCGCCACCCCGGCCGTCCTGGCCTCCGTGCGGCGCCGCGCCGAGGAGGCCGCGCGCGCCGCGACCGCCGGCGACCTCGACATCCTCATCGGCTACGACCTGCGCTTCTGGCGCGAGTTCGCGGCCCTGGTCGGCAACCCCTACATCTCCGACTTCCTGGACCGGGTGCGGGTGCAGTGCTGGGTCTTCATGGTGCCGCTGCTGCGCCGGGTCGCCGATCTGCGCGGACGGCTGTGGTGCGGGCACACCGAGATGGTGGACGCGCTGGCCCGCCGGGAGGCGGTGGCCGTGCAGCGCATCGTCACCGGCTACAACACCCACGCGATGACGCTCATCAAGTCCCTGACGGCGTGACGTCCCGAGGGATCGCGGCGTGACGTCCTGACGGCCCCACGGCCCGAAGAGCGCGGCGGAATCCGGTCGTCCCTGTCCGTCCGCCCTGTGTGACAACCCGCTGAGCGGCACTACTCTGGCCCGACCATCGCACTGAAGGCGAATACGAGAGTGAGCTCACGTGGCCTGTGACCTCTGGCTTGTCCCCCTGGTCGACGTGCTGTGCCACAGCCCCGACAACCCGTTCGCCGAGGAGATCGCCGTCTACGACAAGGCGCTCGGCGAGGCGGGGCTGCCGCCCGTCCCCGTCTTCGGCTACATGCCGGGCCTGTCCGGGGACGTGGCCCCCGTCGCGGGCTTCGACTACGACGCGCTCCACTTCCTGCGCCGCGCCCACCTGCTGAACCTGTGCGGACTGTCCGTCACCCCCGTGGACGAACTCGGCGGCGACTACGAGCAGTTGCTGGAGATGTTCGAGGCCACCGCCCAGCAGTCGCACCTGGTCTGGCACTACGACCACGCGGGCGCGTACGTCCCGGTGGACTTCGCCCACCCGCTCACCAACGACGAACTCCTCGACGGAGGCGGCCCCTTGGGGTCCAGCCACGGGCTGCTGCGCGAACTGCGGGCCGTGGCCCCGGTGCTGGGCATCGATCCGGACAACCCGCCCGAGACGCCGGCCGCTCCGGACCGGCCCACGACGCTGGACGAGCGGGCCGTGCCCGGACCGGCGGACGACAGCCCGTTCGCCCGGGAGCGGCACGTGTGGCTGGGCCTGCACGCGGCGGCCACCCGGAGCCTGGGGCAGGGGTCGATGATCGTCTTCAGCTGAGGGGCGTCTTCAGCTGTGGATCGTCTTCAGCTGTGCGGGACCCTCGGGCCGGGCCTGCCCGCCGGGAGCGCCGCCCTGGCAGGCCGCTTTTCCGGCGAGGGCTGATGCCGGCCGAGGACGCCTTCGCCGGCTGACCGGCTCCGTCCGCCGGCCCCGGGAGGCGGGACGGGGCCCGTCGGGGCCGCCGGTCAGCGGGGCGACTCCGGCGGGCGCTGGCGCGGCATGTTCGGGCGGGAGCCGGGCGGGATCGGGAAGCGGCCGACGGCCGTGCCGTTCTCCCCCCGGGGGCCCCAGGCGACCAGCGACTGTGTCAGCAGCGGCGCCGGGCCGGCCCGGAACTCCACCATCCAGTCGGCCGTTTCGGCCCGGACGAGCTCGGAGACGTCCTCCGAGAAGCGGCGCAGCACCGTCAGGCAGCGCTCGGCCGCCTCGCTCGCCGTGCCCTCCGTCGGGCCGAGCACCTCGCGCACGCACTCCGACGCCCAGTCGAACTGCAGGACCTCCAGGCGCCGTTGGACCGCCTGCGCGGTGGCGACGGCCCGCATCCAGCCCGTCGTCAGCCCGAAGTAGCGGTCGCAGCCGACGCAGGCCACCGTGCCCAGCAGGGCGAGGAACGCCCAGGTGGAGCCGGAGTCCAGCGCCCCGGCCAGCTGCAGCAGCGGCAGCGCGGCGCCGACGACCGTGAACACCGCGGCGGCCACCCGCAGGATGCGGGCCCAGCGCCGCTTCCACGCCCGGTCCGCCAGATACCAGTCGGCCAGGTACAGCGCGCCGCTCTCCACCCATCGGTACAGCTCGTCCAGCCGCTGGGCCGGCTCACCCCAGTCGCCCAGCGGGAACGTCCGGCCGCGCAGGTCTCCCCGGTGCTTCCCGTCCTGCTCCTTGGGGAGTCCCTCGGGCCGCATCTCAGGCTGGCTCACCCCTGCACTCCCTCTTCACCGCCGAGTACCCCTGTCACCGCCCCTTTCCTACCGCCGAACGGTTGGCCTTGTGCGCCGGATCGGGTCTTTGCCGCCCGTAAGTGCCTGGGAATCGGGTATAGGGGCGCTTTTCGCCCTCACCCGAAAGAGTGGGTGGCCTGTGTGGACGTGACGGTGCGCGTGCGGCGAAACGTTCTGACGAGGTCTGACGGGCATCGTGGGAGAGCCGGGACAGGCGGCACTGATCGTTCCGGAAGGCAATAGGGTGACCCCCGTGAAGGTCCTCGTCATCGGCGGCGGCGCCCGCGAACACGCCCTGTGCCGCTCACTGTCCCTCGACCCCGACGTCACCGCGCTGCACTGCGCCCCAGGCAACGCCGGCATCGCCGAGGTCGCCGAGGCGCACCCCGTCGACGCCCTCGACGGCGCCGCCGTCGCGGATCTGGCCGCTGCCCTGGGCGCGGACCTCGTCGTCGTCGGCCCGGAGGCCCCGCTGGTCGCCGGCGTCGCCGACGCGGTGCGCTCGCGCGGCATCCCCGCCTTCGGCCCGTCCGCGGAGGCGGCCCGGCTGGAGGGGTCCAAGGCGTTCGCCAAGTCCGTGATGGCGTCCGCGAACGTCCCCACCGCCCGCAGCTACGTCTGCGCCACCCCGGAGGAGGTCGACGCGGCGCTCGACGCGTTCGGCGCGCCCTACGTCGTCAAGGACGACGGGCTCGCGGCCGGCAAGGGCGTCGTCGTCACCGACGACCTCGCCGCGGCGCGCTCGCACGCCCTCGACTGCATGGGGGTACCTCCCATGCCGTCCAGGCAATGGGGGAAGGTCGTCATCGAGGAGTTCCTCGACGGCCCCGAGGTCTCGCTCTTCGCCGTCACCGACGGCGAGACGGTCGTCCCCCTCCAGCCCGCCCAGGACTTCAAGCGCGCCCTCGACGGTGACGAGGGTCCCAACACCGGCGGCATGGGCGCCTACTCGCCGCTGCCGTGGGCCGACCCCAAGCTGGTGGACGAGGTCCTGCGGACCGTCCTGCAGCCCACGGTCGACGAACTGCGGCGCCGTGGCACGCCGTTCTCCGGACTGCTCTACGCCGGACTGGCGATCACCTCGCGCGGTGTCCGCGTGATCGAGTTCAACGCCCGCTTCGGCGACCCCGAGACGCAGGTCGTCCTGGCCCGGCTGAAGACCCCCCTGGCCGGCCTGCTGCACGCGGCGGCCACCGGCACGCTGGCGTCCTTCCCGCCCCTGCGCTGGTCCGACGGCGCGGCCGTGACGGTCGTCGTCGCCTCGCACAACTACCCCGGCACGCCGCGCATGGGCGACGCGATCGAGGGCCTGGCGGAGGCGGACGCGGTGGAGGGCGCGTACGTCCTGCACGCGGGGACGGCCAGGGCGGAGTCGGGCGCCGTCGTCAGCGCGGGCGGCCGCGTCCTGTCGGTGACGGCGACGGGCACGGACATCGCGGAGGCGCGGGGCCGGGCGTACGAGTCGGTGTCCCACATCCACCTGGACGGGGCGCACCACCGGACGGACATCGCGGCGCGGCTGTCCTGAGGGGGCGGTTTCTTTCCCCACCCCGCCCATTCACCGTTTCTTCCGGATTTCTTCCGGCCCCCGGGCCCCGTTATCGCGGCTCCGCCGCTCGTCCTCAAACGCCGGACGGGCTGGCGCGCTTCAGCCCGTCCGGCGTTTGAGGACGAGCGGCGGAGCCGCGATAACGGGGCCCGGGGCGGAGCCCCGAATCCAGCCTGTCTGGGGGTTGCCCCCTCCGGGGAGTTTGAGGACAAAGCGGCGCAGCCGCTTTGCGGTGTCCGGGGCGGAGCCCCCGGAACAGGGGTGCAGGGGGCGCAGCCCCGCTCGCCGCGCGGAGCGCGGTGGCACCCCCGGGCGGAGCCCGGAAGAAACGGTGAAAGGGCGGGGTGGGGAAAGAAAACCCCTCCCCCACCCTCGCGCGGCCGCTCGACGGAAAGCCATTCCATCGAGTGAGCGCTAGGCCAATCGGCTGACGGACGCCCCAGCCCCAACTAGGGTGCCGCGCAGGCCGACCGCCGCGTCCGGCAACTGGCCCACCGGCATTGCGATGTCAGAGGCCGGTGCCACAGTGGGGTGGTAGGCGACGACGACGGCCCCCTCCCGGCCGCCGCGGCTCCTCGGAACAACGGACCCACAGCGCACGACAGGCAATGGGGGTGATCGGTCTCGTGACAAGTACGGCAGGCACGGCAGGTGCGGCAGGTACGGAAGCCGGCGCGCACGCCGCGCGCACCCGGGCCCTGGCCGTGCTGCGCGTCCGCAGCACCGCGCTGGCCGTCGCCCTGCTGCCGGCGGCCGTCGCCGTGGTGCTGCTCGCGGGTTCGCTCACCGGCCGGATCCCCGACGGGAGCGCCGTCGCCGCCGCCCGCCCGGCCGTGACCGCCGCCGCGCTCGTCGTCCTCGCGCTCGCCGCCGCCGTGGCCGCGGTGGTCGTCCGGGCCCGGCCGGCGCTCAGCCCCACCGTCCCGGTCCCCGAGGAGACCGCCCCCGACCTCTACCGCCTGGTCCGCGACCTGGCGGACCGGCTCGACGTCCCGCCGCCCTCGGCCATAGCCCTCACCCCGGACTGCGACAGCTGGCTGGAGGACCGGGCGCACCGCGCGCACCGGCCCGTCCGCCCGGCCGGGCACGGCCGCCGCGCCGCCGCCCCGGTGCTGGTGATCGGCTCGCCGTTCCTGTGGTGGATGCGCGTCGCCGAGCTGCGCGCCCTGCTGGCCCCGGTCGTCGCCGGCACCGGCCCGTCCGCGCAGCCGGACATAGCCGCCGCCCGCCGCTTCGTCCGCGGCCTGGACGCGGCCGTGGCGGTCGCCGCCGGCCGCCCGCTGCTGGCCTTCGTCGGGTGGACGGCCCGACTGCTGCTGCGCTCCTGCCGGGACCACGCCGCCGAGATGGAGCGCGGCGTCGCCGCGGCCGCCTCCGAGCGCGCCCAGACCGTGGACTACGGCCTGCGGATCGTCGCCCAGGAGCAGGTCGGCCTCGCCTACGCGGGCTGGGACCGGCTGCTCAACCGGGTCGCCCTGCCCGCCTGGCGGATGGGCCGCTGGCCGTCCCGGCTCGACGCGGGCGTGGTCTCCGCGCTCACCGAGCTCTCCCGCCGCGACCGGCTCGCGGAGGGCTTCGCCTCCCGCCTGGGCGAACGGCCCGCCTGCGACCTGCTGGAAGAGCCCGGCGTCATAGACGAGGCCGCGTCCCTGCTGGCCGCCCGCCTCTTCCACGGCGGCCCGGACAGGCCCGGCCCCGGCTGGACCCCGGTCAGCTGGAGCCAGTACCCGGAGGAGGTCGTGGACCGCAAGTGGCGCCTGGAGGCGGCCCGGCTGCACCGCGTCTTGGAGGACGTCCTCGACGACCTCACCGCCTGCCCCGCCGACGCGGTGCCCGTCGCGGACGGCACCCCCGCCCCGCCCACGGTCGCCCGCGTCCTCGACCGCCTCACCGGCCCGGCCGGCCCGGGCGCCGGCGAGCGGCTGGGGGCCCGGCTCAGCGCCGAGCTGGCCCGCGAGGCGGGCCACCGCGCGGCCGACGCCCGCGCGTCCGGCGGCCGGGGCGCGCTCGTCGCGCGCGGCGCCGAGGGGCCGCGGTTCGACGGGCTCGTCCCGCTGTTCCCCCTCCAGCCGCCGCGCAGTGACCGCGAGTTGCTCACCGACCACGTCACGGCCATGATCTGCTGCGCCGCCGTGGACACCGCGGGCGCCGTCCCCGGCCTCGACTGGCTGGACGGCCCGGCCCTGCTGGTCGGTGGCGCGCGCCGCGCCGACCTGGCCCGCACGGTGCTCAGCCTCGTCGAGGACGGGGACGGCGAGCCGCTGCGCGCCTGGCTCGGCGAGGTCGGCGTGCGTCCGGAGAAGCCCGTCCGGCTCGGCTGAGCGCGGCGGCCGGGGGAGGGGAGCCAGGAGTGGACGGCTGGGAGTCCGGTGCGCTCGCGCACGCCGCGACCGACCCCTTCCGCACGGCCCCGCTGCCCTGGCTGCGTACCTCCGACGCCGCGACTTCCGACGCCGCGCCCTCCGATGCCGCGCCCTGGTACGCGGTCGACGACGTCCGCCGCCCCATCCGCGGCTTCACCTCGCAGCCCTCCGTCGTCCCCGGCGAGACGGTGGACTTCCGCGTCACCGTCGAGCCCCCGCGCCCCTTCACCGTGACCGTCCACCGCATCGGCCACTACGCGGGCCACGGCGCCGCCAAGGTGGCCGGGAGCCCGCGGCTGGCCGGTACCGTCCAGCCGCCGCCGCTCGTCGCGGACCGCGCCGTCTCCTGCCACCACTGGTGGCTCTCCTGGCGCCTGCCCGTCCCCGCCCACTGGCCGCCCGGCGCCTACGTCGCCGTCCTGGCCACCGACGACGGCGACCGCTCCCACGTCCCCTTCACCGTCCGCGACGCGGCCCCCGCCGACCTGCTGCTCGTCCTGCCCGACCTCGGCTGGCAGGCGCACAACCTCTACCCCGAGGACGGCCGTACGGGCGCCGGCCTGCACCGCGCCTGGGACGAGCACGGTCGGCTGCTCGGCGAGGAGGACGCGGCGGTCACCGTCTGCGCCGACCGCCCCTACGCGGGCACGGGCCTGCCGCCCGACATCGGGCACGCCTACGACGTCATCCGCTGGGCCGAGCGCCACGGCTACGACCTCGGCTACGCCCACGCCACCGACCTGCACGCGGGCCGCGTGGACCCGGCCCGCCACCGCGGCCTGGTCTTCCCCGGCCCCGCCCCGTACTGGACCGCGCCCCTGCGCCGCGCCGCCGAGGCCGCCCGCGACGCCGGCACGTCCCTGGTCTTCCTCGGCGCCGACACCCTCCACTGGCAGGTGACGACGGCCCCCTCGCCGGCCGGCCCGGACCGGCTGCTGACCTGCCGCAAGTACCGCGGCGCCGGCCGCTCCGCGCGCTGGCGCGACACCGCCCCCGAGCAA
Organism: Streptomyces sp. AV19; assembly: GCF_015999245.1. GTDB lineage: Bacteria > Actinomycetota > Actinomycetes > Streptomycetales > Streptomycetaceae > Streptomyces. The sequence goes on along the minus strand of NZ_JAEAMR010000007.1, from coordinate 75,617 downwards.
CAGCTGCTGGGCATCCAGTACGCGGGTCCCGTCCCCGCGCCCGCCCCCCTCGTCGTCCGCAACGCCGGCCACTGGCTGTGGGAGGGCACCGGCGCCGCCGAGGGGGAGGAGCTCCCCGGCCTCGTCGCGGGCGCCGCCGACCGCTACCACCCGCGCACCGCCCTCCCCGCGCACACCGAGCGCATCCTCCTCGCCCACTCGCCGTACCGGGACGCCAAGGGCGTCCGCCGCCACCAGGAGACATCGCTGTACCGGGCCCCGAGCGGCGCCCTGGTCTTCGCCGCCGGCACCTCCGCCTGGGCCCCCGCCCTGGACCGGCCGGGCCACGCGGACGCCCGCGTCCAGCGGGCCACGGCCAACCTCCTCGACCACATCTGCAAACCCGCCTGACCCTCTGCGGGGCGTGCCGCGGGCATGCGGCAGAATCGAAGCGTTTGGACAAACCACCAGGAGGACGCGTGTCCGGATTCGTCGAGAAGCCCGAACCCGTGGAGGTGCCCGGCCTCGTGCATCTGCACACGGGCAAGGTCCGCGACCTCTACCGGGACGGGGACGGCCGCCTGGTGATGGTCGCCAGCGACCGCATGTCCGCCTACGACTGGGTCCTGCCCACGGAGATCCCGGACAAGGGCCGCATCCTCACCCAGCTGTCCCTGTGGTGGTTCGAGCGGCTCACCGACCTGGTGCCGAACCACGTCCTCTCCACCGAGCTGCCGGCCGGCGCCCCCGCCGACTGGGCGGGCCGCACGCTGGTCTGCCGCCCCCTGGACATGCTCCCCGTCGAGTGCGTGGCCCGCGGCTACCTGACCGGCTCCGGCCTGGCGGAGTACGAGCAGACCCGCACCGTCTGCGGCCTCGCCCTCCCCGAGGGCCTCACCGACGGCTCCGAGCTGCCCTCCCCGATCTTCACGCCCGCGACGAAGGCGGAGGTCGGCGAGCACGACGAGAACGTGGCGTACGAGGAGGTCGCCCGGCGCGTCGGCGCCGGGACGGCGGCGGAGCTGCGGCAGACGACGCTCGCGGTCTACGACCGGGCGCGGGAGATCGCGCGGGGCCGGGGCATCGTCCTCGCGGACACGAAGTTCGAGTTCGGCCTGGCCGACGGCGCGCTGGTCCTGGCGGACGAGGTCCTCACGCCCGACTCGTCCCGCTTCTGGCCGGCCGACCAGTGGGCCCCGGGCCGCCCGCAGCAGTCCTTCGACAAGCAGTTCGTGCGCGACTGGCTGTCGTCCCCGGCGTCCGGCTGGGACCGCCACGGTGACACCCCGCCCCCGGCGCTCCCGGAGGACGTGGTCGCCCAGACGCGGTCGCGCTACGTGGAGGCGTACGAACGCCTGACGCTGACGCGCTGGCAGTAGCCGGGAAGGGCGGGCGAACCAGCCCGTCTGGGGGTTGCCTCCTCCGGGGAGTTCGAGGACAGCGCCCGGAGGGCGCTTCGGGGGCGCTGGGGGCGGGGCCCCCGCGTCCGGGCGCGCGGCAGCGCGCAGTGGGTTGCGAAGGGGCGCAGCCCCTGCGAACGGTGAAAGGGCGGGGCCGGGGCAAGATCCACCTACAGTGGGGACCCATGCCGGCCCCCATCCCCATCCCCACCCCCGTCCTCGTCGTGGACGACGACCCCGACGTCCGCGCCGCCGTCGCCGACGCCCTCACCGTCGAGGGCTACGACGTCCGCACCGCGAACGACGGCCTCCAGGCCCTGGAAGCCCACGCGGCCGAGCCTCCCGCCGCGCTCGTCCTCGACCTCGCCATGCCCGTCCTCGACGGCCTCTCCGTCTGCCGCCGCCTGCGCGACCTCGGCGACCGCACCCCCGTGCTCGTCCTCACCGCCCGGGACGCCGTCTCCGACCGCGTCGCCGGCCTGGACGCCGGAGCCGACGACTACCTCGTCAAACCCTTCGCCCTCGACGAGCTCCTCGCCCGCCTCCGCGCCCTCCTCCGCCGCGCCGCCCCCGCCGAACAGCAGGCGGGCGACCGGCAGTTGACGTACGCCGACCTCACCGTGGACCCGGTCACCCGCACCGGCACCCGTGCCGGCGTCCACCTGGACTTCACCCGCACCGAGTTCACGCTCCTGGAACTGTTCCTGCGGAACCCCGGCCAGGTCCTGCCCCGCGAAACGATTCAGCAGCACGTCTGGGGAGCCGACTTCGGACCGGAGTCCAACTCCCTCTCCGTCTACATCGGTTACCTCCGCCGCAAGCTGGAACAGGACGGCGCCCCCCGACTCCTGCACACCGTGCACGGGATCGGCTACCGCCTGGCGGAGCAAGGAAAACTCACGTGAAATCCCACGTGAAGACCCACGTGAAGACCCACGTGAAGACCCACGTGAAATCCCGGGTGAAGACCCGCCTGCGCACCCGCCTCGCCCTCGTCACGTCCGCCGCCGTGGCCGTCGTCGCCCTCGGCGCGCTCGCCGCCGCGTACGTCGTCATCCGCTACGAGATCAGGAACCAGCTCGACCTCCAGCTCAAGCAGCAGTCCGGCGCGATCGCCCAACAGGGCCGCCAGAACGGCACCGGCGTGCTGTACGCGGAATGTGCCTGGCTCGCCGCCCCCGCCTGTGCCCAGGTCGTCCCGGCCGACCCGGCGGCTCCCGGACAGGGCGGGCTGGTCCTGCCCGTCACCGGCGCCACGCGCCGCGTCGCGGCCGGCACCCTCGGCCCGCACTACAGCGACATCGTCCGCGGCGGCCGCTCGCTGCGGATGTACACCACCCCGCTCGGCGGCGGCCGGGCCCTCCAGGTCGCCGTGCGCTCCGACACCGTGGAAAAGGGCGTCGAACAGGCCGGCCTGCTCCTCGGCGCGGTCGGTGGCGTCGGCGTGCTGCTGGCGGCCGGCCTCGGCTACTTCTCCTCCCGCACGGCGCTGCGCCCCGTGACCCGGCTCACCGCCACCGCCGAGCGCATCGCCGCCACCCGCGACCCGGCCCACCGCATCGAACTGCCGCCCCACGAGGCCGCGCGCGGGGACGAGATCACCCGTCTCACGGACAGCTTCAACACCATGCTGGGCGAGCTGGAGGACGCCGTCGCCGCCCAACGGCGCCTCGTCGCGGACGCCTCCCACGAACTGCGCACCCCGCTCACCGCGCTGCGCACCAACGCCGAGCTCCTGGCCCGGGCGGAACGCCTCACCCCCGCCCAGCGGGACCGCGCCGCGAGTGCGCTGGGCCGTCAGCTGCGCGAGGTCACGGGCCTGGTCAACGACCTGATCGAGCTGGCCCGCGACGAGGAGCCGCAGCAACTCGTCGAGCCCGTGCGGCTGGACCTGCTCACCGAACGCTGCGCGGCCGACGCGCGCGGTCACTGGTCGGACAACCCGTTCACCGTGGACGCGGACGAGGTCACGGTGGACGGCGTCCCGGCCCGGCTCGCCCGGCTGCTGGCCAACCTGCTCGACAACGCGGCCAAGTTCAGCCCGCCCGGCGGCGCCGTGGAAGTGCGACTCACCGGCACCACGGGTCACATCGACCTCACCGTCCGCGACCACGGCCCGGGGATCTCCGCGGAGGACCTGCCGTACGTCTTCGACCGCTTCTACCGCTCCCGGCAGGCCCGCGCCCTGCCCGGCTCGGGGCTCGGCCTCGCCATGGCCCGGCAGATCGCCCGCGCCCACGGCGCGGAGCTCACCGCGGAACGCCCGCTGGACGGCGGCGCGCTCTTCCGCCTCCGCTTCGACGGCCCACAGCACTTCGGCAGGGCATAGGGGCAGGGGCGGAAACAGGGCGCGGAAACGCCGAAGGCCCCGGTCTGACGACCGGGGCCTTCGCTCTACAGAGCGGACGACGAGGCTCGAACTCGCGACCTCAACCTTGGCAAGGTTGCGCTCTACCAACTGAGCTACGTCCGCATTTCGCTCCGCGCTCTCGTGCGGTGCGGGTTCCACTATAGCCAACCCTGAGCGCGTGCGATGCGCGCCGCCGCATGGCGGTTCTCCGCACCCAGCTTCGCGGCGGCGGACGAGAGGTAGTTGCGGACTGTCCCAGCCGTCAGCCCGGCCCGCTCCGCGATCTCCGCGACGGGCGCCCCGTCCTCCGCCAGTTCCAGCAGCTCGGCTTCGCGGGCGGTCAGCGGAGAGTCCCCCGCGCTGATCGCGTCGGCGGCCAACTCCGGGTCCACATAACGGCTTCCGTCGTGCACGGTCCGGATGATCTCGGCGAGCCGCTGGGCCGACACGGTCTTCGGGACGAACCCCCGCACCCCCGCCTCCAGGGCGCGCTTGAGGTGTCCGGGCCGGCCGTGCCCGGTCACGATCATGGTGCGGCAGCCGGGGAGTTCGGCACGCAGCGTTGTGGCCACTGTCACACCGTCTGCGCCCGGCATCTGGAGATCCAGCACCGCGACGTCGGGCCGGTGCGCCCGCGCCATGGCGATCGCCTCCGGCCCCGAGGCGGCCTCGGCGACGACCTTGAGGTCGTCCTCCAGCCCGAGGAGCGCGGCGAGCGCCCCACGGATGAGGTGCTCGTCGTCGGCGAGCATCAGCGTGATCACGAGGTACCTCCATGGGGTGCGGCGAGGGCGACGGCCGGGGGCTCGGCGGCACGCGGCTCCGTACCGCCCGTACATTCCGGCCCCGTGCATTCCGGCACGAGCGGCAGCTTCACCGTCACCCGGAACGTGCCCTTCGCCCGCCGCTCGGCGATCAGCGTCCCGCCGAGCGCGGTGGCCCGCTCGCGCAGCCCCGCGAGGCCGGAGCCGCCGCTGCCGGGTTTCGAAGCCGCGGCGCCCACCCCGTCGTTCTCCATGATCAGCTCCACCCGGCCGTCCGCCGCGCGCAGCCGGACCGCGCACCGCCCGGCCTCCGCGTGCCGCAGCACGTTCGTCGTCCCCTCCCGGACCGCCCACGCCAGCACCGACTGCACCGCGGGCGGCAGCTCCTCGCGCACGGTGTCGTCGACGCGGCAGACGATGCCCGCGGCGCCCAGCACGGCGCGTGCCCCCGCGAGTTCCGTCGGGAGGTCGGCCTCGCGGTAGCCGCGCACCACCTCGCGCATGTCCCGCTGCGAATCCCGTGCGATGCGCTGCACCTCGGCCATCTGCTCCACCGCGTCGGGCGACCCCCGCCGGGCCAGCTGCCCGGCGAGCTCGCTCTTGAGGGCTATCACCGTGAGGTTGCGGCCGAGCACGTCGTGCACATCCCGGGCGAAGCGCAGCCGCTCCTCCGCGACGGCCAGCCGCGCCTGCATGGCCCGGGCCGACTCCGCCTCCCACATCACCGCGAGCACCCACCCGGTGGTGCGCACGGTGGACAGGCTCCACACCGCGAGGAACCAGACCATGAGGACGACGACCACCGCACCGGCCGGCCGGCCCCCGAACGGCAGGACGGCCACGCCCGCCACGGGGCCGCCCACCAGGCACCACAGCAGATAGGTCCGCACCCGCGCGGCCAGCAGACTCAGCGCCCCGAAGAACGTCAGCCCACCGGACAGGAGCGTCGTGCCCCGCCCGGTGAGGTGCATCGGCCCGGTGGTGCGCACCAGGAGGACCACCACCACGATGGCGGCCAGCTGCAGCAGCCCTGAGCAGATGACCCGCCCCCAGGGCGCCGGCCGTTCGAGCCGGTAGTGCTCCAGGGACCGCCGGAGCAGGCCCACCCCCAGTACGCACTGCGTGAGGGTGAGCCCTACCAGGAGCCAGGACAGCCCCCGGCCGCCACCGGGCTCGCTCAGCAGGGCCGGAGCGGAGGTGAGCGGAAAGATGAACGGCAGCAAATACAGCGTCCACCGCATATAGCTGTCCACCTGGGCGATCCTGCTCCGCCCCCGCCAGCCCGTCAGCCGTGTCGGTACCCCCATGTCCTCCCCCGTCTCAGCGTCGCGGCTCCCAGCGGAACCACCGTTGCACAGCAAACATGGCCACCCCTACCCAGGCCAAGGCCGTCGCCATGTGCCCCAACACCTCGTAGGAGCCCATCCCGCCGAACCAGCCGCCGCGCAGCAGAGCCACGGCCGGGCTGAGCGGCAGCAGTTCGCACACCGAGGCCACCGTGCCGGGCAGGAGCTCCGGCGGAACGACCATCCCCGAGCCCATCAGCGAGACGAGGAACAGCGGCAACGTCACCAACTGGGCGCTCTCCACGGTCCGCGCCCACGCGGACGTCGCGGCGGCCAGCGTGGCGCAGAGCACGATGCCGAGGACGAGCCCGGCCACCAGCAGGTCGGGCCGGGCCACGGACCGTATGCCCAGCCAGGCCACGCCCCCGACGACCAGCAGCGCGCACTGCGCCACGGCTATCAGCCCGGCGGGCAGCGCCGTCCCCGCGAGTATCTCCGGATCCCGCGCCTCCCCGCTGCGCAGCCGCTTGAGGACCAGCTCCTCGCGCCGCGCGACGTAGGCACTGACGAGGTTCTGGTGGACGACGAAGAGCAGGACGAAGCCGAAACCCGCCGTCATGGCCGTCTCGTTGACCGTCGTACCCGCCTCGGCGAGGTCGAGGCCGTCGATGCCGCCGAGGCTGCGGCGCATGGCCCAGGCCATCAACGCGGGCATCAGCAGCGCCATGTACAGCGCCATGCGGTTGCGCCCGAGCAAGGTCAGCTCGGCGCGGCCGAGGGCCAGCATCCGCCGGAAGCCGGTCATGCGCCCGCCTCCCCGCTCGCCGTCCCGCCTGCCATCCCGCTCGCTATCGCCAGGAACGCCTCTTCCAGCGAGGCGGTCCGCGCGTCCAGCCCCTCCAACTCCACGCCCGCGTCCCGGGCCCACAGCAGCACCCCCGTCAGCGTGCGCTGCAGCTCCCGCGTCCTGAGCTCCACCTGCCCGTCAGGGCTCGGGAGTTCGGAGTGACGCAGGACGCCCAGCTCGGCCAGCGGCGGCAGATCCCCGACGAACCAGCCCGGCGGCATGGCGAAGCGGATCCGGGACGGCTGCGCCGCGACGACCTCTTCGGGCGTGCCCTCGGCGGCGATCCGGCCCTCGCTCATGACCACCAGCCGGTCGGCGAGCACCTCGGCCTCCTCCAGATAGTGCGTGGTGAGCACCACGGTCGTGCCCCCGTCGCGCAGCTCCCGCACCAACTCCCACGTCAGACGGCGGGCTTGCGGGTCGAGGCCGGTGGTCGGCTCGTCCAGGAACAGCACCTCGGGCCGGCCCAGCAGGGCCAGCGCCAGGTCGAGCCGGCGCCGCTCGCCGCCGGAGAGCTGCTTGACGCGGACGTCCCGCCGCCCGTCCAGCCCCACCAGCTCCAGCGCCTCCCCGACGGGACGCGCCCCGGTGGTGCATCCGGCCCACATCGTTGCCGTCTCGCCCGCCGTCAGCTCGGACGGGAAGCCGCCCTCCTGGAGCATCACCCCGATCCGGGGCCGCACGACGGCCCGTTCGCCGTACGGGTCGTGGCCGAAGACCCTGACCCGGCCGCCCGTCGGAGGGGCCAGGCCCTCCAACAGCTCGACGGTGGAGGTCTTGCCCGCACCGTTCGTCCCCAGCAGGGCGAACAACTCCCCCCGCCGTACGTCGAAGCTGACGTCCCGCACCGCGTCGAAGCCGCCCGCGCCGGCCGGGCCGTACCTCCGCCGCAGCTGTGAGACCTCGATCACACGCTCCCCGATGTCCATGACTCCAGCGTCCCGGCGACCGGACGCGGAGTGCAGTGCGGCCCGTCATGACTTCCGCTGACAAACGTCATGCGTGACCCGACCCCACCAGCCCACCAGCCCGCGACTCCGCGACTCCGCGACCCCACGACCCCACGACCCCACGACCCCACGGGGAAAACGTCGAAGGCCCCGGTCTGATGACCGGGGCCTTCGATTCCCTGAGCGGACGACGAGGCTCGAACTCGCGACCTCAACCTTGGCAAGGTTGCGCTCTACCAACTGAGCTACGTCCGCATATGCTCCGCGCTTCCGTGCGGTGCGTGCACCACTCTACCTGATCCACTGACGTGGTCGGTAAGCGATGAGAGCGGGTGACAGGGATCGCACACTGCGCCTCCCCCTTGGAAAGGGGGCGCTCTACTACTGAGCTACACC
>NZ_JAEAMR010000007.1:0-67545 GCF_015999245.1 Streptomyces sp. AV19 | reverse complement strand
ACACTGCGCCTCCCCCTTGGAAAGGGGGCGCTCTACTACTGAGCTACACCCGCGCGTTCCGGGGAGTTCGGCCTGTCGGCCTCGCCCCTCGGCGTGCTCCAGACTCTAGCGGATCATGTGGGGTGCGATGCAAATCCGGTTCTGTGGACGGCTCCTGGGGGTGTGGGGGCCCGCCCCCGGAAGCCGTCCGTCTCGCCCGGATTCGTCCTCAGTTCGCCGCGTTGAACGCCTCGTACACCCTCTTGGGGATCCGGCCCCGGGGCGGCACCTCCATGCCGTTCGACCGGGCCCACGCGCGCACCGCCGCCGGGTCGGGGGCGACGGAGGTGCGGCGGTACGCCTTGCCGGAACGGGCGCGCTTGCGGCCCGCGTCCAGGTAAGGCTCCAGTGCGAGTCGGAGTTTCTTCGCATTGGCAGTGTTGAGGTCGATCTCGTACGACTTGCCGTCGATGCCGAAGGTGACGGTCTCCGCGGCCTCTCCTCCGTCGATGTCATCGAAGAGCGTCACTACCACACGCTGCGCCACGGAATGGTCCTTTCAGCCTGTATCACCGCGCTGACCTGCGATGATGCATGGGTTTTGGTGGTTCTCCGGCAATGCTTTTTCGGGTCTGCGACAAAGGGCATTGCTCGGTGAAGCCCAGTTAATTCCGTCGGCGTGCCGGTTTGCAATGGGAACCGTGTGTCCTTCCGGTATTTTTCCGGGATTTTTTCTCGGGGTGGCCCCCCGGTGACCGTCGGTAAAGGGGGCGGGGGGCTCCGGATATCTACCCGCGTAGATTTTTTGGGGCGGTACGCTGGCGGCACCGCTTCAGCTCACGCACCACACACCGGGAGTGCCAGTGGCACGCGTCGTAGTCGACGTCATGCTCAAGCCGGAGATCCTCGACCCGCAGGGGCAGGCGGTGCAGCGCGCGCTGCCACGCCTGGGCTTCGAGGGGATCGCCGACGTCCGTCAGGGCAAGCGCTTTGAACTCGAGGTGGAGGGACCGGTCGACGAGGCCGCCCTCGCCCGGGTCCACGAGATGGCGGAAACGTTTCTCGCCAACACCGTGATCGAGGACTTCACCGTGCGGGTCGAGGACGAGACCAGGACCGGGGCCGGCTCGTGACCTCCCGCCCGTCTCCCACCGCCACCCGTCATGGAGGCCCTTCGGGCCGCAGCAATATTCGGGTCGGAGTCGTCACCTTCCCCGGCACGCTCGACGACCGCGACACCCAGCGCGCCGTCCGGATCGCCGGCCTGGAGGCGGTGCCGCTCTGGCACCGCGACAAGGACCTCAAGCAGGTCGACGCCGTGGTCCTGCCCGGCGGCTTCTCCTACGGCGACTACCTGCGGGCGGGCGCCATCTCCCGCTTCTCGCCGGTGATGGAGACCGTCGTCGAGCAGGCGAGGGCCGGGATGCCCGTCCTCGGCATCTGCAACGGCTTCCAGGTGCTCACCGAGACCCACCTGCTGCCCGGCGCGATGCTCCGCAACAACCACCTGCACTTCATCTGCCGCGACCAGAGGCTCCGCGTCGAGAACGCGGAGACCGCCTGGACGGCCGACTACGCGGCGGGCCAGGAGATCTCCGTCCCGCTGAAGAACATCGACGGCCGCTACGTGGCCGACGAGCGCACGCTGGACGAGCTGGAGGCCGAGGGCCGCGTCGCCTTCCGCTACCTCGACGGCAACCCCAACGGCTCGCTCCGCGACATCGCCGGCATCACCAACGCCGCCGGCAACGTCGTCGGACTGATGCCACACCCCGAGCACGCGGTCGAGCCGTTGGTCGGCACGGGCCGCACGGACGGCCTCGGGTTCTTCACCTCGCTCCTCAAGAAGCTGGTCAAGGCATCATGACCCTCGACACCGTCAAGCACGCCGCCGAGACGCCCGACGCCCCGCAGCCGTGGGCCGAACTCGGCCTGAAGCAGGACGAGTACGAGCGCATCCGCGCCATCCTCGGCCGCCGCCCCACCGGCGCCGAGCTCGCCATGTACTCGGTGATGTGGTCCGAGCACTGCTCCTACAAGAGCAGCAAGGTCCACCTCCGCCAGTTCGGCGAGAAGGCCCCGGCCAACGATGCGCTGCTCGTCGGCATCGGCGAGAACGCCGGCGTCGTGGACGCGGGCCAGGGCTACGCGGTCACCTTCAAGGTGGAGTCGCACAACCACCCCTCGTACATCGAGCCCTACCAGGGCGCCGCCACCGGCGTCGGCGGCATCGTCCGCGACATCCTCGCCATGGGCGCCCGCCCGGTCGCCGTGATGGACCCGCTGCGGTTCGGCGCCGCCGACCACCCCGACACCAAGCGGGTGCTCCCCGGCGTCGTCTCGGGCATCGGCGGCTACGGCAACTGCCTGGGGCTGCCCAACATCGGCGGCGAGGTCGTCTTCGACCCCTGCTACCAGGGCAACCCGCTGGTCAACGCGCTCTGCGTGGGCGTGATGAAGCACGAGGACATCCACCTCGCCAAGGCGTCCGGCTCCGGCAACAGGGTCATCCTCTACGGCGCCCGCACCGGCGGCGACGGCATCGGCGGCGTCTCCGTCCTGGCGTCGGAGACCTTCGACTCGACCGGGCCCGCCAAGCGTCCCGCCGTCCAGGTCGGCGACCCCTTCCAGGAGAAGCTCCTCATCGAGTGCACCCTGGAGATCTTCCGCGAGGACCTGGTCACCGGCATCCAGGACCTCGGCGGCGCGGGCCTGTCCTGCGCCACCAGCGAGCTCGCCTCCGCCGGCTCCGGCGGCATGCGCGTCGAGCTCGACACCGTCCCGCTGCGCGACGCGACCCTCTCGCCCGAGGAGATCCTCATGAGCGAGTCGCAGGAACGCATGTGCGCGATCGTCGAGCCGGAGAAGGTCGACCGCTTCCTGGAGATCTGCGAGAAGTGGGACGTCATCGCCACCGTCATCGGTGAAGTCACCGACGGCGAGCGGCTGGAGATCTTCTGGCACGGCGAGCAGATCGTGGACGTCCCGCCGCGCACCGTCGCCCACGAGGGCCCGGTGTACGAGCGTCCGTACGCCCGCCCCGAGTGGCAGGACGCCCTCCAGGCCGACGACGCGGCGAAGCTGCCGCGCCCGGCGACCGGGGAGGAACTGCGCGAGCAGGTCCTCAAGCTGGTCTCGTCCCCGAACCAGGCGTCCAAGTCCTGGATCACCAGCCAGTACGACCGCTTCGTGCAGGGCAACACGGTGCTGGCGCAGCCGGAGGACTCCGGCATGGTGCGCATCGACGAGGAGACGAACCTCGGCGTCGCCGTCGCCACGGACGGCAACGGCCGCTACGCCAAGCTCGACCCGTACGCGGGCGCGCAGCTGGCGCTCGCCGAGTCGTACCGCAACGTGGCCGCCACCGGCGCCCGCCCGCTGGCGATCTCCAACTGCCTCAACTTCGGCTCGCCCGAGGACCCGGCGGTCATGTGGCAGTTCGCCGAGGCCACGCGGGGTCTGGCCGACGGCTGCCTGGCGCTGGGCACCCCGGTCACCGGCGGCAACGTCTCGCTCTACAACCAGACCGGTGACACCGCCATCCACCCGACGCCGGTGGTCGCCGTGCTGGGCGTCATCGACGACGTCAACCGCCGTACGCCGATGGCGTTCGCGCAGGAGGGCCAGCTGCTCTACCTGCTGGGCGACACCCGCGAGGAGCTCGGCGGCTCGGCCTGGTCCCAGGTGATCCACGACCACCTCGGCGGCCTGCCGCCGGCCGTGGATCTCGACCGCGAGAAGCTGCTGGGCGAGATCCTCATCTCGGGCTCGCGCGACGGCATGATCGACGCCGCGCACGACCTGTCGGACGGCGGTCTGGTCCAGGCGCTGGTGGAGTCCTGCCTGCGGGGCGGCCGGGGCGCGCGGGTCGTCGTCCCCGACGGCCTGGACCCGTTCGTCTTCCTCTTCTCCGAGTCGGCGGGCCGGGCGATCGTCTCGGTGCCGCGGAGCGAGGAGCTCCGCTTCACGGACATGTGCGGGGCGCGGGGGCTGCCGGCGACGCGGATCGGTGTGGTGGACGGCGAATCCGTCGAGGTGCAGGGGCAGTTCAGCCTGCCGCTGGCGGAGGTGCGGGGCGTGTACGAGGCGACGATCCCGGCGCTGTTCGGGTAGGGGTTCTTTCCCCGCCCCGCCCTTTCACCGTTTCTCGCGCGCTCCGCGCGGGGCAACGCGGCTGCGCCGCTTGAGGACAACCGCGCGGAGCGCGGTTGCGGGGGCCAGGGGCGGAGCCCCGGCGGGGCGCAGGGGCGGAGCCCCGCCCACCGCGCGAAGCGCGGTGCCGGGCCGAGGGGCCCAGGGGGCGAAGCCCCCACACCCACCGCGCGGAGCGCAGGCCCGGCGCGCCCCGCGCCACACGGGGGTTACGAAGGGGCGCAGCCCCTGCGGAAACGGTGAAAGGGCGGGCCGGGGGCGAACTCGACACCGGGGCACCCGCCCCTCACACCTCGTACACAGCCCCCGCCCGCGCCAGCTCCGCCGGCCCCTCGTACACCGACCGCGCGTCCCGCAGATTCGTCAACGGATCCGTCCACGGCGGGATGTGGGTCAGCACCAGCCGCCCGACCCGCGCGTCCGCCGCGATCCGGCCCGCCTCCAGGCCGTTCAGGTGCAGGTCGGGAATGTCCTCCTTGCCGTGCGTGAACGACGCCTCGCACAGCAGCAGGTCCGCGTCCTTGGAAAGGGCGTTGATCGCCTCGCAGGGGCCCGTGTCGCCGGAGTAGACGACCGCCGACCCCCCGTGCTCCACCCGGAAGGCGAACGCCTCGACGGGATGGTTGACGCGGTCGGTGAAGACCGTGAACGGGCCGAGCGAGAACGAACCCGGTTCCAGCGTGCGGAAGTCGAAGACCTCGCTCATGCACGCCTCGTGCGGCACGTCCCCGTACGCGGTGAGCAGCCGCTCCTCCGTGCCCGCGGGCCCGTGCACGGGGATGGCGTCCGCGCGGCCCCCCTCGTGCCGGTAGTAACGGGCGACGAAGTAGCCGCACATGTCGATGAAGTGGTCGGGGTGCAGATGGGACAGCAGGACGGCGTCGAGGTCGTAGAGCCCGATGTGGCGCTGCAGCTCGCCGAGGGCTCCGTTGCCCATGTCGAGCAGCAGCCGGTAGCCGTCGGCCTCCACGAGGTAGCTCGAACAGGCCGATTCCGTGGACGGGAACGACCCCGCGCATCCGACGACGGTGAGCTTCATACGGGCCTGAACCTCCGTGGGCCGGTGACGGGGGGGCTGGGGGCCGATGCGGGGCCGACGCGTAACCGGTGCGGGACCGGCGCGGGGCCACGCGGTGCGTCCGAGGGTAAGGCGGGAACGGAGCGCCCGCTCCTCGGTGGGGTGGGTGTGTGGCTGGAATCACCAGGACAGCGGACCGGGAGCGCGCAGGGCCCCGCCCGCGCCCCGGAAGGGGCGGGCGGGGCCCTGCGCGCGGAGTGCGCCCGCGCCGCTAGAGCGGCCGGTGCTTCTCGGCGCGGTCGAGGGTGTCCATGAAGCGCCGGAAGCGCTCCGCGGACTCCTCGCTGCCGGCCGTCACCGTGAACTCCTCGGGCGACATGAAGGCCGCCAGCCGTTCACGCGTCTCAGGGGCGAGCGCATCCCATGCCGCCCGATCCAGCCGTGACTGCGCCGCAGTTTCCGCACTGCCAGTTTCCATTGTTGAGTTGCCTCATGTCCGAAGATCCACATGCGGGACAGTTCATGTGCGCGTCTCCCACGGGATGATGTCAGCCGGGCGCCAACATCGGTAGGGGCGGGCCCCGGGCCCGGTCTCAGGCCCAGAGCTGCCCGTGCAGGGCCGCCACGGCCGCCTCGGTGGTCGGCGCGGTGTACACGCCGGTGGACAGGTACTTCCAGCCCCCGTCGGCGACGACGAAGACGATGTCGGCACGCTCCTTCGCCCGTACCGCCTTGCGCGCGACGCCGAGGGCCGCGTGCAGGACGGCACCGGTGGAGACGCCCGCGAAGATGCCCTCCTCGGCGAGGAGTTCACGGGTGCGGCGGACGGCGTCCTCGGAGCCGACGGAGTAGCGGGTGGTGAGGACCTTCTCGTCGTAGAGCTCGGGCACGAAGCCCTCGTCGAGGTTGCGCAGGCCGTAGACGAGGTCGTCGTAGCGCGGTTCGGCGGCGACGATCCGTACGTCCGGGACGTGCTCGCGCAGGTAGCGGCCGACGCCCATCAGGGTCCCGGTGGTGCCGAGCCCGGCGACGAAGTGGGTGATCTCCGGGAGGTCGGCGAGGATCTCGGGGCCGGTGGTGGCGTAGTGGGCGCCGGCGTTGTCGGGGTTGCCGTACTGGTAGAGCATCACCCAGTCGGGATGTTCCGCGGCCAGCTCCTTGGCCACGCGCACGGCCGTGTTGGAACCCCCCGCGGCGGGCGAGGAGATGATCTCCGCGCCCCACATGGCGAGCAGTTGCCGCCGCTCCTCGCTGGTGTTCTCGGGCATGACGCAGACGATGCGGTAGCCCTTGAGGCGGGCGGCCATGGCCAGGGAGATGCCGGTGTTGCCCGAGGTGGGTTCGAGGATGGTGCAGCCGGGGGTCAGCCGGCCGGCCCGCTCGGCCTGTTCGATCATGTGCAGGGCGGGACGGTCCTTGACGGACCCGGTCGGGTTGCGGTCCTCGAGCTTCGCCCAGATCCGGACCTCCGGGGAGGGGGACAGCCTGGGCAGACGTACCAGCGGGGTGTTGCCGACCGCGGCCAGGGGGCTGTCGTAGCGCATATCAGTCCCGCCCGCCGCCCACCGCCACCCCGAGCGGACGGGGCTCCGCCCCGGCAGCACCTCCGGCGACGGCCGGGAGGATCGTCACGCTGTCGCCGTCCGCCAGCTCGGTGCCGATGCCGCCGAGGAAGCGGACGTCCTCGTCGTTGAGGTAGACGTTGACGAAGCGGCGCAGCTCGCCGTCCTCGTCCACGATCCGCTCGCGGATGCCCGCGTGCCGGGAGTCCAGGTCCTTGAAGAGCTCGTCGAGCGTGGCGCCGCTGCCCTCGACGACCTTCTGGTCGCCGGTGTGGGTGCGGAGGATGGTCGGGATGCGGACCTCGATGGCCATGGGTGGTGCTCCTCGTCGGAGTGCGGAGGTCAAGAGCCGGTTTCTGCGGGACAACCGTGGGCGCATGCTATCGATTCCCTGTGCAGCGCCCGTAAGTTCGTCCCGGTATGCGGAACGGGCCGTCCCGGGGGCCGGTACGGTTCAGTACGCCTCGACGATCCGGACGTCCTCCTCGGTGATCTCGCCGTCCACGATCCGGAAGGACCGGAACTGGAACGGCCCGGTGCCGTCCGCGTCCGCGGTCGAGACCAGGACGTAGTGGGCGCCGGGCTCGTTGGCGTAGGAGACGTCGGTGCGCGAGGGGTACGCCTCGGTGGCGGTGTGCGAGTGGTAGATGACGACCGGCTCCTCGTCGCGGTCGTCCATCTCGCGGTAGAGCTTGAGCAGGTCGGTGGAGTCGAACTCGTAGAACGTGGGCGACCGCGCCGCGTTGAGCATCGGGACGAAGCGCTCCGGCCGGTCGCTGCCCTCGGGGCCGGCGACCACCCCGCACGCCTCGTCGGGGTGGTCGGCGCGGGCGTGCGCGACGATCCGGTCGTGGAGGTCCTGGGTGAGCGTCAGCATGCGGCCAGCTTAATTCGGGCCCGGTGCGGGCCGGTTGGCGGGCGGCCCGGAAACGGGACGGGCCCGCCGCGCACCGAGGGGGAGGTGCGGGCGGGCCCTGGAGGTCCGGCGACTGCCGGGGTCAGGCGGCCTGTTCGACCTTCTCGGCCGGCGAGGCCGAGTAGTCCTTGCGCGCGAAGGCCTGCGGGTTGCGGGCCTTGAGCACGAAGTACGAGACGACCATGACGGCGGCCCAGATCGGCGCGCAGTACAGCGAGACCCGCGAGTCCTTGTCGATGCCCATCAGCACGATCACCATGCCGATGAAGGCGAGGGCGAACAGGCTGGTCCAGGGAGCGCCGGGGGCGCGGAACTCGGACTTCGGCAGCTCGCCCCGGTCCGACTTGCGGCGGTAGCGGAGCTGGGCGAGGAGGATCATGATCCAGGCCCACATGCCGGAGATGGTGGCGAAGGAGACGACGTACTCGAACGCCTTGCCCGGCCACTGGTAGTTGATCCAGACACCGACGAGCATGAACGCGGCCGAGACCGTGGTGCCGCGCAGCGGCAGACCGCGGGCGGACAGGACGCCGAAGAACTTCGGGCCCTGGCCGTTGAGCGCGAGGTCGCGCAGCATGCGGCCGGTGGAGTACATGCCGGAGTTGCAGGAGGACAGCGCCGCGGTGAGGACCACGAAGTTGACGATGCCGGCACCGGCCGGCAGGCCGATCTTGGCGAACGCCTCGACGAACGGGCTCACGCCCGGCTCGAAGACGGTCCAGCTGACGACGGACAGGATGATGATGAGCGCGCCCAGGTAGAAGACGGCGATGCGCCACGGCACGGTGTTGATGGCCTTGGGCAGGGTCTTCTTGGGGTCGGTCGCCTCGCCCGCGGTGACGCCGACGAGTTCGACGGCGAGGAAGGCGAACATGACGATCTGGAGCGTCATCAGCGTGCCGCCGATGCCCTCGGGGAAGAAACCGCCGTCGGACCAGAGCAGCGAGAAGGAGGCGGTGTCACCGGCGTCGGAGAAGCCGAGGGTGATCACGCCGATGCCGATCAGGATCATGCCGATGATGGCGGTGACCTTGACCATGGAGAACCAGAACTCCAGCTCGCCGAAGAGCTTCACGGAGATCAGGTTCGCGAGGTAGAGGACGGCGGTGAAGGCCAGTGCCGAGAGCCATTGCGGAATGGACTTGTCCCAGTACTGCACGTACTTGGCCGCCGCGGTGACCTCGGTGATTCCGGTGACGACCCAGAAGAGCCAGTACGTCCAGCCGGTCACATAGCCCCAGAACGGGCCGAGGAATTCACGTGCGTAATCAGAGAAGGAGCCCGAAACCGGGCGGTACATGAGGAGCTCGCCGAGCGCCCGCATGATGAAGAAGATGACCAGGCCCGCCATCGCATAGGCCAGGATGAGGCTCGGTCCCGCCTTGGATATGGCCGTGCCGGCGCCGAGGAAAAGCCCGGTGCCGATGGCGCCGCCAATGGCGATCATCTGGATCTGACGGTTGCCCAGCCCCCGCTGGTAACCCTCGGAAGCGTCCTGATCGCTTCCGTTGTTGGCCCGCTCCCCGGCTTCGCCGGCGACGCGGTCCGCGACCTGCTCAGAGGTCATGGTGGAACGCCTTTCTCCATACCGATCCGGATTGTTCCGGACCGGGTTCCGATCCCCCCGGATGGAGTCCTGCACGTGCCGACGGTCGGTCGGCCATAGCGCTCCCGCTCCTCGACATGGGTGGCGTCGGTGGATGCAGGTCGTGAAGATTTATCACGAGTAACACGTAGATCGCCAGTTCGAATGTGCCCCAGGCCACACACAAAGCGCAGGCAAAGCGGGACAAACCTAATAACCAAGGGCGAGAGCCGCCACTCGGTAATGCGATCGTTATCCGGACGGTGGCATCCGCAGAACGGACACCACCGGAATCAAGGAATCCGGATCAACGCGACCCTCGACGCGGTCTTCGACGCGGCCTTCAGCACGGCCCTCAACGCGGCCCGAGGGTCTCGATCAGCGTCTCCTGGAGGCCGCCGAGCCAGAGGTAGGCCATGACCATCGGCTTGCGCGGATCGTCGTCCGGCAGCCGGAAGAGGGCCTCGCCCTCGTCCTCGTCCGTGATCTCCAGACGGGCGCCGATCGTCAGCCGCAGGTCGTTGAGCGTGCCCAGCCACTGCCGGGCGCCCTCGGGGGCGAGCCGGAGCACCGCGCCGCGGTCCCCGGCGGGGGTCAGCGCGTCCAGCGAGCGGACGACGGCCATCCCGTCCTCGCGCTTGCGGGCGCGCAGGTCGTTCTCGGTGAAGCGGCGGAACTCGGCCGCGTACTCCCGGGCCCGCTCGTCCCGCTCCTCGCCGGGCGCGCCGTAGGCGTCCGGGAAGAGCCGGGCCAGGGCCGGGTCGGCGGGCGGCTCGCTGGGGCCCTCGGCGAACAGCCGCGCCAGCGGGTCGTCGTCCTGCGCCCCCGCGGGCCCGTCCTCCGGGCCGATCAGCTCCAGGAGCTGCACGGCGAGGCTGCGCAGGATGGAGATCTCCAGCTCGTCCAGGGCGATGGCGGCGCCGCCGCCGGGCAGCGGCTCGAAGTGCCCGGCCATCAGCGGTCCTGCGAGAGGGTCGCCCAGAGCCCGTACCCGTGCATCGCCTGCACGTCGCGCTCCATCTCCTCGCGCGTGCCGCTGGAGACGGTGGCGCGGCCCTTGTGGTGGACGTCGAGCATCAGCTTGCGGGCCTTGTCCTTGGAGTAGCCGAAGTACGCCTGGAAGACGTAGGTGACATAGCTCATCAGATTCACGGGGTCGTTGTGGACGAGGGTCACCCATGGGACGTCGGGTTCGGCCACGGCGAAGGGGGACTCGCCCGTCTCCGGACGTTCGATCTCGACAGGTGCCACACTCACGCCTGCTCCACACCTCGCTTCTCCGCCGCGGAACGGCGGTCCGCCCACGCCTCCCATGCTGCCACCTCGCCGGTCCGCACGCACAAACGGCCCCCGGAAATCGTCACTCTGACGAGTATTGGCGGTAGCATCCGGGTGTACCCGGAACGGAAACGCGAGGTAGGACCAAGTGAACGCTGCGGACCTGGGACTGCCGGTGGCTGTGCCGTCGACGGCCCTCTTCACCGACCGCTACGAACTCACCATGGTGCAGGCCGCCCTCCGCGCCGGGACCGCCGACCGCCGCTCGGTCTTCGAGGTCTTCACCCGCCGGCTGCCCGAGGGCCGGCGCTACGGCGTGGTCGGCGGCATCGGCCGCGTCCTGGACGCCGTGGAGAACTTCCGCTTCGACCCGGCCGTCCTCCAGTTCCTCGGCCGGTACGGGATCGTGGACGAGCCCACCCTCGCCTGGCTCGCCGACTACCGCTTCCGCGGCGACGTCTGGGGCTACCCCGAGGGCGAGGTCTACTTCCCCGGCTCGCCGATCATGCGGGTGGAGGGCACCTTCGCCGAGGCCGTGCTGCTGGAGACGGTGATCCTCTCGATCCTCAACCACGACTCGGCCGTCGCGGCCGCGGCCTCCCGGATGGCGGTGGCGGCCGGCGACCGGCCGCTGATCGAGATGGGCGCCCGGCGCACCCACGAGCTGGCGGCCGTCGCGGCGGCCCGCGCCGCCTACGTCGGCGGCTTCTCCACCACCTCCGACCTCGCCGCCGGCTTCCGCTACAACATCCCGACCGTCGGCACCAGTGCGCACGCCTTCACGCTGTTGCACGACAGCGAACGCGACGCCTTCCGCGCCCAGGTCGCCTCGCTGGGCGGCGGCACGACCCTGCTCGTCGACACCTACGACGTGCAGGAGGCCGTGAAGATGGCGGTCGAGATCGCCGGGCCGGAGCTCGGCGCCGTCCGGATCGACTCCGGCGACCTGCTGCTGCTCGCCCACCGGGTGCGCCAGCAGCTCGACGACCTGGGCGCGGGGAAGACGAAGATCGTGGTCACCAGCGACCTCGACGAGTACGCGATCGCCTCGCTGGCCGCCGCGCCCGTGGACGCCTACGGCGTGGGCACCCAGCTGGTGACCGGCAGCGGCCACCCCACCTGCTCGATGGTCTACAAGCTGGTCGCGCGGGCCGACGGCGACGGCCCGGACGCGCCGCTGCGGCCCGTCGCCAAGAAGTCGATGGGCGGCAAGATGTCGATCGGCGGCCGCAAGTGGGCCGCCCGCCGGCTGGACGCCGACGGCGTCGCCGAGGCCGAGGTCGTCGGCACCGGCCCGGTGCCGGCGGAGCTGACGGACCGGCAGCTGCTGGTCGAGCTGGTGCGCGGCGGCCGGGTCCTCGGCCGCGAGCCGCTCGACGCGGCGCGCGACCGGCACATCGCGGCCCGCTCGATCCTGCCGCTCTCGGCGACGCAGCTCTCCAGGGGGGAGCCTGTACTGCCCACCGAGTACCTCTGACCGCCCCCTGTGCTCCTCCTCCCATCGCCCCAGAGGACTCACTACCCTCGGTCACAGGGAGTCGATATCGATTCCGTCGATTCCGTCGATTCCGTTGATGCGGCACTGTCGGCCGAGGGCCCTTTCGCAAAGGATCGAGCGCCATGAACCGTGCACTGATCATCGTCGACGTGCAGAACGACTTCTGCGAGGGCGGCGCCCTCGGGGTGGCCGGCGGCTCCGACGTGGCGGCGGCCATAACGGACCTGGTCGGCGAGGCCCCGGCCGGATACGCGCACGTCGTCGCCTCCCGCGACATGCACATAAACCCCGGTGACCACTTCTCCGACCACCCGGACTACGTGGACTCCTGGCCGGTGCACTGCGTCGCCGGCACGGAGGGCAGCGGCTTCCACCCCAACCTGGCCCCCGCGCTCGCCTCCGGCGCGATCGGCGCCGTCTTCGACAAGGGCGCCTACGCGGCGGGCTACAGCGCCTTCCAGGGCTCCGACGAGAACGGCGTCTCGCTGGAGGACTGGCTCCGCGCGCGGGACGTCGACGAGGTGGACGTCGTCGGCATCGCCACCGACCACTGCGTCCGGGCGACGGCCGTGGACGCGCGCCGCCTGGGCTTCGCGACGACGGTCCTGCTGGACCTGACGGCGGGGGTGGCGCGGGAGACGGTGGAGAAGGCGCTGGAGGAGATGCGGGGGGTGGGGGTGGAGCTGGTGGGAAAGCCGGTGGTGGGGTGAGGGTGGGTTTTGCCCCGGACCCTCCCCCAGAGGGGGCACCCCCACTTTCACCGTTTCTCGCGCGCTCCGCGCGGGGCAACGCGGCTGCGCCGCGTTCGTCCTCAAGCGCCGGACGGGCTGGTTCAGCCCGTCCGGCTTTTGAGGACAACCGCGCGGAGCGCGGTTTCGGGGTCCAGGGGCGGAGCTCCGGCTACGCGGCGGAGCCGCGTTCGGGTCCGGGGCCTGCCCCGGGAAACGGTGAAAGGGGGGTGCCCTCTCTGGGGGAGGGGCCGGGGCTCTCCCCCGCCACCCGCAACCGGGTCGCGAGCAGCAACGCCAAGCCCATCAACCCCGCCGCCACCGCGAACACCACATCCACCCCCGACACGAACGCCTCGACCGCCCGCCCGCGTTCGGCCCCCCGAAGAGCGGCGAGCCCACTCGCCGACCCGCCCGGCCCCTCCGCCGCGTACACCCGCGCCAGCACCGTCCCGAACAGCGCCGACCCCAGCGACATCCCCAGCGTCTGGAAGAAGCGGATCGCCGTGGTGGCGACACCGAGTTGATGCCGCGGCGCCGCCCGCTGCACCAGCACGATCAGCTGCCCCAGGACCTGCCCGAACCCGGCCCCCAGCAGCAGCATTTCGCCCCGTACGATCCACAGCCCCGTATCGGCGGACGTGAGCGCGAGCAGCCCCATGGCCACCGCCGAGCAGAGCGTTCCGCTGATCACGGACGCCTTCGGGGACCGCCCGAGCCGGGCGGTGACCAGCCCCGAACCGGCCATGCCGAGCGCCATCGGGAGCATGAACAGGCTCGCCGAGGTCGGCGCGATGCCCCGCGCCACCTGCAGGTAGAGCATCACGTGGACGACCGCCCCGATGAGCGCCAGCCCGACGAGCGCCTGCACCGCGAAGCCGACGCGCAGGACGGGGCTGGCGAACAGCGAGAGCGGGAGCACCGGTTCGGCGGCGGTGGCCTGACGCCACAGGAACAGCGCGAGCAGGGCCGCGAATCCGCCGAGCAGCCCCAGGATCACCGGCGATCCCCAGCCGTACTCGCGCCCGCCCCACTCGGTGACCAGCAGCAGCGCGGTGGAGAACGCCGCGGCGAGCGCGGCCCCGAGGAAGTCGATGCGGCGTCGCACGCCGCCGTGGTGGGGCAGGTCGAGGGCGATCGCGGCGGTGACGAGCACCGCGATGCCGACGGGCAGGTTGACGTAGAAGATCCAGCGCCAGTCGGCGTGGTCGGAGAGGAACGCGCCGAGGAGCGGACCGAGGGCCATGCCGGTGCCGGCGACGAGCCCGCCGACGGCGGACCCCTTGCCCCCGCCCTTCTCGTCCGGCCCCTTGAGCTGGGCTATGACGACCATCGTGACGCTCATCAGCCCGCCGCCGCCGATGCCTTGGACGGCGCGGAAGGCGATGAGCTGGTCCATGGACCCGGCGGCGCCGCACAGCGCGGAGCCGGCGAGGAAGACCGCGACCGCGCCCAGGAACACCCGCTTCGCGCCGAGCGTGTCGCAGAGCTTCCCGTACAGCGGCAGCACGGCCGTGGAGGCGAGGGCGAAGGCGCTGATGAGCCAGGGGATGCGGTCGATGCCGCGGGCGGGGTCGAGGTCCTCGACGATCGGGACGGTGACGGCCGAAACGATGTTCTGGTCGAGGACGGCCAGCAGCATCGTGACGAGGCAGAGGGCGAAGCCGACTTTTCGCCTGCCGGCGGACGATGGGGGCGCGGACGGGGATGCGGTCATGGCCGCCACCCTGGACCAAAAATGTGTACTGAGTCAATTCTTCATCTGGGATTAATTTTCATCCTGGTACAGTCATGGCATGACCGAGGAGCCGGGGCTGCGCGAGCGCAAGAAGATCCAGACCCGCCGGAAGCTGTGGAAGGTCGCCCTCGACCTCTTCCTGGAGCGCGGTTTCGACAAGGTCTCGGTCGCCGAGATCGCGGCCGCGGCCGACGTGTCGAAGATGACGGTCTTCAACTACTGCGGCACCAAAGAGGACTTGGTCGTCGGGCCGATGCGCGAGCACGTCGACGACGTGGCGCGGGCGGTGCGGGAACGGGCGCCGGGGGAGTCCGTGGTCGCGGCGGTGCGCCGCCAATTCCTGGACGCGCTGGACGCGTTCGACGCGTCGGTGGGGATGAACGACAGGGAGTTCGTCCTGCGGGTGCGCCGGCTGATCGTCGAGACGCCGTCGCTGCTGGCGAGGGCCCGGGAGGTCCTCCACCTCGGCGAGGAGAACCTGGCGACGGTGCTGGTCGCCGAGGCCGCGCCGGGCGAGGAGCCCCTGGCACGGGTCGTGGCCGCGCAGCTCATGGCCGTGCGCTCCGGGCTCGTGGTGCACAACCACGGGCGGTTGCTGGCGGGGGAGCGGGCGGTGGACGTCGCCGCGGAGGCGAAGGCGCTGGCGGAGCGGGCGTTCGACACGGCCGAGTCCGGACTCCGGGAGTACGGGGTGAAATGAGCGGGAGTACGGCGTGAAGTGAGCGGGAGTGCGGATCCAGTGAACGGAAGTACAGGGTGAAGTGAGCCCCCGCCCACCGCCGTTCGAGCCCCCGCGCACGCCCGCGCGACTACGCTCACCCCCATGAGCCCCGCCCCCCGCACCCCCCGCCCCCGCGCCTACGACCCCGCCAAGGTGCGCACCGCCCTGGAGGCGGAGCTCCGCGTCCTGCGCGAGAGGGTGAACGCCCTGTGCGAGGGCGGGAACGCGGACGAGGCCCTCGCCGCCCCCACCCGCCTCGGCGACTGGACCGTCCGCGAACTGATCGTCCACATCGCGGCCGTTCTGGAGCGCCTGCCGCGTTACCTCGCCGAACCCGCCCCGGACCCCGCCGCGCCCCGCGTCGACCTGCGGAGCTACGTACCCCTCCTCCGCACCGCCGCCGCGTCCGTCGACGAGGAGGCGAGGGAGGCGACCGCCGCCGGGGCCGAACCCCGCGCCGTCGCCGACCGGTTGAACACCGCCGTGGACCGGCTCACCGAGGCCGCGGCCGCGGACCCCGCCACCGTGATCACCAGCCGCTTCGGCCCCATGACCGTCGCCGACTTCCTCGTGACCCGCCTCTTGGAGGCCGTCGTCCACGCCGACGACCTCGCCGCCGCCACCGGCGTCCCGATCACCCACGACCGGCAGGCCCTCGCGGCCGTCACCCGCCTCCTCGCCGACGCGCTGGCCGCCAGGGCCCCCGGCGGCTCGGTGGAGGTGAGGGTCCCGCCGTTCGCCGTGATCCAGTGCGTGGAGGGCCCCCGGCACACCCGCGGGACCCCGCCGAACGTCGTCGAGACCGACCCCCTGACCTGGATCAGGCTGGCCACGGGCCGCCTCGCGTGGGCCGCCGCGGTCGAAGAGGCGCTGGTCAGTGCGAGCGGCGAACGGGCGGACCTGTCCGCACAACTTCCCTTGCTCAGTTGAGCGGACGCTCATCCGCTGTACGCGTGGTGTGGCTGTGCGTGGTGTGAGACATCCCCGGTCGTCCCCGGTTCGGATGAACCACGTTGCTGCCATAGACTCGAGGTGTGCCTCGTGGTGACGGACGACTCAACCACGACCTGCTCCCCGGTGAGAAGGGCCCCCAGGACGCTTGCGGCGTCTTCGGTGTCTGGGCTCCGGGTGAAGAGGTCGCCAAACTCACCTATTTCGGGCTGTATGCGCTGCAGCACCGTGGACAGGAGTCCGCGGGCATCGCGGTGAGCAACGGCTCCCAGATCCTGGTCTTCAAGGACATGGGCCTGGTCTCCCAGGTCTTCGACGAGACCTCCCTCGGCTCGCTCACCGGCCACATCGCCGTGGGCCACGCCCGCTACTCCACCACCGGGGCCTCGGTGTGGGAGAACGCCCAGCCCACCTTCCGCGCGACCGCCCACGGCTCCATAGCCCTCGGTCACAACGGCAACCTGGTCAACACGGCCGAGCTGGCCGAGATGGTGGCCGCGCTGCCGCGCGACGGCGGCCGGGCCACCCAGGTCGCCGCGACCAACGACACCGACCTGGTCACCGCCCTCCTCGCCGGCCAGACCGACGACGACGGCAAGCCGCTGACCGTTGAGGAGTCGGCCGCGAAGGTCCTCCCGGCCGTCAAGGGCGCCTTCTCGCTCGTCTTCATGGACGAGCACACCCTCTACGCCGCCCGCGACCCGCAGGGCATCCGCCCCCTGGTGCTGGGCCGCCTGGAGCGCGGCTGGGTGTTCGCCTCCGAGACCGCCGCCCTCGACATCGTCGGCGCGTCGTTCGTCCGCGAGGTCGAGCCCGGCGAGCTGATCGCCATCGACGAGCAGGGCGTGCGCAGCAGCCGCTTCGCCGAGGCCCGGCCCAAGGGCTGCGTCTTCGAGTACGTCTACCTCGCCCGCCCCGACACCGACATCGCCGGCCGCAACGTCTACCTCTCCCGCGTCGAGATGGGCCGCCGCCTGGCGAAGGAGGCCCCGGCCGAGGCCGACCTGGTCATAGCGACCCCGGAGTCCGGCACCCCGGCCGCCGTCGGGTACGCCGAGGCCAGCGGCATCCCGTACAGCGCCGGCCTGGTCAAGAACAGCTACGTCGGCCGGACGTTCATCCAGCCGAGCCAGACCATCCGCCAGCTCGGCATCCGGCTCAAGCTCAACCCGCTCAAGGAGGTCATCCGCGGCAAGCGCCTGGTGGTCGTGGACGACTCCATCGTCCGCGGCAACACCCAGCGCGCCCTGGTGCGGATGCTGCGCGAGGCCGGCGCGGCCGAGGTCCACATCCGGATCTCCTCGCCGCCGATCAAGTGGCCGTGCTTCTTCGGCATAGATTTCGCCACCCGCGCCGAGCTGATCGCCAACGGGATGTCCGTCGAGGAGATCGGCAAGTCCCTCGGTGCCGACTCCCTGGCCTACATCTCCATCGACGGCATGATCGAGGCGACCACCATCGCCAAGCCGAATCTGTGCCGCGCCTGTTTCGACGGTGAGTACCCGATGGACCTGCCGGACCCCGAGCTGCTCGGCAAGCACCTGCTGGAGACCGAGCTCGCAGGCGGCCCCGACGCCGCGGACGCCCTGCGCCGCCCGTAAGAACGACACGAAAGATCTCGAGAGCAATGTCCTCTGCAGAGACCACCGGTGCCAGCTACGCGAGCGCGGGCGTCGACATCGAGGCGGGCGACCGCGCCGTCGAACTGATGAAGGAATGGGTGAGGAAGGCGAGCCGCCCCGAGGTCGTCGGCGGCCTCGGCGGCTTCGCCGGCCTCTTCGACGCCAGCGCCCTCAAGCGGTACGAGCGCCCGCTGCTCGCGTCCGCCACCGACGGCGTGGGCACCAAGGTGGACATCGCCCGCCGCATGGGCGTCTACGACACCATCGGCCACGACCTGGTCGGCATGGTCGTCGACGACCTGGTCGTCTGCGGCGCCGAGCCGCTGTTCATGACGGACTACATCTGCGTCGGCAAGGTGTACCCCGAGCGGGTCGCCGCGATCGTCAAGGGCATCGCCGAGGGATGCACCCTCGCGGGCTGCGCGCTGGTCGGCGGCGAGACCGCCGAGCACCCCGGGCTGCTCGGCGCGGACGAGTTCGACGTGGCCGGCGCCGGCACCGGAGTGGTCGAGGCCGACCGGGTGCTGGGTGCCGATCTCATCCGCAAGGGCGACGTCGTCATCGCGATGGCCTCGTCCGGACTTCACTCGAACGGGTACTCGCTGGTCCGCCACGTGCTCTTCGACCGGGCGGGCTGGGAGCTGGACCGCGAGGTCCCGGAGTTCGGCCGCACCCTCGGCGAGGAGCTGCTGGAGCCGACCCGGATCTACTCGCTGGACTGCCTGGCCCTCACCCGCACCACCGAGGTGCACGCCTTCTCGCACATCACCGGCGGCGGGCTCGCCAACAACCTCGCCCGGGTGGTCCCGGACCACCTGCACGCGGGGATCGACCGCTCCACCTGGACGCCGGGCGCGGTGTTCTCCCTGGTCGGCGAGGCGGGCGGGGTCGAGCGGCTCGAACTGGAGAAGACGCTCAACATGGGCGTCGGCATGGTCGCCGTCGTCCCGCGCGAATCCGTCGACGTGGCACTGGCCACCTGCGCCGACCGTGGCATGGACGCCTGGGTCGCGGGAGAGATCACCGACCGCGACGGCCGTACCGACGCGGTGACCCTCAGCGGTGACTACGCGAGCTGAACCGGCGCCGTCCACGGACCCCGGGGCCTCTCGGCCCCGGAGGTCCGGACAGCACAGAACCCGGTCCGAGGCGAAGCCCCGGACCGGGTCGGAAAAGCTATCGCGTCAAGCGCGGCGACGGTAGGCGGACTGACCGGACGGCTGCTGCTCGTCCTCGTCGTCCTCCTGGTTGTAACGCGCCGCGTACTGAGCGTACGGGTCGTCGTCCAGCTCATCCTCGAGCGGCTCAACGTTCGGCGGCTGCTTCGCCGCCGGCGATGCGCCCAGCTCGTCAGCCAGGCGTGAGAGGTCGGTCCCACCGCTGTTGTACTTCAGCTGGCGGGCGACCTTTGTCTGCTTGGCCTTGGCCCGGCCGCGCCCCATGGCTCGACCCCCTCAATTACGGGGCTCGACGGCCCCAGAGTCTTGACACGCGTTCACTGTCATGAGTCAGAGCGGATCCCCGCAGAGGGATCCGGTCTGTAGGACTTCCACGGTACCTGCTTCCGCGGCCATACGGTACGTCGCCCGCATGACGTGCCACGGAGCACAACCCTCGGGGTGCCCCGTCCCCGCTGGTCAGCTGCGATTTTAACCCGATCTCCACGGCGACCCGCCGAGGGGTGGTGAGGGATCTCTCCCTTGCCTTCCCCCGACGGGCGGTCTGTCGGGACCGCTGTGCGGACCCCGACCACCAGAGCGGGCTCGGTCCTCCCCTGCCGTCCCGGGCGTCCCTCGGGTGTCAGGGGCGGGCCTGGCGCGGGACCTCGGCGGTGCGCGGTGTCCGGGCCTCCGCCATGCGCTGCTCGGCGAGCCGGTCGGCGGCCGCGGCC
Source organism: Streptomyces sp. AV19 (assembly GCF_015999245.1). Taxonomy (GTDB): domain Bacteria; phylum Actinomycetota; class Actinomycetes; order Streptomycetales; family Streptomycetaceae; genus Streptomyces. The sequence continues at coordinate 47,906 of NZ_JAEAMR010000007.1, read as the reverse complement.
GGCGGGATGCCGTCGGCCTTCGCGCGCTCGAATATGGCCAGCGTCGTGTCGTAGATCTTCTCCGCCTTGGCCTTGGCCCGGTCGAAGTCGAAGCCGCGCAGCTCGTCCGCCACCTGGATCACGCCGCCGGCGTTCACCACGTAGTCCGGCGCGTAGAGGACGCCCCGGTCGGCGAGGTCCTTCTCGACGCCCGGGTGGGCGAGCTGGTTGTTGGCCGCGCCGCAGACGACGGTGGCGGTCAGGGCGGCGACGGTCGCGTCGTCCAGCGCGCCGCCGAGGGCGCACGGGGCGTAGACGTCCAGCGGGGTGCGGATCAGCGCCTGTGTGTCAGCCACCGCCGTGACCTGCGGGTGGCGGGCGGTGACGCGCTCGACCGCGTCCGGGCGGACGTCGGTGACCACGACCTGGGCGCCGTCCTCGACGAGGTGCTCCACCAGGTAGTGGCCGACCTTGCCGACGCCCGCGACGCCGACCCGCCGCCCGCGCAGCGTCGGCTCGCCCCACTGGGTCCTCGCCGCGGCGCGCATGCCCTGGAAGACGCCGAAGGCGGTGAGCACCGAGGAGTCGCCCGCGCCGCCGTTCTCCGGGGAACGGCCGGTGGTCCAGCGGCACTCGCGGGCGACGACGTCCATGTCCCGCACGTACGTGCCGACGTCGCACGCGGTGACATAGCGGCCGCCGAGGGAGGCCAGGAACCGACCGTAGGCGAGCAGGAGTTGCTCGGTCTTTATCGTGTCGGGATCGCCGATGATCACGGCTTTTCCGCCGCCGTGGTCGAGGCCGGCGAGGGCGTTCTTGTACGACATGCCTCGGGAGAGGTTGAGCGCGTCGAGCACCGCCTCCTCATCGGAGGCGTACTGGTGGAAGCGGGTGCCGCCGAGGGCCGGGCCGAGGGCGGTGGAATGGATGGCGATGACGGCCTTGAGGCCGGTCTCGCGGTCCTGGCAGAGCACGACCTGCTCATGACCGCCGAGGTCCGAGCGGAAGAGGGTGTGCAGCACGCCCTCGGCTTCGGTGGTGGGACGTACGTCAGTCACGGTGGTGACTCCATATGTCTCGCGGTGGTCGCCCTCCGGGGGTGGAGGAGGGCCGGTTGGCAAGAGAGTAGGCCCTGAGGGGCCCTCGTACCGGTGCGGTGCCGAGGATCACTCTCCCGGGCTGTCGTGCCGTGGGACGATTCGGTCAGTACGGGAGGCCCGCGCGGTCCGCGCGGATCCCCGGGGGGTTCCTGCTGCTTGAGGGAGCGAGCGTGGGTCTGGCGACGTCGGTGACCGTCCCGTACGCGGCGTACCTGAGGGTCTACGAGCCGCTCAGCGCCTTCCCCCGGGCGGAACGGCGGCGCTGGGAGAACTACGCGCGGCGCGACGCGCTGCCCACCGCGCAGGACGAACTGCGGCGCTCGCTGGCCGATTTGCTGCCGACCCCGCCCGTGCCGGTCCCGGTGCACGAGAGCCGGGACGCTTTCGTCGCCGTCGTGGACGGCGTCGTCTGCGTCTGTCCCTGGCGCACCCGGCTGCGCGGCTGGCTGGCCCTGGAGGAGCTCGCCGAGCGCTTCCCCGCCCCCGTCCTGGACGCGGTGCTGCCGCCGGTGGTGCGGCGCCAGGCGGAGGCGGACTACGCGCGCTGGCTGGAGGGCAACCCCGACGCCCGCCCCTGGATCCGCACGGCGACCTGGCAGGTGCCGCTGCGCTGGTTCGTCCTGTTCTCCGACGGCGAGCGGGACTACGGCCGGGCCGGCGAGGTGCCGGTGCTGCGGTACCGCACCCCCATGGTCGAGGCCCGGCGCCGGGTGGCCAGGGGGCTGCGGACGCTGCGGGACGCCATCGAGGAGGGGCCGCTGATCGACGGGCTGGTGGACGTCGGGCGGTGGCTGGAAGAGTTCCATCCCCGCTCCCTGGTGGAGCTGGACTACGGCGGTCTGGTGCATATGGTTCCGGAGTCACAGCTGGCGGACGACCGTTCCGCCGCCGACATCGAGGAGGGGCTGACCGCGCTGCGGGCCGGGGACGGCGCCCGGGCGGGGGCGGCGTACGAGCGGCTGACGGAACGTTGGCGGGCGGTACGCGACCGTCAGTTCGCCAACTGACGCCCGGGTGCGGGCTTTTCGGACGGCCAGGACCTAGGTCCTGATCCGGCCAATTGCCACAATCGTGATCTAGCGCACTAACGTCAGCTCTTGCGCCCATCGCCCATCCTCGTGGCAAAATAGGACAAGGAGTCCGGGAAGGACTCCTTCCGTCCTCCTTCCGTCCGAGTAAGGGTGGATTGATCGGTATTGCACTCCTTGGCGGGTCTGGTGACCCCTGATCCCGCTGTGACTGATCGTCACGGTGGCGTGACTGTCCGCTATGGCACGGTCCATCGGCTTCCGTCGAGGTTGAACACCTGAGAGGGCAATTCCATCGGTTTGGCCGACGTGGCTGGACAGATGGTGTAGTTGTAGTGCCGAGGACAAGCCGTTCGTCCTATAACCGACTCGGCCTGCGTCTGCCATTTCGGGCAACGTGGGTCAAGGTGCAGAATTTAGAGGAAAGAACCGATCCTGAACTCGGTTCTCCCGAGGAGGCCGCTCATGACCGCTCGCACCCCTGATGCCGAGCCGCTGCTGACCCCGGCTGAGGTTGCCACGATGTTCCGCGTGGACCCGAAGACGGTCACGCGGTGGGCCAAGGCAGGCAAGCTCACGTCCATCCGCACGCTCGGAGGACACCGCCGTTACCGCGAGGCGGAGGTCCGGGCGCTGCTGGCGGGTATCCCGCAGCAGCGCAGCGAGTCCTGATCAACCGCGTGACCGGGTGTTTTCCGGGGCCCCCAACCCGGTGACCGCCCAACCCCAGCTTCACCGAGCTCCACCAGGCAGTGCCGCGACGGACACCCGCCCCCAACGGGAGTCCACGCCCGGTTCCCGGGCGTAGAGTCGTCGACCGCGCTGGACTCCGCCGGGTCCAGCGCGGTCTTTTTTGTGCCCGCTCCGCGCCCCCGGGCGTCCGCGCATTCCTTCGTGCGACGCCGGCGGCGCGGCTCCGGAAGGGGAGATTCCGGTCAGGCCGGTGGCTTTCGCGGGTGGTTGAGGGATCGGTGCAATTGCACATATTAAATTGACCGGTGGTGAGCGGGGGGTGAGTTCCGCCGGCTTCGTAACTCTTTCGGTGACTCCCGTCACAACGTGCTGCGCTTGTCACCCACCGTGTCGGCGCGGTAAAGAAGCAGACCGACCCGTTGGTTCCTCCGCCGCCGGGCCGACTGCCGTGGCGGGCACCGCTGTTGGGCGTCCGGGCCCACCGGGGCGCCTCACCACGCGACGGAGCCCCCGTCGCGGCCGGCGCGCCCCACTCTGTCCCCGTCGGCGCGGGGGCCCAGGGCCAGCCGCAGGAGCCGGTGGCAGACCGCGCAGCGGCGGGTCAGGTGCCCTTGACCGACGACGGCCGAGAGGTGGGCGCGCAGCAGGGCCCCGGTCTCGTGCCGGGAACCCCCGGGCCGGGGCGTCGTGGTCATCGGGCACGCACCTCCCACTGACTGGGTACCCCTGGCACGTGTCGTCGTCAAGACGTCGCGCGAACGAGCGTGGGGACGGGGCGAGTTGGCCCTTGGGGCAGCGCGGTGAGGCCCTGACGGGATTCGCCGTGTCCGCCGGCGGCTCCGCCGCGGGCGCGGCCTCCCGGTCCTCGCTCGGGGCAAAGAGCTCGAGGCAAAGACGAAGCCCCGCGCTCCATGCGGGGCGCGGGGCTTCACCATCGATGCGGTCCTGACGGGATTTGAACCCGCGGCCTCCACCTTGACAGGGTGGCGAGCACTCCAAACTGCTCCACAGGACCTTGCTTGCTTTCCCGCTCTCGCGGTGCTGCGTGCATGACTGTACAGCAGGTCAGGGGGTGCGGTCGAACTCGGCCGTCCCGCACCCCGCGGCCCCTCAGGGCGCCAGCGCGTCGATCGCCTTCACGATGCGCTTGTCCGAGACCGGGAACGCCGTGCCGAGCGCGTGCGCGAAGTAGCTCACCCGCAGTTCCTCGATCATCCAGCGCACGTCCAGCGCCTCCTGCGGCACCGGGCGGCCCTTCGGGAACTGCTCCAGCAGCCAGGCGTACTCGTCCTGCATCTCCCGCACCTTGGCCAGGCGCGAGCGGTCCCGCTCGGCGTTGGTGGGCAGCTGCGTCAGGCGCCGGTCCACGGCCACCAGGTAGCGCATGAGGTCCGGGAGCCGGCGGACGCCGTGGGCCGTCACGAAGCCGGGCTTGACCAGCTCCGCGAGCTGCTGCCGGACGTCCGTGAGGGACTCCAGCAGGACGGGGCTGGTCGTCGCCTTCAGCCGGCGCTCGCACGCGTGCCAGGCGGCCAGCACCTCCTGGACCTTGCGGACCGTGTCGAGCGTCACGTCGACGATGTCGGTCCGCACCGCGTCGAAGAGCTTGCGGAAGCCCTCCTCGTCCCAGGCGGGCCCGCCGTGCGCCGCGATCAGCTTGTCCGCCGCGCCGGACACGCAGTCGTCGAAGAGGGCCTGGATCGAGCCGTGCGGGTTCGCGGACAGGGCGAGCTTCTGCTGGTTGCCGAGCTTGTCCTGGGCGAACTTCGCCGGGTTCGACGGCAGGTTGAGCAGGATCAGCCGGCGCGTGCCGCGCCACATCGCCTGCCGCTGCTCCGGCTCGGTGTCGAAGAGCCGGACGGCGACCGACGCGCCCTCGTCGACGAGCGCGGGGTACGCCTTGACCGGCAGCCCGGCCATGGGGGTCCCCCCTGCTCGAGCGGAGCCGAGAGCTTGGGGGAGGGTCTCGAAGGTGCGCGGGAGGGCGCCGATCGTCCACTGGGTGAGCCCGGAGCGCTGCTCGGGGCCCGGGGCGCTCCCGGGGGCCGTGGCGGCCTGCTCGAAGGCCTTGGAGATGGCCGCCCGCGTCTTCGGCTTGAGCCGGGTCCGCAGCGCCTCCAGGTCCTTGTCCTCGGCGATCTTCCGCTTCCGCTCGCCGACGATCCGGAAGGTGATCTTCAGGTGGTCGGGGACGCGGCCGGGGTCGAAGTCGTCCGCCTCGATCCGCACGCCCGTCATCCGGTGCAGCTCGCGCGCCAGCGACGTGGTCAGCGGCGCCGCGAGGGGGGACGCCTGGTCCAGGAACCGCTGCGCGTAGTTCGGCGCCGGGACGCAGTTGCGCCGGATCGGCTTGGGCAGCGAGCGGATCAGCTCCGTCACCAGGTCCTCGCGCAGGCCCGGGATCTGCCAGTCGAAGCCCTCGGACGAGACCTGGTTGAGCACCTGGAGCGGGACGTGGACGGTCACGCCGTCCGCGTCCGCGCCGGGCTCGAACTGGTAGGTCACCTTGAACTTCAGCCGGCCCTGCCGCCAGGAGTCCGGGTAGTCGTCCTTGGTGACGGCCTCCGCGTTCTCGTTGATGAGCATGGAGTGCTCGAAGTTGAGCAACTCCGGCTCTTCGCGGCGCTTGTGCTTCCACCAGGAGTCGAAGTGCGCGCCGGACACGACGTGTTCGGGCAGCCGCTGGTCGTAGAAGTCGAAGAGCGTCTCGTCGTCGACGAGGATGTCGCGGCGGCGTGCGCGGTGTTCCAGCTCCTCGACCTCGCCGAGCAGCTTGCGGTTGTCGTGGAAGAACTGGTGGTGGGTCCGCCAGTCGCCCTCCACGAGCGCGTTGCGGATGAACAGCTCGCGGCTGGTCTCCGGGTCGATCCGGCCGTAGTTGACCTTCCGCTGGGCGACGATCGGCACGCCGTAGAGCGTGACGCGCTCGTACGCCATCACGGCCGCCTGCTTCTGCTCCCAGTGCGGCTCGCTGTAGTTGCGCTTGACCAGGTGCTGGGCGAGCGGCTCGATCCACTCCGGCTCGATCCGGGCGTTCACCCGCGCCCACAGCCGCGAGGTCTCCACCAGCTCGGCCGACATCACCCAGCGCGGCGGCTTCTTGAAGAGCGCGGAGCCGGGGAAGACCGCGAACTTGGCGCTGCGGGCGCCCAGGTACTCGTTCTTCTCGGTGTCCTTGAGGCCCAGGTGCGACAGGAGACCGGCCAGCAGCGACTGGTGGATGCGGTCCGGCGCGGCGTCCTCCTCGGCGGGGTGGACGCCCATGGACTTCGCGACGGTGCGCAGCTGCGTGTAGATGTCCTGCCACTCGCGTATGCGCAGGTAGTTCAGGAACTCGGACTTGCACATGCGCCGGAACGCCGACGAGGACAGCGCCTTCTGCTGCTCGCGCACGTAGCGCCACAGGTTGAGGAAGGCCAGGAAGTCGCTGGTCTCGTCCTTGAAGCGGGCGTGCTGCTGGTCCGCCTGCTGCTGCTTGTCCGAGGGCCGCTCGCGCGGGTCCTGGATCGAGAGGGCGGCGGTGATGACCATGACCTCGCGGACGCAGCCGTTCCGGTCGGCCTCCAGGACCATGCGGGCCAGCCGCGGGTCCACCGGCAGCTGCGAAAGCTTTCGGCCAAGTGCGGTGAGCCGCTTTCTGGGGTCCTTCTGCTGCGGGTCGAGCGCGCCCAGCTCCTGCAGCAGGTCCACGCCGTCCTTGATGTTGCGCCGGTCCGGCGGGTCGATGAACGGGAACTTCTCGATGTCGCCCAGGCCGGCGGCGGTCATCTGGAGGATGACGGAGGCCAGGTTCGTCCGCAGGATCTCCGCGTCGGTGAACTCCGGCCGGGAGAGGAAGTCGTCCTCCGAGTAGAGCCGGATGCAGATGCCGTCGCTGGTGCGGCCGCAGCGGCCCTTGCGCTGGTTGGCGCTGGCCTGCGAGACCGGCTCGATGGGCAGGCGCTGGACCTTGGTGCGGTGGCTGTAGCGCGAGATCCGGGCGAAGCCGGGGTCGATCACGTACCGGATGCCGGGGACGGTCAGCGACGTCTCGGCGACGTTGGTCGCCAGGACGATGCGGCGGCCGGTGTGGCGCTGGAAGACGCGGTGCTGCTCGGCGTGGGAGAGGCGGGCGTAGAGCGGCAGGATCTCGGTGCCCTGTCCATTAGCGCCTCCGGCGCGGGGGAGCTTCTTCTTCTCCAGCGCGTCCGCCGTGTCGCGGATCTCGCGCTCGCCGGAGAGGAAGACGAGGATGTCGCCGTCGCCCTCGCGGGCCAGCTCGTCGACGGCGTCGCAGATCGCGGTGATCTGGTCGCGGTCGGAGTCCTCGCCATTCTCCTCCAGCAGCGGCCGGTAACGGACCTCCACCGGGTACGTCCGCCCGCTGACCTCGACGATCGGGGCGTCGCCGAAGTGCCGGGAGAAGCGCTCCGGGTCGATCGTCGCCGAGGTGATCACGACCTTGAGGTCGGGGCGGCGGGGGAGCAGCTGGGCCAGGTAGCCCAGGATGAAGTCGATGTTGAGGCTGCGCTCGTGCGCCTCGTCGATGATGATCGTGTCGTAGGCGCGCAGCTCGCGGTCGGTCTGGATCTCGGCGAGCAGGATGCCGTCGGTCATCAGCTTGACGTGGGTGTCCGGGCTCACCTGGTCGGTGAAGCGGACCTTCCAGCCGACGGACTCGCCCAGCGGCGTCCGCAGTTCCTCCGCGACCCGCTCGGCCACGGTGCGGGCGGCGATCCGGCGGGGCTGGGTGTGGCCGATCAGGCCCTTCACGCCCCGGCCGAGCTCCAGGCAGATCTTGGGGATCTGGGTGGTCTTGCCCGAACCCGTCTCGCCCGCGACGATCACGACCTGGTGGTCGCGTATCGCCTCCAGGATCACGTCCTTCTTCTGGCTGACGGGCAGCTGCTCGGGGTAGCTGACGGCGGGCAGCGCGGCCCGCCGGCGCTCGACGCGCAGCTCGGCCTCGGCGATCCCGTCGACGATCTCGGCCAGGACGGCGGCGCGGGCCTCGGGCTTGCGGATGCGACGGGCGCCGTCGAGCCTGCGCCCCAGCCGCTGCGCGTCGCGCAGGGTCAGCTCGGGCAGGCGTGCGGCCAGGTCGGCGGGGGTGAGGGCAGGCTGCGTAGACATACGGCATCCAGGATCGCACCAGGCACGGCGGACCGGCGAACGTATTTGGGTGGGGGTGCCCCTGCCCATGCCCCTGTCCGGTCGTGCCGGAAAACGGCGAAGGCCCCGATCCGGGGATCGGGGCCTTCGGGCTGTGGCTGGGGCCGGGGTCGAACCGGCGACCTTCCGCTTTTCAGGCGGACGCTCGTACCAACTGAGCTACCCAGCCACGCGATTCCGCGAGGAATCGCAGCGGTCCTGACGGGATTTGAACCCGCGGCCTCCACCTTGACAGGGTGGCGAGCACTCCAAACTGCTCCACAGGACCAAGCGCGTGAGCGAGAACAAGTCTCGCACACGATTGTGCGTGCCCCCAACGGGATTCGAACCCGTGCTACCGCCTTGAAAGGGCGGCGTCCTGGGCCACTAGACGATGAGGGCTGATGGCCCACCTGGGCGCTTTGCGGCGCCTCGGGGACGTGAGAAGCATATGGGATGCGGGGAGGTAACGCCAAAACGGTTTGCCGAGGTCCCCGTCACACCGCTCCCGCCCACCCCTCCCGCCCCGCGCCCGGGCCGTCCGTGCCGGACAATGGCGGCGTGCTGGAGATGACGCGCGAGGAGTTCGAGGAGCTGGTCGCCGAGGCGCTGGACCGGATCCCGCCGGAGCTGACGCGGCTGATGGACAACGTCGCCGTGTTCGTCGAGGACGAGCCCCCGGCCGACGACCCGGAGCTGCTCGGGCTCTACGAGGGGACGCCGCTGACCGAGCGCGGCGAGTGGTACGCCGGCGTGCTGCCGGACCGGATCACCGTCTTCCGGAACCCGACGCAGCGCATGTGCGTCACCCGGGACGAGATCGTGGCGGAGGTCGAGGTGACGGTGGTTCACGAGGTGGCCCACCACTTCGGCATCGACGACGCCCGGCTGCACGCGCTCGGCTACGGCTGAGTCCCCGCCGGGTCCGCGCGGGCCCGCCGGGCCGGCCGCGTGTCCTGGGCGGGGCGGGGTCAGTTGGGCAGGGGGCCTGTCCCCCTGTGATCCCGTTAGGCGGTCCCCCTCATGCGCGCGACCCCAGTGCACGCAGCGTTCCGTTTCGCGGCGGCGGCCGTCGCGACCCTGGCCCTCGGCGGCTGCATGAGCGTGAGCGAGCCGGGACGGCCCGCGCCGTCCGAGCCGGGCCGGCTGCGGGACGCCGGACGGGAGCCGGAGGGCGGGAAGGCCTCGCCGGGCGGCAGGAGCGCCCACGCGGACGCGAAGGGGGTGCGCGGCGTCACCGGCGGGCCGTCGGCCACCCGGAGCGCCCGGCCCGGCGAGCCCTCGGCCGCGCCCTCGTCCTCGGGGACGGCGGAGGCGTCGCCGCCGGCGCCCCGGCCCGACGGCAAGCCGGGGGAGCGGAAGAAGCCCCCCGCGCCGGGCACCTCGTCCGCCCCGCCGAAGCCGACCGCCCCGGCGCCGCCCACCAAGCCGAACCCCGACAAGCCCACGCCGCCCGCGCCCCCGACCTCGGAGCCGCCGCCGTCCAGCGGTTCCCCGGCGCCGCAGCCGACGCCCCAGGCGGGGCCGCCGGCGCACTAGCCGATCCGCGACCGATCCACGACCTATCCGCGTCGATCCGGGCCGATCCGGGGCCGAACTTCACCCGATCCGGGGCGGATGTCCGGTACGGGGTTGCGCCGGACGGCGTGGAGTGCGTATGGTGGTAGATCGTTTGATCCCATTTGCCCGGCGCCATCACAGAAGCGCGCCGCGTGGCGCGTTCCTTACCTTGCCGTGGCTGACCGCATCGAGGCGGTCATTTGTGAAGCCGACACGGAGCTTGGGCGCGTGCCGAAACTCCGGAAGGTTTCGCATTTCGCATGTCCATTTCCACTGACCAGACGCTGCTCGAGAACCTCGAGAACAACGACGAGATCACCGAGATCACCGAGATCGCCGTCGAGGAGACCATCGAGTCCGCCGACTCCATCGAGTCCGCCGAGACCACCGACTCCGCCGAGCCCGCCGAGCCGTCGATCACCTTCGCCGACCTGGGCCTGGACGACGCGATCGTCCGCAAGCTCGCCCAGAACGGCGTCACCACCCCCTTCCCGATCCAGGCCGCGACCATCCCGGACGCCCTGGCCGGCAAGGACATCCTGGGCCGTGGCCGTACCGGCTCCGGCAAGACGCTCTCCTTCGGTCTGCCGCTGCTGTCGCTCCTGGCCGACGGCCGCACCGCGAAGAAGCGCCCCCGGGGCCTGATCCTCACCCCGACCCGCGAGCTGGCGATGCAGGTCGCCGACGCCCTCCAGCCCTACGGCGACGTCCTCGGCCTGAAGATGAAGGTCGTCTGCGGCGGTACGTCCATGGGCAACCAGATCTACGCCCTGGAGCGCGGCGTCGACATCCTCGTCGCCACCCCGGGCCGCCTGCGCGACATCATCAACCGCGGCGCCGCCTCGCTGGAGGACGTCAAGGTCGCCGTCCTCGACGAGGCCGACCAGATGGCCGACATGGGCTTCCTGCCCGAGGTCACCGAGATCCTCGACCAGGTGCCGACCGGCGGCCAGCGCCTGCTGTTCTCCGCGACGCTGGAGAACGAGATCGACACCCTGGTCAAGCGCTACCTGGTCGACCCGGTCACGCACGAGGTCGACCCGTCGGCCGGCGCGGTGTCCACCATGACCCACCACGTCCTCGTCGTGAAGCCGAAGGACAAGGCCCCGGTCACCGCCGCCATCGCCGCCCGCAAGGGCCGCACGATCATCTTCGTGCGCACCCAGATGGGCGCCGACCGCGTCGCCGAGCAGCTGGTCGACGCCGGTGTCCGCGCCGACGCCCTGCACGGCGGCATGACCCAGGGCGCCCGCACCCGCGTCCTGGAGGACTTCAAGTCCGGCCGCGTCGGCGTGCTGGTCGCCACCGACGTCGCCGCCCGCGGCATCCACGTCGACGGCATCGACCTGGTCCTCAACGTGGACCCGGCCGGTGACCACAAGGACTACCTGCACCGCTCCGGCCGCACGGCCCGCGCCGGCCAGTCCGGCACGGTCGTCTCGCTGGCCCTGCCGCACCAGCGCCGCCAGATCTTCCGCCTGATGGAGGACGCGGGCGTGGACGCCTCGCGCCACATCGTCGGCGGTGCCGGCGCCTTCGACCCGGAGGTCGCCGAGATCACCGGCGCCCGCTCCCTCACCGAGGTCCAGGCCGACTCGGCGGCCAACGCCGCCAAGCAGGCCGAGCGCGACCTGGCCGACCTCGGCCGCCAGCTGGAGCGCGCCCAGCGCCGCGCCACCGAGCTGCGCGAGGAGGCCGACCGCCTGCTGGCCCGTGCCGCCCGCGAGCGCGGCGAGGACCCGGAGGCCGCCGTCGCCGCCGCGGCCGAGGAGGCCGCCGCCGAGGCCGTGCGCGAGGAGGCCCGGGCTGCCGAGGCCGCCGAGCGGGCCGAGCGCGAGCGCCGTGAGGAGCGCCGCGACGAGCGGGGCAACTTCGACCGCCGTTCGTCCGGTTTCCGCCGCGACGACCGTGGCGACCGTCGTGACGACCGCGGCGACCGCAGTGGCTTCCGTCGCGAGGAGCGCCGGGACGACCGTGGCGGCTTCCGCCGCGACGACCGCCAGGACCGTGGTGGCTTCCGCCGCGACCGTGACGACCGTCCGTCGTTCCGTCGTGACGACCGCCGTGACGACCGTGGCGGCGAGCGCCGTGACGACCGCGGTGGCTTCCGCCGTGACGAGCGCCGGGACGACCGCCCCTCCGGCGGCTTCCGCCGTGACGACCGTCGTGACGACCGCGGCGACCGTGGCGGCTTCCGCCGCGACGACCGTCCGTCCGGTGGCTTCCGTCGTGATGACCGCCCCTCCGGCGGCTTCCGCCGGGACGACCGTCCCACCGGCGGTTACCGCTCCGGCGGCGGCGACCGTCCGTTCAACCGCGACCGCCGCGACGACCGTCCCTCCGGTGGCTTCCGCTCCGGCGGCGGCGACCGCCCGTCGTTCCGTCGTGACGACCGCCACTCCGAGGGCCACCGTGCCGGCTCCTTCGACCGCCGCGCCGACAAGCCCCGCTGGAAGCGCAACGGCTGAGTCGGCCGCCGAGCTGCCGACAAGCACCTCGCAACGCCGCCGAACTGAGGGCCCGTACGTCACATACGTAGCGGACGGGCCCCTTCCGGAAGGGCTTCCGGGAAAGTCCCGGGCATAACGACTCGGGCTCCGGCGCCCCGCCGGGCTATGCTGCGGGGTGCGGGCCGTTAGCTCAATTGGCAGAGCAGTGGACTTTTAATCCATTGGTTGTGGGTTCGAGTCCCACACGGCCTACCGCACGGAAACCGCAGGACGCCTGACAGGCGTCCTGCGGTTTTCCGTTTCCCGGGGCACTCCCGTCCTGGAAGGCGGCGCACATCGCGTCCGTGACGGAACACTCCCGCCCGTGACGGGGAAATGGCCCCGGACCCGCCTGGTACCGGCCGATCCCCACGAACGAGTGCAAGCGCGCCCGGGTCCAACCCCTTTGCCGTAAAGGCCCGTTCACGGTCCCTTAACGTGGCAGGTCCGCCCGTCACATGCCGGAGGGACCGGGGCCGACATGGGGTACATACGGCTGCTGCGCAGACGGCCGGTGCGCGTGCTGTGGCTGTCGATGACGCTGTCCGTCGTCGGCGACCGCCTCTACGCGATCGCCACGATGTGGATCGTCTGGGAGTCGACGCACTCGACGTCGCTCACCGGCCTGGTCGCCGTCGCGGAGTCGCTTCCGTACGTCGTCCTGGCCGGTGCCCGCGAGGGTGTGGCCCGGTTCATGCGCTGGCGCTCGCTGGCCCGGGTGGACGCGGCCCGCGCGCTGCTCGCGCTCTCCGTCCCGCTGCTGTGGACACCGGACGGCCGGGGGCTGGCGTTGCTGCTGGGGCTGGTGCTGACGCTCGGGGCGCTCGGTGCGGTCTTCGACCCCAACCTGGGCGCACTCATCCCCCAACTCGCGGCCTGTGAGGGGGTGGTGGACCTGCACGAGGTGGCTGGCCTGTTCGACCTGACCGCGCGCATCGCCGCCGTCGCGGGCCAGGGCGGCGTCGGCGTCGTCCTCCTCCTCGTCCCCGAGGTCCAGCTCTACGCCATCGACGGGCTCACCTTCGCCGTCTCGGCGGCCGCCCTCGCCTGGCTCGGCCGGTACGCGGCGCTCGGCGCGGGGTGCGCGCCGTCGCCGTGCGCCCCGGCGGCCCGGCGGGTGCTGCGCGCGCACAGACCGGTCGTCGCCGCCGTCGCGGTGAGCGGGGTGGCCCAGTTCGCCGCGGCCGTGCCGACGGTGGGGCTGCCGCCGCTGATCGCCGTCCGGCTCGGCCAGGGTGCCGCCGGGTACGGGCTCACGCTCGCGGCGACGGCGGCCGGGGCCCTGGTCGGCAACCTGCTGACCCCGGGCCTGCCGGCCGGCCGCCGCTGGCTGGGCACCTACTGCGGTGCCTGGGTGCTGGCCGGGGTGGCGCTCGCCGGGCTCGGCCTGGCCACCACGCTGACGATGGCGGTGGCGCTGTGCGTGGCGGGCGGGCTGCTGTTCCCCGTCACGGCGGTGACGCTGCGGGCCCGGCTCTCCCGGTTCGCGCCCGCCGAGCGGGTGGCGCTGCTGACGGCCCACCAGTCGGTGACCCGCGCCGCGGGCGCGGCCGGCCTGCTGCTCCTGCCGTACGCGGTGGACGCGGCCCCGGGCGGCTCGTTCGTCGGGGCCGGCCTGCTGCTGTCCGTCCTCGCCGCGGCGGGCTGGTGGTTCGGCCGCCGGCCGGCCGGGCGGGCGGTCCCGGCCGGCGACGGCAGCGGCGCGGCCGAGCACGGCCTGGCGGGCTGAGGCGGCGCCGTCCTCAGGCCCCGGCGCGCGACGGGTCGTAGGCGTACCCGACGTGCCGCACCGTCGTGATCGTCTCCCGGTAGCCGGGGCCGAGCTTGCCGCGCAGCCGGGCGATGTGCACGTCCACCGTGCGTCCGCCGCCCAGGGCGGTCGGCCCCCAGACGGACGTCATCAGCTGGCGCCGGGTGCAGACCTGGAGCGGGCGGGCGACCATGTGCGCCAGGAGCTCGAACTCCACGAGGGTGAGCCGGACTTCACGGCCGCCGACGACGGCGGCTCGGTGCTTGTAGTCGATCGTGATCCCGTCGGCCGGCGGGGCCGCCGGGTGCCGGTGGCCGTGGAGCGCGGCCGGGGCGGGGTGCGGGAAGTGGTTCCGGAGGGCCCGCGGGTAGTGCAGGGACATGGTCGTTCCTCCTCTGACCCGTTGGGGGAGGCGGTCGCCTCCCGCGAGTAAGAAGGAAGCGGAGGCGCGCGGGTTGCCTCGACGGGCGCGGGCGTACGGTCCGGCGCGCGGTCAACTCCCGTGCGCCGCCCGGCCGGTGGGGTCCGCCGGGGTCCCACGTCCTCGGATCCGTACTCGACCCGTACTCGACCCGTACTCGGCCGGGCGTTCGGGGGCCCGTCGCCCCGGCGGCGGATAACCGGAAACCCCGCCCCCGTCCGGTGTCCGCGCCGCTACGGTAAGTGCGCGGGGTGGGCAGGAGCGGGCCGGGAGGTCGAAGGCATGGAGCAGACGCACACGGGCGGGGGAGAGGGCCGCGCCGAGCCGACGCCCGCCGAGCACGTGGACGGGCTGCTGGCACGCGCCCAGAACGGCTTCGAGATCACCGAGTCCCTGCTGGCACGGCTGCGCACGGCCCTGATGCACCAGGCCGAGCTCCGCTCGTACCGCCAGCGCAACGACGCCGCCCGTCCGCTGCGCTGCCACACCTACCGGCACGTCTTCCTGCTCGCCGACGGCAGCAGCCGGCTGCTCTACGAGCTGGAGCACGACACCGGCCCGCGGGAGCGCTTCCAGTACGAGCTGTACGCCCGCGAGGAGGCCCTCGACGAGGCCGAGCGCCGGGTGCACGAGCGGATCGGCGGCGGCATCGGGCCGGATCATGAGGACGAGGAGCTGCCGGCCTGGCTCGCGGAGGAGCTGCTGCTGGCCATGGGCCCCGGCCGGCCCCGCCGCGAGTACGTCTGCGAGGCCTCGCCCGACCACGCCCGGCGGCTGCTGCGGCGCGCCGAGAACCAGGACGGGCCGGGCGAGGTGGTCGGCGAGATCCTCCAGGGCGCCCTCGGCCATCACATCGCGCTCATCACCAAGCCGCGGCGGCGCGGGCCCGGGCGGGACGCGACCTGGTGCCGGTTCTACGAGCACGCGTTCCTGCTGGAGGGCGGCGGCGAGGTCTCCCTCTGGGAGCTGGAGCACAACCTGACCTCCGACGGGCGGCTGGTCTGCGAGGTCTACCTCGACGAGGCGGACGCCGAAGTGGCGGCCGACCGGCACGCGCGGGCGCTGGGGGTCGAGTTATGAGGGCGTTGTGAGGGGGGTTGGTGAAGGAGCTGGTGAGGGGGCTGGGCAGGGCGGACCGGGTGTGGTACGGTTGTTCGAGTTGCAGTTGTGGTACCCATGAACTCGTGTGCGCCTCGGTCATGTAGCCGATGGCGCATTTTTGTTTATGCCGGCCTTTGCCGGCTGCCGGTCAGTCCGGTCTGGGGCCCACCCCAATCCGCTAGGAGATAGACATGGCTACCGGCACCGTTAAGTGGTTCAACTCCGAAAAGGGCTTCGGCTTCATCGAGCAGGACGGCGGCGGCCCCGACGTCTTCGCCCACTACTCGAACATCGCCTCCCAGGGCTTCCGTGAGCTGCTCGAGGGCCAGAAGGTGTCCTTCGACGTCACGCAGGGCCCGAAGGGTCTGCAGGCGGAGAACATCGTCAACATCTGACGATCCCCGCATCACGAGGCGATGGGGCCCGCACCACTGGGTGCGGGCCCCATTGTCGCCCTCGCCCCCGTTTCCGCCTCTGGGAAGGTCCCGTATGCCCAGCCCCGCCGCCCGATCCGCCCGACCGCCCCGCTCCACCGGTTCGCGCGGCGGTCAGCCGGCGCGCCGCCGGCCGGCCCGTCCCTCCGGGGGCGCGGCGGAGTCCGGGCACGCCGAGTTCACGACCCCGGTGAGCACCACGCCCGCGCTCCCGTCCGTGGACTCCTTCACCGACATGGGCCTGCCCAACGCGCTGCTGTCCACGCTGACGGCGCAGGGCGTCACCGAGCCGTTCCCGATCCAGGCCGCCACCCTCCCCAACTCGCTCGCGGGCCGCGACGTCCTCGGCCGCGGCCGCACCGGCTCCGGCAAGACCCTGGCCTTCGGCCTGGCGCTGCTGGCCCGCACGGCCGGCCGCCGCGCGGAGCCCCGCCGTCCGCTCGCGCTCGTCCTCGTGCCGACGCGTGAGCTGGCCCAGCAGGTCACCGACTCGCTGGCCCCGTACGCCACGGCCCTGGGGCTGCGCACCGCCACCGTCGTCGGCGGCATGTCCATCGGACGGCAGGCCAACCAGCTGGCGCGCGGCGCCGAGGTCCTGGTCGCCACGCCGGGCCGGCTCGCCGACCTCATCCAGCGCGGCGACTGCGCCCTGGGCGACGTGACGATCACCGTCCTCGACGAGGCCGACCAGATGGCCGACATGGGCTTCCTCCCGCAGGTCACGCGGCTGCTGGAGCAGGTCGCCCCGGGCGGTCAGCGGATGCTCTTCTCGGCCACGCTGGACCGCAACGTCGACCGGCTCGTCCGCCGCTTCCTCAGCGACCCGGTCACCCACTCCGTGGACCCGTCCGCCGGGGCGGTCGTCACCATGGACCACCACCTGCTCCACGTCGCGGACGAGACCGTGAAGAAGAGCACGGTCACCCGGATCGCCGCCCGCGAGGGGCGCGTGATCATGTTCGTCGACACCAAGCGCGGTGCCGACCGGCTGGCCAAGCGGCTGCTCTCGGAGGGCGTCCTGGCCGCCGCGCTGCACGGCGGCAAGAGCCAGCCGCAGCGCAACCGCACGCTGGAGCAGTTCCGCACCGACCAGGTCACCGCGCTGATCGCGACCAACGTCGCGGCCCGCGGCATCCACATCGACGGCCTCGACCTGGTCGTCAACATCGATCCGCCCGTGGACCACAAGGACTACCTCCACCGCGGCGGCCGCACGGCCCGCGCCGGCGAGTCGGGCACGGTGGTCACGCTGGTCCTGCCGGAGCAGCGCCGCGAGATGACCCGGATGATGTCCACGGCGAAGATCAGCCCCCAGGTGACCCGGGTCGCCCCCGGGGACACGGAACTCTCCCGCATCACGGGCGCGCGCGAGCCGAGCGGCGTCCCGGTGGTGCTCCCGACGCCGCAGCCGGCTGTCTCCGCCTCTTCCGCCTCTTCTGCTTCGTCGAAGCGCTCGACGGGGGCTTCGGGGACGACCGGACGTGGCCGGGGCCGTGGGCGCGGCCGATCGGGCGGGGGCCAGGGGGACGGTGCCCGGGCGCAGAACGGGCAGGCGCGGGGTGCCGCCCGGGACGGCCAGGCGCGGGCCGCGCAGGACGGCCGGGCCGGCCAGGGCGGTGGCCGGAACGGTCAGGCGCGCCAGGACGCTCCGTCCGGCCAGCGGGGCCGGGGCCAGGGTGCCCAGGGCTCGCAGAGCTCGCAGGGCACGGCCGAGGGCAGCCGCCGGACGAGGGCGCCTCGGCGCCGGCCGCGCGGCGCGGGGGGCTCGGGGCTGTCCGCGTAATCGCGGCTCGGCGGCGTAGCTGCGGCGCGGGGTGGCGGCTGGGGTGACGGGTGTGCGGGAGGGTGGGGCCTGATCGGCTGGGTTCTCCCCGCCCCGCCCTTTCACCGTTTCCCGGGGAGCCCCCGGCCCCCAACCGCCCTCCGGGCGGTGGCGGGGGCTGCGCCCCCTGCCCCCCGAAGCGCCCTTCGGGCGCTGTTCTCAAACGCCGGACGGGCTGATCATTCAGCCCGTCCGGCGTTTGAGGACGAGTGGCGGAGCCGCGATGGGGGGCCCGGGGCGAAGCCCCGAAAGGGGGCGCAGGGGGCGAAGCCCCCGCACCACCGCGCGGAGCGCGGTGCCGGGCCGGGCGGAGCCCGGAGGAAACGGTGAAAGGGCGGGTCCGGGGCAACCCCCTCCCGGTGGCACCCCACCGCACCCCCACCCGGCCCACCCCCACTGGCCACCCCCTCCCACCCACGCAATGGTGGAGAGGGAGCACACACCACCCCGGGCAGGAGAACACCGTGGGGAAGCGAGAGCGAGCCACCCCCACACCCTCGGCCCCCACCCCCACCCGCCCTAACTACCTCTGGCGCGCCGCCTGCTGGCTCCCCGCCATCCTCCTCATCGCCGGCGAGGTCTTCGCCGCCCTCACCCCCGCCAACTACAACTCCGCCCCCTTCTTCGCCGCGGCACCCCTCGTCGCCGCCTCCCTGCTCTCCGCACGAGCCACGGCCGTCGTCGCGCTGCTCGCCGTCCTGGCGTCCGTCGACGTCACCGTCCACCGGGGCTCCCCGAGCACGGGCGAGTCCGTCACCGAGAACGTGACGGTCCTGACCGTCGCCCTCCTCGCCCTCGGCATCAACCGCGTCGTGCGCCGCAGCGACAGCCGGCTCAGATCCGCGCGCGGCGTCGCCGAGGCCGCGCAGCGCGCCGTGCTGCCCGTGCCCCCCGCCCGCATCGGCGGCCTGCGCATCGCGGCCCGCTACGTCGCGGCCCAGGCCGACGCCGGGATCGGCGGGGATCTGTACGCGGTGCAGGACACCCCGCACGGCATCCGCCTGATCGTCGGCGACGTGCGCGGCAAGGGCCTCGGCGCCGTCGAGGCCGTGGCCGTCGTGATCGGCGCGTTCCGCGAGGCCGCGGAGCAGGAACGGACCCTGGACGGCGTCGCGCACCGCCTGGAGAGCGCGCTCCGGCGCGAGGGCGACCGCCGGGCGAACATCGACCAGTTCGAGGGCTTCACCACCGCCGTCGTCGCGGAGGTCCCGCACGACAGCACCCGCCGCCTGCGCCTCGTGAACCGCGGTCACCCGCCCCCGCTGCTGTTGTACGCGGACGGCGCGGTCGGCGAGACCCACCCGCGCACGCCCGCCCTGCCGCTGGGCATGGGGGACTTGGGGGAGTGGCCGGACCGGGTCGAGGAGTGGGACTTCCCGGCCGGGGCCACGCTGTTGCTGTTCACCGACGGGGTGACGGAGGCGCGGGACGCGGCCGGCGTCTTCTACGACCCGAAGGAGCGGCTGGCCGGCCGGCAGCCCAGGAGCCCCGACGGCCTGCTGGACTTCCTCGCGGCGGACGTGGCCCGGCACGCGGGCGGACACACGGACGACGACATGGCCCTGCTGGCCGTCCACCGCGCCGACGGCCGCGGCCGCGACCACCTGAGGGCGCACACGGGGCGCACCCCGGGCACGCTCCATAACGGATGACGCACCGTCAGTGCGGAAACGCTCCCCTTTCTCTCCAAGAGGCCCGTGGATTCACGCTTTCGGCTTGGAAACCACCAGTCCTGTCTATTAACGTTCGATAACGCAACGCGGTCCACACACCGCCACAAGAGGCGGCACCGCGCGCCTTCGCCGAATCCCGTGGGCACGAGAGGGAACCGGGGAACCACCGACCCGTGGGGTGCATCGGGCAGTCCTCAGGCCCGTAGGAGACCTTCCTGCTCCGAACCCTCCGCCAGCGCCCGAACGGCCTGGGGGACCCCCACCGCCGACCCGGCAGGCGAGAAGGAAGGAAAGGTGAACGCCCCCGTGGCGTCCAACAGCCCCGCAGGCGAGGACAGTTCGCACGACTCCTGGCCGGCAGCGCCGGGAGCGCCGGGAGCGCCGGGAGCGCCGGGACCGGTCCACTCCGGCGGGACGGCAACCGGCGTTCCCTTCACGGAAGGTGAGGCTCCGGTCCGCGGCCGGCACCGTGTTCCCAAGCAGCGCGGGGGCACGATGGCACGCGGCGGCGCGGCCCTCGGCGTCGGTGTGATCGCCGCGGTCGGCGCGGGCAGCGGTGTGGCGACCGCCCAGGAGCGCCCGGCTCCCATAACCGTGCCGGACGTGGACCCGACGGCGGCCACGGCCGGCCCGTACGCGGTTGACGACGACGAAGTCCCCGCCGCGGAAACCCCCGTCGCCGAAGCCGCGTCCGGGTCCGAGGCGCCCGCCCCGGCGCAGGGCGGCCCGTCCGACGCCGGCGAGGCCCTCCGCGCCCGCATCCTCCAGCAGGCCGAACCCCACAGCGCCGCGCAGGAGCGGGCGGCCGCCGACGCCCAGCGGATGGCGGCGGCGAAGGCCAGGGCGGCCGCGACGCACACCACGCAGCGGGCGGCCCACACCGCGCAGAACCAGGCCCAACACACCGCGCAGAACCAGGCCCAACACACCGCACAGAACCAGGCCCACAGCGTCGCGAGCGCGACGGACGCCGCCAACGCGGCCGGCGCCGCGAACGCCGCCGCGGCCCACGGCGCCGCCGTCCAGAAGGCCGCCGCCAAGGCCACGGGCAAGGCCCAGGCCGAGGCCCGGCGCGCCGCCGAGCGGATCACCCGCGCGAAGCACCGCTACGTCCTGCCGGTCTCCTCCTACCGGATCACGGCCCGCTACGGGCAGCACGGCGGCATGTGGTCGCACCGCCACACCGGCACCGACTTCGCCGCGCCGACCGGCAGCCCCGTCAAGGCGGTGAGCGGCGGCCGGATCACCCACGCCGGCTGGGCCGGTTCGTACGGCTACCGCATCGTGCTGCGCCTGGACGACGGCACGGAGCTGTGGTTCTGCCACCTCTCGTCCATGGTCCGCACCCAGGGCAAGGTCGTGCCCGGCCAGGTCATCGGCCGGGTCGGCGCGACCGGCAACGTCACCGGCGCGCACCTGCACCTGGAGGTCCGGCAGCACGGCGGGCACCCGGTCGACCCGCTGCACTGGCTGCGCTCCAAGGGCCTGCACCCGTAAACAGGCTCTGGCAAACAGACTCTGTAACAGGTGAAACGCGCGCGGGGGGCTTGCACAGCTTCCCGCGCGCCGCTGTTCCGGCGGTACCTCCCCGCCACGCCCCCATGCGGAAATCTTCCGCGAATGTTCCGTGGGCGATCGGGAACTCAGATGACGTGACGACCGCGACCATCAGCACTTCCGTGCCCTCACGCCTGGACCGGCTGCCCTGGTCCCGGTGGCACTGGACCGTGGTGATCGGCCTGGGCACGGTCTGGATCCTCGACGGCCTGGAGGTCACGGTCGTTGGCAACATCGCGGGACGCCTCTCCGAGCACGGCAGCGGCCTGCCCATCACCGGAGCCCAGGTGACGGGCGTGGCGGCGGCCCTCTACGTCGGCGGCGCCTGCGTCGGCGCGCTGTTCTTCGGCCGGCTGACCGATCGCTTCGGCCGAAAACGGCTGTTCATGGTGACCCTCGCCGTCTACCTGGGCGCGACCGCGCTGACCGCGCTCTCGTACTCCTCCTGGTGGTTCTTCGTCTTCCGGTTCATCACCGGATTCGGCATCGGCGGGGAATACGCGGCCATCAACTCCGCGGTGGACGAGCTGATTCCGGCCCGCTACCGGGGCCGCGTCGACCTCATCATCAACGGCAGCTTCTGGCTGGGCGCCATCGCCGGCTCCCTGCTGTCGATATTCCTGCTGGACACCCGGTTCTTCGCCAAGGACGTCGGCTGGCGGCTGACGTTCGGACTCGGGGTCCTCCTCGGCTTCGTCATCCTCCTCGTCCGCCGCCACGTACCCGAGAGCCCACGGTGGCTCTTCATCCACGGGCGGGCGGAGGAGGCCGAGGTGCTGGTCGACGCGATCGAGCGGCGCATCGAGGAGGAGAGGGACGCCCCGCTGGAGCCGGCCACCGGCACCATCACCATCCGCCAGCGCAAGAGCACCGGCTTCCGCGACATCGCCCGCACGGTCTTCACCGACTACCGGCGGCGCGCCGTGCTGGGGCTCGCCCTCTTCATCGGCCAGGCGTTCCTCTACAACGCCATCACCTTCGGATTCGGGGAGATCCTCACCAAGTTCTTCGGCGTCAACACCTCCCGCACCGGCTACTTCTTCGCCGTGATAGCGGTGGGCAACTTCCTGGGCCCGCTCTTCCTCGGCAAGCTGTTCGACACGGTCGGCCGACGCATCATGATCTCCTCGACGTTCCTGCTCTCCGGAGCCCTCCTCTTCGTCACCGCCTGGCTCTTCGGCTCCGGCGTCCTGAGCGCGGTCACCCTGACCGCCTGCTGGTGCGTCGTCCTCTTCTTCGCCTCCGCCGGCGCGAGCAGCGCCTACCTCACGGTCTCCGAGGTCTTCCCGACCGAGACCCGGGCCATGGCCATCGCCTTCTTCTACGCGGTCGGCACCGCGGCGGGCGGCATCAGCGGCCCCCTGCTCTTCGCCGAGCTGACCAGCACCGGCGTCGTGAGCGACACGGTCCTCGCGTTCCAGATCGGCGCGACGCTGATGTGCCTGGCCGGCGTGGTCGCCGCCTTCCTGGCGGTACCGGCCGAGGGCCGCTCCCTGGAGGACATCGCCACCCCGCTGTCCGTGCACACCGAACCCCTGCCCACCACGGCGCTGGTGGACTGGCCAGGACGTTCCCCGGAAGTGCCGGGCCGGTCCGCGGCGGAATAAGCGGCCCGGCGACCACGCTGGCAACCAATATGAGCGACACCCGGAAGATCGGAAGCCTGTCCGTCCATCCGCTCGCCCTGGGCGGCAACGTCTTCGGCTGGACCGCCGACGAGAAGCAGTCCTTCGCCGTCCTGGACGCCTACGCCGGCGCGGGCGGCAACTTCATCGACACGGCTGACGTCTACGCGGCCTGGGCCCCCGGCAACGTGGGCGGCGAATCCGAGACCGTCATCGGCAACTGGATGGCGGCGCGCGGCAATCGGGATGCCATGGTCGTCGCCACGAAGGTCGGCGCCGGCATCCCGGAGAAGGCCGGCCTGTCCGCGAAGACCATCAAGGAAGGCGTCGAAGGCTCCCTCCGCCGCCTCCGCACCGACTACATCGACCTCTACTACACCCACTACGACGACCCGTCCCTCCCGGTCGAGGACTACATCACCACGCTCGACGGCCTGGTGAAGGAGGGCAAGGTCCGCGAGATCGCCGCCTCCAACGTCACGGCGGAACGCCTCGCCGAGGCCCTGGAGTTCTCCGACGCGGCGGGCGTGGCCAAGTACGTGGCGATACAGCCCGAGTACAACCTCGTCTCCCGCGACACGTACGAGGGCCCGCTCGCCGACGTCGCGGCCCGCCACGGCCTGGCCGCCGTCCCGTACTACGCCCTGGCGTCGGGCTTCCTGACCGGCAAGTACCGCCCGGGAACGACGGTCGACAGCGCGCGAGCGGAAGGCGCGGCGAAGCACTTGGGGTCGGAGCGCGGCCTGCGGGTGCTGGCGGCGCTGGACGAGGTGGCTGCCGCGCATGACGCGGAGGTGGCGACGGTGGCCCTGGCGTGGCTGGCGTCCCGTCCCACGGTGGCGACCCCGCTCGCGAGCGCCCGCACGGTCGAACAACTGCGGCCGCTGCTGGCGTTGGCGGATCTGAAGCTGACGGAGGGGGAGTTGGCGAAACTGACGGAGGCGTCGGCGTAACGCACTGCGCTGCTCGCGCTATCTAGAGCTGGGCCGGACTTCTCCGGGCTGGGCGCGCAATTCAGCCCGTCCGGCGTTTGAGGACAACCGCGCTCCGCGCGGTTTCGGGGGCGCAGGGGGCGAAGCCCCCGATCACGCGGCGGAGCCGCGTTCGGGTCCGGGGCACCGCCCCGGGGGGAACGGTGAAAGGGCGGGTCCGGGGCAAAAACCCGGGCCCCGCCCGCCACCTCAGCCCGCGACAGCAGCAGCCGCAGACCGTTCCACGGCCCAGGACGCCCCCGCCACAACCCCCGTAACCCCCAGTACCGAAGGCCAAGCCCCAACCTTCTTCGCCAACGGGTGCGAACCCGCAAAACCAGCCAGGTACAGCCCGGTCAACGCCGCCGCCTTCCCGGACCCCACCTTCCCGGCCCACTGCCGAGCCGCGACAACCCCCGCGACACCCAGCGCCACCCCACCCAGCGGCCGCTTCTTCGTGATCCGGGCAACGCTGTACCCACCGATCAGCCCGGCCGCAGCCGTCACAGCCGCCGGAACCCGCGTCACTGCACCAGCAATCCCTGCCATGGCGGCAACCTCCGCATCAAGGACATCAAGAGACGTATACGTAAGCCTGCCTCCGAGGCTAACTCTCGCCCCGGAACAGGCCCCCGGCACCCCGCCTTACGCCGACGCAGCAATCGCAGCAGCGAGCAACGACTCTGCCACCACCGCCCGCGCGTACAACACCGACTGGCGCGGTGGCGGCGCCGTGAGCGCGGTGTCTGACCCTCACTCCTGACTCCGCAGCTCAAACCAAAGACACTTCCCCACGACCACGAGCCCGTCCCAGACCAGATTGAGCCCGCACTCGGCGGCCAGTTCCCTCACGAGCAGCAGCCCTCGCCCACCCTCGTCGGGCGCCCGAAGGTGAGGCCGCAGTGTTGGGTTGTCGTCCCTCACTGCGATTTCGACGTGGTCGCCGAAATCAGTCACTTGGACGGAAAGCATGAGCGTCCCGGCATGCTGAACGACGTTGGAGACAACGTCGGAAACGCACAGGCGGGCATCATCGACAAGCCCTTGATGCCCGGCCGTCTCCAGCACTCCCGCAACGAACTCGCGGGCGAGCCGCACACTGGCCGGGATGGCGGGTGCGAGCAACTGGTAGGGCCGGGTGGGCTCGTGGGTCGGAGTGGGGAGGGTTGCTGCGGTCGTCATGCCGTGATCTCCCAACGGGATTGGTGAACGAACCGCGCCCACCCACCATCCGTGGCCCGGCCGTCTGCGCGCACAACCGGCATGCGCACGGCTGCACTTCGGCTCTTCTCGGCGGTGCTGCGCGGCGATGGCAGGACCGTAAGGCACAAAGCTGTGCCGTCACAACGCTGCGCCACGATCGAGTGACAGCGGGTGGACTATGGGATCGTGGCGCAGGACACTCGCAGCCATGGAAGTGGAAGGACACACTCATGCCGCCGAGGAGTAACCCCACTGCGCGGCAGGCGCGTTTGGGCGCCGAGCTGAGAAAACTGCGCGAAGCCTGTGGCATGTCGGCGCGCGAAGCGGGCGCATTACTCGGTGGCGGAGTCGCCCAGATCAGCCACATCGAGGCCGGCCGCTGGGGCGTGAGCGCGGAACGGGTCCGGCGCCTGGCTGCCTTCTACCGAGCTGATGATGAACGGCTGATCGGCGAGCTGTGCGCAATAGCAGAGGAACGTTTGCGTGGGTGGTGGACTGAGTACCGGGGAATCCTGGCGAGAGAATTTTTGGATGTCTCCGAACTGGAGCATCACGCCCGTGCAATCCGAATTCTGCAAATTACATATGTGCCAGGGATCTTCCAGACCACGAGCTACGCACGGGCTCTCTTCAGCAGTGCAGGGCCTAGCCTGCCAGAGAAGGATCTGGCCGCTCGGGTGGAGCACCGCGTTGCCCGACGTGTCGTGTACGAACGAGCAACGCCGCCTCCTACGACAGCGATCGTTCATGAGGCGGCACTTCGGATGCGCTACGGGAGCCGTGGTGTCCAGCGAAATCAGCTGAAGTTCCTGTGCGAGGTCGCAGATTGGCCGGCGGTAACGCTCCGCGTAGTGCCCTTCGATACGGACAACCTGATTGGTACGGCCGAGTCCGTGCTCTATGCCGTGGGACCAGTCCCGGAACTGGACACCGTCCAGATGGACCACGCGCAGGGCGGGCGACTCGTGGACGCTCCTGCCCTACTGTCCGTCTACCGCAACATGCTCAACGCTGTGGAGCGCTCCGCCTTGGGCCCAGACGATTCGCAGAAGTTCATCCATAGAGTCATCCAGGAAATGTGATGTCTACGCAAATTTATTGGCAGAAATCCTCCTACTCCGGTGGCGGCGACGGTAACAGCTGTGTGGAGGTTGGCTGGTTCGACGACGGGATAGCGATACGCGAGAGTGACGACCCCGGGATGGTCATACACACCAGCCGCGCCAAGTTGGGTGCCCTCATGGCCAGAGTTTGCTTGGCCAACCTGCCGGGCACGCTCGTCTGAGGACACAAACCCTGCGGCTGCATGACGCATGTTGAGACGATTCCAGTAACGGAAACTGATCCTCCTGCGAGGCCCTCCTCCGGCTCAGGGAGACAGGGCCTACCAGGAGAAGGCCATGGCCCGAGCCGATCCGCTCTCGGATTGGTGGGCACAGTACAGCGCTTGACCGGTTCAGAACCGATGTCCTGTCACTGACTTCAGACTCTGTGCCGGCCACGCGCGCTTTTGTGTTGCCTTGGCGCTACTTCAGAGCAGCTCGAAGTACAGCGCTTGCGTCGTCAGGCATGCCGTAATCGTGCAGTTGGAGGGCAAACTTCATGACCAAATCGCTGGACTGGCCGCGCCCGCAGAATCCGATGAAGCTGTCGGCCAGCAGTCGGTGCTGTTGGCGGAGGAGCGCAAGGGACGCGGCCCGTTCCAAGGGGGTCAAAACCTCGGCGGCCCCACGTAGCAGCACAACAATTTCATCCGGTTCGCCCTTTTTAAGTAGATCCAGCGTCTTTGTGGCGAGCTGTGTCGCAGCGGCGATGTCAGAAGCGGCTTGCTGTTGCCGGTCCCATGCCTGGAGGGGGACCGGCAAGTGCGTTGCCCAGTCGGCGGCCGCCGATGATGGGGCTGCAAGGCCGGCTTGCGAGCCCAATGCAGGGGGCGCTTTGGTGCTGTGCTGAGCGCACTTCCCCTTCCTCAACGTACGGACTTCCTCCTTCAAGACGCGGACGTCTCGGCGGAGCTTCGCGCACGAACCGCAGAGAGTCGGCTCTGCCGCTTGGTGCAGCTGGGTGAAGTGCGAGAGCGGTCTGAATCCGGTCGCTGAGTCGCCCGAGTCGTGCTGCGCCAGAGCATGCAGCTTCTCTATGAAGTGCTTTGGCGGCAGGTACCTACCGCTTAGGTAGCGGTGCAAGGTGCTCGGGTTCAACGTGTAGGCGGCCTCCTCGCGGAGGCGCTCGGCTAGCTGCCGTACGGATCCCCTCGGTGGCTTCATGAGGCCATGGAGCTCTCGGAGCGCTTCAGCGAGAGCCCGTCTCCCAGTCGGCAGGCCGTCTTTGATCCTGACACCTGTGTCTTGTCGCTGGTACATCGCCGCCCCCCAAGGTTGCCGGTCCAGGGCAACTAGTTTGCATCAGCCCCGTGTTGCCACCTCAAGAGCAACACCTGTTTCCCTCTGGATTTCCCTTCGTGGGCGGGGTCTTATGGAGTCGCCGCCGATCACCCGGGGGAGGCCAGGCCGCAGTGGGCGGCCAGGTGGGTTCGGCATGACTGAACGGAGGCTTTCTATGACGCTGCCGTCGTGGCAGGACGAGAAGTTCGGAAGCAAGACCCGTGCAGCGCTGTGGCTTGAGGCTGAGGTGGGGGAAGGCAACGTCTTCACCAAGACCCGGCTGCGCGAAGCGTTCCCGGACGTTGCGCAGATCGACCGGCGTATGCGAGACCTTCGCGATCACGGCTGGACCATCCACACGCGCCGTGAGGACCCCTCCTTGAAGCTGGAGGAGCAGCGCTACGTGAAGAAGGGCGCGGAGATCTGGCTTCCCGGACAGGCGAAGGTCGATAGGTCGAAGTCGAGCCTGACCGCTGCGCAGCGGACCAAGGTCATGGCGGCTGACAGTTTCCTGTGCCGGTCGTGCGGCATCGGCGCGGGCGAGTCCTACGGCGATGGGGGGCAGGACTCCCAGCTGGACGTTGCCCGGCGCAGGGTGTTGCTGGGGGGCGGTCTGGAGGAGGTGCAGCTGGTTACCGAGTGCAACCGGTGCCGTGTTGGTGGCCGGGGCCGTGAGGTCGACCTCGTCGCCGTCATCGACGCATGGAAGGACCTGATGCCGTTGGAGCAGCGCATCTTTGCGGGCTGGGTTGACGCTGGTGAGCGCAAGCTGAGCGACCTTGAGAAGCTTTGGGGCGTCTTCCGGTCGTTGCCGGAGTCGGCTCGTGAAACGGTCCGGCAGGCCATTCAGGATGGGAACGAGTAGCTAAGGGATGGAGACAGTCACTATGCGGGAATTTCCGCCTCCGCCGCGTGCGGCAGAGTTCAGTGCGCTGATCAAGAAGCGCCTGGAGGAAGTGAAGAACTCGGGAGGTACGCGGGAAACAGTCACGATCGACTGGAACGGGACTTTGACGCCTGTCGAGGTGATCGAGCTCCCGCTCAGCGGTCTGTACTACAACCCTGGCACGCACCGTATCCGCGCTCAGCGGAGCCACGATCCTGTGCGTGATGAGGCCATTGACAAGGATCCGTGGAGTGCTGAGAGCCAGGACTATCTGGAATTCCTGCTCCAAGGCGATCCGGCTAACCCGGACCGCCGTGACCGGGACTTCGACAAGCTCAAGGAGAGCCTGCAGCAGTTCGGCCAGAACGACCCTGGCCTGGTGACGCATCAGGGCGTCATCATCAACGCCAACACCCGCGCTGCCGCACTCCGTGAGCTTGGCAAGCAGTCGATGCGAGTGGGCGTGCTCCCTGAGTCCTTCACCTGGGCAGACATCAATGCGGTCGAGCTGTCACTTCAGCTCCGCAAGGATCACCGGCGGGACTACTCGTACATTAACCGCCTCCTGGCGATGGAGGAGCAGGCTTCGCTCGGCCATACACCGGAATCCATCGCCAAGGAGTTCCGGATCCGGCCGACTACCTATCATCAGGAGCGGTGGATCCTCAGCACGATCCGTGAGCTGATCGACCGCAGTAAGAGTGGAGGTGGTGTAGCCCTTCGGCTAGTTGACTTCGAGGACGACCAGGAGAAGCTCAAGGAGCTTCATCGTCTCTACGAGAAGCTTGAGCGCGTTGACCGGGACCAGGCAGAAGTGCTCAAGGAATGGCGCCTTGCAGCGATACTGCTCGATTTCGCCAAGACCGACATTCGGCACATTGACGAGGCGTTCCTTGCAAAGGACTACCTGGCCGACAGGCTGCCGGCGAACCTGAAAACGGGCGGTTTTGCCGCTGAGCAGTCGCCTGTATCGATTCCCGGCCTCGACATCGAGATCCCCGGCGCAGTCTCCGCTGTTGCGGCGGCCCGCGCGCTCAACGATCAGATTTTGCGGGCGAAGGCAACCATAGGAAGTCCGGGATCGGAACTGCTGGGCGAAGACCGAGAACGAGCCCAGGAGGTTGTCGAAGAAGCTCGCGATGCCTTCGACAAGGCGATTGACGCTGCCGGCCGCGACGCTCGTGTCCGGAAGCGCCAGCAACTGGCACCAGCTCGTCTTGCGGAAGCGTGTGCGGACATCGATCAATGCGTTGTCGATCTCGTTCAGGCCCGTGCTTCACGCACGTTGGATGAAGAGGCCTTCGACGATGCAGTGCTGAAGCTCCGGGGCAGCCTCCGAAAGCTTGCGCAGCAGGCTGGGCGTGGGCTTCCGCATCCGGGAGACGGTGTCGCGTGGTTGATCGAAGCTGTCTCTATGGAGGGTGCCTGATGCCGGAGACCGTGGTTGAGGCGTCTCTTCGTCTTGGCTTTGACGAGACGCGCACCAGGGTCATCTTGAGAACCACCGAGAAGTACCGCGAAGATCTTGTCCAGTTGGTCGCCCGTTTCCGTACGGGCGGCCAGCTTGGCCAGCTTGCCGCGACGGTGGAACTTGATGACCTGCTGGCCGGCCTGGGCACGCTCAGCACTTGGCCGCACCGTGTCGGAGTGGAATGGACCCCGGAACTCCGGGACTTGGTCGTCGGCGTCACGAAGGACGCGGAGACTGTCAAGAATCGTCTTGATGCTCCTGGGCGGTCCGTAGAAATCGGATCTGACGACGTCCTGCCCTTGCTCGGAGAAGGGTGGATTGCTGAGCTCGGGGAGTTCCAGCGACGCGACATCGCCAAGCTGCTGTCGCTTCAGCATGGGGCGAACTTCAGTGTTCCCGGCGCCGGCAAGACACGTGTGGCGCTTGCCGTTTATTCAGCCCAGAAGGCCAAGGGCGTGGCTGAGAGGGTGCTGGTTGTATGCCCCAAGTCGGCCTATGAGTCATGGCGTTACGAAGCCAACGTGTGCTTCGCGAGAGGGCTGCGCACACACATTCTCGATGGCTCTGCCCCGGATCCGGGGGCAGAGGTGCTGATCGTCAACTACGAGCGGCTTGACCGTTCTCTCGGGGTTCTCGCGGCGTGGCTGAAGGCGGCTCCGTCGGTGATCGTCCTTGACGAGGCTCACCGGATGAAGCTCGGCGCGCGTGGCACCTACGGAGCAGCCTGCATGGCACTCGGCCCCTTGGCCCGGCGCCGTTTGATCCTCACCGGCACGCCGGCACCCAACGGGACCAAGGACCTGGAGAACCTTCTTGGGTTTGTGTGGCCGGGCCACGGCCAGCGGACCGTAGCGCAAGCTGTGGCCGGCGGCGACCTCGTACATGCGAGCACCGTTTTGAGGCCCCTGTTCACGCGCACGACGAAGCGGGAACTGGGCCTCCCTCCGGTGGAGGTACGAGTGCGATACGTGGACATGCCTGACCTTCATGCCGAGATCTATGAGGCCTTGGTTGGAGGTGAAAGGGCTGGAGCTGCTCGCGAGGACCTGGGCTCGCTGGGCAAGACCGCACTGCGGCTGCTCATGGCAGCCACGAGTCCGGCGCTGCTGCTAGAGGGCGCGAGCCGCTATGAGCCTCTGGCGTACCAGCTCCCGCCACTGGAGGTTCCCCAGGAGCACTCGCTCTTCAAACTGATGCAGAACCTTCCTGACTATGAGCTGTCGCCCAAGTACAAGGAGGCCGCTGCGCTCGTTGCTGAGAACGCTGCTCAGGGCCGCAAGACTCTGGTCTGGACGACGTTCGTCCGCAGCCTGACCACGCTGGAGCGGCTGCTCCGCGAGTTCGGTCCTGCGGTGGTTCACGGTGGGACACCTGATCGCGAAGAGCAGATCCGGCGGTTCCGAGAGGATCCGGACTGCATGGTCTTGATCTCTAACCCAGCCACTCTGGGTGAAGGGATCAGCCTGCACCACGTCTGTCATGACGCTGTGTACGTAGACCGCGACTTTATGGCGGGCCGCTACCTGCAAAGCCTCGACCGTATCCATCGCCTGGGCCTTGCTCCGGGCACTGAGACCCGGGTCACCGTGCTGGCTGTCCGGAACACCATCGATCAGGTAGTCGAGGTGCGGCTTGATCAGAAGCTCACGTTCATGGGGCAGATCCTCGACGACCCGTCTGTCCAGCAGCTGGCTGATCTTGTGGAGGAGCCTGCTGTAGCAGCTGGTCTGGCCCCGAGTGATGTTGCCGCCTTGCTGCAGCACATGGGGTAGAGCGATCTTTCGCACGCAGCGTGGCCCCTGCCGGGTGCAGTATCGGTGGTGGCAGCGAGACTCCTGGTACGGGGTTCTGCGAGACTTGGGCATCTGTGTCCGTCGTACCAGGAGGAGCGTGCCGATGAGCGTTAGCGGCCGAGTAGCCCCAGAGACTGAGCCGTTGACCTCGATCGAGATCTGCGCTGGCGCCGGCGGGCAGGCTGTGGGGTTGCACAACGCGCATTTCGGGCATCTCGCCCTGGTTGAGTGGGACCAACACGCGGTCAACACTCTCAAGGAGAATGTGGTCCAGTGGCCCGGTTGGGATAAGGAGCGCGCTGACGCACTCAAGCCCATGGACGTCAAGGAATTCCTCTCTTCTGGCGTCTATGAGAATCTTGGTGAAGCGTTTACCCGACTTGGGGCTAATCCTCAGTCGAGGGTGGATCTTCTGGCTGGTGGTGTTCCCTGCCCGCCGTTCTCCCTGGCTGGGAAGCAGCTTGGGGCTGACGATGAGCGTGACCTTTTTCCGGACATGCTTAAAATCGTTGAAGAGGTGCGGCCAAACGCCGTCATGATTGAGAATGTCCGCGGCATCCTTGAGCCACCGGCTGTGTTTATTGAGTACCGCAGGTGGATCCTTGACGAGCTTCGGCGTCTTGGGTATGTCGTGCCTGAAGTGCCTGAGGAGTTGTCGCCCGAGGCTCAAGATGAAGTTATGAGGAGTGTTTGGCGGAAAGTTGAGGCGCGAGATTTTGGCGTGCCGCAACTTCGTCCTAGGGCCATTCTCGTGGCCTTCCATGAGCGGGTTGAAGGCGCTGAACGCTTTGTTTGGCCGAAGCAAAGCAGGCGAGGCGTCATGCCTGTCTTGGAAGCTCTTGAGCAGTCGATGCTGGACCGTTGCAAGGTGTTCTGGGACAAGAACTTCAAGGGTGAGATTGCAGGCCCTGACGAGCGGACCGGGCAGGATGTTTTCGATGACTGGCGCACAAGTGCTGACAAGGCCAAAACTAATGCCACGGATGGCGTAGCGCCGACGCTGGTGGGCGGCTCAAAGAAGCATGGCGGAGCTGACTTGGGGCCAAGTCGTGCCAAAAAAGCGTGGGCCGCTATGGGGGTTGACGCCACAGGCGTTGCCAATGATGACACGGACGATGAACGGAATCCGGAGCGCGATCTCTTCCGGCCGGTCGGGCCGATGCTCACCGTTCAGCAGGCTGCAAAGATCCAAGGATTCCCTGATCAGTGGCGATTTAAGGGCCGGAAGACGGCGCGTTATCGGCAAGTCGGTAACGCTTTTCCTCCGCCGGTAGCTGAGGCGATTGGTCGTGCTATTGCCGCAGTGCTTCGCCCGGATCGACGCGAAGAATTGCTCAAGGACTATGTGATGGAAGGCCAGGCTGGGGGCGCGACAGGCGATATGCCCGGGAACGTTGTCGTGCCAGCCTCAAGGGCTCCTGAGGGTCGCGCGGCGGGCCAGGACCGTAGCCGCGATCTTATCGGCGCAGAGGCCTGATGGTTCGTGCTCCCAGAAACGGAGCACGAACCAACCCGCAGCGATCAGTTGCTTGTCCGTATCCCGGTCGCGCGCCATATTACGAGCGACCTTGTCCGACCAGTAGCCGGGGTTTGTTCGGGGAGCTACGTAGTGCTCCGGACACCCATGCCAGTAGCAGCCGTCGATGAACACTGCGACCTTGGCGGGGCGGAAGACGAGGTCCGCTGTCCGGCGTAGCTCGGGTAGTGGTCTCGCTGCTACGCGGTAGCGCAGGCCTTGGGCGTGCACCAAGCGCCGGATCAGGTGCTCGGGTTTGGTGTCTCGGCTGCGAATCGCCTGCATGTTGCGGCGGCGCGCAGCCGACGAAGCCCAAGATCCTTCAGGTGGTGTCCAGTCGGTCTCGTCAGCCACAGTTCTGAGGATAGTGCTGCTTGCGGTGTGGCTGAGCGCGTCACCTGGGGCGCAGAGTGTCACTGATACCGTCCGGGGCCATGCGGTCCGGAACTCTGCCAGCCGGGTGCAGCAGCAGGGCCGTACGCCGGAGGCATCCCGCATGGCGCCGACGGCGCTGTCATTGTCGGCCGGACCAACGACAACGACGCCCGCTCCAGCGCAGGTTGGGCTACGCCCTTCCGCTGCCACAGATGATGCAGCAGTTCCTGCTCCCGCGCCGCGAAGTCCGGCTCAAGTCGGCCCGCGTACGCCCGCTGCCGCAGGAACGCCAACGACGTCGCGAACGAGATGTACTCCGCCACCGTCCGCGCCGCCCCCGGCCCGCCCGCTCGCTTTGCCACGTCCCGGGCGATTGCGCGCGCCCGCATTGATGACAGAGCCAGCGGCTCCGGCGGGGTCAGCCAGCCCGCCGCCTGGTACTCCGGTAGATGCGCCCGGATCGTGCGGAGTTCTGTCTGGCGGGACCAGATCGTCAGCCAGGTCAGGGTGCCGAAGACCGGGACCATGAAGAGGGCGTAGACGATGAGGAAGCCGAGGCCGGGGAGGGAGGCGGAGCCGTTCCAGACGCCGTGGAGGACCATCGCGGTCAGGAGGCCGACGAAGGGGACCAGGGCGCGGAGTGCGCGGCGGTGGGCGGGGAGTGTGGCCGCTATGCCGAAGCCCAGGCCCGTCATTGATGTGAAGAGGGGGTGGGCGAAGGGGGACATCAGGACGCGGACGACGAACGTGCCTGCGGTGGTCGTAAAGCCCGAAGCGCCGAAGGACTGGTCGGAGGCGTAGGCGTTGCCCAAGTAGAGGATGTTTTCCGTGAAGGCGAAGCCGGTGGCCGTGATTCCGGCGATCACCACGCCGTCGACGATGCCGTTGAAGTCGCGGCGGCGGTAGAGGTAGAGGAGGAGGACGGCCGCGGCTTTCGCGGACTCCTCGACCACCGGGGCCACGAACGTCGCGCCGAAGGAGCTCGCCTCCTCGCGGTGGGCGATGTCGATCGTGTTCATGAGCCACTTCGTGGCGTAGCCGTTCGCGAGGAGGGCCACCAGCGTCGCCGCGCAGGCGCCCCAGGCGAAGGCGAAGATCAGGTTCTTCCAGGGTTTTGGTTCTACTCGGTCCATCCAGCGGAAGGCGGCTATCAGCAGCGGGACCGGGAGGACCGCCAGGCCCAGGCCCACCAGGAAGCCGGGGGTGCCCGTCTGTTCGCGGACCAGGGCGAGGATCAGCAGGCCGCAGAGGGCCAGGAGGAGCGCGACCGTTCCGGCGCGTACTGCCTTGTTGTCCCAGAGCGCGCGGCGGGGGCGGTAGTGCCGGAAGGCCGGGGCGGGCGGCGTGGGTATGGGGCCCGCTGTCGCGGGCCGTTGCTGGGACTCATGCACCCGTTGACCCTAGCCAAGGGCGCACGGGGGGTGAACGGGTTTAGACGCGGCGGAACAGCAGGTCGTGGACCACATGGCCCTTGTCCAGGCCCTGGCCCTCGAAGCGGGTCAGCGGGCGGAAGTCGGGGCGCGGGGCGAAGCCGCCGTCGGGCTGGGTGTTCTCGAAGCCGGGGGCCGCGGTCAGGACCTCCAGCATCTGCTCGGCGTATGGCTCCCAGTCCGTCGCGCAGTGCAGGAGCGCGCCCGGCGCGAGGCGGGTCGCCGCCAGGGCCAGGAACTCGGGCTGGATCAGGCGGCGCTTGTGGTGGCGCTTCTTGGGCCAGGGGTCCGGGAAGTAGACGCGGATGCCCGCGAGCGAGTCCGGGGCGAGCATCTCGCGGAGGAGGATGATCGCGTCGCCGTTGGCGACCCGGACGTTGGTCAGGCCGTTCCGCTCGGCGAGGGCGAGCAGGTTGCCCTGGCCGGGGGTGTGCACGTCGCAGCCGAGGATGCCGGTGCCGGGGTCGGCCGCGGCCATCTGCGCCGTCGCCTCGCCCATGCCGAAGCCGATCTCCAGGACGACGGGCAGGGCGGGGTCGCCGAAGAGCTCGCCGAGGTCGATCTTGCTCAGGCCGTCGATGTCCAGGCCCCACTTGGGCCACAGGCGGCGCAGTGCCTCGCCCTGTCCGGTCGTGACGCGGCTGCGGCGCGGCTGGAAGGAGCGGATGCGGCGCTCGTGGTGCGAGCCGGCCGGGTCCGGGGCCGGGCCGTCGGGGAACATCGGTTCCCGGCGGGCGCGGGGGTGGGCCTGGGCCGGTACGGCGGCGGGGGAGGTCTGGTTCTCGGGCACAGTTCTTCCATAGTACGGGCGTGCCAGGAGCACTCCCCAGCCCTCAGCGCAGCTCCGCCAGCACCCTCCGCGCCACCTCCCGCCCGATCGGCAGCGACGCCGTCGCCGCCGGCGACGGTGCGTTCAGCACGTGCACCATGCGCGGCGAGCCCGCGAAGAGGAAGTCGTCCACCAGCGTCCCGTCCCGCAGCACCGCCTGGGCGCGGACCCCGGACGGGGCGGGTATCAGGTCGTCGGCGGTCACGCCGGGGAGCAGGCGCTGGACCGCGGCGGTGAAGGCGGGCTTGGAGAGCGAACGGCGGATCTCGTCCGCGCCGTAGCGCCAGTGGCGGCGGGCGAGCCGCCAGGCGCCGGGGAAGGCGGCCGTGCCGGCCAGCTCCGCGGGGCGCACCGTCCGCCACGCGTACCCCTCGCGGGCCAGGGCGGGCACCGCGTTCGGTCCTATGTGGACCTGGCCGTCGACGCCCCGGGTGAGGTGGACCCCGAGGAAGGGGAAGGCCGGGTCGGGCACCGGGTAGACCAGGCCGCGGACCAGGCCCCGGGCGGCGGGCGCGAGCTCGTAGTACTCCCCCCGGAAGGGGACGATCCGCATGCCCGGGTCGTCGCCCGCCAGCCGCGCTATCCGGTCGCTGTGCAGGCCCGCGCAGTTGACCAGGGCGCGGGCCCGGAGCACCGAGCCGTCCGCCGTGCGCACCGCGACCGCCGGCCCGCGCCGGCCGATGACGCGGGCCTCCGCCCCGTACCGCACCGAGGCCCCCGCGTCCTCGGCGAGCCGGGCCAGGCACGCGGCGACCGCGCCGTAGTCGCAGACACCCGTGGTGCCGACGTGGATGGCGCCGATGCCGCGCACCTCCGGCTCGAACTCGGCTATCTGGGCCCGCCCCAACTCCCGTACCGGAATGCCGTTCTCCCGGCCGCGCTGGACGAGGGCGTGCAGACGGGGCAGTTCGGCGTGGTCCGTGGCGACGACGAGCTTGCCGGTGACCTCGTGGGGCAGGCCGTGCTCGGTGCAGAACTTCACCATCTCCGCCGCGCCCTGCACCGCGAACCGCGCCTTGAACGAACCGGGCCGGTAGTAGATCCCGCTGTGGATCACCCCGCTGTTGCGCCCTGTCTGGTGGCGGGCCGGGCCGCGCTCCTTCTCCAGCACGACGACGCTCGTGCCCGGCGCGGCGCGCGTGATCGCGTAGGCCGTCGACAGGCCGACGATGCCGCCCCCGATCACCAGCACGTCACAGTCGTACGCCGCGTCGTACGCCGTCATTGGGTCACCTCCCCGCACCGATCCCCGCGACTCACCGCACCGACCGCACCGACAGCACCCACCGCCGGTCCCCGCTCTCGCCGACTCACGGTCCCTATGATGACGTGCGCCACTGACAGCGGGCCGAAACATCGTCGGACCAGGGGGAACGGCTCGGGGAACGAGGAGGGGAACGGCCCGGAGAACGTCAGGTGTCCGGCCGGTTCACACCATCCTCCACCCGTCCCTCACGCCGTCGTCGCCATCAGCAACGGCCGCGCCCGCTCCCGCAGCTCCACCACCCGCGGCTCGTTGCCGTACGGCTCCAGCCGGTGCAGCAGGTCGCGGACGTACTCCGTGGTGCGCGCCGAGGAGATCCGGCCCGCGACCTCCACCGCCCGCGTCCCCGCCGCGCAGGCCGCGTCGAGGTTGCCCGACTCCAGCTCGGCGACGGCCGAGACCACCAGCCGCAGCCCGTGCGAGCGCACGAACTCCTCCGTGGGCCGCGACAGCGCCTGTTCGGTGAACCGTTGCACCTGCCGCGGCATGCGCAGATCGCGGTAGCACTCGGCGGCGTCCGCGGCGAACCGTTCCTGGGTGTAGAAGTCCAGCCAGGACGGGTCCGGGTCGCCGGAGCGGGCCCGCTCCAGCCAGCCCTCGGCCGCCTTGAGCGCGGTTCCGCAGGCCGGCTGGTCGCCGGCCTTGGCCTGGGCGCGCGCCTCGACGAGGCGGAAGAAGCTCATCGTGCGGGCCGTGGCCAGGCCGCGGTTGCGCTCCAGGGCGGCCTGGGCGAGGTCCACGCCCTCGTCCGCGTAGCCGCGGTAGGTGGCCTGGAGGCTCATCGAGGCCAGCACGTAGCCGCCGAGGGGGACGTCGGCGGCGGCGCGGGCCAGCCGCAGGGCCTGGATGTAGTAGCGCTGGGCGGCCTCCTGTTGGCCGGTGTCGAAGGCCATCCACCCGGCCAGCCGGGTGAGTTCGGCCGTCGCGCCGAAGAGCGCGCGGCCCACCTCGTCGGTGTACGAGCCCAGCAGCAGCGGGGCGGCGTCCACCCGCAGGCACTCGGGCACCATCGACGAACGCCAGTCGCCGCCGCCGTACTTGGAATCCCACCGGCGGGCGTCTCCCGCGGCCTCGCGGAGCTTGGCCACGTCGCTGTGGCCGACGCGTTGCGGTAAACCGCAGTCCGGGACGGTGCCGGCGGCTCGCTCGCCGGCCACCTGCTCGGGATCGCGGGCCACCGAACTGTCGGCCGGGGTTATCAGCCAGCGCGAGGCGGGGGTCGAGTACGCGCTGACGGAAAACGAACCGGCGAGACTCTGCCAGATGCTGCCGCCCCCGCGGCGACCGGCCGAATCCAGCCGGTAGAGCTCGGTGGCGGAGCGGACCGCCTGGCCGACATCGCGCGGGAACGCCAGCCCCACCTCGGGCGCCGGGTCGGCCTCGGCGAGCCCGATCTCGTGCAGCGGCACCGGCCGGCCGAGCTTGCCCGCTATCGCCGCGGCGATGAGGTGCGGCGCGGCACCCTGCGGGACCATGCCCTTCGACACCCACCGCGCGACCGACGTCTTGTCGTACCGGAGCGTCAATCCCCGCTGCGCACCGAGGTCGTTGACCCTCCGGGCCAGACCGGCGTTGCTGATCCCCGCGAGAGCGAGGACCGTGCCCAGCTTCTCGTTCGGTCCGCGTGGCTCCCTGGACATGCGCACCCCTCGGCAACAACGATGCCCGCCCCGGCATAGGCGCGGGGCATTCGTAAACCCAGCGTAGTTCCCCACATCCCGACCGTTAAGGGGCGTTGTCCCGGATGGCGGGATTCTGGTCCGCATGCGCGTGCATCGAGAGGCGCGTGCTCCGGCTGTGTGTGGCCGTGCGCCCGCCGTGCGCCTTGTACACGCCATCGCCGGGGCGGTTCCATGGTTGTCGCGTGGGTTGGCCCGCTGTACTGGATCCAGTGGGCCGGGGGAAGCCGTCGCCTCATTCCCCGCGGGCGGCGGACCGGTCCGGGAGGTGCGGCTCGTGCCTCCCGGACTGCGCCGTTGCCCGTCGCCGGGGCCCTGAACGCCCCGTCCGCCCGGGGGAGTTCGCGGTGTCGCCGCCCGTGTCGCCGCCGTCGGCGCGCCGTGCGGAAAAACGGCCGAATCCGGTCGTGCGCCCGCCCTGCCGGGCGTCCGGTGCGCGCGCCGAAGCGGTTTCATGTGCCGTCAACCGTGGCAGCATGGGGTGTGCACGGGCCATGGCGTGGCGCCATTTCGTCCCGTTCCACGGACAGTTGGCGTACCGAGGGTGATCAGGAGTCGCCCGTTCCATGTCGCGTCGTCCGCCTCGCTGTGCATGATGACTGCTACCCGATGGTTGTCCACAGCCTGTGGAGGCGGCGATGCGCTGGTTGGTGGGGTGGAGCTGCACCGCCTCCGGGGCCGGTTCCGGGGGCGGCGTGCCGGCGGTCCACCCCGTGGGCGCCCAACTCCTGTGGGAGGAACCCGATCCGCTGTGGGCCGTGGGCGACTGGCGGCCCGACGAGGTGCGCGTCGTGCACGCCGAGGCGGGCCCGTCGGGAAGCTCCGCGTTCGTCACCCGCCTCGCCGTCCTCGGCCGCTGCGGCGCCGCCGACGACCAGTTGCGCGCCGGGCTGCTCGCCGCGCGCGGCGGCGCGCTGCGCCATCTGACCGCCTGGCCGGGCAGTTACACCGCCGTCGCCCAGGTCGGCCGCCGCATCACGGTCGCCGGCGACCTGGCCGGCGCCCGGCCCGTCTTCCACACGGCCTGGGCGGGCGGCACGGCGTTCGCCACCGCCGCCCTGCCGCTCGCCGACCTCGTCGAGGCCCAGCTCGACGTGGGGTACCTCGCCGCGCTGCTCGCCTGCCCCGACTCCCCGGAGGCGCTGGGCGACGGCACGCCCTACGCGGGCGTGCGGCGCGTGCCGCCGGGACACGCGCTGGTGGTACGCGCCGGTGCCCGCGACATCACGGGGTACGAACCGACCGCCTCGCTCGCCGTCGCCGCCCCCGAGGCCGACGCCCAGCAGGCGGTCGAGGGCGTGCGCGACGCCCTCGTCGAGGCGGTACGCACCCGTTTCGCCGCGCCGCGCCACGCGCCGGACTTCGCCGCGGGGTTCCCCGGCGGGCGCGACCCCGGTCCCGTGCCCGGCATGGGCCCGGCCTTCCGGCGGGCCGCGCGCGGCGTCCCGGCGCCCGGCATCGGCGCCGACCTCTCCGGCGGCAGCGCCTCCGCCACCCTGGCCCTGCTCGCCGCCGGGCTGCCCGGGCTGCCGGGCACACCGCCCGGGCACGGCGCCGGGGCGGGCGAGCGGCTGCTCGTCGTCACCTTCAACGACCTGGTGGCGGGCGGCCGGACGCGCGAGTCCGAGCTGGAACGGGCCCGCGCCCTGGCCGCCGACCCCCGGCTGCGTCACATCGTCGTCGCGGCCGCCGAAGAGGCCCTGCCCTACGCGGACTTGATGAGCGGCCCGCTGACCGACGAGCCGGGACCGGCCCTCGTCACCGCCGAACGCCACCGCCGCCGGCTCGCGGCGGGCAGCGCCGACCACCTCACCGGGCACGGCGCGCGCCAGGTGCTGGACGCCCATCCGGCCCGGCTGGCCGACCTGCTGATGGGCCGCCGCAGACGCCATCTGCTGCGCCCGGTCACGGCGTTGGCCCGCGCGGCCGGACCGGCGGCGCAGTCCGCGGTCGTCCCGTTCACGGTCTACCGGGCGGCGCGCCGGCTGGCGCGCACGTCCTCCCGCGAGGGGCTGGAGGAGGCGGCCGCCCGGCTCCTGGCCTCCGGGGTCTCCGGGACGGTGAACGACGCGCCGGCCGGGGCGGTGGACGCCTCGCTGGCAGCGCTCACCTGGTGCCGCCCCGGGCCCGCGGCGCGCTGGCTGACGGGCGAGGCGCTGGCGGAGGTGTCGGTCCGCCTCCAGGCGGCGGCCGTCCGGCCGTCGGGCCCGCCGCGGCGGCCCGGCGCACAGCGGGCCGCCGCCG
Source organism: Streptomyces sp. AV19 (assembly GCF_015999245.1). GTDB lineage: Bacteria > Actinomycetota > Actinomycetes > Streptomycetales > Streptomycetaceae > Streptomyces. The sequence continues at coordinate 7,499 of NZ_JAEAMR010000007.1, read as the reverse complement.
CGCGCGGCCGGTACGCGGCCGCCCACCCCGGCCGCGAACAGGCCGCCGCGATCCGCGGCCCGCGGCTGCCCGCCCCCGTCCTCGACAACCAGGTCGTCAGGGCCTGCCGCGCGCGCCCCGAGGCGCTCCGCGTGCAACCCGGGGCGCGTGCGGCCCGAACATCGCCTGAAAACACACAACCCGGCCGCTACGAAAGTCGGGGCAGCTCAATCGAGGCCGACCATCCATCAAAGGCCCGTGTAAAGGTCGCCGCCGGTGCGATGAGTTGTGGGCGGCCCAGACGATGCGTGAGCTCGATCACGTAAAGGCCCAGCGGTTCTTTGCGTCGAGAGCGCGGTGATACTCATCGTCGACGGTGCGGCCCCATTTGCCGTTCGAGTAGTACACGGACCGGTCGCTGGCCGGGTCGTGGAAGTCGACTCTGCACGTGCCGTGACGGTGGTCGCACAGGCACGTGCACGCCTTGGCGGTGACCCTCCAGCCGAGCCCGGTGGGGCCAGTGCCGAGCAGGTGGATGAGGTCGGGGCAGGGCGGGCCGTCGGCAGTCTCCAGACGGAAGTCGTTGCCTACGCAGTGCCAGGCGTCGGTGGAGTTGACCGGCCCGGGGCCGGCGGTCGCGCGGATGCGGCGCAGCAGGGGCGACAGGAGGCCGGCCGGTTCCAGGGCGGAGGCCGACGTGGCGGTGTGGGCAGCGTGTTCGTCCGGGGTCCAGTCGGGCTCGCCTTGGAGGAGCTGGTAGTCGCGTTGCATCCGCGTGGTGACGCGTTCCCACCAGCGAGGGTTGAACCTGGTGAGGACGATGCGGGCCGGCAGCCGGGGGTAGTACAGGCAGATGGTGCTGCCTTCACGGCGCCAGCGCAGTCCGGGCACGCCGGTGATGGCGTCGCGGGGATCGGATGGTGCCTCCCCGCTGGTGCGCGGCAGGAGGAACTCCGCCCAGTGCCAGATGACGTAGGGCTCGCCCAGCAGCCGGACGGTGAGCCGGTCCGGCTCGGGCCTGAGGCGGACGATGCCCAGCGGGTGGGCGGCGCGCCCGCCGAGCCTGCAAACGCCGAGGAAGACCGCGGCCTCGAGCTGCGCCTGCGCAGGGTGCCGGGCGGAGGGGATGCTGAGCGGCTCAGTGCGGCCGTTCAGGAGCGGGTGGAGTGCTTGGTGGGATTCGCCGGTGCAGCGTCGGCGGTCTTCGGTGGCAGCCAGGGCGGAGGTGGGGCGGGGCATGGTGGTCACGGTTTCCGCGCCGGGCCGGCCCCCGGGCGGTCGGCGCTGGCCTGTGGTTCTGCTGCGGTGTCGGTGCGAGCAGGTGATCTTCTGGCCGGTTCCTGGGCGAGGGAGCGTCGGGGGCTTCCTTCCTCGCGCGGCCGGGCGTCACGGGCCCGAGAAGATCCAAGTCAGCTCGTGGCCCCGGAGCAAGGCGCCACGGCGAGGACCGCATCTTTCGGGGGACGGACCTCTCGGACCGATGGAGAGGCGGTCGCCGTTGGCCGGGCGGGGTACGGCCCTGTTCGAGCGCGATATCGTGGAGGGCCTGATGACCACCGCACATGACCTGGGGGAGCCCCGCGTGGCCGAGGACCGCATCACGCAGAACGAAATCGACTCGCTGACCCGCCGTGTCGAAGCGGTGGAGGACCGTGTCGAGGCGCTGCAGGTGCAGACCGGTGGCAACTTCGCGGCCGTCATCGAGAGCCAGGCCGCGCTGCGCCGCGAGGTTCGCGAAGGTTTCGCCAAGGTCAACGGCCGCTTCGATGCCCTGGAAGAGAAGCTGGACCGCAACCAGGCGCAGATCGTCGAGTTGCTGTCGGCGCTGGTGGGCAAGAACCCGAACGCGAGCTGACCGCTCCCTCGGATTGGCCGGCTAGAAGGGGAGCGGCGCGTGAGTCTTCGTCGCAACGCTGAGGTCCTCGACGCGGTTCGGGAGTCCCAGCTCGAGCAGGGCGAGCTGCTCGACGGATGCACGAGGGCCCTCGAGGAGCAGAGCAGCACTCTCCAGAATGTGGCCGCCCTCGTCGCCCAGCTCGTGGTGGGACAGACGGCCGTGCTGGAGCAACTCGAACAGTGTCGGCGGTCACGAAATTCCCCACCCTGAGCCGATGTGTGGGGTCTCACGAGTTCTTTGACGTGATGTTCTCAGGACTTCGTTGACACCTCGTTGGTGCTGGTCCGGGCTGCGTAAGCCCGGAACCGGGTGACTGGCTGCTTGTCGTCCCGGGGGTGGAGGCAGAGCTCCTCGCCGTCGAGGAGGACGCGGAAGTGGGTGTCCTCGACGAGGATGTGCACAGTCTTGCCGGCATGGGTGCGCCCGATCCGGAGTCGTTGGCGGGTGACCATGACGACGCCGTCGCGGGGGACCCGGCGGGTGACACTGATCGGCCCGGGGGCCGGTGCGGGCAGCGGGTCCGTGGCGATGCGGGCGCCGCGAAGGCTGGCGCGCTCATCGGGCGCGAGGGGCGAGGGCAGGGTCTTGGCGAGGACGCCGTCGGCGACGACGTGGACCAGGTGTCCGTCGAGGCGGAGCGTGACCTGGCGGCGGGCCAGCGGGGTGCCGACCTTCAGGGCCTGGCCGCCGAGCTGGCAGAAGCCGTCACCGCCGACGGCCCGGGTCAGCTCCACCACTGCACCGGCGGCGAGCTTCTTGCCGCGTGCCGCGGTGACCGCGACTGGAGGCGGTCCGGCCGGGCGGGCTCCGCGCAGACGCAGTTCTTCCAGGTCGGCGACGGTCAGGTTGGACGCCGCGGTGCGGATGTGCTCGCCGCCGATCTGGACGTGGACGCTGAACTCGTCGGCCCACACGTGCGCGGCATGGCCGGCGTACTTCGCAGCGATGCGCAGGCGCTGGGTGCGTGGCAGGACGCTGAGCACTCCGCTGGCGGCAATGACGGTGTCGAACTCCACCGCGTTCTGGCTGAACGGAAGTACGACCTCAGCGGCCAGCGGTGCCGCCGGGGCGGACTCGGCGGGGGCGGTCGCCCTGACCTGGGGCACGGCCGGAGAGTCGGGCGCGGGCGCGGGGTCCCCTGGCTGCGGCCGGGCGGGGCGGAACAGACTGCCGGGGGTGGCCATGTTCAGTGCCTGGTGGGGACGCTTGTGGTTGTAGGCGTGAACCCAGGCATCGATCGCCTCCTGGGCGGCGGGAAGGTCAGCAAACGGGCCTGCTCCGTCGAGGAGTTCACGGCGCAAGGTGGCATGGAAACGTTCGATTTTCCCGGTCGTGGTGGGCGAGCGGGGCTTGGTCAGCCGGGCGGTGATGCCGTTCTCCCGGCAGACGCGCTCGAACAGGACCTCGGCTGGCCGCGGCTTGGTGAACCGGCCGGTGAACTGCTTGCCGTTGTCGGTGAGCACTTCGGAGGGGATCCCGTACCGGCGCATCGCCGCAGCGAATGCCTCGCAGACCGCCCGCCCCGAGGGGACGGCGAGCACGGCGGACACCACCAGGAACCGCGAGTGGTCGTCGATCCCGGTGAGCATCTTGCACTCCCGCCCGTCGGCCAGGAAGATCCCGCCGACAAGGTCCATCTGCCACAGGTGCATCGGGGCTTCTCGCTGCCACCGCTTGTACTTGCGGACATGGCGCTGTTCCTGGGGGACGACCAGGCTGTTACGGGTCAGCACCCGGTGCACGGTTGCCTTCGAGGGCACCGGCTCGACACCGCGTTCTCCCAGCTCGAAGGAGATCCGGCGGGCGCCCCAGCGCGGATGGGCCCGCCGGAGCTCGCATATCTCCGCCTCGACCTCGGCCGCCACCCGGTGCGGACTGCGATGTGGACGACGCGAGACCTCGTCCAGGCCGGCGATGCCGTCTGCCTCATAGCGGCGCCGCCAGTTGTGCACAGTCTGCCGCGAGACCCCGTAGCGGACCGCGACCTCTGTGACCGGCGAACCCGCCTGCACCTCACGAACCGCCTGGAACCGCTGCTCAGCCAGCCAAGCCCGATCGGACCCCACGACACCCCACCCAAGATCGACAACGGGTAGGAGAAGATCACCAACAGGCCGTCGGCGTCAAGGATGTACTGAGCACACTGCGTCAAAGATCTCCCGAGACCTCACACCCCGCAGCCCGTACGGGCCTGGCCGACTGCTGGCGGCAGACAGCCGCCGACCTGCGGCAGGACCCGCGGCCGTGGGTGCCGCAGGCCAGGCGTCCGCTGGCCTGGTCGCCGCTGCTGGCCACGGCCGACTGGATGACGCCGGACGTCCGCCACCAGCTCGCCGACGCCCTCACCGAGGCCGCCGGCGAGCTGGCCGAGGCGCCCGCGCGGCTGGCGGCGTGGACCGAGAGCCAGGACCTCGCCCGCATCGGCGCCGACACCCGCGGCTGGCAGACGCTCGCCTGGATCGAGCACGGGATCGAGATCGCGGCCCCGTACCTGGACAACGAGGTCCGCCGGGCCTGCCTGGCCGTGCCCGCCGACCAGCGCGGAACACCGGGCCGGTACAAGCCCCTGCTCGCCGAGGCGTTCGCCGGCACCGACGTGCTGCCCGGCTTCGTCCTGACCCGGGTCACCAAGGGCGGGTTCAACGCCCTTTCCTACGCCGGTCTCGTCCAGCACGCCCCGGTTCTACGCTCCTTGCTCGGCTCGTCCTCGCGTCTGGGTGCCATGGGGCTGGTGACCTCCGGGCCGGTGGGGGCGATGCTGGAGCGCGCGGCGGCCGGGCAGGCCACGGCCCAGGGCGCCCTGCACGCGGCGGTCGTGACCGAGGTGTGGCTGCGGCAGCTCGAACAGGCTCCGGCCTGGTGGGAGGTGACGGGCCGTGTGGCAGCTGCGTGACGGCGTCCACCCGGTCCTCACCGACGAGGGCGGGGCCATCCTCAACGAGCACACCGGCCGCTGGACCTACCTGACGCCGACCGCCGCCTCGGCCGCGCTGGTCCTTCTGGCCGCCGCCGATCCGGACCGGGCCGCCGTCCACTTCGCCGCCAACTACGGCCTGCCCCACGAGCGGGCGGCCGCCGACGTCCAGGCCGTCGCCGAGGCCCTGGCCGCCCAGGGCCTGGTCCGCACCAAGCCGTCTCGCCGCCTACGGGGGTGGCGGCGATGACCACCATGGAGTCCTACTCCACCGCCCGTACCGGGCCCTTCCGCGACCGCTTGGCGGCGGCCGCCGGTCTCGCCCTGGCCCTGGTGCTGCTGGCCCTGCCCTTCCGCTGGACCGTCCGCGCCGCCCGGTGGGCCCGTCGCGCCGGGCGCCGGCCGATCGCCCCCGACCGGGCCGAGGCCCTGGTCACCGCCGTCCGGCACACCGGCCGCCTGTGGCCGGTGAGGGCCGCGTGCGCCGAAATCTCGCTCGGGGCGGTCCTGGCCGCGGCTCTCCTCGGCCGGCGCCTGGACTGGTGTCTGGGCGTCCGGTTCTCGCCGCCGCCGGTCGAATACCACGCCTGGGCCGCTCTGCCAGGAGGCAGCCCGGTCGGCGAGTACGCGCAGGCCGGATGGCACCACTACACCGCGCTCGTCATCTGAACGAGTCAATGAACCCGTCAACCTGGCGCCGCATTGACGCGTGTCCTTCACCCACTCGGAGCTGTTGAGGAACGCGTCCCGACCCTTCCCCTAAGGAGTGAACAGCGATGAACGCCGTTGCTACTGCCGCCGGGAGAGTTCCCGAGCAGCACTACACCCACCACGAGGCCCGTGGTGAGACCGTGCACCGCACGAACCCGGTCTTCATCCACCGGGAACTGGAAGCCCTCGACGTCCGCAAGGGCATGAAGGTCGCCGAGGTCGGCACCGGCTCGGGCCTGTCCGGCGGCCTGCTCGCCGAACTCGTCGGCCCCGTCGGCCAGGTCACCAGCCTGGACATCGACCCGTACCTGACGCGGTGGGCCAACCACATCCACGCCGAGCGCGGAATGGAGAACATCCGCTGCTTCGCCGCGGACGGCACCGCCGGCTACCCCGACCGGGCCCCGTACGACCGGCTGGTGGCCTGGTGCACCCCGCCCCTGCTGCCCACCGCCTGGGTCAACCAGGTCACCGACGGCGGATTGATCGTCGCCACCCTGCCCATCGCCCCCGTCCCCAACCTGACCGTCGGCGCCGTCATCCGCGTCCGCAACGGCCAGCCGCAGGTCGAATCGGTCTTCCCCGGCTCCTACATCGAGACCGGCACCTCGCCCCGCAGCGACTTCTCCGTCCCGGCCCGGTGGGTCGACTGGGAGAACCGCGTCCCGGCGACCTCGTGGATCTCGATCGCCTGGCGCAATCAGGATGACTGGCGCAACTCCGGCGCCCGGGCCGCCCTCGAACGCCTCCGCGAGCCCGGCCACACCGAGCCGTACGCGGGCAAGGAACTCGACTGGGCCAGCCTGCGGACCTACCTCGCTGCCACCGCCACCGGCCACCGGCTAACCATGACCGAAATGCGGCCGAACGTCCTCGGCCTCGGCCGCTCGACCGGCGACTCCGCCGCCGTCATCGAACAGGACGGCACCCTCCGCGCCGACGCGCCCGACTCCGCCTCCCTGAACGTGCTGCGGGGCTGGCTGGCGGCCTGGGAAGAGGCCGGACGGCCCGCACCCGACACCTACACCCCGGCCCTGGTCCCCGACGCGGAAGGCAGTGTCACCGGCTGGTCCCTCCGCCTGACCCAGTAGCCCCGCGACCGCCCGACACCACAGGTCGAGGGCCGCCCGGCGGCCACAAGCCGTCCCGAGGTCTCTGCTCCTCATTGCCGCTGAGGAGGAGAGACCTCCTTTATGCCCGCCCCGCCTCCCGCCATGCCTACGGGCCCGTCACCGCCAACCGCACGGCCAGCACGGCCCGTTGTCAGACCCCGCCGCCATCATGAAGCGCATGGACGACTCCCGTGGCCTTCCCTCACCCAGCGACCGGCAGATTCCCGCGTGGGCCCACGCCGTCGGACCCGGCTGGGCGACCCTGCTCGACCAACTCCACCGCGACCTGCTCGCCCCGCACCGCCGCCGTCCACGTCAAGAACTCACCGTCCGGCAGCGGTCGTTGAACAAGGCCCACGCCGGGCTCCGGTATCCCGTCGAACGCGGCATCGCCCGCCTGAAGACCTGGCGGATCTTCCGCAAAGCCCACTGCAGCCCCAACTGGCTCACCACCGCGGCACAGGCCGTCCTCATCCTGGAGAGCTACCGCTGAAATGCTCAGCTTGACTCTGTCGGGGATCTTGGAGTTCTCCGGTGCGGCAGCTTGGTCGACGGGGATGATCGGGGAGTTCCGCCGACCGTTGCAGCTGTCGAGGTGCCCGTTGTCCCTGCGCCCCCGTTCCGGTGAGCACGTTCCGCCTCTGACCGCGCGGGTCGCGCGGGCGAGCAACCCGGGTGGCACGACGGCGATATGGGTGCGGGACCGCCTCAATGGGCTGTGGTGCGACGAGGACTTCGCCGGCTGGTACCCGCGGGACGGGCGTCCGGGTCTTTCGCCTGCTCAGCTGGCCACCGTCTGTGTGCTGCAGTTCCTGCTCGGCCTGTCGGACAGGCAGGCCGCCGAGGCGGTCCGCTGCCGCATCGACTTCAAGTACGCGATGGCCAT
>NZ_JAEAMR010000069.1 GCF_015999245.1 Streptomyces sp. AV19 | reverse complement strand
CCTCCGGCGGTACGGCCAGGCGCAGGCCGGGGAAGCGGGCGGCCAGCGCGGGGAGCGCAAGGTTGACGGCCACTCAGGGGCGCCTCATCTCTGCAAGACACCTCTCCCCATGCTGGCCCTCGCTCGTCGACCGAAACCCTACGGTCGTGGAACCGGCCAAGTGGCGGGTTGTGCGGTTCACATGGGGTGACGGAAGATCAACGAGTCCGTTCGTCCTACACGTAGCGCAGGGCGGAGCTCCCCGTCCGGGACCTCCGCCCTGCGCGTGTGGACAGACCTTGGCGTCCCTGCCGGTTTGCAGGCCTCACAGGGACGCTCATGTCCTGCACAAGGAGAAGAGTACGTGAACCCCAAGTCCCTGCGTATAGCTTCAGCCACGGTCATGGCGGCAGTCGCGCTCGGTGTTGCCGTTCCCGCTGCCAGCGCAGCCGATACCCCCCGTGCTGCCACGGCTCAGTCCGTCGCGGTGTCGACTCCTGGGCTCACCGCGTCGCAGGCCCGCCAGATGCTGGCCTCTCCGGAGATCACAGCGGAACTCGACGCCAATGGCCGGGCGGCGATTCAGGCGGTCGCCGACGGCCAGGCCACTCCGGGTGTCGCGAACAGTGCGGCAAGCAGCGCCGGCAAGGCAATCATCAATCTCATCAAGAAGCAGGGTCCGGCCTTCTTCAAGAAGGCCGTCGCGGCGGCGAAGAAGGGAACCGGCGCGTTCAACAAGTGGGTTGGTGACCTCCCGTGGTACCACCCTGTCCGGCTCGCGATCTCGGCCGGCGGTACTGATGTGATCGAGTGGGTCATGGACCAGCTGATCGGTTAAGGAATAGCAGAAGGCATGACACGACGCGACGAGACGACGGCGCACACGGCCCGGTCACCGGAGGCCAACCTGTGGGGACTGGCACTGGCGTTCTCCTGCCTGTGCCTGGTATCACGGGTGGGAGCGGTTTCACATCTGGCCGGCTCACGCATCACGGTGATTCTCTACGTACTGGGGTGGGCCGGTCCTGCCGCTGCACTTCTTCTCTGCGCAGTGCGCGGCACAAAGCCGTGGTCCGGAGCAGTGGTTCCCGTGACCGTGCACGCGGTCTCCGGAGCTCTGTACGCAACTGTTGTCGGCTGGTCGTGAGCAGTCGTCCGGCTCACGGCGTGTCGTGAGGGGCAGGCCGGCACCTTGAGGGCCGGCCTGCCTCGTCGCGTGTCCCAAGCTTTGTGCTCATCAGCCCGGCTCGTGCACCGCTGCACGTCGAATGGTGATTGTTTTTGCAATGTCGGATTCGATTCCTCCACAACTCATGCTCGAGGCCGCGGGGCTGAGCAAGTCGTACCGTGAGAAGCGAGTGGTCGACGGCGTCGACCTGTCGGTTCCGCCGGGTTCGGTGACCGGCCTGCTGGGCGCCAACGGCGCAGGGAAAACCACCACACTCCGGTTAATGCTCGGGCTCATCCGCGGCGGAGGAGAAACCCGGTTTCTCGGCCGCCCGTTGCGTGACTGGCACTGCCCTGGACAGGTGGTCGGCGCGGTCTTCGGCGGTGTCGGCGGCCATCCCAAGCATCGGGTCATCGACCACCTCACCATGGTCGCCTACGGCCTGGGGCTGTCCGCCCCCGAGGCCGCGGCACAGGCAGCCCTGGACCGTATCGGTCTGGAACAGGCACGCGGACTGCGCCTGGGCCAGCTGTCCTTGGGCATGACGCAGCGTGTCGAGCTGACTCAGGCCCTTCTGGGACAGCCGCAGGTTCTGGTCCTCGACGAGCCGTTCAACGGGCTCGATCCACATTCGATCGCCTGGTTGCGCAGTGCACTGCGCAGTTTCGCGGACGCGGGCGGGGCAGTGCTGTTGTCGAGTCACTTGCTGGCGGAAATGGAACAGCTCGCGGACCGCGTAGTAGTCATGGTCCGAGGCCGGGTCACGGCAGAGTCCGGTGTACGGGAGATCGCCGAGCAGGCTGGGCGGCATGTGCTGGTGGAGAGCCCGGCTATGGCTCGACTGGCTGTGATGCTCGAACTTGCCGGCGGACGCATCGAGGCATTGGACGCGGACCATGCCCGGGTCACTGGAGTCAGCCGACAGCAAGTAGGGCTGTTGGCCGCAGACCACGGCATTCCGCTGTACTCGCTGGGCGAGCACTCCGTCTCCATTGAGGAGTTTTATCTGTCCGTTGCAGAAGAGGAGTTCAGCGCACGATGGCCACAGCACTGAAGCCGGGAGCGGAAGGCGGCCCTGGTGGACGGTCCTTGGGCATACGCCGGCCGGGACCGCATCGTTCATGTGCGCGGCGGGCCATTCAGTACGAGTGGAGGCGGCTGTCAGCTCTGCGCTCTCTCTGGCTGGTTGCAGGACTCATCACTCTGCTCGGCGTCGGGAACGGTGTGGATATCGGCCTTCATGGCGGCAAAGCAGGCTACTCCCTGGCCGCAGTGGCGGACACGTTGCAGTTCTCACCGCTTGCCTCTCAGGCACCGATGGCTGCCTTCCTCCTCTTTCCCCTTGGAATGTCAGCCATCGGGGTCGAGTACTCCCACCGGATGGCCAGGACGACGTTTCTGACTCTCTCCTCCCGCCGCACCGCGTACGTGGCCAAAGTCGTGGTGCCCTCCGTGGTCGCCGCAGCGACCACACTCGGCGCAGCTCTGCTGGGCCTGGTGACCGGATGCGTTGTGCTCGCCCTCCGTGGGGACGCCCTGCCCGATCTCGCGGGTCTGGCAATGCCCCTCCTGTCACTGACGGTGGTAATGCTGTGCTGGCCGACACTCGCTGCGGGTCTGACGGCGCTGACCCGGCGCCGTGGAGCCGTCCTCGCGTTTCTCCTCCTGTGGCCGGTGATCGTCGAGCGTCTTGCAGGCCTCGCGCTGGAGCAGGTGCCGGGGCTCAACGGCGTCCGGAACTATCTGCCCTTCGCCGCCGCGCGCGCGGCCTTGCACAACCTGCGTGACGAATCCGGCGGCCCAGACGCGGGTTTCGATCAGGCGCTGCTCGGCAGCAATGCCCACCCGGCCATAGGGATGACGATCTTCTGCCTGTTCACTGTGCTGGTTGCCGTCGGAGGAGGACTGGCCTACATACACCGCGACGCGCCATAGAAAGAGTCAGGGTCGGCACACTGACCGACCCTGGTTGTACAGCACCCGGTCACGAGACCTGTTATCCGCAGGTCACTTCTCGATCCGCATATGTACGAACGAGTACGGCAGCCTGCAGGCGGTTGGCGACGCCGAGCTTGTTGAGGATGGAGCTGACATGCTCCTTGACGGTGGCCTTGCTCAGCAGCAGCATCCTGCAGATCTCAGGATTCGACAGCCCTTCTCCCACGAGGGCCAGCACTTCGCGCTCCCGTGCTGTGAGCACCGCAAGTCGCGCTCTTTGCGCTTGAGCCGCATCACAGTGCCTCCGGCCGGCGAGGAAACCGCTCACCACTCGGTCGGCCACACCCTGGAAGAGGACGTGGGTACCTGATGCCAGCAAGCGCACTGCATTGACAAGGCCCTCCGGCTCCGTGTCCCGGAACAGGAAACCAACTGCTCCCAACTCGAGGGCTGCGATCACGCGGTCGTCAACGGAAGCGGTCGTCAGCATGGCAACAACTGGCGGCCGTTCCTGCGCAGCCAGTGAGGACAGTGTTGCCAGCCCATCGACCCCGGGCCCGCTGATGTCGAGCAGCACCACATCCGGTCGCTGACGCGCCACTTCCTCAACTGCCGACGTAACGTCGCAGGTGGCCAGGGCTCGGATGTCGTCGGCCGTCTCCAGAATCCGCCGCAATGTTCCGCAGGCGAGCGAATCGTCTCCAACGACCACCACGCTGATCACAGGCCACCCCTTGATCGTCACATACGGTATCTACACTCTCTCCAAGGAGTTAACAGCCTTTACTCTGTTTTTTACAGGTGGGGATGGTCTGTATAACTGCGGCGGCGCAGCCGATGCAACTGCTGGGCGAGCAAGTGATGCTCGCCCGGGCCTCGACGAGGACGCGCGGAACGCGGAGCAGTCCTCCCCTGCCGAACCGTCACGCGCGCACCGTGATCGCCCCCACCGGGCACGCCCCGGCCGCCAGCCGTGCCGCCGCGCGGCGCGCGGGCGGCGGCGCGGGATCGACGACCCGCACCCGCCCGTCGTCGAGGTCCTGGTCGAACACCTCGGGTGCGGTCAGCGCGCACATCCCGGCGCCCACGCAGCGCTCGCGGTCCGCGTCGAGTTCCACCGGTCACTCCCCTCCCC
>NZ_JAEAMR010000068.1 GCF_015999245.1 Streptomyces sp. AV19 | reverse complement strand
CGAACATCGCCTGAAAACACACAACCCGGCCGCTACGAAAGTCGGGGCAGCTCACTCCCCTTGTGCGATCTTCCTGGCCCTGGGCTACACCGAGGCGCTCTTCCTCGCTCTCGCCCTGCCCGCCTGGCTCACCGCCCGGCGCGGCAACTGGCCACTCGCCGCGCTCCTGACGGCCCTGGCCACCATGGTGCGAGTCAGCGGACTGTTCCTCGCTGCCGCGATCGCCCTGCATTTCTGTCTGACTGTCCGTGCCCGTCGGGACTGGCGCCGGTTGCCCTGGTTGGCCCTGCCCGCCCTGCCCGCCGCCCTCTACAGCACCTACTTGCACGCACATACCGGTGACTGGCTAGCCTGGAAGCACGCCGAGGAACGCGGCTGGTACCGCACCTTCCACACCCCCTGGGAAGCCTGGGCCAACACCTGGCGCAACGCGTTCGGCCACACCCAGACGACCAATTACGCCTTCATGTTCCAGGTCGAACTCGCTGCCATGCTCATCGGCCTGCTCCTGCTCGTCCTGCTGGTCCGGCAGCATCGTTGGCCCGAAGCCCTCTACCTCGCTCTCACCCTGTGCGCGCTGGGCACCTCCTACTGGTACATGTCCATCCCCCGCGCCACCCTTCTGTGGTGGCCGCTATGGATCGGCCTGGCTGCCCGGAGCTTCCGCACCCCTCGATTCAAGACCGCCTACCTGTGCTTCGCCACACCGCTGACGGTCGTCTTCGCCCTCGCCTACCTGACGGGACGCTGGGCCGGCTGACCGCTCCACAGCGGCCACGCCCCCCTCGCCGATCTCGTACCGACTTCCGGCACCTACATGGCAAGAGGCCACCGTGCTGTGGTGACCGCGCCGCCCGCGCTGATCAGCCCCTCCTACACACCGTGGAAGCTCACCCTGCCCACTCCGCCGCTGCTGTGCTAACTCTGTTCCCCCGGCTCAAGGGGTTCCTGCAGTTCAAGTGCACGCCCGCGAACTCCACATGCGGAAGCGCAGTCGCCTCAGCCGGCAGACCGGGAACAGCAATGCATCTGTGCGATCCACGTCGGCATCAAGGCCAGGGGGGTGCTGTACAGGCTGTCATCGATAGGAGGAGGGCGTCACCCATTGGCCGCCAGGATCGAGGAAAAAAAGCAAATAGGATCAGGAGTGCAGTCGGGGGAGATCGCAACTTACGGCAGACGGGAACTGTACACCCGCCCAGCATATGGAATCATCCGCTTTGTCGTGGGCGGCAAATTCTGTAATGTATGGAGTTTGTTCGCGAAAGGCGGGAACGCGATCCGAAGGTTTCTGCCGTGGAAGAACTTGCGGCAGAGGTCCGCTGAGTCGGACCGTATTTTCAGCGGTGAATGCTGGTGCAGCGTCATGGTGGCCCATCGGAAATTCGCGACACCTGTCAAGTGGGTGCGGATGATGGAATCTGATGGCTGGCATTCCGTCGCTCTGGGTGGGCGTTCCTTCCAATTCTCGCATGTGGCCTTTGTGGTAGCGCCTGTCCCCGGCGGCCGTGTAACACAGACATTTGGAATCTCCTCACCGAGCATTTCTTGCCTGTCTCGCTCTGATGGCCTCCTCAAGGAGAAATATACGCAGATGGCAATCTCTAAGTACCTGGGCTGCACGATAGCCGTGATCGCGGCTACGCTGACTTGTGTAGCCGGGCCCGCCTGGGCTGCCGAAGGTCAGCTTGCCGACAACCCGTCTGATAAGAGCCCCGTCAAGCCTGGCAAGGCGTGGATGGGGGCAGGCGTACAGCAACACGAGGGTCTCGCGCGCCATAAGGGCCGGCTCAACAGCACAAACCCGCTAGTCCGCAGTAAAATCCCGGGCATCGATGGGGTGGACGTGTCCTCCTATCAAGGTGACGTCAAATGGCAGACGCTTTGGGACGGCGGCGTGCAGTTCGCCTACGTGAAGGCCACAGAGGGAACTAGCTACACGAATGACCACTTCAAGAGCCAGTATGACCAGTCACGCAAGGCGGGCTTGATTCACGGCGCCTACCACTTCGCTTGGCCTAATGGGGAAAGTGGTGTCGCCCAAGCCGCCTACTTCATCAAGAACGGTGGTGGCTGGAGTGCGGATGGCAAGACTCTGCCGGGAGTCCTCGACATCGAATGGAACCCCTCCGGTGGGGATGCTTGCTACGGGCTGAAACCGCAGCAAATGGCCGCCTGGATCCTGGATTTTACCAGGACGTACAAGCAGAAAACCGGGCGCGCTCCGGTGATCTACACGTCGACGGCCTGGTGGAAACAGTGCGTTAAAGGCTCGGGTAAGAGTGTCGGCGCCGACTCTCCGCTATGGGTGGCCAATTATGACTCAACGCCAGGCAAGCTTCCGGATGGATGGAGCTCCCACACCTTCTGGCAGTACACCAGCAAGGGGAAGGTGGTTGGCGACCACGACAACTTCGACGGAACGATCCAGCAGCTTCGAGCCTTCGCCAAGGGGGACAACCCCAGCCCCAGCCCTGACTCGTTGAAGGACTCGCTGCCGGGCAACACCACTGTGTGGCACTACGCCCGGCATATCGCCACGGGCGACTTCACCGGTGATGGTAAAGACGACTTGTTCGTCGTCTGGGTCGATGGTGAGGTGAGCCTGTATCCCGGGGAGAAAGACGGCTGGGGTGCCGAACATCGCATCGCCAAACCCGGCTCGGTGTGGAAGCACGCTGTGTCTGTGGCTGCCGGAGACTTCATGGGCAAGGGCCGTGCCGGGCTTGCGGTGGTCTGGAGCGATGGCGAAGCAACCGTCTACTCCGGTGACGGGCGCGGCGGCCTGGGTGCCGAACATCGCATCGCCAAACCCGGCTCGGTGTGGAAGCACGCTGTGTCTGTGGCTGCCGGAGACTTCATGGGCAAGGGCCGTGCCGGGCTTGCGGTGGTCTGGAGCGATGGCGAAGCAACCGTCTACTCCGGTGACGGGCGCGGCGGCCTGGGTGCCGAACATCGCATCGCCAAACCCGGCTCAGTGTGGAGATTCGCCCGGCATCTGGCTGCCGGGAACTTCAACCGTGACAGCCTCACAGATCTGGCTGTCGGCTGGATCGACGGAGAAGCGAGCCTCTACACCGGCTTCGGCCGGAATGGTCATGGGAAGGAACACCAGGTGGCTAAGAAGGGGTCGGCATGGAAACAGGTGCGTTCGATTGCCGCCGGCGACATCAACAGTGCCGCTCACCCGGGCCTGGTATCGCTCTGGCGAGGTGGTGGAATGAGCCTGTTCCACGGTGACGGCGACGTCGCTCTTGGACATGAGACCCACATGGTCAAGGGCGCCTGACTGTACAGCGCTGACAACCACGCTCACTTCGGACTTCGGCCCGTCGGACAATTGTCCGACGGGCCTGGCCATCACGACCTGACCGGTCCTGACGGACATTGCCGATGCCCGGATGGGGGGAAAGTCGCCGTGAAGTTCCCCCGCGATTTCGGACACTCGATGTCTACGCTGCGAGGGCGTGACCTTGTTCGTGTCGTTGCCGTGCTTCGAGCGGGGTGACATAGCCCCACTGCGGGTGCTTGCGCAGGCGCCGGCGGTTGTAGAAGGTCTCGATGAAAGTGAAAATCTCGGCTCTCGCAGTGGCCCGGTCGGGCCAGAAGCGGGTGCCGATTTCTTCTTTCAGTACGGCGAAGAAACTCTCCGCTGCTGCGTCATCGTAACAGGAGCCTGTTCTTCCCATGCTCTGCTTCAGGTTCAACGCGCGTATGGAACGGCGGAGTTCATCCGAGGTGTATTCGCTGCCGCGGTCTGAATGCACGATGCAGCCGGGCCTGAGACGGCCGCGGCCAGCGGCCATCGTCAACGCGTCGGCGACCAGGGGGCGCGTGGTGGTCGGCCATCGAATAGCCGATGACCTCGCGGGTGGCCAGATCGAGTCAGGTCGCCATTCTGTGGAATCTGTGACCTGGGGTTTCGTCATCGGGTGCTCTGTCGGACCTCGACGATCGACAGCAGTGCGGAGGTGGTCGGCCGGTTCAGGTCGCGAGGGCTGAGGCCGGCGGGAGTGGGGACCTCGGAGAGCCGGTCGAGGAGTGCGTCGAGGGCGGCCTGGCCGTCATCGACGGCGGCGCGTTCGTCGTCGGTGAGCGGGATGGAGATGAGCATCCGCTGCAAGTTGGCCTTGGCATCGAGGAGTTGGTCCTGGGTGGAGTCCTTCGGGGTGTAGAAGTCGCAGCGTGCGCAGGCCATGCGGTGCTGGCACTGAGCTGTTTCAGCATGGCCACTGATCGGGTGAGGGCGATCGTGTCCGCAAC
>NZ_JAEAMR010000067.1 GCF_015999245.1 Streptomyces sp. AV19 | reverse complement strand
CCGATCTCGCCCGGCTCTCGCGCAGTGGTCTGGCGCCGATGTCGGCGGCCCAGGGCCTGGCCCTGTTCGACGCGGCGCTCGCCGCCGACCGGGCCACAGTGGTCCCCGCCCGGCTCGACCTGGCGGCGCTGCGCGGCCGGGCGGCCCGGGGCGAACTGCCCGTGATCTTCGGCTCCCTGGTGCGCGTGCCCGCGACCCGGCGGACGGCGGCCCCCGCTGCCGCCGAGGACGGCGCCACATGGGCCGTCCGCATGGCGGACCTGGACGAGGCCCGGCGCGAGGCGGCACTGCTCGAACTGGCCGGCAGCCAGATCGCCTTGGTGCTCGGGCATGGTTCGGCGGGTTCGGTCGATCCGGCCCGTGCGTTCCGTGACATGGGCTTCGACTCGCTGACGGGTCTGGAGCTGCGGCGTCGTCTGCAGGAGGTCACGGGGCTGCGGCTGCCGTCCACCCTGGTCTTCGACCACCCGACGCTCACCGCGCTCGTGGACCACCTGCGCGAGCAGGTGCTCGGCACCGATGCCGGCCCCGTGGTCCCGGCGGCGGTCGCGTCGGCGGTGGACGACGACCCGATCGTGATCGTCGGCATGGCCTGCCGCATGCCGGACGGCATCGACTCGCCGGAGCAGTTGTGGCGCGTGGTCGTCGACGGCGTGGACGCGACCTCCGAGTTCCCCACCGACCGCGGCTGGGACCTCGCGGGGCTGTACGACCCGGACCCGGGCCACCTGGGCACGAGCTACGCCCGGCGGGGCGGGTTCCTCACCGGAGCCGGTGAGTTCGACGCCGACTTCTTCGGGATCAGTCCGCGCGAGGCGACGGCGATGGATCCGCAGCAGCGGCTGCTGCTGGAGACGGCGTGGGAGGCGCTGGAGCGGGCCGGTATCGATCCGACGTCCCTGCGCGGCAGCAGGACCGGTGTGTTCGCCGGTCTGATGTACCACGACTACGGTTCCTGGCTGCCGGAGGCGGGCGAGGGCATCGAGGGCCTGCTGATCACCGGGAACAGCGGTGGTGTCGCGTCGGGCCGGGTCTCCTACCTGTTGGGGTTGGAGGGTCCGGCGCTGACGGTGGATACGGCGTGTTCGTCGTCGTTGGTCGCGTTGCATCTTGCTGCTCAGGCGTTGCGCAATGGTGAGTGCTCGTTGGCGTTGGCCGGTGGTGTGACGG
>NZ_JAEAMR010000066.1 GCF_015999245.1 Streptomyces sp. AV19 | reverse complement strand
CACTTCACGATCCCCGTGCCGTCGTCGGCCACCGCCCTGCGGCCGCACCGGCACCTCCGGCACCACCCGCTGGAACAACTCCCACAACTCGTCCGGCACCAGCCGCTCAATGATCCCTACCATGATCCAACAGCTTACAGCCAAATGAGATGGCTTCTTATTCAGCGGGCACTGCACAGATCTGTCGGTCCCACGGTCAGCAGAAAAGGGTGGAAACAGAAAGGGCCCCGTGACCGGGGGGCGGTCACGGGGCCGAGCTGTCCGGGCAGACAGCTCTGCAGCGAGAGGGTGGGGGACCCGTCCGCTGCGGTTCGTGAAATTCTGTGCTGCGGTGACCAGCTACGGGAAAGCCGGTCACCGCAGACGGCCCGGACGCCTGCCGTTGTCCTCAGCGCACCAGACCCCTGACCTGCGTGCTGGGTGACGACCGGGCCGTCGTACGTCGCCCCTGTGAGGCAGGACAGGGGCGACGTACGCGCGGTGCAGCCCGATAAGTTTCGGCAAGGTCCTTAGCGATGATTCGGACCTTGCCGCCCGCTGGGGGATCGGGTTGCGTCTTCGACACTACGCACCCGGACCGATTGATCTTGTCGTCCGTCGGTGGACCTCGGGTCGCCCGATGGTGGACATCTGGAATGCGCACAATGCCGAGCTGTCCGGGGCTTCCCATGTCATCGATAGACAGTTGGGTGTATGCCGACGGGTGACAACGCCGGCCGACGTGGGCTCGTAATGTCAGACGCACAGTCAGATTCCGTGAAAGGGGACGGGCTTCGGCTGGCTGAGGTGTCCCGATCGGCTACGTCGACCGGGGCACCGTTATGACGGCCGGAACCTCCGGTCACGGATGTCGTCGAATGACTCGTTCAAGTCCCCTGCAAGCAAAACAAGAGGGCCGGTCCGAGCGAGTCAATGTTGGCGGGAGCGCCGTACTCATGTGTTGGCGCAGCTCCCGCCCCCTGGGGAGCGTGCCGCGCGGATGTGGGAATACGAGTACAGCTTTTGGTCCGACGCACCGGTCAAGTGCGTCTGGAGTCTGTATGCCGACAGTGACGCCTGGCCGTTGTGGGACACGGCTCTTGAATGTCTCCGTCTCGACGGGCGGCTCCTCGAAGGGGCGAGGGGCGTGCTGGTCCCCAAGTCGAAGGATCCGGTGGACATCCTCGTCCTCGGCTGTGTGGAGCATGAGGAGTTCTGCTACGAGACGCGTGTGGACGACGTTTCCATACGTGTGATCCACCGGCTGAGCGAGGTGCGGCCAGGATCCGATTGCCTGCCGCGCGGCGGTACCAAGATCACGCACCGCTGTGAGATCACCGGAGCCTCGGCGGACCGCTGGGGACCCGCCATCGGCCCGGACTTCGTCTCGGGGATCCCGGCAGCCGTCAACCGCCTGGCGGAGCTGGCAGGTCAGCGGAGCGGAACCCCGGAATGAGCAATGAAGGAAGCGAACTCGTCGTGGATACCCGTGCACTTGAAGCCAACCTCTTGAAGGAGGAGCGCCGGTTCGCACCGCCTGCCGCCCTGGCCGAGC
>NZ_JAEAMR010000065.1 GCF_015999245.1 Streptomyces sp. AV19 | reverse complement strand
GCACCCGCCGCACCGTCGACCAGCACGCCCGCGACGTCCTGGCCACCTGCACCGAACCCGTCCCCGACTACGAACACCCCGTCGGCGCCGAGCGGTTCGCCCACCACGGCCGCCGGTGGACCGAGCCGCGGCCGCGCGGGATCATCTGCGACCACGACGCCGAGGGCCGGGCCGTCCTGGAGCGCGAGCTGGGCATCGGCACCATCGCGGCCCGCAAGAGCGTCACGGACGGCATCCAGGCCGTACAAGGCCGCCTCCGCAAGGCCGGCGACGGGAAGCCCCGGCTGTACGTCATGCGTGGCGCCGTCGTCGAGCGGGACCCGCAGCTGGACGACGCGAAGCGGCCGACGTGCACCGAGGAGGAGCTCGTCGGCTACGTGTGGGCGGTCAAGCCGGGGTCGGCCGGCGGGCTGAAGGAAGAGCCCTTGAAGGAAAACGATCACGGCGCGGACGCCATGCGGTACCTCGTGGCCGAGCGCGATCTGTCCGCCCGCCCACGCATTCGGAGGCTCTGATGACTGGACTCGTCGGCAAGCTCAAAGCAGCCCGGACCGGGGTGCTCACGCTCTCCGGCTTCGGCTCGCTCACGGCCTCGGCCTGGACCGCCTTTGGCACACCGGCCGGCCTCGCCGCCTCCGGGGTGGCCCTGCTGGTGCTGGAGTACCTGACCGGGGAGACGCGATGAAGTCGCCACTGCGATCCCTCTTCGCGAAGGCCCCCGTGCCGTACGTGGCCGCGCGGAACCTTGCTCTGCCATGGCGTCAACCCACCGGTGCCGAGGCACAGATGCGCGCCATGGGCAGCGTCGGGACCCTCTTCGCCATCGTCAACCGCACCTCGAACGCGACCGCCCAGGTGGAGTGGAAGCTGTGGCGGAAGGCGGCCAGCGGGCTGGACGAGGACCGCGTCGAGGTCACCCGGCACGCCGCCTTGGACTTGTGGAACAAGCCCAACGCCTTCTACACACGGCAGGAGAACGTCGAAATCGTCCAGCAGCACGTCGACTTGACCGGCGAGGGCTGGTGGGTGATCGCGCGGAACCCGCGGTCGCCACTGCCGCTGGAGCTGTGGCCGGTCCGACCGGACTGCATACAGCCCGTACCCCACCCGACCGACTTCCTCTCGGGGTACATGTACACCGGGCCCGGCGGCGAGCAGATCGCGCTGCGCACCGAGGACGTCATCCAGCTCCGCATGCCCAACCCCCTCGACCCCTACCGTGGCATGGGGCCGGTGCAGGCGATCCTCAGCGATCTCGACTCCGCCCGGTACAGCGCCGAGTGGAATCGGAATTTCTTCCTCAACGGGGCCGAGCCGGGCGGGATTATCCAGGTCGACAAGCGGCTGAGCGACGATGAGTTCGACGAGCTCACCGCGCGGTGGAACGAGCAGCACAAGGGCATCGCTAATGCCCACCGGGTCGCGGTGATCGAGCAGGGCCAGTGGGTCGACCGGAAGCTGTCCCAGCGGGACATGCAGTTCGCGGAGCTGCGCTCGGTCTCCCGGGACGTGATCCGGGAAGCGTTCGGGATCCCGAAGTTCGCCCTCGGGGACGTCGACGACGTCAACCGGGCCACGGCCGAGGCGTCGAAGGCGTGGTTCGCCGAGTACCTGACCGTCCCGCGCCTGGAGCGCATCAAGGGCGCCCTGAACAACGACCTGTTGCCCCTGTACGGTCCGGCCGCCCGGGAGCTGGAGTTCGACTATTGCAGCCCGGTCCCGGCGGACTCCGAGGCGGAGAACGCCGCGCTCGTCGCGAAGGCCACC
>NZ_JAEAMR010000064.1 GCF_015999245.1 Streptomyces sp. AV19 | reverse complement strand
ACTGCGACCCCCGGCTCAACCCGTGGCAGGCCGTCAGCGTCGTCTCCTCCTGGAAGGCCTGACCACCCACGCCAACCGGCGCGTCCGCACCGTGACTCGGAAGCGCACCGGCCGCGCTTCGCACAACAGCCAGGAACTGGAAAGCAGGGCCATGTCCGGCATACCTCCGATAGCAACGTATCCGATGCCCACCACGGGCGATCTGCCCCCCAACACCGTCGAGTGGACGCCCGACCCCGACCGCGCGGTGCTCCTCCTCCACGACATGCAGCGGTACTTCCTCAAGCCGTTCCCGGACGGCGTCCGCGAGCCGCTGGTCCGCAACGCCGCCGCACTGCGCGACCGTTGTGCCGCGCTCGGCGTGCCGGTGGCCTACACCGCGCAGCCGGGCGGGATGACCGACGAACAGCGCGGCCTGCTCAAGGACTTCTGGGGTCCCGGCATGCGCCCGGAGCCCGCCGACCGCCTGGTGGTGGACGAGCTGGCGCCGGCCGACGGCGACTGGACGTTCACCAAGTGGCGCTACAGCGCCTTCTTCAAGTCCGACCTGCTGGAGAAGATGCGCTTCAGCGGCCGTGACCAGCTCATCGTGTGCGGTGTCTACGCCCACGTGGGCGTCCTGATGACCGCGGTCGAGGCGTACACCAACGACATCCAGCCGTTCTTCGTCGCCGACGCCACCGCGGACTTCTCCGAGGAGTACCACCGGCTGGCCCTGAGGTACGCGGCCGAGCGCTGCGCCCGGGTCGTCACCGCGAAGGAGATCTTCGCATGAGCGTCCGTCCCGCCACCGGAGAACTGCTCGACCGCGTGCTCGGCACGGCCGGCGCCCGCCCGGCCGCCTTCGCCCTGCTCCACCGTCCCGAGGCCGCCGGCCCCGGCGTCCTGGACGTCCTGGTGGGCGAGGTGTCGCACCCCGCCACGCTGGCCGACATCGAGCTGCCGGACGCCCCGGCCGCCGAGGGCGCCCACCACGAGGTCCTCACGGTCATCCCGTACCGGCAGATCGCCGAGCGCGGCTACCACTGCGCCGACGACGGGGCTCCGCTGATCGCGATGACCGTCACCGGCCAGGAGCGGGTGCCCGTCACCGAGCTCGACCGCGTCCCGCGGGTGTCCACCCGGCTGACCGGCGAGCACTTCGACCTCGACGACGACGCCTACGCGGAGATCGTCGGCCGGGTCGTCAAGGAGGTGATCGGCACCGGTGAGGGCGCCAACTTCGTGATGAAGCGTTCCTTCATCGCGGACATCACCGACTACGGGCCGGACAGCGCGCTCGCGTTCTTCCGCCGGCTGCTCCAGCGGGAGTCGGGCGCCTACTGGACGTTCGTCGTCCACACCGGCGACCGCACCTTCGTCGGCGCCTCGCCCGAGCGGCACGTCAGCCTCGACCACGGCACGGCCGTGATGAACCCCATCAGCGGCACCTACCGCTACCCCGCCTCGGGTCCCAGCCTGCCCGAGGTGATGGAGTTCCTCGCCGACCCCAAGGAGACCGACGAGCTCTACATGGTCGTGGACGAGGAACTGAAGATGATGGCCCGGATCTGCGAGTCGGGCGGCCGTGTGGTCGGTCCGTACCTCAAGGAGATGGCCCGCCTCGCCCACACCGAGTACTTCATCGAGGGCCACAGCACCCGCGACGTGCGCGAGATCCTGCGCGAGACCATGTTCGCGCCCACCGTCACCGGCAGCCCGCTGGAGAGCGCCTGCCGGATCATCGGCCAGTACGAGCCGGCCGGACGCGGCTACTACAGCGGCGTCGTGGCCCTCATCGGCCGGGACGAGGAGGGCGGCCGGGCGATGGATTCGGCCATCCTCATCCGCACCGCGGACATCGACGCCACCGGCCGGGTGAACATCGGCGTGGGCGCCACCATCGTGCGCCACTCCGACCCGGCCTCCGAGGCCGCCGAGACCCGGGCCAAGGCCGCCGGTCTCGTCGCCGCCCTGGAGTCCGGCGGCGACCAGCGCCTGGGCAACCACCCCGAGGTCAAGGCCGCCCTGGCCCGCCGCAACGAGACCATCGCCGACTTCTGGCTGCGCGACCTCGGCGGCCGCTCGGGTGTCCTGCCAGGACTCGAGGGCCGCAAGGTGCTGGTGGTGGACGCCGAGGACACCTTCACCTCGATGATCGACCACCAACTGCGGTCCCTGGGGCTGAAGGTGACGGTCCGCCGGTTCGACGAGGAGTACTCCTTCGACGGCTACGACCTGATCGTCATGGGCCCCGGCCCCGGCGACCCGCAGGAGACCGGCCAGCCCAAGATGGCCCACCTGCACGCCGCGGTGCGCACCCTGCTCGCCGAGCGCCGCCCCTTCCTGGCCGTCTGCCTCAGCCACCAGGTGCTCAGCCTCCAGCTGGGCTTCGGCCTGCGGCGCCGGGACGTTCCCAACCAGGGCGTGCAGAAGGAGATCGACCTGTTCGGCCGGACCGAGCACGTCGGCTTCTACAACACCTTCGCCGCGCGCAGCGACCGCGACGAGGCCGAGGTGGACGGCGTCGGCACGGTACGGGTCAGCCGCGACGCGGGGACCGGCGAGGTGCACGCCCTGCGCGGTCCGCACTTCGCCTCCATGCAGTTCCACGCGGAGTCGGTGCTCACCCAGGACGGACCGCGGATCGTCGGCACCGCGGTGCAGGAGGTCCTGGGCGCGCTGGAGGTCAAGGCCGTCGGATGACCCCGGCCCCGGGCCCCCCCCCCCCCCGGGCGGGGCCCCCCCCCCCCGCCCGCCCCCCCCCGGCCCCCCCCCCCCC
>NZ_JAEAMR010000063.1 GCF_015999245.1 Streptomyces sp. AV19 | reverse complement strand
GGTGCGGTGAGGCCGTTGCTGGCTCCGTCCTGGTTGATGGCGCTGCCGCGTACGAGGGCGAGTACGTGGTGGCCGTTGCGTCGGGCGTCCGAGAGGCGTTCGACGAGGAGCATGCCGACGCCTTCGCCCCATCCGGTGCCGTCCGCCGCCGCCGAGAACGCCTTGCACCGACCATCCGGAGCCAGCCCCCGCTGCCGCGAGAACTCCACGAACGTCGCCGGAGTGGACATGACCATGACGCCACCGACCAGGGCCAGCGAACACTCTCCGGCGCGCAGCGCCTGACCGGCGAGGTGCAGGGCGACCAGGGATGACGAGCACGCCGTGTCCACGGACACCGCTGGACCTTCGAGACCGTACGTATAAGCGATGCGCCCGGAGGCCACGCTTCCGGAACTGCCCGTGAGCGCGTAACCGGCCGCTTCCTCCGGCGCGAATCGCACGTGGGCTGCGTAGTCCTGGACGTTGATCCCGGTGAACACGCCGGTGCGGCTCCCGCGGAGCGAAGCCGGATCGATGCCACCGTCCTCGAACGCCTTCCACGAGGCCTCCAGGAGCAGGCGTTGCTGCGGATCCATGACCAACGCCTCGCGCGGACTGATCCCGAAGAATTCCGGATCGAAGTCGCCCGCGTCGTAGAGGAAGCCGCCCTGCCGGGTGTAGCACGTACCGGGATGGTCCGGGTCGGGGTCGTAGAGCCGGTCGATGTCCCATGCCCGGTCCGTGGGAAACTCGCCGATCGCGTCGGTGCCGGAGATGAGCAGGTCCCAGAGAGCCTCCGGGGTGACTGCTCCACCGGGATACCGGCACGCCATCCCCACGATGGCGATGGGCTCGTCGACCCGGTCGGCCGAAGCGGGCGCGGACAGGCAGGGCTCGGCCCGCTCGGCCTCGGCCCTTGTGCCCAGCAGAGCCTCTTCGAGGTGTCGGGCCAGCGCGGCCGGGGTCGGGTAGTCGAAGACGAGAGTGGGGGCGAGGGACACGTCCACCGAGGCGGCCAGCTGGTTGCGAAGCTGAACCGAGCCCAGCGAGTTGAACCCCAGCTCCTTGAACGGCCGGTCTGCTGCGATGTCTTCGGCGCCGGTGCGCCCGAGAACCGCGGCCGCATGGCTGCGGATCAGCTTCAGCAGGGTGTGATGGCGCTCTGTCGGTGATTGATGATCGAGCCGACTTCGCAGTGAGTGCTCGGTGGTTTTTTGGGAGCCGGCCGAAGCGACCGCGGGAGCGTCGGCCGGAATCGGCTCCAAGGTTCGTCGGACTTCAGGGATATCGCCGATCAGCGGGCTCGGCCGCTGAGAGGTGAAGATGGGGGCGAAGGTCGCCCAGTCGATGTCCGCGATAACGGTGTTCATCCGGGGACGGGCGCTGAGAGTCTGCTCGAGTGCTGCCAGTGCGAGCTCCGGGTCCATGGGCGACAGACCCCGACTCCGCAAATAGGTGTGAGTTGATTCGTCGGCCGACATGCCCTCGCCGTCCCAGGCGCCCCAAGCGATGGAGGTGGCGGGGAGCCCCTGTGTCTGGCGATGGACGGCGAGTGCGTCGAGATAGGCGTTGGCTGCGGCATAGGCGCCGTGACCGGCACCTCCCCAGGCGCTCGCCCCGGAGGAGAACAGTACGAAGTGCTTGAGCGTGTCGTGGTTCTGAAGGAGATCGTGCAAGTGGGAGGCGCCTACGGCCTTTGCGGCGGCGGCGTGTTCGAGGTCCGCGGGCGTGGTGTCCGCGACGGCGAGTCCGAAGTTGATGCCTGCGGTGTGGATGACGGTGGTGAGGGGGTGTTGGGGTGGGATGGTGTTGAGGAG
>NZ_JAEAMR010000062.1 GCF_015999245.1 Streptomyces sp. AV19 | reverse complement strand
CCCCCAACAACTCCCCCACCCCCACCGCATCCCCCCGCTCCACCGCATCCCACAAGACGCGCTCCCACGCACCCGCTCCGCTGCCGACGGCCCCGTCCTGCGACAACTGGCGACGCCCCGCGTCGAGCCAGAACCGCTCCCGCTCGAAGGCATACGTCGGCAGGTCGAACTGCCCGGCCAGGGCGGTTCCCCGGCCCAAAACTCCTTCCCAGTCCACTTGGACGCCCCAGGTGAAGAGCCCCGCCATGGCACTCACAAACGCTTCGGCGTCGCCCCGGTCCCCGCGCAGGACCGGCAAAAGGACGACTTCCTCGCTCGCATCCCCGTCCTCGGCCGGCCTGGCCGCAGCCACTGGCCCGCCGGTGACGGATCCCGCGCTCGCCCGCGCCTGCACCTCTGCTTCCGCTTCCGCCTCCGCCCGCGACACCACGTCCTGCCCCAAGCCGCAGAGGGTGCCATCCGGGCCGAGCTCCAGGAACGTCCGAACGCCTTGGCCGTAGAGCCAGTCGAGTCCGTCACCGAAGCGCACGGCTTCGCGGACGTGCCGCACCCAGTAGTCGGGCGACGCGACCTCCGTGCCCGTCACCGGACGCCCGGTGAGGTTCGACACCACGGGGATGTGGGGCTCGGCGTACCGCACAGCTTCGGCGACCTGGCGGAACTCGTCGAGCACGGCGTCCATCAGGGGTGAGTGGAATGCGTGGCTCACTCGCAGGCGGCGCACCCGGCGGCCACGGTCTTCTTTCCACCGTCGGCCAAGGTCCAGGACGGCGGACTCGTCACCGGACAGGACGACCGAGGCGGGGCCGTTCACGGCAGCGATGCCGACACACTCGCCGTCGGTGGAGGCCAGGAGCGCGTTCGCTTCCTCCTCCGAGGCTTCCAGGGCCACCATGGCCCCGCCGGACGGGAGTGCCTGCATGAGCTGCCCGCGGGCGGAGACGAGCCGCACTGCGTCGGCGAGCGTGAGGACGCCTGCCACGTGGGCGGCCACCAGTTCGCCCACCGAGTGCCCCAGCAGGAAGTCCGGTGTCACTCCGCAGCTCTCCACCAGGCGGTAGAGAGCGACTTCCAGTGCGAACAGCGCCGGCTGTGCGTACTCGGTCCGGTCCAGCGCCTCGTCCGCCCCAGCCCCCGGGGCGAGGAGCAGTTCACGCAGGTCGTGTGCGCAGGCGGCGGAGCGTAGCGCGCCGTGTTCCGCGCAGACCTCGTCGAAGGCCGCGGCGTAGACGGGGTAAGAGGCATGCAATTGCCGCCCCATTCCAGCCTGTTGGGATCCCTGGCCGGTGAAGAGCACGGCGAGGCCCTTGCGCGACGGGGTCGTGACCAGCCCTTCGACGAGTCCAGGTGCCGGGGCGCCCGTGGCCAAAGCGTCCAGGCCCTTCAGAAGCCTCTCGTGCTCCGGGCGTCCCTCGTGTCCCTCCCGGTCTTCGGGCCGTTCGGCCAGGACAACTGCCCGGTGCTCGAAGACGGAGCGCTCGCGCGCCAGCGCCCGTCCCACCTCCACCACATCCAGTTCGTCGCCCGCATCCGTCAGGAAGCGGCGTAGCCGGCGCGCCTGCCTCCGCAACACGCCCTCGGAACGCGCTGACACCACCCACGGCACGACCGGGGGATCCACCGGTCCCGCGGTCGCCGGTACCGGCTCCGGTGCCGGTGTGGGAGCAGCCCCCTCCTCCGGCGCCTCCTCCAGTACCACGTGTGCGTTCGTCCCGCTCACGCCGAAGGACGAAACGCCGGCACGGCGGCGTCGCCCCTCGGACCGCGGCCAGGGCATTTCCTCCCCCAGCAGGCGTACGGCCCCGGACGCCCAATCCACATGCGGCGACGGCTCGTCCACAT
>NZ_JAEAMR010000061.1 GCF_015999245.1 Streptomyces sp. AV19 | reverse complement strand
GCACCCGCCGCACCGTCGACCAGCACGCCCGCGACGTCCTGGCCACCTGCACCGAGCCCATCCCCGGCTACGAGCACCCGGCCACCGCCGAGCGGTTCGCGCACCACGGCCGCCGGTGGACCGAGCCGCGGCCGCGCGGCATCATCTGCGACCACGACGCCGAAGGACGGGCCGTCCTGGAACGCGAGCTGGGCATCGGCACCATCCCCGCCCGCAAGAGCGTCACCGACGGCATCCAGGCCGTACAAGGCCGCCTCCGCAAGGCCGGTGACGGGAAGCCGCGGCTGTTCGTCATGCGCGGCGCCGTCGTCGAGCGCGACACGGAGCTGGACGACGCGAAGCGGCCGACGTGCACCGAGGAGGAGATCGTCGGCTACGTGTGGGCGGTCAAGCCAGGATCGGCCGGCGGGCTGAAGGAAGAGCCCTTGAAGGAAAACGATCACGGCACGGACGCCATGCGGTACCTCGTGGCCGAGCGCGATCTGTCCGCCCGCCCACGCATTCGGAGGCTCTGATGACAGGACTCGTCGGCAAGCTCAAAGCGGCCCGGACCGGGGTGCTCACCCTCTCCGGCTTCGGCTCCCTCACGGCCTCAGCCTGGACCGCCTTCGGCACACCGGCCGGCCTCGCCGCCTCCGGGGTGGCCCTGCTGATCCTGGAGTACCTGACCGGGGAGACGCGATGAAGTCACCGCTGCGCACCCTCTTCAACAAGGCCCCCGTGCCGTACGTGGCCGCGCGGAACCTGGCGTTGCCCTGGCGCCAACCCACCGGCGCCGAGGCGCAGATGCGCGCCATGGGCAGCGTCGGGACGCTCTTCGCCATCGTCAACCGCACCTCGAACGCGACAGCTCAGGTGGAGTGGAAGCTGTGGCGGAAGGCGGCGTCTGGGCTGCCGGAGGACCGCGTCGAGGTCACCCGGCACGCCGCCCTCGACCTGTGGAACAAGCCGAACGGCTTCTATACCCGGCAAGAGAACGTCGAGATCATCCAGCAGCACGTCGACCTGACCGGCGAAGGCTGGTGGGTCATCGCGCGGAACCCGCGCTCCCCGCTGCCGCTGGAGCTGTGGCCCGTACGCCCGGATCGGATGCAGCCGGTGCCGCACCCGATCGACTTCCTCTCCGGCTACATGTACACCGGCCCCGGCGGCGAACAGATCGCGCTGCGCACCGAGGACGTCATCCAGCTCCGCATGCCCAACCCCCTCGACCCCTACCGCGGCATGGGGCCGGTGCAGGCGATCCTCAGCGACCTCGACTCCGCCCGGTACAGCGCCGAATGGAACCGCAACTTCTTCCTCAACGGCGCGGAGCCGGGCGGGATTATCCAGGTCGACAAGCGGCTGTCGGACGACGAGTTCGACGAGCTCACCGCCCGGTGGAACGAGCAGCACAAGGGCATCGCCAACGCCCATCGGGTCGCCGTGATCGAGCAAGGGCAGTGGGTCGACCGCAAACTCAGCCAGCGGGACATGCAGTTCGCCGAGCTGCGCAGCGTCAGCCGGGACGTGATCCGGGAAGCGTTCGGGATCCCGAAGTTCGCCCTCGGCGACGTCGACGACGTCAACCGGGCCACGGCCGAGGCGTCGAAGGCATGGTTCGCCGAGTACCTGACCGTCCCGCGCCTGGAGCGCATCAAGGGCGCCCTGA
>NZ_JAEAMR010000060.1 GCF_015999245.1 Streptomyces sp. AV19 | reverse complement strand
GGCTGGTGATGTCGATCCACGCTCCGTCGATGAACAGCTCGACCTGGACGGGCTGTCCGTTCGATGCCTCACCGGAGGCGGACAGTGGTCCGGGCATGCCACCGAGGCGCCGGTCCCATGCCGCTACCCGTGCTGCCAGGCTCATGTGGTCACTCGTCCCAGCAGATCCAGCACCGCAGGTCTGCTGCGGTGGTTGGCGTCGTCGCCCGTACCCGCAGGAACTTGGAGACGGCGATGATGGGCCGCTCGTCCGGCATCCACTGGTAGGTGTAGGTGAGCGGCGACTCGGCGGTGGTCGAGCTGAGCGACACCACGTCGAAGACGCGGCTGGCGGTGATGGTGCCTTCGGCGGTGGCGGTGTAGCCGGTCGCCGAGGTCCCCAAGGTAAGCAGCGAAGCAGGGGCGTTGGGATCCAGCGGCTGCACACCCGCGGCCACGTGCGCGGTCACCGTGGCGGCGACATCCCCTTGGAGCAGTTCCACCACGCCGTCGGCGCCGGGCGGGTCGTCCACGGAGAACCCCCAGCTGATGAGCTGGATTTGCCGGGTGGACGGGGTGGCGAGCTGGAGCATGGTCTTGATGGACGTGCCGGTCGTCACCGACGCCTGCGCGGCGGTCGTCGGCATCGCGCCGTTCCATGTCTTGTACCGGTGCATGTGCTTCTCCCCTTTAGGATGCGCCGCTGAGTACGGCCTGGACGTTGCCGCCGCGCGTACGGATCTCGCGGCGGGCGGTGTCGATGACGAGGTCTCCGAAGGCGCGGCCGGCGATGTTGAGCTGGATCACCATCAAGCCCCCGCCCCCGCTGTCGGCAGCGGCGAGACGCCGCGAATCCCCGGCCGTACGGACCCGCGACCCGAACGGCAACGACACGAGCTCCGGGCCCTGTTCGCCGACCCACGTCAGCGCGGAGCGGGGCCCGCCGCCGGCCGCGCCGATGATCCCGCCGTGCGCCCGGCCCTTGATGCCGAGAGCCTTCTCCAGCGTCCGCTCCAGCGCAGCCGCGACCCGCTCCATCGCCCGTTGGAGCCGCTCCTGCTGCCGCTCCAGGCCCTTGACCAGTT
>NZ_JAEAMR010000006.1:320329-385291 GCF_015999245.1 Streptomyces sp. AV19 | reverse complement strand
GGGTCCGGGGTCTCCCCGGGAAACGGTGAAAGGGCGGGGAGGGGCACCCAGCCCGTCCGGCGCTTGAGGACAGCGCCCGAAGGGCGCTTCGGGCGCAAGGGCCGCAGCCCCGGTCGAGGGACCGGGAGCGCAACCCCGGTCGGGGTCCAGAGGGCGCAGCCCCCGGCGGGGCACAGGGGGCGCAGCCCCGCCCACCCGCGCGGCTCCCGCGGACCCGGCACACCCCGCACCCCCGGGGCGGCGCAGGGGCGCAGCCCCCGCGGAAACGGTGAAAGGGCGGGGCGGGGAGCAAACCCCCACCTCACCCCCCGCACAACCTCCGCCACACCACCCGCGCCGCATGATGCCCCGACATCCCATGCACCCCCGGCCCCGGCGGCGTCGCCGACGAGCACAGGAACACCGCCGGATGCGCCGTCGCATACGGCACCCGCGCCAGCTTCGGCCGCACCAGCAGCCGCAGCCCCGCCACCGAGCCGATGGCGATGTCACCCCCCACGTAATTGGCGTTGCGGGCCGCGAGTTGTGGCGGGCCCGCGACGGCCCGGGCCAGGACGAGATCGCGGAAGCCGGGCGCGAACCGCTCGATCTGCCGCTCGATCACCTCGGTCGCGTCGCCCTCCCACCCGTTGGGGACGTGCCCGTACACCCAGAACGTGTGCTTGCCGGCCGGCGCCCGGCCGGGATCCACGAGGGTGGGCTGGGCGGTGATGAGGAACGGAACAGAAGGATCGCGCCCCCCGAGCGCCGCGCCCAGGGCGGCGTCGATCTCCTCGTACGTGGGCCCGACATGGACCGTGCCGGCCCGCCGCGCGGGCTCCGCCGTCCACGGCACCGGCCCCGACAGCGCGTAGTCGATCTTGAAGACGGACGGTCCGTACTTGAAGCGGGGGTAGGCGTTGCCGAGCCCGGCGATGCGGGCCAGGGCGGTCGGAGAGGTGTCGAAGACGTAGGCGCGGGCGGGCGGCAGGTCGTCGAGGCGCTTGACCTCGAAGCCGGTGTGGATCGTGCCGCCCTGCTCCCGCAGGTACGAGCCGAGGGCGTCGGCGATGGCCTGCGAACCCCCGCGCGGGACCGGCCAGCCGCGCTCGTGCGCGGCGAGCGCGAAGACCAGGGCCATGCCGGCGGTGCCGATGCCGGTGAGCGGCCCGATGCCGTGGGCGGCGAGCCCCGCCAACAGGCCGCGCGCCTTGGGCCCTTGGAAGCGCCGGGCGAGCAGGGCGGCGGACAGCCCGCCCACCATCCCGAACCGGGCGTAGCCGACGGGGTCGCGCGGCGGTCCGTCCCACTGCGTGCGCAGGAAGTCCCGGGCGATCGCCGACCACTTGCCCCGGAAGGGGGCCATCGTGCGGCGGTACGTCCCGGCGTCGCGCGCGCCGAGCGAGGCGGCCGTCTCGCCGACGTGCCGGGACAGGACGGCGGCCGTGCCGTCGGGGAACGGGTGCGCCATCGGCAGCCCCGGGTGCAGCCACTCCAGGCCGTGCCCGGCCAGCGGCATGGCGGCGAACGCCGGGGAGCCGATCCCCAGGGGATGGACGGCCGAGCACGGGTCGTGGCGGAAGCCGGGGAGGGTCAGCTCCTCGGTGCGGGCGCCGCCGCCGATCGCGTCGGCCGCCTCGTACACCTCGACCGCGAGACCGCGGCGGGCCAGTTCGACGGCGGCCGTCAGCCCGTTGGGGCCGGCTCCTACGACGACCGCGTCGAGCATGGTGGGCACGGACGGACTCCCCTCGAAGAGACTTGAAGAGACCTGAAGAGCTCTGAAAAGACCTGAAGAGATCTGCGAGCGACCTTGATCAGGAAGCCAGCAGGCCCAGGATATGTCCCAGGGTCCCGGCGTCCCGCGCCGAGGCGAACGGCAGGGCGTTGCCCCCGGATATGCGGAACGGCTCGCCGGCCACCGTGGCGCTCGCGCCGCCCGCCTCCGCGACGAGCAGCAGCCCGGCGGCGTGATCCCAGGCGTTCTCCCACGAGAAGGCCGTCGCGTCGAGGACGCCGCGGGCCACGTTCAGGTACTCCAGGCCCGCCGAGCCGCAGGGGCGCGGGGCCACCCCGGCCGTGGTGAGCCGGCCCAGCACGCGCTTCTCCTCGTCGGTGGTGAAGTCGAAGTGGGAGATGGCCACCGTCAACTCCCGGCCGGGCTCCGGCGATCCGGCCCGCAGCGGGACGCCGTCCAGCCGGGCTCCCGCGCCGCGGACGGCGGTCGCCATCTGCTCCAGGGCGGGCGCGTACGTCCAGGACGCCAGCAGCTCGCCGCGGTGTGCCAGGCAGACCAGCGTCGCGAAGCCGGGGTCGCCGTGGACGAACTGCCGGGTGCCGTCCACCGGGTCCACGATCCACACCGGGTCGTCGCCGCGCAGCGCGTCGAGGACGGACGGGTCGGCGTGCACCGCCTCCTCGCCGACCACGCGGGAACCGGGCAGCAGGGCGGTGAGCGAGGCCGTCAGGTGCTCCTCGGCCAGCCGGTCGGCCACCGTGACCAGGTCGTGCGGGCCGTTCTTCTCGACGATCTCGTGTGTGGCGAGCTGGCGGAAGCGCGGCATGATCTCGGCGGCGGCCGCCTTGCGGAGCGCCTCGTCGACGGCGGTCAGATCACCTGCGAGAAAGTCATCGATCATAGGCCCATCGAACCACGCCGCACCGACAACCGGGGGCGTGAGAATGGCCTCACCGTGCACGGAGGGTGAACGCCGGGCCCCAGCCCGGCCTCAGCCCGCCCCCCCAGCCCGACCCCGGCCCGCCCTCAGCGCCCCACCGCGTAGCCCTGCATCCCGCGCGGATTGGCGGCGGCCGAGAGCACGCCCGTGTCCGGATCGCGGGTCACCGCGCACAGCCGCCCCAGCGACCAGGCGCCGTCCACCGTGACCCGGTGTCCCCGGCGGCGCAGCTCCCGCACGGCCTCCTCCCCCATGCGCCACTCGACGGTGACGGCTCCGGGGGACATCACGCGCGGGTGGAACGAGCCGGGGAAGCTCTCCTGGTGCCAGTTGGGGGCGTCGACGGCGGCCTGGAGGTCCATTCCCGCGGCCACGGCGAGGAAGAAGTGCAGCTGCCACTGGTCCTGCTGGTCGCCGCCGGGCGTGCCGAAGGCCATCACCGGTTCGCCGTCGCGCAGGGCGAGGGAGGGGGTGAGGGTGGTGCGCGGACGGCGGCCGGGCGTCAGGGAGTTGGGCAGTCCGGGCTCCAGCCAGGCCATCTGGAGCCGGGTGCCGAGCGGGAAGCCGAGCTCGGGGACGACCGGGTTGGACTGCAGCCAGCCGCCGCTGGGCGTCGCGGAGACCATGTTGCCCCAGCGGTCGACGACGTCGACGTGGCAGGTGTCGCCGCGGACGGCCCCGTCCCCGGAGAGCGCGGGCATCCCCGCGCCGGGCAGGGTCTGCGGCCGGACGGGGGCCGTGGCGTACCGGGGCAGGCGGGGCTCGCGCCCGCCGGGGCTGCCGGGGCGCAACTCGTAGGAGGCACTCCCGCCGATCAGGGCCCGCCGCCCGGCGTTGTACTCCGGGGACAGCAGCTCGTCCAGCGGCACCTCGGCGGCGTCCCCGTACCAGGCCTCCCGGTCGGCCATCGCGAGCTTGCTCACCTCGATCAGGGTGTGGACGTACTCCGGGCTCCCGTACGCGGGGAGTTCGGGCAGCAGGGCGAGCTGCTGGAGCAGGACGGGCCCCTGGGACCAGGGGCCGGCCTTGCAGAGCGTCCAGCCGTGCCGGTCGTACGTCACCGGCTCCTCGTACCCGGCCCGGTACGCGGCGAGGTCGTCGCCGGTCAGGGTGCCGGTGTGCCGCTCCCCCGACGTGTCGAGGGTGGGCCGGGCGGCGGTGCGCAGCAGGGCGTCGGCGACGAAGCCCTCGCGCCAGACGCGCCGGGCGGCGTCGATCCGCGCCTCGCGGCTCCCTCCTCCCGCCTCGGCGATCAATCGGCGCCAGGTGGCGGCGAGGGCGAGGTTGCGGAAGAGCCGCCCGGGGGACGGGGCCGGCAGATAGACCTCGGCCGAGGACGTCCACTCGGTGGCGAACAGCTCCCGCACCGCCTCGACGGCCCGGGTGAGCCCCTCGACGGCCGGGTGCCCGTGCTCGGCGTACCCGATGGCGTACTCCAGCACCCGTGCGAGCGGCCAGGTCCCGTGGTCCCGCAGGAGCAGCATCCACGCGTCGAAGGCGCCGGGGACGGCGGCCGCGAGCGGCCCGGTCCCGGGTACGAGGTCCAGCCCGAGCGCCGCGTAGTGGGCGATGCCCGCCCCCGCCGGGGCGGGTCCCTGCCCGCAGAGCACCCGCACGGGCCCGCCCGCGGGCGCGAGGAGGATCGGCACCTCCCCGGCGGGCCCGTTGAGATGCGGCTCGACGACGTGCAGCACGAAGCCGGCCGCCACGGCGGCGTCGAAGGCGTTGCCGCCGCCCTCCAGCACCGCCATCGCGGACTGCGAGGCGAGCCAGTGGGTGGAGGACACCATGCCGAAAGTTCCGCGAAGGGTGGGGCGCGTGGTGAACACGGTGTCCAGGAAGTCAGATTCGGGGGCGGTGCGCAAGAGGGCGGACGGGCCCGGCCGGCGCAACGCGCCGCCGGCACAGCCGCATTGGCCGTCGCCTCCGGCCACCGAGGCGGTGGGCCCACGCGCCACGAGTACGACCCGGCAACGGTACGAGGAGCGGGCCGCCCTCCGGCCCGCAGCCGTTGAACAGGCGCCGGGACGGTGCCTCTCGCTCCGGGGGTTACCGTTGATGGCGCTGCCGGCGGCACGGGCCGACCGGGGCCGACCGGAGTGGAGGGTACGCAGGTGCACGGTGAGTACAAGGTGCCGGGCGGCAAGCTCGTCGTCGTGGACCTGGAGGTGCGGGAGGGGGTGCTGCGCGACGTCCGGGTCGCCGGTGACTTCTTCCTGGAGCCCGACGAGGCACTCCTCGACATCAACCGTGCCCTGGAGGGTGCCCCCGCCGACCTGCCCGCCCCGCAGCTCGCCGCGCGCATCGACGCGGCGCTGCCGGAGGGCGCGGTCCTGTTCGGCTTCACCTCGGAGGCGGTGGGCGTCGCGGTGCGCCGGGCGCTGGCGCAGGCCACGGACTGGACGGACTACGACTGGCAGCTCATCCACGACGGGCCGCAGCCGCCCGCCCTGCACATGGCGCTGGACGAGGTCCTCACCGCCGAGGTCGCCGCGGGCCGGCGCCCGCCGACGCTGCGGGTGTGGGAGTGGGGCTCCCCCGCCGTGGTGATCGGCAGCTTCCAGTCCCTGCGCAACGAGGTGGACCCGGAGAGCGCGGACAAGCACGACATCACGGTCGTACGCCGCATTTCGGGCGGCGGGGCCATGTTCATCGAGCCCGGCAACACCATCACGTACTCCCTCTGCGTCCCGGACGCCCTCGTGCAGGGCCTGTCCTTCGCCGACAGCTACAAGTACCTGGACGACTGGGTGCTGGGCGCGCTGGAGGGCATGGGCGTCAAGGCGTGGTACCAGCCGCTCAACGACATCACCACCGAGTCCGGCAAGATCGCGGGCGCGGCGCAGAAGCGCGTGGTGTCCGGGAACGGCGCGGTGCTGCACCACGTGACGATGGCCTACGACATCGACGCCGACAAGATGCTCGAAGTCCTGCGCATCGGCCGCGAGAAGCTCTCCGACAAGGGCACGAAGAGCGCGAAGAAGCGCGTCGACCCGCTGCGCCGGCAGACCGGACTGCCGCGCGAGGCCGTCATCGAGCGCATGATCGCCTCTTTCCGGGGCCGCTACGGCCTCAGCGAGGGCAAGGTCACGGACGAGGAGCTGGCCCGGGCCGAGGAGCTGGCGCGGACGAAGTTCGGCACGCCGGAGTGGACCGCGCGCGTGCCGTAGCCGCGCGCGGCCCCAACGGCCGGTTCCCCCAAAGGTCAGTGCCCCAGGGCGACTTCCTTGTGGACGTCGCTGTCCTTGCTGCCGCCGTTGGCCCTGAGGACGGCCGCGCCGAGCGTGCCCGGGTCGCCGACCTTGCCGTCGTGGCCGGTGATGGTCTTGAAGATCTGCTCGGACAGGGACTTCTCGACCCCGGGGAACGGGGTGAGGCGCGGCTCGACCTGCCAGTCGAGGTGTTCGCCGGTGGCGGTCTCCCAGGCGCGGCCCGCGAAGTTGGTGCAGTTCTGGTCGGGCGCGTACGCCTTGCCGCGCTGGGAGTCGACGAAGGCGAAGAACGCCTTGCGGCCCTGCTCGGTGACCGGCCTGCAGCGGCCGGTGCGGGTCTTGGTGGGGTGGTCCTCGGTATCGGAGCCGATGGACTTCAGGTGGTCGGCGGGGGTGCCGCGGCTGAACTTGTCGGCGGCGCCGCCGTCGGCGTCGTTGCCCCAGTCGTCGGGGTAGTTCACCGCCAGGCCGCCGGGGAACCTCGTCCCGGGCCAGAACTCCGGGTTGTAGGCCAGGCCGTCCCAGGGGGACTGGAAGGAGTACGTGCCGACGGTCTTCCCGTCGGGGGCGGTGTAGACGGTCCAGGAATGGCCCAGGTCGCCGCTGCCCATGATCTCGGCGGCGATGTCCCCGATGGCCTTGGTGGGGTGCTTGAGCTTCTGTTGGGCGATCTGCTTGACGATGCCCTTGACGTCGGCCGGCTCCTGCCGCTCGCTGAAGACGCAGAGCGCGCCGCCGTCTCCCAGCGCGAGGTTCTCGGGGCCCTTGACGGCACCCACGCCGCCGTCGGTGACGACCCCGGGGGCCGGGGCGGCGGCCGCGGTCCCGGCGATGCCGACGGCGAGTAACAGCGTGGCACAAGTGGCTACGGAGAGGCGGCCGTTCACGCGCACGATGGTGTCCTGTTCTGTGCGGTCCACCGGTCGGCGGCACGTCCGGCGACGGGCCGCCGCCGTCTTTTCAAGATCACCTTACTCGGCGGTAGGTCCGTCGC
This sequence comes from Streptomyces sp. AV19, assembly GCF_015999245.1. GTDB lineage: Bacteria > Actinomycetota > Actinomycetes > Streptomycetales > Streptomycetaceae > Streptomyces. Next base: position 378,428 of record NZ_JAEAMR010000006.1, on the reverse strand, counting down.
CGGAGGCCGACGCCGCCGGAGGTTTTGCCCCCGCCCCGCCCTTTCACCGTTTCCTCCGGGGCAAGCCCCCTGGACTCCCGAAACCGCGCTCCGCGCGGTGAGGCGGGGGCTCCGCCCCCCCTGCACCCCCGAAGCGCCCTTCGGGCTCCCCCAGAGGGGTACCCCCAGTCCTCAAACGCCGGACGGGCTGGATTTCGCGCCCGCACCGGATATCGCCTGCACCGGATGTTGCCCGCACTGGATATCCAGCCCGGGCGCGCACTTCAGCCCGTCTGGGGGTTGCCCCCCCAGGAAGCTTGAGGACGAGCGGCGAAGCCGCGATACGGGGTCCGGGGCGGAGCCCCGAAGCGGGGCGCAGGGGCGCAGCCCCGCAAAGAGGGGCCAGGGGCGCAGCCCCGGCCGGGGCGCAGGGGGCGGAGCCCCCGCCCACCGCGCGGAGCGCGGTGCCGGGCCCGGGGCCCGCCCCGGAAGAAACGGTGAAAGGGCGGGCCGGGGGCAAAACCTCAGCCGGCAGCCGCCAGCAGCCGCGCCTCCGTCTCCGCGTCGATCCCCACCGCCGGCCGGTCCTCCCGCAGCGGCGCGCGCCCGCCGGCCGACCGCAGCCACGCCCACGTATCGGCCACCGTCTCCTCCACGGGCCGGCACCGCAGCCCGGCCGCATGCGCCTTCTCCGTGTTCCCCTCGTAGATCCCCTCCCGCACCGGCCCCTCCGGGAGCCACAACGGCATTCCCTGCCACGGCTCCACGCCGGCGGACAGGAACACCTCGGGCGGCAGCCAGCGCAGTTCCGCGTCGGAGCCCGTCGCCCGGACGCACGCCTCCAGCAGTCCGGCCATCGTCGCGTGGCCGGGCCGGCTGATGAGGCCGTACGGGCCGCCGAGTCCGCGCGCGGCCGCGTCCAGGCTCCAGGACGCGAGGTCGCGGACGTCGATGTACTGCAGCCCGGCGTCGCGCGGGCCGGGCACCGGCACCGGGCCGCCCCGCGCGATGCGCAGCAGCCACCAGGGGAGCCGGCCGATGTTCTCCCGGGGCCCGATGATCAGTCCGGCGCGCAGCAGCAGGGCGCGGTCGCCGAAGGCGTCCAGCGCGGCGAGTTCGCCGCCGCGCTTGGCCTGCGCGTACGGCACGTCACCGGCGTCGGGCGAGCCGTCGACCACGGGGGCGTCCTCGGCCGCCCCCGCCGCGACGGGTTCGCGGTGGACGGAGCGGCTGGAGACGTACGCGTAGCGCCCCGCCCGCCCGGCCAGCAGCCGCGCCGCGTCGCGGACCGCGCTCGGGGCGCCGGACCAGGTGTCCGCCACGATGTCCCACTCCCCGTCGGCGAGGGCGGCCAGGCCGCCCTCCGCCGTCCGGTCGCCGCGCAGGACCGATGCGCCCGGCGGCGCCGGGTGGCGGCCTCGGTGGAAGACCGTCACCTCCCAGCCGCGCGCGAGCGCGTCCTCGGCCAGTGCGCGGCCCACGAACTCCGTTCCGCCCAGGATCAGTAGCCTCATGCCCACGACCTTGCACGAACCGCCGCCCCGGCGGAAGATCCACATGCTCAGGGCGAAATCCGGGGAGGGTGCATCCCGGGAGAAGGGGCGTGCGAAGTGACGGAACGCGTGGTCGTGATCGTGGGGGCCGGGGTCGCCGGCACCGGGGTCCTCTGGCATCTTGTGGACGCGCTGCGCGGCGCGCCCGGACGGCCCGTCGGCTCGATCGTCGTGGCCGACCCCTCCCCCGCCGGGTGGGGACTGGCCTTCGGCGACGACGACCCCCTGCTGATGTGCAACAGCGCCGCCGACGCCAACTCCCTCCTACCCGACCGCCCCGACGACTTCGTCGAGTACCTGCGCGGCCGCGGCTGGACGGGCAAGCCGGACGCCTGCGTCCCCCGGGCGCGGATGGCCGAGTACTGCCAGGACCTCTGGACGCGGGCCCGCGACCTGGCCGGGGAGCGGGGCGTCGCAGTGCGGCACGTACGGGCGGCCGTGCGCGCGATCCGCCCCGGCGTCCGGCCGGTCGTCGAGCTCGGCACCGGCGAGCGGATCACGGCGGACGACGTCGTCGTCGCCACGGGCGTGCACCGGCCGCGCGTCCCGGACGGCTTCGCGGAGTTCACCGCGCACCCCCGCTACCTCGACAGCCCCTACCCCGCCGCGCGGCTCCGGGCCGAACTGGGCACCGGCCGCCGGGTGCTGGTCCTCGGTTCCCGCCAATCGGCCGTGGACGCCGCTCTGTTGCTGAGCCGCGACGGCCACCGGACGACGATGGCCTCGCCGTCCGGCACCCTGCCCTCCGTACGGATCTCCCTGCACGCGCCCGCCCGCGCCTTCCCGCCGCTGGAGCGCCTGGCCCGCCTCGACCCCGCGGACCCGCTGCTGGCGGAGCGGATGACCCGGTGCGTCGTCGAGGCCGTCCGGCTGCTCGGGAACACCCCGCTGCGCCGGCAGACCTCGCGGGCGGCCGACCCCGTCCGGCGCCTGGCCGAGGAGACGGCCCTGGCGGAGGCCGGGACGTGTCAGTGGCCGGGGGTCGCCATGGCGGCGATGGAGGCGTTCACGGCCTTCGCGGACGGCCTGCCCCTGGAGCGGCGGAAGGCGCTGATGGCGCGCTTCGACTGGTTCACCGGCCGCTACGTGACCGCGCTGGCCGCGGTCAACGCGCGGCGGCTGCTCGGCCATCTGGAGTCGGGCGCGGTGGAGTTGGCCCCCGCGTATCCCCGGTCGGTGTCCTTCCGGGACGGGCTGTGGCGGGTGGAGTGGCCCGGTTCCGCGCCCTCCGTGCCCTCCGCGCCTTCCACGCCTTCCACGCCTTCCACGCCGGAGTCCTTCGACTACGTCGTCAACGCCACCGGCTTCCACCCTCCCGAGCTGTGGTGGGCGGACGGGGGCGCCGAACTGCGCCTGGCGCCCCACGGATCGGCCACCGTGGGGCACTTGGCGCCGGACCTGCGCGTACGCCGGGCGCCCGGGACCGCGCCCGAGCGGATCCGGGTGGCCGGCGTCGGCACGCACCCGCGCATCCCGTTCTCCAACCACCTGCGCACGGTGGCCCGGCAGACCCGCGCGGTGGCCCGGCAAGTGGCGGAAGGTGGCGGGTTCGAGTCCTTGTGAAGGCCGCTGTGGGGCGGTGGATACTGGCGCCGCGATCCGCGCCGGGCCGCGTGGCGCGCCCGGTGTTCCCGGTGCTGCCCATGGAGGGGATGTCTCATGGCGATGGTCCGGACGAAATCGGGCAGAGGCGGCGCGGGCAAGGGCGGCGCCCTCAACCTGCCGCGGACGGCGACCGGCGTCGATCAGCTCCTCCACGCCGTGCGGGCCAGGAAGCCGCGGCGCGGGCCCGAAGTGCCCGGGGAGCCGCGCTGGCGCGGCGACTACGTCGCCCCGGACGCGGACGGGCCGCGGGTCGCGCTCCAGGAGTTCGGCTACACGTCGCGGGAGCTCAACCGGGCGCACGGGCGGGTGGACGACACGGCGCTCGTCGGCCCGTTCCAACTGCTGACGCCGGAGGGGCTGGACTGCCTGGCCGAAGTCTGCGACCGGCTCGAACCGGCCGCCGGGTCCAGCCGGTTCATCGCGACGCGGCGGGTCCGCAGCGCGGACCTGATGTCCCCGTTCATCAACAACATGATCCGTGACCGGGCCTTCCTGGTGGCCTGCTCGCGGATCGTCGGCGTTCCGCTGATCCCCCACCCGCTGCGGATCCCCACGGCGCAGATCAACTACTTCGAGGGCCGGGGCCGTCCGGAGATCGTGCGCTGGCACCACGACGGCATGGACTACGTCTTCACCATCCAGCTCAGCGACGGCGATTCCTACGAGGGCGGCCGCTTCACGTACTTCCAGGGCCGGACCGGGGAGTTCGACGACGTGACGGAGCACGACCCGCGGATCCGCGAGGCGGACTGCCGGGCGCGCGGGGCGACGCTGTTCCTGCACGGGAGCCGGATCTTCCACGCGGTGACGCCGGTGACGCGGGGGCGGCGGGTGACGCTGGTGATCTCGTTGTTCTGCCCGTACTTCGCGCGACGGGACTCGAACACGTTCTGGCATCTGGCGGGGGACGACGGGATTCTGGCCACGGTGCCGAACTGGGTGCGGTTGAAGTGGCCGGTGGAGGATGCGGCGATGGATTTCGCGCTGCGGGCGGGGAGTCCGGTGGTGACGTGGGAGGACGTGCGGAGGTAGTGCGGTGGGGGGTGTTGTGCCCCAGGCCCGCCCTCTCACCGTTTCTTCCGGGGCTCCGCCCCTCGGCCCGGTACCGCGCTCCGCTCGGTGAGCGGGGGCTTCGCCCCTTGGCCCCCCGAAGCGCCCTCCGGGCGCTGTCCTCAAACTCCCCGGAGGGGGCAACCCCCGGACGGGCTGATCGCCCTATCCCTTCCTGATCTGCCCGTACCGCTTGAGGTCGGGAGCGTTCCTGGGAGGAGCCCCCGTCGGCCCGTAGGTGGGCGTGTAGCCGCACCGGGAACACTGCTCGGCCTGCATCACGCCGTCCTGGTCCACGGTCTTCGTGCGGTACTCGGGCGCGCATCCGTGCTCTCTCATCGTCGGAAGCACAGACCACCTCCTGTATGCGGGGTTGAGCAACGTAGCGCACCGTGGGGCGCACCGGCACTCGCACCGTTGCGCGATCACGAGACCCAACCCTCGTACGCGGTCAATGCCCACCCGTCACCCGCACCCCCCGCGGCACCAGCCACACCACCAGCACCATCACCACCGCCACGATTCCCGCCGACACATACGCCGTCACCGTCAGCGCGTCGTCGAACGCCGCGCGCGCCGCCGCCAGGACGAGGCGGCCCGCCTCCCCTCCCACCTGGTCCGCGATCTCCACCGCCCCGCCCACCGAGCCCCGGGCCGTCGTCAACTCGCTTCCTGCCAGCGGGAGTCCGGTCATGTGGCGGGTGAAGACCGCTCCGTGGATGCTGCCCAGCAGGGCGACGCCGAGGCCCACGCCCAGTTCGTACGCCGTTTCCGAGACGGCCCCGGCCTGGCCGGCGCGTTCCGCCGGGACCGACGAGACCAGCACCGACGCGGCGGCCGTCATCGCCAGGCCGTCGCCGGCGCCGAGCATGGCGAGGACGACGGCGACGACGAGGTAGGAGTTCGGCACGGGGGTCAGCGCGAGGACGAGGAACGCCGCGACCATCGCCCCGAGGCCCAGCCCCAGCACCGTCCGCACCCCGGCGCGGTGCATGACCCACGGCGAGCAGAGGGAGCCGGCCAGCATCGCCACGGCCGACGGCAGCGTGCGCAGCCCGGCCTGGAAGGGCGAGTAGCCGTGCACGTACTGCAGCCACAGCGAGATGAGGAAGAGCGCGGCGCCGATGGCGAGCATCGCCAGCAGGGTGGCGAGGGCGGCCGCCAGGAACGGCCCGTTGCGGAACAGCCGTACGTCCAGGAGGGGGTCGTGGGAGGCGAGTCGTCGCCGGGCGAAGAGCGCCAGGAGCAACAGGCCCAGCAGCAGGACGGCGACGTCCGCGGCGCCCGGGTCGCCGGTGGCGACGTGTTTGATGCCCCAGGCGAGCGCCACGATCCCGGCGACGGAGAGCAGGGCGCTGCCCCGGTCGAGCGGTCCGGTCTGCGGGACGCGGTACTCGGGCAGCAGGCGGAGGCCCGCCAGGACGGTGACGACCACGACCGGGACGTTCACCCAGAACGCCGCCGACCAGCCGAAGTGCTCCACGAGCACCCCGCCGACCAGCGGTCCCACACAGGCGCCCGCGCCGGCGACCGCGGCCCAGATGCCGATGGCCAGGGCCCGTTCGTGCGGGTCGGTGAAGACGGTGCGGATCAGCGACAGCGTCGAGGGCATCACCATGGCGCCGCCGATGCCCAGCAGCACCCGGCCGGCGATCAGCTGCGCGGAGCTGTCCGACGTGGCGGCCAGGACGGAGGCCGCGCCGAAGAGCACGAACCCGGTGAGGAAGAGCAGCCTGCGGCCGAAGCGGTCGCCGACCGCGCCGCAGGTGACCAGCAGGCCGCCGAGGACGAGTCCGTAGATGTCGATGATCCACAACTGGGCCATCGCGCCGGGCCGCAGGTCGTCGATGAGGGAGGGCAGGGCCACGTTGAGGATCGTGGCGTCCATGGCCACCAGGAGGAGGCTGGAGCAGAGCACGGCGAGCACGGCCCACCGGCTCGTTCCCCGCGCGGGGCCCGCGGAGACCGTCATTCGAGCAGGCCGCGGCGCATCGCCTCGGCGACGGCGGCCGCGCGGTCGGACACCCCGAGCTTCTCGTAGAGCCGCTGCGTATGGGTCTTGACGGTGCTCGCGCCCAGGTAGAGCTCGGCGGCCAGCTGCGGGATGCTCTTGCCCTCGGCGAAGCCGCGCAGCACCTGCCGCTCGCGCTCGGAGAGGACCGTCTCGTCGCGGTCGGCGCGCAGCCGGATCTCGTCCACCAGTCCGTCGGAGAGGTCCTCGGAGACGATGCGCTTGCCCCGGGCGACCTTCAGCACCGCGTCCACGATCTCCGAGCGCTTGGCGTCCTTCGCCAGGTAGCCCGCCGCGCCCTCCTGGACGGCGCGGTAGACGACGGCGCCGTCCGTCGTCGCCGACAGCAGGATGGTCCGGGTCGGCAGCCCGTCGCGGACGGTGGCGTGGATGACGGCGATCCCGTCCATTTTGGGGATCCGGTAGTCGATCAGGGCCACCTGGGGCCGGTGCTCGCGGATGGCCTCCAGCGCCGCCGCGCCGTCCTCGACCTCGGCGACCACCTTGATCCGGCCGCTGAGCTGCAGCCCCCGGGTGATCCCCTCGCGATAGATGGGATGGTCGTCGGCCACGACGACGGTCACCTGCGTTCCGGAATCGGACTCCATGTCCTCGTCACTTCCGTTTCGCGTGCACTGCCTGTTTGTCAACCATACGTGCGTTCGCCCCGGTGGGCCGCTCCGGACGGTGGCGGGCCGGTCCCCCGGGGCACCGGCCGAAAGGGGGACCCGCCCGGCCCCAGGACGCTCCTAGCGTGGAGTTTTTCGTGTGTTCCGCGAGGTGGGAGAGGTGGGAGGAGTTGTCATGGACGACCGGATGACCGACCGGACGCCCCGCGTCGTCGTCGGCGTGGACGGTTCGCCGAACAGCGTGGTCGCCCTGCGCACCGCGCTGGCCGAGGCCCGCCGCCGGGCGGCCGAGCTGTACGCGGTCACCGCGTACCTGCCGGTGGACGGCGGCTGGGCCATCGGCCCCGGCCCGGCCCCCGACCCGGACCGGCGCAAGGCCGCGGCCGCCCTGGAACGGACCTGCCGGTCCGCCCTGGGCACGGACCCCGGGGGCGCGCCGCTGACGGCCGCCGTCGTGCGCGGCCCGGCCCGCCACGTCCTGACCGACCTGGCCGACCGGCCGCAGGACCTGCTGGTCGTCGGCCTCGGCCGGCAAGGACCCCTCCGGCGGCTGCTGCGGTCCTCGGTGGCCCGGGACTGCGTCCGCCACGCGCGGTGCCCGCTGCTGCTGGTGCCGCCGTCCGGCCTGGCCCGCGACTACCGCAAGGGGCTGCGCCGCTGGAACGGCTGGCTCGGGCGGCAGGCGGACGACATGGTCCGCACCGCCTTGGACGACGACGGCGTACCGCGCGCGTGAGCACCGGCCGGGGGACCCGGCCGTCCGCCGGCGCCCCCTCCGGACGCCCGATCCCGGGCCCGGGACGCGGCCGCCACGCTGGCGGGAGAAGCAATCGAAGACACCGATGAGGGATGAGGAGTGAGCGTGATGTCGGAGACGGTCGAGCGGGTCGTCGTCGGAGTGGACGGCTCGGCGGGCAGCGTCGCGGCCCTTCGGCAGGGCGCGCGGGAGGCGGCCCGCCACGGCGCGGTCCTGTGCCCGGTGTTCGCGTGGTCGCCGCCGGGCGGGGAGGCCGCCGACGCGGTCAACCCGGCGCCGGCCGACGTCCGCGCCCATTGGGAGCAGGCCGCGGAAGCAGTGCTGCGGCGCACCTGCGAGGCGGCACTCGGTCCGGACGCGCCCACCGCGGGGATCACGGGGTTCCGTCCCCGGACCGTGCGCGCGGACGCCGGCGCGGCGCTGGTCGCGCTGAGCCACCACGGCACGGACCTGCTGGTCATGGGCGCCGGGAGTCACGGTGTGCTGCACCGCTTCGTCCGCGGCTCGGTCAGCCGGCACTGCCTCAGGCACGCCGCCTGCCCCGTCCTCGTCGTCCGGCCCGACACGGCGGACGACCGGGTCGCCGCCGCGGCGGGGCCGGGACGATGACCCGGCCCCGCCGGCGGTCAGGACCGGCTGCCGGCCAGCTGGTGCTCGTACGAGATCTTGGGGAAGTCCCAGGTCTTGTCGAGGACCTTGGTACCGAAGACGTTCAGCCTGGCGAAGAACGAGCCGGTGAGCTCGCCTCCGCCGTACAGGGCCCAGTCGGCCTTGGCGTCGTTGACGGACTTGGGGTCGTTGACGGACTTGGCGTCCGGCACGCTCTTGGTGTCGCCGGCCGTGCCGTGCACGGTGGCCTTCAGGTACGGCATGGCCTCGGCGGTGACGCCGACCGAGCCGTACAGGCCGAGTTCGGCGTGCGTGCCGATGCCCGCCTTCGCGGTGGCCGAGCCCTCGACGCGGGCCGGGGTGCCGGTGGTGGTGGGCTCGGGGCCGGAGAGCGCGCTCCAGCCGTGGTCCGCGTCGTACTTGGCGCCGACCTCCAGGTGTCCCTTGGTGTCCTGCTCGGCGTCGAGCGTGATCTTCCCGTCGGCCGCGATGTCGTAGAAGTAGTTCACCTTGAGGTTGAGCACGATCGGCACCGGGCCCACCCAGACGGTCTTGTTGACATCGACCTCGGCCGCCGGGATGTGCAGCGGCTTGTGCCCGGTGTCGTACGAGGCGGTGCCCTCGGCGTGGGCGGCGAAGCCGTAGTCGTAGTCGGCGGCCATGCCGATGGTGGCCCTGGACGGCTGGACCGAGTACCAGTGGGCCCGTTCGTAGGAGAACAGCATCTCCGGCTTGAGGTCCAAGTGGCCCTTGAGCGCGGAGGAGTGGCCCTCGGTGGGCTTGACCCCGGACGGCATCGGCACGTCCACGTCGAAGCGGATGCCCTGCCCGTTGCCCTGCCCGGCGGAGACCTTTCCGCCGCCCCCGGGCGACTTGACCTTCAGGTCGGCCGCGGTCAGCGGGACGCGGAGGTCGGCCTTGGCGTCGCCGAGCGCGTCGGCCAGGGTCGCCGGCGCGGTGTCGACGGAGACCGAGCCGCCCGCCTGCGGGTGCACGGCCTTGACCTTCACCAGCGCGCCCTGCGGCGCCACCGGCGTCGCGGGTGCGGCGATCACATCGCCCCCGCGGAGCTCCGCGGGGCTGCCCTTGACGCCGTCGGACGAGGCGCCGGCCGACAGGACGGCGTGTCCGCCGGAGGCGTCGTAGCCCGTCAACCGGGCGCCCCCGACCTGGACTTGCCCGGCCTTGCCGTCGCCGGCCGGCCGGACGACGGTCACGGCCTGCTTGTCGGACGGGCCGTCGCCGAGCGAGAGGGACGGCGGGGTGCGGTTGCCCCCGGAACCTCCGGAGCCTCCGGAGCCCCCGGAACCTCCGGTGTCGGCGGAGGCGGGGAGCGCGGCCAGCGGCACGGCCACCCCGGCCAGCAGCACGGGCAGCAGCAGTGAACGGCGAGAGAACTTCATGGACTTCCTTCCGGGCGGGGCCGCTTCGAGCACCTCCCCGGACCCCGCTGTCTCCTCGCGGGACCGCCCCTCGGCCACGGGTTCACTGAAACCCGGCGGCCGGGCCGGGATCAAGAAGAATTCACCGAAGCAGAGATAGGCAAGAGCTATGGCACAGGGCACGGAAACGGAGCGCAGCGCGAGCAACCTGTCCCTGCGCCAGCTGGAATACCTGGTGACCGTGGTGCACGAGGGCCGGCTGACGCGGGCGGCCGAGCGGCTGCATGTGACGGAACCCACGGTCTCCCAGCAACTGCGCACCCTGGAACGGACGGTCGGCACCGCCCTCCTGGAGCGCCGCCCCGAGGGCGTGCGCCCCACGGAGGCGGGCGCGGCCTTCCTGCCCTACGCGCGCACGACCCTGCGCTGCGCGCAGGAGGCGACCTCGGCGGCGCGCTCGGCGGCCCGCGGCAGGCGGCGGGCGCTGCGCATCGGCACGGTGCACGCGGCGCTGCCCGCCGCGCTGCTGCCGGGCGTGCGGCAGTGGACCCTGGCCCACCCCGCGGCTCCCGTCTGCGTCCGCCCGCACGGCAGCCGGTCCCAGCTCCAGGACTCCGTCGCCGCGGGCGCGGTGGACCTGGGCGTGGGGCCGCGGCCGGTCGGCTGGGACGGGCGGGTGCTCGCCCTCGGCACCGAGGAGCTGGTGATCGTCTGTCCCGAGGACGACGAACTGTGCGGGCGCACGGCCCACTTGGAGGACCTGTCGGGGCGGCGCTGGATCGGCCACCAGGGCCACGGCCCCGGTGAGGCGTTCGCCGAGGCGTTCCGGGCGGCCGGGTTCCATCCGCGGATCGCCGTGGAGGTGCCGCAGGCCGAGGCGGCGGTCGCGCTGGCGCGCCAGGGCGTGGGCCTCACCCTCGTCCCCGCGGACGCGCTGCCCCCGGACCTGCGGAAGGTGGCGGCGCACCCCGCCCCCCGGCTGCTGCGCGAGCTCACGGTCTACACGGCGGCGCACCCGCGCGACGAGGCGCTGGCCTGCGCGACGGCGCTGGCGGAGGAGGCGGGGGCCGGGAACGCGGACTGACGCCTCCCGGCGGTCCCTTCGCGGGCCCGTTCCGCGGCTCTCCTCCGGCCTCCCGGGTTCACGTCCGGCCGGTCTCGTTCACTTCCGGCCGATCTCGCCCTGGCCGACCGAGAAGATGGGCATCTGGAGGCCGAAGAGGGCGTAGTTTCCCTGGCCGTTGGCGTTTCCGTTCCCGTTCCTGCCCCCGTTGTGGCCGCCGAAGAGGCCACTGAGGCCCTCGTCCGGTTTTCCGTCATGGGCGCTGGCGGGGCCTGCGAGGACACTGAGGAGCGCGGCGGCTCCGAGGAGGACGGAGGCGATGCGGCGACGCATGAACGTCCTTTCCGTACGAGGTGATTGGGTCACGAGGTCATCGGGTCGGAGGCACCCTGCCCGGCACCGCCGGGGCGCATGCGGCGGGTCCCTCGTGTGGGGGGCGGGGTAACGATCCGCCGCTCCTTCGTTCGGAGTTGGGGGCGACCCACCGGTCACCGGGTCCGCACCCGTCCGGCCGTCTCCGCCGCCCCCGTCAGCCACGCCTCCGCGTCGGCGGTCAACAGGGCCCGTTCCGGGGGGATTTCGGCACCGTGCTCGACCACGTACCGCAGCGGCGCCGACTCCCGCGCGGGGCACACCGGCGGCGGGCCCGTCTCCCGCCACCGGCCGGCCCGGAGCGCGGCCGCCGACCGCAGGTACTCCTCCGCCGCCCGGGCGGCCAGCGCGGCGAGCCGGTCCGCCGCCGCGGCCGGGAGCGGGACCCGGTGGCCGGCGCGGTGCCGGCCCACCGTCGCCTCGCCGCCGCGGAGCGCCTGGTAGGCCGCCGCCATGGCGTCGCCCCAGACCGGGTCCGGGTCGCGCCCGGGGTGACGCTCGGTGCGGTACTGGAGGTATGTGGCCTCGGCGAGCAGCACCGCTTTCCGGGCCCGGTGCAGGCCCACCGGTCCGTCGCCGCCCGTGCACAGGGCGCCCGTCACGGACCGGCACAGGGCGGCCGACGCGGTGAGCGCGTCGGCGAACGCCTGCCGCAGCCGGCCGTGCGCGCCGCGCGGCCAGGCGAGCAGTCCGGCCAGCGCCCCGACGGAGCCGCCGATCACCACGTTGACCAGCCGCACGCCGGACAGTTCCCAGTGGGGCGCCGCGAGCTGGGAGAAGATGAGGACGAAGGTCAGGGTCATCGCCGCCTGCATCCAGGCCGGTCCCAGCACCGGTCCGACGCCGAAGCCCACGAGGACGACGACCGGCAGCAGCACGGCGTAGTACACGGGCCGGTCGCCGACCGCGTAGAGCAGGCCGGCGGCGAGCGCGGCGCCGGCGGCCGTGCCGAGGAAGGCGGGGACGAGGGCGCTGCGGGTGTCGGCCGCCGAGGTGCGCATGAGGCTGAGGGTCGCCAGCAGCACCCAGAACCCGTGGGAGAGGTCGAGCGCCCCGGCGAGCAGCCGGGCGGCCGCCAGGGCCACGGCGACGCGCACGGCGTTCTGCAACAGCACCGATCCGGGGGTGAGATGGGCGCGCAGCCGCCACCACCAGCGCCCCGGGCCGGACACCAGGGCGTAGCCGAAGGGCTCGTCCGCCGGTGTGACGCCGGATCGCGGCGGCGCGGGCCGGGCGCCCAGGGCGATCCGGGTGGCCTCCGTGACCATCCGGGTGCCCTCGGCCGCGGCCCGCACCAGGGCGTCCTGGCGCAGTCCGGCGGCGGAGACGCGGTCCAGCGTCCGGGCGCGGGCCGTGTCGAACGTGCCGAGCGCGGCGGCCAGTTCGTCGGGCGGCGGCGGCCCGGCGGAGCCGTCGCGCAGCGCTGCGGCGGCTGGGCGCAGGGCCGCGGCGGCCTGCCGCAGGAGCTCCGCCGACACCGGGTGGGGCACATCGGGGCAGGCGTGCAGCCGGTCGAGCTGGTCGCGCACGTACCGCAGGGCGGCGTGGGCGTGGTTCAGGGCCCGGTCGGACATGGAGGGCGAGGTGGGGCGTTCGGCGGCCGGCACCCGGGAGAGCCGGGCGGCGTCCAGGGCCCGGTCGGCGGCGCCCCGGAGGGCGGCCAGTCCCGTGCCGGCGGCGAGCGCCACGGCGGTGCGTTCCGCGTGGCGGGCCACGGCGTCGGCCGCGTCGGCGAGGACGGCACGGTAGGGCACGGGGGCCGGTTCGGGCCACACGAAGCGTTCGGCCAGGGCCGTGCAGAGGATGCCGACGGTCAGGCCGGCGAGCCGGGACCCGAGCGTCTGCGGCGCGTAGGGCGGGAAGCACGGCAGGACGTAGTAGAGCTGGTGGGCGATGGACAGGGCGGCCGCGCGCGGGCCGAGCGCCGCGCAGAAGGCGACCAGGAACCCGACGACGAGCATCCCGCAGGCCGCCGCCCAGGAGCGCACCGCGAGCAGGGTGCCCGCCGTGACCATGAGCCAGCCGACCGGCAGGGCCGCGAGCAGCGTGCGGGTGCGCTGCCGGGGCGGGCCGGGCACGTGGCAGAAGAGGACCAGCGGCAGCGCGCCGAAGATCGCGTAGAGGGCGGCGACCGGCCGGTGGAGGCCGTAGCGCAGGGCGAAGAAGGGGACGCACCCGGCCAGCACGATCCAGACCGCGCGCCGCAGGGCGGGCGGACCGTCCTCGTGCCGCAGCAGCCACCGGATCATGCCGGATCCCACGATTCGGCGCCCCGGACACGGCCGCAACCGGAAGGACCACGGCGGTGTCCGCCGATCGGCCGAGGCGCTCCCCCGCCTGGCCAGCCGGACGAGGGATCCGCAGGTGGCAGGGGCTTCCCTAGCGTGGTGGGCACGGCCCGACGCGAGCGGACCGAACCCGAAGCGGAAAAACGGGACGAGGAAGGGACCGGGAAATGAACCACTCCGTACGACGTGTCGTGGTGGGGGTCGACGGCTCCGCGGGCAGCCTCGTCGCACTCCGGCAGGCCGCGGGCGAGGCCCGCCGGCACGGCGCCGAGCTGCATCCGGTCTTCATCTACTCCTCGCCCCAGGGCGACTACATCGACCTGCTGTGGCCGCCGGACGAGCGGACCGCCCGCGAGCTGGCGCACCAGGCCCGGGACGATCTGCACGACGCGTGCGTGTGCGCGTTCGGCGGCGAACCGGACGGCCTGCGGTGCTCGCCGGTCGTGGTGCGCGGCCGGACGGGCCCTGCGCTGGTGGCGAGCGCGGCCGAGGACGGCGACCTGCTCGTCGTCGGCGGCGGTTCGCACGGCGCGGTGCACCGCTTCCTCACCGGCTCGGTGAGCCGCTACTGCGTGCGGCACGCCCGCGGCCCGGTCCTGGTCGTCCCGGCGGCCGGCGCCCGGGAGCGGCACCGGGACGGGCGGCGGTCCGCCGTCGCGGCCGGACGGGACGGGTGATGCCCGGCGGCCGGCGGCACGGGTGGGGACTCCTCGTCCTCCTGCTGCCGGCCGCCGCCGGCCTGGCCGCGCTCCTGCTGAGCTTCGGCCGGCCGGGCCCGGTGCCGCCGCCTTCCGCTCCGTGGGGAAGTTCTCCCGTGCCATCGGGAAGTTCTTCCGCGCCGCCTGGAAGCGCGGAGCCGGTGCGGGTGACCGTGCCCGCGCTGGGGCTCACCGCACGGGTGGTCCCCCTGGGCCTGGAGCCCGACGGCACCGTCGCCGTCCCGCCCATCGAGCCGGACGCGCCCGTCGGCTGGTACGAGGGCTCGCCCGTCCCCGGCGCGCCCGGCGCGTCCGTCCTCCTCGGGCACTCGACCGTCGGGCGCTACGGCGACGGCGCGTTCTTCCGCCTCGGCGAACTGGGCCCCGGCGGGCGGATCTCCGTCCTGCGGGCGGACGGCCGCACGGTCGCGTTCACCGTCCGGCGGGTGCGCGAATACCCCAAGGCGGACTTCCCGTCGCGCGAGGTGTACGCGGGCACCTCGGGAACGCCCCGGCTGCGCCTGGTCACCTGCGGAGGACCTCGGGACGGGGCGGGTGGCTACCGCGACAACGTCGTCGTCTACGCGGATCTGGCCGCCGGGCGGTGAATTGCCGGGGCCCGGTCGGGGGACGGCGTCCCGGCCCCGCCGGTCCCCCGGCCGTCCGACCCTCCCGGGCCCCGCCCGCACCCAGGGTGGGGACGAAACCATCTGAACCCCTCGGAGAAACCGTCCGAACCCCTCGGAAAGGATGTGGATCCCATGCGTCGCCTCCTCTGCGCGACCGCGACCGGTTCCGCGCTCGTCCTGGGCGGGGCCCTCGGCGCCCCGGCCGCCGTGGCCGACCCGCCGCCCCGGCCCGACCCCCTCGTGGGCGCCGCCACCATCGGCATCAGCCCCCACGAGACCGTCAACGGGAAGACGGTGTCGATCACCGGCGCCTGTGCCCCCTACCCGGGCGCGAGCGTACGGTCCGTGTCCTCCCGGGCGGGACAGGTCGGCCTCACCGACATCCGGCCCGAGCACATCCGCGGCACCCTGCTCGTCACGGCCGGACAGGGCACGTACCCGGTACGGCTGGTGTGCAGCAACGGCAGCGCGCAGACCCAGCTCAGGGTGGACGCCTCACCGCCCGGTCCGGCACCCGCGCCGCAGCCCCACCCCGTGAACCCGGCACACCACGGCCAGAACGGCGGCCGCGGCCTCGCCCCGGTGCACCACACGACCGGACAGACCGCCGGCACGGGCCCGCGGACCGCGTCCGGCACCGTCCCTCAAGGCGCGCCGCGCACCGGCGCGGCCCCCTCGAACGGTGACGCATGGGACGCGGATCTGTTCCTGGCCGGTGTCGGCGTCGCCGTCGTCGCCGGGACGATCGTGGTGACCGTCCGGCGTCCGTCCGGCAGGAGCCGGGTCCGGTGACGGCTCCTGTCACGGACCGCACGTTCCCGGAGCCCCGTACGGCTCCGGGAACGGCAACGGGCCGTTCCCGTCCGCCCGTCGACGTCGTACGGACGCTGACCGAGGTGTTCCTCGACGCCCCGGTGGGCCTGGCCGTGCTCGACGCCGAGGGCGTCGAGTGGGCGGCGAACGCCCGCTGGGAGCAGCTCCTGGGCGGGCGCCGCACCGAGGGCGCGATGGTTCCCTGGACCGACCGGCTGCCCGCGGCGGACCGCGACCGCGCGGCCCGGGCCGTGACCTCGGCGTTCGCCCTGCCCGCCCGGGACGCCGTCCTCGTACGCCTCACCGGCCTGCGCCTGACCGTCCGCGCGCTCGGCACTCCCGGGCTGTGCGTGGCCGCCGCCGAGGCGGACGACGGCACCCCCGACGCAGAGCACTCCGAGCGGGAGGCCCAGCTCCGGCTCGCCCTGGAGATCGTCGACCTGGCCGCCTGGAGCGTGGACGCGGACACCCTGCGGCACCGCTGGTTCGCGGGCTCGGAGAAGCTGTACGGCATCACCCCCGGCCCGGCGGGCGAAGGCATCGAGGAAGTCATCGCCCCCGAGGACCTGGAGGCGGCGACCACCGCCTTCTACCGCGCCGTGGACGGCATCGAGCCCCTGGACATCCGCTGCCGGCTGGCCGCCGGGGACAAAGCCGGCCGCTGGCTGCGGGTCAAGGCCCGGACGTACATGCTCGGCGACCCGCCCCGCCGCACCCTGGTCGGCGTCACCCGCGACATCACCGACACCGTCCACCACGAGGACCGGCTCCGGGCGCGGGCCGACAACGCGGCCGACCGCGCCGACCGGATCCAGGACCTGGCCACCACGCTGCTCTCCGCCACCACCACCGACGAGGTGGCGCGCGCCGTCGCCGACCACTTCTGCGCCTCGACGGACGCGATCGGCGCGCTCGTCGTCGTCCCCGAGGACGGACGGCTGCGCACCATGGCCGGTTCCGGCACCGGGGTGCGCATGGGCGCGCTGATGGACGGCACGCCGCTGGACAGGGCCGGGGCCACGGCCCGCGTCATGCGCGAGGGCAAGGCCCTGTACGTACGCTCCCGCGCCGAGATGCGCGAGCTGTCCGGCGGCGACCCGCACCACTGGCTGGACCACACCCGGGCCCGCTCCTGGGCACTGCTCCCGCTCACCCACGGGGCGCTGCTCTTCGGCTACGCCCGCGAACACGACTTCCCCGTGACCGAACGCACCCTCCTCCTCGCCCTCGCCGGGCTCACCAGCCAGGCCATGGAGCGCTGCGGTCTCGTCCAGGCCCGCATCGACCTGGCGAGCGCCGTCCAACGCGCCCTCCTGCCCGAGGAGTTGCCCGATCTGCCCGGCCTGCGGCTGGCGGCCCGGTACAGCCCGGCGCGGGACGGCGTCACCGTCGGCGGCGACTGGTACGACGCGGTCCGGCTCCCCGACGGGCGCTGCGCCCTGGTCATCGGCGACGTCGAGGGCCACGACGTCGAGGCGGCCGCGACCATGGGCCAAGTACGCACCGCCGTACGCGCCTACGCGCGCACCCGCCTGGAGCCGAGCGAGGTCCTGGCCCACGCCAACGCCCTGCTCTGCTCCCTCGACACGTCCCTCTTCACCACCTGTACGTACGCGGTCGTCGACCGCGGGCGCGGCGAGCTGACTGCGGCGACCGCCGGTCACGTCCCCGCCCTCCTCGGCCTCGCCGACGGCACGACCCGCCCGCTGGCGCCCCGGCCGGGCCCGCCGCTCGGCATCCTGCCGACGGCCTCGTACCCGACGCTGCGCGTCCCCCTCGACGGGGCCCGCTGGCTCGCGCTCCTCACGGACGGCCTGCTGGAGGGCCCGGACCTCGAACTGGACGCCGGTGTCGACCGGTTGCGTCACTCCGTCCCCGCCGACGCCGGCGACGACCCCGCCCGGCTGGCCGACGCCCTCCTGGAGGCCGCGGCCTCCACGGGCCACCGGGACGACGCGGCGGTCCTCACGGCCTGCCTGGAACCGGCCCACCCCTGAAGGAGCTCCTCATGCGCCACACCCACACCCGCGACGGCGTCGCCGGGCTCGCGGTCGTCGTCCTGATCGTGCTGGAGGCCATCGCTCTGCGGCTGTCCCCGGCGCGGGACTGGCCGCTGGTGACGGTGGTGCTCGTGGCGGCGCTCGCCGGGATCGCGGTGGTGATCGCCCTGGGCGCCCGCCGGAGGGGCCGGGGATGAGAGGTCCGCGCGGAGCCTCGGGACGGCGGTCGCATGCCCCGCCCGCGCCCTCGCCGTCGAGGGCATGGACGGGCCGTCCCGAGGCCACTCGGGCGAGGCCGTTCCCGGGCTGAGCGGTGAGCGCACCCTCTCGCCCCCGGGTCCGACGCCCCCGGGCAGGAGGACGCGCTCAGAGCTCGCGCGGCGTCTTTGTGTCGACGCGGGGCAGGACGAGCACCCCCCAGGTGACGAGCACCGCCCCGACGGCCTCGGGGAACAGCCACCATCCGGTGCGGACCCGTTCCCCGTAGACCAGCATGCCGAGGGCGAGGCTGACCAGGGCCTCGCCCAGGGTGAGGGCGGGCTGGGAGGCGATCAGCGGGCCGGACTCCATGGCGTTGGCCAGGAGGAAGAGCGCGATGGCACCGGTCGCGACGAAGCCGTAGAACTGCCAGGCGGCCAGGAAGGCCGATGCGCCCTCCCGTGCGAAGACGTCGGTGGCGGCGGTCATCAGGGTGGCGGTGAGGGCGTAGCCGATCGCGGAGGCGGAGCTGAACAGCGCGGCCCGGGACCGGCCGCGCGGCCTGGGCAGGGCGGCCAGGACGCACAGGGCCATGGTGCCCGTGGTGCACAGCAGGGTCAGCGCCCACAGGCCGGCGGCGACTTGGCTGTGCCCCCCGGAAGGTGCCGCCGCCGCCAGGGCCAGGCCGAGCCCGGCCGCGACCATGACCGAGGCCGCCCAGCCGGCCGCCGGCAACCGCCGGCGGGCATGGGCGGCGGCGATGAGGAGGGTGAACGGCAGCTCGGTCACCAGGATGGGCTGCACGAGGGACAGGGAACCGAGGTTGAGGGCGAGCGCCTGGCAGGCGGCGGCAGCGACGATCACGGCGATCCCGCCGAGCCAGACGGGCCGCCGCCACAGGTGCCCCACCAGGCGGACGCTGAACGCGTCCCCGTGCGGAACGGTCACCGCGGCGGCTCTCTGCAACACCGTTCCCGAGGCATTGCCGACGGCCGCCAGCAGGGCGAACAGCGCGGACAGCACGGCCGACACATCGATTCACCCCCCGAACTGCCGCATCAACCGCACCCCTTGCCCTGCCGTCATGTGCGGCAGGTACGCCTTCCCGATCGCCCGCGTGATCGCCGGCAGCGCCGCCGGGTCCGGGTACACCATGTACATCGGCCGGTACTCCGGCTGGAACTTCGCCTTGAAGTTCAGCAACGACCGGAAGCCGTACACCGGTTCCAGCACCTTTCCCGCGTAGTCCAGCATCCGCTGGAGCGCCGCCGGGGGCTCGCCCGTCGCCTTGCGGGCCAGGGGCGCGCCCGAGAGGCTCACGAAGCGGGCACCCTCCTCCTTGAAACCCAGGGCGGCCGAGGCGATGAGGAACTCCATCGAGCCGCGGAAGCCGCTCGCCCGGCGGCGCATGAAGTCCAGGGTCCAGCCGACCGGTTGACCGGATTCGTGCACCGGCATCCAGCTCGTGATGCCGTGGACGGTCCGGTCGCCGTCGACGGCGATGAGGCAGCGGACCGCGGGGTCGTCGAGTTCGTCCAGGCCGCCGAGGGTGAAGCCCATCTCGGGCAGGCCCTTGTCGGCGACCCATTCCTCGCTGATGCCGCGGATCTGGTCGGTGAGGGCGACGGGGGCTTCGCGGAAGGACCACCACTCGGCCGAAATGCCTTCTTTCTTGGCCTTGTTGAGGGCGGTGCGCACGTCCTGCCACTTCTTGCCGGTGAAGGCGAGGCCGGGCAGGGGGACGACGGTGTCCTCGGCGACCTGGACCGAGCGCCAGCCCAGGGCCTCCGCCGCGGCCCGCGTCTCCTCGCCGACGCTGTAGAGGCACGGCGTCCAGCCGCGTTCGTCGCAGAAGCGGGAGAAGCCGGCGACGGCGTCGGCGCGGGCGCCGGCGGCGCCGAAGGGGTCGGTCGTGGTGAGGGCCACGGTGGTGACGACGCGGTAGGCGACGGCGGCGCGGCCGTTCCCGTCGAACCAGTAGTAGTTGCCGTCCCAGGTGGTGATGTGGCCGAGGTTGGAGGGGCTGCCCTCGGCGACCAGCAACTCCCGCGCGCGGACGGCCGCGTCGGCGTCCGTGTGCAGCCGGGGGCGGCGGAAGGTGACCAGCAGCGCGATCAGGGCCACCAGCCAGAACAGCAGGCCGCAGTACTGGTAGAGGGCCTTCGCCGTCCCTCCGACGGGCACCGGCCAGTCCGCGAAGTACCCGAGGAACGCGGGCGGGAGGAACTCGGAGACCAGCCCGCCGAAGAGCTGCCCGGCGCTCGCCGGGGGCCGGTACTGGTCGCGGACGGCCAGCCCGATGCCCACGTACGCGGCGCACGCCAGCAGCAGCGTCCCCCCGACGACCGCGCCGAGCTTGCGCACCGCGGACCGCGGCAGGCGCAGGTCGAAGCGGCGCCGGGTGACCAGCAGGAGCACCAGGACCAGGAACGGCAGCAGCATCTGCTCGGCGAAGTACTGGATGAAGTCGGCGTGTTCGGCGGGCAGCGCGCCGTAGGCGGTGGGGTTGGCGAGGAAGTCGTGCAGCCAGTAGGCGAAGAGGGCCATCCAGGCCAGGTGCAGCAGCACCGCGAGTGTCCAGGCGAGCCGCCGGCCGCGGCGCAGTCCCTCGGCGAGGACGAGCAGGATCACGGGGACGACGACGGCCGTGGCGACGGCGGGCGAGTCGTAGAAGTCCCGCAGGGCGTGGGCGGCGTCGCAGTCCAGGGCGGACTGGGCGCAGGCGTCCTTGACGTCCTCGGCGCCGGGCCGGGTGGAGACGTAGAGGTCGTTGAAGGTGCTGAACGGGCCGTAGGAGTCCTGGTAGAGGATGGCGATCATCGGCCCGATCGCGGAGGCGGCGACGACGAGGGCGACGAGCACCCGCGCCTCGGTGTGCGAGGCGTTGCGCGGCCACAGGGGCCCGCGCCGCCGGTGCAGGGCGGCGCCGATCGCGAGGCCGACGACCGCGCCGCCCAGGCGCAGGACGCCCTGGAGGTGGCCGACGTACAGCGACATGACGAGCGCGAACGCGACGATGCCGAGCCGGGTGCGGCGCCGCCACAGCGCGGTGAGCCGGTAGCTGAGGACGCCGCCGACGGCGAGGGCGCCGATGGTGGGGGTGACGGTGAGGTCCTCGGTGAGGCTGGCGAGCCACTGTTCCCCGGCGGCGGAGCCGAGTTCGACCATGCCGATGCCCAGGAGGCTGCCGAGGATCTGCCCGCCGAGCAGGGTGGCGGCGGTGCGGGCGACGCCGAGGCGGCGCTCGGCGGGGGTGACGAGCAGCAGGACGAGGACGGTGGCCGCGAGGTAGCCGCCGAGGCCGGGGCACCAGAGGAGCGAACTGGCGGGCGTCCACCAGCGGCCCTCGGTCAGCGCGGGCACGCCGACGCCGACGCTCTCCATCCGGCGCCGGCTCGGTCCGGAGCCCAGGGAGTGGGTGACGGCGCCGACGATCCACAGGACGGCGAGGAAGGCGAGGGTGAAGGGGGCGTGGCGCACGGGGGCGAGCACGCGGTCGAGGGTGATCCGCCAGCGGTGGCGGCGGTCGCCGACGGCGGGCGTCTCCGCGGGTGCGGTGCTCATGGGATCATCCCCGTGTTCATGGGACCATCCTCGTGCTCATGGGACCATCCCCGTCTGCCGGGCGATCCACGGGAGTTGCTTCTCCAGTCCGGGCCGCCAGACCTGCCAGCTGTGGCCGCCGGGGAGTTCGACCCACTCGGCCTTCATCCCGGCCGCGACGGCGGCGTCGTAGACCTTGCGCTGCTGCGGCCGGTAGGTGCTGTCGGAGCGGCCGGCGACGAACGCGGCCCGGGTGTCGGGGAAGCGTTCGCGGGCCATGACGTCGAGGGGGTTGACGTGTTGGTAGGCGGCCACGTCGCCGCCGAAGGCCTTGTCGATGGTCTTGGTCCGGCTGCCGAGGGTCGGCGCCTGCTGGCCGGCGATGTCGTTGATGACGCCGTACACCCGGGGCGCATTGACGCCGAGCTGGAGGGAGCAGGTGCCGCCGAAGGAGATGCCGGAGATCACCCAGGACGTGCGGGCGGCGGGGACCTGGAGGTGGGCGCGGATCCAGTCGGGGACGTCGGTGGCGAGGTAGGTCTGGACGTTGCCGAGCCGGGAGTCCATGCAGAGGGTGTTGGCGAACTGCGAGCCGAGGGGGTCGGCGACGACGACCACGGGGGCGAGTCCCCGGTGGGCGGCGGCGAAGGTGTTCATCATGTCCACCAGCCGGCCGGAGTTGATCCAGTCGTCCGGGGAGCCGGGCTGCCCGGCCAGGAGGACGATCACGGGCAGCAGGGGGCGCGGACTCGTCCGGTAGGCGGGCGGCAGGTAGATGTACGCGTCGCGGGCCCGGAAGCCGGATTTCGCGCCCGGGATCGCCGACCGGGAGAGGGTGCCGTCCTTGGGCAGGTCCGGGGGCGGGCGCCAGACGTCGGAGAGGGTCTTGCCCGGCGGTACGGCGAGGGTCGGCCCGGCCGTGCCCGTCGCGTCGCTCAGCTTCGTGGTCTTGGTGAGCCAGGTGTTGAGGGCGGAACGGGCCGTCGGGTACTGGTCGAAGTGGCGGTTGATCTGCGAGGCGCCGAGGAGGACGACGAGCAGTCCGCAGAGCGCGGCCCCGGCCCAGTAGCGGGGGCGAAGGAGCGGGATCCGGAAGAGCGCGAGGCAGATGCCGAGGACCGCGACGCCCGTCCACAGGACGACGCCCGCGGGCAGCGGGTCGGGGAAGGGCTGCAGCCAGTCGTCCACGGCCCACCGCAGGGCCATGGTGACCAGCACGGCGAGCAGCACGGCGGCGGGTGCCCAGCGGGTCCACCACCGGCGCCGGCGGGAGAACAGGAGCACCGCCAGGGCGGCGAGGCCCAGGACCATGAGGACGACCGGAATCCATCCGGTCACCAGCGACCAGTCCAGGGGGCCCGCCGCGATCACCGCGTGCGTGATCACCATGTCAAGCAAAATGCTACGTAACCGGGTGGAACCGGCAACTCGGCGGGCGTCTGCGGGCCCGTACTCCCGCGTCCGAAAACGGCCGTTCCCGGCCCCCGCGAACCCGCCGGAAGTCTTACGTCCGGCCGCTTTCCCGACAGAATCGCGGGCATCGCCCGAACCATCGGGCCCGGACCACCGGGATCCTGGGAATCAGGGGGGAAGCAGAAGCATGCGACGCGACGGAATGAGCCGCAGAGGTGTCCTGCGCGCGGGGCTGGGGATCGGCGGAGCGGCCTGGGCGGCGGGCGCGCTGCCGCTGCCGCCCCCGCCTGATCCGCTGAGGATCGACCGGGCCGCCTGGGCCGCGCCCGCCGTGACGCAGGGCGTCTTCCCGGACTGGGCCCGCTTCGCCCGGATCGCGGACGGCACCTTCGACGACGACGCCGAGCCCGCGCAGTTGAAGCCGGTGATCAACACCCTCAAGGCGCAGAACGTCAGCGTCGTCGAGGTCGACACCGTTCTGTCCAACTGGCTGACCCAGGCCGAGTTCGACGCCCACATGAAGACGGTCAGGACCTTCACCGAGCTCGCGCACGCGGCCGGGATCCGCGTCGTCATGTACTACCCGTCCCTCGAACTCATCAGCGTGGGCGGCGAGAAGGGACGGTCCTTCTACAAGAACGACAACGGCAAGGCGTGGGTGCAGCGTTCCCTCGACGGCCAGGACAACGTCTTCTACGGCAGCCTCGTCGTCTGGGTGGACCCCGGCGACGAGAGCTGCTGGCTCAGCCCCAACTCCCCCTGGCGGGACTACTACCTCGCCCGTATCAAGTCCCTGGCCACCACCGGCGTGGATGCCATCTGGCCGGACGTCCCCATCTACTTCGACGGCAAGGCGAGTTGGTTCGACGCCTCCACCTGGGCGGCCGCCGCCTTCAAGGCCGACACCGGGCTGCCGCTGCCGAGGAACGCCGACTTCGGCGACACCACGTTCCGCCGCTTCGTCGAGTGGCGCCACCGCAACCTCAACCAGTGGCAGCTCGACATCGCCGCCGCCGGCCGGTCCGTCAACAAGGATCTGGTCACCTTCGTCGAGACCGTGAGCATGGACTACCAGTACGCCACGTCCATCGGTCTCGACGGCGCCTACCTGCGCCACGCGGAGAACGTCAGCCACGCCTGGGAAGTCGACATTCTCAGCAACTACGACGGCATGCGGCACGCCACAGCGTCCGACTGGACGTGTCTGATCTCCATGTACAAGTACGCGCGGGCCGCCAGCGGCACCAAGCCCGCCTGGGCGTTCTCCTACGGCTGGAAGGCGGACGACGCCTCGCTGGTGATGGCCCAGTTGCTCGCCACGGGCTGCAACCCCTACGAGGTGAAGAGCCCGTTCAAGAACGACACCACCGACGCGACGATGCGCACCCGCATGTACGGCTTCGTCGCCGCCCACGAGCGGAAGCTCTTCGCCGCCGCCCCGGCCGCCGAGGTCGCCGTCTACCACTCCACCGCCTCGCGCGACTACGTCAGCCCCTCGGCCGGCACCGGCATGTACGTCAACGACAAGAAGCCGTCCGGGGTGAAGGAGTGGTGGAGCGAGAGCACCCCCGAGGACAGCTGCGCCACGATGCCCTGGCTCGGCGAGTTCCGGGGGACGGTCAAGGCGCTGGTGTACGGGCACA
Organism: Streptomyces sp. AV19; assembly: GCF_015999245.1. Lineage (GTDB taxonomy): Bacteria > Actinomycetota > Actinomycetes > Streptomycetales > Streptomycetaceae > Streptomyces. Next base: position 354,193 of record NZ_JAEAMR010000006.1, on the reverse strand, counting down.
TCCCGTTCAACACCGTGGTCAGCGTGGGCCTTTCGGCCGCCGACCTCGCGCCGTACAAGGTGCTGATGCTCCCCAACCTCCAGGCGGTCTCCGACGCGGAGGCGGAGGTGCTGCGCGGGTACGTGGCGGGCGGCGGGACGGTGGCCGTCACCGGGCCGGCGCCGACCGCGCTGGACGAACTCGGCGCCTCGCGAGCGGAGTTCGCCCTCGCAGACGTCCTCGGCTTCCGCCGCAAGGACCCCGTCCCCGCCGCCCATCAGAACCGCTTCGGCGCGGGCACCTGCTTCTACTTCAAGGACCTCTTGGGCAAGTCCTTCCTCACCGCCACCGGCCAGGCGGACGCGGCGCAACTCCTCGCGCCGGTACGGGCCGTGGCCCCGCCACCGGTCACCCTGTCCAGCGGTGACCGCCGGATCTATCTGGAGGCGGGCCGCCTCGGCGACGACACGGTCGTCCAGCTGGTCAACTTCACCTGCTTCGGCGACACGCCGGCCGCGTTCGCGACGACTCCGGCCGCGTGCGCGGTGTCGGTGACCGTCCCCGAGGGCAAGCGGGTGACGGCCGCGACCGTCGCCTCCCCGGACGGGACGTCGCCGGCGCCGCAGCCGGTGACGTGGACGACGTCGGGGGCCACGGCGACGGTCGCGGTGACGGTGGCGCAGTACGCGCTGCTGACGGTGACGGTGGAGTAGGGCGCGTCACGGCTCAGGGGGCGGGGAAGACGACGGCGCCCCGTTGGGTGGTGCGGCGGGGATTTTGGTGTTGCCCCTGTTCATGGAACGGTCCTCGCGCGGCTCCGGCTGCCCGGCCGTGGGGCGGCATGGTGCGTGGCCGGCCGGCCGTTTCGTCTCGGGCCCTCCGGGCCCAAAGCTGCGGGCTACGGCGAGGGGGGCGGCCGGTTGCCCCGCGCTGCCGCGTGCGGGTGGCCTTCGGCAGATGCCCGAGGGGCGCGTGGGCTGAGCGGGGCGCTCTGAAAGCGGTGTGGGGGCCGAGTACCGGGTTGCGATTGCCCGGGAGCCGGGTGCGGGATCGCGACCCGCCCCACGCCGGCAGCCGTGTCCCCGGAGGGGCGGGGTGCCCGTGTGGTCGTTGACCTTGGATTGCGGGCGATTTGGTCGTGAGGAGCGAGCCGTCCGCCGCCGCCCATGAACCAAATCGCCCGCTACTTCGCACCCCGACGGCTACACCACTCGGCGGGACGCGATCGGGAATACCCCGCCCCCTATGCCCGCGACGAACGCGGCCCAGGCGGGTATCGCGAAGGCCACGGACGGCCCTTCCCTGTCCTTGCTGTCGCGGACGGGTATGAGGCCGGGGAGGTCGCCCGAGACTTCGAGGCACGCCCTTTCCCCGTTGCTGTAGCTGGATTTGAACCACTTCGCGCGAGTGTCAACCTTCTGCATATTTCCCCGCCATTTCCATGATGAGGTGCTTCGACTCGTTCTCGTCCAGCGCTGTATGCCAGATATCCTTGAAAGCCCGGTCGTACCGCTCCAACTCGGCTGGTTTGTCGAGGTAGAGAGCTCCTGTGAATCCCTCCGCATACACGGTGGACGGCTCCACCTCCCTGCCTTCGCCGTTGCACGGGAACCGCAGGATGCCGAACATCCCTGAGAGCGCGCCCATGTGAAGACCGGCATTGAACGGGACCACCCGGATCGCCACATTGGGCAGGCCGGAGACATCTGCCAAGTGCTTGAGCTGTTCCACCATCATGGTGTGCCCACCGACCGGACGCCTCAACACACTTTCACTCACCACGGCACTGAGCTGCACCGGCTTGAAGAACCTGCTGAGGAGCACCTGCCTGGCCATACGAAGTTGCACCCGGCGCTCGACCTCGTCCGGGCCCTCATCGGGCAAATGAGCACTGATGATGGCGCGTGCATAGTCGGGCGTCTGGAGCAGCCCGGGAACCAGGTCACTCTCGTACCAGTCCAGCCTTTCGGTCGCCTCCTCCAACCCGATGAACAGGTCGAATCCCTCGGCGATGACATCCCCGTAGGCATGCCACCACCCCTTCGCCTTCGTCTCCTTGGCCAGCGCTTTGAGCGCCTTGGTGACGCCGCCCGAAGCTCCGTACACCTTGCACATGACCTCGACGTCGACACTGCGCAACGACGTCTGCCCCGTCTCGATGCGCCAGATGGTCGCCTCCGCCCGCTCCAGCTCACGCGCGGCGGCACGCACCGTGAGCCCCGCCTGGTTCCGGAGATCACGCAGGTACCGGCCGAGCTGCCGACGCGGCACGGTTGACCCCGTGGGTCCGTCCGACATCCTCATTTCCTCGTCTCCGCCTTTGTGTGAAGGACTTACGGCCCGCGAAATGTAGGACCAGGAACACCCGCTCCGCAACTGGCGTCAATCTCCCGTGAGTTACCCGCTGAAGTATTGCAAGCCGCTGCTCCGCAAGGGCAATCTGAACGCCCGAACCCCGCCACGTGCGACGCAACCGGAAAGGCTCGCCATGAACACGCCCGAACCGCCACCGAATTACCCGCCTGGAACCTGGATTGTGGACATTCGAACGAACAAACTCGGTCGCTGCATGGACAAATACGGCCCCCACATCCAACTCCGAGCACCACGAGGCGGTCGTGAATGGGACGCCCCACCGAACGCTCTCCGTCCGGCCCACGCCGACGAGCTGAACCGGGAGGGGATCCCCTCGTGCTGATCCCTCCCCTGATGGCCGACCTCCCCGAGGTCATCCCTCTCCCCCACAGCAGCGGCCCGCCCGCCATGCCGGCCCCGGCCGAGGGCTGCGCGGTGTGCCGCCACCTGGACAAGGCCAGGCGAGCAGTGGACCCGGGCAAGGACCCGGCGAAAGCCCTCCGCTTCGGCGAGGCGTATATGAGCCACTGGCTCACCCGGCACACGGCGTAGGCGGACTTACCGTGTGTCAGTCCCGTCCGGGTGCCGGGGCGGACTGGGGGAAGGTCCGCTCCCAGAGGGCCGGGAGACGGTCGAGCCCCGGGAGCGCCTTGTCGGTCACGAAGTAGACGCTGGTGGTGCCGTTGTAACTGCAGGCGGCGATCGACACGGGGTGGTGGCGGGGCAGCCAGGTGAATCCCTGGACGTGGCTCGCACGGGCGCCGCGGAAGTCGAAGGGCCGGCGAAGGTCGATGTAGGAGGTGTCGATGACGGCCCGCGAGGGGGTGGCGAGTCTGCCGGCGATCATGTGGAAGGCGCGGGCGGGAATGCGGTCCGTGATCGCGCGCAGGGCCGCGCGCTGCGCCGGGCCTTTCGGCCCACGGGTGGCGGCGATAACGGCGTCCAGACGGGCGGCCGGGTCCGACAGGTGGGTCGGCAGGGGAACGCGGGAGAACGTGAACGCGTTTCCGAGGCGATGCCGTTCGCCGGGGCGTCTCAGGTCGACCATCATCAGGGCGGGCACGGGCCCGGCCGGCATCCGTGGCCGGTGTGCACCGCTCCACGTCCGCAGCGCGCCGGCGAGTGCGGCGAGAACGACGTCGTTGCCGCTGCCGCCATGTGCGTTCCCGGTGGCGCGCAGGACGTCGGTGGGCACGTGCGCCCAGGCGCTGACGCGATCGCCGCGCAGGGGCTGCGCGGGGTCGTCCCAGAGGTTGTTCGCGGCGAGAGTCCCGAGCATTCCCTTGAGAACACGTGTGTAGTTGCCGAGAGTTGGCCGGACGTGGCAGGCGGTGGCTTCCTGCGGGGAGGTGGAACCGAACAGCTCGTAGAGGACGTTGAATACGCCGATCCCGTCCTGGGTGGCGTGGTGCGCCCGGTAGCAGAGGGCAAAGCGGTCCGGTGCGTAGCCGTGCAGCAGCCACAGGTCCCACGGCGGGCCGTCGTCGGGGAGCGGGTGGGTCAGCAGCTCCCGCACCGCGTGGTCCAGGCTCGACGTGCCGGGCCGGATCCGGCGTTCGCGGACCCGGCGGCCGAGGTCGGGGGCCGGGTGGTGGGACCAGCGGGCCCTGAGGCCGGGGCCCTTGAGGCAGTGCGTCAGGGGCGGCAGCCGGCCGAGGTGGTCACCGACGTGGGTGAGCAGGTCGGCGAGCGGTGGGGCGGCGCCTTCAAAATGCAGGATGGCCCCGATCACCAGGGACAGCGAGGGTTGGCTCTGGGCCATGGTGTGCATGGTCAGATCCATGGGCGTGGGGCGGGTGGGAAGGGGCACGGCGGCTTCCTCCGGGCTGGATACGGCGGGTGAGGTGTCCGAGGGCGAGAAGGGCGAAGATGTCGGCGAGCACGGGGATGGTGAAGCCGAACGGACGGGGCCCCACGGAGTCCGGGACACTGGCGACCGACCCGTCGGGGCGCTGCTGGGCGAGTAGGTGGGCGACACCTCGTACGGCCGGTCCGGGTTCCCTGTGGCGGCTGAGAGTGATCAGGGCATAGGCCGTGCTCAGGGCGTCACTCCGGGCGCCGTCCTGTTGGCCCCAGCCTCCGTCGGCGTTCTGGGAGGCCAGGACGAGGCGCCCGGCCCGTCGGCCGATCCGGCGCGCCGAGCCGTCGCGGGCGCGGGGATGGCGAGCGGCGGCGAGAGTGGCCCGGAAGACGGTGTGCAGGCGGCTGCGGCTCCAGTCCGGCGGGAAGGACCCGTCCGCGTTCTGCTGGGAAGCGAGGAAGCCCAGCGCGTCGGCGACGGCGGTGCGCTGTTCGGGGCCCCGGGTGCTGAGGGCGTTGACGGCGGCCGCGGTCATGCAGGCTTCGGACGGGGCCCCGGACACGTAGGTGGGGTATCCGCCGTCCTGCCCGCGCAGGGTGTTCAGAGCCGCCAGCCCTCGGCGGATCGGGGCGTGGTGGGCGCGCGGGTCGGTCAGGTGGAGGACTTCGACGGCGACCGAGGTGCAATCCACATCCGCGAGCCGGGCGCGTTCGGAGAAGGACCAGCCTCCGCCAGGCTGTTGAAGACGCAGCAGCCGTCCGGCGACGGCGGTCAGATCGGATCGGGGGGCCGCGGCGGCGTGCAGGGCGATACCGGCGGTGGCAGTCGCCCATGTGTCCTCCTCGCAGATGAACGGCATTCCGCCGTCGGGGCGTTGGTGTTCGAGGGCGGTGGCCACCCCGTCGGCGACGAGGCGTCCTTCCTCGGGCAAGGAGGCCAGGGCATGCAGTACGGACAGGTGGACAAGGATGTTGCCCTCCCACACGGTTCCGGCGCGCTGGGTGGAGCGGAGCAGGTCCAACTCCCGCTCGCTGACCGAGTGGAGCTGACCGCGGGCGTGGGCGAGGACGGCCTTGACCGCGGTGTTCTGTACGCGCGCCCAGGTGTGCAGGCCGTGCGGGGAGAACGCTTCGGGCGCTGGCGGCGGTGCGGTGGGGAGGGCGCCGGCCAGGAGCAGGACCATGTCCAGGAAGGCCCGCTTGCGGAGGCCGGTGAAGTCCGGTGCCCGGGCGAGGAAGCGGTTCATGTCCGGCGGGCCGGTCTCCGTCGGGCGGCCACCGAGAACGGATCCGGTCAGCAGCCGGTCCAGCGGATCGGGCGAATCACGGTGTTCCGCAAGGTAGTTGGTGATGCGACGGCGGGCCGTGGGGTGACGGCCGGTCCGGTCCAGCAGCGCCAGCGTGAGGGCGGACTCGAGCACGCGGCTGCGGCACGGCTCACGGACGGCCCCGTCCGCGCCGACCCGGCTCCGGAGATGGACGAGGAGCCGGGCGGTGGCGGGCGCCAGGTCGGCCGGAAACACGTCGTCGGGCCAGTAGGGCAGACCGGTGGCCACCGGGACGACTCTCATCAGGAGTCTCGTTCCCGAGGCCGCGCGCTTCCGGTGAACGGTGGTGCCGCCGCGAACGGTCCACGAGGCGCGCCGGTGAAACGCCCGGACGCGGCCAGCCAGTTCAGAGTCGCCGCCGTGAGACGCTCCACGATCGCCGCATAGCGGCGCAGTCCCTCACGCTCGTCCCGTGGCAGGCCCGAGGCTGTGCGCAGGGCCGTCGCGGTGGCGCGGACGTCGTCGCGGCGCTTGTCGATCAGGGCTGCCACCCGGATTCGGGCCGCGGCGGCCGGAATGCCGGATTCCCTGGCGACGATCGCCACCAGGTTGTCCTGGCCCACGGCTGTGTCGTCGGCGGCCGAAACAAGGTCGTTCGCCCACCCCGCGACGTCGGCTGCGGCCCACCGCAGGTCCCGCACCCGGCTGTCCGCCGCGGTTTCCTCGGTCAGTGCGGCGCGACCGGTGCGTTCCAGGACGTCCAGCATCGGCTGCACGGTGATCGTGCGGCGCCGCAAGCGCACGTAAGCCTCCAGGGACAGCCGCACGCCGTCACGGCGCAGCGCGATCTCCTCCTCCGTGGCGTCGAGGAAGTCCAGGTAGTCGGCGGTGAATCGTTCCCGCCAGGCAGCGGGCATGCCTTCCGCCGTCCGCTCCCACAACCGCGCCAGTACCGCGGCGTGTGCGGCGGAGGGTCCGGACGGCGCGGCGGCACAGGTGAGAACGCGGCGCAGCGGAGCGGTGAACTTCTCGACCTCACCCGGGACGGTGCCCATGCCTGATCGGTCGATCCGGTCGTCCAGCCAGCAGATGAAGGCCGCCCAACGGGCCGTCAGCGCGACGTGTCCGGCTCGGCCGCCGGGCAGGGCGCCCTCGACCAGGAGATCCAGACGCATCGCGGCAAGCCGCCGCGCCTCCGCGGAATCGGTCACCAGGCCCGAGTCCCGTGCCCACAGCAGCAACTCGGCCGGGCCGCGCCCGGGAGCTGACGGAGAGCCAGACATGCCATCAATGTGCCAGCAGGTGCCCGCGTTCGCATGTGGTGAGCACCGGCCAACCCTCACCCGGTTGGCTCACTTCGTTTGCGGGCCGGTGCCGTGCTCACGAGGGTGGGAGGGGGCTCTGCCACGTGAGGACGGGCTGAAATGATCCGTATATCGGTAGTGCTCTTGACCATCGTGCTGACGGGAGCTGCCGTCGTCGGCCGCGCCCTCGGCGACGCCCGTATCCCCGTCACCCTGCCCGTGGCCGAAGGCGGCGGGGAGTGCGTCATGGCGTGGAGCAAACCGGGGGTGAGCTTTGTCCCGCTCACGCCCGGGACGAACCCGTCGTCCTATGCGTTTCCCAAGGTTTCCGGGACGGTGGAGGTCGACCTGGCGTACGCCACTGACCCCGTCAACCTGGCCGCGAGTATCCGCGCCGCCTTGGCCGCCGACGGCGGCTTCTCCCTCACCGACGCCTCCGGGCACTCTCTCCAGGTGTCCGATCCTCAGGTGAGCCTGCCCTCGGGCGAGAGCACCTTCCTGGTGAAGACCTCGGCCGACCCGTCGGGTACCCGCATGTCCATCTATGTGCCCTCCACGCCGCCCTCGCTCGTCCCCGAGGTGTCCACAGCTCTTCTCCCCAAGCTCAAGGTCGGCGTCCCCGCGACGAAGGTGAACGCGACACAGGACTTCGCCGATGCGCTGAACAGCGCCTTCGGGCCCGGCAGCGCGTCGGCCGGCGCATGGTTCGCCACCTGCTCCGGTTCGTTGAGCTCCTGAACGGGGCCAGGCGGGCGGTGGGCCCGGACGACGCCCCGGCGAAAGCCCGTCGCCTCGCCGAAGCCTTCATGAGCCACTGGCTCACCCGGCACACACCGCACGCGAACACCCCGCCGGCATGGCCACCGGCGCGAGGTAGCCCTCGACGGCCGGTGTAAACCCGCCACGACGGTCGGGAGTCCTCCTGGACAACGAACCCGACGAGAGGCGGAACCCCCATGGCCACATACGCGTTACCCCGCGCCCTGGTCACCCTGGCACTGGCGGCGACAGTCGCCGCGACCACGGCCGTCCCGGCTACCTCCGCACACACGTGAGTCAGTGACCGACCCGTCGCACGGGTGCCGGCACCGGACCGTCCACTGTCAACCCGTCCAGGACTGCCGTGCCTGTCTGGGCGATGCGGCCCTGGTCGAGGACGATGATGCGGTCGGCGAGGCGGGTGTTGGCCAGACGATGGGTGATGAAGACGGTCGCCCGGCCCTCCTTCGGATCGGTTGACCTGGAGGTGGTGCGGTGGTGCTGACTCCATGTCACCGCGTTCGACGGTCCGTTCCCAGAGACGGATGTGGGGACTTCCTGGGAGCGGATCTGAGACGTTCCTGGAACCCGGATGGCAGTTGTCAGCCGGCACGGAGGAGGCCGAGGACCGCCCGGTGATAGACGGCGTAGACCTGCGGCAGTTCGGCCAGACGGGCGCGCTCGTCGATGCCGTGCAGTCCCTCGTAGGCCAGGCCGAACCCGGCGGTGGCCGGGATGCCCTCGCCGGCCAGCAGGTTGCCGATGTTCGAGGGGCCCGCCGTCTTCGGCCGCACCGCCAGCCCCTCGGTGGCAGCGGCGTTCAGCAGAGCGGCGGCCGGCTGCTCGTGCGCCGCCAGACGGAACGGGGGCCAGCTGGCCACCGGGGTGATCCCGGTCGGCCGGGGAGCGGGCAGTTCCGCGTCGAGTTCGGCCACGGCCTTGCGCACCAGGGTCTCGGCGTCGTGCGCATCGAAGACCGGCGTGGTGCGCACGTCGACGTTGAGGTCGCACCGGTCGGGTGTGACGGAGAAGCCCTGGCCGCCGTGGATGGCGGTGACCGACAGCTTCGGTGGCAGCGGGAAGGGCGAGGTCCCGTTCACTCCGGGCAGTTCGGCGGCGTCCAGGAGGCGTACGAGGTGGGCAGCACGTGAGATCGCGCCGACAACAGTCCTGCCGGAACCGGAGTGCCCGGAGGGGGCGTGCACGGCGATGGTGGCCCGCCACAGGCCCCGGCCGCCGACCACGACCTCCTCCAGTCCCGGGCGGCGGGACATCCCGGCGCCCGCCGTTTTCGCGGCCGTCCGGCCATGAGACCCTGTCGCCGGTCATCGGCGAACCAGCAGGACCACCCCAAGGCCGACAGAACGCCCTCTTAAAACCCTCTTAGGACATTTCTCCACGCTGTGGCCATGGCTACAGCACACGACACCCTCTCGGTGGTCGTCGGGGCGGGCGGCACCGGCGGGCACATCTATCCGGGGCTGGCCGTCGCCGAGGCGCTGCGAAGAGCCGTGCCGGACGCGGTCATCAGCTTCGTCGGCACCGAGCGCGGGCTGGAAGGGCGGCTGATACCGGAGGCCGGTTACCGGCTGCACACGGTCGACATGATCCCCTTCGACCCGTCGCTCGGCGCCCGCCGGTTCCTGCTGCCCGCCGATCTGCTCCGCTCGGGCCTCCAGGCGCGGCGGGTGATCGAGGAGCAGGGCGCCCAGGTCGTCATCGGCATGGGCGGGTATCCGAGCGCGCCCGCCGTGCTCGGCGCGCGGCTCGCGGGGCGGCCCGCGCTGGTCCATGAGTCCAACGCCGTGCCGGGGCGCGCCAACCGCTTCGCGGCGACGCTGACCCCGCACGTGGCGCTCGCCTTCGACCGTACGCGCCGCCACCTGCCGGCCCGGACCGCCGAGCGGGCCCGGACCGTGGGCATGCCGCTGGTCGGCGCGGTGGCGGGGCTCGACCGGGCGGCCCGCCGGGCCCTGCGCGCCGACGCCCGGCGCGCCTTCGGCGTACCGCCACACGCGCGAGTCGTGCTGTTCAACGGCGGCAGCCTCGGCGCGGCCCGGCTCACCGAGGCCGCGGTCGGCCTGGCGCGGCGCTGGCGCGACCGGCCTGACGTGCATCTGGTGATCAAGACCGGGCCGGCGGCCCTGGCGGACGTACGGGCCCGGCTGGCAACGGGCACGGCCACGGCCGTCGGCTACCTGGACCGCATGGACCTCGCCTACGCGGCCGCGGACCTCATGGTGTGCCGCGCGGGCTCGGCGACGGTGGCCGAGCTGGCGGCCCTCGGGATGCCGGCCGTCCTGGTCCCGTACCCGCACGCCCCGCACGACCACCAGACCCACAACGCCCGGGTGCTGTGCGACACCGGCGCCGGGCTGCTGCTCCCGGACGGCGAGACCGACGGCGACCGGCTCGCGGAGCTGATCGGCCCGCTGCTCGCCGAGCCGGAGCGGCTGGCCGCGATGAGCGCCGCCGCCCGCCCCGGCACCCACGCGGCCGCCGCCGACCTGATGGCCGCCTGGGCGCTGCGCCTGGCCGGCCGCGCCCCTGCCCTGATGACGAGCTGAGAGGAAGAACATGAACGCGAGTGATTTCCGGACCGGTTGGCGCGACCGGACCGTCCTGGTCACCGGGGCCGAGGGATTCATCGGGTCGACGCTGGTCGACCTGCTGGTGGAGCGCGGGGCCCGGGTGCGCGTGCTGGCGCACTACAAGCCCTACGCCGAACGCGGCTACCTGGCCCGCCACTTCGGCCCGGACTCCCCCGTGGAGATCCTCGCCGGGGACGTGCGGGACGCGAACCGGGTGACGGACGCCGTCGCAGGGTGCGACACCGTCTTCCACCTGGCGGCGCTGATCGGCATCCCGTACAGCTACGCGGCTCCCGAGGCGTATGTGCAGACCAATGTGGCCGGTACGGAGAACGTGGCCGCGGCCTGCCGCCGGCACGGCGTGCGCCGCATGCTGCACACCTCGACCAGCGAGGTCTACGGCACGGCCCGGACCGTCCCGATCCGCGAGGACCACCCGCTGCAGCCCCAGTCGCCGTACTCCGCCTCGAAGATCGGCGCGGACATGCTGGCGCTGTCGTACGCGCACACCTTCGGCCTGCCGGTCACGGTCGTGCGCCCGTTCAACACGTACGGGCCGCGCCAGTCCGCCCGCGCCGTGATCCCCACGATCCTGGCCCAACTCCACTCCGGGGCCGAGGAGATCCGGCTGGGCTCGACCTCGCCCACCCGTGACTTCACCTACGTCACCGACACCGCGGAGGGCTTCCTGGCCCTCGCCGACTGCGACCGGGCCGTCGGCCACGCCGTCAACCTCGGCACCGGCCGCGAGATCTCCGTCGGCGACCTGGCCGGCTCGCTGATCCGGGCCTCCGGACGGGACGCGAAGGTCGTCGTGGACGAGACGCGGCTGCGGCCGGCCGGCAGCGAGGTCGAGCGGCTGCTCTCGGACAACTCCCGCGCCCGCGAATGGGCCGGCTGGAGCCCGCGGGTGGACCTGGAGGAGGGCCTCGCCCGCACCTCCGACTGGGTCAGGGACAACCTGCACCTCTTCGCCCCCGACCGCTACCAGGTATGAGCAGGAACGACGGCATGACGATTTCGTTCACCAAACGCCGGATATGGGCGGTGGCCTGCGTGGCCGCCCTGGCCCTGATCGCCTGGCCGGTGCTCCAATACTCCGGTGTCTTCTCCGACAAGGGCGACCCGATCACCTTCGGCGAGAACGGCGGCGCAGGCACCGGCGCCCACGGCACGCTGATGCCGACCGGCCCGAAGGCCGGCTTCCGGATCGCCAACACCGTGCAGGACGGCACCAAGATCGGCGTGGTGACCCTGGACGGCAAGAAGTCCGGCTTCAAGGGCAAGGTGTGGGTCTGGGCCCCGAAGCAGTACGACGACCCCAAGTACGCCGAGTCCGGTTTCCCGGTCCTGATCGCCCTGCCCGGCGGAAACGGCTACCCGGTCAACTACTGGATGGGAACGGACCTCAAGCTGCAGTCGTCGATCGCCCAGTGGTCGAAGGAGGGCAAGAGCCTGCCCTTCATCGTGGCGATGCCGGTGCTCAACCCGGACGACAAGAACTACTACGACGGCAGCGACATCCCCGGGCAGCCGAAGATGGGCACCTGGCTGACCGAGGACGTCCCGGACCTGATCAAGGCCAACTTCCGTACGCTGAAGCAGCGTGACGGCTGGGCCTTCATGGGTTCCTCCTCCGGCGCCTTCGCGGGGCTGAAGGCGGTGCTCAAGCACCCCGACAAGTTCAAGGCCGTGATCGCGTCGGGCCCGGACATCGTCCCCGACTCCCCGCTATGGGCAGGCCATTCGGAGGAGAAGGCCGCGAACGACCCGGAGGGGCTGGCGAAGCGGCTGACCGAGGCCAAGGGCCCCGACGTCTACCTCGCCTTCCAGGTCGGCACCAAGGAGCGTACGTCGATGAAGAACACCAAGGAATTCATCGCGTCGTACGGCGACAAGGGCCCCGTGCACACCATGCTGCGGGAGATCCCGGACGGCGAGCACAACGCCAAGACCTATGTGCCGAGCATGGGCATGGGCCCGATCCAGTGGATCAGCGAGCACATGACCGGGCCGACGCCGTGATCTAGCGATCCGCGGGTGCCGGCACCAGGCCGTCGGCTATCAGCCCGTCGAGGACCGCCTCGCCCAGCGCCCGCACGGCCGACTGCGGCCGGACCATGACGGTGAACTCCTTGATCCGGCCGTCCTCGTGGAAGTGCAGCAGGTCGATGCCGTGGATCTGCTTGCCGCCCACGACGGCGCGGAAGAGCAGGACCGCCGACGGGGACTCCGTCCCGTCGGCGGTCTCCGCGTTCCCGGTGTGGTGACCGATGTAACGGAAGTCCTGGAAGGTGCGCAGCAGGACGCCGAAGAGGCCCAGCACCATGGGCTTGCCCTCGAAGGGCGAGAACTTGACGGGGCTGTGGAAGCGGACGTCGTCGGTGAACAGGTCGTCGAGCGCGGTGGGATCGCGCCGGTCGACAGCGGCACGGAAGCGTTCTGCGGTGGTCATGACGCACCCCTCGTCATTCATGGAAGTGGGAAGTGACTACTCACTTCCATGAATAGCACGCCGGGTTTCTCCTGCGGAAGATGAGGGGAGCGCGACGGCCCCGGTCCGGCGAGGCGGAGTCGACCAGGAATAGGCGTCGGGCTCGAAGGAGCGCAGCCGTTCGACGAGCCGGCCCGTGGACCAGGGCCAGCAGAAGGTGTTCACCCCGGGCACACCGAAGTAATAGCCAGTGCCGTCCGCGGTGTTGTACACCGTGCTCCGCAACCCCGCGCGCAGGGCGGCACCGTGCGCCTCCTGGACCTCGGGCCGGACGTCGAGGGCGGTGTACCCGCCGGCGCGGAGGTGGACGAGGGCGCTGACGATGTGGTGGAGCTGGGCCTCCACGGCGGTGGGGACCGCGGTGGTGCCGGAGAACAGGTTCGGGCCCGGGAGCAGGAAGAGGTTGGGGTAGCCGCTGACGCCGGTGCCGAGGTAGGCGCGGCGGTCGTGCTCCCACGTCCTGGACAGGGCGGTGCCGTCGGTGCCGTGGAGGGCGAACGGCGCCTCGCCGATGTGGAAGCCGGTGGCGAGGACGACGACGTCGGCGCGGGCGCGGGTGCCGTCGGCGCCGATGACGTCCCGGCCCTGCACGGCGGTGGCCCGGGTGGGGTGGAGCCGGACGTTGGGCCTGGTGAGGGCCGGGTAGTACGTGTCGGAGGCGATGATGCGGCGAACTCCGAAGCGGTGGCGGGGAGTCAGCGCCCGGCGCAGGGCGGGGTCGCGGACGGATGCGCGCAGGTGGAGCCGCCCGAGGGCCTCCACGGAAGGGAGCAGCCGGGGGTGGCGCAGGAGGAAGCCGATGGCCTCCTGGGTCCAGTAGTGCTGGCCGCGGAGGGCGCGGTGCAACGCCGGGTGCCGGTGGAGGAACTGCGGCAGGGCGTAGTCGGGCTTGGGCAGGACCCATTGCGGCGTGCTCTGGAAGATCTCGACGCGGCCCGCCCCGGGCTGGATCTCGGGCACGAACTGCACGGCGGACGCGCCCGTGCCCACCACGGCGACGTGACGGCCGGTCAGGTCGACGTCGTGATCCCAGCGGGCGGAGTGGAAGACCGGGCCCGGGAAGGCATCCAGGCCGGGGATGTCCGGGTAACGGGGGCGGTTCCAGAGGCCGGTGGCCAGGACGACGGCCCGGGCGGTGCGGGTGCCCCCGGTGGTCCGCAGCGTCCAGTGGTGCGCGGCCGCGTCCCACCGCGCTTCCTGTACCTCCACGCCGTACTGGACAACCCGGTCCACACCGTGCTCCGAGGCGGTGGTCCGCAGGTAGTCCAGGATCTCGGACCGGGAGGCGAAGCACCTGCTCCAGGGGTGGGGGGCGAAGGAGTACTCGTACAGCACGGCCGGGACGTCGCAGCCGCAGCCGGGGTAGGTGTTGTCGCGCCAAGTGCCGCCCCCGCGGGCCGATTTCTCCAGCACGACGACGTCCTCGAAGCCGGCTCGGCGCAGGGCGATCACGGCGGCCGTGCCGGACAGGCCGGCCCCGATGACGACGACGTCCGTCGTGCCGTACCCGCCCATGGCATCGCCCCCTTGACTGCCCACTGGCCAAAGTAACAACGGGTGATACCGGCACCAATGGATACGACGACAGTGCAACTCATATGAGTGATTCTTCCCGAGGTCAGCTGCCTCGCGCCCTTTCCTGTGGTTTGCTGCGGCCCATGACCACGGGGGCGGATCTGCCGGGATCGCGGGAACTTCCGTATCCGAGCAGCTGGTTCTTCCTGGCGCTCTCCCGGGAACTGCGCCCCGGCCGCGTCCTGACCCGGCGGCTGGCCGGCGAGGACGTGGTCCTCTACCGCACCGACGACGGACGGCCGTACGCGGTGCGCCCGTACTGCCCGCACCTCGGCGCGCACTTCGGCTCCGGCGGCACCGTGGCGGGCCGGAACCTCGTGTGTCCCTTCCACCACTTCGCCTTCGCGCCCGACGGTACGTGCGTCGGCACCCCCGACGGGCCGCCACCGCGTGCGCGGGTGGAGCACCACACGATCCGCGAGCGCAACGGATTCGTCTTCGTCTGGTACGCGCCGGACGGCAAGCCGCCCGCGTGGGACGCCCCCGAATCCGCTCCGGCGGGCGTCCTGGCAACCGCCGCCTGGAGCACCGAAGTCCGCGCGCATGTCCAGGAACTCGCCGAGAACACCCTCGACTACCGGCACGTGCCGGTCGTGCACCATGTGACGCTGCGGGAGCTGGAACCCCCGCGCGCCGAAGGCCCCTGCCTCCACACCCGTCTCAGGCTCTCACCGGCCGGGCCCGCACCGCTCACGCGGTTCCGCGTCGACCACTCGTTCACGATGTCCGGGCTGGGCTGTGTACGCATCGAGCACCCCCTGCCCCCGCTCGGCCTCGTCATCTACCTGTGGGCCCTGCACACCCCGACCGGCCGGGCCAGCACCCGTCTGCAACTCGCCACCGCCTGTGCGGAGATGCGGCCGTCACGCGCACCCGGACCGCGTCGCCCCCTGCACCGCGCCCTCGCCCGGCTCATGCTGCGGATCGCGGTCGCCAAGGTCCAGGGCGACATACGGATCTGGAACACCAAGCGCTACGAGCCGCGCCCCCGCCTCACCACCGGCGACGAGGCCATCGGCCTCTACCGCCACTGGGTCCGCCAGTTCTACCCCTCCCCGTGAGGCCGCCCCATGGTGCTCGTGATCCCCCTGATGCTGGCGCTGTTCATGGCCAACCTGGACCAGACGATCGTCGCCACCGCCCTGCCCGGCATCGGTGCCGACCTCCACGCCGGGGCCGACGTCTCCTGGATCGCCACCGCCTATCTGCTCACCGGCTCGGTCTCCACCCTCCTCTCCGGCAAGCTCGGCGATCTGTACGGCCGCAAGAAGATCCTCCAACTGGCCATCGGGGTCTTCCTGGTGGGGTCCCTCCTCAGCGGCATCGCACGCACCCTGCCCGTGCTGGCCGTCTCGCGGGCGCTGCAGGGCGTCGGCGGCGGCGCGATCACCTCGCTGGTCATGGCCATCACCGGCGACCTGGCCTCCCCGCGCCGCCGCGCCCGGCTCCAGGCCGCGCTCGGCACGGTCGCCGCCCTCGCCCTCATCGCCGGTCCACTGTGCGGCGGCGCGTTCTCCGACGGCCTCTCCTGGCGCTGGATCTTCTACGTCAACCTGCCCATCGGCGTCGTCGCTCTCATCGCGGTCGCCATGAAACTCCGCCTGCCCGCCCCGCCGGGCAACGGCCGGGTCGACATCCTCGGCGCCCTGACCGTCACCGTGTTCACCACCACCGTGATGCTGTTCACCACCTGGGGCGGGCACGACTACCCCTGGTCGTCCCCCGTCGTCCTCGGCCTGGCCGCCCTCGCCGTCGTCTCCTTGGCCTGCTACCTCGCCGTCGAACGGCGCGCGGCCGAGCCGGTCACTCCGCTGCGCCTGTTCCGCTCCGCCGACTTCTGCCTGGTCTCCGCCCAGTTCCTGCTCGTGGCGATGGTACTGATGGCGGCCATGCTGTACATGCCGATGTTCCTGCAGACCGTGCAGCTCAAGTCCGCGTTCACCGCGGGGCTCCACGTCGTCCCCCTCCTCCTCGGCCTGGTGGCCGCCGCGGTGATCTCCGGGCTCCTCATCACGCGGACCGGCCGTTACAAGGTCTATCCCGTCGCCGGGGCGGTCCTCGTCGCGGCCGGTATGGCCGTCCTCGGTCGGGCCGACCGGAGCACCGGGACCGTCGCCCTGGTCGTCCCGCTGGCCGTCGTGGGCGTCGGCATCGGCTTCTTCGTCCAGGTCTGCATCCTGGTCGGCCAGTTCTCCGCGGGCCAGGAGCACATCGGCACCGCCACCGGTGTCCTGAACTTCTTCCGCTCCCTCGGCGGGGCCTTCGGCGCCGCCCTCTTCGGCGCGGTCCTCACCGCCGGGACGCGCTCCTCCGCCCCGGACGCGGCGGCGTTCCGCTCCGTCTTCACCTGGACGGTGCCCTTCATGGCGCTCGCCCTCGCGCTCGCCCTCCTGCTCGAGGACCGGCCCCTGCCCGAGGCGTCAGTCCAGCAGCCGGGCCAGTTCGACGCGTGAGCCGATGTTGAGCTTCCGGAAGATCTGCCGGAGGTGGTAGTTGACGGTGTGCGGCGAGCGGCCGAGGCGGGTGGCGACCTGACGGTTCGTCATGCCACCCGCCACCAGGTGGGCGATGCGGAGTTCGGCCTCCGTGAGGTCGTCGAGCGAGACGGCCGCGGGGGGAGCCTGGTGCGAGGACCGCGGCGGGAAGAATCCGGTGCCCAGCTCGCGGAGGACGGATTCGACCCGGCCGGCGGCGGCGCTGGCGCCGATGGAGCGGTAGCGGTCCCGGGCGGCGCGCAGGTGCTTGCCGACCGACGCGTCGCGGCCCCCGCGTCTCATGAGCAGCATGCCGAGGTCCTCGTCCGCCGCGGCCGCCGCGAAGGGGTAACGGTGCTGCCGGACCGCGCACTCCAGGGCCTCGACGTTGTCGTGCAGCAGGGCCCAGGCGTGCAGCGCCGCCGCCGTGTACGCGGGGTCCGCGGCGGACGGCTGTGCCAGCCGCTCCACGGCGCGGACGGCGGACGCGGCGAGCGAGGTGTCCGCGGCCCGCCGGGCCAGCCGTACGAGCCAGGCGGCGGCCGCGTGGTCGCGCAGGAACAGGGAGGGCTCGGTGACGAGTTCCGGGTAGCGGCCCACGAGCAGCTTCACGGCGTTGCGCGGATCCGCGTGCTCGGCGGACACGCGGACGTCGGCCCATTGGTGGGCGACCAGCGCCGCGCGGGGTCTCCCGGCGAGCTCCGTGCCCGCCCGCCAGACCTGGTCGGCGGCCCGGCCGTTCTCGCCCCGCGCCAGGGAGATCAGCGACATCAGTGCCAGCCCGTGGGAGGCGGTCGTGCTGTCGCCGAGCCGGTGCGCCAGGGAGACGGACGAGCCGAGTTCGGCCTCGGCCTGGGCCATGTGGCCCCGGCCCATCAGGACCCGGCCGTTCGCGATCATGGAATCGGCGATGGCCCTGTGGTGGCGCAGTCGTTCGGCCAGGGCACGTGCCCGGCCGATTTCGGTGGCGCTTTCGCAGAACCGTCCCAGCTGATTCAGTTTGGCCCCGAGTGCCAGCGACGGATAGGGCCGCCAGGTGACGGGCAGGGCGCCGTTCGCCAGGCGGAGCGCCTCACGGCCCCAGTGCAGCCCTTCGTCGAGCGAGCCCGCGGCCCACTCGAGATTCGACAGCACGATCGCGGCGATCGCGGAGACGGGCGCGGCCCGGTGGGCGCGCAGGATTTCCCGGGCCCGGTCCTTGCGCCCCCGCGCGTCGTCCTTGAAGAGCCCGACGACCAGATCCGCCTCGTTCCCGGCCGCGGCGACATCGGTCAAGCCGGACAATTGGCGGGTCAGGGCGGTGTGCAACTCCTTCTCCGCGGAGGACGACAATCGTTCCCCCGCCGCGCTCTCCGCCCGGAACAGCCCGGACAGTAATTCCTCGGCGGCACCCGGGGAGTTATCCGGAGAAATCACGGGCTCTTCTTCGGGAACGGCCGGAACGGCCGGAACGGCCGGATCGGCCGCCTCGTGCCGGTGCGAGGGCGAGACGCTGTGGAGAAGCACGTGCCGCACCCGGCTGGGGACTTGCTCCTGGAGGGCCCGGTGGGCCTCCGCCGAGGCGAACGCGAGCCGGTCGCCGGCGAACTCGACCACCCCGGCGGCGAGGACCTCGTCGAGCGAGGGCAGCAGGCTCAGCGTGGTCACCGACTGCAGCTGGGCGACCTCCTGCAGCGTGAATTCCTCCCCGATAAGGGCGGCTGCCTGGACGAACTGCCGAGCACCCGCGGACAGCTCGTCGAGTTCCGGATGGGCGTGGGAAAGCATCTGGCGCGAAGTGATGACGTCATCGAGCACTTGACACCCGTTAGTGTGTAGCGGCCGATTTTGATAGTCAGTTGACCGGGCGACGCAGGCCCGGAGAATCCGTCACAATCAAATCGGCTCACCTCGCTCCAAGTTACGCACGAGTACGGCCGACCGAGCGCTACGGCATACCGCCTGAGCGCGCGCCGACGGCCGTGGGGGCAACGCACGAGATGGTACTCCACGCCGCACTAATGACCAGGCAAAACTACGTTCAGGTACCAACCACTATGGGAGCGTTGGAATACTTTGCCCAACGGGCGGCCATGGAGGGATGGTTCATGGCGGACGAAGCCCGGGGGAACAACCGGGGAACGCCGGATTCGCCCTCCGCCGGGCGGGCCGAACGGACGGGTTCGCGGTCGCGACGGCTCATGATCGGTCCGCACTTGGTCCCGGAACTGTCACCTCCGGGAGCCGGGCCGTTCTTTGCGCAACGCGAACGACACGAAGCGCAAACGACAGGAGCGGGAGCCGGGTGGGGATCCGGCTCCCGCTCCTGGGTACGGGCGGCGGTGCTGCGCGAGGGCTCAGGCGACCGCCCCTGTCCGTCCGGCGCCCCGGCCGTCCAGGGCCGCGCCGGAGCAGGCGAGGACGGCCCGCGCGATGGCGTCGGAGTCGGTGAGGGTGACGGAGTTGACCCCGGGGCGGATGCCGGCCGCGGTCACCCAGTGCACGGACTCGGTGGGCACGCCGAAGGCGAAGCGCCGCGGGTGCGCGCGGCCCCGGGCGTCCAGGAGCCGGAAGGGGCGGGGGGTGACGGCGAGCCCGTCGGTCTCGTGCCACCCGCCGTCCCGGGTCCTGATCCGGTACGGGGCGCACTCCCCCGCGTCCAGCAGGCTCCGCAGCAGCGCGTCGCCGGTGCCGCGCAGTGTGATCTCGGGCAGCCGGGCCTCGACAATGGCTTCGGCACGGACCCCGGAACCGGGCACCACGGGCGAGTGCGCGGTGAGGGCACCGGTCGCCCCGTCCACGTCCACCCGCATCCCGGGACCGACGACGGACAGGACGCCGGCCTCGATCAGGGCGGTCATCTCCTCGACGCGCCGCGTCGGCGGACCGATGGACAGGAACGCGTTGAGCGGGGTGAACCAGCCGTCGAGAGCGTCGCGGTGCGAGTCCCCGTGCAGTCCGCCGTGGTCGACCAGCTGCCGTATCTCGTTGCGCAGGTCGCGCAGCACGTCCAGGGCGGCCTTGCGCGGACCGTGCACGTTGCCGGCCCGGGCCTCGGCCACGTCCTGGCGCAGCCGGTCGAGCAGCCAGCACTCGAAGGCGGCGGGGCCGCTGAACTCCTCGTCCCGGTACGGCCGGGCGAGCAGGTCCCAGTCCCAGCGGTCCTTCTCCCCGATGTCGTGGGCGTCGAGGATGCGCTGCTCCTCGCCGGTGCCCCACGGGGCGTGCACGTACGCGCTCTCGAAACACCGTGCTTGCAGGGTGAGTTGCCGGGAGGCGAGCAGGGTGCGGTAGTAGACCGTCTCGACCTCCTTGGCGACCAGGGGCCAGATGTCGCGCTCGAAGTCGAGGCCGGACTGCCGGGCGGCGCGGGCCTTCAGAGCGGCGATGCGCTCCGGGGTCAGCAGCAGCGGCTCGTGGCGGCCGTGCGGGCCCTTCTGGTTCTCGCCGCGCGCGTGGTAGGGGATCCCTCGCCGCGAACCCGCGTACAGGCGCGGCTCGTTGCCCGACGCGTGGTAGACGAGCCGCCCGGCGGACCGCGTGAAGGAACCGCCCCGGCCGGCGGTGAACAGTGCCATGTAGTCGAAGAAGTTGAGCCCCAGACCCCGCACGATCACCGCCTGGCCGGGGCGGATCGCGCCGAGGCCGACGTCCGCGGGGTTGGCCGGCGGGACGTGGTGGATCCCGTGGCGCGCCGCCCGTGCGGCCAGGTCGCGGTCGGCGCGCGAGGCCCGGGCCGGCAGGTGGCCCTGGGCGAGGACGACGGCGTCGAGATGCCGCAGTTCCGTGCCGTCCGCCAGCACGACGGCCTGCCGGGGGGTGTCCGTGGTGCCGTCCTGCTCGTCCCGCAGGGCCACGGCCCGGGTACGGTGTTCCGTCACGGTGACCGAGGACGGTGCGCCGGCCACGATCCGCGCGTGGACCCAGCGCAGGTACTGCCCGTAGAAGGCGCGGGTGGGATAGCTGTCGGGGCCGAGCTCCCGTGCCTCCGCGAGGACGTCACGGCGCGGCTCGCCGAGGCACGCGTCGTCGGCCTCGCCGGCGAGCAGCGCCCGCGCCCACTCGTACAGGCTGGGCCCGGGCTCCAGCGGCCCCTCCAGATCGACGCTCGCGTCGGTGAACACCGAGATCTGGCCGGCCACGGTGTTCATCAGCAGCTGCCGGGACTGGTCGGTGCGCCACACGCCGCCCGCTCCGGGGGCGTACGGGTCGACGACGTGGATGTGGACGTCCGTGCCGGCGGCTGCCCGGCCGGCGTTGGCGCAGAGTCGTTCCAGCACGGACAGGCCACGCGGCCCCGCGCCGACGAGGCATATGGTGTGCGGTCTGGCGATCACGGCCGGAACTCCTCCTGGTTTGCCTGTTGCGGTGGCTGGATCGGGGTGTGCGGCACTGACGGGGGCATGCGGAACCAGGCCCACGGGCGAGGTGGGCCCGGATCCGGGCGGTGGATGACGGAAAAGGAAGAACTGACGGAACGTCAGTTCGTCGGCGCCGGGCGGCCGGCGATGCGGCGGAAGATCCCCAGCATGCTCATCACGACGAGGCACATGGCCAGGCACACGGACGCGGCCCACACCATGGCGTCCGCGTACGAGGTGCCGGGCGCGCGGTCACCGGCGACGGCGAAGAACAGCGCGCCGACGGCGGCGACACCGGCCGAACTGGCGAACTGCTGCGCCGTGGTGAGCGCCCCGGACGCCATGCCGGCCTTGTTCGCGGGCACTTGCAGCAGGGCGGCACCGATGAGCGAGGGCAGCACCACGCCGTTGCCCAGGCCGACCAGGGTCAGGCATCCGCAGATCCAGGCCACGCCGGTGTCCGCGCCGGCCGTGTGCAGCCGCAGGACGAGGATCAGCAGGCCGACGGCCGTCACCGCGCTGCCGGCGATGAGGGCGTTCATGCCGTAGCGGGCCGACCACTTCTTGCCCGCGATGGACGTCACCATGTAGGCGGCTCCCATCGGGGTGAAGGCGAGGCCGGCGCGGACCGGGCTCAGGTCGAGGCCGCCCTGCAGGAGCAGGGTGAGCGTGAAGATGAAGCTGCCGAAGTAGACATAGAAGGCCGCGCCGGCGACGATGCCCGCCCGGAACGACGGTCCGCGGAACAGCGACAGGTCGAGGACGGGATCCCCGCCCCGCGTGCCGAGCCGCTGCTCCCACCCCAGGGTCAGCGCCATGAGCACGGCCCCGCCGGCCATGCACAGCCAGGTCCAGGCGGCCCAGCCGGACGAGTGCCCCAGGGCCAGCGGGACGAGGACCATGCCGAGCGAGACGCTCAGTCCCAGCGCCCCGACCGGGTCGAGGCCGGTGCCGCGACGCGGCTGGGAGGCGGGCAGGATCCGGGGGGCGAGCAGCGCGACGACCGCGCAGATCGGGACGTTGACCAGGAAGATGGCCCGCCAGCCGAGCCCGGCCACATCGGCGTCGAGCAGCAGGCCGCCGAGCAGCTGGCCCGCGATCGAGCCGATGCCCGCCGTCACTCCGTAGGCGGCGATGGCCCGGGGGCGCTCCGTGGGGGCGAAGGTCGCGGTGATGGTGGCGAGGACCTGCGGCGCCATCGCGGCGCCGGTGAAGCCCTGCACGAGCCGTGCGGCGATCAACTGCCCGGGTGTCATGGCGATCCCGCACAGCAGGGAGGCCATTCCGAATCCCGCCATGCCTGTCGCGAACATCCTGCGGTGGCCCAGCAGGTCACCGAGGCGCCCCCCGGTGACCATGCCGCTGGCGAGCGCGAAGGCGTAGCCGCCCACGATGAGTTCGAGTGCCGTGCCGCCCGCTCCGAGGTCGTCCTGGAGGGACGGCGCCGCCACGTTGACCACGAAGAAGTCGAACTGGGTGATGAAGGTGCCCGCTAACAGGACCGCGAGCACCGCGCCCATGGACGCGCCCCGCACTGCTTTCGGCTGCCCGGAACTGCCCTCGCCCGAAGGGATCGAAGCGGTCGCCCGGGAATCAGCATCTGTCATTTCTTTCCTCGTTGCATGCGCTGCGAAGTGTTCGGAGTGACTGTAATCCGCGCCGTGCACGTGCGATTACCCGCCTCGTCGAGGACGGCCACGTCGTACGAGGCCGTGGCCGGCCCGAGGTTGAGAGCGGTCGCCACCCCGGTGACGATGCCTCCGCGCACCGCGCGGTGGTGCGTGGCGTTGATGTCCACGCCCAGGGCTATGTGGCCGCCGCCGGCGTGCAGGGCCGCGCCGATGGAGCCCAGCGTCTCCGCGAGGACCACGGACGCGCCGCCGTGCAGCAGGCCGTAGAGCTGTTTGTTCCCCGCCACCGGCATCGTGCCGACCAGGCGGTGGGGCGAGGCCTCCAGAAGTTTGATGCCCATGCGCGCGGCGAGGGTCTCCGGGGCGCCGGGTCTGCTGATCCAGCGGGCCAGTTCGTCCGGGTCGGTGATCGGTTCCTGCCGCGGGAAAGCCGGGGTCTCGGTCATCGGGCGACAGCGCCCCCGACGCCGGCGGTGGCGAAGGCCGCCGTGCCGGTGGCCGCGTAGTCGGCGAGGTCGGCGTACTTCTCGCGCAGCTCGCGCTTGAGGACCTTGCCGGTGGGGCCGACCGGGATGCCCGACTCGTCAGCGGCGATCTCCAGCAGGGCCAGCGGGGGCTGACCGGCCGCCGACAGCGCCGCGTTGGCGCGCTTCAGCAGGTCCCCGGGGTCCGCTCCTTCCGCCGCCCTGACCACGGCCACCGGCGCCGGGGTGCCGTCGAGGCGGCCGGCGGCCACCGCGCAGTCCCGGACCTCGGCCAGGTGCATCAGGAGGATCTCCTCCATGAGCACCGAGTAGCCGTCGCCGTCGGGCGTGCGGATCGCGTCCACGGCCCGGTCGACGTGGAAGAAGTCGTCCCCCTCGCGGTACACCAGGTCGCCGGAGAGCCAGTAACCGGCCAGTTTGCCGCGGTAGTAGGTGTCCGCGTCGTTCCAGTAGCCGGGGATGACGGACGCGCTGCGCAGGCCGAAGAGGCCCACCTCGCCGTCCGCGGCCTCGGTCCCGTCCTCGCGCAGCACCGCCACCTCGCCGGCCGGAACCGGGTTGCCCAGGAAGCGCGGCCGGGGCGGGGTGTCCCGGTCGACGTAGCGGCGCAGGGTCGCCCACCCCAGCTCCGAGGAGCCGAGGCCGTCGCTGAAGACCGAACCTGGCCTGCGCTCGCCGTCGACGAGGTGGTGGCCGTGGCGGAGCAGCTTGCGGATGTGGGCGTCGTGCGCCGCGTCACCGGTGTTCTGCCACTCGCGCACCGAGGTGAAGTCCTCGGGGTCCAGCTCCATGCCCGCGAGTTCCGAGTAGGTCTGGTTGAACGCCAGGATGCGGGTCGGCCGGTGCTCCCGGGCGCCGCGTGCCACTCCGGCGCCGGTCTGGTCGGAGAAGGAGATCAGCGGCAGTCCGCACAGCAGCGAGTAGAAGGTGTACGCGATCGCGGACGAGTGGGACTGGGGCGCCGCCGAGAGCAGCACGTTCGGGGCCTCGGGCACGGACAGCCGCCAGCCCGGGCCGTGCAGGCTCTGCCGGTGCGCCCAGATGACGGGCTTGGGGTTGCCGGTCGTGCCGGAGGAGTGGCACAGGAAGACGGGGTCGTCGTCGGCGTGCCGGTACAGCGCGCCGTCGGGGAGGGTGCGCCGGCCCGGGCCGCGCGCCTCCTCGTCGGTGACGGTCCAGCGCAGGCCCGCCAGCTTCTCGTGCCGGCCGTCGAGCAGCGCCAGCCGGTCCGCGTCGGTGTACAGGCCGACCGGGTCCACCCGGGCCATCAGGCCGAGCGCGAGCGCGGGGTCCATGCGGCCGTTGATGAGCAGGGGGATGGCGCCGATCCGGGCCAGCGCGGCCAGTTGCACCTGGTCGTCGAAGGAGTCCTCGATGTAGACCACGACGCGGTCGCGTGCGCGCACGCCGCGGTCCCAGTGGAACGCCGCCCACGCCTCGGCGAGTTCGTCGAGCTGGACGAGGCTGAATTCCGACTGCCGCGTCCCGTCGAGGTGATAAATGGGACGGTCGGCGACCAGACAGACCGCCTCCGGGTGGGGGCTCAGTTCAAGGGCCTTGCGCCAGGCGTTCCCGCCGCCCACGGAGGGGTCCTCATGAATGCGCGTTCGGGTCTCCTGGTCGAGCATGGTTCGCGTCGTGAGCGGCATCTTCACCTGGCCTCGATCGGGATCCGGTGCGCCTGATGTGTCGCACCACGTCTGCGGACGACGTTAGTTCGGCGCGTTGACCTGCGGCACTACCTGATCGAGTAGGTGGGCCCGGTGGCGGCCTACCTCTTCACGCGGTTCCCGCGACGGCCGGCGCCGCAATAGCTTTCTGGCCACCGGCAGGAAGGGAAGCCACCAGTGACCACGGAAGCCCCACTGACTACACGAGCGAGCGCCGCACGCGATCGCCTCCGCGAAATCGTGGCAACGGTTCTTGAAATGGAAGCGGCCGAAGTGGGCGATTCGGACCGGTGGGTGGACGAACTCGGCATGGACTCCCTGGAGAAGGTGGAGACCGTCACCCGCATCCGGGAGGAGTTCGGCCTCGCCCTCCCGGCGCGGGAGGCGTCGCGCATCGGCTCCGTGTCCGACGTCCTGCCGCTCCTCGACGCCCGGGGGCACGACCTCGTCGAGCGCCTGGTGGGCCGCCAACTGGCCGCCGGACGGGGCGAGCAGCTCTCCTATACGGATCCGGACGTGGGCGCGGTGACCTACGCTGCCCTGTACGAGGCGGCCCGCGGCTACGCCGGCGCCCTGGCGGAGGCGGGAGTCGCGCCGGGCACGCGCGGCGTCGTGCTGGCGGAGGACTCGGTGGCCACCGTGGTGGCCGTCCTCGGGCACTGGTGGAACGGGTCCGTCCCGGTCATGGTCAGCCCCCTGCTCGGCGACGACGACATCGCGTTCGCGGCCGAGGACTGCGCGGCCCGGATCGTCCACCTCGACGGCACCGACGCCAAACGCTCCGCCCTGCGCCAAAAGCAGGCCGGCCGCGCGCTCGTCGACGGCGAGGACGTCCGCCGGGACCTCGCCGGAACACGGCCGCCGGCCGTCCTGCGGCCCGCCGCGGCCGGACCGGCGCACGTCTGGCCCGCCGACGGCGAGACGCTGGTGCAGTACACCTCGGGCAGCACCGGAACGCCCAAGGGGGTCCGGCACTCCGCCGCCGGCGTCATCGCCATGATCGACGGGTTCGGCGACACCCTGGGACTGCGCCCCGAGGACCGCTTCCTGACCACGGCACGCCTGTCGTTCGGCTACGGATTCGGCAACGCCTTCCTGTGCGTCCTCGCGGCCGGCGCCAGTGCCGCCCTCGTGCGGGGCACCGTCGACCCCTACGTCACCGTCGACGCGCTGCGCACGCACCGTCCGACCGTGCTGTCCTCCGTCCCCCGCCTGTACGCCGCGCTGCTGGCCCTCGGCGAGGAGGAGCGCGACGTGTACGGCCCGCTGCGGCTGTGCACGACCGCGGGCGAGCACTGCCCCCCGCAACTCGCCGCCCGCATCCGCGAGATGACCGGGGCCGACCTCGTCGACTGCTTCGGCGCCACCGAGGTCATGCACGTCGCCCTGACCACCCCGCCCCGGGGCCGGACGGACGGCCCGCTCGGCTTCCCCGTGCCCGGCGTCCGCGCCACCGTGCGCGACACCGCCGGCGCCGAGCTGCCCCCCGGGCAGGACGGCCGGCTGCACATCGCGGGCCCCACCGTCGCCCTCGGCTACGTCAACCGGGAGGGGCTCGACGCGTCCTCGTTCGTGGACGGCGGCGTGTACACCGGCGACCTGGCACGGCAGGAGGCCGACGGGTCCTTCACCTACCTGTGCCGGGCCGACGACATCATCAACCTCGGCGGCTACAAGGTCGTCCCCGCCGAGATCGAGAACGTGGTGCGCGGCGTCGAGGGCGTCGCGGCGTGCGCCGTCGTGGCCGCCCGCGACGACAGCGGCCTCGAACAGGCCGTCGCCTGCGTCCAGGTGGCCGAGGGCTTCGACGCGCAGCGCACGCGCAAACAGGTCATAGCCACCGCGCGCGGGGAACTGCCCGCGCACAAACGGCCCTCGCGCGTCGAGCTGTTCGACTCGTTCCCCACGACGACGAGCGGCAAGGTCTCCGTCCGCCGCCTCCGGGAGCGGGTGACGGGCGCGTGACGTGGGACATCACCGGGCTCGCCGCCGTCACCAGCCTCGGCGCCGACGCCGAGGAGAGCTTCGCCGCGATGCGGGCCGGCCGCGAAGGACTCGCCCCCACCCGGATCTTCGACTCCGGCAGGTACCGGGCCAGGCACACCTACCCGATCGACGACCTGCCCGCGGACGGCCGCGACGTGCCGCTGCGCGCCACCGGCTGGCTGCTGACGGCCGTCGCCCAGGCACTGGCCGACGCGGGACTCGACGAGGACCTCACCGACGTCCCCGTCCTCGTCGGCACCACCCTGCGCGAGCAGCGCAGCCTGGAGCTGTGGTGGCGCGAAGGCGCCGAACTCGCCAATGATGACCTGTACTTCGGGCCCGCGCTGCGGCGCCGGTTCAACGCCGTCACGAGCTACACCTACGCCAACGCCTGCGCCGCCTCCCTGTACGCGCTCGGGCTCGGGGCGGACCTGCTGGAGCTGGGACTCGCCGACACCGTGGTCGTCGCCGGCGTCGACTCCATCGCCGAGTCCACCTTCGCCGCGATGGACCGCGCCCAGACACTGGTCCCGGACGCGGTGCGCCCCTTCGACCGCACGCACAAGGGCATGGTGATGGGGGAAGGCGCCGTCGCCGTCGTCCTCAGGAAGCCCGGCACCGGCGGCGAACCGCCCGTCGCGCGGCTGCGGTCGGTGGCACTCAACTGCGACGCCGTCCACCCCACGGCGCCCGACCCCGCGGGCATCACGACCGCCGTCCGCGAGGCACACCGCCGCGCCGGGGTGAGCCCCGGCGACATCGACCTGGTCATGCTGCACGGCACCGGCACCGCCCGCAACGACGAGACCGAGGCCACGGTGATGACCGAGGTCTTCCCCGAGGCCCCCGGCCCCCTCATGACGGCCGCCAAGTCCTCGGTCGGACACACCCTCGGCGGCTCCGGCCTGCTCAGCCTGATCACCGCCGTGCTGGGGATGCGGCACGGCGCCGTACCGCCCGTGGCCGGGCTGACCGACCCGATCGACGAGGCCGCCGGGCTGCGCCTGGTGCGCGGCGCGAGCGCCCCGGCGGAGATCCGCCTGGCCCAGGTGAACGCGTTCGGATTCGGCGGGATCAACGCCGTGGCAGTGGTGGAGAAGGCATGAGCAACGACCCTGCGCGCACCGTGTCCGTCACCGGAACGGGGCTCGCCGTACCCGGACTGTCCGGCGCGGCCGACCTGTTGGGGACGGCGCCGGCCGACGGCGGCTTCGATCCGGAGACCGGTCTGACCGGCCGCGACCTCCGGCACAAGGACCGCGCGACCCGGCTCGCCCTGCGGGCCGTCGGACCGGCCCTGGAGGACGCCGGACTGTACGACGCGTCCGACGGCTTCACGGCCGACCCCGCCGCCACGGCGGTGGTGGTCAGCTCCAACACGGGCAACTACGACAGCGTCTGCGGATACGTCGACACCGCCGCCCTGCGGGGCTCCCGCGCGCTCAGCGCGACGGGCCTGCCGCAGACCTCAACGAGCGGCATCGTCGGCTGGATCGCCATCAACTACGGCCTGCGCGGCCCCACCGTGGGGCTCGGCAACGGCCCGGCCGGCGGCCTCGACGCCCTGCACTGGGGCCGCAACCTGATCGCGGTGGGCCGCGCCGACGTCGCCGTCGTCGTGGGAGTCGAACCGCACAACGACGTCGTGGCCAAGCTGCTGGGCACCACGGCGGTCGACGGCGCGGCGGCGGTCGTCCTCGAATCGGCGGAACACGCCGCCCGGCGCGGGGCGCGGCCCCGCGCGGTCCTGCGGGGATACGGCCGCGCCCCCGGCCTCGACGACGCAGTGCGCCGCGCGGCGGCCGACTCCCCCGGTGGTACGGGCCTGTTGCTCACCGACCGGGCCCCGGCCGAAGGCGCGCCGTACGACGTCCTCGACCTGCAGGCCCGGCTGGGGCACTGCTCCGGCGCGCTCGGCGTGCTCCAATGCGCCGCCGCCACCGCCTGGTTCGACCGGGGCGGACACGGACCGGCGCTCGCCACGTCCGAGGCCACCGACGCCGCGGTGGCACTCTTCCTCGCGCCGCCGCACGCTTCCTGAACCACCGCCTCCCGTCTCGCACACCCACACACCCGAGAGGAAACACCATCATGTCCGAAACCGCCCCCGCCACCGTCGTCGACCTGGAGGAACTCCGGCAGCTCCTGGCGGTCACCTTCGACCTGCCCGCCGAGGAGATCACCGACGAGGCCCACTTCGTGCAGGACCTGGGCATGGACTCGCTGATCACCCTGGAGATCGCGACCCGCCTGGAGGACCGCTACGGCATCGAGATGAGCGACGACGAACTCAAGGCCATCAGCACGCTCCTGCACGTCCGCGACCTGCTCGAGCAGAAGCTCGCGAACGCATGACCGGGCCGGTCGCCCCCTCCCCCGACTCCGCCGCCGGCGAGCGGCGGGTGGCCCTCGTGTCCGGCGGCTCCCGGGGCATCGGCCGCGCCGTCGTGTCCCGCCTGGCCGGGGACGGTTACGACGTGGCCTTCTGCTACCGGTCCGACTCCGCGGCCGCCGACGGGACGGTCGAGGCGGCCCGCGAGGCAGGGGCGCGGGTGTACGCCAGGGCCGTCGACGTCTCCGACCCCGAACAGGCCCGCCGGTTCGCGGCGGACACGGAGCGGGAACTCGGCACGGTGCACACGCTCGTCAGCGCCGCGGGCATCACCCGCGACCGGCCGCTGGCCTTCATGACCGACGAGGAGTGGGACGCCGTCCTGACCACCAACCTCGACGGCACCTACGCGATGTGCCGGGCGGTGATCTCCCGGATGGTGCGCCGCAGGAACGGCTGTGTGATCACGCTGTCGTCCGTCGCGGGGGTGCACGGCAACGCCGGCCAGACCAACTACTCGGCCTCGAAAGCCGGAATCATCGGCTTCACCAGGGCCCTGGCCAAGGAGTGCGGTTCCTACGGGGTGCGCGCCAACGTCGTGGCACCCGGCTTCATCGACACGGACATGACCGCGGCCCTGCCGCAGAAGACCAGGGACCAGCTCAAGGGCCGCATTCCGCTGGGCCGGTTCGGGGAGGCGGAGGACGTCGCCCACCTGGTCTCCTTCCTCGCCTCGGACCGCGCCGCGTACATCACCGGACAGGTCCTGGGGGTCGACGGCGGTCTGGTCGTCTGACCGGAACCGTCCGGTCACGTCCTGAGAAGCCACGTCCTGAAAACGGGGGAGCTCGGTCGATCGCATGGTTCGCGAGCACACAGTCGACTCAACAGGGAGCAGTGCAGCGATGCAGAAAGCCATGGAAAACAAGACGGCCCTCGTCACCGGCGCGGCCAGCGGCATCGGTGCCGCCGTGGTCGCGGAACTCCGCAGGCGGGGCGTGCGGGTCGCGGCCGTCGACCGCGACGCCACCGCGCTGGAGAAGCTCGTCGCCGAACTCGGCGGGAACGGCGACGGGGAGGGGGCCGTGACCGTCTTCACCGCCGACGTCACCGACGCCTCGGCCGTCGACGACGTGGTGGACGCCGTCGAACGGCGTCTGGGGCCGCTCGACTACCTCGTCAACGGGGCCGGTGTGCTGCGCGTCGGCGAGGTCGTCGGGTTCACCACGGAGGACTGGGCCGCGGTGTTCGCCGTGAACACCACCGGCGTCTTCCACGTGAGCCGGGCGGTGGCCGAACGGATGGTCGCCCGCCGCCACGGCGCCATCGTGACCGTCGGCTCCAACGCGGCGAACACCCCGCGCGCCCAGATGGCCGCGTACGCCGCGTCCAAGGCCGCCGCCGCCCAGTTCACCAAGTCCCTGGGTCTGGAGGTCGCCCGCCACGGGATCCGGTGCAACGTCGTCGCCCCCGGCTCCACCGACACCCCGATGCTCGCGTCCATGCTGGACGGCGACTCCGGTCGCGCGGCGACCATCCAGGGGCGCCCGGAGGTGTTCAAGCTCGGCATCCCGCTCAGGAAGCTCGCGCGGCCCGAGGACGTGGCAGAGGCCGTCGCGTTCCTGCTGTCGGACGCGGCCTCGCACATCACCCTGCACGAACTCACGGTCGACGGCGGGGCGACCCTGGGCGCCTGACCGGCGCGCGCCGCCACCCCGGTACCTCACCCCTGTAAAGGATCACTGAAGTCATGAGCGGAATACTCGACGGCAAGCGCCTCCTGATCACCGGCGTCCTCAGCAAGGACTCCCTCGCGTTCCACGTGGCGCGCCTCGCCCAGCAGGAGGGCGCCGAGGTCGTCCTGACCGCCTACGGGCGGCGCAGCCTGGTCGAGCTGATCGCCAAGCGGCTGCCCCGGCCGGCTCCCGTCGTGGACCTCGACGTGACCGACCGGGAGCACCTGGACACCCTGGCCGACCGCGTTGCCGCACACCTCGGCGACGACCCCGCGCTCGACGGCGTGGTGCACTCCATCGCGTTCGCCCCGCAGGACGCGCTCGGCGGCAACTTCCTCAACACCGGCTGGGAGTCCGTGGCCGTGTCCCTGGAGATCTCCGCCTATTCGCTCAAGTCCCTCACCAAGGCGGTGCTCCCGCTGCTGTCCCGGCGCGGCGGTGCGGTCGTCGGGATGGACTTCGACGCCCAACTGGCCTGGCCCCACTACGACTGGATGGGCGTCAGCAAGGCCGCGCTGGAGGCCACGTCCCGCTACCTGGCCCGGGACCTGGGCCCCCGGGGCATCCGCTGCAACCTGGTCTCCGCGGGGCCGGTGCGCTCCACGGCGGCGAAGAACATCCCCGGGTTCAAGGAGCTCGCGGACGCCAGCGTGGGCCGCGCGCCGCTCGGCTGGGACCTGGAGGACCCGGAGCCCGCGGCCCGCGGCGTCGTGGCGCTGCTGTCCGACTGGTTCCCCGGAACCACCGGCGAGATCGTGCACGTGGACGGGGGCGCGCACGCGGTGGGCGCGTGAGGCCGTCTCACCTCCTGGGCGCCGGCACCCGCCACAGCGTCGACGGCCGGTCCTCGTCCCCCGGATGCGACTCGAAGGCGATCCACTTCCCGTCCGGCGACCAACTGGGCGCACCGTCATACGACTTGGGATCGCGCGTGACGCGCACCGGCTTCCCGCCCGCCGCCGGGACCACGAAGACCTGCGGCAGGTCCAGCCCGCCGGCCGTGGAGGAGAAGACGACGGACTTCCCGTCGGGCGACCAGCTCGGGTCGGTGTGTTCGCCGGGGACGTCGGTGAGCCCGCGCAGTCCGGTGCCGTCCGCGTTCATCACGTACAGCGCCCAGTCGCGGCCGCGTTCGCGCCGCTGGAGCACGAGGCGGCCGCCCTTCGGGGACCAGTTGGGCTGGCGGTTGTCGGTGCGGGTGGCGGGGCCGTCGAGGAGGCGGGTGCGGTGCGTGCCGTCGCGGCGGATCTTCCAGATCGAGCCCTCGCCGCCGCTGTCGCCCGTGCCCTCCGGGCTCTCCTGGCTCTGTTTGCTCTCCTGGAAGGCGATCCACCGGCCGTCGGGCGAGAAGCTGGGCTCCAGGTAGCCGGTGTCCCCGTCGTGTTCGGTCACGCGCACCGGTTTCCGTCCGGAGCCCGGTTCGAGGGTCCACACCTCGTCGCGGCCCGCGCGGTCGGAGGTGAAGGTGAGCCCGGCCGAGGGGTGCCAGCTGGCGCCGGGGAGGTTCACGGCGGCCCGGTCGTGCTCGTCCAGGACGGTGCGGGGCTTCTCCCGGGCGGCATCGCCGCGGAAGGGAAGGGTCCGCAGGGCGGCGGCGCCCTCGTTGTAGCCGTCGTGGAAGACGGTGAAGAGGAGGGACTTGCCGTCCGGGGAGAAGGCCGGGTTCTGGGCGCTGGTCCGGCCGCCGGGGCGGTGGAGGAGTACGGCTCCGTCGGCACGGGCCGGGGACGGGGGTGGGGACGAGGGCGAGGGGCCGGGGTCGTCCGGGGAACCGCACGCCGCCAGGACGAGCGCGGCCGGCAGAATCGTCACGAGCAGGCGCGTGCGCACGCGCCGACCCTAGCCGACGCAACTCGCCCGGAACAATGGCGACTTGAGACACGCCGAGGCGCTCAGCGCCCCGTGGGCAGCCCTACCGGCAGCGGTACGGGCGTGGGCAGCCCGTTCAGGCCGCCCACGAGGGTCAGCAGCTTCTGCAGGCCGGCCACCACCTTGGTGACGTCGCCGGGTACGGCGCCCGGGTTCTTCGCCAGGTCGTCCAGGAGCTGGTTGATGTCCTTGGTCACCTGGTCGAGGGTGGCCTTGATGTCCGTGGTGGCGTCCTTCTTCTTGTTCTTCGGGTTGGCCGGTTCCTGCTGGGCCTGGGCCCGGGCGGAGGCGTGCAACCGGACGCCCTCGTCGGCGAGCTGACGCTGCAGGACCTTCAGCCTCGCCAGGTCCGGCCTGGCGGCCTGGGCGTCCTTGGCGATCCTGGCGCCGAGGGACAGCGTGTCGCCCAGGCTGCCGAGCACGGCGAGCCGGGCGGTGACGCCGGGGACCACGACGGGTCTGGGCTTCGGCGCGGCCACCGGCTCCACGGCGACGGCCGCGCCGGCGAGGCCGAGTGCGAGCGAGCCGCAGAGGGCGAGGGCGACGGTGGTGGGCTGTTTCACGGGCATGGGGGCTCCTTTCCGGTTCGTGCCCACCGTCTGCCGGGCTGTCAGGGCTCGCAACCGCGAGCGCCCATCTGGAGGCTTGATCGCCGATGCGGCGGGACGGGTTCCGCCGGGGGACAATCGGGGCGTGCCGAAGAAGAACAGAACGACCAAGAGGACCGAGAGGACCGGGCCGAGCATCGCCCCCTCCTCCCCCTGCCCCTGCGGCCTGCCCGCCTCGTACGCGGACTGCTGCGGCGCCTTCCACGGCGGACGCTCCTCGGCCCCGACGGCCGAGCGCCTGATGCGCTCGCGCTACAGCGCCTTCGCGGTCGGCGACGCGGCGTACCTGCTCCGCACGTGGCACTCGTCGACCCGGCCGGAGGCGCTGGACCTCGACGGGCGGGTGCGGTGGACGGGCCTGGAGATTCTGGCGACGTCGAACGGGACGGCGTTCCACGCGGAGGGGACGGTGGAGTTCCGGGCGCATTGTCTGTTGCCCGGGGGTGTGCCGGACTCCCAGCAGGAGCTGAGCCGGTTCGTGCGGGAGGACGGGCGGTGGGTGTATGTGGACGGGGTGTGATCCTTTGTGATCCTTGTGGGGTTTTGCCCCGGACCCGCCCTTTCACCGTTTCTTCCGGGGCGAGCCCCGGGGCCCGTAACGCGGCTTC
>NZ_JAEAMR010000006.1:280043-320229 GCF_015999245.1 Streptomyces sp. AV19 | reverse complement strand
GAGCTTGAGGACGAGCGGCGAAGCCGCGACACGGGGTCCGGGGCGGAGCCCCGAAGCGGGGCGCAGGGGCGGAGCCCCGCAAGGGGGCCAGGGGCGCAGCCCCGGTGGGGGCGCAGGGGGCGCAGCCCCCGCACCACCGCGCGGAGCGCGGTGCCGGGCCGAGGGGCGAAGCCCCGGAAGAAACGGTGAAAGGGCGGGGCCGGGGCAAAACCCCCCAACCCCCGGCGGCACACCCCGGGGCACCCGGGCCCCACCCCGGAAACGGAAAAGCGGGGGCAGGCAAGCCCACCCCCGCACAACGCCACGCGTCAGCGCACGCGCCCGTACCAAACACTGTTCGTCCAGATCTTCTCCAGACGCACCTTCTTGCCCGTCCCCGGCGCGTGCCAGATCTTGCCGCCACCCGCGTAGATACCCACGTGGTAGACGTTGCGACCCGAGTGGAAGAAGACCAGGTCACCCACGGTCCGCGAACCACGCGAGAGGTGACGGGTCGCGTTGTACTGGTCCGCCGCGACGCGCGGCAGCTTCTTGCCGGCCCCCTTCTTGAAGGAGTACTGGGTCAGGCCCGAGCAGTCGAAGCGGTTGGGGCCGGTGGCGCCCCACTGGTACCAGGAGCCCTTCTTCGAGGCCGCGACCTTGACGGCCTTGGCGCCCGGCGACGTCGCCGCCTGCGCCTCGCCGGCCAGGCCGGGGAGCAGGACGGAGGCCGCGACGGTCGCGGCGGTGAGGGCCGATGCGGTTCCGGCCCGGGAGATGAGCGCGGGTATTCGAGGCAGCGCAGACATGCCGATAAGCCCTTCGTCATCCGCCTGCGAAAGATGACCTGTCGGGTTCGGGCTGGCGAAGTTGCCCGGCCACCATGTGGCTTCACCCCTAGAACCACCGCCTTCGTGGTTCGTCTTGCCTGGGTCTCCCGCTCCTGCCGATCCGCGAAATCAGGTCCGCACCCGGAGCGGCGGCAGGACTCGGCGTCCGCCCGGGTCGCCCGCCTCTTTGACGGGTTCTTGGTTGTTCGGTGGATGATCCTGCACCATCCGCCGTCGAAAACCTGTGCTGAAACGGTGTTCTGTGAGGTTCTTCACGCGGCACGGAGTGAACTTCCGTCCCACTACGTCCCGTTTCGACGGCCCGTGTCGGCGACTGCGCCGGCGACCGCGTCAGCAGGTCCGGCGCCAGGCGTTCAGCCCGAGTTTCTTCTGCATGGAGGAGAGCCCCAGTTCCTCCGCCTCGCCGCAGAACTCACGGGGCGCCATCTCGTACTCGACATGGAAGACGGCCTTCCCCTTCGCCACGAAGGGCCTGAGCTTGTCGCACTCGCCGTACTGCGCGCACTGTTCGTTCACGGCGAAGTCGAAGTCGCGGACCAGCTCGGGGATCTGGTCGAGGTCGTTCTTGAGGCCGACGGCCATGCCCCGCTCGTGGGCGAGGGAGGCGATCATCCGGTTGAAGGCCAACTGGTGGGCGGCGGTGAGCGGAAAGCCCGTCCTGTTGCGGAACCCTTCCGTCAGATCAGGCTCGACCGCGTCGAACCCCTTCTTCCGGCACATGTCGAATCGTTCCGCCATGATGGGCCGGAGGACGTCGAGGCGCCGGATGTCGAGCCACTTCTCCCCCTTCCACCCCTCGTTCTTCGCCCCCAGCACGGACGCGGGGAACTTGTCGTGGTCGGGCCGCCAGTCCTCGTACGCGCCGACGTTGATGTAGCAGATCACCTTCCGCTTGTCGGCGTGCAGCCGCGCCACGGTGGCCGCGTCGTTCTCGAAGCCGTCGATGTCGTAGACGGGGACGTCCACGGAGGTGTCCACAGCGCCGTCCAGCTGCCACTGCCAGCGCGTGCCGGGCTTCGGCTGCCAGCGTTTCCCGGGGCGTTCGTGCGCCGGGGGCGAACTCGCCGCATCCGACGCGTCGTCGGACGGCGACGACGTCGTCCCCGCGCAGCCCGTCGCCACCAGCAGCGCGGCCGCCGTCAGCACCCCGCCCCACAGCCGTCTCACGGTGCGCTCCGCCATGGATTCTCTCCCT
This sequence comes from Streptomyces sp. AV19, assembly GCF_015999245.1. Classification (GTDB taxonomy): domain Bacteria; phylum Actinomycetota; class Actinomycetes; order Streptomycetales; family Streptomycetaceae; genus Streptomyces. The sequence goes on along the minus strand of NZ_JAEAMR010000006.1, from coordinate 318,204 downwards.
TTCCCGGCACGGCGCAGTGCACCGCGGCACCGCGCCTGCCGGCCGTACGGGCCACGAGGCCGGCCCTTTCCCGGGGCACACCGTAGACCAAGTGGCAGAAGCGCGAGGGGAGATGATCGGCGGTCCAGTCCGGCACCCGCGCGGTGCGGTACGCCTCCCAGGGCCCCTCGAAGGTCACCAGCAGGTCGGCCACCTCGGCGTACCCGGGATCCGGGTGGGTGCCGGGGTTGAGCACGACCGTCCGCGCGCCCAACGCCCTTGACGCGAGGGCGAGTCGGCGGTAGCGGGGCAGCGACCGGGCCTCCGCGGCGACCCGGTCGTAGAAGACGCCCGCCACGTCGTACCACCGCCGGTGCCGGCGCAGGTCGGCGACGGCCGAGCTGAAGGAGCGGCGCCCGTAGGCGGTGTCGACGTACCCCAGCACGGGGACGCCGGCCTCGCGCAGCCGCCGCGCGGCGGCCCGGAAGGACGGGTCGGGGCGCGGCCCCGGCCCGTCCGCCGCGTTGAGCACCACGCCGCGCAGCGCGGGCGCGGAACGGACCAGCCGGTCCCACGGGCCGGGGTGGGCGCCCGGGTGGACGTACAGCGGGACGAGCAGCCGCCGCCCGGAGGGCTCGGTCACGGCGCGGCCCACAGGTCGGCGAGGGTGGTGCCGAAGGCGTACGACGGCTTCCAGCCCAGCAGCCGCGCGGCGGCGGTGACGTCGGCCTGCTGCCAGGGCAGCGCGGCCGAGCGCGGTGAGCCGGCGCCGTCCTCCGCGATCCGGCCGCGGAAGCCGGCGGCCCGCGCCAGCCCCTTTGCGACCTCGCGGGCCGTACGGGCCGTTCCGGTGCCGACGTTGAGGACGCCGGTGACCGGTTCGGGTGCGGTGACCGCGAGGACGACGGCCCGTGCCACGTCCCGCGCGTCGACGAAGTCGCGGTGCGCGGAGAGGTCGCCGGTGCGCACCGTGCCGTCGGGCCCGGCGTCCCGGATGCCCCGCGCCAGCCGGCCGGCGAGGGAGCCGTCCGGGGCGCCGGGGCCCAGGGGGTTGAACACCCGCAGGACGAGCGCGTCGATGCCGGAGCCGGTGACCGCCAGCGTCCCGGCGAGCTTGGTGGCCCCGTAGAGGCCGAGGGGCGCGGCCGCGTCGGTCTCGGCGAGGGAGCGCGGCGCGGCGGCCGGCCCGTACTCCGCGGCCGAGCCGAGGTGCACCAGCCGGGCGCCGGGGGCCGCCGCGCGCAGCGCCTCGCAGAGCACCGCGGGCCCGCGGGCGTTGACGGCGGTGAGGCGGGTGGCGCTGCCGGCGGTGGCGCCCGCGCAGTTGACGACGGCGTCCGGGGCCGCCGCGCGCAGCGCGTCGGCCAGGGCGTCCGGGTCGGCGGCGGCCAGGTCGCAGGGGACGGCGGCGCCGGGCGTCCGGCCGCCGTCGAGCACCCGCGCGCCGGGGAGGGCGCGCAGCTGCCCGGCGGCGTGCCGGCCCAGGAAGCCGGTGGCGCCCAGAAGGAGGATGCGCATGCGGACCGGTCACGCTCCCTTGATCAGCAGGTCGCGGCGGTGGGAGAACTCCGCGTTGGCCCGGTCGTAGTCGTCGGGGCGCCCTATGTCGAGCCAGTACCCCTCGAAGTCGTAGGCGTTGGGCGGGGTTCCGGCGGCGAGCAGGTCGAGGACGAGCTCGTCGAAGCCGAGCGGGAGTCCGGGGGTGTAGCGGGCGAGCGCGTCGCGGGTGACGCCGTAGACGCCCATGGAGACGCGGTAGTCCATGCTGGGCTTCTCGGCGAAGCCGGTGACGCGGCCGGCCTCGGTGGTCAGCACGCCGAAGTCGATGTTGACCTTGCGGGCGTAGGTGGCGATGGTGAGCGGGGCGCCGGAGGCCCGGTGGGCGCGCAGGACGTCGGCGAAGGGGAGGTCGGTGAGCACGTCCCCGTTCATCACCAGGAAGGTCCCGGGCAGCCGGTCGCCCATGGTGAGCAGCGGGCCCATGGTGCCCAGCGGGCTCTCCTCGGTGGTGTAGTCGACCGTGAGGCCCCACTGGGAGCCGTCGCCGACGTAGGCGCGGATGATGTGGCCGAGGTGGCCGATGGCCAGGGTGCAGCTGGTGAACCCGGCGTTCGCGAGCTGGCGCATCACGATTTCCAGGATGGCGTGCTGGTCGCCGATGGGCACGAGCGGCTTGGGCAGGGCGGTGGTGTAGGGGCGCAGCCGGATGCCCTTGCCTCCGGCCAGGATGACTGCGTGCATGGGACGTTCCTCTCTGCGGGGTTCCCGCGGGATCGTCTGCGGGTCGGATGGCGCGCGTGGACGTGGACCGGACGGGGCGGGTCAGACGTTGTAGATGCCGGTCTTGTAGCGGGCGAGGTTGGCCGGGTCGCGGAAGAACGCGACGGTGGCGGCGAGTCCGTCCTCCAGGGTGTGGGCGGGCGCCCAGCCGGTGGCGGCGCGCAGCCGGGAGGCGTCGCAGACCAGGCGCATGACCTCGGAGTTGGCGGGCCGGACGCGGTCGGTGTCGGAGCGGATCTCCAGCTCGGCGTCCATGAGCTTGCCGATGACGGTCACCAGGTCGCCGACGGAGATCTCCTGTCCGGTGCCGGAGTTGAAGGTGCGGCCGACGACGCGTTCGGCGGGCGCGGTGCCCACGGCGCGGAAGGCGGCCACGGTGTCCTTGACGTAGCTGAAGTCACGGGTGGGACGCAGGTCGCCGAGGGTGATGACGCGTTCCCCGGCGGCGACCTGTCCGATGACGGTGGGGATGACGGCACGCATGGACTGGCGGGGGCCGAAGGTGTTGAAGGGCCGCAGGGTGACGACGGGCAGGCCGAAGCTGGCGTGGTAGCTGTCGGCGAGCCGGTCCCCGCCGGCCTTCGAAGCGGCGTACGGGGACTGGGTGTTGATGGGGTGCTCCTCGCCGATGGGCACGGTCTGCGCGGTGCCGTAGGTCTCGCTGGTGGAGGTGTGGACCAGGCGCGGGATGCCCAGGTGGCGTACGGCTTCGAGGATGTTGAGGGTCCCGGTGACGTTGGTCTCCACGTAGCTGTGCGGGGCCCGGTACGAGTAGGGGATCGCGATCAGGGCGGCCAGGTGGTAGACGGCCTCGGCGCCCTTGACGAGGTCCTGGACGGAGCCGGGGTCGCGGACGTCGCCGAGGACGATCTCGACGGAGCCGAGCACGTCCGGCGGCAGGGTCTCCAGCCATCCGTAGGAGGAGAAGGAGTTGTACTGGACCATGGCGCGGACGTGGTGGCCGTCGGCGACGAGCGCCTCGGTCAGGTGCGAGCCGATGAATCCCTCGGCGCCGGTGACGGCGACGGTGGCGGGGACGGTGGTGGCGGGCATGCGGGATCTCCTTGGGGTGAGCGGCGTGCGGTGGGCGGCGTGCGGTGGGCGCCGGATCAGCGGTGTGCGGTGATCCGGCCGAGGAGCGCGGTGGAGGCGGCCACCAGGGCCGCCGTCGTCCCGGCGCAGACGGCGAGTTGGACGGTGGCCGGCGAGGGGAGCCCGGCGGCGAGCGCCGCCGCCTCCGCCGCGCCGGCCGCGAGGCACAGGAGCGCCGGCGGCCACGCCACGCCGTACGCCTGGAGCAGCAGACCGGTCCACAGCACGGCGCCGAGGGCCAGCAGGCCCGCGGTCCGCGCGGCGGTGGGTGCCGGTCCGTCCGGCCAGACGGCGCCGGCGGCCAGGGCCAGGACGGCGAGCGCGGCGAGGTAGGCGGCGAGGCAGCCGCCGAGTACGCGGGCGATGCCGGCGAGCAGCCCGCCGGTCGTGGTGGTGCGGCCGAGTGCGGCCAGGGCCCGGCTGCGGAAGCGGTAGAGGAGCCACTCGGCGGCGCCCATGCTCAGGGTGAGCGCGATGACGGCGGGTCCGGCCGGGGCGGCGGCGCTGCCGTGCCGCAGGACCTCGCCGAGCGCGGCGACGGCGGTCAGGATGCCGCAGCCCAGGCCGAACAGGCTGTAGGGCAGCGAGGCGAGCGGCGACAGCACGGGTACGGGCGTGGTCTTCTCCCGCCAGGCCAGGACGCATTGGTACGAGGCCGCCGCGAGCACGCCCGCGAGCGTGGCCAGCAGCAGTCCGGCGGCCAGGACCCGCGGGGGATCGGTGACGAGGGCGGCCGCTCCCCCGCCCGCGACCGGCAACAGCGTGTACAGCAGCAGCCGTTCGCGGCCGAGCACCAGCAGCACGGTGGCCGCCGAGAGGTAGAGCGCCTGTCCGATGGCGAACGCGAGGGCCCCCGCGGGCCCGCCGGAGGCGAGCGCCGCGGCGGTGGCCAGCAGTCCGCCCAGCGGGGCGCCCGTCCGCAGGCAGCGCCCGGCGGCGGCCCGTCCGCCGGACGCGAGGCGCAGATAGGCCCGGTGGGCGAGGCCCTGGTTCCAGGCCCAGGCGGTCAGCGCGGCGGCGACCAGGGCGGCGGTGCCCTGGGGCAGCCCGCCGGGGCCGCGGCCGCCGGACATCAGGGGCGCGCCCAGGGCGTAGCCGAGGCCGGGCAGGGTGAAGACCAGCGAACGCAGCAGCACCAGGCCGGGTTTGACCTGCCAGGGGTCGGGGGCGGGCGGTGGTTCGGGGTGGCCGCGCGGGACGCGGGCGTAGAGCTCGGCGGCGAGCTCGAAGGCGTCGCGAAGTCCGTAACGCCCCGATATCTGCTCGCTGGTGAGGCCGTCGGCCTCCAGGACGGCGGCGATCTCGTCGGGGTGGACGGCCGCGGCGCAGACATCGGCGAGGTCGCGGGCGAGGTCGTCCAGGGCCGCACCGTGGTGCGGCGCTACGGGGGACAGCTCGTGGACGGTTCCGGGGTCGGGCGGCACGAGCCGCAGCGGGCCGCTCATCCGGCACCGCCGGCGGCCAGGGCCATGGCGGGCGTCTCCCGCACGGATACGGTTCCGGCGGCGGCCTGCCGGGTGCCGGCCAGGTCGTGGTAGATCTCCCGGAAGGCGCTGATGGTCTGCCGCAGGGTGAACTGTTCGATGACCCGCAGCCGGGCCTTCTCCCCCATGTCCGCCCGGAGTTGGGGATCGGTGAGCAGTTTCAGGGCGGCGTCGGCCATGCTCCGCGGGTCGCGCGGCGGTACGACGAGCCCGGTGTCGCCGACGGCCTCCCGGACGCCGCCGACGTCGGTGGAGACGGTGGCGCGGCCGCAGGACATGGCCTCGATGAGGGTGAAGGGGAAGCCCTCGCTGATGCTGGAGAGCATCACCACGTTGCCGGCGGCGTAGGCGTCGCGGATGTCCTCGACGCGTCCCTCGAAGGTGACGGCGTCGGCCGCGCCCAGTTCGGCGGCCAGGTTCTCGCAGGCGGTCCGGTAGCCCTCGCCGCCGCGCGGGGTGCCGCCGAAGAGCCGCAGGCGTGCGTGGGGTATCTCCTCGCGGACCAGGGCGAAGGCGCGGATGAGGGTGTCGAGCCCCTTGATGGGGTCGACGCGCCCGGCCCAGCTGAGGGTGGGCACCTCGGGCTCGGGCCCGGCGGGCGGGAACGCGGCCGGGTCGACGCCGTTGTAGACGGTGCGGATGCGGTCGGACGGGGTGCCGCCGTGCTCCTCCCAGCGCCGGTTGTAGCGGTTGCCGGGGGTGACGAGGGCGGCGACCCGGTAGGTCTCCTCGGCGAGCAGCCGGAAGAGCCCGAGCATCAGGGCCTTGACGGGCCAGCGGTAGGGCTCGGTGCGGAAGCCCAGGTAGCGCTCGCGCAGGTAGATGCCGTGCTCGGTGAGCAGCAGCGGCGTGCCGTACCGATGGTGGGCGAGCAGTCCCGGGACGGCGGCCAGGCCCCCGCTCACCGCGTGGGTGATGCCCTCGGCGGGGGCGTTCGCGGCGAGCGGGCGCAGGGCGTGCTCCAGCAGGTCGGTGGCGGTCAGGGCGTCGCGCAGGGTGGGCCGGGCGGCGGCGGTGGCGAGACCGGGCCGCTTCCACAGCCGGGCCAGGGTGCGGACGGCGGCCTCGCCGCGCAGGGCGGGGATCAGGGTGCCCTCGGCGGCGTGGTCGGCGAGGCGGTAGAAGGTGCGGGCGAAGTCGTGCTCGTGGCGCGGGTCGAGCAGGGCGAGCAGGAACTGCTCGTAGCAGGTCAGGAAGGCGCGCAGGCGGCGGCCGCGGGGTGCGCGGCCGTCCGGGGCGGGACCCCACAGCGGAAGGGTGTCCACGCCCTCGACGTGAGACGGGAGTTGCCAGGCGAGGTCCTCCCGGCCGGTGCCGGTGACGGCGATGATCCGGAAGGTGATGTCGGGCATGCCCTGCACCAGTTGGTCGCACCAGACGCTCACCCCGCCGTGACTGTGGGGGTAGGTCCCCTCGGTGAGCAGCGTCACCGAGGGGGCGTCCGCCGCGGGTGCGGCAAGGGGTCCGTGCATGGAGACTCGGTTTCTTCGCGGGAGACGGTGTGATGGGTGGTACGCACGGAGCTTGCGGGCGGTCAGCGCTCGGCGGTCTTCGCGGCGCCCGGCGGGACGCGGTGGCCGGCGCCGTGGGGCACGGGCAGGGCGGGTGCGGAGGCCTGGACGCGGGCGGCCGCGCCCTTGGCGTGCGGGGCGGCGGGGGCGGCACCGGAGGGCAGGGCGAAGACGGTGCTGCCCTCCCCGGCGGCGGGCAGGGCCCAGCCGGAGCGCCGGCCGGCGTAGGCGCCGCCGAACGCCTCGGACGTGCCGTTCTTGACCTGGGTCGTGCCGGTGGGCAGCGTCAGGGGGGCGTCGGTCCCGGCGGGCGCGGTGACGGTGACGGCGGTGCCGACGCGGTACGCGGTGACCTTGCCGGCGGTGACGGCGGCGTTCCAGGCGGAGCGCTTGGCGAGTTCGGCGCCGACGTCCCGCATGCGCAGGTTGACCAGCGGCGTGTTGTCGGCGAAGAGGGCGCCGTGGTCGGCGAGGACCTTCTCCAGGACGGTGTAGCCGATGCGCTCCTCGGCGAGGTTGGACTGGTGCATGAAGTGCGGGCGCGGGTCGTTGGACAGCACGTGGCCCAGGGCGATCCGGGATTCCAGCGGCGCGATGTAGGAGTTGAAGCCGGTGTTCACATCGAGCGGGGCCTTGAGGCAGGTGGTGACCTTGGAGTTCTCGCAGATGCCGCTGCCGCCGTCGGCCTTCTTGGTGTAGAGCCAGTTGTATTCGTCGGTCTGCTCGGTGGCCTTGCCGACGTTGTAGTAGACGTTCATCGGGAAGCGGGAGACCGTCAGGGCGGGGCCGACCTTGCGCTGCTGGGGCTCGCGGGAGGTGTCGCTGGCGATCCACTTGACGCCGGTGCGGGTGAGCGACGGGCCGAGCTCGGGGTTGTCGTCCGGCTGCTGGGGCAGCGTGCGCAGTCCGGAGTGCTCACCGGTGACGAGCTCGTCCGGCTCGACCTTCAGGTTCTGCGCGGCGGCCCACCCGAGGTTCCGGCCGATCTCGTCGGTGATCTTCGCTCCGCTCACCCAGCGGGTGCGGCCGAAGAGGTCGGTGGCGCACTTCCACGGAACGCTGGAGGTGTTCTGCTCGCAGCCCAGGAAGGCGTGCGTGTAGGTGTGGTTGATCCAGCGGAAGGACTGCTGGTCGGCGACGAACTTGTCGAGCAGCGGATCGCGGGCGCCGCCGTGGGCGGCCCGGTACTCCTCGCTGCCGACGCCGTTGTAGGCGAAGTCGATCGGCAGGTTGTGGCTCTTCGACCAGTCCTTGGCGTACTGGGCGTCGGCCGCCGTCATGCGGATCGGCGGCGCCTCGGGCGACGGGTTGCCGGGGCAGTCGACGTCGCCGGGGGTGCACTTGCGCTTGCTGTCCCAGCGGTCGTCGGAGGCGAAGAGGTCGTCGACGTGGACGCCGAAGTAGTCGCGGGAGGCGCCCAGGTGGACGCCCTGGGTCAGCCACTCGACGATGCCGCGCGAGACCAGCCGGAACTGGGTCTGGTACTGGTTGGCGACGAAGGTGACGACCAGTTCGCTGCGGCCGTCGTGGGCGTACTCGCCGATCAGGGAGCCGCGTCCGGAGCCGCCCGGGACGGGCGCGTCGAGGTACGGGGTGAAGGTGGCGCCGTCGTCCTGCCGGTCGAGCGGGGCGGAGAGGTAGCCGTAACTCTCGTTGACGGTGGGGTCGTTGTCCTCGAAGGGCACGTTCTTCTTCAGGTAGCCGAACGGCCCGGTGGCGCCGGCGGCGGTCACCTCGGCGGTCTTCCCGTCGAGGACGCCGCTCCAGCCGTCCTCCTTGGCGGCCTTGAGGCCGACGGCCGGGCGCGCGTAGGTGTAGGCGTCCACCTGCCGGATGCCGAAGCGCTTCTCGTACGCGGCCAGGGCCGCCATCTCCGGCGAACCCTCGCCGAAGGGGTTGTCGTTGGGCAGCACGACGCCCTGGAACTTGGCGCGCGGCCGGCCGTCCACGGTGTCGCTGAGGAAGGCCGCGTCGATACGCCGGCGGCCGGAGTCGGCGAGGCGGACGGTGGTGTACGGCGTTCCGGCGGCGGTGAGTTCGGCGCCGATCGCCTCGGTGGCAGGCCCGCCGTCATCGACGACCAGGACTCGCAGGTCGACTCTGGGCACCGGGTCGTCGGCCCTGGCCCCTGTCGTCGGCAGCGTCAATGCGAGCAGGCCCGCGGCGGCCCAGGCCGCGAGCAGACGTGTGGTACGCACCATGGTGCTACTCCCCCCTGCTGGGACGGCAACGCGCAGCGCTGCGCCGTCCGTTCGGAATCTGTCGCGCGGGGTGGCCGGACCCCGGCGCGCACGGTGGATCAACCCCCGGCTGTGCGGTCGCACTCGGCCGGATTCCCCGCTCCGGCCGCACTCGTCCTCCGCGGGGCCCGGTCTCCGGGCGCGGGAACGTGGTGGCACCGGGAGGCACAGCCGCCTCCCGATCGCCCAGCCCATATAGTGCGGCATGGTTGAACGCCCCGTGCGTCGCACGGCCCAGGAGGACGCCGGCGTTTACGTGTCCCTGGCCGGAATCCGCCGCAGCGGACCCAACGTCCCGGCAGGGAACGAAAGTTCGACAACCGTCGGCGACGGATCGGATGACCTGGGCCGACACCCGGAGCCCCCGAATCCGGACACCAGTCTTTCGTACATTTGATCGCATCGGTGGCGGCGCGGAGATCGTCCCGAGATCGGCCTGATGCAGGCCGTCGGATTTGCCGGAGATGTTCGATGAGCGGCGAGCATCCCCCGGGGCGCCGGGGACCACCGGACCCTTGGACCATTCGGTCCGGCAGGGGGCACACGAGCAGACACGTGCACGCATTCGTGAACAGATACCGGTCTCTTCTGATCGCAGCGCTGCTGCCCCCGCCGACGACGCGGCCTCTCCCACGGGTGGGACATGTCCGAGATCTACGCGAGCGTCAACCCGGGGACGGGCGTGGGCCGGTACTGCACCGAGGCGCGGAGGACGGTCTTCGACAGCTCGGCGATACAGCTGCGCGAGGGCGGCACGTGGCGGCCGGCCGGGCCGGCGGAGGCGCCGTGGACGGACACGCGCCCCGACGGGCGGGACTTCCTGTGTCCGGGGCTGAAGTTCGTTCGGGCGGGGGCGAATGATCATTGGACGGTCCGGCAGTAGGGAGCGTGGAGGCCCGGCCGCTGTGGAGAAGCGGCCGGGCCGGTACGGGGGTGTCAGCCGAGCGCGGAGGCGCAGGTGGTGGGAGTCGCGTGCGCGGGGTCGAGCGCGTTGGCCACCTCGTGGAAGGCGATCCGGTCGACCAGACCGAGCGCGATGTGCTCCGAGACGTCCCACTTGCACAGGTCCTGGACCACCACGTTGCGGACGTTCGGGCCCTTGAGCTGCTGGGACTTCCAGGGGGTGGCGATCTCGTCGTACTTGGTCGAGATGACCGTGTACTTCACGCCGGGCACGGTGTCGGGCCGGGAGTTCAGCTTGTTCATGAACGCGGAGCCGACGATCTGGTCCTCCAGGCCGGGGAGGGTGAGGGAGAGCGCCTTGCTCACGCCCGGGACCTTGCGCGCGAGGGTGCCCAGTCCCGAGGCGGTCGCTCCGTGGTTGTCCGGGGCTATGCCGATGAGCTTGTCGACCTTGGAGGCACCGCCCATGAACTCCAGGTAGTAGCGCGGCAGCGGGCCTCCGCCCTGGGAGTGTCCGACGATGTCCACCTTCTTCGTGCCCGTGGACTTGAGGACCTTGTCCACGAAGGCGGACACCTCCCCGGCCGACTTGACCAGCGGCCCCTGGCCGTTGAGCCCCGGCATGTAGGGCAGCTTGCCGTAGTCGAGGGAGAAGACGCAGTAGCCCTTCCCGGCCAGGGAGGGAGCCGTGAGGAACCAGGTGTCCAGCTGGTTGGCCCAGGTCCCGTGGAGGAGGACGACGGGGTTGGGGTGGGCCTTGGACGGCTTGCAGGACCAGTTGTTCCAGCCGCTGGTGACGGACTTGGCGGTCCCGGGCGCCTTGGCGTCGGCCGGGGCGGCGGACGCGGACGTGGCTCCGGCCGTCACGGCCAGGGCGAGCGCCGAAGCGGCACCGGCGAGGACGCGGAGCGTTCTCTTGCGCGGGGGCATGGAGACGTACCTCACTGTTAGGTGTGTGGGGGGGGGGGAGAGTGGGGGAACTGCCGTCGGCAGGCGGTCAGCTGAGGGCCGACGCGCACGTGGTGGGCGTCGCGTGCTCCGGGTCGAGCGCGTTGGCCACCTCGTGGAAGGCGATGCGGTCGATCGTGCCGATCGCGGCGTGCTCGGAGACGTCCCACTTGCACAGGTCCTGGAGCACCACGTTGCGCGTGTTCGGCCCCGAGAAGAACTGGGACTTGTAGGGCGTGACGACCTCGTCGTACTTGGTCACGATGGCCGTGTACGCGACGCCGGGCACGGTGTCGCCGTTCGCGTTGAGCTTCTTCAGGAACTCCGAGCCCGCCAGCTGCTCCTCGGCGGCGGGGGCCAGCTTGCCTATCGCCTTGCGCGCGCCGGGGACGGCGTCGACGAGCCGGTCGAAACCCGAGGCGGTCGTGCCGTGGTGGGAAGGGGCCATCCCCACGAGCCGGCCGACCTTGTCCGCGCCGCCCAGGAACTGGAGGTAGTAGCGCGGCAGGGCGCCGCCGCCCTGGGAGTGCCCGACCAGGTCCACCTTCCCGGCACCGGTCGACTGCCGGACCTTGCCCACGAAGGCGGACAGCTGACCGGCCGACTTCTCGATCGGCCCCAGGCCGTTGAAGAGCGGCACTCCGGGCAGCTGGCCGTAGTCCATGGAGAAGACGCAGTAGCCCCGCTTGACCAGGTAGGGCGCGAGGAAGAGCCAGTTGTCCCAGGAGTTCCCCAGGGTGCCGTGGAGGAGGACGACGGGACGGGGGTGGGCCGCGGACGGCTTGCAGGACCAGTTGTTCCAGCCGCTGGTGACGGAGGTCGCGGCCTTCTCCCCGGCCGCGGGGGCGGCCGAGGCGGAGGCGGTGCCGAGCGACAGGGTCAGCGCGAGCGCCGAGACAGCGCCGGCGAGAAGGCGGAACGTTCTTCTGCGTGCGGGCATGGCAGAACCTCACAGGTGGGGGGGAAAGGACTGCGATGGGGAAAAGACTGCGGCGGAGGGTTACTTGATCAAGGTCTTCCAGTCCGGGGACTGCGCCGGATCCAGCTCGCGCAGCTTCGCGAGCACGCCGGGATCCTGGACGTCCAGCCAGTCGGCGAGCTGTTTGAACGTCACGCAGCGCACGCCGTCGCGTTTGCACACCGACTTCACGACGTCCTCGACGGCCTTCATGTAGATGCCGCCGTTCCAGTCCTCGAAGTGGTTGCCGATGAACAGCGGCGCGCGGCTCCCGTGGTAGACGCGCTCGAAGCCGTTGAGATAGCTGTCACGGGTCAGCTTGCGCCACTGCTCGTATTGCGCCGGATCGCCTTGGGTGTTGTCGCCGGACTGGTTGTAGAGGAAGTTGAAGTCCATGGACAGGACCTGCTGTAGAGGAAGTTGAAGTCCATGGACAGGACCTGCTTCTCGCTCTTGGGGTAGGGAACGAGCTGCAGCGGGAAGTTCCAGATGCCGTCGGTCCGGGACGGCCAGATCTGGAAGTCGCCCGGGGAGCTGGCGTCGTAGCGCCAGCCGAACGACTTGGCGGCCTTCAGCAGGTTCTTCTGGCCCTCCAGGCAGGGGGCGCGCCCGCCGGCGAGTTCCTTCCGGTAGTCGAAGGGCAGCGGGGGCAGGTCCTTGAAACCGGTGTTGGTCCTCCAGTTCTCGACGAAGGAGTAGGACTGCTCGATCTCGCTCTTCCACTCCGCCGGGCTCCAGTCGCCGCCGCCCTTGGCGCCGCAGAAGTGCCCGTTGAAGTGCGTGCCTATCTCATTGCCCTCCAGCCAGGCGCCCCGGAGCTGTTCCAGGGTGTCCCTGATGTGCTGGTCCGTCGCGTAGGAGATCGCCATCTCGCCGCGCTTGTGCCGCGGCGGGCGGTACTTCGACGCCTCGGACCTGGGCAGCAGATAGGTGCCGGTGAGGAAGAACGTCATCTGCGCGCCGTTCTCCCTGGCCACTTCGCGGAAGTGCGAGAACTGCTCGTCGTCGCCCTGGAGCGCGCCGTCCCAGGAGAACACCACGAACTGCGGCGGCTTCTCGCCCGGTTTCAGCTTCTCCGGCTTCGGCTGGTGCGGCTGCGGACCGGTGAAGGACGTCGAACCGTCGCCCAGCACCCGTACCTTTCCGTCCCATTTCTCCTCCGGCTTCTTCTCCGGCTTCTTCGTCCTCGACGCGGACGGAGTCGGCGCCGGGGAAGCGGATGACGAAGCGGAGGGACGGGCGGAGGGAGAGGGAGAGGCCGCGGCCATTTTCCCGACGCCGCTCTCCCCGGAGCCGCAGGCCGACAGCAGCCCGAGTGCGAGAGCCGTCCCGGCCACCGGAACCATCGCGCCGCGCACGGTCCTTTTGAACAATGTCCATTCCCCAGCGAATCGGGCTTCCTGGCAGCCGCGCGGAGCGCCGATCGTCGCCCCGCGCGACACGACGGAACCGGGCACGGTCACCCGGCGCCGGGCATCAGGTGCGGTAGGCGTACCACTTGGTGAACGGCAGCATCACCGAGAGGCTCAGCATCGACCGCCGGTAGGTGTCGAAGGAGTGGTACGTCAGATAGGGAATGCCGAGGCTGTCCCGGTAGGTCACCAGCATGGTGTGGTCCTTGGACCCGTCGCGGTCGAAGTCCGCCTGGAGAACGTCGCCGACCTCCATCTGGTAGACGTTCTTCAGCGGCTTCACCCGCTTCGAGTTCTGCGCGAACCAGGACCACTCGTTGACGCCGGTCCACGAATCCGACTGGGTGTCGGAGCCGTACCACCACTTCGTGTAGTCACCGGCCTTGCCGGGCGCGTGCTTCCAGCCGCCGGCCTTCAGCGCCTGGCTGACGAAATTCGTGCAGTCCCCGCCGTTCCCCAGCGGGTACTTCCGATAGGCCGGGTTGTAGTTCTTCCAGTACTTCTCGGCGTACGCGGCCATCGCCTTGTAGTCGTAGCCGGTCTTCGTGTCCTTCGGCACCCGCTTGGCGAACGGCCAGACGCCGGCCTCGGGGGCGTTCGGCATGTCCCCCGCGCCCGCCTTCGCCGGCGCCTCGGGCGCGGCCGGTGCGGGGGCGTTGATCTGCGGCATCTCGTCCAGGGCCTTGAGGCCCGTCAGCTCCCAGCCCCCGCCGCGGACGGCCGTGAAGGCCAGCTCGTGGTGGGCCTGGAAGCCGGTGGTCCCCGGCTCGTCCCCGCGGATCTTCCGGTAGGTCAGCTCGGTGGTCTCGGTCACCCGCATCGTGGCCCGTCCGCCGCTGACCCGGGGCCGCTCCGCCGCGACCCGGGTGTCGCCGGCGGAGTACGCCTCGCCCAGGATCTTGAGCTTCTTCTTGCGCTGCTGCAGCGAGGTCACGACGGACTTCTCGGAACGCGCCATGCCGGACGAGAGGTGCACCTTCTTCGCCGACGGCGGCGTGACGTGCTTCACCTTGCCGTCGACGATCGCCGCCGTGCGGTCGGTGAGCACGGCACCCGCGATGCGGCCGAAGGAATCGGCCGTCACCTTGTCCACGCCCACCTTGTCCACGCCCCCGGGACGCGCCGCCGCCCCCGCGGCGGACGCGGGCACCAGCGCGGCCGACACCGCTATGGAGGCGACCACCCCGGCGGCGGATCTGAGCGTCAGTGATTTCAACAGGACTCCCTTCGTCGTCCGGCCTTTTCGAGCCGGGCAGCAGGAATCCTTGCACAAAGATTCGGAACGACAACCCCGGAAAGGGAAACAATTTCGGCGGGGAATCCGGCACGGATCCCCCGGCCATCGAACTCGCCGTACAGCAAAGGGAGTTGAGCCCGGCAGCCACCTTTGGTACGGACTATTTTTGCGGCATTTCCGCACCGCCTGCGGAGATCCCGAATTCCCTTGCGGGATGCCCGCAATTCGCTGCGGGAATACCGCAACCGGAGTCATGCGGGGGAAAGCGGCCGCGACCGTCATGTCACGCTGGGCGTCGACGCGGTCACGGAAAGAGGGGGATCCAGGAGCCCGGGAGCGGCAGCGGCCTCCGCAAGCAAGGCGGGGCCCCGGAGATAGCATGAAATCACAGCTCAAACGCGGAACCAGCCCCGGTTCTCACCCCTCTCTCACGGGAGAACACCCCCCGAAGAGGAGTTACCACTGTGGGCCTCACGTCCCAAAACCTCGTGCTGTTGCTGGTGTGCATCGCGATAGCGATATGCGCCCTGGTGCTGTGGTTGTGGCCACGTGTCGCCCGCAAGGGCGTCCTCGCCGTCGCCTCCCGCCTCGGCCTCCTGCTCGTCTCCCAGGTGAGCCTCCTCGCCGTCCTCCTCGTCGTGGCCAACAACGAGTTCGGCTTCTACTCGACCTGGAACGAGCTGTTCGGCCGCAACTCCAGCCACCAGGAGCTGCAGCGCACCGAGGGCGGCAAGCGTCCCCCGGCCCTGGTGGTCAAGGGCCAGGAGTCCGTCGGCCTCGGCGCCAAGGAGAAGGCCGGCCGGGTGGACCGGATCGAGATCCGCGGCCCGGTCTCCGGCTTCTCGATGGACGGCTACGCGTACCTGCCGCCGCAGTACTTCCAGAAGGAGCACGCGAAGGAGCGCTTCCCGGTGATCGTGGCCGTCACCGGCCAGCCCGGCCTCTCCAAGAACCTGATCACCCAGATCAAGGTCCCCCAGGCCGCCTCCGCCGCGATCGTGAAGAAGCAGATGCGGCCGACGATCGTCCTCATGGTCCGCCCCTCGGTCGTGGCGAACCGCGACACCAACTGCACCGACGTGCCCGGCGGCCCGCAGGCGCTGACGTTCTTCAACCAGGACCTGCCCATCGCCGTCAACGACGTCTACCGCGCCGACAACTCCAAGGGCGCCTGGGGCGCGGTGGGCAATTCCACCGGCGGCTACTGCGCGCTGAAGATGGCCATGACCAACCCGGCCCGCTACGGCGCGGCCGCCGGCCTGTCCGCCGACTTCTTCGCGCGCCAGGACGGCTCCACCGGCGACCTGTACGCCGGCAACAAGCAGATCAAGAACGAGGCGGACCTCACCTGGCGCCTCGCCCACATGCCCCCGCCGCCGGTCTCCCTCCTGGTCGGCATCAGCAAGAAGGGCGAGGAGAAGTACTACAAGCAGGCGATGCACTTCGCGCAGAAGGCGAAGGCGCCGACCAAGGTGGACAAGCTCGTGCGTGACGAGGGTGGCCACAACTTCCAGACGTGGCGCGAGGAGTACCCCGAGGTGCTGCGCTGGCTCGACAAGGAGCTGGCCGCCGGCCACTGAGCCGTACCGTCCGCATCCACGCGCGCGGATGCGGGAACGGCTTCGCCGGCCGTCACGTCCCAGCCGGTGTGGCCAGATTGCGCGAGGGCTCCGGGGCCACCCGGGGCCCTCGCGCGGGACGGGGGACGTACGGCGGTGGACACGGACGGCGGGGGCGGACGGGTCACGCTGCTGGCCGGGCGGTACCGGCTGGTGGCCAGGCTGGGCAGCGGCGGCATGGGCGTGGTCTGGCGCGCCTTCGACGAGGTGCTCGGCCGCGAGGTGGCGGTCAAGGAAGTGCGGGCCCCGCAGCACGTGCGCGAGGCCGACGTCCGGGTGCTCTACGCGCGGCTGGTCCAGGAGGCCCGGGCCGCCGCGCGGATCGCCCACCCCTGCGTGATCACCGTGCACGACGTGGTGGAGCAGGAGGGCCGCCCCTGGATCGTCATGGAGCTGGTGCGCGGGCGTTCCCTCGCCGACGTCCTGGACCGCGAGGGGACCCTGGACCCCCGGGAGGCGGCCCGCGTCGGGGCCGCGGTGCTCGGGGCGCTGCGCGCGGCGCACGCGGCCGGCGTCCTGCACCGCGACGTCAAGCCCGGCAACGTGCTGCTGGAGGACGAGGGCCGGGTCGTCCTCACCGACTTCGGCATCGCCCTCGTGGAGGGCACCGGCACTCTCACCCGCACCGGGGACGTGATCGGCTCGCCCGACTATCTGGCGCCCGAGCGGGCCCTGGGGCAGCGCCCGGGAACGCCCTCGGACCTGTGGTCCCTGGGGGCCACCGTCTACGCGGCCGTCGAGGGCGTGTCCCCGTTCCACCGGACGTCGGCGCTCGGCACGCTCCAGGCCGTCGTGCACGACCCGCCGCCCCCGCCGCGCCGGGCCGGCCCGCTCGCTCCGCTGCTGGAGGGGCTGCTCCTCAAGGACCCGGACACGCGCATGGGTTCGGCGGAGGCGCAGCGCCTGCTCGACGCGGTGGCCACGGGGCGCGGGCCGGAGGGGACGGGCCCGTCCCGGCCGCCGGGCGGGTACGTCCCGACCACTCCGGACGTGGGCCCCGCTCCGGTGCCGGGCGCGTCCCGCGCCCCGACGTACGTCCCGCCGCCGGTCCCCGCGTCCGGGCCCGCGGCCAACAGCACGACGGCGCGCGGTACGGCCGCCAACGGCGCGGTGGCGTACGGGACTCCGGTCTCCGGGGTGCCTCTGGCATCCCCCGCCGGACCATCTCCCACGGCTCCCGGGTACGGACCGGCGCCCCACTCCCCGCCCGCCCCGGACTCCCCGGCCGCCCTGTACGCGGCGGGCATCGCCACGCCCCCCGTGGGAACGCCGCCCCTCGGAACACCCCCCGTGACCGGCCGCCGGCCCGTCCGGCGGATCGTCGCCCCGGTGCTGGCGCTGCTGATCGCGGGCGGCGGGATCGCCGCCGCGCTGGCCTCCGGCGACGGCGGGAGCCCGGGGTCGGGCCCCTCCGGCGGCGGCTCCACCCGGTCCGCCTCCCCCGCGCCCGGCACCACCGCCCCCGCCAGCCCCTCGCCCGACAGCCCCTCGCCCGCCCCGACGACCGCCGGGCCCTCGCCCACGCCGACCGGCCGCCCCGAGAAGACGCCCGGGGCCACGGCGGCCTGCCCGGGCGGCTGGGTGGCCACCTGCAGTCCGTACTGACGTCCGTACCGGCCTTTCCTTTCCATCTTCCTTTGCCCAGGCGCCCGTTCGGGCGCGTGGAGCGATTCCGGAATCCGGGGGTGCGCATGCGATCGAAACCCGTTCCACCCGACGCCGCGTGGCGGCGGCGCCGGGCCGTCGTCTGGCTGACCGTCCCCGCGCTGGCCGCCGCGGGACTCACCGCCTGTTCGTCGTCCTCGGACGGTTCCGGGGAGGGGACCGGGAGCGGGAACGGGGTCAGGACCGTCAAACTGGAGGCCGTCGGGAACCCCGGGGAGGCCCCGTTCCTCAAGGCGCCCGACTCCGATGTGCGCGGCCTCAGTTCGGCGGGCGGCGGCGGGCGCACGGACGCCGGCGCGCCCGGCGCGTTCGGCGGCACGCGGCAGGTCACCCGGTGCGACAAGGCCCAGTTGCTCAAGGAACTGGCGTCCGACGCCGCGAAGGCCACGGCGTGGGCGGCGGCCCGGGGCATCGCCGGGCAGGACATCCAGCGGCACGTCACCGGTCTGACGGCGGTGGTCCTGCTGCACGACACCCTCGTCACCAACCACAACTACGTGGGCGGGGGCAGGACGCGCTCGTACCACTCCGTCCTCCAGGCGGGCGTGGCGGTGCTCGTGGACGCGTACGGGAAGCCCGCGGTCAAGTGCAACTGCGGCAACCCGCTGCGGCAGCCGGATTCCGAGGTCAACGCGGAGCAGGCGCGGTACGAGGGGACGCGCTGGGAGGGGTTCGCGGCGGCGGTGGTCACCGTCGTCCAGCCGCGGCCGGAGTCGCAGGGGCCCATGAAGCGCATTCCGCTGGCGGACGTCCAGGAGCGGGGCAAGGCGTTCGAGCGCGAGGTAGGCGACGACGGGAAGCGGGACTCCAAGCCGGTGCCGATGCCGACGCCGTCGGCCAAGTCGCCCACTCCGGGCGCTTCTTCGCCGGGCACGTCGTCACCCCGGCCCACGCCGACGAAGCCCGTGCCCAGCGGCCCGTCCCCGACCCCCACCTCCTCGTCACCCAAGAGCAGTTCGCCCACGTCCGCCGGCTCGTCCCGGCCCGCGCCGACCGGCTCGCGGTCCCCCTCGCCGACCACGGGCCGGCACACCCCGAGCCCCCGCCCCCCGACGGGAGGCGCCCCGACCGGGCACGCCCCGTCCTCGGGCAGCCGGACCGTCCGCCCCGGCACGACCGTCCCCGAGCCGACGCGGCCGGCGCCCGCCCCGACCGCCTCCCGCCGCCCGGTGGACACCGCGCCTCCCGAGCCCACCCGGGCCACCCGCCCGCCGGCCGTCTCGCGCCCGCCGGTGACCACGCACGCGCCCACCTACCAGGCGCCGCGTCCTCCGTCGCAGCAGCCCCCGCACACCCCGTCGGAACAGCGCCAACCCCACACCGAGCGCGGCGAACGCACCGGCGAACACCCGTCGAACCCACAGCGTCCCCCGGGGACTTGAGGCCACCCGGCCCCGGAACACGGCGGCGAAGCGGCTGAGGCTGAGGAGATTCATCTGCTGGAGCAGGGCGGCCAACGCCCGTACGGCACCCAGGGGCTCGTGCCCGGTTACGCGGCCTGCCCGGCGGACGTGATCACCGAGGGGGGCGGCACCGGGCGAGGCGCTGCGCGCACTCAGCCGACGCCGCCCAGCAGGGCCCGCGCCGCCTCCCTCGCGTGGAGCGCGGGCTCCGGGCTGCCGGAGATCGCCGCCGTGGTGATCGCCCCCTCGGCGAGCAGGACGAGCTGGTCCGTCAGCGCCTCCTCGGCGCCCGCAGCGGCGACCAGCATGGCCAGGTAGCCCCGGAAGGCGTCCTTGTGGGCCCGGGCCGCGTCGGCCACGCCGGGGTGGGCGGCGCCCAGCTCGCCGTAGGAGTTGACGAAGGCGCAGCCCCTGAAGTCCGGCTCCTGGAACCACTGGTGGAGCCAGTCGAAGACGGCGAGGATCCGCTCGCGGCCGGCCGGGCGCTGCCCGGCGAACCGCTCCAGCGCGGCGCGCCAGCGCCGGTCGCGGCGGCGCAGATAGGCCTCCACGAGGGAGTCCTTCGACGAGAAGACCTGGTAGAGCCGCTTGAGGGACACCCCCGAGGCGGCCCGGATCGTGTCCATGCCGACGGCCTGGAGGCCCCGGCCGTAGAAGAGCCGCTCGGCCGCGTCCAGGACGCGGACCTCCACCGTCTCCGCTGTCTCCATCGTGCTCTCTCCTTGCGCGAGAACCATCGTTCTCATACGCTACCGCACGCCACGGAGAACGTACGTTCTCCCTGTCGGACTGCCGGAAGGAGCCCCCATGTTCACCTCCGAGACCGCCCTGGCGAAGGTCCGCGCCGCCGAGGACGCCTGGAACAGCCGCGATCCGGAACGGGTCGCGCTCGGCTACTCCGAGGACTCCCAGTGGCGCAACCGCGACGTCTTCCTCACCGGCCGGGCCGAGATCATCGCGTTCCTGCGCGAGAAGTGGAGCCGCGAGCTGGACTACCGGCTGCGCAAGGAACTCTGGGCGTACACCGGCAACCGCATCGCCGTCCGTTTCGAGTACGAGTGGCACGACGAGGGAGGCCAGTGGTACCGGAGCCACGGGAACGAGAACTGGGAGTTCGACGATGAGGGGCTGATGCGGCGGCGGTACGCGAGCGTCAACGACGTACGGATAGGGCCGCAGGACCGCCGGATCGGCGTCTAGGGGAATCTCCCCGGCCCCTCCCCCAGAGGGGGCACCCAACCCGTCCGGCGCCTGAGGACAACCTCCCCCATTCGCCCCAACCAAGCGCGTCGCACCCCTCACCCCACCCACCCCCGCCCCATCCTGACGCCGTGCCCCGCCTCCTTCCCACCGCCCTCGCGGTCACCCTCACCGCGGCGCTCACCCTGACGATCACCGGCGGAACGGCGAACGCGAACAACCCCCACAACTCCCACAACCGCCGCGCGGCCCAACGCACCCCCATCGTCACCACCGACCAGGCCACCCGCTCCGTCCACGTCCTCAACACCACCCAGCGCACCTGGGACACCGACGACCGCGCACCCGCGAGCGGCGTCCTCTGGTCCTGGACCGCGGACGGCCTTGAGGAACTGGCCGACCTCGACCCGGCCTCGTCCTGGAAGAACCCGAGCGAGGCCAAGCTCCGCACCCTCGACGGACGCCGCTACCTGCTGGCGACCGCCTCCGGCGGCCTGGCCGCCGTGGTCGGGTACCCCGGCCGCGAGGTCTACTGGGCGGCCCGCACCGGCACGGGCAACGCCCACAGCATCGAGCTCCTGCCGGACGGCAACGTCGCGGTGGCCGCGAGCACCGGCGGCTACATGCGCCTGTACGCCGCCTCGACCGGCAAGCGCGCCACCTGGTACACGGAGGTGCCCCTGCCCGGCGCGCACGGCGTGCACTGGGACCCGGGCACCCGGCTCCTGTGGGCCCTGGGCAGCCGCGACCTGGTCGCCCTGCGCGTCGGCGGTCCGTCCGACGATCCCGGCCTGACGGTCGTCCACCGCACCGCCCTGCCGACCCGCAACGGCCACGACCTGGCCCCCGTGCTCGGCCGGGCGGGCCGGCTGTGGGTGACCACGGGCTCGGCGGTCTACCAGTACGCGACGGCCCGCCACGGCTTCGTCGACTACCCGCTGCGCTCCCGGATCAGCGCCCCGGGCGTCAAGAGCATCGGGGACGACCCGGCCACGGGCCAGATCCTGGTGGCCCGCCCCGAAGCGGGCCACGCGTGCGCGTGGTGCACCTCGGTCCTGACCCTCTACCAACCCGACGGCACCAGGCGCCTGTTGCACGGCGCGATGTACAAGGCCCGCTGGTGGACGTCCCGCCGCAACTGACCGTAGCAACTGACCGTCATGACCGAACGCGTCAGCCCGCCGCCGCGAGCCGCGCCCGCACGTCCGCCGCGGCGTCCGGGTTGCCGGGCACCTGCTCCCACAACGCCAGCAGCGCGGGCGCGAGTTGGGGCGCCCGTTCCCCGCTGTGCTGCCAGCAGTAGTGGGCACGCTTGAGCGCCGCGACGGCCTCGCCGTCCGAGGGACCGCTGCGGGCCAGCCGGTTGGCCGCGGCGGACATCCACAGCTCGGCCGCCCGGGGATGGTCGCCGGCCAGCCGCGCGAGGTCGGCCCGGACCTCGATCCACAGCCCGGCCTCGGCGCTCCGCGGGCCGTGCCGGCGCAGCACCTGCTGCTCCCAGGCGGCGGCCATGGCGGCCGCCTCGTTGTGCCGCCCGGCGTTGGCGGCGGCCAGGATGCGCGGCAGCGCGTCCTCCTCCTGCGCGGGCGGGGCGGCGGACGAAGGGGCCTCGGCCTCCGGGGGAACGGCCGAAGCCGGCCGGGCGTGCGCCGGGTTGGCGAGGACGGGCCCGGCCGTCCCGTACTGGAGGGCCAGCAGCCGCTCGGGCAACACGGCCTGTCCGAGCGCCAGATGGTGCAGGAGCGCGGGGTCGAGGACCGGCCCGGCGGTGGGGTGGCCGACGCTCAGCGCGGTGAGGAAGGCCCGGGTGTAGGGCCCGGCCGTGACGGACGGCTTCTCCGGGCCGGGCGTGACGACGCCGCACACCGGCAGGTCCGCGGCCAGCCGCCCGTCCTGGGCCGCGGCGGCCACCGTGGGCCAGGACCGGGCGTCGGCCTCGGCGTCGATCATCAGCAGCGTGGGCCCGGTGTGCTCGCGCAGGACGCGGGTGAGCCACTCCCAGGGCAGGCCGTTGTAGCGGACGGTGGACGGGGTGCTCTCGCGCAGGGCCAGGTGCACCTCCCGGCTCCTGCGGGCCGGGACCATCAGGTGCCCGGTGACCCACACCAGCAGCGGTCCGGGGACGGTCACGGCGTCCTGGAGGTGGGCCAGGACGCTCTGCGGCCCGGCCATCGCGGGCAGCTGCACCACGTCGGCCGTGCGGGCGGCGAGGAAACCGCGCGGCCGGGCACCGGCGACGGCGTGGGCGGTCGGGTTGGGCAGCGGCCCCCGCCGCCGGTCCGGGGTGCCGTCCAGCAACAGAACACAACCATGGGTCAGGTGGTCCAACGCGTTCTTCCTTCCGGACGGTTCGGGTGCTCGCGCCCCTGGCGTGGTGCCCGGTGCCGGATCCCACGTCTGTGCAGTGCCTGAGGCAACTGTAGGCGCCGCCACAGCACTCGACGCCGGTACTGTGCTTTCCCGGGGGACGCCTCCCGCACCCCCGTCCGCGCGCGACGCGGGCCCCGCCCGGGAACCGGACGGGGCCCGCCGCCGAACGGGCCGGTCAGCCCATCGCGTTGCGCGACTCGACGCTCTGGTCGACCGCGCTGCGCGTGAGGCTGCGGCAGAACGGCACGTCCGCGGCGCCCTCGATGTACTTCGCCGTCACCCAGGTGGTGCGGTCCCGCAACTGGTACCAGAGGTTGTTGCCCGAGACGTCCTGGGCGCGGACCTTGCAGCGGATCCCGATCTGGACCCGGTGTCTGAGGACGCCGCGCACCGAGGAGTCGGTGCTCGGGTGCATCCGCTCGTTGACGCCGGTGGCGGCGTTGACCGTTCCGGTGGGCTTGCCCGCGGCGTCGGGCGACGCCTGTGCCTGGGCCTGGGCGGCGAACAGCGAGCCGCCGAGGGCCGCCACGACGAGCGCGCCTGCGGTCAGCCGGCCGGCGCGGGTCACGAGTGTCCTGGACATGGAACTCCCTTGTACGTGGTGTGTGTGCGAGGTGGAACAGGGCAATTGCCCAGGTTCCACGGGGCATCCATCCATAAACGGGGACAAGTGAGTGAACGCACCCATGAGACACCGCCGTTCGGCCGAGCCTCAGGCTCCGCCATCCGGCCGCTTCCTGGCCCGGCTCGGCTGGACGCGCGGCGGTTCGCCCTTCATCTTGGGATGTTCGGGCGGATAGGGCAGGTCGCCCAGCCCGTGCTCGCGCTCGTCGCGGTTCGCCAGCTCCAGCGCGGCGTCCAGGGCGCAGCGGTGGTCGTCCATGGCGGCGTGCAGGTCGCCGAGCTCGGCGAAGCGGGCGGGC
Organism: Streptomyces sp. AV19; assembly: GCF_015999245.1. Classification (GTDB taxonomy): domain Bacteria; phylum Actinomycetota; class Actinomycetes; order Streptomycetales; family Streptomycetaceae; genus Streptomyces. The sequence goes on along the minus strand of NZ_JAEAMR010000006.1, from coordinate 294,980 downwards.
ATGGTGACGATGTCGAAGTCCTCGGGGACGGCGCTCTCCAGCTCGTCCCAGCGCAGCGGGGCGGAGACGGGGGCGCGGGGGCGGGGCCGCACCGAGTAGGCGCTGGCGATGGTGCGGTCGCGGGCGGTCTGGTTGTAGTCCACGAAGATCTTGGCGCCGCGCTCCTCCTTCCACCAGGCGGTGGTGACGCGGTCCGGCCCGCGCCGCTCCAGTTCGCGGGCGACGGCGATGGCCGCGCGCCGCACCTGGACGAAGGTCCAGCGCGGAGCGATGGGGACGAAGACGTGCAGTCCCCGGCCGCCGGAGGTCTTGGGCCAGCCGGCCAGGCCCAGCCCGTCGAGGACGTCGCGCAGCTCCAGCGCGGCCCGCACGGCGTCCGCGTACCCGGTGCCGGGCTGGGGGTCGAGGTCGACGCGGAGCTCGTCGGGGTGGTCGGTGTCCTCGCGCCGCACGGGCCAGGGGTGGAAGGTGAGGCAGCCGAGGTTGGCGGCCCACAGCACGGCCGCGGTCTCGGTGGGGCAGATCTCGTCCGCGTACCGGCCGCTGGGGAAGGCGATCCGGCCGGTCGGGATCCACTCGGGGAGGTTCTTGGGCGCGCGTTTCTGGAAGAACGACTCGCCGCCGACGCCGTCGGGGTAGCGCTCCAGCGTCGTGGGGCGGTCGCGCAGGGCGCGCAGGACGCCGTCGCCGACGCTCAGGTAGTAGCGGGCGACGTCGTACTTGGTGAAGCCGCGCTCCGGGAAGTAGACCTTGTGCGGGTTGGACAGCCGTACCGTCCGCTCGCCGACGGTGAGTTCCAGCGTCTCTGCCATGCGGCCACGCTAGGTTCTGCGGGGTCGTGCCGCCCGCCGGACAATCGGGATCATGGACCTTCCGGTGATGCCGCCCGTCGCGCCGATGCTGGCCAGGCCCGCCGCCGCGATCCCCCCGGACATGCAGTACGAGGCCAAGTGGGACGGTTTCCGGGCGATCGTCTTCCGGGACGGCGCCGAGGTGGAGATCGGCAGCCGCTCGGGCCGCCCGCTGACCCGCTACTTCCCCGAGCTGGTGACGGCGTTCACCGAGCGCCTGCCCGAGCGGTGCGTACTGGACGGCGAGATCGTGATCGCGCGCGGCGGCCGCCTCGACTTCGACGCGCTGCTGGAGCGCATCCACCCGGCCGCCTCCCGGGTGCGTCACCTGGCCGAGGTCACGCCCGCCGGCTTCGTCGCGTTCGACCTGCTGGCCCTGGGCGACGCGGCGCTGCTGGAGACGGTGCAGCGCGAGCGCCGCACCGCGCTGGAGGAGGCGCTGCGGGACGCGGGCGACCCGGTGTTCACCGCGCCCGTCACCCACGACCTGGAGACGGCCCGCGGCTGGTTCGAGCGCTTCGAGGGGGCGGGCCTGGACGGGGTCGTCGCCAAGCCGCCGGAGCTGCCCTACCGGCCGGGCGAGCGCGTCATGGTCAAGGTCAAGCACGAGCGGACCGCCGACTGCGTGGTGGCGGGCCTGCGCCTGCACAAGAGCGGCCCGGTGGTCGGCTCGCTGCTGCTGGGCCTGTACGACGCCGCCGGCCGGCTCCAGCACGTCGGGGTCTGCGGCGCCTTCCCGATGAAGCGCCGTGCGGAGCTGATGGACGAACTGGCACCGCTGCGCATGCCCACCGCCGAGGGGCACCCGTGGGAGGCCTGGGCCGACACGGAGGCCCAGGCCGCGTCCCGGTTGCCGGGCGGCCCCAGTCGGTGGACGGGCAAGAAGGACCTCTCGTGGCTCCCGTTGCGCCCGGAGCGGGTCTGTGAAGTGGCCTACGACCACATGCAGGGCGACCGCTTCCGGCACACGGCCCGCTTCCGCCGCTGGCGGCCGGACCGCGAGCCCGGCGGGTGCACCTACGCGCAGCTGGAGGAGCCGGTGCGCTACGACCTCGCGGAGGTGCTGGGCGGCTGACCGTACCCCGTTCGGCGCAACGCCCGACCTGTTCGGCGCATCAAAACAAAACCTGACGACCCGCCATATTTGAGGCTGGTGTGGACCGGTGTTGCCCAGGTGAAGGGTGGAGTCCATGCACAGGGCGCGTACGGCCCGCATTTTCGTCGGCGCCCGGAGGGGCGTCATCCTGCTGGCGAGCGCGGGCACCATGTGTCTGCCGATCTTCGCCGTCCAGGCGGACGCCACGGGTGCCGGCTCGGCCCCGCCGTCGCCGTTCTGGGTGGAGCCGCTGGGCCGCGCGGCCCGGCAGGCGCACGTCTGGCAGGAACGCGGCCGGGAGGACGACGCGGACGCCCTGCGCCGTATCTCCGGCCAGCCGACCGCCGTCTGGCTCACCGGCGACGACCCCCACGACCAGGCCGAGGAGGTCACCCGCGCGGCGGCCCGGGCCGGCCGCGTACCGCTCCTGGTCGCCTACAACATCCCGCACCGCGACTGCGGCCTGTACTCCTCCGGCGGGGCGCCCGACGCCGACGCCTACCGCGAGTGGGTCGCCCGCGCAGTCGAGGGCATCGGCCCGCGCCGGGCCTGGGTCGTGCTGGAACCGGACGCGATCGCGCACCTGGCCTCGGGCTGCGTCTCCCCCGCCGAGGTCGCCCAGGAACGCCCGGAGCTGCTGGCCGAGGCCGTCCGCGCCTTCAAGGCCCTGCCCCGCACGGCGGTCTACCTCGACGCGGGCAACGCGGGCTGGATCTCCGACCAGCCCCGGCTGGCCGACCTGCTCAGGCGCTCGGGGGTGGAGGAGGCGGACGGCTTCGCGCTCAACGTCTCCAACTTCCACACGACGCCGGTGACCCGCGAGTACGGGGGCCGGCTGTCCGCCCTGCTGGGCGGGGCCCACTACATCATCGACACCAGCCGCAACGGGAACGGCCCGCTGCCGCCGACGCCCGGCGACGGGGAGTCGTGGTGCAACCCTCCCGGACGGGCGCTCGGCGCACCGCCCACCACCGTGACGGGTGACCCGCTGGTCGATGCACTGGTATGGGTGAAGCGGCCGGGCGAGTCCGACGGGGCCTGTCGGGGGGCGCCGCCGGCGGGGCACTGGTGGGCGGAGTACGCGCTGGGGCTGGCGACGACGGCGCCGAGCCCGGTGGCGGAACACGTCCCGGCACAGCCGGCGCCGCCGTCCGCGGCCCCGCCGGCCGCTCCCCCGGCCCCCGCGCCGACGGTCCCGGCCCCTGCGCCTGCCCCGGCGACGCCTGCTCCGGCGGTGCCACCGGTCCCGGTGCCGGCACAGCAGCCGGCGGGGACGGCGGTGCCGTCGCGGGGGCCGGGTGCGTGAGGGAGGTTGCCCCGGCCCCTCCCCCAGAGGGGGCACCCCCGCTTTCACCGTTTCCCCGGGGCTGCGCCCCGGACCCCGAAGCGCCCTCCGGGCGCTGTCCTCAAACTCCCCTGAGGGGGCAACCCCCAGACGGGCTGGATTGGCGCGCCGAATCAGCCCGTCCGGCGTTCGAGGACGAGCGGCGAAGCCGCGATACGGGGTCCGGGGCGGAGCCCCGAAGCGGGGCCAGGGGCGCAGCCCCGGTGGGGGCGCAGGGGGCGAAGCCCCCGCACCACCGCGCGGAGCGCGGTGCCGGGCCGAGGGGCGGAGCCCCGGAAGAAACGGTGAAAGTGGGGGTGCCCCCTCTGGGGGAGGGCCGGGGGCAAGCAACCCCCCTCCGTCACACCGGCGTCCGCTGCCCCACCGTCCGCGCCGACTCCTCCTCCGGACCCGCCCCCGGCGCCCCCGCCACCCCCTCCGCAACCGGCCCCTTCCTCCGCTGCGCCAGCAACTCCCCCTGCCACACCGCCAACGGCAACAACGTCGTCGCCAGCCCCAGCAACGCCCACACCCGCATCGCCGTGTGCGCATGGCTGAGCACCACGGACGCGACCAGCGACAGCGTCAGCACCACCGCCCACGTCAAGTGCGTACGGAACGTCACCACCCGGTCCGGACTGGCCGAATCCCCCTTCGGGGTCACCACGAACCGCGAGCGCCGCCGCAGCAGCGCCTGGCCCAGCGAACGCGCGTACATCGGCGCGGACAGCGCGGACATCAGCATGCCCGCCGTGCCGGAGGAACCCGCCGGCTCGTGCGGGCTCACATTGTGGCGGCGGTTCCACACGTACAACCCGACCTGGAGCGCCGCCGCGTCGCCGTAGAGCATCAGCCACACCTGCGACTCGACGTTGATCCCGGCCGCCCCGAGCCCCAGGAACAGCACGCACGACAGCGCGCCCAGCACCCAGTTCATCGCCGCCATGGGGTAGTACGCCACCATCAGGCCGTAGTTGAGCACCCGCCCCGGCGACATGGTCCACACCGCCCGCCAGAACTGCCGCAGCAGCGTCTCGTACGTCCCCCGGGACCAGCGCAGTTGCTGGGAGAAGAAGTCGGTCCAGGAGGAGGGACCCTCGCCGACCGCGAGGACGTCGGGGGTGTAGACGGAGCGCCAGCGCCGGCCCGTCGCGGGGTTGCGGCGCCGGTGGATCTCCAGCCCGGTGGCCATGTCCTCGGTGATGGAGTCGAAGAGCCCGCCGATCTGGCGGAGCACACTGACCCGGACGCAGTTGCTGGTGCCGACGAACATCGGCGCGCCGTACGCGTTGCCCGCCCGCTGGATCAGCGCGTGGAAGAGGAACTGCTGGCTCTCGGCGGCCTTGGTCACGGCCGTGGTGTAGTTGCCGTAGACCTGCGGTCCGACGACGAAGGCGACGTCGGGGTCGCGGAAGTAACCCAGCATCCGTTCCAGGAAGTTGGGCAGCGGCACGTGGTCGGTGTCCACACAGGCCATGAACTCGTAGTCGTCGCCGTGCGCGTCGAGCCAGGCGTTGTAGTTGCCGTGCTTGGTGCGGGCGCGGAAGCACCCGGACGGCTGGTTCCACCGCTCGATGCCCTTGCGGGTGAAGTGGCGCACGCCGAGCCGCTCGCAGAGCCGTTTGACCTCGGGGTCGTCGCCCTCGTCGAGCAGCCAGACGTCGAGCAGCCCCTCGTGCTGCACCCGCACCGCGCCCTCCAGGGTGGCGCGGACCATGGAGAGCGGCTCCTTGCCGGGGACGAAGCTGGTGAGGAACGCCACGCGGGTGCCCGGCTGGGCCCGTACGGGTACGGGATCGCGGGCCACCCAGGTGGCATGCGCGTTGGAGATGACGTTGACCAGGCGGAACGTCTCGATGAGACCGATGGAGAAGATCATCAGGACGTCCCCGACGCGCTCCCAGGCGCCGATGAACGGCCGGGCCGCCCAGTGGTCGGGCAGCATCAGCCACACCAGCAGGACCAGGGACACCAGGGGTGCCGCCGTCACCAGCAGCAGCGCGCCCACCTGGCCGCGCAGCCCGCCGCGGACGAGCCGGCGGTAGCGCACCCGGTAGGTCCCGGCGGGCGGTTCGGTCAGTTCCCCGGCGAGTCTGCTGAACGTCGCGTAGTCGTAGTCCGGCCGGGCGCCCTGCGGGGAGGGGGCGACCGGCCCGCCGCGCGGTCCGTCGGGACCGCCGGCTCCAGGGCCGCCGGGGCCCTTGAAGCCACCGCCGCCCGAGCCGGGGGCACCGGGCCCTCCGGGCACCGAGCCGCCTCCGGGCAGGGGGACGACGTCCGCTGACGCCTCGTCAAGTGCCATGCTCCCGGCGGCCGTTCCACCGGCCGACCGGCTCGCCGCCCCTTCACCGGGCGCCCGTGCCGCGGCGGGCTTCCCACGAGCCGCCGCCCGCCGGGCTTCACGTGCAGGAACCGCCACCACTACACCCCCAGCCACAAACGGACGAACGGGAAACAGCGGAGATAAACTAACAAAACGGACCTACGATCATGTGACAAATTCACCGGACACACCTCGGCATCACCCACACGGCCCACACATCGACGTACAACGCCCACGGGGCCCGGAGGTCATCGGTGAATTCGGATGATCACGATCCGGCCCGACGCCCGGCCGACGCTCTGTTCTACGATGAGCGGATGGCGTTCGACGGCCGGCCCAGGGCGCCGACGGGAACGGCCGGCGACAGGAGAGCGGGACGACAGTGAGCGGCGACGACGAGAAGTACGCCGAGAAGGCGATCGGCTGGCGGGTGCTGATCTACATCGTCCTCGGCCACCTGCTGGCCGGCTTCATCTGGCTGCTCTTCTACCTCGGGTCGCACGCCTCGCACTGATCACCTGCGGGCCTTTTCCGGAAATCGACCCCGTTTGCCCCATATTCACCCGGAATTCCGTGCACCCGGCACACCGCCCGGCCACCCCCCGTGCGCTTTCGCATTCACGAGGACAGGTGATAGCGGGAATCACGGAATCCGGGCGCGGGTATCCATCGGCGCCGCCCGGAATACACGTCTGTCCTATGCCAGCGGAGATAACCGCGGCCGGAGCCCCGCGTCACGTGCCGCAGGGCCGCGGGCACATGCCGAGGCGAACCGTACACCCCGGTCAACTCGCAGGTCAGCACTGTGGGTTCATCCCCCGGAACCGGGGGCGACGACGTCCTTCCGCTGCTACTGTCCCCCGTCATGGAGGAGCTGTTCACCCCGGACGAACTCGACCGTATTGAGGCAGCGGCACACCGAGTGGGCCGTTCCCCGCACGATTGGGTTCGCGATGTCGTACTCAAACGTCTCTCGGGAGACTCGGAGCAAACGCATATTTCCCATCGCCGAACAATGCGCCCCGATTTCGAGGACGCGATCTGGCCGGTCACGCTGCACCGGCGCTCGGGCGGCGTCCTGCAGGAGCTGCACCACGCCGGGTGCTGGGTGCCCAAGGGCGGTGAGGCCACCCTGACGACCGCCGAGGCGCGGGTGCAGATGGCCACGCACGACGTCCGTCCCTGCGACGCCTGCCAGCCGGAGCGCTTCCTCGCCCCCTACGCCTGAGAAAGCCCTCCTGGGCGGGCCCGCGCCCGAGGCACCCTGCGGGCGTCCCCGGCGCACCAACTACGCTGTCCACGTCAAGATCATCAGACGGGCGGGGTAGCGGGGCATGAGGGCAGGGACACGGTGGACCGGGTGGGCGACGTTGCTCGCCGGGTACGCGACCGTACTCCTCGGCGCCCTGCCCGACCGTGAACTGCCCCTCAAGCGCCACCTGCCGTGGCTGCTCACGGCAACAGCCCTGTGCGGCCTGGGCTGGATCCTGGCCTCGGTGCTGGTCCGCGCGCAACGGCGGGCCAGGCTGCGGAAGAAGACCTGGCGCCGGCGCCACGAGCCCTGGCCCGAGCCGCGCCGGTCCCGCGCGCTGTCCTGGGTCCTGGGCCTCGGCATCGCCCTCACCAGCGCCGCCGCGCTGACCCAGGGCGTCGGCCCCGACGGCGCCGACGGCGAGTGGCTCTCCGAGGTCGGCCGCGCCGGCGGGCACACCCGCGAGCTCCGGGTCGCGAAGGTGGTGGGTCAGCCGGAGACGACCCGCTCACGGAAGAACGACGTGGAGGAGTTCAGCTCGACCATCGTCGTCACCGTCCCCTTCGACTCCGGGCCCCGGCAGGTGACCGTCGAGGGCGTCCGCACCCAGAGCGAACTCGCCCAGGGCCGCCCCATCGAGCTGCTGTACGCGCCCAGCCGTCCCGACCTGGGCGTACGGCCCCCCGTGGACAAGGACATCTCGTCCGTCGTCGGCCGCCTCATCGCCCTGCCCGTCATCTGGATCCTCACCCTCACCGCGGGACTCAGCACGGCCGTCGGCATGCACCGCCGGGAGACCGCCGTGGCCCGGGCCCGGCGCTTCGAGCCCTGGGTGCACCTGCCCGCCGCGTTCCTGCTGGTGTGCGGCGCCCTGCTCGTCGTCCCGCTGCTCACCGGCTTTCCCGACACCGCCACCGGCTGGAGCCTGGCGATCGGCTCCGCGGCCACTCCGTGGCTGGCCCTGGCCTGGGTCGCCCGCACCAGCTGAGGCCGCGCACACGGCAAGGGCCGCCGTCGCGGTTCGCGACGGCGGCCCTCTTCACATGCGGGGCGCTTTCAGGAGCGGCGCCGGAGCCCCTTGCGCACGAAGTGGACGATCAGCCAGATGACGGCGACGACGATCAGGATGAAGACGATCACCAGGACGATCAGGAAGATGCCCAGCTTCTTGAAGAAGCCCTTCTTCTTCTTTTTCTTCTCCTTCGCCAGCGCCACCTGGCCGGCATCCGCCTGACGGACCTGGGCGACCGGCCGGTCGCCCGTGTCCTGCGACGCGGCGTCCGCGCCGCGGGTCCGGTCCTGCGTGCCCGCGGCCGCCACCACGTGCTGCGCCGTACGGGCCGACGGGTGTGCGCCCACGGCCGACGCGGCGGGCGCGGCCAGCAGGGCGGTACCCAGCGCCAGAGCCACGACGGCGGACAACCGGCGGGCCAGACGCCCCCGGTACCGTCCCCCGTGCTGCTGCTCGCTCTTCATCGACGCCCCCTGTATCCGGTGCTGATTGACTGTCGGGTGCCACGCGGCACAGGCCGCGGTGCGGACACCATTATCGGCACATCGGCACCGCCCCCAGCAGGGCGCACGGCTCCGTCAGCCGCTCTTGCGCCGGAACGAGCGCTGCCCGCCGGCCTTTCCATGGGTGCCGTGGACCTTGGAACCCTCCTGGCCCCGGCCGCCGGCGACCGCGTCCGCCGACCGCCCGCGCTTGCGGTCCAGCGCCTCGCGGAACTTGCGCTTCACCTCGTCCTCGCGGGCCGCTCCGGCCTCGCCGGCACCTTGTTCCCCCGGCGTCGATTCGGTCATCAATACCTCCTGGTCCTACCGGTGTTCGCCACAGCTTGGCACAGACCTGGTGCGACGGACCCGCACCAAGGGCCGTCAGACCGCCGACGCGTCGGGGCCGAAGCGGTCACAGGCCGCGGTCTGCACCTCGGCCTCCTCCGCCGGGTCGGCGGCGAGCCGGCGCAGCTGCTCCACGACCCGGGCGTCCGCCGTGGTCGCGTGGCGCGCGGCGAGTTCACGGGTGGTCTCCTCGCAGTCCCACAGGCACTCGACGGCGAAGCCGGCGGCGAAGGAGGGGTCCGTCGCGGCCAGCGCGCGGGCGGCGCGGCCCCGCAGGTGTGACGAGGACGTCTCGCGGTAGACGTGGCGCAGGACCGGGGCGGCGCAGCGGATCGCCAGGCGGCCCGTGCCGTCGACGAGGTCCCACAGCACGGGGGCGTCGGGGCCCTCGGTGCGCACGGTGCGCCGCAGGGCGGCCAGGACGAGGGCGGCGTCGTACTCGGCGCCCCGGCAGGCGAGCATGCCGGCGGCGGCGCCCCCGAGGCCGTCGGTGCGGTGCACCCAGAGGCGGGCGCGGTCCAGGGCGGCCGGGCCGCGCATGCGCTCGAAGGCGGTCACGGCGGACTCCGCGACGAGGACGGAGGGGTCGGCGGCGGCGCTCTCGATGAGGTCGAGGGCCTGTGGGTCGTCGTGCTCGGCGAGGTAGCGCAGGGCGGTGGCGCGGGCGGCCTCGGGGCCGAAGGCGGCCGCTTCGATGATCTCCAGCCGGTCCTCGGGGCCGGCGACGGCGTTGAGGCAGCGGGCGCCGGCCGGGTGGCGCAGCTGGACGGGGTGCAGGGCGAGGCCCGCCTGGGCCCAGTCGAGCACCTCGCGCACGCTCCAGCCGGGCCGGGGGCCGGTGGGGCGCAGCTGGCGCTGCCAGCGGTCGAAGGCGCCCTGTTCGCGGGCCTCCCGGACGCGGGCGGCGGTGGCCGGGGCGTTCCGGTCGTCCGCCCAGATCCGCCAGGGGCGGGGCTCGAAGGCGTCGCGCACGGCGGCGGCGAGCTGTGCCTCGCCCTCGGGGGTGCGGGGGAAGCGGGCGACGATCCGCTCGCCGAGGGCGGCCAGGGAGGCGTCGTCGTCGCGCAGCGCCAGCTCGTCCAGGGCCCAGCTCCAGTTGCCGCCGGCGGCGGCGTAGCGGCGGAGCAGCCGCAGGGCGTCCTCGCGGCCGTAGGAGGCGAGGTGGCCCAGGACGGCCAGGGCGAGACCGGTGCGGCCCTCGTCGGGGTCGAGGAGGTCGTCGGGGTGGAAGAGGTGCTCCTCGATCTCCTCCAGGCCGCCGTCGAGATCCAGATACAGGCGCGCGTAGTACAGGGACCGGTTCTCGACCTGCCAGTCGTGGCGGGGGTCGCGCCGGACGCACTGGTCGAGCGCCGCGAGCGCCTCGGCCCGCGGCGCCGCGAGGGCGTGCAGAGTCCCGTCGCCGCGGCCTCGCTGGAGGAGGCCGAGCAGGGTGCCGCTGGGCGCTATGTCTGGATCGAACATGAGGTCAGCATCCGGTGCGGGAGTCGGCGGGGCAACGGGATTTCCGTCGTCCGGCATTCTTGCCGGTGTCCACCCGGGCTATGCCGGTGAACTGGGAACTCGGCGGACCGAGCGCCCGCAGCCTACCCGGAGTCGGACGTTCCGCCGAGCCCTCGCCCGATATGCCCGGTCACGCCTCTGGCATATTCCGTCGTCACCGCCGGGTCGGGTATGGCCAAACGCCTTACGGGCAGTCGCCCACTGTGCAAGAGTCATCACGCAGTCCTCCCGGCCGCCCCGCGGGCCCGACCGGCGCCGGCCACGCCCGCACCCCCACGGAGTACGTGATGCCGTCCCCTTCTTCTGCCTCCCCCGCGGAATTCCCAGCGGACCACGCCCCGGGCGGACCGCCCGCCGGCATGGTCGACGAGCTCATTTCGCAGACCCGGCGGCTGCGGGGCGGCATCGACGCCGTGCGGCGCGTGACGGCGGGCTCCCACGGCCCGGAGGACCCGCTGGGCCGCTGGCAGCGCGCCCTGTGCGACCTCGCCGCCCACCAGCTCGACGACCTGGGCGCGCGCCTGGGGCAGCTGAGGGACGGGCCGCCGCTGCCCGTCGCGCCCGACCACGTCCCGGCCCCGCGGCCCGCCCCGGGCGCGGGCCGCGGCGGCAGCGCCGAGTGGAACCTGCTCACCGACGAGGTCACCTGGTCCGACGAGCTGTTCCGGCTCTTCGGCCGCTCCCCGCGCGACGGCGCCCTGACCCTGGACGAGCTGCCCTCCTGCCTGGTCGAGGAGGACCGGGAGCTGCTCGCCGCCCTGGTCACCGACTGCCTGGTCGACGGCAAGCCGATCGACGGCGAGTTCCGCCTCGTGCACCCCGACGGCCCGCGCACGGTGCACATGCGCGGCGAGCCGGTGCTCGACGACGACGGCTGCACCGCCGCCATGTGGGCCGTCCTGCGGGACGTCACCGAGCTGCACCGCGGCCGGGACGCCGTGATCGCCTCCGGCGACTCCCTGCACCACCACCGCCGGCTCGCCCGGGCCGAGCAGCAGCTGGCGGCCGGGCTCCAGGAGGCGGTGCTGCCGCCCTGGCAGGGCCCGCTGCGGGTGCCGCGCGACGCGGGGCCCGCCGACACCGCCCTCGACGTCGCCGGGCACTACCTCCCCGCCGCCGACGGCGCGGCCGTCGGCGGGAACTGGTTCGACGCCCTGCCGCTGCCCGACGGCATGACCCTGCTCGGCGCCGGCGGCCTCACCGGGCGCGGGGTGGCCGCCGCCTCGACCATGGCCGTGCTGCTCGGCGCGGTACGCGGCATGGCGATGACGGGGACCGAGCCGGGCCCGCTGCTGGGCTGCCTCAACCAGCTGCTCGACACCTCCGCGCAGCCGGCCCTGGGCAGCGCCGTCTGCTGCCGCTACGACCCCCGCACCCGCACGCTGGCCTGGGCCCAGGCCGGGCACCCCGCCCCGCTGCTGTTCCGCGGGGGCACGGCCCGCCCGCTGCCGCGCCCGGACGGCGTGCTCCTGGGAGCCATCACCGACGCGCGCTACGAGCAGGCCGAGGAGCGACTCCTGCCCGGCGACGTGCTCCTGCTGCACACCGACGCCTGCGTCGGCTCCAGCCTGCTGCAGGGCCTGGCGGCCCGCTTCACCACGGCGCGCAGCGCCCAGGAATGCGTCCGGTCCGTGCTGGAGGCGTGGAACAGGCAGCCGCGGCAGGACGACGCCTGCGTGCTCGTGGCCCGCATCGGCTCCTGAGCCGGCCGTACCGCATCCCCGGCGGCCGGCCCCTGATCGGCCGGCCGCCCCGCGCCGGGCTCAGGCCATCGCCGTCCGGCTCTTGGACGGGCCTTTGGGCAGCGCCCGCTGGATCTCGTGCCGCAGGTCGGCGATGCGGGCGTACCCCGCGTACTTCCCGGTCAGCCGGTACATCTCGCGCAGCCGGTCCCAGGTGCGGTGGGAGGAGGTCTCCCCGATGCTGACCAGCGCCAGGCGGGCGTAGGTGTCCGCCTGCTCCGGATCGTCGCTGATGAAGCACGCCGAGGCCATCGAGATGTAGTCGAAGACCGTGGACCGCTGGTGGCCGCCCTTCCGCAGCCGCAGCGCCTCCTTGGCGTGCTGCTGGGCGATGACCGCCGCCGCGGGATCGTGGTCCGCCAGCGTGCGGTAGGCCAGGGCCTGCATCCCGTGCAGGTCCGCCTCGTCGAAGTGCTGCATCCAGCTGGGCGGCGGGACGTCCTGCTTGTCGGAGACGAAGAGCTCCTCGGCCTGGCCCAGCGTCCGCCGCATCGCCTGCCCCTTGCCCATCGACGCCTGCGCCCAGGCCTCGACGGTGCAGAGCATGGCGCGGGTGCGCGGCAGGGTCTCGTTGCCGGAGCCGGAGTTGGCGAGCTTCATCAGATCCAGCGCGTCGTCCGGGCGGCCGAGGTGGACCATCTGCCGGGCGGCCCGGGAGAGCGCCTCGCCGGCCCGCGGCCGGTCGCCGCCCTCGCGGGCCGCGTGGGCGGCGATCACGAAGTACTTCTGGGCGGTGGGCTCCAGGCCCACGTCGTGGGACATCCAGCCGGCCAGCACCGCCAGGTTGGCCGCCACCCCCCAGAGCCTGCGCTGCAGGTGCTCGGGGTGGCGGTAGGCGAGCATGCCGCCGACCTCGTTGAGCTGGCCGACCACCGCCTTGCGCTGGAGGCCGCCGCCGCGCGCCGCGTCCCAGGCGCGGAAGACGTCGACGGAGCGCTCCAGCTCGTCGATCTCGGTGGAGCCCACCGGGGCCGCCTCGTAGCGGTCGTAACCGGCCTGCTCGGCGAAGCCGGTGCGGGCCGCCTCCCGGTGGAGGGGGTCGTCGAAACGGGGGGCGTCGGCCACGAGGGCCGGATCGGTGTGCAGCCAGTCGTGCATCGCCCCGCTGAGTGCTGAGCCTGCGGCGAGCGCGGCACCCGCGCCCACCAAGCCGCGTCGGTTGAGCATGAGGTCCATTCCCGTGAATTCGGTGAGGACCGCGGCGGTCCGCTCGGGCGGCCAGGGCAGTCCGTCGTGGGACTGTCCCCTGCCGGCGCGCCCGCGCCGGCCGAACCCGAGGTCCTCGATGGTCACGACACGACCGAGTCGCTCGGTGAAGAGGGCGGCCAGCACCATGGGCACCGGATCGCGGGGGGACTCCCCCATGTCGATCCAGCGCCGCACCCGCGAGGTATCGGTCGCCAGCTGCGGATGTCCCATGACCGCCGCCTGCCGGTTGACCAGCCTCGCGAGCTCGCCCTTGGACCATCCGGCCAGGCCGAACAGGTCCGCAAGGCGGGTGTTGGGTTCCCTCGTCACGTCAAGCCCCCAGGTTCCTCGGCTGACTTGAAGGTATCGGTCGCTCAGGGGCCAGGCGAGTATTCGCCAGGGTTCGCCAGGGTCCGCCAGATGGTGTGCCACCCATGAACGGGTGTGATGTAGGAACGCGCCACCCCGGCCACCCGTCGCGCATTCCCCAGGGTGCGCGACGACTGCACGCACGACCCTGCTCCACCGCAGTCCCCGCGCATGCGGGGGGGTGATCCGCAGGGGTGGCCCCTCGACGGCACACGAAGGGATCTGTTCCGCCCATGTATGCAGCATCGACCTCCGTGTCCGCTCCGCTCCGGCCCTTGCGGCCGCCCCAGCAGAGCGGCGGACCGTACCTCGATCCCTCCCATGCCGTGGGAGCCGCGTTCGGGGGCGGCCGGGCCCGGCGGGGCCCGGGGATCGGCGCGCAACCCCTCAGCGGCAGACTCGACCTGTCGGGCGCTCAGGGAGCCGAGCTCCGCCCGCTGATCGCCTCGGTGCACCGCATCTGCCCCGAGTTCAACCCGGTGCAGGTACTGCGACGCGGCAGCCGCTCGGTGCTGCTCGTCGGCACAGCCGGGCGGAACAGCGCCGTGGCCAAGTGTTTACTCGACCACTCCCCCTCCTCCGCCGAGCGGTTCCAGCACGAAATAGCGACATACCGCGCGTTTGTGCGGCACCGCCCGCCCGTCCGCGTCCCCCGTCTCATCGCCGCCGATCCGGACAACGGCACCCTGGTGATCGAGCGGATGCCCGGCCGCCCCGCCGCGGCCCAGCGCCACCCGTCCACCACCCCGCCCCGCGCCGACGTCCGGGTCGCGCTGGGCGCGCTCTGCCGGGTCAACCTGTGGCGGCCCCCGGCCGGCATGTTCGACATGCCGCTCGACTACGGCCGCAACATCGCCCGTTACCACGAGCTGGGGCTGCTCACCGACCGCGACATGGGCGACCTCCAGAAGCTCCTGCACGGACTGGCCCACGTCCAGGGCCAGTTCTGCCACGGCGAGGCGCTCCTCTCCAACATCCTGCTCTCCCCCGCCGGCCCGGTCCTGGTCGACTGGGACCACGCCGGCTGGTACCTCCCGGGGTACGACCTGGCGACGCTGTGGGCCGTCCTCGGCGACGCCCCGGCGGCCCGCCGGCAGATCAGCCAGCACGCGCAGGCCGCGGGGCCCACCTCGCGCGACGCCTTTCTGGTGAATCTGATGCTGGTCCTCACCCGGGAGATCAGGATGTACGAGACGGCCGTCCAGCGCTCCATGCAGGAGCCGGTGCCCCCGGGTGCGCCCGACACCGGTGAGGAGCAGCGGCTGTTGCTGCGCCGGCTGCACGACGACTGCGCCATGGCCCGTCGTGCCGTCCGAGCCGCGGGGGGGGCCCCCCGGGCGGGGGGCCCCCCCCCCGCGCCCCCCCCCCCCCCCCCCCCCGCGGGGGGGGGGGGGGGCCCCCCCGGGCGGGGGGGGGCCCCCCCCCCCCCCCCCGGGCCGCCGCCGCG
>NZ_JAEAMR010000006.1:18757-279943 GCF_015999245.1 Streptomyces sp. AV19 | reverse complement strand
TTTGGTGCCCCGGGGGGCGCCGAAACCGGGTTCTGTGCTGGGTGTTTTGCTGGGGCGGATGCAGGCCTTGTGCGCATTGCCCGTTGGTGCGTTCCGGGCGGGGGGGGCCCCCGGGTGCGGGGGGCCCACCGTCCGCCGACACGCCGCGCCCCGAGCGCGGCGTGTCGGCGTTCACCCCCACAGCGCAGCCGTCCGGAGGTTATCCCAGCCCAGGCCGTTGACGTGGACACAACACTCCGTCCAGTCTGTTTGACAGATCGTCTACTCGGCTTCTGCGCTTGGTAGTTTCGGGGGTCCCCCGCCGCTCCGGCGCACGGCACGGCCCGTCCTCGAGGAGGCTGCATTGCGTGGTCCAGCCCCGGCATCCGGGATCGCTCCGAGAACCGCACGCCATGCCAGACGGGCGGCCGGCGCCGTGGCGTCGGCCGCCCTGCTGCTGCCACTGGTCTCGGCCCCGCCGGCCTCCTCGGCCGCCCGGCCCGGCACCGATGCGCTGCAACGGGAATTCGCCGAGGCCGCCGCGGAGTACCACGTCCCGCAGAGCGTGCTGCTCGCCGTCTCCTATCTCCAGTCCCGCTGGGACGTGCACGGCGGGGCCCCCAGCGTCACCGGCGGCTACGGCCCGATGCATCTGACGGACGCCGCCACCGCCCTGGCCGCCCCGTCCCCGCACGCCGAGCCCGGCGCCGACGCCCGCGGCGACACCGGCGGTGGCGGCACCCGCCCGCACGAGGCCGCTCCCCCCGCGCCCTCGCCCGCCGCGCTGCCGGAGCGGCTGCGCACCCTGGCCCGGGCCGCCGCGCTGACCGGCCTTCCCGCGGCCGAGCTGCGCCGGAAGACCTCGGCCAATCTGCGCGGCGGCGCCGCCCTGCTCGCCGACGCGCAGAAGCGGCTGGGCCTGCCGGCGAGCGGCAGCGCCGACGACTGGTTCGGGGCGGTGGCGAGCTACTCCGGAGCCTCGGACGCCAGGGCGGCCACGACCTTCGCCAACGACGTCTTCGAGGTGATCCGCGCCGGCCAGGAGCGCACCAACGACTCCGGCCAGCACGTGGTGCTCGCCGCGTCCGGCTCGCTCGCCCCCCGGACCGACCAGGTGGCGCGGCTGGGCCTGACCACGCCGCCGCCCTCCGGGGCGGAGTGCCCCGCGTCGGTCTCCTGCGAGTCGGTCCCCGCGCCCTACCAGAAGCTGGAGGGCTCGGACTACGGCAACCACGACGTGGCGGACCGGCCCTCCTCGCAGAAGGCGGAGTTCATCGTCGTCCACGACACGGAGGCGACCTGGGAGAAGACCCTCCAGCTGATAAAGGACCCGGCGTACGTCTCCTGGAACTACACGATCCGCTCCTCCGACGGCCACATCGCCCAGCACGTGCCGACCAAGGACGTGGCCTGGCACGCGGGCAACTGGTACGTGAACAGCAAGTCGGTCGGCATCGAGCACGAGGGCTTCCTGGCCCGCCCGGACGCCTGGTACACGGAGGAGATGTACCGCACCTCCGCCCGCCTGGTGCGCCACCTGGCCGACCGGCTGGGGATCCCGCTCGACCGGCAGCACATCCTGGGCCACGACAACGTCCCCGGCACCACCCCCTCGTCGGTCAAGGGCATGCACACGGACCCGGGTCCGTACTGGGACTGGGCGCACTACTTCGAGCTGATGGGCCGGCCCTTCCACCCCACCGCGAGCCCGTTCAGCGGCCTGATCACGATCCTGCCGGACTACGAGGACAACGAGCCCGTCTACACCGGCTGCGAGAAGCCCGGGCAGAAGTGCGCCCCGCACGGCTCGGGCGCGGTCCGGCTGCACACGGGCCCCGGGGAGAACACCCCGCTGATCAAGGACGTGGGCCTGCGTCCCGACGGCTCCCCCTCGACGACGGGCGTCAACGACACGGGCGCGCGTGCTTCCACGGGCCAGCAGTTCGCGGTCGCCGACCGGGTGCCCGGCTGGACGGCCGTCTGGTACCTGGGGCAGAAGGCCTGGTTCCGCGACCCGTGGTGGGCGCCGGTCTCGGTGGGCGCGTACGGCAGGGCCGTGACCCCGCGCGAGGGGCTGAAGGAGGTCCCGGTCTACGGGCGGGCGTACCCGGAGAAGGAGGCGTACCCGCCCGGCGTCCCGGTGCAGCAGCTGGTCCCGCTGCCGTACAGGCTGTCCGCGGGGCAGGCGTACGTGGTGGGCGCGGAGGTTCCCGGCGAGTACCTGTGGGCGGGCAACTTCGACGTGGCGGCCCACAAGGTGGTGCGGGGCAAGGACCTCTACTACGAGATCCAGTTCGGCCACCGGGTGGCGTTCGTCCGGGCCGCGGACGTGGTGGTCCGGCCCTCGAACCGGTAGTGGGCGCGGCCCCGGGGGCACCCGGGGCCGGGGCTCAGCCGGCCTGGAACATCTCCGCGGGCAGCGGCTTGAGCAGCTGGTAGAGGTCGTCGGTGATGGGCCGGTCCCAGCTGGCGATGGTCACCAGGACGCCGTCGCTGCGGTCGAACTGGGTGCAGGAGATCCGGCTCTCGGAGCACTTCAGCCGGCGCACGATCAGCAGGTTGTCCTCGTGCATCACCGGCATGTCCTCGGTCTCCAGCACCTCGACCGGCTCGTCGTTGCCGAGCGCGGCCAGCAGCTGCGCGACCTCGAAGGGCACCTGCCCCTCGCCGAGCTCGCGGGCGGGCGAGCCCTCGGGGAGGTTCCCGATGATCATCGCCGGGCCCCGGCCGCCGAAGAGGTCGTAGCGCAGGAAGACTCCCTGGCAGCTGCCGTCGGGGGCGGGCAGCAGGCCGGCCCCGAGGTCGCCCGGCCAGTCCCCGGGGTCCATGGCGAGGACGTCGAAGTCCGGCCCCGTGGGGGTGGCGGAGTTGCGGCGGCGGAGGAAGGACATGCCCACATCGTACGTGCCCGGCGAGCACCGACGCCCCCGGGGCGACCCTGCGTCACGGCTGGTACGTTCAGCTGTTCCGGGAGGGGGACGCGGATGCCGGAGCAGCGGCTGGACTACTGGAAGCAGGGCCTGGGACGGGTGCCGGAGGAGGTCTGGCGGACGGCCGGGCTGCGGGCGCTCGTCCTCGCCGGCAACGGCCTGACCTCGCTGCCCGCGCGGATCGGCGAGCTGTCCGCCCTGCACACCCTCGACCTCGGGCACAACGCGCTGACCTGCGTCCCGGACGAACTGGGCGCCCTGACGGGCCTGAGCCGGTACCTCTACCTGCACGGCAACGCGCTCACCGCCCTCCCGGACGCGCTGGGCCGGCTGACCCGGCTGCGCTACCTCAACGTCGGCGACAACCGCCTCGCCCAACTCCCGGACACCATCGGGGACATGGCCGCCCTCGTGGAGCTGCGGGCGCAGCACAACCGGATCGCGCGGCTGCCCGACACCATCGGCGGTCTCGCCGCGCTGCGCGAACTGTGGCTGCGCGGCAACCGGTTGGCGGCCCTCCCCGCCTCCGTGGCGCGGCTCGGCGAGCTGCGCGTGCTGGAGCTGCGCGAGAACGCGCTGACCGCCGTCCCGCCGGCCCTGCGCGGGCTGCCGCTGCTGCGCCGGCTCGACCTGCGCGCCAACCATGTGACCCGGCTGCCCGACTGGCTGGCCGAGCTGCCCGCGCTGGAGAAGCTGGACCTGCGGTGGAACGCCGTCGAGCCCGCGCCCCGGCTGCTGGACGCGCTGGCCCGGCGGGGCTGCGTCACCTTGCTCTGACCGGGGCTTCCGGGGTCAGGTGAGGTCGAACTCGCCCTCCCTGGCGAGCTCCACGAAGGCGCGCCATTCCTCCGGGTTGAAGATCAGCGCGGGCACCTCGGGGGTGCGCCGGTCGCGCATGGCGACGTACCCCTCGATGAAGCCGATCTGGACGTGGCCCTTGCCCTGACTGCCCGACTGCCAGGTGGCGTTGGCCAGGTCGAGTCGCTGTCCCACGCCGCCCGCCCGGTCCTCGGTCGTGCTCTCCACCACGTCCGCCGCTCCTCCCGGTCCGCTGCTACCCCGGCCACCCTAACGAGACCGCCGCGCCGGGGACAGACCCCCGGACCGCACGCGAGGATCGCCCGTACGGTCGGGGGTACGCGCGCACCGGGCCCTTGACGCCCGCCCCCGCCGCTGATTACTTGATCGCACACGGAACTACCGAATGATCGGTCGGCACACACGGGGGTGTGGACGATGACGGATCCCGTCCTGGACGCGGCGGAACGCCTGACGCGGGAGGAACTGGCGGCGCTCCAGCGGGAGCGGCTGCGCGCCACCCTCCAGCACGTCTACGACAATGTGCCCTTCTACCGTCGGGCGTTCGACGCGGCCGGGGTACGCCCGCAGGACTGCGGCTCCCTCACCGATCTCGCCCGATTCCCTTTCACCACCAAGGCGGACCTGCGGGCCCACTACCCGTTCGGGATGTTCGCCGTGCCCGAGGAGCGCGTCCGGCGCCTGCACGCCTCCAGCGGCACCACGGGCCGCCCCACCGTCGTCGGCTACACCGACCACGACCTGGACGTCTGGGCGGACCTCGTCGCCCGCTCCCTGCGCGCGGCAGGCGCGCGGCCGGGCGACAAGGTCCATATCGCCTACGGCTACGGCCTGTTCACCGGCGGCCTGGGCGCGCACTACGGGGCGGAGCGGCTCGGCTGCACGGTGATCCCCGCCTCGGGCGGCATGACGGCCCGTCAGGTGCGGCTCATCCAGGACCTCCGGCCGCGCGTCATCATGGTCACCCCGTCCTACATGCTCACCCTGCTCGACGAGTTCGAGCGCCAGGGCGTCGACCCGCGTTCCACCTCCCTGCGTGTCGGCGTCTTCGGCGCCGAGCCGTGGACCGAGGAGATGCGCCGGGAGATCGAGGAGCGCCTCGCCCTCGACGCCTGCGACATCTACGGCCTCTCGGAGGTGATGGGCCCCGGCGTCGCCCAGGAGTGCGTGGAGACCAAGGACGGACTCCATATTTGGGAGGACCACTTCTACCCGGAGGTCGTCGATCCGGTCACCGGCGAGCCGCTCCCCGACGGCGAGCACGGCGAGCTCGTCCTCACCTCCCTCACCAAGGAGGCCATGCCCGTGGTCCGTTACCGCACCCGCGACCTGACCCGGCTGCTGCCCGGCACCGCCCGGGTCTTCCGCCGGATGGAGCGGATCACCGGCCGCAGCGACGACCTGATCATCCTGCGGGGCGTCAACCTCTTCCCCGCGCAGATCGAGGAGATCGTCCTGCGCGTGCCCGGTGTCGCGCCCCACTTCCAGCTGCGGCTCACCCGCGAGGGCCGGATGGACCGCCTGACGGTGCGGGCCGAGGCCCGCCCGGACGCCCCGCACGGGCGGCGCGCGGCGGCCGCCGACGAGATCGCCCGCCGGGTCAAGGACGACGTGGGCGTCACGGTGGCCGTGGAGATCGTCGAACCGGAGTCGCTGGAGCGGTCGGTGGGGAAGATCAAGCGGATCGTGGACCTCCGCGAGAGGCCCGTCACGTAACGGGACGCCGCTCAACCCTCCGAGGTATCAAGGGAGTCATCACTCCCGCAGTGATCTCCCACCTCGACGAGGAGAATCGTTTTGCGTTTACGGAAACGACCCATACGTCACCGGCTGCGCGCCGCCACCGTCGGCGCGCTCGCGCTGCTCACCGGCGCCGGCGCCCTGCCCGCGGCCTCGGCGGCCGCCGCCGAAGGGGCGAGAGCGTCGGGCCACGGCCTGTCCGCCACCATCCGCTACACCGAGTACGGCATCCCGCACATCGTCGCCAAGGACTACGCGAACCTCGGCTTCGGCGACGGCTGGGCCCAGGCCGCCGACCAGGTCTGCACGCTGGCCGACGGGTTCGTCACCCTGCGCGGGGAGCGCTCGCGCCACTTCGGCCCGGACGCCGCCCCCGGCCACGACCTGTCGGACGCGTCCACCAACCTCTCCAGCGACCTGTTCTTCCGCGGCATCCGCGAGGCCCGGACCGTCGAGAAGCTCCTCGACCGGCCCGCGCCCGAGGGCCCGTCCCGCCAGGCCCGGGACCTGATGCGCGGCTGGGCCGCCGGCTACAACGCCTGGCTGGACCGGAACAGGATCGGCGACGCGAAGTGCCGGAACGCCTCCTGGGTCCGCCCGGTCACCGCGCTCGACGTGGCCCGGCGCGGCTACGCGCTCACCGTCCTCGGCGGCCAGGGCGGGGCGGCCGACGGCATCACCGACGCCCGCCCGTCGTCCGGCGCCGCACCCCGCGCGGCCGCCAAGAGCGACCCGGCGGCCGCCGCCAAGGCGCTGTTCGCGGCCCGCGCCGGCGAGATGGGCTCCAACGCGGTCGCGTTCTCCGGAGCCGTCACGGCGAACAAGCGCGGCCTGCTGCTCGGCAATCCGCACTACCCCTGGTCCGGGGGACGCCGCTTCTGGCAGGCGCAGTTGACCATCCCGGGCGAGCTGAACGTCTCGGGCGCGGCCCTGCTCGGCATGCCGGTCGTCGAGATCGGCCACAACCCGTACGTCGCCTGGAGCCACACCGTCGCCACGGGCATTCCGTTCAACCTGTACGAGCTGAAGGCCGCGCCCGGCGACCCGCACGCCTATCTGGTGGACGGCCGGCCGGAGCGGATGACCGAGCGCCGGGTCACCGTGCCCGTCCGGGGCGAGGACGGCCGCACCACCGAGGTGACGCGCAGTCAGTGGTGGACCCGCTACGGCCCGGTGGTCACCTCGCTCGGCCGCGATCTGCCCCTGCCCTGGACCGACGGCACGCTCTACGCGATGACCGACCCCAACGCGGCCCAACTGCGGTTCAGCGACACCTCGCTGGCCTTCGGCAAGGCCCGCAGCGTCCGGGACGTGCGGGAGGCGCTGCGCCGCACCCAGGGCATCCCCTGGGTCAACACCATCGCGGCCGACTCGTCCGGCCACAGCCTCCTCACGCAGTCCCAGATCCTGCCGCGGATCACGGACGACCTCGCCCGGCGCTGCTCGACGGAGCTGGGCAAGCGGCTCTACCCGGCGTCGGGCCTGGCCGTGCTGGACGGTTCGCGCCGCTCCTGCGCGCTCGGCCGGGACAAGGACGCGCTGCAGCCGGGCGTCTTCGGCCCGTCGGCGATGCCCACCCTCCTCGACGCCCCGTACGCCGAGAACTCCAACGACAGCGCCTGGCTGTCCAACGCGGACCGGCCGCTCACCGGCTACCCGCGCGTCTTCGGCGACACCGCCGCCCCGCGCTCGCCGCGCACGCGCGGCGCGCTGGAGGACGTCTCGGCGCTGGCCCGGCGCGGCCGGCTGACCGTGGCCGACCTGGAGAAGCAGCAGTTCGCCGACCGGTCGCCGGCCGGGGCGCTGGCCGCCTCGGACACAGCGGCCGCCTGTGCGAAGCTGCCCGGTGGGAAGGCAACGGGCAGCGATGGCAAGGCCGTTGACGTGTCCGAGGCGTGCGGGGTGCTGAAGCGCTGGGACCGGACGGTCCGCACGGACAGCAAGGGCGCCCTGCTCTTCGACCGCTTCTGGCGCAAGCTCGGCGACGATGTGCGGTGGCGGGTGCCGTTCTCCGCCAAGGACCCGGTGCGCACGCCCCGTTCGCTCGACACGGCGAACCCGGCCGTGGCCCGCGCCCTGGCCGACGCGGTCTCCGAGCTGCGCGCGAAGGGCACCGCCCTCGACGCGCCGTGGGGCGATCACCAGTTCGTCGAGCGCGGCGGCAAGCGCGTGCCGATCCCCGGCGGGGCGGACCGACTGGGCATCTGGAACGTCGTCGAGGCCCGCTGGGACGCGGCGCGCGGCGCGTACACGGACGTGCGGATGGGCTCCAGCTACGTCCAGGCCGTGGGCTTCGACGGCACCGCCTGCCCGGTGGCCCGCACGCTGCTCACGTACTCCCAGTCCTCCGACCCGACTTCGCCGCACTACGGCGACCAGACCGAGCTGTTCTCGGCGGGCCGGATGATCCGGGGCCGGTTCTGCGAGAAGGACATCCTCTCCTCGCCCGCCCTGCGGGTGGTGCGGGTGAGCGGGCGCTGATCCGCCGGGCGGGTGTCAGGGTGTGCCGTTAGCGTGGCGTCATGGCTTATGACGAGGTGCTGGCGGATCGGATCAAGGAACGCCTTGAGCCGGAGGGTGTGACCGCGAAGAGGATGTTCGGCGGGATCACCTTTCTCCTGCGGGGCAACGCGCTGGCCAATCTGTACGAGGAGGGCCTGATGGTGCGTGTCGGGCCGGACGGGATGGACGAGGCTCTCGCCCGGCCCGGTACCAAGCGGCTGGTGTTCCGGGGCAAGGAACAGAACGGCTGGGTGGTCCTGGCGGAGGACACCCTCGACGACGAGGTCCTGGACGACTGGCTGAAGTGGGCCATGGAGGTCACCGCGGAGCTTCCGCCCAAGAAGTGACCCGGCCCGCCCGGCCGCCCGCGGTCCCGGGGACCGGTGCTCACCGGCCCCCGGGACCGTTCCGCTCGAGGGCGCGGGCGGCGCGCAGCAGGCGGTTGCCCAACTGTTCGAGGTGTGCGGCGAGTTCGGGGCTGCCCTCGATGCTCTCATCGGGGCCGAGGTCGATGCCGAGGAGTTGTTCGGCGATGTGGTGGGGGTTGTCGGCGGCGAGGTCGAGGGTGCTGGTGCGGTCGTCGACGGGCCGGACGCGGCCGGGCAGGGACCAGGTGCGGGCCCGTACGGTGTTGGCGTCGGCGGGGACGGTGGCGTGGAAGGTGTAGCGGGCGGGGGCGGCGGCCAGGCGCTCGGCGACGTACGCGGCCGCGTCCGGGGCGGGCAGCGCGCGGGGCGCGACACGGTGTCCGGTGGGGGTGGGGTCGGTGAGCCGGTCCACGCGGAACAGCCGCCACTCGTCGGACTCGACGTCGTAGGCGACGAGGTACCAGACCGGCTCGGCGGCCACCAGGGCATGCGGTTCGACGCGGCGTGGTCCCGCCTCGCCGCTGCCACGGCGGTAGGTGAAGGTGACGATCTCGTGGTCGCGGCAGGCGGCGGCCAGCGTGGCCAGGGCGGAGGGGTCGGCCGTGGGGCCTGTGCTCCAGGGCACGGGCAGCGGGGCCGCGGTGGCCTGGATCGTCGAGACCTGGTGGCGCAGCCGGACGGGCAGTACCTGTTCCAGCTTGGCCAGAGCGCGCACCGCGGTCTCCTCGATGCCGGCGACGCCGCGGGTGGCGGTGCGCAGGGCGACCGCGATGGCGACGGCCTCTTCGTCGTCCAGGAGCAGGGGCGGCAGGGCGGCGCCGGAGGTGAGGCGGTAGCCGCCGGCGGTGCCGGTCGTGCCCTCGACGGGGTAGCCCAGGGTGCGCAGCCGGTCGATGTCGCGGCGGATGGTGCGCAGGGTGACGCCGAGGCGGTCGGCGAGTTCGTCGCCGGTCCAGGTGCGGCGCGTCTGGAACAGGGAGAGCAGGCGCAGCATGCGGGCGGGCAGGTCCTGGGGCATGTTCTCCAGGCTGCCAGGCGTTGGTGACGTGAGGTGTCCTAAAGGGGCTCTAGCGTCGGAAACGTCCGAACGAGGAAGCCGCATCCACACCGCGTAGGGGAGCGGATGTCGCTCACACAACGGGAGAAATCATGATCACTGGAGTGAACACGGTCGTGGTCTGGGTGCTGGACCAGGACTCGGCCAAGACCTTTTTCACCGAGAAGCTCGGCCTTCAGGCGCGCGCGGACGTGCCGTTCGGCGAGGGCGTGCGCTGGGTCACCGTGGGCCCCGAGAACGAGCCGGAGTTGCAGCTGAGCCTGATGGTTCCGGGCGCGCCGGTGCAGGACGCGGAGGCCGCCGGGCAGCTCAGGTCGCTGCTCGCCAAGGGCGCGCTCGTCGGCTGCACGTTCACCGTCGAGGACTGCCACGCGGCCGTCGAGGAGCTGTCGGCGCGGGGAGTGGCCTTCCTCCAGGAGCCGCACCCGAAGCCGTGGGGCATCTCCGCGACGTTCCGCGACGACTCCGGCACCTGCCACGAGCTCCTGCAGCCGCACCAGTAGCCCCCGACGAGCCGAGGGGCGCATGGTCAGCCGAGGCCGTGCCGCCCCTGCCACACCCGGGCCGAGAACCGGGCCAGCAGCCGGGCGGCCGGGTCGTCCACGTCGTGCCCGGAGGCGAGCGGGCCGCTGTAGCAGGCGGCGACGGCATACGGAGGGGTGTCCTCCGGGTACACCACGGCGGCGCTGTGCCGTACGCCCCTCAGCCAGCCGTTCTTGCCGGCGAGCCGGGTGCCCGGCGGCAGGCCGGCGGCCAGGTCCACGCGGTGGACGTTCCCCTCCAGGAGGGCGAGCACCTCGGGCTCCAGCGACTCCAGCAGCCGGACCAGATCGCGCGCCGTGACCAGGTTGAGGAACCCGGCCTCCCGCGCGGCGAGGTCCTCGATCCCGCGCGGGCTGCCGCTGCCCGTCGCCCCGGCCCGCCGCCAGACCTCGGCCACGGCCTCGTGGCCCACCTCGGCGAGGCACAGATTGGTGGCGAGGTTGGACGAGTGGGTGACCATCCGGCCGGCCAGCCAGCGCAGGGGGGCCGTGCCGCCCAGCCGCTCCCAGGGGAGCGGGTCGCTGTCCTCGGCCGGATCGATCCCATACGTCCTGCCCACCACGGAGGTGAACTCGTTGCGCACCGGCACCGGCCGGTCGAGGTCCGTCCCGCTGCGGTGCACGGCCGCGAGCACCGCCATCTTCATGGTGCTCGCGGCGGTGTGCGGCTCGTCGGGGTTGCGCAGGACCACGGGAGCGCCCCGCCAGGGGGCGACGACGAGGGAGAGCACGCCCCCGACTGTAGCCGTCAGGCGTTCTTCGGCGCCGCGGTCTGGACGACCTCGAAGGCCTTCAGCTGCGCGCCGGTGGCCGCCGGCTTGCGCTGCTCGCCGTCGCCGCCTTGGTGGCCCTGGCGCATCGTGCCGTTGAACCACTTCTGGTAGTCCTCCTCGCTGCGCCAGCGGGTATAGACGAAGTACTCGTCCGTCCCGTCCGAGGGACGCAGCAGCTCGAACCACTCGAAGCCCTCGGCCCCCTCCACGAGCCCGGCGCGCGCCGCGAAGCGCTCCTCCAGGACGTCGCGCTGGTCGGCGGGGACGGTCAGGACGTTGATCTTCACTACGCTCATGCTCCAATGGTGCCCGATGTCCCATGTCGCCGGTGTCGCGGGGTGCCGGGCGGGACGCGATTGCCGGGGAACCCCGCAGACCTCGCGCCGGGCTCCGGCGGCGGCGCCGTCCCGCACGCCTCCTTCGAGGCACCGTACGTTCGGGATTCCCCCACTCGTCGGGGACTCAAGAGCCCGGGTCGAACATCGCGCCGCCGCCCTGCGCCCAGAACGCGATCGCCGCCGCGCGCTCTGCGGGGTTCCGGTCCTCCGGTGACGGCCTCACCGCGTGCGGCGCCTCCGGCGGACGCAGCGCCCCGTAGTCCGTGAACCGGCGCGTGCCGCACCGCGTGCACCGCTCCTCGCCGTTCTCCGATTCCCAGCCCGAGCGGTGCTGACAGTTGTCCATGAGCCTGCCGACCGAGAACATCAACGCCCCTTCGTGGTTGCACCCGCGAGGATCGCTTCCCTCAGTGACGTATCCGGAATCGCGCCAACCGGAATCCATCCGGCGTCCCGTACGGCCGACAGTGTCTCGAAGAGGTACCAGAAGCGGAGGCGGTGGGGTGATCGCTGTTCGATCCACAGCGGCGGGGGCTTCCCCGGGCCGAGGACGAGCCCCGTCCCACCGGCGGCGACGCGGATGGCGGCGTCCGTCAGCGAGACGTCGCGCGGCGTCAACCCACCGAACAGCAGGCGGGCTTGGCCACCGGCGCGTACGACCGATCCGACGGTCACGCGGAGGCAGCGGCGGGTGCAGCGTCCGCCGCCGGCCCGGTGGTCGCACGCGCGGTGCGTGTACCGGACGACGTCGCGCAGCCGCTCGGGGCGTGCGAGTCCGTACCGGAAGATCTCGCGGACGATCTCCGTCCCGTCGACGGCGGCCCGCGCGGTGCGCGGGAGGTCGAGCAGGCAGTGGATCTCCTTGCCACCGTCCGGTGTCGGCACGACGTGCCAGCGCTCGCCGGTGAGCGCGCCGACGAGGGCCAGGCCGCGGCCTGTTGTCGCGTCGGCGGACGGATCGCGTCTGACAGGCAGGGCGCGGTGCGCGTCGCGGACGCGGATGTGCAGCGCGCGGGTTCGGCGTTCCACGCGAAGGGTGCAGCGGCGGTCGGGGACGTGGGTCACGACGTTGGCGAGGAGCTCGTTGACGACGGTCAGGGCGTCGTCGATGGTGGGGCCGTCCAGGCCCCATTCGCCCAGCTGGGCGTGGACAGCGTGCCGCGCTGCGTGCAACGCGGCCGGAGTCAGTGTCAGCTCCAGCGTCAGCTGCCGATCGGAGAGTTGAGTGCGGATCATCACGGCCCCTCCAAGCCCGAAGGGCAGGCGCCCGGGCAGGGTTGATGGACTCGACGCACACCGGCTGCGCGGTGTGACGGAGCCGATACTGGACCAGAGCGAGGCGGGCGGGCAACTATTCCCGCCACGGGCACCCCTTCCCGTGAAACTTGGCATATGACAGCGTCGAGGCGCCCGAGGATGGGCCATCATGCCCGCATGGATCAGAGGAACATGCCGACCATGCGCAGCAAGCGACTTGGCAACGAACTGCGGCGCCTACGAACGGGGAAGGGCCTCACTGTCTCCGAGGCGGCGAAGCAACTGGGGTGCGGCCAGCCCAAAATCTCACAGATCGAGAACGGCAATCGGGGCGTCAAACAGGGGGATCTGTCACTACTCCTCGACCTTTACGAGGTGGGGGACGACAAGTACCGCCAGCGCCTCAAGCGACTGGCGCTCGACGTGTACAAGGTCGACTGGTGGACGTCGCAGGGGCCCTTGATCGACGCTCTCGGCGACTATCTGACGCTGGAGTCCGACTCAAGCCTGGTCCGGGTGTACGAACCGATCCTCGTGCCAGGTCTTCTGCAAACCGAGGCGTACATGAGGGAGTTGTTCACCCATCGCATGGCGCCGGACAGAGTCGAATCGTTCGTCGATACACGGATCAAGCGCAAGGAAGTTCTGGACGACCACTTGGGGTTCAGGTTCCGTACGGTTATCGACGAACCAGCCCTGCACCGGATCCCCGGTCCTCGAACCCTGGTGGCGGAGCAACTCCGGCTCCTGGTCAGCGTCGGGCTCCGCCCCAACGTGACCGTGCAGGTCCTACCCATGAAAGCGAAGTTCTCGGTCAATCAATTCGCCCCGTTCCACCTGTTCACCTTTCGTGGTCAATCATCGATCGATGTTGTGTGGTTGGAGCATCTGAAGGGTGGTACGTTGCTGGAACAGGAGCCCGAGGTGCAAGCGTACGCAGACGCATGGGCGGAACTGACAGCAGCCGCGCTCTCGCCGACCGATTCAAGGCGATTCATCGACGCGCTCATCGAGGAAAACAGACCATGACCAGCCATACGCTCCCCTGGCACACCAGCAGCTACAGCGGAAGCGCCAATGCCTGCCTCGAACATGCGGGACTCCGCAACGGCGATCAGGCTGTTCGCGACACCAAGGACCCCGCTCGTCGCATAACTCTCCACTTCGGCCATGCCGCGTGGGAAACCTTCATATGCGCCCAGAAGGCACAGTAACGGGATACTCCATGACGAGTGAGCCTCCGCCTGGCACACGAGCCGCTACAGCGGCGGTGACAACAACTGTGTGGAGCACGCCAGTCTGCAAGGCCGGCGTCAGGCCATAAGGGACACCAAAGACCCCGACCGCCGCATCACTCTCCACTTCGACCCCGCCACCTGGCGCCGCTTCATGGACGCCCAGAAGGCCAGGTTCTCTTGACTGCGCTTGTTCCGTTCAGGAACGTTGCGCCCGTGGGCGAGAACAGAGACCGTATGCTGGCAGGCGAGTGGTTCGTCCCCGACGACCCCGTACTCGCCGAGGAGAGCCGACGCCGGGCCGAGCTGTGCACCGCGTACAACTCCGCCGCACCGGAGGAATTCCCGTGCATCCTGCGGGAGTTGCTGGGATCCGTCGGGGACGGGGCGCGGATCCGGCCGCCATTCCACTGCGACTTCGGCTACCACATCTCCATCGGCCCCCGCACGTTCGTCAACTTCAACGCCGTCTTCCTGGACTCCGGGCCCATCACCATCGGCGCCGATGTGCAAATCGGGCCGAACGTCCAGCTCCTGACGCCCACTCACGCGATGGAGGCGGACCGGCGCCGCGCCGGCTGGGAGAAGGCGGTGCCGATCACGATCGGCGACAACGTCTGGCTCGGCGGCGGAGTGATCGTCTGCCCCGGCGTGAACATCGGCGCGGACACCGTCGTCGGCGCGGGATCCGTCGTCGTCCGCGACCTTCCGCCCGGCGTGCTGGCTGTCGGCAACCCCGCCCGGGTGGTGCGGACCCTGGACACCCGATCGAGGCAGTAACTGCACAAAAATTCTCCATAACATGGGGCATCGCCTCACCAATATGCTATTCCCGACATCCTCTTCGGGAATCCGTACGGGAGGCCCCGTGTCCGCACCCCGCACCTTTTTCGCACTCACCGCTGCCGCGCTCGCCCTGGCGGCCACCGCCGTCGGCTCCACACCCGCCGTGTCCTTGTCCGAGGACGGCGGCCCGGAGCCCGAATTCGCCCAGTTGTCCTCGGGGGTCGATCAGGTTCAGGACGGCACGGTGAAGACGGTCCAGTTCGAACAGGCCGATGCCTATCACGGCGTCGAAGTCACCAAGGAATCGGTCACGGTGCGGCGCACGGGGACATATCTGATCGTCGTCGCGCCGCAGGTGTACACGGACAACGGCGGGGTCCAGGAGGGCAAGGACCCGACGACGGGCTGCGTGGACACCTGGTTCTCGATCAACGACCAGTCGCTGCCCAACAGCGGCGTCCGCCTCTGCCAGGCGGCCACGCACAGCACGCACGTGGTCGTCTCCCAGTCGGCGACGCGGCTGAAGAAGGGGGACACGGTCAAGGTCAGGGCGAAGGGCGACGGCGTCCGCTTCAACGCCGTCCAGCCCTCGGAGGGCCCGCTGATCCCGAGCGTGATCCTCACGCTCACCCGGCTGTCCTGACCGGACGGGACAGGACGGGGCGGCGCGACGACGGGGTGACCGTCCGGGCGGCGGACGGTCACCCCGTGGTCACTCGTTACTCCGTGGGGATCGGGCCCGCGTACTCCAGCGTCCAGGTCTCCTGGAACTCGGGCTTGGGGGCCACGAGTTCGATCTGCGCGCCGCGGTGGCCGGCCCGCAGGGCGAGGCCCTTGTCGGACAGGATCTTGATCCCGCCGATGACCCGCTCGAAGGTGAACTTCGCCCACTCGGCGCGCGGAACGCTGTTGACGAACAGCTTGTCCTCGGGGACGACGAGGCCCGCGGCGGGGTGGTGGGCGAGGTGGACCACGTACGGCGACCCGGGCACGGGCTCCTGCCCGGTCTCGGGGTAGTCGATCACCCACTCCTGCTCGATCGGGAGCGGGTTGAAGCGGTCGGTGATGACGGGGGCACCGTGCTTCACGGCGTACTCGGTGGCCGTCAGCAGACTGGTGGGGCCGATGATGTGCGCGTGGATCTTGTACGTGCCGGGCTTCACCGGGATCGGAGCCATGGACGGACTTCCTCTCTCCACGATGCGCAACGAGGGATGGCCGGGTGCCATCGGCGCACAGGCCTCCCACCTTCGGGGCAGCTTCGGCCCTGACGCAGGGTCAGATACGGCCGGACCGATTACGGCGCGGACCGTTCGGTCACAGGTGCGAATGCGATGACCATGGGTCGGACCGCCACCGTCGCAGCCGGTCCGCACCTCGGGCAATCTTCTCCAGCGCCTGCGGCAGGTGCTCCTCCGCGCCCGGCCGCAAGGTCGCCGCGTGCGGAACGACCACCGAAGTGCGGTGCAGCGTCGCACAGTTGGGAAGATCGGAACGCGCCGGATCGATGGCGTTCCAGTACGCGGCCGAAAGCCAGTGCTTGCGCTTGGTGCGGGGACGGTAGAAGGGGGAGTCGCCGAGCGGGCGGTAGCAGGGCTCGACGGGGGCGGAGAGTTCGGCGGCCAGGGCGGCGCGGAAGGTCTCCACGGGGACGCCGTTCAGGGCCCGTTCGTCGTAGGACGCGGCGAACGCGTAACCGGGCGGGCGGCGGACGCCGGGGAGCACCCGGGCCGGGCGCAGGAAGCCGCTCCGCTCGGCGGCCTCGCGCCAGGCGGCGACGACGCGCTCGCGGCGGTCGCGCTGTTCCTCGAACCGGTCGCACTGGGCGAGGAGTACGGCCGCCTGCCACTCGGTCATGCGGTGGTTGCCGCTCTGGACGGGGCGCCAGAAGGGGGGCGGGACGTCCGACGGCGGCCGTCCGCTGTCGCGCAGACTGCTCAACTGGTCGGCGAGGACGGCGTCGGAGGTGACGACGCATCCGCCCTCGCCGGCGGTCAGCGTCCGGCTCGCCCCGAAGCTGAAGACGGACATGGTGCCGAACGCGCCCGCGCCGTGCTCCTCCCACCGGGCTCCGTGCGCGTGGGCGCAGTCCTCGATGAGGGCCAGGCCGTTCTGGGCGGCGAGGGCGGTGAGCTCGGTGAGGTCGGGCATCGTTCCGTACAGGTGCACCGCGATCACGGCCCGGGTGCGGTCGGTGATCGCGGCCGTGACGGCGGCCGGATCGAGGCACCAGGTGTCGGGCGAGACGTCGACGAGCACGGGGACGGCGTTGGCGTCGAGGACGGCGCCGGCCGTGCCCTGCTCGGCGAGCCCGGGGACGACGACCTCGTCGCCGGGCCCGAGCCCGAGGGCCTCGCAGGCGAGCTGTAGGGCGACGGTGCCGCTGGTGACGCAACGGACGTGGGACGGCGACGGCAGGGCCTGGAGCTCGGCGAAGCGGTGCTCGAAGCGGGTGGTGCGGGGGCCGGCGGGGGTGGACCACCTGCCGTCCCGCAGGACTTCCTGGAGGAGGCGGGCCTCCTCCTCGCCCCGCTCCGGCCAGACCGGGGGGTCGGGGGCGACGGGGCGGCTGCCGCCGGTGAGGGCGGGGTGGGGGTCCGCGTGGAGGTCTGCGTGGAGTGCGGCTGTGTCGGGCATGGGGCGCACCTCCGGGCTCGAATTCGAGCGTGACAGGGGGTGGGGGCGGATGTCCAATAGCCGGTGCGATAACGCCGGGGCATGAATGGGTTGTGCCCCCGGCCCGCCCTTTCACCGTTTCTTCCGGGGCTCCGCCCCTCGGCCCGGCACCGCGCTCCGCGCGGTGAGGCGGGGGCTCCGCCCCCTGCACCCCCTTTTCGGGGCTCCGCCCCGGACCCCGTATCGCGGCTCCGCCGCTCGTCCTCAAACGCCGGCTCAACGAGCCGACCAGCCTCAAGTGACACCACATGGATCACGCGACACTAGGGTCGACGAAGACACTGCGTGGGCGCGAGGCTCAGCGGGGATGGGTGGCCCGAGGCCTGCTTTCGGGGTGCGTGAAATACGGCACACCCACGCGTTTCGCGTGAACGTCGGTCTGACGTTTCCTCACGAACGCGGCGCCTCGTCGAATATAGCGCACGGTTGATCGCTCCGTGTTAACCGTTCAACCTTGAACCAGGGCCCGTTGGCCGGAAATCGGCCCCGAGTGCCGCGCCATGTGCGACGGGTCCGCCTGTGCCTGATTCCCGTATTCCGGTTCGCGCGGGAATGCTTGCTCATATGAATGCGGCGCAGGGTATCGGCATTCGAAAGTCTGGCATCCCGCCGGAAATGCCCTCCCTGCCGGTCGCGCAGACGCCCTGATCGCCCACTCCTTGCCAGGGGCAAGTGAAGCAGGCAACTCACCTGGGCATGTGGTGATTTCACCCGGAAGAGTGGTTTGGGGTGTCCGTGAGGTGACAGTGCGCCGTGGTGCGCCGGTGTGGGTACGGCTGTCCGGAGGTGTACCAGACGCCTCACGAAGGGCAGAGTCGTATGGCCGCAGATCTCCCGGCGCCCGGGGTCTACGTCAAGGAAATCCCCAGCGGATTACGGATCATCACCGGAGCGGGCACGTCCACGCCCGCGTTCCTCGGCTACCCGGTCGTCCGGCCCGAAACCGGCAGTACGCCGCAGCCCGTGCGGAGTTGGAACGAGTTCGTCGACGCGTTCCACTTCCGCTCCGGGCTCACGCCGAAGGAGGTCGATGAGGCGCTGGCGCCTCTGAAGCAGCCCCAGACCGACTTCAAGGACGCGGACGACACCCTCAAAGGTCAGGCTGTTCCCGAGCACATCTCCGCCGAGGACTACGCGCGCTTCGGCACGTTGAAGGAGGCGTTGGGGGCGGGCCGTGAGCTGCCCGAAGAGGACAAGAAGTTCGTCGACGACACCGTGCTGAAGGTCAAGGACCTTGCGGGGCACGCCAACTGGGAGGCCAAGGGCAAGCCCTGGTGGCCCGTGGCCGCGCGCTGGCGCGAGCTCACCGGGCTCAAGGAAAAGCTCACGGCAGGGCAGAAGTACGCGCTCGCCGAGGCGGTTTACGGCTTCTTCGCCAACGGCGGGACCAAGTGCTACGTCGTCCCGCTCGACCCCGGGAACAACAACCTCAAGGCGGAGGTCGACTCCGGCCTGACCGGGCTGCTGACCGTCCCCGACGTCCATATGGTCGCCGTCCCGGACCTCTGGACGAACAACCAGGCCGCGGCGGCTGCCCGGCCGGTCATCGACTCCGTCGTGCAGCACTGCACGAGGATGCGGAACCGGTTGGCGATCGCGGAGCCTCCGCCCGGCAGCACGAAGCCCACCGAAGCCATCGCCTTCGCCGAGGAGTTGGCTTCGCACACCACGGACGACGCTGCCTTCACCACTCTCTACTACCCCTGGGTCACCGTCCCCGGGTTGCAGGGAGTGTCCCGCACCGTGCCGCCGTGCGGACACATCGCGGGAGTCTGGGCGCGCACCGACGCCGAACGCGGTGTGTTCAAGGCGCCCGCCAACCAGAACCTCCGCGGCGTCCTGTCCGTGCCCACCATCCTCACGGACGGGCAGAACGGGGAGCTGAACGAGAAGGGCGTCAACTGTCTGCGGGTGTTTCCCGACCGTGGTCTGTTGGTGTGGGGCGCCCGGACGCGGTCGAGCAGTCGTGACTGGAAGTATGTGAACGTGCGTCGTCTGGTGTCGTTCCTGTCCGATTCGATCCGTCAGTCGTCGACGTGGGCGGTGTTCGAGCCGAACGACGAGCGGTTGTGGGCGACGTTGCGGCATTCGGTGTCGTCGTTCCTCACCGACCAGTGGCGCCAGGGCGCGCTCGTCGGTCACAAGCCCGACGAGGCGTTCTACGTGATCTGCGACGACACCAACAACAGGCGCGAGTCCATCGACGAGGGCAAGGTCGTCTGCGACATCGGCGTCGCGCCCGTACGCCCCGCCGAGTTCGTGCACTTCACGATCACCCAGATCGCCGGGCAGCCCGGCAAGACCAGCTGAGCCAGGAGGACCGCTCATGTTGACCGGTGACAGCTTCAGCAGCAGCACCTTCGCCGTCGAACTCGGCAAGTTCCAGGTGGAGACCGTCCAGAGCGTCTCCGGGCTCCAGTTGGAGCAGGACGTGGTCGAGGTCCGGCAGGTGTCGCCCACAGGCGAACTCCTCGTCCGCAAACAACCCGGGTCCCGGAAGTCGGGCGAGATCACCATCACCCGCGGCATGGACAAGAGCACCGCCTTCACCGACTGGATCAAGGCGACGCTCGTCAACGCCGACCTCGACAGCGCCCGGCAGAACATCACCATCGCCCTCAAGGACGCCAAGAAGCAGACCGTCCGCCGCATCCATCTCAGCAACGCCTGGGCGTCGCGCTGGGAGGGGCCGTCGCTGGGCGCCGCGGAATCCGGTCCCGCGACGGAACAGGTGACCATCACCTACGAGGACATCACCGTCGAGTAGTTCGGCTCGTCCCCACCCTCAAGGAGCGCAGATGCCCGATCCGAACCCTCCGGGAGTCTTCGTCAAGGAACTCCCCAGCGGAGTACGCACGATCACCGGGGCGAGCACGTCCGTTCCGGCGTTCCTCGGCTACACGAGGGTCTCGCCCAAGGACGGCACGGATGTGACGCCCAGGCCGTTCACCGAGGCGGAGCGCAAGTTACCGCAGAAGATCGGAAGTTGGCGGGAGTTCGCGGCCCGCTACAGCATGGCGGGGATCGCCGAGGAGCTCGCGGAGACGGACGATTCGACCCTCATCCCGACCTTGGAGCGGTGCTTCCCGCTGGCCGAGGCGGTCTACGGGTTCTTCGCCAACGGTGGACGGACCTGCTACGTGGTGGGCTTCACCAACCCCGCGAACGCCGTGATCCCCACGGAGCTCAAGGGCGACGTGGACGCCCGCACGGGCCTGGCCGGTCTGGAGACCGTCCCCGAGGTCACCATGGTCGCCGTGCCCAGCCTCTGGGACATGACGAAGGCCGCGACATCCCTCGACCCGCCCGACCAGAACGAGGGCAAGGCCAGGATGGACGAGGTGCTCAAGCACTGCACCGAGCAGCGCAACCGGCTCGCGATCCTCGACCCGCCACCGGACCTGGAGTCCGGTGACATGAAGGCCTTCGCCGGGGAGCCCGGCTCGTCCGACACCGACGCCTTCGCCACCCTGTACTACCCGTGGATCACGGTGCCGGGCGTCAACGCCGAGGAACGCACCGTTCCTCCCTGCGGACACATCGCGGGAGTCTGGGCGCGCACCGACGCCGAACGCGGCGTCTTCAAGGCACCCGCCAACCAGAACCTCCGCGGCGTCCTCAAGCTCGACACCCTCCTCACGGACGACGAGCACGGGGAGCTGAACCAGGCGGGCGTCAACTGCCTGCGCGTCTTCCCCGACCGGGGCCTGCTCGTGTGGGGTGCCCGGACGCGGTCGAGCACCCGTGACTGGAAGTACCTGAACGTGCGCCGCCTGGTGTCGTTCCTCTCGGATTCGATCCGTCAGTCGTCGACGTGGGCGGTGTTCGAGCCGAACGACGAGCGGTTGTGGGCGACGTTGCGGCATTCGGTGTCGTCGTTCCTCACCGACCAGTGGCGCCAGGGCGCCCTCGCGGGCCGCACGCCGGACGAGGCGTTCTATGTGATCTGCGATGCCACCAACAACAGGCCGGAGAGTATGGACGAGGGCAAGGTGGTCTGCGACATCGGCGTCGCGCCCGTACGCCCGGCCGAGTTCGTGCACTTCACCATCACCCAGATCGCCGGCCAGTCCGGCCAGACCAGCTGACGGCTCGCCCGCCGGCCCCGCTCGGGCGGGGCCGGCGGGACCGCCCGGCACGAGGACCCCACATGGCCCGACTGTTACGCGCAGGCGACCTCGTCATACCCCAGCCGTTGATCGTCCCGTCGGGGACACTCATCCCGGTCCCCACTCCGCTGCCGGGCTCCGCCGGATTCCTGGTGGAACACCAACCCGCGTGCGTACCCGACGACATCGAGCAGCTGAGGATCTATCTCTCGTACTCGACTCCGGCGTACCCCGTCTTCGGCGCGGGCGAGGCACGGCTGCGACTGACGCCCGCCCACCGCTCCCGCCACGCCCGCACCAACCACGGCACCGAGGTCGTCCTCGACGGCGGCCCCCTGGAGCTGGTGTTCACGCCCATGCTCCCCGCGTCCAACCCGGCGGGACAGACCGACCCGTCCACGGAGTACACGGGCAAGGCCGTGCTCGTCCTGCCCCCGACCCGCGCCGTACTGGCCGGATCCCAGGGCTGACTCAGCCCGGCGGCAGCACCGACTCGTCGAAGTAGCGTCCCAGCTTGCCGTATTCGTCGCGCACCGCGTCCAGCAGATCCCCGGTGCCCACCGGGCGGCCCGTCTCCGCCGCCCGGTAGGCCGCCGTCAGGGCGCAGCAGCGGATGGCGCCCCCGGGCAGGTCGAACGCGTCCGCCAGCAGCTCCAGATCGAGCTCCGGCGAGCGGGGCAGAGCATGGCCCAGACAGCGGTCCCACAGCGCCCGGCGCTGCTCCGCGGCGGGCAGGCCGAAGGGGACGACGAGGTCGAGCCGGCGCAGGAACGCGGAGTCGATGTGGTCGTGCACATTGGTGGTCAGCACGGTGAGGCCGTCGAAGGACTCCAGGCGCTGGAGCAGGTACGCCGTCGTGGTGTTGGCATAGCGGTCGTGCGCGTCGACGGGCCGGGACCGCTTGCCGAAGACGCCGTCCGCCTCGTCGAAGAGCAGCAGGGTGCGGTCGGGATCGGCCCCGGAGAAGAGGAGTTCGAGGCGCTTCTCGGTCTCCCCGATGTACTTGTCGACGACGGCGGAGAGATCGACGATGCGCAGCTCCAGCCCCAGGTCGGCGGCGACGACCTCGGCGGCGAGCGTCTTGCCGGTGCCGGACGGACCGCTGAACAGGGCGCTGACGCCCCGGCCCCGTCCGCCGCCGGGACGCATCGCCCAGTCGCCGAGGACGCGTTCGCGGTACCGGACCCGGCGGGCGAGGTCGCGCAGCAGCGCGCGGGGACGCTCCGGCAGTACGAGGTCGTCCCAGCCCACGGCGGGGACGACGCGGCGGGCCAGCCGATGGGACGGGTCCGGTGGGGGCGGCGGGTCGCCGAGGCCCAGGAGGTGATCCGTCACCCGGTCGGGGACGTGCAACGAGCGGGTGAGATAGGGGCGTTCGGCGTCCCGCACCTCCAGCAGTCCGCGCGTGCGGAGTGCTCCGGCGGGGTCGAGGACCGCGCGTCCGCGCGGGTCGGAGGGGCGCAGCCCGCACAGGTGCAGGGCCAGGCCGACGGTGGCCCGGCGCAGGGTGACGTCGTCGTTGAGGTAGCCGTAGCAGCGTTCGTAACGCGGGTCGAGGTCGGGGGCGAGGGCCACCAGCAGGAGGTCCGTCTCCAGCGGGGAGAGGGCGAGGTCCCGCAACGGCGTTACGGTTCCGGTCCGTTCGGCGGCGTCGAGCTCTTGGGCGGCCCGCTGTTCGGCCTCGTCCGGCGGCAGTGGCGTGGGGACGGTGCGCAGCAGGTGCGGCGCCAGGTCGTCGGAGACGTACAGGCCGCGGAACGGGTCGTCCAGCGGCTGCGGATCGCCCTCCGCGTGGGCGGCGACCGCCCGCCGGACCCGGTACCGGAGGAGATCGAGCCGGGCCAGCAGGGCGTCGGCGGGGCTGGGCGGGCGGACCGGGGTCGTGGTCATGCCCGCGGCTCCCCGCCCGGCCGCGGCCGGTGGTCCCAGATCGGGGGCGGGTCCGCGCGGGGCAGTTCGACGCCCAGGATGAGCGGTTCGTCGACATCGGTGACCCAGTACCGGTAGTACTCGACGGCGAAACTCAGCAGCGGCACGGTCACCGTGACATGGAGGGCGGGGACGAGCGCGTGGCCGACCGCCGACCACAGCTCCTGGACGGCCCGGTCATCCACGGGCGGCAACCCGACCTCCAGTCGCGCGCACAGCCCCGTCTCCTCCGGCACCTTGGGCAGTTCGAGATCGAGCTCCGGGTCCGTGGACAGTCCGGTCAGCAGCTCGCCCAGCATCCGGTGGGACGTCATGGGGTCCGGGGCCCACGCTGTGATCAGGTAGGACAGCCGGGTGTAGCGGGGCGGGTCGTGGTGGGCCAGCTTCACCAGCCTGCCGGAAGGGGAGTCCGGCAGCGGACCGATGCGGTGGACGAGCCCGGTCGTCCTGCGGTCGAGGTCTTCACGGATGTCGTGGAGGTAGATGCCGACGGTCTCCGTGCCGATGGTTCCGCCGGGCGCCGTGCCGGACGGCGGGCGGAACTCGACGGCGTAGGTCTCGGGGAAGAGGAGGTCCTGCCGGACGCGCTTCTCCAGCGCCCTGTCGACGACGTCGATCACGATGCGGTCTCCTCCGCGGGGGCCGCCACCACGACCTCCCGTACGTCCATGCCGGCATCGAGGGCGGGGCCGACGGGAACGTGCTCGGCCATGTCGGCGACCACCAGGTCCGGGGCGCCCGCGTCCACGACGTACAGGCGCCTGCCCGCGGTCCCGGGCCGCAGAGCGAGACCCGCGAGGGCCGTGCCCGCCCGGACGGTGTGGCGCACGCCGCCGCTCGCGGTGTCGAGCACCAGCAGGTCGCCGCTGTTCTCACCGGTCACGTACACCGACCTGCCGTCGGGGGAGACAACGAGCCGTCGGGGAGTGAAGGTCCCGGGCAGTCGCCAGGCGTCCCCGAGTACCTGGGGGGCACCGAGTCCGAGACCGGCGATCCGTTCCCGCCGAGCGAGCCACGCGCCATGTCCGTCGGCCCGGAAGGCGACGGCCCCGGCCCCCGCGGACACCGTGCCCGCCCACTGCGGCCGGGCGGGATCGGTGAGGTCGATGAGGTGGACGCCCTGATCGTCCGTGCTGACATAGGCGTGCCCGCCGAGCGGGTGGACGCGGACGGACCGGGGCCTGCCGGGCAAGATCAGCTTGGCGCGGGGACGTTCGAGGGGTGCGTCCGAGGGGAAGACGGACAGCTCCAGTACGTGCAGGGCGGTTCCGTCTGCGCCTTCGGCCGTGAGCGCGTAGAGGTGGCCGGGGCCCATGGCCATGCTCCGGATCGCCGGGAGGGGCGTGGGGAAGGTGTCGGTCACCAGGGGCGCGGCGGCCGTGGCGACCGTGAGGGCCCAGAGCACGCTCGCGTCTTCCTCGACGCCCGCCGCGTAGCCGTGGGTGCCTTGCGGATGCAGGGTGACGGCGGTGGGCATGTGCTTCCCGGGAAGCGGAAGAGGCGTGCCCAGGGCGGGTGTTGCGGGATTCTCCAGGCTCACGACATGCAGTGCGGGCTCGCTCGGATTCAGGGTGCCGGAAAGGTAGGCGAATCCGCCGTCGGGGTGGATCGCCACGTCGCATAGAGCTCCCGGTACGGGGAGTGGCCGCCCGTCGTCGGTGCCGGTGAGCTTGACCGGGTGCAGCGCGGCCTCGTGCACACGGTAGGCGTACGAGTCATGGGGGTGGACTGCCAGTGCCAGGGGGGTGGTCGTGTCGGCCGTGAGGACGGTGTCGTCCGTCAGCCCGGGGCCCCGGCGGAGGACGGAGACGGTCTTGTCGCCGGCGCACGTCACGTACGCGCGCAGTCCGTCCGGGGCGCAGGCCACCCCTACAGGGTCCGCACCGACTTTCAGAGTGGCCGTCCGCTGCGCGGTGGCGAGGGAGGCCCAGTGAACGGAAGGGGCCTTCGGCGAGCAGTCGGTGACGTATGCGTAGCGACCGTCAGGGGTGCATGTCACTTCCCAAGGGCGGGAATCGCCGGGTGCCCCGACCGGGACGGGGGTGACTCCGGTGCCTCGCACGATGATCTCCTTCCGGGCCGGGGCGGTGATGTAGAGGGTGCCGTTGCCGCGGTCGGACACGATCGTCCAGGGACGGCCGGGGAGGGGCTCGGGCTCCGATACCGAAGCCGCCTTGAGCCTGGACGGGTCGAGGGTTACGGAGGTGAAGTTCCCTTTGTCCTCTGCGTCCTGGCCTATTTGGCCGACCACGTACAGCGTGTCCGTCCCGTGGCAGGCCACGCCGCGTACGCCTGGGATCTCAAGCCCGTCCACCTTGGTCATGGCGGTCTCGCTGCCTCTGTTCCGAGGGACAGGGGCTCCGTACACGAATCCCGCCCGGTAGCGGGTCGCGTACAGAAAGGCGCCGTCCGGGGACAGAGCCAGGGACGAGGGAACATGCTCGCCGCTGTCGTGCTCGATGGTGAGCCAGCAGTCGAATGTCACTTCGGAGTTGTCGACGACGGTGAACTGGGCGATCCGGCCCTGGTTCGCGCTCGATACGAACAGCTTCGCCGTTTTCTGCTCCTCACCGGACAGGGCCAGTCCGTGCGGCTGGGTGAGATCGCTCCGTTCGATACCCGTTTTGAACACCCAGGCGTTGCCGTCCCAACGCAGGATGGATACCTGTGGTTGGCCGTCACGGCTGTCGTAGTTGGCGACGTACAGATGGTCCTTCCCCGCCGAGAGCGCCATCTCGTGCGGACCGGTGAAGTGGCCTGTGTCCTTTTCGATGTGCCTGACGAATGTCCAGTGCGAATTCCTTCGCTGCAGAATGGAGACGCGCTCGTTTTCCGGGTGGCCCGGTTCCGCGTAGTCCGCGACATAGAGGGTGTCACCGTCGACGGCCAGGCCCACAGGGCGGCTGCACCGGGTGGCGTCCTCGCCGATGGTCTGCCAGGTGTCCTGGAGGCCGATCAGGGAGGCGGTCCCGGTGCCGGAGTCGGCGGTGACCGCGTACCGGCCGTCCGGGGTGACGGCGACGCCGTGGGGCTGTGTGCCCTCGGCCAGGGCGATGGCCTTGGGCGTCACGGTGGACGGGGTGCCGAAGTCGCCGTCCGGCGGGCGGAGAACGAGGAGCCGGCCGGTGTCCGGGCTGGTGACGCAGGCGAGGCCCGGACCCGTGGCGATGCCCCAGGCCTTGGTCCCCTCCGGCAGGGTGATGATGCCCCTGTGGGTGGCCGTGCCGAGATCGGCGACGGCGACTCGGTTTGCCGACTGGTCGGCGGTGCAGGCCCACAGCCCGTCCGGGGTCACGGCCGTGCCGAAGGGTTCGGCGACGGTATCGACGGCGATGCGGTTCCCGGCGGCCGGTCCCACGCGGAGGGTGTGGAGCTTGCCGGTCGCCTGGTCGGTGACGTACAGATACCGCCCGTCGGGGCCGGTCGTCAGACCTGAGGGCAGTACGCCGACGGGGACATCACGGCGTGCGGCGGGCGCGGCCGGGGAGACGGAGCTGAGCACGCCCGTGGTCCGGCTGAGGACATGGGCCTCGGTGCCGTCGGGGGAGAGGAGGACGGCCGAGGGGCGTCGCACGACCGGCAGCACGGTGAAGTCCCCGAGCTCCCCCGTGCCGTTGAGCGCGGCCACCCACAGCTCTGCGGTGCCCTGATCCGCGACCCAGATCCGGCCGCCTCCGACGGCGACGGCCCAGGGGCCGGGGCCGACGGGATGGGATGTCGGCTCCCTGGCGCCGGAGAGATCCACGACCACGACGCCGGCCTCGTCGCACACGGCGTAACCGACATTCCCGTCCTCGGAAACGGCCATCGCCCGGACGGGCCCCGGCATGGGGACGCGGGTCGCCTTCGGCGCACCCGGTGTGCCGACGTCGACGATGTACAGCACGCGGGCCGCCGCCTCGTCCTTGTCGTGCGCGGCGCAGACCCATCGGCTTTCGGGGGCGCTCGCCAGCGCGAACGGCCCGTTGCCCACCTGTACTCGGCGGTCGTCGCATCCCTCCTCGTCCAGGACGTGCACGACGTCCTCCGCCCAGGCCGCCACACAGACCTGCCCACCGTGCAGCCCGGCGGCCACGGCGCAGGGAGCGCCGGACAACTCCACCGTGGTGGAGCCACCGTCCGGGGCCAGGACGGACAGGGTGCCGTCGTCGTATCCGGCGACATACGCCCGGCCGCCGTCCGCGCCGAGCGCCAGCGCGCGCGGCCCCTTGCCCACGGGCACATCGGTCGGCGCACCCGGCGTGCCGTCCGCCCCGAGCGCTGCCGTCACCAGGCGGTCCCGCGCCCAGTCGAGGGCGAGGACCCGATGGCCGGCTCCGGTCTTCCCGTCCATGAAGTGCCTCTCCAATCAAGGGGTTTCGGCGACGGTGACGCGGTGCTCGACCGAGTACACGGTCTGCTCGCCGCCGCAGTCGATGCGCAGCGCGGTACCGACGGGCTCCCTCGTCCGCATGTCGGAGCCGTGCAGCACCACGGAGTCGACCCGGGCGATCCCCTGCACCCGCTCCAGAACGCGGTACGCCTCACCGGCGTACACCGGCCGCCCCAGCGGCCAGCCCTTGCCGTCGGGGCCGCCGTCGACCGGGTTGAACCAGTGGTACAGCGCCCGTTCGGCGGCCGCGGCCAGGGCCGCGCGTTCCGTGGCCGTCAGATAGTCCTCGGGTACGACCCGGGCCTCGCTCCGGATGCCCAGATAGTGCGGGGTCTCCAGCCACACCGGGACGCCCGCGGGGTGCAGGGGGCGCAGGGAGCGCTGCATCGTGTCGTAGGCGTCCTGGGTGGGTGTGAGCATAGGGAAGGGGAACCAGCCGCGGTCGTCGGTGGTGACGAAGGGGACGACCTTCAGCCGGACGCCGGCCTGGAAGGTGCCACCGCTGGTGTCGGTGAAGCCGTCGGCGCCCCTGGCGGACATGGTGGTGTTGTGGACCGACACCGATCCTGGAGGGGGGTTCCAGTCGGTTCCCACGGGTATTCCGTTGCCCTTGGCGCCCAGGGTGGACCGGTAACCGGCCACGAAGACACATGAGTTGCGCGCCGGGATCTTTCCGTGCTGTTTCTTCTGCCCGGTCCCGTCGGGGACGGCCGGGCCGAAGTGCAGGTGCCCGGTCGCGGCGTTCAGCACGACGTGCTTGTCGTTCTCGCCGGACTTCTCGAAGGACTCCTCGACGGTCCACTCCTCGCCGCCGACCGAGACGGTGGCGGGCAGTTCGCACAGCCGCGGGGTCATGAGGGCGAGGACCTGTCCCGGCTCCTTCTCCCCGGTCTCCGCCGAGGCGCCGGGGTGAACGGCGTACTGCAGGGCCGTGACGGGTTCGGTCATGCCGTCGTCGAAGGTGATGGCGTACGTGGTGGAGTCCTGCCCCTTCGGGTCGCGGATCTGGAGGGCCAGCCAGGCGCCGTCCTCGTCGACGTAGCCGTCCCCGCGGCGGGCCACGGCCTCGTCCACGTGCGCGGCGGGGCGGTCGGTCGCGGGCCGCCAGCGGGGAGAACCGCCCAGCCGGAGGAGATGCGTCCCGTCGGCGCCGGCGGGCCCGCAGGCATAGGCGGCGGGGACGTCCGGGTCCCACCAGGGGAGGCCCTTGCGCGGGAGGAATGCCGAGAGCGCGATCCTGTCACCCGCCTCGATATCGCGGTCCGGCCGTACTCGGACGGTGAGTTGTCCGAGCTCGACGCCCGCGGGGATGCGGACCAGGGCCAGGACGACACCGCCGCCGTGGTACGGACCGCTGACCCGCCCGTCCCGCCGGTAGTCGCCGGCGGCGAGCGCATCCCGGGCTCCGGTGACCCTCGGGTCCGGGAACAGCCGTGCCGCGCCTGCGGGCCGGGGTCGCCCCTGTACGGCCTCGGCCTGGGTGGTGAACGCCTTGTCGCCGTCCCGGGTGGTGAGCTCCGTGTCCTTGGGGAGGGAGTCGGCGGACGCGTCGAGCACGAAGCGGAGCTGGATGGCGGCGGGTTGGGCCAGTATGTAGTTGTGCGCCGGGTCCAGCGCCGTGTCGGTGTCGGTGCGCACATGATGGATGCGGGC
Organism: Streptomyces sp. AV19; assembly: GCF_015999245.1. Taxonomy (GTDB): domain Bacteria; phylum Actinomycetota; class Actinomycetes; order Streptomycetales; family Streptomycetaceae; genus Streptomyces. Next base: position 250,878 of record NZ_JAEAMR010000006.1, on the reverse strand, counting down.
CATGCCGGCCGAGGCGGCCAGGGCCAACTGCTCGTAGTCGGCCGGGGTCACGGCCCGCTCCGGCACCGGGGACCCGAGGGGCAGCCGTTCGGCGCACTCGGCGGGCGTCTCGGCGTCGGTGCCGCCGGTGGCGGGCCCGGGATTGGTCACGGCGGACACATAGGGCAACGGGGTGCGCAGCACCGTGATGGTCCGGGCGGGGACGTTGCCCCGGGCCCCGCCTCCGGTCAGATACCGCGGCGCCCGGACCGTGGCCCCCGTCGGCAGGGGCGCCCCGTGCCGCAGCGCTCCCCGGCCCACCCCGACGACCGGGGCGAACACGGCCTCTCCGGTCCGGGCGTCCAGGGTGAAGTGACGGTCGTCGGGGCCCGATCCGGCGAGCGAGGGCACGTACATCCAGCGGAACGTCCGGCCGTCCTCCGTGGCCTCGACCGCGAGGGTGTCGGTGGCGCGCAGCATGGGCGGGTGGGCGAAGCGCAGCCGTTCGCCGGGGGCACCGGCCGCGATGCCCAGTTCCTCGTCCAGGATCACCTGGGCCTGCACGACGGGCACGGTGACCGACAGGGCGGGGGCCAGGGCGAGCGCCACGACGTCCTGCCCCGGCGGCCGGAGCCGGATCAGGCCGACGTCCCGTAACTGGCCTATGGGCGTGGTGCCTTCGGGGTCGGGCGGGTCGAGGAGCAGCCGGGCGGGGGCGTGGGTGACCGGCACGTCGAGCGTGATCCGTACCCTGCCGTCCTGGGTGCCCTCCCGGCCGACGGCGTGACACTCGACCCAGTGCGTGCCCTGCCACGCCTCCCAGACACCGGCGTCCGACGCCACGAGCGGCGGGCCCGGGGCGATGTCGAGGGCGATGCGGGTGCCGGGGACCGCGACCGACAGGACGGCCAGGAGGTAGGTGACGGGTTCGGGATCGGGGGACGGCAGGTCGCCGGCCGGTGGAACGTACTCGTAGGAGGGGAGGTTGAGATGGAAGGGCGGCCCGGCGAAGGTGTCCGCCGTCCGTTCCGCGAGCGTGTCGAGGCTGCCCTCCAACGCGCCGCCTCCCGCCGCCCGTTGCGTGAACCGGCCCGCGGCGACCAGGACGCACGGATTGATGATGGCCTCGGCCACGGTGCTGAAGAGCACCGGTTCCCCCGCGCCCGCCGGAGGGCTGGTGGAGACCTCCAGCCCCACGGGAATGCGTACGGGTTCGGGCGCGGGCGCGGCGAGCTGGAACAGCACGTCGGTGCGGGCGGGCGCCGCCGGGTAGGGCCGGGGCCCCAACAGGGCCAGCAGTTCCAGCCGGTGCCGGTCGGGGGCCCGGTTGACCCGGTCCCGCAGCGCCTCGGCCATGTCGGCGCACGACTCGATCAGCGCCCGGCCCGGGTCGGCGGGGTTCCGTCCGGTCCAGGCGGGCAAGGCGGTGTTCACCGCGCGGACCGCGTCACCGACGATGTCCGCGCGGTCGCGTCCGTCGTACGCGGGGATCGGCAGCGTCATCCTGGAGGGCTCCCTGTGGACGGATCGGACGGATCGGATGGATCGGATGGGTCGGATGGGTCGGATGGGTCGGATGGATCGTGCGGATCAGTGGTGACCGCCGGTGATGACCACGGTCTTGAAGGGCAGGTGCGCGGGGCAGTGGGCGGCCACCAGCCGTGTCAGCCGGCGTTCCGCGGTCAGGCGGTCCTGGTCGGCGCGCAGGGTGAGCGTCACGGTCAGCATCCGTCCGGCGGGCGGGCGTTGGTCGCCGTGGAAGACGCCGCCGAGGTCATCGAGGTCGAGGTGCCACGCGTAGATCTCCTCGGCCTCGCGCAGCAGGGCGTGCCGGGTGCCCCGGTGTGCGGCGAGCCATGGTGCGAGGGCGATGGCCGTCCTCCGCTGGAGCTCGGTCCAGTCGGGTTCGACGCGGGCACCGGTGATGCGGGCCAGCCAGTCCAGGAAGGGGGAGGGGGCGGTCCAGGGGTCGAGGAGCCCGGCCAGCCCGTCCAGGCATTCCTCCGAGGGTGCGAGGGCGGCGCCGATGCCGCCGGCGAAGGCGTGGGTCACGTGATCCTCGCCGTAGACGGCGGGCAGGGCCGGCGGGTGCGGGACGTCGTGCGGACGGTCGTCGGACATGGGCCCCCTTTCTTCCTGGAGTTCGGGCTTCCGGAGTTCAGTCCGTCACCTCGATGTCACAACCCCTCAGCAGTACAAGGCCGTTGTCGGGCACCTCGGAGACCGGTCCGCTCACCTCGGCATCAAGGACCGCGCGGATCTCCGGCACCTCCTCCAGGGCCGTGAGGACGTCGCTGGCGTGGACGCGGCGGCCCCAGGGCCACCCGCGTCCATCCGGTCCGCCGGCCGTGGGGTGGAAGTACCGGGACAGCGCTCGTCCGGCGGCCGCCTTCGCCTGCTTGACGCCGTCCCGGGTGTAGGTCCAGGCACGGACCCTGGCCCGGGCCCGGAAGAGCCGGTAGTCGGGGCGGGCGACCTGGAGCCGGTCACCGAGCAGCCGGGCCCCGTCCAGCAGGCCGAAGGTCTCCTCGCGCATCGCGTCGGTCACCTCCAAGTCGGCGTCGCCCGGCGGGATTCCGGGGTCGGCGGGGAGATGGGGGACGAGCAGCACGCGCAGCGCAGCGTCCTCGGGCAGCCACAGGGTGGACTCGGTCCGGGGGCCCTTGAAGAAGTGGAAGACCCCGCGCAGGGTCACGACCGCGTCGGGGTTCCGTACGCAGTGCGGGGACAGGTGGGGGAAGGACTCGGCGATCAGGGACCGCACGCCGCGTCCGCCCGACGGGTGCAGGCGGCCGTCCCGGTAGGAGAACCGCCGGTGGTAGAAGGCGTCGTCCCGGAAGAAGAACACCTCGTAGTCGTCGCTGTCGTGGGCGATGGCCGCGACGGCGTCGACTCCGGCGCCGAACGGGTCGGGCAGGCCGGGCAACTCCTTGGTGATGCTCTCCGGTTCACCCCCGGTCCAGGCGCAGCGATCGCCGGAGAACCACAACCTCGGTCCGGCCTGCGTCAGTTCGAGCACCGCGTCGAGACGTTTCCTGGCGAACTCCGGCGGATCGTCCTGGGCGGTGGGTTCCGCGATCGGGTTCAGCGGCACACTCCGGTGAACCACGTCGCCGTTCGCGTCCAGGTAGTAGTGCACGGCCCGGTCGGGATCGCGCACGGCGACGGCGCACGCCACGACGGCGTCCGGACGCGCCGGCGGGCACAGCGGCGCCGGCACCCGGGGGTCCTCCGGCCGTACGCTGTCCAGCACCCGGGCGCGGGAGACGGTGAACGCCTGCTCGGCGAGGATCCGTTCGTGGTCGGCGGCGGTCACCGCCCGCCGTGACGGCGCCAGTCCGAGTGCCGCCCGCTCCAGTGCCCGTCGCCAGTCCTCCGCGTCCCGGCCGGGCGCGACCACCTCCTCGACCACGGCGAGCAGGATGCCCACGGGGAGTTCCGTCCCGGGCGACACGACAAGTTCCGTTCCCGGTGACACACCGTCCCGGGCACCCCGGCAGGCGGTATAGGCGACGCGGACCGGCGCGCCCGGCAGCGGCACCATCCCCAACTGCCGTCCTCCGCCCGCGAGAGGAACGAAGGGGCCGAACACCACGTCCCCCACCGCGTCGTCCCACCAGTAGCAGGGGGTCTCCGGCCCGGCTCCGGCGAAGGACGCGACGGGCTGCCACACCGTGCCGTTCACCTTCACCTCGGTGAGCGGGGACAGCGGAGGAACCGGAGCGGGCGCGGCGGGGCTCCAGGGGCGGCGGGACGGGTTGAACCGCTGCCCGGATGTCCCGTCGGACACCCCGAGTTCCTCGGTGAACGCCTCCGGTTGCTCCACGGCTCCGACCGCCGCCGAACCGTTCGCGGGCACCCGCACCGGAGCCGTCGTACGGAGCACGAACGGCCGCTCCCGGGAAGCGGTCAGCCGGGTCCCGGCGGGAACTACCAGATCCTCTCGTACGGAGTCGGTCCGGGTGAAGCGGACGACGGCACGCAACGGCACCGCCGCCATCGGCGTGATGCCCATCAGCGCCAGCAGCCGGGAACGTTGCACCGGCGTCATGCGGTTGGCGCGGTAGACCAGTGCGTCCACCCGGCCGGCGCATGCCTCCAGCAGCGTGACACCCGGGTCCGAGACGTTGTGGTCGGTCCAGGCCGGCGACCGGGACGGCAGCGCGCGCTTGGCGGCGTCCACCAGCGCCTGGAAGCGGACGTCGTCGAGGTCGGGGACCGGTACTGCGTTTTCCCGGGGGACGCCGGACCCCACAGCAGCTTCGCTGCGGGCCGGACCCCCGGCCGGAACCACAGGTCCACGGAGTGCGCCGGCCCGGCGACGCGAGGTGAATCCACGTAACTCCTGCATGCGGGCCGTCACCCTTCCTGGGGCAGGGTGTAGAAGGGGAAGACCAGATTGCGCGGCTCGTTGGTGTCCCGCAGCCGGTAGCGGACGTCGATGTAGAGCACGCCCTCGTCCGTGCTGTCCGTGCTGAACAGCAGGTCGTCGAGCTCGATCCGCGGCTCCCAGCGCTCCAGCGCCCGGCGTACCTCCGCATCGGCCCGCGCCACCGTGGTGGCGTCCAGCGGGTCGAAGGCCAGCCCGTGGACGCCGCAGCCGAACTCCGGCCGCATCGGCCGCTCCCCGGGGGTGGTGCCGAGCACCAGGCGGATGGCCTGGGCGACGTCCTCGCCCCCGGTGGCCAGCGCGACCTCGCCGGAGGGGGTGAGGGCGGCGGGGAAGGCCCAGCCGGCGCCGATGACATCGGTTCCCACGCGGTCCATGCTCGCGTTCACCTCCGTGCAGTCAGTACGTCAGTGCTGTCAGTTGATGTCGACGGGAGCGCCGGTGATCCTGGTCTTTCCGCCCTTGAGCGTGAGTTGAGCGGTTCCCTCGACGTTCATGTTCTTTCCCTTGAGGGTCACATCGGTGCCCTCGATCTCGACGGTGCCCGCCCGGACGACCACCTTGCCCGTGTCGCCGGCGTCGAGGGTGATGGTTCCGGTGCGGGTGTCGAGCCGGATGCGCAGGCCCTTGCCGGGTTCCCCGGCCTCCAACGAGATCGCGGTCTCCTTGCGATCGAGGTGCGCGGTGAGTTTCCCGTCGCCGGACTTCAGCCGGACGCCCTGGGGCCCTTCGGTCGCGCTCAGCAGCTCCAGCCGGTCGCCCGCCCGCGAAGTGACGGACCGTCGGTTCATCCGCCCAGTACCGGCGTCCACCAGAGGCAGACCATGGTCCGTCGGGGCGTCGACCCCGTTGTACAGCCCGCCCAGGACGTACGGACGGTCCAGCCGCCCGTGCTCGAAGCCGACCAGCACCTCGTCCCCTGTCTCCGGTGCGACGACGCCCCCGCCCTCCGCGCCACCCCACTGCACCGTGCGCACCCAGTCGGTGACGTACTCCTGCGACAGCCACGGCAGTCGCAGCCGGACCGCGCCGCGCTGCCCCTGTCCCGGCTCGCGGACGTCAGTGACGATCCCCACCGCCACACCCGTCCCGCACAGCGGCGGCGGGTGCGGGACGACCGGCGGCGGCAGCGCCCCCACCCGGACGCGGGTGAGGAAACCGTGCTCGCCGTCGAAGGTGTGCAGAGCGGCCGTCGCCGTGTACTGCCCGGCGAACGGCGCGCCGGTGCCGGTCACGGTGAACGGGACGCCCGCGCGCAGCTCCGGCGTCCCGACGACCGTGGCCTCCAGGTCCGCGATGGCGGCGGCCGTCTCGTCGGCCAACGCCCGTGCGGCAGCCTCCACTTGGGACGCGGTGGTGTACGGGCGGCCCGCCACCAGCAGACCGGGCCGGTCGCCGAACGCCTTGCCGAGCTCCGCGGGCGTCGTCCCCAGGCGGAGCCGCTCACTGTCCGTGGCCGAAACCCTGGCCGTCACCGGTGACTTGGCCGCCTCGTCCCAGCCACGCACCTCCACCTCGCCCCCGACCTGCCCGGCCGAGGAGACGCCCGTCCGCAGGGACAGCAGGTTCACCCCGTACTGGAGGACGTACGGGCTGCGGTCGGCGCCGGTGGACGGCGCAGGCGCCTTCGAGGCGGGGGCGAGCCGGCGCAGCTCCACCGTCCGTCCCTCGACGGCCAGACGGAGGCCCTGCTGGTCGGCGAGGTGGGTGAGCAACTCCCAGTCCGTCAGGTTGGGTTGGGAGAGGTGACGGACCCGGCCGCCGGCGGCCTCGACACGGCCGGCGCGCAGGCCGTGCCGGGCGGCGGCTTGGGCGACGACCTCGGCGACGGTCGTCTCGACGTACGCGGCCACCCGGCGGCCGCGCGTCAGCCGGTGCCCCCGGTCGGACGCCCGGACCGTGGTGAACGCCCCGTCCGGGCCCACCTCCTTCTCCAGTCCGGTCACCTCGCCGTCGAAGAGCGGGGTACGGGCCCGCTGCCGGGCGGCGGTCACCGAGACGGTCACCTCCGTGCCCACGGCGACCCGCGCGCCGGACAGCAGTTGGTGCTCCGGGTCGCGGAAGCGTAACCACGCCGTGGCCGGCAGCCCGGTCGCCGTCGCGATTCCCGCCGCCACCAGGCGCTCGCCCCACTGCTCCGGGAGGACGGTGCCGTCGAAGGCGACCACCGGTTCGGCCGCGTAGGCCCGTTCCGTCACCGGCCGTCCTCCAGTACGGGCAGCACCAGCGTGGTGCCGGGACGCAGACGCTCCGGGTCGTCGATCCCGTTGGCGCGGGCGATCTCCCGCCAGCACGTGGCGTCCCCGTACGTGCGCCACGCGATGCCCGGCAGGGTGTCGCCGGAGACCAGCAGGTGCGTGCCCACCGGACCGTCCGCGCCGGAACTCGGGTTCTGCCGCTGCTGCGAGCTGCCCACCTCCTCCAGGGTCAGCGAGCACTCCGCGCGCAGTGGCGTCCCGTCGGTCCGGAAGCGGGTGTAGGCAGCGTTCACCTGGGTGACGACGGCCAGGAACCCGGTCGTCCGCGAACGGCCCCACTCCAGCCGGACCCAGGGCGCGGAGGCCGGCTTCGAGGCGGCGCTCCGCGTCGTGGGGACGCAGCACCCCAGTAGCTTCTCCACCTCGTCCTGGACGCCGCTGCCCGTGATGCCCGGTGCGTCGAGGAAGACGTCCAGCGTCATGGTGCGCGGCTCGGCGCCGATGAACTGCGGTCTGGCGGCGGCCGCGTTGGACGGCGCCCGGCTGCGGTCCCAGCGGGCCTGCTTGCCGACGGATACCCGGTCCGGGCTGAAGTGCAGCCGGATTCGGGAGCGTTCGGGCCCGGGTGTGCTTCCGGTTCCGGAGGGCGGATCGAGAATCACGAGGGAGGCCCGTGCCGGGGTGCCTCCCAGGGGCAGAACGGCCACGGCGGCTGTCCTTTCGTGAGGCGGGTGAGTGCCGGGTCAGACGGGTATGGGGACGAACCCTTCGTGCGCGATCTCCAGCGTCTCCCGGGCCGGGAGGGACTGTTCCGTGTCGAAGGAGGGCCCGCTCCACCGGACCGGCAGCACCCCGTCGAGCAGCCACCGGACGATCGGCTTGCGGTCCGGCCCGAGCACCACCAACTGCCCCGGCATCCGCACCGGTTCATGGATCTGGAGCTGGAGCCAGGCCCAGACGAGCGTGGTCTCCTGCGTCAGCGGTCTGCCGAGGACGACGTTGGAGTAGCGGATCCGGGTCGGCAGGTGCCAGACGCGCCCGTTCATCCCGCCTTCCGTCCGCTCCTCGACGTCCATGGCACACCCCAGCCCGTCACAGGAGGTGAACGAGCCGAGGGAACTGTGCCCGATGGACAGCTGGAAGAGCGAGCTGACGGCGAACGGCTGGTCCGGCATGGTGACTCCGTCAGGGAAGGCGAAGGCGGTCAGCGGGGGGCGTGGCCGAGCGGCGGGCAAGGCGGCGGTACGGGCCAGTCGACGCGCTCCGGGAGGCGGAGGGCGGGGAGCACGGCGCGCGCGATCTCCTCGGCGTGCGCTTCGGCGATCCTGCGGGCGAGCAGGGCGGGATCGGGGTCGGGGACGGCGGGTGGGGAGGGGGGCGGGTCGTGGGGGGAATCCCGCCGTCCGTCGAGGTGGGAGGGCAGGCGCACGGCGGTGGGTGGGAGGTGGGGCAGGGGGGGCCCGATGCGCGGGTGAGTTGATGTGGGCGGGGCGGAGGGGAGTTGGCGCTGGTCGTGTGGAGGGGGGTGCTCCCCGGGCAGTGCCCGGGCTCGGGGGGACCGGGCCGGCGCGGGGGGAGCGAAGGGGAGGAGGGAGGGCTGGGGGGACGGGGCCCGGGGAGGGGGAGGGGGTGCGTCGGCCGGGCCCGGGGCGCGGAGTGGTGACGGACCGGGGAGGGGCAGGGGCGGCCGCCGGAACCCGGTACTTGCCGGCGGGTCGTGCGGGGCGGTGGGCGAACCGAGTCCGGATGCTGCGGATCCCTGAGCGGATCCTTGCCCCTGGGGACGGGCAGAGGACTCGGTGCCGGTGGCCCAAGAACGAACCGGCACGGGTGCGTCCTGGGGGTGAAGGACCGGACGGGACAGAGGCGTTGCCCGAGGGAGGGCGGGGCAGCTGTCAACCGGGGGAGGTGTGCTTCCGGGAGGGATGGTGGGGCGGTGAACCGGCGGGGAGATCTCCGGGGGGATGGTGGCAGGACGGTGGGTGGGCGGGGGAGCGTGCCTTGGCGGGAGGGTGGGTTCGTGAACCGGCTGGGACGCGCTGCCGGGGACGGATGTCGGCCGGCTTGGCATGGAGGTGGGGTGATGGACCGGCGAGCGGGCCTCCGGGGGCAGGGTGGCGGGGTCGTGAAGCGGTGGGGGTGTGCTCTCGGGGGTGGTTGTGGGGTGAGGGGCTGGTAAGTGGGCTTTGATGGATAGGGTGTTGGGAGCATGGCCGGGTGGGAGCGTGATCGGGGGTATGCCCTCGGGGGCGGCTGTCGGGCGGTGGACCGGTAAGTGGGTCGCGGCGGGCCGGGCGGCGGGGCCGTGAACCGGCTGGGACGTACTCCCAGGGGCGAAGGTCGGACGGTGAATCGGTAAGTGAGTTGCCCGGGGGACGGCGTTGGGACTGCCGACCTGCGGCGGTGTGCCCCCGGGGACGGCCGTCGGACCGTGTACGGACGGAGACGTCTCCGGCGGGCTGGAGCCGTAGGCCGGCGGGGGTGACTCCGACGGGGCGTTGCCGACCGGGCCGGGCACCTGTCGGACCGGCAGGGCCCGAAGGGCGGGCGGCGAGGCCGCCGGCCGATGCGGGTCCCCGGCCGGGCCGGGGGTCCGGGGGCTCGCCCCGGGAGACGGGGAGAGGGCGGGGCTGGGGCTCACCTCCCCGTCACCAGCCGCTCCCCGCGCCACAGGCAGCGTCGGACATGGCCCGGCGAAGGGCTCCGACATGGGCCCCGGTTCCGGTACGGGCCCCGGTTCCGATATGGGCCCCGGCCTCGACACGGGCCCTGGCTCCGACACGGGCCCCGGCCCCGGCACCCGCGCCACGCGCAACATGGTCCGGACACGGAACAGCGCCCGCGACGCCTCGGCCGTTCCGGCCCTCGGACGGACTCCGACGACGGACGACACCCGGTGAGCGACCCGCCCCGGATCCGTCACCTCGGCACGACGCCGAGCACCACCGTCTCCGTACGCGGAGGACCCTCCCGAGGCAGCGGCTCCTCGCCCGGCCGCCGGCTCCCGGTCCCCTGGACCGGACGCCACGGGGCCGGAGGGCCGCCCGGGGCCGACCGGCGAACCCGGTCGCCCTGCCCCCCGGCCCCATAACGTGCCGAGCACGTTCCCCACCAGGCGCGCCACGGTTCGCCGCGGAGGCCCCCCGACCGGCGCGGGCTCCGGAGACATCTCCGGCACGCGCACGAGTGGCATGGCGGTCACCCCGTACCCGTACCGAAGGCGCGCCCCCGCGCCCCCCGCGGTGAAGTCCGCACGCCCGCAGCACACTTGCACGGCACGCGGCAACAACCGCCCGGGCAGGGCCACGGCGGGCGCCGGCCGCCAGGCCGCCAGGGTCCGCTGGAAGTCGGGCAGCGGGCTGCCCGGCAAGGTCGCCCGGGCCGGCCACGGCGGCAGCGGCGGCCGAAGCACCGCTGCCGTAGGTCGCGACAGGGCGAGCTCCGTTCGCGGCGCCCGCCGCCGGAAGGGCCAGGAGAACATCACCAACCCCCGTCCGCCGACGCCACGTTGATCCGCGCGATCTCCCGCACCCACGCCCGCCGCTCCCCATGGGGAAGGCCGAGGATGTCCGCACACGCCCAGTGGAAGTGGTAGGCGATGTACGCGACTTCCTCGCGCAGCCGGTCGGCGGGGTGCGTCATGATTCCCCCAGGCGGTCACCGGGCACGGGCTCGGGGACCGCGAACGCCGTCCCGCACGACGGGCAGGCCACCGCGCGGTCGCCCTCCAGCCCGTTGATCCGTCGGTAGAAGTCCTGGAGGTAGGCCAGGTCGGTGGCGAAGAGGGACTCCACGACCCCGGCGTGGATCTCGGGCACGTTCCCCAGCCGGGTGATCACCAGGCTGAGCAGCACGACCCCCAGGTACGCCGGGTTCTCCCGCACCCGCTGGTCGATCAGCGGCGCCAGCTCGTCCCGCGCCGTGGCCAGACGCATCCGGCCGAGGCGGTGGACGGTGCCGTCGCCGTCAACGTACCCACGGGGCAGTTCGAAGTCGAACTCGGTGTGCAATCCGGGGGTCTGCTGTGTCATGGGCTCTCCTGCCGGTCCGTCGTATCAGCGGATGCGCTCGCGGAACACCGTGCCGGCGGAGGTGTCCGCCGCCCACGCCTCGACCCTGACGCGTCCCGCCTCGGACCCGGCCGTCAGGACCGGGGAGGCCGCCACGCCCGTGTCGTCACTCGGCACGACCGCGATCGGGCCGCCCTCGAACGAGGCGAGGTCGTCGTCCACGATCCTGAAGGTGACGTCGACCGACGGCACGGGCGCGCCGTTGGCGTCCACCACGGTGACCTTGAGTGGTTCGGCGAAGTCCGTGCCGTGCTCGGTCTCCTGGCCCGCGCCGGAGAGGTAGCGCGTGTGGTCGGCGGGGCCGGCGGCCGGGATCACCGTGATGTTCTCGAAGCGGGCGAAGGCGCCTTCCTCCCTCCAGACGGCGGAGATGTCGCATTCACCCACGTGCTTCGCGAGGAGGGGGGCGCTGGTGGCGGTACCGTCCGCGAGCGTGGTCCGGGTGTCGGTCTCGCGGTCGCCCTCGAACCGTGCCTGGTCGCCCTTGATGGTGAAGGTGACGGTCGCTCCCTGCACCGGACTGCCGTCCAGCCTGGTCGCCTTGGCGCGCAGGGGGTTGGGGAACTCGGTGCCGACGACGGCCTGTTGCCCCTGCCCCGAGAGCGGGGAGAGCTGGAACTTCGAGACGCGGAACATCTGCCCGGTTCCGGTGAGGCCGATCCACAGGGCTCCGTCGGCGTCCACGGCGAGGGCGGCCGGCCCCGTTCCCTTGCCTGTCTGGATCGTTCCGGTCAGGCCCGTCGCACCCGGGGCGAAGTAGCCGACCGCGTCTCCCCCGGGCATGGTGAACCACAATGAGCCGTCGGGGAGGGCGTACGCGCGGTTGGCGACCGCGGGGATGCCGATGACCCGGTAGGACTTGGTGTCGAAGTCGTAGCGGATGATCCCGGCTTCCGGAGTGGTCGCCCAGAGCACCTTGCCCTCCGTCCTGGTGAGGGCGAGGGACCGCGGGCTGTGCTCCCCGAAGTCGAGGGGCGACAGGTCGAAGTCCCCGGTCGAGGCGTCGTAGCGGACCACCCGGTGACGGTCGGGGCAACTGACCCAGTAGTCCTGGGTGTTGCTCGCGTCGATGGCCAGCCCGTGGAGCGGCGTGCCGTAGTCGTTGGAGGTCGACACCTGGCCCTTGGCGTCGATGAAGGTCAGCGCTCCCTTGCCGTCGAGCGTCGCGACGACGAGCCGGGCTCCGCTCATGCTCTCGCCCAGGGCCAGGGCGTGGGTGGCGGCCGGCGCTCCGGTGCCGAGGGGCGGATAGCCGCCCGTGGCCGGGCACTTGACGGCGTGGCCCTTCTCGCGGCCATGGACATAGGTCCAGACGTCCAGGTCCCAGCAGACCAGGTCCTCGGCCTGCATGCCCTGGTAGATCGGCTCGTACAGCGCGCTGTCGTAGGGGACGCGCGGTGCGAAACGGCCGATCTTCGCATCGGGCGTGACGAACCAGATGTTCCTGTCGGCGGGGTTGTAGGCGAGCGCCATGGGTTTGGCGTTCCCCGAGAGGTCGTGGGTGTTGCCGGATCCGGAGGACATGGCTGGGCTCCTCTCGTGCAGGGGGGTTACACCTGGTCGTCTTCCAGATCGTTGCGCACGCGGAGGGTCACGGTGGTGGGCGGCTCGTGGTTCCCCCAGCCGATCTCCAGCACGACATCCTCCTCCGCCTTGCCCGCCAGGACGGAGGGGAAGGCCACCTGGCCGAGTACGTCAGTGGGGATGACGTGTTCCCGGCCGCCGTCGAGGAACGTCGCCTCTTCGGAGACGATGCGGCAGGTGAGCGGGATCCCCGGGGTCGGGTTGCCGTCGGCCACGAACGACGCCACGAGCGGCACCTCGGCGACATCGGCGGTCGCCACGCTGGTGATCGGCTGGACCACCAGCTGGGTCTTGCCCAGGGCGCTCTTCCCGCCGCTCGGGATCGGGTACCTGCCGATCCCCAAGTTCTTGCGGTCGGTGTACCAGACGTGACTGCTGTAGGGATCGACGCAGATGGCGTGGGCCTCACCGCCTTCCAGTCCGGGGCTGGGGACGGACGCGACGTTGCTGTCCTTCTTGAACCGGTAGATCTTGTCGACCCCGGCCACCCAGATGTAGCCGTCGGGGCCGAACGCCAGTTGCCGGGGTTCACCGGTGAGTTCGACGCTCTGGCTCCATGACTTGTTCTTGAGGTCGTACCGGAGGATCTGGTTCTTGCCGCTCGCGCTGATCCAGAGGCACGTCTTCCTCTCCCCGTTCTCCGTCACATCACCGGCGATGATGTGGATGGGGACTTGAGCGGTCCCGTTGGGCAGCGTGATCCTCCGCCACGTATTGTCGGTGGCCGGAGTCAACGTGTACAGACCGTTGTCCGTCCTGGGCTGATCGCCGCCGTGTTTCTGCCCGGTGAGCCAGTAGGTGACGATGGTTTGCGTCGAGTCGAGAGTGGCCGCGATCGACCAGAACCAGGTTTTGAATCCTGGCTGATCGAGAGGGAGCGATTGGAAGTAGGACGCTCCGTTCTTGCCGACGTCGACATAGGCCACATTGCCAAACATCGGTTCGGCGGCCAGGATGTAGTCCTTTGTGGGTGCCGACTCTCCTTCGCCGGTCTTGAAATGTACCGTGGTGAGGGTCTGGGCCCGCGCCGTGTCCTGGAGATTGTGCTTGTTGATGACCCGCAGCTGATCGACGTCGAACTCGTAGATCGGGTCGACCGTCTGCTGGTTGGCCGGCGAGGCGAACCATACGACCTTCCGGCCCGTCGGGTCGCTCGTGATTCCGGCGGAGAGCGGGGGAATCATGTCGGTGAAGGTGGCCTGGGCGTTCGGATCGCCCCGGTCGATCTGCACTAGTTTGTTGTTGTCGCTGGTCACCCACAGATAGCGGACATTGTCGACCGCCGGGCCGACCGTGATGGAGTGGGGCTTGATGGTGCCGCCGCCCTGATGGATGGGGAATTTCTCGATGGGCATGTGCGATCCTCCGGATCCGATCCGATTGCGGTTCACGGCTGTTCGCAGTGCGGCGCGCCTCCGTCGGCGATATCCGATGCCAAGAGCACATGCCGAACGGTGATGCGTGGGGACTGATGCTAGCGGCTCGGCCCCGGCCGTCAATAGCCCACGAGAAAAGGGCGGTTCGCCTTGGCTCAGGCGTTCGAATTGCTGTCCAGGGGGCTCTGGCAAAGGGGCGGAATTCGCCGTTTCGTGGCCAAGAAACGTTCCCTCCAAAGGATGTTGGCCAGATGGCGAAAACTCGCCGGTTGTCCGTTGCGGGAATTGCGGAGAAGGGCCAGTCTTCCCTCATCGCCTGGAGATGGTGAGGATTTATGCGCCGGAGCGACCCCGTTCATTTAGTTGAATCCTCTCGCGAGCCGCGCCGCCGGACCGTGGGTCCGCTCTTCCCGGCCTCTCCCCGGGCCGTGGCCGCGCTGCAGTCCCGGGCGGGCAACGCGGCTGTGGGCAGCCTGATAGGTGGCTCCCCGGGCCTGCCGCCCGTCGTCGTCCAGCGCATGGTCCGGCCCGCCCGCACGGCGACGCTGGGGCGCTGGGAGCACGAGGTCGAGTGGAACGGCCCCGAGTGGGGGGCGTGGGACGACAGAGGCGGCGGCACATCGGTGCGCGTCACGCTCGGGCCGGGCTCCCGGGCGCCGTCGCGCATTTACGGTGGCTCACCGCCCAGGCCCGACCAGTGCACTGTCGTCGACGCCCTCAACGCCCGCGACGGCGGCGGCTGGGTCCGGGGGCACCTGTGGAACGACCACCTCGGCGGACCCGGTACGTCCCGCAACCTCACGCCCATGACGTCCGCGACCAACCGCCGGTTCAACCGGGACTTCGAGGAGCCGCTCAAGAAGATGCTCTGGGCGTGCATGCGGCACGCGCAGGACAACCCGGCGGCGGACCACTGGTACGGGGTGCGCTTCCACGTGGAGGTGGTGGAGGAGACGGGCCGGAGGTCCGGTGACGCGAACGACCTCGACCACTACGTATTCGAGGAGTTCGACCACGAGGCGCGTTACGTCCGGAAGGACAAGAGGACGCGTGCGATCGCCCCCGCCGGGGCGCCGCTCCCCGCCGGGTTCCCGCCCGAACTGCTCTGATGGAGACGCCCGTCGGCCATCGCCCGGTGGCGAACCGCGCCGCCGCCTCTTCCGCCGGCCGGCAGAAGACCGGCCTTTCCAGGGCCCACTCCGGCCCCTTCTCGCCGCGTACCCGGGGAGGACGTCCGGCGTCGTCCTTCTCCGGCCGGTCGAGGAGGTCGCGCAGTGCGTGCACCGACCAGTCGGGACGCCCGCCCAGGCAGCCGTTGTCGGCACCGACGGCCAGGCCGTTCCCCAACGACGGCATCACATGGCAGAGGTCGGGAGCCCCGTCGGCCGTGAGCCCGCGGAAGACGCCCACCACGTACCCGGCGGGGATGACAGGCGAACGGGCCTCCGGATCCCGGGAGTTCACCAGGTTCCGCAGCGCTCCGTCCACCGTGTGCGGCCAGGCCGCGTACGCCGCCGCGCCGACGGCACCCGCCAGGTGCAGCGCGTACGCGACGGAGTTGGAGCAGATCTTTCCGCTCAGCAGGCGGCGTTCCTCGGAGGAGGGGGAGAGCGCCTTCCGTGCGACGGCCTCCCGTACCGTCCTCGGTCCCGCCGCGGCCATGGGTGCTTTGGCGGCGGCAGTCTGCTGCGGGCGTTCCGCGAAGGCGAACATGGCGACGTCCTCACACGAGGGGAGGTGCGGCTCCCTCCGCTCCGCCCCGGTTGGGAGGCGCGTCAAACACGGAGGTCTTTCCCCGGCACGGGGTTGTCCGTCTTCGAGGGGAGCGCTCATGCGCACACAGGGCAGGAAACACGATCACAGCCGCGGACGGTCCGCGGCGGCCCGTCCGGCCGGTCCGGAGGTCGCCGTGCTGCACGCGTTGCATCGTACGGCGGGCAACGCGGCCGTTTCATGGGCGTTCGGCGGCGCGAGCCAGGTGCGGCGGACGGACGGGGCGCCCATGCTCTACGGCGGGACACTGGCTGTCCAGCGGATGATGGACGGGGATCTGCGCAAGGCGAGGACCCCAGAGGAGATCGTGGCCGCCTTGGAGAAGTCGGGGCATTCGCGGGACGACGCCTGGGAGTTGATGCGCCATATGATGTCCCAGCAGTTCCCGGCCGGTGCGGCGCAGGGCGAGTTCGACATCCTCGACAGCATCAAGCCGGCCTCGAAGGAGCGTATCCGTCCGGTCCACAAGGCACAGGCGGCGGCTCTCCTGGCCAAGCCGTGGACGATCCGACACTACACCGGCCGGGACCCCAGGAATCCGCCGAGTTTCACCGAGATCGCGTCGACGTACGACAACGCGGCCGCCGGCAGGGCGAGCGAGCACACGAACGTCGCGGACTGGCGCTCGCTCGGGAACATCAAGTTCACCTTCTATCTGGTGGCCGTGGACGGCAAGGTGCCCCCGCGCAACTGGCTCAACAACACGCACTGGTACGCCGAGTGGGACCTGGAGGGGATCGAGGACTGCTGGGTGTCCCCGGATCTGCTGGAGACGATGAGCAAGCCGATGGACGCGGACGGGGCGCGTGAGGCGATGAAGGGTGTCAAGGCGTTCCGCGGGACCGGCAAGGAGCTCAAGGAACTGCTCGCGGTCAAGGCCTTCGGCAGCGGCAACGACCCGGCCGCCGCCCTGGACACCGCGATCGGCGGGGCCTTCGAACTCAAGGTCCCCGGCGGGCTGCCGGTCAAGGAGTGGAAGAAGAA
The DNA here is from genome assembly GCF_015999245.1 of Streptomyces sp. AV19. GTDB lineage: Bacteria > Actinomycetota > Actinomycetes > Streptomycetales > Streptomycetaceae > Streptomyces. Next base: position 234,524 of record NZ_JAEAMR010000006.1, on the reverse strand, counting down.
GTAGCCGGGCGGGGCACGTCCCTAACAAGCAGTCGTAGAAAGGCACTTCCATGCACAAGTCCGTTCGGGACCGCGGCGACGGCCCTCTTGTCGCGAAGGCTTCACCGCCGGCACGGCTCCCGCTGTCACCGGCCGGTGTCCTCGCCTGGCAGCGTGCCGTGGGGAACGCGGCCGTGGTCCGTCACCTCGGACGGCACGGCCCCGGAAACGGCGCGGTGCAGCGCTCGGCCGTGGACGCGGTCCTCGCCTCCCCAGGGCGACCGCTCTCCGAGCCGCTGCGGTCGGAGATGGAGGCCCGCCTCGGCGCCGACCTCTCCGACGTACGGCTGCACGCCGACGCCGCCGCCCGGCGCTCCGCCGCCGGGCTCGGCGCCCGCGCCTACACCTCCGGCAGCCATGTCGTCCTGGGGGACGGCGACGCGGACCGGCATACGCTCGCCCATGAGCTCACCCACGTGATCCAGCAGCGGCAGGGCCCGGTGGCCGGTACGGACGACGGGTCGGGTCTCCGGGTCAGCGACCCGGCGGACCGTCACGAACGGGCGGCCGAGGAGAACGCGGTCCGGGCCATGAAGGGGGCGGCGCCGGAGCCGGCCGCCGCGCCGGTCCGGCAGGCCCGCCGAGGTCCCTTCACCGTGCAGCGGGTGATCCACCAGGAACCCAGCTACGTGGCGAAGGTGGGCGGCAGGACCTCCCTCACCAACCGCGGCGACCTCGACACCGAGGAGCGCGGCGGGGAGACGTACGTCCGCGTCTATCAGACGGTCTTCGCCCCGGTCACCGCGGGCGGCGGCCACAAGGACGTGCAGCAGCACGGCGGCGGCTCCATCGACTTCCTCAACCAACAGGACTCCGCCTGGCTGAACATGGGCCGTCCCTGGCGGGCGATGCACTACATGCGCACCTACCAGGACCAGAAGAACCGCAAGGCGCAGGGCGGGTTCGCGCCGCCGACCGCGCAGACCACCGCGCTGGTACGGTCCTTCCTCATTCCCCTGGACACCTACCGGCGGGTGACCGAGAACGCGGTCAGCGAACAGCAGATCAACTCCACCCGGGACCCCGGCAACTTGAGCCAGAGCACGGACAAGGCGAAGGACTCGGACCAGTATCAGATCCGCGGGAAACCGATGCGCGACGTCATCGCCGCGGCGGTGCCGGGCTCCCTCGTCACGTACGCCCCGGACGGCCTGGTCACGGAACTGGGGAAGGAACCCCGGCACGGGACGGTGAAACCGCTGAGCGAACTGCTCGGCCGGCTGAGCATGCCCGACCTCCAGGACTTCCCCGAGTACCGGCCCTCCGGAGGGGCCGCGTCCAGGGGGCTGGTGCTCTCGCTCGACCAGGGCAAAATGCCTGCTCCCCGGGCCCAGGAACGGCTGGTGGAACGCCTCGCCGGGCTGGTGGACGAAGCGTTTCCCGAGAACGGGCGCATCGACGCCGTGGCCAAGGGGGCCAGGGCCGAGCTCAAGCGCCGGGCCGGGCTGTCGGGGGTCAACGACCGCGACATCGACTGGGAGGCGGTCCGCGACCGGGTGCAGCGGGCGATGAACTACGCGGGGATGCCCGCCGTGCTCGCCGAGGTCTTCAAGGCGGCCGAGACCAAGGCGTCGCAACCGGGCGGCGGCGGCTTCCGGACCAGGAACTTCCCCGCAAAGAAGTGATCCGCCAAGAAGTGATCCGCCGGGAAGTGGCCCGGCCGGTTCAGCCTCCCCGCCCCTCCGCCCTTTTCCTCAGCGCCCGGTTGAACGCCTCGAAATCTCCGGCCGTGTCGGCGATCCTCCGCTTGAGGAGCGGGACCAGGAGGCCGGTGAAGCGTTCGCTCTGGACGAGGCGCGTCCCGCCGCCTTCCAAGTCCGTGAGGACGAAGCGGTGTTCGCCGTCGAAGAGGCCCGGTGCGAGCAGCCGGCCGAGCCGGCGCAGCTCGCGCTGCGGGACGACGGCGCGCACGCGCGGGCGGAAGGTCATCGGCCGGCGGTGCTCCGGGTGCATCCGCAGCCTGAGCCGGGCGCCCACCGCGACCTCGCCGGAGGCCTCCCGGATGAAGGGGTTCCAGTCGCGGTAGTGCTCCAGATCGGTGAGCACCTCCCAGACGCGGGCGGGAGGCGCCCCGATGTCGATCCACGTGGCTATCTCACGCATGGACCTCCACTCCCTGGCTCGCGCCGTACCCTCGATCCTCCCTCGGCCCGCCCGTCACCGCCACACGGACGCGATGATTCCCAGCGTCACGAAGACCAGGGCGTGCACCACGAGGACCGTGCGCAGCACCCACCCCGTGTCGGCCGGAGCCCCGGCGGCCGTCCGGGCGGGGGCGGCGGTACGGACCGCCGTGCCCCCGCCCGCCGTCCGCTCCGCCGCCGGGGACGACGGCTCGGCGGGCCCGGGCGCGGGCCCGTGCGCGGTCGTGGCGAGCTCCGCGGCGAGCGCGACGCGGGCGACCGCGGCGCCCGAGGCCAGCGCGGCGCTCACGTTCTGCACCGCGACGAGATGGCCCGCCGAGTAGCCGAGCGCCTGGGCGGCACCGGCCTGGCCGGCCGCGAACATCGCGTTGGCCCCGGTGTTGGACCCCGCCAGGAAGCCGCCCACCGCGCCGATCCAGGGTGCGAGGACGAGGTAGGCGCCGCCCAGGGAGGCGCACGCGTCGGCCAGTTCGCGGCTCATGCCCGTCACAGTGAGCAGGGTGCCCAGAGTCAGGAAGACCACGGTCGTCAGGGTCACCTGCCACCAGCGCCCCAGCGTCGCGCGCGTCGCCGCGCCGAGCACCGGCTCCCGGGCGCCGAGCAGGGCCGGGGTGAGCAGCCCGGTCAACGGCAGCCAGCCGCCCGGCCCGGCGAGGACCGCCCACCAGCCGTCCTCGACGCCCGCCCAGGCCAGCGCCGCCCGGCCCGCCAGGAGCCCCGCGACCAGGAAGGCGTACGGGGCGAGGACCCGGCCCACGGGCTCCCCGCGGCCGCCGCGCTCCCTCGCGCCGGAGACCAGCAGCAGGACCAGGACCGTGGCCAGACCGCCCAGCACCCCGGCCAGCGGCACGCCCACGAAGGTGTTCACCGACCACACCGTGCCCCACAACACCCCCGCCGCCAGCAGGAGTTCGCCTGTCGAGGCCGCCGCGCGACGGAGTCCGAAGGCGATCGTCAGCGCCGCCGCCCCGCAGATCAGGAAGACGGGCGCGGACAGCACGGCGGAGTCGACGCCCAGCTGCCGGAAGCCGACCCCGCCCAGCTCCGCCGCCACCAGGCTGCCCGGCGCCAGCGACCCCCACGGCACCGTGACCAGGCCCAGGAGCCCGACGGCGGCCGCCCGGGCCGGCGGGAGACCCAGGCCGCGCAGCAGGGGGACGGCGACGACGACCCCGATCCCGAAGCCGGTGAGCGACTCGGCGAACGGGGTCACACCGAGCATCACCAGCAGCACGGCCCGCGCCGGCGAACTGCACGCGGACCCGATCCGGTCGCCCAGCCGCGCCTGGACGCCGGTGCGGTTCATCAGCTCGCTCAGCAGGATGCCGCCGAAGAGGATGGCGGCCAGTTCGACGACGGTGGGCAGCATGTGCAGCTGCGCGTCGCCCAGTCGGCCCCAGGGGGTGCGGAAGGCGGTGGCGGTGAGCACCACCGCCGTCCCCAGCGCGGCGAGGCTCGCGTACAGGGCGCGCACCCGCAGCGCGAGCAGAACGAGGGTGGCCAGGACGGGCAGAGCGGCAAGCGCGGCGTTCACCGGGCGGGCCCTTCGCCGATGACTCCGGTGGCTCCGGATCCGTACATCTCTGCCCCTTCTCGTTGCGGTGTGCGACGACCCGCCGGAAAGGAACCCGGGGACCGGACCCGCACTGTGGGCGAGCGCGGCGGAGCCGGGCAACGAAGGGCGTGTTACTTGGTCAGGTCGGCGGCGAAGGCGTGATGCGGGCCTAGTACTTTCCAAAATGGAAAGTAGGTGACACTCTGGCAACATAAAGTTCGGAACGAGGATATTGGGGGTTCACCATGGCCGGACACGCCGACGCCGTCGCGGCGTTGCACGGCGCTGCCCGCATCGAGGCCGCGGCACGCGGCAGGAGCCGTTGGTACGCCGTATACCTGTGGGTACTCGGCGCATGGCAACTGGCCTTCGTCCCGGCCGTCGTGCTGTGGCACGGCCCGGCCGGGACGGGTACGAGCTGCGCGATGAACGCCGCGCTCGTCTCGGGACTCTCGGTCTACGCCGCGCGTCAGCCCGTCGTCCCGCGCGGATTCGCCCGCCGGCACTACACCGTGATCGGGACGTGGGCCGCCCTCTACGTCCTCACCATCATGCTGTCCGTCACTGTCGGCCGGGACAGCGTCCCGTTCGCCGCCGTCGCCGCACCGGTCTGCGCCCTGCCCTTCGCCGTGGCGGCCGTAGGGGTCATGGGGGAGCGGAGGCGCCGGACGTGAGCGACCGCCACCCGCGGCACCGGCTCGCACCCTTGCTGACCTCCCCGGTACGGCTGTCTGTCGTGGCCGCCCTCGCCGCCGTCGGGAAGGCCGAGTTCGGATACGTGCGGGACCTGGTGGAGATCAGCGACTCCGTGCTGTCCAAGCAGGCCGCCGCCTTGGAGGAGGCCGGCTGGATCACGGTCGAGAAGGGCAGGGCCGGACGGCAGTCGCGGACCTGGCTCGCGGTCACGGACGAGGGGCTCGCCGTCTACCGGCGTCACCTCGCCGCGCTGAGGGACATCGCCGGCCCGCGGGAATGAGTCAACCTTGGCTGTCGGCAACCGGGTTGGGCAGCAGTGCCCACCGGTCGCCGCCCGCCGGATTCAGCCGCATCAGCGTCAGCGCCTTCGTCGGCAGACGTTCCGTCCGCAGCGCCCGCAGGTCCGCGGTCGGGGTGACGTCGCCGACGGCCGCCGCCAGGACCGTGCCCAGCGTCGGGGCGTCCCCGGCCAGCGGGCCCAGCGCGCCGGTGACCAGGCAGCTGAACACCTTGCGGCGCAGGGCGGTCGGATCGTCGTTCAGCAGCCGCCCGGTCAGCGGGGGCGCCGGGAAGCCGTGCCGCCGCAGCCGGGCCGGGCTGACGCGGATGTCGGCGAGGTCGCGGTAGACCAGCCGCCGGGGCCATCCGTCCGTGTCCACGACCGCGAGGAGGTTCTGCCCGTGCCCCTCCAGGGCCACCCCCAGATCGAGCAGGTCCAGGCAGACGCCGAGGGCCAGGCGGGCGAACGCGACGATCCGCTCCAGCCGCTCCCGGGGCGCCTTGTCCGTGAAGAGGGCGGGCAACTCGGCCGCGGGCACGACCCGTTCCCCCGCACCCGCGTACGCGTACGGCGACTCCCGCAGCACCGCCGCCAGGTCCGGCATGCCCGCCCCCGCCGCCGCCAGCGTCCGCGCGATGTGCAGCCGGCCGTCCAGACGGTCCGCGACGCGTTCGGCTACCCGTGACGTGGCCAGGGCGTGGTGCACCGAGTAGGCCGAGATGTCCCGTACCGCGGACGTGAGTTGGGTGCTCAGCGCGGTCTTGACGTGTGCCCGCTCGCCGAGGGCGAGCGACCGCAGGGCCAGCAGCGGATGGGCCCGCGGCCCGGGAACCGTCGTCCGGCCGGTCAGGACGTGCTCGGCCTGCCACGGATGCGTGGGGATCAACACGGCCTCCCCGTCCCGCAGTTCCGCGGGCCATGGGCCACGCACCGTGGCATCCCGCACCGGCGTGAGCCGCAGGTCCACCACCGGGCCGTGCTCCGGCGCGTACGCCAGCTGCTCGGCGGCCGAGAAGCCGGGCCGGGAGCGGCAACCGGGATGGTACGGATGGCCGTCCGCCGACCGCTGCTCCCACTCCCACGGTGCCACCGGCGGACCGCCGGGGCGTGGGGACGACCTGGAAAGCGCTAACGACGCCACACTGTGGTCGAGTTCGGCGGAAAACCGCTCCCCGCCCGGCACGGTCAGGGCCGTCAGCAAGCGGGCAGGATGGTCGTACGCGACGTCGTCCAGCTCCAGGGCGGCGACCATATGGCCCGTGGCCCAGGGATCCGACGGCGGACCGTGCAGCCGCCGTCCGTCGGCCAGCCGCAGCACGACGCCGCCGCCCCCGGCCGTACGGTCCGCGACCCAGGGCAGCGGCTCGTGGACCAGCCCCCGCCACAGCCGGGCCAGTACCGCCGCCCGGGCCCCGGGCAGGGCGGCCAGGTACGCGGCGGTCGACTCGGGGCGAACGCTGTCCAGTTCCTTCGCGAGGACCCGCTCGGCGACGGTGTGGCACACGCGCATGTCCTACCGCACTCGAACACACTCCACACATACTGATGGGCGATGAACGCCTTCGCCCGGACATCCGAAGCCCTGGCCGTCGCGCCCCTCCTCAACTGCCTGCTCCGTGAGGCCGCCGACCCGGCCGGGGAGCCGGCCGCCGGCCGCGCCGTCCACCAACTGCGCGCCTGCGGCCGGCTGCTGCGCGTCCGCACCGGCCACCGGCCCTCCGCACCCGAACTGTGGACCGGCGGAACGTGGCAACCCCTGTGCCACGCCGACCTCGTCGACCTCGCCGCCCACGAGATGCGCGCCGCCACGGGACGTCCCAACACCGCCCTCACCGCCGAGATGACCGCCGGCCGCACCGCCCTGGAGGCCCTCCTCGCCGCCCGCGCCCGCACCGCCCCGCCCGACGACCCCTGGCTGCGCTCCGAACAGGCCCTGGTCATGGGCCACCCCTATCACCCGGCCCCCAAGGCCCGCAGCGGCGGCGGCCCCCCGGACACCTGGCTGCGCTACGCCCCCGAGGCCCACGCCCGCTTCCCTCTCGTCCTGCTGGGCGTGCGCGAGGACGCGGCGGCCGACGACGGCGACACCCGCGCCCTCGACGCCCTGGGCCAGGCCCCGCCGGGCCACCGCCTGCTGCCCGTCCACCCCTGGCAGTTCGGCCTCACCCACCGACTGCCCGCCGTGCGCGCCGCCTTCGCCGACGGCCGCCTCGTCCGGCTGGGGGTCACGCCCTGGGAGGCCCGGGCCACGTCCTCGGTGCGCACGGTCCATATCCGAAGGACCCCCGAACGCCCGGATCTTTTCCTGAAGTTCAGCCTGGAGGTGCAGATCACCAACGATGTCCGGCGCATACGGCGGCACGAACTCCGTGACGTGCGCCGCACCGACCCGCTGGTCGTCGCCGCCTTCCGGGCGATGGACGGCCCCGCGGCCTGGCTGGGCGAACGCGGGCACCGCACGGTGCGCGGCCTGGAGGAGACGTTCCCCGTCATCGTCCGCGAAGGGCTGGACGGCCACCTGCTCCCGGGTACCACCGCCGTCCTGGCGGCCGCCCTCCCCGAGGGCTTCGACGGCAACCCTCTCGACCGCCTCGCCGACCCCCTGCCCTGGTGGTCGGCCTACCTCCGCAGCGTCGTCCCGCCCGTGCTGGAGGCGTACGCCCGGCACGGCGTCGCGGTCGAGTGCCACCTGCAGAACACCCTCGTCGCCGTGGACGCGGACGGCACCCCCGTCCAGGCCGTCTTCCGCGACACCGAGGGCGCCAAGGCGATCCCCGACACGCCCCGCGAGATCGCCCGGCAGCGCCTGGTGTACTGCCTCGTCGTCAACAACCTCATCGAAATCGCGAGCGTCCTCGCCCACCGCTTCCCCCGGTCCGCCGACGCGCTGTGGCCCGTGGCGCGACGGGAGTTCGAGCGGTACGACAAGGAACGCGGCTTCCCCGGAGCCGAGGCGCTCCTGACCGCGCCGACGGTCCCGGCCAAGGCGAACCTCCTGTCCCGCTGGATCGACGCGGACGGCACCGAACCGCGCTACCTGCCCGTCCCCAACCCGCTGGTTCTCACGAACCCTGCGGCATCAGCGAGTTGACCACGTCCTCCGTCACGGCCCGCCGGTGCCGACGCCGGTCCGCGCGGGCGGCCGCGTCGGGCAGCGGCTCCTGGTGGAAGCGGACCATCGCGCCCTCGCCGCGGGGCGTGACGGTGACCTGCGCGGTCGTCCCGGCCCCCGCGCCGGAGGAGCGGTGGGTCGGCCGGAGGCGGGAACCCTCGCGCCGGCCGCGCACCTCGCCGGTGGTGCCGGCGGTGGTCGTGTACGAACTGCCGGGCCCGGCCGCGATGCCGGCGTCCCGGCCCAGCCACAGGGCCAGGCCCTCCGGCGAGGTCGGGAAGCGCCGGACCTCCGCCGGCGGTACCGGCAGCGTCCGGGAGACGCCGATCCGGAAGCGGCGTCCTGGGTCAGGCCCATGGGGCGGTCGCCGCTCATCGGGCGGTCCTCTCCTCCGCGTCGCGCCGGGCGCGCAGGGCCCGGACCTTGTGACGGTTTCCGCAGCGCTCCATGGAGCACCAGCGGCGGCGGCCGGGGCGTGAGGTGTCCACGAACACCAACTGGCAGTTGTCCGCCCCGCATTCGCGGATGCGGCCGGCGAACGGTCCGGTCAGCAGCTCGACGGCGTCGCGGGCGACGGCGGACAGCGCCTGCCCGCCGGTCGCCGGCAGGGCCCAGGCGCGGTCGCCGTCGTCGGTGATCCGGGGGGCGAGCGGGGGAGCGGCCGCCGCGCGGTTGACCTCGGCGAGGTCGGCCGGGGACGGCCGTCCCTCGCGTACGGCGGCCCGTGTCAGACGCCACAGCGCGTCCCGCAGGGCCCGGCCCGTCGCCAACTCCCCGGCGGTGACGGTCACCTCGTCGGGGCGGAGCCCCAGCCGGGAGCGGCCCAGCCAGTCGGCCAGGTCCTGCGGGGTGTGCAGGGACTCCCACCGGGCCAGTTCGCCCGGTCCGCCGGTGCACAGCAGCTCCAGGCAGAGCGCGCCCGGATCGAAGCGGAAGCCGGTGCCGTCGGAGGAGCGCAGAAGGAGTCCGGTTGCCGTAGCGATCATGTAACCACTATAAATGGTTTCAGAGACCCGTTGGAAAACCGCTGGAAACCGGAGGAACTTCCCATGACCGAGGCCCATGCCCCCGTCCACTGGAAACTCGTCGTCGACTGTGCCGACCCGCTGCGTCTCGCCGACTTCTGGGTCGGCGCCCTCGGCTACGCGGTGGAGGACCACAGCGCCCTCATCGACCGGCTGCTCGGCCTCGGCACGATCGACGACGCGCAGTGGACCGCCGTCGGGGAGCGCAAGGCGTGGCGGCACGCCGCGGCCGTCCGCCACCCCGAGGACCCGGTCGACGCGTCCACCGGCACCGGCCTCGGCCGCCGCGTCCTCTTCCTGGCCGTCCCGGAGCCCAAGGAGGGCAAGAACCGGCTCCACCTGGACCTGCACGTCGGTCCCGAGCGGCGGGACGCGGAGGTCGAGCGCCTGGAAGGGCTGGGGGCGCGGGTGCTGCGGGAGGTGAACGAGTACGGGAGCCACCATGTGACGATGGCGGACCCGGAGGGCAACGAGTTCTGCGTGCAGTGACCGGGTCCCGGCGTTCATTCCCGGCCAACTCGTACGCCTGTGCCCCTGCGGCAATGTGCTGTGCACCAGCACCGGGAGTCACATAGGTGTTCCCGAGCGTGGCCGGTCCCTTTCGGGGGGTGGTGTCAGGCGCCCCACGGGTCCCTACTCTCCTCCGCCATGCGCCCTACAACACGCAGACGCCTCGGTCTCTCCAGTATCCTCGCCCTCGCCATCGGCCTGCCCGGCCTGGTGGCGCAGCCCGCCTCGGCCGACGTCGCGGCGCCCATGACGATCAGTGTCGACAAGGCGAGCGCGACCCCCGGCTCCACGGTCACGATCACGATGACCTTCACCAACGACCAGCAGACGAACACGCAGTTCGTGTACCAGTCGATACAGCCGACCTGGAACACCACGCAGGACCCCGGCCTCAAGTACACGTTCAAGTCCTGTACCGGTGAGGCCGTGCAGTGCGACGTGAACGGCACGAGCGGCACTGTGCGCTACAACGTCCCCGTCATCCCGGGCGCCACCCGCACCGTCAAGCTGACCTATGACATCGCCGCGGACTCGGCCTGCGGGCCCAGCCGGCGGATCGACTTCTACTCGTACGTCTACTACGAGTTCCAGGGCGGCCAGGCGAAGAAGGACGGCGTCTACAACACGGGTACGGACGTGGCGTGCAAGACGCCGGAACAGCCGACGGCCCCGACGGCCAAGGCCCCGGCGAAGGCGTTGGCGAAGCGCCACTGAGCCGCTTGTGCCGGGGTGGGGTGTCGGACCCCGTCCCGGCACTGCGCTGTGCCTGCCCGGCCGGTCGGAGGGATTTGCCCCGGACCCGCCCTTTCACCGTTTCTTTCCGCGCTCCGCGCGGGGTGCAACGCGGCTGCGCCGCGTTCGTCCTCAAACGCCGGACGGGCTGGATTGCGTGCCCGGGCACGGACATCAGCCCGTCCGGCGTTTGAGGACACACCGCGCGGAGCGCGCGAGAAACGGTGAAAGGGCGGGACCGGGGCAAATTCACTCCCACCGAAACCCACCCCCCGAACCGGGAAGAGCCCCGATGCCGCGGGGGACTGGGCACCCCGGGCCCTTCCCGGCCCGGGACCCGGCATGGGCCGCCCCCGGCCCCCGGCGCAGGGCCGAACGGGCCCGGACCACAGGGGCCAAAGGTCCTGACGGGCCGTCACCAGCACACATCCCACCCCCACCGCATGGGCCGAACGGCCCCACCCCCCAGGGCCCATCGGGCACAACCCCCCGGTGCCATACTGACGCGCGCCGCCCACCGGACGGCCGGGACACCGGCACCACGGCAGCCGGCCCGTACCACCCGTCCTCCCCCAGGAGACCCGCCCATGGCACGCCCCGACCCCCACGCCCCCACCGCCCGCCCGGCGGCACGGGCCCCGCAAGCGAAGGGGTGCTGACCGTGAACACCGTCGGCGACGAGTACCACGGCCTGCTGGCCCGCCACGACGCCATGCGGCTGCGCCGCTCCCTGCTGTCCTCCGGGCAGCCCGAACGCCCGGCGGCCGCCCCGGCGCCGGCCTCCTACGACGGCCGGGCCGACCAGGCCGTGATCCTGCGGGGCCTGGACCTCGTGTCCCCCTTCGACGGCCTGATCGCCGAGCTGTACGCCGAACTCTTCGCGCGCCACCCCTACTTGCGCGCCCTCTTCCCCGAGTCGATGGAGTTCCAGCGCCGGCACCTCGCGCACATCTTCCACTACCTCATCGAGAACCTGCACGACCCCGGCCACGTCACCGCCACCTTCACCCGCCTCGGCCGCGACCACCGCAAGCTCGGCGTGCGGCCCGCGCACTACGAGGCGTTCGAGGCGGCCCTGCGCGAGGCGCTGCGCCGCACCGCCGGCTCGCGCTGGACACAGGCGATGGAGGGCGCCTGGCTGCGGATGCTGCGCTTCGCCGTCGGCTCCATGGTCGAGGGCGCAGACGCCGCCCTCGGCGAGCCGCCCGCCTGGCGGGCCACGGTCACCGCGCACGAGCGGCGCCGCCCGGACCTCGCCGTCCTGCGCGTACGGACCGGCGAGCCGTACCCCTACCGCGCCGGACAGTACGCCGCCGTCCAGTCGCCGCTGCTGCCCCAGGCCTGGCGGCACCACTCCTTCGCCTGCGCACCGCGTCCCGACGGGGAACTGGAGTTCCACGTGCGGCTCGCCGGGCGCGGGGGAGTGAGCGAGGCGCTCGTGGACCGCACCCGCGTCGGCGACACCCTGCGCCTGGGGCCCGCGAGCGGCACCATGACCCTCGACGAGGACCTGCCCCGCGACCTGCTGCTCGTCGCGGGCGACACCGGCTGGGCGCCGCTGAAGGCCCTGCTGGAGGAGGTGTCCGCGCGGCGCCCCGGGCCCCGCTCCGTCCACCTCTTCCTCGGCGCGCGCCGCTTCGCCGACCTGTACGACGTCGAGGCCGCCACCGGCCTGGCCCTGCGCCGCCCCTGGCTGCGGGTCGCCCCCCTGGTCGCGGACGAACCGGAGCCGCGCGCCTGGGAGTCGCTGGCCGGCGCCGTGCTCCGGCACGGCGACTGGTCGCGCCACACCGCCTACCTCGGCGGCCCGCCCGCCCTCGTCGCCTCCGCCGCGGCCGGCCTGGCCGCCGCCGGGGTGCCCGCCGGGCACGTGCGGCACGACCCGCTGCCGGCCACCCCCGGCCTGGCCCTGGCCGGCTTATGAGACGGCCGGACCCTCCGCGTCGCCGTCACCCGCCCGGTCGTCCAGGACGATCGTGACGGCCGCGCCCGAGCGCATGTCACCGCCGGTCCGCTCGACCGCCGCGGCGACGCGCACGTACAGCTCCACCGCCAGCGCCCAGTCCCCGGCGGCGCCGCGCCCCGAACCGGCCGTGTGCCACAGGCTGGTGAGGACGGCGATCAGCGACCGGCCCGACAGGGCGGCCTCCACCCGGTCCCCGCCCGGGCTCAGGACCTGCCCCGGGGCGCGGAAGTGCCGGTCCCGGGCGGCCTGTTCGAGGACGAACGCCCACGTGTCCCGGTGACAGAGCAGCGTCGCGGACGCGATGCCGGCCGCGCACCGCAGCAGACCCGGCAGCCGGGCCGGGTCCAGCGGCGAGTCCCGGTCCGTGGGCTCCTCCCCGTCGCCCTCGTCGTCCCCGGCGTCCACGGCTTCCGGCGCCACGGGCGCCGGGTCCGGCCGGGCCTCCAGCAGGTGGCGGCGCAGGGACTCCATGTCGGTGCGGGCCCGGGCGATGTCCTGCCGGGCCTCGGCCAGTTCGCCCACCGCGCGGTCCAGCCGCCGGCGCAGGTCGCGGTTCTCCGTCCGCAGCTCCGCCACGCCCGAGGTGACCGCGTCGAGCAGCTCCTGACGTATGTTCCCCAGCGTGCCGCGGAGTTCGGCCAGGCCCGAGCCCAGCGCGTCGCCCAGATCGCGTCTGACCGCCCGGTTGTCCTCCAGGATCGCCGCGGTGTCACTCCGGTTGCTCCAGGCCATGCGCGGCCCCCCGACCTTTCCGCTTGCCGACCGGCTGTCCACCGGCCGCCGACGCGGAGAAGCCTTTCCATGCGAACCGCCGCTGACGCATGGAATTTTGGACGTACGGCACTTCGGCGGGGGAAACGGGCGAAGCGGTGGGACGGGCGGGTCAGTGGGTGCGCCACGAGCCGTCGGCCAGCGCCTCCGTCACCCGGCGCTTGACCGCCGCGCGCGCCTCCACGTCGAGTAACTCCCGGTCCAGCAGCCCCGGCCGGTACTCGTAGGGGGCCAACTGCGCCCGGATCCAGGCGTATTCCTCGGAGTACACCTCCGCCAGCCGCCGGCCCGCACGATCGCGGGCCTCGGCGTCCGCCACGCACCGCGGGTCCTCCTGGCCCGCCCGCCCGGCGGCCGCGGCCACGTGCCGGGTGCGGTGGCCGCACTCGACGCGCCGCTGGAGCACGGCGGCCATGAAACGCCGGGCGTTGAGCAGCCGGAACAGCTCGCCGTGCGGCAGCGACGCGGCCGTGGGCGGCAGCGGACCGAGCGCGCACGGGCTCCCGGCGCCCGCCAGCGGGAACGTCATCTTCGCCAGCTCCCGCAGCGCCTGGTCCCACCGGCGCAGCAGCAGCGGATGGAACAGGGCCGGCTCGCGGCCCTCCTGGCGGCGGGCGTCGTCGGCCGCGGCGTCGCGCACCGTGCGCGGCGGGGCGGTCAGCAGGCCGCTCACCCCGGGGGTGAGCGGGGCCTCGATCCAGCCGCGCCGGTAGGCCAGTTCGATCGAGTCGTAGACGTCCCTGGCGGCCGGCTCCTCCAGGGGAGCGAGGCCGTGCGCCGCGCGCTCCTCCGCCAGGAACTTGGCGAAATCGTCCGGGTGCAGCTTCGACAGCCAGTTGCGGGCGGTGTGGCAGGCGTCCCGCATCGGCGAGCGCAGCAGCCCGCCCTGGTGCGCGCGCCGCCGGAAGTCGGCCGCGACGCGATGGGCGGCGGTCAGGGTGCTCCGCACCCGGCGCAGCCGGTACTCGTTGCGGGTGGCGCGCGGATCGCCGGTGCACAGCATCCGCTCCACCGACACCTGGAGCTCGCCCTCCGCGTACTTGAGGGCGTCCAGCCAGTCGAGGTGCCACTCGCGGCGGCGCAGCAGCCGCCGGGTGGACGACGGGACGCGCATCGTCGCCTCGGCGATGGCCACCGTCACCAGGGCCGTGAAACTCCGCTCGAAGAGCGGGATCAGCTCGGCCGTCGGCATCACGGCGACGTCGCCGAGCCTGAGCCTTGGGTGTGCCGCTGGTCCGTCCACGCTTCCCCCTCGCCGGCCGGTGGGCAATCGCGAACATTCTGTCCCGCGCGGCGCCCGGAAGGGGGCGGTTCCGGCAGGGCGCCGCCCGCGCGGGGGCATCGGGGGACGCGGCGCCCGCGCGCGGACACCGCGAACGGGCTCCGCGCGCCCCGGACGCGCGCCGTCATATCGTGTGCGCGGTCGCACGGCCCTCCGCGTGCCCGGCCGGTTCCGGTCGCCCGGCGGCGCGGGGAGCGATGCCGTCGCTGTGCGCGCGGGCACGGAGGGCCAGTTGGGCCGCGCGGTCCGGTGCGGGCGCCCGCTCAGGGGTACGTCGGCACCGCGCCCCGCGGGCCGGGTGGGTGAACTCCTGTGCGACACGGACCACTTGGGAGAGTTCCGGTCCGCCCGCCTACCGGCGCGCGAGCGCCATCAGCCAGGGGGAGAGCGGCAGGCCCGCGGTCTCCTTGTAGGTCACGTCGCCGGGCAGCGGGACGGCCAGGGACGTGGCCGGAGGGAAGAAGCGGGTCTTCACCCGGACCCTCCCCGCGTACACCGCGCGCAGGAAGGCCCCCACGTGCTCGTGCGCGACGTCCGGGAACTCGACCCCCTCCACGACGATCCGGGTGTCCCCCTCGGGGTGGACCGTCAGCTCGACCGCCGGCGGGCCGGCCAGCTCCACGTACGCCTGGTGCGGCAGCGACCCGTCGGGATCGGTGACCGCGAACAGCGGCGCGCCGGTGCGGCGGGCCACCCGGTCGGCCCCGATGTCGTGCTCGATCCCGGTCACGACGCGGTCGTGCTCCGCCGCGACGTCGCGGACCGCGGCGAGGACGGCTTCCGTGCTGGGCTGCTGCGTGCTCATGGCAGCCATGATGCGGGGTGCCCGGGGGCGGCCGGACGGCAGGGTCAGAGGTGGATCTCCTCGCAGGCGCGGCCACGGGACTGGAAGCCGCCGTCGACGTGCTCCCAGCCCTCGGCGCAGACCACCGAGCGGTTCGGCAGGTCGCGCCCCACGCGGACGGTGAACTGCTGGTGGTAACCCCAGAAGCCCTTCCGGCTGTTGGTGTCCAGGCCGCCGCCCCAGATGTGGAAGTGCCCGGTGAAGTCGCCGTTCCACGTGGTCGAGGCCGACACCGAGTCGACGCGCAGCCCGCCGCCCTGGACGGAGATGCACGTGCGGTGGTTGCACCCCCGCGCCCCCGCGTCCGCCGACGGCGCCCCGGCGAACAGGAGCGCCACCGCCCCGGCCGTGCCCAGCCCCGCCCGCAGCGCCTGTCGAACCCTCGTCCCCGTGAAGCCCATGGAAGCCACGCTCTCCGTTCTCGCAGTTCTCGCATCAGCCGGTTCCCGCCCCGGCGGCGACAGGAGCGACCCTGCCAGCGTCACGCCCCGGGTCCCCCGTCCGGCGGCCGGATTCCACCCGAACGACTGAGAGGCGCGGCGGACCGGGGACGTCACCGGGCGCGCGGCCGAACCGGTGACGGCGCGCGCGGCGTGCCGGGCCCCGCCCGTCGGCGCTCCTAGCCTGACCGGATGCGCATCAGTACCGTCATCCTCCCCGTGTACCGCTGGCCCACCGCGCAGGAGCACTGGCGCCGCGCGGAAGAGCTCGGGCTGCACGCCGCCTACACCTTCGACCACCTGGCCTGGCGCAGCTTCCGCGGCGGCCCGTGGCTCGGCGCCGTCCCCACCCTGACCGCGGCGGCCCTCGTCACCTCGCGGATCCGGCTGGGCACCATGGTCGCCTCGCCCAACTTCCGCCACCCCGTGACCCTGGCCCAGGACCTGATGAGCCTGGACGACATCTCCGGCGGCCGGGTCACCGCCGGGATCGGCGCCGGCGGCGAGGGCTACGACACCACGATCCTGGGGCAGCGGGCCTGGACCCCGCGCGAACGGGCCGACCGGTTCGCCGAGTTCCTGCCGCTGCTGGACCGGCTGCTCACCCGGCCCGCCACCACCTCCCGGGGCACCCACTACTCGGCCGTCGAGGCCCCGATGATCCCCGGCTGCGTCCAGCGCCCCCGCATCCCGTTCACCGTGGCGGCCACCGGCCCGCGCGGCCTCGCCCTGACCGCCCGGCACGGGCAGGGCTGGGCGACCTTCGGCGACCGGTGGCACGCCGCCGAGCAGAGCGGGGACGCGGCCGCCGCGTCCGTGCGCGACCAGGTGACCCGCCTGAACGAGGCGTGCGCCGCGCTCGACCGCGAACCCGGCGACCTGGAGAAGGTCTATCTGACCGGCTTCACCAAGGACCCCTGGCAGGCGTCGGTCGACGCGTTCGTGGATCTGGCCGGCCGCTTCTCCGGCCTCGGCATCACCGAGGTGGTGCTGCACTGGCCGGTGCCCGGCACGATGTTCGACGGCTGCCAGGAGACCTTCGAGAAGATCGTCACCGAGGCCGCCGGGCAGCTCGCCGGCTGACCCTCAGGACGCCCCGTCCGGCACCAGCACCAGCGCCGACACCTCGCCGTCCGCGTCGTGGACGTCGTCGATGACCAGTCCCGCGGCGGCGGCGAGGGCGTTCCACCGGGCCAGGGTGCGCTCCTGGCCGCCGGTGATGGCCATCATCCAGATGTCCGCCAACCGCCCCTGGTCCGGCCCCCGTTCGGACAGCACGCGCTCCAGCAGGACGATCCTGCCGCCGTCGTCCAGGGCCCGGTGGCAGCGGCGCAGGACGGCGACGGCCTCGTCGTCGGCCCAGTCGTGCAGCACGCTGCCCAGCATGCAGGCGTCGTGCCCCGGGGGCAGGTCGGAGCGCAGCATGTCGCCGGGGTGCAGGACCAGGCGTTCGCCGAAGCGGGCGCGGGTGGCGTGCGGGACCAGGTCGACGACCTCGGGCCGGTCGAGCAGGGTGACCCGCAGCGCGTCGTCGGCGGCGAGCAGCAGTTCGGTGAGGCCGCCCGTGCCGCCCGCCACGTCCACGACGCTGCGGAAGCCGCGCTTGGACAGGTACGGGACGAGCGGCGCGTACAGCTGGACGGCCCGCGTGCGCATGTAGGCGTGGAAGGCGTTCAGGGACGCGGGGTCCCGGCTGATGCGCTCGAACAGCGCGCCGCCGCGGGCCCGTTCGTAGCTGGTGCCGCCGTGCGCCACGCACTCGGCGAAGGCGCCCCAGCCCAGGAACATGTCGATCTCCGCGAACTCCGGCCGCAGGGTGTCGGGGTGGTCGGAGCGCAGCAGCCGCCCCCCGTCGGTCAGGCGGACCGTCCCGGACGCGTCGACGCGCAGCACGCCGAGCGTCTCGGCGGCCAGCACCAGCCGTGCCAGCCGGCCGGGGTCCGCCTCGGCGGCCGAGGCGAGCCGGTCCATCCCGATGCCCTCGGGCGGAACCAGGTCGGGGACGGCCAGGGTGCACAGGGCGTGCAGGATCCTGCCGGGTGCGACGTCGAACAGCTCGGCCAGGCGCCGCCGCTCTTCCTTCACTTCCGCCTCGTCCATGCCCTTCGTGCTTCCTTTCATACGGTCAGGGGCGTCGCCCAGTCGAGGAGCCGCAGCAGGCCCTCGTCGAGGTGGGAGAGGCGGCGCAGCGTGCTGCGGCCTCCCCGGGCGTTCGCGATGGAGATCCAGTCCGGGGGGCCGCTGGCGGTGAGCAGGGCGCTCACGGCGATGTTCCGCTCCGCGCGCGGCCTGCGGTGGTGTTCGTAGAGGTCCAGCGCCGCCTGCCGGTCCGGGGCGTCGCGCAGCGCCTTCGCCAGGACGACGGCGTCCTCGAACGCCATCGACGCGCCCTGCCCGGTGGCCGGCGGCGCGGCGTGGGCGGCGTCGCCGACGAGCACGACCCGCCGGCTCCGCCAGCGGATGCCGGAGGTCAGGCGCACGGCGTTGGTCACCATCAGCTTGTCCTCGGTGGCCCGCACGATGTCGGCGGCGGGGGAGCGGTCCGGGCGCAGCAGGGCGACGAGGCGGTCCCGCCAGGTGCCCGGCGGGGTGACGGCGGCCTCCTCGGCACTGACCGCCGGGCCCCGCAGCCGGGCGAACCAGAAGGTCTCCCCGAGGGGCGACACCAGGCAGCCGAACAGCACCCGGCCGCCCCTGACCATGGTGAGGGTGTCCGGTTCGAGGCAGGCGCCGGCCGCCGGGTCGCGGGTGTAGCCGTAGAAGATGCTCTGGCCCGCGTAGACCGGCAGTGCCGCCGGGTCCAGGTGCGCGCGGACGGCGGAGCGCAGCCCGTCGGCCCCCACGAGCAGGTCGCCGGTGGCCGAACTGCCGTCGGCGAAGCGGGCGGTGACGCCCTTGTCGTCCTCCTCCACGGAGACCAGGCGGGACGAGTAGCGGATCGGCACCCCGCGCCGGTGGGCCTCCTCCTGGAGCGCTGCGCCCAGCTCGGCGCGGCGCATGCAGCGGTAGCGCAGCAGCGGATCGTCCTCGCCCAGCGGCACGGACTCCAGCCGCGCCCCGCTCTCGTCGACGAAGCGCATGCCGGTCACCGGGAAGCCGTGGCCGGTCACCGGCGCGGCCGCCCCGAGCTGCGCGAGCGCCTGCATGCCGTTGCTCGCCAGGGTGAGGAACGCCCCGATGTCCGCGCCGGCCCTCGGGTGCGCCTCGTGGACGGTGACCTCGAAACCGGCCCGGTCGAGGGCCAGGCCCGTGGCGGTCCCGGCGACCCCGCCGCCGATGATCAGGATCCCGGACACGGCCGTCAGCAGCCTTCGGCGCCGTACATCGCGTGCTCCCAGTCGGTGACGGCGCCGCAGAAGCGGGCCCACTCCTGGCGCTTCATCCGCAGGAACAGATCGGTCAGTTCGGGGCCGATGCCCTGGATCAGCACCTGGTCGGCGGCGAAGAGGTCCAGCGCCTCGTTGAGGGCCAGCGGCAGCGTCCCGAACCGGTTGGGGCCGGGGCCGTCGGCGCTGCCGCGGGCCGGGCCCGGGTCGATGCTGTTCTTCAGCCCGTCCTCGATGGAGGCGATGATCGCGGCGTGGGAGAGGTAGGGATTGACCATGGCGTCGGGGGACTTGACCTCCAGCCGCCCGGCGGCGGGCAGGCGTACGGCACAGGTCTTGTTGTCCATCCCCCAGTTGATCTCCTGGGGGGCGAACTGGCCGGTGGCGACGAAGCGTTTGTAGGAGTTGACCGTCGGCGCCATCACCGCCGCGGCCGCCGCAGAGTGGGCGAGGACGCCGCCCAGCGCGTGCCGCCCGATCTGGCTGAGGTGCAGCCCGGACGTCCCGGGGTCCAGCAGGATGTTGCGGTCGCCCTCCCAGAGGCTGATGTTGTGGTGGCAGCCGTTGCCGAGGCGGTCCTCGGCGGGCTTGGGCATGAACGTGACCGTCGCGCCCAGCTCGCGGGCCACCTGGCGGCAGATCAGGCGGTGCAGCACCAGCCGGTCCGCGGTCCGGTCGGCGCGGTCGAACATCCAGTTGAGCTCCAGCTGGCCGGGCCCCTCGCAGTTGCTCTCGATCATCTCGAAGCCGAGCTCGCGCCCGTAGGACATGACCTTCTGGTAGACCGGCCGCAGCTGTTCCAGCTGGCCCACGTGGTACATCGGGTGCGGGGTGCCGGGCACGTGCTCGGCGGACATCCCCGGCACCGTCCAGGTGGCCTCCGGCTCGCAGCCGCTGCGCAGCTCCAGCCCGGTGCGGGCGGTGAACGCGGCGTGCGCCCGGGCCAGACTGCCGCGCGCGTCCAGCGGCATCGGCTGCCCGCCCGCCCCCTCCGGCGCGCCGGACGGCTCGTACATGCGGCAGAAGAAGAAGCCGGTGCGCCGGTCCCAGGGCAGGACGGCGAAGGAGTCCAGGTCCGGCATCACCACGCACTCGCCGCGCTCGGGGTGGCCGGCGAGCATCATGCCGGCCGCGTCCATCTGGAGGTCGGCGAGGACGCCGGGGTGCGCGCGCAGCCCGTTCTCGACGTTGCGCACCAGCTCCGCGGCGGGTGCCACCTTGCCGACCACCCGGCCGGTGAGGGTGACCACCTGGTAGTAGACGTACTCCACGCCCGCCTCGGCGATGCGTGCCCGGACCGCCTCGATCGCGGCCTGGTCGCCGTTGCGTTCGTAGTGCTCGTCCAGCACGGACTGGGTGGCTGCGCTCGTCATGACGGGTCTCCCGTGGGTGGTCGCCGGACCGGCGGGCGGGCGGACGCGGAGTGGGATGGGGGCGGGCGGTACGCGCCGCCCGTCGGCGGGGCCGGAACGCGTGCCCCGCGGGGCACGGTGTCGCCGGCCCCGGACCACGTTATGCCACGGTGCGGCGGCCCGCGCGGCCAACCACCGGGGCAGATAGCCCGTTAGGGGGACATTCCCCTCGCGCCGCATATCGCCACGGGCCAGGGGAACACGTCATCCGCTCGCTCCCCGTCCATGCCGACGGGAGCACCGGGCGGCCCGCAACTCCTGCCCGGCAAACGGGGAGTTGGACGGTGTTTCGCCGCCCGGGGGAGAGCGCGTACGGCCCCGTTCCCGGGCGCTGTGCATTTAAGGTTCCGACCAAGGGAGCGATGGGCTCATGGTGCTTCACCGCATGGCGCGCAGCGGCATCAGACTGGGGACGCTGGTCGAGCGGGCGGCGGCCCGGTACCCGGCCAATGTCCTGGTCCTCGACCACGACCTGGACGTCGCCCCGGACCTGGGGCGCCGCACCACGGTCGCCGAACTGGCCGACCTCGTGGCCGACCTGGCCTCCCGGCTGTGGGCGGCGGGCGTCCGGCCCGGCGACCGGGTCGTGATCTACAAGTCCAACAGCCTCGACATCACCCTGCTCGCCTTCGCCGCCGCCCGCGCCGGCGCGGTGCCCGTCCTGCTCTCCGCCCAGCTCGACGGGGGGACGGTGCTCCAGCTGCTGCGCCGCGCGGACCGGCCGTTCCTCGTCACCGACCGGGAGAAGCTCGACCGCGAGCTGCCGCCGCCGGTGTTCGACGAGGCCGAGCAGGTGCTGGTCGTACGCGGCTCCTACCCGCGCGCCATCGGCCTGGAGTCCCTGGCCGGCGCCGAGCGGATCGCCCCGGTGGTCACCGCCCCGCACCGGCCGGCGCTGATCACCCACACCTCCGGCACCACCGGCGTCCCCAAACTCGCCGTGCACACCGGAGTGACCCAGCAGATCCGCTACCTCCTCCAGGTCTCGGCCCTCACCCCCGTGGTCCCGCGCCGGGAGACCATCGCCATCCACGCCTCGTTCGTCCACTCCCGGATGATCAGCGTGCTCGCCATCGCCCTGCTGCGCGGCCTGCCCATGCTGGTGCTGGCGGACGAGGACCCCGAGCGGGCCGCCGAGCACTTCGCCCGGATGCGCCCGGGCATCGTCGAGGCGCACCCCAACTCCTTCATGGCCTGGGAGCCGCTGGCCGACGACCCCCGCCGCCCCTTCGCCAACGTCAAGCTCTTCAGCAGCACCTTCGACGCCCTCCATCCGCGCACCGTGCACCGCATGCTGGCCGCCTCCCGCCGCCGCGCCCCGCTCTTCGGCCAGATGTACGGCCAGACCGAGACCGGCCCCGTCGTCTGCCGCGGCTTCACCCGCCACCGCTCCCGCCACGCCGACGGCCGCTGTGTCGGCTTCCCCTTCGTCGGAACCACCGCCGTCCGCGTCGTCAGCCGCGACGGCCGGCCGCCCTCCGCACGCACCCCCGGCTTCATCGAGGTCCGCAGCAAGGCGCACTTCGTCACCTACCTCGGCGAACAGGAGCGCCACGACGGCCAGTTCTCGGCCGACGGCTGGTGGCGCACCGGCGACGTCGGCTACCGCACCCGGTGGGGCTGCGTGCACCTGCTGGACCGCGAGGTCGACGTCATCGAGGACTTCGGCAGCACCCTGGACGCCGAGGACCGGCTGCTGACCGGGATCGCTGACCTGACCGAGGTCGTCATCGTCCGCGGCGCCGACGGCCTGCCCGTCCCCGTGGTGTGCACCAAGGACGACCGGCCGCTGGACCAGGCGGCCTGGCGGGCGGTGGCCGCCGCCCTGCCGCCCATGACCCCACCGGTGCACTGGCGGGAGGAGGAACTGCCCAAGACCGCCACCATGAAGATCAAACGATTCGAGCTGGCCCGGATCCTGGCCGAACGGCAGAGCACGGCCTGAAGGAACCCGGCGCCGGCTCCCGTCCCCTGGAGACTGTGACGTGGCAGAGATGCGAGCCATCCTCAAACAGGGCACATCGGTCCGGGTCAGGCGCGTCCCGGTGCCGGAGCCCGACGCCGGCGAAGTACTCATCCGCGTGGCGGTGGCCGGGGTCTGCCGCAGCGACGTGAACGCCGCGCTCGGGCTCGTTCCCTGCGCCGACCCGCTCGTCCTGGGCCACGAGTTCTCCGGAGTCATCGCCGGACTCGCCCCGGACGTGCGGGGGTTCGCCGTCGAGGACCGCGTGACCGTCATGCCGGTGATCCCCTGCCTGAAGTGCGAGCGCTGCGCCGAGGGCGACACCGAGTGCTGCCCGTACCACGAACGCATCGGCTTCCGCCGCCCGGGCGCCTTCGCCGAGTTCGTCACCGTCCCCGCCCAGGTCGTGCACCGCATGCCGGGGGCGCTCACCTTCCGCGAGGGCGCCTACGCCGAACCCGTCTGCTCCTCCCTGGGCGTCCTCAAGGCCGAGATCAAACCGCCCGACCGGGGCCTGGTGCACGGCGCCGACCGCACCGCCCGGCTCACCGAACGCGTCCTGCGTTCCTACGGGTTCACCTCCCTCGACGTCCGCGGCACCGGCACCGGGGAGGACCGCGCCGAGCGCATCCCGTCCGACACCTACGACTTCGTCGTCGCCAGCGAGCCCCGAGCCGAGGTCCTCGACGAGATGATCCGCGTCGCCCGCCCCGGCGGCCGCGTCATCGTCCGCGGCCGCCCCCTGGAACCCGTCGCCATCGACCTCGACGCCGCCCTGCGCAAGGAAGTCACCCTCGAATCGGTCTCCTACGGCGCCTTCGCCGAATCCCTGGCCTTCCTCTCCCAGGAGAACGAACCCGTCTCGGACCTGCTCGGCAGCGTCCGGCCGCTGGAGGACTTCGAGGACGTCTTCTCCGCCGAGAGCGAGAGCCAGCGCCTCAAGAGCTTCTTCTGCCCCAACTTCGCGGCGATCGGCACCGAAGAGATCGAGGCGTGGGCGCGGCTGATGTGCCCGGGGGCCCGATGAAGGGACTCATGGTCCGTAGCAAGGGATGAGCCGCTTGAACAAGCCGCTTGAACAATGAGGTGTGAGGTCCATGCACGCGATCACATTGGACAGTCCGGCACCGCTCGCCGAGAAGCCTCTCCGGTGGCGGGAGGTGCCCACACCCACGCCGGGGCCGGGACAGCTGCTGATCGAGGTGACGTCCTGCGGCGTCTGCCACTCCAACCTGCACGTCATCGAAGGCGATTGGGCCGCCAACGGCATCCCCGCCGTCAGCCCGATCACCCCGGGACACGAGGTGACGGGCACGGTCGCCGCGACCGGGGACGGGGCCGAGGGGTTCGCCGTGGGCGACCCCGTCGGCGTGCAGCCGCTGTGGTGGACCTGCGAGCACTGCGCGTACTGCGCCTCCGGCCGGGAGAACCTCTGCCATCAGCGCCGCATCACGGGCGAGCACGTCAACGGCGGCTACGCCGAATACATGCTGTCGTACGCGGCCCACACCTACCACGTGCCCGACGGGCTGGACCTCGTCGAGGCCGCACCGCTGTTCTGCCCCGGCGTCACCGCCTTCGCCGCCGTGGAGAAGCTCGACATCGGCCCCGGAAAGACCGTCGGCGTGTTCGGGCTCGGCGGCGTGGGACACATGGTGGTCCAGTTCGCCCGGCTGACCGGCGCCGACGTGGTCGCCGTCAGCCGCAACGCCGACCACCTCGCGGTCGCGCGGGAACTCGGCGCGTCCCGCACCGTCGACACCACCGCCGAGGACCCCGCCGAGGCACTCGCCGGCTCGCTCGACGCCGCGATCACCTTCGCGCCGTCCGACACCGTCACGGCCCGGGCCCTCCGGGCCCTGAGATGGGGCGGGACGCTCGTCGCGGGCGTCCCGCTGTCCGTCCAGGGCTTCCCGTTCGACAAGGAACAGGTCATCAAAACAACGGTCATCGGCACCCGTGCACACATGAACGCCGTGCTCGCCCTCGCCGCCGACGGCAAGGTACGAACCGTCGTCGACCGCTTCCCCCTGTCCGAAGCCGCCGAAGCGCTCGCCATGCTCGCCTCGGGCCGCCTGCGTTCGCGGGCCGTACTGGAGGCGCGGAGCCTCTAGCGGCATCGACCGGTCGTTACATCCACGCGCGCGAGGCGACCGCCACGTTTTCAGCGCAGGTTGAGCAGCATCACGTCATGCAGCACTGCGCCTTCCCACGGCCGCGCCTCGCCGACCTTACGGTATCCCCACGCTCGGTAGGCGGCCGACGCCGGCTTGCTGTCCTGGCGCACGTTGAGCAGGGCCCGCTCGGCCTCGGTGCCCTCGAGCAGGGCCTCGTGCAGACGGCGCGCAATGCCTTGCCGGCGCCATGGTCCGCGTACGGCGAGTTCCATGAGTCCGAAGGTGCGGTGTCCGTCCTCGCGGCGCATGTCGTCGGGTACGGGCTCGGTCAGCTGGTCCCACCAGCCCGTGTTGGGGCCGAGCGGATAGCCGTACGCCATGCCGACGGGCTCGTCGTCCTCGGTACGGGCCAGGGTGGCGCGGAAGGTCGGTTTGCGCGTCTGGGACCGGAAGCGTCGGAAGGTGGCCACCACATCGTCCGAAGTCTCGTTGTACGGGGGTTCCGCGAACGCCTCGGCGTAGACCAATCTGAACGCGGCTTCGGCCCGCGCGGCGGCCGGCCCGTTCATGTGCTCCACGGTGATCGGCGCTGGCTCTGTCACGCGAAGCTCCCTCGGATGCGCTCTCCACACTCGCGGGCAGTGGCGCTGTCGATGCCGACAGCCACCCGCCGAAACTCCCGGATCTTGTCCAGCAATCGCGGCGAGGCGATAGCGCCGCATGCGTCGAGCACGGCGGCCATCTCCGCGCACGCTTCCTCGACTTCCCCGGCTTCCAGGAGTACCCGCGCGAGCTTCACCCGGTACGAGGCACTGTTGCGAGCGAGGTCGCCGCCCATGGCGCGCACGGCGGCCCGGAGGAACGGAACAGCGCGTCCGGGCTGCTCGGCCCGTACGTACATGTCCGCCGTCGCGTAGTCGATCTCGAACGGGCCGACGAACCGGGCCCACTTCGGCACCTCGACATCCGTGTCTGCGCGCCCCTGGTGATTGACGGCCCGGCTCAGCGCCCGGCGTGCCCCGGAGAGGTCTCCCGTGTGGGTGGTCACGTTGGCATCCCGCAGGGCGATCACCAGGCGCACCGTGTGCCCGGCTCCCGCCCGCATGGCGATCCGATAGGCGTTCTCGACCACGCTCGCGGCCTCCCAGACCCGGTCTGCCTTGATCGCGAGGAGTACGAGTGTCTCCAGCACGGAGACCTGTAGCAGGGGGTCATCGACGAGCTGTGCCGCTGCGAGGGCTTCCATGCAGGCGGCGCGCCCTTTACCGATGCGTCCGCCGTCGTAGCCGTACCAGGCCCGGTGACCGTGCAGCTCGGCGAGCATGGTCTGCAACTCACGACCGATCCGGCTGGTGTACGAGGCTTCGGCGAGGGCGCCCGTGATCTCGCCCTCGATACGGTCCGCCTGCGTCGGCCACGAACGTCCTTCGCCTCACCTCCCCAGAGGCACTGACCGGCACCGAGACCGTCACGCGATGTTGGGGGACGCTGAAGCCCATCTCGACGAGCGGGACACCGAACATCGCTTCCAGCACGATCTGTTGACCCGGGTGAGGGAGCGGCGGAGGAGTCTCGCGTTCCCAACGGCGCAGCTGGCGCACGCTGACGGAGGCGTCGACGGCGAGACGCGCGGCTTCCTCGGCGAACGCCTTCACAAAGGACTCCTGCGTATACCCGGCAGTCTGCCGTAACCGCGCCAGCCCGCTTACGGCCTTGCCCGTCATGAGCTTCCCCTCACACCGGTCGTCTTCCTCTCTCACCGTAGCCACATGGTCCCCTCGGCGGGCGAAAACGTCCGCCCAAACGTCCGGTCCCTTGACCCCAGGAGTGCCCGCCCAGACGGTGCACTGGGTCATGCACGACGCCAACCCCTGATTCGTCAGGCGCACCAGCGGTGTGCTCGGAATCTCCCGCGCGACGCGACGGGCGCAAACTACTCCAAGGAGGTAGCCGGTGGGTGAGGAACGCCCTACCGCGTTCACGGTGGACCCGTCGGGCATGGCCCGATGGGTGCCCACGCCCGGCATGCTGGTCAAGGACACCTCATGCGACCGCGTGGGCATGGCGATTGCGTGGGACGGAGAGCAGGGCAAGGTCACCTTGAGACCGCTAAGCGGCGGCGATATGTGGCACACCGCCACCTATCGCCCCGCCAACCGCACTGATCAGCTCAGGGTCCGCGTCTCGATGCTCAACCACCGGGGGTACACATGCTGAACCCCACGCTGCCCTTGCAGCACGTCAGCGGACCGTCCGTCTACCCCACGCAGGATGAATGCGGCATCTGTGGCCGGTTCCGGAGCGCGATCAATGGAACCGTCGGACGCATCCAGTGGGCCCAGGTCACCGGCGCGACCACCGAACTCCGCGCGGCCCGAAAACAAGAAGCGGAGTACCGGAAGGGGTGGGCCGACCACCTCTCGCGGCTGCCCCACAAGGACAGGTGACAGCCACCCCGAACCTCTGCCTCTCCGCCGAAACCACGGCACCTGCTGACGCCAGGGCGGTTCGTCAGGAAGTGCCGGTCGTGCGGGCCGCGCGGCGGAGGCGGGTGCGGGCCGGGTCCCTCGGGGGGTGGGGGGCCGGGGGAGTGGGGCGGGTGGGGTCGGAGCGGACGAAGAGGGTCACGGTGACGCCCTCGGTGAAGCCGTTGCGGCGCATCATGTCCGCCGACGCCTTGTTGTCGGCTTCCACGTCGGTGATGATGCGGGAGGCGCCGGCGGCGAACAGGGCGTCGCAGCACCGCTGGACGAGCGCGCTCGCGATGCCCTTGCCGCGGGCCCGTTCGTCGAGGGCGATCCACTCCAGGTAGCCCCAGTCCTCGCGTTCGTCGTAGGAGAGCGAGCCGAGGACGAAGCCGAGCAGCCCCTCGTCGTCCATGGCGACCCAGCACGCCTCCGGCTGCGCGTCCCAGTGCTCGGCGACGCTGGACAGCGACCATGAGGTGTAGGGCATCGCGTTCACGTCGTAGGCGCGGTAGCCCAGGTTCAGCACGGCATCCAGATGGGACAGCCGCATGGGGACGATCTCGGCGTGATCCATGAATCATTCCTGACATAGCTGGCGAAAACCGGAGTGAACGTCACCGGCGTCGCCACAGTACGGCAGTGGTGAGGGAGAAGAGCAGCAGGTTTCCGACGCTCAGCGCCGAGTCCGGCCGGCCGTACCCATCGTGTTCCCGGGGGCGGCGGCGCGGGCGGCGTGGATAAGGGCTTCGGCAATGTCGATGACGACGTCATGGCTTACCTTCCGGATAGGATCAAGTAAGTTAGGTAAGCCTAGCCTAATTTCTGGCGACGGAGGAGGTGTTACGGCACGACCGCCCGTTCCCCGAACGGGCCCTCCGGCCATAGGCGTTGCCCCAGCCCCAGCTCCACCGACAGGCACTCCCGCGCGATCGCGTCCGCGTCCCCCAGGATCACCGAATCCACCCCCGGCCGTATCCCCGCCGCCGTCGCCCAGTGCACCGTCTCCGTCGGCACCCCGAACGCGAACCGGTACGGATGCGGCTGCCCCGCCGCGTCCACCAGCCGGTACGGACGCGGCGTCACCATCAGGCCCCCCGTCTCCACGTGCCCGTCCCGGCCGGTCGGGATCAGATACGGCCGGCACGCCCCCCGCGCCCGCAGGTCCCGCACCAGGGGATCGGTCGTGCTGCGCACGTCCACCTCCGGCAGCCGCGCCTCCACCAGCGTCGTCACCCGCCGCCCCGAGCCGGGGACCGCCGCGGAACTCACCTCGAACCCCTCCCGCACCGGCACCACCCGCATCCCCGGCCCCACCATCTCCACCGTGCCCGCCTCGACCAGCGCGATCAGCTCCTCGATCCGGCTCGGTGGCGGACCGATCGACAGGAACGCGTTCAGCGGCGTGAACCAGGTCTGCAGCTCGTTGCGGTACGACTCCCCGGTGATCCCCGCGTGGTCCACCGCCAGCCGCACCTCGTTGCGCAGGTCCCGCAGCACGTCCAGGGCGGCCTTCAGCGGACCGTCCACATTGCCCCGGCGCGCCTCGGCCAGGTCCTCGCGCAGATAGCCCAGCAGCCAGTCCTGGTAGGCCGCGGGCCCCGCGAACTCCCGGTCCCCGTACGGCCGGCAGACCCGCTCCCAGTCCCACGCGTCGTCCCGCACGATCCCGAACCGCTCCAGCACCCGCTCGTCCACCGGCGTGCCGAACGGCTGCCGCACGTACTCCTTCAGAAACGCCTCCCGCTCGGCCCGCCGGGCCCGCTGGGCCAGCAGCGTCGAGAAGTAGACGGCGGTCACCTCCCGGTCGATCAGCGGCCACACGTCCCGGCTGAACTGGATCTGCTCCCCCTCCCGCCGCCGGCGCCGCAGCGCCGCGATCCGCTCCTGCGTCAGCACCACCGGCCGGTGCCGGCCGAACGCCCCCTTCTGGTTCTCGCCGCGCGCGTGGTACGGCACCCCGCGCCGCGACCCCGCGAACAACCGGGGCTCCCCGCCCGACGGCCGGTAGCGCAGCCGCCCGCCCGCCCGGTGGAACGAACCGCCCCGGCCCACCGTCAACAGGGCCAGATAGTCGAAGAAGTTGAGCCCCAGCCCGCGCAGCGCCACCCGCTCGCCGGCCACCACCGCCCCCAGGTCCGCCTCGGCCGGACTGGCCGGCGGCAGATAGCCGAACCCGTGCCGCCCCGCGTGCTCCAGCAGCACCGCCTCCTCCGGACCCCCGGCCGCCGGCATGTCCAGGTGCCCCTGCGCCAGGACCACGCAGTCCGCCAGCAGCCGCGCCCCCGTGTCCAGCGTCACGACCTGCGCGGCGCCCTCCGCCTCCGTCAGCCGCACCGCCCGGTGCCGGTGCAGCCGGATCGTCACGTTCCGCGGCGCCGTGCGCACCAACAGGTCGAGCACCCACGTCAGATAGCGGCCGCAGAACGCCCGCGACGGATACGACCCCGGGCCCAGCTCCGCCGCCTCCGCCCGCACCCAGCCCGGCACCGCGCCCCGCGGCCCGTCCGGCACCACGCGCTTGGCCCAGTCGTACAGGCTCGGCCCCGGCCGGATCGGGCCCTCGCAGTTGACGCTCGGATCGGTGAACATCGTCACCTGCGCCGCCACCGTGTTCATCAGCAGCTCCTGCGGCTGCGTGCTGCGCCACACCCGCCCGCCGGTGCCCAGATAAGGATCGACGACGTGGACGACGGCCCGCCGGCCGGACGCCCCGGCGTTCGCCGTCAGCCGCTCGACGACCGACAGCCCGCGCGGGCCGGCCCCGATCACGGCGATCGTCCTCGCCCGGCCATCGTCCACCACGACCCTCGCTTCCGTACGGCTAACGGCAGATCATGAGGGAGCTGCGGGGCGCCCGCTGGTAGTCCTCCCAGAACGCGGCGTCCCAGCGCTCGTCGGGCGGCGGCGTCCGCGTCGACCGCCACCGCACCTCACCGAACCCCGCCTCCCGCGCGGCCCGTTCGTAGTCCGAGCGCTGCCACTCGTAGTACGCGAACGGCATCGGCGGATCCGACAGGAACTCCATGCGCATCAGCGGCGCCTCCCCGCCTGGAACGCGCTCCACCAGCCGCGCGCCGGTCGCGCCGTGGGCCTCCTCCAGGAACAGACCGGTGTTGGGGACGACCGCCAGCAGCGTCCCGTCCGGGGCCAGATTGGCCCGGACCGCCGCGAACATCGCGCGCTTGACGGCCCGCGTGGGCGCGTAGTTGAACAGATAGCTCGCCGTCGCCACCGCGAAGCTGCCGAGCACGGGCAGCGCGGTCGCGTCCGCCACCACGTACTGGATCCCCCTGGGATCCTTGCGCTCCAGGGCCCGGGCCAGCCGCACCATCTCCGCGGAGACGTCCACCCCGATCACCGGGGCGGCACCCCGCCCGGCCAGCAGCCGGGTGATGTCCCCGTGTCCGCAGGCCACGTCCAGCGCCGGCCGCCCCCGCAGGTCGCCGCAGGCCCGGAGCGCGTCGAGGAGGGTGAAGGAGTCGGCGACGCAGAACGCCGCGTTCTCCTTCATCTCCGCGTACCGCCGCCCGATCACGTCGTACTGGGTCTTGTTCATGAGCTGCCTCACCTCGTGCGGACGGGACGGGTCGTGCGGCGGACCGCCGCCGGGGCGGTGCCGGCGGCCGCCGCCGTGCCCTTCTCCGGCAGCGCCTGGACGGTGGCGGCGGCCTTGAGCAGGATCTCGGCGTACTCGGCGGCCGGATCGGAATCCAGCAGGATCGCACCGCCCGTCCCGGCGGTCAGGACGCCGTCGTGCAGGACGGCCGTGCGGATCACGATGCTCAGGTCCGCCGGGCCCGAGGCCGACAGATATCCCAGCGCCCCCGAGTAGATCCCCCGGGGCCGTCCCTCCAGCCCGTCCAGGATCTCCAGCGAACGCAGCTTCGGCGCGCCCGTCATCGACCCCCCGGGGAAACACGCCCGCACCCCGGCGACCGCGCCCACCTCCGGGCGCAGCCTGCCCCGGACCGTCGAGACCAGCTGGTGGACGGTGGCGTAGCTCTCCGTCGCCAGGAACTTCGGCACCTCCACCGTGCCGACCTCGCACACCCGGCCCAGGTCGTTGCGGAGCAGATCGGCGATCATCAGGTTCTCGGCACGGGTCTTGGGGTCCTCCCGCAGCGAGCGGCACAGTGCCTCGTCCTCGGCCGGGTCGTCGCTGCGCCGCGCCGTGCCCTTGATCGGCTTGCTCTCCACGGTCCGTTCGCGGTCCACGCGCAGGAACCGCTCCGGGGAGGCGCTGAGCACCCACGTCCCCCCGAAGCGCAGCAGCGCGCCGTACGGGGCCGGGTTGAGCGCCCGCAGCCGGGTGAAGTAGGCGACCGGGTCGTCCGGCGCGGGCAGGGTGACCGTGTTGGTCAGGCACAGCTCGTAGCTCTCGCCGGCGTACAACTGCCGTTGGCACTCGGCGATGTCGGCGAGGTAGGTGGCCTCGGGGCGGGCCAGGGCCGATTCGGCGCGGCGGGTGGCGGCCCGGACGTCGGGCGGGCGCGCGGGCGCGGACGGGCGCCGGGCGTGCGGCAGTTCGCGCACCGCCCGCGCGGTCGTCTCCAGCCAGTCCTCCGCCGACTGCGGCTCGCCCGGCTCCTCCGGACGGCACAGCGCCACCAGGTAGGTGCGCCGTTCCTGGTGGTCGACGGCCAGGAAGCGGTCGCAGAACAGCCACTGCGCGTCCGGCGCGGGGGCCCGGTGGCCGTGCGGGGAACCGCAGTCGGCCCGCAGCTCGTAGCCGAAGTAGCCGACGTAGCCCCCGGCGAAGTCGAAGGGCAGGCCGTGCGGCGGGGCGACGGACCGGACGCGCAGCCGCTCCTCCAGCACGTCGAAGACGCTGCCGGGACAAGTGGTGGTGACCCCGCTGCCGTGCCGGACGGTCACCCGCCCCTCGCCGGCCCGGTAGGTCAGCAGTTCGCCGAGCGGACCCGAGGCGTCGCCGAGGAAGGAGAATCGGGAGAGGCCCTCCTCGACATGGGCGCTGTCCAGCCAGAAGACCGGGTCGCTGTCACGGTACAGGGCCGTGAACGCGGCGCGGGTGTCGGTCTCCCCGGGCAGGACGGCGTACTTGACCTCCAACGGCGGTGCGCCGTCGGTCCGTTGGGGCGGTGTGCGGCGGGGGGCCGTACGTCTCGTCGTCGTCCTCGGGGGCCGTGGCGCGGCGCGCGCCAGGGAACGGAAGTTGTCCATGAGCCGCGCGCCGTGCTCCGACGCCACCGACTCGGGGTGGAACTGCACGCCCCACCAAGGCCGTTCGCGGTGGGCGACGGCCATGACCACCCCGTCCTCGGCCCGCGCGGTCACCCGCAGCTCGTCCGGCACCGGCTCGTCCAGGCACAGCGAGTGGTAGCGCACCGCCGTGAACTCCCGGGGAATGCCCGCGAAAAGCGCGTCGCCGGTGTGCGTGACGGTGGTGAGGTGCCCGTGCCGCGGCCGCGGCGCCTGCACCACCGCGGCCCCGGCCTCCGCCCCGAGGCCCTGGTGCCCCAGGCACACGCCGAGCACCGGGATGCGGCCGTCGAGCAGGACGTCCCGGGAGCGTCCGAAGTCGCGTTCCGTACCGGGGCGTCCGGGGCCGGGGGAGATGACGGCCGCGTCGTAGGAGCGGAGGCCGAGGCCGGCCCATGCGGGGTCGTCGTTGGTGAGGACGTCGGGTTCCGTGCCGTATTCGGCGGCTATCAGCTGGAACAGGTTGTAGGTGTAGGAGTCGTAGTTGTCGACCAGGAGGACTTTGATGGCGGGCTCCCAGGTTCGCACCGGACGGGGGACCCTGGCTGGGTGTCCCCTCGCCCCCGCTTCAAAAGCGGACGGAGCCCCGTCCATACGGATGGGCGCACGGCGTCGGTCGTTCGCCACGGCCGGGTTGCGCCCCCGGCCGGGGCCCCTAGAGTGTGCGGCCGAGCGTCGCGACGAGCTCGGCGATGCGCCGCTCGTCGCGCTTGTAGTGCGTCCACTTGCCCACGCGCGTCGCCGTCACCAGGCCCGCACGCTGCAGTTCGGCCAGGTATGCCGAGACCGTCGACTGCGCCAGCCCGGCCTTCGCCTGGAGGTGGCTCACGCACACCCCCACCTCGGCCGGGTCGGCGATGGCGTGCTCGGCCGGGAAGTGCCGCTCGGGCTCGCGCAGCCACTGGAGCATCCGCAGCCGCGTCGGGTTCGACAGCGCCCGCAGGGCGTCGATCAGGGCGGGGTCCGGGGAGGGCGCGGTGTCGGACATGTCCCCAGCGTACCGTCGATTCGCGGAGCGTCGATGCGGATCAGGCCCCGCCGCCCCCGGGCAGTAGCGCCTCGCCGAGCGCCCGCCAGTGCGGCATCGCGGAACCGCCCGGCGCGGTCCCGATCACCTGCACGGCGACATGGTCGGCCCCGGCCCCGACGTGGGCGCGCAGCTTGCCGGCGACGGTGTCCACGTCGCCCCAGAACACGAGGTCGTCGACGAGCCGGTCGCTGCCGCCGTGGGCGAGCTCCTCCTCCGCGTAGCCGAGGCGGCGGAACTTGGCGAGGTTGTACGGGGTGGCGAGGTAGGGCCCCAGGTGCTCGCGCGCGGCCGCGCGGGCCCGGCCCGGATCGGACTCGAACAGCACCGCGTGCTCGACGGCGAGGAACGCGTCCGGCCCGAGGATCTCCCGCGCCTGCGCGGTGTGTTCGACGGTGACGTGATAGGTGTGCGCCCCGGCGGCGCGGTCGCGGGCCAGCTCCAGCATCCTGGGCCCGTACGCGGCCAGGACGCGGTGCGTCGCGGGGCCGTCCGCTCCGTACGCGTCCAGCTCGTCGAGGTACGCGGCCATCGCGGCGAGCGGCTTCACCCCCGGCCGCTTCGCCCCGCCGAACCCCAGCCCGAGCACGTGCCGGCCGGGATAGGCGTCGGCCAGCAGCCGGGCGGCGCCGTATGCCGCCGAGGCCTCGCGCGGCCAGATCTGCGCGATGCCGTTGACGATGTGCATCCGCTCGGTGCAGGAGAGCAGGTACCCGGCCTGGGTGAGCGCCTCCCGCCCCCCGGCCTCCGGGAACCAGAACGCCCGCCAGCCCCGCTCCTCCAGCTCCCGCACCGACTCGCGCATCCGCGCGGCCGGCAGGTGCTCGAAGTCGAAGGTGTAGATCCCGTACGTCCCGAGATCCAGGTCGTCGATGGCGCCCATGGCAGGTCCCCCTCGTGTGCGTCGTGCTCGCTTGCGTTGCGCTCGCGTGCGTCGTGCCGCCGGCCGGAACACCGGTCGGGACGTATCTGAATATCGCAGAATCTCGATATGAAGCGCAAGTGGGGCGCCGTGGCCCGCCGAGGCTGCCGGCCGCAGATGGATTCCGAGCCGTATGGCGTGAACTGGCTTGCAATCAAAGGGAATTGCCAAGGGTTCGTGAGTAGTGGACGGTTGAATCACGTCGTTCACCCGTGGAATCAGGCCGTTGGAGCTCCCTCGGCGAACCGCAGGTACGGGAAGCGCCCCTAGCATCGTGCGCGGCGCCCGGGAACTTCCCGGGCACATGTGTCAGGGAGGTACTCCTGTGCGCACCATGAAGGCAGCCGTAGCCGCACTCGTCCCGCTGGCCCTGGGGGCGGCCCTCGCCCTCCCCGCGACGGCCTCGGCCGCCGGCCCGGACCGGTCCCAACAGGCCGGTTCCGCCGCGGCGTTCGGCAACTTCCTCCTGCAGACCGGCACCCCGCTCCACGAGACCGACGACACCTTCGCCACCACGACCACCGACTGGGACCGCGACGGCCGTCCCGACCTCGTCGCCGTCAAGAAGAGCAACACCGGCACCCGCAGCACCGAGGTGCACATCCTCTCCGGCGCGAGCGGCTTCCAGCGCTTCAGCCTCCAGACCGGCACCGCCCTCCACGAGACCGACGGCACGTTCGCGTTCGCCTTCACCGACTGGGACCGTGACGGCAGACCGGACCTCGTCGCGGTCAAGAAGAGCAGAACGGGCACCGGCAGCACGGAAGTCCACATCCTCTCCGGCGCGAGCAACTTCCAGCGCTACATCCTGCAGACCGGCACGGCGTTGCACGAGACGGACGACTCGTTCGACTTCGGGGTGGCGGACTGGGACCGTGACGGGCGTCCGGACCTGGTGGCGGTGAAGAAGAACCGTACGGGCACCAACAGCACCGAGGTGCACATCCTGTCCGGCGCGAGCAACTTCCAGCGCTACAGCTTCCAGACGGGCACGGCGTTGCACGAGACGGACGACTCGTTCGAGTTCGGGGTGGCGGACTGGGACCGTGACGGGCGTCCGGACCTGGTGGCGGTGAAGAAGAACCGTACGGGCACCAACAGCACCGAGGTGCACATCCTGTCCGGCGGCAGCGGCTTCCAGCGCTTCGCCCTCCAGACCGGCACCGCCCTCCACGAGACCGACCGGACCTTCGAGTTCTCCGTCGCCGACTGGAACCGCGACGGCCGTCCCGACCTCGTCGCCGTCAAGAAGAGCGACACCGGCACCCGCAGCACCGAGGTCCACATCCTCGGCTGACCCCCGCGCACCCGGCAGGCCCTCCCGCGGATCACGGCCCGGGAGGGCCTCAGCGCGGCTTGCGGGCCTCGATCAGCACCCGCGAGGAATGCGCCACGAACGGCCCCTCCGTCCGGATCCGTTCGTGCAGCGCGCGCAGCCGCTCGCCGTACGCCCCGACCGTGAAGCCGGGCACCGTCCAGATCACCTTCCGCAGGAAGTAGACCACCGCGCCCACGTCGAAGAACTCCATGCGCAGCCGCTCCACGCGCACGTCGACGACGTCGAGGCCCGCGGCCCGCGCCGCGGCCGTCTCGTCGTCCGGGTGGCGCTTGCGCCGCGCCTCGGGCTGCGGGCCCAGGAAGAACTCGACGAGCTCGAAGACGGAGGCCGGGCCCACGTGCTGGGCGAAGTACGTGCCGCCGGGGCGCAGCACCCGGGCGATCTCCGCCCACCACACGGTGGCCGGGTGCCGGCTGGTGACCAGGTCGAACGCACCGTCCGCGAACGGCAGCGGCGGCTCGTCGGGGTCGGCCACCACGACGACGCCCCGCGGGTGCAGCAGGGCCGTCGCCTTCGCGACGTTCGGCGGCCAGGACTCGGTGGCGGCCATCGTCGGCGGCAGCCGGTCCGCCCCCGCCAGGACCTCACCGCCGCCGGTCTGGACGTCCAGGGCGGACGCGACCCGCGCGAGCCGTTCGGCCATCAGCCGCTGATAGCCCCACGAGGGGCGCTCCTCGGTGGCCCGGCCGTCCAGCCAGGAGAAGTCCCAGCCGTCCACGGAGACGGACGCCGCCTCGGCCACCAGATCGTCGAAAGTACGTGACATACCACTGTTTCTATGGCAAAGACCGCAGCTCAGCCACCGATTTTCCGCGCCTGCCGACGGGGCCGGAAACCGCCCCCGAAGCGCGCGCCGGCCGCGCACCCGGCACTGTGGAAGGAGTGGCCGCGGAAGGAGGCCGGCGATGGCGGACGGACCGATGACGCTCTTCGGCGAGAGCCCGGAGGACCCGTTCTCGGCCGCACACGCCGCCCTGGCCGTCGTGGACCACCGCGGCGTCGTCACCGGCTGGGGCGCCCGTACCGAGGACCTGCTGGGCCACCGCGCCGAGGACGTGATCGGCAAGCCCGCCGCCGGGCTGCTCGTCGCCCACCGCGACCTGGACGACGTCGCCCGGGCCGCCGCCGACTGCGTCCGCGGACACGGCTGGTTCGGCGTCGTCCCGCTGCTCCACCGCGACGGCCGGCGCGTCCACGTCGGCATCCGCGCCCGCCGCGTCACCCGGGCGTGCGCGCCCCCCGAATGGTTCCTGGTGGGCGCGGACGCCGCGGAGGTCGTCCAGTGGGAGACCGACCGCTCCGTCCTCGACGGGCTCTTCCGCCGCTCGCCCATCGGCATGGCCGTCCACGCCCCCGACCTCAGCGTCCTGCGCGTCAACCGCGCCGTCGCCCGCATCGCCGGCATCCGCCCCGAGCAGGCCGTCGGCCACCGCACCGGCGACTTCATCGTGGCCGCCGACGCCGAGACCGTCGAGGGCCGGCTCCGGCAGGTCCTGGAGACCGGCCGCCCCATGATCTTCACCGAGCAGTCCTGCCGGCTGCGCTCCGACCCCACCCACGAGCGGTACGTCTCCGTCTCCGCCTTCCGCCTCAACGACCCCGCCGGACGCGTCCTCGGCGTCACCCAGCTCGTGGAGGACGTCACCGAACGCCACCGCGCCCGGCTGCGCCTGGCCCTCCTCAACGAGGCCGGCACCCGCATCGGCACCACCCTCGACGTCGCCACCACCGCCCGCGAACTGGCCGACGTCCTCGTCCCCGAACTCGCCGACTGCGCCTCCGTCGACCTCCTCGAACCCGTCAGCCGCGGCGAGGAACCCTCCCAGGACGCCTTCGGCCCGGTCCGCCGCTGCGCCCTGCGCTGCGTCGTCCCCGGCGCCGAGGCCCTGCTCCACCCCGTCGGCCACCGCATCGACTTCCCGCCGGACAGCCCCCGGGCCCGCTGCCTCACCGAGAAGCGCCCCTTCCTCGTCCCGCACGGCGCCGGGCCCACCGGACTGGCCGCCGTCGCCCGGGAACGCGCGGGCGACGGCCCGGACCCCGGCATCCACTCCCTCATGCTGGTGCCGCTCGTCGCCCGCGGCCTCGTCCTCGGCCTCGCCGTGCTCTGGCGCGCCGAACGGCCCGAGGCGTTCGAGGCCGACGACCTCACCCTCGCCGGGGAGTTCGCCGCCCGCGCCGCCGTCTGCATCGACAACGCCCGCCGCTACACCCGCCAGCACCAGGCCGCCCTCTCCCTGCAATGGCGGCTGCTCCCGGCCGAGGTGCCCGACCTGCCCGCCGCCGAGGTCGCCCGCCAGTACATCCCGGCCGGCGCGGCCGAGGGCGTCGGCGGCGACTGGTTCGACATCATCCCGCTCTCCGGCGCCCGCGCCGCCTTCGTCGTCGGCGACGTCATCGGCCACGGCATCGACGCCGCCGCCACCATGGGACGGCTGCGCACCGCCGTCCACACCCTGGCCGAGCTCGACCTCGAACCCGAGGAGGTCCTCTCCCACCTCGACGACCTCGTCCACCGGCTCGCCGCCGAACAGGAGGCCGGCAGCCACGACTTCCCCAACGACCAGGTCACCGGCGCCAGTTGCCTCTACGCCGTCTACGACCCCGTCTCCCGCCGCTGCGTCCTGGCGCGGGCCGGCCACCCGCCGCCCGCGCTGGTCACCCCCGACGGCGAGGTCACCTTCCCCGACCTGCCCGCCGGGCCGCCGCTGGGCCTGGGCGGCCTGCCCTTCGAGGCCGCCGACCTGGAACTGCCCGAGGGAAGCGTGCTGGCCCTCTTCACCAACGGACTCCTCCAGCCCGCCGCCCCGGGCACCGACGTCGACACCGCCCTCGCCCGGCTGGCCGGCCAACTGCGCGCCGACGACCGGCCGTTGCCCGAACTCGCCAAGGCCGTCGTGGACGCCCTGCTGCCCGCCCGCCCCCTCGACGACGTCGCCCTGCTCCTCGCCCGCACCCGCGTGCTCGGCCCCGAACGCGTGGCCACCTGGACCCTGCCCTCCGACCCCCGCGCCGCCTCCAGCGCCCGCAACCTGATCGCCGGCCGGCTCGCCGCCTGGCAGCTCGACGAACTGGCCTTCGCCACGGAACTGGTCGTCAGCGAACTGGTCACCAACGCCTACCGCTACGCCGACGGCCCGGTGACCCTGCGCCTCATCCGCGGCCACAGCCTCATCTGCGAGGTGTCCGACACCAGCAACACCTCCCCCCACCTCCGCCGCGCCCGCAGCACGGACGAGGGCGGCCGCGGCCTCTTCCTCGTCGCCCAGCTCACCGAGCGGTGGGGGACGCGCTACGAGCGCGAGGGCAAGACGGTGTGGGCGGAACAGCCGTTGCCGGTGTCGTAGGCGCTGCCGATGCCGTAGGCCAGGCGCGCGAAGGCGCGCGCGGCCGCGCTGCGGTAGGCGTCGGTGCGGCTGAGGAGGGTGACCGTGCGGGTGGGGAGGGCGGGGGAGAGGGGGACGGGGGCGAGGTCCGGGTGGTCGCGGGCGATGGCGTCGGGCAGGACGGTGGCGAGCGGGCCGTGCCGGACGATCTCCGTGAGGGCCTGGACGGAGTCGGCCTCCACCGCGATGCGGGGGCTGACGCGGTGCTCCTCGAAGTAGGCGTCGATATGGGCCCGGGTGGCGAAGTCAGCGGTGAGCAGGGCGAGTTGCCGGTCGTCGAGATCGCTCACGGGCAGCGGGCCGCCCTCGGCGCGGCCGGTGCCCGTGACCAGGCTGAGGGTCTCGGTGAACAGGGCATCGGCGGTGATCCCCGGCAGGTGCGGGCCGGTGAAGGCGATCCCCAGGTCGAGGTCGTCCGCGAGCAGCCCGGCCTCGATGCGGTCCTGGGTCATCTCCCTGACGGTCAGCGTGATCCCGGGGTGCCGGGCGTGGAGTTCGGCCGTGAGCGGCCCGACGAGGTAGGCGGTGAAGGTCGGGGTGACCGCCAGCCGCAGATGGCCGCGGGAGAGGTCCTGCACGTCGTGGACCGCGCGTTCGGCGGCCGCCAGGTCCCGCAGGGCGCGGCGGGCGTGGTGCGCGTACGCCTCGCCGGCGTCCGTGAGCCGTACGGCACGGCCGGTGCGGTCCAGCAGCTGGACCCCCAGCGTCCGCTCCAGCTGTTTGACCTGCTGCGAAAGCGTCGGCTGGGAGATGTGCAGGTCCTCGGCGGCGCGGGTGAAGTTGCCGTGCTCGGCCACGGCGAGCAGATAGCGCAGGTGTCGCAGTTCCAGGGCCATGCCGGCAACTATAGACCGCACCAATGGCAATCATGGTTACTGTGTCTTGGACTCTATAGGCCCAGGTCATGCATGGTGGATCTCGCCGGCCCCCACAGGACGGCAACCACCGAAGGGAGCGACCCATGACCGACCTCGCCGAGGGCCTCGCCCGTTTCCAGCGGGACGTCTTTCCGGCCAAGGAGGACCTGTTCGCCCACCTGGCCACCCACCACACACCGCACACGCTGTACATCGGCTGCTCCGACGCCCGCGTCGTCCCCGAGCTGATCACCGGCTGCGAACCGGGCGACCTGTTCGTCATCCGTACGGCGGGCAACCTCGTCCCCGCCTACGCCCCCGGCGCCAACGGGGTCACGGCGAGCATCGAGTACGCCGTCACCGTGCTGGGCGTGACCGAGATCGTGGTGTGCGGACACTCGGCCTGCGGCGCGATGACCGCCCTG
The DNA here is from genome assembly GCF_015999245.1 of Streptomyces sp. AV19. GTDB lineage: Bacteria > Actinomycetota > Actinomycetes > Streptomycetales > Streptomycetaceae > Streptomyces. Next base: position 194,666 of record NZ_JAEAMR010000006.1, on the reverse strand, counting down.
GCCGAGGGGCACGACCTCAGCGCCGCGCCGGTGGTCGCCGGCTGGCTGCGGCACGCCGACGCCGCCGTGGCCCGTACCCCGGCCGGCGACGTGGCGGCGCTGGTGCGCCACAACGTGCTGGCCCAGCTGACGAACCTGGCCACCCACCCGTCGGTCGCCCGCGCCCTCGCGGAGCGGAAGGTCACCCTGCGCGGCTGGGTCTTCGACATCGCCACCGGCGGCGTCGAGGAACTGGACACCGCAGCCGACCGGGCCTCCGCGGCCTGACCGCACCACACCCTCCCTTCCTCAGTATCCACCGAAAGGAAATCACCATGCTGCACGCCCAGTTCGACCCCACCGCCCGCCAGGCCCTGGCCGCCCAGGCCGTCGAGGCCAAGACCCGCAAGGACCTCTCCTGGCAGCAGATCGCCGACGCCTCCGGCCTGTCGGTCGCCTTCACCACCGCCGCCGTCCTCGGCCAGCACCCCCTGCCGGAGGACTCCGCCCAGGCCGTCGCCGAGCTCCTCGGCCTGGACGAGGACGCCGCGATGCTGCTGCAGACCGTCCCGACCCGCGGCTCGATCCCCGGCGGCATCCCCACCGACCCGACCATCTACCGCTTCCACGAGATGCTCCAGGTCTACGGCACCACCCTCAAGGCGCTGGTCCACGAGCAGTTCGGCGACGGCATCATCTCCGCGATCAACTTCAAGCTGGACGTGAAGAAGGTCGCCGACCCCGAGGGCGGCGAGCGCGCCGTCATCACCCTGGACGGCAAGTACCTGCCGACCAAGCCCTTCTGACACACGCCGCAGACGTGCCCGGGGCGGGCCGCACCGGCCCGCCCCCCCCGCGTCCCGAGGAGGTTTACATGGACTTAGTCCAGCGCACCATCGACATAGCCCGGCAGAACCTCGCCGAGGGCGGCCGCCCCCTCGCGCCCCTCAAACTCAAAGACGGCGAGAGATAGGAATAGCACACCTCTTAAGGGGGGCGGGGGGGGGGGGGGGGGGGGGGGGGGCGGGTTGGGGGCGGGGGGGGGGGGGGGGGGGGCCGCCCCCAAAAACCCCCCCCCAAAACCGCGGGGGGGGGGGGCCCCCCGGCCCCCCCCCCCACTCCCGCCCCCCCGGCCGCTACGCGGGCAGCGCCGCCTCCACCGCCGAGACGACCTCCGGCGCGTCCGGCTCGGTGCGCGGGCCGAACCGGGCCGCGACCTTCCCGTCCGGCGCGATCAGGAACTTCTCGAAGTTCCAGCGGACGTCGCCGGTGTGCCCCTCGGCGTCCGCCGTGCCGACCAGCCCGGCGTACAGCGGGTGCCGGTGCTCGCCGTTGACGTCGGTCTTCTCGGTCAGGGGGAAGGTGACGCCGTAGGTCGCCGAGCAGAACGCGGCGATCTCCTCGGCGGTCCCCGGCTCCTGGCCCATGAACTGGTTGCACGGCACGCCCAGCACGGTGAAGCCGCGCGCCGCGTACCGCTCGTGCAGCTGCTCCAGCGCCGCGTACTGCGGCGTCAGCCCGCACCGCGAGGCCACGTTGACGACCAGGACGGCCTTGCCCCGGTACTGGGCGAGGTTCGCGGGCCCGCCGTCGAGGGCGCCGATCTCCACGTCGTGGAAGGACATGTTCGCTCCTTGCTGCCGGTGTCGGTCTCGGTGTCGGTTTCCAGGGGCATCATCTCCGGTGCCTCCGGTGCGGCTGTGGCAGGGGTCCGCTCGGGTGCGCCCCCGGCTATCCCCGTTTGTGGCCGCGCGCCCAGCGCATCCCCCACCCGTACAGCCGGTCCAGGTCCGACTGGTAGCCATACACGTACGTGGCCTCGCGCCGCACAGTCAGGTGCCCGTGCCGGTTCTCGATGAGCGCCACGGCGCACGAACGGGCCTGCGGCATCCGCTCGTTGAGCTCGACGGCGAACTGGTGGCCGTCGGGGAGGTAGAACGTCAGGACGCTGTCGATCCGGCCGAAGACCGGGGTGCGGTCCACGTTGTAGACGAAGACCAGCATCCGGCGGAACTCGTCGCGCTTGTCCAGGTTGATGAAGAGCGTCTCGCCCGTCGGGCCGCCGAACCGGCTGTCGCCGCTCAGGGAGATGTAGGGCGGCCGGTAGAGGTCGCCGTGGAAGTCGCCCAGCGGCTGGACGACGCCCTTGGTGCCGTCGGTCAGTTCGTAGAGGCAGGCCAGGTCCAGGTCGACGGAGACGACGGCCGGGCCGTGCATCTGGGCGGACGGGCCCAGCGGGGAGAACAGGGCGCGCAGCAGCCCCGGGCGGCGGTCCCCGACGGGGTCGGCGTGCATGCTCCAGGTGAGGTTGACGCGCAGGGTGCCGCCGGTGGTGCCGTGGTTGGTGAGCCAGTCGGTGGGGTGGGCCTTGGAGAGGCGTTTGTGGTGCGGGGTGGCCCACTCGAAGCCGTGCCGGGCCTCCTCGCGGCGGAGCGGCCCGCCGCGCAGGTAGGCCCAGAGGCTGCCGTCGTCCGCGGGCGGGCGCGGGGACGGGATTCCGGCGGACGGGCTCGTACCGTCCGGTTCGGGGCGGCGGGACCGGTGCGGACGTCGGCGCATCCTGGCGTACTCCCTCTCGGCGGTGGGTGCGCCCGGCGGGCGGGCGCACCCTGAGCAACGCCGGAGGGCGGCCGGGGGTCATGGGCGGCCGGGGAGCGGCTCAGCGCTTGAGGGCGGCCTGTGCCTTGTCCCAGTTGCCGCGCAGGGTGTTGAGGTACGTCCTGGCCTGCGGCCCGGGGCGGGCGCCGCGCGCGAAGGCGGCCATGTTGCCGGCGCCGGTGTTGTAGCCGAGGGCGAGCAGTTCGTCCTTGGTGTACCCGTCGGGCAGCTGCGCGGGCAGCTGCGCGGGCAGCTGCCGGGCGAGGTCGTGCAGGTACCAGGCGGCGGCCCGGACGGCCAGGGCGGGGTCGTCGGGGAGATCGAACCAGCTGCGGTCCGCGAACGGGCGGCCCCGCTTGGTCTCGTCGTAGGCGGCCCGGTGCATGTTGGCGATCCCGAACGCGGAGTCCGGCTTGATCTTCTGCCAGGAGCGTTCGAACTCGGGGTCGTGCGGCTTGTACGCCTCGTTGTAGAGGATCGCCATCACCAGGCGCGGGCTGACCCCGGCCTCGCGGGCGTACCGGTCGACCTGCGGGGCGTAGCGGGCGGGGTCGTAGCGGGACGACCCGTCGGCCGGCGTGGCGCTCGCGCCGGGCGAGGCGGTGCCGGAGGCCGCCGGCCGGCCGGCCTTGCGGTCCGCGCCGCCGTCCGTGCCACCGCCGGAGCCGCCGCTTCCGCATGCGGTCAGACCGACCGCCGCCAGGGCGGCCGCCGCCGCGAGCCGCGTCGCGGCCCTGCGCTGGTTCCTCACGTTCTTCCTCCTGATCCGCCGCCCGGGGGCTTCCCATGACCGTACACAGCGTGCCGTACCGGGCCGTCGCCGCGTCAGTTCACGCAGGGCACGCCGCCCGCCGTCACCGTGGTGTCGGATCCGTCGCCGGCGGTGGGGGAGGGGGACTCGGGCTCGTCCGGTTTCTTCTCCGGTTTCTTCTTCTCCGGCTCCTTCTCCGGCTTCTTCTCCGTGTTCTTCGACGGAGCCTTCGCGTCGCCCGGTCCGGACGGACGGGGTGACGGGGACGGCGATCCGCCGGAGGTCAGTTCCGCGACGGTCCGCCGGATCCGCTCCGGGTCGACGAGGTTCACCGACTCGCCGCCGCGCGTCGCGAACCCGGTGATGGGCAGCGTGCGGAACTCCACGTGGCCCGAGGTGAGGTCGGGGGCCCGCCGGGCGAAGTCCAGCACGTTCCAGGAACTGTCCAGGACGAGGTCCTTCTTCACCACGTCGAACAGCTCCCGCAGCTTGCCCAGGTCGTCGAAGACGCCCTGCGACTTCAGCCGGTGCGTCACCGAGGCGAGGAACGCCTGCTGGCGGCGGGTGCGGTCCAGGTCACCGCCGTCCAGGCCGTGCCGCTGCCGCACGAAGGCCAGAGCCTGCTTGGGGTCCAGCTTCTGCGGGCCGGCCGGGAAGTCCGCCCCGGAGTACCGGTCGCGCACCGGGTGCTTGAGGCACACGTCGATCGGCTGGAGCACCTTGGCGATGTCGTAGAAGCCGAGCAGGTTGACCTCGGCGAAGTGGTCGACCGGTACGCCCAGGAAGCGCTGGACGGTGGTCAGCGTCGCCGCGCGCCCGGCCTCCCGGCTGCGGTGCTCCAGTTCGGGGCCCTTGACGCCCTCGGCCGACAGCGTGTCGTGCGCCTTGGTGTAGCCGAAGGAGTACGCCTCCTTGATCTTGTGGTGGCCCTGGGAGGTGCCGTCGCCGTAGAGGGTCTCGACGTAGTCGTCCCGGGGCACGGAGAAGGCGGTGACCTTGCCGCCGCCGGCCGGGATGTGCATGAGGATCAGGGTGTTGGTGTTGTAGTAGCCGATCTCGCTGGATCCGGCGTGCAGTTGGTCCTGGACGAACTCCTTGGGCAGGTCGTTGCCGTCCATGTCCTTGCGGCTGTCCAGGCCGATCAGCAGCAGGTTGACCGAGCTGTCCAGGTGCCGGGGCGCGTGCTTGCGGGCGGCGTCGAGGGCGTCGGAGGTGGTGAGGCCGTCGGTGATGGTGCGGTAGGCGGTCCAGACGGTGCCGGAGGCGATCAGCACGACCGCCGAGGCGGCCCAGACCGCGGCCCGCGCCGCCCGGGCCGGCAGCGGGGGACGCGCCTTGCGGCGACGGCGACGGCGGCGGGGCTCAGTCACGGAGGTCCTTCCCACCGGTCCGCCGCGTCCGCGCGGGGCGTATGACGCGGACGGCGAGCACGGCCAGCACCGCGCCCTCGGCGGCCGCCATCACGGGGAAGGCGTCCAGGGCCCAGCGCACCGCGTCGGTGGCGAGCGGGCCGTCGTCCGTCGGCAGCGAGACGGCCACCGTCGCCGCGGCCACCACCAGCGGAGGCATCGGCACGACCCAGCCGAGCCCGCCCCGCGCCGTCGCCAGGACGGTCGCCCACAGCGCCCCCGCCACCGCGCCCGCCGCGACGCCCCAGCCGGGACCGGCTCCCCGCACGGCGTCGGCGCAGGCGCCGAGCACGGGCGGGAGCAGGAGAGCGGCGGCGGTGGGAACGCCGCCGCGGGGGCGGGCGGGGGCGCGGGACGCCCGGGTGCGGGGCGCCGCGGGTGCGGTTGCCCGGTGTTCAGCCATGACAGCGTGCCTTCGATCGTCGTACGGTCCTCTGGTCCGTTTGACGAGTCGGCCGCGCTATTGGTTGCGTTATTGCGCAACCTTGCAAGATTCTGTCCGCTGTCCGCCCCCGGGCGGCGGACAGCGCTCCGGCGGCGCATGGCATGCTGACCGGGTGAACGGACCCGAGATCGACGTGACTTTCGCCCCCGAGCTGCGGATCTTCATCCCCTCCGAACGGCGGGGCGAGCGGCTGGCCGTCCGGACCGACGGATCGTCATCCCTCGGGCACGTGGTGGAGTCGCTCGGCATCCCGCTCACCGAGGTCGGCCGGCTGCTGGTCGACGGCCGCGAGACGCCGGTCTCGCACGTCCCCGGCGAGGGCGAGGCCGTGGAGGTGTGCTCCGTCGAACGTCCGCAGCAGGTGCCCGGGGCGCCCCTGCGGTTCCTGCTCGACGTCCACCTCGGGACACTGGCGCGCCGGCTGCGCCTGCTCGGCGTCGACGCCGCGTACGAGAGCGAGGACATCGGCGACCCGGCCCTCGCCGCCCGCTCCGCGGCCGAACGCCGGGTGATGCTCTCCCGCGACCGCGGCCTGCTGCGCCGGCGCGAACTGTGGGCCGGCGCCTACGTCTACAGCGACCGTCCCGACGAGCAACTGCGCGACGTCCTGGGCCGCTTCGCCCCCGTCCTCGCGCCGTGGACGCGCTGCACCGCCTGCAACGGGGAGCTGCGCGACGCCGACAAGGACACGGTGGGCGACCTGCTGGAGCACGGCACCCGCCACAGCTACGACGTCTTCGCCCAGTGCGCCTCCTGCGACCGCGTCTACTGGCGCGGCGCCCACCACGCGCGCCTGGAGGCCCTCGTCCAGGACGCGCTGCGGGAGTTCGGCGGCGTCACGGCAGGGTGAGGATCCTGGGCCCGTCGTCCGTAATGGCCACGGTGTGCTCGATGTGCGCGGCCCGGCTGCCGTCGGTGGTGCGCAGGGTCCAGCCGTCCGCGTCGGTGCGGTAGTTGTCGCCGCCCCCGGCCATCAGCATCGGCTCGATGGCGATCACCAGCCCGTGGCGCAGCGGGTAACCGCGGCCCGGGCGCCCGCGGTTGGGCACGTGCGGGTCCTCGTGCATGGCGCGGCCGATGCCGTGGCCGCCGAAGCCGTCCGGCATGCCGCAGCGGGCCGCGTCCGCGACGGCGCCGATGGCGTGCGAGACGTCCCCCATGCGGTTGCCGGCGAGGGCGGCGGCGATGCCCGCGTCCAGGGCCCGCTGCGTGGCGTCCACCAGCGCGAGGTCGGCCGGCCGCGGCGTGCCGACGGCGAAGGTGATCGCCGCGTCGCCGGTCCAGCCGTCCACCCGCGCCCCGCAGTCGATGCTGACGAGGTCGCCGTCGCGCAGCCGGTGGCCGTCGGGTATGCCGTGCACCACCGCGTCGTTGACGGAGGCGCAGATGACGCCGGGGAACGGCGTGGGGGCGAAGGACGGGCGGTAGCCGAGGAACGGTGACGCGGCCCCCGCCTCGTCCAGCACCCCGCGCGCCACCTCGTCCAGCTCCCGCAGGCTCACGCCGATGTGCGCCGCCTCCCGCACCGCCGCCAGGGCCCGCGCGACGACGCGGCCGGCCTCCCGCATCGCCTCCAGCTCTCCGTCGGTCTTGATCTCCACCATGCGCTGACGCTCCCCTCGTCGAGGGCCCCGCTCCGTCCCGGGGGCACCCAATTCTTATACCGGTATTAGTATCACGGTATTGGAATTGGCGTCGCGGGGCTAGGATCGCGGCATGGTGAGGACCCCTCTGACCCCCTGGGAACGGCAGCGCGGCGAGCTCTTCGGCGCCCTGATCCGCCGGGCCCGCGGCGACCGCAGCATGGTGGAGGTCGCCGCGGCGGCCGGAGTCTCCGCGGAGACCCTGCGCAAGATCGAGACCGGCCGGGCGCCGACGCCCGCCTTCTTCACCGTGGCGGCCCTGGCCGCCGCGCTGGACCTGTCCATGGACGAACTGGCGGCGGCCTGCGCGGCGGAGGCGGACCCTTGGCAGGAGCCCCTGTCGGCCTGAGCCGCGTCAGCCCTCGGAGGCCGGCGCCTCGCCCTCCTCGGCGGGCGCCTCCGCGGCCTCCTCCTCTTCCTCCGCCTCCTCGACGGGCTCCTCGGCCTGCGCCGCGACGACCTGGAGGACGGCCGCGTCGTCCTCGACGGCCAGCGACACCCCGCGCGGCAGGCCGATGTCCCCCGCCCGCACGGTGTGCCCGGCCTCCAGCCCCTCGACCGAGACGGTGAAGCCCTCCGGGATGTGCGTGGCCTCCGCCTCGACGGGCAGCGCGTTGAGGATGTACTCCAGCAGGTTCCCGCCCGGCGCCAGCGCGCCCTCGGTGTGCACCGGCACCTCCACGGTGACCTTCTCGCCCCGCTTCACCGCCAGGAAGTCCGCGTGGATCAGGAAGCCCTTGAGCGGATCGCGCTGCACCTCCTTGGGGATGGCCAGCTCGCCCTTGCCGTCGATGTCCAGCCGCAGCAGCACGTTGGGCGTCTTGAGGGCCATCATCAGCGCGTGGCCCTCGACCACGATGTGCTTGGGCTCGGCCCCGTGGCCGTAGATGACCCCGGGCACCTTGCTCTCCCGGCGGATGCGGCGGGCGGCGCCCTTGCCGAATTCGGTGCGCGACTCGGCGGTCAGCTTGACCTCGGCCATGACTGCTCTCCTCGGATGTCCTGTGGTCGTCAGCCCACAGGTATCCACTCGGGGAGACCGGCGATCAGCGCATGCTCCGTGTGGAGCAACGGCGGCGCGAGGGCTCAGCCGGCCCCGGCGTACCGCCGGGCCGCGTCCGCCATCCGCCGCACCGCCTCGTCGAGCACCTCCGGCGACGTCGCCAGGGTCAGCCGGACGTGTCCCGCGCCGCCCGTCCCGAACCGCGCGCCGTCGCCGAGCGCCACCCGCCCGTGCTCCAGGAACACGGCCGCCGGATCCTCGCCCAGCCCCGCCTCCCGGCAGTCCAGCCACGCCAGGTACGTGCCCTCCGGCAGCCGGTAGCGCACCCGCGGCAGGTGCCGCGCGAGCAGGCCGGCGAGCAGCCGCCGGTTCGCGTCCAGCCCCGCGAGCACCTCGTCGAGCCAGCCCCCGGCCGCCCGCAGCGCGGCCGTGTGGGCGATCACCCCGAAGTGGCTCGGGCCGTGGCTCACCTCCGGCGGCAGCCCGGCCAGCTCCTTGGCCGCCGCCGGGCCCGCGACGGCCAGCGCCGCCTTGACCCCCGACAGGTTCCAGCCCTTGGACGCGGACATCAGCGAGAACGCGTCGTCCGCGCCCGGCACCGACAGATAGGGCACGAACGCGGCACCCGGCAGGACGAGCGGCGCGTGCACCTCGTCCGCCACCACCCGCACCCCGTACCGGCCCGCCAGCGCCGCCACCGCCGCCAGCTCCGCGCGGGTGTGCACCGCCCCGGTCGGATTCTGCGGACTGCACAGCAGGTGCGCCGCGCGCCGCCCGCCGGCGACGGCCCGCCCGTACGCCTCCTCCAGCGCGGCGAGGTCCAGCCGCCCCGCCGCGTTCAGCGGGGCCTCCACCGCTCGACGGCCCGCGTTCCGGACGAACGCGTAAAAGGGCGGGTACACGGGGGAGTTGACCACCACCGCGTCCCCGTCCCCCGTCACCAGCCGCAGCACCTCCGCCACGCCGGTCATCACGTCCGCCACCACCGCCGTACGCTCCACGGCGACGCCGTCCCAGCCCCAGCGCCGCCGCGCGAACCCGGCCACGGCCTCCGCGTAACCGGTCCCCGTCGCGTACCCGACGTCCCCCCGCGCCACCGCCTCCGTCAGCGCCCGGGCCACGGGCTCCGCGAGCGGCACGTCCATCTCCGCCACCCACAGCGGCAGGACGTCCGGCGGGTGGACGCGCCACTTGGCGCTCGTGCGGCGGCGCAGCTCGGCGAGCGACAGCCGGCACAGCGGATCGGTCCGTATGTCCTGCATGTCCTGCACGTTCTGCATGTCCTGCTCGGATGGCAACGGCATACGGGCCATTGTGCGCCGCACCGGCCGCGGGGGACGAGGGTCAGTCCGTGCGCTCCTCGGAGCGGTCGCCGCCCCACAGCGTGTGGAACGACCCCTCCCGGTCGGTGCGCCGGTAGGTGTGCGCCCCGAAGAAGTCCCGCTGACCCTGCGTCAGGGCGGCGGGCAGGCGCTCGGCGCGCAGCGCGTCGTAGTAGGCGAGCGCCGCCGAGAACCCCGGCGTCGGCACGCCGTGCCGCACGGCCGTCGCGACCACCTCGCGCCAGGCGTCCTGGGCGTGGCCCACCTCCTCGGCGAACCCCTTGTCCGCCAGCAGCGTCGGCAGCGCCGGGTCGGCGGCGAACGCGGCCCGGATGCGGTCCAGGAACGCGGCCCGGATGATGCACCCGCCGCGCCAGATGCCCGCCACCGCGCCGAGGTCGATGTCCCAGCCGTACTCCGCGCCCGCCGCGCCGATCATGTTCCAGCCCTGCGCGTACGAGACGACCTTCGACGCGTACAGCGCCTGCTCGACGCGTGCGGCGAACGCCTCGGCCTCCTCGCCCGACAGCGCCGCCCCCCGCGGCCCCGGCAGCCCCCGCGCCGCCGCCCGCAGCCCCGTGCTCCCCGACAACGACCGCGCGAACACCGCCTCCCCGATCCCCGACACCGGAACCCCCAGGTCCAGCGCCGTCTGCACGGTCCACCGCCCGGTCCCCTTCTGCTCGGCGGCGTCCGCCACCACGTCCACGAAGGGCCGCCCGGTCGCGTCATCGGTGTGCGCGAGCACCTCGGCGGTGATCTCGATGAGGTAGGAGTCGAGCCGCCCGGTGTTCCAGCCCCGGAAGACCTCGGCGATCCGCGCCGGCTCGTACCCGGCGACGGCGCGCAGCAGGTCGTACGCCTCGGCGATGAGCTGCATGTCGGCGTACTCGATGCCGTTGTGCACCATCTTGACGAAGTGGCCGGCGGCGTCCGGTCCGATGTGGGTGCAACAGGGCGTCCCGTCGGGGGCCTTGGCGGCGATGGATTCGAGGAGGGGGCCGAGGGCTTTGTAGGATTCGGCGGATCCGCCGGGCATGATGGAGGGCCCGTGGAGCGCTCCTTCCTCGCCGCCGCTGATCCCGGTCCCGACGAAGTGGATGCCGCGTTCGCGAAGTGCCTTCTCCCGTCGTCGCGTGTCGAGGAAGTGGGCGTTGCCGCCGTCGATGATCATGTCGCCCTCGTCGAGGAGGGGTGCGAACTCGTCGATGACGGCGTCGGTGGGGGCGCCGGCCTTGACCATGATGACGATGCGGCGGGGCTTGATGAGGGAGGCGACGAAGTCCTCGGCGGTCTCGGCGGGGACGAAGTTTCCTTCGTGGCCGTGTTCGTCAATGAGGGCTGTGGTGCGGGCCGTTGTGCGGTTGTGGACGGCGACGGTGTGGCCGTGGCGGGCGAAGTTGCGGGCGAGGTTGCTGCCCATGACGGCGAGGCCGGTGACGCCGATCTGGGCGGTGGGCTGGGCGCTGGGCATGGCGGTTCCACTCCTGTCGCTGTGCGTCGAAGAGTTGTGCGAGGCGTCAACGTTGGAGGGCTCGAAGGTCTTCTCCTCGGGCAGCCGGGCGTCGCCCGGCCATCGTCGCACGGGGTGCTCGAAGCTGGCTGGGAGTGAGCTGGAGGCGACCGTGGGTCTGTTGTCTTGTTCACCCACGGGGGCTCTGCGCCTGTGGTCCAATTGTGTGATGTAAACAAAGTGTGGGGTCGGATGTGGGCTCCACGAGTGAGGGCTTTGGTGCTGGGCAGGTCGCCCGAAGGTGCTGTCTGGCCGTCGTGTGATCACGGCGCTTCGGGGCGGTCCGTGGCGGGTTCTGACGGGTCCGATGCTGACTTGATGCCGACTTTGCTGATGGTTGGTCAGCTACGCGAAACGCGGTCCCTGGCCGGGCTGTGGCATTGGTGAGAGGTGGCGGCCTGTCAGGTGCGACGGTGACAGAGCGTGACGGAGGGTTTGTTCGGGGCCCGTCGGAGTCGGGCAGGTGGCCCGGCAAATCCGGAGGGGGCGGAGCGTGTCGGGTTCTGAAGTTGTTCAACGTCGGAGCGGCCGGTGCGACAGGGGTCGCTACGCGGCCGGCGGCGCGCGAGCAGCATCTGCAGGGGCTGGTCGAGAGGAACATGGAGACCTTCCTGCGCGTGCGCTTCCTGGCCAGTGAGTACAACACCGGTCCACGGCACGGTGGTCGTATGGACTCGTTCGGCCTCGACGAGAATGGCGCGCCCGTGATCATCGAGTGCAAACGAGGCCAGGACGCGGACCAACCAGGGGCTCTTCTGCCTGCCGTGGCTCGTGGACCACAAGGCGTAGTACGGGCACTTGGTCCGCGACCGGCTCGGGGCCCCGGTCGCGGCCCAGGACTTGTGGAGCGCACCGAGGCTGATCCGCGTCGTGGACAACTTCACCCGCTACGACGTGCATGCCATCCGCGAGCACCGGCGCAGCATCGGTCTGGTCCGCTACCGCTTCTTCGGCGAGGACCTCTTTGGGCTGGAGACGGTCGCCTCCGTCGCCGTCCAGACGGCGGCCCTGGGCGCCCGGTGCGAATTTCGCCTGCGTCTGCCCGCTGCAGAGAGACAAACTGCTCGTCTGTCTCAAGGCCCACCCCAAGAGGCCGACCTTGCCCCCGGATTCACCCGGGCCGGCGACCTGGAGTTTCAGCTGAGCACGGACCGGGACCTGGAGCGAGCCCGGGAAGCTGAAGGTCCCCTGGCCGGTCGGTGCGCCCTTCGGCAGGGGGCGAGTTCTGGCCGGAGCGGGTGAATCGCGTGATGCGGGCGCCGCGTTTGCTTCATGCTGCCGAACGCCCTCGTCGGATCTCGGCCCTGTTCCTTGGATGAACTGGAGTTCGCCGATGCGCCCGCCCCCGTGCGCCCTGTTCGCCCTCGCTCTCCTCCTGGCCGTGGCCGCCGCCTGCGTCCAGCCGGCGGCTGGCGCCCCGTCCCGGAGGGTGGCCTCCCTGAGCTACGACGGCTACGACGACGTGCTCGATTTGAAGGGTGCGCCGACGGTGGCGCTTCCCGGGCGCGAGAACCCGGTCAACGTCTTTGCCGACCGGGGGGCTTGGCATGCCTACGCTCTGCCGGCGGCGGATGCCCCGGGCGGCTACGGCGGATTCACCGGTCCCCTCTATATCGCGCAGGAGTATCCCTGGTGGTTGAGCACCTCCTTCAGCCGTATCCGGCTGAGCGAGGACGGCCGCGTGCTCGACCTCGCCGGCGGCGGCCCGCCGCGCTTCACGTCCCGGCCCGGGGCCCTGGTCCAGGCGTACAACCTCGGCGGCGGCCTTCGGCTCACCCTTGAGCTCCGGTACGCCACGCACCGCACCGCGCTGGTGGGGGCCGTCGTACGCAACGCCGGCCGCGTCCCGCGCACCCTCGGCGCCGATTGGACCGGAAGGCTGTTGCGGCCCGCCGAGGCGCCGATGAGGCAGGCGCTCTCGCCGGCCGTGGCGCCTTGGGGCGTCGCCGTCGGCTTCGCCAGGGTGCGTGCGGCGGACGATTTCCTCACCGACGGCACTGAACGGTTCGAGGTCCGGCACCGGGATCCGGTGCGTACGACGGTGTCGGGGGACGGGGACTCCTACCGTACGGAACTGGCCGCGCCCTTCACCCTCGCGCCCGGCGCGGCGCGCTCCCTGGACTGGACCGAGAGCTACACCTTCACACGGGCCGAGCGCACCGCGGAGGCCGGTGCGATACGGCGGGTGTTCGCCGACCCGGCGCGGACCGTCCGGGCCGGCGACGCCCGCTGGCGCGGGTACGTCGACGGCGTGACCGCCGGGGTACCGGCCGGTCGGCGGCGGCTCGCCGTCAAGGCGCTGGAGACGCTGGTGACCAACTGGCGCAGCCCGGCCGGGAGTCTCGCGCATGACGGGATCACGCCGTCCCTGTCGTACAAGTGGTTCGCGGGTGGTTTGTGGGCCTGGGACACCTGGAAGCAGGCGGTCGGCACGGCACGCTTCGATGTGCGGCTGGCCGAGGCGCAGATCCGCTCGGTACTCGACCACCGGATACGTCCCGGCTCCACGACCCGCCCGCAGGACGCGGGGATGATCCCGGACGCCGTCTTCTACAACACCCCGCAGCAAGGCGGGACCAACTGGAACGAGCGGAACAGCAAGCCGCCGCTGGGTGCCTGGGCGGTGTGGCAGGTCTACGGGCGGAGCGGGAACAAGGACTTCCTGCGGGAGGTGTACCCGAAGCTGGCCGCGTACGAAGCGTGGTGGTACCGCAACCGGGACCACGACCGCAACGGGCTTGCGGAGTACGGCGCGACCGTGGACCCCGCCAACGGCTCGCCCGGGGAGCAGCGGCTGGCCGCCGCCTGGGAGAGCGGCATGGACAACGCGCCCCGGTTCGACGCCGCGCTGGGCACCTCGGTCGTGCCGAACCGGGACGGCTCGGGGCGGGTCGTCGGCTACTCGCTGACCCAGGAGTCCGTGGACCTCAGCGCCTATCTCGCCGTCGACCAGGAGCATCTGGGCCGGATCGCCGCGGAGTTGGGGAAGCGGGCGTCCGCCGACGGCTGGCGGGCCAGGGCGGCCGCCACCGGCAGGGCCGTACGGGAGAGGATGTACGACCCGGCGACCGGCTGGTTCCACGACACCGCGCTCGGCTCCGGCGCGCGGCTGACGGGCCGGGGCAGGGGCATCGAGGGCGTGATCCCGCTGTGGAGCGGCGTCGCGACCCGGGCGCAGGCCGCCGCCGTACGTGAACGGCTCCTGGATCCCTCCGAGTTCGCCACCGCGATGCCCCTGCCGACGGTGTCCAGGAGCTCGCCGTACTTCGCCGCGCGGCAGTACTGGCGCGGTCCCGTCTGGCTCGACCAGGCGTACTTCGCGATCGCCGGGATGCGCCGTTACGGATTCGGCCGCGACGCGGATGCGCTGACCGCGAAGCTGACCGGGAGAGCGTCCGGTCTGCTCGGCGACGGACCGATCATGGAGAATTACGACCCGCTGAGCGGAGCCGCCCTCAACTCGCCCAATTTCAGCTGGTCCGCGGCGCTGCTGCTGCCGATGATCGCGGGACGCCAGCCGGGACGAGACCGGCAGGGCGTGGAGGCTGGCGGGGGCGGAACACCGGAACCCCGCCCTGGGGAAGCTGCACAAAGTTCTGCGTGATCCTTTACCGCTAGCGCCGCAATCTGTCAAACATGTAGGTTAGGGCATTGTGCTTGCTGAAGTGCCAGGAGCCCGTGCCGGCTTTGTACTGGCCCGGCGGTACCTCTGATCACCCACGCCAACCCCTGCCGTGCTGGATTCGTGCCGAATCGCCCGGGGCCAGCAGGGTGGTTGAGCCGGATGGCGTTCCGTTTCACCTCGTGCTATTTGCCTTCGTGGAGCCGTAGTTGTCCACGGGGGTGGGGGAGGGCCGGGCGGCCCGGCGCTCCCCCGGTTCTGTCACGGCCAGCCTTGCTCCACCTTGGAGGGGGCGGTGTTCCAGCTCTTGGGTATGAACGCGATCATGTAGGTTCCGCGGTCGAAGTCCGCGTACCCGGCAGACCAGTTCCGGAACTTGCTCTCGTATACGTGCATGGGGCCCAGGTCGCCGTTGGGCGCGTGATAGTGGTCACCGTGGGTCCATACGGTTTTGTCGGCGTCCGCTTCTGTCTGAGCACCGAACCAGCCGTAGTCGAAGTTGACCCAGCCTTCACCGGGGTTGGCGGGACTGCGCGGAATGCTTCTGTCCTTCGACATGTCGACCAGGCCGGTACCCGGGTTGGGACGGAAGGCTTCCGGATCGCCGTACTTCCTCTTGTCGGAGGAGCCCCACTGGTCCTGTCCGCTCCAGAAGTGCTTCGAGTAGATCACCGCCTTCATCCTGGACGGGTCGTAGTTGCCTCCACCCCTTTCCTTGAAGGACGGTGTGTTCCTCAGCGCCGAGTAGAAGTTCGAGCGGCTGTCCTCGTGGAGCAGAGCGTCATTGTTGTTCGCGAGCTCCGTCTTGAGGTTGTTGACGTAAGTCCCCTCGTCGTGGGCGTTTTCCAGGGCCTTGTTCATGATGGACGCCACATCGCGCGCCCGCTTGAAGCCCTTCCCCTCGTCGAAGCCGGCCTTGGCGATGCGGCCCTCGAACTCCGCCCGCGTTTCATCGGGCCGGGGTCTGGTGTTTTTCAGGTCGTTCTTGTACTTGTTCTCATCGAAGGACGCGAACGCCAACTTGTTCGTCGGGTAGGGGCCCGAATTGACCCAGGTGACGCCGACGCAACCGTAGGACAGCTTCTCCCGCTGCTCCTCGGTCATCTGCTGCTTCTTGCCGTCGCGGTGACTGTAGACCTGCTGCCACTTGCGTATGTAGTTGTTGACGACCGTAGTGGCCCTGCCTCCGTAGGCCCGGTACGCGTCAGGCATCCTGTCGAGCGGCTCGGCGGGCGGGGTTTCCCTGTCGTCGACAGAGTTGGGGGCCCGGAAGGACGGGGCGGCTCCAGGCCGCCCCAGAGCCAGAGCTCTTTCGTTCAGTGCGTTGATGTTCTTGACGTCATCCGCCGTCAGGCCGTGCGTTTCGGCGTAGGAGTGCTTCCTTTCCCCGTCGTCGCCGCCGGCGGCCTGGCTGACCGACGGTATTAATCCGACGGTGCATATGACCGCACTCACGGTGGTGAAGGCGAGAAGTCTCCGGCTTTTGTGCATGAAGATCAATAACTCCTTTGTGGTGAAACCTCGTGAAACGAGGGCATGCGAGAACGCGACGGAATGGAGGGGGTTTGTGGCGAGCCGCCGCTCAGGGGTGGCGGTGGCGGCGCGGTCGTCGCCGGCCATGACCGTGGTGGCCGCCGGGCGCGCTGGGTGCGACTCGGTCGCCCGGGCTACATCAGGGTCGTCGCCGAGGCGACGACGCGGGCCCGGTCCGGGTGGTCGGGGTCGCCGTAGCGGACCTCGACACGCGGGTGGGAGCGCATGAACTCGGTGTCGGCCAGGCGGACTCGGCCGGGGTGGCCGACCGTGCGCACGGCGATGTCCGTGTCGAGGAAGAAGCTGAACTCGCCCGTGGCCGGGGCGTAGACGAAGAACTTGCCGCCCTCGAACGTCTGCTGCGCGACGTCGTCCGTCAGGACCAGGGACCAGAAGCCCACACAGTGGCCCGCGGGACACATGAACTGGAAGTCGGCCCGCAGGCCGTCCAGTTCCATCCAGCGGAAGGGGTTGTCGTCGTCCGCGTTGATCGTGGCAGCGGTGGCAGCGGTGGCAGCGGTGGCAGCGGTCGCCGGGGCGGTCGTGTCCGGGGCGGCCGCCTGGGCTCCCTGGGTGAGGGGCAGGGCGAGGGCCGCGGTCACGGCGGCGGTGGTGAGGGCGCGGAGAGCGGTTCTGCGTATCACTTCTCGGCTCCTGGATGAGTGATCAGGCTGATACGAGCAGTGATCATGTCCCCCTGTTAACTCCCCGGCAACATCATGGCTTTAAAACCGGCCATCCAGTCACATGGGGCGGTATCCGGCCATGCATCCGATCCGGCCCAGCTTGGGGGATGTGATGCGGCAGCGCTCCCCTGCTTCTGGCGTGTAGTTGGTGGCGAGGCCGGTACCGATGTTGTCGGGAATCCCGTGGTGGGCCGAATGACACCGTTGCCGACTTGGCTGATGTGTCGTCAGGTACAGGGCTTTGCCCGTGTCCGCCCACTCCGCCGGGCCGGGCCGCTCCGGCGCTTCGAGGCCGGCGACGCGGAGTGTGCCGCATTGATCAACTTCGATGCAGGCTTGCGCCTTGAATCGAAGGGCGTCAATATAGAGGGATGTCGAATCAAGGGTTCGTGGTGCTCGGGCAGGGCAGTGCCGATGCCGATGGCTGCTGTCCCGGCCTGCTGGCCGCGCCGCTCGCCGAGGAGCAGGCGGTGGAGCTGGCGAAGGTCTTCAAAGCGCTGGGCGATCCGGTCCGGCTGCGGCTGGTGTCGATGATCGCCTCCCGGGCCGGCGGGGAGGTGTGCGTCTGCGACCTCACGCCCGCGTTCGAGCTGTCGCAACCGACGATCTCCCACCACCTCAAGCTCCTGCGCGAGGCCGGCCTGATCGCGTCGGAGCGGCGGGGTACGTGGGTGTACTACCGGCTGCTGCCGGAGATGACCGACCGTCTTGCCGGCGTCCTCACCCGCCCCGCCGGTCGGTCCCTGCCCGAGCCGACCGAGGCTCCTTCATGACCCCGTCCAGGCTGTCCTTCCTCGACCGGTATCTCGCCGTGTGGATTCTCGCCGCGATGGCCGCCGGCCTCGGCCTGGGCCGTCTCGTGCCCGGACTGGGCGACGTGCTGGCGAAGGTGACCGTCACCGGCGTCTCCCTGCCGATCGCGCTCGGGCTGCTGGTGATGATGTACCCGGTGCTGGCCAAGGTCCGCTACGACCGGCTCGGCGCGGTCACCCGCGACCGCCGTCTCCTGCTGCCGTCGCTGCTGCTGAACTGGGTGCTGGGGCCGGCCCTGATGTTCGCCCTGGCCTGGCTGTTCCTGCCGGACCTGCCCGAGTACCGCACGGGCCTGGTCATCGTCGGACTGGCCCGGTGCATCGCCATGGTGATCATCTGGAACGACCTCGCCTGCGGCGACCGCGAGGCCGCCGCCGTCCTCGTGGCACTCAACAGCGTCTTCCAGGTGATCGCCTTCGCCGCGCTCGGCTGGTTCTACCTGTCCGTCCTGCCCGGCCGGCTGGGCCTGGAACAGGCCGCGCTCGACGTGTCGGTGCGGGAGATCGCCCGCTCGGTGCTGATCTTCCTGGGCATCCCGCTCGCCGCCGGCTACCTCACCCGCCGCCTCGGCGAGAAGGTCAGGGGCCGAACCTGGTACGAGACCCAACTGGTCCCGCGCGTCGGCCCGTTCGCCCTGTACGGGCTGTTGTTCACCGTCGTCGTGCTCTTCGCGCTCCAAGGTGACGCGATCACCTCGCAGCCGCTCGACGTCGCGCGGATCGCCCTGCCCTTGCTGGTCTACTTCGCCCTCATGTGGGCCGGATCGATGGCATTGGGCCGCGCGGTAGGCCTGGACTACCCACGCGCGACCACACTGGCCTTCACCGCCGCGGGCAACAACTTCGAGCTGGCCATCGCGGTGGCCATCGCCACCTTCGGCGCCTCCTCCGGCCAGGCCCTCGCCGGAGTCGTCGGCCCCCTCATCGAAGTCCCCGTCCTCATCGGCCTCGTGTCCGTCGCCCTGGCCGCCCGTCGCCGCTTCTTCCCGCCGTCCCCCGCCGGCCGGCAGGCCGCCACTCAGGAGGGTTCAGCCCGTGTCCGATAACCCCGAGTCGTCCGTCCTGTTCGTGTGCGTCCACAATGCCGGACGCTCCCAGATGGGCGCCGCCTTCCTCAGCCACCTCGGTGCGGGCCGCGTCGAGGTCCGTTCCGCGGGATCGGCTCCCGCCGGGACCGTGAACCCGGCCGTGGTCGAGGCGATGCGCGAGGTCGGCATCGACATCTCCGCCGAGACCCCGAAGATCCTCACCGTGGAGGCGGTGCGGTCCTCGGACGTGGTGATCACCATGGGCTGCGGCGACGCGTGCCCGTACTTCCCCGGCAAGCGGTACCTGGACTGGACGCTCGACGACCCCGCAGGACAAGGCGTCGACGCCGTCCGTCCGATCCGCGACGAGATCGAGCGCCGCGTCCGCGCCCTGCTCACGGAACTCGGAATCGAGTCCCGCGCGTGACCGGTGCTTCCGGCTGACGTCGCCAGGCGCGTGGGGAGTGCCGGGGGCCCGGTCTTCGTCGGGCAGGGCCTGGAGCGCGGTGCCGAGGCGCTGCGCGTGGGCGCGGGCCCGAGTGGCGGTCTGCCGACGGCCGGTGTCCGTGAGGGTGACGTCGGAGGCGCGGCGGTCCCGGGGACCGGTGGCGTCGGCTCAGTCCCGGCGTGTGCCGCGGAACGGGTTCGTGCCCTGACGGGGCACCGACGGCGCGTCGCGTGGTGCCGGGGACGTTCCGAGGGTCGCGGCAGCGATACCGGGCCGGTCGCGTGCGTCCGGCGGCGGTGTGACGGTGATGCCGGCGTCGGTGAGGATGCCCAGGTCCAGCCTCCAGGCGATGGCGGAGCGTTGCTGCCACAGGGCGAAGGCCGCGGCGACGTGCTGCCGGGCCTGGTCCCGGCTCATCCCGGTGACCTCGACCAGGTGGGCGAATGCCTGGGCTTCCAGGCCACGGACCTGGGCGTAGCCGAAGTGCGTGACGGTGTGACAGTCGGTGCACAGACAGATCAGCCGCTTGAGCGTCTGCACGCGGCGTGTCTCGTCGTACGTCCACCGCTCGTGCGCCTCCAGCCACCGCTTGGCGTGCCGGTCCTCTCCCGCTCCGCATGCCTCGCAGCGCATGCCGACCCGGCTGGTGATCATGCGACGCAGCCGTTCCCAGTCCCGCTGGGTGACGCAGGAGCGGACGTTGGTGAACCAGCAGCTGCTGGGCACCAGATCGACGAACAGTCCGCTGCCGAGCGTTCGGTCCTCACCGGGCAGCAGATCGGGGACATCGGGAGCGGCCGCCCACGGGGCGAGTGCGGTCATCCCCTCGCGCGGCGCGTACCAGCGTTTGGCGGCCGGGTCCCAGCGGGCCCCGGCTCGCTTCGCCTCGTCCTTCTCCGCGTACGGAACGTCCAGCCATATGCGCTCAACCACCCTGCGTCCCCTCCCTGTTGGCAGGACGGCCACGCTATCGGAACGGTTGGGTTCCTCGTCGCCCGTTACGGGTCTCCGTCGACATCGCGGAACTCGGCCCCGTTGACGCACTGGCCCGGAACATCACGGACGAGATCTCGACGGCGATGGCGCATGAAGCAGGCCCCGAACCCGCACCGGCGGGGGGCTGTTGGGGCAAGGTGCCGCCGAGGGGGAGCTGCTGGCCGGCCGATGGAGCCGGCCCGGGCCGATATGTGGACGAGGGCGTCGGCAAATGACATCATTCTCGCCTCAATGCAGACATATCGGGGTGGCGGGAGCGTCAATACCAGCCACCGGCAGGGCTGTTTTCAGCCATTCTTAGGTTAGGCTAACCTTCATCGCGTGAGAGCTGGTGAAGAGACCTCCGAGCCCACGGGGCCCCGCGGTCATGAACTGTCGGCCACGGAAGTCACCGTGGCCTATGACGGCGTCGACGTCGTGCACGCCGCGTCGGTGACGCTGCGGCCCGGCGAAGTGACCGTCCTGGTCGGCCCGAACGGCAGCGGAAAGTCGACGCTCCTGCGCACGCTCGCGCGGCTGCAACGGCCCAGGAGCGCCACGCTCGTCCTCGACGCCGGCACCGACGGCCTCGCGCTGCCCGCCCGCGAGTTCTCCCGCCGTGTCGCCCTGCTGACGCAAGGGCGCCCCACTCCCGGCGGGCTGACCGTGCGGGACGTCGTCGAGTTCGGCCGCTACCCGTACCGGGGCCGCTGGGGCAGGACCGACCCGTGCGGACGGGCCGCGGTGGACCGCGCGCTCGCCATGACGGGCGTCACCGAGCTCGCCGGACGCGGCGCCGAACACCTCTCCGGCGGACAGCTCCAGCGCGTCTGGCTCGCCTGCTGTCTCGCCCAGGAGACCGGCGTGCTGCTCCTCGACGAGCCGACGACCTACCTCGACCTGCGATACCAGGTCGAACTCCTCGACCTGATGCGCGACTTGGCGGACGACCACGGTATCGCCGTCGGCGCCGTCCTGCACGACCTCGACCAGGCCGCGGCCGTCGCCGACCGGATCGTGCTGCTCCACCAGGGACGCGTCGTCGCCGACGGCCTCCCCGAGGACGTCCTGACGCCGCAGCGCCTCACCGACACCTACGGCATCCGCATCGACGTCGACACCGACCCCCTCACCGGCCGCCTGCGCACCCGCGCGATAGGCCGCCACCACTCGCGAAGCGAAAGGCTCAGCACCCCCTCATGAGACGCCTCCTCCTGGCCGCGGCCGCCACCGCCGCGGCCCTCGCCCTGACCGCCTGCGGGACCACCGAGCCGGCCGCCGACAAGGCGGACAAGCCCGCCGGGCGCATCACCCTCACCGACGCCTCGGGCGGGAAGGTGGAGCTCGACGGACCCGCCAAGAGGGTCGTCGGGACGGAGTGGAACGTCGTCGAGAACCTCGTCTCGCTGGGGGTCGACCCGGTCGGCGTCGCCGACGTCAAGGGCTACAAGACCTGGGACACCGCCGTCCCGCTCAAGAACGAGCCCAAGGACATCGGCACGCGCGGCGAGCCCAGCACGGACACCATCGCCGCCCTGAAGCCCGACCTCATCGTCGCCACCACCGACCTGCCCGCGGCCGCCGTCAAGCAACTGCGCAAGGTCGCCCCGGTCCTGAACCTGCGCGCCGCCGACGCCGCCGACCCGATCGGGCGGATGACCGGGAACCTGGACCTCATCGCCCGGGCCACCGGCACCACGCAGCAGGCCGGGAAGCTCAAGGAGCAGTTCCAGAAGAAGCTGGACGAGGGCAGGAAGGCCCTCGCCGGCGCCGGCCGCGCCGGGACGGAGTACGCCTTCGCCGACGGGTACGTCGTCTCCAACCAGGTCACGATCCGGCCCTTCACCGGCGGCTCGCTCATCGGCGCGGTCAACGAGCAGCTCGGCCTGAAGAACGCCTGGTCGGTCAAGGGCGACAAGAGCTACGGGCTCGGCTCCACCGACGTCGAGGGCCTCACCGAGCTCGGCGACGACGTGCGGTTCGCCTACATCGGCAGCGACGGCGACAAGAGCAGCACCCCGTTCACCGGCGTCCTCGCCGACGACAAGGTGTGGACCTCGCTGCCGTTCGTCGAGAAGGGCAACGTCCACCGCCTGCCCGACGGCATCTGGATGTTCGGCGGCCCCGAGTCGATGGCCAAGTACGTCGACTCCGTCGTCGAGGCGCTGAAGAAGAAGTAGCACCATGGCCGTCACCGCACCCACAACCGCCACCCGTCCTCCGGCGGCCGCGTCCCGGACGGCCGCGGCCGCGGTGACGGCCGCGCTGCTCCTCCTCGTCGCGGGCCTCGCGGTCGTCGACATCACCCAGGGAACGGCCGCGGTCGGCGCCCCCGAGGTATGGAAGGCGCTCACCGGACACGCCGACCCGGCCGACGCGTCCGTCGTCGTCGCCTCCCGGCTGCCGAGGGCGGCCGCGGCCCTGCTCGTCGGTGCCGTCCTCGGCGTCGCGGGCGCCGCGCTGCAGGCCGTCAGCCGCAACGTCCTCGCCTCCCCCGACACCCTGGCCGTCAACGCGGGCTCCTACCTCGCCCTCGGACTGACGGCCACCACCGGCGTCACGCTCCCCCTGTACGCCTCCTCCGGCGTCGCGTTCGCCGGGGGCCTCGCCGCCGCGGCCGTCGTCCTCGGGCTGTCCGGCCTGGGCACCGGCACCGTACGGCTCGTCCTCGCCGGCACCGCCCTCACCCTCGGCCTCACCGCCGTCACCGAGAGCCTGCTCCTGCTGTTCCCCCGGCAGACCCAGGGCCTCTACCAGTGGAACCAGGGGAGCATCGGCCAGACCGGGTTCGACGGCGTGCTGCAGATGGCACCGATCGGCATCGCCGGTCTCGCCGGGCTGCTGCTCCTCGCCCGCCGGGTCGACGCCCTGGCGCTCGGCGACGACGCCGCCCGCGGCCTCGGCGTCCCCGTCCGGGCCACCCGCCTCATCGCCGTCGTCCTCGCCTCCCTGCTCTCCACGGCCGCCGTCACCCTCGCCGGACCCATCGGCTTCGTCGGCCTGTGCGCCCCCGCCCTCGTCCGGCCCCTGGCCGCCCGCCTGCGGGCGTTCACCCGGACGCGCGCGAGCCTGCCGGTCGCGGCGCTGACCGGTGCGGCCCTGGTGCTCGGCTCCGACGTGCTGCTGCGCGCCGCCGTCCCGGCGGACACCGCGGTCGCCGTGCCGACCGGCGTCGTCACCAGCCTCGTCGGCGCCGTCTTCCTGATCGTCATGGCCACGCGGGCGAAGGACACCGCCGGGGCCGCCGCGGCCGACCGGCTGCGCATCAGGAGCCGGGCCGTCTTCCTCACCACCACGGCCGTCCTGGTGGCCGCGCTCATCGGCGTGACCGTCGCCGCCGTCCTGCTGGGCGACAGCAAGCTGCTCCTCGGCGACGTGCTCAACTGGGCGCAGGGAAGGGCCGGGCGGACCGTCGGCTTCGTCCTCGACACCCGGGTGCCCAGGGTCCTCGCCGCCCTCCTCGCGGGCGCGGCGCTCGCCCTGGCCGGGACGCTCGTCCAGGCCGTCACCCGCAACCCCCTCGCCGAACCGGGTTCCCTCGGCGTCTCCGGCGGCGCCGGCCTGGGCGCCGTCCTCCTCGTGACGACGGTGCCGCTGGCCGGGTCGTGGAGCGTGGCCGCCGCGGCGTTCGCGGGTGCCGCCGTCGTCTCCGCCCTGGTCTTCGGACTGGCCGCGCGGGGCGGCTTCCAGCAGAACCGGCTCGTCCTCGTGGGCTTCGGCGCCGCCACCGCGACGACCGCCCTGATCAGCCTTCTCGTCATCCTCACCGACCCGTTCAACGCGACGAAGGCGCTCACCTGGCTGTCGGGTTCCACCTACGGGCGCACCCTGCCCGACGTGGCGCCGCTGGCGGCCGTGCTCGCGGTGGGCCTGCTCGTCGCCGTTCAGCGGCGCACCGGGCTCGACTTGGTCTCGCTGGACGAGGACACCCCGCGGCTCCTGGGGCTCGGCCTGTCCCGGAGCCGCCTCGGGTTCCTGGTGCTGAGCGTCCTGCTCAGCGCCACCGCCGTGGCCGCCGCGGGCACGATCGGCTTCGTGGGCCTCGTGGCACCGCACGCGGCGCGGGCCCTCGTGGGCCGGCGGCACGCCCGGGTGGTGCCGGTCTCGGTCCTCCTCGGTGCCATCCTGGTCTGCACCGCCGACCTGGTGGGCCGTACCGTGATCGCCCCGGCCCAGCTCGGCGCCGGCCTGATGACGGCGATGATCGGCACGCCGTACTTCCTCCACCTGCTCGTACGGACCCGCCGCTAGGAACTCCGCACCGTGCGGCGGCCGCTGCCGCAACACGAGCCGGCTCCCTCGCCGACAGGTCCGCGGGTACGCGCCGCTGTTCTAGTCGAACCAGGCGTGGGTGGCGAGTTCCGGCCGGACGCCGCGGTGGACACGGGCGAGTCCTACCGCGCTGGCGATCAGGCCGACATGGCTGAGCCCCTGGGGGAAGTTGCCGAGGAAGGTACGGCTGCCGGGGTCGATCTGTTCGGCGAGCAGCCCGAGCGGGCTGGCATAGGAGCACATCTCCTCGAAGAGTTCCTCGGCCTCGCCGATGCGGCCCTGGCCCACCAGGTTGTCGACCAGCCAGAAGCTGCACAGTACGAAGGCGCCTTCCGCCTCGTCGAGCCCGTCGGGCGACTCGTCCGGCAGGTAGCGGTACAGCAGGCCGCCCCCGGCGCCGAGCCGGTCGGCGACGGCGCGGGTGGTGGCGACCATGCGGGGGTGGTCGGCGGGCAGGACCCGCCGCAGGGGCAGGGCGAGGAGCGATGCGTCCAACCCGCCCCCGGGGCCCAGGTGTTCGGTGAGGGCCTGGGAGCGTTCGTCCCAGGCGTACCGCAGGATGCGTTCGGTGATCGCCTGTGCTTCGGCGCTCCAGGTGTCCGGGGAACCGGGGAGGCCCAGGCGGCGGGACAGACGTGCGGCGCGGTCGAGCGCTACCTGGCACATGGCGGCCGAGTAGGTGAACGGGCGGCCGGCGGTACGGACCTCCCAGATGCCGTGGTCGGGCGTCTTCCAGGCGGTGCGGGCGCGCTCGGCCAGACCGGCCAGCTGTGGCCACAGCACTCCGTCCAGTCGTCCGCCGGTGGCGGCCCACTGGAACGCGCAGTCCAGGATCTCGCCGTAGATGTCGTGCTGCACCTGCCGCGCGGCGGCGTTCCCCCACCGGACGGGTGCCGAGCCGCGGTAGCCCTCCAGCTCGCCGTCGGCGGTCTCCGGTGGCGGCGGCCGGCCGTCGAGGTCGTACAGGACCATCGGGCCCTGCTCCTCGGTGGCCCGCAGCGCCCAGGCGAGGAATCCGCCGGCTTCGGCGGGCAGGCCGATGCGGCGCAGCGCGAAGACGGTGTAGGCGGTGTCGCGCACCCAGGCGTAGCGGTAGTCCCAGTTGCGGTTGCCGCCGATCCGCTCGGGGAGCGAGGAGGTGGGAGCGGCGACGATCGCGCCGTTCTCGACGTGGTCGAGCAGTTTCAGGGTGAGGGCCGAGCGGCGGACCAGATCCGCCCGCGGCACGTCGTCCATGAGCCGGCCCGACCAGCGCCGCCACACCTTCGCCGTGTCGTCGAGGTGCCGGTCGGTGCCCCGGCCCTCACCCCCTGCGGGACGCCGCCCGGGGCCCGGGTGCCAGGTGAGGGTCAACGCCATCTCCTGCCCTTCCTCCAGCGGCAGATTGGTCTCCGGCCCCGCCAGCGGGCGTGTGGCGCACAGCAGGAGTTCGAGCTGCTGGTGCGGGCAGACGACACGCCATCCGGCCGGGTCGTCGACCCACTGGGCCCCGCCCCTCGGCCGTACGGTCACCGCCAGCCGCGTCCGCCCGTGGAGGACGCGGGCGCGGCGGACGAAACATCCCAGGCCGGCGGCGACGTCCTCCTCCAGCCGGGCGCCCGGCCGCAGCAGGAAGGCGTCGGTCAGCTCCACGGTGGCCGTGTCCGTGCGCAGCTCGGTGACCAGGACGGCGGTGTCCTCGACGTAGTACTGGCGGCTCTCGCGCAGGCCGTCGGGCAGCAGGTCGAAGCGGCCGCCCCTGGCGTGGTCCAGGAGCGGGCAGAACAGGGGCGGTGAGTCGAAGCGGGGGACGCACATGAAGCCGACCGCACCGGTCCGGCCGACCAGGGCACTGCCTCTCCCGTCGCCGACCAGGCCGTGATCCTCGATCGGCGGGTAAGGCTCGTGCACCACTCGGCGCCACTGGTTCATGTCACCGTGGTACCCCGTCGGGGTGGGACGTATCGCCGTGCCGAAGGGCAAGGGCCGGCCGAGCTCGACACGATGCCGCGGCAGGGGACCCTCGCGTCGGGGTTCGTTCCTCCGCATCGGGGTGCGTTCCTCGCCGCCCCCGACCGCGGCCGGCGAACTGGCCGTCGGCCGTGGCGAACCGGCCGGCTGTCACCCGCTCACGGGGGTGGCCGACCGGGGGCCGAGGCGCTCGCGAGGCCGGCCCATGGTGCGCGCACCGGGGGGGGCGGGCGCGTGCCCCGCCCAGAACGTGATCATCGCGACATCGCGCCGAACGGCCCGGCAGGTGAGGATACGGGGACGGGCCGGAGCGCACCGGGCCCGCACCACGCAGCAGTACAGCGGAACAGGAGAAAGAACCGTGAGCCGTCCCGCGCCCTCCGCCGAGGCCCTCCCGCGTTTCCTCGCCCGGCTCGACGCCGCCGCGTCCGGCCGCTGGGAGGAGCGGCCCGCGCAGGGACCGGACCTGCCGGACTGGCTCGTCCAGCTGGCCGGCGCGCTGTGGGACGGCCAGGACCCGGACGCGGCGGGGGAGTGGGCCCGTCGGATGTACGACGCCTGCGCGCGTCTCGACGGGCGGGTGCCGTTCGGCGTCGTTCACGACTGGCACGCCCGTACCGTCGCGCCGCTGCTGGGGGAGGGGCAGGAGGACGTACGGGCGCTGCACCTCAGGGCGTTGGCGGGGGAATCGGTCGCGGAGGATGCCTGGGCCGCCGTCCTGGAACCGGCGCTGCGGGACGTCCACCGGCGTGCCTACCCGTACGCCGACGCCTTCGCCACGGCCGCGGCCAACGCCCGCGCCTGGGCGAGGACGAACGACTACGGCGAGACCGAGGCCGAGGAGTTCGCGGACGGCTATGCCCGGCTGAACACCGGGGCCAACGTGACGTCCTGCGCCGATGCCAACGCCCTCGTGCACGCACGGGCGTCGGCGGCCGCTTTCGCCGCGGGGGACGCCGTCGCCTACGCGGCCTGCTACCCGTTCGCGGCGGTGAACGCCTATGCCCTCGCCCTCGCCGGGCAGGACACGGCGGACGGCCGGGAGGAGCGGCACCGGGCGGCCTGCGGGCGGCTCGCGGACGGGCTGGCCGAGAGTCTGGAGCGGGCCGCCGGGGAGCCGGAACGGGGACGGGGATTCGATCCCGGTATCGCTGTTCCAGCCCCTTCGATCACCGTCGAATCCCCTGGTGACAGGGGCGCGGTCAGGTCACTCTGACGTCGTCGGAAACGGTGCGGGAACGGTTCCCGGCACCATCCTCCGGCGAAGGAGACGACGCATGAAACTCCGTGGAACCCTCACCA
Source organism: Streptomyces sp. AV19 (assembly GCF_015999245.1). Taxonomy (GTDB): domain Bacteria; phylum Actinomycetota; class Actinomycetes; order Streptomycetales; family Streptomycetaceae; genus Streptomyces. Next base: position 167,375 of record NZ_JAEAMR010000006.1, on the reverse strand, counting down.
CCGCGACGGTCCGGCTCGGCCTCGCGGCCGCCGCTCTGGCCGGTGCCCTCGCCTGCGCGACGGTCGCCCCGGCGACGGCCGCCCCCGAGCGCGTCCAGGGTTGCGGCTGGAATGAGAGCAGGGGCGGCGAACGGGCCTACTACGAGCACTGCGCCACCAACACCAACGTGTGGATCCAGGTCAAGCGGTGGCCCCGGTCCAACTACCACCGCTGCGTCGGTCCGGGCCGCACCAACCTGGATTTCGACGCCACCGGCGCCTGGTACGACAGCAATTACCGGGGCGGGCTCTGTGCCCACCCGGGCGACACCGGGCCCTGACCGGGGCGCCGGCCGCCCGTCCCCGTGGCGGGACGGGCGGCCGGCCGGGAGCTCAGGCCCGTGGCCGCGTGCCGTCGATGGCGACCCGCCGCCCGTGGCGGCTGTGCGGGTAGTAGTCCCAGATCGCGTGGTGCTGGAGGCAGCGGTTGTCCCAGAACACCAGGGTGTTCGGCTGCCAGCGCACCCGGCAGGCGAGCAGCGGCGTGCCGGCGATGTGCTGGTACAGCATCTCCAGCACGGCCTTGCTCTCGACGGGCGACAGCTGCGGGATGCGCGCGGTGTAGGGGCGGTTGACGAAGAGGAGCTTGCGGCCGGTCTCCGGGTGGCGGACGACGATCGGGTGCTCGTTCACGGGCACCTCGTACTCGGCCGGCGGGCCCTGCTCGCCCCACGGCTGGGCGCCGTCGTGGATCGCGGTGAGGCCGTCGAGGAACGTCTTCATGGCGGGCGAGAGCAACTCGTAGGCGAGGTGCATGTTGGCGAACATGGTGTCGCCGCCGCAGCCGGCCTCCGGTATGTGCGTGATGTGGAGCATCGAGCCGAGCGAGGGCTCGGCGTCGGCCGTGCCGTCGGCGTGCCAGCCGTTGCCCGCCACGTTCTTCGAGGCGGCCGAGGCGCTGATCTCCAGCACGTGCGGGTCGCTGTCGGGCGCGGCCAGCGCCACCGGGTGCAGCGGGCCGAAGTGCGCCGCGAACCGCTTGTGGTCCTCGGCGGTGATGTCCTGGTCGCGGAAGACCAGCACGTGGTGGGCGAGGAACGCGTCCTTGATCTCGGCGAGTTGACGGTCCGTCAGTTCTCGAGACAGGTCGATGCCGGAGACCTCGGCACCGAGGACCGGGGTCAGCGGGTCCAGGGTGATGGTCTCGTAGGCGGGCTTCTCGCGGGTGGTGAGCGCCTTCACGGCGTCGAGTTCGTAGTCTTCCATGACCTTTCCTCTGCTGTGCTGCGCCTCTGCTGTGCTGCGGGCGGCGGAAGGGGGTGCGGGCGTCACAGCCCGCGGTCGAGCAGGTCGGTGAGGATGATGCGGCCGAAGGCGAGGTTGCCATGGATGATGTCGTCGGTCTCGCACAGCTCGGGCCGCTGGAGCCCCGACGCGTCGGTGGTGCGGGCGCGCAGGTCCACGACTTCCACGCCCAGTTCGGCGACGGCCCGGCGGACGCTCTCCTGCGCCGCCATGAACACCTCGCGGTCCGACATGCCGGGCACCCGCTGCGGCGGCATCACCGCCAGCACCCGGAGCCCGAGGCGGCGGGCGTGGGCGTAGAAGGCCAGCGCGTCGCGGACGGCGGCGCGGACGAGCGCGTCGAAGAAGGGACCGCCGAGGAAGCCCGGCGGGAAGCCGCCGCCGCGGGTGCGGTAGATCCGCCAGTTCTCCGTCGTCGCGACGAAATGGGCGCTGAAGCCGAACGTGCACACCAGCGGCACGGTCAGCCGGTCCAGGCCCGTAACGCCCAGCTCGCCGAGGAACGACCGGTAGCGGGACTCCGCCTCCGCGCCGCGGAAGACGACGTCGTCCCCCCGCGGGTCGTAGAACCCGGCGGTGAACTCCCGTCCCGAGCCGATCGGGCCGCCCGCGAAGGGGATGCCGGCGGCCTTCGCCGCCCGGCCGACGGGACCGGCGTGGGAGTCGCCGAGCAGCAGGAACCTAGCGGGGGTTGTAGTAGTCGAGTACGGCGTCGTCACACCAGAAGTCCTCTCCGGCGGTGGGCCGGTCGTGGCGGTCGGGGGCGGTCGTGGACGGGCCGGCGGCGGCCTGGCGCCCGGCGAGCGCGCCGAAGAACCGGTCCATGACGAAGGCGACGCCCTCCGGCGTCACCGTGCGCAGGTTCGGCTCGAAGAACGCGCCCCGGAACGGGACGCCCGTCACGATCTCGTACGCCGGGAAGTAGTCGACGTACTCGTGCTCGGCGGCCAGTTGGCCGGCGACGGCCCGCAGGACCGACTTCGAGTAGGTGGTGGAGGTCAGCGCGTGGCCACCGGTGGCGGTCGCCGTGAGCGGCACCGGCGAGACGGTGAGCAGCACCCGCAGCCCGGGGTTGGCGGACCGGGCCAGCTCGACGGCGGCGGTCAGATCCCGGCGCACCTCGTCGAAGGTGAAGTTGTGGAAGACGTGCCGCCCGGGGTCGAAGGTGCCGCGCACGGTGCCCGGGCAGACGGGGTGCACCGTGCCGTCGGCGCGATCGCGCCACGCCTCGGTCAGCCCCAGCGTGAAGATCAGGCAGTCCGCCTCGGCGAGGGCCCCGCGGATCGCGGCGAGCGTCGTGGCGCGGGCGGCGAACAGCTCCTCGGCAGAGGCGTGGCCGGCCGGTTCGACCGAGGGGCGGCAGGGGTCGTGGTAGCGGCCGTCCTCGTGCCAGACCTCCTGGGGCGGCTCCTCCGCGCCCAGGGCCCAGGCGAACCACTGCCGCAGGACGGCGGCGGTGTAGACGTTGCCGGTGCGGAAGGAGAACACGCCCAAGTGGCGGTCGCGGCGCTGTTCCGGCGTCAGGCCCGGGGGAGCGGGTTCCGCGTCGCGCCAGTTCATGCCCCGGTCGCGCAGGGCGCGGCCGATGTGGCGGGCGAAGCAGGATCCGGCCGTGAGGAGGACGTCGTCCTGGCCGATGGCGAACTTCGGGGTCCACAGGCCGTCGATGTCCGCCCACGCGGGCTCGGCGACCGCGGTCCGCCAGAAGGAGCGGGGCGGGAGTGACTGGTAGGGATTCATGGGGCGGTGCTCTCGGCCTCGGTTCGTCCGTGTCGGCGGTAGGCGGTAGTAGGTCGGCGATAGTCGGTCGTCGGTCGGGGCGGTGTTGCCGAAGGGTGGCGGTCAGGCGGACGTGGACGGTGTCGGGAAGCGGGACAGCTCGGCCTCGATCAACGCGGCCACCCGGACCACCCCTTCGCCCTCCAGCACGTCCCAGTGGCCGCAGGCCAGCGGCTCGACGACCAGGTCGTCCGCGGTCCGGCGGGCCCAGAACTCCCGGAGGCGGGCCAGATGTCCGGCATCCACGCGCTCGTCGTCCGCCCCCTCGGCCTGTACCAGCACCGTGCGGGCCGTCGTCGTCGGCACCTGGTAGTCGCGCGTCGTCAGCCTGCTGTGGTTGTAGACGTGGAAGTACCGCTCGATCTGCTCGTCGTCGATGCCCGGGTACATCCCGTTGAAGCGGACGAGCTTGTCGCGGAACTCGGCCAGCTCCACGGGCTCGATCCGGGCCCGTTCGGCCGGGTCGTCGGTGCCGTGGGTGTCCAGCAGCACCACGCTCACGCCGGTGCGGCCGGCCGCCGCCAGCCTGCGGCCCATCTCGTGGGCGATCAGGCCGCCGTACGACAGCCCGGTGAGCACCAACGGCCCCTCGGGCAGCGGCTCGACGAGGCGCAGGTACTCCTCGGCCATCGCCCCGATGGACGGCAGGAGCGATTCTCCTTCGTTGAGGCCCGGCGCCTGGACGCCGGTCACACCGACCTCGCCGGGCAGCAGCCCGGCGAGCGGCAGGTAGCAGAAGGCGGTGCCGCCGGCCGGGTGGACGCAGACCACCCGCGCCTTTCCGTCGCCGGGGCGGAACTCGACGACGCTCCCGGGGCGGCGCTCCGCGGCGCCCTCGCGGACGAGACCGCCCAGCGCTTCGATCGTCGGGTGCAGCAGGACGTCACGCACCTGCAGGGGCACGCCGAACGCCTCGCGGACCGCGTGGGCCAGCTTGATGGCGGAGATCGACGTACCGCCGAGGGCGAAGAAGTCGTCCCGCACCCCGATGTCCGGGTGCAGCAGCAGCCCCCGCCATATCTGATACAGCGTCAGTTCTATGTCGTCGCGCGGACTCGCCTGGTTGACGGCGGCGGGCCCGCGGGCCGCGGCACGCTCCAGCACCGCCGCGCGGTCGAGCTTGCCGTTGGCCGTCAGCGGCAGGCGCGGGAACTCCACGAAGACCTGCGGGACCATGTAGTCCGGCAGCCGCCGGGCCAGCGCCGCCCGCCACTCCGTCGCCGGACGCGGCTCCGCGCCGTCCCGCCCCACGGCCGCCACCAGGACGGGACCGCCCCGCGCGGCACGGTCCACCAGCACCGCGGCCTCGCCGACCCCGGGCTCGGCCAGCAGTGCGGCCTCCACCTCGCCCGGCTCGATCCGGAACCCGCGCAGCTTCACCTGGTCGTCCCGGCGCCCCGCGTACTCCAGCCCGCCGTCCGACAGCCACCGGGCCAGGTCGCCGGTGCGGTACATCCGCTCGCCCGGCGCGAACGGGTCGGCCACGAACCGCGCGGCCGTCTGCCCCGGGCGGCCCAGGTAACCGCGGGCCAGGCCCGCCCCCGCCACGTACACCTCGCCCGGCACGCCCGGCGGCACCGGCCGCAGCCGCTCGTCCAGGACGTAGACACGGGTGTTGGCGATCGGCCGGCCGATCGGGCTCTGCCGCTCCAGCGGCCGGGGCGTGAGGTACGCGGTGCTGTACACCGTCGTCTCCGTCGGCCCGTAGCCGTACAGGAGCCGCAGGCCCGGCACCGCCTCGGCGAAGCGGTGCAGCGCGCCCTCGGGCAGCGACTCCACCCCCGTCAGCAACTGGCGCAGCGCCAGCCCCTTCAGCCGCTCCCCGGGCGCCTCGTCGATCCACCGGACGAAGGCCGGCGGCAGGAACGCCTGCGCCACCCGGTGCTCCCGCATCCAGTCCAGCAGCGCCGCCGGGTCGAGGCGCACCTCGTCCGGCACCGGGTACAGCACACCCCCGGTGGTCAGCGGCAGCAGCAGCTCCTGCTGGGCGACGTCGAAGCCCGTGCTCGACCACTGGGCCGCGGGCTCGCCGGGCAGCGCGCCGAACCGCGCCAGCCAGTGGTCCAGCAGGTTGACGACGCTGCCGTGCGGCACGGCCACGCCCTTGGGACGGCCGGTCGACCCGGACGTGTAGATCACGTACGCCAGGTCGGCCGGGGACACCGCGATACCGGGCGCGTCCTCGCGGCCCGCCTCGGCCTCGGCCGGGGCGAGTGCCAACCAGCCCTCGGGCGGCGCCGGTTCGCCGCTCAGCACCACGGCGGGAGCGGCGTCCTCCACCATGCCGGCCAGCCGCGCCTCAGGCAGGTCCGGATCGAGCGGCAGGCAGGCGGCACCGGCCTTGAGGACGCCCAGGGCGCCCACCGCGAGCTCCGCCGAACGCCGCACGTGCAGGCCCACCACCTGCCCGCGCCGCACCCCCCTGGCGATCAGGGCCCGGGCCAGCCGGTTGGCGCGCCGGTCCAGCTCCGCGTAGCCGAGCCGCACGGCGCCGTCCACGACGGCCGGGGCGTCCGGACGCGTACGCGCCTGCTCCTCGAAGCGCTCCACCAGACCCGCCGAACCGCCTTGCGGACAGGTGCCGTTCCACCCGGTGTCGTTCCACTCCTCCAGCACCCGGCGGCGCTCCCGCCCGTCGAGCAGCGACAGGTCCGTCACCGGACGCTCCGGATGGCGCGTCATCCACTCCAGCACCCGCCGCAGCCGGCCGACGTAGCGCTCGGCCGTCACCGCGTCGAACAGCGCCTCGGCGTAGCGCAGGCTGCCGGTCAGCCGGCCGTCCTTCTCCGCCACCATCAGCGTCAGGTCGAACGTGGCGCCGGGTGCGGGGAGTCGCATGGGCGACACCTCCGTGCCGGCCAGGTCCAGCGAACCGCCGTCCGTGTACTGCCACGCGAGCATGTTCTGGAACAGCGGGGTGTGCGCGGGGCTGCGCACCGGCTTCACCAGTTCCACCACGTGCTCGAACGGCAGGTCCTGGCGGCGCAGTCCCGACCGCGCCACCGTGCGTACCCGGTCCAGCGCCTCGGCCACCGTCGGCTCCCCCGACAGATCGACCCGCAGCGCCAGGGAGTTGACGAAGAAGCCCGCGACGCCCTCGACGTCGCCCCGCCGGCGGTTCGCGACCGGTATGCCGACCACGAGATCCCGTTGTCCCGACATCCGCGAAAGCAGCAGGGACCAGCCGGTGAGCACGGTCATGAACACACTGGCGCCGTGCCGTTCGCCGAGCGACTTCACCGCCGTCGTCAGTTCCGCGTCGAAAGCGAAGCGCACCTCACCGCCGCGGTAATCCTGTTCCGCCGGACGCGGCCGGTCCGTGGGGAGTTCCAGCAACGGCGGTGCCCCCGCGAGGGATTCCGTCCAATACGCGGCCTGCTCCGCGAACGTCCCGTCCTCCCACTCGCACTTCTGCCGCACGGCGTAATCCGCGTAGCCCGAGGGGAGCGGCGGCAGGGGATCGGGTTCTCCGCGCAGGAACGCCGCGTAAAGAGCGCCGAGTTCCCACATCAGAAGGACTTCGGTCCAGCCGTCGTAAACGGTGTGATGGAACGTCAGCAGCAGATGGTGCCGGTCCTCGCCCAGGACGAGCAGCCGGCCGCGCGCCAGCGGACCGCGGGCCAGGTCGAAGGGGGCGGCCGCCTCCTCCCGCCGGAGCCGCTCCACGTCGGTACCGGCGGTCCGCGAGAGGTCGTCCACGGACAGCGCGAACCCGGTGTCCACCGGGTCCACGTGCTGGAACACCTCGCCGTCCACGGCCGACAGCCGGGTGCGCAGCGCCTCGTGCCGGGCCGTCAGCGCGTCCAGCGCACGGGCCAGGGCGCCGCGGTCGAGAGGCCCGCGCACGTCGAAGGCGAGCGGCACGTGGTACGCCTCGCTCGCCCCCGGCAACTGGGCCAGGAACCACAGCCGCCGCTGGGCGAACGACGCCGGAACGCGGTCCCGCGCGGCGGTCTCCGGCGCGGTGCGCGCCGACGGCCCTTCGGTCGGCTCCCTCCGCGCCACGTGAGGCAGTTCGGGGCGGGGGGCGCTGGGAGTCTGCTGCGCGGGCAAGGCTGCTTCTTCTCCTCGGGGGAGGGTGGTTCTGCGTCGGACTCCGACACCCGGGCGCCCGGGGTCACCGGACGGGGAGGGGAGCCCGCCCCGGCGCGGCACCGCCTGTGGGGGCCGGCGGGAAGTGCGGGAAAGGGCGCGCCCGGTCCCGGGGGGCGCGTGGAAGGGAGGAGGGTTCCGGCGGCATCACCGGTGGACGATCCGCTGTCACGAGGCGCCTTCATGGGCGTCGTCAGGGCATGGCAATCCTCCGGGCCGAACTGGTCGCCATGGGCCGTATCGAACGCAGGACAACAGTCGCCGTGTATCGGTGTGTCTGGGCTGTACGGCGATGATTGATCACCCGATTGCGGCGTGTCAATGGTTGATTGGTGGAATGTGATCCTGCTCCCGCATCGCCCGGATCGGTTGGTAGATGGCGGGGGCAAACATCGCTTGCGGAGGGAAACGGAACGTTCGCGAAACGTGGCCGGGAGCGCGGCGGCGGAGACCTGCGGAATACCGGAGGGCAATAAGCCGGCCAATGGGGACGGCTGCTCCTCGGACGCCGTCCTTCAATCGGCCCCGAGCGCGTCAACGCCCGCGCCGACGCCTGACGGGAGGCCCGGGAGGGCCGTGGCGATCGGGATCGTCGGGCTCCCCCGGGGCAGAGAGGCCGGTGAACTGCCCGATGAAGGAACGGTACGCATGGGCACGTTCCCGCGGAGACGCGGATCGCGCGCCGTCGGCGATGTGGCGGGGGAGGCCGCCGGGGCCGGGCGGGCGTCGGGACTCGTAGTCCTGCCGCCGTCGGCGGTGATCGGCGTCCCAGTCGCGGACGACCGCCCGGGTGCGGGCGTACCGGAACAGCGTCCCCAGGGCCAGGAGGAAGACGACGGTCGCCGCGACGAAGCCGACATCGTGCAGGAGCACCCCCGTCAGGCCCACGTACCCCGGGACGGGCAGCAGCCTCGTCACGCTGCTGAACATGGCACCACTGAACATGGCACCACTGAACATGGCACCACTGAACATGGCACCACTGAACACGGCACCACTGAACACGGCCCCGCTGGACGCGACTTCGCGATCGGGCCGGAAGATCTCGCGGGGGCTCCGCAGAGGCGGGCGGTACGCGCCGCCGAGCCGCAGCACTGCCGGCACCCGGGCCACGAGGACCGTCGCGGCCAGCGCCGCCAACTGCCAGGTGAGCGTCCCGGCGTAATCGGGATACGTCCAGCCCCACACGAGCCATGGGACGCACAGAGTGACCGCGCACCAGGGCGCGAACCAGAGCGTCATGCGGGCGACCGCGCCCAGCCGGGAGACGGCCGACAGGCGCCGGGCCTCGTACGCGGCCCATCGCCGGTCGCGGTGGGCGGCGGCGGAGTCGTGGGCCTCCCGTACGCGCCGGTCCGCTCGGTCGCGGGCGGCCTGGAGGTCCTGCTCCCGTGCCTGGTGGGCGGCGACCGGCGCGCAGTCGGTGCGCAGCAGGATCCCGATCGGGGTGTCCGGACCGGGCTCCCGCGCACGGAGCCGGTCGTACCACTCGACGGCGCCCTCGGGGGGCGGCGTGACGCGGTCACGGGCCGTGCGCAGCCAGGCCGCGGCCTCGGGGCCGGGCAGCAGGGCGGCGAGCAGCAGGCCGCGCGTGGCGCTCTCCGCCGACTCGTCGCGGAACCACTGGGGAGCGGCGGGGGCCTGCGCCGCCAGGTGCAGCCAGCTCGTCCAGGCCTCGTCCCACGCCTGCTGGACGCCGTTCAGTTCGCGTAAGCGGGTGAAGCCGGCCAGCGCTTCCAGCAGACCTCCCGCGCAGAGGTCCCGGTAGAGGTCCGCGTCGGCTCCGGCGTCGTCGAAGCGGCCGTTGCGGCAGGCCTCCGAGAGCGATTCGGTGGTGACAGGCATGCCGCGCCAGACCGGTGTTCCTTCGGGTTCGAGCCAGCGCAGCAGGTGGAGCAGCTTGAGGTCGGGCGGCAGTCCGGGGTTCGTCAACCGGCGGTCGATCAGTTCCGGACGGCCCTCGACGTCGTCGGTGGCGGGATCGTCGAACTGGCGCAGCCAGGCGAGCAGGGTGCGCCAGCCCTCGGAGGGGGCGCCGGGCGTACCCATGACGTCGAAGAACCGGCGGCGGGCGGGTGTCCAGTGCTCCCGGACGGTGGCGGCGAGGTCGCGCGGGGTGGAGTGCAGGGTTCCGGACAGGGCCAGAGGGGCGCGCTGCGGAGTGCCGGCCGACAGCTCTTCCACGACGGGGGTACCGCCGCCGTGCCGGGCGAGCGCGGACACGAACCCCGGATCGCCGAGCAGGGTCCTGCCCTTGACGGCCTCAAGTCGTTGGTGGCGCCAGTTCCGCGGTGCCTCGGTGACGACGCCCAGCAGATACCCGTACGCGAACAGCGCGGCGCCCGACATGCCCTCCCACGGCGACCCGCCGTGCGCCAGCTCGGGCGACACGTCCCGGATGTCCAGCACGTACCGGCCGCGCACGAGCCCCGATCCGGGACGCAGCGCACACTCGATGTGCTCGGTGTCCAGCCGGTCGTTCTGCCGCGCGGCCCGGGGAAAACCCATGGCCTGGCAATCCGCGAGGGGATGCCCGCCCGACAGCCCGGCCCAACGCACCGGCGCCACAAGCGAAGTCGACTGCGGACCGACGAGGTCCTGCTCGGCGAGCAGGAGGGCGGCGTCGCACTCGTCGTCCTGCCGTGACCACACCACGCGGCAGCGCCGGATGCCACTGCCGCGCACGGCCACCGCCCGCGGGGCGCTCCCGCCGCTCACGACGTGGGCGGCGGTGAGGACCAGCCGGGCGGTCAGGAGATAGCCACTTCCACTACGGCCACTGAGGACGGCGACGACCCTTTCGTGCTCGGGCCCGGCCCCGTGGCCGCCGGTCACGGCGCGCCCGCTCCGGTCAGTCCGGTGGCGTCGCCCTCGTCGTCCGCCGAGATCAGCAGCGGATCGCCGGTCGCCGCCTGCCGGGGCTCAAGCGTGAGGGAGATCCGATGAGTACGGGTGCGGCTCACCGTGCCGTCGGTCTCCGCCGAGACGACGAACGCCTTGAAACCGCCGCGCGCACGGGCGTCCTTGCGCAGCTCGACGGCGAACTCGAGCTGGATCGGGCCGACTTGGAAGGACACGTCACTGCCGGCGCCCTGTGCGGCGGCGCTCATCAGCTCGTCCCGCAGAACCTGGACGGCCTGCGCCAGCTCCATGTCCCCAACCCCGGATCCCAAACCGCTTCCCCTTCCCCCCGATTGACCGCACTGCATGGGCCGACCAGAAATGAACGGCTGGCAGGCTAGCAGAGCGGCTGACGGCCGGTCAGTACTCGGTGACGATCGCTGCCCGGTCCGCTCCCGGGTACCGGAAGGGTCCGGGGCTCCGGCGGGAGGTCTGCGGTGGGGGGTAATGCTTTGTGGAGTGACGGCTCGGAAACCGGCCGATGCCGGCCGCGCCCGAAAGGCGTGGCCGGCATCAGTTGAGCCGGATGCGAGCGGATCCGCGTTACGGGAATCCGATGCCCGCCCGGGAGGCGGCGGTATCCAGGAACGGTCAATCAGTGAAGGGCCATTCCTGGACGCCGGCCCGCCGACTTGTCAGAGGATTTCGATGGCCTTGACCTTCGGCGGGCGGTTCGGGAAGGTGATCTCGTGCCACCGCTCGATTTTCACCGAATCGCCGTTGGCGTCGTAGTAGATGAGGTCGTTGTTCCCCGTGGAGATCTTGTCGACCCACCAGTTGCCGAAGTCGGTCTTCCCCTTGTTCGCGTAGCAGTCCACGCTCTGACGTCCGCCGTTGTGCGACCAGATCTTCAAGAAGTCGCTCCGCCCACCGTTACAGGCGACATGATCGATGGCGTAAGCATTGCCCGTCGGCACGCTCACGGCGAGCGCGGCGGCCGCGACGGACGCAATGGCCGCGGAACGCGCGATCTTCTTCGTCCTCGAAAACACAAGTTCCCCTTAATTCGAATGTCGAACCCGGGAGTTCACTTCGCAACCGCCGCGGGTGGCGGTTGTGTTGGACGAGCGTCTCGATAGGCCCCGCAGTGCGGCCTTCGCATCGTCTGTCTCGTGCTTGCACAACGACGATCCCGTAAAACGGGTGTACATAGCAAACTTCGCTGCGGTTCCCGGCTGGAATACACCCACCGAATGTCCAGATCGGGTCCATATGGCGCTGCTCCTGTTCACCCGTCGCCGGGCAACCCGTCACCGTCGCCGGGCAGTTGGGGAACCCGGGCGAGGGCGGCCCGGAGGGTCTCCGGCAGGTCGGGGACGGAAAGGCCGAGTTCCCGCAACCAGCGGGCCACTTGGCCGAAGTGCTCACGCAGCGGTCCCGGCCGCGTGGCGCCTCAGGCCGATCGTCGGTGAAAGCGGCGCGAACAGCGGGGCGTCGCCCAGGAACTCCGGCAGCACCTTCACGGGGGACGCGGATCCCGGAGGCCACCGGACATCGCCAGGGTGAGGATCGCCGCATCCAGGGCCTCCCCGTGCGCAGGCGCTCGGGCCGCTCCCGCTCTCCGTGAAGCCGCCGCACGGCGCCGCCGCCCTGCCGGCGGCCGGCAGCGGTTGCGGACCCGCGCCGCGTCCTGTAGAAGGGCCGGCGCCGCGAACGTCCTCCTCGATGTGGTGCCGCAAAACCCCACGTCGCGGCGGTGCTTGCGACCGGCCCGGCCGGGTACGCGCGTGCCCGGCCCGTTCCTCGGGCCATAGAAAAAGCGCCAAACCGCACATAAGGGTTGAATAGTTTTATGGCTGCCGACCGCAAGAAGCCTCCGAGGCCCGGGCGGGCCAGATCGCCGCGGGAGGGCACTCCCGCGACCGACCGGCTGGTGCGCATCGTGCTTCGCCGCCGCAAGAGTCCGCTGAGCCGCGAAGAGGTCATGGTCACCGACCGTCCCGAGGTGCGCAGGGCCGTCTCGGCGGCGGCGCTCGGCAACATGATGGAGTGGTTCGACTTCGGGGTGTACGCCTACCTGGCGGCCGTGCTCGGCAAGGTGTTCTTCCCCGACAGTTCCCCCGGCGTCCAGGTGATCTCGTCCTTCGCCACCTTCGCCGCCGCCTTCCTGGTGCGTCCGCTGGGCGGGCTGGCCTTCGGGCCGCTGGGCGACCGCATCGGGCGGCAGCGGGTCCTGGCGGCCACCATGATCATGATGGCGGTGAGCACCTTCGCCGTGGGCCTGCTGCCCGGCTACGGGACGGTCGGCCTGCTGGCGCCCGTCCTGCTGCTGGTGTGCCGTCTGGTGCAGGGCTTCTCCACCGGCGGCGAGTACGCGGGGGCCACGACCTACATCGCCGAGTACTCGCCCGACGAGCGCCGGGGCTTCCTCGGCAGCTGGCTGGACTTCGGCACCTTCGTGGGATACGCGCTGGGATCCGCGCTGGTGACCACGCTCACCGCGACCCTGGGCGAGGGCACCATGGTCGACTGGGGCTGGCGGCTGCCCTTCCTGCTGTCCGGGCCGCTCGGTCTGATCGGGCTCTACATGCGGATGCGGCTGGAGGAGACGCCCGCCTTCCGGGCCGCGGCCGCGGTCGGCATGGGCAAGGACCCCGATCAGTCACCCGGCGCCCTGGCGAAGCACGCCGAAGAGGGCCGGCAGTCCGGGCACGGGCGGCTGAAGGAGACCTTCACCCGGCACTGGCAGGCGGTGCTGATCTGCATGGGCCTGGTGGTAGTCTACAACGTGACCAGCTACCTGGTCACTTCCTATCTGCCGACCTATATGACCGAGACGCTCGGCCGGGACTCCACCACCTCGCAACTGCTGATCCTGTGCACCATGATCGTCGTGGCGCTCACGATCACCACGGTGGGCCGCTACTCCGACGTCTGGGGACGCCGGCCGGTCTTCATGGCGGGCAGCGTGGCCCTGGTGGCCCTGGCCATCCCCGCCCTGCTGCTCATCCGCGCCCAGGGGGTGGTGCTGCAGGCCGTCGGGTGCCTCATCCTGGGCCTGCTGCTGGTCTGCTTCGCGGGCACCGCCGCGTCCACCCTCCCCGCGCTGTTCCCCACCCGGCTGCGCTACGGAGCGCTCTCCGTCTCGTACAACATCTCCGTCTCGCTCTTCGGCGGCACCACCCCGCTGGTGGTCTCCGCCCTGATCGAGAACACCCACAACCAGATGATCCCGGCCTACTACTTGATGGCCGCCGGTGCCATCGGCTTCGTCTCCGCCTTCTACCTGTACGAGACGGCAGGCCGCCCGCTGCGCGGCTCCGGGCCGATGGTGGAGAGCGAGGAGGAGGCACGGGAACTCGTGGCCCGCAGCCGGGTCGAGGCCGGGCGCCGGGCCCGGGACGTCTGGATGCGGCTGCGTCATCACGGGCACCGGAACCACACGGAGCCATGAGGCCCGCCGTCCCGGCGCCGGCCCTCAACTCGCCCGAGGGACGGGCGGGTTTGCCCCTGTGGGGCGAACGGCCACACGATCGACCGCGAGGCGCGGAGCAGCAGAAGGAGGGTTCTCGTCCGGCCGCGGCACACCGCCCGCCGGCCGGGCGAACACCTCATCCGCGCCTGCCCCGGGACGGCGCCTGCCCCGGGACGGTCAGGCCGCCGGCGGCGGCAGCGTCGGCTCCCCGCCCAGGCCCGTGCGGTGCAGCACGGCCGAGATGTGGCGGGTGAGCAGTTCGCGCGCCCTCGCGCCCTCGCCCCGGCGGATGGCCTCGGTGATGGCGGCGTGCTCGCCGATGTCGTCGGCGGCGTGGCCGGGGCCCGTCGTGGAGGCGGCGGCGACGCGGATCTGCTGGTCCCACAGGCGCTCGTGGATCGCGGTGAGGGTGGGGTTGCCGCCCGCGCGCATGAGCTGGGTGTGGAAGTCGCGGGCGATGTCCAGCGCCTTCCCGGGGTCCGCGTCCCCTTCGCCGTCCGTCCGCGGCAGCGTCCCGGCGGTCTCGCGCATCGCCTCGGGGCCGCGCGCGGCCAGGGAGTCCAGGGCGAACAGTTCCATCAGCAGCCGGGCCTGGAGGACGGAGTGCGCCTCGCCCGGGGTCACGGGCACGACGAGGGCGCCGCGCTTGGGGTAGAGCCGCAGGAAGCCCTCCGCCTGGAGCCGTAGGAACGCCTCGCGGACCGGGGTGCTGGACAGGCCCAGTTCGGTGGCGACGCCGCGTTCGGAGAGCAGTTCGCCGCCCGCGTAGCGGCCGTCCAGCAGGCGCTCTCTGACGTGGGCGTATGCCCGGTCGGCGGTGGGCTTCGGGTGTGTCATGCCCTCCATTGTGCAGCCTGCGCGGGCATCCGTCCAACCTTCCGTCTATGGTTGGATCCATCATGTTGTCGCTGTTCATTCCCCGAGCCGTGGAGCCGGCCGAGGCCGTGGCGCTCCCGGATCCGGCCGACCGGCGATGCCGACCATTCCCACCGACAAGGAGGCACGATGCGCACCGCGCTCTTCGTGACCTGCATCAACGACGCGCTCTATCCCGACACCGGCCGAGCGGCGGTCATGCTGCTGCGCCGCCTCGGTGTCGAGGTGGACTTCCCGGGCAAGCAGAGCTGCTGCGGGCAGATGCACTACAACACCGGCTACCGCAAGGAGACCGCCAAGCTGGCCCGGCACTTCGTGGACGTCTTCGGGGAGTACGACGGGATCGTCGTGCCGTCCGCCTCCTGCGGAGGGCTGCCCTCCGAGGCGTACGAGATCGCCGCCGAGGCGGCCGGGGACGCCGGGCTCCTCCGGGACGTCCGCGAACTCGCCCCCAAGGTCCACGAGTTGACCTCGTACATCACCGACATCCTGGGCCGCGAGGACGTGGGAGCGTACTTCCCGCACCGGGTCACCTACCACCCCACCTGCCACAGCCTGCGCGCCACGGCGCTGGGGGAGCGGCCCTACCGGCTGCTGCGGGCCGTCAAGGGGATCGACTTCGTGGAGCTGCCGGCCCAGGAGGAGTGCTGCGGCTTCGGCGGCACCTTCTCCGTCAAGAACGGAGCCGTGTCCGGCGCGATGAACGGCGACAAGGCCCGGCACGTCCTGGAGACCGGCGCCCCCGTGCTGGCCGCAGTCGACAACTCCTGCCTGATGAACATCGGCGGCCGCCTCGCCAAGGACGGGCGCGCCGTGCGCGCCATGCACCTGATGGAGATCCTGGCCCGCACCGAGGCGGACGGACCGCTGGACGGGATTCCTGTCGCACGGAAGGGAGCCGCGCGATGAGCAAGACCTTCATGGGCTGGCCCACGTTCCCCAAGGCCGCCGAAGTGGCCGCCGCCGACGGGCAGTTGAGGACGAACGTACGCCGTGCGACGCACACCATCCGCGGCAAGCGCGCCGTCCTGGTGGACGAACGCCCGGACTGGCAGGACCTCCGGGACACCGCCGCCGCGCTCAAGGACGACGTCCTCGCGCACCTCGACACCTACCTGGAGCAGGTGGAGGAGCAGGTCACCGCCGCGGGCGGGGCCGTGCACTGGGCGGCGGACGCCGAGGAGGCCGGCCGGATCGTCACCCGTCTCGTCCGGGAGACGGGCGAGACGGAGATCGTCAAGGTCAAGTCGATGCTCACCGAGGAGATCGGCCTCGACAACGCGCTGGAGGAGGCCGGGATCAGCGCCCGCGAGACCGACCTCGCGGCGGCCATCGTGCAACTCGGCGACGACCTGCCCTCGCACGTCGTCGTCCCGGCGCTGCACCGCAACCGCAGCGAGATCCGCGACATCTTCGTACGCGAGATGGGCAAGCACGGCCGCCCCGCCCCCGAGGGGCTGACCGACGACCCGGAGGAGCTGGCCGAGGCGGCCCGGCTGCACATGCGGGAGAAGTTCCTCAAGGCGAAGGTCGCCGTCTCCGGCGCCAACTTCGTGGTCGCCGAGACCGGCACCCTGGTCGTCGTCGAGTCCGAGGGCAACGGCCGGATGTGCCTGACCCTCCCCGAGACGCTGATCTCCGTCGTCGGCATCGAGAAGGTGGTGCCCACCTGGCGCGACCTGGAGGTCTACCTCCAGATGCTGGCCCGCAGCGCCACCGGCGAACGCATGGCCCCGTACACCAGCACCTGGACCGGCACCACCGACGGGGACGGGCCGGGCACCTTCCACCTCGTCCTCGTCGACAACGGCCGCACCCGCGCGCTCGCCGACCCGGTCGGCCGGCAGGCGCTGCGCTGCATCCGCTGCGGCGCGTGCATGAACATCTGCCCCGTCTACGAGCGCACCGGCGGCCAGGCGTACGGCTCGGTCTACCCCGGCCCCATCGGCGCCATCCTCAACCCCCTCCTCAAAGGCCCCGACGACCCCCAGACCGCGTCCCTCCCTTACGCGTCCTCGCTCTGCGGCGCCTGCAACGAGGTCTGCCCCGTCAAGATCCGCTTCACCGACGTCCTGCTGAAGCTTCGCGCCGACGTCGCCGAGGGCGACGCCAGGATCAAGCACCGGGCGGAAAAGGCGGCGCTCAAGGCCGTCGAGGGCGTGATGGACCACGGCCCGCTGTGGAACGCCGCGATCAAGGCCGCCGGCACGGTCGGCGTCGCCGTGCCCAAGGGCATGAAGCTCCCCGGCCCGCTGAGCGGCTGGACCGACAGCCGCGCCCTGCCCGACATCCCCAAGGAATCCTTCCGCAGCTGGTGGAAGCGGACGGCCGGAGGCACCAAGTGAACGCACGCGAAACCGTACTGAACCGCATCCGCCGGGCCACCGCCGACCTGCCCGCGACCCGGACCGCCATCCCGCGCTCGTACCTGCGCCACGCCCCCACGGTGGCCCCGGGCGACCGGGAGGGAGCCGTCGCGCTGCTCGTCGAGCGCCTGGAGGAGTACGGGGCGGACGTGCGCCGCACCGACGGGCCCGGGCTGCCCGCCGCCGTGGCCCGCGCCCTGGAACCCGTCCGCAGCACGGTCGTCCCGGACGGCCTGCCGGAGGAGTGGCTGACCGGGTGGGACGGCGAGGTCCGCCGCGACGCACCACCCCTGCCGCACACCGAACTCTCCGCCACCGAAGCCGTCGTGACCACCTGCGCCGTCGCCATCGCCGAGTCCGGCACCCTCGTCCTGGACGGAAGCCCCGGCCAGGGCCGCCGCGCTCCGACGCTCCTGCCCGACCTCCACGTGTGCGTGGTCCGGGCGGAACAGGTCGTGTCCGCCATGCCCGAGGCGATCTCCCACCTCGACCCGCGCCGCCCCCTGACCTGGATCAGCGGCCCGTCCGCGACCGCCGACATCGAGATGATCCGCGTCCGGGGCGTGCACGGACCGCGCCGGCTCACCGTTCTCATCGCTTCCTGAAGTCGCTTCCTGAAGCACCCACTGCTGATGGGACACGTGCCGTTGTGGCGTGTGCAATCGTGAAGGGGGTGCGAAGGCGGACAGGCTCCTCGGCGCGCGATCCCGCAGCCCGCCCCATGTGACGTGGATCACCGGAACTCCCTCCCGCCCGTGGAGAGGTACTGGTCATGAACGGAAGAAGAGCGAGGGGCGTGCATGCGCGACCGCATACGGGCGGGTGACCGTGAGGCGTTCGCCGAGCTCTATGACGAGTACGCGCGAACCGTCTACAACCATGCCTTCCGGCTGACGGGCGACTGGTCGTCGGCCGAGGAGGTCATGTCCGAGACGTTCCTGGAGGCGTGGCGCACCCGCGGGAAGGTGGAGCCGGAGGGCGATTCGCTGCGGCCGTGGCTCCTGGGCATCGCCACCAACAAGGCGCGCAACGCCAACCGGGGGGTACGCCGCCGGCTGGCCTTCCTGACCCGGCGGCCGTCGGCGGACCCGGTGCGGGACTTCGCGGACGAATCGGCCTCGCGTATCGACGACGGCCGTGAACTGGCCGCGGTGCGCAGGGCGTTGAAGGCGCTGCGCCGTCCGGAGCGCGAGGTCCTGGCGCTGTGCGTGTGGTCCGGACTGGACTACGCCCAGGCCGCCCAGGCGCTGGACGTTCCGGTGGGCACGGTGCGTTCCCGCCTCTCGCGCGCCCGGGCCCGGCTCCGCCGGCTGACCGACGAACAACTCACCGCGGAATCCGGGCGCGCGCGGCCCGGCCGCACGGCAGGGGAGAACATGGCCGTTCCCGCGGCCCTGGCCGTCCAGGAGGAAGCCCGATGAACACCACCGAGCACCAGGACCTCGCCCGACGGCTGCCGGCCCCGGCCGAGCGGGACCTGCCGCCGGGCCGGCACCTGCATCACAAGGAACTGCTGATGCGCACCATCGACGGCGACCGGCCCCGGCCGCGCCGGCACCTGGTACGCCCGGCCTTCGCGCTGCCCGCCGCCGCGGCGGTCGTGGCGGGCGCCCTGGCGGTCACCGCCCTGCCCGGATCGCAGGACCGCACCTCCGGGACGCGGGTCGCGCCGGCCGAGCCCGGCACCCCGCGAGGAGCGGTGGTGCTGCTGGACCGGATCGCGACCGTGGCGATGAGGACCGACACCAAACCGGTGCGGGACGACCAGTACGTCTACGTGCGCAGCCTGGCCACCGAAACCGTGCACATCAAGCCGGTCGAGGCGGGAGGGCTCAAGGAGCGGGAGGACTGGGTGCCGCAGGACCCGCGCCCGTCGAACGACGGCGGGGTCTTCCGCGAGGACGGGAAATTCCTCAACATGAACCTCACCGGCCACAAGCCGGCGGGCATCGAACGGCCCACGTACAAGTGGCTGGCCTCCCTGCCGGCCGACCCTGCCGCGCTCCACGAGCGGATCCGCAAGGAGACCATGCCGATCCAGGGCCAGGACTTCGGTCAGACCGTCTTCGACACCTTCGGCACCCTGCTGTCGAGGAGCGTCATGCCGTCCCGGACCGAGGCCGCGCTCTACAAGGCCGCCGCGAAGATCCCGGGCGTGGTGCAGATGCCGGACGCCGTCGACGCGCAGGGCCGCCACGGTGTCGCCATCGCCCGCGAGGACCGCCAGCTCGGTCAGCGCACCGAGTGGATCTTCGACAAGAAGTCCCTGAAGTTCCTCGGCCAGCGCACCTACCTCACCAAGACCGGTGACTGGGGCAAGGCGGGCACCCTGGTCCGGGCCACCGCGATCCTGGACCGGGCGGTGGTCGACCGGGCGCGCCAGATCCCCTGACGCGGCGGACGGGAGGACCTCCCGTCCGGTCGATGTGATCGGGCGGGATCCTCCCGTTCCGAGGCGGTGGGAAAGTCCGGCAGCCGGGGGCATCGGCCCGCTCCGCCACCGCGAGGGTTGATTTTCATGAACGCCCTGCCCTGAACTCCCTCTGCCCGAGCACGGTCACCGAGGGCCGAGAGGGCCCTCCGGGCCTGGACGGCCTGTCGGCCGACCGGCCCGCGGACTACTCTGCCGCCTGCCCGAAGCAACCGGTCGTGGAAGGGAGATGCGATGACATTCGAGTACCCGGAGCGGGATATCTCGGTCAGCGACGTGAACTTCGATGCGGCGTACCAGGGACAACCCGTGGCCGAGGGCGCGCCCGTGCTCTTCGACCGGGTGCCATGGGACATCGGCGCGCCCCAACCGGTCCTGGTCGGGCTGGAGGAGGCCGGTGAGGTGCGCGGGAGGGTCCTCGACGTCGGGTGCGGCCAGGGTGACAACGCGATCTTCCTCGCCCGGAGCGGCCACGAGGTGACCGGCATCGACATCTCGCCGACGGCCATCGGGCAAGCGGTGGAGCGCGCCGCGGAACAGGGGGCCGAGGCCGAGTTCCTCGTCGGCGACGCGGCTGGTCTGCACGGTCTGGACGGCCGGTTCGACACTGTTCTCAGCAGCGCCTTCTACCACTGCCTGCCGGAAGGGGCGCGCACGGAGCACCTGGCCGCCCTGCACCGGGTTTGCCGGCCGGGAGCCCGGCTCCATCTGTTCACCTTCGGCGAGGACCTCGACAACGGTTACCCCGTCCCCACCCGCGTAGACCGGAACGAGCTCCAGGGCCGGCTGGGCCTGCACTGGAACATCGTCGATGTCGAAGAGGCGCTGTATTCCACCTCGTTCACCGCCGAGGTCCTGCGGGAGATCAACGACAGGATCGCCGCCCTCTCGGGCGAGGACCGCCGCCCGGCGGGCGACCGGCCCTGGCCCCGCGACGCGGACGGCCGCATCCAGCTCACCATGTGGCACTTCCGGGCCGACCGTGCCTGAGCGCGGGGCGCAGCGCGCCGGCAGCCGTCCTCCGCTCGGGGTTCCGCGCTGAGTACGCGTACTCATGTGCGCCAGGACGCCGGCTGACAGGCTTCGCGGTATGAGCAGTATGAAAAGTGGCAGAGGGGCGCCGGCGGTCCTGCATCTCCTCCTGGTCTGGGCGTTGATGGCGGCCGTGGTGCCGACGCTCGGTTTCGGGCTGGTGGTGACGGCCTGGGGCGGTGGGGCCGGTGCGACGGTGCCGGTCTTCGCGCTGGGTGTGCCGCTGGCGCTGGGCCTGCTGGCCATGGCGGGCGTACCGGTGCGGACCGTGGTGCCGCTGTGCGGCTCCGTGCCCAAGCGGCTGGGCTGGGCGGTCCTGGTCTTCGTCCTCGGTACGCTCGGCGTCCTGGCAGGTCTGGCCGCCTACGGCGGGGACGTCGACCTGGGGAGCGCCAGTACCCGGATCGCGCTGACGGGGGTGCCGTACGCCGTGGCCGCGGCGTTCTTCGTGCCGAGCCGGCGGGTGCGGCTGGGGGCGCTGGCCGTGCTGGCGGCCGGTGTCGCCTACGGGGGTTTCGTCGGCCCGGCACAGGCGCAGGAGCGCCGGCACGAGGCGGAGGCCGCGCGGTACCGGGAGCATCCGGAGCTGCTGTACCTGGGCGCCGCGCCGCGGGGCATGGAGGTGTCCCGTGCCGTGGCCGGCCCCGCCTCCTTCGGCGTCGACTACCGCTCCGTCCGGCAGGGGCAGGACCAGTCCGGGTACGTGGGCCTCACGGTGCGCCCGCCGCTCACGCCGGCGCCCCGATGCCCCGAGCCCGCGGAGAAGGACGAGGCCTGCACGGTGGACGCGCACGGCGGGATGCTCACGGTCCGCGGCTTCCCCGACGGCACCCGCGCCGTCACCCTCACCCGCCGCCTCCGGAACGCGGAGGCCGAGGTCACCAGCCAGACCCTCGGCGAAGCCGGGCTGCGCCGTCTCCTGGACACTCTGCACCCGCTGTCGGACGCGGAGCTGGAGAAGCTGATGCGGGAGAAGAAGATCGACCACAGAATCTGAGCCGTGCTCGCCCGGCCGGGCGAGGCCGGGCGGGGGAGCGGCTACCGCTCCGGTGCGGCGAGGCGGCCGCGCAAGGCGTCCGCCTGCCGGTACAGGCGCGGGAGGGCGTCCGCGTCGAGGAGGCGGCCGCCTTCCTTGACGACGCGTCCGGCGACGACGACGGTGTCGACGTCGCCCCGGTCCGCGGCCAGGACCACGGCGGCGGCCGGGTCGTGGACGGGACGCATTCCCGGACGGCCGGTGGAGAGCACGATCAGGTCCGCCTGCTTGCCGACGGTGAGGGAGCCGGTGCGGTCGTCCAGGCCCAGGGCGCGGGCGCCCTCGATGGTGGCGAAGGACAGGACCTGCCCGGCGGTGACCATGACGGGGCCCGAGCCGTCGAGGCGGGCGCGGGCGTGGGCGGCCTGGCGTACGGCCTGGAGCGCGGCGCGCATCTGCGTGAACATGTCGCTGGGGACGGTGACTTCGACGTCGGCGCTCAGGCTGGGGGCGAGTCCCGCGTCGAGCGCGTCGAGGAGCGGGGGATAGCCCTGGCCCATCAGCATCTCGATCGCCGGCGTGATGGAGAGGTGGCCGCCGCTGTCACGGATGAGGGCGTACTGGGAGGCGTCCAGGTCGGTGGCGTGGATGTAGGTGGCGCGCCGGCCGTGCGCGGCGAGCAGGCCGAGCCGCCGCAGCATGGTGAGCGGCGGTTCTTCGCCGATCCGGCCGAGGACGTGCAGGGCGACGGGCAGGTCGAGTTCGGCGGCCAGGCGCCAGTTGGCCAGGGTTCCTTCCTCGCTGCCGGTGGTGACCTCCAGCGCCATGGTCACCAGGGCCGCGTCGTCGAAGAGGAGGGTCCGCAGCCGGGCGGCGTCGCGTGAGAGGCCGTCGGGGGCGACGCGGTCGGTGCGCCGGGCGGCGAAGGAATGGCCGTAGGCCAGGACCGTGCGCAGCCCGGTGGCGCGCAGGGCCTGGAGGGCGGCGTCGGAGTGTTCGGGGGGGCGTGGATGTTGGCCACGTCCTGGACGGTGGTCACGCCCGCGTCCAGGGCGGCGTACGCGCTCAGGGCCTGGCCCAAGTGCACGTCGTCGGGAGTGAATTGGGCGGCGAGGTCCCCGGCGACCCGGGAGAAGTAGCCCTCGAGCGTCATATCGGCGCCCACCCCGCGCAGGGCGGCCTGCCACATGTGCCGGTGGGTGTCGATGAAGCCGGGCAGCACGATCGCGCCGTCGGCGTCGATGATCCGTGCGCCGTCGGGGCGTCGATGTCCGGGCGGATCTCCGTGATCACGCCGTCGCGGGCCAGGACGTCGGTCGCCCGCCCGCCCGGCGACGGCCTCGACGGCTCGGTACCGGCTTGGCCGGCCAGTCGCCTGCCCGGCAGCGAGTGGGACGGGCCGGCTGCTGGCGGAACGCAGGCTCTACATGCCCGCCCAGTGGCAGGGCACGACTCCCATGGCATTGGAGCGGGCGCGACTGCGGCGGCCCCCGCCGGCGCGCACAAACCGCAAGACCGAAATTCACACTCCGTCCCGACTGCCCACCCCGCAAAGCGTTCGTCGTCCAGGTAGTCGCCGCGCTCATCCGCAAAGTGGGACTGCAACGGATCCCCCCCCGAGGGGCCGAGGTCACCGCGTCGTGAACGCACCGCCGTTGACGTGAATGGTCTGGCCGGTGATGTGCCGGGCTCCCGGCGAGGCGAGGAAGTGCGTCGTCCCGGCGATGTCCTCGACCGTGCCCGGGCGCTTGATGTGCGTCTCCTCGGCCAGCGCGTTGTGGCGTTCCTCCGTCATCCGGCCCTGGAAGAAGTTGGTGCCGGCGATGTAGCCCGCGGCGATGACGTTGCTGGTGATGCCGTGGGGGCCGAGGTCGGCCGACAGTGAGGCGCTCCAGGCCGCCAGTGCGGCCTTGGCCGCGCCGTAGGAGCCGCCTCGGCGCTCGGCCCCGATCGAGCCGATGCTGATGACGGAGCTGCCCGGGGCGAGTTTGCCGCGGACCGAGGTGGTGGTCAGGACCGCGCTCAGCAGGTTCTGGGCCAAGTTGGCCTGCCACTCGGCCAGTACCGCCTCCAGGGTCGATCCCCCGACGGACGGCAGGCCGCCGGCCGCGTTGACCAGGACGTCCAACCTGCCGAAGCGGGCGGCGAGTTCCGCGACCTGGGCGGGGTCGGTCGCGTCGCAGACCGCGCCGTGCACCCCCAGCTCCTCGGCGGCCTGTCCGACGGTGTCGGCGTGGCGTCCCGTGATGTGGACCTCCGCCTGGTCGGCGGCGAACCGCGCGGCGACGGCGCGGCCGATGCCGCTGGTTCCTCCGGTGACGAGCACGGTGCGGGACAAGGATCGGACCTCCTGCTCACTGCTACGTTTAGACCTAAACGTATCCCGCACCCGCCTCGCAAGGACCGCACTGTGGCCAACACCACTTCCGCAACAGGGGACTTCGTACCCTCCTACCCCGCAGCGCAGATCGCCGCCGCCTGGCGGCGGGAACGCCCCGGCACGCCGACCGGGTCGATCGAGATCGTCACGCCCATATGGTGGCTGGGGAAGCTCTTCGCCAACGACCGCAACCAGGTGCTGCGCGAAGCGGGGATCGACGCGGCCACCCTCGACCTGCTGTCCGTCATCCGCCGCTCCGGCCCGCCCTACACCCTCAGCACCCGCGAGATCGCCCGGCTGTCCCTGGTCACCGCCGGGGCGATCTCGCAGCGCGTCGCCCGGGCCGAACGGGACGGCCTCGTCCGGCGGACACCGGGGACCACCGGCCGCCGGACCATACTGGTGTCCCTCACGCCCGACGGGCACGCGCTCATCGAGCGATCCGTCGACGCCGTCCTCGGCCGCGAGGCCGAACTCGTCAGCGATCTCTCGGCGGACGAACGCGACGTCCTCACCACGCTGCTGGAGAAACTGATGGCCGACGTCCGGCGGCGCACCGCCGCCCAGGATCAGGTGAAGCAGTACGAGTCGGACGACGCGTCGCCGCCCTGCAACCGCACCTGATGGACGCGGCGGCCCCGGAACTCCGCGCCGCGCGGGAAGAACCGCACATCGGGTACGAGCCCGCCGCGCACGGGGTCCACGTCGAACTTGGCCAGCCAGGGCTCGACGCCGTCCGGGTAGAACTGGTCGTCCCAGGAGCCGTACAGCGAGTTCGTCAGGTAGACCCGGCGGCCGTCGCGGCTGAGCTCGACCATCTGCGGGCCGCCCGACAGCGGCAGGTCCGGCGCCGCCGGATGCGGTGCGCGGTCGACGACGCCGCCCAGGCGGACGGACGCGGTGCGCCGCGGGCGGAACGGGTCGCTGACGTCGTACTGGAACAACTCGCCCGTCCCCCACGCCGAGACGTACAGCCGGCGGTCGTCGACGGACAGGTTGATGTCGGTGACCAGGGGCGGCACCGCGCCGAACGGGCGCAGCGCGGGCGGCAGGTCCTCCGCCTTCGCCGGCTCCGCCGGGATCGTGATCACCTTGCGGACGGCGAACCGGCCGTCCTTCTCCCGGTGCCACAGCCACACCGACGCCGACAGGTCCTCGACGTTCACGACGACGCCCACGAAGCCCCAGGCCGCCGTCGGGTCGTGGGCCGGGCGCAGCTCCAGCGTCATCTGGTGCTCGTCGCCCAGGTCGACGCGCTGGAGGTGGCGGCCGGCGCCGAGTTCCCAGAAGTGCAGCGCGTGGCCGTACTCGCGGCCGAGCAGCAACTCGGGGTCGACGCCGTCCTCGATCATCGAAGGGGTGCCCCACTCGCTGGTCACCGCGATGTCGTGGTTGAGGTGCCACCACACGTCGTACGCCAGCCGCTGCGGCCCGCGGTCGGTCTCCCAGGCGCGCAGGACGTCGAAGGTCTCGTGGTCGAGCAGGGCGACGCCGCCGGGGCCGTCGGCGCCGTGGGCCCCGCCGAGGCAGGAGAGGAGGACGCCGTCGGGGCCGCAGTGCAGGGTGTGCGGGCGGGAATAGCCGGCCTTGTCGGCGAGTTCGGCGGCCTCGATCACCTTCACCAGGCGGGGGCTGGCCGGGTCGGGGTGGGTGTCGAAGACGTGGATGCGGGAGGAGCGCAGGCCGGGGGCCAGTAACCAGCGCCGTTCCGCGTGGTGGTGGCCGGCGTGGGCGAGCGAGCTGGAGCAGGCGTTCCAGCCGAAGTGGTGCAGTTCGTCGCCGAGTCCCGGGACTTCGGAGATGCTCAGGACACGTCCGTAGGAGGCGGACGCGGGATCGGTGTCGAGGGTGAACAGGGCGTCCGGGCGCTGTGCCGTGCGGTCGAAGCCGGCCAGGTAGGCGAGCTTCTCCGGCGGCGCGGCGGCGGCGTCGGCCGGGGTGCGGTAGATCGTCGGGTCGTGGCCCTGTGCGGTCGTCATGAGGGGCCTCCTCGGTCGCCGATGGTGGTCGGCGAGCCTCGCACAGGGGGCGGTGCCTGCCAAGGGGGCGGCTGCAGAGGGCCGGGTCAGGACGCGGCAAGTGGCGCCTCCGGACTGCGCAGTTGCTCCGCCGCGTCCGACACCCCGGCGCATGAGGGACGGGAAGAGCGCCTGTTCCTCGGGGGGGGGGAGCGGGGAGAGCGGGGACAGGAGGATCTGGTTCATCCGGGCCGTGCGCACGGTGAGTTTGCGGTGCGTGCGGGCTCCGTCCTCCGTGAGGCGCGGTACGGACCGGCGGCCGTCGGCCGGGTCGCGGACCTTGTCGAGCAGGCCCCGGCGGGTGAGCCGGCCGATGGCCTCGGCGATCGTCGAGCGGTCGAGACCCACGCGCTCGCCCACCGTCCGCTGGTCCAGGCCCGGTTCGGCCATCGGCGCGTTGAGGACGCCGAACTGCGGCAGATGGTGCGCCTCCTGCCGACTCGTTCGTCAGTGTGCAGAAGAATAGCGTGGCGGCGAACGTCCTCATCCGGGCGGTGTAAGCGCGCGGGGTCCGGGAGTTGGGCGTCGTCTCCGACAACTGCGGGGCGAGGGGCTCCGGCCTCGCCCTCCTCCTCGCCACGGGCCGGATCTCCCGCGTGACCGGCTCCTGCATCGGCGCGAACCAGGAGTTCGCGCGCCAGTACCTCGCCGGCGAACTGGAGGTCGAGCTGATCCCGCAGGGCACGCTCGCCGAACGCCTGCGCGCCGGCGGCTGCGGCATCCCCGCCTTCTGCACCCCCGCCGGCGTCGGCACCCAGGCCGCCGAGGGCGGACTGCCCCGGCGGTACGACGGGCGGGGCGGCGTCGCGCTCGCCTCGCCGCGCAAGGAGGTGCGGGAGTTCGACGGCGCCGCGTACGTCCTGGAGCACGGCCGCCGCACCGGCTTCGCGCTCGTCCGGGCCGCCCGGGGCGACCGGCACGGCAACCTCGTCTTCGGCGAGTCCGCCCGCGCCCGCCGTGACGCCAGGCCGGTGCCGGGGCGACGACGTGCCATCGCGTGCACACGTTCTTGCCCGGGGGCGCACGGCCGGGGGCGTTGAACCGGGCGAAGAGGACGGTCACATGACCTAATGGACCGCCGTGCGCCGCGTACAGGCTGACCGTGTGCCGCCGACCGAGCAGTCCGCCGACCGAGCAGGAACCAAGGAGCCCCATGCGCACGCACCCCGCGACGTCCCCCCTCCCCGGTGACGGACGGCTCGCCACCTGGCAGCAGGGCGTCGAGCAGGCTCTGACCGCCTCGGTACGGGCCAGGACGCGGCAGGAGCACGGCTTCGCCGGCACGCTCGACGTACAACACCTCGGCTACTTGCGCGTGCTGTCGCTGGAGGCGGACCCCGTACGCCTGAGCCGGACGTCCCGGCACGTCGACGGCGCCCCCGCCGACGGGATCGTCGTCGCCCTCCAGCAGGCCGGGACCGCCGCCCTGACGCAGGACGGGCGCGGCACCGCGCTGCTCCCGGGCGATCTGGCCGTGATCGATCTGCGGCGGCCGTTCTTCCTGGAGCAGGAACAGCGCTTCCGGCAGCGGCTGTTCCGGCTTCCCGGGCGGGTTCCGGACGTGCCCGAGGCGCGGTTGCGGACGGTGGCCGGGCGTGCCCTCGCGCCACGGGAGGGGACGGCCGCGCTGCTGGCCCCCCTTCTGGAACGCCTCGCGGACCGCGCGCCGCGCGTCGCCCCGGCCGTGGGCGACCTGCTGGCCGGCAACGTCGCCGACCTCCTGGCCGCGCTCGTGGACGAGCACGCGGAGGGTGAGGACGACCGTCCGGTCGCGGCCCGCGACCACCTGCTGCCCGTCGTGCGCCGCTACATCGACGAGCACCTCGACGACCCCGGCCTCACGCCGGAGACCGTCGCCCGGGCCCACCGCATATCCGTCCGCTACCTCCACCGGCTCTTCGAGGGCGAGGGGGTGACCGTCAGCAGGCTGATCCAGCGGCGCCGCGTCGAGGAATGCGGGAAGGAACTCGCCCGGCCGGCGGCGGGCACGGCCGGTCCGACGGTGTCCGCGGTGGCCCTGCGCTGGGGGTTCTGCAGCCCGGCGCACTTCAGCCGCGTCTTCAGGACGGTGTACGGGCGCTCGCCGCGGGAGTGGCGCACGGCCGGCGGGCTCACCATCCGTCGGTCGTGAGTCGAGCCCCGCTCGCCCCACCATGCGGCAGTAGTGCAGATAGATGTACAAGGTCTGTATGGTCGATCCGGGTGTGCGGAGGCTTGGCCTGTCGGATTACGGCTTCAGCGGGTATCGGCCGGTGCGGCTCGTTCCGTCGGCGGGGTCATGTTGGTGATGTATCTTGGATGCATACATACGGTTGGTTCACAGGTGGGGTGATCGGCGTGTCTGTAACCCAGATCGACCTCGATGACGAGGCGCTGGCCGAAGCCATGCGACTGATGGGCGCCTCCACGAAGAAAGAGACTGTCAACGCGGCCCTGCGGGACTACGTGGCCCGGATCAAGCGGCTCGAAGCTGCCGAGAAGCTGGCTGCGCGGGGTGAGCAAGGTGAGTTCGAGGCCGCAGCGGCTGCGCATGCGGCTGCCAAGCGTGCCCGGCGGGCGGCCTTCGAGTGATCACGTACCTCCTCGACACCTCTGCCCTCTGGCACCTCTTCCGTGTTCCGGGAGCGTTGCTCCCCTGGGAGGGACACATCGCCGCCGGCGTCTTCCACATCTGCGAACCCACCAGGACCGAGTTCTTGTACTCGGCCACCGGCCCGGCGCACCGCGACGAACTGGCCGAGGAGTTGGACGCCCTGTGCCGGCTCTCGCCGGTCCCCAAGAACGCGTGGCGCTGGGTGGACACCGCGCAGTACAAGCTCACGCAACAAGGACAGCACCGGTCCGCGGCCGCCCTCGATCTGCTGGTGTGCGCGACGGCGGTGCACCACGGTCACACCGTCCTCCACGTGGACAACGACTTTGTGACCGTGGCGAATGTGCTCAAGGAAGTGCAGCAGCGGGACGTTCGCACCTGACCGGAAACCCGCTGTTGTGTGGGTGGCCCCGGCGGGCGAGCTGGTCGGTCCTGCGGGTTCTGCTGAAGGGGCTGCCAGGAGACCGCTGCGGGGACGGAAGGGCGGGTAACGGGTGGGACGCCCCGGGAACGGGGGGGGAACGACGCACCGCTCTGACCTGCGGAAACAGGGAATTCCGGATCTTTTCGTGGCCGGGCTGGAAGATCCGCGAACCACGCGTGGACCAGTCGGTGTAAGGCGAACCGGTCCGGCCGTTCACGCCTCCGGCTCGGCGCGGACGTCGCGCCAGGCGGTCGGCGTCAGGCCGTAGGCGGCGCGGAAGGCCCGGCTGAAGTACGCGGGGTTGGCGATCCCCCAGCGCTTCGCGACCGCCGCCACCGCCGGCCGGGGCCGGCCCGGTTGGGGACGGGCCAGTTCCCTGCGGCATTCCTCGAGCCGGCGCCGCTGGATCCAGCGGCCGACCGTGGTGCCCTCGGCGGCGAACGCCTTGTGGAGGGAACGGGTCGAGATGTGGTGGTGGGTCGCGATGCTCTCGGGCGTGAGGTCGCGGTCCCCCAGACGCTCGTTCACGTACGCCCGCAGGCGCGGCGGCAGGCCGTGCCGGTCCCCGGTGCCGAGGGCGTCGGCGTCGTGGAGTCCCGCCTCGGCCGCGAGGGTCCCGAGCAATCCGACGACGCAGGCGGCCAGTTGCTCCGCCGACCGCGGCGACCGGCCCGGTGCCGTGGCGGCGAGGTCCCGCAGCAGGGGGCCCAGCAGGGGTGCCACAGTGCCGCGGGTGTGCGGGTGGAGGCGGCACAGCAGCTCGACGTCCAGCCGGTCCAGCCCCAGGACGTGCCGGGGCACGCCGAGGAGGTGCAGCTCGAAGTCCTCCGCCTCGTGGAAGGCGAACGGGACGGCGGCGTCGAGGACGACGAGGTCCAGCGGGCCGCACGCGAGGACCTCGCCGCGCTGGACGAAGCTCGCGAGACCCCGTGCGTGGACCGCGACGACGACCTCGTCGCCGGTCCCGGCGGCCGGTGGGAGGACGGACGCCGGTACCACGACCGACGGCGGGCCCGCGACCGTACGGATCCGCGGAAAGCCCAGGGGCCGCGGGGTAATCGGGGTCATGGTCGCGGAGCTCATGGCTCTCCCTGATGTCGCTCGGGCCCTGAGAAGCGGGCGGGATGCCGGTGCGCCGGGCGCTCCGGATCGACGGCCCCCAGCCTGCGTCCGGCGCGCCGGACGCCCGTAGGTCGTTTGACTGACCGGCCGCTGTCCGCCGCACCCACCTTGATGATCTTGAAGGGGCGGGCGGGCGCTATCCTGAGCCGCGCGCCGGACCACGGCGTGTTCCTGAGGGGTGCGCACCACCCCGAAGTGCCCGAGGGACAGGGGAGCGTCCGTGGTGTCGTTGGCCGGTGGCGGCGGACTCGTGGGACGGCAGCGGGAGACGGCACTGCTGAGCCACGCGCTGGACGACGCGCGGACCGGGTCGGGAGGCTCGGCGACACTGCTGCGCGGCGACGCGGGCATCGGCAAGACCGCCCTGCTGGAGTGGACGGCGGCACGGGCGCACGACGCCGGGTTCGCCGTGCTGCGGGCGGTGGGCGCCGAGGCCGAGACGGAGCTCGCCTTCGGGGCGCTGCACCAGGTGCTCTGGCCGCTGCTGGAGCGTTCCCGAGCCCTGCCGCCACGTCGGAGGGAAGCGCTGGAATGCGCGCTGGGACTGCGCGAAGGACTCCCGCCGAACGGCTTCATGGTGGGCGCCTCCGCGCTGACGCTGCTCGCGGAAGCGGCACGCAGACGACCCCTGCTGCTCCTGATCGACGACCTGCACTGGGCCGACTCCTCCAGCGCGACCGTGTTCGCCTTCCTCCACCGGCGGATCGCGGAACTGCCGCTCGTCATCGTCGGCACGTGCCGTCCCGACGGCGCCGCCCCGGAGGGGTGGCCGGCGCAGCCCGTCGAAGTCGGCGCCCTGGCCTCCGCGGACGCGGACGCCCTGCTGCGCCGGCAGCACCCCGGGCTGGCCGCCTCGACCGCCGACCGGGTGCTGCGGGAGGCCGCCGGCAACCCCCTGGCCCTCGTGGAACTGCCCCGCCAGCTGCGCGAGGAGCACCTCAAGGGCATCGTCCCCCTCCCCGAGCGGCTGCCGCTGGGGCAGCGGCTGGAGCGGCTGTTCGCCGGCCGGCTGCGCTCCCTGTCCGCCCCGGCCGCCCGTACCCTGCTGCTGACCGCGCTCGGCGGCGGCACGACGTCCGGCACCACCGGCACCTGGCCGCACGAGGTCACCGGGGACGCCGCGGAGGCGGTGCTCGACGAGATCGAGGGCAGCGGGCTGGCCGGGCTGGACGACTCCGGGCGGCTGGCGTTACGGCACCCGCTGGTGCGCAGCGCCGTCGTCTCCGCGGCCCCCGGGCCCGAACTGCGCGAAGCCCACCGGACCCTGGCGTCGGGCCTGGCGGCGGACGACCCCCGCCGGCTGGTCCACGAGGCCTCCGCGGCACTCGTCCCCGACGAGGACCTCGCCGCCCGCCTCCAGGAAGCGGGCCGACGGCTCGCCCGGCGCGGCGGCGACGCCGAAGCGGCGCTGCTCCTCGACCGGGCCGCCGCCCTCAGCGCCGACCCCGGCTCCCGGGCCCGCCGGCTGACCTGGGCGGCCGTCATGGCCGCCCGGAGCGGCCGGCTCACCTACACCGTCAAGCTCGTCGAGGAACTGCGGCAGGCCCCCGTGCCGGCCGACATCGCCCCGCTGTTCGCCTACGCCGTCGTGTACGCCGACCAGAGCCACCGCGTCGACTTCGCCTCGTCGTGCACCCTGCTGCCCGAAGCCCTCGACGCCCTCGCCGCGCCCGGCGCGGAGTCCTTCGGCGGACTGGCCGAACAGGCCTACTTCAAGCTGCTGCTCGCCGCCACCTACACCGACGACGCACAGATCTGGAGCGCGCTGGAACGCCACCGGGAGAACGTGTCCCCGCTGGCCCGGCTGTGCCACCGCGCCTGGTCCGACCCGGCCCGCACCGCACACGGCGTGTCCGAGGAACTGCGGCAACTTGTAAGGGAGTTGAGCGAGGAGCAGGAAGCCGGGAGCGCCTGGCTCCTGCTGTGGACCGCCTCGGCGGTCGACCTCGCCGACGACGACATGTGGCGGCGCATCCGGGGACAACACGCCTACGCCACCCAGGGATCGGTCGCGAAGGCCCGCTGCTACCAGGACTTCCTGCGCGGCAACTGGGACGCGGCGGACGACTGCCTGCGCGAGGCGGAGACCGCCGAGGAACTCGGCTACCACTGCAACGCGCTGCTGTTCCGGCACTACTACGCCCACTTCGCCGCCGGACGCGGCGACGAGGAGGCCCTGCGCGAGACCGAGCGGCGGATCAGACCGGTGGCGTCCCGCGCCGGCATGCGATTCGTCACCGACCACCTCACGCACCTGAACGCCCTCGCGGCCCTGGCCCACGGCCGCCACGAGGACGCCTACCGCGACCTGGCGGCGCTCACACCGCCGGGCGTCCTGCCGCGCGGCCTGCCCTGGTTCCACCTGCCCTTCTTCGACTTCGTGGACGCTGCCGTCCACACCGGGCGACGGCAGGAGGCCCGGGCGCACCTGGCCGCGGGGCGCGCGGCACGGATGACGGAGATCTCCGCCCACCACGCCTTCCTCCTCGCCGCGGCCACCGCCCTCGCCGCGCCCGACGAGGAGGCCGACGCCCGCTACCGGGACGCCTGCGCCGTACCCGGCGCGGACCAGTGGGCCTTCGGACTCGCCCGCCTCCGCCTGTCCCACGGCTCCTGGCTGCGCCGCCACCGCCGCTCCGAGGCCCACGACGTCCTCCGCGAGGCCCACCGGACGTTCCGGGCACTGCGCGCCCGGCCCTGGGAGGAGCGCTGCGCCCAGGAACTGCGCGCGGCAGGACACCGCGTGGGCCCGGCCGGCGCCGGACACGCACTCCTGACCGGCCAGGAACTGCGCATAGCCGAACTCGCCGCGACGGGCCTGACGAACAAGGACATCGGCAAGCAACTGCGCCTGTCCCCGCGCACGGTGGCCGCCCACCTGTACAAGATCTTCCCCAAGCTCGGCATCACGTCGCGCGCGGCACTCGCCCGGGCGCTGCGCGACGAGCGGTGATGCCGGGGCCGGTCACCGTCGGCCTCCGCGAATGCCCTGAGGCCCGGCCGGCTCTTCCCCGGCCGTCACGCCGGGCCGCGGCGCCGGTCACGGGGGCGCGCCCTGGCCCCAGCGCTTCGTCGACAGGGCGATGCCCTGATGCTTCCTTCGGGCTGTCCGGTCAGTGCCCGGCGGGGCGGTTGACCAAGTCGGTCGGGTCGGTGTTGGCTCCGCAGAGGACCACGCAGACCTTCTCGCCCGCTTCGGGCCGGTAGCCGCGGCCCGGTATGTGTTGGCCCGGTGAGGTGAGGGCGGCGAAGGCCGTGGCGGCGGCGTGCTCGACGGCGATGCGCTGGTCGTCCCACAGTGCCTGGCGGGCGCGGACGATCCCGGTGTCCGGCACCAGCACGGAGCGGACGCCGTCCTGCCGGGCGGCGTGCAACGCCATGGCGGAGGCGCGGCGGGCGCCGAGGGAGTCGGAGGCGACGGAGTCCACGGTCACGTCGACCAAGTGCCCGGCCTTGAGGGCGGCGTCGAGCGCCCGGCAGTTCTCCGGCTCGACCGCGACGGTACGGATGCCGTGGTGCCGGGCGGCGGTGGCGACCCCGGCGAAGAGGCCGCCCCCGCCGACCGCGACCACGACGGTGTCGAGGTCCGGTATCCGCCGGTGGATCTCCTCCAGCAGGGTGCCGGCCCCGGCGGCGATCAGGGGGTGGTCGTAGGCGTGGGAGGCCAGCGCGCCGGTGGCGGCGGCGAAGTCCTCGCACGCGGCCAGCGCCTCGGCGTACTCCGAGCCGACCAGGCGCACGTCCGCGCCGTACCCGCGGAGCCTGTCCACCTTCACCGCCGGAGCGGTCCCGGGGAGGAAGACCGTGGCCCGAACGCCCTGCTGCCGGGCGGCCCAGGCGCATGCGAGGCCGGCGTTGCCGCCGGAGGCGATGGTCACCCCGGAATCCGGCAGGGTCCCGGCGTCCCGGTGGGCCTGGACGAAGTTCTGCGCGCCGCGGGCCTTGAACGAGCCGGTGTGCTGCATGAATTCCAGCGCCAGCCACATCTCGCACGGCTCCTCGGGCCGGTCGCCCCGGATCGCGCCGGGGTCGAGGCGGGAGAGGGTGACCGGGCGGACGCGCCCCGCGATCCGGCCGGTGGCGGCCTTGATGTCGCCGTACGTGAGTTGGTGCACCGTGTTGCTCCTGTGAAGTGGGACGGCCACGACCAGGCGTGATCGATACGCCGTACCGTACGATGTCTCTCATGCCGAGGCAATCCACTTCCCTGACCCGCGCGACTCCCGAGCGGATCGCGGAGCAAGCCCTGCTGATCGTGGACCGGGACGGGCCCGCAGCGCTCAGCTTCCGCACGCTGGCCGCCGCGCTGGGCATCTCCGTCGCGTCCCTCCAGCGCCGGTGCACCGACCTGGCCGGGCTGCTGGACCTCGTCACCGACCACCTCGCCGCCGGCCTGCCCGACATCGAGCCCGGCACCGACTGGGCGAGCGCCACCGAGCGGCGGTTCACCGCGCTGTACGAGCTGCTGACCGCCCACCCGGGCCTGGTCGCCCTGCGCGGCGGACGGCCCTGGCTGGGCCGCCAGCTGCTGGGGCGGCTGGTGGAGCCGCAGCTCGCCGACTCCCTCGCGGCCGGCATGACCCCCGAGGACGCGATCGTCACGTACCGGCGGCTCTACCTGCTCACCCTGGGCAGCGCGAGCTTCGTCGACCACCGCGACCCGAAGTCCGCCCAGGCCACCACCCGGCGGGCCCTGGCCGCACTCGACCCGGAGGAGTTCCCGACGCTGACCGGCCACCTTCCGGCGATCCTGCCCGCCGTGACCGACCACGAGGTCTACTACGGCGCGCTCCGCCGGCTCATCCGGGCCGCGGCAGCGCCCGGGCGGACAGCCGGCGAGTAGCGGCCGGCATCCTCAGGACGTCGTGGGCGTCGGTCCTTCCAGCTGGTCGCTGATCCATTTCAGCGGATTCTGCATGTTCGAGAGGTACGTTCCGGCGTTGTGCGAGCCGCCCGGTATCTCCCAGAGCTTGGTGTGGACCGGTCCCTTGCCGTACGTGGCGATGAACTTCTTCACGTCGCTGATCATCTTCCCGTTCTCCTTCGTCCCGTACTGGAAGGCGAGGTAGACGTCCGGCCCCTTGGTGTCCGCCAGTTGCTCGGCCAGGACCTCGGGGTTGTTCTCCCGCATCTCCTTCGCGTGGCCGCGCCACAGCGGCGAGTCGGGCACGATGTCCGGGCCGTTGGCCACGGCCGCCTTGAACTTGTCCGGGTGCTTCAGTACGGACTTCAGGCTCGCGAAGCCGCCGGTGGACGAGCCCATATAGGCCCAGCCGTCACGGGACTTGATCGTGCGGAAGTTGGCCTTCATCAGGTCCGGGACGTCCTCGGTCAGCCAGGTGCCCATCTTCTGCTGGCCGGGGATGTCACTGGCGTCCCAGTAGATGCCCTTGTCGTCCGGCCCGGGGTTGAGCACCGGCATGGCCAGGAGGAACGGCTTGCTGGTGCCCTCGTGGTACCACTTCGAGATGCTGCTCTGCAGCGACACCTTCTGCTTGTCCGGGGTGTCGAAGGGCCCGATCCAGTAGTTGCTTTCGTAGCCGGGGCCGCCGGGGAGGGCGATCAGCACGGGGAAGCCGCTCTTCGCGAACTTCGGGTCGTCGGTGTACTCCTTGGGCGCCCAGACCCACACCTTGCCCTTGAACCCGGACTTCTTGCCGTCCAGCGTGACCACGCTGATCTTCGTGCCGTCGCTCTTCGTACCGGCATTGCGGAAGTCGGCGTCCGGGCCCGTGGGCATCAGGGTCCCGGAGTCGGCGGGCTTCCCGCCGTTCGCGCCGTCGGCCCGGCCGTAGCTGACGGGATCACCCTTGTCGGTGAACGGCGGGATCTCGTAGTAGCTCATCACCGGCCAGGCGATCAGCCCGAGCGCGGCGACGGACGCCACGACGACGAGCCAGCGCCGGGCACGGGACGCACGGCGGCGGCCCCGGGACCGGTAGACCCCGGTGGGTGAATTCGACATCCTGCTGCTCCTGCTCCGAAAGGCGGCGAGACGGTCAGTTCCGTCCTTCTGGATGAGCGCGCTGGTACGAGAGGTTCCGGAATCGTCCCGTGAGTCCATCTTTGTCACGGAACCCTCATACAAGGCAGCTGCGGGACGAATTCTTCGCCCGCCTCTTCGATCAGGTGGCGGCAGGGCGCCCCATGCGATAGGCAAGTCTTCACTGGCCTGCCGTATGGGCCACCCTGTCGTATGGGCCACAGAGAGCGATCGTGACCCGATGGCTCAGGCCCGAAGCACCGGAGGGCACGCCCATGAGGATTCATCTGTCCAGCGTCTTCGTCGACGACCAGGCCAAGGCCCTGGGCTTCTACACCGACGTCCTGGGTTTCGTGAAGAAGCACGACGTCCCGCTGGGCGAGGCCCGGTGGCTGACCGTGGTCTCGCCGGAAGACCCCGACGGGACCGAACTGCTGCTGGAGCCCTCCGGCCACCCCGCGGTGCAGCCGTACAAGACGGCGCTGGTCCGGGACGGCATCCCGGCCGCGTCCTTCGCCGTGGACGACGTGCGAGCGGAGTACGGCCGGCTGCGCGGGCTCGGGGTGCGCTTCACCCAGGAGCCGCTGGAGATGGGCCCGGTCACCACTGCGGTTCTGGACGACACCTGCGGCAACCTGATCCAGATCGTGCACAGCAAGTAAGGGGCCGACCCGGGCGCCCCTCGCGATTTGCCTTCCACGCTCACGCCGTCCGGGGTGCGACGGGGTGGCCCCGGACGTCCCGCCGCGCACTTCCTTCGTCGACGATCGACAACGTCGATTCCGCCCGCTGAGCGGGTGGCCGTCCGCCCAGGGGCTGCCTGCGCACAGCGAGGGGCTGGAGGGGCTGTTGCAGCCACTGGAGTCGACAACTCCCTTTATTCGCAGTCGGATTCGGCTGTCACCGGAGTGAAATCCCTAGGCTGACGGCCCGGCTGTGACTACCCTCGATCCACCGTGAAACTCTTCCCGCGGGTGCTGCCGGGGCGGCCGGGACGCCGTGGCGGCCGGGGGCCGGACATGCCGGGGGGTACGCATGTACGGGCGTGACGCTCTGCTCACGGGGCTCGTGCCCCGGCTCGTCGGGCTGACGCCGGAGCACCGGCGCGCCCGCCTGGAGTACGGCGACGACCTGCCCGTGGTGCTCCTCACCGGCGCCCGCGGGACCGGCAAGACCGCCGTGCTCGAACAGCTGCGGAACACCTACCGGGGGCACCTCCCCGTCGCCCTGATCGACTGCGAGTCGCCGGAGTTCGCCGGCCCGCCGCACGGGAGCCGTGCGCCGTGGACACCGGTGACCGAGGCGCTCTACGCCCTGGGCGAGCAGCTCGTGCCCAAGGTGCGCGGCGCCGGCGAGGTGCGCTTCCCCCGGCTGGCCGCCGGGCTGCTGGCGGCGGCCAGCAGCGGCTGGGCGCCGGACGAGGACGAGCGGATCCGGGCCGAGGCCGTGAGGCTCGGGCTGCTCCTCGCGCCCGACTCCTGGTGGGACAACCAGGGCCGCACCTGGCTGAACAAGGTGGTCACCAAGCTGAGCACCCTGGCCACCACCGGCATACCCGCCGTCGACATCGTCGTCGAGGCGACCGTGGAATCGCTCCTGGAGGAGCTGTTCAACCGCGGCCAGCGCAAGGCCGCCGACTGGTACGGGAGTTACCCCAACGCGGGCGGGAACACCGCGCGCGGGCTGGTCCTCCTCGGCCGGCACTTCCACCGGGGCGACGGACACCGGGCCGTCGCCGAACGCCATCTGGCCGGCGCCCTGCGCGCCGACCTTGCCGCGGCCTACGCCGGCGTGGGCCGCCTGCGCAGGATCGGACGCCCGCTGGTCCTGCTCGACAACGCACAGGCCGAACCCGGCCGCCGGATCCTGGAGTCCGTGCTGCACGACCGGCACGAGGGCGGCCGCGACGGGACCGTGGTGATCGCCGCGCGGCGCGGCGCGGCCACCGCGGCACCCGAGCACGCGGTGCGCCTGCGCTTCGCGGAGCTCGCCCGCCCGGGCCGCTGGGGGCGCGGCCCGGAGCCCGGATCCGGGGTCCTGGCCGCGCCGATTCCGGCGCTGGAGGCCGAGGACGTGCGCCGCATCTTCGACCGGGTGGAGGCCGCGCCCGGCGGCGGGCCCGCCGGCCTGTACCGCGCCGTGCACTGCCTCACCGGCGGCCGCCCGCTCGCCGTCCGCCTGCTGGCCGAGGCGGTGGACCGGCTGCCGGACGGCCGGGAGGCCACCCCGGGGGCCCTCCTGGACGCGCCCGCCCAGGGCACCGGGCGGACCACCGGCGCGGAACTGCTCCACCGGCTGGTGCCGGCGGACTGCCTGGAGGGCCTGGTGATCCTCGCCGCCGCCCGCGACCCCGGCTCCGCCGAGGCCCTCGCCGCGGTCCGGCTGCAGTCCCGGGGCGGCGTCAACGGCATGCACCGGGCCAAGGACCTGCTGCGCAGGGAGGGCTGGGACGAGGACCCGGACCTCTTCGTCGCCGACCTCCTGCTGCGGTCCGCGCTCCTGCACCGGCTGTACCGCCAGGACCCGGACTCCGCGAGCTGGCGGGCCGTCCACCACACCCTGCGCGACTACCACGCGAGCGGCGAGTGGCGCGGCCGCCCGCACATCCCGTCCCTGCCCCTCCGGCTGCACCACGAACTCGCCCTCGGCCGGGCCGAGTCCGCGGTGGTCCACCTCCGGGACGCCTTCCGGCGGCCCGAGGTGCCGGCCCGGCAGTGGCTCGACGAACTCCTCGCGATCACCTCGGCACCGTACTTCGCCGTCCCGGACCACCGGGGGGCCGTCGCCCTGGGGGCCACGGACCCCCGGCAGCCGCCCCCGGACCACGACGACGACCCCGTCCTCCACTTCCGGATCCAGCGGCTGCTGCACGCCGTGTGGCTGGTCCGGGACCCGCTGGCGCTCCACGACGCCAGGGTCGTCGAGAGGATGTCCCACGAACTCGCGCGCCTCTCCGACCTGCACCGGACCGGCAGTGACGTCCTGTGGCAGGCATCGAGGGAGTGGGCGCTCGGCGCCGGGCAACGGTGCACCTTCTGAAACCGGTTTCCCCGTCCGCTTCCTTCCCCGTCCGCTTCTGCATCCGGAGAGCGCTTGATGAACAGACTGGTGGACGCCTTCCGCGACCTGTTCGCCCCCAACCTCCTCACCCGGATCGTCGCCGTGACCGCCGCCGTGGCCGTCCTCGGCGGCGCGGCCTGGTTCGCCTGGGGCTTCTTCCACCCCGACACCTCCTGTGCCGACGGGGTCGGGAAGACGGGCCCGGAGCAGGAGTGCGTCGGGGTGTCCGGGGACGGATTCGTCTTCGGCAACAAGGAGTTGGGGAAGGTCGGGGAGGCCATCGCGCGCGAGAACGCCGCTCTGGAGCCGGGCACGTACGCGACCGTCGCCGTGATGATGCCGTTCCTCTCGGACGACCCCACCCGCCGCTCGACGATCCTGCACGCGGTGCAGGGGGCGTTCCTCCAGCAGTACCGGGCCAACCACGAGTCCAACGGGGAACGGCCGGCGATCCGCCTGGTCCTGGCCAACACCGGCAAGGACAGCGCCCATTGGCGGCCGGTCGTGGACCGGCTGATCGCCATGACCGAAGGGCCCGACCGGCTGCGGGCCGTGACCGGCATCGCCACCAGCGACCAGGCGACGAAGGACGCCGTGACCGCGCTGACCAGGAAGCACGTTCCCGTGGTCGGGACGACCATCACGGCCGACGACATCACCAACAACGACCGGCAGGAGCCCTTCCCGGGCCTCGCCCGCGTCGTCCCCACCAACCGCGACGAGGCACGCGCCCTGACCCACTTCGGCCGGACGGACCCCAGGAAGTCGCTGCTCGTCCACGACCGGAACCCCGACGACCGCTACGCCCGCACCCTGCGCGACGTGTTCGACCGGCTCCTGGCCGACTCCCCGTACCAGCCGCAGCCCATCGACTCCACCGACACCGGCAGCACGGCGAGCACCGCCCGGCAGATCGCGCTGTTCGTCTGCGGGGCGAAGGACGCGGAGAACGTCTTCTTCGCGGGCCGGCACGCCCAGCTCCGCGAGTTCATCAACGCGCTGAGCGCGCGCCCCTGCCAGGACCGGCCGGTGACCGTCCTGACCGGTGACGAGGGTTCGTACCTCGGCAGCGACACCGAGCTGGACAGGAACGCCGTCAAGCACAAGGTCACCGTCCGCTACACGGCCCTCGCCCACCCCGACGCCTGGCGCGACGCCTCGGCGCCCGCCGCCGGCGGCTCCCGGAGCACCTACGACACCTTCGCCCGGCTGGCCGCCAGGGGAGTGGACCTGGGGATCGGGACCCTCAAGTACGGCGACCTCACGGACGGCCAGGCCATCGTCGCCTACGACGCGATGGCCACCGCCGTGCAGGGCATCCGCACGCCGGACCCGGGCCACGTGCCCGGGCTGGTCACCGTGGCCAACGAGTGGCCCCGGCTGATGGGACCCCAGCGGGTGGAGGGCGCCGGCGGGTGGATCTGCCTGGACGTGCACGGGAACCCGTACAACAAGGCGGTGCCCGTCATGGAACTGTCCGCGGACGGCAGCCCCCGGTTCGTGAAGATCTCCTGGCCCGAGGGAAGGCCGCCCACCGACTGCATTCCGCCGAGGTGAACGGCCGGTCGTCCATGGTCGTGACGGAAGGCCGCGGTCGCCGGGGCGAGCAGGCCGGGCGCGGTGGCGGGCAGGGGGAGCCGCGGCGGCGCGGCGAACTCCCGCACCGCGCCGGGAGATCCACGAGGGCCCGCAGGCCGTGGAGAACCGGGACTCCGCGAACCGCGACCTGTTCCCTGCCCGACGGCCACGACCGCGAGGCCGCAGGGGACGACGAGTCGTACGAATGGGCCCGGCAGCCCGTTCCGGGTGCCCGGCGGCGTACGGCCGTGCCGGCGGCCGGGGCCCGCAGTCCTTCCCGCCCGCGCCATGACCGCCGCGAACGGGATATTCAGTGGCCGGCCGGGCGCCCGGCCGGCAGGCTTTACCCATGACCTCCCGGCCCAACGACATGCCGGGCCATGCCTGGCTCGGTGCCCCGATCGACGCCCGGCCCCTGTTCGTCGCCGAGCACGCGGCGCTGATGGCCGCACTGCGCGGCCTGGCGCCCGCCGACTGGGGCAAGGAGGCGGTCCCGGGCTGGACCGTGCGCGATCTGGCCGCGCACCTCCTCGGTGACTTCTACGGGCGTCTCGCCCGGGACCGTGACGGCCACCGGGAGGGTCCCGGGTTCGCGCCGGGGGAAACGCTGGAGGCGTTCATCCACCGGATCAACCAGGAATGGGTGGACGCCCACGCCCGGGTGAGTCCGGCCGCGCTCACCGACACCCTGGACCTGGTCGGCGGGCAGACCGCCCGGTTCTTCGAGACCACCGACCCCGACGCCCCTTCGCTGGGCGTGTCCTGGGCCGGTGCCGACCCGTCCCCGATGTGGCTCGACAGCGCCCGGGACTTCACCGAGTTCTGGACCCACCGCCAGCAGATCCGCCACGCGACCGGCCGGGGCACGGATCCCGACCCGCGCTTCCTGTCCGTCGTCCTGGACACCTTCATGCGGGCCCTGCCCCACACCCTGCGCGACACCACGGCGCCCGTCGGCACGCAGATCCAGTTGGTTGTCGACGGCCCGGCCGGCGGCACCTGGACCGTCACCGCCACCGGGTCCCGCTGGTCCCTGGCCGAGCCGGACGGCGGGCGGCCCGCCGCCCGGGTGTGCCTGGACGCGGAGACCGCGTGGCGCCTGTGCACGCGGGGCGTCCGGCCGGACGCCGCGTCGGCCCGGGCCCGCATCGACGGTGACCGTCGGCTGGCGGAGGCGGCCTGCCGGATCGTCTCCATCGTCCACTGACCCCACCACCCCCTTGTGCGACACCTCTCATCCCAAGGACTTCCGCTGTGAACCCATCCCCCGTGTCCGGGCCTTTGTGCACGCGTGACTCTTTGGCCGCCGATCTGCGCGCGGCCGGGGCCGGACCCGGCCGGACCCTGTTGGTGCATTCCTCCCTCGCATCGCTGGGCTGGGTGGCCGGCGGTCCGGTGGCCGTCGTCCGGGCGTTCCTCGACGTGCTCGGGCCGGAGGGAACGCTCGTCGTTCCGACGATGACGGGGGACAACTCCGATCCCGCCGAGTGGGGCAACCCGCCCGTTCCGGAGCAGTGGTGGCCGGCCATCCGCGACGTGATACCCGCTTACGACCCGCGGGTCAGCCGGTCCTTCGGCATGGGGGTGATCGCGGAGACGGTCAGGTGCTGGCCCGGGGCGGTACGCAGCGCGCATCCGCAGGCGTCCTTCGCCGCGCTCGGCCCCCGGGCCCGGGAGGTCTCCGACGGCCACGCGCCCGACAGTCTCTTCGGTGAGTCCAGCCCGCTGGCCCGCCTGGAGGAGGCCGGTGCCCACGTCCTGCTGCTCGGCGTCGGCTTCGACGTGTGCTCCTGCTTCCACCTCGCCGAGTACCGCGTCCCGCACCCGCTGGAAGACGTCTCCTTCGCCGCCCGCACCGAGGCGGGCCGAACCTGGACGACCGTACGTGTCCCGGCCACCGACGCGGACGACTTCCCCGCCCTGGGAGCCGCGTTCGAAGCCGACCGGCCCGCCGCGGTACGGCACGGCATGGTCGGTGCGGCAGTCACACGGCTGTTCCCGCTCGCGGAAGCCGTCGCCTACGCCGAGCAATGGCTGCCCGCCCACCGAACCACCCCGCACCCTCACCCGGCGTGAACCACGGCGACCGGCCATCCCCTCTGTACCGGTCCCGCCTGTACCGGCGCGGTGGACACGCACCCCCGACGAGCATCCGACGAGCCCGGACTTCCGCCCGGGCGGAGATCCGCATCGCCGCGGCCCTGCCCGAACACGCGCCCGCGCGGAGGCCGCCGCGCTGCGGCCGTCGTCGCCACCGGCTCCGTCAGCGGCGAGGGCCTGGACGTCCTGACCGCGACCGTCACCGGCACCACGGTGCTGCCCGGCCCGTCCGGCGCGGGCAAGTCCACCCCGGCCAACGCCCTGCCGGGCGAGGACCGGATGGACACCGCCCCCGTACGAGCGGCCGACGGCAAGGGCCGGCACACCACCGTCCACCGCGAACCGCCGCCCATGCCCCACGGCGACGTCCTCATCGACACCCCGGGCCTGCGCGGCACCGCCCGGCCCACCGGCGAACGCTCCGGGTTCCGCAGAACCGTCACCGGCCACCGGCGGGCCATGCGCCGCTTCGAGGGTCGGCAGCAGTAGCCGGTGCCCATGGCGTCCCGGGCCCGGGGCCCGCCGCCCCGGCTCACCCACCACCACGTCCGGCGATCCGCACCGCAGAGCACGCGGACGCCACCACGACCACAAGAACTCGTCACGAAACGGAACGTGATCTCACCATGAGCACCCGTACCCACCACTGGCACACCCGCGCCGAGACCGAGGCCGACATCCCGGCCGTCCGCGCCGTCAACCTCGCCGCCTTCGACACCCCGCTCGAGGCCGACCTCGTCGACGCCCTGCGCGCCGACCCGTCCTGGATCGACGGCCTGTCAGTCGTCACCACCACCGAAGACGACAAGGTCGTCGGACACGCGCTGCTGACCCGCTGCCACATCGACGACACCCCGGCCCTGTGCCTCGCCCCCGTCGCCGTACTCCCCGAGTACCAGAAGACCGGCGCCGGTTCCGCCGCCATCCGTCACGCACTCGACGCGGCCAAGGGCATGGGCGAACACGCCGTCACCGTCCTCGGACACCCCGCCTACTACCCGCGGTTCGGCTTCACCCGCGCCTCGACACACGGCATCGGCCTGACCATCGAGGTACCGGACGAGGCCATGATGGCCATGGGCCTGGACGAGCGCCCCCTGCCCTCCGGCACCGTCCGCTACGCCGCCCCGTTCGGCATCTGAGCCCGGCCCCCCATCCGGCGGACCTGTCGGGGCGCGGGCGCGCCCCGACAGGTCCGGCCCCCGGATCCCCTCACGAGACCGGAGCCACCGCCATGAACAACGGCACCATCACCCACACCACCTACATCAACACCACGCCCGAGCGGGTCTGGCAGGGCCTGACCGACCCCGAACTCACCAGCCAGTACTGGGGCGTACGCTTCGACACCGACTGGAAGGCCGGCTCGCCGATGACCTGGGACGAGCTCGGCGGCCACACCGCCGACCCGGAGCAGATCGTCCTGGACAGCACCCCGCACCGGCGCCTCGCCTACACCTGGCACACCTTCACACCGCAGTGGGCCGAGGCCGTCGGCGTGAGCGAAGGCCTGCGTGCCGAACTCGCCGCAGAGCCCCGCACCAAGGTCGCCTTCGACATCGAGCCGACCGGGGCCATGACCCGCCTGACCATGGCCCACGAAGGCTTCGACCCGGACGGCGTCATGATCGGCATGTGCAGCGGGGCCTGGCCCCTGATCCTGTCCAGCCTCAAGACCCTGCTGGAGACCGGCACCCCGCTCCCCGACCCCGACGCGCACGCGCACGAGGGCTGAGCCGGTCAGGGGCAGGCCGCCACCTGGCCTGCCCCGCGTGCGGCAACGCGAGGCGAAGCGGGGACGGTGTGACGTCGGCGCAGTCCCGTGCCGGGTTCTGCGGAGCCGTACCGCGCCGGTCATCGCCTGTGCCGCGGCGCCGGCCCCGGTCGCCC
Source organism: Streptomyces sp. AV19 (assembly GCF_015999245.1). Taxonomy (GTDB): domain Bacteria; phylum Actinomycetota; class Actinomycetes; order Streptomycetales; family Streptomycetaceae; genus Streptomyces. Next base: position 123,075 of record NZ_JAEAMR010000006.1, on the reverse strand, counting down.
TCGGCGCCGTCGCAGACGGCGGGCTCGCGCCGGGCGCGCGGCTGGGCGAGGACGCCGGCGGCGGTGGTCCGTCCCGAGTCGCGGGTGCGGCTCAGTGCGGCGGCTAAGTCCCGGGCGCAGGTGGCGGGTTGGCGCAGGATGCGAGTCGCGCGGCGGGGCAAGAAGCGGATCCTCGGCGTCCGGTGGCGTCCCGCCGGCCCGGGCGTCGGGCCGGGCGAAGAGGCCGGTGAGCCGCCACCGCCGGCGAGCTCCTCATCCGCCCCGGCGGGCCGGAAGATCTTCTTGCCAAACCTCCCGGCTGCGGGCAGGCTGACGCTGTCTTCGCACGGCCCGATCGGGTCGCACCGGAATGAGAAGGCCGCGATATGACCGAGCAGGCGCAGAACGCGCTGTCCGACGTCCTGCCCCGCACCGAACGCACCCGGCACCGTCGTCTGCGCGAACAGGGCAGCGACAGCCGGGCCGACCTCGACGCCGTCCTCGCGGACGGATTCCTCTGCCACCTCGGCGTGATGGTGGACGGCGTCCCCATGGTGGTGCCCACTGTCTACGGGGCCACCCCCGACACCCTGTACTTCCACGGGTCGGTCGCCAGCCGCAGCCTGGTCGCCTCGCCAAAGGCCCCGGTCTGTCTGACCGTCACCCACGTCGAGGGCCTGGTGCTGGCCCGCTCCGTCTTCGAGCACGGCGTCAACTACCGCAGCGCCATGGTCTACGGCGTGCCCCGGCTCGTCACCGACCCGGACGAGAAGCTCGCCGGTCTGCGCTGCCTCACCGAGCACATCACCCCCGGCCAGTGGGACTACGTCCGCCGGCCCAGCGGCAAGGAGCTCGTCGCGACCTCCCTGCTCGCGCTGTCGCTGGCGGAGGCGTCGGTGAAGATCCGCACCGGGCCGCCGGACGACGGTGACGGCCCCGACGCCGAACTCGGCCTCTGGGCCGGAGTCCTGCCGCTCCACCAGCACTGGGGCGCCCTGGAACCCGACCCGGCGCTGCCCGACGGCATCGACCCGCCGGCCCACCTCGCCGACCAGGCCCACCGGCCCCTGTTCTAGGGGCCCGTCAGCCGTCTGTCCGCACACTCGGTTCCCCACCCCCGCTCAGTGGGCCAGGAGTCGTCGCGAAGGCCCTCGACACCGGCACCCCCCCCTCGACACCGGTGACGCCTTCCCGCACCGCCGGCGCGACCGCGGGTCCGCCGCGCGGACCGTAGCTGTGCCGGGACCGGACCCCGCACAGCTGGACGAGCGGCCGCTCCTGCCCCAGTGCCGGCAGCCACTCCCGCGCGGACGGCCGGGCCGAGGGATCCACCACCCCCGGCCCGAAGGCCCGGTGCGCCGGCGCCAGCAGCGGGGGAGGGGGGACCGCCGGGTCGACGACCCCCTGCGGCACGACGACGCGGTCCGGCTGGACGACATAGGAGCAGCCGGCGGCGATGTTGTCCTTGACCGTCGACTGGGAGTCGCTGTCGTGCGGCACCCGCCGAAGGGGTCGTTGCCGCCCGTCAGCATCAGGTACACCAGCACGGCCAGCGCGAAGTCGTCGCCCGCCCGGGTGGCCGGACCGCCGGTCTGGCGCTCGGGCGCGGCGTGGTCCGCGGTCTGCACCGGGCAGTCCCGTCCGGGCAGCGCTCCAGCATCAGCGGCCGGCCGCGCAGGTGCGGCAGCATGCGCCGGGCGACGGTGCGGTAGTACTCGGCGAGGTCGGCCTTGGTGAGGCCATCGCCGCCCGGGCCTGCGCCGGGGAAGAGCACCTTGTCGGGGCGGCTGATGCCGACGGTGCGGTGGCCGGTGCGGATTTTCATGGCATCGCCGCTCATGGCCGGTCCGCCTTCGCCTCTTGGCGTGCGACCTGTCGCAGGGTGCGCCCGGTGCGGGCCGAGCAGGCCCGGGCGGGGTCGGGTGTGCCGTGGGCGGAGGCGTGCCGGTCCTGCCGTTTGACCAGCAGCCACGCCTCGTCATGGCCCTCGCGCATCCTGGTGAGCGCGTAACCGCCGTGCAGTTTGTGCCCGTCCAGCCGGAACGAGACGTGCCCGCGCCGCAGCGCCTCGGCCATCGGGACCCCGCGGCCGCCGCGGCCGGTGGTCTCGTTGCGGAAGGTGCCTTCGTCCCGGACGATGACCGGGCCCGCGCCGTACTCGCCCTCCGCGATCACGCCTTCGAAGCCGAGGTAGGATAGCGGGTGGTCCTCGGTCGGCATGGCCAGCCGCTTGTCCTGGGGATCCCGGGACGGTCCTTTGGGGACGGCCCAGGACTTCAGGACGCCGTCCGCCTCCAGCCGGAAGTCGAAGTGCGTCGTGCTCGCTTCGTGGATCTGGACGACGAAGGCCGGCCGTTCCCCGTGGCCGTCCGGCTCGTCCGTCCCGCCCGGTTCGGCGGTTCGGGAGAAGTCGCGCTTGCGGCGGTAATCGGCGAGCCCGTCCGCCGGTGCCCGTGCCTTGCGGGAGGCCATGTCGTCGCTCCCTTCTTCCGGTCACCGCGTCGCTCGCCTGCCCTGGATTCCGGTGCCGGGGGCATCCGCCCGCACGGACGGCCTTCGGGGCGGGAGGGGCACCATCCACTTCTCGCGGATCCTGATTGCGCGGTGCACGGCTCGGAGCCGCTTCCCCGCGTCCTTCCGGGCGTCCCTCCCGTCACCTCCATCACACCACTCCTCGGGGTGACCCACCAGGGCCGGTCAGTCCCGTTCGGTCCGGCACGGCACCTGCGGCGGGGCACCGGGGACCAGGGGTGAGCATCCCGACACGGCGAGTGGCCGGCCGTTGCCGTCCGCAGGGAGAGCATCTCCCGCGGTGGTGCCGGAGCCCGGCGGAGCGCAGCACGTCCGGGCGGCACCGGCGCGTCCGTACACGCCATCACGCCCCCGGCGGGGTGACGGGCCCCGCGAACCCCGCCGGCATCTGTTCTCCTGAACAGGAGGACGGAAGCGAGGCCGCGAACCATGCCGGAGTGGATCTGGGAGTACACGGGCTACGACCCCGCCGCCGAGGGACTGCGCGAAGCGCTCTGCACGCTCGGCAACGGGTACTTCGCCACCCGGGGCGCGGCCCCCGAGAGCAGCGCCGGCCACGGGCACTACCCGGGTACGTACGCGGCCGGCTGCTACGACCGCCTGGTGTCGACCGTGGGCGGCCGCGAGGTCGAGAACGAGGACATCGTCAACCTCCCGAACTGGCTGCCCCTGCGCTTCCGGCCGCTGCCCGCCACCGGCCCGCCCGGGCCCTGGGCCGTCATGGACGACGGAGGGTTCCTCGACCACCGGCTCGTCCTCGGGCTGCGGAACGGGACGCTCACCCGGACCTTCCGCCACCGGGCCGCCGACGGCCGGGTGCTGGACGTCGAACAGTGCCGCCTGGTCCACATGGGCGACCCGCACCTCGGCGTCCTGCGCACCGTCTTCACCGCCCGCGGCTGGACCGGCCGGATCCAGGTCGAATCGGCCCTCGACGGAAACGTCGTCAACGACAACGTGCCCCGCTACCGGGCCCTGGACGGCCGCCACCTCACGGCGTTCCGCGCCGGCTCCACCGGCCCGGACACGGTCTGGCTGCGCTGCCGCACGAGGACCTCCGACATCGGCGTCGCACTGGCCCAGCGCACCACCGTGACCGGGGGCGCGCCGGTCTCCGCGTACCGGGAGACGACCGGCCGCCACGCCGCCCACCGCTTCGAACTCGCCGTGTCCGACGGCCGTTCCGTCACCGTGGACAAGACGGTCGCGCTGCACACCTCCCACGACCGGGCGATCAGCGACCCCTTCACCGCCGCCGTCGAACGGGTGGCGGCGGCCGCGGACTTCCCCGGGCTCCTGCGGTCGCACACCGTCGCCTGGGAACAGCTGTGGCGGCGCGCGGACGTCTGGGTGCCGGGCGACGCCGGGCGCGTCCTGCGCCTGCACGTCTTCCACCTGCTGCAGACGCTCTCCCCGCACACGACCGACCTGGACGTGGGAGTGCCCGCGCGGGGGCTGCACGGCGAGGCCTACCGGGGCCACGTCTTCTGGGACGAGCTGTTCGTCCTGCCCTATCTGAACCTGCACTTCCCGGAGGTGTCCCGGGCATTGCTGAACTACCGCCACCGCCGCCTCCCCAGGGCTCTCCGGGCCGCGCGGCAGGAGGGGCGGGCCGGTGCGCGGTACCCCTGGCAGAGCGGCAGCGACGGACGCGACGAGACCCAGACGCTGCACCTCAACCCCCGCTCCGGCCACTGGGTGCCGGACCGCTCACGGCTCCAGCATCACGTCGGCTCGGCCGTCGCGTACAACGTGTGGCAGTACTGCCAGGCGACCGGCGACGTGAAGTACCTGCACACCAAGGGCGCGGACATGCTGCTGCAGATCGCCCGCTTCTGGGCCGGCCGGGCCGTCCTCGACCCCGCGAGCGGCCGGTACCGCGTCCGCGGGGTCGTCGGTCCCGACGAGTACCACGACGCCTACCCGGAAGCCGAGCGGCCCGGCATCGACGACAACGCGTACACCAACGTCACCGCCGCCTGGGTCCTCACCCGCGCGCTGGAGCTGGTCCGGTCCCTGCCCGACCGGCGCCGCCAGGAGCTGCTCGAACGCGGCACCCTCGACGCCGGGGAACTCCCGCTGTGGGAGGAGGTCTCCCGCCGCCTGTACGTGCCCTTCCACCGCGGCGTCATCAGCCAGTTCGACGGCTACGGGGAACTGGCCGAGCTCGACTGGGACCTCTACGGCGAACGGTACGGCGACATCAGGCGGCTGGACCGCATCCTGGAGGCCGAGGGCGACTCGGTCAACCGGTACCAGGCGTCGAAGCAGGCGGATGTGCTCATGCTCGGCTACCTCTTCTCGCCGGACGAACTGTCGGCCCAGTTCCGGCGGCTGGGGTACGGACTCACCGACGAGACGTGGCACCGCACCGTCGACCACTACCTGCGGCGCACCAGCCACGGCTCCACCCTCAGCGGCCTGGTCCACGGCTGGGTGCTGGCCCGCGCCCGCCGCGCCGACGCCTGGCGGTACTGCCGGGAGGCCCTCGAGGAGGACGCCGCCGACGTCCAGGGCGGCACCACGGCCGAGGGCATCCACCTCGGCGCGATGGCCGGCACCCTGGACCTGGTGCAGCGCGGCCTCACCGGCCTGGAGACCCGGGAGGACGCCCTCTGGCTCGACCCGGTGGAACTCCCTGAGCTCTCCGAGTTCGGATTCACCGTCCGCTACCGGGGGCACTGGGGGATCGGGGTGCGCCTGAGCGACGGCCAACTGACCGTCAGCGTCCCGGAGTCGGAGGAATCGGCGCTCAGGATCGTGCTCAGGGGGCGTACGCTCACCGTTCCGCCGGGGGAGACGCGGACGCTGACGCTGACCCCGGGTCATGGCGGCCGCTGACCCGGCGGTCACCGCAACGGCCGCCGGAAGGTACCCCCGGGGGCCCGTACCCGCCCCCGCCCGGGGTCTCCACCACCAGCACGTCACCGGGCAGCACCTCGACCGACTCGCAGCCGGCCATCGGCACGGTGCTCCCGTCGGCCCGCTCCACGCGGTTCGATCCCAGGGCGCCCGGCCGGCCGCCGGCCATGCCGTAGGGCGGGACCCGCCGGTGACCGGACAGGGTGCTCACCGTCATCGGCGCACGGAAGAGCAACCGCCGCACGGCACCGTCACCGCCGCGCCAGCGTCCCTCGCCCCCGCTGCCGGTGCGCACCGCGAACTCCTGGAGCAGGACGGGCAGTCGCCACTCGAGCACCTCGGGGTCGGTGAGGCGGGAGTTGGTCATGTGGGTCTGGACGGCGGACGTGCCGTCGAAGCCCGGACCGGCGCCCGACCCTGACGCGACCGTCTCGTAGTACTGGTGGCGGTCGTCGCCGAAGGTGACGTTGTTCATCGTGCCGGACCCCTCCGCCTGGGCCCCGAGCGCCGCGTAGAGCGCGCCGACGACGGCCTGGGACGTCTCGACGTTGCCGGCGACGATGGCGGCGGGATACTCGGGGGCGAGCATCGAGCCGGGCGGGACGACGATGCGCAGGGGGCGCAGACACCCGTCGTTGAGCGGGATGTCCTCGTCGATGAGCGTCCGGAAGACGTACAGCACCGCCGCGTTCACCACGGCGGTGGGGGCGTTGAAGTTCGTCCCCAGCTGGGCGGAGGTGCCGGTGAAGTCGATGGTCGCCGACCGCTGCCGGCGGTCGGTCCGCACGCTCACGGCGATGACCGCGCCGGAGTCGGTCTCGTAGCGGTACGCGCCGTCCGAGAGGCGGCCGACCGCCCGGCGGACGGCCTCCTCCGCGTTGTCCTGGACGTGGCGCATGTAGGCATGCACCATGTCGGGACCGAAGTGGTCGATCATCCTGCCGACCTCCTCGACGCCCTTGCGGTTGGCGGCGATCTGGGCCCGGAGGTCGGCCAGGTTGGTGTCGGGACTGCGGGACGGATAGCGGGCGGACGTCAGGAGGTCCAGGGTCTCGGCCTCCCGGAACCTGCCGTCCTCGACGAGCAGCCAGGTGTCGAACAGCACGCCTTCCTCGTCGATCTCGCGGCTGTTCGCCGGCATGGAGCCGGGCGTCAGTCCGCCGATCTCCGCGTGGTGCCCCCGGGACGCGACATAGAAGAGGACCGCCGGGCCGGCCGTTCCGTTCCGCTCGTCGAAGACGGGGGTCACCACCGTGATGTCGGGAAGGTGGGTGCCGCCGTGATAGGGGTCGTTGACGGCGTAGGCGTCGCCGGGCCGCATCCTCCCGGACCGCCGGCGGAGCACCTCCCTGACGGCGGTTCCCATGGAGCCCAGGTGCACCGGGATGTGCGGGGCGTTGGCCACGAGATGGCCCTCGGGGTCGAACAACGCGCAGGAGAAGTCCAGCCGTTCCTTGATGTTGACGGACTGCGCCGTCGCCTCCAGCCGCGCCCCCATCTGCTCGGCGACGGACACGAAGAAGCTGTTGAAGATCTCCAGCAGGACCGGGTCGGCCCGGGTCTCCACCTCGGCTCCGGCCGGCGGGGCCGTGCGCTCGACGAGCAGATGGCCGGCCTCCGTCACGGCGGCCCGCCAGCCGGGCTCCACCACCGTGGTCGCGTCGGCCTCGGTGATGACGGCGGGGCCGGACACCACGGCACCGGGGCGCAGGTGTTCGCGTTCCCACAGGGGCACCTCGCGCCACGCCCCGTCCGTGTGCAACGGGACCGTACCGGTGTCGTCCGGGCCGTCTGCCGCCACCGGCCGGGCCGGGGCCAGGTCGCCGGGCCCGGGCTGCGGGGTGAGCCCGGTGGCCTCGACGGAGAGCGCCTCGACGATGACCGGCCGCTCCAGGAGGAACGAGTACATCGCCCGGTGGTTCGCCTCGAACTCCTCCGCCATGGCCCGGCGTTCGCCGAGTGCCACCGTCACGGCCGTGTCCGTGCCGTCGTAGCGCAGCCGGGCGCGGCCGGTGACCCGGACGCGCCCGGCGGGGACGTCCTGGTCCCGGAGGGCGGCGCGGGCCGCGGTCTCCAGCTCCTCGGCCACGGCGCGGATCCGCTCCATGCTCCCTTCTTCGAGGGGGAGTTCCACCGACCGCTCCAGCAGGGTGGTGGTGTCGGCCAGACCCATGCCCAGCGCGGAGAGCACCCCGGCCATGGGAGGTACGAGGACCGTGCGGATGCCGAGGGAATCGGCCACGGCGCAGGCGTGCTGGCCCCCGGCACCGCCGAACGTGGTCAGCGCGTACTCGGTGACGTCGCGGCCCTTCTGCACCGAGATGCGCTTGACGGCGGCGGCCATGTTCGCCACCGCCACCCGCAGGAACCCCTCGGCGACCTGCTCCGGGGTGCGCCGGTCGCCGGTGGCGGCGTGGATCCCGTCCGCGAGCTCGGTGAAGCGGCGGCGCACGACGCCGGGGTCCAAGGGCTGGTCGCCGTCCGGCCCGAACACCCTGGGGAAGTGTGCCGGCTGGACGCGGCCGAGCATCACATTGGCGTCGGTGACGGTCAGCGGTCCGCCGGCGCGGTAGCAGGCGGGCCCCGGACGGGCGCCCGCGGAGTCGGGGCCGACACGGTAACGGCTGCCGTCGAAGTGCAGGACGGAGCCGCCTCCGGCGGCGACGGTGTGGATGTCCAGCATGGGCGCCTGCAGCCGGACGCCCGCCACCTGGGAGGTCACCACCCGCTCGAAGGCGTCCGCGAAGTGCGACACGTCCGTCGAGGTGCCGCCCATGTCGAAACCGATGACCTTCCGGAAGCCCGCCAGCCGCGACATGCGGGCCATGCCGACGATGCCGCCCGCCGGCCCCGACAGGATGGCGTCCTTGCCCCGGAAGTGACCGGCCTCGGCGAGACCCCCGCTGGACTGCATGAACATCAGACGGACACCGGGCAGCCGGTGCGCCACCTGCTGGACGTAGCGGCGCAGAACGGGCGAGAGGTAGGCGTCGACCACGGCCGTGTCACCGCGCGGCACCAGCTTCATCAGGCGGCTGACCTCGCTCGACAGCGAGACCTGCGGGAATCCGATCCGCTCCGCCAGCCTCCCGATCGCCTCCTCGTGCGCCGGATGCAGATGACTGTGCACGCACACCACCGCCACGGCCCGGATGCCGTCGTCGTAGGCCCGGCGCAGGCCGGTGGACAGGCCGTCGAGGTCGGGCGGCACCAGGACCTCGCCGTCGGCCGTGACGCGCTCGGACACCTCGACGACCCGCTCGTACAGCACTTCCGGCAGGACGATCCGCCGGTCGAAGAGACCGGGGCGGTTCTGGTAGCCGATGCGCAGGGCGTCCCGGAACCCCTCGGTGATCACCAGCACCGTTCGCTCGCCCGTGCGCTCCAGCAGGGCGTTGGTGGCCACGGTCGTGCCCATCCGCACGACCTCGACCGTACCGGGCCGGATCTCCTGCTCCTCGCGCAGGCCGAGCAGCCGGCGGATCCCCTCGACCGCCGCGTCGTCGTAGCGGTCCGGGTCCTCCGAGAGGAGTTTGCGGGTCAGCAGCCGCCCGTCCGGGCCGCGGGCGACGATATCGGTGAAGGTGCCACCCCGGTCGACCCAGAATTGCCAGCCCTGACCGACACCGGACGCCATGTCGCCCCTTCCTCCGCCGCCCACCGCTCCTCCGCCGCCCACCACCGGCCGACGCGGGTCCTTCAGCATGGCCCGGCCGTCACGGTTTCGCGGTGCAACGCACCCGGAGCGAGATCCATACTGGGAGGCGGGACGCCTTCGAACGGAGGTCGGCCGCCGATGACGGGCCTGACGGTGGGCGTGTACAAGGAGACCGTGCCGGGCGAGCGGCGGGTGGCGCTCGTGCCGGAGTCGGTCCGGCCCCTGCAGGCCCTGGGCCTGGCCGTGGCGGTGGAATCGGGCGCCGGGGCACCGAGCCGGCGGCCCGACGACCTCTACCGGCGGGCCGGCGCCGACACGGTCACCCTCGACCGGCTCCTCGACCGCTCGGACGTCCTCGTGGGCGTACGGCCGCCCAACCTGCCGGCCGGCCGAGGGCTCCGCCGCAGACAGACGCTGATCGCCCTCCTGGACCCGCTGCGCATCCCGTTCCGCGTCCGGGACTGGGCGGACGGCGGCGTGACCTCGATCGGGCTGGACCTGGCGCCACAGGACTCGGTCCTGGCACGGCCGATGGACGCCGTCGCCTCACAGGGCCGGCTCGCCGGCTACAAGGCGGCTCTCCTGGCGGCCGACCGCCTGGACCGTCCGCTGCACGGCACCGCCGACGCCGCGCCGGAGCCCGCCCGGGCCCTGGTCCTCGGCGTGGACCCCGCCGCGGCGGAAGCGGCCGCGACCCTGCGCCGCCTCGGAGCGGAGGTGCGCGTCCATGACCGGCTCGCCGGCTCGCCGGCCGGCGTCGACGTGCTCGTCACCACGCTCCGGCCGCGCCGGGGGCGGCCGCCGCCCCGCCTGGTGGCGGCCCGGGACCTGGCGGACATGAGGGCGGGATCCGTTGTCGTCGACCTGACCGCCGGGCCCGGAGGGGGCAACGTCGACGGCGTACGCCCGGACCACACGGACGTCGTCGGGCCCGGCGTGACGCTGATCGGCGCGGGGCGGCTCGCGGAGGACATTCCGGGGGCGGCTTCCACGGCGTACGCCCGCAACGTTCAGGCACTGCTCGAGTACGTCGTGCGCGACGGCGGGCTGTGGACCGACCCGGACGATCCCGTACTGCGGGCCATGCTGGTGACCCATGACAGGCTGGTGCGCGACCCGGACGTGTGGCAGCTGATCCTCGGTCAGACGGCGGTGGCCGGGCTGCCGTGACGCGCGTCCTTCAGCCCCGCGGCGCGGTCCTCCGCAGCAGGGCGACGTGCGCGGCCACGGCGGCGGCGCGCTGGGCGCACTCGGCGTAGCAGCGGCCCAGCACCGCCACGTCCACCGCGTCCATGACACCGAGCGCGGCGCTTCCGGAGAGCAAGGTGTGGCACAGGCGTTCCTGCCGGTCCTCGACGTCCGCCAGCTGGGCATCGGTGACCGCGCCGCGGGCCGGGGAGGCGACGGAGTCGTGAGCCCGGTCGATCAGGCCCAGACAGGCTTCACCCATGTCCCGCAGGGGATCCCCGACGGACGCGGGAAGCGGTGGCTTCGACCGGCGGGCCCAGGCGATGTCACCCACCTGGCGCGCCAGCACGGCCATGCGCCCCACGTCCTCACCGACGTACATGCCGGTGATGACGGTGCGCACGTCGGCCTCCGGGGCGACGCCCGCGGCCGGGCCCGTCGAGGCGAGATCCTCCGCCGTCTCCCAGAGCTCCCCGAGGGCCCTGTCGACGGCGGCCATCCCCTTCTCGCCGCCCGCCGCGGAGCGGGCCAGGACGGCGGTGGCACCGCTCAGAGCGGTACGGGCCAGACGGAGCAGGTCGGCCGACCGCCGGGCGCCGTAATCCGTCCGATCCGGGCCCTGCTCCTGCACGTCGAGCTCCTTGCCCTGATGGGTGGCCTGTTCTCACGACTGCAGAAGCATGCCAAAGGAGCTTCGGCGGAGAAGGCCCGGCGCGCCGCCGTCCCGTAGTGGCCGAGCAGCCGGGGCTTGATGCGCTCGGGGCGCAACGGCTGCCTCGGCAGCGGGTTCGCCATCAGGTGGATCTGCCCGACGGCCAGGTAGTTCGCGGCGCGCCAGTGGGCGTCCAGGGCGCGGAGCTCCTCGTCTGTGAGACCTATGGCCGGCGTCGTGGTGACGTTCCGCATGACTGGCTCCGAAGGGGGACGGGGCCTGCCTGCATCGTCTTCCCGGACCGGCCCGCACGCGGAGGCGTCGCCAGGGCCGGTCGGGAGGGCGCCGGGGGCCGTCCGGCCCCTGAGGGCGGACGGTATCCGTGGGGTGAGCCGCGTCTCACCCACCCGGCCCCCCTTGCCTATGAAACGAGTTGCATAGAGGATCCGACGCATGGCGCTCGAGCACGCGATCCTCGTCTCCCTGCTGGAGAAGCCGGGCTCCGGCTATGAGCTCGCCCGGCGGTTCGACCGGTCCATCGGCTACTTCTGGACCGCGACCCACCAGCAGATCTACCGCGTCCTCAAGCGGATGGAGGGCGACGGCTGGGTCGCGGCGCGCGAGGTGGCGCAGCAGGGCAGGCCGGACAAGAAGCACTACTCGGTCGCGGCCGCCGGCCGAAAGGTCCTCTCCGCGTGGCTGCACGAGCCGATCGAGCCCGAGAGCGTCCGGCACGACCTCGCCGTGAAGATCCGCGGCGCGGCCTTCGACGACCCGTCCGCCCTCATGCGCGAGGTCGAGCGGTACCGCGCGGTGCACTCCGAGCGCCTCGCGCACTACCTCGCGGGGGAGATCCGCGACTTCACCGGGCCCGAGGCACCCGGAACGCCGGACGCCGGACGGGAGTTGCAGCACGTCGTGCTGCGCGGCGGCATCGCCTACGAGCGGATGACGCTCGCCTGGCTCGACGACGTGCTCGCCACCCTCCACCGGATCCGTGAGCGTCCGGGGCACTGACCCCATCCCGACCCATCGACTTCCAGCCGGAAAGGCGACCCTCCATGGCCGACCCGCTCCTCCTCAACCCGCGCACCTACGACCCGGCGCACTTCGACCCCGAGACCCGCAGGCTGCTGCGCGCGACCGTCGACTGGTTCGAGACCCGCGGCAAGCGCAGGCTGATCGAGGACTACCGCTCCCGCGCCTGGCTGGCGGACTTCCTCGAATTCTCCGCGAAGGAGGGCCTGTTCGCGACGTTCCTCACCCCCTCCGCGGATGCCTCCGGCCACCCGGACAAGCGGTGGGACACCGCCCGCATCGCCGCCCTCAACGAGATATTCGGCTTCTACGGCCTCGACTACTGGTACGCCTGGCAGGTCACCATCCTCGGCCTCGGCCCGGTCTGGCAGAGCGGCAACGCCGCCGCCCGCGCCCGCGCCGCCGAACTCCTCGACCAGGGTGAGGTGTTCGCCTTCGGCCTGTCCGAGAAGACCCACGGCGCCGACATCTACTCGACCGACATGCTGCTGGAGCCCGACGGCGAGGGCGGCTTCCGGGCCACCGGCTCCAAGTACTACATCGGCAACGGCAACGCGGCCGGCCTCGTCTCCGTCTTCGGCCGCCGCACCGACGTCGAAGGCCCCGACGGCTATGTCTTCTTCGCCGCCGACAGCCGCCACGAGGCGTACCACCTGGTCAAGAACGTGGTCGATTCGTCGAAGTACGTGAGCGAGTTCCGGCTGGAGGACTACCCGGTCGCTCCCGAGGACGTCCTGCACACCGGGCGCGCCGCGTTCGACGCCGCGCTGAACACCGTCAACGTCGGCAAGTTCAACCTGTGCACCGCCTCCATCGGCATCTGCGAGCACGCGATGTACGAGGCCGTCACCCACGCGCACAACCGCGTCCTCTACGGCCGCCCCGTCACCGCCTTCCCGCACGTGCGCCGCGAGTTGACCGACGCGTACGTCCGGCTCGCCGGCATGAAGCTCTTCAGCGACCGCGCCGTCGACTACTTCCGCACCGCCGGCCCCGACGACCGCCGTTACCTGCTCTTCAACCCCATGACGAAGATGAAGGTGACGACCGAGGGCGAGAAGGTCATCGACCTCATGTGGGACGTCATCGCGGCCAAGGGCTTCGAGAAGGACACCTACTTCGCCCAGGCCGCCTCCGAGATCCGCGGCCTGCCGAAGCTGGAGGGCACGGTCCACGTCAACCTCGCGCTCATCCTGAAGTTCCTGCGCAACCACCTGCTGGCGCCCGCCGACTACCCGTCCGTGCCGACGCGGCTGGACGCGGCCGACGACACGTTCCTCTTCGAGCAGGGCCCGGCCCGCGGCCTGGGCTCGGTGCGCTTCCACGACTGGCGGCCCGCCTACGACGCGTACGCCCACCTGCCGAACGTCGCCCGCTTCCGCGAACAGGCCGACGCGCTCTGCGAGTTCGTCACCACCGCGGCCCCCGACGAGGAGCAGAGCCGCGACCTGGACCTCCTCCTGGCCGTCGGCCAGCTCTTCGCCCTGGTCGTGCACGGCCAGCTGATCCTGGAGCAGGCGGCGTTGACGACCGGGGCCGGGGAGGACGTCCTCGACGAGCTGTTCGCCGTGCTCGTCCGCGACTTCTCCGCCCACGCCGTCGAGCTGCACGGCAAGGACTCGGCCACCGAGGAGCAGCAGACCTGGGCGCTCGGCGCAGTACGCCGCCCGGTCGTCGACGCGGCCCGCTCGGCGCGGGTGTGGGAGTGGGTCGAGGCGCTGGCGGGGGCGTACGAGATGACGCCGTAAGCGGCGCCGGAGAGCGGGCGTGTCTTTTCCGATCTTCGGAGGTTAGTGCAAGCGGACCGCGCCGGGCGGTCCGCGTCCGAAGGGACGCACCACGAGGAAGAGGGCGTTCGCATGGTTCGTGGCTCCAGGATCCTGGCTGCGCTGGCACTGTCGGCGATCACCGTGTGCGGCGGCGCGGGTGCGGCCTCCGCGAGCGGGGGCGAGGACATCACGGGCGGTGTCCTCTCCGTGCTGAGCAGTAGCAGCAGCACGGGACACGCCGATCAGTGCGGAGCGCCCATCGGCAGCGTCGGCGTGAAGGCGACCTGCCGGGTCAAGCACATCCACGGGGACGGGGAGCGGTCGGGCGGCGAGCGCGTGGACGGCGGGCTGCTGTCCCATGTCGCTTCCTGGAACGCCACGGGGCACAGCAACAACTGCGGGAACCCCAACGTCGCGGTGTTCAGCGAGACGACCTGTGTCACCGAGCATGTGCACCATGGGCGTTGAGGTCACCTGACGATACGTCAGCAAGGGGCGGCCGGCGGGGCGTGCGCGCTCCCCGGCCCGCCCGTGCGCCAACCGGTCCGGGGACGCGTGTCATCGGCCGGTCGAGGGCCTCGGCGTTTGGGAGGATCCCAGTGTCGGCGGTGGGCCGGGGGTGACCGGGGAGGGTGAGTCGTGAGTCGGATGGCCGGGTGGGTGCGGAGGTGGGGGAGCGTCGTCGTGGCGCTGGGGCTGACGGTGGCGGGGGCCACCGGAGCATCGGCACACGCGCGCGAGGAGAAGGCGGCGGTCAGCTGTGCAGGGAGCAACACGATTGACTTCTCGCCCGGGTTGAGCCTGGCGCCGCGGAAGACGCGGATCGGCGGGGAGGGCGCCTACCGCTGCACGTCCACCGTTCCCGGACTCACCTCGGCGAAGTCCGTGATCAGCGGCGGCGGGACGAACGGCTGCTTCACCTCCGAGGCCACCACGGTGGAGGAGATCACCTGGAGCACCGGCGAGAAGAGCGCGGTGACCTACCCCCTGGGGAATGTGCGGCAAATCGTCGGCCAGGCCGTGGTGTTGGTCATGGGGAAGGTGGTGTCGGGGAAGTTCGCCGGCCGGGCGGTCTTCTCGCCCGGTGTCCAGCTCACCCTCGACGTCCCGGCGTGCGCCATGGAGCGCGGGGTGCGGCGGATCACCGGCCCGTCGGTGCTGCTGATTCCCTGACCTTGTGCCTGACTGCCGCGATGGGGTCAGGGGCGCGCCAACGACGCCCCGTGGCAGACCGCTTGGTCGAGGACGTACGCGACATCGTCCCGGGTGCTGGTGGGGTTGACGGTGCACATCCGGAGCACCGTGGCGCCGTGCACCCGGGTGGTGAGCAGCAGGGCCTCGCTCTGTGCGCAGACGGCCCGGCTGATGTGTTCCTGCGCGCGGTCGGCGTCCCAGCCGGGCGGCACGTCCGCCGGGTGGTAGCGGAAGGTGAGGACGGCGAGGCCGGGCGGGGTGACCAGGCTCAGCTCGGGGTGGGCCGCGATCAGGGCGGCCGCGTGCTCCGCCAGGTCCATGCCGTGGTCGATCGCCTGCCGGAAGGCCCGCGCGCCGAAGGTCTTCAGTGACAGCCACAGCTTCAACGCGCGCAGTCCACGGCTCTGTTGGGGGCCGTGGTCGGAGAGGTTCACCTCCGCTCCCCGGGGAACGGTGGGGCCGAGGTAGTCGCTGTCCAGGGCGTGGCGGGTCAAGTCGAAGGTGGCGCGCAGCAGTTCGGGGCGGCGCAGCAGCACGCACCCGATCTCGTAGGGCTGGAAGAGCCACTTGTGCGGGTCGACGGTGAGGGAGTCGGCGCGGCGCAGCGCGGGACGCAGGCCGTGGCCCCGCGCGGTGGCGGCGGCCGCCGCGCCGTGGGCGCCGTCGACATGGAACCAGAGCCCCTCCCGGGCGCAGAGGTCGGCCAGGGCGTCGAGGGGATCGACAGCGCCGGTCCCGGTGGTGCCGAGGGTGCCGACCACGGCGAACGGCCGCAGGCCGGCGGCCCGGTCGTGGGCAATGCGCCGGGCGAGGTTCACCGGGTCCAGACGGAGGGCGTCGTCGGTCGGCACGACGGAGAGCTGGTCGCGGGTGAGGCCGACGAGGTGGGCCGCGCGGGCGACCGACGGGTGGGCCTGGGCGGAGCAGTAGAGGCGGGCACCGGTCCGGTCGTCGCCGAGCAGGTGGTCGCGGGCGACGGCCAGGGCGGTGAGGTTGGCCACGGAGCCGCCGCTGACGAAGAGGCCACCGGTCTCCCCGGGGAGTCCGAGGAGCGTCTTGAGCCAGTCCAGGGTGGTGAGTTCGAGCTGGGTGGGTCCGGCCCCGACGAGCCACGCTCCCGGTACCGACAGGTGGGCCGAGGCGAGGGCGTCGGCGAGCACGGCGGGGAAGTTGCCGGTGGCGGGGGTGAAGGCGAAGCTGCGGGGGTGGTCGAGACGGGTGGCCTCGCCGAGGGCGTCCCGGGTGACGCGGTCGAGGACGGCGCACAGGTCGTCGGTGCCGTCCTCGGGCAGGGGTTCGTCCAGGGCGGCCCGCAGGGCGTCGGGCGGGGGGACGCGCAGGGGCGGGCGGTCGCGCGCGCCCGTGAACCGGGCGACGACGAGGTCGATCGCGTGCCGGCCCGCCTCGCGCATGGGTTCCTCGGCCAGGCGGAGCGGGGGCGGAGCCGGCTCCTCGGCCCCGGTCGCGGTCCGTTCGCGGAAGGCGGCGGTCCAGACCCGGGCGCCGAGGGGGAGGCGGGGCCGGGGTTCGAGGCCGGCCACGGGGTGCGCGAACTGGAGCAGGGCGAGCTCCTGGCCGGCGGCGACCGGGCCCGGGCGGGCGATGACCCACCACAGGGACTCGTCGTCGCCGAGCCCGGCGAGGTCGGGAGGCGCGGGGAGCGGGCCGGTCGCCGTCCGGCTGTCGTGGCGGTAGCGCCCGGCCGGCGGGAGAGCGCGCACCGTGGTGTCCTCGGCGGCGTGGACGACCAGTTGGCTCGGGCGGCGGCGGCCCGGCGGCAGCGCCCGTGACGCGGACGGGGGCAGCGCGGGCAGGAGGAAGGAGAGGATGTGCAGCCCCAGGGACGGCAGCAGTCCCGCGGCGCGCTCGGCGGCCTGGACGAGTGAGACGACCGTCTGGAAGCGGGGGTTGACCTCGATGGCGAGGAGCCGTCCGCCGTCCTCGACGAGGTCCAGGCCGAAAACGCCCCGGAAACCGTGGGCGCGCAGCACCTCGCCCACGCGGCGGGCCGCGTCGCGCGCCTGCGCGTACAGCCCCTCGGGAAGGTCGCCGGGGTGCACGAGCCGGTTGCCGCAGTGCTGTCCCCAGGAGGCGGCGAGCTCCGGCAGTCCCACCAGCTGGTGGGAGACGGCCGAGACGACGGTCCTGTCCGGCCCGGCGCACGCGCTGACGGTCAGGGAGATCCCGGAGGCCCGACGGCTCAGCCGCAGGGGCTCGTCCGGCCAGGCGGACAGGCAACGGTCCAGTTCGGCGGGGGAGTTGACGGATACAGTGCCCCGGCCGATGAGATTGTTCTCCCGGCGCTGGACCACCGCCCCGGGCCACCGGTCGTCCCAGTACGCCCGCGCCGGTGCCCGCCCGGCCGCCGGGACGAGCACAAAGGACGGGGCGGGCACGCCCGCCGCCGAGAACAGCTCCAGCACACGGATCTTGTCCGCGGCCCGGGCGGTGACCCCGGGCTCCGGGGCGAGCAGCAGATAGCCGTGCGCACGGGCCCAGTCGTGGACGTTCGTGCCGTGCTCGGGCGCGAACGAGACGCAGACGCGGCGCGGGCCCGGAACGCCCGGCCGTGCGCGGGGAGTTGGCGCGGGCACGGGGTGCCAGGCGGAGACCGGTTCATGGCGGAGCCAGGGCGGTGCCGGGCCGAACGACGCGCTGACGAACGCGCAGTGGTCCAGCCACACGGCCTCGTCGAGCAACTCGTCCAGGAGCCGCAGGCCCGTCCGGGCGTCGATGCCGTCGATCTCGTCGACGGCCGGGGTGGTGACATCGTCCAGATGGTCGCTCAGCCGGTGTCGCACGCCGGATCCTCCCGGGCGAAGTGGAGTCGCAGCAGCGACGCGCCGCCCGGCACGCACCGCCGGCAGATCCGCGCATGATGACGGCGGTTGCGGCACTGGGCACCTTGCAGGGCGGCCGCTCCCCGGTGGACGGCCGCGAGGGCCGGGACGTCCGGGGGCAGGGTCCGCATGGCGCGTTCGAGGCCGCGCAGGCGACGGACCATGACGCGATGGTCCCGGTTGAATGCCCCGGAGAACCCCGGAGGCACATGGGGAGGCGTCATGGTGGGGCGGACCCCGTCCCGGTAGGCGACGGCGGGGAAATCCGCGGCGTACTCCATGGCCGCGGTGGCGGCGTCGTACAACAGGCGCAGCTGCTCCATGTCGTGGAGCAGCGACGGCCACGCGGCGGTCCGCGCGGCGGCCAGGGCGTCGTCCAGGCCGGAGTTCATGGCCGTGAGCAGCAGATGGAACACCTGGTGGCCGAGCTTCCAGCGGCGCAGCGGGCCCGGGAGGCCGTCGACGGGCTCCGCGTCGAACGGCGCGCGGGGGTGCGCGGCGGCGACGACGCGGGAGGCGAGGTGCATCCCTTCGGCGAGGACGGTGCGCTCGTCCTCGGTGAGGCCCGTGCGCGGCAGGTCGCCGATCACGGCCGCGACCACGGGCGCGGTGCGGAGCCGCCCCGGTGACTTGAGCAGGCCGAAGTACCGGTCGTACGCGGCCTCGTGGACGGTCACCGGGCCGCCTCCGCGAGCTCCTCCACGCGGTGGTGCAGGCGGTCCACGTACGGTTCGCTCTCCGGTTTCATCAGGACGCTGCGCAGGATGCGGGTGTGGCCGACGTCCGCGACGACGGAGGGGTGGCGGCCGGTGAACGCGTCGGCGCCGACGCGGGCGACGCTGAGGAAGACCGGGTTCTTCGCGTCCTCCATCCCCCGCCGCATGACCTCCTGGGACGCCGCGTCGATGCGGGACAGGGCGGCGGGCTCCGTGCGCGGCCAGTACGTCACGATGTCGAGCTCGGGGGGCTGGTAGAGCCCCAACAGGGCGGAGCCGCCGATCAGTTCGGTCCAGCGCAGGGCGGCCCGGCGCCCGGCGGCGAGCACGCCGCCCAGGCCCCGCCGGGTGAGCGGCAGGAGCCGCAGGGTCAGCCACAGGGCGGCCGCGGCCGCTCCGGAGCGGGAGCATTCGAGGCTGATCTCGCCCAGGTGCGGCCGGTCCGAGGTGAAGTAGGTGTAGGGGGAGTCGTGCCGGTGGAACCGGGCCGTGCCGGGATCGGCGAACAACACCGCGCCGCAGCCGTAGGGTTGGAGGCCGTGCTTGTGCGGGTCGATCACCACGGAGTCGCAGTCCGCGACGGCCCGCAGCGCCCGGCCCGTGGCATCGTCCATGAGCGGGTCGTCGGCGAGGAGCGTGAAGAAGCCGCCGTACGCGGCGTCCACGTGGACGCGGGCGCCGTGGCGCCGCGCCAGGGGGACGATGTCGTGCACGGGGTCGACGGCGCCCAGCGCGGTGGTCCCGGTGGTGGCGACCACCGTTCCCACGTCACCCGTGGCCAGCAGGGTCTCCAGCGCGGAGACGGCCATGCGCCCCCGGTCGTCCACCGGTACGCGGTGCACTCG
The DNA here is from genome assembly GCF_015999245.1 of Streptomyces sp. AV19. Taxonomy (GTDB): domain Bacteria; phylum Actinomycetota; class Actinomycetes; order Streptomycetales; family Streptomycetaceae; genus Streptomyces. Next base: position 103,802 of record NZ_JAEAMR010000006.1, on the reverse strand, counting down.
GACGCCCAAGAGGTGGCACATCCGGGCGTGGGTGTAGTGGCCTTCGGCGCTGACGGCGACGGAACGGCCGGGACGGCTCTCCCGGGCGACGAACAGCGCCTCCAGGTTGGCCGTCGTGCCGCTGCTGGTGAGGTGCCCCAGATGGCCCTCCAGGCCGACCATGGCGGCGAGTTGGCACACCGCCTCCTCCTCCATCACGGAGGTGGCGGGGCCCCCGTCCAAGGCGTGGTTGTTGGAGTTCACGAGCATCGCGGCGAGGTATCCGGCGACGGCGGCGGGATGCGGCGGCTTGAGCATCTGCCCCGCGTAACACGGGTGGAAGAAGGGGTAGCTGCCGTGCAGCCGGGCGGTCAGCTCGTCGAACGCGGCGGCGCAGGCGTCCTCGTCGACCGCCATGGACGGATGGGCCGCGTACTCCTCGTACGAATCCGCCCACGCCTCGAAAGCGTCGACTCCGCGTTCCAGCCAGCGTTTCAGCTCCATGCCCGCCCCCGGCATCACGGCGCATCCGACCGCTCGACCGTAGCCGGGGCTCCTCGCCGTGTCCCGGGATCGGTTGCTTCCTCACCCGAACGGGACGCTCCATGACGAAGTCGGCGGAAACGGCGTTCGTGTGGTCCATTGCGCGTGTCGCGTCCCCACCAGGGTGGCGTTCACGAGCGGCGAACCAAGTGACAAGTAGCTCAGCGTGACATCCCCAGGGGTTGCTGAGGCTGGGAGTGAGCTCATCTGGCCGGTCTTTGGCGCTCGGCCGTGGTGTGTCCGTGCTGCCGGTTGGCGTGCTCGTCTGCGTGCCTGCGACGAGAGGACGGCCAGTGCCCGAACTCCCCATCCCCACACGATTGACGCCGATACGCGATGACCATCTGTGGTCGTTCCCGGATATCAACGGATACCGCATCCATGTGCGGCTGCGCGTGTGGCCGACGAAGGACGGCGGGCACCTGGTGGTCGCCACCGATCTGGAGCTGGGCGCCGGGCTGATCAACGCGGCAGAGAGCCTGGTGCGGGTCTGCGTGCGGGGGTTCGGCCCGCCGGTGACCGTGGTGCGGCACTTCACGCCGTACACGATGAGCGCGTTCGAGCGCGACACTTTCGACGCGCTGCCGCTGGACGAGAGGGGCGTCGCTCGGCCGAAGCGGTGCACCGAGGAGATCTTGAAGCTGCTCGGTGCGGGTGTGGTCGGCTTCCCTGGTGACGCCCCGCCCGGTTCGGCTGTCGCCGGCGCCCCGGTGGTGGCACCGGAGAGCGTCCATCCGGCCCGGCTGGTGGCCGCCGCGCTGCGGCTGACCCAGACCCGGGTCACCGAGCGGCGCCCAATGGCTACCCGGTCAAGGAAGGCCCGGTGGCCGAGCGCGGCCGCAGCCCCAGGACCTGATCAACGTGGTCGGCGAGCTCCGCGAGCGCGGCATCGGCTTCACCTCGCTGCACGAGAACCTGGACACCACCACGCCCGGCGGTCGGCTCGTCTTCCACGTCTTCGCCGCCCTGGCGGAGTTCATCCGCGAGCTGATCGTCATCGGCACCAACGAGGGCCTGGCCGCCGCCCGCGCCCGCGGCCGGGTCGGCGGACGCCCCACCGTCGCCACCGAGGAGGTCGTCCGCGGTGATCCCCGGCCTGCACCGGATGAAGGGCGGCAGCCAGTTGCTGGGCGCGGGCACGCCGGAGGAGACGGGCCCGTTCCGCCCGTAGGCGATGATGGCCCGTCCTGCACGGCGAGCGAGCCGTCAGGCGAGGACACCAACACGGGCGGCCAGCCCGCGTAGCTCGGTGGTCGTGCGCCCGGAGACCAGCAGTCCGGAGACCAGCGACTTCACCGCCGGGCGAGCGTGGGTTTCCTCGGGAGCGTGGTGCTCAGCGGCCAGGAGTGCGCGGATGCAGTCGTCCCGGTGGTTCCACCGGGCGAAGGCGGTGGCGACGTCGGTGTAGTAGCGAGCCCGGCGCTCGGTGCTCGGCAGGCTCCCGGGCGCCACCGCCTTGGCCGCCGCGAGTGCGGCGGAGGGGTCGCCGACGGAGTTCTCGGCGGAGACCAAATGGAGCTGGACGGTGGTGGGGCTGAACCCGCCGCCGTGGTCCCGCAGCACGGCGGCCGGGCCGAGCTCCCGGGCGACGGCGGCAGCCTCGCCGGTCAGCTCCCGCATCCCTGCCGCGTCGCCGGCGCGGGCGGCGGTGTAGGCGGCGGACTGGATCAGCAGACCCCGCTGGGCCGCCAGTGCCGGCTCCCCGCCGCGGAGGGCGGGGTGGTCGGCGGCCGCCAGGGCGATGGACAGTGCCTGCTCGTGCCAGTCGGCCTTACGGGCCAGAACCGCGAGCTGCCGCGCGGCCTCCGCGACCAGCAGGGGCTCGTCGGCGGCTTCGGCTGCCTGGCGGGCGCGGTCGGCGGCCATCCAGCCGAGCTGCTGCTCGTCCAGCTTGATCAGCATACGCGTGGCCAGCAGATAGCTGTGGGCCAGCAGCCCGTCTTCCTCGGCGCCCTCACCGGCGGCCCGGGCGTGGGCCGCGCAGATCAGCCGGGGCAGCCGTACGGACAGGCTCCCGTAAGCGCAGGCGTGGAAGTCGGTGAAGGCGCGGGCCAGGTCGGTGCGCAGGACCGCAGTCGGCGGCACGGCGATATCCGCGTGCAGGCCGAGCACGGCGTCCCGCACCCGCGCGACCAGGACCTCCCCAACGGCGGCATCCTCGCCAGGGGCCTTGCCCGTGGGCAGGAGGGGGGCGCCGACGGCTGCGGCGGCCGTGACCGCGAGATTCGCGAGCAACTTCCTGCGCCGCACCGGGTCCTCCCCGTCTCCTCGACGAGCCGTCTCCGCCACCCTAGGACGTGGCAGCCGCGGGTAGGCGGCGGTTGGCCCGATCATCCGCCCGTGGCGGACCTCGGGCGGGGCGGCCAGACCCAGGGCCTGCGACGGGATGCCCAGGGCGTCGGCGAAGCGCCGCAGCACGGTGACGTCGGTCAGTGGTGAGACGCCGCGCTCGTATCGGGAGACCTGGGCCGCGGAGTAGCCGGTCAGCTCTCCGAGCCGGGCCAGGGTCAGGCTCTGCTTCTTGCGCGCTTGCCGGACCAGTTCCCCGGGGCTGCCGTCCACCGCCGGTGCCGACTGTGATCTGACCGCGTCCATACCCGTCCCCCGCTCGCCGGGAGTGCGCCGCCGCACACCGTACTCGCACGCGCCGGGCCCCAACAGGGGCTTTGCACGGGATGCAAACGGCTTTGCGGCCCACGGCAACGCCCCTGCCACCGGCGACAGGGCCGCGGTGTCCTCGAAGGGCAGGCGGGCCCGGACGGCGGGCCGCCGCGCATCCGAGAGGGGATGTGAGCGATGAACGTGCCCAAGAGGGCCGCGATGGTGGGGCTCGGCGGCCAGGCCACCAACGACCACCTGCCTGGCCTCGCCCAGTGCCACCTCGCCGAGCTCGCCGGGGTCTGCGACGTCGACGCCGACCGGGTCGCCGCCGCGGCCGACGCGCACCAGGTGCCCGGCTTCACCAGCGTCGAGCGCCTGCTCCAGGAGGTCCGGCCGGACTTCGTCATCGCCGCGGTGCCGCACCACGCCGGGCAGCAGATCGTCGCCGCGTGCGCCGAGGCTGGAGTGCACGTGCTCAAGGAGAAGCCGTTCGCCACCGACCCCCATGAGGCGGCCGAGCTGGCCGGGCTGTGCGACAAGAGCGGGATCGAGCTGATGGTCACCGTCCAGCGCCGCTTCCACCCCGTCTACGCCGTCGGTCTCCAACTGCTGGAACGGATCGGCGCCCCGTATCTGGTCGAGGGCCGGTATACCTTCCACTGCCCGGACCCGGCCGCCGGGTGGCGTGGCCGCGCGAAGCTCGCCGGTGGCGGGTGCCTGGCGGACATGGGCTATCACCTGATCGACCTGCTCCTTTGGTATCTCGGGCTGCCCGACCGCGTCCTCGCGGACACCTCGACCGCCGCGGCGTCGGGCGCCGAGTACGACGCGGAGGACACCGCCCTGGTCCACCTCGCCTACGACCGCGGCCTGTACGGCTCGCTGCTGGTCTCCCGCTCCGCCGGTCCCAAGAGCGAGCGCCTGGCCATCACCGGTCCGCATGGCACGCTCACCGTCGAGCGCGGCACCGTCCGCCTCCTCGACCCCGGTGGGCAGGTGGTCGAGTCGCTGCTGCGCGAGCCGCAGCGACCCTGCTCACCCGCCGTGCAGATCGACCGCTTCTGCCGTGTCCTGGACGGCACCGCCCCCAACCCGTCCGGCCCGGCCGCGCACCTGCCGCATGCCGCGTTCCTGGCCGCCGCCTACGCCTCCGCCACCACCAACCGCCCCGCCGACCCCAAGGAGTTCCTCGTATGAATGACTCCCCGCTCGCCCTGCTCGGCGGCCGGCCCGTCGTGACGGCACCGGGCCCGCACTTCGTGTGGCCGCCGATCGAGGACGCCGACCGGCGCGCGGTCGCCGAGCAGTTGGAGACGGCCGTCTCGATCCCCGACCGCTCCGGCGTCGTCGCGGACCTGGAGGACGCGCTCGCCTCCTGCCTCGGGGTCCGGCACGTGGTGACCACCTGCACGGGAACGGCCGCGCTGCATTCGATGTACGTGGCCGCCGGGATCGGCCCCGGCGACGAGGTCATCGTCCCGGCCCTGACCTTCCACGCCACCGCCACCCCGCTCTTCCACCTCGGCGCCCACCCCGTTCTCGCCGACGTCGACGACCGCGGCCGGCTCGACCTGGAGGACACCGCCCGCCGGCTGACCGCCCGGACGAAGGCCGCCGTCGCGGTGCACCTGTGGGGGCTGCCCGAGGACAGGGACGCGCTGGTGTCCTTCGCCGACGAGCACGAGCTGATGCTGCTGGAAGACGGCTCCCACGCCCACGGCGCCACCTGGAACCACCAGATGGTCGGCACGTTCGGCACCGCCTCCGCGTTCAGCCTCAACGGCCCCAAGCCGCTCTCGGCCGGCGAGGGCGGGTTCGTCGCCACCGACGACACCGAGCTGTACTACCGGCTCCTGCTGCACGGCCAGTACAACAAGCGGTGCCGCCGCGAGATCCCCTCCGACCACCCGCTCGCGCGCTTCGCGGTGACCGGCATGGGCCTCAAACTGCGTATCCACCCCCTCGCGGCCGCGCTCGCCCGCGCCCAGCTCGCCCGTCTGGACGGCTACCTCGCCAGGCGACAAGCCATCGCGGCCCGCATGTGCGCTGCCCTGGACGGTGTGCCGGGCATCCAGGTGCCACACGTGCCGGTCTCCGCCCGGCCGTCCTGGTACGCGCTGCCGCTGCGGTACGAGCCGGCCGAGCTCGGTGGGCTGCCGCTTCACCGGTTCCTCGACGCCGTCCGCGCCGAAGGCGCCACCGAGACAGACCAGCCGGGCTCGACCTGCCCCCTGGGCACTCATCCGCTGTTCCAGGCCCCCGGGGCCCTGCTGCCTGGCTACGCTGACCGCCGGGGCCCCGCCGCCGGCGACTTCCCGGCGGCCGAGCACGTGCACGCCACCACCTTCAAGCTGCCGGTCTGGCACCCGTGAGGAGGACATCCGCCTCGCCGACGCCTACACCGCGGCCCTCGCCAAAGTCGCCTCTCATACGAAGGACTTGCTGTGAGCCCGTCTCCACCCGACACCGCTCTGCTCGACGACCTTGCCCGCGCCGCCGAGCGCGACGGCATCATCAAGACCGTCGTCGGTGCCGTCATCGCCGACGCCGACGGCAGGGTCTTGCTGCTGCACCGGCCGGCCGACGACTACCTCGGCGGGCTGTGGGAACTGCCCTCCGGCGGCGTCGACAACAGCGAGACCCTCGTCGAGGCCCTGCGGCGGGAGGTCACCGAGGAGACCGGGCTGACGGTCACCGCCATCGGGCGCTACCTCGGGCACTTCGATTACCGCTCCGGCCGCGGACGCGCCACCCGCCAGTTCAACTTCACCGCCACCGTCACGGGCGAGACGGTCACACTCACTGAGCACGACGCGCACCTGTGGGCCGACCGCACTCAGCAGAACCAGGTCTCCAGCGCCGTCCAGGCCGTTCTCGACACCTGGCGCGACCAGGCAGTCTGACCGGCTCCCGAGCCCGACCGGGCCCCGGTCGCCCTCTCCCGGAGGGGGCGACCGGGGCCCGCGGCTGTACGGGGCCGGCGCCGTGCCCGGGGCGCTGAAGCCATGGCCGGTCGAGTGCGCCGGTGCCGGGAACCGATCCGGGCGGCTGTCCGCTCGGACGCCCTCTACTGCGGCCCGGCCTGTGCGGCCAAGGCGGACGCGGCCGGTGCCGTTACGGCGACGGCGCCGCCATCGGCCTCTACATGATCCTCAACGGGCCGAACGCGATCGCCGTACGCTGCCCCGCCTGCGGCCGCCGCTTCCTCCCGGGCCGAGGACACCGCCGCGACGCCTCGTTCTGCCGGCCTGCCTGTCGCGTCGCCTCTCACCGTGCTCGCCGGGCCGGGAAGCCCCTCCGCGAAGGTGTTACATCGAACTCGCTGGTACATACCGCTCTTGGCCCGCTGACCGCACGAACGCGCTCGGGGTAGTCCTGGACGGAGGGCGCGCCACGACCAGCACCGGCGTCGACTTCCGTTCCGTCGTCGTCGACAGCACGGCACGGCTGGTCCCGCCCGAAGAGCGTTGTCATGCCTTCGAAGTCCTGGTCGACCACGTCATACCGGGCCGCTGGCACGACACTCGCAGGCCCAATCAAAAAGAGTTGGCCGGCGTCCAGGTGGTCAGCGTCGGACTCGGCGCCCCTGCCACGGTGACGGCCAAATCCCGTGTCGGTGACCAATCCGACGACAAGGACGCCGAACTCGACTACTGGGCAGGGATCGTGCCCGTCCGCCTGGCGCGGCAGGCCCCTGACCAGCCATGAAGTCATCGTCCAGAGCATCGCCGCAACCACCACCCGCACTGGCTTGACCGCTGCACGCCGAGCTCGACACCAGCCAGTACCCCACCGGCATCCATATCAGCGACCAGGTCATCGCCGCCTTGCCGATCACACGCCACCGCTTCCACGGTGACTGGAACTACACCCTTTACCCCCAATCACCCCTGAACACGGCCCCGGCCAGCCCAGCAGACCGGGCGCCTGCGAGCACACCACCTCGCCTGACGCCGGATTCACTGCAGGACCCGGAACTGACCGGAATGGCCCGCCAACAGCTCGGCGAGCTGATCGACACCCTGATCCCGCAGCTGGAACTACAGCGCGAGCGAACACTTCGCGCCCGCCGGGGTCACGAACGGCTGGTGGCCCCCGGCACAGGCGCCAAAGCCAAGCTCGCTCCAGCCGACCGGATCCTGGCCACCGTGCTCCACCAGCGCAAGCTCGCCACCATGGACCTCCTCGGCCAACTCTTCGGCGTCACTGCCATGACCATCAGCCGCGCAAACCAGGAAGTCCGCCCCCCTCCTGGAAGCGCACGGCCATCGCATCAACGCCGCCACAGCTCGCTTCCGCACACCCGCCGACATCGCGACGTTCCTGGACTCCAACCCCACCCAAAGCAAGATCAAATCGGCATGTTGATTCTCTGCGAGCCCGAGGGGCCACCAGGGTGTGGGCGCGTCTTGCCCGGAGCTGACGGAACCCGGGCCCGTCAGCCAAGGCGGAGCGCCTGTGCACTGACCTCCGTTGAGGGCGCGGCGGCCATCTCGTGCGGTCCGGCGGGGCTTGGGCTTGGGCCGGACTCGCCGTCCGGACCGCTGTACCGTGCGGGTGGTGCCTGATTGGCAGTTCGCGCGCCGGGTAGGGGACCGTCGGCGTCGGCCCGACGGGGTCCGTCGGCCGGGCGTCCGGTGAGAGGCGGGAGGTCGAACACAATGGTGGATGACGGTGGTTCAGGCGCTCTTCCTCCGGTGACGGTGTTCTGTGAGCCCTTACGGCCACACGGCATGCCCTGTCTTCAGGGGATGGCTCGCACGTTGGCCGTCAAGCTCGCTTCCGCCCTCACGGCCGTGCCCGCGTTCGGTACGGTCCAGGCGCGGACGGCGGCACTCCGGGCGGCAGCCTGCGCTGCCCATGCTCTGACCAGCGCTCTTCCCGCCACCGGTACCGTGACCGCTGCGGAGTCGCTTCCCGCCAAGTCGGCCGTTCAGAGCTACTTCCGGGTGCGCACTGCGGAACTCGGGGCCGGGCAGGCGGCTCACCAGGCGGCCGGGGTGATTCACCGAGGGCTTGTGGACTTGTGCGACGCCCCGCTGGCCGGCAGCGACATCGCCCGTGAGACCGCCGCGATGCGCCAGGTGGCGCTGGACCTCCTGGGGCAGGAAACGTTCCCGGAGGAGGCCACGAATGCCGCAGCGGAGCCCGGGACCGGGCCGGGAGAGGACCCGGTGGACGGGATCCGGCGGCCGGAGGACATGTGGCTGGCCCGCTGGATCACCGGTCATCACATCCACGTCCTGTTCAATGTCTACGCAACGTTCGCCCTGCGTGAGGCAGTACGGCGACTGCGCGAGGGACAGTGGCCCCAGTCCACCGCGCTGCTCCACCGGGCGACCGTGTACGTGCAGGGTTTTCCCGCCGCCCGTGCGCACGCGTCCGCGCTGCCTGCCGACCACTACGCGACCGCCGTACGTCCCACGATGGTCCCGACCGTAGTCCCGGTCCCGCTGAGCGGCGCCATGCACGTGGAGTACCGCGCGTACCGGGATGCCGTCGGTGAACTGATCGCCGCGCTGCCCGAGCCTGTCGAGACGCTGGCCCTGCGCGCACCGGAGCTCGCCTTCGCGCGGGAGGCCCTCCTCGAATCCGACCTGGTCGAGGCGGAACGCCATGTCTGCCTCGTCGAGCCCGTGGTGGGCAGCGCACGTTCTCTGGTCCAGCCGCCGGCGACCACGGACAACGCGGTCTCCGTGCTGCGGGCGATGCGGCACCAGCGTGCCGTCGCCATTGCGCCGTACGTCCGCTTCAAGGACAGCCTGGCCAGTGCCTTCCTCACCCGGGAACCCTCGGACACGCCCTGAGCGGGTTCGGGCCCTTGTCCGGCCTACGGTCTGGGGCATGAGCGAGACCCGCACCGAGCCCGTCGCCTCGCGGTGGCGTTGCTGGCTCCACAGGGTGGTCATGATCCTGGCGTTCGTCTTCGGCGGCTGGCTCGCGGGGGAGGTCATCGGCTGGCTCACCGGCTCCGGACGGGACCCGCTGCCGCCTCCGGGCAACCGTGTCGTCAACGTCTGCGCGGCCGTCTTCTGGTCCGGTCTGCTCTGGGCTGACTGGCGCCAGTGGCACAGGGAACGCGCCCGGTGCGGCCATGAGTGACACCGGAAGCCGCCTGCGGGCGGCGGGCAGCAGCTTCCTCGCCGTGCTCGTCACCTGGGCCGTACTGGATGTCCTCGCGTGGGTCTTCGACCTCACGCGCCTGCCCCTCCTGATCAGTATCGGGATGGGTGTGGTGTGGTCCCTTGGGTGCGCGGCGTTCGTGTGGGACCGGGCGGTCCGCCGCGAGGGCTGACCTCGGACGACGGTCAAAGGGCTCGTTCTCATGCACCCACCCGGCCGAGATCACTCGGCAAAGGGCCCTGTTCGATCAGAGCCGCCCTCGTGATCGACAGGAATACGGCTTCTCAACGAACTACCGCTACTCCAACCTGTGCCCTGCACCACCGATCCCTCAGAGCCCGGAGTTGACCCCAGTGAGAAGGGTCGAAACCCCCTGCCCCAGCGCTCCGCCGACGAGCCCGTTGCCTGTGGCCTCCTGCGGCTCCGATCCCGTGAGCCCGTAGTTGACCCCATCGAGAAAGGTCGAGACTCCCTGCCCCAGCACTCCGCCGATGAACCCGTCCTGGGCCTGCGCGGGTGCAGCCAGCACAGTTCCCCCAAAAGTGAGGAGGATGCTTGCTCCTGCGACAGCGGAGGCGCGACGGACATGAGGCATTGGCCAACTCCCAGGCTACTGAACCGGAATGTGCGTGATCGCAGATCTCTCAAGGGCAGAATCCCCCGCGTGCGGTTCGGCATCCACCCATTCACCCATGCTGGGGCAAGTGAGGAAATATGTACGATTCAAGGTGCGGGTAGGCGTCGCCAGGCACCTCCAACCAGGCTGGCGCCGGCAGCGCGTCACGGACCACGCCTACTGCGCGGCCGTCGTGTCCGACGGGTACTCCGACCCCTCTCCGGCTGATCGGCCAGGTTCCCGAACCGGTGCGCGAGGCAGTCGCTCGCCGACGGCGCCGAGTCGAACCCGAAGGACGAAACCGCGCACCACAGCACCAACAGGACCTCCAGGCACATGAGTTGGCTTAAGTAACCCTCGTGCTGCACCGGAGGCCCTGCCTTCATGCACCCACCCGACCAAAATCACCCGACCCGGCGCCCTGTTCGAAACGACTGTCCTCGTGATCGATAGAGATACGACTCCTTACGGCACCTGTTGGACAACGTCGCTCCTCTGCCGTGACCGTCCCTGGGGACCGCCGGGTGCCCGTGGTCAGTGAACGTCTTCATCCTGTGCTGTGGGGATGAACAGGTAGGTCAGCCGGTCGGTGACGCGGCAGGGCCCCTCGTCGTTGGCGTGGTGATTCCACTCATCACACCGGCGTCCGAGGGGCCCTGTTGGTTCCGTATCCTTCCAATACGGGGTGTCAGCCCGAACTGGAAGCCCTGAGAAGGCCTCCTCGGAAGGCCGGCTGTTCGATCGAGCGCAGTGGCCGTGGGACTTCGGTGGATGCTTCGTATCCTTCCGGCTCAGCGAGGCCTCAAGCATGGACTGGCACCTCTCGGTGGTCTGCGGCTGCTGCCCTCGCTCGGGTGTGGTGGGTCCGTGGGTGCCGGGTGGACGCTTCGACTACTTCCGGCTCGTGAAGCCCCTTGTAGGGACCGGCGCCTCCCGGTGCCCTCGGATCTGTCATCACCCGAACGGGTGCGTTCTCGTTGGTGCTTGTGATGCGAGCCCGCTGCACGGTGACCTCTCGAAGCTTTCGGCGCCAGACGCCTCAAGACGGACCGAGGCCCGCGCGGTGCGCTGGTGCCACGAACGGCCAGTGAGAGGGAGGGCCAGGCCTGCGGATGCGTGGGGAGAGCCCCGGTATTGGAGCGCCGCGTGGCCCGCTTGGGCTCCTGAACAGCGCAGACGAGAGGAAAGGGGGGGCAGTTGACCATCTACTGCGGGATCGACTGGGCGGAAGGGCACCACGACGTGGCCCTGGCGGACGACAGCGGGAAGCTGGCGGCCAAGCTCCGGATCGATGACACCCTGGCCGGCTACCAGCAGCTTCTTCGTCTGCTTGGAGTTCAAGGCGCCTTGCTGGGCTGACCTGCGCGGAGCACGCTGTGCCGCCGGTGACCTGGAGCAGTGGTCCGCGAATGGCCCGGATCTTGCTCTGCGGAGGAGCTGGTTTCCGTCACCCGCTGCCTCGTTGATGGCCCAGCGGGAGCGGCTCGTGGTGGTGCCAGACCAAGTACCTGTCCTCGCTCCGGAGCTCTGCCTCCCCCCACTCCAGACGGATCACACCGCGTTCCATGGAGCACGCGTACGCGAGGAGGATCAACCTGGTGCCCGGAGGGAGCCGGGTGAGATTACGGTGGACCTCTGGTTCCGGCACTTCATCCCACTCAAGATCCAGCTCTCCTTGCAGCGGCTCGGGACCGTTTAGTGCCGGATGAGGTCTGCCCGTAGGCCGGTGGCCCGGCGTAGCCGGGCTTCTGTGACGGGGACGTCGGTCTTCGCGTAGCGGAGGGGATAGAGCATGTGATCGCCGACCATCATCACGGTCCGAGACCCCAACCGCACAGGCTGAGCGGTGGGTAAGTCCTGCAGGCCGGCGAGCAGCTCCTCGTACTGCACGGCGTACAGGCCGTGGCCATACGCTTCCAAGGTCTGCGTGTGAACGCCTTGGTGGCCCTCCCTGGCCCGCTCGTGTGCACGTACCAGGCACTCTGGTATGGCCTGGGCCAGTGGGTCGACCAGCTCGCCGAAGACACGGCGTGCCCACGCTGAGTCCGGGTTTGGTCCCCTCATGAACGTCTACCTCCCCCTCTACGGCTGCTGAAGTGCAGTCCTGGCATGACCGTGAAGGAGGGCAGGTGCGTTCACAAGGGTGCATTTCGCGCATTGGCGAGTGCGCTCCTGGCCGAATCGGGCTCTTGGGCCGGAACGGGGTCTCATACGCTTGCCGGGACATCCGACGAGGGGAGTCCTGTGCCCGAACGAAGCCAGCGCGGTACCTACACACGGATCGCCGATGCACTGCGGCTCCGGCTGACCGAGGAGCCTGACCAGTCCGTGCTTCCTTCGGAAGCGGCGCTGATGCGCGAGTACGGGGTCGCTCGGACGACTGTCCGGCGGGCGCTCCGGGCTTTGGCTGCTCAGGGACTGGTCGAGGCCGTGCCGGGCGTTGGTTGGCGAGTGCGGACCGGTGGGGACACTCCGTCGCCGTTGGTGGACCGGGTGCGGTCCCTCCTTGTGGGTGAAGGCTTCGCCGTCGGGGACGCGTTCTACTCGGAGGCTGCGTTGTGCGGGCGTTATGACATCTCGCGGACGACAGTCCGGCGGGCCCTGGCGCAGCTTGAGGGTGAAGGTCTCCTAGAGGCCGTACACGGGAAAGGGCGGATCGTGAAGGCCCTCCCGCCCGAGGCCGGCACCCCGTAGGGTCCCTGCACATGGAACTCATCGCTTGGGCGCACGAACTTGCCGAGTCCCTGCTGGCCGAGCCGCTTCCGCGGCGGTGGGCGCACTCCTGCGGCGTCCAGGCGCGGGCCCGGGGGCTGGCCCCGGTCCTGGGCGACGACGCCGAGCTGCTCGAAGCGGCCGCCGTGCTCCACGACATCGGGTACTCGCCGCGACTCCGGGATACCGGCTTTCATCCCCTCGACGGTGCCCGGTTCCTGCGCGGCGTTGAGCATGCCGACGAGCGCGTCGTCCGGCTCGTCGCTCACCACACATGCGCGCTTCTGGAGGCCGAGGAGCGCGGGCTACGGGAGCAGATTGAGGATGAGTTCGCGTTGGAGCAGCCGCACCTGGTGGACGCCTTGCTGTACTGCGATATGACCACCACACCCGACGGCGATCCGACCAACCCGACCGACCGCGTCGCCGAGATCGTCGGCCGGTACGGTGCGGACAGCGTCGTCGGGCGCTTCATCCGACGGGCCGAGCCGGAGATCCTCGCGGCGAGCGAGCGCGTCAGCCGCAGGCTTGCCGCCGTCGGTGTGCCTCAGCCGATGTAGGGCTGCTCCTGCCGGCCGTCGAGGCCGTGCTCGATGCGGAGGCGCATGGACCGGTGGATGTCCAAGCCGTCCAGGTCCGTCGGCGGAACCCAGCGAACTTCCTTGGATTCGCTGCTCGTCCGCAGCTCTCCGCCGACCGGGCGGGCGCGGAAGCAGATCGAGAACTGCTGGCGGACCTCGCCGTCGTCGTAGGCCATGACGTGGCCGGGGTCGGTGTAGAGGCCGCTCACGTCCAGGACCTCGACGCGGATGCCGGTCTCCTCCTCGACCTCGCGCACCACCGTGTCCGCGATGGACTCGCCGATCTCGTGGCCGCCGCCGGGCAAGGCCCAAAGGTCATTGTCGGTCTTGTGGATCAGCAGGATGTCCCCGGCCTCGTTCCGTACGACCGCGGTGACCGACGGGACGACGGAGTTGGCCGCCGGCGCCTCGGGGTCGTGGAAATAGTCGGTCCGACTCATGCCGCCGCTCCCAGCTCGTGGGGGCTGTTGATCGTGCGGGCCCCCTGCCAAACACGTTCGATGCTCTCAGCGTACGAGTCGAAGAGTTCGCCGCCCGGCACCCGGGTCAGGTGGAGCACCGGGGCGAGGTAGGCACCCACGCCGTAGATGTGCCCGTTGGCCAGCATCTCGTCGTCGGCCCGGTAGAGCGAGTTGTACAGCGTCGTGGAGTGCAGGCGGAACTCGACGCCCGGCAACCCGAACAGCCCCGCGTAGTTCACCAACGCGTTGCGAATCTTGCCCGCCATGCCGGTGCCGATGCCCTCGTCCTCCCCGCGCTGGGCCACCGCGAGACAGCCGGGATCGCCGAGCATGAAGCGGACGGGGACGCCGTCGGCCGACTTCTCCTTCACCACCTTGAAGAACGCGGGGTCCTCGCTCAGCCAGAAGCCCGAATACACCAGGACGTCAAAGGCGCGGGTGGCCTTCGCGTAGAGGTCGGGCCAGAACTCCCTTGGTGCGACCGCACGGTGAGGGTAGAGCCGTACCAGCTCCGCCTGGCCGGCTGCGCGTACCTCGCCCGCCGTCCGCTCTTCGGGCCAGAGGTATGAGACGTCCCTCCGGAGCAGGTTCGCCAGGGCGTACTGCGACCGCCTATAGGGCTTCCTCTTCTCGTCGTTGATCCAACGCTCGACCGTCTTGGGATCGACACCGATGCGTGCAGCTACCTGATCCATGGTCATGTCGCTGGCCACGATGGCGCTGCGGAGCCGTTCGTTCGCCATGCCACGCTCCCTCAGCGGGGGACGTCCTGGGACGACTTGAACGGTACTGAGATGTCCTCCAACTCGTCCATCGCATCGGTAACTTGTCTCGATCCCGCAGGCGATGCTCGTGCCCAAGCAGACGGCAACTCTGCGGAGTTGATACCGGCGAAGGGCTTGACGGCCACGTCCGTCGCATCCACAGTGAGATACATGTAATACATGTCTCGCTCGCTGGGAGGCATGAGAAAACCCCGCCGTATCGGTCCCGGAGGTGCGGTCACACCATCCGGCCCCCGGCGGGGCTCCCCACATCAGTCCTGGCAAAGGAGCACTGATGCACAACCAGCGTACGCCCCTGCCCATTCGCGAGTCCGAGCCCGTGCCGCCGGCCTGGCGGCTCGCGGCGGTCCTGCGGAAGGTGGCGGAGTTCCTGGAGTCGCTTCCCGGTCTGCCGGCGCCGTCGGTGACGGTGGATGTCCACGGCTTCACCTTGCAGTTCGCGTACTTGCCCTCCGGCGAGGCGTTCCCGGCCGTGGCCCGGCTGGGCCAGATGCTCGGCGCCGAGCCGGAGTTCCAGCCGTTGGGCATCGACAACTGGTACTTCCAGGCGCGCGGGCGTCTGGGGGAGCTGAACGTGACGGCGTTCGCGTCCACGAGGCTGATCACCGACCCGGTCTATGTCGAGACGCGGTGGCGTTGAGATGGCCTCGCTTCGTTCCCACAACCTGCGCGGCATGCGACGGGCGTTGCTGGTGGCGGTGCAGTCGTACCCGGTCTCCGTCGTGTCCTCCGGGTCGCGTGATGATCTGTCGTGGCTGGACCTGGCGGCCTGCCGTGGTGAGGACCCGGAGATCTTCTTCGAGGCCCTCCCGGGGTTCGTGGACTCCGCCAAGCAGGTCTGCGGGCGGTGCCAGGTGGTCGAGCTCTGCCTGGAGCGGGCGATGGCCAACGGGGAGAGGTTCGGGATCTTCGGCGGGCTGACCGCCGAGGAGCGCCGGGCCCTGCGGAGGAAGGAGCTCGCGGCATGAGCACCCCGACTCCGCACGAGCCGCAGGTCACGCCGGTCTTCGACGCCTACGGGCGGCAGCTCTTCCCGCCCCCGGCCCCCGTCCAGCGTTCGGCCGGCCACCACTGCGCGGCGTGCCACTGCGACCGCTCCGGCTCCGCCGAGCGCGGTGCGGTGCGGTGGTCGCCGGGCACGGCCCTCGCGGTCGGGGCGGCCGGCGCCCTGGGCGTCGGCGTCGTCCTCGTGGCGCTGGTGCTGTCCGTCGCCGTGGTCGCGATTTCGGCCGCTGTGACCGCGCTCGCCATCGCCGTCGTCGCCGTGGTGCTGCGGTCGCTGCTCAGCGAGGGGCAGTCCGGGCGCCGCCACGGCCGCTGACCCACCCGTTCCTTTCCGTTCCTTGGCTGTCGGGCCTGGCCGGCCTGCCGTGGCTGCGTGCTGCCTGCGCGGGCCCGACAGCCCCTCCGACAGAGGAGGTTGATCCCTCTCATGTCCTATCCGAAGAAATGCCCCCCGGGGCCGGTGCGCGTCTCGGTCCCGCGTCAGAACGCGCGGCTTCGCCGCGAACTCGCCGCCGTGCAGCGGAAGTACGCGGTGCTCCTGGCCGCCGCCGTCGCGGTGGTGACCGCGTCCTGGGGCGGGGACCCGTACCCGGAGGCGGTCCTGGTGGACGCGCTCGACGAGCTCGGCGTGCTGCCGGAGTTCGCCCCGCAGCTCACCGACCAGGCCCTGGCCGTGCTCGGCCCGGCCGGCGCCCCGGTCGTGGGGAGGCGGGTCGGATGAGTGCCCTGCCCCGCTGCCGGGTGTGCGGCTGGCACCGCTCCTTCCGCAACAAGCACGCTGCCCGCCGCGCCGTCCGCACCCACACCTGCTTCCCCCGGCGCGCGGACGGAGGCATCCGGTGACCACCACCTCGTGGCCGGACGGCCGTCTGATCGCTTTCGACACCGAGACCACCGGCACCGACTGGGCGACGGACCGCATCGTCGCGGCCTGCGTCGCCCTCGTCGGCGCCGGGCGGGAACCCGAGATCGCGACGTGGCTCGTGAACCCCGGCGTGGAGATCCCGCAGGCGGCGACGGCCGTGCACGGCATCACCACCGACCAGGCCCGCGCCGACGGCCGGGACCCGGCCACCGTCCTCGGTGAGATCACCGACTGGCTCGGGCTGCAGATGGACGGGGGATGGCCGCTGGTCGTCTTCAATGCCCGCTTCGACCTGACCCTGCTGGACCGCGAGTGCCGCCGGTATGACTTGCCAACGCTCCCGGACCGGCTTCTGTCGCGGGAGTTGGCGCCGGTCATCGACCCGCTGGTCCTCGACAAGCAGGTCCAGCCCTACCGCCGCGGCTCCCGCCAGCTCCCGGATCTGTGCGCGCACTGGCAGGTCCGGCACGACAAGCAGCACGACCCGAACGCCGACGCTTTCGCCGCCGCACGCCTGGCCTGGCGCATCGGCCGCACCTACCCGCACCTCGGTGCCATGGAGCTGGACGCCCTGCACGCCCTGCAGGTCGAACGGGCCGCGCAGCAGGCGGCGAGCCTGCAGGCCTACCGGCGCCGCACCGACCCCACCGCCCACATCGAGGGCCGCTGGCCCTACGTGCCCCAGACCATCAACTCCCCGGAGGGGAAGCAATCATGACCACCCTCGACACCCCGGCCGAGCTGCTGGCCGTTCTCCTCGCCCTGGCTGCCGAGCACCAGGCGGCGGTGGACGCTGCGGACGAGCGGCTGCGCCAGGAGCGCGAGGACCGCGAGCGGCGCGAGGCCGTCATGTCGGCCCGCGACGCCGTTGGCCGCCAGTTCCGGAACACCCTGGCCAAGGTCCTGGCCCCGGAAGCCTGGCGCGGCTACCCGTCCGGCGGGGAGGGCCAGCCGCCCATGGCCGTCGCCCACCTCGGCAACGGCATCTTCCTGATCTGCGAGGTCTCCAGGCCGGTATCCGACCCCTGGGGCGGATACCACGACCGCTTGATCCTCCTGTACTCCTGCCCCTGCGGGAGCCACACGGAAGTCGAGCTCCGTGACGAGTACGTCCTGGGCTTCGAGCTGGAGACGGCCCTGAGCCCCCGCTGCGTGGGCGAGTGCACCCGTCCGTGTCCGGACGAGGAGTGAGCGCGATGACCACTCCGTTCCCGCTCGACGTCGTCGTCCTGGACCCGGTCATCCGTGCTGGCCGCTACCTGGCCGTCGGCGTGCAGACCGCTGGCTACTTCATCGCCCAGTGGCACGTGTGGGACGCCGACGGCGAGTACGCCGGCTACGCCACGGCCCCCGAGCTCGTTCCGTTGGTCATCGCCCAGCACGAGCGTCTCACCGACGACCAGTAGCCCCTGCTCCTCAGCCGCCCGCCCGGCATGCACCCGCGATTGCCGGGCGGGCCCCCACCACCGACCTCCGCCGAAAGGAGGCCCCGCGATGCGTCACGCCCTGCCCGCCGCCTGGCGGCACCGCCTCTACCGCCACCTGCGCCCCCGCGCCTACCGCCAGGGACAACTGGCCGAACAGCGCCACCAGTTCCTCGACCTCGACACGCCCCTCGCCCGCGAGGACTACCCGATCAGGATCGGGGGCGACCGGTGAACACCTGGCACCTCAACTCCGACAAGCCCGTCTACACCCGCCACCCCGAACCGCAGCGCTGGAACAGCACCTACGCGGTCCTGGACTTCCCCGACCCGGTACTGCGCCGGTTCATCGCGGTCCATGAGGCCGGCCACGCCGTGCTGTACCTCGCTTTCGGCATTCCTGTGGGCGAGGTGCACCTCTGCGACGACCTCGGCAAGGGACCCGGCGAGGGCGGCGCTGCGTGGGTGAAGGCCGGCGGCAACTTCTCCGTCCCCTATGCCCAGTTCATCGCGATGTGCGCGGCCGGGGAACGTGCCCAGAACCGATGGCTGCGTGAGCAGGGCCTGTGGACGCCTGATCGCGCCTGGGTGGTCGAGCGCCTCGCCGCCGACGACCGCGACAAGGTCACCGAGGCCCTGCGGTTCTGCAACCGCGGAGACCTCGGGTACGGGCACAGCCCTGCCGCTGGCCTGGACCTCGCCGTCGTCCACCGGGCGGCCGACGCGGCCCTGTCCCACCTGTGGGACCGCGTCCCGCGCCTGGCCGGAGCGATCGACGATCACGGACACCTCACCGGCGAGCAGGCCGCCCACTACGCCGACTTGACCCACATCGCCCTTCCCCGCGACGAGTCCATGGGAGCCGCGGCATGAACGAGCACATGGCCTTCTGGCACGAGCAGCGCCGCCAGGACCGTCTGTCCGAGCGCGAGCAGGACCGCGTGGACCGTGCCGAGCGCGCCGCCCAGCAACGGGAGGCCCGGCGCCTGGAGCGTGAGCAGGACCGCGACGACCGGGCCGCGGCCCGCGCCGAGAAGCGGCAGGACCGGGCCGATCGCCGTACCCGCCAGCGTGAGCGGCGGGCCTGGGCGGTCGACAACGGCGCCCTGATCTGCACCGCGATCGTCATGGCCTGCGCCATCGTCCCGGCCGTCGCCTCCCAGGTGATCGCACTGTCCACCGCCGGGCTCGCCCTGCTCCTGGCCGCGCTCCTGGCGGTCATGCTCGAAGGCGGGGCCTGGGCGGCGACGTTCGGCGCAGCCAAGGCCGCGCGGCAGGGGCGTCCCACCGGCCGGTACCGCGCCGCCACCTGGGGCTGTGCGGCCCTGGCCGCCGGGGTCAACTTCTGGCACGGCAGCCGCGATTACGGGCTGTGGCTCGGCGTCGTCCTGGCGCTGGCGTCGTTGTTCGCGGTGGCGATGTGGGAGCTGCACCTGCACGGCGCCCACGCCCCCGCCGGCGAAGAACGCGAACGGACCCGGCATGCCCGCCAGCGCCGGTGGCACCACCGCAAGGTGTGCCGGACAGCCGACCGGCTGATGACCGCCGCCCCCTACGGCACCCTCCCGACGGAGGACGCGTTCGCCACCGCCTGGCGCGTGCACCACGGCACCGCCCCCGGGCTCACCCCCGATCTGCTCGGCGCCCGACTCTCCGCCGAGAGCCGACTCGGACAGGTCGTCGAGACCGCCGCCGACACCGGGGCCCAGCGGATCACCGCCCGACTGTGGTCCGCCGACTGGCAGCCGATCCCGATCGTCGGCCCCACCTGCCCCGTCCCGGCCGGGCAGCAGCACCGGGCATCCATGACGGTCGAGCGGGAATCGGCGCCCGACCGGCCCGGATCGATCCCAGCATTGCCCGACTCCCCGGCCGACCGGTTGCCGGGCATGACCCTCGATCTGGCGCTGCCGCGATCGAGCCGTCCGCTCGGTGCCAGGGCACCGCGCCGACCGCCCGGGCGCCTGTCCCGATCGAGCCGCCGTCCCCCCGCCCCGCGCACCGAGGACGAACTCTTCGCCCAGGCGCGCGCCCTGACCGCCGACTGGCCGGACGACGCGCTGAGCGCGGAGGCGATCCGCAAGGCCCTGCGCATCGCCCCGTCCCGGGCCCGCGCCCTGCGCGACGCCCTCAAGGCCGAACGCGAGGCCGCCGCCCGGCTGGTCGAGCCATCCGCAGCCTGACACCCCGGGGAGCAGCCGGCCCCTTGGCGGCTCCCCCCTCCACCTCGACACCCCGAAGGAGGGTGCCCCGATGACTCCCCTGATCCAGGCCCTGCCGGTTGCCGTTCCCGTGGCGGGCTGGGCCGTGCACGCCCTGTACCTCGCGCGTCGGCTGCGCGTCGCCCGCACGGACCCGCTGACCGGGCTGATGTGCCGCGACGAGTTCACCGCCCGCGCCCGCCGCGCCGTCAAGCACCCGCACGCCGCCGTCCTCCTGCTCGACCTGGACGACTTCAAGCACACCAACGACAGCTACGGGCACGACGTCGGCGACGAGGTCCTGGCCGCCGTAGGCCAGCGTCTGGCCACCTGGTGCGAGGCCCGGCACGGGTTCGCAGCGCGCCTGGGCGGCGACGAGTTCACCGCCGTCGTCCGGCTCGCTCCCGGCACGGACGCACACGACGAACTGTCCTACCTGGGCGGGCTGGACGGCGAGCTGTCAGCCCCCGTGGACGTCGGCACTGCCCGCCTGTTCCCGCGGGCGTCGATCGGCCTGTGCCGCAGGTCCGACCGGCCCAACGCCGGGCTGTCGCAGCTGCTGCGGGGTGCGGACGAGGCGATGTACCGGGCCAAGCGCCTCGGCACCCGCTCGCAGGTCGCCATCCAGCCCGACGTCTACGCCACGGTGCGCGGCCGCCGCCAGGGCCGCCCCGGCACCGCCGTCTTCTCCCTCCCCGGCCGCGAGGGGGTGCGGTGATGGCCCCCTGGTTCGAGCGCGACATCACCACCGTCCGCATCCCCAAGCAGTCCCGCGGCGGACGGCACACCCCGCTCGTCATCGTCGTCCCCGAGCACCGCACCTGGAAGCAGCGCGCCGCCGCCGCGATCGGCCGCGCCGCCTGGAAGCGCCGCCGCGCCTTCCTCCCCTCCCTCCTGGCGCTCTTCGCCCTCCTCGGCACGGCGATCCTCCACGGGACCTCGCCCGCGATATGGCCCCTCCCCGTGCTCGCGGCCCTCGTCGGCCCGGCCTGGCTGATCTGGGCCGAGAAGCAGCGGCCGGCGTGCGCGACCCGCGTCCGCGCCTGGCGGTACGCCCTGGCCGCCGCCTGGCTGACCGCCGGGGCCTGGGCCGCCGCCGCCATCGCCTACGGGCCCCTCTCCGGACCGCTCCCGCTGCTCTGGCTGGCCCTCACGATCACCGGCCACGCCGTGCGGCGTCACCTGCACAACGCCCGCTCGCCTGAACCGACTTCGAAGGAGACCGCCTGATGCCGACCACCCCCAACGGCCAGGGCAACGGCCGCAACACAGGCGGCAACTGGAGCGGCTTCCAGCCCCCGCCGAACAACCAGCGCTCCCGCACCAGCAACCGTACCTACAACCGTCAGTACCACTTCCACATGGGCGGCGGCCCGGGCGCCAACGGCACCGGCCGCGGCAACGGACGCGGGAACGGGAACGGCACGTCGGGGTTCTTCCGCCGGGGCGACCGCCAGTCCGGCAGCATGCACAGCCCGCTCGCCGACCCGGAGTTCTTCTCCAACGTCGACGTGCGCAACTACTGCGACGCCGGACGGGGCCTGTTCCTCCAGCTCTCCTTCGAACTCGCCGCCGCCTCCGAGGTCCTGCAGTCCGTCCTCAAGGAGATCCCCGACCCCGAGGGCCACCCCTTCGGCTCCCGGATGCGCGCCCGCCGCGTCGCCAAGCGCCTGATGAAGGCCGCCGAGGAGGCCCGCGGCACCGCCAAGAACATGGCCGCCACCTACGCCGCCTTCCAGCGCGAGTTCGAACCCGAACTCGCCCCCTACCGCAGCCGCCAGCGCCCCACTGGCCGCCGCTTCGACTTCAACAGCTGATCTCGCTCCCTCCCCGCCCGCGCTGCTCAAGCCGGGCGGGGAGGCCGGCCCACCTCGCCCGACGAGCCGACACACGAACTGGAGGAACCTCCCGATGAAGTACCGCGGGCAGATGAAGACGTCGTTCCTCAACGACCGGCAGATCCGGCCGACCGAGTACGCCAAGTGGCGCGACGCCATGCGCTACTTCGACCGGCGCGACAAGGAACGGGCGAAGGTCCAGGAGCTGAAGGAGTCGATCCGCAGGCACGGACTGCACGAGCCGCTCATCCTCGGCATCAGTGACCGGTACCCGGACGTGTACGTGGCCGACGGACATCACCGGGCCGTTGCCCTTATGGAGCTGCGGACCGAACTGGAGCCGAGAGCCCGCTCCTTCCCCTTCCACTGGTACTGGATCAGCTCTTCCGCCGTCCGCATGGAGCACGAGCCGTTCCCCTACCACCTCCTGGACTGCTGAATCCGACCCGGCCGACGCCCCGCGGCCGGCACTGCCATCAAAGCAGCGTCCATCCCCCCAAGTACCGCCCGCACATGTAGGGAGGCCGAAGGCCGTGCCCCAGCACACCACCCCCGAGCAGGCCCACGAGCAACATCTGCGTACCGCATCCGGCAGTGGGGGCGTCGTCGAATACCTGCTGCACCGCGTCAAGCCGCACCTTCCCCCGTGGCTCGCGGGCGCCGGGACCGGCCTGGCCTCCCTGCCCGCCCACCACTACTGGGCCGACAGCGCCGCCGCCACCGCCGGTCTCACCCTCGCCTCCGTCGCCCTGACCGGAGTCACCTGGTGGGCGGGCAAGACCACCAGCGCCCAGCGTCGTCTCCACTCCGCGGTCACCGTCGCCGCCGCGTCCAGCTGGTTCACCACGGCGGCCATCGCCGGACCGGACGCCGGGCCGCTCGGTGGCCTGTACTTCATGGGCGCCCCGGCCCTGGCCCTGTCCTGGAACATCCGCCAGGTCCTGCGCCGCAACCCCGACGCCATCGGAGCCGCGGGCGCCGACGGCGGGCTGCTGGAGAAGGTCGGCCTGGCCAAGACCCAGATCGCCCGCAGCGAAGTCGCCCCCAACAAGGCCACCTTCGACCTGCAGCTACCGCGCGGTGAGCTCACCCAGGACGACGTGTCCAAGGCCGTCCCGTTGCTCGCCAGCGCACTCGACGTCCCCAAGAACGCCGTCCGCGTCACCGCCGACCCCGAATCCGCCTCCCGCGCGCAGTTGACGATCGTCCCGCACGACCTGCTCAAGAACACCGTGCCCTGCCCCGGGCCCAGTTCACCCGGCGGATCGATCGCCGAGCCGGTCCGCATCGGCATCTACGAGGACGGCACTGAGGCCGTCCTGTATTTCCCCGGCGATCCGGATGACCACCGCAACGCCATGCACCTCCTCGTCATGGGAATGACCGGCTCCGGCAAGTCCGAAGGCGGACTGACCGCCCTGGCCGAAGTCCTCACCCGCCGCGACGTCGTGGTGTGGGCGTCCGACCCGGCCAAGGCCGAATAGACCCTCGGCCCGCTCCTGCCCGCTATCGACTGGGCGGTCCTGGACATCGACGCGACCGCCGCCCTGCTCGAAGCCCTCAACACGGTCATCCCGATCCGTACGGCCTGGCTGGCGAAGTACGGCTACAAACAGTGGGTCCCCGAGTGCGCCGAGCCCCAGCCCGACGGTTCCCCGGGCATGCCCTACCTGATCGCCTGGTTCGAGGAGGCGGCCAAGACCCTCCGCGAGATCGACGAGGACGCCTTCACCGGCATCGCCCAGGAGGCCCGTTCCGCCGGCATCAGCCTCGTCGTCTCCCTGCAACGCGCCTCCCACACCCAGGTCTCCACCGACACCCGCGCCTCCCTCGGCTCCTCCTGGGTCTACGGCGTGCGCACCGACCGGGACGCCGGCTTCGCCCTGGACGGCGAAGTCCTCGACGCCGGAGCCGCCCCGCACCTGTGGAAGGACAAGAAGCCCGGCTACTGCTACCTCGTCGCCAACGGCATCCCCGAGACCTTCTGGCCCACCCCGGCCCGCTCCTACCTCACCCCGCGCGAATACCTCGACTGGGTCGTCCTCACCTTCGCCGCCATCCGCGCCGAACTCGACCCCGTTACCGCCGACGCCGCCGCCCAGGCTGCCGGCCCCCACTTCACCCAGCGCACCCGCTCCTCCCCGCCCGGTACCACCCACACCCATCCCACGGAGGACGTCATGAACCCCGACGACCACGAGCCCGACGAGCCTGACGAGAACGGCTACCGAGACCAGCAAGACCAGGACGAGATCGACCCCGAACGCGAACTCCCCACGGCCACCGAGGTCGTTCAACTCGCCGAGCGCTCGTCCGAGAAGCCCCGCGAGCGGATCTCCCCCGCCCAGGCCCGCCAGGCCATGGAAGAGATCCTCGACGAGTTCGAGGCCGAGGGCCGAACCGTCGTCTGCCCCGCCGACTTCATGGAGCACTGCGACCGGTACGGCCGCTCCCGCTCCTGGGTCTCAGGC
The DNA here is from genome assembly GCF_015999245.1 of Streptomyces sp. AV19. Taxonomy (GTDB): domain Bacteria; phylum Actinomycetota; class Actinomycetes; order Streptomycetales; family Streptomycetaceae; genus Streptomyces. Next base: position 79,597 of record NZ_JAEAMR010000006.1, on the reverse strand, counting down.
CAGGTCGCCGCCTTCATCGTGGCCGGCCGCCTCGCCGAAACCCGCGAGACCGGCGAGTACCGCATCATCCGCGACGACGAAGCGGCCTGACGGCCCTGACGCGTCAGACGCGTCTGACACCCCTGACACTGTCGGCCCCCAACGCACGGGTCATACGTGCGCGCGACCCCTGTCAGACGTGTCTGACACCCCCGGCCTGACACCCCTGACACCCCGCTTCCAAGCGCCGCAGGAGACCGAACCGCATGCCCCCCGCTCCGCCCAACCACCGCTCCGGCCCGGCCAGTGCAGCGCTGGAGCACGCTCTCGCAGCCGCCGCCCAGGGCCTGGCCGTCATCCCCCTGTCGCGCACCAAGCTCCCCGCCGTCCGCTCGCCGCACCGCGCCGAGCAGCGCCGGAACCGGTGCCGCGGCGAGTGCGGTCAGCTCGGCCACGGCGTCCACGACGCCACCACCGAACCGGACGCCATCCGTGCCCTGTTCGCCGCCGCCTCTTGGGCCACCGGCTACGGCATCGCCTGCGGCCGGCCACCGCATAACCTCGTCGGGCTCGACCTGGACGTCAAGAACGAGACCGACGGCATCGCCGCCCTCGAACAGCTCGCAGCCGCCCACGGCTTCGCCACCCCGGCCACCGTTACCGTCACCACGCCCTCCGGCGGCCAACACCTATGGCTGCGCGGGCCCGCCGATGCCCGCGTCCCCAACTCGGTCGGTCGGATCGCCCCCGGCATCGACGTGCGCGGCTCCGGCGGCTACCTCGTCGGCCCCGGCTCGCTCACCACCAGGGGCCAGTACTTCCTGGCTTCGGGCGACCCATACGGCGAGATCGCCGCCGTTCCCGAGCTGCTGCTGCAGCTGCTCGCACCGCCGCCATCGTCGTTGGGCAAGCGGCCCAGTTGTCTTCCGGTCGCCGGGCGTCAGGCCGTCGGGCTGGTCGACTTCGTCCTGAGCTCAACGCCCGGCGGCAAGGACGGCACTGGGCGCAACGACCGTCTGTACTGGGCTGCCTGCCGTGCGTATGAGTCTGGCGGGCCGGACACCGAAGGCATCGTGGCCGCGCTCATCGCCGCCGCCGTCCACGTCGGTCTGCCCGAGACCGAGGCCCGCGCCACCGTCGCTTCCGCCGCCCGGAGCGCCACATGAGCACCAGCACGACCCGATCCCTCGCCGAAGCCCTGCTCGCCGAGAACGGCGTGGACCCCGACAAGAAGGGGCCCTCCCAGGCAACACAGCTCGCCGCACTCGCCCGCGAACGCTACGACCTGTTCATGTCCGACGACGGCCGCCCCTACGGCGTCACCGTCGGCGGCCCGAACATCGCCCTCCCGCTCCGCGGCAAGGCCGGCCTGCGCTCCCAGCTCGCCCGCATCTTCACCGACACCAACAACGGCACCGTCCCGTCCCAATCCGCGCTCGCCGACGCCATGACCGTCCTGGAAGGAGTCGCCGCCGTGGCCGCCCCTCGAACACCCCAACTTCGCGTCGCCCGTCACGAGGAGAACATCATCATCGACCTCGGGACCACCGACGGCCGGTGCGTGGCCGTCGGCCCGGACGGCTGGCAGCGCCTGCCCGCGTCCCCGGTCGTCTTCCGCCGCTCCGGTGCCATGAAGCCGTTGCCCGAACCCGTCCGTGACGGTGATGGCCTGGCCAAGCTCCGGGACCTGCTCAACACCACCGACGACGGCTTCCGGCTCCTGGCCGCCTGGCTGGTGGCCTCGTTCATACCCGACCTGCCCCACCCGATCCTGACCTTCCGCGGCGAGCAGGGCACCGGCAAGTCCAAGGGCGCTGCCATGGTCATCGGCATCGTGGACCCCTCCGGCGCCCCCAAACGCACCGCGCCCCGAGACCTCAAGTCCTGGGCAGTGCAGGCGTTCAACTCCTGGGGCATCTGCCTGGACAACGTATCCACCATCCCCGACTGGCTCTCCGACGCCCTGTGCCGCGCCGTCACCGGCGACGGCATCGTCGACCGCGCCCTGTACACCGACGACGACGTGGTCGTCCTGGAGTTCCGCCGGGTCCTGGCGATGACGACCATCGACGCCGGAGCCCTGGCTGGCGACCTGGCCGAGCGGCTGCTGACCATCGAGCTGCAGCTGATCCCCGACTACAAGCGCCGCGAGGAGGCCGAGCTCGACCGCGCGTACGCGGATGCCCATCCGGCCATCCTGGCCAGCCTCTTCGACCTCTTGGCCCAAGTCCTCAAGGTTCTGCCGGACATCGAGCTGACCGACCGGCCGCGCATGGCCGACTTCGCCCGTGTCCTGGCCGCCGTCGACCACGTCACCGGCTGGAACACCCTGGCCTCCTACCGGGCCACCGCAGCCGATGCCGTCGCCGACGTCCTCGACGGCGAGCCCTTCGCCCAGGCCGTCGTCGATCTCGTCGACAAGGCCGGCCCCGACGGCCTCACCCTGACCGCCGCCCAACTCCTCGAAGCAGTCGAGACCCCGGACAAGCTCCCGAAGAAGTGGCCCAAGGACCCCACCCGGGCTGGCGGACAACTCAAGCGCCTCGCCCCCGCCCTGCGGACGATCGGCATCGAGGTGGACGACTCCCAGCGGCAGCCCGACGGTAACCGTTCGCGCCTCTACCGGCTCACGGCATCCGAGAGGAGCCGTATTCCAGCACCCGGAGCACCCGCAGCACCCGAAACCCCTCCTGACCTGCACCATTCTCCGGGTGCTGAGCGCGACGCCAGCACCCGCACCAGCACCCGGAGCACCCGCACGGGCGCTGCCCCGGGTGCTGCGGGCGCTGGACCGGGTGCTGGCAATCCCGTAGCACCCGCAGACGACACCCCAACTGACCTGCACCAACAGCCCCTTCCGGGTGCTGCGGGTGCTCCGGGTGCTGCGTTGCACCCCTTCTCTGCCGACGACCCCCTCTGCAGCGTCTGCGGGTTCCCTCTGGACGACTTCCTCACCGTCACCGGCGAAACCGAGCACCCGTGCTGCGAGCCCCTTGACACAACCCGGAGCTGATCATGCGTATCCGCATCCACGGCACCGAAGCCGAGTGTCGCCGTACCGCCGACCGCCTCGCCCAGGTGCTCGACGTCCTCGACGTCAGCCGCCCGTACCCCGACCGGCCGCCGAGCCGCCTCGTCCGCCTCTACCTCACCGTCAACCCGTCTGCCGAGAAGGAGTGAGCGCCATGTCCCGCCCTCGCCGCGAACCTCACCTCAAGCTCGCCGACGTCCTGGAGGAACTCGACATGTCCCGGGCCGCCTTCTACCGCATGCGCGCCCGTGGCCGGGGGCCGAAGTGCATGAAGCTCCCGAACGGCCAGCTGCGCTTCCGCCGGGCGGACGTGGATGCCTGGTGGGCGTCCTGCGAAGAAGGGAGCCGCTGAGTGGGCATGAGCTATCGCGTGCGCTTCTGGGAGATCCGCGAACGACCCGGACGGCGGAGTTCCTTCGAGTTGCGCTGGACGGTCAACGGAAGAGAAAGCTCGGAGTCGTTCATCACCAAGGGACTCGCCGAGAGTCGGCTGTCGAAGCTGATGGCAGCGGCCCGGGACGGGGAACCGTTCGATGAGCGGACCGGTCTGCCCGCCTCCGAGCTGCGTGCGATCAGGCAGCGGGTCACGTGGTACGAGCATGCCCGCGATTACATCGAGCAGAGATGGGACCGGACCCCGGGGAACACCCGGCGGACCCTGGCGGACGCATTGGCGACGCTCACGCCCGCGCTGGTCGAGCCCCGGGCCCGCTACCCGGAACCCCGAATACTCCGACGAGCTCTCTACAGCTGGGCGTTCAACAGGAACGCCTGGGACAGCGAGCCCTCGGACGACTGGCACCGGGCGCTGACCTGGCTGGAGAAGCGCTCCCTCCCCATGAGCGCCCTGGAAGATCCGCTCGTCGTGCGCCGGGCCCTGGACGCTCTGACGCGCAAGCTCGACGGGAAGCAGGCCGCGGCCAAGACCACGCTGCGCAAGAAGGCGGCGTTCAGCGATGTGCTCGGCCTGGCCGTGGAGAAGGGGTACTTCGCGGCCAACCCCTTGTCGTCAGTGAGGTGGACCAACCCTTTGGCGACCGAGGAGGTCGACCCCGAATGCGTGCCGAACCCGAACCAAGTGGCGCGGCTCCTCGCCGCGTTACGCGAGCAGCGCGGCCGCGGCCCGCACCTGGAGGCGTTCTTCGGTTGCGTCTACTACGCGGCCATGCGGCCGGCCGAGGTGGTCCGACTGCAGCTCGATCAGTGCCATCTGCCCGAGCAGGGCTGGGGGATGCTCACGTTGCATGGCGGCGTGGTGCTCGCCGGGAAGGAGTGGACGGACGACGGCTCGGCGCACGAGGTGCACCCGCTCAAGAAGCGGGCCCTGAAAGAGAAACGGCCGGTCCCGATCCCGCCGGAGTTCGTTGCGATGCTCCGACGCCACGTCGAGCGGTACGGGACGGCTGCGGACGGGCGCCTGTTCCGCAGCGAGCGGGGGCTGTACGTCCAGACCGCCGCCTACGGCAAGACCTGGAAGAGAGCCCGGGAGGAGGCGCTCGACGAGCAGGAGCGGGCCACGCTCGTGGCCGAGCGCCCGTACGACCTCCGGCACGCCGGGATCTCCTTCTGGCTGCACTCCGGTGTCGACCCGGCGGAGTGCGCCCGCCGCGCCGGCCAGAGCATCGAGGTGATGCTCCGCGTCTACGCCAAGGTCCTGGCCGGTGGCCAGGAGCGCGCGAACCGGCGCATCGAGGCCGCGATGAAGGAGTGGAGCAGGAGCGCGGAAGACCCTGGCGGCCCGGACTTGGCCCGGGAATAGCCCGGAAACGCTGGTCAGGTCTGGTAATCGGGTGAGACAGAGTGCAACAACCCGTGCATATCGGCTGGTTGGGGGGTCCCGTGGGCGAGGGGCGGCCGGAGGGCCGATGACGCGCATCAGTGCAGCTCACCGGCCCTCCTAAAGCCCCTAGAAGAAGCCCAGCTTCTTCGCCGAGTAGCTCACCAGCAGATTCTGGAACTGCTGGCCGAGTACGGCGACAGCGAACTGTCCCCGATCCCGGTGGCCATCGAGACGGGCCGCGGCCTGCTCGTGGCCTTCCTGCGGCAGGGCAAGCGGCAGGTCTATGCGCTCAACCCGATGTCCGTGGCCCGCTATCGGGACCGCCACAGCGTCTCGCGCAAGAAGTCCGACCCCGGCGACGCCCTGGTCCTGGCCAACATCCTTCGTACCGATGCGGATATGCACCGGCCGCTTCCGAACGACTCCGAACTCGCCCAGTCAGTGGCCGTGTTGGCGCGGGCACAGCAGGACGCGACATGGAACCGGCAGCAGCTGACCAACCAGCTCAGGTCCCTGCTGCGGGACTATTACCCGGCAGCTCTGGAGGCTGTCGCGGGTTGGCAGAACGGCCTGTGCCGGCCAGAGGCTCGCGCGGTCCTGGCGGTAGCGCCCACTCCCGGCAAGGCGGCCACCATCAACCGGAAGAGACTCTGCACAGCCCTGAAGCGAGCGGGCCGGGTGCGGGGCATCGAGGCCGAGGCGGAACGCTGGCTGGAGATCCTCCAGCGGCCGCAGGCCCGTCACCCGAAGCTCGTCGAGGACGCCCTGGGCCGGCAAATGCTCGGACTGCTGCGGCAGCTCGATGCGGCCTGCCGCACGGTCGACGAACTCGCCGCAGCGACCGAGAAGGCGTTCCGGGAACACCCCGACTCCGAGGTGATGTTGAGCTTTCCGGGCCTGGGCGTCCAGCTCGGCGCCCGCATCCTCGCCGAGATCGGAGACGACCGGTCGCGATTCGACGACGCCCGGGGGCTGAAGTCATACGCGGGTGCGGCCCCCATCACCAGGGCCTCCGGCAAACACCACTACGTCGGCCGGAGACGGATCAAGAACAACCGACTGCACGACGCGGGCTTTCTCTGGGCGTTCTCCGCGTTGACGGCCTCCGGCGGCGCGAATGCCCACTACCGGCGCCGTCGGGCCCGCGGTGACTTCCACCCGGCCGCTCTCCGGCACCTGTTCAATCGCATGCTCGGCCAGCTCTTCCACTGCCTCCAGACGCGGACTCTGTTCGATGAAAAGGCAGCGTTCTCGATGCCTCTCCTCGCTGCTGCTTGACAAGTAGATGCCGTGAGAGGTCCATGCTCGACGTCCCGCACGAGCTCGTTGAGCATGTCTCGTGGCTGATCCACGCCCGCCGTCGTGAGCTGAAGTCGCCGTGGCGGAGGCCGGGTTGCTTCAAGCAAGCCCTGCCGGCGCTGTCCCACCTGCGGAAGAACGAGACGTTCGCGCAGGTCGGAGCAGGTTTCGGAGTCTCGGAGTCCACGGCCTGGCGGTACGTCGACGAGACCCTCGAGGTCCTCACGGCCTGGGCTCCGGGCCTGCGCGAGGCTCTGGTGGGTCTGGGTGAGGGTGACTTCGTCGTCGTTGACGGAACCCTGATCCCGACCGACCGGATCGCCGCGGACGAGCCGTACTACTCGCAGAAGCACAGGCGGCACGGGATGACCGTGCAGGTCGTCGCCCGCCCGGACGGGACCCCGCTGTGGTTCTCCCGCGCACTGCCCGGCCGGACCCATGACCTGACCGCCGCCCGGGCCCACGGCATCGTCCGGGCCTGCCTCACCCGCCAGATCCTCGTCCTGGCCGACCGGGCCTACCAAGGCGCCGGCGCCACCGTCCGCACGCCGTACCACGGACACCGCGAACTCCCGGACCACTACCAGCGGTTCAACCGCGTCCACGCCAGGCTGCGAGCTCCCGGCGAACGCGCCTTCGCCCGACTGAAGACCTGGCACATCCTCCGCAGAGCCCGATGCTCCACCAACCGCATCAGCCGCATCGGCCGCATCCTCCAAGCCGTCCACACCCTCCTGACCTGCCGCTATTCAGGATGAAAGAGGCTCATTGACCGTGACCTTTGTCCGGCCCAAGGGATGGTGTCCTGAGCCACCGTCCGGGCTGGGCCGGTCGGCGGCGAGGCAGGGCGGGGGGCGAGGGGTCAGGGCGTGGTGGTGAGGGTGGGCCAGAGGGTGGTGGCGGTGAGGGAGCGGGCCAGGCGGAGGGCCCAGTAGGTTTCGTCGCCGTCTTCGTCGCACCAGGACCACAGGCGGGTGGTGGCGAGGTGGAGCGGGTTGAGCTGAGTGATGCCGATGGCGCCGTGGAGTTGGTGGGCGATGCGGGCGATCTCGGCGGCCGAGGCGGACGCCTGGGCCTTGGCGGCGGCGATGGCGATGTGTGCGGCCGGGCCGCCGGGGTCCGGCGTGGCGGCGGCCTGGACGGCGGTGCGGACCAGGGCGGTCTCCTCGATCAGCCGCGCTTCTTCCTGCTTGACGGCCTGGAAGCGGCTGAGCGGGCGGCCGAATTGGGTACGGGCGGTGGTGTGGGCGACCGTCAGGTCGACGCAGCGTTCGGCGGCTCCGGCGATCAGGGCGGAGCGGGCCAGGGCCGCGCGGAGCCGGGCCTCGTCGAGCAGTTCGGGGGAGATCCGGCGGACCTGCGAGGCGGGGATCTCCAGGGCGGCGAGGTACAGGTCATCGCGGGGTTCCTCGGCGAGGTTGCCGCCGGGGGTGAGGACGGCCTGGTCGGGAGTGAGGGTGAACAAGACGGGGCCAAAGGGGGCGGTGGCCAGGACGACCACCGCGGTGGCGGCGCGGGCCCAGGGGACGCGGCGCAGGGTGCCGGAGACCAGCAGGGTGTCGTCGTCGCCCAGGCAGCCGTCCGAGCCGACAGGGGAGGCGGCCTGGTGTGCGTAGCGGATGGTGAGCTCGGGGGCGATGGCGTAGCTGAGGGGGCCGCCCGGGACGGGGAGGCCGGCGCGGAGCAGCAGGGGGCGGGCGACCAGGGCGGTCTCGGCGAGGGGGGCGGGGACGGCGCGGCGTCCTGCTTCCTGGGCGGCGGCGAGGAGTTCGGCGGTGGAGGCGTACTGGGAGGGGAGGGCCACGGCGTCGGGGGCGGTGGTGTTGGTGACGGTGGCGATGGAGTCCGTATCGGCGTAGAAGGCGGTGGTGTCGTAGTCGTCGGCGGGGATGACGGGGGCGCTGGTGTCGATCGTGTGGGTGTTCATCGGTGCTGCTCCAGACCGCGAGTGATGATGCCGCGAAGGATTTCGTTGGTGCCGCCGCGCAGGGTGTAGCCGGGGCTGTGCAGCAGGGCGAAGGCGAGCAGTTCGGGGTGGCTGCCGGGGGTGGCGTGCGGGTCGGCCGGGGTCGGCAGGATGCTGCGGACGGTGTCGACCAGCGCGACCTCGAGGCGGGTGCCGAGGTCCTTGACCAGGGCGGCCTGGGTGTCGGGGTGGGCTCCGGCGTCCAGGGCCGCGGCCACGCCGAGGGACAGTCGGCGGATGCTGTGCAGACGGGCCATCAGGATGCCGACCCGGGTGAGCTGTTCGACCGTGGCCGGGCGCTGCTCCAGTTCGCGGAGCAGGGAGACCAGCAGGGGAAAGGTGGACAGGTAGCGTTCCGGGCCGCTGCGCTCGAAGGCGAGCTCGCCGGTGACCTGCTTCCAGCCGTCGCCCCGCTGCCCGAGCAGCATGGCGCCGGGGACGTCGACACCTTCGAGGTGCAGGGCGTTGAAGCGGTGCTCGCCGCTCATCAGGTGGATCGGCTCGATGCGTACGCCGGGGGCGCGCAGGTCGACGATGAACTGGCTGAGGCCGGCGTGCTTGTCCTCGGCGTCGTCGGTGCGGGCCAGCACGATGGCGTAGTCGTTGACGTGGGCGCCGCCGGTCCACATCTTGGTGCCGGTCAACCGCCAGCCACCGGCGGTGCGTTCGGCGCGGGTGGCGACCGAGGCGAGGTCGGATCCGCTGCTCTTCTCGCTCATGCCGATGGAGAAGAAGCACCGTCCGGCGGCGATGCTCGGCAGGAAGAAGCGGCACTGCTCCTCGGTGCCGTGCTGGAGGATGGACGGGCCGGCCTGCCGGTCGGAGACCCAGTGGGCGCTGACCGGGGCGCCGGCGGCGAGCAGCTCTTCGATCACCACATAGCGCTCCAGGAAGCCGCGGCCCACGCCGCCGTACTCGGTGGGCAGGGCCATGCCGACCCAGCCGCGCTCGGCGAGGCGGCGGCTGAAGCCGGGGTCCCAGCCGGCCAGCCAGGAGTCGGGACGACCCAGCACGGTGCCGCGGGCGCGCTCCTCGTCGACAAAGGCCCGGACTTCGGTGCGGAGCCGGCGGGCCGATTCGGGCAGGGCGACATCGGGGAATGCGATCGGTGAAAGCGTCGAAGGCGACATGGTTCATTCGCTCCCAGGTTGGTGAATCAATGGACGCGTTTCTTTTCGTTACGGAAATCGGTCAGTGCGTGGGGTGCAGCAGGGAAGGGTCGAAGCCGGCTTCGCGGAGCACTTCGTCGGTGTGCTGGCCGATGGCCGGGCAGGGCCGTAGCTCCGGCTCCGGGTCGGCCGAGTAGCGGACCGGGCGGCCGATGACCCGGTAGCGGCCCTCGGTGGGGTGTTCGGCCTCGTGCAGCAGGCCGCCCTCTTGGGCGTAGGCGGTGGTGGCGGCGGACTCCAGGTCGAGCACGGGGGCGGCGGCGATGCCCGCCCGGTCGCAGAACTCCTGCCACTCGGCGCTGGTGTGCCGCGGCGTCAGCTCCGCGAGCAGTGGATAGAACGCGTTGGCGTTGCGGGCCCGGTCGGGGCCGGTGGCAAAGCGCGGGTCGGCGGCCAGTTCGGGGCAGTTGACGAAGGTGGTGAAGTCCCGCCAGTTGCGGTCGCTGTGCGGCAGGATGCACATCCAGCCGTCGGCGGTGCGCAGGGCTCGGCGCTGCGGGCTGAGCGAGCGGGCCGAGCCGAACTCTCCGTCGGCCTCCAGGGTGGCCGCTCCCAGGTGCTCGACCAGGTTGAAGGCGAGCATGGTGTCGGCCATCGGGACCTCGATGTGCTGTCCGGTGCCGCCGTGCTCCCGGTGGTGCAGCGCGGCCAGGACCGACTGGGCGATCTGCATGCCGCAGATCTTGTCCGCAAGGACCGTGGGAACGTAGTGCGGTTGGCCGGAGACCTGGTGGTTGAGCCAGACCAGGCCGCTGGCCGCCTGGATGATGTCGTCGTAGGCGGCGTGGGTGCCGTAGCGGCTGTCGCTGCGGAAGCCGTGGGCGCTCGCGTAGATCAGGCCGGGGCTGACGACCGCAACGTCGCCGTAGCCGAGGCGGAGCTTCTCCAGGGCCTGCGGGCGCAGGTTGGTGATGAAGACGTCGGCGGTGCGCAGCAGGGCGAGCAGGGCGTCACGGCCGTGCGGGGCCTTGAGGTCGATGGAGGCGCTGCGCTTGTTGCGGTTCAGGTTGAGCGCCGGGCCGCCCATGCCGGGGTGGCGCCGCGGCGGGTAATGGCGCGTCATGTCACCGGTGGGCGGCTCGACCTTGATCACATCCGCGCCCAGGTCGCCGAGTTGCTGTGCGGCGTACGGGGCCATGATCACGCTGGCCAGTTCGATGACGCGGACTCCGGCGAGGAGTCCGCGGCCGGACGGACCGCTCGGTTCATCGGACATCTTCCGGTGCCTCCTGGGGTATCGGGTGGGGCGGGCGAACGGTGGTGCGGTACGGGGCGGCGGACACGTGGTGCCGTGCCGATGGGGTCTCCCCTGCTCGAGCGAAGCCGAGAGCTTGGGGAAGGCGCGGGCCCACGAAGATCGGGGAGCCCTCCCCTAGCGCCACTGGAGCGCGGCAGACCCGAGCGGGGAACGCCGACCGGGCTGGGGGACCGTGCGCCCGCTGTACGCGAACGGTGTCGCCGGTTCGGTGAGCGGGCCGAAGTCGGTCCCGGTGGTCGACAGCGTGGCGAGTGGCACGCGCCCGGGCCGGGGCAGGTCGAGTACGTCCTCCCGCGCAAGCAGACCGAGTTCCTGAACCCAGTGACACACCCCGGCCAAGGTCACGCGGATCCGCCACGAGCCGCCCTCCGTCGCACGTCGGCGCAAGACCGTTGCCACGGCGCCGGCCCCGAGGTACGCGGCGAGGTAGTCATTGAGCAGGTACGTCGGCGGCAGCGACGGCCGGTCGGTCCACTCCTCGACGGCGAATCCGGTTGCCGAGCAGGCGAGTTGGTCGAACCCGCCGCGTTCACCCCAGGGGCCGTCGGCGCCCCAGGCGTGGTACTCGAGGGTGATGAGTCCGGGGCGGCGCCGGATAAGTTCCTCGGCCTGTGCCCCGTGCCGGGCGAGTCCCCGGTAGGCGTGCACGAAGACGTCCGTGTCCTGGAGCACGTCGTGGAAGGCCGCACGGTCGTGATCGTCGCGCAGGTCGCAGTAGGCGTTGCGCTTGCCGCCGCCGGTCATCGCGATCATCGGGATCGGGTCGGGGCGGTCCGGACGCGACAGGTGCAGCACGTCGGCGCCGAATTGGGCGAGGAGCCGCGCCCCGACGGGACCTGCGATGACATGGGTGAGATCGAGGACCCGTACGCCCGTGAGCGCCTCGTCGGCCTCGCCGATCGGCTCCAGAGGCCGGACCGGCCCGTCACCGACGCGTTCGATCTCGACGACCGGGCGCCGCGCGACGTACCGTCCCGCGGGGTGCGCGAGCCATTCGTCCCGGCCGCGCACCACGCAGGCGACGCCGCCCCGCGCGCAGATGGCCTCCTCCAGCGTGAAGGCATCCCAGCAGGCCGCGGCCCGCGCGATCCCCACCTTGTCGAGCCCGCACCTCAGCACGGAGCAGACCGCGTCCCGCAGATGCGGATAGGTGGTGATGATGAAGATCCACCGGCCGTCGCGCGCCCGGTAGAAGTCGTTGCCGCCGAGCAGCGCCGGATCGTCGAGCAGAGCGCCGAGCGGGCGCCCCGACAGCGTCGTGTGATACGTCGCCATGAGCTGGTCGATCGCGGCCCCGGCCTGCACCTCCACCCTCTGGCGCCGGTGACCGCGCATTTCACCGACCGTCGCCGTCTGCCGCCCGAAAACCCCGATCGCGGCCGACATGGCATCGGCGAGGCGGTGCACCGAGGGCACCAGGGGATCCGCCCCGACAACGGTGATGTCCTCGGCCCCCCGGGCCGGATCAGGGTCGCCGAGGGTGTGCAGCAGCCGGGAGACGATCTCTCCCGTGGACGACGGAGGCGTCGGCCCGGCCGTGGTCAGCGTGTTCGAAGTCATGCCGGGATGCTCGTTCCCGGCACTGTATGAGCGCCCGCATTCACGGATATCCGTGAATCGATGCGAACGTCACGTCCGCCCCTCCTGGATGTGCGCGAGGAGCCGGGCCGCCGCCCGGTCCAGACTCAGCCGCTCCGAGCGGCCACGGCGCCGGTGCATCAGTACAAGAGCACCCGTGACGACGGGGCCGTCGGTGACGGGGATCGCGAGCGCGCTGACCTCGGGATCGGCCAGACCCTCGCTGCGGCTGATCCGCGACGCGCGGATCGCCGGAAGAGCGCGGCGGAACTCGGCGACCGCCTCGGGGTCATGGCGGGCGAGCTCGCCGAGCAGCCCACGGCGCTCCGCCTCATCGGTGAAGGCCAGCAGCAGACGGCCCGCGGCGGTACGCAGCAGCGGCCGGGCCACGTGCTCGTCGGCGAGCGGCACGAGGCGCGGAATCTCGTCCTCGCCGCCGCGCACGAGGTGCACGGCGGCGAGCCCGACCCGGACCGTGAGCAGCACCGGGGTGCCCGCGACGCGGCTCAGCTCGTTGAGCTCGGCCTGCCCGATCCGCGGGACGACCCGGCCGGCGATGAGGTTGAGGACGTGCGGGGCGGGCCCGAGCCTGAAGCGCCCGTGCTGTTCCAGCAGAAAGCCCGTCGCGACAAGGCCGTTGACCAGATCCTGCACCGAACTCGCCGGCGCCCCGACCGTCCGCGCCACCTCGGCCACGGTCACCCCGCCCGGCGCACGCGCGGCGGCCTCCAGGATCCGTACGACCCGGTCCACCGTACGGTGACGCCGACGCCGGCCGTACTCGCTCATCCCGCCCCACCTCGTCCTTCGTGTGCGTCGCCGGCCGATCGCGCCGACACGGCCCGCCGATTTTCCCCCATCACCCCGACGAGCAAGTCGGCCCCGGCCTCCGCAGACGTCACCAGCCCGGCAGCAGAAGGTGGTTCACGCGAAGGCGGAAGGACCGTCTCCGGGGTGAAGCCGTCCGCCTTGGCGAGCTCATCGAGGTGATGGCACGTTGCGCAGTGGACTTCCCAGGCCCCGTCGAGTCCCTTGCCGAGAAACCCGCCGCCACACCCGCGTCGAGGCGGACGCCGGCAAAGGGACAAGACCGTGAGACACGTTGCCGTGGCCCCTGGATGAGACACACCGGAAACACGCAGGCCGCCATCACGGAACGGGACATTCCAATTGAGGGCCTACAACTGGTCTCCGATGCCTCGGCCCCGCGCCTGGGGACTGACCCACACCGACCTCAGCTCGCATGCGCCAGCGCCCCCGGGAAGGCCGGCGGCCATCCCGAGGGTTCGGCCGTCCAGCAACGCAACAATGTTGTGAGTGGCGGGCATCTCCAAACGTTCACGCCACCGCTCCTCCCCTCCGTTGCGCCATTCCGCGAGCCCAGCCTTGAAGGCGTGAGGTGCCTCGCTCAGTGCGGCAAGGCGAACCTCCCGCCACAACGGCCAGTCGCTTGTCGTGAGAACCCGCAGGTGCACCATGGCCACGAGTCTGCCGTGACGCTCGTGCAGCAGTCCACGGGCAGTCCACGACACCCTTGGCTCTCACGGCTCACTGACCAGGAGTTACGGGACAACCCTTGCAGCCTTGGGGTGGGCGGCACTCAACGCTCCAGCAGCTCCACCGTTCCGGATCAATTTGCCGTGTGCTTCTCCTACGTGTTGTGGATGCGTGTGTAGTTCTTCAGGTATGCCGGGACCGCAATCCCGGGCTTGAGATTCTGGGCCGGGCAAGGAGGGCCGTAGATCTGCTGGATATGCAGGACCCCGGCCCAGTATGGCTTGGAGATGTCCTTGTCCTTGTCCGTGGGGCCGTCGGCGCGGCATTTGGCCGTGATTTCAGCGGACTTGCCGAGGTCGACGCGGAGCAGCCCGGTGTGCTTCAGATCGTCCGAGTCGGGCTTGCGGCTGTCGTTCCAGCGGCCGGGGATGACGTGTTCGACCACGGTTCGGAGGCCGTTGCAGAGGTCTTCGCCCGTAACGGCAATTGCTGTGCTACGGATGACAACGGAGCGGTAGTTGATGCCGTGTTGGAAAGCGGAGCGCGCCAGGACCAGACGGTCGACGAGGGCGATGCTGAGGCATACAGGTACTCCCACCTCACCGGATTCATGGGCCAGACGTTGCAGATGTGAGCGCGGATTACCGTGTAGGTAGAGCGTCGAGCCGTCGTATCCGTAGGTCATGGGCACGGAATGGGGTTCTGCGGGAGTGGCTTTCGTGTCGCAGTAGGCGACGTGACAGACGAGGGCCTCCATGAGGATGTCCCTGATCACTTCTGGATCGGTGATGGGGGATGCTGCCGGCTTGGTCCTCTGGGTGGCGGGAGTGCCCGGGGTGGGGTCGGTGGAGCGTGGCATTGGTCCTCCCGGAATGGGTGGTTGGCTGTGCGGACCGCCGACGGTGTCGGGGACCCGGACCGTGAGAGTCGGCCTCGGGGCGCATCCTGCGCATGGTTCAGGCGGCCCAGCGGCACCGAAACCCGCGGGCGCGGTGCGTAATGGGGCGCGGCAAGTAATTCGGTGGATCGGGGGCAAGCGGCCTGGCTTTTGAATCCCCTTGAGCGTGGGCTGGGCGTCCACTGCGGTGATGCTCTCGGAGCCGCCTGAGGATATTGCTGCCGCCGTTGATCTTGACGGTTCCGTCGTCCTGAAGAACCATCATCCGCGGTCTCTTCCTCTCGCGGCGGTGTCGACGCCCTTCCGTGACGAGTCGTTGTGGCCAGCCTCTTGGGCTGGGCGCTGTATGGGCAGTCGTCGTTTTGCTTCCTGTCAGGAGTCCCGATCTGCTCCGACGCTGCCGCAGGCATGTCGGCGGCTCGCCGTGCAGCGTAATCCGATCTCCTCTCCGGGGATATTTCTGAATCAGGCCGGAGGGCTCGGCTCAGGATCTATCTGGCGTCGGGCCGGTGATCGCGGATTCGGGAATGCGATCAGGCGGGAGATGCTAGCGCCGGCACGGGCGGGCGTGTCAAGCAAAGGCTGGGATTGTGGCCTGTTTTAGGCATGGCGTGTAATGCCAAAACCTGTCGCATGAATGTGCTCCTCTCACGTGAGTGGCTGCTGCCACTCTGCCATCTGGTTTCGGGCTAAACCTTTTTGTTCTGCCCGGAGGAGCGAAAGGTCTGGGCCTGTGGGTGCGATGTCCGGGCGCGTTCCGGCAGTCCGGCCGGTTGGTTGTGTTCAGCATGGCGAGGCTGCGGCGAACGTGGTGTCCGGACGGGAGTTGATGTGCCCAGCAGTCGCCGACCCGGCTGATCCGCAATACCGATAGAGCGATCAGGCCGAACTGAGGTCGGGATAGGGCCTTGTGCGACGGTGAACTCAAGGGTTCCGGCCGTGAGATCGCGCTGTTGCACAGGACGTAACAGCGTGATGTTCGAGAGGGGTATGTGCGGTAGCGGAGGGAAAACCGCAGACAGGTGGATTCCCGGCCTGATATGGATTCGAACGTGTTGCTGGCGGGATGACAGCTCTGCCGCTCGGTAACCGAAGGCGTATCGTCACGCCGGTCGCCGCCTGCAGTCGGCCGAAGGAGCGGGTGCTCATGGTCATGCGCAGAGCTTCATGTCCCTCATCGGGTCAGGTCCAGGAAGAGCCCGAAGGCTGAACCACGATCCCGTGTGTCCTCAACGCAGGCTTCAGGGGCATCTCCTCGTCGGCGAACCACAACCTCGAAGGCGAAGACAAAGGCCACGTCGGGAGACGAAATGAACCCAGCAGGGAACGGATCCGACATCGAGCAAGGACTCAGGGCTCTCGCGCAGCAGGCCGAGGACGACCTCAAGGCCCTCGTCAGTATCGAATCGGTGTACCGCAACGACAATGAAAAGAAGATCGGAGAGGCCGCGAACAAATGCGCCGAGCTGCTGCGTGGCGCCGGGATGGACGTAGAGGTCATCCACCCCCAGCAGAATTCACCGAACGGTCGGCAGGGGCCGGCGCCGGCACCCATCGTCTACGCGTCCCGTCCCTGTGGCGACGTGACCGCACCCACCGTGCTGCTCTACGCCCACTACGACGTGGTGCCCGGAAGCTGGAAGGACGCCTTCAAGCCGCAGGTCGACCAGGGCCGGATGAAGGGGCGGGGGGCCGCGGACGACAAGTCGGGCGTCATGATGCACGTCACCACGTGCCGGTTCTTCCAGCGCTACGGACATCTCCCGGTGAACGTGAAGATCGTTTTGGAAGGTGAGGAGGAGGCGGGCACAGACACCCTGGAAAGGTACATGCACGACTACCCGGATCGGTTCAAAGCGGATGTCGTCTCGCTGGCCGACGGCGGCAATGTCGGGTTGGGCAAGCCGACCCTGGCCACCTCATTGCGCGGCTTCGTGATGGCCGATGTCTCGGTCAGCACCCTCAACGGCGACGTGCACAGTGGTATGTACGGCGGCCCGGTCCCGGACGCCTACATGGCCCTCACCAAGATCCTGGCCACGCTCCACGACGACGAAGGCAACGTCGCGGTGCCCGGGCTGAAGCAGAAGGAGTGGCAGGGGTACCAGCCCGACCGGGTCGCCCTCCGCAAGGGCGCCAAGATCAAGGACGGTGTGCCGCTCATCGGCACAGGTTCGCTGGGATCGCAGTTGTACACCAAGCCGTCCGTCACTGTGGTCGGGCTGGATCGGCTGCCCGCCGGGGAGCCGCTCCCTGGTACCAAGGGCTTCCGCAACGCCCTGCTGGCCGGGGTCAGGGCACGGCTCACCATGCGGATCGCCCCCGGCGATACCCCGGAGAACGCCTTCACCTGCCTCAAGAACCACCTGCTGCGCCGCGACGTTAACCCTTGGAGGGCCGAGGCGTCGGTCTCCTACGTCTCCGGCGCTCCCGGCTTCGAGGTCCGGGCGGAAGGCGGGCCGGGCTACCAGGCCGCCGAGAAGGCTCTGCTGACGGTCTATCAGGCCGAACAGGTCCACCACGCCGGCCAGGGCGGGTCGATCCCGCTGACCAACACGCTCGGCGCCATCAACCCGCACGCCGACATCCTGATCTGGGGGTGCGAGGAGCCGGCCACCAACATCCACGCCGACCACGAGAGCGTGAGCCTGAACGAGCTCCACTCGATGACCTGTGCCCAGGTTCTGCTCATCCTGGCCCTTGCCGGGAAGCAGGAGCCCCTCTCCGCCCACTTCGGCGCGACGGCTTCCGCCGGCTCCGCCTTCTGAACCGTCGCCGACGCCACGCCGTACAACAACACTCGAACACTTCAGGAGGAGTCATGTCCCAGCACCCCCGCGACCTTCCCCCCAAGTACACCGAAGCGTTCAAACGGCTCGGGCCCGAATACGACCTGAGCACGGCCGAGGGCACCACCGAGCTCGCCGCATGGTTCCTCGGCCCCCGGGGTGAGAACGGCACGGTCTTCAAGGACCTGATCGGGGCTGCGTTGGCCTCCCACCTGGACGACCGGTACCAGGTCTACCCGAACGACCCCGTCTATGTCACCGACGAGATGAAACAGACCGATGCGTACGACCGGTCGGTCCAGAAGATGAAGGCCGAACTGGGGCAGCTGCTCGACCAACTGCGCGGCTCGGTCCCCCAGTTCAGCTATCGTCATCAGGGCCACATGCTCTGGGACATGACGCTCCCCGGTATGGCCGGCTACTTCGCAGCGATGCTGTACAACCAGAATAACGTCGCCGCCGAAGCCTCCCCGGTGACCACCATGCTGGAGGCCAAGGTCGGGCAAAGCCTCTGCGGACTCGCAGGCTACGACACGGAGACCTCATGGGGACACATCACTTGTGACGGGACCATCGCCAACCTCGAAGCGATGTGGTCGGCGCGGAACCTCAAGTACTACCCGATCGCTCTCGCCCGCGCCATCGCCAACGAGGGTGCGCTGGCGGCGGCCAGGGACATCACGGTCCTCGACGGCGCCGGGAGTCAGGGCAAACTCCTGGAGCTCACCGACTGGTCGCTGATCAACCTGCCCGCCGAGGTCGTGCTGAGCGTCCCCCGGAGGATGAAACACGACCTCGGGATCGACGACCCGGCCCTGGAAACGATCAACGCGTACACGATCCAGGAACTCGGCTTCGACCGGTTCTACCGGGACATGCTGGACCAGCGGCTCGGCCCGCCGGCGGTGCTCGCCCCGGCCACCATGCACTACTCGTGGCCGAAGGTCGCGTCGATTCTCGCCATCGGAGAGGACAACCTCCTCACCATCCAGGTGGACCTCCAGGCCCGGGCCAAGCTCTCCCACCGCAAGGAGATCCTGGCACGCTGCAAGAAGGAGCTGCGGCCAGTCATCATGGACGTCGCGGTGCTCGGCAGCACGGAGCTGAGTGCCGTCGATCCGCTCGCCGCCATCCTGGGTCTGCGTGATGTGCACGCAAAGGAGAACTTCTTCTATCCCGTGCACGTCGACGCCGCCTGGGGCGGGTACTTCGCGTCCCTTCTCAGGGAGCCGAACGGACCAGCCCCCACCGACAGGATCATCCGCGCCACCACCACACCCGAGCTGATGATGAGCACCTACGTGAACAAGCAGTACGAGGCCTTACCGAAGGCCGACTCGATCACCATCGACCCGCACAAGGCCGGTTTCATCCCGTATCCGGCCGGCGCGCTGTGCTACCGCAACAAGGCCCAGCGGGAGATGGTCGCCTTCACGCTCCGATACCTCGTCCACAGTGACAAGGACCCGAGCATCGGCATCTACAGCGCCGAAGGCTCCAAACCGGGTGCTTCGGCAGCGGGCGTCTACCTGAGCCACAAGGTCATCACTCCCGACCGGAACGGCTACGGCAGGATCCTCGGACAGTGCCTGTTCAACAGCAAGCGGCTCTACTCCGGGCTGGTCGCCATGAACCGCAGCGCCCAACAGGAGGGCGGCGAGCGGGCCTATAAGGCCGTGCCGGTCCAGTGGCTCCCCGCGGAGAAGGACGGTGGAAACGTCCAGGCACAGATCGACGATATCTACCGGCTGATCGTCAGCAAGACCAACGAGCAAGTGGTCGACTCCAAAGAGGCGATGGACCTCCTCCATGAACTCGGCGCGGACCAGGTCATCATCGGGTACGCGTTCAACCCCTACTTCAACGGCAACCTCAACACCGACCCCGTCCAGGCGAACCAACTCAACCAGCGGATCTACGAAAAACTCCGTGTCAACCCCGTCAAGGCCGCCTCCAAGGACTATGCGGCGAAAAAGCCCCCCGAGCTGATCCTCATGGCCTCAAGCTTCACCGAGCAGACATATGGCCGGGACTTCATGGCCGGCTTCGCCCGCCGGATGGGCCTGGACGTCCCCGACGAGACAAGCCTGAACAGCCTCCCGGACATCGCCTTCCTGATCTCCACCACCATGGACCCCTGGATGAGCGACACCGCCGCCGGCGACTTCACCCCGGAAGTGATTAAACACCTGGACCGGACCGTACGCGATGCCATCGAGGAACTCTGGCCGAGCAACACCGCTACCACGGGCACCGACTCATGACAGGGCTCGGACCCCCTCCTGTACCCGTCCCGAAGCCGACGGCATCCGCGGGCAACACCCCGTCCAGGAAAGGCCGGCTCCTGCCATGAGCCCAGCAATCCAGCCCTACCCATCCGCACCCTTCGGCTCGTGGCGCTCCCCGATCGACGCCACGCTCGCCGCCGGCCACGGTGCCACCCCCACCTGGCCCACCTACGTCGGGACCGACGAGATCTGGTGGACGGAGGCGAAGCCGGAGCGCGACGGCCGTACCGTTCTGATGCGTTCCGTCGGCGACGGGCCGCCCCGGGAAGTACTGCCCCCGGAGGGCGAGTGGAACGTCCGCAGCCGCGTGATCGAGTACGGCGGCCGCGCCTGGCTCGTGGTGGTACCGGACCGGAGTGACGCGTCGCCGACGGTGGTGTTTTCCCACTACAACGACCAGCGCCTGTACGCCTACTCTCCCGGCGGCCCGGCGCCCAAGGTGCTGACCCCGGCACCCCGGAAGCCGAAGTCCCTGCGGTACCTCCTGCCCGTCCTTGCCCCGGACGGCGGTTCGGTCTGGTGCCTGCGCGAAGACCTGGCCGACGAGCAGAAGCCCACCGACGTCATCCGTTCCTTCGTCTCCGTACCGCTGGACGGCTCGGCCGCCACCGATCCCGACAAGGTGACCAGGCTCTTCTCCAAGCCGGATACGCAGCACTTCCTCTCCGGACCGGTCCTGTCTCCCGGCAGGAGCAGTGCTGCCTGGTTCAGCTGGAACCACCCCGACATGCCGTGGGACCGTACCGAGCTGCATGTCGCCCCGATCGTGATGGGCAACGAGTTCGAGCCCGTCACCGTCCTGGTCGAATCCTCCGTGGTCCAGGTGGAGTGGATGGATGACGACAACCTCCTCGTCGTCAGTGACTACCTCGAGGGCGCGGTCGGCGATCAGGGCCGCTGGTGGAAGCTGTACCGGATAACCCGGCACGAGGACGGCACCTGGGGCGAGCCCGTGATGCTGCCGGGCCAGCCCGAGAACGAGGAGTTCGGAGGCTACCTGTGGGGGCTCGGCTCCCGCTGGTGCGCCCCCCTGCCCGCCGGCCAGGTCGCGGTACTCCACGGCAAGGGCGCGCAGCAACTCGGTACGCTCGATCCGGACAGCGGAAAGCTGATCCCCTGGGCATCCGAGTACACCGAGTGGGCCGGATCCCTCGACGTCCGAGGAGAGTGCGTCCTCGGGGTCGCCGGCAGCCCCGAGAAGGCCGACGCGGTGGTCGAGGTGCACCTCGGCAGTGGCCGAACCCGTCGGATCAGCGATGGCCCTACCTATGAGGACATCGCCCAGTACCTGCCGGTGCCGAAAGACCAGGTTTTCACCAACCGGGATGGCAAGGAGATCTACGCCACGGTCTACCCACCGTGCAACCCCCGCTATCCCGTACAGCCACCCGGAGCGCGCCCGCCATACGTGATGTTCATCCACGGCGGACCCACCGCTCGCGCCGGCCGAAGCCTGGACTTGATGGTGGCGTACTTCACCAGCCGGGGCATCGGCGTCGCTCAGGTCGACTACGGCGGCTCCACCGGCTACGGGCGCGAGTACCGCAACCGGCTCAGGGAGCAGTGGGGAGTGGTCGACGTCCACGACGCCGAGGACATCGCCCGGGACCTCGCCCAGCGTTCGCTCGCACATTCTCGGCATCTGGCGATCCGAGGCGGTAGCGCGGGTGGCTTCACCAGCGCCGTCGCGATCACCTCCGAGCGGCAGCCCGTAGAGCGGGTGTTCGGGGCCGCCACGGTGATGTACCCCGTCCTCGACCTGTGCGCCTTCGCCAAAGGCGATACCCACGACTTCGAGTCCCACTACGTGGAGCGGCTGGTCGGCGACATCAAACAGCACAAGGACAGGTACACGGAACGCTCCCCGATCACCAACACCCGCAATATCAACGTCCCATTCGTGATCCTCCAGGGCCTGGAAGACCCCATCTGCCCGCCACATCAGTGCTATGAATTCCTCGCCAAGCTGGGCGAACGGTCCGGTCACAGGGGAGAGCCCCCGAGCCATTCCTATGTCGGATTCCACGGCGAAACCCACGGATTCCGCAAGCAGAAGAACATCGTCATCGCACTGGAGGCCGAACTCTCCCTCTACGGAGAAGCATTCGGCTTCGTCCCGGCCAAGGACGCGTACCCCGACGGGAAGGACCTCGGCGGCACCACCACGTAGGGCTCGGGGGAGAGGGACCGTCGGAAGGCCACAGCCTCCGGCGGACCCTCTGCGGTCATCTCTCTGGTTGGCGCAGGCCAGGGCGGAGATGTCTCGCGGCGTCTCCGCCATCGTTCGCTCGGCGCGCCGAGGGTGGGGAAGCAGCGTGAGCAGGTCTGTCCCAGCCCTGAGCAGGGGGTGGGGAATTTCAAAGAGCCCCGTCACCGCTGCATGACGAGATCATCCGTGAGACCTGCTATGGCCGTTCGGCACATATCCGCCTGCTCTTGCACTTTGCCATGCCCCTGGCAGACCTGCCCGTGGACGAGGAGTTCATGGGCCTGGCCCGGCACGTCTTCGCCCGGGACGAGATCGTCGCCGACTGTGTCGGATACGACGAGGACGTAGCCGACGATTCCTTCAACACTCTCCGCCTGCACTCACGGTTGTACGGATCACAGAAGGCGGCGGACGCGCAACGGGATCTCGCCGAGCACATCCTGCGCGATCTGCGTACCGGCCTCGCCCACGCCGGCCGGCCCGCACTCGTGCGCTTCGGCAACGCCTTTCTTCCCCGCCCGGCCACTGCCGGCGTCCGCCGCTACGGGCCCGACTCCCGTATGCCGCTCATCCGCCGTCTCGCGCCGCTGCCCGCCCTCCGGCGCTACTCGTGCGCGCAAGCCGCCCGCACCGGCCGTCTCACCATGGTCTCCGTCCCCACCCCACGCGCCGAAACGACGGCGGGGCCGGGTGGCGGATGACGGTGGCTCCGTGCCTGGGGACGGGAGGCCGAGGACGCAGGTACGGGGCTACGAGGGCCGGGTGCGGTTCGCGGCGGGCAGTCTGCACGGCCTGCGTCTCCGACATGAACCCGGCGCTTCCCCCTGATAGGTGAACATCCTGAACACTGGGCTGTGAGGTCCAGAGGAAGAGATGTTCCCGATGGTGATGAAGGTGTACCCGGCGGAGTTCAAGCAGGACGCCGTCGCGCTGTACCTGTCGGACCCGGGCCACACGCTGGAGGGCGTGTCGGCGGACCTCGGCATCAGCAGGGAGACGCTGCGTAACTGGGTGCGGGCCGAGCGGGCCCGCCGCAGTGCGGCGGGCGAGAACGTGAGGGACGCGAAGGTGAGCGAGGCCGCGAAGACGCGGGAGGACCTGGAGGCCGAGATAGCGGCCCTGCGCACGGAGCTGAAGACGGTGCGCAAGGAGAACGCGACGCTCGCCCAGGAGAGGGACATCCTGCGGAAGGCGACGAAGCTTTTCGCCTCGGAGATGAGCTGGTGAGCAGCCGCTGCCAGTTCATCGAGGATCATCGCGAGACCTTCATGGTCCAGCGGCTGTGTCAGGTGCTCGAGGTCGCCCGCTCCAGTTACTACAAGTGGCGGGACGGGCGTGAGGCCCGCGCCGCGCGGGAGTGCGCGGACGAGGCGCTGGCCGAGAGGATCGCCGTCATCCACGCGGAGTCCGGCGGGACGTATGGCTCGCCACGTGTCACCGCCGAGCTCCGCGACGAGTACGGCATGCGGATCAGCGAGAAGAAGGTCGCACGGGTGATGCGCAAGTTCCATATCGCCGGCTTCCGGCTGCGCAAGCGGGTGCGGACCGCGATCCCCGAGCCCTCGGCGACGCCCGTGCCGGACCTGTTCAAGCGGGCCTTCACCGCGCCGAACCTCAAGTACATGGGCGATGTGACCTATCTCCCCGTCGGGGACGTAGAGTTCCGCTATCCCGCCACGGTCCTCGACTGCTTCTCCCGCCGGGTGGTGGGCTGGTCGATCGCTTCTCACATGCGCACGGACCTGGTCGCCGACACGCTGAAGATGGCCACCGTCACCCGCGGCAGCCTCGCTGGCGCCATCTTCCACAGCGATCACGGAGCGCAATATCAGTCTCGTCAATTCGCCGAGCTGTGCGCCGCGTTGGGCGTCACACAGTACATGGGCGCCGTCGGCACGAGCGCGGACAATGCCGCCTGCGAGAGCTTTCACGCGTCTTTGAAACGGGAGACCCTCAAGGGTGCCCGCCGCTGGGACGGGCCCGGTACCTGCCGGCGCGCGGTCTTCCGCTGGCTCGCGCGCTACAACACCTGGCGCCGGCATTCGGCGAACGGGCACCTCAGCCCCCTCGCCTACGAGATGTCACATAACATGGCACTCGCGGCATAACCGTATCGATCGCTGTCCACCCTTCGGGGGGAAGGCCCCCCGGCCGATCCCGCCCGCTCCGCCGTCGAGGGCATGCTTCTGAGGTCCGGTCCCCGGTGGTGGCCGTGGTCGCCGAAGGAGGGGACTCTGTCCACGTTCATTCGCGCCGGACTCGACGGTACGAAGTGCCCATCAATGCAGTGAACGACGGCTGATCGCCATGGTGCCCGTATCGGTGAACACGATCCGGCCGCCGTACGCCGTCGCGGTGCTCTTACCCCCGGCCAGACCTCCTGGCGGCAAGACGCTGGTAGACGGGTCGAGACATGCAGCGGGGGCCTCCGCGTCCTTTGACCAGTTCGTCTCCGGCGATGGTGATGACGGTCAGGCCCGCATCGCGCATGCGGTGGACGACGTCGTCGGCCATGTTGTAGCCGATCACGGTCCGGTTTCCCAGGCAGAGGTAGTTGCAGGCTTGCTGGAGCCAGGACTGGTCCCGGCTGACGTCAATGATCGTGATCTCCTGCTCGCGCAGCATGCCGAACAGGTCGACGGGCCGACTGCCGGTGGTGTCGAGTAGGAGGGCGGACAGCACGCTGGGCGAATGGGCGACCACCACGTCCTCGGCGACGGGCAGGAAGCCTCCGTCGAGGTTCATCCGCCAGGGGGCGAGCTCGATGGCCACGATCTCGTCGGCCAAAGCGGGGATCAGTGCCTCGCCCAGACGGTACACGGCGCTCAGGGTGGTACGCCGGGCGTAGCCGACGAGCAGGCAGCGGTGCCTGCCTCGGGCGAAAGGGACGGCGTCACCGCCCTCCAGACAGTCGTCTTCCCTCCCGCCCCACTCCACTCGCCTCAAGCCGAGTCGCTCCAGCACCAAGGACATGACGGCGGTTTCGGAGCGTCGGATCGGCTTGGCCATCCGGGAAGGCAGGTAGACGCCGGGGGCCCAGGGCAGGGTGATCGCTGCATCCCGGGTGAACATCAAGTTCGGCCCCCGCAAGGCCTGCAGGATCACAGGTGTGTCCTCCACGAGGTCGGATACCTGGACGCATGCGATGCCCGCGGCTGTGACGGCTTCTGCGAAGGCCTGATACTCAGAAGCGAAGCGCGGGATGTCAGGGTGGTCCCGGAAGAGGAACCGGTCCGTGAGTTGCTCCACGGCCACGGCCTTCAGACGGTCCAGCGCACCGAAACGCACCGGGTCGTGGACCACGACCGCGGTCGGCCGCCGGGAGTACTCCGCCTCAGGGTTGCCCGTCATCCCCGCCTTCGCCCCCGCAGCCCGTCCTGTCCCAGGGCTTCATCCCTTCACCGTCCCCCCTCAGCCCTTCCCCGAGGACGAGCCGCACCGTCATCGTTGCCGTTGGAGGTAGCGTCCGAGGGCGGTGAGGGGGAAGACGGTGCGGTACAGGTGGTAGTTCATGGGGAGGTCGCGGGGGAAGCCGGTCCCGGTGAAGTGCGGCTCGTCCCAGGAGCCGTTCTCCAGCTGGGTGTCGGTGAGCCAGCGCACTCCGCGCTCGACCGCGTCGCTATCGGCTTCGTCGGCGGCGAGCAGCGCCATCAGTGCCCAGGCGGTCTGCGAGGCAGTGGAGTCCCCCCGGCCGGCGCATTGGGGGTCGGAGTAGGAGCGTAGGTCCTCGCCCCAGCCGCCGTCGGGGTTCTGTACCGAGGCCAGCCAGCCGGCGGCGCGGCGGACGGCCGGGTGGGCGGCGGGCAGGCCGGCCGCGACCAGTGCGGGGACGACGGCCCCCGTGCCGTAGAGGTAGTTGACTCCCCAGCGGCCGTACCAGGCGCCGTTGTCCTCCTGTTCGGCCAGGAGCCAGTCGATGGCGTGCCGGGTGACGGCGGTGTGCTGCGGGCCGAGGGCGGCGAGGGCCTCGATGACGTGGGCGGTGACGTCGGCGGAGGGAGGGTCGGTGACTTTGCCGAAGTCACAGAAGGGCAGCCGGCTCGGGAAGGGACTGGTGTTGTCGGCGTCGAAGGCACCCCAGGCGCCGTTCTTCGAGCGCATGCCGACGAGCCAGCGGGCCCCCCTGTTCACCGCGGCGTCGATGCGGCTCCTGTCGGGATGGCCGGTGCGGAGGAGGGCGAGGACGGCCTGGGAGGTGTCGTCGGTGTCGGGGTAGTTGTCGTTGTGGAACTCGAAGGTCCAGCCGCCCGGGGCCAGCCGGGGCCTGCGTACGGACCAGTCGCCGGGCCGCGTGATCTGCTTGCTCAGCATCCAGTCCGCGGCTTTCACCAGTTGCGGATGGCCGGCGGGCACCCCGGCGTCGGCGAGCGCGATGGTGGCGAGGCAGGTGTCCCAGACCGGCGACTGACAGGCCTCGATCATCCGCGCCCCGTCCTCGTGCCACACGGCGTACCGGTCGAGCGACTCCAGGCCCGCCTTCAGGACCGGGTGGTCCAGGTCGTAGCCGAGCAAGTGCAGCGCGATGATCGAGTACACGGCCGGGGGCTGGATGCCGCCCCAGCTGCCGTCGTTCTCCTGCCGCTCGATGATCCAGCGCGCGGCGCTGTTCATCGCTGCCTCGCGCAGGCGGCGCGGCGCGGCCTTGTGGTAGGCGTGCAGCGCCTTGTCGAGCCGCTGGAAGACGCCGTCCCAACTCGCCACCGACGCGGGGAGCTTGACCGGATTCGGTACGGCGGCGTCGGTGTGCAGCTCGTCGAGCGCGAACGGCGCGGGCCGCACCGGGCGCTTCGCTGACACGATGGTGAGCGGCACGATGGTCTGGCGGGCCCAGCAGGAGAAGTCGTAGATGTTGAGCGGGAACCACTTCGGGAAGTAGATGAGCTCCGGCGGCAGTTCGGGCAGGTCGTCCCACTTCCACCAGCCGAACAGGGCCATCCATATACGGGTGAAGACCCGGCTGGCGGCGATGCCCCCCTGATCGCGCACCCACGCCGCGGCCGACGCCATGTGCGGCGCGTCCGGGGCGTCCCCGGCCAGGCGGAGCCCCACGTAGGCCTCGATGGTGGTGGAGAGGTCTCCGAGTTCGCCGTGGGAGGTGGGCCACGCGCCGTCCTCGCGCTGCTGCGCGCGGATCCAGCGGCCGGTCGCAGTGGTGAGGCGCTCGTCCTGGATGCCGAGGAACTGCCGGAACATCAAGTCCTCGGCATCCATGGTGACGTTGGTCTCCAGAGGGGCTTTCCACCACCCTTCATCATCCTGCGCCGCCAGGAGGTGATCGGCGGCACGCCGCACGGCACGCTCCGCCGCCCCGAAGCCGCCGGAGGCGGCAAGGGCCGGGCCGGGTCCACTCTCGGCAGGCAGTGACGCGGGCGCAGAATCGGGCCCAGAGCCACGTAAGACGCCGTCGCTCGTCTCGGTCATCGTTTTCCTCCGCCTTCGACCGGGGAAGCCGGGTCGGTCTGATACCACCAGGGCAAGCGAACCGGCTTCACGCATCGGCCTCCCGCCTCCCACCTAACGACCAGTCGGACAGCTACAGGACGCTACCCACCCCGCCCCGCCCGGGAAACGGGGTCGTTCCGCGGACAGGGGGTTTCGGACGGCTCGGGCAGCACGCCTGCGCGTGCGCTTTGAAAGCACGTGGTCAGCCTCAAGTCCGGGATTTTGTCAGGGACTTGGAGATCCGAGATCACTATTCCCGGCGCCACCAGGAGGTGACGTTCACGTCCTGCGGGGGCGGTCGTCGCGTACCACGGTCTGCATACGCAGGCCTTGGGGCCGCAGCGTGGCCCGGACTTGGGTGCGGGCACGGGCGCCGGGGGTGGGGCGCAGTTGCCAGTGGGCGGCTATGTGGGCCAGAGCGAGGGTGGCTTCGGTGAGGGCGAAGGCGTCCCCGATGCACTTGCGGGCTCCGCCGCCGAAGGGGAGGTAGGCGTCCCTGCGTGAGGAAGGTGTCCGCCAGCGGTCGGGGTCGAAACGTTCGGGATCGGGATACAGGCCGGGATGACGCTGGATGAGGTACGGACTGAAGGCGATGGTGGTGCCGGCCGGGATCAGGTGCTCGGCGAGGTGGGTGTCGGCGGTGGCTGTTCGGTTGAGCAGCCAGGCGGGGGGATACAGACGGAGGGTCTCGGTGAGGATCCAGCCGGTCAGCTCCAGGCGGGGCAGGTCCTGGGGTGCGGGCGGCCGACCGGCCAGCACGGTGTCGACCTCGGTGTGCAGGCGGTGTTCGATGTCGGGGTGTTGGGCTAATAGGTGCAGGGTCCAGGCCAGGTGTGCGGCGGTGGTCTCGATCCCGCCGAGGAAGAAGGTGACGGTCTCGTCGGCCAGTTCCACGGCGGTCAGCCCTCGGCCGTCGGTCCCGGTGTCCCGGGCGGCCAGGAGCATTGACAGCAGGTTGCTGTCGTGTTCCGTGCCGTCCTGGCGGCGGCCGGCAGGGGGCGTGTCGTGGGTGCGGTGCTCGGCGACGAGGGTGGCGACGGTGGCCCGGAGCCGGGCATTGGCACGGTGGAAGCGGCGGTTGACGGGATGGGGCAGCCGCCTCAGCCAGGCCGGCTGGAGTACGCGCTTGTACAGCCCGGAGAAGAGGACCGTGAAGTCGTCCATGGCCTGGGCGGTCTGCGCCGCGCCGAGTGCGGTGCCGAACATCGTCGTCAGCATGACCCGGGAGGTCAACGCGACCATCTGGGACAGCACGTCGATGCTCTGACCATTCCTCCAGGCGTCGGTGACGGAGCTGATCCGTTCGGTCATGACAGGGGCGTAGGCCGTGAGACGAGTGGGGTGGAAGGCAGGCTGGATCATCCGCCGCTGGCCCCGGTGCCGGGCGTGCGGGCAAGTAACGAGACCGTCGCCAAGGATTTCCCTCGCCTGGTCGAAGAGCGGGCCACTCTTGTCGAAGGTGCGGTCGTCGAGCAGGATCTGACGGATCAGTTCAGGTGAGAACGCCATGACCACCCGTTGAGGGCCGATGCCGATCTGTACCAGTTCACCCCGGGCCGGCAGGGACGCGAGGAAGCCCAGAGGGTCGCGCAGCAGCGGGAGGGCGTGGCCGAGCAGGGGCAGCGCCCCTGGTGCCGTGGGGATCGGGTCGTGCTGTTTCACCGTCGTCATCTGCGGAACCTGTCTGTAGGAGAGGCTGGGTCAGCGCAGTCGGTTCATGGGATGCCGTGCGAGCTGCCGGCGCTCGTGCCGGGACGAGCTGTCCGGGCCGGCCGGAGCGTACCGCGCAGCGCCGACGCGAGCGCCCCTTTCCGGCCGGAGCGGTCCTTGCCCGTTCACGGCCTGGGCCTCTCGGGCAGCGGGTTGCCGATGGGTATCCGAACGGACTGTGAGTCAAGAGGGGACAGCCGATCACCGCTAGTCTGCCGTGGTGCCGTTCGTGAAGGTGGGATGGTCGCGAGACGCTCGCCAACGACGTCGTACTACTGGCGTTCTCCGGCCCGGTCGCGGAGTCCGGCAGCGTCCGGTTCGCGATGCTCGCCACCAATGATCCCACGCCGGGTTCGGCGCTGACGTGACCGGCTGAGGCCTCACCAAGAACAATGGCAGAACCCTCGCCGTCAACCTCCAGGCACTCCAGGAGACCGTGGAGACCCCCGCTTCCTGCCGGGCGTTCTTCGGCGGCCTGAACCTCAAAATCGGCGGCACCGAGGGCGGCCCGCTGGAAGGCCTCGCCCCGGCGCTGAACACCGGAAGCATGTCCTGCGGCAAGCCACTCAAGACCAACCAGGGCATCTGCCGCGGCGACAGCGGCGGCCCCGCGGTCATCAACGGCGTCCTCGTCGGCATCCCCTCCCGGGGGACAGACACCTGCGGAGATGGCGCCGACGATGTCTGCACCAGCGTCGCCCACTACCGTCCGTTCCTCACAGGGGCGGTCTGACACCATCATCGGAGGCGCACCCGCGCCACCGAGGAGCCCCCGCACAGTCCCCGCTCACGCGGTCACGATTCCACCTGAGCGGTTGCGAGAACTCACCGGACCGGTCAGTGTTGTTGTCGGCGAGCAGCAGAAGTGATGACCGCGTCAGCGGTGTTACGGAGGGCGTGTTCGCCGGGTACAGGGTCGGCGGCGCCCATGCCCCTGCCTGGTTGCAGGCTGGGGGCAGCATTGACTTCCAGCAGGTAGGGGGTGCCGCTCGGGGTGAGCCGGAAGTCCGCCCGTGCCATGTCGCAGCAGCCCAGCGCCCCGATGGCAGTCATCGCTGCGCGCCGGATCGCTGCGCTGACCGTATCGTCGATTTGTGCATGGATCCGGCCCACCGGGGCATTCTCTTCACCGTTCTTCAGCCGGTAGTCGAGCACGGCAAATGCGTGGTCGGCGGGCGACCGAGGGTAGATGTACTCAATGGGAGCG
This sequence comes from Streptomyces sp. AV19, assembly GCF_015999245.1. Classification (GTDB taxonomy): domain Bacteria; phylum Actinomycetota; class Actinomycetes; order Streptomycetales; family Streptomycetaceae; genus Streptomyces. The sequence continues at coordinate 49,497 of NZ_JAEAMR010000006.1, read as the reverse complement.
AGCACGCCGCCGTAGCTGTTTTCCACCGCCTCCAGATAGCCGACGGAAAGATCCTTCCCGGCGATGAACTCCTCTATGAGGATCCCGTCCGGGAACCGGGTCAGAAGGTATCTGACCTTCCGGAACGCCTCCTGCGGCGAGAACACGACCGAGTCCTGAGTGATTCCTGTGGACCAGCCTTCGAAGTTGGGCTTGATGATGGCCGGCAGTGCCAGTGAAGCCATGTCTATTTCGTCGACATGCCGTACGAACTGCCACGGGGGCGTCAAAACCCCATGGCGGCAGAGCAGCAGCTTCGTCAGGTTCTTGTCCAGGGAGGTCGCCAGCACCTGGGCCGGCGATCCTGTGAACGGCAGTCCGAGATCGTCGAACAGGGCCGGATAGAGAGCCTGACGCCATCCTGATCGCGGGCCTTCGGCGACGCTGAAGACCAAGCTGGGCCGGCATCTCGTCAAGTGCTCAGCGACTTGGCCAACCGGTCCGGAGACCTCCACGGGAATCACATCGTGCCCAAGTTTCCGGATGGTGCGGAAAAGCGACTCGGCATGCTCCTGGGACAGGAATCCCGGCTCAGGCGCTGACTCCTTCCGGAGCTCGTTGTAAGCCACAGCAATGCGCATGCGGTTCCCCCTTTCACGGTGCTCATCCGGCGGCGCATACATCGGTGACCTCCGTCAGTCGTCGGGCGTCCAACGGTAGGGCGAGAGAGGCAGCGGCCTCAGTCCAGCGCGCGGAGCTGCTGGCGGAGAGGAGGACGACGTCCAGACTCGGGGTTGACGCGGCCGCCAGCAGGCACGCGGCAGCCGACGAGAGGCCGGGGCGGATGAACTCCACCAGCTCAGGGGCCACCAGACCGATCAGCTCGCCGCCGTGCAGCGGTGACGAGGCGAACGTGGTCAGCCCGGCGGCGTGGGCCTGGACGAGCGGTCCGCGGCCGTCGAGCGCCTGGCGGATCGGGCGGTCCATGGCCAGGCTGACCGGTTGCTGCACCGCGATCAGGTGGTGGGTATCGCCGCCGGCCGCCTGCCGGGCGAGGGCGAGCAGGTCGGGGACGGTGAAGGCGTCGGCTTCGAACCCGGACCAGGTGGCGATGCCATACCCGGCGATCCGGCCCGCGTCGGCGAACTCCTCCAGCACGGCGAATGCCTCCCGGACCCGCGCATGGATCTGGGGCCGGTGGCGGGCAGCTTGCTCAGGGTTGTGGAGGAACACCACGTCGGCTCGCCCGAGGTCGTGGTCCCTGCGGTGGGAACCTCTCGGCGCGGGCGAGGACCGGGCGGAGCGGCAGCGAGGGGACGGGCTACTAGAAGTCTTCTGTGCTGCCCGGGAGCCCCGCTGACGTGTGCGTGCGTTAAGTGGGGCCTCCCCCGGGCGGTTTCGTGCGCGCATGACAGAATCCGGGCGTGCGCACGCAGCGAAGGCGAGCCCCTGCCGGGGTGGTTGTGGTGACCGGGAGTTCGGGCCGGGTCGGGTCTGCCCTGGCGGCGGCTTTCGGCGCGGCCGGGTGGGCCGTTCGCGGCGTGGACCGGGTGCCCGGCTGTCGGACGGGTGTCGTCGGAGATCTGCGCGACCGGCGCGTGCGGCGGGTCGCACTGGAGTCGGCCGATGTCCTCGTCCATGCCGCCGCGCTGCATGCCCCGCACGTCGGGCGCCTGCCCGATGAGGAGTTCCGCGCCGTGAACGTCGGCGTGACCGCGGAACTGCTCGACGACGCCGCCCACTTCGACGTCCGGCGTGTTCTCTACATCAGCAGCACGAGCGTCTACGGACATGCCCTCGTGCCCACCGACCGCGCGGTCTGGGTGGACGAGCGGCTCAAGCCGCTTCCCCGGGACATCTACGACGAGACAAAACTGGCTGCCGAGGAGCTGGTCGCCGCCTGCGGCGTCCCCTACGTCACGCTGCGCATAGCGCGCTGCTTTCCGGAGCCGCTGCCCGTGCGGGCCCGCCACCTCCTGCACCGGGCGGTCGACGTGGCCGACGTCGCCGACGCGGGGGTCCTGGCCGCGGCACACGCCACCGTGAACGGCACGTTCAACATCTCCGGACCGCACCCGTTCCACCGGGAGGACTGCCTCGCCCTCCACCGTGACGCGGGTGCGGTCCTCGCCGGCCGTGCCCCGGATGTCCTCAAGGCGTTCCGCGACCGCGGGTGGCCCGTGCCCGACCGCCTGGACCGGGTGTACGACTCGACCGCCGCCGCGAACGCCTTCGGATACCGCCCTGTTCGCGGAGTGCGGCACCTACTGGACGTTGCCGATTGAGCGGCAGCCTGCGCGCACCGCGCGCGGGACGCCGATAAACAATTGCTGAACGACCGCCGTGCCTATCGGGCCGCGAAGAGAATCCGGACGACCTCCGGCCGGTTATCCGGGCGCGGTCCCTCGCGAGGGCATTCCATCACGTGGTGCGCGGTAATGGTCATACCGGACGATTCGCCCGGCAAGCGAACCCGGTCTGTGGTTCGCCTCACGGAGGGATCAGGACCGGAATCGCGCGCGCCGAGCAGGGGATAAACGAGTCCTCCGGCGGATTCCCGAAGGGTGTTGCGGGCGGAGCAAGGGCAGGTGGACGCCGGAACCCCCGCCTGTCCAGCTGATCAACGAAGCGTTCACAACGGGCGGATCACGTCAAGAGCGTCTGTCCGGCCGCTGCCCGATAAACGGCGAGAAATACAGGAGTTGGCGTCGCGTGTTCCCGCAGACCAAAAAATCAAGCCGCGCTCCGGAGGTCGTCAATACTTCTGCTGTCCGGCCGGTCGGGGTGCCTTGTATCTCCCGGTCCTGCTGCGCTCCCCGTGGACGCCGTTCGCTGCGGTGCCTGTGGGGAACGTTGTGATCGGTGCGACAGGAGAGGTGGTTGAAGGCCGGTGCTTCGCTCGCCATGCTCCGCCGTCCCGGCCGGACGCGTCCGCTCCAGCCGCGTCCGGCCGTTGGCCGAGATCGCCTTCCACATGATTGATGCCCCGTCAGGAGCCGTATTTGAATTGCCGCTCGTCTCCCCGGCCGGGGTCTGTCATCACCCTTCCGAACCCGTGTAGCGCACAACTGGCAACGCCGCGGCGGCAATCCGGGCGGATATTCCGGGGATACGTATGCGCGGCGAATTGGACGGCCAGTTCCACGCCCCCTTCAGCGAAGAGGAGACGAATCCGCATGAGCGAGTCCGACACCTTGGTCATACTTTCCGACGCCGCGGTCCCGGACCCGGAATGGGCCGGTATCCGCACCCTCGGGTACGCCAACCGGTTCGCCACCTGGGACAGCGAGTTCCGCTACGACGGCCGCATCCGCGTCCCGATGGGCGTGAAGATCAAGGAGGTTCGCTACTCCTACACCGGCGATGGCCAGGCGGGCGTCAACGCCGCCGAGGTCAAGCGCGGCCGCGGCGGCATAGACCAGGAGTTCGAGGTCATCGATCTCACCTTCCTCGACGACGCCGACCTCATCACCTTCACCCTCCGCGGCGACCTCAACGTCGACGCCGATCCCCGGCCCGCCTACGGACGTACGTACCGGATCCGCGTCGACGTCATCCTCGACAGCGGGGACGTCCGCACGGCCGAACCGGAGATCGAGGTGCTCGCCGGCGCCTGGAACAAGAACGACCCGGAGAAGGTCGGCCGGCCGTTCGTGCGGCTGCCCTACGACAACAACTGGGGCGGCTCTCCCAACAGTCAGGCCGGATTCGGATACGTCTCGGACAACGGCCGTATTCCCGGCGACAAGTTCGTCATCGACCTCGTCAATCTGCGTCAGGGCGAGCAGGGTGTGGCGGGCAACAACAGCGACCACGTGTACTACCAGCTCGTCCACGAGGACGGCACGCCGTCCCACTACACCCCCGAGCCGCAGCTGCAGAAGGCCGAGGGCCACCGCGACTCCGGCACGGGCCGCAAGGTGACCCTGCCCGCCCTGGACCTGCGGCAGTTCGGTGACAAGCCGGGCTACTACCGCTTCCTGGTGTGGCCCCAGGCCCTCAACCCGGATGGCTCGCCCAGCGCCCTCGGCTGGGACCCCGCCAAGCACGAGGACGCCTTCCAGATCGGCAGCGTCTACTACCGCTACACCGCGCCCCGCAGCATCGACACCAGTCTGCGCGCCACCGTGAAGACCGCGCGGCTGGAGGTGACCGCCGGGCAGGACCGCTGGGTCTACCCGCCGTTCGTCGTCCGCAACACTGGGCAGCGCGTCATCGGCACGGTCAAGGCCGTCTTCACCGCACCCGAGGGCACGCACTTCACCGAGGACCACGTCGCCTTCACCCGCTGGACGGACGAGAGCCAGGAGATCGTCGCGCAGGGCGTGCTGTCGGCCGACCACCGCACCCTCACCTGCCCGGCCGTCCCGCTGAACCTGGAGCCGAGCGGCCCCGGCAAGGACGCCTGGGTGTCGCTCTACCCGGCCCTGCGGATCGAGGACACCGCCCACGGCCAGGTACAGGTCGGCATCCAACTGGGCGAGCCGGTCTTCGCGTCGGCCCACGACACGATCGTCGTCCACCCCGCCGAGTGACCGGCCCGGCGGCCGGACGAGCGGAGTGACAGGGGTGCGGCACCCGCGTGCCGCACCCCCCCCCCCCCTCGTCGGCCGCCGGCCCCCCGCCAGCATCGCGCCCCCCCGGCAGGAGTTCACCCTCATGCGAAGGCCGCGCATCACCCGCAGAGCGCCCCCCGCAACGGGGCGCGGGGGGGGCCGGCCCCCGGGGGCGCGGGGCCACCCCCCCCGCGGGCTAAACACCCCCCCCGGGGGGGGGGGGGTTCCCCGGGGGGTGTCCCCGGGGGCCGCGGGGGGGGACCCCCCCCGGGCGGCCCCGGTCGTTTTTGTGCCGGCACCGGAACCGGCAGGGGGACGACGCGTTGCCATGTCCCCCGGCAGGCCACGGCCACGGCGCAGCCCGCCGCGCAGCAGCCGGCCGCCAGCAGGAAGCCGGCGCCCGGGTCCGGCCCCGGGCCCGCCACCGCCCCCGCGGCGGCCGCGCCGGCCGACGAGCCCGCCGCGCCCAGGGAGTTGAGCCAGCCGAACGCCTCCGTCAGCGCCTCGCGCGGCGCGACCTCGTCCAGCGTGCGGAACTGCGCCGTCACCGCCGCATTGAGCAACAGCCCGGCCGGCACGAGGAGGCCGCCCAGCTGCCAGAGGCCGCGACAGGCCGCCAGCGCCGCCCAGCCCGCCGCGAGCGCCGCCAGCAGGACCGTCAGCCGCCGGGCGGGCGCCCCTGTCTTCCGCCGTCCGCCCTGGCAGAGGCCGCCGAGCACGCCGCCCGCCGCCAGTGCCGCGATCAGCGGTCCCGCGGCGTCGCGCCGGTCCGCCCCGTCCGCGTACGCCACCAGCGACACCTCCGCCGCACTGACGCTGCCCAGCAGCAGGAACCCGATCGGCAGCACGCCCAGCACCGCCGGGCGGCGCAGCGGTCCCGGCTCGTTCCGGCCGACGCCGTTCGGGCGGGCGGCCGCTCCGACGCGGGAGCTCGCGGCGGTGGCGAGACAGCCCGTGGCGGTGGCGACCGCCGCGCACAGCAGCGCCAGCGAGGGTCCGCCGAGCGCGGCCAGGCCGGCGACCAGGGACGGCCCGAGGACGAACGCGACGTCCACCACGACGGATTCGTACGCGAACGCCGCGGCCTTGGCGCCGGGGTCGTCCGCCAGCGTCCTCGACCACAGGGCCCGCATGATCGCCCCGAGCGGTGGCGGCAGCACGCCGCTCGCGGCCGCGAGCGCGACGAGCGCGAGTCTGTTCTCCGTCCTGGCGGCCAGGACGGCGACCGCCGTCAGGACCAGTGCCTGGCCCGTGCCCGTCACCAGGAGGACGGCGCGCGGGCCCGCGCGGTCCGCGGCGCGGCTCCACAGGGGGCCGGAGACGGCGGCGGTCAGCGTGTGGAGGCCGGCCGCCGCGCCGCCCGCCGCGCACGAGCCGGTCTCCTCCAGGAGGACGAGGACGAAGGCGAGGCCCAGCATGCCGTTGGGCAGGCGGCCCAGCAGGGCGGCGGCCGCCAGTTGTGCCGTGCCGGGGCGGCGGAACAACGCGCGGTAGCCGCTGGTCACTTGGGCCTCCTCGCGGCCGGGTCCGTGGTGCCGGTCTGCGGTGCCGGGGGGAGTTTGCCCCCGCCCCGCCCTTTCACCGTTTCCGCAGGGGCTGCGCCCCTTCGTAACCCCGCTGCGCGGGGCGGGGAGCGGGGCGCTGCGCGGTGCGCGCGGGGTCCGCGCTCCGCGCGGTGGGCGGGGGCTCCGCCCCCTGCGCCCCTGCTGGGGCTCCGCCCCTGGCCCCCGCAACCGCGCTCCGCGCGGTTGTCCTCAAACGCCGGACGGGCTGGTTTCGGGGCTCCGTCCGGCCCCCCGCAAAGCGGCTTCGCCGTTTTGTCCTCAAGAGCCGGACCGGCTGGTTCCGGGGCTCTGCCCCGGAACCCGAATCGCGGCTCCGCCGCTCGTCCTCAAACGCCGGACGGGCTGGGTCGGGGGCTCCGCCCCGGAACTCCGCAGCGTGGCTGCGTCGCGTTCGTGCTCAAGTGCGGGAATGGAATGGCTGGATCGGGCGCACTGTTCAGCTCGTCCGGGGGTCCGCCCCCTCCGGGGAGTTCGAGGACAGCGCCCGAAGGGCACTTCGGGGGCCCATGGCGCGTCCCGCCCATGGCGCGTCCCGCCCATGGCGCGTCCCGCCCATGGCGCGTCCCGCGCAGCGGGGTCGCGAAGGGGCGCAGCCCCTGCGGAAACGGTGAAAGGGCGGGGCCGGGGCAAGCCCCCTCCACCCCCCACCACCAGCTACGATCGACCGTTCGAGCACAGCACTCACGGGGGCACCACACAGCCATGCACGGCACGTACCGCATCCGCAACGTCCACAGCGGCCTCCTCCTCGAAGTCGCCGACGGCCGCAAGGGCAGCGGCGCCAACGTCCAGCAGGGCAAGGACGCCGACACCCCCGCCCAGCTCTGGCACGTGACCCCCGTGCACCCCGGCAGCGGTCTGCACCACGTGGTGAACGTCAACAGCGGAAAGCGTCTGGACGTCGCCGGCGCCTCCGTCGAGAACGGCGCCAACGTCCAGCAGTGGAAGGCCAACGGCTACGGCGCCCAGGAGTGGCTCGTCGAGCGGCTGCTGGACCCGGAGGGCGCGGTCGCGCTCGTCGCGCACATCAGCGGCCTGCTGCTGGAGGTCGCGGACGCGTCCACGGACGACGGCGCCAACGTCCGGCAGGGCGAGGACCTCGACAGTCCCGCCCAGTGGTGGCACCTGGAACAGGTTCACGCGGGCGCCGCGGCGTAGCAGTCCACCACCTCGGCGGTCCCCGCGCGGGGCATGGTCTTCGGGACGGCCGGGGCGCTTCCGGAGCTTGGTGAGCGGATGGGCGGCCCGGCCGCCGTGCGTCAGCTGCGCGAAGATCACGCCACCCGCCGCCGGCGGTCGGTCCGGCGCGGCGATGAAGGGCAGGGCCGCTCATGGGAGCCATGACGATGCGGTCTTGAGGCGGAGCGTGCCCATGGTGAAGGGGGTGGGCAGAGGGGAGGACGTGTCGTGTGTCATGGGGGGACCGTAAGATCTGACATCGGCGTCAGGTTCGAGTCGGGGACGCCGCGCAAGGAACGACCCCGGGGGAAGAGACCGTGCGGATCGGGGAGTTGTCCCGCAGGGCCAACGTCGGCGAGCGCGCCCTGCGCTACTACGAGCAGCAGGGCCTGCTGACGGCGGAGCGCACGGCGGGCGGGCACCGGTACTTCGGCGAGGCGGCCGTGGACCGCGTCATGTGCATCCAGGAACTGTTCGCGGCCGGTCTGTGCAGCAACAAGATCGCCCAGGTGCTGCCCTGCATGCCCGGCCACGGCGGGCACGAGACGGCCTCGCCGGAGCTGGTGGGGAACCTGCTGGGCGAGCGGGACCGGCTCGACCGGGAGATCAAGGACCTGCACCGGTCCCGCGCGGTGCTCGACGACGTGATCCGCGAGGTGACGGGGGAGCGGCCGTAGAGCGGTGAACTCCGCCTACCGGCCCGGCTGTTCGGCGAAGCCGGCCAGCAGTGCCTCCACCGCGAACGCGAACCGCTCCGCGTCGTCCGTCCCCGCCCCGCTCCGCGCCGCCTCCGTGACCAGGGGGTAGCGCTCGGCCTCCAGCGTGCGCAGCCAGGCCGCCGAGCCGGTGCCGTCGGAGGTGCCGACGGCGCGCTCGGCCGCCGTGTGGGCGATCACCAGCAGGGACAGCGTGTTGAGCGCGTGCACCGCCCGTCCCAGCGGGAACCCGGCCGCCGTCAGTACCTCCAGCCCCCGCTCCACCGCGTCCAGCGTCGCGGGGGTGACGGCGGGGCGTGACGCCGCCAGCGGCAGGACGCCGGGGTGGCGCAGCAGCGTAGCGCGCAGCGCCCCGGCGTAGGCGCGCAGCCAGTCGCGCCAGCCGGTGTCCCCGGCGGCCACCGGGAGGGCCCGGCCGAAGACCCGTTCCACCAGGCCGTCCAGCAGCGCGTCCTTGTTCGGTACGTGGTGGTAGAGCGTCATCGCCTCCACCCCCAGGGCGGCGCCGAGCCTGCGCATGGTGAGGCCCTTGACGCCCTCCCGGTCCACCAGGTCCAGGGCCGCGTCCAGGATCTGGTCCCGGGTCAGCCCGGCCCGCTCGCCCCGCGTCCGCTTCGCCGTCACTTCGCTCTCCCGCCGCACTTGACTTTCTTACATTGTAAGGCGAGGGTGAGGGAGTTCGAAACTTACGTAGTAAGAGATGGGGAGTGGTCATGGGTGGCAAGCGGGTCGTCGAGGGTTTCCTTCGTGCCGTGAATGAGCGCCGGGTCGAGGACCTGCCGCGCCATCTGGCGCCGGACGTGGTCGACCACAACAAGATCATCTTCGGTGAGCCGGACGAACCCGGCGCCGCCTTCGAGGGGATCCGCCAACAGCTCGCCGCCTTCGGCGAGTTCCGGATGCGGGCGGACGTGCTCGTCGCCGAGGGCGACACGGTCGTGGCCCGTGTGACGGCTCCGGCACGCACACCGGGACCCATCCGCGGATGCCCCGGCCCACCGGCCGGTCCTTCGAGGTGGAGCAGATCTGGTTCTTCACCGTGAAGGGGGAGCGGATTTCCGGGATCCGCGCCGTCAGCGACCGCCTCGGAATGTTCCTCCAGCTCGGCTGGGACTGGCCGACGGCCGTCTGACCTGGCGGGAGATGGAATGCGAATTTCCCCGGAGAAAGCGTCTATCGGTCGTGCCGGGTGGTGAACCGGGCCACTTCACGGGGGCTTTACCCGGATTTGGTGTCCCGGTGCGGCCTTGGCCGCGCAATGTGGGCCGGGCGGAAAAGGAACCGCACATTCCGGACCGGTTGAAAGGTCACAGGTGTTACTCATGGCGAACATCCTGATGAGAAGGAGCGGGCGCGCCCTGCTCGTCGGCGCGGCCGCCGCCGTGGCGCTGGGCGCCGCCGCGCTCCCGGCCTCCGCGGACAGCGAGCCGACCACCGACCAGCTGATGGCCGACTGCGCCAGCGGCGTCGGCAAATGCACGTTCAACGACCCGCAGGTCGGCAAGGCGTACCTGGGGAATTACCACCAGGTGTCCAACACCCTCTACAACTGCAGCACATCGGACGCCACTCAGGGCCTGAACTGGTCCGACAAGGTCGGCTCCACCGATTCGCTGGATGTTTCCATCACCGCAGGCGGAAAGATCGCCGGAATAGTCGACCTCAGCGTCACCGCGAAATACGGGCACACGTGGACCACCGAGCATTCCGACGGCGGAAGCATGGGCATGACCGTCAAGCCCGGCGAAGTCGGCTGGATTTCCCGGGCCCAGGTCATGCGGGAGGTCGACGGGCGGTGGCAGACCCACTACGACGACCCGCACTGGGGCCACTACTACTGGTTCTGGGACGACACCATCACCAGCCCGGCCCCCAACGACACCGACGGCGTCAAGAACACCGTGATCGTCAAGACCCGTCCCATGACCGCCGAGGAGAAGGCGTCGTGCGGCGGACACAACGGCAAGACGTTCCTCTCCAAGACCAAGGTCGAGGTCCCGAAGAACGACAAGGCGCCCCGCAAGGCCCCGGGCAAGCCCACCCCGGGCCAGGACGACAAGCCGCCGGCCCGGGAGGAGAAGACCGACAAGAAGCAGTGAGGGCCGCCCGAACCCGCCCGTGCCGTCAGCGCTCCGCCACGGCACGGGCGCGCTCGATGTCCGGCCCGCGGTAGAGGCGTTCGGGAATGCTCGCCAGCGTCGAGTGGTGCACCCGCGGGCCCAGTCCGTAGAAGTGCTGGAAGCTCATGATCAACGGGCGCCAGGCGTCCGGGTCGATGCGGTCGGGCGTCCCCGCCGCCCGGATCTCCTCGTGCACGCGCACCCGTTGCACCCGCACCTCCAGGGCCACGATCGAGCCGCGCTGCCGCTCGTCGTCCTCACCGACCGGACGCACGGCCTCCAGCACCGCCTCCATGGCGACGGGACACTCGGCGACCCGCGGCGGCGCCACCGTCTCCGAGTCCACCGGAGTCAGACCGGCCCGGCCGAACTTGTCGGGCTCGTACCGGTATCCGCGCTCCCGCTTGCGCTCCGGCACCGGGTCCGTGCCCGTGGTCAGCGCCAGCCGGTCGACGGCCGGGGCCATCGCGTCCGACGGCAGGTTGAGCACGCACTCCCCGGTGCGCCTCAGGTTCCGCGCGGTCTGCGAGCGCGCCGAGAGCCCGAGCACGCCCCGCCAGCCCAGCCAGAACGCCGAGGACATGGGCGCCAGATTGGCCGTCCCGTCCTCGTTGCGGGTGGAGATGAGCACCACCGGGGTGCCGAAGTACAGGATGCCGGGTTCGACGCGTGTGTGCGTCGGGGTCTTCGTGGCGTTCGTGGTCACCCGGCCAGCTTCGCCCGGGTCGACCGGGACGACCGGCGGTCATCGGACGTCGTGTTCGGCGCCGGGAACGGTCGCAAGCGGTCGGGAACGGTCAGTGGGCGGGCGGCGGCGAAATGCAGCCGGTCTCCAGGTAGCGGCCGTTGGCCTCGGCCCACACGCGGGCCTTGGACACGGCCCCCGTGACGCAGGCGGTCCCGCCGATCCAGATCCCGTAGTCGGCGCCCGCCACCTTCTCCTGCCGGGTGCCCACCAGCAGGTCCCCCACGACGAAGCGCGAGGAACCGGCCAGCCGCCGGATCACCGGCCGTACGTCCGCCGGGTCGACCGTCCCGCGCCGGCGCAGCTCCTCCAGGGCGCGCCCGGCCTCGGCGGCCTTCGCCCGGGCGAGCTTCTCGTCCCGCGGGCTCATGGCGCCCGGACGCCGGGGCCGGCTGTTGTCGGAGTAGCCGGGCGGCCCGTCCCCCTGCGGCACGGGCCGGACGGACGGGGAGGCCACCGGGGAGCGGGACGGCTCCTTGCCGTTCATGTCGCGGAACAGGTCGTCCTCGAACTGCCGGCTGCAACCTGCCAAAGTAACGACGGCCAGGGCGACGGCGACAAGAGGGCTCTTCCGGACGGTCATGCGCTGATCATCCCGCCCGTGGCCGTGGGGCGCATGAGTACGGGTACTCAGCCCGCCGCCCGCGCTCGTGCGACGCTGGTGACATCCGTGACCAGGGAGGGGACAGCGATGAACCACCAGGAACTCCAGGAGCGCTTCGGCACCTTGACCACCGCCCACGTGGCCGACGCCTGCGTCCGGGCCGGCGTTCCGGTCCGCTGCGGCCCGGCCGCCCTGACCGCCGTGGAACCCGGCGGCCGGCTGGCGGGACGGGTGCGTCCGGCCCGGCACGTCGGCAGCGTCGACGTCTTCCTGGAGGCGTACGAGGCGGCCGGGCCCGGTGAGGTCCTCGTGGTGGACAACGGGGGCCGCCTCGACGAGGCGTGCGTCGGCGACCTCGCCGTCCTGGAGGCGCAGGCGGCCGGGCTCCAGGGACTGGTCGTATGGGGCCTGCACCGCGACACCGCCGACGTCCGTGCCATCGGCCTCCCGGTCTTCAGCCTGGGTGCGGTCCCCACCGGCCCCCTCCACCTCGGCGAACGCCCCGACGACGCGCTGACCTCGGCCCGCGTGGGCGAATGGACGGTCTCCGCGGACGACGTGGTGCTCGGCGACGACGACGGCGTCCTCTTCGTCCCCGCCGACCGGACCGCCGAACTCCTCGCCCTGGCCGCGTCGATCCGCGACACGGAACACCGCCAGGCCGAACTCATCCGCTCCGGCCGCACCCTTCGCGACCAGGTGGACTTCGCCGGCTACCTCGCCCGCCGCCGCGAGACGCCGTCCCTGACCTTCCGCGAGCACCTGCGGTCGGTGGGCGGGGCGATCGAGGAGTGACCGGGGCCGCCGGAACCGGCCTGTGCCCGGGGGCCGCGGTCCACGAGGTTCCGCCGGTACCGGCCACCGCCGCGGCGAGGAGACGCGTTCATGCGACCGGTGCGCAGGGGAAGAACGGCGGCGCTCGCCGCCGCGCCGGCCGTCCCGGGTGCACCCTGTGGACCAGCGACCGCTCGGGGGCCGGTCATGTATGGGCCTCAGTCCTTGCGGTAGCACTGGATGTAGGCGTCACCGCTGGTGCCGTGCGTGTACGTGGTGGTGTCGTACGCCGTGAACGGGTGTCGCTCGACGCGGATGCTGCGGAAGTGCGGCACGTACTGCCAGCGCAGCTCCGGCCGGGTGCTGAAGAACGGGACGAACACCCCGCCCGGGCGCAGCACCCGCACCACCTCCGGCATCGTCCGCTCCCACAGTGCCCGGTCCGTCCAGACCTCCATGTCCAGGGCGGGGTCGAAGAACATGCCGTCGATGCTCTCCGACGGCAGCTCGAAGATCCGCCGGAAGAAGTCGCCGCGCTCGATGGAGAGGTTGTCCGGCAGGTCGGGGTGCCGGGCGCGGAACAAGTCCTCCACCTCGTCGAAGAGTTCGAGGACGGTGTGCCGGCGGGTGGCCGGGTTCCGCGCGATGCGCAGCGCCGACAGGCCCAGCCCGAGCCCCACTTCGTAGAACTCGCCGCCGTTCTCGCCGCCGTACTCGCACAGCATGTCGGCGCTCGCCCACATCAGGTCCCGCTCCCAGGCCTGCATGGCCTGCTCGCCGCCGATGCTCAGAGTCAACTCGCCGTTCTTCTCGACGAGTTCGATGGCGGGCGCGGATCCGGTCCGTTGCTCCATGGTCGCCGTCCTTCCGTTGTGGTCAGGTGCGGTGGGGTACGACTCCGAAGTGCCGCCGGGCTGTCGATACGGCCAGGTCCTGCACGGCGAAGACGGTGAAGTAGTACGCCTGGGGCGCGGTGTCCGGCGCGAAGCGCACCCGGAAGACGGCCTCCTCCGTCCGTCCGCCCGGGGCCCGCACGCGGGTCGTGGCCGGTTCGACGGTGGTGTCCTCGCGCAGGTAGGCGGGGACGAACAGGCCCAGCCGCACCGGCCCCCGGCGCGCGGGCGTCAGCGCGGCGCGGACCTCCAGCACCCCGCCCTGTGCGACCTCGTCGTCCGCGTACGCCAGCAGGCGCGGCGCGTCGGGGACGCGGAACGTCACGTCGCCGCAGCGCATGCAGACCGCGCACGTGGTGTCCAGCACGTACGGGACCAGCCCCCGGCGGGTGAACTCCTGGGCCGGGCGGCCGCAGTGGCAGGTGACCTCGCGGACCTCGGCGTCGAGGCGGCTGCGGTCGCCGAAGTGGGCCGGATAGTTCATGAGCTCGTTCTCGGGGTTCGCCGCGACCTGCCCCGCGATCGCGTGGTCCAGGGACTGGAGGTCGGCGGTGAGCGAGGCGCGGATCTCCTCGGCCGACTGGTCGGCCAGGTGCGTGGGGCGTGCCGCCCACAGGTCCGTCTTGCGGGCGAGCTTCGTCAGCCGGGGGCGCAGCGGGTGCCGCTCGGGCAGCAGTCCCGAGGACAGCAGCGCGGTGAGCCTGTGGGCGGTGGTGAGGACGAGTGGGTCGGGGGCGTGGTCGGACGGGGTGGTGGGCGTGGGGGTGGCACGTGGTACGCCGAAGCGCATGAACGCCGGGTACGGGTGGGAGCCCGCCAGGCTGGAGTTGAGCGCGTCCACCGAGTCCTCGCCGGTGAGCGCGGCCCGCATCCACGCCACGTTCTCCGGGCGGTCGGAGTCGTGGACGGAGACCGCGGAGACGACCGTGCGGGCGGGGCCGTCCAGGGCGTTGAGGAGCAGCTGGTACTTGGGGTCGTACAGGGCCAGGTCGGCCAGCGGCCCGCTGTTGCAGGCGCTGAGCACCAGCTCGGCGGCGGCCACCCGGTGCAGCGGGACGAGCTTGTCCTCGGGCTTGTAGCAGGGCAGGCCGTAGGCGCAGCGGGGGCCGAGCAGGCCGGGGCGGGCGGGCGCGGCCGGGCTCAGGCCGCAGATCGTGAACTCGCCGAGGTTGACGCTGTCGTCCTTGCCGTGGCCCTGGAAGACGACGCGCCGCCAGTCGGTGCCGAGGATCTCGGCCTGGATGTCGGTGCGTTCGAAGTCGCGGTCGTCGAAGACGCGGACGCCGGGGGGGTGGGGTGGCCGGTCGGTGTCGGTGAACAGGCCGATGGCGTTTGTGGAGTTGTTCGGTACGGCGTACTGCTTGGCGACGTTCCAGGCGACGGAGGGGCCGTCGCGGCCGCTGAGGAAGCTGAGCGCGTGCGGCGCGCCGCGGTGGGAGCGGAGGAGGAGGGGGCGGAGGGGATCGAGGGTGAGGCGGTCGTAGCGGCCGATGAGGAGGAGGCGGGTGGGGTGGTCGATGACTCGGCCGGCCAGCTCCTCCTCGTCGATCCACTCGCGCGCGAGGGGGCGTGCGAGGGCTGCGACGCCGTCGGGGAGGTCCTCGGGGCCGAGGACGACGCCGGTGTCCAAGGGCTCGGGCGGGCGGATGCCGGAGTAGAGCCGGGAGGCGAGGTGGAGGGCGGCGGTGAGGTCTTCACGGCCTTCGACGGGGACGGGGATGGGGGTTCTGTGGTGAGGGTCGTCGAGGAATCCCTTTACGAGGGAGGGGAGTTGACGGAGTGTCGTGGGGAGGAACGGGGTGGGGTGTGAGGGGGGTTGTCGGGGGGTGGTGGTGTTCATGGTGGGTGACCTCAGGTTCTTGCGATGAGTTGGCGGGTGGGGAGGGGGCGGGGGGAGGGGGCTTGAGAGGGGAATATGCCCCGGTCCCTCCCCCGGAGGGGGCACCCCCGTTTCACCGTTTCTTCCGGGGCAAGCCCCAGCCCCGAACCGCCCTTCGGGCGGTGGCGGGGGCTTTGCCCCCTGCACCCCGACCGGGGCTTCGCCCCTGGCCTTCGGTGGGGCTGCGCCCCCGTATCCCCATCGGACTCGGCCCCATCGGGGCCGCGTCCTCGGCCCTCGGCGGGGCTGCGCTCCCGGCCCCCAGCGGGGCTCCGCCCCTGACCCGCGACCGAGGCTTTGCCCCTGGTCTCCGACGGGGCTGTACCCCCAGCTCCCATCGGGGCTCCGCCCCTGCACCCTGACGGGGCTGCGCCCTTGGCCCCCGCGGAGCCCCGCTCCGGGGCTCGGGCCGATTCAGCCCGTCCGGCGTTTGAGGACAATGCGGCGAAGCCGCATTGCGGGGTCCGGGGCGGAGCCCCGAAAGGGGCGCGGGGGGCGGAGCCCCCGCAGCCGCGCGGCGGAGCCGTACCCGCGCCCCGGAGGCGGAGCCCCCGCCGGCGCCCGAAGGGCGGTTCGGGCCCGGGGCCCGCCCCGGAAGGGGCGGTGAAACGGGGGTACCCCCTCTGAGGGAGGGACCGGGGCACAACCCTCACCGGCCCGCCCCCACCGGCACCGCCCCCGCTCCCCGCCCCAGCAACCCCCCGCACCCGAACGCCACCCCCGCCGCCCCCAGCGCCACTCCGAACGCCACCGCGAACACCCCCTCCGGGCCGAGCCGGTCCACCAGCAGCCCCCCGGCCTGCTGGCCCAGCGCGTCCCCGGCGACCGTCGCCAGTGACGCCCACGTGAACGCCTCCGTCAGCAGGCGGCTGTCCGCGATCCGGCCCACCAGGGTCATCTCGCTCGCCGACACCAGGGCGATGGGCGCGCCGCCCACCGCCAGGGCCGCCGCCAGCGTCAGCTCGTCCGTGGCGGCCAACGGCAGCGCCGCGCCCAGCGCGTAGGCCAGGACGAGCCGGGGGAAGCGGCGGTGCGCCGGGACCCGCGACGAGGACCGGCCCAGCCACAGCGCCCCCACCGCACTGCCCACGCCCCAGCAGGCGTAGACCGCCCCGGTGCCCCCCGGGCTGCCGTGGGCGTCGACGAACGCCGGGACGGCCAGCGTCGTCAGACCGATCGGCACGGCACAGGCCGCCATCACCCCGAGCAGCACCGCCATCGCGGGGGACCGCAGAGGTCCCAGCGGATGGCGCCCGGCGTTCGCCGACGCCCGCTCCGCCGGGGCCCGTACGGACGCCAGCCCCAGCGCCCCCGCGCCCCCGACCGCGGAGACCACCGTCAGCGCGAGCCCGGCGGAACCGGCCAGCATCAGCGCGGCCAGCAGCAACGGCGCGCCGATGACCAGGACTTCGGTGAGCAGCGCCTCCCACAGGAAGGCCGTGTCCCGCTCCGCCTCCTCCAGCGGCAGCCGCGCCCACAGCGAGCGCATGACCGCGTTCGCCGGCGGCAGCGAGACCCCGGTGAGGACGGCCGCGGCCGGCTGGAGCCAGCCGTCCGGGCGGGCGGCCCACACCAGGACGGCGACCGAC
This sequence comes from Streptomyces sp. AV19, assembly GCF_015999245.1. GTDB lineage: Bacteria > Actinomycetota > Actinomycetes > Streptomycetales > Streptomycetaceae > Streptomyces. The sequence goes on along the minus strand of NZ_JAEAMR010000006.1, from coordinate 32,898 downwards.
GCCGGGCAGACGACCGCGGTGACGGCCAGGACGACGCGCCGCCCGTGCCGGTCCACGCGGCGGGCGACCAGCGGCCCGCCGGCCGCCAGCCCGAGGGTGTACAGGGCGGCTACCAGGCCGGCCCGCGCGTACCCGCCGCCCTGTTCGCGGACCACCAGGATCAGGGCCAGCGACATCACGTACACGGGCAGCCGGGCGACCACGCTCCACCAGGCCGCCCCCGCCACGTGACGGCGGGTGAGCAGGGCCAGGAAGCGGCGGGGCGGGCCGTTCGTCCCACTCGTCAATTCGTTGCCTCCGACGGGACGGCCGGAGCCAGCTCGATGGCGAACGCGGACAGGACCTCGCGCATGCGACCCTCCACCTCACCGATCGACGCTCCCGCCACATGGACGTATCCGGACGCGTTGTGCGAGGCGCGGCGGGCCGAGACGACGTCACCGGCGCCCACCTTGAGAACGGCGTCGAGGACCCCGGGGATGCGCAGCAGCTCCTCCCGGGAGGTGATCCGGCGGACCGTCCCCGACCCGGGCAGCGGCAGCAGCAGGTCGCCCGCGCACCGCCGCTCGCGGTAGTCGAGCGCGGGGCGGCGGCCCAGGTGGACGTCGAGCGTGGCGCCGAAGACGTCGAACCCGTAGGCGTGGCCGTGGTTGGCGGGGATCTCGCACCCCGCCAGCCGCACGCCGATCTCGCTCGCGTACACCACGTCGTCCACCAGGAAGAACTCCATGTGCGCGTACCCGTGGTCGACGCCCATCCCGGTGACGATCCGCTGGAGCATCCCGCGCAGGTCCACCGGCGGGCCCTCGCCGCTGCCGACGCTGATGTTGGCGTTCATCGCGCCGTCGACGATGTCCAGCGGACGGCAGGGCATCGCGCTGGGCCAGGCGTCCAGCACCCGCCCGGCGTGGATCAGCGCGCACACCTCCCACTCCGTCCCGCCGATGTGCTCCTCGGCCAGCCACTCCCGGCCCTCCATGCGGACGTGCGCGGGAGGGGCGGTCAGCCGGTGGGTGTCCACGCAGGCGAAGGAGTCGACCGGCTTGAGGACGACGGGCCAGCCGTGCCGCGCCGCGAACCGCCCGACGTCCCCGGGGGTGCGCACCCGCGCCCAGCGGGCGGTGCGCAGCCCCAGCTCCCGGAAGCGCTCCTTCATCGCGGCCTTGTCCCGCACCCAGCGGACCTGCCGGCGCGTCAGGTGCGGCAGCCCGGCCAGTCCGGCGAACCGCTGGGCGACGGCCTGGCGCGGCTCGGACGGGTTGCAGAACCGCGACGGCGGCCGCGGCAGCCGGGCCGCCCACTCCCGGTAGCGCCGCGCCTCGTCCCGCAGCGGCACCCCGTCGCGCACCCAGAACGCCGGCAGGTGCGCGGTGGCGTCCAGGTGCTCCGGCGACAGGTCCCGGCGCAGGGCCGCGAACCGCAGCAGCACCAGCCGGCCGTCGAGCGCCCGGGCGGCGTACCGGGCGAACGTCGAGGGCCGGTCGTCGACCATCAGCAGCACGGGGTCGTCCGGCAGCAGCACGGGATCGTCGCTCACACCCCCTCCAGCGCCTGGCGCACGGCCTTGACGGCGAGGACCTGGTCGGCCTCCGGGAGCTCCGGCGACAGCGGGACGCACAGGGTGCGGTCCAGCAGGTCCCTGGTGCGGGCGAATCCGTCGCGGCTGAGCGCCAGCGGACGGTCGGGGGCGTGGTTCCACGGAAAGCCGTCGGCGTACAGCGAGCGGCGGCCGGTGAGCACCGGATGGTCGGGCAACAGGTATTTGTTCAGCGTCCAGTTGGCGATGCCCCGGGACGTCAGGCAGGCCACCGCCGCGTCGCGCAGCTCGCGGGACTCCCACCGGAAGCGCAGGCTGACCTTGACGTCGCCCGCCGGGCGCGGCAGCAGCCGGAGGCCGGTGCGCGAGGGCAGTTCGGCCAGGGCGACGGCGTACATCCGCTCCAGCCCGGCGAGCAGCCCGTCCAGGTGCCGGAACTGCTGGCACTGGACCGCCGCCACCTCCTCGCTGGTGACCATGTTCTCGCCGAAGTGCGCGTCCGCGTCCCACGTCGGATAGCGCCCGGGCACCCGGGCCGAGCCGTGGTCGTGGTAGCGGCGCATCGTCGCCCACGCCCCGGCGTCGCCGGTGACGAGCAGGCCGCCCTCGCCCGAGGTGAGCACCTTGTTGTGGTGGAAGCTGAACGTCCCCGCCCAGCCGGCCGTCCCGGCGTGCCGCCCGTCCGGCAGCCGTGCGCCGAGCGCCTGCGCGCAGTCCTCGATGACGTACGGCACGCCGTACGGCACGGGTGCCACCGTGCCCTCCATGTGGGCCACGACGACCCGCTCCGCGTCCGCCGGCAGGAGGGTCGGGTCGAGGGAGAGGGACTCGTCGGCGTCCACCAGCACCGGGACCAGCCCGCTGGAGAGCACCGCCCCGGCCACCGCGACGAAGGTCACGGCCGGGACGTACACAAGGTCGCCCACCCTCGGCCGGGTGGAGATCAGCGCCAGCCGCAGCGCCTCCGTGCCGTTGTGCACGGCCAACGCGTGGGCCGCGCCGAGGCGTTGGGCGGCCAGGCGCTCCAGCCGGGAGGCCATGCTCTCGCCCTCCGTCTGGTAGCGGAACAGCACCCGGTGCCCGATCACCTCCTCCAGCTCGGTCATGTCGGACCAGTCGAGGTAGTTCGCTCCGTAGGGCAGGAAGCGCTGCCCGAGCCGCTTGCCGAGGGTCATCGGACGTCCGCCTCCGTGATCGGGTGCACCGCCCGGTCGACGACCATCTCCCGGCCTTCGTGGTTGCGCAGCAGCAGGCCGTCGGGGACGTGGCGGAAGTACGGCGGTGCGACGGGGATCTTGCCGAGCCGGGTCGTCAGGACGTACTGCGGCACCCCGAACCCGGTGATGTGGCCCTGCAGGCCCTCCATGATCTCCCAGCCCTTCTCCACCGAGGTCATGAAGTGCGAGACGCCGGTCACGTTGTCGCAGTGATAGAGGTAGTACGGCCGCACCCGGATCCCGAGCAGCCCCGTCATCAGCGAACGCATCGTGGCGACATCGTCGTTGACGCCGCGCAGCAGGACGGTCTGGTTGCCCACGGGGATGCCGTGCCGCAGCAGGCGGTCGACCGCGGCGGCCGCCTCGTCGGTGAGCTCCTTGGGGTGGTTGAAGTGGGTGTTCAGCCACACCGGGTGGTACCGGGCGAGCATCGCGCACAGCCCGTCCGTGACGCGCTGCGGCAGCAGCACCGGGAAGCGCGTGCCGATGCGGATGATCTCCACGCTCGGGATCGCGCGCAGCGCCGAGACGATCTCCTCCAGCCGGCCGTCGGGATAGGAGAGCGGGTCGCCTCCGGTGAGCAACACGTCCCGGATCTCGGGGTGTTCGGCGATGTAGCGCAGGTCCTCGTCGTAGGGACCGCCCTCGTCGTCGCGGAAGTACGTGCCGTCGAGGTCGGTGGTGTGGAACTTGCGGGTGCAGTGCCGGCAGTAGACCGGGCACGCCTCGGTGACCAGCATGATCACCCGGTCCGGGTACTTGTGCACGATGCGGTTGGTCCTGCGGTAGTGCATGTCGCCGACCGGGTCCACCTCCGAGCCCGGACGAGGGGCGAGCTCGGCGGGCGAGGGCACGGCCTGGAGGCGCACGGGGCAGGACGGGTCGTCGGGGTCCATGAGCGAGGCGTAGTACGGGGTGACGCTCCAGCGGTACTTGCCGGCCGTCCCGGCGACGGCCTTCTCCTCCTCGGGGGTGAGCCGGATCCACTGGCGGGCCTTGTCGAGGCTGGTGATGCGCTTGCGCATGTGCCAGCGCCAGTCGTTCCACTGCTCGGGCGGGATGCGGGGGCGGAACGGGACTTCGGGGCTCGTGCTGCCGGGCATGACGGCTCCAGGGGCTGGCCGGAACTGGAACTACCGGGTGGAACTACCAGGGTGCGAAGGCGAGTTGCCGCAGGGTGCGGGCGACGCGCTGGGCGCCGCGCAGGTCGTCCAGGGCGGGGTCGAGACGGGCCCAGGGGCTGCCGTAGGGCGGCCGCCAGGCGTCGGGGTCGTGTGCCGAGGGCAGCGGGAGGACCTCCAACATGCTTTTGGCGAGGGCGCGTTGGGTTTCGCCGAGCGGCGGAAGCAGGGCGACGGACGAGCGGCGGGCGTGGGCGAGCGCCAGGGCGCCCAGGGTGGGCGAGGCGAGGAGGACGGCGCAGGAGGCGTGCAGGGCGTCCACGTCCGTCTCCGTGGCGTGCAGTGCGTCGTCCAGTCGGGCATCGGACACCACCGTGCAGCTCCCGGTCCGGCGGGACGCCTCCCGTACGAGCGCGGGCAGCGGGCCCGAGACGAAGGCGTCGGCCTCGTCGCCGGGGACGCCCCAGAGGGAGAGCAGGAGCAGGGTTCCCGCGCGGGAGCGGTGGTGGGCCGGGCGGGCGGGCGCGAGGGCGCCGGTGGGGCGGCCGGTGGCGGCGGTCGCGGACGCGGGGAGCCAGCCCGGCCGGTGCGTCCAGGCCAACGCGCCTGCGGGCGACGGAGGTTCGTCTGCTCCCGGGTGGCCGGAACGGAGGTGGACGACCGGGACGCCCGCCGTCAGGAGCCGGCGGGTCGCGGCGGTGTCGTCGCAGACCAGGGCGGCGTCGGGGGACGCGTCGTCGGCGGTGCCGAGGTCCCCGAGGTGTGCGGCGATCCGGCGCAGGGCGAGTACGGAGTCCAGCTCGTCCTCGCGCGCGAGCAGCACGACCCGCCGGCGGGCGGGGTTCAGTACCGCCACGGCGCCACCGTTCCGAGCCGGGCGACATCGTCGCTGTAACCGGCGGCGGTGGTGGAACAGCCGGAGCACAGGTCGGGGCCGTGGTCGCGGAAGAAGCCCGCGTGGGCCCGGAACGCCGGGGTGTCCAGCCGGACGGTGTCGTTCTCGCGCAGCGGCGCCCCGCCCCCGTCCCGGTGCGGAAGGCAGCTGCACGCGTACATCCGCCCGTACTTGCCGTCGACGTAGATGACGTCGTCGACGACGTGGCACAGCGGACGCGAGGCCCGGGGCGTCTCGGACCGGGTGAAATAGCGTTCCTGCTCCTCGGGCGTGTCCCCGTAGAACCGCTTGCCCAGCGGGACCAGCAGCCGGTCCCGATCGGCGCCGTAGACCCGGTCGCCCACCGCGCGGACGTCGTCGGGGTCGGGGTAGGTGATGGCCCGCTCCAGCTTGAGGGCGGACAGCTCCCACTGCCGGACTCCGGCTTCGGTGAGCACCTCCTGAAGCTGTGGCATCTCGGCGTAATTGTGCGGTCCCACCACGGTGTTGACCCGGGGGAGCACGCCGAGTTCGGCGGCCGCGCGCAGCCCGCGCAGGGCGTTGTCGAACATGCCGGGGGAGCGCCGGTAGAGGTCGTGGGTGGCGGCCGAGGCCCCGTCGACGCTGACGATCACCTGGGCGAGCCCGGCGTCGGCGAGGCGGTCGGCCGTCCTCGGCAGCAACGTCCCGTTGGTGATCAGCGACATCCGCATCCCGGCGTCCGTGCCGACGCGGACCAGCTCCACGACGTCCCGGTGCATCAGCGGCTCGCCGCCGGTGAACCGGACGTAACCGACGCCGGCCCGGCGGGCCTCGGGGAGGAGCTCGGTGAACTCCTCGACCGAGAAGCGGAAGGTGTCGCGGGAGAGGGCGAACTCGCACATGAAGCAGTCGGCGTTGCAGGCTTCCAGGATCCGGATGAAGAGGTAGCGTTCACGCTTGGTCATGGACGGGTGAGACCCTCCGGGCCGCTCGCTCGTGGGAAGTTGACGCTTGTTCAGCTGTTTCTGGGAGTTTCAGCTGTGGAGCAACGCCAGCAGCTCGTCGGCGACCTGGGCCGCGCCGCCGGTGCCGACGGCGGAGGCGAGGGCGCCCCAGTCGGCGCCGGCGGACGCGTGGCGCAGGGCCTCCCGGATCGCTTCGGCGAGCCCCTCGCCCCGGGCCCGGACGATCCCGCCGTAGATCAGCTCCAGCGCGCGGCCCTCGCCGTGCGCGCGCAGCCGCAGGGCGTCCTCCTCGCGGAAGACGCCGTCGGGCCAGGTGACGCGGACGGCGGCGCCGACGGCCCGGCGGTGGAAGCGGCCGTTGAAGATCTGGCTGAGGTTCTGCGGGGGCAGGCAGACGGTGGGGACGCCGAGGGAGCCGGCTTCGAGGAGGGTGGTGAGGCCGGGGGAGGCGAGGAGGACGTCGCAGTCGGCGAGGCGCTTGAGGAACTCGTCGTGGGGAAGGGCGCCGACGGTCGTCCGGACCGGCATGTCGTCCCACCAAGTCGCCGCCCCCGCAGGGAGGTTGCCCGCCACGTGCACGTCCTCCACCCCGTGCTCCGCGAGGGCCGAGAGCGCGGCGGGCACGACGAGCCGCGGATAGCGCGTCCAGTCGCCGAGCCCGGGCGCCTTGAGCCCGCCGAGGCTGACGAGGGCGGTACGGAACGCGGCGGCGGGCCGCCCGCCACCCTCCGCCTTCCCGACGACCGCCTCGACCCACCGCAGACTGCGCACGGAATCGAGTACGCCGAGGCTCTCGGCGGGCAGTTCCACACACCGCTGGGCGCAGTAGACGCTGGCCTCCAGCGGCAGCGCGGGCCGGTCGCCGTCGGTCCAGAGGAAGGGCAGGCTGTCGACGAAGACGGTGGGCACCCCGGCGCTCTCCAGGGCCCGCGCGGCCGCCCCGTCGAGCACGACCAGCGCGGCACCCACCCGCTCCCGCACCTCGGCGTCCGAGTCGTACCACCGCTCGACGGGCTGGTCCGCCAACAGCGGCCGCCCCAGCCCGGATCCGATCCCGACGAACCGCACCGGCACGCCCGCCCGCTCCCGCACCGCCTCCATCACGGCCCGCAACTTCCCCGAACTGCCCCAGCCGAACTCGGCGCCCGCGACGGCGACGGTCACGGGTGCGCGGCATGGGCTGACTTCGGCCCGCGGGCCGGGAACGGAACGCATGCGTCAACGGTCACGTGTGCCGCGTGGCTGGCACAAGGCCGGTGCCGATGGATTCCGGCCGTTGGCTAACAGCCTACGATCCGACAGGTCGGGAGGGATGGGTTGGCGGGGTGGAGTGGTGGCTGCTGGGGTCGCCCAACGGGGCGAGTCCGGGGGCGCGTTGACGGTCGGAACGCAACGTGCTGGCCTGAAAGGGCAGTTGTTCGCCGGTGGGGGGTGGTCAGGGCTGAGGGGCCGACGATCTGCATATTCCGGCCATCATCGGATGATCTGTCTAATCGTGAAGTAATTGCCATGCGGTCCTCCGGTCTTCGATGCTGGTGATCCTCGACGGCCCAGTTGTGATCCCCGGAGGAGGAATCCGCATGCAGTGGCGCGTGGAAGAAGGCGACCCTCGGTACGAGACGCTCAGCCAGGGATTCAATCAGCGGTGGGTCAGCAAGCCCAGCTATATCCAGCTGATTCACGACGACGCGTCGGCTCTCGCGGCCGTGCGCGAGGCCGTCGGGAACGGCCTCCGGCCCACCGTCCGCAGCGGCGGGCACTGTTACGAGGACTTCGTGGCCAATACGGACGGGGCCGTTCTCGATCTGAGCCTGATGAACGACGTCCGGAAAGGCACCGACAAGCTGGGGCAGCCCGCCCACATCGTCGAGGCCGGGGCCACCAACTGGGATGTGATCACCACCCTCTTCCGCCGGTTCGGCAAGGCGGTCCCGGGCGGGTCCTGCTATTCGGTCGGGTCGGGCGGTCACATCGCGGGCGGCGGCTTCGGGTTCCTCTCCCGGCGGCACGGGCTGGTGGTGGACCACCTGGTGCAGGTGGACGTGGTCACGGTGGGGGACGGGCCCGTGGTCGAGTTGACCAGCGCCCACCGCTCCGACCGCGGTCCCGAGGGCGACCTCTTCTGGGCCCACACGGGCGGCGGGGGCGGGAATTTCGGGGTCGTCCTGCGCTACTACTTCGCGGACGACATTCCCGAACCCCCGGCGCACGTCTGGCTCAGCAGCATTGCCTGGCCGTGGAAGGGCGGTCTCCTGGACCACCCGGAGGACTTCGGCACGCTGGTCGGGAACTTCGGCGAATTCTTCGCCGCCCACAGCTCGAAACACGAAGACGTCTACCAAGGGCTCTTCAGCATTCTCAAACTCACGCACAAGGACAACGGGAACGTCGTCCTGCTGAGCCAATGGGACCAGGAGGACCCGGGGCCGCTCGACGCCTACATCCGTGCCATCGAGGCAGGTGTGACGACGGAATCGACGGCGCAGTTGTTCGGCGTCGGCGGTGTCTCCGTGCATCTGCCGGAGAAGCGCCGCCGGATGCCGTGGTTCCAGGCCACCCAGACGCTGAACGGCTCCGGCGAGAACCAGCGGGGCAAATACAAGTCCGCCTATCACCGGCGCCCTTTCGAGCCGGAACAGATCGGCACCCTCTACCACTGGCTTACCAAGGAGGTCCCCGGCGCGGACATGTCGAAGACCCTTGTCCAGGCGGACTCCTACGGCTGCCGGATCAACGTCCCGGAGCCCGGTGACACGGCCATCCCCCAACGGGATTCCATCTTCAAGCTCCAGTATCAGTCCTACTGGACCGACCCCGGCGAGGACGGTCTTCACACGGACTACATGCGGCGCTGGTACGCGGAGATGTACCGGACGACCGGCGGCGTCCCGGAAATCACCGACGAGAAGCACGACCGCGCCACCGACGGCGCGTACGTGAACTACCCCGACACCGACCTCGGCGTCGCCGGCGACGGGACCCCCGCCTACCCGCGGCTGTACTACAAGGGCAACTACGGCCGCCTGCAGGACACGAAGCGCTACTGGGACCCTCGGGACGTCTTCCACCACAAGCAGTCCATTCGGCTGACGTAGCGCCCAACTCCACGTTTTTCACGGTCCGTTGGGGCCCGGTCCGCGATCCGGACCGGGCTCCGGCGGGTTCCCGCCACCTCCTCGCGCGGGGTGCAAGACGTTGCATGAGCCGCCGTACGTTTCCGCTTCAGTTGCGGCCCGCCGATCGCCACGCGGTCGTGCAACTCAAGGGCGCCGGCGAACAGTCCGGGGCCTGTGGTCAGCCCCGTTTCGGGGCGAAGGACGGGAACAGGTTCGGGTGCCGGGCGATGTACGGGAAGAGTTCGCCTATGGCCGTCGCGCCCTGGCCCACCGCGGAGCTCACGCCGTACTGGGCGCCCGACTGCACGTCACCGGCCGCGTAGATGCCGGGTACGCTCGTCGCCGTCGAGGCGGGGCGGGCCTTGAGGACGGCCTGCTCGACGTACTTCTCCAGGGCCCGGCCCGTCAGGCCCAGCTTCTCGCCCTCCTCACGGGCCTGTTCCTCGGCCTTCACCAGCGCCTGTGTCCGGCCGGGGACGCTCGTCCCGGTCAGCACGGCGCCGGTCACGGCCGAGAGGCCGATGCGGTCGAGAGCCGCGGGGCCGGCCCAGGTGAGGTCCGGCTCGCCGCCGATGAGGACGTAGAGCCAGCGGGCGTCCAGGCGCCGGACCTCGTGCGTATCCGAGTTGGTGATCTCTATGCCCGCGAGTTCGTCGCGTGAGTCCGCCGCGCAGCCGGTGACGTCGGAATTCGTCAGGATGTGGATGCGTTCCTCCGGCTTGTTGAACTCCTCGATGAGATCGACGAGATAGGCGGCCATCTTCTCCCTGAGGCTGCCGGCACGGACGATCATGGTGACGTCCTCGGCGTACTGGGCGAAGAACAGCGCGGCATGACCGGCCGAGTTGCCCCCGCCGACGACGGCGACATGGTCCCCCTGCGTCCGCGGCGCGTCCACCGGGAGCGCGCTGTAGTAGACGCCGCGCCCGACAAGGGGCTTCAGTCCCGGTACGTCGTCGAGCCGCCGCCAGACGAGGCCGCTGGCGATGATGAGGGCGCCGGCCTTGTAGGTGCGGTCCGCCATGCCGTCGACGACGACCTCGTGCGGCGTCCGGTCGTCCCCGATGCGCAGGTCCGTGGCGTGGTGGGCGGGCTGCCAGGCCACCTGGTACTCGCGGGCCTGCTTCAGGGCCCGCCGTGCGAGGGCGTAGCCCGAGATCCCGTCCGGGAATCCGAAGCAGTTGGCGATGTCGGGGTTGGTGGTCACCTGGCCGCCGGGGACGCGGTCCTCGACGACCAGCGTCCTGAGCCCCTGCGTGCCCGCATAGATGGCGGCCGACAGCCCGGCCGGGCCGCCGCCGATGACGATGACGTCGAACCACGTCTCCGTGGGCCGGTCCACCAGGTGCAGGGCGTCGGCCAGCGCCGCGAGCGAGGGGTTCGGGGGCAGTTCCGTGTCGCCGACCAGGACGTGGACGTCGGGGTCGCCGGGCGGCTCCGGGTCCCTCCAGAGGAAGACGGCGCCGCTGCCCGCCAGGAAGGAGCGGATCTCGAACGCCTCGGGGGAGCGGTAGGGGGCTCGCACGGTCACCGGGACGAATCCCGCGCGCTGTTCCGGCGTGGCCCGCTGCCACCACTCCTCGACGGCGCCGTCCAGGACGCGCGGGTCGAGGTCCGCGGGATCCTCGGCGGCGGGCGCCAGCCGCAGCCGTCCGGTCCCGGGGACGGGCACGGGCTCGTCGTCCACGGCCGCGACGAGCACGACGTGCGTGCCCTGCCGCGCCAGGTCGTCCAGCGTCCGCGCGGTGTCCTCGGGGCGGGCCGTCGGCACCAGGAGGAACTGGTCGCCGTACCAGCGGGTGAAACCCTCCTGGAGTTGTGACCTGCGTATCGGGTCGGGATCCGCCAGGACGACGGCGTGCCGGGCCGGGACTCGCGTCATCGGTGGTCCCCCTCCGGCAGCGCGCGGAGGGCCTCGCCGATCCGCGTGGCCGCGTCGGCGACCTGCTTCGCCTCGAAGGCGGTGAAGCACAGCCGGAAGTAGCCGGGGTCGGGACAGGAGAGGGTCTGCCCGGGCAGGAGTTGCACTTTGGCCGTCGCTTCCAGATAGGCGCGGAGGCGCTCCTCGCGGGGGTCGATCTCCGGGAAGAGGACCGGGGAGGCGGAGTCGGGGGCCCGGTCGAGGAAGTCGCGCAGGTCGAGGAAGAAGAACTGGGCGGAGTTCCCCGTGTCGACGTACGGGACGCCCCCGTCGAGGAGCGCCCTCTGCACCGCCTGGTGACTGTCGGTCAGCACCTCGGGATACACCTCGTGCATCAACCGCTCGGGATACCAGGAGGGTTCACCCGGCCGGTGCTCGAACAGCTTCCCGACGACGACGTTCTTGAGGGAGTCGAGCGGGGTGAACCACGACATCGTCTTCCGCTCGTGGCTGCCCTCCATCGCGGCGCGGACGATGCCGGAGCGGGAGACGACGAAGCCGACGCGGAAGCCGGAGATGCCGAAGTCCTTGCCCAGGCCCCACACCACGTGGACGCGGTCGGGGTGCCGCGCGGTGGCGTTGAGCGCGAGGGCGCCGGTGAAGCGGGGAGCCGCTCCGATGAGCTGGCTATGCGCATAGATCTCGTCGGAGATCACGTGCATGGGGGTCTCTTCGAGCGCCCAGGTGTAGATCTCCTCCAGCAGGGCCCGGTCGTAGTTGGTCCCCAAGGGGTTGTTGGGGTTCGTCAGGACCAGCAGCTTCGGCGGCGAGTAGGAGGTGTGGTAGGCGTTCTGGAGGTCGCGGAGGGTGAGCTCGAACGCGTCACCGTGCTCGCGCAGCGGCGCGAACACGCATTTGAGGCCCGGGCGTTGGCCGAAGGACCACCTGAAGCCCTGCCAGGACGGGGCCGGAAGGAGGACCCGGTCGCCGGGCGCCAGTTCGCCGGCCTCCTCCAGGGTGAAGGCCAGGCACTCCAGGGCGGAGGAGACCCCGGCGGTGGCGTACACGTCGGTGGGCCGGACGGTGTGCGACATCGTCCGGCTCAGCAACTCGGCGACACGGGCGCGCAGTTCGGCGACCCCGTACGGCGTCTTGTAGCGGATGTCGTTCTCGTCGATCTCCGTGTGCCGGAAGACGTGTTCGTTCAGCGAGTCGTAGAGGAGCACGTTCTCGGCGACGGAGAGGTCCAGCGGGGGTTCGGCCAGGCCCGCGTGGTAGGCGGCGAGGCGTTCCTCCGGGTCGGCGATCCCGTAGAGCGCGTGGAACGCGCCGTTCGGCTCGGTTTCCATCGGGGTGAGGGTCCCTTCGGGGCGAAGTCCTGGGCGGCAGTGCGTCGTTCCGGGGTGCATCGGTGTTCTATCGGCGCCTCGCGTCCCGGGTGAAGACAGAAATCAGCCGACATATACGGGTGAAAAGGAGAAAGTGGAACGATCCTCGGAGGTGCGGCGGCCCGCGCGGGACGCATGAGACATTGCCCGGGCGCAGTCGTCGTAAGTCTCGTAAGTCCTCGGGAAAGGACGGTCCTCGTGTCGGCCCACCGGACTCATCGGTCCAACGGACTCCACCGGCCCCACCAGCCCCTGCTCGCCGCCGTCATCGCCGCCGCGCTCTGCGGGAGCGTACTCGGGGCGCCGGCCGCGACCGCCGTTTCCGGCCGCGATCCCGCCCACACCGATGTCCTGTTCGTCGGCGCCCACCCCGACGACGAGTTCCAGTCACTGGCCACCTTCGGGCAGTGGAAGGAACGGCGGGGGATCAGCACCGGGGTCGTCACGATCACCCGGGGGGAGGGCGGCGGGAACGCCGTCGGGCCGGAGGAGGGGCCGCCGCTCGGGGCGATCCGGGAGGGCGAGGAGCGGTCGGCCGTCTCGCTCGCCGGGATCCGCAACGTCTTCTACCTGGACAAGCCGGACTTCTGGTACACGCTGTCGGCCCCGCTGACCGGCCGGGCGTGGAACAGACCCCCGCAGCGGGCCGACGACACCCTGGAGCGGCTCGTCCGGATCATCCGCGCGACCACCCCGCGCACCGTGGTGACCATGGACCCGCGCCCCTTCGGCCAGCACGGCGGCCACCAGCAGGCCGGCCGGCTGGCCGTCGACGCGTTCCGGCTGGCGGCCGATCCCGGGGCGTTCCCCCGGCAGATCACCGTCGAGAAGTACAAGCCCTGGAAGCCGGACCGGTTGTTGGCGCAGAACTGGGGGTTCCGGGGGCCGGCCGGCCGGCAGTGCGCGGCCCGTCCGGCGAAGGACCCGCGCACCGGGCTGCCGGTCCTCGGCGTCTGGCCGGGCGCGCGCTCCCGCGCCTCCGGCAGGACCTGGGCGCAGACCGAGCGGGACGCGGCCCGGCGCTACATCACCCAGGGCTTCGGCTCGCTGCCCGCGAAGGTCACCACGCCGCCGCACCGCATGCCGTGCGAGTGGTTCACCATCCTGGCGCGCGGCGGGAAACCGGTCCCGGCGCCCGTCCGCGGGCAGGGCGAACTGCGGCCGCTGTACGCCGAGTTCCGCGACTGGTCCCGCCGGGCGGGCATGCCCTGGCTCGCGAACGACGCGCAGCCCGCCTACCCCGCCCGCCCCTCCGCGACCGTCCCCGGGACCGCGAAGGCGCCCGTGGTGGACGGCACGGCGGGGCCGGGAGAGTACCCGGGCCCGGAGCTGAGGCTCGGCCACTGGGAGGGGGCGAAGTGCGGCCCCGCCGACTGCTCCGCCACCGCGCGGATCAGCCGCCACCGCGACGACCTCCACGTCCTCGTCCGGGTGACCGATGACCGGCGGGGCGCCGCGCTCGACGCGCGCGACGACTGCAAACGGCACTGGCGCACCGACGCCGTCGAGATCGCCCTCGACCCGCGCGGGCGCTCCGACGACACCTCGGCCGCCTTCAAGGCCGGGATCCTGCCCTTCACCGCGCGCAACGGCGGCGCCTGCGCGGCGCGCGACGCCGACAACCACCAGGGACCGGCCCGGGCCACCGCACCCGGCATGGCCGTCGCCTCCACGGTGACCCGGCCGTACACCGGCTACACGGTCGAGGCGAGGATCCCGCTCGCGCTGCTCCCGGCGGCGGCCGATCCGGAGCGGCTGACCGCCAACATCCTGGTCTACGACTCCGATACACCGGACAAGACGGGCAAGTCCCGCCTGGCATGGGCCTCGTACGCCGGCGCGCAGGCCGATCCGTACGTGTGGGGCGCCGTGCGCCTGCCCGGGTACGTGCCGCCCTCCGGGCGTCCGCCGCGCTCCGCGACGCTTCCGCTGGACGCGGCGCGGAGCGCGGACTCCCGGGCCGCCCGCGGGCCCGCCCCCCCCCCCCGGGGGGCCCGCGCCCGGGGGCCCCCGGGCGGGCCCCGGGGGGGGCGGGCGCGGGGGGGGCCCCGGGGCCCGCCCCCCCCCCCCGGGGCCCCCC
>NZ_JAEAMR010000006.1:0-18657 GCF_015999245.1 Streptomyces sp. AV19 | reverse complement strand
GCGGGGGGGCTACCGGGGCGCCGGGGCCGGGCGCCGCCCCCCCGGCCGCCGGCCGCGCCCCCCCCGGCCTCCACCACCACCCCCCCCCGCCGGGCGGGGGCCGGGGGCCCCGGGGCGCCCGCCTCGATGCCGCCCGTCCCGGGCATGCGGATGTCGAGCACGGCCACCTCTGGGCGGTGACGGAGCACCAGCTCCACGGCCTCGTCCCCGTCGGCGGCCTCGGCGACCACCTCCAGTCCCGGGTCGGTCGACAGCACGGCCCGGACGCCGTGGCGGATCATCGGTTCGTCGTCGGCCACCAGGACCCGGATCACCATGCCCTCACCCCCTGAGCACCGCGACACCGCTCAGCACGCCGTCCCGGAAACAGATCTGGTACGCGTCCCCGGAACTGTCCACGAACCGGTCGGCCGTCACCGCGTAGTACTCGCACTCGACCCCGGGCCCCTTCGGTTCGGCCGCCCGCGGCCGGTAGGGCAGCTGACGCTCCGGCAGCAGCTCCGCCACCTCGGCGCGATTCTGCCCCACCCGCAACCCGGCGTAGACGCCGGGTTCCAGGACGGTGTGCGCGACCGTCAGCGAACTCCACACCATCAGCCCGGCGGTGAGCGCGCCCAGCACCAGCAGCGGCACGGCGACGGCGGCGGCCAGGGTACGGCCCGCGCGACGGCGGGCCCGGCGCTGCTCCGGCGGCAGGAGCCCCGGCACGCCGTCCCCGGCCGGACGCCTCGCCCCCGGGCGCGGAGGCGTGTGCGGCAGCGTGGCCGTGACGAGGTAACCCCCCTCGTGCGGGCCGTGCCGCAGCGAGCCGCCGGCCAGCCGGACCCGCTCGTCCAGCCCGATCAGACCCCGGCCGCCGCCGGGGAGGCCGGAGGCCGGGGCGGCCGGCGCCGTGTTCTCCACCGAGACGACGGTCCCGTCGGCCGAACGCGCCACGCTCACCCGCACCGAGGCGCCCGGAGCGTGCTTGGCCACATTGGTCAGCGCCTCCTGCACCACCCGGTGGGCCGCCCGCTCGACCGCACCCGGCACCTCGTGCCCGTCCCCCTCGACCCGCAGGCTCGCGTCCAGCCCCGAGGCGGCCGCGCCGCCCACCAGCCGGCCGAGGCTGAAGTCGGCCGGCACGTCCGGCGCTTGCTCGCTCTCCTCCCGGAGGATGCCGATGACCTCGCCCAGCCGCTCCACCGCGGCCGCCGCACGGACCCGTACGTCCTCGGCGGCCTCCCGGTGCTCCGGGGCCAGGCCGGGCGCGAGCTTCAGCGCCCCCGCCGAGAGCGCCACCAGACTGAGGTCGTGACCGAGCGCGTCGTGCATGTCCTGGGCGATGCGCGCCCGTTCGCGCAGCCGCGCCTGTTCGGCGACCAGCCGCTGCTCGCGCTCGAGCTGCTCCGCGCGCGACCACCCGGCCCGGACCAGCTCCTGGTACTGCCGCCACAACCGGCCCGCGAACCACGGCAGCAGCGCCACCCCCACCACCAGCGGCACGAACACGCCGCCCAGCGGGAACAGCGCCGGAACGGCCGTCACCGCGGCCGCCCCCATGGCGACCAGCGCGCCCGTCGCCGCGGCCATCGGCCAGGTGCGCCCCGACCGGTGCCCGGCGAGAAAGGCCAGGACCAGGCCGGGCAGGGCCCACCACAGCGAGGTGACGCCCAGCCCGGCCGCCACGGCGGCGGCGGGCGCGAACACCGTGGCGGGGTCGCGGGAGAGCGGCGGCAGGCTCTTGGCGGGCGGGAGGGCCTTCGGGGGCGTCGGGGTCTTCACAGTCGTTCCGTGCACGGAACGCACCGTATGCGGTAGCCGGTTGCTGCCGGTATGCGTCGAAGGTCCAATGGACAGGGCGTCAGGCGTGCGGATTCGCGGCCGCGCCCTCCGTGTTGAGCAGGACGACCGTCGCGGCACGGCCCAGGGACAGCTCCGCGCGCCGGGCCTCGCCGCCGTCGCCGCCGAGCGCGGCGCGGACGCCCGCCAGCGCGGCGGCGCCGCACGGACCGGACGAGATGCCGAGGGCGGCCAGGTCCCGGGCGGCCGCCGCGCTCGCGGCGTCGGTGACCGCGACGGCCGCGTCCAGGCCGTCGCGCAGATACGGCCACGCGAGGCCGGACAGCGTGCCGCAGTTGAGGCCGGCCATGGCGGTGGTGCCCGTCTCCACGGTGACCGGCCGTCCCCGCCGCAGGCTCTCCAGCGCACAGGCCGCCGTCACCGGCTCCACCGACAACAGGGCCGGCGGCGTTCCGTTGGGCCGCCCGCGGTAGTGGGTGACCGCGGCCTGGGCGAGGGAGCCCACGCCCACCGGCACGGCGACCAGCGCCGGCGGGTGGGCCCCGGCCTCGGCCAACTGCGCGCCGGCCTCGGCGAACAGGGTGGAATACCCCTCGCAGATCCAGCCGGGAACGCGCTCGTAACCGGGCCAGGCCGTGTCCTGGAGCAGGATCGCGCCGGGCGCGGCCGCCGCCTCGGAGGCCCTGCGCACCGCCGCGTCGTACGACGTGCCCGCCTCGGTGACCCGCGCACCCTCCGCGGCGATGGCCGCCACGGCGGCCGGGTGCACGCCGCCCGCCACGAAGACGTGCGCCCGCTGCCCGAGCAGCCGCGCCGTACGGGCCACGGCCCGGCCGTGGTTGCCGTCGGTCGCCGTGACGAGGGTGACCGTCCCCCGCGCGCACCCGGCCAGCGCCCGGTGCGCCGCCCAGGAGGCGCCCAGCACCTTGAACGCGGGCAGCCCCATCCGTCTCGACTCGTCCTTGACGAAGACCCGGCCGACACGCAACTCCACTGCCAGGTCCGGGAGTTCGACGAGCGGAGTGGGGGCGTAGCCGGGCAGGGAGGTGTGGAAGGAGCGCACCGCGACGGGGGCGGGGACGCACGTCCAGGCGCGGGCGGCGGGGCGGGAGAACCAGGGAAGGGCGGCGAGGGAAGCGGATTTCGTCACCCCGCCAGCGTGCGGTCCGCGCGACCGGTCGGTCCAGCGCAACTTTTCCACCGGTACCCGTCGGCCCGGCCGAATGATCGAATGGCCTCCTTCGCACACGCACTCCCCACGGAGGTGGCACGACGCCATGCCCTACGACCTGCACCGGCTGCGGCTGCTGCGCGAGCTCAAGCACCGCGGCACGCTCGCGGCCGTCGCCGCCGCCCTGTCGTACAGCCCCTCCACCGTCTCGCAGCAGCTCTCGCAGCTGGAGTCCGAGGCCGGGGTCCGGCTGCTGGAGCCCGCCGGCCGGCGGGTGCGGCTCACCGAGCAGGCGGAGATCCTCGTCGCGCACACCGAGGCGGTGCTCGAACGCCTCGAACGCGCCGAGGCGGACATCGCCGCCTCCGTCACCGGCCTCACCGGCACCCTGCGCGTCGCCGCCTTCCAGACCGCGGCCCTGGTCCTGCTGCCCGTAGCGCTGACCCGGCTGCGCGCCGCCCACCCGGGACTGCGCGTCCACCTCACCCAGAGCGAACCGGAACAGGCCCTCCCGGCGCTGCTCGCCCGCGACTTCGACCTGGTCGTCACCGAGGAGTTCCCCGGCCGCCCGCACCCCCGGACCGACGGGCTGGAGCACGAGCCCCTGTGCGACGACCCCCTGCGCCTGGCCCTGCCGCCCGGCACCGACGCCCCGTCCGCGCCGACGGCCGCCCTCCGCGCGCTGGCCGGCCACCCCTGGGCCATGGAACCCGAGGGCTCGGCCGCCCGGCACTGGACCGTCACCCTGTGCCGGGAGGCCGGCTTCGAACCCGACGTGCGCTTCGAGTCCCCCGACCTCCTGCTGCACCTGCGCCTCGTCGAACAGGGCCACGCCGCCGCCCTGTTGCCCGACCTCGTCCACGGCGGCCGCCCGCCGGCCGTGCCCCTGCGGACGCTGCCCGGCGGGCCCGCCCGCGCGCTGTCCACGGCGGCGCGCCGCGGCCGCGGCGGCCACCCGGCGATCCGCGCCTGCCGGGCGGCGCTGCGGGAGGCGGCGGAGACGCCGGGCCGCGGTGACGGGGGAGCGGGACGGTAGGAGCGACGCCCACCGCCTCGTCGTGCACGACCCCGCAGGTACCCTTCCCCTGTCCCCGGGCCGACCTGGGGGATCCACCGTCATCGCCGTCCCCGACGGCCCGCACCCGCCGCCCGGCTCCGCCCGGCGCCGGGCCCGGAAGGAGAAACGGCCCGTGAGCCGCCGCAACCGCAAGAACGCCCCCGCCGCCGCGCCCTGCACGGTCACCGTCTGCCGCGGCTGCTGTTGCGGCACCCCCAAGATCCCCGGCGTCGACCACGCCGCCCAGCTGGCGCAGTTGCGCGGCGACCTGGCCGGCGCCGACGGCCGGATCCGGGTCAGCGACTGCGTCGACGCCTGCGAACACGGCAACGTCATCGTCGTCCAGCCCTCCGCCGAGGGCCGCGCCGCCGGTGGCCGCCCCGTCTGGCTCGGCCTGGTCAACGACCCGGACGCCACCGCCGACATCGCGACCTGGATACGCGACGGCGGCCCCGGCCTCGCCGAACCGCCCGGCGTGCTCGACCTGTACGCCTTCACCCCGTCCCGCCGCGTCCGGCAGGCCGTCGACGCCTGAGCCGTGGCGCGGTGCGCGCGGCGACACATACGCGCTGAGCACGGCGACTTCGCTGACGACGTGCTGCCGGCGAAGTCGAGGAAGTATCAGTCAACTTGAGGAATCGGGCCCGGCCGCCTCAGACCGGCCGGGACGTCGCAGCTCACAGGCTCGCGGCGATCTCGCGCTTCGTGGCGGTGCCTCAACCCGAGTGAGGCACCGTGGCTCGGAATGCCTCACTCCAGTTGAGGCACCGCAGGTCAGTGAGGGCGCACTGCCTCAGGTTGATGGAGACCGGACACGCTTCCCGGGGGTGCGGCAGGGCCTCGTATGGCTGGGAAAGGTCATCAGGGAGCGGCCTTGTTCCGCTCAGCGGATCAGCCGCTGGACGGTCGGCCCCCGCCCGAACAACTATGCCTGCATCATTCGCGCACGCCCCATGGTGAAAGGGCACTCGCATGCGAAAAAGATCAGGGAAAGCGTACAGACGCATCCGTCAGCTGGCCAGGACTCTCAGGGCGAGTCTGGTGGCCTCCGCGGCGGTTGCGTCACTACTGGTCGCGATGCCGGGCGCCGCCACGGCCGTGCCCCAGCACAGTGCCGGTGTCTGGGGCTCCTCGATTGCCGCGGCTCGTAACGCGGACGGCCGACTGGAGCTGTTCGGCGCCGACAGCGGCGGAGGTGTGTTCCACCGCTGGCAGACCTCTCCCGGTGGCACCTGGTCGAACTGGGACAAGTTCGACGGCGCCCTGGTCGCTGTCGCCTCCGAGACCAATGCCGATGGGCGTGTGGAGCTGTTCGGCGTCGACCGCACCGGGGGCGTGTTCCACCGCTGGCCCCGGGCCTCAACGGCCCCGGGCCTCAACGGCCCCGGGCCTCAACGGCCCCGCAGAAGCTCGTCCGTGAGCCCTTCCAGCCGCCGCGCGTCCTCCACGGCGAACACGGAGCCGTCGACGCCGAGCGGGTTGTCGCGCACGAAGGCGCTGAGCGCGGCGTCGGGCGGGTCGTCCAGGACGCGGAGGATCGCCGGCAGGGCGTCCTCGACCGGCGGGCCGACCGCCGCATGGCCTCGGCGTGGGCCGGCACCCCCGGGTCGTACTGACCGGAGAACCGGTGCTCACCGTGTCGGGGCTGTACAGGACGTACCCGGTCCCCGCTCTCCGGGCCCGGGCCGGCCTGAGGGGGAGTGCGGCCCCGGCTCACATCGGCCGGGGGCGGCCCCTCGTGTCCTCGGCCTCGCTCTTGCGGCTGCCGCGTTCGCGCAGGCGCCGCGCCCGCTCCTGGAGGCGCTCGCGTTCGCCGGCGTCGTCGGTGTGCTGCGCCCGCTCGTCCAACTGCCTGGCCTTGTCGCGGATCTGCCGGGCCTTCTCGGCCCTCTCGTCGGCGTCGCCCATGGTCACTCCTGGTGATGCGGAACGTCCGGGATGAACACCCCCCGTCAGCCAAACACGAACCGGACGGGCCCGCACGTCCGCGTCCTGCGTTACGGGCGGTGCCATCCCCGCCCGGCGTCCCGGACGGCCCGGCCGCCGGACGCGAGCCGGCCTGCGGGCTGCCCGTCGAGCGCGCCCTCGACGGCGTCGCGCCAGACGGGCCCGGCCAGGGTGCCGCCGAACGCCCGGGTCACGATGTCCCCGCCCACGCGCCGGCCGTCGAGGTCCCGGGGGCGGGCGGGATCGCCGACGACCACCGCGCCGGACAACTCGGGGGTGTAGGCGGCGAACCAGACCTGTTTGCTGGAGTCGGTGGTGCCCGTCTTGCCCGCGCTGTCGCGGTGGGTGAGCGCGGCGGGCCGCCCGGTGCCGTCCTCGACGACCCCGCGCAGCATGCCCGTCACCGCGTCGGCGGTCCGGGCGGACATCGCCCGGCGGCAACGGGACCGCGGGACCGCGAGCTCGCGTCCGTCGGCAGCCGTCACCGAAGTGATGGCGACAGGGGAGCAGTACGTGCCGTGGGCGGCGAAGGCCGCGTAGGCACCGGCGACGTCCAGCGGCGTGAGGTCGTTGCTCCCCAGCGCGAGCGAGGGCACCACCCGCAGGGGGCTGCCGTCGGCCCGGCCGGTGATGCCGAGCCGGCCGGCCATGGCGGCCACCTCGCACAGCCCGGTGTCGGCCTCCAGCTGGGCGAAGTAGGTGTTGACGGACCGGGCCATGGCCTCCGGCATGCGGAACGGACCGACCAGGGACCGGCTGTCGTTGTGGACCTCTCCGGTCCCGGGGAAGCGGCCGCCCCGGCAGTCGGCCATGGCCGGCCAGGACATGGCGTACGGAGAGGGGTACGCGCGCGACGGCCGGATGCCGTTCTCCAGGGCCGCGGCCGCGACGACCGGCTTGAAGACCGAGCCCGTCGGGAAGCCCAGGCCGCCGCCCATGCGCGTGCCGACGCCGAGGTTGATCTGCGTCCGGTGGGCCCCCACGCCGTAGTCCCGGCTCTGCCCCATCGCCACGATCCGTCCCGTACCGGGCTGGACCACGGCCATCGCGGCGGCGGCGTCGTCGGACGGGCGGACGTGCGAGGTGACGGACCGGTGGAGGGCCTGCTGCGCCTTCGGTACCAGCGTGGTGCGGATCCGCAGGCCGCCCCGCTGCCACAGGGCCCGCCGCCGGGCGGCCGTCGCGCCGAACGCCGGGTCGTCGAGGACGACTCGGCGCACGTAGTCGCAGAAGAACGCGGCGCCGTCGTCGGCCGCCGCGCAGCCCTGGCGCGGCGCGGTGACGCGCAGCCCGAGGGGCGTGCCGATGGCCCGCCGGGCCTGCGCCCCGGTGATGGTGCCGTAGCGCGCCATCGTCCGCAGCACCGTGTCGCGGCGCTCCTTGGCGCGGCGGGGGCGGGCGACCGGGTCGTACGCGGTCGGTGACTGCACCAGACCGGCGAGCAGGGCGGCCTGCGGCAGGGAGAGGTCGGCGGCGTGCACGCTGAAGTACCGTTCCGCCGCGGCTTCCACGCCGTACGCCTGCCGGCCGAAGAAGGCGATGTTGAGGTAGTCCGTGAGGATCTGCTCCTTGGAGCGCGTCTTCTCCAGCCGGATCGCGTAGCGCAGTTCGCGGACCTTGCGGTCGAGGGTCTGGCGCCGGGCCCTGCGCACGGCCCCGGTGTCGTTCCCCGCCGCCTCGACGAAGACGTTCTTCACGTACTGCTGGGTCAGGGTGGAGGCGCCCTGGGCGACGCGGCCGCTGTCCGCGTTCGCGCCGAGCGCGCGCAGGACGGCCCTGAGGTCGAGGGCGCCGTGCCGGAAGAAGCGGTGGTCCTCGATGTCGACGAGGGCCTGCCGCATGACCGGGGCGATCCGGTCGCCGGGCACGACGGTGCGGTCGCGGGTGCGGATCGTGGCCATCAGGCCGCCGTCGGCGTCGTGGATCCGGGAGGACTGGGCCGGTGCGGGGACGTCGAGGCCGGCGGGCAGGGCGGCGAAGTCCTCCGCAGCGGCCTTGGCGTACTTCCCCAGCGTGCCCACGAAGGGCAGGGCGGAGCCGGCGGCGAGAAGCCCCGCGAGGAGGGCGGACGCCACGAACTGGCAGGCGCGGAGCGGGCGCGGGACGGGCGGCATGACAGGACCGTACACGGAAAGTCTGAGAATTCCTCAACTGGCCTTCTATTTCAGGGTAATTCCAGTCACCGGTGCGCTTCGCCGCGCTCGCGGAAGCGCCCTCTCCGGCCGCCGGTGTCGAAGGGGACGCCGGCGGCCGGGCCGTGGCGGATTCAGCGACTGCCGCGGGCCAGCAGCCGGACCCGGACCCGCTGCAGGCGCGGCATCAGGACGTACACCACCGTCAGGACGACGAGTGCGCTCAGGACGAGCGTCTGCGCGACGAGCGGCAGGTGCTCCAGCCACCGGTGGAAGAGCAGTTCCAGCACGGTGAGGGTCGGGAAGACCGCCACCCAGATCATCAACGCCATGTGGTGCCGGGGCGGTGGTCCGGCGTGCGGGGCGGCGGCGTGCTCGGGCATGGGCAGGGCTCCTTCGGTACTCCGGTTTCCAAACGAACGTTTGGAGATTAGCTGAACTTTCAAGCAATCTCCAAACGGTCGGTTGGATTCGCGTATCATCGGGCCCATGGCCTGGGACACCGCACGCACCCGACAAGCCCTCCTGGACGCGGCCGTCGACGAATTCGCCGAGCACGGCTTCGACGGAGCCCGCATCGAACGCGTCGGCACCCGGGCCGGCGTGAACAAGGAGCGGATCTACCAGTACTTCGGCAACAAGCAGCAGTTGTACGGGCACGTGCTGGAGTCCGAGCTCGACCGCATCGCCACCGCGATCCCCCTGACCGCCGAGCGGGCCGAGGACCTGGGCGGCTACGCCGGACTGCTGTACGACTACCACCGCGCACGCCCCCAGTTCATCCGCCTCCTGCACTGGGAGGGGCTCCAGGACCGCGGCGGCCCCGCGCTCAAGGAGGCGGAGCGCACCACCACGTACGGTTCGCGCGTCGCGGCCCTCGGCCGGGCCCGGGACGCCGGGGCGCTCGGTCCGGGCCTGGAGTCCGACGAGCTCTTCTACGCCGTCCTGGCCCTGGCGGCCTGGTGGTTCGCCGTGCCCCAGGCCGTCCGCATGGTCTTCGGCCGCCCCGCGGACCCGGACGCCGAGCGCGCCTCACTGGTCCGGCTGGCCCGCAGGCTGGCCGGCCAGGAGCGCCCGCCCGCCTGAACGGATCCGCCCGGGACTCAGCGCGTGCCGGCGAGCCGGCGCTCGAGCGGGGTGCGGTAGCACGGCGTGACGCCGGTTCCGCCGAGGAAGGCGGTCAGGCGGTCGATCTCCTCGGTCACGGCGGACCGTGCCGCGCTTCCGGGGTCGGTGAGGAGGTGGTGGTTGATGTGGCCGTCGGGGTGCTGGGCCCAGGCGCCGACGATGCGGCCGTTCCACCAGATCGTGGGGCCGATGTTTCCGTTGCGGTCGAAGAGTTCCTTGGTGTGCTCGGGGTCCAGATACCAGTCGCGCCGGCGCCAGCCCATCGCGGTGGGATCGAGGCCGGGCAGCAGCACCGCGCCGGGCTCGGCGGCGGCGACCGGCCCGAGGTCGTCGGGCAGGACGTAGCCGGTGCCGCCCCCGTCCAGTTCGACGGCCCGGGCGCCGTTCGCCGCGAGCGCCTTGCGGGTGTCGGTCAGGTTCCAGCCCGTCCACCACTTGAGGTCGTCCGGGGTGACGGGCCCGAACGCCGCGAGATAGTGCCGGGCGAGCCGGGTCTTCGCCTCGGCGACGGGGAGATCGGGGAGCGGCCGGGCCGGTGCCCAGCGGAACTGCGCCGAGGTCCAGGAACCGGCGGGCCGGTGACGCCGGATGCGCCCTTCGGCGGCCAGCAGCCCGAGGACGGGAGAACTCGCGCGCTGCCGGGACTCGTACGGCTTGCCGGGGGAGACGACGATCTGCTCGCGCAAGTCCGGTATCTCGGCGGCCAGTTCGGCCGCCGTCGCCCCGTCCCGCCGGGCGAGCGCGTCGAGCACGGCCCGTTCGACGGCGGCGTGGCGCCGCCCGTCCCAGCCGAGGGTCTCCCGCAGGTGCCGCAGGGCCTGGACGCGGTGCGCGTCCGTGCCCTTGACCGTCGCGGACCGGATCGCGGGGGCGGTGCGGGCCGCGACGACGAACATGGTGCGCCGCATGCAGCGGATCCGCTCCAAGCGGCCGGAGTCGTAGAGGGCTTCGTCGATCGCGGCGACGGTGGGCGCCCGCATGCGCGCGGCGGCGGCCAGGAAGACCGTGGCCGGGTCGGTGGCGTGCAGGGCGACCACCGCGTCCGCCACCTCGTGGGGCGTGGTGACGCGGACGGACGGGGCCAGGAGGTGCCGCCGGACGAGCCGGGCGCGGCGCTCGGCGGCGGTGATGCGGGGCAGGGCGGTCATGCGCGGGGTCTCCGAGGGCCGGTTCAGTGGCTGCCGTGGATGCAGAACGGCTGGCCGGACGGGTCGAGCAGCACGGTCCAGTGCTTGCCGCCCGGCTGGTGCGCGGGCTTCGTCGCCCCCATCTCCAGCAGCCGCCGCTCCGCCGCCGCCACGTCTTCGAACATCATGTCCATGTGGAACGGCAGGTCCTCCGCAGGCCAGTTGGGGGCCGTGTAGGACGGGGACGTGTAAAAGAGGTACATGGACCGGCCGACGTAGAAGGCGCAGGCGGCCTCGTTGCCCTCGGCGTCGGGGTACGCCTGCGTGACCTCGGTACCGAGGGCGGCGGCGTAGAAGTCGGCCAGTTCACGGCCGTTCCTGGCCCACATGGCGTGGCAGATGATGCTTCCGGAGAGGGGGTTCTGGCTGGTCATGGTGGTGCTTCCTCACAGTGGGACGGGGGCGGGGAGCCGTGCGGGGCGGCTCCCCCTGACCGGTTGGCGCAGGCCGGCTCAGCGCACGACCTTGACGCCGAAGTGGCCGCCGGACTGCTGGCCGAGGCCGAAGCCGATGGCGCTGTGCATGTGGGCGTACATCTCCATGCCGCGGGCGCACACGAGCGGGCCGAGGTCGAGGATGTCGGTCCAGCCGTAGGACTCCAGCAGCTCGGTGACCTGCTGCTTGGCGTCGGCGTGGTCACCGGCGACGAACATGGTGTGGTCGCCGTTCCCGACGGCCCGGGGGTTGACGACGGTGGACTGCTCCTGGGTGACGAAGCTCTTGACGACCTTGGTCCCGGGCAGCGCCCGCTGGATCTGCTCGCCGAGGCTGTCGGTGTCGCACGGGTCGAGCTTCGGCATGGTGCCCCACGGGGTCGGCCAAGGGTGCTCGACGTCCGGGTTGTAGACGAAGGGGACGGCGTAGTCGACCAGCGTCTTGCCTTCGAGGCTGTCGGCGACGGCGGTCAGGGCGGCGACGGCGTTGTGGCCGTCGATGCCGTTGATGACAAGTCCGTCGGCGGCGGCCGCGGCGTCGCCGAAGGACAGCAGGGTGATGCCGGGGTGGTCGGCGAGCCACTGGCCGTAGGGCGGGTTGCCCATCATGTCGGGCTCGGTGCGGGCCAGGGTGGCCTCCGGGTCGCGGGTGCCGACGAAGACCTCGTGGTCGAGCCCGACCAGCTTGGCGGCGTGCTCGCGGGCACCGCCACCGGTACCGAGAACTGCGATTTTCATGGTGAAACCTCCCGATTTGCTCTTGCGGACAGGTCCACAGTAGGAGCCTTTCAGGACAAGGTGTGTCCTTTGATCCCGGCATAGTGGAAAACATGACGAGCGACATGACCGCCCGCATGCTGCGGCTGCTGTCCCTGCTGCAGACCCGGCGCGAATGGTCCGGCTCCGACCTGGCCGGCCGGCTGGGGGTGACCGTCCGCACCGTCCGCCGCGACATGGACCGGCTGCGCGAGCTGGGCTACCCCGTCGAAAGCGTCCGCGGACACGCCGGCGGCTACCGCCTGGCCCCCGGCACCGACCTGCCGCCGCTCCTCCTCGACGACGACGAGGCCGTCGCCATCGCCGTCGCCCTGCGCACCGCCGCCGGCGGCCTGACCGGCATCGAGGAGACGGCGCTGCGGGCCCTGGCCAAGCTCGAACAGGTCCTCCCGCGCCGGCTGCGCGGCCAGGTCACCGCCCTCCAGACCTCGCTGGCCGGCATCGCCTGGGAGAACCGGGGCCCGCGCGCCGACCCGGGCCTGCTGGCCACCCTCGCCGTCGCCTGCCGCGACCACGAGATCATCGCCTTCGACTACACGGCGCGCCACGGCACGACCACCCCGCGCCGGGCCGAACCCTGCCACCTGGTCGCCTCCGGCGACCTCTGGTACCTCCTCGCCCACGACATCGACAAGGACGACTGGCGCCTCTTCCGCCTCGACCGCATCACCCGCCCCGTGCCCACCGGCCACCGCGTCCCGCCGCGCCCGGTCCCCGGCGACGATCCCGCCGCCTTCGTCGCCGAACGCCTGTCGGCCGCCCCCACCCGCCACCGCGCCGTCGCCACCGTCCGGGCCTCCGCCGACCACGTCCGCGCCCGCACCCGGGGCCTGGGCACCCGGATCCGTCCCCTCACCGACACCACCTGCCTCGTCGACGTCTCGGACGACACCCTGCCCCGCATCGCCCGGACCCTGGCGGGCCTGGACACCGACTACACCCTCGACGCGGACCCCGACGTCCTGCGGCACCTGCGCGGAACGGCCGAACGCGCCCTGCGCGCCCTGGCCGGACCACAACCCTCTGACTAAGGTCAGGGAATGGACCACATCGCCCTGGTGCGGCGGTTCAGCCGCACCGTCACCGAACGCGTCGGAGTCCTCCACGACCGCTACCTGGGCCGCGACCGGCCCGTCGGCGAGGCCCGGCTGCTCCGGGAAATCAGCGATCGCGGCCGGGACGTACGACGGCTGCGCGAGCGCCTCGGCCTCGACTCCGGCTACATCAGCCGGCTGCTGCGCTCCCTGGAGGCCGACGGCCTGGTCACCGTGGAGACGCAGGACCGGGACCGGCGCGTGCGCACCGTCCGGCTCACCGACGCGGGCCGCGCCGAGCGCGCGGCGCTCGACGCCCGCAGCGACGCACTGGCCGGCTCCCTCCTGGAACCGCTCAACCCCGCCCAACGCGCCCGCCTGGCCGCCGCCATGGCCGACGTCGACCGGCTGCTGACCGCGGCCACGGTCGTCCTGGACACCCTCGACCCCGGCCACCCCGACGCCCGGCACTGCCTGGACTCCTACCGCGCCGAACTGCAGGAGCGCCTCGACACCGGCTTCGACCCGGCCCGCAGCCTGCTGCCCGACCCGGGCGAACTCCGGCCGCCGCGCGGCCTGTTCCTGGTGGCCCGGCTGCACGGCGAACCCGTGGGCTGCGCCGGCCTGAAGCTGCCGCCCGGCGCCCCGGCCGAGATCAAACGCATGTGGGTCGCGCCCCGGGCCCGCGGCCTCGGACTCGGCCGCCGCTTCCTGGCCGAACTGGAGACGCGCGCCGCCGGGCACGGCCACGACGTCCTGCGCCTGGACACCGACAAGGCCCTCACCGCCGCGATCGGGCTGTACCGCGCCCACGGCTTCCAGGAGGTCGCGGCGTTCAACGACGAGCCGTACGCCCACCACTGGTTCGAGAAGCGGACCGCCGTCAGTCCCCCTGCGCGGTGAACGCCGCGTAGGCCGCCTCGTCGAAGAGGACGAAACGCACCTCGCGCACCGCCGTCTCCGTCTCCCGCACCGTAGCCACCGCGATCCGCGCGCCGTCGTCCAGCGGCCAGCCGTAGATCCCGGTCGAGACGGCGGGGAAGGCCACGGTCTCAGCGCCCAACTCGTCCGCCACACGCAGTGATTCGCGGTAGCAGGAGGCCAGCAGGGCGGACCGGTCCTCGCTCGCCGACCAGCGGGGACCGACCGTATGGATCACCCAGCGGGCCGGGAGGCGGCCCGCGGTGGTGGCCACGGCCCGGCCGGTGGGCAGGCCCTTGCCGTAGTTCCCGGCACGTAGATCACGGCAGGCATTCAGGATCTCCGGGCCGCCCGCGCGGTGGATCGCGCCGTCCACGCCCCCGCCCCCGAGCAGCGAGGAGTTCGCGGCGTTCACGATCGCGTCGACGCGCTGCCGGGTGATGTCACCCCGGACAAAAGTGATCTCGGTCATGGGCCCATCATCGTGCAGCGGGCGCGCTCAGATGGGACAGCAGCCCGGGGCCCACCGGGTAAGGACGTTCCTCGGGCAGGAGCGCACGGGCGGCGTCCAGGTCGCCCTCCCGGACGCGGGCGTGGACGGCGTGGGCGAGCGAGGTGACGTCCGTGACGGAGACGAGCCACTCGTCGGCGTAGCGGTGCGCCGCCTCGCCGGAGAGGCCGAGCTGGAGCGAACGGTGGGGGAGCGGCCGCAGGTGCAGATCCCGCTCGGGGTCCCACTGCACCCGGGCCGGCGAGTCCCTCAACCGGCGCTTCCAGGCGGCCCGGTCGGGGTGGAGGCCCGGATCGTAGTGGGACAGGCAGGAGCGTTCCAGCGCCCACTCGAAGCCCTCGCGGCCGATCTCGACGGCGAGGACCGTTTCCTGACCCTCCTTCGCGCCCCATCCGCAGCGGTACATCATCCAGAGGAATGAGGGCTTGACCCACGTCATCCGGTCGCGCTTCCAGAGCGCCGGGAAGCGGCCCTCCCGGGCCGCGGGCAGGCCGATCGCGGGCGGGTACGCCTGGTAGACGGTGATGGTCGAGTCCGAATGGAGAGCGCGGATGCGGTGCTTGGTTTGTGCCACCCGGACAGGGTGAACGCGTCGTACGCTGCGCGCCAGCGAATTACTCGTCCGTACTGTCCGTACTGTCCGGCTGGGAGACATGGCAAGTGCTGATCGACACGGTGGCCTGGGTGCTGATCGAGGACGGCAGGATCCTGTGCGCGCGGCCGCGCGGCAAGGACGTCTTCTTCGTCCCCGGCGGCAAGCGGGAGGGCGCGGAGAGCGACCTGGAGACCCTCGTGCGGGAGATCCGGGAGGAACTGGCGGTGGCCCTCGATCCGGCGTCGGCGGTGCACGTCGGCACGTACGAGTCCGGCGCCCCGGACCTTCCGGACGGCGCCGTGGTCCGGATGGCCTGCTACACCGCCCGTTTCCGGGGCGCACCGGTGCCGAGTGCCGAGATCGAGGAGATGGGGTGGTTCTCGTACGGGGACCGCGAACGGGTGCCGCCCGTGGACCAGTTGCTCTTCGATGACTTGGCGGCGGACGGGCGGTTGGTGTGACGGTCCTGGACGTCACCAGCCGCAGCGCCCGGCTGCTGCCGAACTGCCTCGTGGGGCTCCTCGACGCGAAGGAACCCGGCTCTTCATCCGGGTGACACCTTTCCGTCGCCGCTCCGCCCACCAGAGATGCTGATCTGGCCGAACGACAGGTCGTTCAGCGGAAGGAACAGGGCTGATGTCCCCCAGAACGTTCGGCAAGTACCGCATTGCCCGGCTCGCGACTGCCCCGCTCGCGGCGCTGGCGGCGGTCGCACTCGCGACCGCGACGCCGGCCACCGCCACCACGGCCCAGGCGGCGCCGCTCAAGGGACTGCCCGGCTACGGGACATGGCAGGCCGACGTGAAGAAAGCCGTCGCCCCCGCGATCCCCTGGCTGCGCGACCGTGCCGGCAAGGGCAGCGGAAAACAGGCGATCGTGCTGGACATCGACAACACCGCGCTGGAGACCCACTACCACCCCGGACGGGCGAACACGCCGGTGCTCCAGGTGGCCCAGTGGGCGCAACAGCACGACGTGGCCGTGCTGTTCGTCACCGCCCGCACGTCCTCCTCGTCCGCCCGCAAGCAGCTCAAGGCCGCCGGCTACCCGGTGGACGGCATCTGCACCCGCGACCACGGCGAAGGCAAGGCCGACGGCAAGGAGCGCTGCCGGGCGGAACTCACCGCGGACGGCTGGACGGTCACGGCCAACATCGGCAACCGGCCGACTGATTTCGAGGGCGGCTTCTACGAGAAGGGGTTCAAACTGCCGGATTATGGTGGGCGGTTGTCCTGAGAGGGCCCCGCGAGCCCTCTGGACCGCCCAGCGCTTCATCCGAGCGGCGCTGAGCCGCCGGGCGCGACCTTCCGGTATTCGGGACGGGTTTCGACGCGCAGCCCGCGGCTGACCGGGACGGCTTGGGCATGAGGTGGTCACAGGTCGTGTGACTGGGTTCCATGCGGATCATCCAGGCGGGGGCCTTCACGGCCGGTGGGTGCGCGGTTCCACGGCGTGCTGCGGGGTAGGCAGGCCCGCGTAGCCGGAAAAGGGGGCAGCGTATGCATCAGGTCGTCTTCACGAGCTATGGGCGGCACGAACTCCGCCTGTTGGGCGTCCGTCCCGGCACACACGCGCATGCTGCCCGTGACTTCCGGCTGACGATGACACTCGAGGGCGAGTTCACCCCTGCCTTCGCCGCCGGCGACAACAGGAGCATCCTGCCGACCCGCAGCATGACCAACACGGCTTCCGCCTTCGTGCACGACCACCTGGACGCCAGCGTCGAACACCTCGCCCTGGCACTCGCGGAACGCCTGCTGGAAGCATGCCCTGCGGCATCGATCGCGCACGTGGCCGTCACCGAACATCCCTGGAGCCCCCTGCCGGGCAGCCGTCACACCTTCGCCACCAGCCCCTCCGATCAGTGGCTGGCCGATGCGACGGCTCCACGCGGACGACCGGCAACGGTGGTCAGCGGCATCAGCGGTCTGCATCGGGCGGTGACGACGGGATCGAGCTTCACGGGCTTCCTGGTGGACGACTACACCCACGCCCATGAGGTGAACGCGGAGGACCGCGTCCTGCGCATGTCCGGCGACATGCGCTGGGAGTACAGCCGCCCGCCGGCCGACTACGACCAGTACCGCACCCGGGCCCGGCGGGCCTTCATGGATTCCACGGCCGACCAGCTCAGCGCTTCGTCCCAGCATTCCGCCTGCCTTTCGGCCGCGGCGGTGCTCGACGCGTGCCCGCTCATCAGCCAGATCAGCGTGCACTTCAGGCACCACGCCCACGCGCCGCTGGATCTCCGGCCCTTCGGCAGGGACGACAGGAGCGGTGTCTGGCTGGGCACCGACTCCTCGTACGGCGCGGGTGCCGTGACGGTCAGGCGGGACACCGGCGGATGAGGACGCCGCCGTGTCCCGACCGTCCCGGAGCGCCGACATGCCCGGGCCTCCAGGCGTGGGGGGCCGGGGGCGCCCCGCCGCCCCCCCCGGGGGGGCGCCCCGGGGGGGGGGGGGGGGGGTTTTGACCCGGGGGGGGGGGGAACCCCCCAAACCCATTAGACGTGCGGCGGCCTAGACCCGCCAAGGCGCCGCCGCCCTAGTAGGACTTCGTTAGCTCTTCCCGATCAAGCGTTCCGGTAGCACGTTGAACGTGTGGATATGCGTCAGATCAGAGCTGTACAGGCCGAGTTGGCGGAGTTCGTGGCGGATGTGTTCACGTCGGTGCCCCGCAGGGACCAGCGCACGAAGGGCGACTGCTACCTGCGGGGACTGATGCTGGACGGCCGTCGCAAGTCGATCAGTGCGATGGCCGGGCGGCTGCCGGATGGTGACGAGCAGAACCTGCAGCAGTTCGTGAACCAGTCCCCGTGGGACCCGGTGCCGGTGCGGCGGCGGATCGCGGAGCGGATGGTGCCGCTGATCGGCCCGGACGCCTGGGTGGTCGACGACGTCTCGTTCCCCAAGGACGGTCGGATGTCAGTCGCGGTGGCCCACCAGTACTGCGGGGCCCTGGGCAAGCAGGCGAACTGCCAGGTCGCGGTGAGCGTGCACGCGGTCACCGACGCGGCGTCGTGCCCGCTGGAGTGGCGCCTGTTCGTCCCCGAGGAGTGGGCCGACGACACCGGGCGGCGCATGAAGACCGGTATCCCCGCCGGGGCCGGGCACCGCGAGAAGTGGCGCCTGGCCCTGGACGCGATGGACGAGCTCGCCGGCTGGGGCCTGGCGCCGCCCGTGGTGGTGGCCGATGCGGGCTACGGGCAGAACGCCGAGTTCCGGGCCGGCCTGGACGCGCGCGCCCTGGACTACGCAGTGGCGGTCCGCAGCGACGTGACCGTCCACCCGGGCCGGGCCGAGCCGGTCACGCCGCCCTGGTCGGGCAACGGCCGGCGCCCGCGGTCGCGCTACCGCCAGACACCTCAGGCGGTCGCGGCGCTGGCCGCCGAGGCCGGCCGGGAGGCGTTCACCGAGGTCACCTGGCGTGAGGGTTCCCGTGGACCGATGGCATCCCGGTTCCTTGCGTTACGGGTCCGCCCGGCTGGTGTGCGGGCCCGACGCCTGGTCCAGCAGGCCGCCGTCGCCCGCGAAGGCCACTGGGACGGGGTGCTGCCCGCGGTCTGGCTGCTGATGGAGTGGCCCCAGGATGCGGAGGCCCCGACCGACTACTGGCTGTCCAGCCTGCCCGAACACACCCCGACGGCCGAGCTGGTCCGGCTCGCGAAGATCAGATGGCGCATCGAGCACGACTACCGCGAGATGAAACATGGCCTGGGCCTGGACCACTTCGAGGGACGCTCCTGGGCCGGCTGGCACCACCACGTCACCCTGGTCACAGCCGCCCACGCCTTCCTCACCCAGCACCGGCTCCACCCAAAAGCCCGCACACCGGCCTGACGTTCTACCAGGTCCTGGACACACTCCAGGACCTGCTGAACTGCTGGACCGGTATCTGCACCACATGCCACCGCCCTCTACCCGAGACCACCCGCCAACGCGAACGCACCAGAACCAGCCCGACCTAACGGAGTCCTACTAG
>NZ_JAEAMR010000059.1 GCF_015999245.1 Streptomyces sp. AV19 | reverse complement strand
TGTGGACCGGTCCCGCAGACCGGACACCTCACCGGCAGCTGCTGCGGCCCGGCCGCGCAGGGTGCCCAACGACCGGTTCAGCTCCTCGATCGCGTCGTCCAGGGCGCGAGCGGTCACGGCGGCGGCAGCGAACCGGGTGGCCAGGGTAGTGACCGCCTGCCCGCTGGCCGTCGCGTTCTGCCGCAGGCCGCGGAGGGAGGTGTTGACCGCCGCGAGCCCCGACGCCGTCTGATTGTCGACCCGGACACTGATCGAGATGTCATTGGCCACGCGGCTCGCCTCCCTCCGGGCTGCCGAGGCGCTCGATCTCTACGAGCTGGATGAGGTGCGCGTCCTCGGCGAGGAGTTCACTGGGCAGGCAGTGGAACTCCCGGCAGAGGGCGAGGATGAACTCCGCCCGCGCTAGCCGGCGAGGCTTTCGGACAGGGGCTCCATCGGAATCGACGCCACCGGGGACGGCCCGCCATCGGGCGAGCTCTGCCCCAAAGGGGCCGACACCCCGGCCAGCGCCTCGATCCAGGCGGAGGCCAGGCGCATCACGAAGTCCTGGTCCAAGGCGAAGACTTCAGCCTCGGTGATCGGCACCGGAACACCATCCTCGGTCTCGAGGTTCCAGGAGATCAGCGCCTGCGCGAACCGGCGGATCATGTCCGGTACCGAGGCGGCTTCCACTTCGCCGAGGCCCATCACCTCCAGGTACTCGGCGACGTTCAGGCCGCGCAGGGCGACCTCCAGCCCGCCGAGCTCGACGTCACCCTGGAACCGCAGGTGGATGCGGCGCGGCTTCTTCACGAACCCCATGCCGGCCCCCTTACGCCCACGTCGGCACGGTGCCGTCGGACAGCACGCCCGGGACCGCGAAGGTGAGAGCGCCGTCATCTGCGCGCGTGAGCGGATAGTCCGTGAACAGCACTTCGTTCGCCAGGGTTTGCCCGGACACCGTGAGCGTGACCGTCCGCGCCACGGAGGTGGACGGCACCGTCTTGAAGACGTCATGGCTCTGGTTGGCGGCGTCGTTGAAGACGCCGTTGAGGGTCACGCTAAAGTCGGCGAGCAGCAGCAGCCGCTCCATCGCGGACTTATCGATGCCGGTCACGTCCTGCACCGCCCGCGGAGTCGCGAACTCCAGGTTCGTGATGTCGTTTTTGATTGCCCTCGCGGTACCGCCCGAATCATCGACCGAGCATGTGGTCCACCCGAGGCCGCTCTCCTTCGCCAAGGAAATCACTCCCTCTCTAGATAGTCGATCGCCTTACGCAGGAGATCGGCGTTGTCCTTTAGTAGTCCGATTGCTCGGTTGCATTTCTGGCAGAGCAGGCCGCGTACGCGACCAGTCCTGTGGCAGTGGTCCACGGCGAGCCGGAACTTCGTTCCGGTGCGACCGTGTTCGTTCGGCTCATCCTCGCTGCATATGGCACAGACCCCGCCTTGCTGCTTGAGCAAGAGGAGGTAGTCATCAGGCGTGATGCCATAACTGTTGAACAAGGCCCAGCGGTGACGGTTCTCCCTCGCCCGCTCTTTGTTGTCGGCGAACCACTGTCGGGCTCGCGCTGAGCAACATTCCTTGCAATCGCTCCTGTACACGGCTTTGGCTGTTTCAGTCGCTCGGCGAGAGAGGCTGAATCCGGAGATAGGCTTCGTGACCCCACACTTCCGGCACGCCTTTGAGGCGAGTGGCATGGTCCAATTCTATTGAAATTCATAGCCACTTGTCTCACCCCTAGCCTTTCTCGTGTTGGTCGACGAGCCGGAGCTGATGCTCGCCGAAGTCCTCAACCCAATCCGCCGCCCGCTGGTGCCGGCGGGTCCGTCCGGTGGGGTTGCCGCGCCAGTCCCCATCCCGCACCGCGTACAGCTCCGGGCGCGTCTGGTGCTCGGCGAAACAGCGCTGCCCAGACTCGAAACGGAAGACGGTCAGCCCGTCGCCGCGCTTCGACTCACGGTGGGTACGGCGCGACTCGGCGCGGATGTACCGGGCTTGCTGCTGCCCGAGCGCGGTGGACTCGTCGATGACCGACGCCCACCCATACCGCCACGCCGCACAGCCCACCTGCTCGCACGCAGCCGCCACGAGGGTGTCACGGGGCTGGGCGATGCTGTACGTCTGGTAGGCCCCCGGCGCCAGGATCAGGCGGTCCGCACGGTTCATCGGGCGCGTCATCAGAACACCGTCGCTGTTGAGTTGCGGACCACCGAGACGGCGAACACCGCGTTGGAGAACGTCCCCGTTGTCACCACCCGCAGGTACCGCTCCACGGTCTGGCCGGCCGCAGTCGCGATCCGCTCGCTCGTCACCCCGGTGGCCGCGGTGAACGCGCCGCCGGTCA
>NZ_JAEAMR010000058.1 GCF_015999245.1 Streptomyces sp. AV19 | reverse complement strand
CCGTCCTGACCGTGAAGCGGGCATGGGACGGCTCCGTCCTGGCCGCGCACGCGGCGAACGCCGACATCTACACGCCCCGCACCCTGACCGTCACCCGAGGCGCCCTCGGCACCACCGCGGCCGCCATGAGCGCCGGCGACGACGTGTACCGCTGGGACCCGCCCGGCCCGGTCCGGGAGCTCACCGTCGCCGAGGCCCTGACCTCCCTGCTCCAGGGGCAGTCCGGGTACGCCCGGGTGGTCGGCTCCGGCGAGGCACAGCGGGAAGCGTCCGGGCGCGGCCTGCGGGACCTGCGCGAGTCGGTCTACACGAGCCATGGCCGCAAGGCCCGCACGAGGGCAGTGTGAGATGAGCGTCGACGTCCGGATGACCGGCCCGCTGTTCGACGGGCGGGCAGCGCGCGCCGCGCAGGCGTTCTGCGACGACGCGCGCGAGGAGATCGCCGAGTACGCCGAAACCCTCGTCCTCAACGAGCTCGGGCACGTGCTGCGGCACCCGACCGGCTACTACGAGTCCCGGGTCGAGACCGAGCGGGTCTCGGCCGATACGAGCCGCGTGCACGACAACGGCGTGGTCTACGGGCCGTGGCTGGAGGGCGTCGGCAGTAGGAACGCCCCGGTGACGCGGTTCGCGGGCTACTCGCACTGGCGGCGGATGAAGGAAGTCGTCAAAGGCCAGGCGCCGGGCATGGCCGAGCGGATCCTTCAGCGGCATCTGCCGGGGATGAGGTGACGCGCGATGGCTCTGGACATCAACGGCATCCTGAACTCGGTGATCTCGCACGCCATGGCGTCGGGGTACTTCGAGCGCGTCAACGGGCACGAGCCACAGAACGCACCGGGCCACGGCCTGACGGCGGCCGTGTGGGTGGACGGCATCACGCCCGTCCGTACGTCCGGGCTCGGCACGGCATCGGCGCGGCTGATCTTCAACGTCCGTTTGTACACGCCGATGGTCCAGGAGCCGGCCGACGCGATCGACCCGAACCTGACTGCCGCCACGGACGCCCTGATGCGCGCGTACGTCGGCGACTTCCAGCTCGGCGGCACGGTGCGGCAGGTGGATGTCCTCGGTCAGCACGGCGCGGCGCTGGAGGCGCGGGCGGGCTACATCCAGCAGGACGGCGCGCTGCTGCGGGTCATCACGATCACGCTGCCCGTCATCGTCAACGACCTTTGGGATGAGGTGGCATAGATGGCCAAACAGAGCGGGCTCGGCGACAACCTCTATGTGGCCGGCTACGACCTCAGCGGGGACATCGGCCAGCTCGGCGGCATCTCCGGCGGCCCGGCCGCGCTGGAGGTCACTGGCATCGACAAGAGTGCGTTCGAGCGGATCGGCGGACTGCGGGACGGGAAGCTGGAGTTCACCGCCTGGTTCAACCCGGTCACCGACCGGGCGCACCAGCGGTTCCGCTCGCTGCCGACCACCGACGTCATCGTCTCGTACTTCCGGGGAACCACACTGGGAAACCCCTCGGCGAGCATCGTCGCGAAGCAGATCAACTACGACGGGACCAGGGCGGACGACGGCGCGTTCACCTTCGCCGTGGAGGCGCAGGCCAACGGCTACGGGCTGGGGTGGGGGCGCTCCCTCACCGCCGGCAAACGCACGGACACCACGGCCACCAACGGCAGCAGTGTGGACTTCGGGACCGGCTCAACGACGTTCGGGCTTCAGGCTTACCTGCACGTCTTCGCGTTCACGGGCACGTCGGTCACGG
>NZ_JAEAMR010000057.1 GCF_015999245.1 Streptomyces sp. AV19 | reverse complement strand
TGATGATCCACGACGGATCCGGGCTGTGCGTCGGCAACGCCGCCGACATGCGCGAGATGGCCGACCTGCTGGACCGTCAGTCGGACAACATCGCCGGCATCTACGCCGAGCGGGCAGGCGGCACCGTCAAGCAGTGGCGGACCAGGATGCTCGCCGAGACCTGGTACTCCGCCCAGGAGGCCGTGGAGGCCGGGCTCGCCGACGAAGTCGCCAAGCCC
The DNA here is from genome assembly GCF_015999245.1 of Streptomyces sp. AV19. GTDB lineage: Bacteria > Actinomycetota > Actinomycetes > Streptomycetales > Streptomycetaceae > Streptomyces. Next base: position 2,217 of record NZ_JAEAMR010000057.1, on the reverse strand, counting down.
ACCCGCCCCGGCCGGGAAGAGGAGCCGGACGACTCGCCGGTGGCCAACTCCTGGGACCTGTCGGTCTTTCGACATGCTGGCCGCGAGCAGGCCCCTGCCCCGGACGTTCGCCTCACCGACACCGCGGGCGAACGGCCAGAGGAGCCCCCTCCTGACGCGCCTCCCGAGAGTGTGCCGCCGGACGTCTCCTTCGACCCGGGCGTCTTCCGGGCCGCCCTGGAGGCTGCCGCCGACCCGATGCCCGACTACGACGCCGAGCACGTCCGGTCCCTCATGGCGAGCCTCGCCACCTCGGCCCCCGCTCCGCCGCTTCCCGCCGCGGCCCCCGTGCCCCACACAGCGGCCCGCCAGACGCCGCCGTCCGCGCCTGACCCCCCGGCCCCTGCGGGTGAGGTGGCCGTCGAGTACTTCCGCGCCCTGATGGCCACCGTCGCCAACGACGCCCCGGCGCCCGAGCACCACACCCCCCAGCCGGCCCCGCCGGAGCCGGTCCCCAGCATCGACCGAACCCTCTTCGAGCGCGCCCTTTGGGAGGCACGACTGTGAACACCATCACCGGGGCGGACCCGGAGCGCATGACCATCCCCACCTCGGCCGCCGAGTTGGAGGCCATGCTCGGCGACAGCAAGGCCATGCAGCGCGTCTTCTCCGACAAGAACGGCGCGTTCGGGGAGTTCATCACCAACTACGCCCGCGCCGTCCACAACCGGGACCTGTCCATTGCCACCCAGGTCAAGGAAGAGACCCAACGGGTCCTGGCGGACTGGCTGCGCGACGAGCAGCCCGAGGGGGTCGGCCGGCTCAACCTCACCCCCGAGCAGGTCATCGCCCAGGGCAGCGCGCGCAACAACCTGCACAACCCCAGGGCGATGGGGGCCGTGCTGGACCGGGAGTTCGACAACTCCGCCGAGTACTTCCGCACCATCTGGCACAACGCCAACCGCACCGCAGACATGCAGGCGAAGCTGACCCGTGTCCGCAACGCCTTCTCCTCGACCGTGCCCTCCGAGGGCGGGTTCCTCATTCCCGAGACCCTGCGGTCGGAGATGCTGCGCGTCTCCCTGGAGACCTCCATCGTCCGGCCCCGCGCCCGCGTCATCCCCATGGAGACGCTCCGGGTACCGTTCCCGGCGATCGACTCCACGTCCAACGTGTCCTCGGTGTACGGCGGTGTGGTCGGCTACTGGACCGAGGAAGGCGCGGCGCTGACCGCCTCGCAGGCCGCGTTCTCCCGGATCGTCCTGGACGCGAAGAAGCTCACGGCGTACAGCGAGGTCCCCAACGAGCTGATCTCTGACTCGGCCATCAGCTTCCAGGCGTTCCTCGACGAGATCTTCCCCGAGGCCCTCGGCTTCTACGAGGACATCGCGTTCATCAAGGGCTCCGGCGTCGGCGAGCCCCTCGGCGTCCTCGACACGAACAACTCCGCGATCATCGCGGTGGCCAAGGAGACCGGGCAGGCGGCCGACACGATCGTGTGGGAGAACATCGTCAAGATGTACGCCCGCATGCTGCCGTCGTCGCTGAACCGGGCAGTGTGGATCGCCTCCAACGACATCTTCCCCGAGCTCGCCACCATGGCGCTCAGCGTCGGTACAGGCGGCTCGGCGGTGTGGCTGAACAACGGCGTCGAGGGCCCGCCCATGACGATCCTGGGCCGGCCGGTCATCTTCACCGAGAAGGCCCCCGGCCTGCTTGGCGACCAGGGCGACATCAGCTTCGTGGACTTCGGCTTCTACCTGATCGGCGACCGCCAGGTCATGTCCGCGATGTCGTCGCCGCACTTCAAGTTCCAGAACGACCAGACCGCGTACCGGATCATCCAGCGCGTCGACGGCCGCCCCTGGCTCCAGTCCGCGATCACCCCACAGAACAACGGACCGACCCTCAGCCCGTTCGTCCAGCTCGCCGCCCGCGCGTAACCAGCCAGCACCCAGCGGGCATTCGCACCCCCGCCGGGAGCCAACCAGGACGGCATCCATACCCCGTCCGGAGAGGCACGCACCATGACCACAGGAGCCCGAGGACTCGGCCGGCTCTTCAACGCGTCCGTCGGCGCCGTCCCCACCGACGCCGTCGCCGCGGCCATCACCGGCAACCGGATCCACATGAAGGACTGCGACACCGTCGCCTTCCTCGTCGTGGCCGGCTCCGGCTCAACTGACATCCTCGACCTGGACCTCCAGGAGCATAACGCCGCGACCGGCGGCACCAGCC
>NZ_JAEAMR010000056.1 GCF_015999245.1 Streptomyces sp. AV19 | reverse complement strand
AGCGGCCCGGAAAACCCCTGGCAATGACTGTGACCTACTACCGGACACCGTCCACGCCCACCCGAAAACCCAGGAATTCCCATAACAGAGCCGACAGCCATCACTAACCACCGCAGTAAGTGATGCGCGCCCCATGGCCGGCCTCACACGCCGACGCCCGCCGGCTCACTCTCCGGCCGACGGGCGCTACTCACCGCGAGCAATTTCCGGGGGCTTTTCAGCGCATCAGCGCGCCGCCGTTGATGTCGTACGTCGCCCCCGTGATGAACCCGGCGTGCGGCCCGGCCAGATAGACGGCCAGCCGCGCCACCTCCTCGGGCGTGGCGATGCGCCCCACGGGGACCTGGGCCGTCAGCCCGGCCAGGACGTCCTCGCCGACGGAGCGGACCATCGGGGTGTCGATCATGGCGGGGGCGATGGTGTTGACGGTGATCCCGTGGGGCCCGAGTTCGGCGGCGAAGACGCGGCTGAGCGCGATCAGTCCGGCCTTGGCCGCGCCGTAGGCGGCGCCGGTGGGCCGGGGCGCCTGGCCGGCGATGGAGGCGAGGTTGACGACCCGGCCGCTTCCCCGGGTCCGCATGTCGCCGGTGACCTCGCGGGTGAGGAAGAACGCGGCCCGCAGGTTGACGTCGAAGACCTGGTCCCATTCGGCGGGGGTGATGTCCCAGAGGGTCTTGGGCAGGGCCCGGGCGGCGTTGTTGACCAGGATGTCCACCGGTCCGTAGCGCTCGCGGACCTCACGGTAGCGGTCCGTCAGGGCGTCGAGGTCGGCCAGGTCGCACGTCATGGGCACGACCCGCTCCCCGGCGGTGCCGGCCTCCTCGGCCATCGCCCGGTTCGCGTCCTCGTCCACGTCCCAGGCCACGACCCGGGCACCGGCGTCCAGGAAGGCCCGCACCAGGGCGCGTCCCAGACCCCGGGCGCTGCCGGTGATCAGGGCGGTCCGCCCGTCGAGCTCCGCTTCGTACGGCATCGTGTCGGCCCTCCCCGCCCGCTCAGGCATTGCCGAAGAACAGCTGCCGGCCCACCCGCGCCTCGATCCGCAGGTACTTCCACAGCCGCCGGTCGCCGAGGCGGGTCTCGCGGACGATGCCGCAGATCCCCTCGACCGCGGCCAGGTCGGGCACGTCCGCGAGGATGTACGAGGTCCAGGGCCAGCCCGTGGACGCGCCGGCCATCACGCGGTCGTCGTCGAAGGTGCCCAGCACGGTGGCGCCGAAGCGCCCCGCGAGGTCGGCGAACGCGCCGGGGATGGCCTCCATCGCCTCGGTGCGTTCCTCGTCACCGGCATTGAAGAATTCCTGGGTCACGGCGATGCAGAAGAGCGTCCGGATCATGAGGAGCGCGCCCCACCCTTCGTCGAAGATCATTTACTGTCCCGCACGCTACCCGAGGGGCTCGGCCGGAACGCACGGAGGGCGGTGGCCCCCTCTCGGGTGCCACCGCCCTCTGCGGTGCGTGATCCGCGTGATCGATCAGTAGGCGGAGTTGACGTTGTCCATGGAGCCGTAGGTCTTGGCGGC
>NZ_JAEAMR010000055.1 GCF_015999245.1 Streptomyces sp. AV19 | reverse complement strand
GGGAGTATCACGAATGCGGTGTTCACCACTCGGTTGGAGTAGAGGTTTCTCGTTGATCTGACCGGCCTATACCCGTCCGGCCGAGAGTCGTCCGTCGAAGGCGATGTCGAATGCGTTCATCGCCTCCATCCAGCGGCTGGTCCACCGCTTGCGGCCGCGGCCGGTGGGATCGAGGGCGAGCGTGGTCAGGTAGAGCCGCTTGAGGGCAGCGGTCTCGTTGGGGAAGTGTCCGCAGGCGTTGGCCGAGCGCCGGTAGCGGGCGTTCAGGGATTCGATCGCGTTGGTCGTCGAGACGATCTTCCGGATCGGGGCCGGGAAGCCGAGGAAGGGCACCACCTCGCTCCATGACCGCTCCCACGCGCGGACCGCGGCCGGATACTTGGCCTCCCACTTCTCGCTGAACTCGGCGAGCCGGGCGAGGGCTTCGTCCTCGTTGGCGGCGGTGTAGACCGGCTTGAGGTCGCGGGCGGCGGCGTCCCAGTCCGCGCGCGAGATGTATCGCAGAGTTGTGCGAATGAGGTGAACGATGCAGAGCTGGACCACCGTGGCGGGGAAGACGGTGTTGACCGCCTCGGGCAGGCCCTTGAGTCCGTCGCAGACGAGCATCAGCACATCGCGCACGCCCCGGTTCTGCAGCTCGGCGAGGATGTTCTGCCAGTATTTGGCGCCCTCGCCGCCGTCTCCGGCCCACAGTCCGAGGATCTCCCGGTGGCCGTCACAGGTCACGGCGAGTACGACGTAGACCGGACGGTTCGCCACCGCGCCATCGCGGATCTTGACGTTCACGCAGTCGACGAACAGGACCGGATAGACGGGATCGAGCGGGCGCGTGCGCCAGTCCGCCATCGAATCCAGGGCTTTGTCCGTGATGGTGGAGACCGTCTCCTTGGATGTCTCCATCCCGTACGTCTCGGCGAGATGCGCGACGATCTCCCCGGACGTGAGTCCCTTCGCGGTCAGCGAGAGGACCATCTCGTCCAGGCCGCCGGTCCGCCGCGCGTACTTCGGCAGCAGGCTGGAGGCGAAGGTGCCCAGCCGGTCCCTGGGGACCTGCACCGTCACGGCGCCGACCTCCGTCATGACCTTCCTGGTCCGGCAGCCGTTGCGGGCATTGCCCCCGGACCGGGAGCCCCGGCCACCGGTGCGGCCGGCCTCCTCGGCCAAGTGCCGGTCCATCTCCGCCTCGACGGCGGCCTGCATGAGATGCCTGGTCAGCTCGACGAGCAGGCCGCCCTCGCCCATCAGCTTCAGCCCGCCGTCGCGGACCTTGACCTCGGCGAGTTCGGCCAGCTCGTCGAGCAGGCGCGGGCTCAGCCCGTGCGCGGCCGCCGCCTCACGGCTCAGAGTCGTTGCTTTCGATGCCACACCGGCACCGTCAACGTCGCTGTCCAGCACCGCAACCGACACGCCGTCAGCGTCCTCGATCAGGTGACCGTTCTCCGTGTCCATCAGGGGTCCCTTCTGAGCAGGCGCCCACCTGATTCATGACACTCCC
>NZ_JAEAMR010000054.1 GCF_015999245.1 Streptomyces sp. AV19 | reverse complement strand
AGGACCCTTGTTCGATCGACAACCCTGCTGATCGGTAAGCGGATACCTTCTGAGATCAAGACACGGTGCGTTCGGTGCCGGGCGGTGCACTGTCACCGGCGAAGGTTGCGCCCTGCCCTCCGTGTCCGGTCACGCACCGGGCGCTCGGCCCACTGTCCCCGGACAGGGCTGCGGTCTCCGCCCCTCAGTCCGGGACCTCGGTCATCGCCCGCCTTGCGCCCGCCGTCACCGCGCGCAAGGACCACCGCCCCGCTATACAGGGCACCGCCGAACAGTTGTTACAGGCGCTCGCGGCACTGGTCGACCCGTCCTCAGGGTACGGAGCGGGGTCGGGTACGTGAGGAGCCCCGGCCTTGAATCCTGGGCATGGGGCTATGTGCTGTGGCCAACGTAGTTGACGATGTATCGAAGGACCTTCCCCCTCTCGTGGACCTCTCCTCTGGCGCCGTCTCCTCATTCCCAGGCGCCCTGGCGGCCCCTGCATCTTTCGCGCCCCTCCTCCGGCACCGCCTCGCACCGCGCCCACCTCACCATTCTGGCACCCCGATCTACCCTCATCTCTCCTCTGCCGGGGTACCTTCGAGATCGGTCCCTCCGTATAGAACCTCGCCACCACCTGCAAGTTTCACAAGTTCACAGCTTGCGCATGGCGACCTGCATGGGCATTCGAGCGGCAAGATGGGCGTAGACATGAATGGTGCTATGTTCGGTAACTTGCATGCCTGAATGTGCGTCTAGATGCATGTGTGCGTGCATGGATGGACGGTGCGATGGTGGCATGTAGGCATTCCTGTCGGCTTGGAGGCGTGACGGCGGGGACTGATGAATGGGTGATGGCTGGCTCGAATGGCTCTGTTCATGTTCACTACTTGGCATGCGTCTTGGTAGGCGTGTTGTCTCGGATCTACTACTGTGCAGATAGGCGTTGGTTCGTGGTGGGGGAGGGGCGTTGGTTCGGCTAGAGTGATTCATGTGTGCACGCGTGACGGGTCGAAGGGGTGACTGTTGTCGCGTTGGCCTTGTCGGCCGATGGTTCGTTGGGAGCACTGCTCGTATGACTCGCTTCATGTGATCCGGTTGGCATTCATGGCCGCGCGTTCGCGTGTTACTTCGTGCGCATTCCTCTGTGCGCGCACGTTGTCCGGCATGGGCGTTCGTTCGGATGCTTTCCGCGTTGGACGCTGGTCTGCATGGACGGGCCTTTTCCTATATGGCGGACGGTGTGGATCCGCGTTCTTATGGGTGACTAGGTGTAACTTCCAGCGCATGGATGCGCCTTCGTATGTCTGCGCGGGCGTTTGTGGCGACGGCTGGATTCAGGGTCGTTCGGATGCCGGAGCATTGGTGTTCATCGCTCCTCGCATGGAGCACTGGAGGGGTGTGCCTGTTCATGCGTGGCTCATTGTGGTTTTGGCTCTCTGCGCAGCTCTCGGTACGGGCATGTGCCGGTGCGTGCTGACAGGCGGGTTCCGGGATGGCCGATCGGTCGGGTGGCACCGTCACTGTGCGCTAGCTGGATACTGCAGATGTGTCGCGAGGTGTTTTCACGGTGTTATGGGTTCGCGGCTTTCCTCGTGCCGGGGTGGTTCGGCGGAGCCTTGATTCGTTGGCCGCCTGGGTGGGGCTGAGGACGGTTACTACTCGCCGACGCGTGCTCAGCACCGGTGGGTGTGCCGGGGACACGGCATACCAGGGGAGAGAGTGCCCTGTGGGATCGACCCGGCTGGCCAGGGCTTTTGACGTGGTGACCAGCGCTGTTCGCTGAGAGCTACCGCCGTGCCGGCACCCGGGTGGAGCGCTGATCCAGCGTGCGGGCAGAACGTGAACCACTCAGGGCATGCCGGTTGTTGGGCCGCTCGATTCGACGGTGTTCCGTACAGGTCGGAAGGGGTGGCGCGACGATGGCGGGAGTCAGCACCGGCGCTCGCGGTGCAGGTGGCCGGGCCGAACGCGTCCGGCCCGGCAAGGAAGGCGCGGGTGGACCAAGCGGGGAGAGTGTCGGTGAGACACGCCCTGGGGCTGCAGGGGTTGTGTGATGAAGCAGAGATCGACTGCTAGCCTGTCAGGGAAATCTAGGTGGCGCCCCGGCACCCACAGATGCCGATCCGCTGCCCAGATAGCCGCAGTCTGTCCGCATTCTTCGCTCAGGAAGGCCAGAGCAGTGCACGTCGCGATAGCTGACCGGTCTTACCTGACAGCGCTGACAGCAGTGCGTAATGGGGCGTTTACGAATTTTCTGCTGAGAGTGACGGGGTCACGCGGCAGCAAGTTGAGATCCGTAGAACAGGAAGGACTCTGCTGTGGGCGCAGTACTGGCGGTCGCTAGTCAGAAGGGAGGGCCGGGCAAGACCACCACCACAGTCAACCTGGCCAGTGCCCTGGCGATAAACGGAGTGCGCGTACTCGTCGTGGATCTGGAGCCCCAGGCTCAGGCCGGTGTGGCGCTGGGGGTCGTCCCACAGCCACAACGCTCCGTAGGGTTCGCGCTGTACGCCCGGCTCAACGGGATGGAGACGCCGCTCCCGGAGATGTTCTACTCCCGCAGCGAGCTCCTCGACGGTTTCGAAGGCGCGGGCCGACTCGACCTGTTCGCCTCCGTCCAGAGCACGATGGTCGACGCCGAGCGCAAGATCGCGGGCATGGACTTCCAAGGGACGCTCATTCTGCGTCAGGTGCTCCAGGAGGTTCGGGACCACTACGACGTCATCCTTGTCGACACTCCGCCGAGTGTGAGCGCGCTCTCCGCGGTGGCGCTCGCGGCCGCGGACTTCGTCATCGCCGTGTGCGAGCCGCTCTACGCGACCGTGCCCGGTGTCGCAGTGGTCAAGGGGCTCACGGAGGCCACCTATGAGCGCACGCAGCATCAGAGCAACCCACGGTTCCTTGGCACTGTGCTCAACAAGGCCAACCCGCCGTCCAAGCGCACGCTGGAGGACTCCAACGTGGTGGCCCGGCTCCAGGATCTCGAGCTCAACATGTTCGAGACCGAGATCCGCCGGAACGGGCTCATTTCCCAGGCCTTCGACGACGGTCAGCCGGTCTGCATCAAGAACCCCAACCAGCCGCCCAGTGTCTCCTACCGCGACCTCGCCGTGGAAATGGTCGGACGCGTGAAGCGGACGGGCGTCTAATGGCTGACACTCCGAACGGCAAGGCCAAGAGGCGTCGAACTCAACCGCGTGTACAGAACGACGTGCTGCGTGCTTCCATGGCCGACGCCTTCTCAGGGAGCTTCCTCAACAGTGGCTCCGACTCCACTGCCGCTCTGCTCGAACAGTTGAAGCAAGCGGGCGGCGTCTCCACATCTGAGCCCCCAGCCGAGCCGACTCCGCCGGCGTCCGCCCCTCCCGTACCCACGCCGGAGCCCCCCGTTACGGCGACTCCGGCACCGGCGTCCCCCCCGGCCTCCAAACCCGCGCACCCTGCCCCCGTGCAGGATGCGCCTCCGGCCACCGCCGCCGTACCAGCGCCCGCGGCTGCCCAGCGCGCCGCTGCGCCGGTGCCGGTGCCGGTGGCCGAGCCTGACCCCAAGTCCGAGTCCGCTCACCCGACTCCCGCTGTGCGAGGGGACGAAGCCTCATCCGAGGCATCCCTTCCGAGTGCCCGATCGGGGAAGGCCGATCCGAAGGCTGCGGCGCCAGTACCGACCGCAGTAGTAGAGACCGTTGTGGACCAGGCGCCGGAGCCCGTCGCCCCTCCCGCGACTGCCCCCGAGCCGTTTCCGGCGCCGGAGATGCAGGACGCTCCCGTGCTGGCACCTCCCGCACCTCCGGCGCCGGAGACTGTCACTCCTGCCTCCGTTGTCGTTCCGCCGATTGCCACCAAGGACCCGGAGTCGGCTCGGGTGACTCCACAGGACCCGCTGGCCGCGGGGCCCTGGTCCCACGCGGCTCTGCAGGACAGTTTTCTCGACAACCGCATCGACTCCCACGGCTGGGACACCTGGGGCTTCCGGCTGGTTCCGGATGTCAAGAAGCGTCTTGAGGAACGGCTCACGGCTGACAAACGCTCGTCCAACAACCGCAGGCTCGCGCAGGGGCACTACGTCAACGCAGCCATGCTCCGGATCCCTCAGGGAACAGATGAGCAACTAGCGATGATCCGTGAGTTCATGCTCGCTCGCGGAGGTTATACAGAGCCGGGCAGGCCGTCCAACTACCGCGTCAGCAAACAGGTGTGGGAGGTCGCCCGTGACCTTGACATGGTGATCACCGCCGCTGCCAAGCGAGGGCTGGTCGTCTTCCTGTTCTCCGCAGCGGTCGAGCGGCTGCTCGACGCTATGGACGAGGAAGGGCCGTTGGGGCGTCCAGAGGTCTTCCGTCGAGTCCAGTAGCAGGTACCGCTGAGGGGGCGCGATCCCATGGGATCGCGCCCCCTCAGCGGTAC
>NZ_JAEAMR010000053.1 GCF_015999245.1 Streptomyces sp. AV19 | reverse complement strand
CTTCGGCGCGGAGGGCTCGAAGGGCGTCGTGCGCGACCCGGCCACCGGTGACCTGAAAGCCGTCACCGTCACTCCCGACAACGAGGACGACGTCCTGGTCCACGACGCGCACATGGCCTCACCCGCCGTCGCGTTCGCGCTCTCCCGGCTCGCCGACGCCGACACCCTGCACCGGACTCCCGTCGGCGTGTTCCGCGACACCGACCGCCCCGTCTACGACACCGACATGGCCGGCCAATTGGTGTGGGCGATCGGGCAAAAAGGGGAAGGCGACCTGGCTTCCCTGCTTGCCGGCGGTGAGACCTGGACCGTGGTGGCCTGACCCGGTTCCGCCCACCTCCGCTGCTCCCGTCCGGTCGCCCCACTGCAGGAGACTGCTCATCCGCAGGTCGCAAGTTCACCTCCCGCACGCCTCGTTGCACGGCCCCGTGGCCTCCCGCGGGGTCCCGCCCTCTTCTTCCGTTCCCCCTTTCTTTCCCGCCTCGTCCTGCGATTCCGGGACGATCCGGCGATTGCCGGCCGGCCACCAGGCCCATCGGCCCAGGAGGATCATGGCCGCGGGCACGAGCAGGACGGCCAACGCGAAGGCGGTGATGAGGATGCCGGTGGCCAGGGCCGCTCCCATCTGTGCCAGCAGTGCGCTGCCGGTCAGCATCAGGACGCCGAAGGTGCCCGCGAGGACGATCGCGGCGGCGGCGATGGCGGGTGCGGACCGGGTGACGGCGGCCCGCACGGCCTCACGTGGTGGCGCGCCGTTGGCGCTCTCTTCCCGCAGGCGGGCCACCATCAGGATGTTGTAGTCGGTGCCGAGTGTGACGACGAACAGGTACAGCACCGCGGGGAGGACGAGAGACAGGCCTGGCCGGCCCAGTACCTCCTGGTAGCACCCCACCATGGCGCCAAGTGAGGCCGCGAATCCCAGGGCGACGGAGAGCATCAGATAGAGCGGGGTGACGAGGCTGCGCAGAAGGAGGGCCAGGATGACGGTGATTGCCAGAGCGGCAACGGTGAAGACGGCCTGGTAGTCGTGGGCGACGGCGGTTCGTATGTCGGCCAGTTCGGCCGAAGTGCCGCCGACGAGGACCGCGGTGCCCCGCGGCGCGTACCTGTGGGCGCCCGTCCGCAGAGGGCCGCCGGCCAGCCTCACGGCTTCGGGCCGCAGGGGGTGGTGGACGAGCGGGACCTGGTAGAGGGCGATGCGACCGTCCGGGCTGAGGCGGGGTGGGAGGACGGCGCCGACTCCTGGGATGCCGGCCAAGGTGTTCCGGTAGGTGGCGAGTGCGGCAGGGGTTGGTCGGGTGCCCTCCTTCGTGGTCAGGTACACCTCGACCGGGTCGGACTGCCCGGCGGAGAAGCCGCGTTCCATGTCCTTGAGGGCCTGTACGGACTCGGCGTTGTCCGGCAGATTCGACGCTTCGAAATCGATCGAGAAGCCGGAGGCGTTGAGGGCCAGCGCGGTGAGGAGGGCTGTGCACACACCCATGAGAAGGACGGGGCGGAGGGAGACCATGCGCCCGATGCGGTGGGTGAGGCGGTCGGGGGAGCGGTCGGCCCAAGTCGTGGACGGCCAGAACACGTTGGTGCCGAGGATGGAGAGGACGGCGGGAACGAGAGTGAGCGCGGCCACGAGGGTGACGGCGACGGCGATGGCCAATGGCGGCCCCATGGTGCGCAGCGTTCCCACGGTGGACAACAGGAGAGTGAGGAAAGCGACGATGACGACGCTCGCCGCCGAGGCGATGGCCTTGCCGACGCGGCTGACGGCATCGACGAGGGCCGTCCTGGGCGGCTTCCCGGACCGCAGCTCCTCGCGGTAGCGGAAGAGGAGGAAGAGGATGTAGTCGGTGCCGATTCCGAAGAGCACGGTGATGAGGATGGCCGAGAGGAAGGCGTCGGCTTCCATGCCCGTTGCGGACGCGGTGATGGCGATGAGTCCGATGGCCACCGCGTAGGCGACGGCGATGACGGCGACCGGCAGCAGGGCGATGAGTGGACTGCGGAAGATCGCGAGCAGGGCCACGACGATGAGCAGCAACGTCGCCTGCATCACGAGGGCGTCGCTCTCGGCGGAGGAATCACGGGCGTCGAGGTCGCCGGGCACCGAACCGGTGATGCCTGCGCGGACCTGGGTGTCGCGGAGGAGCTCCGTCGTGTCCTTGCGCATGGCCCGGACGGAGGAGAACAGTTGGTCGTCGGGCGGGTCACCGGCGGCGGGGAAGACGTGGGCGAGGGCGACCTTGCCGTTGGGGGAGACGGAGTGCGGCCCGGTTTCGACGGTGGTGACTCCGGGGTGGTGCCGGTTGCGCAGGGCGGCGGCCGTGGCGGTGACGTCACGCAGGTCCGTGCCGGTGAGCCTGCCGCCGTCGGCCCGCCGGAACACGACGACGGCCATGGGCCGGCGCTGCGTGGGGAAGGCCCGGTGGTGTAGTTGGCGGGCCCGGACCGACTCGTAGTGGGAGGGGAGAGAGACGGAGGTGCCGGAACCGGAGGTGAGGGCCGGGGCCCACAGGGTGAGCCCCGTGGCGGCGAGGAGCCAGCCCGCGATCACGAGCCAGGGCCGGTGTACGGTGGCCCGCCCGACGGGACGAAACATGAAGAGGGGTTCCTTCGGATCGATGCGAGGCAGGAGGGGAGACGCGAAGAAGGGCCGCGGAGGAGGGCCGCGCGGTTCAGTGGCCGTAGAGCTCCGGGAAACAGGTGTCGATGGAGGCGAGTTCCTCCGCAGTGAAGGAGGTCCGGTGGACGGCCGAGCAGAACTCGGGAAGGTCCTCGGCCGCGGTGAGCGAGACAAGGGCGGACGCCACCACGGGCTGGCGCAGGACCCAGCTGACGGCGCACTGCCGCGAGGACTGCCCCCGCTTCAGAGAGATGTCGCTCAGGCGCCGCTGCAACTTCTCCACCTCCTGCTGCGGGTAGTCGGAGCAGGGGTCGAAGTGGTAGTCCAGGGGCCCTTCGGCGACGCATCCGATGCCCGACGACCGCAGGCTGTCCAGGAGGTCGGCCTCGGGCCGGCGGTGGAGCATGGAGTACGTGACGCGGCAGGCGGTGAGGGGCGTCCCCAGGTCCCGTAGGGCCGCCGCCAGTTGCCGCACCATGGCAGCGGCGTAGCCGGAGACCCCCACGTACAGCGCCTTCCCCTGACGCACGACGGAGTCCAGGGCGCCGGCCGTCTCCTCGACGGGGGTGGACGTGTCGTGACGATGCGCGTAGAAGACGTCGACGCAGTCGAGGCCGGTGCGGCGCAGAGTGGCGTTCAAGGAGGTGATCAGACACTTGCGGGAGCCGAATCCCGGCATGATGCGGGGCTGCGTGCCCATGCCCGCGCGGGTGGATACGATCAGGTCTTCGCGTAGGCCCCCGAGGCGGTGCAGGGCCCGTCCGAAGTTCTCCTCCACCACGCCCCGGAACGCGCCGTAGTGGGGCGCCAGGTCGAAGTGGTTGATCCCGCAGTTCACGGCGGCCTCCAGGGTCTCCGACATTTCACGGAGACCCTTTTTGCAGGCCATCCCCTCCTCGAGGTTCACCCCGATCGACGACATGTGCAGTCCGCTCTGCGCCAGCCGTCGGTACTCCATTTGTCCGCCGCTCCAGGGAAGGGCGCCGGCGGTCTCCAAGGTGGCATTCACTGTTGTGCTCCAAGCTGCTTCCGGGGAATTCTGGTGCGGGCGGGCCCGGGACCCGCCTGCGGGACATCAAAACACCGTTATCGGAACAGTTGCCGTCAATGAACTCCGTGCTGCGAGCCGTAGTTATGCCGGGACGGCACGGCGTTCTGTCGCACGGCGGAGGGGATGCGTGCCGGGGAAAATCCAGAAGTTATCGATCAGTACCCACTCGCCGGAGCAATCTGATGAGCATTGCTGCGTGGGGTGGTTATGCCCGGGAATTGGCAGGGGACTAAGGGTTGTCCCGTAAATGATCTACGAGTTGGTGGGTGACGAGTCGGCCTGG
>NZ_JAEAMR010000052.1 GCF_015999245.1 Streptomyces sp. AV19 | reverse complement strand
CTGGCGGGTCGGGGCGGGATGGTGTCCGTCCTGGCGCCGTTGGAGCAGGTGACCGAGCGGCTCTCCGGCGGGTTGCAGGTGGCCGTGGTGAACGGCCCCGAGCAGGTCGTGGTCTCCGGCGGATCGGACGAGCTGGACGCCTTCCTCGCCGCCTGCGAGGCCGACGGCGTCCAGGCCCGCCGCGTCGCGGTCGACTACGCCTCCCACTCGCCACAGGTCGACGAACTGCGCACCGAACTCCTCGACCTCCTGGGGGACATCGAGCCCCGGACGGGTCAGGTCCCGATGGTCTCCACGGTGACGGGCGAGCCGGTCGACACGGCGGTGATGGACGCGGCGTACTGGTTCACCAACCTTCGCGAGACGGTCCGTTTCGACACGGCCCTCCAGCACCTGCTGGACACCGGTCACCGGACCTTCGTCGAGGCCAGCCCGCACCCGGTCCTCGTCGGCGCACTGGCCCGCCCCGGCGTGACCGCCGTGGGCACGCTGCGCCGTGGCGAGGGCGAGCGGGCCCAACTGCTGCGGAACCTGGCCGAGGTGCACGTCGCGGGTGCCGACGTGGACTGGTCGTCCTGGCTGGACGCCGGCCGCCCGGTGGACCTGCCGACGTACGCCTTCCAGCGCCGCCGCTACTGGCTGCCCGCCGGCGCGGCCACCGCCGACGTCGGCTCGGCCGGGCTGGGAGCGGTGCGGCATCCGCTGCTGGGCGCGGCCGTACGACTGGCCAACGGCGACGACACCGTCCTCACCGGCCGCCTGTCCCGCGGTACGCACCCCTGGCTGGAGGACCACGCCGTCTTCGGCACGGTCATCCTCCCCGGCACCGCCTTCGTGGAACTGGCCCTGCGGGCCGGCGAGGAGGTCGGCCGCCCGTCCGTCCGGGACCTGGTCCTGCACGCGCCGCTGTCCCTCCCCGAGCACGGCGAGGTGGACCTCCAGGTGCAGGTGGGCGCCGCCGGCCGGGACGGCGGCCGCCCGGTGGACGTCTACGCCGCCCTCCGCCGGCCCGACGGCACGCCCGAGTGGACCCACCACGCGAGCGCCGTCCTCATCGGGACCGAAGGAACGGACGAGTCCGCGACGCCGCCGGACGGGCCCCTGCGGGGCGCCGTCTGGCCCCCCGCCGACGCCGTCCGGCTCGACGTGACGGGCCACCACGACGCCATGGCGGAGCTCGGCCTGGAGTACGGCCCGGCCTTCCAGGGCCTCTCCGACGTGTGGCGGCTCGGCGACGAGATCCTCGCCCAGGTCACCCTGCCCGGGCGGCAGGCCGAGGAGGCGCCGCGGTTCGGGCTCCACCCGGCCCTGCTGGACGCGGCTCTTCAGGCCGCCGCGGTGGATGCCACCGACGGGCGGGCACCGCTGCCGTTCTCCTTCGGCGCGGTCACTCTGCACGCCCGGGGCGCGACCGGACTGCGCGTCCGCATCGCCCCGGCCGGGGACGACACCTTCACCGTCGAGGCCGCCGACCCCGCCGGAGCGCCCGTCGCCCGGATCGACTCGCTGCTGGTGCGTCCGGTGACGGCCGGCGACCTCGCCGCCCGGGACGGTGGCACGGAGGCGCTGCTGGCCGTCGAATGGGAGGAGTACGACGGCGCCACCGCCGCCGAACCCGCCCCGGAAGCGACCCTGTTGAGGGTCACCGACCCCGGCCCGGACGCCGGCGACGTCGTGACCCGCACCCGGGCCGTGCTGCACGAGGCGCTGCACGGGCTCCAGCGGTGGCTGGCGGAGGACCGGCCCGCCGGGGAGCGGCTGGTGGTGCTCACCCGCGGTGCCGTCCTGACCGGCGCCGAGGGCCCGGACGCGGAAGCCGACCTCGTCCAGGCCCCGGTGTGGGGCCTGGCACGGTCCGCCCGCACGGAGAACCCCGGCCGCGTCGTCCTCGTCGACCTCGACGGCCCCGGCCTCGACGGCCCCGGCCTCGACGGCCCCGGCCTCGACGGC
>NZ_JAEAMR010000051.1 GCF_015999245.1 Streptomyces sp. AV19 | reverse complement strand
GTCTTCCACCCCCTCGGCACCGGACAGCTGGAGCGCATCGCCGAGATCCAGATCGACCACCTTCGCCGTCCCCTGGCCGAGCGGCGTCTCACGCTCGACGTCACCGCCCAGGCGCTGCGCTGGCTGGCCACCCTCGGCCACAACACCCCTGACGGTGCCGAGCCCGACCTGAGCTACGGCGCCCGTCCGCTGCGCCGCCTGGTGCAGACCGCCATCGGCGACCGGCTCGCCCGCGCCATCCTGGCCGGCGACATCCGCGACGGCGACACCGTCCGCGTGAACGCCGGCGCCGACGGCCTCATTCTTACCGCCGGAGACGTCCCACCGGTCGGGGACCTCCCACGATGAGCCTGCGCGCGGAGTTGATCGCCCCGGCCGAGCCCGTGATCCCGGGTGAGCAAGCCGAAGCGGAACTCCTGGTCTGCAATGACGGACACCTCGTGGACGCCTATGAAGTGTCCCTCATCGGCAAGGCCGCACAGTGGTCGGGCGAAGACCTCGGACGGGTCGCCGTCTATCCCGGGCGTTATGAGAGGCTCCGGATACCCATCGCCCCGCCCCGGGACTCCCGTACCGCACCGGGACCCGTGGTGTTCGCGGTCAAAGCGCAGTCGCTGGAAAACAGGGACATCGCCTCGGTCCCGGAAGCCGTGCTCCAGGTGGGTTCGTTCCACGAACTCGAAGCGCAGTTCACGAGGAAAAAGGTCAAGGGCCGTTTCCCCGGGAGCACCCTGCTGCGTGTTCGAAACCTGGGCAACGACAGCGTCCGCATCTGGATCAAGGATGATACCGACGACGAGAGCACGGCGACCGTACACATCCGCCGCTCAGGATTCGCGCTGCGCCCGGAGGAACGGGGCCGGGTGGCCGTTCGTGCCAAGGGCAGAAAGCCGCTCTTCGCCGGCAAACCCATCATCCACCGCATTCCGTTGACCGTGGAGGACGGGGGCGGGGCACAGGTCTCGCTTCAGTTCGAGTACGAACAGGTCCCGTTCCTCACCAAACGGCTGATCAAGCTCACCACTGCCCTGGTTGCCGTGGTGATGGCCGGCGCACTGGCCTGGGTGTCGCCCATCGGCGCCAAGGCAACGCCCAAGGTCAAGGCCGTGGCGGGTAAGACACAGCTCGAACAGGTACAAGCGGAAGCAACTGCTCAGGAACAGGCGAAGAAGAAGCAGAAGACTGCGGAGAAGAAGAAGGAGGCCGACGCCCAGAAGGCCAAAGCGCCCAAACCTCAGGACTTTCAGAAGTCTTTGACCACAACGGGCGGCAGCACCGCGAAGGAATCCGAGTACAAGGTCCCCAAAGGCTATGTCCTGCAGTTGACCCAGATCACCCTGACGACTGTCGGTAATGTTGGCGACGTCGCCACCGTGGTGGCGGGGCCCGAGACCCTGGGTGTGTACAGCATGGCGGCGTCGGAGCCCCGGGAAATCCAGAGCAAGGCACCGATCAAGGTGGACGGGGGAAGAAAGGTCAGTCTTTCCGTCGTCCGCGCGCCCAAGGCCTCCCCCGTTCCCGGTCGAGGCCCCCAGACATCGGCGCAGACATCGGCGTGCCAGGCAACCGTGCTGATGGTGGGCAAGCTGGTTCCGAAGAAGGGGCCTTTCGCCGAGAAGCACAGCCCGGCCGCCCAAACCACCTGATGCAGAGAAGCCGGACGCGACTCATCGAATGGACCCAGTGAACGACTACACCATCGAGAACGCCGGAACACACTACGACGCCGCAGCTGACCACGCCGATTGGCCGCGAGCCGCCCGGTTCACCGAACGCCTGGCCCTGATCGAGTCCCGTGTGCGCGATCTGGCCTCGGCCGGAGCGGCGTTGGGGAACTCCGATAACTCTGCTACCGGCGCACTGGCAGAGCCCGCGAGCATGAGCGCCGCCCTGGCCGCCCATCGGGCCGAGGAACTGCGTACGGGGCAGTTCCTGTCCGGTGACGAAAGTTCTGCGGACCCGCTCGACTCTGCCGATCGACTGGCCGTCCTGGCCACGGAGTACGGCCTGTCCCCGCTGGAAGCCGACGTTCTCATAGCGGCGCTGCTGCCGGACATCGATCCGATGTATTCCCCTATCTACCGGGCCCTGGGCGGCACCAGTCCCGGGATGCGGCCGACCGTCTCGCTGCTTCTGGCTGTCAATGGCATCACCGTCTTGCAAGCCGTCCGCAGTGGTTTGCTCGCCAACAGTTCGGCTCTCGTCCGGGAGAAGCTGATCCGTGTCGAAGGCGGGGACGTGCCATTCCCCGACTGCCAGGTGCGGGTGGCTCCGAGGGCGATCGCCTTTCTGACCGGTGCGCCGGGCCCCCAGGACATCGGCGTCGGCTGCTTCCAGCCCCTGCCACCCCGTATATCCGGAGCGCCCGAGCCCCGCGAGGAGAGCATCACCCGGGTCGCGGAAGCTCTCCGGGACTGCCGTCCCGCCGCCGTGTACCTCCAGCAGGGCATCGACGGCGAAGCACTGCCACTGGCCTGTGCCGCGTTCACAGCGTGCGGCCGTACCACGTGCACGCTGGACCTGGAGGCTCTCCTCGCTCACGCACCATCGTACGAAGAAGCTCTGGAGGAAGTCGTCCAGGAGACGCGGCTGTTCCGGGCCGGGCTCGTCGCACCTCTCCCTGGAGCCCTCAGCGACGAGCAAAGGGCCGGAGTGCACGTTCTGGTCCGGCGCCTGGAGCGGGAGTCCGTACCGGTCGTCTACTACGGACATGAGAGCGCCCCTCCTGACACCGGTGTACCCATGGCCCTGCGACTGGATGTCCGCAGCGAATCGTCCCGTCGTGAACGCGTCTGCACAGCGGCCGTGAGCGGCATCGAGCGTGCCCGGCGGCGCGCTGCTCTGGGAGGAAACGCTCTCTGCAGCTCCACGGCGCGGGAGATCGTCCGCAGCAGCGCGGCCCGGGACCTGGAAACGCTGACGAAGCGAGTCACGCCTTCCGTGACCCTGCAGGACCTCAAGCTCTCCGTGGATGTCCGGGAGAGACTGGACATGCTCGCCTCCCGTGTCGGCCACCGCGACGTGGTGATGGGGGAATGGAAACTGCGCCAAGGCGGCGGCCGGGGCTGGGGAGTCACCGCACTGTTCGCGGGCGATTCGGGCACGGGCAAGACCATGGCGGCGGAGGCGGTTGCCCACGGGCTCGGAATGGACCTCTACGTCGTGAGCCTGCCAACCGTCGTGTCGAAGTACATCGGGGAGACCGAACGCAACCTGGAGCGGATTTTCTCCGCAGCGGACTGCGTCGACGCCGTGGTGCTGTTCGACGAGGCCGACTCGGTCTTCGCCAGACGCGGCGAGGTCAAGGGGGCCAACGACCGCCATGCCAACATGCAGAGCGCGTACTTGCTCCAGCGGCTGGAGGCGTTCGGCGGCCTCGCGATTCTCACCACCAACCTCCGGACCAATATAGACACAGCGTTCACCAGGCGCTTCGATGAGATCATCGAATTCCCCAAACCCGGCCGGGCGGCTCGGCTGGAACTCTGGCAGCGGTTCCTCACCGCCGGAGCCGTACCGCTGTCACAGGATCTCGACCTCGAAGACGTGGCCCGGCGTTTCGACCTGGCCGGCGGGAATATTCGCTCCAGCGCCGAAACTGCGGCATTCGCGGCCCTCAGGGATCAGCGGCCCGTGGAAATGCGCGACGTGCTCAATGGAATTGAACTGGAGTACGGAAAACTGGGAAGGCTCCTGGACAACGCTTTCTGAGCACATCCGTGGCAGAGGACACGATTCTGGAGTGGCATGGAGCGCACACTGCGGCGAGCATGGGTTTATGCCCCCTACAGCCCCGACCCCTGGCCATCGCGGTCCGGCCCGTCGGCTGCTGCGGGACCTGGAACACCCTGGGCAACTCTTCCAACACCTGGGGCCCAACTGGTACGCGACAGTGATGGGGACCGCAATCGTGGCCAACGCGGGCGCCACGCTCCCTCTGCACATCGCCGGGTTGCACACCTTCGCCATATGTGTCTGGGCGTTCTCCTTGCTGCTCCTCGTCCTGGTGCTGACGGCCCGCGGCATACACCTCGTCCGGCACCGCAACCAAGCCCGCGCCCATCTCTTCGACCCGGCCGTTGCCCCGTTCTACGGCTGCCCGCCGATGGCTCTGCTCGCCGTCGGCGCGGGTACCGCTCTCGTCGGCAAGAGCGTCCTCGGCACGAATGCGGCCCTCGCGATCGACTGGGTGCTCTGGGGAGCGGGCACGGTCCTGGGACTCCTCGTCGCGGTAGCTCTGCCGTACCTCATGATCACCAAGCATGACCTGGCCCCCGGGACCACCACGACGACCTTGCTTCTGCCCATCGTGGCACCGATGGTCTCGGCCGCTACCGGACCATTCCTGATCCCCCATCTGCCCCCGGGACAACCGAGGGAGACGATGCTGCTCGGCTGCTACGCCATGTTCGGCCTCAGCCTTCTGGCCACCATGGTGATTCTTCCGGGCGTCTGGTCCAGGCTCATTTACCACAAGGTCGGACCGCTGCTCATGACCCCCACCCTGTGGCTCGTCCTCGGCCCCCTGGGGCAGTCGACCACGGCCGTCAATTCACTGGGCGACTCGTGTTGCGGGGCGACCGACAAGCGCCTCGAAGACGGCCTTCAGGTCTTCGCAGTCATCTACGGCGTGCCGGTCATGGGGTTCGCCTTCTTGTGGCTGGCCCTGGCAGCCGCGGTCACTCTGCAGGCGTTCCTCAACCACATGCCCTTCGCCATGACGTGGTGGAGTTTCACGTTCCCAGTGGGCACATGTGTCACGGGCATCGCTGGGCTGGCCCGGCATACAGGGCTCAAGGTGTACATCTGGCTGGCAGTTCTCCTCTACCTCCTGCTCCTCGCCACCTGGTTGATCACCGCCACTCGCACGCTGCTCGGTGTTCTGCGGGGAACCCTCTTCCTCCCGCCGCACATGGCACAAGCACATCGTGACCATCCGTAGCGCTGCAGGACTCCGGCCGTCGACGACTTTTGGCCCACAGAAGCCCCCCAGGTGATTCCTTTCGGATGGCAACGTCCTCACGTACGTGCCCTAGTGTCGCGTGATCCTGCTGCTGTCACTTGGAGTTGTTGGCGACGAGTTTCCTGACGTTGCGCTGTGTGAGGCGGACCTTCGCGAGGATCTCGTTGGCTGTGGCGGTCCAGGTGAAGGGCTTCGCGGTCTCGTTCCAGGAATCGATGTAGTTACGGATCTGCTGGATGAGGACGCGGACGCTGGAGAACGTGCCGCGACGGATCGCCTGGCGTGTCAGGATGCCGAACCAGATTTCCACCTGGTTCAACCAGGAAGAGCCGACGGGAGTGAAGTGGAAGTGCACATGCGGGTTCTTCGCCAGCCATGCCCTCACCTCCGGCGTGCTGTGCGTGGACAGGTTGTCCAGAACCACGTGGATCTCCTTGCCCGCATGGGGCCTTACGGCCTTCTTCAGGAACGCGAGGAAGTGTGCCGCGTTCCGGGCCGGTGTGCACTCGCCGAGTACTTCGCCTGTGGTCACGTTCAGGGCTGCGAACAGATTCGTGGTGCCGTGACGGACGTAATCGGAGGTCCGCTTCTCGCCGGCCGCGTACGCCACCGGCAGGACGGGCTGGGTGCGGTCCAGGGCCTGGATTCCGGTCTTCTCGTCCACCGACAGCACCACCGCACCGCCCGGCGGGTCGAGATACAGGCCCACGACATCGACGACCTTGTCCGCGAAATCCGGGTCTGTCGACAGCTTGAATGTGCCCTGCCGCTGCGGCCTGAGCTTCTCCTCCCGCCAGACGCGGGCGATGTAGTGCCAGGACACGGTGATGCTTTCCCGCCGTCGCAGGTGGTCGGCCAGCGTCCGTGTCGACCAGTGCGTCAGCCCCAAACCCGCCGGCGGGGACATCCGTGTCAACGCAATCACGCGGGCTCTGGTCTGCGGCGGGACCTGCACCCGCCCGCTGTCACGGGACCGGTCCTCCAGCCCCGCCAGGCCCTGTTCGGCGAAACGCGTCTTCCATCGGTCCACTGTCCGGGCCGAGATTCCCAGCAGCTCAGCGATGTCCTTGCGACGCCTCCCCTCACCGGACCACAACACGATCCGCACACGCAGGGCCATGTCGGCTGAAATGGCGCGCGAACTGACCACCTGCCGTAATTCCACCATCTGTTCAGGCGCGAGACGAAGGTTCACGGCAGGCCCAACGAACCAAGGACTCTCAAGTGACGCCACCAGAATCACGCGACACTAAGGGTTGTCCCGTAACTGCTGGTCACGGGTGAGATGATCTTGGTGTGGCT
>NZ_JAEAMR010000050.1 GCF_015999245.1 Streptomyces sp. AV19 | reverse complement strand
CGACCACAACGAAACCCACACCCTCCTCACCACCCTCGCCCACATCCACACCCACGGGCCAGCCGTCGACTGGCAGAGGTACTACCGGCAGCACATCCCCTACCGGCGTGCCGACCTGCCGACCTACGCCTTCCAACACAGCAGCTTCTGGTTGCCCTCCAACTCCGGAGTCATCGACGTCACCTCAGCAGGGATGGCACCGACCGGCCACCCCTTCCTCTCAGCCACCGCTCCCCTGGCCACCGACGAGGACGGTCTACTGCTCACCGGCCGTATCTCTCTGCGAAGCCACCCTTGGCTCGCGGATCATGTCAACGCCGGGACCCTTCTTTTCCCGGGCACCGCGTTCCTTGAGCTGGCCCTCCAGGCCGCCAGCCACGCCCACACCCCCCACATCGAGGAACTCGTCCTCCGTTCCTCCCTGGTACTCCACCCTGCAGAGGCCACGGTCCTCCAGGTCACCGTGAAGAAAGCCGAAGAGGCAGGCGGAAACGGCCGGCGGGAGCTCACCATCTCCTCGCACCCGGATTCCCCCGGCACCAAACCTGTGTGGAGCCACCATGCCACCGGCATCCTGTCCCCCGGCACAACCGCATCAAGTGCGACGGAGACCCACGATTCCGCGGCGCGGCTACGCGACGCCTCCGAGGTTGTGGGGACGGAGCAGTGGCCGCCACCGGGCGCTGAGCCCGTCGGGTTGGACGGGGTGTACGACCAACTCGCCGCGTCGGACTACGTGTACGGACCGGCATTCCAGGGCCTGAGGGCCGTCTGGCGGCACGGCGCAGACGTCCTGGCCGAAGTCCACCTACCGCGCCCTGCCCACAACCTCCAGGCCGCGGGAGCCACCCGCTTTGCCCTGCATCCGACGCTGCTCGACTCCGCCCTGCAGCCGGTTCTCCTGGGGTTGATGCCGTCCCTTCCCGACGCACCCCTGCCCTTTACGTGGTCCGGGGTACGGCAGTACACCACCTGCCCGGACGTTCTTCGGGTGCGATTGCGTCACTGCGGCAACAGCCGCATCGCCATCGACATCGAAGACGAGTCCGGACAACCGGTAGCTGCCATCGCATCCCTGTTGTTCAGACCTGCGCCCATAGAACCATTGCAAGTCCTGCGACCAGACACGGAAGAGAAGCCGATGTTCGCCGTCGAGTGGACGCCGCTCGACGGCGAACATCGCAGCAAGACAGTCGTACAGCCGGCGAAAACCGTCCTCTCGGATGGAGAAGTGTGCTGGGTCGCCCTGGACCACAAGAACCTCCCCGCTCTCCTCCAGTCGATCAGCATGGAGGGCAAGGCGCCGCGGCTGGTCATAGCCCACCATGACGCCAACGGGCTGCACCCGGCAGACCTTCATTCACGCCTGCGCCAGGGCCTGGAGCTCCTGCAGGGCTGGCTGGCCGCACACTGCTTCGCGGAAACCCGGCTCGCCCTGGTCACTCACAACTCCGTCGCCACTTCACCTGACGAATCCGTCGACGACCTGGCCGGGGCTGCACTGTGGGGGCTGTTCCGTTCCGCCCAATCGGAGAACCCCGGGCGCATCTTCCTTCTCGATGCAGACCTCGGGAACCTTGATGAGGGCGATGGGAGCAGTGCGGATGACGGAAGCAGGGACATCCGCGAAGAGGTCGTACGCATCCTCGCGCACATGATGGCTTCCGGGGAGCCCCAGGCTGCTCTCCGTGATCACCACGTCTCTGTCCCGCGCTTGATGCAGGTGGCTCCACGGCCATCACCCTCTTGTGGCAGCGCAGGGTCCCCGGATTCGGGTCCGGGCCTGCACCCCTCCCCGGACACAGGACCATGTCCGAACCCGGAGAGCACCACACTCATCACCGGCGGTACGGGAGCGCTCGGAGCGACGGTCGCCCGGCACCTCGTCGCCCGGCACGGGGCCCGCCGCCTACTCCTGTTGAGTCGCCGTGGACCCGCCGCACCGGGAGCCGACCGCTTGAGACAACAGCTTTCCGAGCAAGGCGCACACGTGGAAATCATCGCGTGCGATACCGCCGACCGAGCACAGCTCGCAGAGGCGCTGAAGACCGTCCCCTCCGAACACCCCATCACCTGCGTGGTGCACGCCGCCGGCATCCTGGACGACAGCGTGATCGAAACGCTCAGCCCGGAACAGATGAGCCGCGTAGTACGGGCCAAGGCCGATACGGCTCTGCACCTTCATGGCATGACACACGATCTGCCCGTGGCCGCCTTCGTCATGTTCTCGTCGGTCGCAGGGACAGTCGGCACCCCCGGCCAGGGGAACTATGCCGCAGCAAACGCCCTTCTCGACGGCCTCGCCCAGCACCGTCGTGCCCGGGGACTTCCAGCACTCTCCCTCGCGTGGGGCTTCTGGGACCATGCGGAAGGCATGGCAGGGCACCTGCGAGAAGTGGATATCCGCCGCCTCACCGACAAGGGTCACGCACTACTGATGACCGATGAGGCACTCTCCCTTTTCGACACTGCCCTCAGCCTCGACCAGCCAGTACTCGTACCCGCCCGGTTCGACATCACCACGCTTCGTGCCGAGCGCGGCGCCGACGGCATCCCTGCAGTGTTGAAGGCCTGGGCCCGTGCTCCGAGGCGGCGACCCGTCTCCTCCGCCATGGCCGGTGCCCACAGCAGCGGGGACGGCGGCACGCCCTCGGGCGGTGATACCCCGCCCGAGGGCGTGAGTGGGCATACGGCATACCAAGAGCACGCGGCCGATGGCAGACCCGCACGGCGCCACCTCGCACCAGCGACCATTGTCCGGAAAAAGGTGGCGGAGATCCTCGGATACGCCGGACCCGAGTCGGTCGAGATGGAGCGCTCCTTCCGGGAGTTGGGCTTCGACTCGCTGGCAGCCATCGAACTGCGCAACCGCCTGAGCACCGCCACAGGCCACCGCCCGCCAGTGACACTGCTCTTCGACCACCCGACTCCCTCGGCCGTGGCCCGGTACCTGGAACAGCACCTGGAACCGGTGTCCAAGCCGGGCCGGTCCCGCCTGGTGACCGTGCTGGGGGAACTCGAAGCCCTCCTGGCAGCCCTGCCGCCCGAAGATCTGGCGAGCACGGACACGGCACAACGGATGACCCGGATTATGCGCCTCCTGCCGACTACCGGCCCACCACACCGGCAACCGACCACTCCCTCCGAGGGGCCCCCGGCTCTCATGGGAGGCGACACCACCGTGGCCCGGATCGACTCAGCGACGCCCGACGAAATCTTCGCCTTTATCGACCAAGAACTCGGCCGAGCCCCGCGGAACGACCACCGCCCTCCGGACTCCCTCAAGAAAGCGACACCCCATGGAGAATGAGAAGGTCCTCGACTATCTCAAATGGGTGACGGCTGATCTCCACCAGACCCGACGGCGCCTGCATGAGCTGGAAGCCGGGCAACACGAATCGATGGCGATCATCGGGGCTTCCTGCCGACTGCCGGGCGGTGTCCGGTCGGCAGAAGACCTGTGGGAACTGGTCATCTCAGGCGGAGACACCGTGGGAGAGTTCCCGGACGACCGTGGCTGGGACATCGGCAACCTCTATCACCCCGATCCCGACCGGCCGGGCTCCTCCTACACCCGGCGAGGCGGTTTCCTCTACGACGCCGACGAGTTCGACGCCGGTTTCTTCGGCATCAGCCCGCGCGAGGCCCTCGCCATGGACCCCCAGCAGCGGCTGCTTCTGGAGACGGCGTGGGAGGTCTTCGAGCGCGCCGGCATCGACCCGGTGTCGGTGAGGGGCAGCCGTACGGGTGTGTTCGCCGGAGTCATGTACCACGACTACACGAGCCGCCTCCATACGGTCCCGGACGGCTTCGAGGGATACCTCGACTACGTGAACGCCGGCAGCATCGCCTCAGGTCGCGTCGCCTACACCTTCGGCCTCGAAGGACCAGCCGTCACGGTCGACACCGCATGCTCCTCCTCACTGGTCACTCTGCATCTGGCCTGCCAGGCCCTGCGGTCGGGCG
>NZ_JAEAMR010000005.1:66447-115061 GCF_015999245.1 Streptomyces sp. AV19 | reverse complement strand
GGTGGTCCGGGGGGGGGGGGGGGGGGGGGCCCGCGCGGGGGGGGCGGGGGGGGGGCCGGGGGGGGTTCCGGGGGGGGGCGCCCCGGGCCCCGCCCTTTCCCGTTTCCCGGGGGCCCCCGGGGCCCCGACCGCCCTGCGGGCGGTGATGGCGGGGGCTGCGCCCCCACGACGCCGGCTCCGTCCCCGGGCCCTGGGCGGGGCTCCGCCCCCTGGGCCCCCACGATGCGGCTCGCCGCGTGGACCGGGGCTGCGCCCCTGGACCTCGTACCCGGTGGGCACACCTCGCCCCGGGCCTCGTACCCGGGGGGCGGAGCCCCGGCCCTCTTGCCGGGGCTCCGCCCCAGGCCCGCCGTACGGCTCCACTCCGGGCTCCCTGCAACGCGGCTTCATCCTGTGCCCCGCGATACGCCCCCGCACCGGGGCCCGGCTCGCCCTTCGGGCGGTATCCCGGGGCTTCGTGCCCTGGCCTCCGCACCGGGGGCGCCCTGGACTTCGTATCCGAGGGCTGCGTTGCCCACGATTCCCACCGGGACTCTGCCCTCAGGGGCCGCAGCGCGGCTTCGCCGCGTTCCGGGGGCTTCGCCCCCTGGACATCTGAAGCGCCCTTCGGGCGCTGTCCTCAAGCGCCGGACGGGCTGATTCGTGTGCCCGGGCCGGGAATCCGAGGGCCGGGCGTCCGGCGCTTGAGGACAATGCGGCGGAGCCGCATCGCAGGGTCCGGGTCCCGAATCAAGGCGCAGCCCCCGCAACGGGGTTCAGGGGCGGAGCCCCGAAAAGAGGGCCGGGACGTACCCCGGGTTCAGCCCCGATCCACACGACGGAGCCGCATCGCGGGGCCCAGGGGGCGCAGCCCCCCAACGGGGCGCAGGGGCGGAGCCCCGCCGGGACCGGGGGCGGAGCCCCGCCGGGACCGGGGACGGAGCCCCGGTGGGGGTGCAGGGGGCGTAGCCCCCCGCCATCACCGCCCGCAGGGCGGTCGGGGCCCGGGGGCTCCCCGGGAAACGGTGAAAGGGCGGGGCCGGGGGACTTCAACTGCGCGACGACTCCGCCGGCGTACCCCCTACACCCCCGACGACCCCTTCCGCGGCAGGAACACCCACACCACCACCGCCCCCACCAACGTCACCCCACCCGCCACCAACGACGTCACCCGCATCGCCGACACGAACGCCTCCACCGCCCGCGTCGCGAGCACGTCGCCCCCGGCCGTCGCCCCCAGGCGGCCCGCGACCGTGAGGGCGCCCTCCACCGACTCCTCCGCCAGGGGGCGCAGTGTCGTCGGCAGGGGGGCCAGGGCCTCGCGGACGCGGACGCGGTAGTGGGAGGAGAGGAGGGAGCCCAGGACGGCGACGCCCAGGGCTCCGGCCACCTGGCGCAGGGAGTTGAGCATGGCGGCCCCGGCGCCGGCCGTCCGCTGGGGCATCGTCGACATCGCGGAGGCCGTCGCGACGGGCATGGCGAGGCCCATCGCGCTGCCCATGAGGAAGAACAGCGCCTCGCACTGCCAGAGCGGCGAGCGCTGGTCGAGGAGGCTCACGCCGAAGAAGGTGAGGGCGGTCATCGTCAGACCGGCCGCGCAGACGGCCCGGACGCCGAAGCGGCGGGCGGCGGAGGCGCTGGCGGGGGAGACGACGAGCTGGGCGGCGGCGAGCGGCAGGAGGCAGCAGCCGGCCTGCAACGACGAGTAGCCGCGCACGCTCTGGAGATAGAAGATCATGTAGAAGGAGGAGCCGAGCAGGCCGAAGAAGACCACGCCGACGACGGCCGCGGCCGCCGAGAAGCGGGCGTCCCGGAAGCAGCGCAGGTCCATCGCGGGGTGGCTGGTGCGGCGTTCCCACAGGACGAAGGCGCCCAGCAGGGCCGTGCCGCCCAGCGCGTTCGCCCACACCCGGGGCGGGGTCCACGCGCCGAGCTCGCCGCCCTCGACGATGCCCAGGACGAGCAGGCCCAGGCCGGCGACGCACAGCAGCACGCCGACGGGGTCGAAGCGGCGGGGCGCCGGATCGGCGGACTCGGGCACCACCAGCGCGACGGCCACCGAACCCACCAGCACCACGGGGAGGTTGACGAGGAAGATGGAGCCCCACCAGTAGTGCTCCAGGAGCAGCCCGCCGGTCACCGGCCCGATGGCGATGGCCAGTCCGGCCGAGGCGGCCCACAGACCGATGGCCCGGGGGCGCTCGGCGGGCGGGAAGGCGTGGGTGATGATGGCCAGGGTGGCGGGCACCACGAGGGCGGCGCCGATGCCCATGGCCCCGCGGGAGGCGATGAGTTGGGCCGCGTCCTGCGCGTAGGCGGCCGTGGCCGAGAAGATTCCGAAGAGCAACAGGCCGGCCAGCAGCGTCCGTTTGCGGCCGAAGCGGTCCGCGGTGAGTCCCGCGGTGATGAGCAGGGTGGCGAAGACGAGGGTGTAGGCGTCGACGGACCATTGCAGGTCGCCGGAGGAGGCGCCCAGTCCGTCGGGCGCGGGCAGGGCGAGGGTGCGCAGCGCGACGCTGACGATGGAGGTGTCGAGCACCACCAGCACCACGCTGACCACCAGGGAGGCCAGGATCCGCCAGCGGCGCGGGTCGGCCTCGATCTCCTCGGACACCAGGTGTCCCGTCTCGTTCTGCAGCATGGGACTCCGCTTCTCCCCCGTCCGGGTGATCCCATAAACGCGACAACGGTAGGGAAGGACGAACTGTGAAGCAAGTAGGCATATAAGCGTACTCATTGTTTTTTCAGGGCTCCCTTGACGGCGTACCGCCCAAGTCGGGACCGTTGGTGACGAGACGGCCGCATCGGGCGAACCGCCCGGGCGGCCCGTCCGCCTCCCTGCCCTGCATCCGTTGCACCCCTGTGCCGATCGGAGCCCGCCCTGAATTCCCCGTCGCCCGGACCGGTCCCGTCGCCCGGCCCGACCCTCGAGGAGATCCGCACGGTCGTCAACGACCTCGTGCCCTTCCAGAAGTTCGCCGGTGTCGAGGTCACGGACATCGCCGCCGGCCGTGCCGTCGCCACGCTGCCGGACTCCGGCGACACCCTCAACCACGTGGGCACCCGGCACGCCGCCGCCCTGTTCCTGGTGGCCGAGGCCGCCTCGGGGGCCGCGCTCGCGGGGGCGCTGCGCGAGCGGATCGCGGAAATCTCCTTCGTCCTGCGGGAATCGGCGATCTCCTACCGCAGGAAGGCCCGTGGGGAGATCCGGGCGGTGGCCGCGGTGCCGGACACGGACCTGCCGGCCAGGGTCGCTCAACTGCCGCCCGGCGAACGGTTCGAGGCCACGACCACCTCCCTCCTGCACGACACCGGGGGCGAACCCGTCGCCGAGGCCTCGTTCACCTACCACTGCCGCCTGCTGGCCCCCTGACACCCCGGGGCGCACGACAGCACGAAAGGAAGAAGAGCCCGGTGAACTCCCTGGAGCGCCACGACCTTCCGGTCGCGAGGATCCCCAAGCGCTGGTACAACGTGCTTCCCGACCTGCCCCGCGCCCCCGACGACTTCCTCGACCCGGGCACCGGGGAACCGGTCCGGACGGAGTTCATGGAGCGGCTGCTGCCCAAGGCCCTGGTCGCCCAGGAGACCTCCATGGAGCGGTGGATCGCCATCCCCGAGGAGGTCCGCGCGGCCTACCGGCTCTGGCGGCCGACCCCCCTCTACCGGGCCCACGCCCTCGAACGGCACCTCGACACCCCCGCCGAGATCTACTTCAAGTACGAGGGGGCCAGCCCCTCCGGCTCGCACAAGCTCAACTCCGCGCTGGCACAGGCGTACTACGCCAAGCTGGAGGGCTGCGACCGGCTCGTCACCGACACCGGGGCCGGCCAGTGGGGCAGCGCCCTGTCCATGGCGTGCAGCCTGTTCGGCATCAAGGCGCTCGTCTACATGGTCCGCGCCAGCTTCGAGACCAAGCCCTACCGGCGGCACTTCATGGAGACCTTCGGCCAGGAGGTCCTGCCCAGCCCCGGCCCGCACACGGAGTTCGGCCGCAACCTGCTCAAGGAACACCCCGACCACCCCGGTTCCGAGGCCACCGCGGTGAGCGAGGCACTGGAGACCGTCCGGCAGAACGCGGGCGACCGTTTCTCCATGGGCGCCTTCGCCGGACACGTCCTGCTGCACCAGACCGTCGTCGGCCTGGAGACCCGCGAGCAGCTCGAAGAGCTCGGCAAGCAGCCCGACTTCCTCGTCGCCTCCGTCGGCTGCGGCAGCAACATGGGCGGGTTCGCCTTCCCGTTCGTCGGCGACAAGCTCGCCGGGGCGGACATCTCCATCCTCGCCGCCGAACCGGCCGCCTGTCCCACCCTGACCAGCGGCACGTACCGCTACGACTTCGCGGACGCCAGCGGACTGGGCCCGATGGCCCGCACCTACACCCTCGGCCACGAGTTCGTCCCGCCGCCCATCCACTCCGGCGGACTGCGCTACCACGGCGCCGCCCCGCTCGTCGGCCTCGCCCGGCACGAGGGGATCCTCGACTCGCGGGCCTACGCCCAGAAGGCCGTCTTCGAGGCGGGCGCGCTCTTCGCCCGGCTGCACGGACTGCTCCCCGCGCCCGAGACCGCCCACGCCATCCGCGCCGCCATGGACCTCGCCGTCGAGTGCCGCGAGCGGCGCCGCCGGGCCGTCATCGTCTTCTGCTACAGCGGCCACGGCCTGCTCGACCTCGGCGCCTACGGCTCGTACACCGCCGGGGAGATGGCCGACGCCGAGCCCTACGAGACCACTCTCGCCGCGGGCGGCCCCGCCCCCGCCGTCCCGGCCGGAAGGTGACCGATGTACTCCTACCCGCAGTACATCGACGGACAGGACCGGCCCGGCACCTCCTGGACCTACTGCCTGGACGCCGGCGCCTTCCTCGCCGACCCGCGCGGCGCCTTCGGCCGCAAGCGGCGCCTCGAACGCGGCGACGGGACCGCCGCGGGCGACACCGCCGGCATCACCGGCCGGGTCGCGCTCAGCGGCCCGGACGACGTCGCCGACGCGCTGCGCGCCGCGCACGCCGCCCGCCGCGAATGGGCCCGCACCGACCTCGACACCCGCATGGAACTCGGCCCCCGGCTGCACGCCGCCCTCCGGGCCCGCCACGACGAACTCCTCGACATCCTCGTCTCCGAGGGCCACCCGCGCCGCCTGGCCGAGTGGGAGATCGCCGGCATGCTCATGGGCAGCAGCCCGGAGACCGTCTCCTTCTACCGCAGCCAGCTGGAGCAGCGCTTCGACAGCCCCGGCCGCTCCCTCGCGCTGCTGCGCAAGCCCGACGGAGTGGTGTGCCTCAACCCGCCGCAGAACGCGGCCGCGTCCAACTCGTTCCTGGGCACGGCCACCCTCGGCGCCGGCAACACCCTCGTCGTCAAGGCCCCCCGCACCGCGCCCCTGGGCGTCGCCTTCATCTACCGCGAGCTGGTTGCCCCCATCCTCGACGAACTCGGCGCCCCGCCCGGCACCGTCAACCTGGTCTCCGGCGCCACCCGCCCCATGCTCCGCCAGTGGCTGAACAGCCCGCACGTCGACGACATCATGTTCTTCGGCGACAGCGACACCGGCCTGGAGTTCGGCGGCGAGTGCGTCGCGCACGGCAAGAAGCCCGTCCTCGAACTCTCCGGCAACGACAGCCTGGTGGTGTGGAACGACGCCGACCTGGACGGCGCCGTCGACGCGCTCACCGAGTGCTTCTACGGCTCCGGGCAGATCTGCATGGTGCCCAAGTGCGCCGTCGTCCACCCCGACGTCGCCGACGCCCTGCTGGAGAAGCTCACCGCCCGCTGCCGCACCCTGCGCCCCGGCTATCCCGACGACCCCGAGGTCCTGCTCAGCCCCGTGCTGAAGATCGGCGGCTTCCACGAGGTGCTCGCCGACGCCGAACAGCACGGCTGCACGGTCCTGTGCGGCGGCCGCCGGGTGGACGTCGCCGGCGAACCGTCGCTGGCCGGGACGTTCCTCGAACCCACCGTCGTCCGCGTGAACGGGCTGCGCGACGCCCGCCGGGTGCGGGCCGTGCGCGAGGAGACCTTCTTCCCGCTCCTGCCCGTCGTCGTCCCCGACGAGCGCGACGACACCCGCGAACTCCTCGACACCGTCATCGACTTCGTCAACGACAACGCGTACGGGCTGCGCAACTCCCTGTGGTCCGGCGACGAGAAGGTCATCAACGCCTTCGTCCGCCAGATCACCAACGCCGGCCTGCTCAAGGTCAACGACTCCCACATCGGCTTCGTCCCCTACCTCGGCACGCACGGCGGCACCGGCCGCACCGGCGGACCGTACGGCGAGCTGAACTACCCGATCCTGCGCACCTCCCACCTGCAGGGCGTCTCCGTCGTCACCGACGGCTCCCGCCCCGCCCCCATGTGAACCCCGCATGACCCCGGACCGCTCCCGGCCGAAGAGATCGGAGGAAGGCACCATGCGCACCCCGTGCGACCAGGAGCGGCCCGCACCGGCCCCGGCACGGCCGGCGGCCGCCGCACTCCGGCGCCGCCGCCCGCGCCGGCGAAGGCCCGC
Source organism: Streptomyces sp. AV19 (assembly GCF_015999245.1). Taxonomy (GTDB): domain Bacteria; phylum Actinomycetota; class Actinomycetes; order Streptomycetales; family Streptomycetaceae; genus Streptomyces. The sequence continues at coordinate 108,572 of NZ_JAEAMR010000005.1, read as the reverse complement.
CCGGCCCGACCGGCTCACCACCCGCCTGGCCGTGAAGGTCGGCGGCCGCCGGGTGGTGGTCACCGGCGCCTCCGGCGCCATCGGCCGGCAGCTCGCCGTCCTCCTCGGACAGGCCGGCGCCGACCTCGTCCTGCTCGGCCGCGACCGGCAGGCCCTCGCCGAGACCGCCCGCCGCGCCGCGGGCGGCACCGGCACCGCGGTCATCCACACGGCGGACCTCACCGTCCCCGCCGACATCGCCCGCTTCACCGACCGGCTCACCGCCGAGTACGGCGGCGCCGACATCCTCGTCAACAACGCCGGACGCTCCATCCGGCGCGGCGCCGCCCACGCGGTCGAGCGCCCCCACGACTACCGCAGGACCATGGCCGTCAACTACTTCGGCGCCGTGGACCTCACCCTGCGCCTGCTCCCCGGCATGCGCGAACGCGGCCACGGCCACATCGTCAACGTCGCCACCATCGGACTCCAGCTCGGCATGGGCCGCTTCACCGCCTACAACCCCTCCAAGGCCGCCCTGGAGGCGTTCGGCCACTCCCTCGCCCCCGAGCTGCGCCGCGAGGGCATCCGCGTCAGCACCGTCCACCTGCCGCTGGTCCGCACCCCGATGAGCGCGCCCACCACCGCGTTCGCCCGGCTGCCCGCCCTCCACCCCCACCAGGCCGCCCGCCTGATCTGCACCGCGCTCGTCACCGGCAGGCCCCGCGTCTCCACCCGGCTCGGCACCCTCGGCGAACTCCTCGGCGTCGTCGCCCCCCCGGGCCCGCCTCGCCCTCGCCACCCTGGAGTACCGCTTCCTGCCCGAAACCCCCGGCGCCGTACGCGACTTCGGGACCGGTGGCCGATGAACGACACCGTGTTCCGGCAGGCCCTGGACAGCCCCACCCTGGCCCACGCCTTCGACATCACCGCCCGGGCCCTCGCCGGCCGGCCCGCCCTGCGCGCGGCCGACGGACGGACGTACACCTGGGGCGCCTACCGCGACGCCGCGCGGCGCTGCGCCGCCGGGCTCGCCCGGCTCGGACTGCGCCCCGGGGACACCCTCGGCCTGCTCCTCGGCAACCGGCCCGAGTTCCACATCGCCGACGCCGCCGCGATGACCACCGGCGTGACGACCTGCTCGCTCTACCCCACCTCCCCGCAGGACGAACTGCGCCACCTCGTCGACGACTCGCGCACGGGCGTCCTCGTGACCGACGACCCGGCCCGGGCCGAGGACCTGCGCCGCCACTGCCCGGGCCTGCGCGACGTGGCCCTCGTCACCGAGGACGGCCTCGGACCGCTGACGGACGCCGGCGACACCGACCCGTACGGCCACCGGCCCCGCCCCGACGACGTCCTCACCGTCGTCTACACCTCCGGAACCACCGGACCGGCCAAGGGAGTCGAGCTCACCCACGGCGCCGTCCGCGCCGCCGGCCGGGCCTTCCTGGAGCGCGTGCCGCTCCCGCCCGGCAGCCGCCTGGTGTCGTACCTGCCCATGGCCCACATCGCCGAGCGCTGCTGCTCGCACTACCTGCCCATGGTCCTGGGCGCCGACGTCACCTGCTGCGCCGGGCCCGAGCGGCTCTTCTCCGTCCTGCCCGCGGTCCGCCCGCACTGGCTGTTCTCCGTCCCCCGCATGTGGGAGAAGCTGCGCACCCGCCTGCTCGCCGAACTCGCCGCCGCACCCGAGGAGTTCCGCTACGGCGCCCTGCGCGCCCTGGAGCTCGGCGAGGCGCTCGCGGTCACCGAGGACGCGGCCGCCCGCGCGGAGTACGAACGCCTGGAGCCCGGCCACCTGGCCCCCGTACGGAACCTGCTCGGCCTCGACGAGACCCGCTTCGTCCACGTCGGCGCCGCCCCCGTCGCCCCCGCGACCATGGCCTTCCTGCGCGCCCTCGGCCTGCCCGTCGGCGAGATCTGGGGCATGACCGAACTGTGCGCCGCCGCCTGCGTGACCGTCCCCGGACAGCACCGGGCCGGCTGGATCGGACCGCCCCTGCCCGGCGTCGAGGTGCGCACCGCCCCCGACGGCGAAGTGCTCGTCCGCGGCCCGGGCTCCCTGCGCGGCTACCGCGGCCGGCCCCGCGAGACCGCCGAGGTGCTCGACGCGGAGGGCTGGGTGCACACCGGGGACCTCGGCGAACTGGCGGACGACGGCGCGCTGCGCATCACCGGCCGCAAGAAGGACCTCATCGTCAACGCCTACGGCAAGAACATGGCACCCGCCCGCATCGAGGCCCGCATCGGCCACGGCGACCCCCTCATCGACCAGGTCTGCGTCATCGGCGACGGCCGCCCGTACAACGTCGCCCTCATCACCCTCGGCGTCGGCACCGGCGCCGACCCGGACCCCGAACGGATCCGCCGCGCCGTCGCCCGCGGCAACCGGCACCTGTCCCGGCCGGAACGCGTACGGCGGTTCGCCGTCGTCGAGGACGCCTGGACGCCGCACAGCGGACTGGTCACCCCCACCCTCAAGGTGCGCCGCCGGAGCATCGGCCGGCACTACCGGGACCTCATCGACACCCTCTACGCCGGCGGCGGCCTGACCCCCCTCGAGGACTGACCCATGCGGCCCCTGACGAACGCCCCCCGGCCCGCCCCGCCGGTCGCCGTCACGACCGCGCGGCTCGCCGGGCAACTCCCGGGCAGCGGCGCGGAGTTCACCCCCCGGGCGCCGTTCACCCTCGACGTGATCGCCCGCCTGCCCGGCGCCACCGCCGACGACGTCGCCCTGGCCCACGAGCGCGCCCGCGCCGCCCAACGGGATTGGGCCGCCCGGGACGTACGCGACCGGGCCCGCGTCCTCGGCCGCGTCCACGACCTGCTCCTCGACCGGCGCCGCGAGGCCCTCGACCTGCTCCAGTGGGAGACCGGCAAGGCCCGCGCCCACGCCTTCGAGGAGGTCGTGGACGCCGCCGGGGTCTGCCGCCACTACGCGCGCCGCGCCGCCGCGCTCCTCGCCCCGCGCCGCCGCCCCGGCGCGCTGCCGCTGCTGACGGCCGTGCGCGAACTGCGCCACCCCAAGGGCGTCGTCGCCGTCATCACCCCCTGGAACTACCCGCTCAGCCTCGCCGTCACCGACATCGTCCCCGCCCTGCTCGCGGGCAACGCCGTCGTCCACAAGCCCGACACCCAGACCGCCTGCACCACACTGTGGACCCGCGCCCTGTGCACCGAGGCCGGACTCCCCGAGGAGCTCTGGCAGATCGTCGTCGGCGAACCCGCCGACGTCGGGCCCGCGCTGCTGGCCGGCGCCGACCACCTGGCCTTCACCGGCTCCACCGCCGCCGGCCGCGTCCTCGGCCGCATGGCCGCCGACCGGATCATCGGCTGCATGCTCGAACTCGGCGGCAAGAACCCCCTGGTGGTCCTCGCCGACGCCGACGTCGAACGGGCCGCCGCCGGAGCCGTCCGGGCCTGCTTCACCAGCGCCGGACAACTGTGCATGGCCGCCGAGCGGATCCTCGTCCACGCCTCCGTCCACGACCGGTTCCTCGACCGCTTCCTGGACCGCGTCGCCGCCCTCCGCCTCTCCGCGGCCTTCGACTTCGGCGCCGACATGGGCTCGCTCACCTCCCGCCGCCAGCTCGACCGCGTCGCCTTCCACATCGGCGAGGCCCTCGACAAGGGCGCCCGCGTGCTGTGCGGCGGACGGCCGCGCCCCGACATCGGGCCGCTCTTCCACGAACCGACCGTCCTCGCCGACGTCGCCCCCGGCATGGCCGTGCACCGCGAGGAGACCTTCGGGCCCGTCGTGTCCGTCCGCCCCTTCCGCGACGACGAACAGGCCGTCGCGCTCGCCAACGACGGACCCTACGGCCTCAACGCCAGCGTCTGGAGCCGCAGTCCGGCCCGCGCCGCCGCGCTCGCCGCCCGGCTGTCCGCCGGCGCCGTCAACATCAACGAGGGCTTCCGCACCGCCTACGTCTCCTACGCCGCGCCCATGGGCGGCCGCGGCCACTCCGGCACCGGCCACCGGCACGGCCCCGGCGGCCTGTTGCAGTACACCGACCTCCAAGTGGTCGCCCACGCCCGGGCGGACCTCCTCGACCCCCGACCGGGCGCCGACCCCGAACGCCACACCGAGCGGCTGACCGCGCTGCGCCGGACGATGACGAGGCTGGGACTGGGATGACTCACTTCAGCTGCTTCCTGGTCGGCGGCAACGCCATGGTCGCCTCCTGCGCCGAACTCCTCCTGGAGCGCGGCCACCGGGTGCTCGGCGTCGTCTCCGCCGACCCCGGCGTCCGCGACTGGGCCGGGCGCGCCGGGCTGCCGCCGCTCGGATTCGGCCCGCACCTGGAGGACCGGCTCGCCGCCGAGCCGTTCGACCACCTCTTCAGCGTCGCCAACCTGCGCATGCTGCCCCGGCGCCTCCTCGCCCTGCCGCGCGGCCTGCCCGTCAACTTCCACGACGGCCCGCTGCCCCGGCACGCCGGCGTGCACGCCACCGCCTGGGCGCTCCTGGAGGGCGAGACCGTCCACGGCGTCAGCTGGCACGTGATGACCGGGGAGGCCGACACCGGCGACCTCCTGGCGCACCGCGAGGTGCCGGTGACACCGGGCGAGACCAGCGCGACGCTCAACGTGAAGTGCCTGGAAGCCGGCCTCGACGCTTTCGCCGAACTCGCCGACGCGCTGACCTCCGGCCAGGTGCGACGCCGGCCCCAGGACCTCGCGCGGCGCACCTACCACGGCCGCCACGACCGGCCGCCGGGCGGCGGCCTCCTGCGCTGGGGCCGGCCCGACGCGGAACTGGACGCGGCCGTGCGCGCCCGCGACTTCGGGCCGCACGCCAACACCTTCGGCACGGCGAAGGTGCTGATCGGTGAACGGGCTGTCGTCGTCCGCGAGTTGACCGTCCTGCCCGGACGCTCGGGGCGCGCCCCGGGCACGGTGACCGCCGCCGACGGCAGTCTCGTCGTCGCCACCGCCGGGCGCGACGTCCGGCTGACCCTGGCCGGGGAAGCCGGCGGCCTGCGGCCGGGCGACCGGCTCCCCGTGCCCGACGCCCGCCTGCTGGACGCGGCCGGCCGCGCCGAGGCCGCGGCCCTGCCCGACGAGGCGTACTGGGTACGGCGGCTGAGCCGGCTGGAACCCGCCGACCTGCCCCACCGGAGCGACGACGCGACCGTCGAGGCCGAGGTGCCCGTGCCCGACGGCGTACACGACCCGCACTGGCTGCTGGCCGCCCTCCTCGCCTTCCTCGTACGCGTCGGCGTCGCCCCGGGCACCGACGTACGACTGCTCCGGCCCGCCCCGGACACCGGCCACCGGGCCGTCGACGGCCTGTACGCGGACTGGATCCCGCTGCGCGTACCGCCGTTGGACGGGGACGGCATGGCGGCGCTGCGCGACCGGGTGGCCCGGGACGCGACCGGGCGGGGGCCGTTCGCGCACGACCTGTGGGCCCGCCACCCCCGGCTGCGCACGGCCTCCCGGGCGCTCCCCGTCTGCTTCGCGCTCGACGGCCAACCGGTCGGACCCCCGCCCGGCACCGCCCTGTCGATCCGCATCCCGCGCCGGACCGGGGAGCCCTGCCGGTGGACCGGCCCCGGCGGCCCGCTCGCCGCGTACGCCGCCGCCTTCCTGGGCGACCTCGCCCGGACGCGCGAGGACCCCGCCCGCGTCCCGCTCGGCACCGACGGGGCCCGGCGCGCCATGGCGGCGTGGAACGACACCGCCGCCGCCCTCCCGCCCGGCACCACCGTGCACCGCATGGTCGCCCGCCAGGCCCGGCTGCGCCCCGAGGCCCCCGCCGTCACCTGTGCCGGACGGACCCTCGGCTATGGCGAACTGGACTTCCGCTCCTCGGAGTTGGCGGGTCACCTGCGCGCCCGCGGCGCGGGCCCCGGGCGACGGGTCGGCGTCTACCTCGACCGGTCCGCCGACCTGCCGGTGGCCCTCCTCGGCATCATGAAGTCCGGCGCCGCCTACGTCCCCCTCGACCCCGTCTACCCGCCCGCCCGCATCGCCGCCATGCTCGACGACGCCGCCCCGGCCCTGCTGGTCACCGAGGAACGCCTGGCCGGCACGCTGCCCGCGACCGGCGCCGGCATCGTCGTACTGGACCGGCGACGGGCCGCCGCCGAGCCCGTGGACGGCGCGGACGTCGACCCCGGCAGCGACGCGTACGTCATCTTCACCTCCGGCTCCACCGGCCGCCCCAAGGGCGTGCGCGTCGGCCACCGGGCCCTGGCCAACTTCGTGTGCGCGATGGCCGACGCGCCCGGCTTCACCACCGGTGACCGGCTGCTCGCCGTCACCACCCTCTGCTTCGACATCGCCGGACTCGAACTCCACGTCCCCCCGGCCACCGGCGGACACGTCGAGATCGCCCCGGACGGGACGGCGGCCGACGGCTTCGCGCTGCGCGCCCTCCTGGAGCGCTCCCGCCCCACCGTCCTGCAGGCCACCCCCGCCACCTGGCGCATGCTGCTCGACGCGGGCTGGCAGGGACCGCCGCCGGACGCGCCGCTGCGGATGCTGTGCGGCGGCGAGGCGCTGCCCGGGGACCTCGCGCGCGAACTGCTCGCCCGGGGCGGCCGGTTGTGGAACCTCTACGGGCCCACCGAGACCACGATCTGGTCCGCCGTCACCGAAGTGCTCCCCGGCCAACAGCCCCTGGTCGGGCCGCCGGTCGCCAACACCCGCTTCCACGTGCTGGACCCGGAGCGGCGCCCGCTGCCGCCCGGCGTGCCCGGCGAGCTGTACATCGGCGGGACGGGCGTGGCCTCCGGCTACCTGAATCGGCCGGAGCTGACGGCCGAACGGTTCGTGACCGTCCCCCAGGACCCGGGGACCGTCTACCGCACCGGCGACCTCGTCCGTCAACTCCCCGACGGATACCTGGAGTTCCTCGGACGGGCCGACGGCCAGGTCAAGATCCGCGGCTACCGCGTCGAGACCGGCGAGGTCGAGGCGGCCCTGCGCGACCACCCCGCCGTGGACGGCGCCGTGGTCGCCGTGCGCGACGAACGGCTCGTCGGCTACGTCGTCCCGCGCGGCACCCCGCCCGCGGCCGGCGAACTGCGCGCCCACCTGGCCGCCGGACTGCCCGGCTACATGATCCCCTCGGTCTTCGTGACGCTGGAGGCCATTCCGCTGACCGCCAACGGCAAGACCGACCGGGCCGCCCTGCCCGCCCCCGTACCGCCCCGGCCTCCCGCCGCGGCCGGGCCGCCCGACCGCTCCGAACGCCTCGTCGCCGACGTCTGGCGCGAGGTGCTGCGTCTGGACCGGGTCGGCGTCGAGGACAACTTCTTCGAGGTCGGCGGGGACTCCCTGCTGCTGATGCGTGTCATGGCCCGGCTGAGGGACCGCACCCCGGAGCCCCTGACCCGCGTGGAGATGTTCATGTACCCCACCATCCGGGCGCTGGCCCGCCGCCTCGCACCGCCCGGCGCACCCCGCCCGGGCCCGCCGGAGCCCGCCCGCCGCACCGGCGGCCGCTCCGCGCTGGGCGAGCTGCGCCGGCGCCGCCACGACTGACCCACGACCACCGCCACCAGGACGGGGAAGGGAGAACGGCCATGCGCGTGTGCACCGTCTGCGCCCTCAAGGAGAACCATCCCGGAGTCACCATCGGGGACGACGGCGTCTGCAGCCTGTGCACCCTGGACTTCGCCGGCGAGCTGATGGAGAACTTCGCCTACACCAGCCGGGTCTTCGAGGAGTTCACCCGCAGCGGCCCCAACCCGCACGGCGACCACGACTGCCTCTTCATGTACAGCGGCGGCAAGGACAGCACCTACATGCTGGACAAGTTCGTCCACGAGTACGGCAAGCGCGTCCTCTCCTACACCTTCGACGTCCCCTTCGAGAGCGCGCACGCCGCCGAGAACATCCGGCTCGCCAGGGAGAAGATCCCGGCCACCTTCGTCGTCGACTCCGACGACGACAACATCAAGGCCATGATGCGCGAGGTCTTCAACCGGACCCCCGCCACACCCGGCAAGTACCTCGACGAGAAGCTGCCCTGCGTCTCGTGCCGCTCCTTCTTCGTCATCCGGGCCATCCTGTACGCCTTCCGCCACCGCATCCCCTACATCGTGCTGTGCGCCGACCCGCAGCAGATCCTCACCATGGAGTCGGACGTGCGCGAGGTGGTCCGGGGCTTCTACCGGACCTTCGGACGGGGGCTGACGGACGAGCTGTTCCGCGGCGAGCTCGAGGAGCTGCTCTTCGCCGACGAGGACGGACTGCCCCGGATCGTCTTCCCGTTCATCGCCATGCGCTACGCCTACGACCCGGACCGCATGGTGGCCGAGCTCAAGGCCAAGGGGCTGTACACCTCGTCGCCGATGGAGACCCACTGCACGCTCTTCCCGCTGCTCAACTACTACTCCTTCGCCAACTGGGACTGCATGTTCTACAAGCTCAACGCGGCCAGCCACCGGCGGTCCGTGCGGCGCGACGAGAACCACTCCCGGTCCACCTTCAGCATCACCTTCCCGCGCGCGGCCGACCTCCCCCTGATCGAGGAGCGGCTCAGGAGGGTCGTCCTCGACATCGCGGGCAACCGCGGCGACCCCGTCGCGCAGGAACGCGAACTCATCGACCTCTTCCGGCGGTTGGACGCCTCCGAGGACGCCGCGCGCTTCGTCGCGCACGGCTTCCTCGCCATGCGGAAGACCGCCGCGGACCTCGGCATCACCCTGCGGAGCACTGGGGCGGAGACATGACGGACTGCGACGTGGCGATCATCGGAATGGCCTGCCGGTTCCCCGGCGCCCCCTCCGTGGGGGCCTTCTGGGACCTCCTGCGCGAGGGCCGGGAGACCGTGCGCTTCCTCACCGACGGGGAACTGCCGGCCGCCGGCGCCGACCCGGCCGGGCAGACGCGCCCCGGGTTCGTCCGGGCCGCGCAGACGATCGAGGGCGTCGAGCTGTTCGACGCCGCCCACTTCGGGATCCCCGAGGACGAGGCGGAGATCCTCGACCCCCAGCACCGGCACTTCCTCCAGTGCGCGCTCGCCGCCCTGGAGGACGCCGGATACGACCCCGGCACCCACCCCGGCGAGATCGGCGTCTTCGCCGGCGCCGGCATGAACACCTACCTGCCCGGCAACCTCGCCGACCGGTACGCCACCGGCTCCACCCTCGGCCGCTACCGCCTCATGCTCGCCAACGACAAGGACTACCTGGCCACCCGCGTCTGCTACAAGCTCGACCTGCGCGGACCGGGCGTCACCGTCGGCACCGCCTGCTCCACCTCGCTGGTCGCCGTCCACCTGGCCTGCCTGAGCCTGCTCGCGGGGGAGTGCGGCATGGCGCTCGCCGGCGCCGTCCACCTGCGGATGCCGCAGGACGAGGGCCACCTGTACCAGGAAGGGATGATCTTCTCGCCGGACGGGCACTGCCGGGCCTTCGACGCCGCCGCGCGCGGCACCGTGCTCGGCAGCGGCGTCGGCGTCGTCCTCCTCAAGCGGCTCGACGAGGCCCTGGCCGACGGCGACACCGTGCACGCCGTCGTCAAGGGGACGGCGGTGACCAACGACGGCTCCGCCAAGACCGGGTTCACCGCACCCGGCGTCGAACGGCAGGCCGCCACCGTCCGCGAGGCCCAGCGCGTCGCCGGCTGCCCGCCCGGGACCATCGGCTACGTCGAGGCGCACGGCACCGGGACCCCGCTCGGCGACCCCGTCGAAGTCGCCGCCCTCAACCGGGCGTTCGGCCCCACCGGCGAGGGCCGCACGGTCCTGGGCTCCGTCAAGACCAACATCGGGCACCTCGACGCCGCCGCCGGCATGGCCGGACTGATCAAGACGGCGCTGATGCTCCGGCACCGCACCCTCGTGCCCAGCCTCCACTTCCGCACCCCCAACCCGGACATCGACTTCGCCGCGGGCCCCTTCCGGGTCGGCACCGAGACCGTCCCCTGGCCGGACGGGGACGGACCCCGCCGGGCCGGCGTCAGCTCGTTCGGCGTCGGCGGCACCAACGCCCACGTCGTCCTGGAGGAACCGCCCGCCGCCGCGCCCGCCCCCGGCCCGCGTCCGGCCGAGCCGCTGCTGGTCTCCGCCCGCACCCCCGAGGCCCTCGCCCGCGCCACCGGCGACCTGGCCCGCCACCTGCGGCGCCGCCCCGGACTGGAGCTCGACGCGGTGACCCACACCCTGGCCGCCGGCCGCCGCCACCACGTCCACCGGCGGGCCGTCGTCTGCGCCGACACCCGCGACGCGGCGCTCTCCCTCGCCATCCTCGACCCCGGCCGGGTGTGGACCGGCCGCGCCGACCAGCGCCCGGACGGCTTCGCCCTCGTCCTGCCCGACACCGCCGGCACGCCCGGGGCCGCCGAACTCTACGCGGAACAGGCCGACTTCAAGGAAGCCGTCGACGCCTGCGCCGAGCCGGCCGGGACCGGCCCGGCCGCCCTCCTCGCCGACCGGGCGACGGCCGCCTTCGTCGTGCCCTACGCGCTGGCCCGGGTGTGCCGCGCCTGGGGCGTGGCGCCGGCCGCGGTCGTCGGCTGGGGAACCGGGCGTACCGTCGCCGGCCGCCTCGCCGGGGTGCTCGGCTCCTACGACGCGCATGCCCTGTGCGCCGGGCGCCCCGTCGTCCCCGCGTGCGCCGCGCCACGGATCCCCGTGAGCCTCGGCGCGCGCTGGCTGCGGCCCGACGAGGCGGCGGACCCCGCCACCTGGACCCGGCCCGGCACCCGGGAAGCCGACCGGTCGCGGGCGGAAGCCCTGCTGAAGGAGGAGGGCCTGGTCCCCCTCGTCCTCGACCTCTCCGACGGCAGCGCCGCCGAGGTCCTGCTGACCGCCCTCGCCCGGGCCTGGACCCACGGCGCCGACGTCCGCTGGGAACGCTGGTACGGCCCCGGCCGCCGGCGCCGGGTCCCGCTGCCCACCTACCCCTACGAGCCGAGGCGCCACTGGATCGAGCCGCCGTCCCGCCGCACGTCCACGGACGCCCCCGACGACCTGCGCCGCCGCGTCGAGGAGGCCGGCCCGGCCGAACGCAGCGGAATCCTCCAGGAGTTCCTGCGCCACCAGGCCGCCCGCCTCCTCGAACCGGAGGATGGTCGGCTGCCCGGCGTGGACGACGACCTCGGCCGCTTCGGGGCCGACTCCCTCGTCCTCATCGACATCGTCGCGATCCTTGGCACCGCCCTGGGCCGCGACCTCACCTCCTCGTTCGACGACCCGCCCACCCTCCGCGGCCTCGCCGACCAGGTGGCCGCCTCCTGGCGGAAGGGATGAACGAAGCCGTGAACGGTTGGCCGATCACCGGCACCGGCGCCGTTGCCGCTGTCGGCTCCGGGACAGCCGAGGTCTTCGCCGCCCTGTGCGCCGGCCGCGGCGCACCGCGCCCGGTACGGGCCTTCGACACGAGCCGACTGCGCACTCGGCATGCCTACGAGATCACCGACCGGCCGCAGCAGCCGGCGGCCTGGCTCTGCCGGGCGATCGCCGAAGCCCTCGCGCAGGCCGGTCTGCCGGACGACCTGCCGGACGTGCCCGTCCTCGTCGGCAGCGGCCTGCGCCACCTGCGCGTGGCCGAACGTGCCTGGTCGGCCGGGCCGCCGCCCGACCCGCACTTCGGCCGCGTCCTGCGCGAGCGCTTCGGGGCCTGCGACACCCACACCTTCGGCGGCGCCTGCTCCGCCTCCCTCTACGCGCTCGCCCTCGGCGCCGACCTGCTCGCCACCGGGCGCGCGGACACGGTCGTGGTCGCCGGGGCCGACACCATCACCGCCGGCATGTACGCCCTGCTGGACCGTGCCCAGCCCGGTGCCCCGCGCGAGGTCCGCCCCTTCGACCGCGACAGCAGTGGGCAGCTGATCGGCGATGGAGCCGCCGCCGTCGTCCTGCGCCGCCCGGGCGTGGGCCCGGCGCGCGCGGTGCTGCGCTCCGTCGGGCTGCACTGCGACGCGGGCCACGTCACCGCGCCGTCCGCGGACGGGCTCGTCACCGCCCAGCGCCGGGCCCACGAACGCGCCGGCATCGTGGCCGGGGACGTGGACCTCGTCCACGCCCAGGGCACGGGCACGCCGCGCAACGACCACGCCGAGGCGGAGGCATTGAGCCGTGTCTTCGGGCCGGGGGGCAGGGGTCCGCTGATCGCGGCGGTGGAAGGGATGACCGGGCACACATCCGGTTGCTCGGGGCTGCTCAACACGGTGCTGGCGGTCGAGTGCCTGCGCACCGGCCGGGTGCCTCCAGTCGTCGGTCTCGACAAGCCCATCCCGGCGGCCGAAGGGCTGCGCTTCAGCAGGGGGGAGCGGGCGGAGCCCGTGCACGTCCAGGTCAACTCGTTCGGCTTCGGGGGAGTCAACGCCGTCGCGATCCTGGGGAGGGCGGCGTGACGGTCGTCACGGGTACCGCGACGGTCCACGGCCAACAGCTCGTGCACGACCGCGCGTTGCGCTTCAAGGACCGCGCGACCCGGCTCGCCGTCGCCGCGGCCGGGGCCGCGCTGACGGACGCGGGACTGCTCGACGACGGCGCCCTCACGGTACCGGGGGCGGACGTCGGTGTCGTCGTGAGCTCCAACCTGGGCTCGCTGGACACGGTCTGCCGGGTCGCCGGTGCCCTCGACCGGGTCGGCCCCACCGCCCTGCGCACCGTGGACCTCCCCAACGCGGGCAGCAACGCGGCCGCCTCCAACGTGGCCATCCGCTACGGCCTGCACGGTATCAACCTGATGCTCTGCAACGGTGTCACATCCGGGCTGGACGCGGTCGGATGGGCGGAGCCGGCGCTGGCTGCGGGGCGGGCCCGGTACATGGTCGTCGTCGGCGTGGAGCCCGCCGATGGCGTGGTGTGCCAACTGATGGGCGGTGTCCGGATGCTGGACGGGGCGGCAGCGCTCGTCCTGGAGCTCCCGGCGACCGCCCGGGAGCGCGGCCGTCGCGCCCGGGCGGTGCTGAAGGGGTACGCGCGGCGACGGGACGCGGCGACGGCGATCAAGGCCGTGGCCGCGCCCGGCACCCGGTTTGGGCTGTGGCTGCCACCTGAGTCCGCCGTGGACGGGACCGGAAGTACCCTTGCGGAATCCGGACGATCCGCCGTGACCAGGCAGTTCCGCCCCGCGCCGTCGGAGAACGGATCGGAGTGGCCGGGCGCGGGCCGGGTCCCCCGTCGTGCGGGAGCCGCCGTGCCCCGGGTGGGGGCCGGGCGGACTCCCCGTCGGGAGGCGGACGTTGCCGGCCTGCCGGGCAGGGATCCGTGCCCCCGGGCGACGCCTCCAGCCGCCGTCGTCCACGACCTCGGCCGCACTCTGCCGTCGGCCTCCGGGGCCTTCGGGGTGTTCCAATGCGTGGCCGCCACCGCCTGGTTCGCCGCCGGGCCGCCGGACGGCGTGCCCCTCACCGCGCTCGCCGTGGCCGGCGGCGGGAGCGCGGACGACGCGGCGTCGGCCGTCCTGCTCGTCGCCGCGGCACTGTACGACGGCGTATCGAAGGGAGAGGTATGACGCAGGTCCTGATCACCGGTGCGGGTGCCGTGTCCGGCCTCGGCGTCGGCGTGGAGGCCATGTGGCGGGCCCTGTGCGCGGCGTCCGGGAGCCCGCCGCGGCGGGCCGCCGACCCCGGCGCCCGGATGCCACTGCCGCTGATCCACCTGGCGCCCGCCGAGGAGGGCCCTGAAGGCCGGGCCTCGCGGCTGGCGCTGATGGCGGCGCGGGAGGCGGCCGCCGACGCCGGGCTCGAGGACACCCACCGGGCGCGCTGCGCGGTGGTCATGGGAACCGGCGGCGGGAACGCCGACCTCTGGGAACGGCCACTGGACCCCGGCCTGCCGGACCTCCCGGTGTTCACGGTCGCCTCGGTGGTCGCCGCGGCGCTGGGTGCGGGCGGCGGAGCGACGTGCGTCAGCAACGCCTGCTCGGCGGGCGGGTTCGGCCTCGGGATGGCGGTGGATATGATCCGCTCCGGGGAGGCGGACGTCGTCGTGGCCGGGGGAGCCGAGGCGTACAGCCGGGTCGCGCTCGGCTGCTTCAACCGCATGCGGGCCGTCGATCCGTACGCCTGCCGCCCGTTCCACCGCGACCGCGCGGGCACCATCTTCGGCGAGGGTGCCGCAGTCCTCGTCCTGGAATCGGCCGAGCACGCCGGGCGGCGCGGTGCGCGCCGTCATTACGCGACGCTGGCCGGCTCCGGCTGGAGCTGCGACGCCCACCATCTGACCGCCCCCGACCCGGACGGCGTCCAGATCCGCCGGGCTATGACGGACGCGCTCGCGGAAGCGGGGGCGCCGGCGGACTCGGTGGGGTGCGTCGTGCCGCACGGCACGGGCACGCGGCTGAACGACGTCGTCGAGAGTGAGGCCCTCGGTGCTGTCTTCGGCGAGCGGCTGGCCCGGCTGCCGCTGTACAGCCTCAAGGCCCTGATCGGCCACACCGCCGGGGCCGCCGGCGCGCTCGGCGCCGTCGCGGCAGCTCTGGTACTGGACCGCCGCACTATGCCGCCCAACGTGCCGCTCGGCGCGGACCAGGACCCCAAGTGCCCGGTCCACCTGCCGCAGGACGGCCCGACACCACTGATGGGGCGTCATGTCATGGTCAACGCCTTCGCGTTCGGAGGGAACAACGTGTCCCTGGTCCTGGAAGGGCGGACGTCGTGAACGGGAACGGTCTGGTGGTGACCGGCATCGGCGTCGTCTCGCCCCGGGGCGGCGACCCGGCCGCTCTCGACCTGGAGGGCGCCGCCCCGGCCGACGACGCGTGGTTCGATGTCGCGGCCGAACTGGGCCCCCGGGGCTACAAGTACGTTCCGCCGTCGTGTCGTTACCTGCTCGCCGCCACCCGCCGGGCCGTCGTCGACGCGGGCGACCCGCTGGCCGGGGTGCCGGAGGCGGAGCGCGGCATGGCCCTCGGCACCAACAGCGGGATCGCCGCCCTCACCGACGCCATGGACGCGACCGTGACCGGCCCGGGCGCGGAGCGGCTCAGCCCGGCCACGGCACCGTATTTCTCCATCAACACGCTCGCGGGCCGCGTCGCCATGGCCCACGGCGTCAAGGGCTGGAACCTCACCCTCACCTCACCGCGCACGGCGGGCCTGGAGACTCTGCTCGCCGGAGCCCGCGCGGTCGCGGCCGGCCGCTCCATGCTCCTCCTGGCGGGCTCCACCGAGGCGGCCAGGCCCGCCCACCGCCCGGCCCGCAGCGGCTCCGAGGCGGGCGCGGTGGTGTTCGTCCTGGAACCCCGGCCGAGGGCCGCTGCCCACTACGGCACGTGCCGCACGGTCACCTTCTCCCTCCCGGCCGCCGAGCAGCGGCTGGAGGAGTTGCTGACCCGCTTCCTGAAGAACGCCCCGGCCCCCGAGGCCGCCCTCCTGATCACCGACACGTTCCCCCTGGCCTCGGCCCTGGCCGAGCACCTGCGCCACCGCGTGGGCGTCGCCGCCGACACCGTCCCGGCCCCTGCGGGGACCCTCCTCCCCATGCTCCACCTCTCCCGCGCCCTCTCCCGCCCCGGCCCCCCGCGCCTCCTGGCCGCCATCAGCTCTCCCGGATCCTGCGCCCTGACACTGGTCCATCCCCGCCAACCGCCCGACGACACAAAGGAGTCAGCGTGAACACCAACAGCACCGTCATCGAACTCGAGGACCTGCGCGGCACCATCGCCGAGCTCCTCGAACTCGACCCGGAGGAGGTCACGGACGACGCCCGCTTCGTCCAGGACCTCGGCGTCGACTCCCTGCTGGCCCTGGAGATGCAGATCGTCCTGGAGGAGCGGTACGGCGTCCAGCTGACGGAGACGGACCTGGCCGAGGCGACGTCGTTGCGGGCGACGTACGACCTGGTCACGCGGAAGGCCGCTGCGGTCGGCTGAGCGAGCACCCTCAGCCCCGGACAGGTCAGGCCCTGACCTGTCCGGGGCCTTCTGTCCCTGCGCGCACGCCCGGCAGCGGGACTACCGTGGGGCGCATGGAGATCATCGTCGTGTACGAGCTCGACCGGCCCGGTGCCGCCGAGGCCCCGGTGCGCCGGGTGCACGCGGCGCCCGGCGCCCCGGGGACACCGTCGTCCCCGGGCCCGCGGACCTTCTGCGGCAAGGACACCTTCGCCATGGGGAAGGCTCCCTGGCGGCCCGCGGAGCATCCGGACGCGCCCTGGTATCCGCCGGAGTACGCCGACCGGCTCTGCGAGAGCTGCGACAGCGCCATGGAGGACGAAAGCTGACGCGCCGCCGAAATCTGGCCGATTCGCCCCTTTTCCCGCCGGTCCGCAACGGACACGTTGGTCTCGGTGAGGTCACCGGGACCAAGGGGATGGACGAGGAGCGTGGGCATGCCGGACGACGCGACGCGGAGCTACTACGAGTCCAGTGACGTGGACGCCTTCTACGACGCCGTCTGGGGCGGGGAGGACATCCACACGGGGATTTATGAAAGAGAAGGGGAGCCGGTCGCCGAGGCGTCGCGGCGGACCGTGGAGCGGCTGGCCGGGCGGCTGGGGATCGGCCCCGGGGCGCGGGTGCTGGACCTGGGGTCCGGCTACGGGGGCACGGCCCGGTACCTGGCCGGGCGCTTCGGGTGCCGCGTCGTCGCGCTCAACCTGAGCGAGGCGCAGAACGAGCGGCACCGCCGGGTCAACGCGGAGCGGGGACTGGACGGACTCGTCGAGGTCATCACCGGGTCGTTCCACGATGTGCCGTACGGCGACGGGGAGTTCGACGCGGTCTGCTCGCTGGAGGCGCTGTGCCACAGCACGGACCGGGGGCGGGCGCTGAGCGAGGCCGTGCGGGTCCTCGCACCGGGCGGGCGGCTGGCGTTCACCGACATCATGGCCGCCGAAGCCACACCCGCCGGCACACTGCGGCCGGTCGTCGCCCGGCTCGGGGTGGACGAGCTGGCCACACCCTCCTTCTACCGGGACGGTCTCGCCGGGCTCGGGACGGACGCCATCGGATTCGACGACCACAGCGAACAACTGCTGCACCACTACGTCCGGCTGACCGAGGAGACCGGGGCCCGGAAGGCCGAGCTGGGCAAGGTCATCAGCGCCGACTACCTGGAGCAACTGCTCGCGAACCTGCCCCTGTGGGTCGACGCGGCCCGCGCCGGGCGGCTCCGGTGGGGCATCTTCCACGCCCGGCGCTCCTGAAACGGCGCTGGACGCCACGGGGGAGGCTCCGCCACCATGCCGCCTGCGAGGGCTGCACCACGCCCTCGGAGCCAAGGAGTCGGAGCCGATGCGAAGAATCCTCCGCGGCCTGGTCGCCGGCGCGGCCGCCGTCCTGCTCGCCGTGCCCGCCACCACCGCGCAGGCACGCCCGGAGACCGAGGCGCCACCGGAGTTCGTCGCCCTGCGGGACACGGACCCCACCGTCCTCCAGGAGATGCGCTACCTCACCCGGCACAACTTCACCGGCGAGCGGATCGACGGCTACCGGCAGCCGCTGTGCATCCTGACCCGGGACGCGGCCGACGCCCTGCGCCGGGCCCAACGGGCCTTCCTCAGGAAGGGCTACGCCCTCAAGGTCTACGACTGCTACCGCCCGCAGCGCGCCGTCGACCACTTCGTCCGGTGGGCGAAGGACCTCGACGACCAGCGGATGAAGCCCGAGTTCTATCCGCGCGTCGACAAGACGAGGCTCTTCGACGACGGGTACATCGCCGCCAAGTCCGGGCACAGCAGGGGCAGTACGGTGGACCTCACCCTCGTCCGGCTGCCAGCGTGGCCCACCCGCCCGTACATCCCGGGCGAGCCGCTGAAGTCCTGCTACGGGCCCAAGCGCGACCGGTTCCCGGACAACTCCCTCGACATGGGCACCGGCTTCGACTGCTTCGACACCCTCTCGCACACCCTCGACCCCCGCGTCGTCGGCGAACAGCGGAGCAACCGGCTGCTGCTCAAGGACGGCCTGGAGAAGGCCGGATTCAAGAACCTTCCGGAAGAATGGTGGCACTACACGTACAAGCCGGAGACGTTCCCGGACACGTACTTTAACTTCCCGGTCACCCGGCGGTCCCTTCCGCCGGCCCGCTAGCGTCCCGCTCCGGCTCGTCCTCGCGCAGCCCGAACCGGTCGTGGAGGCGGCGCAGCGGGCCGGGCGCCCACCAGTTGGCCCGGCCGGCCAGGCGCATGAACGAGGGCACCAGCACGGCGCGGACCAGCGTCGCGTCCAGGAGCACCGCCAGCGCGAGGCTGACGCCCAGCAGTTTGAGCAGTGTCACGCCCGAGGAGGCGAAGATGAGCAGGAGCGCCGCGACCAGGACGGCCGCGGCCGTGATGATCCGGCCCGTGTGCTGGAGACCGAATGCCACCGACTCCGCGTTGTCGCCGGTGGCGAAGTAGCGCTCGCGGATCCGGGAGAGCAGGAACACCTCGTAGTCCATGGAAAGCCCGAACGCCATGCAGAAGGTCAGGATCGGGATGGTCGTGTCCAACATGCCGGTGTGCAACGGGCTGCCCACTAGGAACGAGAGGTGACCCTCCTGGAAGACGAACACCATCGCCCCGAACGTGGCGGTGAGGCTGAGGGTGTTGAGCGCCAGTGCCTTCACCGGCATCAGCACGCTCCCGGTGAACAGGAAGAGCAGTACCAGGGAGGAGCCCACCACGATGCCGATCGCCAGTGGAGCGGCCCGGGAGACGGCCGCCGTGCCGTCCTTGAGCTCGGCGGCCCGTCCGCCCACCCACGCCCGTGCCGCCTCGCCGGGCGGTGCTACCTTCCGCAGCTGGCCGACAAGTTGGGTTCCGGCGGACGAGTCCTGCTCCACCGAGGAGACCACGAAGAGCAGGGTGTGCCCACCGCTCATCAGCGTTGCGGCGGCGGGGACCGGGTCCTGGACCCGGCGCCCGGCCAGATAAGTGCCGGTCGTCGTGGTCACTCGCCGGACATCGCGCACCGCGGAGAGCGAGCGGGCGTAGGACTCCAGGAGCCGGTCCCGGTCGTGGCCCACTCCTTCCACTACGACCGGGACGGTGTGCAGCGCATCCGCGTCGAACCGCTCGCGCAGCAGCTGTGCGGCGCGGTGCACCTGGGCATCGGCGGGCAGTGTACGGTCGTCGACGAGGCCGGGGGAGATCCCCGTGAACGGGGACGCGAGGGCGGCCAGCAGCACCACCACACCACCGCCGTAGAGCACTGGACGGCGCATCACCGCCGTGGCGAACCGGTACCAGCGCCCGCTCTCGGAGGCTGTGTGCGGCGCCGGGCCGCGCAGCCGGGCGAAGACGTCGTAACGGTTGACCCGATGGCCCAGGACGGCCAGTAGCGCGGGCAGGACGAGGACCGCCCCCGCCGCTGCGGACAAGATCACCACGATGCCGCCGTAGGCGAAGGACCGCAGGAAGAACTGGGGGAAAACCAGCAGGCCGACGAGGGACAGGGCCACCGTGAGCGCGGAGAACGCGACCGTCCGCCCGGCCCTGCGCATGGTCGGGCCCAGGGCCTCCTGCACCGTGGCACCGGTGCTCAGCTCCTCCCGGAAGCGTGCGAGGATGAACAGGCTGTAGTCGATGGCGAGTCCGAGTCCGAGCGCGGTCGTCGAGTTTATCGAGTACACCGAGATCGACACGGTGCCCGCCAGGGCGTTCACCACGGCTCGGCCCACCAGGATCGACAGCAGTGCGATGACCAGGGGCAGGGCGGCGGCCACGGCGCTGCCGAAGAACAGCAGCAGGAGGACGAGGGTGACCGGTGCGCTGATCGCCTCGGCGAGCAGCAGGTCGTGGGCGGTGCGCTTGCCGACCTCTGCCAGCACCTGCGCGGGGCCGGCCGCCATGACCGTCAGCCCCTCCGCGTGCCGCCGGATGTCCGGCACCAGCCGCTCGGCGGTCTTCGCCTGTGTGTCCTCGTCGCCGCGCAGGGAGATGGACACAAGGCCGATGGAGGCGTCGCGGGAACGCATCGAGGTGGCGCGCCCCGCGGTCCAGTACGAGGTGGCGGCCCGCACGCCCGGGGCCCGCTCGGCGCGCCGGGTCAGTTCGGTGCCGAGGGAGGTCATCGTCGCCGAGTCGACCGGTCCGGCGCCGCGCAGCAGGAGCACCAGGTCGTCGTCGGCCGAGGGGAAGTGCTCGGACACCAGGCGCCCGGCGCGGGAGGACTGCGCGCCGGGGTCGGAGAGCCCCCCGTGGGCCAGCCGGTGCTCCACGCCCAGGCCGCCGATCCCGGCCAGGACGAGGAGGACCGCGCTCACCCACAGCACGGCCACGCGCCGCCGGTGCAGCGACGCGATGACGCGGTCGAACATAAAGGGCCTCCCTGGTCCGGATGGTTCGGGGTGTCGCGTTCCGGGGTACCGCACGGACCCGCTTCCTGTCATCACCGCAACTCTCCGGTGTTTCAAGCCTGTTCGATTGATGGGCCGGGCGCTGGGCGGTGATACTGGCTCCCACGCGGTGACTTGAGACGAAGTGGGGCTGATGGAACAGCAACATGCGCTGCTGGAGCTGCTTGACCTCGACGCGGTGCCCGACCCCGGCTGCGGGGAGCACTTCCTCGGGCGGCCCGCCCTGGAGCAGTCCTCCCCGGTCTACGGAGGGCACTTGGCCGCCCAGGCGCTGGCCGCCGCCGGCCGCACGGTTGCGGGCGGGCTGCGCGCACACTCCGTGCACTGCTCCTTCATCCGGCCCGCTGCGCCGGGCATCCCCTTCGACTACCGGGTCGAACGGGTGCGCAGCGGCGCCGCCTTCGCCACACGGCGCGTCTACGCGGCACAGTGTGGCCTGGAGGTGTTCGCCCTCACCGCCTCCTTCCACCGCGGTCGGCCGGGGCTCGATCACCAGGACGAAATGCCGGAGGTCCCGAAACCGGAGGATCTGCCGACCTACGAGGAGCGGCTGACCGCGTCGTTCGGCGAGCCCTTCCAGTCCCTCGGAAAGCCCTACGAGCTGCGCTTCGTCGGGCCGTTGAGCTTCGACGCGGAGAAGGATCCATCGCTGTCCTCCCCTTGGACGCGGATCTGGGTGCGCGTCAAGGATGAGCTGCCCGCGGAGGCGACGGCGGACGACGCGCACCTGCTCCACGCCTGCCTCCTAGCGTATCTCACCGATGTCACCATGATGGAAACCGTACTGGTCCGGAACGGCATCTCCTGGCTCCGGGTCACTGGCAGCAGCATCGACCACATGGTGTGGATCCACCGCCCCTTCCGTGCGGACGAGTGGCTGCTGTGCGCCCACGAGACGCCGGCGGCCTCCCGGGGGCGCGGGCTGGTCCTTGGCCGGGTCTTCACCCAGGACGGCACTTTGGTCGCCACGCTCGCACAGGAGGGCCTGATCCGCCTGAACGACAGCTTCGGAGAGCCCGGTTGAGAGCCCCCGCGCCCGGAGCACGGGAGCTCTCAACCGGCTGCTACAGCACCAGACCGCCGGCGATCTCGATCACCTGGCCGGTGATGTAGCGGGCCCGGTCGGAGGCGAGGTAGCACACCAGGTGCGCCACGTCCTCCGGGGAACCGAACGAGCGGCTGGGGATCAGGGACTTGAGGTACTCGGCCTTGTCCCCGGGCACGGCGTCGGTCATGTCGGTCTCGATGAGCCCAGGGGCGACCGCGTTGACGGTGACGCCCCGGCCGCCGATCTCCTTGGCCAGCGCCTTGGTGAAGCCGGCGATGCCGGCCTTGGAGGCGGAGTAGGCGGTCTGCCCGGGGATGCCGTGCACACCCGAGTAGGAGGTGAGGTTGACGATGGCGCCCCGGCCCTGTTTCGCCATCGGCAGCACCAGCGGCCGGGTGACGTTGTACATGCTGCCCAGGTTGGTGTCGATGACCTCGTTCCACTGCTGCGCGGTCATCCGCGCGAACAGGGTGTCGCGGGTGACCCCGGCGTTGTTGACCAGGACGTCCAGCCGGTCCAGGGCCGCCAGGGCCTCGGTGGCGAAGCGCCCGGCCTCCCCGGCGTCGGCCACGTCGGCGTACAGCGGGACGCAACGCCGGCCGGGGTGGGCGTCGTTGAGCTCCTTGGCGAGGGCGCGGGCCCGCTCCTCGCCGTGGCGGTAGCCGAAGACGACGTCGGCGCCCTGTTCCACGGCCAGCCGCACGACCGCGGCGCCGATGCCCCGCGATCCGCCGGTGACGACGACGCCGCGGCCCTCCAGGGGAAGGTTGTCCGTCACTGGCCGCTCCGGGACGCCGGCGCGGGCGGCCGGGACTCCTTCTTGCGCCGCGCGGCCTCCTCGCGCAGCTCGCGGTAGCGCTCCTCGGCGAACAGGGCGGAGAACATCGGGGCGTAGAACGCGCCGTCGCCGACCAGCTCGATCCGCTCCGGGGTGATCTCCGCGTAGCCCCGCCCGGCCAGCACGTCCCAGATGGTGGCGAACTTCTCGTAGATGTCGAGGCCGAAGGCGGCACGGTACTGGACGCGGTCGACCTCTCTGCTGATGAGGCTGCGGAACAGTCCCATCAGCAGGAAGTCCTCGGGCGTGTGCCGGTAACCCCGCTCGACGGGGAACCGTCCCGCGTCGACGGCTGCCTTGTACTGCGGCAGGCTGCGGTGGTTGATGAACGACCAGGAACGGCCGGGCGGCAGTGCGGGACTGCCGAAGAAGGTGATCGCCGCGTAGCCGAGCCCGAGGGTGTCCACGTGGCCGAAGCGGGAGTAGCCCTCGCGGAAGTCCCGGGCCGCGGGGTCGCCGGGACGCCGGAAGTTGTACGTCGACAGCTGCTCGTAGCCCTTGTCGAGCAGGAAGTCCCGCCCCGCCCGGTACATCTCCAGGTTGGCCAGCGTGCTGGGCAGCTCGTGGAAGCGGTTGAGCGCGAAGTCGGTCGGGCCGCCGACGTTCAGCTCGTAGTGGGTGATGTCGTACACGTCCCACGAGACGAGCGTCTCCAGGTCCTCCAGCATGGTGTCGACGGTCTGCTGGGGCCAGCCGAAAATGATGTCGACGTTGGCGGCCAGGCCGAGTTCGCGGGCCCACTCCAGGCTCTGTATGACGTGCTTGGTGGTCTGCTTGCGCCCGCTGAAGCTGTTGAGTCGTTCGTTGACCTGCTGGACGCCCATGCTGATCCGGTTCATCCCGGAGTCGCGTATGGCCTCCATCTTCGCCCGGGAGAAGAGCTGGGGGATGCCCTCCAGGGTGAGGTCCGCCGACTCCGCGATCTCCGGGAACAGGCTCCGCGTCATGTCCATGATCCGGTGGTAGACGGGGGCCTTGTAGAGGTTGGAGGTGCCCCCGCCGAAGTACGCCCCGACGAGGACGGTGTCCTCCATCTGCTCCCGGTACATCTCGGCTTCGCGTTCCACGTAGCCGTAGTAGTTCTCCAGAGCGGCGTTGCCCTGGAACTCCTCGACGGGGAACAGGCAGTAGCCGCATTTGCCGGGGTCGGTCTGGATGCAGTACGGGACGCCGATGTACAGGAACACCGGGGATTTGCCGTTGGTCTCGCGCAGACTGCGGCGGTCCTCGCCGATCTCGTCCAGGGGCACGGACAGTTCGTTCCAGTACCGCGGGGACGGGAAGCCGTGCTGGATCTTGTTGACCTGGCGTTCGCCGAGGTGGTGGTCGAGGTAGCTGTTGACGAAGTCGGTGCTCAACACGTCGCGGGCACTTCCCCTCTGGGTGGGATCTGCCGGGTGTGGGGGTGGGGGCGGGGCTCAGGCGCCGGCCGGGTCCGCCAGGATCACCTGGTGGAGGAGGTACTCCGCCAGTTCCTCGATGCTCTGGTACTCCAGCGCTTCCATCGCCTTGAAGCGGAAGTCGAGCTTCTCCTGGATGCGGCGCTGGAGTTCGGTGATGGACAGGGAGTCCAGGCCGATCTCCAGCAGGGCCAGGGAGGGATCGAGGTGGTCGAGGTCGATCTCCAGCTCGGCCGACATCCGCCCGAGGGTGTCGGTGATCTCGTCGGTGAGCCAGCCGATGACCGCCTGGCGGCGTTCCCCGGCCGCGAGTGGCTCGATGCGGTCCCGCAGTTCCTGCCGCGAGGCAACGCTCTCCCGGGAGTCGCCGTCGGCCGGCGCGGCCGGGACCGCCGAGGGGTCGGTCAGCGAGGCGATCCGCCGGAACTCGACGTCGTCGAGGTCCGCGAGGATCCGGCCGGTCTCGTCGAGGACGCGCAACCGTGCCGTGAACGCGGTCCCTTCGGCGTTCGGCCGCAGGCGGACATGGCCCCAGACCTGGTCGGGCAGCGGGCCGCGCAGCGCCATCCGGCCCACCCCGACCGGGATGTAGGCGCCCTTGGCCGCGCCTTCGCGCGCCGCGGCGGCGGTCAGGTGCAGACAGCCGTCGAGCATGGTCGCGAACTGGTGCCGGTGACCGACCCGTGCCGCGCCGTCGGGAGCGGCGGTGATCCGGCCGAGCGCCTGGTCCCCGGCCTCGTCGAGCC
The DNA here is from genome assembly GCF_015999245.1 of Streptomyces sp. AV19. GTDB lineage: Bacteria > Actinomycetota > Actinomycetes > Streptomycetales > Streptomycetaceae > Streptomyces. The sequence continues at coordinate 84,362 of NZ_JAEAMR010000005.1, read as the reverse complement.
ACAGCTCGCGGACGGTGGAGAAGCTCGCGCCGTACTCCATGCCGTCCTCCCGCAGCAGCCCGTAGAGCTTGCCGGGTGCCAGCACGGTGGACATCGCGGCCCGCAGTTCCTCCGGGCGCGTTCCGGAGCCGTTCTGCGCGGTGGCCGGGCCGACCTTCCCCTGGCAGTACCGCGGCGGGCCGTCGCCGTCGCCCCCGGCCACGGTGAACCGGAAGCGCGTGGGACCGCCGTTCTCCTCCAGGTCCACCCGGACGCCGGTGGGCCTGGCCGGGGTCAGGACGAGCGGCCGGACGAAGTCGACGTCGGTCAGTTCGACGGGCGCGGATCCGTTGCCGTTCGCCGAGGCGTACGCCTCCACGGCCAGCTCCAGATAGCCGGTGGCCGGGAAGACCGTCGACCCGAGGACGCGGTGGTCCGCCCACGGGGTGCCCGGCTGCAGTTCGTGCCGGTGGACGGTCCGGACGGGCTCCGGCCGCGGCTCGGCCGCGGGGGGCGCCGGGGTCCGCCGCGGAGCCGGCTGGGCCGTGCCGTCGCGGCCGGCGTCCGGCTCGGGCGTCACCCAGTACCGGTCCTTGCGGAACGGGTACCGCGGGGCGGACGAGGTACGGCGGTGGCGCGGGCCCCGGTAGAGGGCGGGCAGGTCGACGGTGGCGCCCGCCGTGAACAGGGCGCCCGCGGCGGCCAGCAGGTTGCGCACGTCCCGCCCGTCGCGCCGCAGCGTGGGGATTACCGTCACGCCGTCGCCGAACGCCTCGGGGACGTACGTCCGCAGAGCGGGATGCGGGCCGATCTCGACGACCACCGTGCAGCCCAGGCCGGACACCGCGCGCAGGCCGTCGTGGAACCGGACGGGCCGGCGGGCGTGCCGGCTCCAGTACTCGGGCCCCTCCGCGCCGGTCAGGGCCTCGCCGGTGACGTCGGAGAACACCGGGACCGCCGGGGCGGACGGGCGGAGCGCGGCGGCCGCCTTGGCCAGTTCGGGCAGGATCGGGTCCATCAGCGGCGAGTGGAAGGCGTGGGACGTGCGCAGCCGGGTCGTCCGGCAGCCCTGCTCCCCGGCGAGGCGCGCCACCTCGTCCACGGCCTCCGCCCGGCCCGAGACGACCACGGCGCGCGGTCCGTTGACAGCGGCCACGGAGACGTCGGCCTCCCGCCCGGACAGCCATCCCCGGACGGTCTCCGGGTCCGCGCCGATCGCCAGCATCACGCCTTCGCGCGGCAGTTCGCCCATGAGGCGGCCGCGCACCGCGCTGAAGCGCGCCGCGTCCTCCAGGGGGAGCATGCCGGCGACACAGGCCGCGACGATCTCGCCGATGCTGTGCCCGACCACCGCGTCCGGTACCGCCCCCCAGGAACGCAGCAGTTCGGCGAGGGCGTACTCGACGGCGAACAGCGCCGGCTGGGCCAGCCGCGTGTCGTCGAGGGTCTCCGGGGGCTGCTCCTCGAAGAGCAGCCGCTTCAGCGGAACGGGAAGTTCGGCGTCCAGGACGGCGGCGCACCGGTCGAGGGCCTCGGCGAACGCCGGTTCGTTCTCGTACAGTTCACGGGCCATGCCCGGGTACTGCACGCCCTGGCCGGTGAAGACGAAGGCCGTCTTCGCGGGCCTGGCCGGACGGCCGGCGACGACCGACGGAGGGGTGCGCCGGGTCCGCCACAGCCGGAGGTCGTTGGCCATCTCGATGCCGCTGCGCCCGGTCACCGCGAGGCGGTGGCGGAGTGCGGCGCGCCCGGCGGCGGTGAAGACGGCCGGCGGCAGGGTCTCCCGGTCGGTCCGGGAGAGGTGCTCCGCCCAGCGGTCGGCCAGATCGTCCAGGGCCTCGGGGGACTTGGCGGACAGCACCAGCAGTTCGGCCGGACGCGGCTTCGCCCCGCCGGTGACGGGCCGCGGCAGCGGTGCCTCCCGCAGGATCGCGTGGGCGTTGGTGCCGCTGTAGCCGAAGGAGTTGACGGCGGCCAGGCGCGGGGTGTCGCCGCGCGGCCAGGGCACGGGCTCGGTGGGGACCTCCACCGAGGCGCCGTCGAGGTCGATCTTGGGGTTCAGCCGGTCCAGGTGGACGCTGGGGTAGATGGTCCCGTGGTGCAGGGAGAGGGCGGCCTTGGCGATGCCGAGGAGGCCGGCGGCGGATTCGGTGTGCCCGAAGTTGGTCTTCACCGAGCCGACGTGCAGCGGCCGGTCCGCGGTGTGGAACCGGCCGTAGGCGTTGGCGATGGCGCTCATCTCGATGGGATCGCCGACCGGCGTCCCGGTGCCGTGGGCCTCGACGTAGTCGACCTGGGAGGGGTCGACGCCGGTGCGGGAGAGGACGGTGCGGATCACCTCCTCCTGGGTCCGGCCGTTGGGGGCGGTCAGCGCGGGGGTGTGCCCGTCGTGGTTGATCGCGGTGCCGATCACGCTCGCCAGGATGGGGTCGCCGCGCTCCTCGGCGAGCGACTGGCGGCGTACCAGTGCGGCCACGCAGCCCTCGCTGCGGACGTACCCGTCCGCCTTGGCGTCGAAGGCGCGGCACTGCCCGCTGGGGGAGAACAGCCCCAACTTGCAGAAGGCGACGTGGATATGGGGGTCGAGGATCAGGTTGACCCCGGCGACGATCGCCGAGTCGCACTCACCCGTGAGGATGGACTGCCGGGCCAGGTGCAGGGCGACCAGCGACCCGGAGCAGGCGGTGTCGACCGCGAAGCACGGCCCCCTCAGATCCAGGAAGTGCGCGATGCGCCCGGCGCTGATGCTGTTCGCGTCGCTCATCGCGTCGTAGGCGGTGACACCCTTGAGTCCCTCGGTGTCGTGCTTGAGGAAGCCGTAGGTGTTGCTGTTCATCAGGGCGACGAAAACGCCGGTGTTGCTGCCCCTGAGCTCCTCGGGGTTCTGCCCGGCGTGCTCCAGGGCGTGCCACACGGTCTGCAGGAGGAGGCGGTGCTGCGGGTCCATGCGGACCGCCTCGGCGTCCGAGATCCCGAAGAAGGCCGCGTCGAAGCGGTCGACGTCCTCGACGAAGCCGCCGTGGCGGATATAGGTCTTGCCGGGGGCCAGGGGATCGGGATCGTAGAACGCGTCCACGTCCCACCTGCTGGGCGGGATCTCCTCGACGCAGTCCCGGCCTTCCCGCAGAACGGTGTGTATGTCGTCCAGCCCGTGCACCTTACCGGGGAGTGTGCATCCGATCCCTACTAACGCGATGGGCTCAGCGGCCATACCACTTCTCCTTCGGCGGTGGGGGACGGCGCTGTCCGGCGGCCCGACGGGGCCGCGACCTGGGACAGCCATCAGTTGCGGAGCGTCACACGTATCTCTGCCGAGCTCTCGGACCCCGGCTCACCGCGGCTCCGCGCACAGGTGTTGGCCGAATTGGATTTCGGCGCACCTTTGTAAGGCTAGGTGTGCGGTCCGTGAGGGGTCAAGGTCGCCTACAGCGTAGGGAGTTCCGTTTCACGGGGGCGCGTGGTGCGCTCGACGGCGCGTCATGTGCGGCGGGCGCTTGCCCGCGTCATGTGCGTCCCCCGGCGTGCGCGCCGGAGCGTAACCCAGAGTGAAGGGAAGGGGGTTGGTTCGGCCGGAGCGGCCGGCCCGGGGCGGGCCGCTCCGGATTCGTCAGCGGTGCCGGAACTCCGGCGGGCGCTTGTCCACGAAGGCGGACATGCCCTCCTTCTGGTCCGCCGTCGCGAACACCGCGTGGAACAGGCGCCGTTCGAAGTGGACGCCCTCGGCGAGGGTGGTCTCGAAGGCGCGGTTGACGGCCTCCTTGGCCATCATCGCGACGGGCGCCGACATGCCGGCCACGGTCCCGGCGACGGCCAGTGCCTCGGACAGGAGGTCGTCGGCCGGGACGATCCGGGAGACGAGGCCGGCGCGCTCGGCCTCGGTGGCGTCCATGGTGCGGCCGGTGAGACAGAGCTCCATGGCCTTGGCCTTGCCGACCGCGCGGGTCAGGCGCTGGGAGCCGCCGATGCCGGGGATCACGCCGAGCTTGATCTCGGGCTGGCCGAAGACGGCCGTGTCGGCGGCGAGCAGGATGTCGCAGAGCATGGCCAGTTCGCAGCCGCCGCCCAGCGCGTAGCCGGCGACCGCGGCGACCGTGGGGGTGCGGACGCGGCCGAGCCGGTCCCAGGCGGTGAACCAGTCCTCCAGGTACATGTCCATGTAGCCGCGCGGCTGCATCTCCTTGATGTCGGCCCCGGCGGCGAACGCCTTCGCCGAGCCGGTGATGACGACGCAGCCCACGTCCGGGTCGCGGTCGAGCGCCTCGGCCGCCGCGACGACCTCGTTCATCACCTGGAGGTTGAGCGCGTTGAGGGCCTTGGGCCGGTTGAGGGTCAGCAGCGCGGTGCGGCCCTTGCGCTCGACGAGGATCGTTTTGTACGCGTCGGTCACGTGGGAGTTCCGTTCTGGTCGGTGGCGGTCGGGGTCTCGGCCGGCGGGGCCGGGCGCTGCCGCAGGGCGCGGACGATGCCGGAGAAGTCCTGCTCCGCGCCCTCGCCCTCGGCGAACTCGGCGTACAACTGTGCGGCGCGCAGACCGAGTTCGGCGGCGACCCCGCCCGCCCGGGCCGCGTCCGCCGCCAGCCGCAGGTCCTTGGCCATCAGCGGGGCGGAGAAGCCGGGCCGGTAGTCGCGGTTGGCCGGGCTGGCCGGGACCGGGCCGGGGACGGGGCAGTTCGTGGTGAGCGCCCAGCACTGGCCGGAGGACGCGGAGGCCACGTCGTAGAGCGCCTGGTGGCTCAGCCCCAGGCTCTCGCCCAGGACGAACGCCTCGCTGACGGCGATCATCGAGATGCCCAGGATCATGTTGTTGCAGATCTTGGCGGCCTGTCCGGCACCGGCGTCCCCGCAGTGCACGGCCCGCGCCCCCATGGCGGACAGGAGCGGCTCGGCGCGGGCGAACTCCTCCGCGCCGCCGCCGGCCATGAAGGTCAGCGTGCCCGCCTCGGCGCCCACCACCCCGCCGGACACCGGGGCGTCGAGCGCCCGGTGGCCGGCGGCCCGGGCGGCCTCGTGGGCGGCCCGGGCGTCGGCGACGGCGATGGTCGAGCAGTCGAGGAAGAGCGTGCCGGGCCGGGCCGCGGCGAGCAGGCCCTCGTCCCGGTAGAGGGCCAGGACGTGGCGGCCGGTCGGCAGCATGGTGACGACCACGTCGGCCTCCGCCGCCGCCCCGGCGGCCGACGCGGCGGCCTCGACGCCCCGCCCGACGGCGGCGGCGAGCAGCTCCGGCACCAGGTCGTGCCCGAGCACCCGGTGCCCGGCCGCGACCAGGCGCGCGGCCATCGGACCGCCCATCCGGCCCAGCCCTATGAAGGCGACGACCTCGCTCACCAGGGCACCTCCTGCGGCGACCCGGAGGACGCCAGGCGCAGCTCGCGTCCCGGGACCGGGGTGAAGAACCGGGCCACGTCCTCCGCCTCGACGTCGGCGAGCCGCGCGGGGGACCACTTGGGGTCGCGGTCCTTGTCGATCACCTGGGCGCGGATGCCCTCGACGAGGTCGGGGGAGGACAGGGCCGCGCACGAGACGCGGTACTCCTGCTCCAGGACCCGCTCCAGCGGCCCGAGTTCCCGGGCGCGGCGCAACGCGGTCAGGGTGACCTTGAGGGAGGTGGGGGACTTCGTCAGCAGCGTCGCGGCGGCCTCGCGCGCGGCCGGCTCGTCGCGGGCCCGCAGCCGGGCCACGATCTCCTCGACGGTGCCGGCCGCGTAGCAGTGGTCGATCCACGCCCGCTGCCCGGCGAGTCCGCCGGGCGGGGCCGGGCGGACGTGCCGGGCGAGGACGTCGTGGACGGGGGCGTGGGCCAGCTCCGCGGCCAGGGCGGGCAGCTCGCCGGAGGGGACGAAGTGGTCGGCGAGCCCGCACAGCAGAGCGTCCGCCGCGCCCACCGGGGCGCCGGTGAGCGCGAGGTGGGTGCCCAGTTCGCCGGGGGCGAGCGCGAGGAGGTAGGTGCCGCCGACGTCGGGGACGAAGCCGATACCGGTCTCCGGCATGGCCACCTTGGACCGCTCGGTGACGATCCGTACGCTGCCGTGGGCGGAGACGCCGACGCCGCCGCCCATGACGATGCCGTCCATGAGAGCGACGTACGGCTTGGGGTAGTGGGCGATCAGGGCGTTGAGCCGGTACTCGTCCCGCCAGAAGTCCGCCGACGCGGTGCCGCCGGTGCGGGCGTCGTCGTGGATGGCGCGGATGTCGCCCCCGGCGCACAGGCCGCGGTCGCCCGCCCCGGAGATCACCACGGTCTCGACGGCCGGGTCCTTCTCCCACCGGGCCAGGGCCTCGTCGACGGCACGGACCATGTCATGGGTGAGGGCGTTGAGGGCCTTGGGGCGGTTGAGGGTGAGGTAGCCCGCGCGTCCCTCGGTGCGCAGGAGTACATGGTCGTCGAGTACGCGGTCGTCGGCGGCCGTCGTCATCGGCCGGCTCCCGTCAGCCCGCGGGCCACGATGAGGCGCATGATCTCGTTCGTTCCTTCCAGGATCCGGTGCACGCGAAGATCTCGGACGATCTTCTCGATTCCGTACTCGTTGAGGTAGCCGTAGCCGCCGTGCAGTTGCAGGGCCTGGTCGGCGACCGCGTAGCCGGTGTCGGTGGCGAACCGCTTGGCCATCGCGCACAGCTGCGCGGCCTGGTCCAGCCCCTGGTCCAGCGCCCGCGCCGCCTGGTGGACCAGGGCGCGGGCGGCGGTGAGCTCGGTCTCCATGTCGGCCAGCCGGAACCGCAGCGCCTGCGCGTCGAGCAGCGGGGCGCCGAACGCCTCGCGGTCGGCGAGGTACGCCAGGCTGCGGGCCAGGGCGCTGCGGGCGCCGCCGAGGGAACAGGCGGCGATGCCGAGACGGCCGCCGTTGAGGCCGTGCATGGCGATGCGGAAGCCGTCCCCCTCGGCGCCGAGCCGCCGGCCCGCGGGGACGCGGACCCCGTCGAGGATCACCTGCCGGGTGGGCTGGGCGTTCCAGCCCATCTTCCGCTCGTTCGGGCCGAACGACAGCCCGGCGTCGTCCCGTTCGACGACGAAGGCGCTCACCCCGCGCGGGCCGGGCTCGCCGGTACGGGCCATGACGACGTAGATCCGGGAGGTGCCGGCGCCGGAGATGAACTGCTTGACTCCGGTGAGGATGTAGTGGTCGCCGTCGCGCACGGCGCGGGTGCTCAGCGCGGAGGCGTCCGAGCCGGCCCCGGGTTCGGTCAGGCAGTAGCTGCCGAAGTCGTCCATCGCGCACAGGCCGGGCAGCCAGCGGGCGCGCTGGGCGTCGTCGCCGTAGCGGTCGATCATCCAGGCGACCATGTTGTGGATCGAGAAGTAGCCCGCGATCGACGGGCAGCCGGTGGCCAGTTCCTCGAAGACGAGCACCCCGTCGGAGCGGGTGAGGCCGGAACCGCCGTGCTCCTCGCGGACGTAGACGCCGCCGAGCCCGAGGGCGGCGCCCTTGCGCAGGACGTCGGCGGGGAAGTGCTTGTCGCGGTCCCAGGCGACGGCGTGCGGGGCGAGGTGCTCGGCGGCGAAGTCCCGCGCGGTCTCCGCGATGGCGGCTTGCTCGTCGGAGAGCAGATTGGACAAGGTGGCTGTCATGGGGCCGTCACTCCATCGTCGGGATGGAGAAGCTCGCGCCCTCCTTGACCCCGGAGGGCCAGCGCGAGGTGACGGTCTTGGTGCGGGTGTAGAAGCGGATGGCGTCGGGGCCGTGCTGGTTGAGATCGCCGAAGCCGGAGCGCTTCCAGCCGCCGAAGGTGTGGTAGGCGACGGGCACCGGGATCGGTACGTTGATCCCGACCATGCCGGTGTTGACGCGGCGGGCGAAGTCCCGCGCGGTGTCCCCGTCACGGGTGAAGATCGCCACGCCGTTGCCGTAGGGGTGCTCGCTGGGCAGGCGCAGGGCCTCGGCGTAGTCGGCGGCGCGCACCACGCACAGCACGGGGCCGAAGATCTCCTCGCGGTAGACGCGCATGTTCGTCGAGACGTGGTCGAAGAGGGTGGGGCCGGCGAAGAAGCCGTTCTCATGGCCGGGCAGGGTGAACCCGCGCCCGTCCACGACGAGTTCGGCGCCCTCGGTGGCGCCGATGTCGACGTAGCGGCGCACCCGGTCCAGGGCGTCCCGGCTGACCAGCGGCCCGAAGTCGGCCTCGGGGTCGTCGGAGCGGCCGACGCGCAGCGCGCCGATGCGCTCCTTGAGCCGGGCGACGAGCCGGTCGGCGGTCTCCTCGCCGACGGGCACGGCGACGGAGACGGCCATGCAGCGCTCGCCCGCCGCCCCGTAGCCGGCGCCGACGAGGGCGTCGACCACCTGGTCGAGGTCGGCGTCCGGCATCACGATCATGTGGTTCTTGGCGCCGCCGAAGCACTGGGCGCGCTTGCCCCGGGCGGCGGCGGTGGCGTAGACGTGCGCCGCGATCGGGGTCGAGCCGACGAAGCCCACGGCCTGGACCCGCGGGTCCTCCAGCAGGACGTTCACGGCGGTCTTGTCGCCGTTGACCACGTTGAACACGCCCGCGGGCAGCCCGGCCTCCAGGAACAGCTCGGCGAGGCGCAGCGGGACGGAGGGGGCGCGCTCGGACGGCTTGAGGACGAAGGCGTTGCCGCAGGCGAGGGCCGGCGCGGCCTTCCACAGCGGGATCATGGCGGGGAAGTTGAACGGCGTGATCCCGGCCACGACGCCCAGCGGGGCGCGCAGCGAGTGGACGTCGATGCCGCTGCCCGCGTTGTCGGTGAACTCGCCCTTGAGCAGGTGCGGGATACCGGCCGCGAACTCGACGACCTCCAGGCCGCGCTGGAGGTCGCCGTGGGCGTCGGCGAGGGTCTTGCCGTGCTCGGCGGACAGCAGCCGGGCCAGGGAGTCGCGCTCGTCCTCCACGAGCTGGAGGAAACGCAGCAGGACACGGGCGCGGCGCTGGGGGTTCCAGTCGGCCCACCCGGGCTGCGCGGCGGCCGCGTCCGCGATGGCCGCGGTGGTCTCCTCGTGGGAGGCGAGGGGGACGTGGGCCTGTACGGAGCCGGTGTTGGGGTCGTACACCTCGGCGTGGAGCCCCGATGTTCCGGGGGTGCGCTCGCCGCCGATGAAGTGTGTCAGTTCGCGGACCAAGGGGAGCCTGCTCTCGTCGGACTCGTCGGATGAGAAGCGGGGATGGCACGGCGGGCCGCCGCGCACCGGTTTCCCGGTGGCGGGGCGGGCCGTGGGACGCGGGAGCGTGATTGCGAGGACGCGCGGGGGCGCGTGCGCTCCGTCGGATCACCCGGGTCGGTCGTGGGTGCGGACCGGTGCCATGCGTGTCTGCTCCATCCTCGTGGACAACACGGATCACCCCGCGGCCGGTATCCTGACTCCCGGATCCCCGCGCCCCGCCCGCCTTCCCGACGGCCTTGCGTCAGTGGCGTGTTGACGGCGGTACGCTCCCCGGTCACAGTGGCGGGACCGCGCCGGATTCGCACCGGCTTCCCTGCACCGCGGGCCTTGGTCACGACGATATAGTTGGACGTCCTAGTAAGTCCATGACGAGTGATCGACGGCACACGGGTGACAGGACGGTCACGCGTTCGTGGGCACCCCCGCGTTGGCGAGAACCTCCCGCGCCGGCAGGGCGACGCTGGCGGCGGCGGTCAGCCCGGAGGCGGCGAGGTGGGCGTCGGCGATCCGCAGCCCGGCCGCGTATCCGGCGAAGTCGGGAAGCCCCACGGGTTCGAACCCCATGAGCCGAGCGGTGGCGTCGCCGTAGACGTACGGGGGCAGGTTCCGCATCCCGGCCACGTCGACGGCGGCGGCGATCCTCTCGTACGGGCTGTCCAGTTCGGTACCGCTCAGCCGGGTCGCCCAGGGCCCCATGGCCGCGTCCCCGCCCAGCTCCCGCACGAAAGCCTCGGCGAGCCCCTCGGCGACGACCTGTTCGCCGACGGTGACGGTCATGGGGTCCCAGGCGACGTTCGCGTAGCGGATGTTGTGGTGCAGCTCGTGGGCGGCGGCGTGCCCGATCTTCTCCAGGCTCGTCTCGGTAGGCCACATCAGCAGATGGATCGCCCCGGGAATCCCGCCCATCCCGAGGTAACCGCTGCTGCGGACGGTCAGGTGATGGTCATCCGGGTCGCCGAGAACCAGCACAACATGAACGGTCTCGGCGTGCCCGACCCCGGGTACGGCCCCGCTGATCCGCTCCCAAGCGGCGCCGAGCGACTCCTCGACCCTGCTCCACACGCCGGCGTCCCGCATCCGCAGCACGGCCGCCGCGTACCGAGGATCGTCCCGATCGAACCGGAACCCGGCACCCTGGCGGTGCATCTCGACCTGGTCCGGGATGCCCACCCGGGACATGACGTCCTGGATCGGGGCGAGCATGTCCCGCAGGGCGTCGGGGCGCTGGTGGAGGGGGCGGCGGAGGAGGTCGAGCATGGCGGAGGCGGTGTCGTGAACGATGATCTTCATGCCCGGTGACGGTAGAAGTTGACGCGGCGTCAATGTCAAAGCGGATGGGATGGGGGGAAGGGGGGTGGTCTGAAGCCCGCCGCCGGAGGGCGCAGTCGCCCGGCCTTGGTGCCTCGCCACCGTTTCGGCGCTCGGGTCGGCGACCTCTGTGAGCAGTTCAGCCACGCCAACTGATCACGGCCCGGTCCGGGCCGGCTGTCTCTGCGACGGACCGGCGGTCGCCCGCGGCACCCGGCATCAGTAACCCGCAGATGTGCCGCACTCCGTTGGCCCGCAGACCTCGCGGCAGCGGTGGACCGGCGCGAGGTCTGCGGCGAGTTCGACGCATACCGCTGCCGTTGGCTCGGACCGGCACAAGGAGCCTGGGGCGGCCCGCCTTCGCCCGGCGAACGCGCCCCCGCCCTGCGCGAGGTCAAACCCCGTGCCCCGGCCCCGCCGTGGTCGTCCGGAAGGTGCGGGCGGCCGCCGTGCCGAGCCCCGACGGGCCGGTGGGGATGGTGAGGTGGAGAGCGGCGGGGGCAGGGGCGGCGAGGTCGTGATCCCACCACCAGGCGACCGAGGGGATGGGCAGCGCCTCGTGGGAGTCGTCGCGAGGGGTGTCGCGCCAGCCGCCCGGCCGGAACGCACGGCGGCCGCCGCGGCCGTCGTAGAAGCCGTAACGGTCGGTCTCCAGCGACCAGTCGATCACTCCTCGGATGTACTGTGCCAGCCCGGCCACATAGGCGGTGAGCTCGGGCAGCTCGACGGCGAGCCGGGACCGCAGCCGCAGGAACAGCGTCATGACCCGGTCCCACAGGGCCATCGCCCGTTCGAACGCCTCGTCCTCGTCACAGCCGTACTCCAGCCGCACCGCGTCGATGAGGTTGAAGCCGTCCCCGGTCCGTTCTCTCTCCTTGGCGTACGACATGATGTCGGTCGCCCAGTCGACGAGCAGCGCGGCGGCCTCGGTGATCGCGCGGACCCGCCGGTCCTCGTCCGGTCCGGGCGGCGGCGGGCAGCCGTTGACCACCGCGACCAGCTCGGCGAAGACCATCGAACCGCCGCTGTAGAGCCGCACCAGCGTGTAGTCGTCCAGGCCGGGGCGCTGCCCGCGGGCCACGAACCCGGCCTTGCGGACCTCGGTCAGGGCGTAGCCCCGCATGTTCTCGACGAACCGTCGTCCGTGCGCCGGGGACGACGCGGCATCGAGGCGCCTGCGGATGTCCCGCAGGGCGATGCCGTACCGGTCGTCGCCATACACCGGCCGCTCAGGGACCTCCGCGCAGCGCAGGAACCGCACGGCGGTGTCGGCCAGTTCGCCCGGCCGCTCGCCGAGGGGGCCCTCGTCGCAGTACTCGTCGTCGAAGGCGAAGGCCCACAGGGTGAAGTCGGAGAAGATCTGCAGCAGGTCCGGGCGGGCGGCCGGAGTCATCCGGCCCGCGAGCTGCCCGCACCCGGCGTGTGCCATACGGGCGCGCTCGCCGTCGTCCGCGCAGAGCCGGTGCCGGTGCATCCATGCGAGGGACTGGGCGTCGGCCCGGTCCCCCAAGGGATGGGCGGCGGGCGGGAACGGGCAGTAGAACGCCGGAAGTTGGCGCACCGCAGTCCCGATACCGCGCCCACCCGCGCCGTTCGGCCCGCTCGGGCCGAGCGTCTTGAGGGCATTGAAGGCGAGCAGCGCGTGCACATCGGCCAGGACCGGGAAGTCGTACGGCAGCGGCCGTGGACCGACCTGGTCGGGGACCGAGGTGAACCCGCCGTCGTCGTGCTGCCGGCCCAGGAGCCAGCGGGCCGCGCGCTCGGCGACCGGCCGGGGGCCGTGGCGGACGACGACCGGGATGGCCTGCGCGGTGGACAGCACATCGCTGTCCGCGCCGGGCTCCTGCCCCCAACCGCCGTCCCCGTTCTGGGTGGTGCACAGGCGCCACACGCTCGCGCGGATCGCCTCCTCGACCCGGGGCCCGGGCTCGGGCACACAGGAGAGGGCCTCCACGACCCGGTTGATCACACTGGACTCGCTGAGCGTCCAGCTCCGTTCGTACGTCCCGTCGTCCCGGCCACTGCCGAGCAGGAAATCCACCGAGGCGCCGAGCGGCTCGGCGTGCCGGTCCCAGTACGGGCTCAGGGCGATGACGGCCCCCGCCGTCATGTCGACGTCCGGCGGATGGCCTGCTACGTAGGTGGGGAAACCGCCGTCCGGCCCGGCCATCCCGGCCAGGTAGTCCTCCCCGCGCCGGATCGCTCCCGCGTAGCGCCCGGCGTCCACGGCACGCAGGAACGTCAGGCAACGGGAAGCGTCGTCCACGTCGGTCTGGGAAGTCGCGGTGCAGTACCCCCAACCACCGTCGGGATGCTGCCGGTTGGCGATCCAGTCGGCCATGCGGCCGACGGCCTCCGGCGCGTACCCGGCCGCCGCGAGCGCGGTGCCCGCCATCGCGGTGATGAACACGCTCTGCGAAGTGATGAAGGGGACTCCGCCATCGGCGCGGCGCGCGGCGGCCACCCCCGTCAACCCGCCGGCCATGAGCGGGCTGTGGACCTGGAAGGTATGCAGCGCGTGCAACGCGAGCAGATGGGCGAAGACATTGCTCTGCCAGACCCGGCCGGGCGGCGCGGTGGCCAGCCGGCTCACCAGGAAGGCCTGATCCGCCGGGTCGGACCGGCCGTGCGCGTGATCGTGCAGGATATTGCTCGCGCACAGGGCCACTTCGGTCCAGACCGCCTGCTCCTGATAGGCGACGCCGGGACCGTCGTCGAAGGGAATCAGGCCGAACAGCGCGAACACCGTGCGCAGCAGCCGCTGTTTGCGCCTCCCCGTGCCATGCTCGAAGGCCGCGGAGAAGCCCGCCGCCCGGGTCCTGTCCGGACGCCCGAGCGCGGCCTCGCGCAGGATCCGGCTGCCTTCGTCGCCGGGCCGCGCCTCGTGCAGGTACGCGAGCACTTCGTCCCGTACACCCGGCAACGCCCCCTGTACTCGCAGAAGTTCCGCGAAGAGCGCCGACTCGGCGACCCGGCTCGCGCAGGCATCCTCAACGGCACCGTCGGCCCTCACCCGCTCGGCTATGCGCCCCGCGAGACGGCCACGCTTCCGCTGAAACATGCCGGGCATGTCTGCCACCATCCTCACGACTCGACCCATGCCCCTCCGCAAGCCGAACGTAACGTCATGAACGCCTCCCGTGTCCACGGGTGGGGTGTGCGATCCAGCCAGGCGCGGCCAGTGGTCCTGGTGGTGCTGCTTGAAGTCGGTTGTCCGGGAACGTCCGGGAGCACGCGCAGGCGATCTGCCGGCTGTCGGGGAGCGCCCGCGTCGGATGCTCCGACGGCGGCCATGGCTTACCCTTCCGGACGTACCGCATCGGTAGCGGCTTCCGTTCCTGACCACGCGACCCTTGACGACGCGACCACGGAGGTCCGCCGCCATGCCTGGCTCCACTCTGCGGAAGTCGACACCAACCTCGCCGGACCCGAACGCCTCACCCGCCTCGGCGGCTGGGCCGACCTCTCCGACCTGCACAGCGACGACGCCACGCTGACCGGTCTGCTCCTCGGCACGGTCGCGGAGTGGCTGCGCCTGGCCGGGGTGGACCGGCTGCTGACGTACGCGGCGCCGGACGAGACGGACGACCTGGCCCGCCTCGGTGCGGCGGGTTTCCGGGAACTGACGCGGACGGCGCGCGGCTGGACGGCCGGGAACTAGGCAAGGGCTCGGGCCCGCGCCCGGCAGTCGGCGACGGCACCTGCGTGGAGCGGGCCGGTGGCCTTGGACCGGGGGCGTCCGTACAGGGCCTCCCCCCGGTCGCGGCAAGCCGGCCGCCCGAGGCCCTGCGGGCGGTGTACCGGCGACGGCTGCTGTGCGGATCAGGCCCTTTTCGCGCCTTGCTCGATGGCCTCTTCCACGTCCTTGCGCACCTGCTCCGCCGGATAGCGTGTAGGTGTCCCGTACGACGCCAGCGTGCGGTCCACCGTGTCGGTGCCGTACTCGCCGATCTCGGCCATGAGGACTGTGCTGCCCGGCGGGATCTCCTCGGCGAGCATCTCCAGCGCGGCCGTGGAGGCCGTGGCCCGCTTCGCGTCGTGGGCGCCGCCGACCAGGCCGCCCGCGCCGAAGCCGATCAGGATGCCCAAGGGGCCGCCGAGGATGCCCAGGAGCCCGCCGATCAGGCCACCGATGGTGAAAGCCCGTGCGTTGCCGGTGTTGTCGACCGCGTCGGGGAAGTCGAGTACACCGTCCTCGCCCCGCGTGATCACTGCGGCTTCGTGCAGCCGTACCGAGCCGTCGGCATGCGCCTGGCGCAGGGCGTCCAGCGCACTCTGGCCGGCTTCCGGGCCGGTGACGGTCATCAACAGAACGTTGTCATCCACCGAGGTCATGGTTCCACTGTCGACGGTTTTCCGGTGGTCCGCATTTTCGATGGTGCCGCTGTCTCGACCGGGACTGGTTGCTCCGGGCGACAGCCGTCCGCGCGGCCTCCGGCGGGGCCGGCCACGTCGGGGCGGATTGTAAGGGGTGATTGCAACATGTGACTGTGTTGATCGCGGCCGCGAGCAGGTTATGCAGGCGCCCGGAGGGGTTCCCAGTCGAGCGTTTTGCGTGGGCGGCGGCTGTGAAGGAGCCGTGGAGGGCCATTTCGGCCCCCGGTCCCGGGGCAGCGAGCGCGCCAGGTGGCGACAGCGGCACGGTCACGCTCCTGCATCAGGCGGCGTCCGCCGACGTCGTGTTCCTCGTGGACGACGACGCCGGGACCGTGACCGGTATCCGCGTCGATGTCGTGCTCACACCGGACGGGCCGGGCCTGCCCGCCGACTTGAAGGAGATCCCTTCCGCACCGTAGCGGATCGGACTCGGCCCGCTGAACCTCGTCTTCGGTGTCGAACCCGGCGTCGGCGACGGCCCCCGACGGCCGAGACCGGCTGCGGCGTCGTCGAGCTGCTCTTCCCCGACGAGCAGGTGTCGGCCCGTCCGTACGTCTGGGGCTACCCGCCGCGGAACAAGCTCCAGAGCCGGCAGCTCGCAGGCGTGTTCCCCGGGGGCCCACCATTTTCAGGCGTCGCCACTGCTGCAGGTGTTCCTCGGCGCCCTGGTCGAGGGCGGCGAGTACCGTCGCTGCCGGTCGGGCACCCCCGTCGCCCCGCGGCCCGTGGGCGGCGGTATGACGGAGGGGCCATGCTTGGCCACGACGACGTCAGCGGGTTCGATAGTGGTGCTCACCGGGTCTTCCGATTCACAGCCGTGTCCCGGCAGGTCGGTGCGGTAGTCACGGGTGGGCCTTGGAACGCCA
This sequence comes from Streptomyces sp. AV19, assembly GCF_015999245.1. GTDB lineage: Bacteria > Actinomycetota > Actinomycetes > Streptomycetales > Streptomycetaceae > Streptomyces. Next base: position 68,716 of record NZ_JAEAMR010000005.1, on the reverse strand, counting down.
CTCGCGACCGTCGTCGTCGGTCTCGGTCGCGTCGACGAACTCCTGGGGCTGCGCGTGCTGGTAGCGCAGCTCGTTCCAGCGTCCGGTGTCGAACTCCTCATGGCCGCGCCAGTCGGCGGCGGCCTCGCAGAGGTGCTTCCAGCCGAAGTGGATCTCCTGCTGGAGCAGACGGGCCGGCACCGGGTACTCGTGCCGGTGCTCGACGTCCCGCCAGGCGTTCACGTAGTCCCGCAGATGGAGGCTGTCCATCTCGACCAGCCGGGAGAAGCCGACCGCGGCCGCGTGTTCGTCGCTGCCCTCCGGGTGGCGGCCTGCGACGTCCTCCAGCCGGCCGATCAAGAAGTCCCGGAGCGCGATCACGTCGGCTTCGGTCAGATCGTTCGAGTAGGTGAGCGCATTGTCGGGCACGGTGCCGGCGTCCTGCGTCATGGTGGTCCCCTCCGTCACTGGCGCCCGGAGTGACGCCACATCGTATGTCTTATGTCGCCTCGGATATGGCACGTTATCCGAGGCGGCAAGACCGGCGGGGGCGTTTGGCCCACCGTAACGACATTCCGCCTTGGCGTCAGGCCCTGGCCACGTTCAGGGAGACGGCGTTCGCCATCGCCTGGCAGCCCGAGGACTCGGCCAGTAGCAGCGGCACTCCTACGGTCTCGTGCCGCCGAGGATCTTAGTGAACCTCTTTCATCCCGTTCCAGGAGGGTGAAATGGGCTGGTCAGAGGGGGTAACGAGGCGAGGCTCCTGGTCGTTGCGCTGGTGTTCTCACGCACCGCGCTTCGTCCGAGGAGCCTCGCTTGGTTCCGTATCCTTCCATGCTCGACGTCCCCTATGAGCTCGTTGAGCATGTCTCGTGGCTGATCCACGCCCGCAGACGTGAACTGAAGTCGCCCTGGCGGAGGCTTGGTTGTTTCAAGCAGGCCCTCCTGGCGCTGTCCCACCTGCGGAAGAACGAGACATTCGCGCAGGTGGGTGCCGGATTCGGAGTCTCGGAGTCCACGGCCTGGAGGTACGTCGACGAGACGCTCGAGATCCTCGCATCCTGGGCACCTGGTCTGCGTGAGGCTCTCGTGGGCCTGGGCGAGGGCGACTTCGTCATCGTTGACGGGACGCTGATCCCGACTGACCGGATCGCCGTGGACGAGCCGTACTACTCGCAGAAGCACAAGCAGCACGGGATGAACGTGCAGGTCATCGCACGTCCGGACGGGACACCGCTGTGGTTCTCCCGCGCGTTGCCGGGCCGGACCCACGACCTGACCGCGGCCCGTGCACACGGCATCGTCCAGGCCTGCCTCACCCGGCAGATCCTCGTCCTCACCGACCGGGCCTACCAGGGCGCCGGCGCAACCGTCCTCACCCCTTACTACAGACACCGTGAACTTCCCGAGCACTACCAGCGGTTCAACCGTGTCCACGCCAGGCTGCGAGCTCCCGGCGAACGCGCCTTCGCCCAACTGAAGTCCTGGCGTATCCTCCGCCGGGCTCGGTGCTCGACCAACCGCATCAGCCGTATCGCCCAAGCCGTCCACACCCTCCTGATCTGCGGCTATTCAGGATGAAAGACGCTCAGTCGGATCGTTGTCGGCGTGCTCGTGCTTGAGGGCCATCCGGGCCTCGATGACACGCCCTGGCTCCACCGTTCCCCAGAACGGGTGCGTGCTGATGGTGATCGACAACTCCCGTGCTCGGTCTCGAAGGGCATTGACCTGTTGCTGTTCTTCCTCGGTCCAGCCCGGACTCTCGGGCCGGCTGCTGGGGCGCCAGTGCCCGGACGGGGTGCTCCAGGCGGGCATTGGCTCGGCTGACCACGGCAGCGTGAGGGCGAGCGCGGCGAGGTCGGCGCGTACCTGGTGCAGTTCGAGCTGCGCCTGACGGAGGGAGCGGGGGAAATCAAAACTATCGGTCATCGTGGCGCGATCCCAACTCCTGTATAGCGCGGGCACCGGCACGGCGGTGCTGTAGCCGTCCTTGGGGCACGAACCGGCCTCTCGGCCTGTTCGTAGATTCACCCTTGACCCGTACTGTCCTCATCGCCCTGCTGGGCTGCCCACCAGTGCTTCAGTTCGGTGACGGCCTCGTCCTGCTCCATCGGGCCGTTCTCCAGGCGGAGTTCGAGCATGTGCCGGTAGGCCTGGCCGACCTGGGGGCCGGGGCCGATCTCCAGGATCTGCATGATCTCGTTGCCGTCGAGGTCCGGGCGGATCGCGTCCAGTTCCTCCTTCTCCTGGAGGTCGGCGATGCGCTGCTCCAGGCCGTCGTAGGCGTCGG
>NZ_JAEAMR010000005.1:0-66347 GCF_015999245.1 Streptomyces sp. AV19 | reverse complement strand
CGACGGCCGCCGCATCACCGTACGCCGGCTCCTCCAGCACACCAGCGGACTGCCCAACTACACCGACTATCTCGACTTCCCCGCCATTCAGCACCGGTACTTCGAACCCCGCGACATCCTCGACCTCGCCCTGAAGCACAAGGCCCACTTCGCCCCCGGCACGAAGTGGGAGTACAGCAACACCAACTACCTGCTGGCCGGCCTGATCATCCAGAAGGTCACCGGCCGCCCCCTCGCCGAGGAGATCGACCGGCGCATCATTCAACGCATCGGCCTGCGCCACACCTACTTCCCAGCCCCCGGCGACAAGACGATCCGGGAACCTCACCCCAAGGGCTACGTCAAAGGCCCGGAAGGCACGCCGCTGCGCGACTTCACGGAAATGGACCCCTCCTGGGCCTGGGCGGCAGGCCAGATGCTCTCCACCAACTCCGACCTCAACCGGTTCTTCGGCGCGCTCCTGTCCGGCCGCCTCCTGCCGAAGGCCCAGCTCGACCAGATGCGCACCACCGTCCCCGCCGAATACCTGGGCCCCGGCGCCCGCTACGGCCTGGGGATCGCGAGCATGCCGCTGTCGTGCGGCGGCGTCTCCTGGGGCCACGGCGGCGACATCGACGGCTACGAGACCCGGGGCGGCGTCACCGAGGACGGCCGCGCGGCCAACGTCGCGGTGACCAGACTGCCGGGCGTCGAGGCGGACGTAAGACGGGTGGAGAAGGTCGTGGACACGGCCCTGTGCCACTGAACCACGCCGTCCGGAAGACTCCGGAAGACTGCTGAAATCTTGCGAGGGGCTGTCGGGCCGCCGGCCGGGCGGCCCCTCGGCAGGACCTCACCAGTCTTCCAGTGCGGATGGGACTCGGAGTTGAACGACAGGATGCCCGGCCAGTACGGAGCGCATGAACCCATAGTCACTGCGGTCCGAACGTCAGGCCAAACCGGTCCTGCACCACGATTCGACAACCGGGGGAAGTTCCCCCGAGGAGGAACTTCCCCTTCGGACCGGCTCAAGTCCAGTCCTCTGTCTCGAAGTAGGCCGCTCCCCCGCTCCGCCGCGCGGCCATGACCGCCGCCAGACGCCGGAACGTCAACGGATCGCACTCCCGCTCCCAGTCCCCCACCGTCCGCACCTGCCACTCGACGTGCTCGTCCGGATCGAGCCGGATCGCCGCGAACTGCTCGTCTGTGAGGACGCCGCCGTCGAAGATGAACCCGGTCCGGCACGCCACCCAGCCTCCGACCGGCGGCATGAAGTGGACGGCCAGCAGCCGCGGCGGGCCGGTGAAGTCGATCCCGGTCTCCTCACGGCACTCGCGTACCGCCGTCCCCCACGGGGATTCGCCCTCGTCGGTGTTGCCGCCGGGGAACTGCCACACCCCGGCGACGACGGACGAGAGCAGTTGCAGGGGGCGTTCGGCGGTGTCGGTGAAGAACAGCGATCCGTACATCGTGGCCTTCGGCAGGCCCGCGCTGTACTCCTGCGGCGGCAGCCACACGTTCGTCAACGTCCGCTCCCTTCGTCTTCGGTGAGGTCGCGCTTCGCGACGCGGTCCAGGTGCTCGGCGAAGGCGGTACGGGCGTCCGGGGTGAGCCGCTGCAACGCGACCATGGCCGTGATGATCACGTCGCACACTTCCGCCTGTACATCGGCCCAGGTGTGGGAGAAGCCCTTGCGCGGGTTCTGCCCCATGGCGCCGATGACGGCCTCGGCGGCCTCGCCGGCCTCTTCGCCGATCTTCAGGATCTGCAGGACACGCCGCATGTCGCCGTCGTGCCGGCTGTGCCGGTCGAGCCGTTCGGTCAGGCGCGCGACGGTGTCCCAGTCGGGGTCCACGGGTCGGTTCTCCCCTCGATCATCGATCTTGGCTGAGTGCGTGGAGTTCGGAGAACAGCCCGGGTACGGCCACCAACTCGTCGTACGTGCCCATCTGTTCGATGCGACCCTTGTTCATGACGACGATGCGGTCCGCGAAACGGGTGTTCTCGATCCGGTGAGTGACCAGCACGGTGCACCGGTCGGAGGCCTGCTCGCGCAGCTCGCGGAAGATGTGGTGCTCGGCACGGGCGTCGAGTGCGCTGGTGGGCTCGTCGAGGACGAAGAGGCCGGCGGGCCGGTAGAAGGCGCGGGCGATGGCGATGCGCTGCCGCTGTCCGCCCGAGAGGCCGTGCCCGGACCACAGCTCTTTGCCCAGGAGCTGGTCCAGGCCCTTGGGCAGGGATTCGATGACTTCTTGGGCTCCGGAACGGCGTGCGGCGTTCCATACGGCTTTGTCGCCCTCGGGGAGGACGCGGCCGAGGGTGACGTTCTCCCGGGCGTGGAAGGGCCAGCGCGCCCATTCCTGTGGCACCAGGGCGACGTGCTCCCACGCCGAGTCGGCGTCCATGTCCACGTGGTCCGAACCCCGTTCCGCTCCTTCGAAGTCGGTGCGGAAGTTGGGCCGGTCGTAGGAGTCGTACTCGATCCGCAGGCACGCCTCGATCAGCTGCATGTCCGCTTCACGAGCGGCCTTCGGTACGAGCCGGGCCGCCGCCGCCCGCGAAGCGAGGCCGGCCAGCGCCCGGAACCCGGCGATGGCCGTCCCCACGAGGATGGCCGGAACGGCGGCCTGGATGCGGTCGGGCACCACGCCGGGGGCGAGGAGGCGCCCGAGTGCGGCCGAGATCGCGGCGACCCCCGCGGCAGCCGATCCCGCCGCCACGACCTGGAATCCGACCATCCACACCACGGCGGCCCGGTCCACGGTCCATCCCAGCCGGAACGCGCGGGCCAGGGTGGACGGCAGCCGTCGGGCCATGTGCCGCAGGGTGATCTGGTCGCTGATCGCTTTGCGGTAGTCGTCGTACTCGAAGACCGGCAGCCCGGCCGAGGCCGGGGACATGCTCACGGCTTCCGTCAACGGCAGTCCCTCCTTCTTGCTTGTCGTGGTGGGGTGGTCAATGTGCGTTCCCTCTGTCGGTCCTGGGACAATTCGTAGAGCAACGGCCTGGTGGATGTGGCGAGTTGGTTGAATGTTTTCTGCTTCCGTGATCCGGCTGTGTTCCATGACGACGATCCGGTCCGCGATCTTTGTGTTCTCCGACCGGTGCGTGCCGACGATGGAGATTCGGTCGGCGGCCGCGGCTTTCATGGCCTGGAAGATCAAGTGCTCGCCGCGGGCGTCCATCTCGCTGGTGGGCTCGTCCGGTACGGGCACGGCGGGCTTGCGGTGGATCGCCCGGCTCCAGGCGATCAACCCGCCTACCGCCAGTCGAGGCGTCCGTCGATCACGCGCGGCGCAGTGTCGTCCCCGAAGCCCCGCCCCTCGCACAGCGCGTCGGCGACCTCGGCCAGGTAGGTGGCGAACGTCGCCTCCCCCAGGTTCGGGAATTCGGCCTCGGCGTAGCTGCCGAGCAGTCCGTGCCCCCGGCCGGGGGTGCAGTCGACGAAGGTGCCGTAGAAGCCGTCCGGGTCGATGGTGGTGAGAGGTAGGTACCGCTGCCCTGGCTGGTCGTCCAGGCGCTCGGCCGCGACCGGGCCCTCGAACCACGTGCCCAGGTTCTCCAGGGGGCCGATCCCCTCACCGTCGGGCAGGAAGTACCCGGTCGGCTCGGGGGCGTCATGGGACGTGGGCCAGTCGAAATCCGAGGCGGGTCCGGTGCCGTTGCGCATCAGGTAGAAGGCGCGCACGTCGGCCGGGACCGTCAAGTCGAGCTCCTGCTCCAGCGAGCGGAGCTCGCCCTCCGTCGCGGGCGCGGGCAACCGCTGGAAGGTGCGGGGGGCATGCTCCTTCAGCCACCTCTCGATCCGCGCCCAGGCGATGAGGGTCTGTTCAGCCCGTATCTGGTCATCGGTCATAGCCCGGACCATAGCCGTGGGGTACGACACCAGGCACCAGACGCCGGCCGCCGACAAGGCCTCACCCGAACTACCCATTGATCACGGCCCGATACGCGCCCTGGGCCGCACCACTCCAACACACCCCTCGTCAGCGAACCGACAAGGCTCATGAACGATCGAGGTGAAAAACAAGCTCAAAATTTGACAGAGCCGTGGAGATATGCCCCCGGCGACTCACCAAAAGCGGAATTGTTCATGGGCGTTCAAGAATTGACAGTGGCGCGGCAATATGCCCTCACAACTCTCCTGGAACAGCGGTCAGTTGACTGACACTCAGGAATTGACAGAGGTGCGACGATTGCCTACGGTCCAGTCGCGTCAGGTTTTCACCGATCGCACCCGAAGGTATTCATGACCACGTCCCCAACGTTGCCGAAGTCCAGGCAGCAGTTGATCCTTGCCGTTCTCATGTTGTGCTCGCTGCTGATCTGGCTGGACAACACCGTCCTGAGTACCGCCCTGGAGACCCTCGCGGACCCGGACCGTGGGCTGGATGCCGGCCCGGCCGAGCTTCAATGGGCCACAGGCTCGTACACTCTGGCCTTCGCCACCTTGATGTTCACCGCAGGCGCACTGGGTGATCGCTTCGGCCACCGGACCGTGCTCGCAACCGGATTGGTGATCTTCGCCGGGGCCTCGGTGTGGGCGGCGTACGCAAGCGGCGCAGGCCAGCTGATTGCCGCCCGAGCCGCGATGGGAGTGGGCAGCGCGCTGATCATGCCCGCCAACTTGGCCATCCTCATGTGGACCTTCACCGGCCCCGCGCGGGCAACCGCGATCGCCATTTCCTCGACATCCGCCGGTGTCGGAATGGCCGCAGGCCCGGTATTGGCAGGATTGCTTCTCGACCATTTCTGGTGGGGCTCGGTCTTTCTGGTCAATGTCCCGGTCGTGGTACTGGCGCTGGCCGGGATCGCCATGCTGGTCCCGAATTTCCGCAGCCCCGTCCCGCGGCCGCTGGACCCGGCCGGGATGTTGCTGTCGATCAGCGGGCTCGCGGCATTGGCCTACGGGCTGATCCATGCGGGGCAGGTGGCCGTCTGGAGCCGTACGGATGTCTGGGCGCCGATCGCCGTCGGACTGGTCCTGCTGGCCGCTTTCGTACTCGTCGAACTGCGGATCAAGGCACCCAGCTTCGATCCCCGGCTGCTCGCGCAACGTACATTCGGTGGCGGCAACGCAGCGCTCGGATTGCTCCTCTTCGCCATCGCCGCCGTCACCTTCTACAACGCCTTCTACCTGCAGGGCGCACGCGGCTTTTCGCCGATGGAGGCGGGCTTGGCCGGCCTCCCTACCGCGCTCGGTGCGATCCTGGGGGCGCCCCTCGGCGCGCGTCTGGTTCACCGCTGGTCGCTGCGCCCCATCACTGCACCGGCGCTCACCGTGGCGGCGCTGACCATGGGCGCGTACGGGTTGTTCGGACTTCAGACCCCACTCCTCTGGATCGAGATCCTGTTGTTGGTCCAGGGCCTCTCGATCGGCATGGTTCTCGGCCCGGTGACGGCAGCGTTGATCGGCTCCCTGCCGCTGGACCGGGCCGGTGCCGGGTCGGCCGTCACCAACACCGTGCGACAGACCGGCAGCGTGATCGGGATCGCGGTTGGCGGCACGATCATGTCGATCGTGTACCGGCGCGCGATCGAACCCTCGCTGAGCGGTGTGCCCGGGCCGGTGCAGGACCGGGCGCGAGTTTCCGCCGAACAGGCCCGGCATGTCGCCACCGCGACCCACCGGCCCGCTCTTGCGCACGCTGCCGATGACGCGTTCATTCACGCGATGCACGTCGGCGCGGTATGGATCATGCTCATCGCACTCTCCGGAGCAGCTGTACTGGTGATGGCCATGCGTCCTGCCGGAAAGCCCGCGGGGCCGGTGCAGGAGCCGAACCACGATCGAGGCCCGGCTGGGGAGACCACCCGTTCCGGGGCCGATGGCCGACCCGCTTCCGAGGACGACGGCGTGGTCAGCCACTGAGGTCTTCTCAACGGTGATCGCTTCCGATCCCACCTGCGGAGGAGGAGCGGGCACTCTGAGCCGGCCTCCCCGCGTCGCGCCCCCGGTCATGGACAGCCGTGAGCCCCTGGGAGGGAACATGCGGATCCGCGTCCGGTACGAACCGGCCCACCAGGGAGTGGGGGTCGGGAACGCCCATGGCGCAGCGGACGTCGGTGCCCGCGGTGAGGTCGGCCAGGTGGACGACACGGTGGATGAGCTGCGGGTCACCGTCCACACGCTGCGTCCGCTTGGTGAGATGTGCGGCTACACAGTGGCCGCGGCCGCGGAAGCCATGGCCGCCGGAAGGGTCGTGTCCGATGAACGGGCGTCCGTCGCCTGGGCGTTGAGACAGCGGATCATGGTCTCGCCCGCATTGCTGACGATCTTGCGGAGGCCGGGAGCCACGCCGGGGCGGTCGAGGAAGCGTTCGGTGAGGTCCAGTACCGGCCGGCCGACGAGCAGCCTCGGGTAGAGCCCATGGGCGATCTGGCGCGCGACGCCGTACGGGTGTCTGTCCCACAATTCGCCGATGACGTCGAAGTAGCGGGCCGCGTAGCCGTCCAGCAGGTCGTGCCTGCCGACGGGAATCGTCTGGAAGCCGCCGACGAGAGCGGTCACCACGGGAAGGGTGAGTTCGTCGTCGCCGACCAGCCGCCGCCAGGTCGCCTCCTTCGCCGCCGCGGCCGGCTGGGCCGCCCGTGTGCGCAGGGCCTGGAGTTGGCGGGTCTGGTCGCGGCGCAGCTCGTCCTGGATCTCGGCCGCGCCGGCGTGCCCGTTGACGACCAGGGCGCGGAGCAGCGTCCAGCGCAGTCCCGCGTCCAGGACCAGTTCGGGGAGCGTCCGGATGCCGTGGAGGAGGTCGGAGAGGAAGGTGAGCTGTTCGCCGGTGGCCGCGGTGTCGGCCAGGGTGCGGACCCAGCCGAGCTGGTGGTCGGATCCGGCGTCCGTGGCGAGTGCCAGGCGGTGGGCGGTGTCGGCCAGGAGCCGTCGGCCGGCCGGGCGCCAGTCCGGGTGGACGAGGCGTTCCACCGCGGCGGCGACCCGGAGTCGGAGCGGCTCGCGCATGCCCGTGTCCGGTTCGCGGTCGATCGCCGAGAGTGCGAGCCGTACGTATTCGCGGGCCGGGAACTCGGCGTTGTAGGCCATGTTCCAGCAGGTTCCCCAGCACAGGGCCCTGGCCAGCGGGTCGGGCAGGTCGCCGATGTGCTGCCGCAGCGTGGTCAGTGACCGGTCGTCGAACCGGCCCTGGGCGTAGGTCAGGTCGTCGTCGTTGAGCAGGAGGAGATCCGGCTGCCGCCTGCCGCGCATGCCGGGTATCTCGGTTCGTGAGCCGGTGACGGTGGTTTCGAGGCGGCCGGTTCGCACCAGGTGGCCGTCGACCATGTCGTAACAGCCGATGGCGAGGCGGTGGTCGCGCAAGGGTGTGGGGACGGTGCCGGACTCCTGGCGGATGGCGAAGCGGGTGTACCGGCCGTCCCCGTCGAGGCCGGGATCGAGGTCGAAATCGGCGCGCAGGACCGTGTGTCCCGGCGTCTCGAACCACTGCGCCGACCATTCCTCGAGGTTGTCCGTGCGGCCGTGCGACATCGCGGCCAGGAAGTCGTCGAGGCCGGCGTTGCCCCAGCGGTGCCTGGTGAAGTACCGCCGGATGCCCGCGTGGAACTCCTCGGGTCCGATGGAGGCGGCCAGTTGCCGGAGCACGGCGGCGCCCTTGGCGTAGGAGATGCCGTCGAAGGTGGTCGCGGCCCGTGCGGTGTCGGGGACGGCGGCGGAGACCGGTCGCGCCGTGGGGAGTTCGTCCTGCTGGTAAGCCGCGGCCTTCTTGCCGTTGGCGAAGGTGGCCCAGGCGGGGCGGCGGCCGGTCGTCCCGGCCCGGGCGGTGACGGCCCAGTAGGTGGCGAACGCCTCCTTCAGCCACAGGTCGTCCCACCACTTGATGGTCACCAGGTTTCCGAACCACATGTGCGCGAGTTCGTGGAGGACCGTCTCGACGCGGCGTTCGCGGAGGGCTTCGGCCGCCTTCGAGCGGGACAGCAGGTCTTCGCTCAGGGTCACGCAGCCGGCGTTCTCCATCGCGGTGGGGACGAGATCGGGTACGACGATCTGGTCGTGCTTGGCGAACGGGTAGTCCTGCCCGAACGCCGTGGAGAAGTACTCGATGCCCCGCCGGGTCACGTCGAGGATCTCCTCCGCGTCGGACGCGTCGAGGCGGGAGGGACGCGCCGCGACGGCGAGCGGTATCGACCGGCCCCGCAGGGTGACCTGCGATCGGTGCACCTGGAAGGGGCCCGCGACCAGTGCCATGACGTACGACGGCAGCGGCGGCGTGGCGGGGAAGCGCCAGCGGGCCGTCGACGCGTCGACCGGGTGGGGGCTCGGGGTCGGGGAGTTGGAGAAGACTTCCCAGTGGTTCGGTGCGGTGACGGTGAGGCGCAGCGGCGCCTTCAGGTCCGGCTGGTCGAAGACGGCGAAGACGCGGCGGGCCGCGCACACCTCGAACTGGGTGTGGAGGTGGACCGATCCGTCCACGTCGAAGCTGCGCTGGAGTCCTTCGCCCGGGCCGGCGTAGGAACAATCGGCCGTGACGCGCAGCTCGTTGTCGTCGCCGAGGTCGGCGAGCAGGATGCGGGCACCGGTGTAACAGGCGGCGGGATCGAGCGCGTTGCCGTTGAGTTCGATGCCGTGGACCCGCGATGCCACCAGGTCGACGAATGTCCTGGCGCCGGCCTGTGCGCGGAAGCGGATGGTGGTGTGCGTGGTGAAGTCGGCTGCCGCGCGGTCGTACGCCCGGGACAGGTCGAGTTCGACCTCGTAGTCGTGGACGTGGAGCAGGGCACTGCGCCGGTGTGCTTCCGTGCGGGTGATGTCGCGGATGGTCATGGCTGTGGTGTCTCCACTGCGGGGCAACGGTGGTCGGCAAGGCCGGGTGGTGGGCCGGGTGAGCCGGGTAGGTCGTGTGGCGGGAGCCGGGTCGGTCGCGTCGGCGGAACCGTGCCGTGGCGGCCGCGAGGAGCAACGGCTCCGTGATCACGACGGCGAGGAGCTCGGCGCCGCCGGGCAGTTGCCGGCCGCACCGGGTCGCTCCGGCGTCGAAGCGGGGCTCGAGCGCCGATGACGCGGTAACGCGTGCGAGCGGGGAAAGCCAGGAGGGTGGCCACCCGCGACGGTTCCGCTCGGCGTTGTTACCGCCAGAAGTTCTTCGTGGAAGAAAAAGGACTTGGCCTGCGATTCCCATCCCTTCTCCGGCTGTTTTCAGCGGCAGTCGCATCGGCGAACCAGCGCGATGAGAATGAAGGTATCCGGGACCGTTGGACGGAAGTTGTACCTTCCCTATACGGCCGATATACGCCCTGTTCTCCGGACCGGGACTGTCACGTCGGCAGCCCGGGCCGACGGGACTTGCCCATCCGGCGCGAAGGTTGCCCCTGCCATCCATCGCCGCAAACCGGCCGTCTCCACCCGCCTGTTCGGCCCCGTCCCCAACCTGTTGGGGGCTTCTGTCCACGGCTTCCGTGCCGTTGTAAGCTCTGAGCTCTCGGCCGCCCCCGAAGACCTGTCCGAGACCTGTCCGAGACCTGTCCGGTCGCACTCTCACACAACGGTGATCAACATCAGCAAGTCCTTCGACGCGCCGATCGCGGGCAGCGCGGAGCGGCTGCGCTTGTGCGTCCTCGGACCGGTGTACGCCCGGCGCGGGGAGACCGAGCTGGACCTCGGCTCCCCCCAGCAGCGGGCGGTGCTGGCGGTCCTGGCACTGCGTGCGGGCCGGGCCGTCTCGATCGATGAACTCCTCGATGCCTTGTGGGAGGACCCGCCGGCCCAGGCCGTGGCGGTGCTGCGCACCTACGCCTCACGACTGCGGCGCGTGCTGGAGGCCGACCGGACGCGCCCGACGGTTCTGGTGTCGGCGGGCAACGGCTACGAGCTGCGGCTGCCCGCGGGATGCCTGGACGTCGAGGTGTTCGAGGAACGGGTCACGGCGGCGGAGCGGGCCCGCGCCGGAGGTGACGCGGCCGGTGCGGCCGAGCTGCTGCGGGAGGCGTGCGAGCTGTGGAAGGGCGACCCGCTGGCGGGACTTCCCGGGCCGTACGCGCAGGCGCAGCGGGCCCGGCTCGGCGAACGGCGGCTGCTCGCCGTCCAGGCGTGGCTCGAGACGGAGCTGGAGGTGGGGCGGCACGCCGGTGCCATCGGTGAGCTGACCATGTGGGTCAACCAGCATCCGCTGCTGGAGCCGTTGCGGGAGCTGCTGATGCTGGCGCTTTACCGCAGTGGACGACAGGCCGAGGCCCTGGGCGTGTTCGCCGACGCCCACCGTGTGTTCGCCGAGGAGCTGGGGATCGGTCCGGGGCCGCGTCTGCGCGAGCTTCATCAGGGGATATTGCGGGGCGATCCGCACCTGGCCGCGCCGTCCGCGGCGGTGCCGGACGCACCGGCCGGGCAGGCCGGTTCGGCCTCGTTCCCTCCGGCGCAACTGCCCGCCGACATCGCCGACTTCACCGGTCGTGAAGACCTCGTGCGGGACCTGTGCGCCGACCTGGCCTCCGGTGGCCCGGCCATGCCGTTGGTGGGGGTGTCGGGCATGGGCGGGGTGGGCAAGTCCACGCTCGCCGTGCATGTCGCCCACGCCGTGCGCGACCGGTTCCCCGACGGACAGCTGTACGTCAACCTGCGCGGGGCCGGCGGCCTCCCCGCCGACCCCGCCGACGTCCTCGCCGCCTTCCTCGGCGCGCTGGGCGTGGCCGACGCCGCGATCCCCCGGGAGACCACGGAGCGGGCGGCCCTGTTCCGGTCGCGGCTGGCGAACCTGCGGGTGCTGGTGCTGCTGGACGACGCCCGCGACGCCGCCCAGGTCGGTCCGCTGCAGCCCGGCAGTCCGTCCTGCGCGGTGCTGGTGACCAGCCGGGTGTGGCTGACGGGCATGCCGATGTCGCGGCTGGTGGGCCTGGAGCCGCTGTCGTGCGAGGAGACGGTGCGGCTGGTCGCCGCGATCGCCGGGGAGCCGCGCGTGGCCGCCGAACCCGACGCGGCCCGGCAGGTGGCGGAGGCCTGCGGGTTCCTGCCGCTGGCGGTGCGGACCGCGGCATCCCGGCTGGCCGCCCGCCCGGCCTGGCGGTTGTCGCACATGGCCGAACGGCTGGCCTCCGAGCGCCGCCGCCTGGCCGAGCTGGCGACCGGCGAGCTGGCGGTCGCCGCGTCGTTCCGGCTCAGCTACGACCAACTCGACACCGAGACCGCACGCGCGTTCCGGCTGCTGGCCCTGCCCGACGGACCGGGGGTGTCGTCGGCGGCCGCCGCGGCGCTGCTGGAACTGCCGGAGCAGGAGGCCGAGCGGCTGGCCGAGTCGCTGACCGACCTGGGACTGCTGTCCTGCCCGCACCCCGGCCGCTACCACTACCACGACCTGCTGCGGCTGTTCGCGCGCCAGCTGCTTCGCGAGGAGCAAGGCCCCGTCGCCGAACGAGCCGCCCTGGAGCGGCTGCTGCGGCATTACCTGGTAACGGTGGCCGACCTGTACCGGGTGGTCCGGCCCGGCTACCCCTTCCCCGACCTGGTGACGCCGAGGGTTGCCGAGCCGAAGTTCGACAGCCTGTCCGAGGGCCTGCGCTGGGCCGGGCAGGAGATCACCGCCGTACTGGCCGTGGCCGCGCAGGCCTCCCGGGATCCCGACGGGCCGGTGATGGTCCTGGCGGATCTGACGCTGGTGCTGATCCAGCTGATCGATCTGGGCATGGCGGTGCCGGAGTTGTGCGAGTTGGCCGGACGCGTCGCCGAGGCCGCGCGCGCCGCGGGCCTGCCGCGCAGCGAGGCGTACGCCCGCTACACGCTGGTGTGGGCGCTGCGGGAGATGCTGCGCACCCGGCAGGCCCGGGCCGAGGCCGAGCGGGTGATCGCACTGTGCCGACGGACCGGGCAAGCCGCCCTGTTGGCCCCCGCACTCTCCGCGCTCGCCCTGACCGGCATCCGCCACCACAGCGACGAGGAAGTCGTGGCCTGGTGCGACGAGGCCGCCACGCGGGCCGCCGAACTGGACAACCGGTCCTCACGCGCGTTCGTCGAGGGAATGGCGGCGCTGGCCGACGTGGCCATCGGACGACTGGAGTCGGCGCGGCACCGGGCCGAGCGGAGCCTGGCGACGTTCCAGGACCTCGGGGACCGCGTCGGCCAGATCCACATGATCTACGCCCGGGCGACGGCACTGCACGGCCTCGGCCGGTTCGGGCCGGCGTGCGAGGCCTACCGCGACTGCCTGGCGGTCCTGCGCGCGCTGGAGTCCTGGGACCGGATGCCGGGCGTGCTGGTGGGCCTGGCCGAGTCCTGCCGCGCCGCCGGACACCCGTCCCAGGCGGTGGAAGCGGCCGAACAGGCGCTGGTCATCGCCAAGGAGGTCGGCCTGGAACACCGCCGGGCCAACGCACTCACAGCCCTCGGCCACGCGCTTCTCGATCTCGGCCAGCACGACCGCGGCCAGGCGTGCCTGGCCGAGGCGCACATCGTGTTCGAACGGCTCGGCACCCCCGGCCCGGGAGGGTGAGTTCCCCGGCACCGGCAGAGCCGACAGCATTTCCCGTCCGGACATCACCGGATGCCACCCGCCGTGGTCCGCATGGCACCCTGTCGAGCTGGGACATTCGCGACGGCCGGCAACCTGGGCAGAACCGAGATGCGGGGTGCGGCGTCGGCGTCAACTGCCCCCATCATGCGTGCAATTCCCCACGTGTTCCTCAACCGCCTCCACCACGGGGTGACTTGTTGGCCCGGCAGCGTAGATCGTCAACAAGCACACCGATATGATCGGGCGTACGGACGGGGAGGGAGTCCACGTTGGCGCTGATTCTTCTGGTCACCTTCACACTGCTTCTTCCCGTGCCGATCGTGACGTACGCCCACGCGCTTCCATGGCGCCTCAGGAAGCGTTTGCGGGAGAACGGTGTCGAGGTCACCGGCGGCTTGACCGGCGTTCCTTCCCGAACGGGGAAGCCCGCCGGCTCAGATGAGGAAGCTCGCCGAGTGACTGCAACTGCCCGGCATCACAGGCACGTTGCTCCCACACCTCCTGCACCTCGGCCCGTCCGTCCGCCCGGGCGTCTCCTGCTCGACCGCACGGACGGCGACCCCCGCGGCAGCATGGACGCCCTGCCGTACGCCGGTGTCCTGCGGGCGGCCGAGGAGTCGGCTTCCGGTACGAGGACGTGGGTGCCGGACCTCGCCGTCCTGGGCAAGGCACTGGGCGGCGGACTCCCGGTCTCACTGGCCGCCGGCCCCCGCGAGCTGCTGGCGGCCGTCCCGCCGCTGCGCCAGACCAGCACGTTCTCCGCGAACCCCGTCGCCGCGCCGCGGGTTCGGTGACCGTCGACACGCTGCTCGGCGAGCAACTGCCGCAGCGCGCGGCCGGGTTGGGTGACGTCCTGGTGCGGGCCGTGACCGAACTCGCCGTACCGGGCGTACGCCTGGAGACGATCGGCCGCGGTCTCATGACCGGGGTCCGGATCGCGGCGGCACCGGGCGGCGACCGCGCGGCCTTCACCCGGTCCGTGGTCCGCCGGATGCGGGACCTCGGCGTGATCGCCCTGCGGGGCGGCACGGACGGCGCGGTCGTCAAGTGGACACCGCCGCTGACGATCCCCGAGGACGAACTGCTGCGTTCCGTCTCCGTTCTGGGCGAGGCCCTGACGGCGGAAGCGGACTCCACGGGGAGCGACCGGTGACCCACGGGAGGGACGACCGGTCCGCCGGCACGGCGCACGGGGCGACGTGGCGGGGCCGGGTCTTCGGACGCGGAGCGACGGGCGGCAACCACACCGTGGTGGTGCCGCCCGGGCAGCCCGTCACCGACCCGGCGGCCGCCGCCGCGCTGCTGGGCGTCCCGGACACGGCGTTCGTCACCGCGGCCGCCGACGGCGACGTGGTGCTGCGCACCTTCTCGCCCGTCGAGGAGCTCGCGCAGTGCCTGCAGACGTCGCTCGCCGTACTGACCGCCCTGGACGCACCGGACCGCGCGCCGTGGCGCGTACGGCACGAGCGCGGCGAGCAGTTGGTGGTGCACCGCGAGGGGCCGGTCACCTGGGCCCGGCACGAGGACGCCGGAGCGCTGGAGCTGGAGGAGGCCGGCTGGCCGGACTTCGTCCGCGCGGACCCGGCGGACTCGGCACCGCCGGTGATCACCCGTCAGTCCCGCAGCCGGCTCCATCTGCGTTGCGCGGACGCCGCTCAGCTCATGGCCGCCACGGTCGAGGCGGAGGCCGTCCTGGAGCTGTGCGCCAGGACACGGACCAGCGGTCTGGTGCTGTCCGCGCCCGACAGCGCCGGTGAGTGGCGCGTGCGGGTCTTCACCACGTCCCTGTCGGGCGCGGAGGACAACGCGACCGGAGGGGCCGTTCTGGGCCTCGGAGCGCTGGCGGCGCTGGACGGATTCCGTGGTGACGTGCGCGTCTGCCAGGGACCCCGGGATCCCGCCCGGCAAGGCCATCTGCTGCTGCGCGTCCAGGACGACGGCGCGGTGCTGCTGGGCGGCGAAGTCACGCCCCTGCTCTCCGGAAGGCTGATGCTCCCATGACCTCGGCAGGCCCGTTCACCACTCGGGTCCACCACAGCGTGGACGACCTTCCGCGGGACGCGCTCGCACCGCTCTTCGCCTCGGGAACGCTGTACGACTCGCCCGCGTGGCTGCGCTACTGCGAGGCGTCCTCGGGCGGCCTGCTGCGCCACATCACGCTGGAGGACGGACGCGGCCGTCCCGTCGGCCTGGCCTCCCCCGCAACGCGGACGTGGACGGCCTCATCGACAAGGCCCGCGCCACCGCCGACGCCGAAGAACGGCGTTCCCTCTACCACGAGGCCGAGGCCAGAATCTGTGCCGAACTCCCTCTGTTTCCGCTGTGGTTCGGAGTCCAGTACCACCTGGTGAATCTCGAACGCTTCCGGATCGACGGGCCTGTGGTGGACCTGTTCGGCGAGCCTGTCCTGCGCTCGTTCCGCCCCCTGCCCTGAACTCCCGTTCTGCGCGGGGCTCCAGGCCCGGCAGCGGACCAAGTCGTCCGGCCGCCAAATCCCGCAGCCTCCCGCCTGAGGGGACCGGACGAGCGTGCGTTCGACTGGACGGCCGTCGACTGCTCCTGCACGCCCTGGGACGTCAACTCCCCCTGCTGACCGATTCGGCCGCGCTCTGCTGCACCGATCCCTGTGCCTTCGGGCGGAGATGGAAGGACGAGTTCGGATTTCGGTGTCATCGTCCCCCGGACCTGACAAGGAAACCACCTGCCCCGTGGAAGTTAGTGATCAATCCGTAAGGTGATCGCGTCCGGCAACAGGGACCGCCACCAGGGGGGAGGCGGGCCGGAGAGAGGATCGACCCATGGGAATCGGTTCGCCGCGCGCCGAGCGCGCCCAGGAATCCGACCGAGCGAAGCGGCACGTGGTCGTCATCGGAGGAAGCCTCGCCGGGCTTCTGGCGGCCCACGTCCTCAAGGACCACGCGGGCTCCGTGACCGTCGTCGAGCGCGACCGCTACCCCGACGGCCCCGAGCACCGCCCCGGCGTGCCCCAGGACCGGCACGCCCACCTCTTTCTCAAGGGCGGGGCGGACGCGCTGGAGGAACTGCTGCCCGGCCTGCCGGAGGAACTGCTCGAGCACGGCGCCCCACGCCTCGGCATGCCCACCGACATCCTGCAGCGGCACGAGAACGGCTGGATCCGGCGCACTCCCGCCAGCACCCATGTCCTCACCGGCTCCCGCCCGTTGGCCGACTGGCTGGTCCGCCGCCGCGTTCTCGCCGACCCCAGGATCACCGTCCTGGAGGGCACCGAGGTGACCGGCCTCGTCGGTGACGCCGCGCGCATACGCGGCGTGCAGGTCCGGGCCCGCGGCGCCGGCCAGGAGACCCGCACGCTCACCGCCGACCTGGTCCTCGACGCCTCCGGCCGCTCCTCGCGGGCCCCCGCCTGGCTGCGGGCGATCGGCGCCGAGCCGCCGCACGAGGAGACGATCGACGCGGGCCTCGCCTACGCCACGCGCTTCTACCGGGCCGGACCGGGCACCGGTGAACTGACCTACCGGGCCGTCTACATGGCGATCGACGGCACACAGCCGCGCGGCGGGATCCTGGCGCCCGTCGAGGGCGACCGGTGGATCGCGCTCCTGTCGGGCTTCAGAGGGAACGAACCGCCCACGGACGAGGCGGGATACCTCGACTTCGCCGCCAGCCTCCCGCACCCGATGATCCGTGAGTGGCTGGAGAAGGCCGAACCCCTCACCCCCATCCACGGCTTCCGCAAGGCGGCCAACGTCCGCCGCCGCTACGACCTCCCGGGCCGCCGCCCGGCGGGCTTCCTCGCCACCGGCGAGGCGCTGTGCGCCTTCAACCCCGTCTACGGGCAGGGCATGTCGGTGGCAGCACTGTGCGCCGTCGCCCTGCGCGACACCCTGGACGATCCCCGCCGCACCCCCACCACGCGGCGCGTGCAGCGCGCCCTGGCCGCCGTCGCCCGGCAGGCGTGGGACATCTCCACCGGGGGCGACCGCGCCGTCCCCGGCGTCACCGGCAACGCGGTGCGGCCCCGCGCGATCGACCGTCCCATCGCCTGGTACCTCAACCGCGTCATCCAGCGCGTCCCCGGCAACCCCGTCGTCGGCGACGCCTTCCGGGAGGTCGGCTCCCTCGCGGCCCCGAACACGAAGTTCTTCGCCCCGAAGGTCCTCCGGGCCGTCCTCTTCAGCCCCGTGCCCGCCCCGCTCTCCGCGCCACCGCTCCTGCCGGAGACCCCGGAGACCTGACGGTCAGGGGGTGTCCGGCGGGTCGCCGTGGATGTCGCGGAGAGCCACCGCACACCCCCTCGGGCCCTCGGGCAGTGGTGCAGGCGCCGGAGACGTGCTGCGGCCCGCACGGGTGCCCGCCCCGGCCGGACCTCGGTGCACCGGTCCGGACGGAGCGGTCATGCTCCGGGGGACGACGTGCCGGCGTCCAGCAGGGCGAGGAAGGCGGAGGCCGCGGGTGACGGGGTGAACCGGCTCCAGACGAGGCGTTCCACCCTCATCGGCCCGTCGGTGACCGGCACGCTCCGCAGGCCGTGCAGTTCGGCGGCGAAGGCCGCGGGAAGCAGGGCGATGCCCAGTCCCTGACGGATCATCCGGGCCATGAGCTCCACGCCGGACACCTCGAAGGCGACTTCGCGGCGCAGTCCGGCCGCGGCGAACGCCTCGTCCGACTGGGCACGGGCGGCGCTTTCGTCGGCGAAGTCCACGAAGACCTCGTCGACGAGCTGCCGGAGGTCCACCTTGTGCTCCTGCGCCAGCGGGTGGCCCGGGTCGACCACGGCGACGTGCCGCCCGTGGGCGAGTTCCCGGTCGCGGACGCCCTGCGGCCGGAATCCCGGCGGTACGCCGAGGAACGCCGCGTCCAGCCCGCCCTCACGCACCTGCTCGACCAGCCGCTCGCTGGAGCCGGCCCGCAGGCTGATCCGCACGCGGGGGTAGCGCCGACGGTAGTCCCGCAGCACGACCGGGAGATCGACGGCCGTCACGGTGGGGATGGATCCGACGGTCAGCCGTCCCCGTACCTCGCCGGTGGCCGCAGCCACCTCCGCCCGGGCCCGCTCGGCCGCTTCCAGGGCCTGGCGGGCGGCGGGCAGGAACGCCTCTCCCGCGATGGTCAACCGCACCCGGCGACTGGTCCGCTCGAACAGCCGCGCCCCCAATTCCTGCTCCAGCCGGGCGACTTGATGACTGAGCGCGGACTGGACGACATGGCACCGCTCGGCGGCACGGGTGAAGTTCGCGGTCTCCGCCACCGCGAGGACGTAGCGCATCTGCTGAAGATCCATTCATCCATCGTGAAACACAATGGATGGGATGACAAACATGTCTTGGACCGATGGATGGGTGTTCGGCGATGCTGAAGCCAACGGCGGGCCACGGCAGTCAGCGACCGGCCACCGCCCGGGCCCGCGAGGCCCGGCCCGCCGTACCACCACCGGCGCCCCGGCGCCCCGACCCCACGGAGACACCCATGCGCGTGATCGCCTTCGACCACCTCGTCCTGAACACCGCCGACATCGAGCGCTCGCTCGCCTTCTACACCGGCCCGCTGGGGCTGGAGCCGGTGCGGGTGGAGGAGTGGCGGGCCGGCAAGGTTCCCTTCCCGTCCGTACGGGTCAGCCCCACCACCATCATCGACCTCGTCAAGGTCGCCGACGGGCAGCCGGAGGGGTCCAACGTCGACCACATCTGCCTGGTCGTGGAACCGCTCGACTGGCAGCAGGTCATCGATTCCGGTGTCTTCACGGTGGTGGACGGCCCCGGCGAGCGCTTCGGCGCCCGGGGCACCGCGGTATCCCTCTACGTGCAGGACCCGGACGGCAACACCGTGGAACTGCGCTGGTACCCGCAGGACGCCTGATGCCCGGCGAGCGCCCGGTCGGCGGAGTCGGCGACCCCCGGAGCACGGCCCCGGGCGCAGCCGCGCGCGATCTCGGGCGGGAACCGAGGTCACGCTGCGGCGCGCCCCTTCAGCCGGCCGTCGAGCGACCCCGCATGTGAGGAAAGTCCGGTGACTGTTCCGACGAGACAGGCCCCGCCGTCTGCAATATGCATCAATGCCCCCTCGCGGGAGGGGGCATTGTGGACTACTTGGCGCGCACCTTGCGGCCCTTTGGCGGCTCGCATTCCTTCGCGGCCGCGATGAAGGGCTTGAGCGCGTCATGGAGCTTATTCAGCGAGTCGGGCCCGAGCTCGATCTGGTAATACTGGACGGACGGGACCAACCTGGTTTCGAATTCGCCGCTTCCGTCCTCATCATTCTTCGCGGCCCCGACCCGCACTTCCATACCCGGGACTGCGAACGTGTGCAGATGGACGTCCCCGGTCACGGTCGGATCGAGATCATCGTAAGCTTCAACCTTCACCCACGTATCCTGGGTGATGGACTGGTCTCCTACCGTCAATGTCCTGCCTCCCTTCTGCACACCCGGCTCACCTTGCCGCGATTCGTCTACCTCAATAAACCTGGTACCCATCAGTGCCCCTTCTCAAGAACGACCAAAGCCTAGCCGCTGCTGGGGAGTTGCACTCAATCGGGAAGACGTCAGGAGACCTCTGCTGTTCCCGGACATCCTTTGACCGCCGTCTCGATGGGTGAGCCGGCCGTGGCAGATGAGGGTGCGTACGATCGCGTGCGCCGGAACCAGGATCAGCAGCGGCGAGGAAGGTGCCCCCACGGGCCGTCCATCACGCCCGACGCGGATCGGACGAGTCCCACAAGGCCCCCGGCCCCTTGCTGAACGCACATCGGCCCGACCCCGCCGACCACTTCGTCAAGATGGTCCACAACTCTGCAATGATCGGCGTTTACACAGGCCAGAGGCGCTGTGATGGTAGCCCGCCCAGCAGTTCGTCAGCATCGCGCCGGAGAACCGGCCACCGAGACCACGATCGCCACTCTCTGAACACCTGACTTTCCATCATTTGCCCGCATGGCGAATCGGACCACAACAGCCGACCGAGAGCCCGATACCTCACTCATGGCGACGAAGGCCGGAGACGGGATTCTTCCCAGGGCACGGACACGATGCCCCTGGAGGTCGACATGGCACGGCAGCGGGAGCGCAGCCGCCTCACGCCGTGAACGTGAGCTCTCCACAGCCGAACCCGTCAACACACCGCTCGCGCACGGCGGCTTCTCACCGGCGCAGCGCCACACCGAGCTGTCGCCGAGTACGCAGGTCAGCCCCCGACCGCGGAATACTCCGCCAGCCAACCGTTCGCCCGGTAGTCACCACTCCACGAGAACACGGCGATACCCGTCCGGCCCGTCTCCTCAAGCTCCTCAAGCCCTTCCCCTGATGCCGGGAACGTGTACGGCTGTCCCCCTCGCCGTGCGGCTTCGGCTCGGTAGTCACGACCGCTCCACACAGCCACGACCCGCCCCCGAGCCGGTTGCGGACGCCCTGCGGGGGCATCCCGGCCTGTCAGCTCGCCTTGGGCAACACGTTCGCGGAGCAGGTTCGCATAGGACGGTGCGTCAAGCCGGTTTCCTCTGGGGGCCGTCGGGGTTTGCCAGTCAGGGTCTCTCAGGCCCCGGTCACGAGCCGCGTGCCACATGGCCGGGACTTCGTCATCGGCATGCTGGGGCGTGGTCATCCGCTCACACATCCACAGCAGTCGCCCACTCCCGCGGGGCGCCCCGCAACGGCGCCAACGGATACGTCGGTTCAGGTCAGCCGCCACTACAGCGATCCAGGGATGCAAGGTGCCCAGAAATCCCTGGGACGCGAGCCAGTGCAGATAGCGAGGAGCGTCCTCCAGCACCGGACGCATCGCCGCTCGCGGCAGGCCTACGATGTCACGCTCCCCTGAGCGGAAGGCCGTCGGGCTGTTCGCGACCGTCAGCAACGCGGCGCGTGCGAGGTCCCCATCGGCGTAGGGAATCTGGAATTCCTCTCCACTGATCCGTCCGTCATCGGCGAATCGGCCCAGCTGTCCGCGGACATGGAGCAACAGCCCTACCGCCGACTTGAGATTTTCATCGAGGGCAGCCTTCGCCAGCTTCGGTACCGAGGTGCTCACCAACCCGATGAGGGTCTCTTCGGCTTCGTCCGCATCAGTCGGCACCGGGCAGCGGGCCAGCGCCGTACGCAGGTGGTAGCCAACCCGGGCGGGAACCATGACCCGTGTGGTCAGCGCTCCCAGCTCGGTCGGGGCGATGAGGGTGTCCCCTCCGGTCTCGCTCTCCGTGCGGCAGTACTCCGCAGCCACGAGAAACTCCAGGGCCTCGCGCACCGACTCGGTGCTGCGGCTCCCCTGGTGATGGGCGAACGTCTGCAGCCACCATTCCTCGGCCTGCCGCACCGTACGGATCCGGCCCTGGACAACCTCTGCCAGCACGTGGTCCGGCAAGCTGGTGCTGATCTGCGAGTCCACGGTGTACCCGCCCACCAACCTCTGTTGCCAATCCGCCAGTTCGGCCTCGTCCACGATCATGAAGGCCCAGCCGGCGCTCTCACCGGTTCCAAGCCGCCCTGCCCTCCCGAACATCTGCTGGACGGTCGCGACGTCCGCTTCCCGCATACCGATCCGGGTATCGCGCACCACGACCGCACGGGCGGGCAGGTTCACACCGGCTGCCACAGTCGACGTGGCCACCAGCACGTCCGTCCGCCGTTCACGAAAATCCCGTTCGGCATCTCGTTTGTACTCCCAGCCCTTGTAGTGCAGCCCCACCCCGGCCGCATCGCACACCCGCCGAAGACCCTCCAGGTCGTCCGGTCTCACCCCCGCCGTCGACACACCACGGCTGTTGGCGATCGCCAGCGCCGTACTGCGCACACCGTACTTGCTGCCGCAGAACACCAGCACACTGCCACCGTCCCCGGTCACATCGGCCACGATCGCGTTGGTCACCCGCGTCCGGGCCGCCTGAGCGGCGTTCCGGTCGGCAACAGCTGGTACGGAAGGCAGTTGCCACGTCAGCCGGCCGGGCCGCCAAGCGATCCGTATCAGCCGTGCGCCCAGCCAGCCCGCGATCTGCTCCGCGTTGGACACGGTGGCGGAGAGGCCGACCACCCGCATGCGCGAGGCCTCGTTCCGGACCCGGGTGAGCACTGCCTCGAGCACAGCCCCACGCTCCGGGTCACCCAGCAGGTGCACCTCGTCCACGATGAGGCAGCCCACCTCGGCCAGCCGGTCGCGCAGGGAAGACGTCCGGCACAGCACTTCGAACTTCTCCGTGGTGGTGACCCACAGATCCGCCTCCCGCACGCGCCGCGTATCGATGCTGTACTCACCCGAGAGGCGTTCCACCCGCAAGCCGCGCCGCCGCCACCCCTCGAGCTCACGGTCCAGTTCATCGGTGAGGGACCGCTGAGGCACCAGCCACGCGGCTTTGCGCCCCTCGCCCAGGATGGCCCGCAGGGCCGCGAGCATGCCTATCGTGGTCTTGCCGGCGCCGGTCGGCGCAACGACCAGGGTGTGCTCGTCCCTGCGCAACACATGAGGAGCCGCCTGCGCCTGGGCCGGGTTGAGCGTCGGGTACGGCAGGAAAGGCAGCCATGACGGGGGCACCAGATCGTTCGGCTCCTCCGACGGCGGAATCTCGCGCCCGGCTTCCTGGGCCTCCCACAGAGCTTCAAAGGCGTACCGGGCCACAGTGGCGGAAGGGCCGGTGCGTCGCACCGTCCTTCCCCGGCGGCGTGCCTCGGGCAGCGCGGTACCGGTACGGGCCCATAGCTCACCCACCATGCCGTCCGGACCGATGTTGCTGAGGAGCTCCTCCTCCCTCCAGTACTTGACGGTGCGGACCTGCGCACCCCGCGCGGCAAGCCGATCCCGCAGTTCCCCGAACCGCTCACCGGACGGCACGAACACCCGGGCGTCGGTACCCGCGGGAAATTCGGGCACCGTGGCACCCGGGTCAGCCGTCTTCCACCAGTACACCGGGGCGACGTCCGCCCCAACCGGACTCTCGCTCGCACATGGCGTCGTGAAGGGCGCGTCGTCGTATGGCATATCGATCGCCACGATAACGCCCATCCCATGCCCCACCCGTGCGGGCAGCCGACCACATCACCGCGGGGATCAACGTGGGTGCCGCAGTGATGACGACGTCGGAGGACCGGATTCTGCCGGTGCCGCTTACTGGCGGACCCATAGGGCACACGGTCTATCCCCAGATGCTGCTTTGGCTTCCGTCGCCCGACGTCTGTCAGGAGCCGTCGCTGCCACCAGCCTCCGTGTCGATGTTGTCAACGTTGTCAATGTCGTCGATGTTGTCGATCAGCTCGAACATCTCCTCGTCCGAGGCCGTTTCCAGCTCCGTGCCGAGGTCATGGGCACCGCCCCCGGCCCCCGGCCCCGTCAGCCGCCCAGCCAGCACCCGCAGCCTCTTCGCCAGGACCGCGCGCTGGGCGACGCCGAGCGTCGCCCGGGAAAGCGCCACCTCCAGTTGCTCGACATCCGCGAGACCCGGTCCGGAGCCGGGGGCGAGACTGCCATCGTCCTCAAGCAGCTCGCGAAGCAGGTGTGCGGAGAGAGCGGAAGAGGTGGGGTGGTCGAAGGCGAGGGTGGAGGGGAGGCGTAGCCCTGTGTCGGTATGGAGCCCGTTGCGGAGTTCGATGGCGGTGAGTGAGTCGAATCCGAGGTCTCGGAAGGCTGTGGGGGCCGGTCATGGTGACGGTGCCGTCGTCGTGCTGGACGAGGTGGTAGTGCGGCCAGGCGGGAACGGTCATCGCGGGTTCTGCTTTCACTGGAGGCTGACGCCTGCGACGCGCCAGGGGTCACCGTCGGCGGGGCGGCTGAGCTCGACGAACGCGGCGACGATGTCGGGCGGTCCGTTCCACCCGTCGCGGCCGCGGGCAGTGGTGGTGACGCTCCACTGGCGCAGGGCGTGGGTGGCGTCGTCGCCAGGCCGTCCGGCGTCCTGGGCGGGCCGGAGGTTCACGGTGGTGTAGGCGCGGTGGCGGGTCCATGTCGTCCAGGTGGCGCCGGGGGCGGAGCGGGGCGGGGTGTCGCGGATCTGCCGAGCGAAGTCCTCTGTGCACCATCCGGCTCGTACGGCGCGGAGGTTGGCGTCATGGGGGGTGATGTCGGTGGTGGTGTCCGAGGTCAGCATGACGGTCAGGGCGGCGCGGCTGACTGCGGTGGCGTCGCGTTGGTCCACGCTGCCGGGGGTGGGCACGCCGCCCTTCGGTGTCGCGGTGTTCGTCGTGCTGGGCAGGGGGGCGGCGGGTGAGGCGTGCGGCGGCGTCGGGTAGGGCCCGGTTCCGGTGGCGGGACGGCTGGCGGGCGGTTTGGGGTCGCTGCCGCTGCCGAATCCGCAGCCGGCTGCGAGGAGCACGGCGGCCATGGTCGCCGTGAGGGCTGCTCGTCGAGGGTGACGGGTCACCAGTACCTCCGGATCGTCCGGGATTTCGACCCGTAGTACGGATCGCTCATATCAGCGAATTTCACTACATCGCCGGTCTTGGGTGCGTGGATCATGGTGGTGCCCCCGACGTAGATCCCCACGTGGTCGTAGCCCCCGCCGTGCAGGGAGAAGACCACCACGTCGCCCGACCTCATGTCCTCCGGTTTGATCTCCTGCCCGGCCCTGGCCTGGTCCTCGGTGGTCCGGGGGACGGTGATCTTCCCCTTGGACGCCTGGTAAACGGCCCATTGGACGAACGACGAGCAGTCGAAGCCGACTGTGCCCGCGCCCTGGGCAAAGCCCCTGCTAGGCCCGTTGACGGTGCCTCCGCCCCAGGCGTACGGGATGCCGAGGCCGAGGGATGCCTGACTGATGACCTTCTGTCCGAAGTCCCCGCCGGCGGGCAAAGGGCCGCCCGTCGTCGTGCTGCCGGGGGCGGTGTACTTGGTGGCGGCGAGCTTCATGATGTCGCGGACGTAGCCCTGGGTTTCCGAGTTGCGGGGGATCCCGCGGGCCAGACGGACCGCCTCCGGGCCCGCGTTGTACCCGCCCAGCATCATGCGGACCGGGTCCACGCCGGTGATGCCGTAGCTTTTGACCTTCTCCGCTACGTGGCAGTCGTAGCGGCCCTGGGACATGATGCCGTCCGCCGCCGTGTACGCGTCCTTCTTCCCGTCGCCGTCGGCGTCGACGCCCCAGTCCCGCCATGTGCCCGGCATGAACTGCGAGATGCCCATGGCGCCGACGGGGCTGGTCACTGTCGGGTCCCAGTTGCTTTCGGCCTCGATCTGGGCGGCGATGATCGGCGGTGGGGCCTCCGGGCACATCGCCCCCGCTTTGAGGACCCAGGGGAGGTATTCGCGCGGTACGTTCTTTTCGTTCAGCTTCCCGCCGGACAGGCCCACTTGGCTGATCCCGGGTCGCTCGTCGTCCTGGACGGCTGCGCCGATGACGGCGAGGAACGCGATGCCGAGGAAGGCTATGCCGATGACGGCGGCGCCGGCGGCCTTCGCCGCGCTGCTGGCGGCGCTCACACCGTCACCCCGGCGGCTTGCTCCTGCCTTCGGGGGTTATGAACGTGGCCACGTCGACGCGGTGGAAACGCCACTCCTTGCCCACTTTGAACCCGGGTAACTCCCCAGCGGCGGCGAGCCGTCGCACGACTCGGGTCTCGACCCGGCACACCTCGGCGACTTCGTCCGCTGTCAGTACCTCGGGATACGTTTCCAGCACGCCCGCCCCGCCCTTCACCGTTGCCGTCGCGGCTCGTCCACGTCGTTCTCACCCCGGACCCCCCACCGTTTCATAAGCGCCCATAGCGGCCGTTGCGACTGCGGGCGACGGTTGCGACCGTAGCAAACCTATGTGTTCAGATGACTACTCTTAGGTACTCTCTTGCTCAACCGGGGGCCAGAGGAAGGGGGGACGTCCGTTGTCCAGTGAGAGACCGGTCAACCGGTGGGCCACATCTGCCGGTTCGCCGTCGGCGCCCGCAGCGCATCCTGATCCCGCCCCCGGTAGGCGGGTGGCGCCGGAGATGACGGGGCCGTCCGCGCCGCAACCGGGCGCGGTGCCCCCGCCGTCCGGCGGCCTGCCGGTCCTGCCGTGGCCGCATGACCCCGGCACCGGCTGGTGGTGGCTGGGCTGCCACGGGGGTGCCGGGGTCAGCATGCTGACACAGGCCGTCCCCGGCGGGCTCGACGCGAACCGCGCGTGGCCCCAGCTGCCCGGCCACGCGCCCGCGCGGGTCGTCCTGGTCGCCCGGACGTCCTTCCATGGCCTGACGGCCGCTCAACAAGCGGCCCGGCAGTGGGCGGCCGGTGCTGTGCCCGGCGCCGTCCTTCTGGGCCTGGTCCTCGTCGCGGACACCCCCGGGCGCCTGCCCCGCCCGTTGCGCGACCTACACCACCTCGTGACCGGTGGCGTCCCCCGTACCTGGGATGTGCCCTGGTGGGAGGCGTGGCGCTGCGGCGCCGGCGCGGGCGCCTCCTTGCCCAAACAGCTCGCCGCACTCGGCGCCGACCTGTCCCGACTGATCGGAGATCACGGTGTCCCTGTATGACCTCGTTGCCGCCTCGGCGGACAGCCTGCACCACCACACCGTCACCCTCGCCGACGTGCCCAACCCTGGCGGCGGCGAGAAGCCACCGTTCGGGGACAAGTTGCTGACGATCCTCAAGTGGGCGGCCTGGACGGTCAGCGGCGCCTGCGTCGCGGGGGTCCTCGGGGTCGCGGGCAAGATGGCGCTCTCGCACCGCAACGGGGAGGGAGGCGAGCACGCCAAGGGACTGGCCATGGTCATGGGGGCCTGCATCATCGCCGGCACGGCATCCGGCATCGTCGGGGCCCTCATCTGACCGTCCGTCACATCCCTGAAGGGGGGCAACATGGCCCACAGCGATCCCGGCGCATCCGGGGAGAACAGCAACCAGAGCCCAGGCCCCAGCCCGTGGACGCGGGTGGGGTTCATCGGGTCGGCGGGTTTCGTGGTGCTGGTCGTCCTGCTCGCGGTCCTGGTCGTGACGGACGGCGACGACTCCGGCAGCACTCCGCCCGCCCGCGCGGGCGGGTCCGCGTCGGCGACCCATGGCCCGTCGTCCGCTCCGGCGCCGTCCGCTCCGGCGGTGGCCGGCGGGTCGTGCCCGAAGCTGGCCGACACCGGCCAGGGCATCCCGGACAAGGCGCCGTCCGATGTGGAGTGGTCGCTGTTCGAGACGGTGGCGCTGCCGACGTCGAAGAGCGCCGGCCCTGCCGTCGTGGACGGCGACGTGGCCCGCTGCTACGCGCGCACGCCCACCGGCGCCCTGATGGCAGCGATGCAGATCGGCACCCGCTACTTCTTCGCCCCGCACTGGCGGGAGGTCACCGAGCAGCAGACGGTGGGCGACGGCAAGGACGCTTACCTCGCGCTGCGGAAGAAGGCCGAGGCGAGCGCGAAGGCGAGCCCGAACACCGGCCCGGACGAGGACAGCGACAGCGGGCATGGTCAGCTCGCCGGATACAAAATCGTCAGTTTTACGCCGGACGCGGCCGTCGTCCAGCTCGTCAACAAGTTCCCGGATGCCGCGATGCAGGTCGGGACGGTGACCGTCACCTGGGTGGACGGGGATTGGCGGCTGACCATCCCGCAGTCGGTTCCGCCGGCCACCTACGTGCAGACGCTCGACGGCTATATCCCGTTCGGGGGGGTGTGATGCCCGACAAATGCAAAGTCATCACCGATCCTCTGGGGCTCGGCAGTCCGTTGACCGGCGCATGCAGAGCGGCCACCAACCCCGGCAAGGCTGTAAGTGATCTGGCCGGTTCGGCCTTCGACAAGATCGCGCACAGTTTCGCCGAAGCAGCAGGCAAATTCCTGAAAGCGACGACGGCGGGTTGGCTGAACCTTAAACACCCCGACATCGACTCCGATACAGGGCCGATCCATTTCCTCCAGGAAAAGACGCACTGGCTGGTCATGTGGATTGCTGTCCTGTCGCTGCTGATAGCGGCGGGCCGCATGGCTCTCACCCGCCGCTCGACGCCCGCCGTGGACGCCGCCCGCGGCATCTTCCTCCTCGTCATCGTGGCCCCTGCCAGTGTGGCCATCCTCAACCTCGTGGTGGCCGCGGGTGACATCTTCTCCGTGTGGATCGTGGACGAGTCCCTGAAGTGCCCCACACACCTGAATCCGGGGACGGTTCCGGAGTTCGCGTGCACGGACCAGTACAACGACCGGATTCGCGCCATGGCCATGGTGGGGGAGGGCACCGGTGCCGCTCTGCTCCTGCTGCTGTCCGGATTCCTGATCCTCGCGTCGTTCATCCAGATCATCCACATGTTCATCAGTGGCGCCATGATCATTTTGCTGGGCGGGACGCTACCGCTCGCCGCCGCCGGGGCGACGACTGAATCCGGGAAAGCGTGGTTCCGGAAGTCCTGCGGCTGGCTCGGCGCGTTCGCCCTGTTCAAACCCGTATCGGCCATTGTTTATGCGGCCGCTTTCCAAAGCATGGGGACGAACAAGACCGGTGACCTTTTGACGGTACTTCACGGCGTCGTACTGCTGTTGATGGCGGCCTTCACGTTGCCTGCTCTGTTGCGTTTTGTGACGCCGATGGTGCAGCAGGTGGCCACCGGCCGCGGCGGCGCCGCGGCCGTCGCCTTCATGGGCAAGGTGGTGGCCACCGGAGCCAAGGCCGTACCCGAGGTCCGGGCCATGGCCATGGCCTCGAAGGCGAAGAAGGGGGCCGACGGCGGCACGGGCGCCCACAAGGTCCCGTCGCACGGCGGCGGCCATCACGGGGGAGGGCACCACGGCGGCGGACTCGCCCCCGGACAACAGGGCCCGTCCGGCCCGCAGGGCGGCGGTACCCCCGGGCAGCAGCAGGGACCGCAGGGCGCCCCCGGCGGCCACACCGGCCCGCAGGGCACGCCCGGCGCGCAGACCACCGGAACCCCCGGTGCGGGACGTGGCCAGACCGCGGGCCCGCAGGGGACAGCGGCCGTCCCGCCCCAGCCGCAGACGGCGCCTCCGGCGCGCGGGTCCGCCGGGGGCCCGCCGCCGTCCGGCGCCGGCGGCCACCGCCCGACCACCCCCCAGGGAGGCCCCCGTGTCGGAAACTGACCCGCTCACCCGCCAGCCCACCTACGGCAATTGGCGCCGCCCGCAGAGCGGGGGCCTGCCCGGGCTCCGTCTCGGGACCACGGTCCTGTTCGTCTCCGGCCTGCTCGTGGTCGTCGTCCTGACCCTGGTCAGTATCTGGCTGGCCATCGGTTTCGGTGTGCTCCTGGTCCTGGCCATGGTTCCGGTCGCCCTGCGGGACAAGCACGATCGCATGCTTGCGCAAAGCCTGTTGGCGCGCGCCGCCTTCCGGCGGGCCCGCCGTACCGGCAGCAACCTGTACCGCTCGGGGCCGCTGGGCCGTACTGGATATGGCACCTGCCAGCTGCCGGGCCTCGCGGCCCGCTCCACGATCACGGAGGCCAAGGATGCGTACGGCCGCCCGTTCGCGCTCATCAGCTACCCCAGCACCAACCACCATGCGGTGGTTCTGAGCACGGACGCGGACGGGGCCGCGCTCGTGGACCAAGCGCAGGTGGACACGTGGGTGGCCTACTGGGGGCACTGGCTGGCCCAGCTCGCCAACGAACCCGGGCTCGTGGGGGTGTCGGTGACGGTGGAGGCGGCCCCGGACACCGGGATCCGGCTGCGGCACGAGGTGGAGGCCAACCTGTCGCCGGACGCCCCCGCGCTCGCCGCGCAGGTCCTCGCCGAGGTGGTCGAGAGCTACCCGGCAGGCTCGGCGCTGATGTCCACCCGCATCGCCCTGACCTACTCGGGCGCCGCCCGTGACGGCCGGCCCCGGCGCACGGCGCAGGAGATGGCCGTCGAACTCGGCAACCGGCTGCCCGGCCTGGCGGCGGGCCTGGCCACCACGGGGGCGGGCCCCGCCCGCCCCATGACCGGCGAACAGCTCGCCGAGGCCGTGCGCGTCGCCTACGACCCGACGGCCGCCGTCATCGTGGAGCGGGCCCGGACCAGCGGGGAAGGCACCGGCCTCACCTGGGACGACGCCGGGCCGGCGGAGGCCGACGACCACCGCGCCGCCTACTGGCACGACGGGGCGTACTCCATCACCTGGTCCATGTCGGCCGCCCCCCGCGGAGAGGTCTTCTCCAACGTCCTGACGAATTTCCTGCTCCCGCACCCGGACATCGCCCGCAAACGGGTCACGCTCCTGTACCGGCCGCACGACGCGGCCACGGGGGCGAAGATCGTGCAGAACGACGTACGGGACGCCCGGTTCCTCGCGCAGCAGAAAGCGCAGGGCAGCGCGCGCGATGATGTCGCGTTGCAGGCGGCCGAGCAGACCGCCCGGGAGGAAGCGACCGGTGCCGGCGTGGTCCGTTTCGGCCTGCTGGCCACCGCGACCGTGACCGACGAGGCGTCGTTGCCGCTCGCCGAGGCGGCCATGGACAACCTCTCGGCCGGGGCCCGGATCCGGCTGCGTCGGATCCGGGCCGCGCAGGCGTCCGCGTTCGCGGCCGCGCTGCCGATCGGCCTCGTCCTGCCGGCTCACCTCGCGTTGCCGGAGGTGGTGCGCGATGCGCTGTGACGTTCCCGCCGTCAGCCGACCGAAGGGGAGGCCCTGATGTCCCGTACGACCAAACCCGCTGTCCGCCGCCCGGGGCACCGGGGGTGGCGCGGACGCGGCGGGGGCGCCGTCAACTACCTGGACCCCGTCGCCGAATGGCGCGGGACGGCCGTGCAGGTGTGCGGCCTCTGGCCGTACGGGGCTGGCTCCGGCACCCCGACGATCGGCGTCCCGCTCGGCCGGAACCTCACCTCCGGCGCCACCGTCTGCTGCGACCCCATCAGCTGGTTTCAGCGGGCCGCGCTGATCCACAACCCGTCGGCCTTCGTTCTCGGGCGACCCGGCCTGGGCAAGTCAACGATTGTGCGCCGCATGGCGCTGGGACTGTCCGGCTACGGCGTCATGCCGCTGATCTTCGGAGACCTGCGGCCGGACTACGTGGACCTGGTGCGGGCGCTCGGCGGGCAGGTGATCACCCTGGGGCGGGGGCGCGGCTATCTCAACGTCCTCGACCCCGGAGCGGCCGGGGCGGCCGCGGCCCGGCTGACCGGGGACGCCCGCCGGGCCCTGGACGCCGAGGCGCACGGCCGCCGCCTGAACACCGTCTCCGCGCTGGTGACGATCCTGCGCGGGGCCCCGCCCAGCGACCGGGAGGAGACGATCCTGTCGTCCGCCCTCCTGCTGCTGGCCGAGCGGCACGACGGGGTCCCTGTCCTGTCCGATCTGGTCCGCATCATCCACGAGGCTCCGCCGGAACTGCGGGTGGTCGCCCTCGACCGTGGCGACATGGACCGCTACCGCGACGTGACGGAGCCTCTGGAAGCCTCGCTGATGGCCCTGTTGGGACAGGGGCGGCTCGGGGAGCTGTTCGCGCGCCCGACCAGCGAGAACATGCGACATGACCGGCCGGTGGTCTTCGATGTCTCGGACATCGATGACGGCGAAGTCCAGCTACAGGCGGCGGCCCTGCTGGCCTGCTGGTCGGCCGGGTTCCAGGCCGTCGAAGCGGCGCAAGCCCTTGCGGAGGCCGGATTGGAGCCCCGCCGCCGCTACTTCGTGATCCTCGATGAGCTCTGGAGGGTCCTCCGGGCCGGCCGCGGCCTGGTGGACCGCGTCGACGCACTCACCAGACTCAACCGGGCCCGGGGCGTGGGCATGGCGATGATCACCCACACCATGGACGACCTGCTCGCCCTGCCCCACCCCGAGGACCGCGCCAAAGCCACGGGTTTCGTCGAGAGGGCGGGCATGGTCATCTGCGGCGGCCTGCCCCGGAAAGAAATGCCGTCACTGTCCCAGGTGGTGGGCCTGTCGAGCGTGGAACAGACCCTCCTCGACGGCTGGGCGACACCCCCCACATGGGACTCCGACCTCGGCAAGGAAGCGGACCCGCCCGGCCGCGGAAACTTCCTGATCAAAGTCGGCGGGAGGCCCGGCATCCCGGTGCACGTGGACCTCACCACGGCAGAGCTCGCGATCAACGACACCAACCGCATCTGGAAGGAGGGCGGGCCCCGGTGAGCTCGA
Organism: Streptomyces sp. AV19; assembly: GCF_015999245.1. Lineage (GTDB taxonomy): Bacteria > Actinomycetota > Actinomycetes > Streptomycetales > Streptomycetaceae > Streptomyces. The sequence continues at coordinate 34,981 of NZ_JAEAMR010000005.1, read as the reverse complement.
CCACCAAGCGGCGCGGTCCCGGCGACGAGGCAGGCCCCTACGTCCTGCTCGGCGCCCTGCTCCTCCTCGTCGTCCTGGGCGCCGCCGCCTGGGCCGCCGCCAGCCTCGGCGCCGCGCTCGGCGACGCCGAGGCACCCCCCGGCCCGTTCGCGCTGCCGTTCGCGCTCGCGCACGGCACCTACCGGTGGCCCGGCGCCTGGGCCACCGCCGTCCTCGTCGCCGAAGTCCTGGTCCTGGCCGTCGCGGGCGGCCTCGTCGCGCGGGCCGTCCTGGCCGCCCGGCGCCGAAGGCACCGGATCGACGCCGCCGCCCCACATCTGGCCAAGGGCCGCGAACTCGACAAACTCACCTGGAACACGGTGACCCAACAGGCCGACCGGTGGGGCGTCCCCGCGCCCGACCCATCCGACGGGATCCAGGCAGACCCGGGGGTGTTCATCGGCCGATCCGTCATCGGCGACCGGCCGTTGTACGGGTCGCTCGAAGACATGCACGTGGATGTGTGGGGACCGCGGACAGGAAAAACTACACGCCGCGCGATCCCTGCCGTCTGCCGGGCGGGCCGCCGGCCCGTCTACGTCACCAGCAACAAGCGGGACGTCGTCGACGCGACAAGGGGAGTCCGCGCACAGTTCGGCCGCATCTTCGTCTTCGACCTCCAAGGGCTTATCGGGGAGGCGGTTTCCTGGTGGTGGAACCCCCTGGGCCACATCGAGGACGTGGCCGCCGCCCGGCGCCTCGCCTCCCACTTCGCCAGCGACCGGCGCAAGCCCACCGCCACCACGGACGCGTACTTCGAGCCGGCGGGTCAAGACCTCCTCGCGTACTTCTTCCTGGCCGCGGCCCTCGACAAGCGGCCCATCACGCAGGCGTACCGGTGGCTGTCCAACAGCCGCGACGGCGAGCCCGAACGCATCCTCCGCGCCGCCGGGCCGGAATTCCTTCTTCCCGCGGACGCGGTCAAGTCCGTTCTCAACGCTCCAGAAAAGCAGCGGGGCGGCATCTACGGCACGGCCTTGCAGATGGCCTCGTGCCTGGTGGACCCGAAGGTCACGCGGTGGGTGACCGACAACGGCCGTGGTCTGCCCGAGTTCGACCCGGACGCCTACGTCGCCGGCACCGACACCCTGTACATGATCAGCCGGGAGGGAACCGACTCCGCCGGCGCCCTTGTCACCGCCCTGACCGTCGCCGTCTGCGAGGCGGGCGAACGCCTGGCCTCCGGCTCCCCGCACGGCCGTCACCCCGCCGCCATGCTCGGCGTCCTCGACGAAGCGGCCAACGTATGCCGGTGGGCCGACTTGCCCGACAAATACTCCCACTACGGATCGCGCGGCATGCCCGTCATGACGATCCTCCAGAGCTGGGAGCAAGGGGTGGAAGTCTGGGGCGAACACGGCATGGCCAAGTTGTGGGGGTCCGCGAACATCCGCGTTTACGGCGGCGGCGGCGCCTCGCCCAACTTCCTCGGCAACCTCTCCAAGATGGCCGGCGGTTTCGAAGCTCCGACCTTTTCAACGAGCCGACAGCCGGGCGGAAACGGCCCGTTCGGCTTCAGCACCCGCTCCAACAGCCAGTCCAGCCGGGAAGACGAGATTGTGAGCGTGAGCGACCTCGGCGGCGTCAGCCCGGGCCGGGCCCTCCTCGTCCCGTCCGGCTCACGACCGACCCTGATCCGGACCGTGCCGTGGTGGGAACAACCGCACATCGCCCCCGCCGTCTCAGCCTCACTCGCCAAATACGACCCGGGGGCGATCTGATGGACCCCTTCGCCGACGAGTGGGCCGACGACAACGACGCCACCGGCGCCGCTACGACGCCGGAGCCGCAGCAGGCGGCGCCCGCGCGGGCGAAACGCCGCCGCTCTGCCCGCAAGCAACCGCCCCGTGAGCTGGTGTTCCCAACCGTGGCGGACTTCGTCGAGGGCTACTTCGCCCCCACGATCCGGCGCAATCTCCACGGCAGCGCGACGTGGTGTCCGCGGTGGTGGGCCCACCCGGAGGCATTGCTCCGGATGACCGCCGTATGGCGGGCCTGGGAGCACCTCCGTCATGACCCGGCGCTGGGCATATCAAACTGGTTGCTCCAGCACGCCGATCCCCACCTGCGGGTCCTGATGGATGGCGACAACGGGCCGCTGGCGGCGTGTTCGCCGGAGGGCCACAGCCGGTACGCGTACGAACCTCTCCCGCTCGAACCCGCGGACCCGGCCATGTGGCTCGCCCCCGCCCTCAGCGCGCCGCCCAAGAGCTGACAACGCGCCCGCCGTTCATCCCCCAGGATGCGATTGGCACATGTGCTGGTTCGCTCATCGGGTTTGATCCGGATAGTTACATTTTTCGGTGAGGCTGGTCAAGTTAGCGTCCCAGTTCGGCCGCGCGCTCCCGCGATGCGGAAGGCCCTGCGGAACCGCTCTTCCGGCTGCCCACAGGCGCCTTGGCAACAGCCGCTTCGGGGCCCTCCGGAAAGGCCATGGCGGCCAGCCGCGCGGCCTCTGCCGCCTCCTGGTCCGGCATGTCCTTCAAGGCCACCTCGGCGGCCGCCTGCCGTGCGTCGCGCATCTCCCGCGCTGCCCGCTCAGCTTCTGCCGTTGCCCGCTCGGTCTCGGCCGTCTCCCGGACGGACACTGCGGTCTCGGGTGCCCGCTCTGCCTCCGGTCCCGCCTGTGGCACGGCGCCGGACGTCGGCCGCAGGGCCCGCCACACCGTCCGCTCCTCGTTGAGCGGGACAGCGGTCAGCACCGTCTGACTGCCGGTGGGGGCAAACCCCCGCTCGGTCTCCGCAAGGAACTGCCGGATGGCCTCCGGCGCCGGGGTGCGAGCCCACCGGCGGGCGAACTCCTCCGTGAGCCGCTCGACAGCGCGGGCGTTACCGCTGTGCAGGACGGCGAACTCGGCGGCCACACCCTGGGCGGACACCCACGCACTGCGGTCCATCATGGCCTCGGCCCGGCCCTTGACCTCCATGGCGTGCTGCTGCAACGAGGCTGCCTCAGCCCGCAGCGACGCGCCTTCCTCAGCGTCCGGCGTCTGCTCGGCGGCGGCGTCTTTCTCCTTCGCCTGCGCGTGCAGGCCGGCGGCCTCCTCGTAGGCGGCCAGCCCCTCATCCCTCAGTTCCTCACTCACCAGGGACACCGTGATGGCCTCGTCCACCCTCGTGGACTCGCCGAGCAACTGCGCGATGTCGACGCCGGTCAGCTTGTCCCCCGGCGGGACATGAACCCCGTGATGTTTGTTGATCTCCTCGCGCAGATGCGCCTGCATTTCGGCGCGGGCCTGCCCCGGCGACCAGCCGCGCACCGTGTCCCAGACACCGGCAATTTCGCTGTCGTTGGCGGTCTCCCACCACCCTTGGTCAAGAAGGTCGCGCAGCTGCACGCCCCCGTAGACGTGGGCGGGGTCTTCGCCGCGGACCTGCGCGCCGGCTACCTCGATTCTCAGTTGTAGCTCTTCGATCTGCTGACGCAGCACAGGGAGCCCGTCAATGATCGCGGTGATATTGCCCGCGAGCCGTTTCCGGTCCGCGTCACTGAGCCCCTCGGCGTCGAGCCGGCTGCGGTACTCACGGAACCGCGAAACCCGATGCTCCTTCTCGGCCTCCAGACGTCCGCGTTCCTGCTCCAGCGCGTAGAGCAGCTCGGCGGGAGTGGCCTCCTGCTCGCCGGACACTACGGCGCGCTGCCATCGCACGGCCTCCTGCCGGGCACGCTCCGCCTCGTGGCCGTACAACCGGGCCGCCGGTACCTGCTGTACGCCGTCGGCGGTGTTCTCCAGGACCTCGATGTAGAACCGGGACACATCTAGGTCCGTGTTCTGGCTGCGGGCCTGCTCGGCCCACCGTAGGAACGCGTTGGCGCCTGCCTCGCTCGGCGGCATGCCAGCGGCGACGACAACCACGTCCTGGTGGGCGATCGTCAGTGGGTCGGCGGTGTCCCGGATGAGCACCACCAGGGAGACGGTGCTGACGCCGTGGGCGGCCGCACGGCCCTGCTGCAGAAACCGCTGGAACTCGGGGGCGGCGAGCGCGATCATGCGGCTGATCTCGGCTCCGTGCAGGGGCCAGGCAGGTGCCTCGATGCCGTACCGCTTGTTCAGCTGCTGGCGCAGGTGCTCCAGGGTTTGACGGGCGAATTCGTCTCCGCCGGCCCACTCGGCGGCCGCCTGCCAGCACCGGCCCAGACGGCGCGCGTCCGGCGTCCGCCAGAACCGCTCTTGCCATGCCTCGCGCAACAGCGGTTCGACCGCGGACCGTTCCGCCCGCAGCCGCTCGGCAAGCGCCCGGGCGCGCTCCTGGCTGGCCGCCTCTTCGCGCCGGTACCGCTCCTCTCGGGCGCGCGCGATCTCGTCGGCAACCACCGCCGCAATGGTGATCGCCAGCCGCAGGGCCTCGGCTATCGCCTGCGTGATCGGGTCGTACAGCTCGTCCGTCATCCGCTGATCGCTCACGCGCATTCACTCCATCCCATGAGGTCAAAAGGCGAGCGGTTCGGCTACCGGCCGAGAGAAGGACCGGGGCCGGGACGGCCGTACGGATCGATCTGCGGGCCGGGAGGGGGCAGCGGCGCCCCCGGGCTGTCCATGAGCGATTGCCGGGCGCGCTCCAGCTCGGCCAGACCATGACGCGCGCTGTCCTCGATCTGCCGTGCCGCGTAGAGCTCTTGTCGGGCCGTGTGCATGTCGTGCAGGGCCCGCAAGGTGTTCCGCAGCGTGCGGAGGAACAGGTATTCGCCCCAGCTGCTGGCCTCGCCCGATCGGGAGTACATCACCACTAGTGCCACCCCTCGCAAATCATCGTGCTGTCCTGCGGTCTCCGCTCGGTGCCGGGCACCGCGCGGAAGCTGCGCGGACCGGGCGAGCACATCGGCGGCGCGGGCCAGTGGTCCCGGCCGGTCGCCCTCCAGCCGCTGCGACCATGCAGCGAACAGCCCCGCGGTTTCCCTGGCGGCCTGGGCCCATTGAGCGACGTCCTCGACGGGCACCGTGGCGAGTCGCTCGCGGGCGGCCGCTACCTGACGGGCCGCCACCTCCCAGGCGGATTCGTCCCGCAGCCACACACTGTCCGGCTCACGCACCGCCTGCCCGGACTTCCATGCGTCGACGGCGGCCGCCGGGTCGTTCTCCGGCCACTGGGCGCGCAGCTGCGTCAGCGTGAGGTCCTTGGCGAGTTTCCCGCCGCCGTACCACACCGGAGCATCGCCGTTCCGCTCGCGCAGGGCCACCGAATACCCCACCACCTCGTGCTGTCCGCCGGCCTTGTATCGGGGGCGGACAAGCACACCGGAGCGGCGCAGATGCGCGACGAAATCGCCCTCGCTCGTGCTCGCGACTGCTGCCGCACGCACGCGGCGAGCCAGGGTCAACCTGGCGGGCTCCGGTCGTCCCCGCCGGGCAGCCGCTTCCCGCTCGCCCCGCTTGATCCCGGGCATGCCTCGGCCCCTGCGGCCCTCGACCACTCGGAGGCCGAATTCGCGCTCCAGGGCGGCGCATACCTGCTGGGTGCGGGCGTAGTCCCGGAACACGTTGGCGACCGTGCCGTCTTCGCGGACCAAGTTGACGGCGATGTGCACGTGATCGTTACCGCCGGTGCTCTTACCGTGGTGCACAGCGATCCACCGGCACGGCGCCCGGCCGGATCCCTCGGAGAACCCCATAGCCTCGACGAGCCGACGGGCCGCGGTCGCCCAGCGCTCGTCACCAAGCTCTCCGTCCTCCGGAGGCAGGGCGAGCGAGCAGTGCCACACGTACCCGTCTTTGACCTCGGTACCGAACAGCTTCCGCGGCGCCTCCAAGTCCGTGATGAGCTCCGACAATTCCGAGTCGTCGGCGAACGCCGGGAACCCTTCGCTCCAGCATCCATCCGCCACGGCCACGGTGTGCGGGTCGGTGTGCTCGTTCGCGCGTCCCGGTCCGAACAGGTACCGGACAAGGTCGCCCATGTCCTGGCCGCGGGTCACGTTCGGGATCACGGAGCGAGCCGATCCACCGCGTCCTCAACTCGCGCGACCGCCTTCGCCGAGGCGGCAAGTACACCGGAAATCTGGCTGCCGGGAACCTCGACATCCATGTTCAAGGCTCGCGCGATCTGGTTCACGTTGTTGGTCATGTTGGCCAACAGCCGGCGCACTGCCAGGAGCTCCCCGATGAGGGCCTGCCGCTCGGTCTTCGTGAACGGCGGCACACCAATCGCCGACTCAAGTAGCACCCGTGGCGCGCTGACACCGAGCACGATGCTCCGGGCCTTGACAATCTCGGCTTCCTCCTTGTTCATCAACACCTTGGTCTTGTGTTGACGCCCGCCCGAATGCCGCTTGTTACGCCCTCCGGGCGGCGTCACCAGACGCCCCGTCAAATCCTCGGCCATCGGCCGATTCCTCCTCCCAGCGAAGCGACCCCACGCAGTGGGGACCACACGACAGTGTGTCACCTCTCGCCGCCGCAAGGCGAGAGGTCAAGCGAGATCAGGGGACCTGATCTCCTAGCTTGCTCCCGTCCTGTGACGTCGAAGGCTACGGATTGCAGACTCACCTTGCTCCCGTCCTGTGACGTCGAAGGCTACGGATTGCAGACTCACCTTGCTCCCGTCCTGTGACGTCGAAGGCTACGGATTGCAGACTCACCTTGCGGAAGAGCCTGCGGACGGACGAGCTACCTTGCGGGCGCTTGCGGCCTCGGGCACGGAGAAGCGATCGGACGGGCCGCTGGCTGTCGAATCCGCAAGGTAATCTGCACGACCTCGGCACGCGCTATGCAGACGCACTCTTCGTCCCGCTGGTCACGACCGCCCGGCGTCGCAGCCTCCAGCCGCACCGGACACGCGCCGTCAGGCGCGGACGGAAGCCGTCCGGCTACCCTTCGGCCATGGCAGATGACATCTCGCAAGACGCAGAGCTGATGGCCGCAGCGCAGAAACTGATGCAGGACCGCTTGAAGTTGGTGGCGGAGCACTCCGCCAACATCAAGGCCGTGGAGGAAGCCCGTGCCGCTCTCGCCGAGCGGGAGAAGGATGTGATCAAGTCCTGGGCTGCTTTGGAGGAGGTCTGGACGAAAAGCGAACTCCGTCTCCTGAAGCTCCGGGATCCGTCGAAGCGGGGACCGGGTCGGCCTCGTGACGAATCCAAGCAGAGGCGGCAGAGGACATCCAACAGGTCCAGCGGGAGCGGTTCTGTACCTGCGCAGAGCAGTAACAACCCGAGTGAGCAACCGCAGACGAACGCGGCTGGGTCGACGGATGTCTAGCCCGTTGTCCAAGTAACGGTGGCTCTGGGGTAAGTGCCTCCGGCGGGCCTCACTCCCAGAGGGGGAGAGAGGCCGTCGATATGGCTCGCCACGGTGGGTGGTTGGGGTCAGGGATCCGGGGTCGGGGTGGGTCCCTCCGGTCGCTCGTCCCTCCGCACCGTGAGGGCCGACCGACCGGAGGGACCCACCCCTCAGCGCGACCGTACGTGCGGGCCGGACGCCTGCGGGTCAGTCCACCGGGTCCGGCGCCTCGGCGATTTCCCGGAGGCGCTGGACGACGGTGCGGCAGTCGCCGAGGGCCCGGTGGCCGCCGCCGAGCGGCTGCCATCGCCATCCTCCGAAATACGCTGACCACTGGCCTACGTGCACCGCGTACGCCTCCATCGCGCACCGGTCCCACTCCTGGGCGTCCATCCACGCGACAGCGGCTGGGTGGTACTCCTCCGGGGGCAGGGAAATACCGGGCAGCGTGGGGGCGATTGCCTGGTGGTGCCGGTCGAGCTCGCAGACGAGTCGTCCCGTGTCATAGGCCCGGTTGTAGATGATGACGCGCCGGCCGCTGAGAGCCTGGGTGATGCAGGGAAGGACTTCCCCGAACACCGGCGCGTTACGGACCATGGCGTCGGTGATGCCGTGGATGCGGGTGGCGTCCGCGGGGATAGGAGTCTGCGGGTTGACGAAGGTGTCGAGCAGGGTGCGGCCAGCGCCGTCGGTGATGCTGATCTCAACGATTCGCGCGTCCGATTCAAGCCCGGTCGTCTCGGTATCGACGATCGCGAACCTGTGCGGGGCGGCGAGCACTTGCTGGGCCCACCGGCGGACCGGGCCCAGCTCGTCCCAGCGATCACGCTCCTCCTGGCGGCGGGCCGCCGCCTCCCGCTCCTCTTCGGCAGCACGGCACCCCCGGCAGGTGACCGGGAAATCGAGCGCGACGTCCGCCGGGTCGGCGGTGGCTATCTCCTCGCGGGTGGCGGTCTGCACCGCGCATCCCGGGCAGTGCCGCAGAGCCAGCCGACGGACGACGTCCTCGGCGCGAGACACCCACTCCGCGCACGCCCCGCACCGGCCGGCGTTGACGCTGCTGGGGTCCTGGAATTCGGTGCCGCAGCGACGGCAGGTGCGGCGGTACCGCTCCTCTAGGGCACGGTCGCAGTCGCGGCAGACGCGGCCGGGCCGGGGGAGCCAGGGCCCGCGGCGCTCGGGGAGGACCTCCGTCCCGGCGGTGCTGCACACGGTGCAGGTGCGGCGGGCGGTCATGGCGGCCTGCTGACGGGGCGACAGGGGTCGCATGGCGACGGCCTCGTCCGGCCGGTACAGGGCCACCGGACCGCCTCCGTACGGCATGCTGACGCGCACGTACGCCCGAGGTTTCTGGCCCTCGGCGAGCCTGAGCCGCCGGGCGGTCAGCTGCCGCTGCGTCAACAGGTCGTCGGGTGCGGTGCGGCCGGTGTAGAGCGGGAGTCCCTCGTGCCGCCCGACGGGCTGGGTGGCCACGGTCTGCGCCGTCGGCATTTCGTACCTCCTTGGTGAATTTAGGTGAGGTCGCGCTGGGCTACTGCCAGTAGGTCAGGGCTGATCTGTAGGCGGACGTAGATGGAGGCGCGGGGGTCGTCGGGGTCGCGCCGCGGGTGGGGCTGGGAGCGGTGGTCGACGTGGATTCCCTGGGTCGTGCGGAGGGCGTCCAGGACGACGAGGCGTTCGGCGTCGGTGCCGGTGATGCGGACTTCGGTGGGCGGCGGGGGCTCGGGCTCGTCGTGCGCGCGGCGGGGGACGGTGTCCAGCGGGGTGGCGGGGCGGTCGTCGTGATCGCGGCATACGGCTCGTCGGCGGCCCTGGACGGGCCGGAGTTCACCGGCCCCGGCGGCCAGATGTACCCCGCACTCGGCGCACGGCCCCGGATAGCGGTTGGGTGGGTGGGCCATGGAGCGGATTATGCTTGTAGGCACCGTGGTTGCGGGTGCGTTTCGGTATATCCCGAGCGGCAGCCGCCCGTCACGCGCGACGGGCGGCCTGGACGAGTCCGGCCGGTGCTCGGCACGCGAGATACGGCGTGCGCGCCCTCGTAGGTGCGGCGTTTCAGCGCTCGATTTCCGGTCGGGCTTCACGGTCTGTGGGCGGCTGTTGCGACGTGGTAGCCGGAGGGTCGTGGAGCGCTTGTTCAGCAGAGCCTGGGAAGGCCAGGCGTGCGAGGCGGGTGGCCTCCGCTGCCTGCTCGTCAACCTGGTGAGTTGGCCGGGAGGCTGTGGCGTCCAGCAAGGACCGGGCGAGGGTGTCGATTCGTTGGATCTGCGGTCGGAAATCCGCGCTCATCTCGCGGTACAGCTTCGCCTGTACGGTGAGGAAGTCGCGAGTTTCCACCGGCGTCCACGGCCGGGCCCGTTCCGTCTCGATCGCTTGTCGGAACTGCGGCGGCCGTCGCCACTGCCCGTCGGTTCCCCGGCTGTTACTGTACCGGGGCTCGGCTTCGCCGCGGCGGTAGACGGCGACGTAATCGGCGGCGGCTTCGGCATCGATCATGGCAGCTGTGCGCACGATGCCGACGTAGGAGGCAGCGGCCTTCTCGGGCACCGTCAGGCGTCCGCTGCCGCGCTCTTTCACCTGCTCGTGGTAGCGGTTCAGAATTCCTTGCAACGACAGAGGTTCCGAGACCGCCAAGGCGACGACTTCCACCCGGAATCCAGCTTCCCGGTAGGCCCGCATCTGGGCCGCCATGAACTCTTCGCCTCGGTCTGCTATCTCCTGGACCAAGGCATTGATCCGGTTCTCGCGTACGTACTGTTGCGCCTGCCGCATCCACTCCCGCCCGTCGGGGCCGGTGTAGAGGGCCATCAGCCGGTCATCTTCGGCGAGAAGGCGGGCGTACTCGGGGTGATACGGCTTGTACAAGTCGCTGTCGATGTCGGCGAACCCGCCACGCTCGTTGAGGCGCTCGGCCAGCAAGTGCGACACTCGGGTCTTGCCGGCACCAGGCTGACCTACCAGGAAGACGGCTACGGGCTCTTGTTGCGGCTTCGCCGCTGACAGGAGTTGAGGCACGATGCGTCGCTCGAAAATCCGGCGGCTCCCGGCCTCCGAAAGCTTGTACCGCAGGGCCTCGGGATCAGTCACCGGCCGGCCCCCGCAGCACCTGGGCACGCTCGGCAAAGTGCCTCCGGAGGCGGGCAACCTCGGAGGTGTTGGCAGGGTCCAGCTGCTCACGCACTCGGTGGCATCGGGCCTGCTCGTCCTCCCACATCCTGATCGCGCCCTCGTCCCGCTCGGCCGCCGGCTTCGCTTCCTCCCGCGCGATGAGCGCGCTAAGCGCGCCGACCACAGCATTGGCCGCCTCTACGGCGGCCTCGTAAGCCACGGACTGTTCGCTGTCCCATGAATGGGGCCTCAGCTTCGTACCAATGGGTTCCACGGGTGGTTTTCCTCCGAGGTGAGTGGGGCTGTTAGGCCCGCGCGGGCAGGGCACCGGGGCTGTCGTCGCCCCATACGAGGTCGATGCTGTCGTGGTGGTCGGCGTGGCCGGGCTCGTCGGTGCATTGTTGCCACTGGCCGAGGAGGTCGGGGCCGAACAGATCGATGTCGGTCGGCAGGTACTGGGCGGTGCAGGTGTCGAGGTCGGGTTCGGGGGCCGGGGCGAACAGGCCGACCGCGGCGAGGGTTTCGGTGAGGACGTCGTGGGCGGCGTTGGTGCCGAGTCGGCTGCCGTGGCGGTACGCGGCGTCCGTGAGTCGCGCGTACGCGGCGTCGTACTCGGCATCGGTCAGGATGCGCGGGGTGGTGGTCATCGCGGTCTTCTCCGTGGGGTACTCGGGAGCGTCGCGGCGCTTCGGGCTCTCAGCCGTAGTTGATCAGGTTCGAGAGGGTGGGGTAGCTCATGCCCAAGTGGTCGGCGGCGGCCTGGCGATCGTCGTGTGCCTGCTCGACGACGCGGGCGGTGGCGGCACGCTGCTGCCGCAGGTCGGCGAGTACCTGGGAGCGCAGGAGTTCGGAGACGGCCTTGGTGGCGTGCACGGTCTCAGCGGCCTCGTCCAGGACGCGGCGGGCGGCCCCGCGGGCGAGCTCGGGGTCGCCCTCCAGCCGGACCCGGGGGGCGGTCAGTTCGTCGGCGAGAGCGCGCGCGTGCCGGGCGGCGGCCAGGGCCGGGGGGAGCTCGGCGGTGACACGGTGCCCGGCGGCCCGGTAGGTGTACAGCACCGCCTGCTTCAGGGTGCACTCCTCCCATTCTTCGGGCATCTCGGTGACGGACGCGGACCGGCGGTAGAGGAGGTAACGGCCGCCGCTGGTCAGCCACAGCGCGTCGGTACGGTCACGCGAGTCCGTCCGGGCCTCCGCCGGGTCCGCTTGGACTAGTTCGCGGGCACCGTCCTGGTCGAACCAAACGGCGTCTCGCCAGTGCCGTGCGACGGACCAGGAGGCGGAGCCGGGTGTGTCCTCGTCGGCGTGGTCGGTGGTCGCGGTGATGACCTGCCACCGGGTGCCGGCGCCGGGCGTACGGCGGCCGTTCTCGCCAAGGATCCGGTAGTCGGCCCCGTCGTCGGGGTCCGCCGGCGTGCACAGGGCCGTGACGGTGTCGTCGTCCAACTCGCCGTCCTCGTCGGCCCACGCGTGGGCGTCCTCGGCGGTGAACGCGATGAGTCCCGGGTCGGGGGCCTGCTCGGGCCAGACGGCGACGGTCCAGCCGTCGGGGCCGAGGACGATGCCGGTGCTCTCCGGTCGGAGGGCGGCCCGGGGGGACTCCAAGAGGTCATGAACGAGGGCGGGCGTGATGTCGAGCTGCATGGGTCGGCCTCCAAGGGGAGCGAGGGGGACACCACTGATTATTGGGTACCCAATAACTCGCAGTCAACCGCTTTGCGAGAACCGGCCGTTGGCGATGCCGGGAGGTCACACCCGTCGACGCCGGAAACCTATGGCACCCCTCCCATTGACGAACTGTGGCGGGGGCCTGTTGGACGACTCTCTGCATGAGCATGTAGGTGGGGGTTTGCGACATTCGCGGTGGGTATGAGGTGTGATCTTCCTGGGCATCCTGATCTTGTTTCGTGCGCGACGACGTGGTGTGCACGAGGCGGAGGTGCTCGGTGCTCGTCGTGGACTGCGATGTCCTGCTGGTCGAACAGCAGTTGCGTGATGGCCGGTTGGCTTGTCCGGGGTGCGGGGCGGTTCTGGCGCCGTGGGGGCATGGCCGGCCGCGGGTCGTCCGGGGTGTTCTGGGGGCCCGGTTGTTCTTCCGTCCGCGCCGGACGCGTTGTTCGGGGTGCGGGGTCACGCATGTCCTGCTGGCCGAGGTGATGTGGCCGCGGCGGGCGGATGCGGCCGAAGTGATCGGTGCGGGACTGGAGATATCGGCCCTGGGGATGGGGCACCGGCAGGTCGCCGCGCGTCTGGGCCGGGCCGAGGACACGGTCCGGGGCTGGATCCGCCGGTTCGTGGTGCGGGCCGAGGACGTCCGCCGGCACTTCACCGTGGCCCTGGTCGCGATCGCCGATGACCCGGTGATGCCGGAGCCGTCCGGGTCGCCGGTGGCCGACGCGGTCGCGGCCGTCACGGCTGTCCATGGGGCGGCGGCCGGGAAGTGGCCGGCGGTGAACACGGTGTCGCGGTGGGCGTTCGCCGGCCGGGTGATAGCCGGACGGCTGCTGGCCTGCCCGGTTTCGTCCAGTTGATCAACACGTGCCGCCTCTGGGCGGGGTGGGGAGGTGGCTCCAGTCTTGACCGCGTCTGCCCGCGACCGGTCGGGCGGTCGAGACGAGAAGGGGTGTGAGTGCTTGATGGCGTCGCCTGAGGAAGAGGACCGCCGCCGGGCGGAGAAGGCCCGGCAGGTGGGCCTGTTCCGCTATTCCCTGGTCCAGGACCTGCTGGATCCGTCCCTGAGTACGCGTCAGCGCGGGAGGCTCGCGAGGGAGCTGGCCGGGCGGGAGCACACCGATCCGTTCGGCAGACAGGTGCGTGTCTCGCGGGGCACGATCGACCGCTGGACGCGGGACTACCGGCGGGGCGGGTTCGCCGCGCTGGTGCCCGAGCCGCGCAAGGCGGTCCCGCGGACCCCGGCGGAGGTGCTGGAACTGGCGGCCGCGCTGAAGCGGGAGAACCCGCAGCGGACGGCCGCCCAGATCCAGCGGATCCTGCGGACCACGCAGGGGTGGTCGCCGACCGACCGCACCTTGCAGCGGCACTTCGTCGCCGCCGGCCTGACCGGCGGTGAACAGGGCGGGCAGAAGGGGGTGTTCGGCCGGTTCGAGGCCACCCGCGGCAACGAATTGTGGACCGGTGACGCTCTGCACGGGCCGAAGATCGGCGGGCGCAAAACCTATCTGTTCGCGTTCATCGACGACCACTCGCGCGCGATCGTGGGGCACCGGTTCGGGTTCGCCGAGGACACCGTCCGCCTCGCCGCCGCCCTGCGGCCGGCGCTCGCCGCCCGCGGGGTCCCCGAGTCGGTCTATGTCGACAACGGCTCCGCGTTCGTGGGGTGCCGTTAACGAGCAGCCGACCAAGTGACAAGTAGCTGAGTGTGATGCTCGGGCCTGCGCCCGCGGTGCGACTGTGCGGCCCGAGACCCGTCTCCGCCTTCAAAAAACCAACGTTTAATGAAGATCGTCGGGCGGGTCGCCGGAAGGCCCCCAGGGCCTTCAAAAACTCCTTCAATAACCTGGGTGGTTCAAGAACCCCAGAGGACCGTTTTCTGACAGGATTCCGGGCGTGAACACGCCCCTTGAGCCTGACGCTCTCGAACTGCTGGCCGCCGAGCCTGCCGTCCGCACCGAGATCCGCATCGGATACGCACGCGTGTCCACCGGCGGACAGAAACTCGACCGGCAGCTCGACGCCCTCAAGGCGGCCGGGTGCCGGAAGATCTTCGCGGACAAGAAGTCCGGCAAGAACGACCTCCGCCCCGAGCTCAAGGCATGCCACGCCTTCCTCGACGCCGGCGACACCTTGGTGGTCCCCGCCCTCGACCGCTACGGCCGCTCCCTCCAGGACCTGATCAACATGGTGGCCGAGCTCCGCCGCCGCGAGATCGGCTTCACCTCGCTGCACGAGAACCTCGACACCACCACCCCCGGCGGCCGGCTCGTCTTCCACGTCTTCGCCGCCCTGGCGGAGTTCATCCGCGAACTCATCGTCTCCGGCACCCGCGAGGGCCTGGCCGCCGCCCGGGCCCGCGGCAAGGTCGGCGGCCGGCCCACCGTGGTCGACGAGAAGATCCTGAACATGGCCCGGGACCTGCTGCCCAACCCCGAGCACTCCATCACCGCGATCGCCAAGATGCTCGGCGTCTCCCCGGGCACGCTCTACAACCACATCCCCGACCTGCGTGAGCTGCGGGCCAGCCGCATCCCCGCCCAGCTCGAAGGCGGCAACCGGTGATCCCCGGCTATCACCGGACCAAGGGAGGCGCCCGGCAACTGGGCGCGAAGCCGGGCGAGGAAGGCCCGTTCGGGCCGTACGGCGGAGACGAGGCCGAGGCCGAGGAGCGCGGGGATGAACCGGGCCAGGGCCCGTCACACCCCCGGCCCGGCGGCTGACGCACCGACCGGTGGCTGGTCGAGCCGGATGCGGGCGGCGGCCCACAGCAGGTGGCCGCCGGTCCGTACGGCGTTGAGCTTCGTGCGGTGGGCGGCGCAGGCGCCGGGGTCGTCGGTGCGGTCGGCCTGCTCGGGCATCTCCTCGTCGAAGGTGCCGGGCGGCACCACCATGACCACCGCCTCCAGCGAGTCCAGAGCGGCCTTCAGCCAGGCCGAGGACAGCGGCACCGGCTCGGCGGGCGCCACCACGGTGGTGGTGCCGGTCAGCGTCAGCGCGTGGAAGCAGCCGCCGACCACGTGCACGGCGGCGGTCACCACGGGCATCGTCCCGCTGCCCCAGGCGAACCCGGAGGCCAGCGCGTCACGGACGAGGTCGCTGTAGGCGTCGGGGCCGGGCTGGTGGACGACTTCAGCGACCCGCATCCGCGGAGTGGCGATGGTGGAGAACGACCAGGTGCGCTGTGCTGTGGCGCTCAGCTCGTCGGTCACAAAAGGTGCAACGAGCCCAGTCGGGCACAGGGCACGGGCGACGGGGCTACTGGTCGTACGCCCACGAACGGCCGGTCTGCCGGTACTCCTCCACCGGGATCGGCTCGACGCCGGGCCGCATGCGGGCGGTGTAGAGCAGGCCGTCGAGGTGGTCGATCTCGTGGGCGACGAGCCGGGCGAGGCCGCGCTCGTACACCGCGGTCACCTCGGTGCCATCCAGGGCGGTGGTCACCACCGTGATCGTCAGGGGGCGAGGAACCATGCCGCGGACGTCGAAGAACGACAGGCACCCCTCGAACTGCTCGTCCATCTCCTGCGAGCGGGCGGTGATGCGCGGGTTGAGCAGGACGATCGCCGCGGCGGCGGGGTCGGCGGGCTGGACGACGGCCGCCGCCCGGCCGATGCCGATCTGCGGGGCCGCGATACCCATGCCCTTGGCGAAGGGGTGCACGCGCGCGATCCGCTCCATCGCCGCGAACAGCGTCTCGACGGTCTGCTCGGCGGTGTCCTTCTCCGCGGGCAGGGCGAAGGGCCGGGCGACGTCGGCGAGGACGGGGGCGCCGTACTGCACGACGCCGAGGTCTCGCATCTGCTCGCTGGGCCGCACCGTCGTCACGTCAGCTCCCTGTCGCTCGTCTGGGGTTCGGGCCGGGCCGCTCGGAAGCGCCACTCCAAACGGTACCGAGCGTGCAGGGGCGGTGTGGAGGTCGTCCAGGAGAACAACCGCGTCCCGTTCTCGTCCCGCCGCACGGGGGCGGTCCGCAGCGGGGACGCCTCGGCGGTCATGGAGGTCTCGGTGCCCCACACGACCGGGTCGAGGGCGGCGGGGAAGGCGAGCTGGACCTCCAGGTGCTCGGTGGGCAGCCGTACGGCCCGCTGGAACCACCGGCCCCACTTCTCGTCCCCCACCGAGTAGGCGTACTCGATCCACACCGACTCGCCGGGGTACAGCGGGAAGCGGCCTTGGTTGTTTTCGAACAGCAGCCACACCTCTTTGAAGGCGTCGCGGTCGTGCTTGGCCTCCCAGCGCATCGCCTCGCCCCGGCACGTCGCACTCAGCGCGAGCTCGTCCCAGGTCAGTGGGTGGGTGCGGTAGTGGGCGTTGGACCGCTCGGGCTCGCCGGGGTAGCGGTCGACGCTGATGCGGATGAGGTAGCGGGTGACCGGCTCGGAGCCGGTGTTCCGCAGAAGCCGGCGCATCGTCAGCCGGTACAGGCGACCGTCGTAGTCGAGCCGAGCGGCGTCGTGCTCGACGACGAGCGCGGAGCCGGTCGCGTACGGCTGCTCGCCCACCGCGCGCGGCGCCGGCGGCGCTGCCGCTCGGCCGCCTCGGGCCTTGGCCGCCTCGTAGTCGCACCACCGCTTCCAGATGGCCTTGCCGGCGCCCAGCGCCTCGTCCGCGCGGCGGGCGAAGTCCTCCGTCGGCTTGTGCCGCCCGGACTCCACATGGCTGACGTACGACGGATCAAAGCCCATCGCGCAGGCCAGGGCCCGCTTGGACAGGCCCCGCACCTCGCGCCAGTAGGCGGTCTCGGCCGCGAACGCCTCGGCCGCCTGCTCTGTGGTCATCGCATCGTGCTGTTCCTCCATCAAGGCCCCCGCCCGGCTGGCTGGTTGATGACGAACGTGAGTGAACCGTGAGTGAGGCCAGTTCACCATCCCGTCACCGTCATTGACCCCGGTTTCCTTCCCTTCAACCGGCCTGGACGACCCGGGCCCTGCGGGAGGGAGACCGCCGTGCGGCTGCTGTACCTGCTGAACATCTCCAACCCCGGACGGCTCTCGGCCGACTCCGGCTTCACCTTCGCCGACCTGCTCACCCCGGCCCTGGCCGACGCCGGGGTGGACGTGACCGTGGCCGCCCCGGCCCCCGCCGGGGACGAGCGGGTGGGCTTCGCCCCCACGCTCTCGCCGTCCACGAAGTACCGGGCCCGCCTCGACCCCGGCCTCGACGCCCTCGTCGCGCTCGTCCGCCGGGTCCGGCCCGAGGTGGTGGTGGCCAACCAGATCGAGGCCGCCCCCGCGATCCGCGCCGCCCTCCTCGAAGCCGGAACCGACACGCGGATCGCCGGGTACTGCCACTACCTGCCCTTCTCCTTCACCGACGACGGCGACCTCGCACTCGACCCGTCCCTCGACGACGGCGGCCTCGGCCGGAGTGTGCTGCTGTCCTTCGCCGCCGGCCTCGCCGCCTGCGACCGCGTCCTCGTCCACTCCGCCACGGCCGCGTCCTGGACCACGGCGGCAGCCGACCGCATGGGCGTCGACCTCGACGAGAAGCTGCACGTCGTGCCTGCCCCCAGGGACGAGCGCCTGGTCCGCGACCCCGCCGACACCCTGCCGCCGGACGGCCGCGCGACGGGCGTCTACAACCACCGCCTCTACGCGCACTACGGCACCGCCCGCTTCACCGCCCTCGCCCGGCACCTGACCGCCGAGGCGCCGGTGGAGCTGACGGTGATGGATCTGTTCGGCAACCGCAGCCCCGAGCGCGTCCGCCTCGACCCCAGCCCCGAACGCCACCGCGACGAACTCGCCGCCCTCGACGGCGTCACGATCGCCTCGGACCGCGGTGACCGGGTGCGCTACCGGAACCTGCTCGCTGGCGCCCACTTCGGGATCGCGCCCTTCCGGCCCGGGTGCCCGTGGTCGATGTCGGTGGTGGACTGCCAGGGGATGGGCCTGCCGGTCCTCGCCCCGCGCACCGGATGGCTGGCCGAGCACATCGACGACGACCTGCTCTTCGACACCGACGACCAGGCCGTCCAGATCGCCCGCCGGCTGGCCACCGACGCGGAGTTCTACCGGGTCCACGCCAAGCGCGCCCACGCCTCCACCGCCGACTTCGCCCCGGCCGCCGTGGCCGCCCGCTATCTGGAGGCGATCGCATGACCGGGTTCGACGCGGTCCTGCTGTCCTACGACGAGCCGATGGCCAACGCCCTGCACCGGCGGCTCGGCCGGGTGCTGGGCGGCACGGTCAAGCGCCTGCACGGCGTACGGGGCATGCGCCGGGCCTACCGGCTGACGGCCGAGCTGGCCGACACCGAGCAGTTCTTCCTCGCCGACGGCGACTTCTCCATCGACACCCGCTTCCCCGCCGCCGACGTCGAGCCGCTGGGCGGCGGGATCTCGATGCGGGTGTGGCGGGCGGTCAACCCGGTCAACGGGCTGACCTACGGCTACGGCGGCTTGAAGCTGATCCGGCGGGACGCGCTGCGGGAGATGGGCGAGGCCGTCGACGTCCTCGCCGCGCTCCCGGGCAAGGTGGAGTTCTGCGAGGACACGGCCGGAACGACCCGGTTCAACCAGAGTCCGTACCATGCCTGGAAGGCGGGTTTCAGGGAGTGCGCGATGCTCGCGCGCGGCAGCGAGTACGGCATGGCCGATGCCGACGCCCAGGCCCGCCTCGACGCCTGGACGACCAGCCGCGAGGGCGACTTCGCCTCGTACGCGGCGGCTGGCGCCCGCGACGGCATCGCCTTCGCCCGTGAGGCCGCACGGGACACGGCCCGGTTCGACGCGCTCAACGATCCCGCGTGGCTGAAGGACCGGTTCACGGCGGCGCACGGCGAGCAGGCGGTCGCCGGATGACCGGCCAGCAGCCGCTGGTGCTCATCGAGCCGGGTGCCCACCGGCTCGGCGGGCACCACCCGCGCACCCTCTCCGCGCTCGCCGCCGCACGGGGCGGCAGCGTGGTCATCGCCCCGTACGGCGCCGCCGACCCCGCTCCGCTCCGCCAGGTTGGCGCCCGACTCATCACTGGCGCCCAGGGGCTGGTTGCAGCGGTGCTGCTGGCCGCCGCCCAGTGGGCGAGCGCTGTCTCAGCGGCCGGACAGCGGCTGTTCGCCTCCCGGCGGTGGCCGCTCGCGCTGCGGCGATCCCCGCACCAGGTCACGCTGATCGCCCGGTGCCTGACCGAGGCCGCGTGCCTGCGGACCGCCCGGCATCTGGTCCGGGAGCCGGGGGCGGTGGTGGTGCTCACGGCGAGCGAGGCCCTGCACGGCGCCACCGCCCTCCTCGGCGGACAACCCCACCTGCGATTCATCCACGAGGCCATCACCACCGAGGACGCGCCGGTGCGGCTGCTCGGGCGGCTCGCCCGCCGCGGCGAGCGGCGGGTGATCGCGCTGTACCCGACGAAGGCCGTCCGGGACCAGTTCGCCGGCGCCTTCCCCGGCCTGGCCGGGGCCGTACGGGCCTTCGCGGTCGACGATGGGCACCGGCTCACCGGGGCCGAGCGGGACGGCGCCCGCACCGCGTTCGGCATCCCCGACGACGCGGCGGCGGTGTGCCTGGTCGGCGGCTGGTGGCCCTACAAGGACATCGCCACCGTCGACGCCGCCCTCGCCCGGCTCACCCGGCCGCTGCACCTGGTGGTCACCGGCACCCCGCTCGACGAGGAGACGCTGGCCCGCTGGCACCAGCTCCCGCAGGTCCGCCTGCACACGGTGCCCGGCCCGGTCGGCGAGCAGGTCCTCCGCCTCGTCTACGCCGCCGCCGACGCAGCCCTGGTCACCCGCCGCCCCGGGGTCGGCAAGGAATCCGGGCTGGTCATGGACGCCGCCCGCCTCGGCGTCCCCCTGATCCTCTCCGACCACGACCCCGCCCTCACCAGCAGGATCGCCGGGCAGCCGTGGGCCCGGCTGTTCCCGGCCGGAGGCCCCAGCGCCCTCGCCGCGGCCCTCGACAGCCTCGCCTCCGAGCCACCCGAGCGTCCCGGGCCGGAGGCCCCGGCCGCGGTGGGCATGGCCACGGCGGCCGAGCAGGCCGCCTTCCTCACCACCACCTACACCCGCCTCATCGAGGAGCTGCGATGACGCCCGCCCCGCCCGTGTTGGTCGCGGTGATCGGCCCCGTGGAACCGGCCCTGCTGACCGCCTGGACCGCCCACTACCGCGCGCTCGGCATCACCGACTTCCGCCTCGCCTTCCACTTCCCTGACCACGTCCCCGCCGCCTGGCGGGTCCAGCTGCTGGCGACCGCCCACGAGCTCGGCGTCCCCCCGGCGACGGTCACTACCGGTCCGTGGCACGAGCACACCAACACCGGCCTCCGCGACACCCTGCGCGAGCAGGCCGGGCCCGGCTGGCACCTCCTCGCCGACTCCGACGAGCTCCACACCTACCCCGCCCCACTCACGGAGGTGATCGCCGCGGCGGAGACGGCGGGGCGGCCGGTGGTGGGCGGGCTGATGCTCGACCGCGTCGCCCCCGACGGGCGCCTGGCCCACTGGCGGCCGGTGACCGGGCTGGACCGTGCGTTCCCGCTCGGCGGACACCTCACCCACCGGCTCCTGCACGGCGACCCCCGCAAGATCGTCCTCGCACGGTCCGGCACCGCCGTGGCCTCCGGCAACCACCGGGCCCCCGGCCACAAGCCCGACCCCGACACCCTCGCCTGCGTGCACCACTTCAAGTGGCGCGCGGGCGTCCTGGACGACCTGCGGCGCAGGGTGGAGAACTTCACCTCCGGCGCCTGGGCCGAGCACACCCCGGCCGTACGGGACGAGGCCGGGCGCCTGCTGGAGCACATCGACCGGCACCACGGCCGGATCGACGTCGCCGACCCCCGCCTCGGCTTCCGCCGCGTCACCCTCGACGGCCTGCCGGCCGGGTGGGCGGACGAGGCCCGGACCATCGTCACCCGCTGGCGCCCACCTGCCGCGAACACCCGCCGGTAGGCGGCCCTGGTCGGCGAGAATGGAGGCCAGGCCCGGCTGAGAGGGGAGAGGTGGACGTGATCGCGCGCGAGCCGGTGGCGGTGCTGCTGGTGGGCATCACCGGCTCCGGCAAGACCTCCCTCGCCCAGGCGCTCGCCGACCGGGGGATGGTCCGGTTGTCCGTGGACGAGGAGGTCCATCGCCTCCACGGCCGCTACGGCGTCGACTACCCCGAGGACACCTACTTCGAGCGCGAACGCCCCGTCGTCGACGCGATCCGCCAACAGCTCGCCGAGCACCTGGCGGCCGGGGACGACGTCGTCCTGGACCACGGCCTGTGGCTCCAGGCGGACCGCGACGCCTGGAAGAAGCTCGTCGAGGCCGTCGGCGGTCGGTGGCGGCTTGTCTACCTGCCGGTCGACCGGGACGAGCTCCTGCGGCGCCTGGCCGACCGCAACCGGCGTGAGGACGCCAACGCGCTCATAGTCAGCCCCGAGGCGCTGGACGACTTCTTCGCCCGCTTCGAGCCCCCGGCCCCCCACGAGCAGGCGATCACCTACACCGGCGACCCGGCCCAGACCTGCGCCGCCGTCCTGGACACCGAGCGGGACCGGCAGCCCGGCGTACGCTGAGGACATGGCCGGTCGAGTGCGCCGGTGCCGGTGGTGCCGGGAACCGATCCGGGCGGCAGCCCGCGCGGACGCGGTGTACTGCGGCCCCTCATGTGCGGGACGGGCGCGACGTGACCGGCGCCGGTGGGGCGCGGGAGCTGCGATCGGGTTGCACATGATCCTCAACGGCCCGGACTCGATCGCCGTGCGCTGCCCCGTGTGCGGCCGCCGCTTTCTGCCAGGCCGCGGACACCGCCGCGACGCCATCTTCGACCGGCCGGCCTGCCGCGTCGCGGCACACCGCGCGCGCCGGTCCGGGGAAGCCCCTCCGCGAAGGCGTTACACCGAACTCGCCGGTACAGAGCGCCGTCGGCCCCCTGACCAGCACGGACACGCTCGCCGAGTAGGGGACGGCCGGTCACGACCCGGAAGAAGGCCCCCTTCATCTCTGATCATGTCCGCCCGTTGCCCGGAAGTGGATCACCTCGTTGGGCTGAACGAGTGAACGCCGCACACGGCACGCCGACGGCAACGTGCCGCCGGCTCCGGGTGCGGCGGACGGCACGGAGAGGGGCGGGCCCGGTGGGGCGGGATCTTGGGCTGGACGCGGTGGTCGAGCACTTCACGCTGATCGGCGACGAGCTGGACTGGCTGCGGAACAAGAGCGGGGCCACCCGCCTGGGCTTCGCCGTCCAGCTGAAGTTCCTGCCCTTCCGGGGCCGCTTTCCCAAGACCCGCATCGAGCTGCCCGCGGACGCGGTCGCCCACGTGGCCAACCAGGTCGGCATCCCGGCGGCCGACATGGCGCTGTACGACTTCACCTCGCGTACGGCCAAGCGGCACCGCACCGAGATCCGGGAGCTGACCGGCTGGCACGAGTGCTCGGTCACCGACCAGATCAAGCTCGCCTCTGCCCTGGTCGACGAGATCTGGCACGACGAGCGCCGGCCTGAGCAGGTCCGGGCCGAGCTGTACCGGCAGATGCGCGAAAAGCTGATCGAGCCGCCCACCCCCGACCAGGCCGCCGCGATCGTCCGCTCCGCGCTGCACCAGGCCGACGAGCGGGCCATCGCCGAGGTCGCCGCCCACCTGGCCGAGGCTGAAGGCTGCCCGCGCCGCTTGGACGCGCTCGTTTTCACCGGCCTGCCTGGAGCAGAAGCGGCGGAGGACGACCTCGCCGAGACCGACGAGGACCAGGACGAGGACGACCCGGTGGAGGCGGTGCTCGCGCAGATCAAGGCCCACCCGGGCAACGTCAGCCTCGCCTCGCTGCTGGACGAGATCGCCAAGCTCTTGCAGGTCCGCGCCGTGGCTGTCCCGGAGAAGGCGTTCGCCGGGATCGGCGTACAGGTGGTGAGCGCCTGGCGGGCCCGCGCGTCAGCCTCCTCGCCCAGCCACCTGCGGCGCTTTACCCCCGCGGTGCGGCAGGTACTGCTGGCCGCGCTGCTCTTCCAGCGGCAGCGCGAGATCACCGACACCCTGGTAGAGCTGCTGAACTCCACCGTGCACCGCATCAACGCGCGCGCGGAGAAGAAGGTGACCGAGGCATTCGTCGCCGAGTTCACCCGCGTGCGCGGCAAGGCCGGGCTGCTGGGAAAGATCGCCACCGCCTCTCTGGGCGCCCCGGACGGCTCCGTACGCGAGGTGGTCTTCCCGGCCGCCGGCGGGGAGAAGACCCTCAAGGACCTGGTCGCCGAGATGAAGGCCACCAACGCGGCCTTCGCCCGCTCCAAGCGCGAGGTGTTCAAGTCCTCCTACAGCAACCACTACCGGCGCGGGCTGATGAAGCTCCTCGGCGTGCTTCAGTTCCGCTCCTCCAACGACACGCACAAGCCCGTCATCAAGGCGCTGAAGCTCATCGAGGAGCACAAGGACGCCTCCACCACCTACCTGCCCATCGGCGCGGACATCCCCCTCGACGGCGTCGTACGCAAGGACTGGAGGGAGTTCGCCGTCCACAC
Source organism: Streptomyces sp. AV19 (assembly GCF_015999245.1). Taxonomy (GTDB): domain Bacteria; phylum Actinomycetota; class Actinomycetes; order Streptomycetales; family Streptomycetaceae; genus Streptomyces. The sequence goes on along the minus strand of NZ_JAEAMR010000005.1, from coordinate 11,504 downwards.
CCCCGCCAAGGGCCCCCAGCGCGTCGTGCGCACGGTGTACGAGGCGTGCGTCTTCCAGGCCCTGCGCGACCGCCTGCGCTGCAAGGAGATCTGGGTCGTCGGCGCCGACAAATGGCGCAACCCCGACGAGGACCTGCCCACCGACTTCGAGACCCGGCGCGCGGAGTACTACGAGAAGCTCAACAAGCCCCGCGACGGCAAGGTCTTCACCGCCCAGCTCAAGCACGAGATGCGCCAGGCCCTGTCCGCCCTGGATGCGGCCCTGCCGAAGCTGCCGTGGGTGACCATCGACGGCAAGCGCAAGAGCGGGGCGATCAAGTTCACCGAGCCGGAGCCGCAGAAGGAGCCGAAGAACCTCCGCCGGCTGAAGAAGGCGATCCGCAAGAAGTGGGGCACCGTCGCCCTCATCGACATCCTGAGCTTGTTCTTTTTCTACCAAGATCGGCCGGGTCTGCCGATGGCCTTGAGGGTCTCGGGGCGTTTGACGGTTTTGCCGACGTCGTAGCGGGGTGCCCGGTGCTTGTTCTTGGTGCCGGGCGGGCGCCCGGGGCCGGTGCCGCGTGGTTGAGGAACACGGGCCGGACAGAGCAGGTGGGCTCGGATGTTCCTGAACCCCCGGCGGACCCGGGCCGGGGTGAGGCGTTCGGGCTTGGTCGGCTTCTCCCAGGGCCGGCGGAGGTCGGCGGCCAGCGGTCGGGCGAGGCGGAGCTGGGTGTGGGCGACGACCACGAGCCACGTCCAGCGGTCCGCGGCCTCGGGGGTACGGACCTTCGGGGTGGTCCAGCCGAGCGTCTGCTTTGTGAACCTGAAGGTGTGCTCAAGATCGAATCTCCTGAGGAATACCTGCCACCACAGATCCACGTCTGCCGGGGTAGCGCCGGTCTTGGAGGACCACAGCCAGACCGGTGGGGCCTCGCGTTCCTTGGAGAGGTGCTCGACCTTCAACCGGACCAAGGTGCCCTCGACAATGGGGAGTTCACCGTCGTGCTCCAGCCAGGCCGAGCGGTGGGTCAGCCTCGGATGGACCCGGTCCCACGCCTGGGTCTCGGCCTTGCCGTAGTTGGTGGTGTCGGTGACGGTGGTGATCGCCGCCTCGGGCCAGGTTTCGGGTTGGGCGAAGCGGAACTCCTTGCCGTGCTTCGGTGGCCTGCCGCCCTGGGGGTAGGCCAGGGCGTACTCCTTGAGCGAGGGCTTCGGCAGCCGCATCACCCGGTCACTGCGGATCCGCCCGACCAGCTCGACAGGAAGGTCCCGCAGGACCCAGGCCAGGCGGGTGACGTCGTAACCCGCGTCCATGACGATCGTGATGTCCGGGTCGCCGGGCCGCCACTGGCCGGCTGAGATGAGCCGTTCGGCCACGGCTCGGAGTTGGGTGGCGGTGATGGCGGTCGCATCGTCTTCGGGTCCGAGCCGGACCACGTCCAGGATCGAGGTCCACGAGGTGGCTCCCGGTTCGAGGACGGCGACGAAGGAGTACGGCCAGCCCGGGATGAACTGGGAGGCGGACTTCGCCCGGCCGTAGACGTGGCAGAACAGCCGGTCTGCCGAGCACGGCGCGTCCGAGCGCAGCCACGGCGACACGTCGACCGCCAGCACCAGGCGCCCGCCCTCGAACCGAGGCAACGGCAGCCCGGCGAGCAAGGTCCGCAGTCTCCCGACATCGATCCGGCCCCGGCTGAGAGCTCCGTACAACGCGCCGTGCCCACGCCGGTGCTCGGGCACCATCGTCAGGTCCACCGGTGAGGTGACCGGCCCGTCGACGCACAACAGCGCGTCGGCCAGTTCGAATATTTCGTCACGCCGGGCGGTCAGACACTCGTAGAACTCTGCCCGGAAGCGTGACGCTTCCGCGAACGCTTCCCGCCGGGCATCCGGGCACACCACACTCATGACAACGGCCTTCGACTGGTTCTCCTCGTGACGGAGCACAGGATCAGACGAAGGCCGCCCTCATGTCCGGCGAATGCCCAGGTGAGTGACCGTGTTCGGGACACCGTTCGAGACCAGAAGAAAAAGAACAAGCTTAGCGTTCAATCCTGGAGCAATACCGGCGGGACCCCGGTCCTGGACGGCGCCCGCCCCCGCCGTCCGCGGTGGCGCCGCACGACCGACCGCGCCGCCGGCTGAGGCACCCCCGGGGGATCCGCGACCCGGCACGGCCCGTTCGGGGACGGGCCGACAGTCGGCTCAGATCCGGTCCACCCCCGCAGCCGGAAAGCCCCCGGCACCGCCGCGCCGCGCGCTACAGTGTGACGTGCGGTCAGTGGGCCGTGGGCCCGGCTCGCGGCCCGGCACGGATCCGGCCCAGACCGGACACCGCCGTAGGTGCCTCGCGCCGAGCCGTCACCAAAGTCTTCGCCGTCACCCTCTGGCCTCGCTCGTGCGGGCCGGTGAGTCTGGGATCGCCGCCGCCCGCAGGAAGAGCCGACATGCCGAGGCAGCACGCGCGCAAGGAGGACCTGGCGGCCCTCAAGGAAGAGCTCGGGATCAAGCACCATGTGGCCGTCGCGATCCTGGACCACCCCGAGCGGGACCGGATCCAAGAGGTGATGGCTCAGGACCGGGACGTGCGCACGGTGGACGCCGCTGTCGCGATCCTTGAGGACCCCGGCAATCAGTTGCTGTGCGAGACCTGCGGCTGGACGAACAGCATGGTCTGTCCCGAGTGCCCCGGCTGCGGCTGCTACAACGACCAGTGCTCTGGCTGGCGCCACAGCGAGTACCAGGAGGAGATGGACGCCGCCACCGGTGAGGTCCGCGAGTACGAGTGCGAGTGCGGCTGGTACGGCTCCGGCTTCCACTGCTGCGACTGCGGCGCCGACCACGAGTACCACTGTGTGTGCTGAGGCGGGCCCGACTCCGGGCGCGGTGGCCGCGCTCGTCGAGCGGTACCGGGTCGCGGTCTTCCCGCTGCCGCCCGGCGGCCGGCGTCCCGCCGGTCCGGGGTGGCACGGCCGGTGCCTGCACGATGCCGCCCGCGTACGCGAATCGTGGCCTCCGGGCCACAACATCGGCGTGGGGTGTCGGGCCTCCGACGTGGTCGGCCTCGACCTGGACGGCCCGGAGGGTATCGCGTCCTTCGCGGCCCTGTGCGCCGTCGGCGGCCACCCGGTCCCCGCCACCCTGACGGTGCGGACCCCGGGGGGCCGTCACCTCTATTTCCGGGCCCCCGCTGGGCGGATCATCGGCAGCACGTCGGGCGGACGGGCCGGCCTCGGTCCCGGGATCGACACCCGCGGGCCGGGCCGTCGCACCGGCGGATATCTCATCGGTCCCGGCTCCGTCGTCAACGGCCTCCGGTACACCGTCGTCCGCGACGCCCCGGTCCTGGACCTGCCCGGGTGGCTGACCGACCGTCTGAGCACCCCCGCACACCGCCGATCACCTATGCCCGCGGCCGGGGGGCACCGGCCGTCCGTGCACCCTCGGCCCGGACGAGACAGAGAGGACGTCATGACGCCGAGCGTCGCGCGCCTGTTCTTCGGCCGCTGGCCGATCCCGGTCGAGCTGACCGGTGCGGAGCTCCGCCCATACGGTTCCGACGGAGACATGCAGCTCTCCGGCTGGGTGCCGACGGCCCGCGACGGCGAGGTGCCCGCCGCGCCGGACCGGTGCCTGGTCCGGGCCGAGATGTCCGGCCACCCGCCCTTCGCCGTGGCCCAGGTGGACGTCGACGTCACCAATTACGGGGAGGCGCACACTTTCGTATCCGTCACCTGGGAGGCGGGGGAGGAGCTGCCGCCGGCGGCCGAGGGCGACACCGGCGACGCCACCGTCCGGCGGCTGCGGCGGGAGGCGGCGGACCGGCGGCCGACGGAGGTCCTCGCCCGGCGCCTGGTCCACTGGGCCGCCGCGCTGGCCCGGGGCCAGTACGTGGCCGCCGAGGTCGTCGCCGAGGCCGGCGGCGCGCTGACCCGCCGTCACCTCGATGCCCTCGCGCGGCACCCCGCCGCCCCGGAGGGGGCTCCCGGCCCCGGGGCGGAGTTGCTGCGCGCGGTCCTCGCCGCCGACGGCGTCCTGGCCACCACCGCCGGCGAGACCCGCCGCACCCTGGCCGGGTCCGGCGGCACCGCGGCGGCGCTCGGCGTGCTGGGCCTGGCCACGCTCCCCGGGACGCTGCCGGACCGGGACGCGGCGGACGTCGTCGTCTACGCCACGGCGGGGCCCCTCGGCGGTCTGTTCCGCGCGGCGGCCGCGCTGGCCGACGGGGCGCCGGGGGCCGGTGAGCGTCTCCAGGACCTCGCGGACGCGCTGCCCGCCCGCGTCCCCGGCCCGGCCCGCTGAAGCTGCCTGCGGGCACCGCACCCCGGCCCGGCCGGCCTGTGTCCGGGAGGCCGTCCCCGCGCTGGTGAGGGTCGGGGGCCGGGGGTTCAGTCTGCGGACCGTGCGGCGGCCCGGAGTTGCTCGGCGACGGTGGCCGCGGCCGTGCGGCGTGCCTCGGTGAACGGGCGCCCGGCGGCGGCCTGGTCGAGCAGGGCCGCGGCCGCCTGGGCCAGGCCGGCCGGCACGGCCACGCTGCGCAGGATGTCCAGCACGGCGTCCACCTCGTCTTCGCCGCGGTCCTCCGGCGGTATGTCGGCGGCGGGCTCCTGGTGCTCGTCGTCGGCCGCGAGGTGGGAGTAGATGGCGCCGAGGCCCTTACCGAGGACGCGGGGCGGGGGAGTCGTGGTCACGGAGGCAGTCTCTCGCACTCCGCCCGGACGTCGTGCCCGGCGGATCCCGCCGCGGCCCGCTCATGCCGGTCGTCTCGGCGCCCGTTCCATCAGCGGCGCCTCCGGCGGGGGGCGGGGCGGCGGTCCAGGGTAGTCCTTCACGGCCTCCCATCGTCGCCCGATACCCGGACGACTCGCAATTTTTACCCCCGAACAGGAGCCCAAGATGGACGTGGTGAAGAACGAGAACGGCAGCCACAGCCCGGCTTTCGACGAAAGCTGGGAGCCGATCGAACAACTCCGGTGGCACGCCGAGGCCGTTGCACTCGCGACCGGCTTGCGTATCAAGGTGACCGACCACGGCGGCATCCCCGGCGAGCGCGTAGACCGGCTCGTGTACGGCACGGTGCGCTTCAATCTGACCGTCCGCGGCATGCGAAGCCTGACCTGTAACGGTCCGATGCACTTCGCCGACGCCTGGTCGTTCCTGGACGGCGTGAAGGCCGGAGCCATGGCGGCGGCCGAGGGCCGAGACTGAACGCGGCCGGGTCATCGCTCACACCCCGTTACAGGCCGATGCCGTACAGCGGATTGCTCTCGTCCCATCGCCCGGCCTCTTCGAAGTACGAGGTCAGAGCCTTCGACCCATCCACCCAACCGCCGTGCCGGGCCGTCTCGATCATGTCTTTCCCGGCCTTGCGGGCAGCGGTGGCGAACCCGCGCCGCAGGCTATGGCCGGTCCAGCGGGCGGGGAGGTCGGGCAGGAGGTCGGCGGGCGGGGTGAGGCCGGCGCGGGTGGCGGCGCGGGTGACGATGTCGCCGATGCCCTCGCCGGTCATGCGGCCGTCGGCATCGCCGATCGGCCGGCCGTGGCGGGTCATGGGGTGGGCGATGCGGCCGTGCCGGTCGATGCGCACGAAGAGGGGGCCGGTGGGGGTGCGGCCGTGGGCGGTGAGGCAGGTCCGCCACGCGCGCAGGGCGCGGACGGGGCAGGTGGCGGGGTTGCTGCCGTACGGCACGCCCGGCGGCTGCTCCTTGTTCACCTTGGGCCGGTAGAGCTCGGCCTCGAACCCCTCCTCCACCTCGGTGAGGTCCTCCCAGTTCAGCAGGGCGGCCTCTCCGCGGCGGGCGGCGAGCGCGAATCCGGTGAGCAGGGCGGCGGCGTCGCGGATGCCGATGGGGGTGGTGCGGTCCAGGGCGCCGACCATTTTTCGCAGGACGGGCGGGGTGGCGGCGGTGGCCTTTCGCCGGCGGCCGCGGGGGTCTTTGGTCTCCTTCAGCCGCCGCTCGTAGCCGCGCAGGACCAGCCGGGCCCCCTTCTGGTGCGGCGGCGGGAGTTCGGCGGCCTGGTGCGCAACGGCGATCGACGCCATGGCGCGGTCGATGGACGCGGGTTTGTAGGGTCGGCCGGTGCGGGGGCGGGGGGTGAGGGTGAGCCAGGTGACGTACTCGGTAAGCGTGTCGCCGGTGCACGGCTTCGGGCTCCGGCCGAGGGCGAGTGCCCACGCCGTGAACCGGCGCCAGTCGCCGTCGTACCCTCGGGCGGTCTCCTCCGGAACGCCGGCGGCGACCGCCTCGCGGGCGGCGTCGGACAGACCCGAGCGGGCGGCGGGCACCGCCGGGCCGTCGAGCGGCTCGACGTCCAGGGCGCCGCCGACGGCGGGTGCTTCCGCCGTCGGCGGCGGGGTGTCCGTCGTGCTCATCGGCGTCTCAGCCCTGCGGGGGGGACGGCGTCGGGGTGCGCGTCGGTCCAGTCGAATTCGCCGTCGTTGTGGTGGCCGGGGTGTCCGGGGTCCTCCTGGCACTGGAGCCAGTAGCCGTGATCGTCCGGGAACAGCGCGGTGCAGGTGTCGGGGTCCAGCGCGTCGGGGCGGGGCGGCGGGGTGAGCACGCCGGCGGCGGCCAGGACGGCGGCCACGACGTGGGCGGCGCCGTCGCCGCGCAGGCGGCCGGCCGTGTGCGCGCGGCGGCATGCCTCCTGGTATTCCTCCTCGGTGAGCACGCGGCGCGGGGTGGTGGTGTCGTCCATGAGGTCCCCTCCGGGGGCCGGGGTGCGGTGAGCGCGGGCGATGCGGTGCAGGGTGTCGAAGTCGGCGTCGGTGAGGGGGGCGCCGTCCGGGCGCGCGTAGCGGATGACAGTGCGCTGTGCGGTGGTGGCGTCCATCGGCTCTCCCGGAGGTAGTCCCGCCGGCGGCGGGGTGGGTGCGGCGGGCGGCCGCCGGCCCGTCAGAAGCGGGTGGCGGGATACCGGTTCGAAGAAATTGACATGCTCACCACAACTTCTCGCCCGGCGCCGCTGACTCGTGGTAAGGCAACTTATCAAGAGCCAGCCGGACCGGGCGCGTGACGACGCACTGTGGGCGTCCGGGGCGGCCATCACCGGTTCTCGTCGCGGATCACCTCGGTGATGGCGTCGCACATGCGGATGCCCATCCCGATCTCGTCATACCGGACGCCGAGGCGGGCGATCAGCTGCCCAATCTGCGCACCCGTCAGCTTCTCGGCCGTCACGATCCGGCCCACGGCGGCCGGGTCCATGGCCACCGGCATGAGCCGGGTGATCAGCCTCTCGTAGTCGCACGCGTCACCCATACCGGCAGTCTCCCGGGCCGGGCGCTCACCCCCCGAGAAGGTCACCCGACCGTGGGCCTGTCCAAGCGCAGTGCGGTGACAGGCGGCGTCGGCCAGCGTCTCGGCCCGCTCCTCAACGCCCTGCCAGCCCGGCCCCAGCCCCGAGGATCACGGGCGCCCGGCGTCCTGTGCCGGTGACCGGAGCCGCAGTTCCGGCCGACACCGGGGGCAGGGCTGCACGCCGTCCTCGTCCAGGATCATGCGGGCCTCCGTCTGCCCGAGCGGGGCACCGGCCGCCTCCTGGCAGTCCCCCCGGTGCACCATCCCGCCACCACGGTCACCACGAGCCGGAACGAACCGCCACCATTTCAGCTCCCCACCGGCTGCAGAGCCGGTGGGGGCCGGTTCCGGACGGCGCTCGCGGGGCGGCGCGGCGGCCCGCCCGGCGGCCTGCTCCTCCAACCGCCGGATCCGGGCGTCAACCCGCGCGAGTTCGTAGCTGAGATATGCCCGAACCACCCGGAGCCGCTCGATATCGGGCGGTAGGGAATCACTCGGCACATTCTCGCTCATACGTTCGACTATACGGTGTCGGCCTCGTCGCCCATGGCGTGCGCCGCCGTGTAGGCGTCCAGGGCTGCGCGCAGTTCCGCGCGTTCGCGCTCGGACCGCTCGCGGACGGCCTGTAGGGCCCGCTCGTCGACGACGGCCGCGAGACCGGCCCGGACGATGCCGGTCAGCTGGTCGGGGGACAGGGCCTCGGCCTGGACGGTGGCGGGCATGCGCTCACCACGCCGGTCGGTCTCCTTCTGCGGCACGGTCTCCAGCCCGTACGCGGCCACCTGCTCGACGGTGACGGCGAGCCGGCGCACGGCGGGCGGCTCGGCGTCCATCTCTTCCACGAACGTGGCCACGTCGTCCGCGGCCGCGTCCACGATCGACCACCCCGACGGGTCCAGGTCGCCGAGGCTGAGCACGGTGGTCGGGAGCGCGCGGCGGGCGATCCGGCAGGCGGCCTCGTGCTTGGCGCCGACCGACTCGAACCCGCCGGAGCCGTAGACGGTCACGCCGAACCCGGCGGCCACGCGGGCCACCATCGGCATCATCCCGGCGCTCTCCACCCACAGCTCGGCCGCGCGCGGCTGGCCCTCGGCGAGCGGACAGTGGTAGTCCTCGGCTGCGGCGGCCACCGACCGCCAGAAGTCGGCCGGGCCGTCGTAGCCGGCGCCGGGCCCTATCACCACGGCGCGATCGTCCCGGATGTCCTCCATGCGGATCAGGCCGGCCCGGCGGGCCCGGTTCAGGTGCTCGGTCAGCCGGTCGTACGCCCGCTCTTTCTTCTCATAACCGTACAACCCGACCATGCGGTAAAAAATCTGCCGCCCGGACATCGGCAGATGGTCCCGGTACTCGTCCAGGATGGCCTGCACCTGCTCGATCAGCCGCAGCGTCGCCGGCCGCGGCCGCCACGGCGCGAACCCGCGCGGCCGGGTGCGGCGGTAGTGACGGCCCGAGACCGTGTCACGGCCGTGCTCATGGCCGCCATCCCGGCACCGTACCGCCCTCGCGCACTCGTATGCCCTGCCACCCGTGACCGAGTCCCCGCCGACGCCCCCGGCCGCGGGCCGCTCCGTCCGCAGCCGGCTTCCCCTTGGCGCTCGGGTCGGCTGAGGGAAGGGCCAGCCGCTCGCGGAGGACGGCTAGGGCTGTGTGCACCGGTGCGAGGATTGCTGCGGCCTCCGGGTGCGCGCTCGTCAGGGCCTGCGCGGTGGTCTCGATGCTCTCCGCCGCGTCCTCGACGGCCGTACGGCTCCAGGCGCCCGGCCCGGTCACGGCATCGTGCAGGTGGCAGGCGGCGTCAGCCAACGTCTCGGCCAGCTCCTCGACGCCCGGCGCCCCCGCCCCGGCCAAGCGATCCATACCAGGGTCAACGACCGATCGCCCTGCGGGCAACGGCGGCACACCGGGGTTCAAGGACAACCGTTCTCAAGCGCGCAGCGCGAGCACTTGAGGGCGGGCGGCAGCGGGGGTGTAGGAGGCACCGCCAGAGGTGCCCTCCCACGAACGTGGCGGGTCCAGCGCCGCCGGGGCGCTGGCGGGGTCCGGGGGCAGCGCCCCGGGCAGAGTGGGTCGCCGGAGGGGCTACGGGCCTGCGATCAACCAGGAGATGAGGGCGGCGTCAAGATCCGCACTGTACCGGCAGACGACGCTGATGCCGCGGCCGCCGGTGGTCTCCGGCAGGACCTCCACCACCCGGGAGTCAGTGTCGGGCAGGCTGCGGCCTTGCCGGGGGTCGGTCTCCAGGGAGACGCGGACGCTCTCGACGGCGGCACGCTCGCCGCGGGTCAGATCGAGAAGGGCCTTCTCGGCAGCGTCGGCGTAGAAGGCGTGCGTCACCGGGCGGCCGCCCCGCCGGCGAGCTTGCGGCGCAGCTCGGCCTCGACGTCCTCGGCCGTCCGCTCCACGGCGGCCGTCCCCTCGGGGTCGAGCCGCAGCAGCACACGGTGCCGGTAGGCCTGCGTGATCTCGCGGACCCGGGGAAGGTCGTCCAGCTCGGCCGCGTCCAACTCCCGCTCGAACGCCTCGGGATCCCCCGGGAAGCCATGGGTCCGCAGGGCCGCCCGCAGCTCACGCAGGGTGCGCATGGGCGGCGGCTCAGGCAGGGGGCGGTGTTCGGTGGGCTGTGCGGTCACGGTGACCTCCGTAGGTTGATGGAACCGACGCTACTCGCCCGACCCGGCGTCGTGCGGCGGTTCGGCGTGCGCTGCGGCGTAGGCGTCCAGCGCGGCTCGCAGCCGTTCACCCTCGGGACCGTGCGGGATGCGGAGCCGTCGCTGACGTGCGAGTTTGAGCACCGCATCCCGGCGTCCGGACAGGTCAGCGAGGTCTGACCGGCTCTTGAGGGCCCTTTGAAGGTCGAACAACACTTGGTACGCGGGCCGAGACAGTCCCCTGCCACCCTGGACGAACGCCTCGATCAGCTCGGCCTCGGCGCCCTCGACGCCCGGCATCGGTACGCGCATCTGCCCCGGGATGTGCTCAGCAGCCGCGTCCTCGGCGGCACGCTTGGCGGTATTCCCCTCCGGCTTTCCGTCACCCTGATCGGCCTTCAGCAACTCCTCTGCGGTGGCCAGGCGCTGCCGCACGGCTTCGATCTCGCGCACAAGTGCGTCGTGTTCCGCCGCGATAGCGGCTCGCTCTCGCTCCGCCGTGGCGTGCAGCTCGGCGGTCCGCTTCTGCTCTCGACGCGCCTCGTCACGCTGGTGGTGGGCCGCCTGTACCTCGCTCAGCAGAGCGTCGCGCTCGTCCTGGTGCTCCTTCCGGGCCTTCCCCAGACCCTCGACGGCCCGGTCCCGCTCGTCCGTAGCTGCTTCCTGCAGCGCCTTCGCCGCGGCCGCCGCCTCCCGCGCCTGGTTCCGCTCCTGCTCCAGCGCGCGCGTGCGGTCCCGCTCGGCCTCCAACGCCTCCTCCGCGGCCCTCTTCCCCCTGAGCGCGGTGTCCCGCACGCCCCTGGCTTCTTTCGCGTCCCGCTCGAACCCGGCCGCTGTCTCCAGGGCATCGTCACGTTCAGCCTGCGCGGCCCGCCGCAACCGCTCGGCTTCCGCAGCGAGTTCGTCCGCCCCCTCGATCCGCCGTGCCGCCGCATGAGCATCCTCGTCCGCCTGGCGCTCAGTCTCGGCCCGAGCCTCCTCGGCCGCCTCGGCAGACTCGACCGCCGCGCTCAGGGACGCCTCCAGGGAGTTCTGCCGGGCCTTCGCCTCGACCGCCTCGGCCTCGGCCTTGGCGACTTTGGCCCGCACCGACATTGGGTCGAGCTCCTGCCGCTCGCGGTGCAGCATCCCCACCAGCTGCGAGGCGCCGGCAATCAGCCGTACCAGCTCCTCGACCGTGTCCGCCGTCGCCGCCGGGGCCCCACCTTCCCGGCCGTCGTTCTTCACGGCCTCGGTCGCGTCCCACATCTTCTTACGACACACCTGCGAGCAGTACAGGCGCGGCCGCCCCGTAGCCGCCGGCGTGAAGAAGTTCGTACAGCCGTCCCGGGCACACTTCCGCATCCCGCGCTCGGCGCCCTCGCCTGCGCTGTCGTCCCTCGTCTCGGAACTGAACGTCTCCGTCATGAGGCACAGCGTACCAACGTTCCGTTCCCCATCTCGGTGTTTCGTGAAGAAAAAACGGAACGGAACCAAAACCAGTTTAGTTCTGTTTCGTTTCGTTTGATCGGTATGAAACGGAACGCAGATCTAATCCGCGGCCGCTTTCGCGCCCCGTTCCGTAACGCGT
>NZ_JAEAMR010000049.1 GCF_015999245.1 Streptomyces sp. AV19 | reverse complement strand
TGCGTTGCGGACACGATCGCCCTCACCCGATCAGTGGCCATGCTGAAACAGCTCAGTGACCCGGTCGTTCTCCTCGTCGGCCGCCTTCCGTTCCTTCACCCCGAACTGCTCCGGCCCCGCGCCGCTCTTCCGCCATCCGCAGGATCCGGGGCTGCTCGACCCGGGCCTCAGTACGGGCCCGCAGCTCCTCGGCCAGAAAAGGAATCGCTGTACCCGGCCTGCCCGATGGCGATGCCCCAATAGCGACTCGTTCCCGAACCCACCCCTTGGCGACCGCCCTGGCGATACCGCGGTAAAAAACATCCGCCATCTTGCGGTAGCCGTCATCGTTGGGATGCAGATCGTCACGGAGGTCGTCGGCGGTAACTCGACTCATGTCGACGTACTCGACCTGGAATGCCTTGTCCTGGTAGTCCGTAACCACCTGTGGCACAGCGCTATTGAACCTAGCGATTCTTTCCTGGGTCCTGGGGTCCGCAGAGGGGACCAGGGACGAGACCAGCACGGTTACGCCGGGAGCAGCCACCACAATCTCATTGATCAGCTCGGCGAGCCGTTTGGGTGCCTGGTCTGCTCGGTAGTCGTCGTGCATGTCATTGGTGCCGATGTGGAGCAGCACCACATTGGGCTTGGCCGCCGTCAACCACCTGGCGGTGCGGCCGGTCAGGCCACCGATCTTCCAACCGTAATGCCCCTCGTGCTCACGAACCGGCGCCTCACCGCTCCTTTGCGAGCCGACAAAACGCACATCCTCGCTGTGCGAGGTCAACTGATCCCGCAGATTGGCACGGTACCCGGATCCAGTTGAGCTGCCGGTGCCAAAAGTTATCGAATCACCCAAGGGCATCACTGTCAGCTGTGGAACGGTCCATCCACTCCGTGGGGGGCGCCACCCGTCCGCGATCACCGTACCGAGGGATGGCGCACTGATTCCGATGAGTATTCCTGTCGCCATAATCGCGGTCCACGGATGTCGCAGGCGGGGTACAGGATCATGGGCGAAGCGCGAACGGAACCAGGCTGCAAGGCTTTTGCGCGACCGTGCTGTCATGCTGGTCAAACGAGACGGACTCAAGACGACTACCTTCTATCGGATACGCACGTGAAGACAACCGAAATACCCCTGGATCAGCTATCCATATACGGTCGTGCGCACGTAACTCACATCCATTGACTGTCCGCTCGGCGAAACAAGGTTCCCGTGACATGCATCACTGGTGATGGGTCTGCGTTACTGAGCTTTGAACAGTGGTGTCGGGAAACTGACGGACCTTGATCCCTGCGGTACGCCGCGCCCTCTGCCCCAGAACCCGTACTGCGGCCTCCCCGGCCCCGAGATCCTGCGCACCCTGTCGGAGGACGAGAGGCAAGCCGACGCCGAGCTGTGGCTGCCGGTGGAGCGGGAACAGGGCCGGCCTTCCAAGGGCGCCCGGGGTCCCGCATGTGCGGAGCCCTGGACGCCCTCCCCTGTTTCAACGGGGATCAGGCCGTTTCTTCCCCTCCTGCGTGACCCAGGGAGTGAAGCCCTTCTTGTCCGGCCCTCGGTGACGGCAGCTGCTGAGCTTGCCGTCGGCGCCGAGGACGACCACGACCGGCCTGCCCTCCCCATCGAGGGTCACGCCCGGCGTGCCGAGGTGCGGGACTCCGCTCCGGCTCCAGTCGCCGGGTCTGCCGGGTCCGGCAGCCAGGCGGACGCGGCCTTCGGCGTCCCGGGCGGCCAGAACGGTCGAGGTACGGGTCTGCGCCAGGGCGACCCGGCCGTGACCGCCCACAGTCCGGCACTGGACGGTCTGGCGCCAGCCGCGCCCGGGCCGCCAGTCGGCGATGACCACCCGTGAGGTGCCGGGTTGGCGCGTGGCCAGTCGCACGCCCTCGCCCACCAGGGGAGCGAGAGTGATCGGACCTGTGGCGGCCGGGAGCCGGGTCGGTTCCATCAACCGCGGCTCCGCGCCGGACGTTTCGGCCGTCCAGTGATGGAGCGTCCTGGCGTCGGCCGCGACGATGTGGAGCCTGCCGTGGCCGTCGACGGCGGCGTCGAGTCCGTCCGGCACCATAGTGGACGACCCGGCCGTGGACAGCTGTCGCCAGTCGGTCCAGCCCCGCGGCCCGATGCTGCTGCGGATGCTGAGGCCCCCCGCCCAGGTACGGACGACGACGTGGACCGTGCCTGCCTTGTCCACCACCGCGACGGGGTAGCCCATCTCCATCGAGCGTTGCGGATCGTCCTCGGGTGAACCGAGGCTCCGCCAGGGGCCGAAGGAGGGGGACGAGCCGGCCGGCTTGCCCTCCTGCACCGCGGTGACGACTTCCCGCCGGTGGGGCTCGCCCCGTTCGGGGAGCACCGTGCGTACGGACACCAGCTGCAGTCTGCCGTCGGCCAGGAGCACGGCCTGTACATGGCCCTCGAGCATGGAGCCTCCCACGGCGACGGGCGAGGACCAGGTGCAACTGCCCGGTGCCGTCTCGGTCCAGCAGTGGGCCCTGCCGTCGAAGAGGGCGAAAGCCGTGAGCCGGCCGTCGGGCAGAAGCTGTACCCAGCGCGTGGTCCCGGGGGAACGGTGACGGCAATTGTTGGTCCAGCGGGTGTCCTTGGAACGGCTGCCGACCTTGCGGTCCCCGCAGCCCGCCGGATCACCGCAGCCGACGCCGTCGGCCCATCCGTAGATGTCGAGGAACACCGTCTTGTGCCGGGTGGCACCCGTATCGAGGTTGCTGGGGAGCCGGGACACTTCATAGCCGATATAGCTCTCCACCACCGTCGGCCGCGCGTGCTTGCGTCCCCAGTACTGGGCCAGGGCCGCCTGGACGAAGTGGGCGGAGGCGGTGTGGTCCTGGTGATCGTAGAAGGCCGGGCCCTTCAGCACGGGAGGTACCCGCTCGTAGTGCGGCTGCCGTGGCAGGTGCGTCGGGTTCGGGTCGAGTGTGCGCACCACGGTCGGCCGGTAGCGCTCGAATACGGCGGTCAGTGTGTCGATGACGTTCCGGCGCCCGTACTGGAAAATCCGGGTCACCGGGCTCGCGGCCGGCCTCAGGGTCGGGAGCTGGGGCGTCGCCCCCAGCCATAGCCCTCGCAGGCTCTCCTTGTGCGGACTGCGCATGGACCGCGCCTCGATCAACTCCAGGAAGATCAGCTGGACTTGAGGGGCGGACCGCAGGGTATGAAGCTCGGCTCCGAAATCCTTCAGCAGCGACAGGGTCGAGATGTCCCAGGAGCTGGACGGGTCCCCCGTGGCCATCTTGGCCATCGCCCTGCGCAGTCCGTTGATCCTTGCCCGCACGAATGCGGCGCGCTCCTTGGGCAGTTGCCGGTAACCCGGCTGCTTGGTGAGCGCGTTGCGCCCGTCGGACTCGCCTCCGGTCAGGCAGACCGTGGTCGTCGGGGCTCCGGCGAGAAGGGCCTGTTCCATGTCCGGGTTCATGAAATACAGCGAGTCGTCGGGGTGCGCGATGACGTAGACGAAGGATTCCGAGGCTATCGCCTTGGGGGGCAGGGTCGGCCCCTCGGCATCGTCCTCTTTCCGCGGCACCAGCCACTGCCAGACACCCGTCAGGCTCGTCGTGGCGGCAACGCCACCACCGGCGGCTTGCAGCACCCGGCGCCGCGGTATGTGCTGTGACATGAACTCTCCTCTCCAAGGCGCCGGGAAGCGCAGCATGAAGGCATAGAACGAAATGGCGTCCTGATGCGCCGCCTCTGCGACGGCGTCAGGCTCCGGAAGGTGATGTGCCCGATGCGGAGCTTCTGTCGCGGGACAGCAGTCGCACCCCGGGTTTCTCCACGTACTCGTGCAGGAGCACAGCACCGAGAAGGGACAGCGAGGCGACCAGGCCCATGTGCAGGGTCAGCGGAATACCGACGTGGTGCATCCTGAAGAAATGTCGCGTACTGAAGATCACCATCTCGTGGACGAGATAAAAGGCGAAGGAGATTTCTCCCAGGTACACAATGTAGGGATTCCTGAACGGAGATGGCTCGCCGAGTACGTCGGCACGCGCCGCGGCGGCGATGGTGAGGGTGAAGGGAACGACTGTGCAGGCCGCCCAGTGGAAGTTGTACGGCATGACGTGGACCAGCCCGAAGACGGTCACGGCGCACAGGGCGAGGCTGGACACGAGGCCGGGGCCGCGCCAGGCGCCCCTCTTGACCAAAAGGGCCAGGGAGATACCGACCACGAATTCCGCCAACCGTACCGGCGGCAGGATATACAGCAGGAATTTCGCGTCCCATCCGGTCGCCCGGACGATCCGGCCGGTGAAGAACGGATAGCACGCGACGCACAGGTTTCCGGCGACGACAACTGCCCACAGGCCGCGGGACTTCAACCGCCGAAGGATCGGGATCACAAACGGAAATGTGAAGTAGAAGAGGAATTCACAGCTCAGCGACCAGGAGACGCCGTTGTAGCCGAACCACCAGTCCCGCCGGTTCGGCACCCATGCCTGGATCAGACCGAGGTTGCCTGCCGCGACATCGGGCTGCAGCGTCCGGCCCATCCAGATCAACATGATCACGGCCAGGCAGAAGGTCACCACATGGCTGGGATAGACGCGGATGAAGCGGCGCCACCAGAACCGTCCTGCAGTGTCCTGGGAACGCGCCGACCAGGCAAGGACGAAGCCGGACAGGATGAAGAAGAAGGAGACGGCCGAAGGGCCCGCGTAGGTCAGTTCCTTCAGACGGTATACGTGCCGGGGGATGCCCGACACGGCTTGCTCGTAGGCGAAGTGGTAGCAGAACACAAGGAAGGCCGCGCACCAGCGCAGGCCCGTCAGCGAATCCAGACGCACCCGGGCGGGAGCGGGACGGATACCGGAAGCAGGCTCTGCCACCGGCGGGACCGACGGAGCCGGGGACAGAGCGCTCACCGGCGTCTGTCCTCGGTGGTGGATATGCCGCGCGGGTACGGGGCATGGCGAACAAGCATGAAACTCTCTCTGTTCGTTGTCTGTAAAGGCGAACGAATGCCGGAGCTCAGTGCGTTGGATCCGGCGTCCCGGCGGGCAGCAGGCCGAGAAGCCTGGGTTTGAGTACTGCGAACTCTTCGTGCGTCAGAGTCCCGTTCTCCAGAAGCCTCTCCAGGGACTGAAGGCCACCGATGACCGCCAGCGGTCCGGACGGATGGCTTCCCGGTGGGATGTTCGGCCACCGGATGGCAAGGGTTTCCTCTACGGACTTCTTGAGCTTCTCGAACCCGGACTGTTGTCGGTAGGTGAACAGAAGGGCGTTCTCATCGCCTGCCGCATCCAGCGACTGCCGGCCGAACAATGAACGCTTCTCGTTCCCACCGGCCAGGGAGAACTGGATGAACCCGAGGGCGAAGCGCCCTGCCGGCTTCCAGCGCACCGATCCGAGCTGATGCACAGGAATTCGCTTTTCACCTCTACCGCAGGTCGCCCGGTGAAGCAAACCGTGGTGAACCACGGTGATGAAAAATCCATCGAAACCGATCAGACCACTTCTCCCTTCAACCCACATCTCTCACCACCACTGTTGTCCCTGCCTGTTCGATCGCGAATCCTACGCCCTGGCCTGCCCCTCTCCGGCATGCCATAGAAAAGTCCTAACCGGCTGTAGCAAAGCCTGTCCAGTCAACATCCGACATGTAGCTGTACATTGCAATGCACTGATCAAAAAGCCGCCATGCGCAGGTCATTCACACATGTCTACCGGAGGACGTATATGGGTGTCGTCGATCGTCCGGAACCTCTGTCCGCACATCAGCACCACCGCGAGGACCCCGTGCTCCCGCCCGGCAAAGGCGCGTACGAGCTGCGCAGGGTCCGCCTGACCGCCATCGCCCTCACCCCACTCAACCCACGCCGCACTTTCGGAACGGACGAGGAGCGGACCGTCCTCGGCGAGAGCCTGCGCAAAGCGCAATTGGCGCCGTGCGTCGCCGTCTCGCGCCCCGCCTACCTGAAGCTGTGGCCGGAGCACATCCAGGGCATCGGTGACGCAGACTACGTCCTCATCAACGGCGAGCGCCGGTATCACAGCGCACTCCATGTCGGCCTGGAGGAACTGGACTTCGCAATTCGCGACGACCTTGCCACGTCACGCGAGGACCTCGTCAACTACGTACTGACCGAAAACCTCGAACGCGAGGACTTCGACGTCATGGAGCGGGCACGCGGAGTCCAGCAACTCGTCAACGCATGCGCGGAAAACAGCGCGATCGGCGCCCAGAGCCGAGCGGCCGAACGACTGGGCCGCAACCGCTCCTGGGTGACCAACCAACTCGCCCTTCTCCGGCTCCCTGCCGAGATCCAGGACATGCTCAGCTCCGGAGAGCTGCCCGAACGGGACGGCCGACGACTGGCCCGCCACCACAAGCAGCACCCGGAGCTCAGCACGGCGGACCTCCTCTCCCACTGGAAGGTCACCAGGCCCCGACGCGAGAGGACACCGCGGGAACTGCCCAGCCCACGGACCGCACCGGCAGACTCGGCCCACCCCGAGCGCCCGTTGCCCACGGACAACACGACGCTGGTTCCCCTCATGACGGCCGGGCAGCCCCGCACCACCCGCCCGGGCATCCCGCATTCGGTCGTCCCCGCTGCCGCGCTGCTGGTCCGGAGGCTTGGCACAACCCCCCGCGACCAGGCCAGAACCCTGGCCGCCGGCCTCGATGCCCGCAGCCTCAGAGAGCTCTTCGAAGCGCTGCGTCGACACCTGTGAACCTTCGACGCGCGTTGACCGCGGACAACGCCCGTCATGCGCCCATGTCCAACGCCTCCGGCTGCTGAGCCGCTGCTGATAACAGCTGGGGCCCACCACATGCGAGTGGCGGGCCCCGGCAGCCTTACGATCCCGCGCACGGCCGGCCCGTGGCGCGTCAGCCCCTCGATCGCTGGATGGCGTCCCTTGCCGTGATGTAGCCGATCACAGTCAGGGAGTGTGCCGGGGGCGCGTGCCGACGAGCGGCCCCCAGCTCGCCCTTCGCTGTTCAGCCCCGGAAGCCGCATGTGCGAACAGGTGCCCAACGGGCCCCTCTTCCGGGCGATCGGTCCTCGCCGACCACAACCCATGTCCGACAATCGGACGTGTGCTGATCCCCTCGTTGGCCATCATGTTCGGCACCGCCCTGGCCGTCTGCCTGACCGCCTTCCTCCTGCGCCGTCACAAGGGAGGCAGAACCTCCGATCTGCCCAAGGGCGTTGAGATGGCGATCGGCGCGGTCAGCGGACTCTTCGTGTTCTCCTTCGCCTTCCTGGCCGTCAACGCCCAGGGCCAGCTCGACACGGCCCGTAAGGCCACTCTCGCCGAGGCCGGCGCGCTCAAGGACGTCTATTTCCTCGCACGGGGTCTGCCACCGAGCGGACGTGACGACGTCCGACAGCGCGTCGTCGCCTACACGCGGTCGGTCATCTCCGCCGAGTGGCCCGCCATGCACCAAGGACATGCGGACGAAGCCACCGTGCGCGGCCTCGACCAATTGCGTGCGGCTCTGTACCGCATACCGGTCACGGATGAGGACTCCCGGGCGACACGCGCCGAAGCATCGCAGCGCCTCCAGGACGTGTACGTGGCCAGGAGGGAAAGGCTGGCGCAGAAGGACGCGGAAGTCCCGCCGCCGATCCTTTCCCTCATGGTCGGATCCGGCGTCGTCACCCTGGTGTTCTTCGCCCTCTTCGGCAAACCCACCGGCCGGACGCACTACTTTCTCCTCGGCGTCGGGGCAGCGGGTTTCGCCTACATGATCTACCTCGTCCTCGCGCTCAATCATCCCTATGCCGGAGGAGTCAGCATCGGCCCGGCCGCCTACGAGGAGGCGCTCCAGCGCTACGGCCAACTGGCCCTCTGACAGCCGGTTCTACCTGCCGGGTGTCGTGACGCCCGGGCGGGACCGACGCCTTGCCGCCCAGGCGCTCCGCCTTCTTCAGGAGATCGGGCGAGGGCAGGCCCGGGTGAACTCGTCGTGCCCGATCATCGTGGACTCCCACTCGGCGGCGGGTGTGGTGTCACGCGTCAGCAGCCACTGGGTGTTGGCGCGTTCCCCGCCCTCGCGGAAATACCGACCGCTCCAGGTCGTGTTCGAGTGGGCGTTGCGGAACTCGTTGCGCCACGAGACGGTCCAGCCGAACGTGGTGCCTTCACCGCCGCCCGCGGACGCCGTGTCCAGACGACCGGCCAGGACGTACTGGCGCTCGGTGTTGCCCACCGCCGATTCGTACGTCCCGCTCGGCGTGCCGTCCTCGGCGACCTTCAGTTTCATGACGAAACCAGCTGGTTGTGGCGGACACCGGCGATGCTCCCGGCCTTCGGAACATGTCTCGCGGGCTCCACGCCGTCGGGGCCCGCAGAGGCGGTCACGGTCGGTCCGGCGACCGCCGGCACGAGCGGCTGACGCGATCATCGATTCCGTAAGCGGGACGGAATCAGCGGGCTTACGGGAATACTCATCGGGCGGGAGAACTCTCTTCGGTTTCGTACGTACCACCCGATTCCGGCATTTCAGCAGACGATAGCGAACCGCGCAGAGGACAGGGAAGCGAAGTACGCCGGGGAGTACGGCACTTCCGCGCTCGAAAGGCCCGTTGAGCAGCAGCCGGAACGCGGCCGGCCCAACCCGTGCGGCAGCACCGCGACATCGCCCGGCCCGTCCGGACCGGATGCCGGCCACCTGTCGCTGCGCCACGGGATCACCCCTCCACGGCTGCACCATCGACCGATGCGGCGCCGGCCGACAGGCAGCGTGGACCGTGTGGACGCCGCAGCCGCCCGGCATCAGCCGAACGTCCGATCCCCGCTCGGACGCCGTCACTCACAGGGACGGAGACATCCACCCACATCGGTGACAGCGCGACCCCGGCACCCCGCTCCGGCGCGACCTGCAGGAACCTGCCCCCCAGGCACGCCGCTCCAGGGGCACCCCCGGTGCCAGTGCAATGCCCGTAGCCCCGAGCCGCCGCGCGGAGCCACCGCGCGGGGGAACGCGTCGGACGGGCCCACGAGGCCCGCAGGGAGGTAGGCCGCTCATGGCACTTTCTTTCGCGCAAAGGGTGTTCAGCTTCAGGAATCTCAACGGTACGCAGATCCGCAGTCAAACCGCCAACGTCACGTTTGCGACTCCGGTCCGCGTGGCCAATGTCGCCTTGCAGGACATCAATCTGGCCTTCTCGGGGAATGTCGACCACCACCTGCAACGGCATCTGGTGCAAGTGACGTCCAGGATCGCCAGCAGCACTGTGGTCGAGGTCACCGTGAATGTCCAGCTTCGTGACGTGAACGGTGACGACACCTTCGAAGCCGACGTGACCGTCCTTGTCATCGCCGATCTCACCTAGTGTCGCGTGATCCATGTGGTGTCACTTGAGGCTGGTCGGCTCGTTGAGCC
>NZ_JAEAMR010000048.1 GCF_015999245.1 Streptomyces sp. AV19 | reverse complement strand
AGAAGCCATCCGCATTCCGAATGTGATCGTTGGGTTTCTGCTGGTCGGGCATGAACTGCGGCTGATGGCGGGAGGGTTCGGGTGTTCGTCTGCTCTCGTCGTGTTCGTGGAGGTGGCTGATGCCGTCGGTGCTCGGTCTGCTGGAGGCCCGGGAGAAGAAGGTCCGCGCGGAGGTGGCCCGGCTGCGGGAGGAGGCCGAGCGGATCACGGCCGCGCTCAGCGCGGCGGAAGTGCAGCTGGAGCGGCTCGGCCAGGCTCGCGAGACGGTCACCGAAGTGCTGGCCGAGCCGGACGTCGGGGCGCCGGGGCGGGCCCAGGCCGCCGCGGTGACGGGCTCGACGGTGCCGCACCGCGTCGAGGGCGTGAGCGCGGAGGTGCTCGCGCCGGAGTACCAGCGGATCCTGTCCCTCCTGGCAGCACCGGAGGGCGGTGGCGGGATGCGGGCGAAGCAGATCACGCTCGCCCTGGGCGGGAAGGCGGTTCCGGCCCGGGTGGAGGGGGTGCGCTCGCGGCTGAAGCGGCTGGCCGCGCGGGGCTGGGCTGTCGAGGTGGAACCGGGACTGTTCACCGTCGGCACGGAGCCGGTGCCGCTGGCCGCGTGAGGAAGGCGTCCCGGCGGCGCCCGGCCAGGCGGGCGTTCATCAGCATGGTCATGGACCACAGCACCATGGCCTCGTGCGTCTCGGGCAGCGTCTCGACGTCGCGCACCAGACGCCGCGAGCGGACCAGCCAGCTCAGCGTGCGCTCTACCACCCACCTTCGCGGCAGCACCACGAACCCCGTGGTGTCATCGGAGCGTTTGACGATCTCGAGGGTGAGGCGGAGCTTCTCGGCGGCCCAGTCGACGAGCCGGCCTGCGTAGCCGGAGTCCGCCCAGACCAGGCGGATGGAGAAGTACTGCTGACGCAGCCGGGTGAGCAGGGGCACGGCAGCGTGGCGGTCCTGCACGCTCGCCGCGGTCACCAGCACCGCCAGCACCAGGCCGAGACAGTCCACCGCCACGTGCCGTTTCCTGCCGCCCACCTTCTTCCCCCCGTCCCATCCAGACGTTGACCTGGGGATATTCGCCGCGGCCCGGACCGACTGCGAGTCGACGATCGCGGCCGTCGGGTCGGTCCTGCGTCCTTCCTTCTCCCGCACGCGGTCACGGAGCCGGTCGTGGAGCTCGGCCAGCAGACCGGTCACCTGCCAGCGGCGGGCGAAGGCGTGCACCCGCCGGTACGGCGGGAAGTCCTGCGGCAGGTTCGCCCACTTGATCCCGTTGTCGACGACGTACCGCACAGCGTCCAGCATCACGCGGTGGCAGTAGCCCTCCGGTCGCCCGCCCCGCCCCTGGAGCCAGGCCGGCACCGGTAGCGACCAGCGAAGTACCTGCCACTCGGCGTCCGTCATGTCCGAGACGTAGCACGGGATACGGTCCGGGTGATCCCCCGCGTTCCCGAACCGGTGCGCGAGACAATCACACGGCGACACGCGGGAGTTGGACGCGACGGACATGCTCACGCAAGACTGTGACAACAGGGTCTCCTGGGCTGCTCGGCCGGCTTCGCAACCCCGAGCTACCAAGAGGCCCTGGCTTCATGCGCAGACCCCCGCGCGATCACCCGATCAGGACCCTTGTTCGATCGACAACCCTGCTGATCGGTAAGCGGATACCTTCT
>NZ_JAEAMR010000047.1 GCF_015999245.1 Streptomyces sp. AV19 | reverse complement strand
TCATGTACTTCTCGACCGTGGCCCGGTTGACCCGGCGCAGCTCGGCGCTGTCCGTAAAACCTTGCGACTGCACAGAATCGGACATTAGTTCCCCTCCATGGATGTCGGATGGAATGCAGGTGTACGGATGATGCAATCCGCCGCCACGGCCCCGGGACGAGCCCGGATCCGGCCTCTTTCCGAAGAGCCAACCACAGTCCCCCGGGCGGTGGTTGACGTGCCGGAGCAGCCGTTACGTGCGGATGGGTGAAGCGGTCCGTGGACCACGGACCGGCGGGGCGGAATCAGTTCGCCATGGAGCCGGCCGGAGCGGCGCGACCGCGCACAGGGTCGCCGACGCCGCGCGCCCCGCTGTATATGCGGGTGGCGCGGCCGCGACGCCCGGGCCGACCCATGCCGACCGGGTTCTCTAGTGCGAAGCCGTCGCGGCGCCCGCTCGACGGGCGGCGGCAGCGGCAGCGCAGACCGCGCTGCCGGGTGGTACGGCCGATGGACACAACTTGGTGTTCATATGGATCCCCCGTTCGGGAGCGCCGCTCGCGTAGCCGTACCGCGGGCGCCCCTGGATACACCTGTCCCGTCGGTTCCGCCAGGAACCAACGACCTGGTTGATTCTGCCCCACTGCGCGGCGTCAGACAACGGATTTCGATGTACGCCGCATGAGGACTATTTGACACGGATGGGGCTTGACTCGCAACGCCTTGGGCGTAATTGAGCCGCCCATCGGACAGAAGCAATCAAATCATGGTCCCCACCAGGGCAGTTCATCAATCTGTGACGGATGCCACAGGACCACCTCCGAGATCCACTCAACCTTCGCGACCCCGTACGAATGCGCCATGGCGTGAATTCACCGGCTGTCACGAAAAGTGCTTCACAGCGGGTCGATGCACCTCGGATATGGCTGCTATGCGCAGTTCGTATTGGCTCTCCGGCCGTGGTTGAGGGAAGCTCGGACCACCGGCCCAGGCCCCCCGACGGGCCTCGGAACCCGGTATGGAGGAGACCGGCGAGGGAAGTTGGAAATGAACATCCTCGACCGCTGCGGACATGCCGTGGCACCACCGCGCCGGTGGGGCACAGGCCGGCGGGGGCGTACGGCCGGCCGGTGGGCGGGGCCGGACAGGCCCGGGCCGTCGATCGCGGCCGCCAGGGCGATGGCCGCGTACAGGATCGGGCGTGCCGCGAGACCGGTGGCGGGTTCGGACCGATCAGTCGGCTCCGCTGCCGCGTGCTCACACTGAGGCACGCCACCGCGAAGACCGCGGTGAAACCGATCGGCGCAGGGAACGACCCCCAGCGACTTCGTGTCGCGCCGCGCCGCGCCGCGCCAGCTGAGACGGCCACCCAAAGCCGTACCGATACCGTCGCCGCCGTGAAACCGGTCAGGACCATGGCGATGGCCGATGGTGCCGCGCGGCCGTGCGGCGGCCGCCGTCGCGAGCACCGCCCGACCAGGACAGCGCACGCCGGCACGTACACCGTGACCACCTGACCCGGCACCGCGTCGGCGGCATTCGGCACTCACTCCCCTCTCATGCAGGGCCCACAATCCAGCGGATGTGACGAACCGTCACCTCAAACATGAAGCGGATCGGCACTGCGGGGATCAACGGCATCCCGGGACGCGGAAGTTGACGACGCCGACGGCGACATACACGCACGCCGGGGCGCCGGTAAACGGCACGCAAAGTCACGATGCCGGCGAGCAACTTCCGCGCCTCGCACGGTGTATGCGTGCCGTCCGGCATACGGTCGCCGCCGGGGGCGCCGACTCGTATGATCCCGCAGGGGAGTTCATAAGTCCAATACGCAGTGCGTCTGGCTGATATAATCAATCCTTATGGAGATCAGGCAATTGGAGTACTTCGTAGCCGTGGCGGAGGAAAGGAGTTTCACCAAAGCGGCGGCCAAATTGCACGTCGCCCAGCCCGGTGTGAGCACTCAAATTCGCCAGCTCGAAAGGGAACTGAAGCAGAAGCTCCTGGACCGCACCGGGCGCACGGTGCTCCTGACGGAGGTCGGCGCGGCGGTGCTGCCGTACGCGCGCGCCGCGCTGGCGGCGGTGGCCGGGGTGCGGCAGGCCGTCGACGAGCACACGGGGCTGCTGCGCGGGCGGGTCTCGGTCGGGATGGTCACCTCGTCGGCCTCGGCCTACGACCTGCCGCGACTGCTCGCGGACTTCCACCGGGAGCATCCCGCGATCGAGATCACGCTCTCCGAATCCACGTCGGACCACCTGCTCACCGCGCTGCGCGCCGGGCACTTCGACGCGGTGGCGATCTCCCCGTCGACCACCGTGCCGCCCGGGGTGGAGACAATGACCGTGGCCGACGAACCGCTCGTCGCGGCGGTCAGCCCGGACCATCCCCTCGCCGGCCACGAGCGCCTGCGCCTCGTCGACCTGCGCGACGAGCCCCTCATCGTCTTCCACCAGAGCGTGGGGGCGCGGGCGACGGTGGAGGAGGCGTGCGCGGAGGCGGGGTTCCCGCCGCGGATCGCCTTCGAGGCGAGCGACCCCAATCTCCTGGCGGAGCTCGCGGTGAAGGGGCTCGGGGTGGCGATTCTGCCGGCGCCGTTCGCGGCGATCCGGCCGACGACGCTGTGCGGAATTCCGCTGACGGATCCGTCGATGCGGGGGTCGATCGCTTTTGCGTGGCGGGAGAACGGGTCTGCGAATCCGGCGGCGAATGCGTTGATTCGGCATCTGCAGAAGGCGATGCGGGGTGGTGAGGTCTAGGTCGGTTCGCCCCGGTCCCTCCCCCGGAGGGGGTGCCCCCGCTTTCACCGTTTCCGCGGGGGCTGAGCCCCTGCGCCGCCCCGGGGGTGCGGGGTGTGCGCCGGGGACGCGCGAGCCGCGGGGGCGGGGCTGAGCCTCTGCGCCGCCCCGGGGAGCGCGGTGTGCGCCGGGGACGCGGGGCGCGCCCCTGCACCCCGCCGGGGGCTGCGCCCTCTGGACCCCGACCGGGGTTGCGCTCCCGGTCCCT
>NZ_JAEAMR010000046.1 GCF_015999245.1 Streptomyces sp. AV19 | reverse complement strand
TCATGTACTTCTCGACCGTGGCCCGGTTGACCCGGCGCAGCTCGGCGCTGTCCGTGAAACCTTGCGACTGCACAGAATCGGACATTACTTCCCCTCCATGGGTGCCGGAACAGCCAACAGCGCAACCCTGAGCGGCTGTTGGCGTGCCGAAGTGGTCGTACGTGTGGGTGGGTGAGGCGGTCCGTGGACGACGGACCGGCGGGGCGGAATCAGTTCGCCATGGAGCCGGCCGGAGCGGCGCGATCGCGCACAGGGCCGCCGACGCCGCGCGCCCCGCCCGAGAAGCGGGTGGCGCGGGTACGACGCCCGGGCCGACCGGGTTGTCTAGTGCGAAGCCGTCGCGACGCCCGCTCGACGGGCGGCGGCAGCGGCGGCGCGGGCCGCGCCGCCTGGCGATATGGCCGAAGACGGACACAACTCGGTGTTCATATGGATCCCCCGTTCGGGAGCGCCGCTCGCGTAGCCGTACCGCGGGCGCCCCTGGATACACCTGTCCCGTCGGTTCCGCCGGAACCAACGACCCGGTTGATTCTGCCCCACTGCGCGGCGTCAGACAACGGACTTCGATGTACACCGCATGAGGACTATTTGACACGCAGGGGGCTTGACTCGCAACGCCTCGGACAGATGCGATCCGCGCACCGGACGAAACCAATCCAATTACGCTCCCCACCAAGGGAGTTCACAAACCTGTAATGAACGCCACAGGCCCTCCACTCAACCTTGGTGCACCCTGCATGAATGCGCCATGGCGCGATTTGGCCGACCGGGCAAAAAAGACGTTCGGGCCCCGGTGATTCGCTTTCGATATAGCTCCTATACGCCGTTCGTATTGGCACTCCGTCGATGGTTGGGGGAAGCTCGAACCACCGGCCTAGGTCCCGAGACGGATCAACGGCCCAAGTAACGGGGGATCACGGGGGAATTCGGAAATGAACGTCCTCGCGCCCAGCGCGCGTGACGTGGTGTCACTGCAACAACCCGCGCGACCGTGCCGCCCCGCGCACGCGAAGCGCTTCACAGTGGTCAGCCTTCCGGAGAGCGGCCGCGGCTTCGCCGCCGCCCCTCCGAACCTGCCCTTGCCCTGGGGCAGGCCGTCCCGTCCTGGCGATCCGTTCCGCGGCGCGACCCGAACAACCCGCGCCGCAGGCCATCCCTTCAGCCCGACAGGAGACAGCTGTTCATGACCACTTCATCCCAGAACCCACAGGCCGCTGCCGCCGCGCACGACGTGCCCTCCCGCGACGAGCTCGTCGCACGGGCCGCCGCCCTGCGGGACCGGCTGTGGGAACAGGCGCCGCAGGCCGACCGCGACCGCCGGCTCGACGAACGCACCGTCGCCGCCGTCCGGGACGCCGGGCTCTTCCGGCTGCTGACGCCCCGGCGCTTCGGCGGCTACGAGTCGGACTCCCGCACCCTGCTGGACGTCGTCACCGAACTCGGCCGCGGCTGCGGCTCCGCCGCATGGGTCACCGGCGTCCTCAACGCGGGCAACTTCGTCGCGGCGCTCTTCCCGGACGAGGCGCGGGAAGAGGTCTGGGGCGAGAACCCCGACGCCGGGGTCGCCCTGATCCTGGGCCCCGGCGCCCCTGCCCGGAAGATCGGGGGCGGCGCCCTGGTCACCGCCAAGTGGCCTTACGCGTCCGGTGCGTTGCACTGCGACTGGGCCGTGGTCGTCCTCCCGGTACAGGACGGGGACGCCGCGCCCGAGCTGTTCCTCGCACTCGTCCCCATGCGGGACGCGACTGTCGAGGACACCTGGTTCATCACGGGCCTGCGGGGCACCGGCAGCAACACGATCGTGGTGGACGGGAAGACCGTCCCCGATCACCGGCTGATCCCGCTGATGCCGACCCTCAACGGGGCGGTCCCGCCCCGCCGTCCGGAGGAGACCCTCTACCGCAGCAGCTTCGCGGGCGTGCTGCTGACCTCGCTGCTCGGCGCGCAGCTCGGCGAGGTGAAGGCCGGTCTGGAGCTGGTCCTGGAGAAGGCCCCGAAGCGGTCGGTCAACGCCTCCACGTACACCAGCCAAGTCCAGTCGGTCACCTTCCAGACGACCGTCGCCGAGGCGGCCACGAAGATCGACACCGCGCTGTTCCACGCGCACCGGCTCACCGAGGACATCGACGCGCACGCCCGCCGCGACGAGGCGCCGGACGTACCCACCCGCACCCGGGTCCGCACCGACTCGGCGTACGCCAGCCGGCAGTGCCGCGAGGCGATCGACCTGCTGGTCACCGCCCACGGCACGTCCGCCTTCGCCGAGGCCAACCCGCTCCAGCGGATCTGGCGGGACGTCAACGTGGCCAACCGGCACGCGGGTTTCGGGGCCGGCATCCCCGAGGAGATGTACGGCCGGGTGCTGCTCGGCGAGGACCCGCAGGCCGTGAGCTTCCTGCTGTAGCGGTTCCCCGGACCGCTCCCCCGCGGGGCTCCGCGGTCCGGGACCGCGCACCGCCACCGGCCGGGCAACGCCGGCGGACCGGGCCGCCCCGCGGCCGTCCGCCGGCGTTGCCCGCCGCCTTTCCGGCGTTGCGCGCCCCCCCCCGCGGCCGCGGGGCCCCCCCCCAACGGACGGGGGGCTAGGTGGTGGGGCCGCGCGCCGTTGGCGCCCACCAGGGGCGGGTGACCCCCCGCGGCGGGGGGGTGACCCCGCCGCCCCCCC
>NZ_JAEAMR010000045.1 GCF_015999245.1 Streptomyces sp. AV19 | reverse complement strand
ACACATGCGTGACCATCGCCGACATCGACTGGCAACGCTTCACCGAAAACGCCGGCGCCACCGGAATCAGCCCTGTTTTCAGCCGCATTCCCGGGGTGCGTGCGCTGCGCGACGCGGAAGGCGACCGGACGCCCCAGGGCGAGCTCCGGGACAGACTCGCCGCACTGGACTCGGCCTCCCGCGCCGCAGCACTGCGGGAACTCGTACGGACCCACGCCGCTGCCGTGCTCGGCCACGGATCCCCGTCGGCCATCCCGCCCGAACAGGCCTTTCGCGACCTCGGATTCAGCTCACTGACCGCGGTCGAGCTGCGCAACCGGCTGAGCACACTGAGCGGCCTGCGACTGCCGACGACGCTCGTCTTCGACCACCCCAATGCCTCCCTCCTCGCCGCCCACCTGCGCGAGCGCATGTTCGGCGACAGCACGTCCTCCCCGCGCCCACCGGTCGCCCAGCTGACAGCGGGAAGCGACGAGCCGATCGCCCTGGTGGGTATGGCCTGCCGTTACCCCGGGGACGTGCGATCGCCCGAGGAGTTCTGGAGCCTTCTCGCCGAGGGAAGGGACGCAGTGTCAGGCTTCCCCACGGACCGCGGATGGGACCTGGAACTCCTCGCCGAGGGCCTGGCCGCAGCCGACGCCTCCACTGCCACCGGGGAGCCGGGCGAAGCCTCTTCGGCCGAAGGCGGGGGGTTCCTTTATGACGCGGCGGATTTCGATGCCGGGTTCTTCGGTATCAGTCCGCGTGAGGCGCTGGCGATGGACCCGCAGCAGCGGTTGATGCTGGAGGTGTCCTGGGAGGCGCTCGAAAGCGCGGGCATCGACCCCCACACGCTGCGGGGGAGCGACACCGGTGTGTTCGCCGGCATGTCCCAGCAGGACTACGTGGACCTGGTGCGCCATGGATCGGAGGATCTGGAGGGCTACGCCATGACAGGCGTCTCCGGGAGCGTCCTCTCCGGGCGGATCTCCTATACGTACGGCTTCGAGGGGCCGGCCGTCACGGTGGACACAGCCTGTTCCTCGTCCCTCGTCGCCCTGCACCTGGCCTGCCAGTCACTGCGTTCGGGCGAGTGCTCCCTCGCCCTCGTGGGCGGCGCGACCGTCCTGTCGACCCCTGGCGCTTTCGTGGAGTTTTCGCGGCAGCGGGGGTTGGCTGTGGATGGGCGGTGCAAGGCGTTTGCTGCTGGGGCTGATGGGGTGGGGTGGGGTGAGGGGGTTGGTGTGGTGTTGGTGGAGCGGTTGTCGGATGCGCGGCGTAATGGTCATCGGGTGTTGGCTGT
>NZ_JAEAMR010000044.1 GCF_015999245.1 Streptomyces sp. AV19 | reverse complement strand
CCGACTCCCTCACCGCGTCCGCCGCAGACGTGTCCATCACCGTCTCCACCCTGACCGCCGCCCCGGCCGTCGACGAGGTCATCCTCATCGACTCCGAGCGGATGCTCGTCGTGGACGTGGCCGGCTCCGTCCTGACCGTGAAGCGGGCATGGGACGGCTCCGTCCTGGCCGCGCACGCGGCCGGGGCCGACATCTACGCGCCCCGCACCCTGACCGTGACCCGCGGCGCCCTCGGCACCACGGCGGCCGCTATGAGCGCGGGTGACGACATCTACCGCTGGGACCCGCCCGGTCCGGTCCGGGAGCTCACCGTCGCCGAGGCCCTGACCTCCCTGCTCCAGGGGCAGTCCGGGTACGCCCGGGTGGTCGGCTCCGGCGAGGCGCAGCGCGAAGCGTCCGGCCGGGGGCTGCGGGACCTGCGGGAGTCGGTGTACGCGAGCCACGGTCGCAAGGCCCGTACGAGGGCGGTGTGACATGGGCGTCGACGTCGAAATGAACGGGCCGCTCTTCGACGGCCGCGCCGCACGTGCCGCCGCCGCGTTCTGCGACGCCGCGCGCGAGGAGATCGCCGAGTACGCCGAGACCCTCGTCCTCAACGAACTCGGACACGTGCTGCGGCACCCGACCGGCTACTACGAGTCCCGGGTCGAGACCGAGCGGCTCGCGGCGGACACGAGCCGCGTGCACGACAACGGCGTGGTCTACGGGCCGTGGCTGGAGGGCATCGGCTCCCGCAACGCCCCGGTCACCAGGTTCGCGGGTTACTCGCACTGGCGGCGGATGAAGGAAGCCGTCAAAGGCCAGGTACCGGCCATGGCGGAGCGGATCCTTCAGCGGCATCTGCCGGGGATGAGGTGACGCGGTGGCACTGAACATCAGCGGCATCCTCGACGTGGTGATCTCCCACGCCATGGCGTCCGGGCACTTCGAGCGGGTCAACGGGCACGAGCCTCAGAATGCACCCGGTCGCGGGCTGACGGCGGCCGTGTGGGTGGACGGGATCACCGCCGCCCGGACGTCCGGGCTCGGCTCGGCATCCGCCCGGCTGATCTTCAACGTGCGCCTGTACACGTCGGCGATCCAGGAGCCGGCCGACGCGATCGACCCGAACCTCCTGACCGCCACGGACGCCCTGCTCCGCGCCTATGTGGGCGACTTCGACCTCGGCGGCACCGTGCGGCAGGTCGACGTCTTCGGCCAGCACGGGGCCGCGTTGGAGGCGCGGGCGGGCTACATCCAGCAGGACGGCGCGCTGCTGCGGGTCATCACGATCACGCTGCCCGTCATCGTCAACGACCTTTGGGACGAGGTGGCATAGCCCATGGCCAAGCAATCCGGGCTCGGCGACAACCTGTACGTCGCGGGCTACGACCTCAGCGGGGACATCGGCCAGCTCGGCGGCGTCTCCGGCGGCCCGGCGGCGCTGGAGGTCACCGGCATCGACAAGTCCGCGTTCGAGCGGATCGGCGGTCTGCGGGACGGGAAGCTGGAGTTCACGGCCTGGTTCAACCCGGCCACCGACCGGGCGCACCAGCGCTTCCGCTCGCTGCCGACGACCGACGTGATCACGACCTATTTCCGTGGCACGACGTTGGGGAACGCCTCGGCGAACATCGTCGCCAAGCAGATCAACTACGACGGCACCAGGGCGGACGACGGCGCGTTCACCTTCGCCGTGGAGGCTCAGGCCAACGGCTACGGACTGGAGTGGGGGCGCTCTCTCACCGCCGGGAAGCGTACGGACACCACGGCCACCAACGGCTCGTCGGTGGACTTCGGGACCGGCTCAACTGCCTTCGGGCTTCAGGCTTACCTGCACGTCTTCGCGTTCACGGGCACGTCGGTCACGGTCAAGCTCCAGGAGAGCAGCGACGACGGGTCCGGCGACGCCTGGGCCGACGTGACCGGCGGCGCGTTCACCGCGGCCACCGGGGTGACGAGCGAGCGGATCGCGA
>NZ_JAEAMR010000043.1 GCF_015999245.1 Streptomyces sp. AV19 | reverse complement strand
CCGAACATCGCCTGAAAACACACAACCCGGCCGCTACGAAAGTCGGGGCAGCTCACCCCGCTGCCGTGGGGTGGACTGGTGCCCGCCCCACGGGCGTCGGCGCGTTCGGTGATGTCGTACGCTGAGCAGCCATCCTTCAGCTCCTGGCCTCCGCCACCGAGCTGGGCAGCATTATGCGTCGGCGAGTCCACGAGCCCCGTGGAGCCGAGGGATCGAATGCCTTCCGAAGTGACCAGGCGTCAGCGATCCGGAGGTCAGGGCCAGGAGTGATCAGGCCCGAAGACGTACCCCCGATCCCGGGCGGCTTCGTCATCAGGGCCCCAAGGGGCCTGTGATGAAGTCCCCGTCACGAGTGTACGGCCAGGCATTCGACTTGCAGCCGTGCAACCCCTTGATCTGCTGCATCATCACCGGAGCGAGACGTCCCGGGCCGGGGCAGTACATGTGCATGTGGTAGCCGATCAAGTATCCGACCTCCTGGTTGATGATCAAGTGCCGGTATTCGCCGGGTAGCCCGTCATACTCCGGTGAACCGGTCACCCAGCGTTTGAGGTTGACGATGACATCGTCGGCCACCTTGCAACTCAGTTCGCCTCCGGTGTCGCTGGCAGGGGCGCACAGTTTGTCGGTGGTGTGCGGAGTGGCAATCTTGATGGTGATATCGGCTCTGCCGGAAACCGGCTGGAAACGCCCCTGGCCATGTGCGGCCCAACTGCGCGGATCCGTGAGAATCTTCTGGATCTCGGCGGCGACATGCTCTGCGGAGAGATGTGTTCCGTCCTCCACCTGCACTTTGTAGAGCCGCAGTTGACCTTTCTTGCCGATGATCCGGCCGGATGCGTGGGCTGTGGTGAAGGTGCCCGGACCGGACGACGGCACTGTGGCCGTGCTGGGACTCTGCGACGGCTTGACCGACTTCTGCGGTGCCGACCGGAGCGCGTCGGAGTTCTTCTTCTGCTGCTTGGCCTGGCGGGCCTTGTCGTTCTGCCAGATCGCGATCGACGCCCCGCCGGCCACGGAGAGCATCAGCAGGAGTCCGAAGAACAGCAAGAACGCAGCTATCCGGACGAGCAAGGGCTGCTTCCCGCGATGTTTGCGACGGCCTCGACGCCTTCTGCGTCCCCGGGCACAGCTGTTGTCCTGGGAACGTCGATTGGCCAAAGTCGTCTTCTCCGTCTCTTCGCTGTCGTTGGCCTGGGTCTGCTGGCAAGGCTACAAATCATCGATACCGCTGCTTGTCGCCCATGGGTATGCGGAACATCCGCCGTTGGTTGACCGCAGTGGCGCTCGCTGAGAGGGCACGATTGTTCCCGCTGGTCCAACTGCTGACCTTCGGCCGGACGGCTGTCGATGCGGTGTACTTCGCACGGTCTCATTCTCCGGGTGAGCCCCTCCCCTACCAGGCCACCGCCTCCGAATCCTCTCCAAGGGTCATCGGTCGCCGGAGCGGCCGGGGCGGTGGAGAACGCGGCGCGGCAGCGGGGTGTCGTAGTGCTCCTCCACGAGGATGAGGCCTTGGGCGTGCAGGAGGTGCAGGCTCTCGCGGGCGAGCAAAGAAGGTGTTTGCTGACTGCTGTGCAGCCGAGACTCGCGGCGAACGATGACGGGCGCGTCGAGTGTCGCTCGAAGGCCAATCCGGTGGTGGCCGCGACTGCGCCGATGAGGTGCATGCGTTCACGAGTCCGGCGGAGCCGGGTTGGGGAACCCGAAGGGCAAGGACGGTGTCGAGGCCCAACAACAGGAGGACCTTGTGCATGCCGGAGAACAAGCCGAGCCTCATGGTGAGGACGGCTTGCCGGTATGCCGCGGGAGTTTGCTCAGCAGTCGTGCTCAGGCCCAGCCTCAGGCCATGTGGAGGGTCCGAGGGCCATCCTCTGTGGTGTAGTGGGCGACAGTGATACCGCAGGAGACCAGGACCTTCTGGCAGCGTGGGCAGGGGCGGGCCATCATAGGGGCCCCGTTCTTTCCCACGCGCGCGACGTAGACGACGCTGCCGTGTGCCCTCCGAGTACGCCGTAGGAGGACTTCTTCGGCATGGAAGGTGGCATGGCGGAAGTCCGTGGTCGGAGAGTTGCGCTGAATATTGGTGGCATGAGTCAGGACACGGCTTCCTCGTACGAGGACGGCTGCAACTCTGAATCGGCATGGGGATCGCTCGGCCTGCTTGATAGCAAGGCGGAGGAAGGCATGCAAAGACGGGTTTCCTTCTGGGCAGTATGCGGACTCGGCAAACTGTCAAATCGCCGTAGCAAGTACAGTGGTTGAGATCGGTGGGGAGATTTCGGGGCCCAGCCAGGTCAGGCGAAGCGCGTGACATAGGGGCACGGCAGGAGATGCCGAGGGCCCAACCCGAGTTTGCCCAGCACCTCGGTACGGATCTTCACAGGGGACGGACCGCCTGTGAATTCCGCAGAAGCCATGCCGCCCAAGCGGACGCGATCATGTCGCGCACCCCATACTTGGCCTGCCAGCCCAGCTCATCCGTAGCTCGTCCGGCACACGCGACAACACGAGCAGGGTCACCAGGGCGACGAGGGGTTACGCGAGCAGGCAGATCCTGGCCGGTGATCTTCAGTACCAGTTCGATCATTTCGCGGACCGAAACGCCTTCCCCACGGCCGATGTTGAGAGTCAGATCTGCGCCGGCGCGATTCGCCCGGAGTTTGCGGGCCGCCGCGACGTGGGCATCAGCCAGGTCCGCAACATGAATGTAGTCACGGATGCATGTGCCGTCGGGCGTCGGGTAGTCGTCACCGAAGATATGCGGCGGCTCGCCGGCTGTCAGTTTCTGGAAGGCCATCGGGATGAGATTGAAGATACCGGTGTCGCCGAGTTCCGGTCTCGCCGTGCCCGCCACGTTGAAGTAGCGCAGAGTCGCGGTGGCGATGCCGTGGGCCTGGCCGGTGGCGCGCACCAGCCACTCTCCCGCCAGTTTTGTCTCGCCGTACGGGCTGATCGGGGCACAAGGGGTTCCCTCCGTCACCAGGTTCGTATCCGGAGTGCCGTAGACCGAGGCTGAGGAGGAGAAGACGAACCGCCGCACATCACCACGGACCGCCGCGTCGAGCAGGGTTCGCAAACCCTCGACATTCTCGCGGTAGTAGAGCAATGGCCTCTCGACCGACTCACCGACTTGCTTCTTGCCGGCGAGGTGGACAATGCCTGTGATCCCCCAATGCTTGATGGTTCGTGAGAGCTCAACAGTGTCGAGGACCGTACCTATCACGAGGGGTATGCAACTCGGAACATTGTTGGCGGTACCTGTCGACAAGTCGTCGTAGACGACAACGTGTTCGCCAGCCTCGATCATAGCGTGCACGACATGGGAACCGATGTAGCCGGCCCCCCCGGTGATCAGCCAGGTCATGAGTTCTTTCCAAAGTGATGGGGTGAGTGCGTTGTCAGTTGTCCGGTCAGCCGCATTTCACTACGTTGCACGTTTCCGCATCATTCTCCAAAGCTCTCCGGATCTCGGTGCTGACCGTTACAGAACATCGGGGACCGATTGACATCACGGAAGACTCGACACTCCCCGGGCACTTATAACAGGCACACGGGATGGTTTCAGAAAGCGGAACTCATCGATCTCTCCAAGATCCGGGTTGAGGTGGTACCGCTGTACCACGGTGTCCTTATATATGGCCCATGCAAGCGCGGTACCCTGCTCGGCCTCGCTGCACCTGTGGTCTTCACTGGAAGGTACCAGGAACATCGCATGCAGCCATTACTGGGACAAGGGTCATTAACCGGTTGTCAACTTCCGAAGGGCGCTGACCAACCTATGATGACGGGCCGGTAACACGCCTCGTGAAACGTCGTTCGCTACAACCGTGTTCGGGCCAGTCCAGCGGATGGACCTGGCGTTCCCTGCCTACCTGCTCGGGGTTTCGAAGTCGACGGCCCCATCGGCGGTTCTTGATCCGGCCGCGGGTCGGGGTGGAGTCAGCCGCACGAGGGCCAGTCCGCCTCACTACATAGGACACGTACGGCCCGTACTCGGGGCGGCGGCATCAGAGGTTTCGCGATCTCCCACGACCAAGCACCTGGATAGGACACTTCACTGGCTCCCTCCCATCATGGGGAGGGCGCCGGTCGGGAATCTGCCGTCCGATTATCAATCTTTGGATACAGGAGTCACCCTTCAACGGCAGGATAGATCCTCCAACCGTCTTACAGTCGCCG
The DNA here is from genome assembly GCF_015999245.1 of Streptomyces sp. AV19. Classification (GTDB taxonomy): domain Bacteria; phylum Actinomycetota; class Actinomycetes; order Streptomycetales; family Streptomycetaceae; genus Streptomyces. The sequence goes on along the minus strand of NZ_JAEAMR010000043.1, from coordinate 7,502 downwards.
GTAATTACCAGATTATCAAGGCGAATTGGAAGTGATGGTGGAAGATCGTAAGCCGCCGGTTCCAAAACAGTCCGTACCTGTTCCCGTCGACCAGTACATCACTGGCCAGTGGAACACGGGCTCGATCGGGAAAGGGCCGCTAGCGGCTCCCCGCCAGCCTGACGACATCAAGGCCCTTCAGTCCGGCGAAGCCCAGACGAAAACAGAGGCCGCATCCGGACGGGACGTGGCCCAGTACGGGCCTCGGGAGAGCACGTCGAAGCGTGAAGCCCGCACCGACGCCGGTGCTGCGGAGCCCCTCTCCCCTGACGATCCCGCAGCCCTGCCCGGGACCACCAAGCGCAAGGCCATCCTCAGCCGGTTCGCCGGCCGCTCCCGGCGTCGGAACAAGCGGCTCGTCATAGCCGTGTCCTGTGCCGTCCTAGGGATCGCGGGTATCAGCACTGCAGCGGCCATGTCCGGTGGAAAAAAGGCCGTACCGAAACCTCCCGCTGCCGCCACCTCGAGCGTCGCCCCTCAGTCTCCGGCGGCCGACAGCGGTCCGGATGTATCACCACAGCCCACCCCAAACTCATCCACTGCCTCTGCAGCACCCGCAAACTCCACTCAGAACACCAACAGTTCGGCATCCGGTAAAGGCGGCAGCCAGACCAAGTACGCGCTTCCGGTTCCCCGGCCCGGCCTCAGCGCACGGTTCAACCAGGCGGGCGGCCGTTGGGCCCACAGGCACACGGGCATCGACTTCCCTGTGGGCCACGGTGAAAACGTCATTGCCGCCACCGGCGGAACCGTCACGACGAAGTACAACCGTGCTTATGGCAACATGATCATCGTCACCTCGCCCGACGGCATCGTGACGTGGTACTGCCACCTCAGCAAGTACGAGGTCCGCTCAGGGACCGTGCGGGCCGGGCAGGTCATCGGCTACGTCGGCGCCACGGGGAATGTCACGGGAGCACACTTGCACTTCGAGGTACGAGTCGGAGGCAAGCTCGTCGACCCCGAGAAGTGGCTGCGCAGCCACGGAATCAGCCCCACCTGACGGGAACCGGACGAAGGACGGGCCCGGCACTGCTCAAGCGGCGCCGGGCCTCTTCAATGCCGTCAGGCACCGTTTTCAGGTATTGACCGCTCGTTCACGCGGACAAGCGCTGTGCCGCCCACTCGGTGGACGATCGAGGCCGGGGCACCGACGGTACTCTGCTCCGTGCCGAGTGACCGGCGGCCCGGGGCGAGGCTGCGGTGGCGATACCCATCTCATAGGCGATGATCGCCGCCTGCGTACGGTTGTCCAGTTCGAGCTTGGCGAGGATACGGGAGACATACGTCTTCACGCTTGATCCGGAGAGGTAAAGGGATCGGGCTATCTGAGCGTTGGTCATCCCGGCTCCCAACATGGCGAGGACTTGGTGTTCGCCCCGGCTGAGCAAGGACAGCTTCTCGGTGGCACCGTGCGCGCGGATCGGTGTGTGATCCGCCGCCCGGCGCACCAGACTCGTCAGTGCCTCAGGAGCGATCACTCGGCACCCCGACACGACGGTGTGAAGCGCTGCGAAGAGTTCCTCGGGCCGTAGATCCTTCAGCAAGAAGCCACAGGCGCCGGCGTCCAGGGCCGTCCGCACCTGGGAGTCGCCCTCGAAGACACTGAGCACCAGCACCATCGGGGGTTCGGGAAGTTGCATCAGGCGTCGTGTGGCCTCGACTCCATTGATACGCGGCATGTTGAGGTCCATCAGGACAATGTCGGGTCGGTGCATACTCACTTGGGTCAACGCCTCGGCGCCGTCACCGGCCTCTGTGACCACTTCGAAGTCCTCCGACGAGTTGACTATCATGGTCAGGCCTACGCGAATGATGGCTTGGTCATCCACGATGGCTACACGAATGGGCATGGGCCTCCTTAGCCTCTGTTCTCTCGGATGCGGCAGGACTGTCCGGGCACGGGCCGTTCGGGCGGCGGCCAGGGATCGCGGGGTCCGGCCCCGGGAAATCCCGGGCGGTTATTCGGGGAGCGCGGCCGGGAGTGCGGCAGCCACCCGGAAGCCCCCGTCATGTGTCGGGCCGACGGTCAGTTGACCACCGACCTCGGCGACGCGGCGGCGCAATCCGACCAGTCCCATGCACCCGGAGCTGCGCAGTACGCTGCCGGTTGCCGGACCATTGCTCACCTCCAGGGTGACCTGATCGGCCTGGAACGAGAGATCAGCGCGGATCAGAGCGCCCGGAGCGTGTTTGGCGGCATTGGTGAATGTCTCATGGCAGAGCCGATGCAAGAGGACCTCCACATCCTGCGGCAATTGCTTGACGGTGCCGTGCAGTTCGTATTCGACGGCCATGCCGACCGCGGACATGTTCTTGGCCAGACCGGCGAGGAAATCCGCACAGTTGGCGGATCCGACCAGTTCGGTCCGCTGTGTGCTGGTGTCCCTCAAAGCCTTCAGCATCTGCCGCAGATCGCTCATGATGCGCTGCGCGGATTCCTGCAGTGCCGTCGCTCCCTTCCTGGCCTCGTCGCAGAGGCTGGGCAGTTGTTGCAGAGCACTCGCCCGCAGCACCAGGAACGTGGCGTGGTGCCCGATGTGGTCATGGATGTCGAAGGCGAGCCGGGTCCGCTCCTCCAGCAGGGCGTATCGGACCGCGTTGTCGACAGCGCTCTCGGATTTCTCCAGGCGCTGCCGGAGCAGGTCACGCAGGGCCTTCTGGTCGCGGACGATGCTGCCGAACACGGCAGGGAAGACGATTTCCAGGACCACATCGCAGCACAGCATCGCAAAGGTGTCGTCGGCCGTGCCGATGATGCAGCGGGTCGTCGTGTAGATCACGGCGACGGTGGCGACCAGGGGGAAGCGCAGTCTCCCTCCGTAGTGTGCGACTGAGTAAGCCCCCGCGAACAGCAAGATTCGTTCGTCAAAGGCGAAACCGGCTGCAAGCCCTGCGAGGAGACAGACTTCGGGGCAGTGTCGGCGCACCAGCAGCGTGGCCGCAGCGACGATGGCGATTGCCACATCGGCGAAGTAGCAACGGACCAGGCCGGTTGCATCGAGTCCGGGGAGTTCCAGACATGATGCGAACCCGACGAGCAACGCGATGCCGATGTCCCACATCGTCTTCCGGTCCATGCCCTCCGGGGCAAGGAGCAGAAATCGGTGAACCCATCCGGAATCTGAGGAGCCGGCGGGGAGGCCAGGCACCGGATGCCGTGGCCAGGACGGCCGCTTCGTTATGTGAAGAAAGCCGAGGATGCCTTCGGCTGAACTGTCCGGACTGAGAAGCTTGAATGCGTTCATATACCAGAGTTTTCTGAACAAAACATCGGTCTACAACAGCTCGGAAAAGGACACAGGACCGGGAACCGGAGGCTGCACGGCGAGCAGCGGTCAAGTTTCAAGGATCTGGGCGCGCCGAAGCTGTCACACCTTCGGCACACGGAGCGGCTGACATCGCCGAGAGGCCAGCCTAAGACGAGCTTACCTTGTCTGATGGGTAGTCAGGGAGAGTATTCCAATCAACTTTTGGCCGACATCGTGCGCTGCGCATGTCATTAAAAGATGGATCTCCATGGGCCAGCAACAACCTTTGTACGGAAGGTCGTTGCCCGTTTCGGTGACACGTCAGGGGGGATGCCGCTCCTTGCTGCCGCGTGGCTTTAGGATCCACAATGATCATGCTCAAGGGCAGTGCAGAACGAACGAGGGAGTCGAATGGCCGCGTCCGTGTTGGTGGTTGACGACCAGGAATCGATCAGGTCGGCGCTATGTCTTCTATTGCAATCCGAGCCGCACTTCGAAGTGATCGGAGAAGCGGCGGACGGCGCGGAAGCCGTCGCCCAGGCTCGCACTCGCGGCCCTGATGTGGTGCTGATGGATGTGCGGATGCCACGACTCGACGGTATCGCTGCGACGGAACAGCTCATGCGATTCATCCGGCCGCCCAAAGTGCTGATGCTGACCAACTGTGCAGTTGATGACCGGGTGTTGGATGCCCTCGAAGCCGGGGCGGCCGGATTCCTTCTCAAGGATTTGTGCCGGCAGCAGCTCACCTCCGCACTGCGGACCGTGCTGGCCGGCGGCCGGGCCGTGTCCCCGGAGGTGCTGGACAGCCTCGTCCACCGGGCGTCTCCATCCGGCTGGGTGAACGACACGGGTCTGCAGCAGCGATTGGCGCAACTGAGCGAGAGTGAGCGGCGCGTCCTGGAACTCATCCGCTCCGGCATGACGAACGCTCAAATAGCTCGTCAACTCTTTCTGTCACAGACAAGCGTGAAGACTTATGTATCCCGTATGCTCACGAAACTTGGTCTGGAGAACCGAACTCAAGCGGCCATCCTCGCCTATGAGGCACGACTGACCGGCATCGATCGGTAGTATGGTTGTGCTGACCTTCTACCGACACGGATCCCGGCCTGAAGCGTGACCGGATAGCGGGCGAATTCCTCCGGTTGAGATGTCCAGGAACTTTGGGCTACCGTCGGCCAGCCGGAGAGTCTGGCCTCTCACACCACCCAGGGGAACTTTCATATAGCGGCAGGAATTCGTCGGGCGCGAGGCCGGTACGCCGCAGCAACGCCCGTATCCGGGCAACGAGCACACTTCCCTCGCACGGCTGGTCCACGTAGTCATCGGCACCCGCCTCCAGGCTGCGCACCACATCGGAGGCATTGCTGTACGAAGACAGCATCAGGATCGGGATACGGCTCTGCTTGCGAAGCCTTCGGCACACCTCGATGCCATCGAGGCCGGCCAGCGTGGAATCGAGGAGAATCAAGTCCGGGCTCTGCTCACACATGGCCTCCAGTGTGCTTCGGCCGTCGTTCGCAGTGGTCACAGTGAAGCCATACCGCTCCAGAGTCCTGCGAACTGTGCTGTGGGAGGCCCTGTGGTTTTCGGCGAGGAGCAAGTGTGCCTGATTCCCCGAGGCCGAAGCGGCGAAATCGCTTGTCATGGTTCTCTCTTGCCTGGAATCCTCTGGGGCAGTGGCCAGGACCGCCGACTCCCAGTCTCCCTTGAGTGGAGTGAGGCTTGCTTCCGACACTACGTTCCTGCCCGTACAGGGCTTGTCATCCATAGGTGTATGCCCAACCACCCATGGCCGATATAGTCACCTCGGAACTCCCGTGGTAAAGCTCCAGCTATTGGACGCCTATACAACAGGCTGATCCGGCAGGCTAACGCCTTTCTGCACCGTCATGAGGTGGGAGGATGCCTTGGCCTTGATCCGCTTCCCGTAGGCATCCCAGCCGCGTTCGAGCGGCGTGGTTCCTCCCCAGATACCGAAGCGCTCGGGCATGGTTTCGGCATGTTCGAGACACTGTGCGGTGACAGGGCATCTGCCGCAGATAATCCGGGCAAACTCGATCCTCTTGAGATTGTGGCCGGTGGAGAAGAAGATTTCATCGTCGACATCCGTGCAGGCGGCCTCTGCGAACCAGCGAACAAGCCTGAGTGGGCCCAAGGCGCTAGCGGGCTCGGTGCAATGGGAATCCGTGACAACCGAGGAAGAAGAGGTGATCTTGCTTGTCATGTCCTTGAGATGATGTAGAGGGGATATAGCCGGAACTTGGGGCGGCCCTAGTACAGTTGAACTGCGGGGGTAGTTAAAGCGGCCCGGCGATCGTTTCCGTCACGGCCGGATCCGGGTCAGTGGGCGGCGGGGATGTGCGCGGAGCTCACCCTGCGTCGGAGCACCCAGTACGTCCGCGCCTGGTATGCGGGAATGAAGGGATCCGCGCAGCCGACCATCGCGGCCATGAAACTACAGGGTTTAGGCCGAGGCAGAAGCGCTTGAGATGGTCTGGCTGTACTCGGGGCCGGTGTCGACGGGAGCACATAAGGGCTGCGCGTGGAACTGCGTGGCCAGCGCGCATACCAATCCCGCAGCGGACAGTGCGAACGTCCAGCCGCCCTTGCCAAGTTCATTCAATGCGACCGCAGCGGTGATGGCGAGAAGGACGCCCGAACTCACTTGCAGAAAGACCAGCAAGACTCCTTCCAGGGCCAGGACGAGGATTGCGGAAAGCCAGGTGGCGAGCCGCGCCCGTTCGAGCAGAGCGCTCTCGGTCCGCAGCACTGGCCGGTGACCCAGCCGGTCGGCTGGCCGTGCACTTCGCGAAGTCGTCAGGCTCACTGCTGGTGTCCGTCAGCGCCATGTCCGGCTTGGCGCTGAAGAGGTCGAGAGTGATCCTCTGACAGTCGGACCGGGATGACGCATGGGAGGGGAGAACGCTCGGGGCCAGTGTCACCGAGCCGGTATTCGCCAGGGCTGCATTTCCACCACAGCCTGTCGGCAGCATGCAGCGGATCCTGACGGCCAGGACGGTGCCAACGCGGTGAGTGTCTCGGTTCATAGGCCTCAAGCCTAGGAGCCCCGGGTCGTCGATGAGCTGCCCGAAGGTAGACAGCCGAAAACCGATGGTTGTCCACCAAGCGTCGATGGTTTTCTCTCGTGCCTCTTATGGCGAGGGAACGCAAAGATCGAGCCTCTGCCATGCCTCGACGCCCGAAGGCCCTTTTTCTCCGGGTTTGTCAGCGCTGTTCGCAAATTGCTCAGCGACCCAGTCGTATCCCTCATACGACACCACTAAGGATCTTCAGCGTTGCCGCTCGAGGGTGAGGATGGCCTGGGTCATTGACGTGAGGCGGTTGGGACTGCAGCGTGCCTTTCGGAACAGGCGCCAGCACTTGAGGCGGGCGAAGGCCCGCTCGACCGGCATCCGCAGCCGGGCATGCGCCCGGTTGACGGCTTCCTGTTTGGTCGTGAGGTCGCGTCCGCAGTGCCGCTTGAAGGGCGTGCAGAAGGTTCCGCCGGCCCCCTCGTAGGCTTTGTCCGCGAGGGCGGGGATCTTCAGCCGCTCACAGATGGTGATGATCCGATGGGTGCGGGCCGCAGTGATATCGACGGTCCGGCCCGGCAGCGCGGGCGAGAGCCAGAGGAGTTCGCCGACGGGCCCGGTGACGGCCTGGATGTTCACGCCATGCCGCCTTGCCTTCCCGGAGTAGTCTGCTTCCCTGTCGCCGACGCGGTCGCACTCGGCGATCGTCCCGTCCACCAGGACATACTCCGGCCGAGCCTTTCTCAGCACGCGAGTGAGGGACGGTGCCCGGGCAGCCAATAGCTCGGTCACGCTGTGTACGTACGCATGGGCAGTGCCCTCGCTGATCCGGAAGCCGGCCGCGAGCTTCGCCAAGGTGATGTGCTCACGCAGATACACCAAGGCCACCAAGGCCCTCTGGGAAGGCCGGAGTTTGCACCGACGGTCACCCTCGCGAGTGACGATCAGCATCGTTACCCACTCGACGAGGGCGTGCGGCAGGTCGAGTGCGCAAGGATAGACAACCAACGAGGCCCCCTGGCTGCTGGATTGGGACGTCAGACATCCCGCTCAACAGTCCGAGGGCCTCGTCTGTTACGGCTCGCCGCCGTCACCCCATCGGTGGTCACGCTGAAGATCCTTAGAGGTCATCTCATTTGGTGAGTCTGCGGTAGCAGATGAGGGTGGCGGCGAT
>NZ_JAEAMR010000042.1 GCF_015999245.1 Streptomyces sp. AV19 | reverse complement strand
CGCCACCATCCCCAACCTCACCCCCCACCACCTCCACACCACCCTCACCCCCAAACAACTCACCGCCCAACACCTCCACGAACTCCTCCAACACCACCCCACCCTCCAACACCTCATCCTCTTCTCCTCCACCGCCGCAACCTTCGGCTCCCCCGGCCAAGCCAACTACGCCGCCGCCAACGCCTACCTCGACGCACTCGCCCACCACCGCCACACCCAAGGACTCCCCACCACCTCCATCGCCTGGGGACTCTGGGAAGGCGAAGGCCTTGCGAACTCTGGGTCGACTCACCGCCAACTCCGGCGGCGTGGGATTCTGCCCATGCCTCCCGAGCTCGCCCTCGCGGCATTCGAGCAAGCGGTCAGCCGGCCGGAACCGAGCGTCGTCATCACGAATATCGATTGGGGAACATTCCAGCCCTCCCAGGCAGCAACCGATCCCCTCCCCCTGCTCACAGATATCCCAGGGATCGCCGACCAGGCCGAGCAGAGCACCGAGCACCTCAGCGGCTTTGAAATGTCTCTGCGGCGTACGTTGTCGGTTCAGGACCACAGCGAGCAGCACGAGACTCTGGTCGACCTGGTCCGTAAGCAGACCGCGCTAGTACTCGGCCACGCGAGCGCCGCATCAGTTGCAGCGGAACGGCCCTTCAAAACGCTGGGTCTGGACTCCCTGACCGGTATGGAGCTCCGCAATCGGCTGGCCAGTGCAACGGGCCTACGCCTCCCCGCTACTCTCGTCTTCGACCACCCTTCCCCGCTAAAGCTCGCTGACCGTCTGCAAGCCGAGCTCTTGGGGGCCTCGCTTCCGGCACCCACCGCTGTTGCTCGATCCGCACCCGCCGATGAACCGATCGCAGTCATCGGTATGGCCTGCCGATTCCCTGGTGGCATCGAAAGTCCCGATCACCTATGGGATCTCCTCCTCTCAGGAAGAGAGGCCATTACCGGCTTCCCCACAGACCGAGGCTGGGACAATGACAGCCTGTTCGCCCCAGACCTTCAGCGAACCGGCACCTCATACGTCCGACACGGCGGGTTCCTCCGGGAACCGGGACACTTCGACGCCGGATTCTTCGGCATCAGCCCACGAGAAGCGCTGGCTATGGATCCACAGCAGCGACTCCTCCTCGAGGCCTCCTGGGAGGCCATCGAACGTGCGAACATCGTCCCTGACGCACTCCTGGAGAGCCAGGTGGGCGTCTTCACCGGACTCAACTCGCAGGACTACGCGACACTGGTCCAGTCGTCTCCGGACGCGCTGGAGGGCTACATTCTCACCGGCACCTCCGGCAGCGTGGCTTCCGGCCGCATTGCCTACGCCCTCGGTCTTGAAGGGCCGGCAGTCTCGATCGACACCGCATGCTCGTCATCGCTAGTGGCGCTGCATCTCGCGTGCCAGGCTCTGCGGTCGGGCGAATGCACCATGGCGCTGGCCGGCGGCGTCACCATCATGGCCACACCCACCACTTTCATCGAGTTCTCGCGCCAGCGGGGGCTGTCGCAGGATGGTCGGTGCAAGGCGTTCTCCGCGGCGGCGGACGGCACTGGCTGGAGTGAGGGCATCGGCATGCTGTTGGTGGAGCGGCTCTCGGACGCCCGCCGCAACGGCCACCGGGTGCTGGCGTTGGTGCGGGGAAGTGCCGTCAACCAGGACGGGGCCAGCAACGGTCTCACGGCGCCCAACGGACCGTCCCAGCAACGGGTGATCCGGCAGGCACTCGCCAACGCCGGCCTGGCACCAGGTGACGTGGATGCCGTGGAAGCGCACGGAACCGGCACCACCTTGGGCGACCCCATCGAAGCCCAGGCCCTCCTCGCCACCTACGGCCAAGGACGACCCAACGACCAACCCCTGTGGCTGGGGTCGGTGAAGTCGAACATCGGACACACGCAGGCAGCCGCAGGAGTCGCCGGCGTCATCAAGATGGTCATGGCGCTGGGCCACGGACATCTCCCACAGACCCTGCACATCGACGAGCCGTCACCACACGTGGACTGGTCCTCCGGTGCAGTCGAGTTGCTCAGGGAGGCGGTGCCATGGCCGGCGACAGGGCGACCACGGCGAGCCGGGATCTCCTCCTTCGGAGTCAGCGGCACCAACGCCCACATCATCCTCGAACAGGCCCCCGACGATCCCGTCTCCGAGACCTCGTTCGACGAAAACAACGATCAGCTCACCGGCGCCGAGGCCCCCGAGTCCACCACCTCGTCTCCCCTGCCGTTCGCCGTATCCGCCAAGACCCCCCAAGCACTCCAAGCCCAAGCACGCCAACTCCACCACTACT
>NZ_JAEAMR010000041.1 GCF_015999245.1 Streptomyces sp. AV19 | reverse complement strand
ACCAACCACACCAAGATCATCTCACCCGTGACCAGCAGTTACGGGACAGCCCTTAGATGACAGGATGGTAATCCTGTGGGTGACACGCCAAAAAGACTCACACCTTTAGAATGAATCGCAATAAACGAATGACCCAGAAATCTGGAAAGGCATCCGAAAATGAAAAAAATAACGATCGTGCTCGACGAAGTAATCTGTCGCGACGCTGAAGATATGGACGGCTGTGACGAATTTTACATCTCTGGAACCGTATTCTCTGCCGGGGACCAGAAAGGGCGGAAAATTCATATGGACCCGGTGAAGGTAAAAGCTAAAACATCTGTCCATATTACGTCGCCGATACTCTTCCAGGACAGCATTCCGGATTCGGGTGTTGTTACAGTGAACCTTTTTGCGCTCGATGCCGATGCCGGGCGGGCTTGGTCCACGCCGGAGCGCGCGAAGATCCTCAAGGCAGTCGGAGATAATCTGCGCAAGGGCGCCAAGGATGCCGTTAACTACTACTACGACGAAGAGCGCGTTAACAAAGCCGTCTCCGCTGGTGAAGAAGGGAACCTGACTCCCGAAACCAAGACCGCTCCAGACAGCCCCAAGGAGACGTCGGAGAAGGATAAGCCGATGAACCTCCAAGAAGATCTTAAAGAACTCGAGGAGGGGATCCGGAAGGGAACGGAGAAGCTCGACAAGCGGAAGAAGGAAGCAGAGCGGGGTACCAAGAAATTCCAGGAGCAGGTGAAGGAGGGAGCTCACGCCCTGATCGATCTGAGCGCAGAGTGCCTCCCGGAGACTGCGGAATTGGATGAGGACGACTGTCTCGGCCGTAAAATGCACAAGTTTTCTGCAGATGATCCAGGTGAGCACATCGGTGAACACACCTGGGAGCTAAAGGGCGGAACTTGGTTCATTTCCGACTACGACTACACCGTCAAGTACTCGATTTACCTCCAATAGCAACAAGCGCATCCATCGAAAATTTTAAGAGACCAAGAACCTGGGGGTGTCAGGCCAGGAGGATTCAAATCCCTCGACCTGGCACCCCGGAGCTTGAGAGCCTCCAGGAGAAATGATGCCCGAAAACCTTACGGATCTTGAAGAGGCTTACGAGGTCTCGAAGCGCGATTTCCACTCCGCACTAGAACAGGACATTCTCAACAATAGGGTCGATGGAGACTCCTCAGACAGGATAAAGTACCACGCACATCAATTGACGACCGGACTCGGCGCTGCGACCTACTTTGAAGATGTCATTCGCGAAAATCTCACCAAGCTGAAAAAAGCCAAACACAAAGCCGGGAGCCAAGGAAGCCTCCCGAAGGAGCAGGAAGAAAAGATTCGCGAGGACGCGAGCAGGAACACCACAACCTACATCGACGAAACGGCCGTTGACCTGTATCGCAAGCTCTGCTCAAAAGAAGGGCTGAAGGGTAAAGCTGAGGAATACATCTCGCTTCTCGAGTCTCATTGCGCAGGCGCTCTGACAGAAATCCAAGAAATCGAGCAAGTCGTTGATCAGGTAGAGCGGATCATGGGTCATGACTTCGTTAAAGGGTTTCTGGATATAAAAATTATATCCGGTAACCCCGATGTCACGCCGCTCAAGGAAATTGCAGAGGATCTGCGGTATCGTAAGGAGAAAGCGGAGCCCCTCATCGAGTATTTTCGCGGCCTTGTCGACAAGGTTGACAAAAATGGCCATCGCCTCAGGGATTGCATACGAGACGCCGAAGGCTTGGTTAAGGACATTCAACGGGTCGTAGAGCGCGCTTCCAAGGAAACCAGTCAGGCGATTAGAGCTCTCGATTATAGAATCCACGACACGGCACTCACTGCCTTCGTCAATCAGCATTTCGACGAAAAAAAGCTCAAGAAAGTAAAGCTGGTCACGGGGTTCGCAGAAGCTGCTGCCCCGCTCGCAGCTGGGTTCATCGCTCCTGCTGCTGTTGCACCAATGGTCAAGAAAATTGCTGGAGTGGCAGGCACCGCTGCATGTGCGCTCTACAAACACAAGCTTGTAAACGACGAGAGGAATAGGTTTGGCCAGGAACGCGCCAAGACGGAACTTCTTTATGAGCTTGATGAAGACCCTACTGTTATTGCCGCTTATTTGCAGAATCAGCAGCTCGCCGCGCTAGATGTATTTCTGGCAGGGATGGAATCTCTGATCACCCCAGCATTCACTATGCTCGGCCTCCCGAAACAGGCGCCCTGGGTGATCAACAAAGCAGTTAGAGGAGTTGTCCATTCAATACTCAAGAACCGAATGGACCAGGCAGTAGCGAAGCTTAAAGGAGCCTCTCTCGACCCCGTATCGGCTGCACGTGCAGCCGGCGCGGAGGGCAAGCTTTCTGCCATGCACGCGCGGATTGTCATACCGGACAAGGAGCTCAGGGATGGAATTTATGAATGCCTGAATCGTGTTGCCGAGAGCCTCGACATGCCCGATCTGGTCCCCGATGTGTTTGAAGAGTGGATACCGGACTTTATCAAGGACATGATCTGGGACTTCACAAAAGGAATGGCCTGCGGGCTCATCGCCGATAGCGTCCAGAAAAAAGTGATTCCTTGTATCGCCGTGAAGGTCATGGAGATCTTGAGCATCAAACCGGCAGAGCTTATTACCGGCAGCAAGATAGTTGCCATGCTCGACGAACTCCACCTCAGCGGCGTACCTGCCGGAACCACCTTTGATAAGGCCGTCGACAGAGTCGAGCGGGTCGCCATCCCCGACCAGTATGGCGTACCCCAAGAGATCAAGGGGAAGAAAGTTAGGCGCACTGATAAGAAGTGGAGCGTCCTTACTGGGGAAGGAAAGTCCTACTACATTTCTCTTGATTTCGATGGCGTAGAGGTCTGGGGGCGATACGATCAGACTTCCGGGAATTGGAAGGCTGTCGAAGTAGATCCTGAGTCGCTTACATCTTGGCGCAATGTGGAGATCTATGCTGACGGAATAAAGATAACCCACCGGGGGAAGAAGGCTGAAGGATCATGGATACTTGTCAAGACCCCAGAACGTGGCCGCACCTACATCGCCTTCAAGCCGCTCGAGAAAGGCCCTCTGCGGTGGGGGAAAAGGATCGAGGTCACGGCAGCACGCAGCTCGGAATATTTCCTTGAGAGCTTGACCTACGGGCACCGCATTGAACGGAACATCGAGGAAATATACAAGCTGTAAAATTATTCTTTCGGTGTCGATCTGTGAGTATGCCAAGGCACTTGCCCGCCTCCCCACAGTAGAGCACTGATGACGCTGGACCATTCCGGGTCTGGTCGCTATCTCGGGACGGTCACGATCGTCTCTCGGTAGAGGTCACGAGTCAGGGCGGGAATGCCCTGGTCATGCGGGACTTTTCGGGGCTGGTAGAACTCCTGCTGCCGAAGGCGGTCGGGTTGGTGCTGGACTGGTTCACCGAGACGGTTGGGCTGGAAGTGGTCGAAGCCCACTGCTCCGTCGGCGAGTTGGCGTGTCCGGACTGCTCCGCCGTCTGCGGCCGGGTGCACAGTCGCTACCAGTGGCGGCTGGTCGTGCATCCCGTGGGCGGGCACCGGGTGGTCGTGAAGCTGACGGCACGACGATTCTTCTGTGCTGACTCTTGCTTGAGAGTCATGTTGGTGTCTCGTCGGGGTGTCCATGACTGGGGTGGGTTGTTGTCAACGGAGCACAGGATCAGACGGAGGCCGCCTTCTCATCCGCCGAACTGCGAAAACGCCGACCAAGTTCGAGCCGCGTTCGACGCCGGACCATAAATGACAAGCTGAAGAGTTCGGAAGACCGGCGGCGGTCGGCCAGGTCCACGAGGGGACGATCGTCTCGTCGCCAGGCCGACTCCCCGGGCGGCCGGCACCAAGTGCCGTCCGGCGGTCGGCAGGGCCACGGCGACCGCGTACGGCGCTCCCACCGAACCGGGCGAGCGCCGTCTCGAACCCCGCGCCACCCGCGGCCTCGTGTCGAGCCGCCCGGGCCACACGACGGCGTTCCCGCCGTTGTCCAAGCCGGGGTGTGCCACTGCGGTCGTTCCGCTACGGCGGTACGGGCCCAGGGGGTCCCGTCACCTGTCGAGGAAGGCCAGGAGGTCCTGGTTGAACTTCTCCTTGTGTCCGGGGACGAGGGCGAGGCCGTGGCTGCCGCCCTCGTAGACCTTGAGTTCGGCGCCGGGGATGAGTGCGGCGGACTTGCGCCCGGTGGATTCGATCGGGGCTGCCTGGTCGTCGCCGCCGTGGACCACGAGGGTCGGGATGTCG
>NZ_JAEAMR010000040.1 GCF_015999245.1 Streptomyces sp. AV19 | reverse complement strand
CGGCACCGGCCTGGTCATCCCGCACTACCGCAAGAGCAAGGACGAGGAACTGCCGGCCTGGAAGGAGGAACACAACCGCTCGCACAAGAAGGTGCGCGCCCGCGTCGAGCACGTCTTCGCCCGGATGAAGGGCTGGAAAATCCTGCGCGACTGCCGCCTGAAAGGCGACGGCGTCCACCACGCCATGCTCGGTATCGCCCGCCTGCACAACCTCGCCCTCGCCGGATAGGCCAGGGCACCGCCCAGGCCGACCCATCACCCGCCAACTCGTAGATCATTTACGGGACAGCCCTTACTGCCGGGCTGCGCGAGGCGGTCGTGCCGCTGATAGTTGTCGCGGTGGCGGCCTCCGGCCGGTACGTGGCTGATGCCTTCGCCCGCACAGCAGCCGCGCAGCTCGGCCCGAAGGCTGTCCGTGAAGCCGACCTTGCCGTCGTTCACGCCGCCACGAGCGCCGAGCTCGTCGCGTACGAGGACCCGGGATTCCTGGATGCCTACCGGGCGAGCAGCGAGGGCGCCCATGCTGCCGGAGATCTCATCACCAATGCCCAGACCCGGCAGTGGGCGAACCAGCGCGGCACCACGCCTCTGCCCGCCGGGGGCCCGCGCATCATCACCGCCGAGGACGCCTCGTTCGCCTATCCCGGCGCGACCACGCTCGCCCTGGATGGCATCAGCTTCGAGATCCACCGAGGTGAGGTCGTGGCCCTGGTCGGGGAGAACGGCTCCGGGAAGACCACCTTGGCCAAGCTGCTCACCGGCTTGTACCTGTCCACCAGCGGACGGATCGCGTGGGACGGCGTCGATCTGGCCGACGCCGACACGAACGCGGTGATGGGCGCGGTGTCGCTGGTACCGCAGGACTACACGCACTGGCCGCTCGCCGCCCGCGAGATCACCTTCGACGGCCGACTCTCCGCCGCCCGACGCTGAACCCCTAACAACCCCAGAACCACCGTTTACTGGACAGACCCCGCTCCTGCGCCTCACCGACCCCGGCCTGCGCGAGCAACTGGAAGCCCTGCCCGCCTCGGCAGCGCTGATCGGCATCGGCACCGACGGACGGGCCATCGCCGTCGACATGACACCGCGCCGCACGTCCAGGTCTGCACCGGCACCGGCACCGGCGGCGACGGCACGACCATCCTGCGCACTCTCACCGCCCAGTTCCTGCACCAGGGCGCGCACGCCCTGGTCCTCGGCCCCAAGCTGGTCTCCCACTTGTGGGCGAAGGACCTTCCGACGGTGACGCACCGCGGCAGCGTCGCTGGCATCCACGACGCCCTGGTCGGTCTCGCCTCCGAGCTCCAGCGCCGCACCAACCTCCCCACCGGCGACCTCGACGGTGTGCCGCGCCTGATCGTCGTCCTCGACCAGGCCGACGCCACCCTGCGGCAGCTCAGCCGCTACTGGGAGACGTTCCGGCAGAAGGACGACCCCAAGCAGTCCCCGGGCGTCGCCGCGCTCGAGGATGTCCTGTACGCGGGACGCCAGGCCCGCATCCACGTCCTCTGCAACGGCCAGGCCGCTGGCGGTGGCCTTTCCCCCGCCGCCCGCGAGCAGTTCGCCACCGTGGTCCTCGCGCGGTTCACCGCTAACACCTGGCAGCGGCTCGCCCCGATGGCCGGCCCCGTCCCGAAGAGCAGCCCGCTCCCGGGCCGCGCCCACGTCGTCCAGGACGGCACCGCCCACCCGACGCAGGTGCTGCTCATGACCGACGCCGAAGCCGCCGACTGGCTCGCCGCCACGGCGGCCGGAGATGTCTGACCCCGAGTCGGACACCCCCACGGGCCCCGGGGATCGAGCCTGACACCACACGCGGCTGGACCGCCTCACGAACCCTTCCCGGCCGCGCCCCATCGCCTGCAGGGGGAGCGGCCCAAGTCCCCAGGGCCTACACGCACTCCAGTGCGATGCCGCTGCTCAGGGCCAACGGCATCGCTCTGAGGCGCGTGCAGGCCCTGGGGCGCAATGCCGCCAGCCCCGGGCAGCGAAAAGACCCCGGGCACGCTGTGCGCCCGGGGCCCTGCCCACCAGCCTTACGACGCCGCCGATTTCGGTCCGAGGGCGGCGGCACGACCTGGTGTACTCACCAGTCGTCGGGTGCGTTGCCCACCCACGCGATCGGCTGTCCCTGGCTGTTGTGGCCCCAGTGGGGTTCCTCCATCGAGGTCTCGTGGCCGTCGTCCAGGACGCAGATCCGTCCCCAGCGGCCGTGCTTGCCCGGGCAGATCCCGGTGAGCCGGGCCGCGTCGTCGTCGCGCACGGCCTGGTCATAGCGGTCCTGGAACGGCTAGCCCCAGCAGCATCGGCCAGGCATGCGTGACCAGGTGCGGAGTACGCGGGTCGGGCACGGCCCGGACCGCCTCCAGCAGCGAGGGCAACCGCTCCGGTGTGCACAACTCCTCCCCTGCAACACTGCGTTGACAGGGAACTGGGGGAGGAAGGGAGAGCCGGGCAGGATGGCATACGGGCGCGGCCCTATCATGCTGAGTGGAATCAGCACGATCAACGAGAGCCGCGCCCTTCGCTGTTCACCCGCCCCGTCCGAGATCTGAGCACGTATCACGCCTGGGACGACGACTTGGGCGGAAGGGGATGACCTGGCGTGGGGTCTTACAAGATCTCGACAGTTCCGGGCGGAACCGGCCCCTCGCTTCTGTAGGTATCGCCCACTGGTGCCGACGGTGCGTCGTCCTCGGCAAGCGTCAGGCTGGGCCAGGGCCCGGCGAGGGTGGCGTCGTCCAGGGTGATGCCAAGGTGGTCGAGTACGAGGGCCACCACAGGAGCCATCCCGGCGTCCTCGCCTTCGTGTGCGGCAAGCGCAGCTTCCACCCGGTCCCACCAGGGACTGGTCTGTTCGGGCCGGGTGTACTCCATGCCGGGCTCGAAGTTTTCGATGCACTCACCGTCGCGCCAGTACTGGAAGACGCCGATTCCATCGGTAGTCGCCACGCTGTATGTCTCCGTGCCCCGGGACAACTCCGCGAGCGATTCCTCCCCGAAGCTGATGCCACCTTCCTCCTCGACGCAGAAGGCCCATTCACCGATCCTCCCGGCCCGCAGCAGCGAGACCGTCCCGCCATCGGAGTCGCCCGAGACGAGGTCCGAAGCCGCGTCCCAGTCGAGCAGTCGAGCCTGAGACGGTTCGGCTCCATAACGGGTGAACACCTCCTCGGGGCTGAGGCCGCGGGTAAAGGTGACGCACATCCAGGCCACCGCCCACCGGAGTGAACGCATGTCCGTTCCTGCTTTCATGTTCTGCTCCCTGGGCTCACTGTTCATTTGGCTGGCTGACCCCAAAGCCTCCGGGCCCCGACCATGCGCATGGCACGGCAGGGAGCCCGGCTTATGATGCCTGGTTCAGGCGGTGAACTCGATGCGGACAGTACGAACGGGATGACGTCCTCCTCCTCCGCGAAGGCGCTGTGGCGGGCGTGCCGTCGTACGGCTTCCTGCACACGCCGCTCTTCATCGCCCGCGGTCATCACGCTGCGCCTTCCCCTGCCGCCCACTCCAGCCCGAGGCCGGCCAGCGCCCGGAGCTTGTCGGCGGTCAGCTTGGCCCGGCGGCTCTTGCTGTTGCTGAGGAACACCCCGAGCTTCACCTCCGACCCGTCCGGCAACGCCTCCACGTGGGCCCTGGGGACCGTCACGGAGCCCGTGCGGGCCTTGTACTGCGCCAGGGCCGCAACGCCCCTCTCGAAGGAACTCACGGGCGCCGTGGACGGCTCCGCCGGCACGTCCGGCTCCACCGGGACCGTAGCCGCGGGGAGCGGGGTGACGCCGACGGCTTCCAGGCGCTCGTGCTGGCCCTCCGCCAGTGCCGCCCACACCTCGGGCTTCCGCTGCCGGGCCAGCCACTTCCCGACGTCCATCCCGTGGACCGTGAACCCGGGCAGGACCTCCGCCGGGCCGTCTTCGCCGCGCACCAGCTCGCGCAGGGCGGCGTAGTGGCGTTGCCACTCCGTCGGCCACGACGGGTTCCAGTCCTCGTCCACGGCCTTCAACGCGGCCTCCCACTCCGGGCGTTCGGCCAGCGCACCGGGACGGCGCAGGTTGGACAGCCACTGCCCCACCGGCTTGCCCAGGGCGGACGCCGACCGGGGCGCGCACAGCGTCCAGTGCTCCTCGAAGTACACCCGCGCCGCCGCCAGGTTCTCCTGGAACCGTTCATCGGCGACCGACCAGACCATCCCCAGTTTCTCCAGCCGCGCCGCCCGCTTGCCGGTCATCTGCCCGGCCCCGAACGCACGCCGCTGCTCCGCGACCCAGGTCCCCAGGGGGAACGCGCCCTCCTTGTGCTCGTAGGGCACGCGGGCGTGACCTTCACGCTCGGTGAACTCTTTGAGCTTCGCCCAGCCGCGCGCCCAGTCCTGCCGCTCCGTGTCGATCACGTTGAAGCTGACCCACTCCGCGACCATCACCGGGTCACGGGGAGCCGCAAAGCGCAGCAGCAGACGGGATTCTGCCTCGCCTTCCCCCGGAGCCTCACCGATATTCACTGAGGGCTGGGCCACGTCCTTCTGCGGCTCCTGCGGGATCGCGAGCAATTCCACGGCCTCTTCGTCGTGAGCCCGCAGCCCTTCGAGCACCTTCACCAAAGGCCGGTACGACCCGGAGGTGAACATGTCCTCCGGCTGTTCTCCCGGTTGGAGGAATACCGGCACGATCAGCGACGCCAGCTTTCCCTGTCCGGGCTTCTGCCGCAGGGCCCGGCCGATGGCCTGGACGATGTCGTGCGGCGCGCCCTTGGGGTCCAACAGAGCCACGCAGTCCACGCTTCTGATGTCGACGCCTTCCCCGAGGACGCGGCAGTTGGAGAGGACGGCGCGGAGCGTGGTGGTGCCGAAGTCGCCCAGGACCTCCCGCCGGCGCTCGGGGACGTGCTCGCCGCACAGCCAGTCGGCCCAGATCTTCGCGGGGTACGTCTCCGGCTGGTCCGCGTGCAGCTTCGCCGCGACCTGCTCCAGGCCCTCCGCGTACGCCTGGGCCTCTATGGTCCGGTGGTGGAAGGTGATGCAGGTCTGGAGGTTGTGCTGCGTCATGGTGTGCAGCAGGGCGGCCTGGAGGGCGCCCAGGCGCTGCCCGCGGACTTCCTCGCTGCGCCGGTCCTCGCCCATCAGCCGCTCCGGCGTGACAACCGGGTCCTGGAGCTCCAGGACGATGATCTGGTACCGCGCAAGCAGCTGGCGCGACACGGCCGACGCCAGGCTGAGCTTGTAGAGCACGGGCCCGAAGACGGCTTCGTCATCCATGCTCGCCGCCATCTCTTCCGGCAGCGCGTCACGGACACCTTCGGCGACCTCCCAGTGCGGGGGCCGCTCCTGCCAGATCCTCGGCGTCGCCGTCAGGTACAGCCGGCGGTGCGCAGGGATCTTCGTCTGGTCGTGGATGTCCGCCCATGCCTTGCCCATCGACCCGGACGTCCTGTGCGCCTCATCGACCACCGCGAGGTCCATCGGGGCCAGCTGCTGGCCGTAGACGCCCGCGAACGCCTCCACGAGGACGGGAAGAGACGCGTAGGTCGCGTAGATGGTCACAGGCCCCGTGCCGTGCCACATGGCCAGCCGCACGGGGTTCGTGGTGGAGCGCACCTGCATGTCCCACAGCTCGGGGTCGTCCAGGGGGCTGCAC
Organism: Streptomyces sp. AV19; assembly: GCF_015999245.1. Lineage (GTDB taxonomy): Bacteria > Actinomycetota > Actinomycetes > Streptomycetales > Streptomycetaceae > Streptomyces. Next base: position 898 of record NZ_JAEAMR010000040.1, on the reverse strand, counting down.
ACCGTGATGGCCGGCCCCTTGTGCCCGGCGTTGTGCCACGCCTTCACCGTCTGCGCCAGGAGATCCAGCGTTGGCACCAGAACGAGAACGCGACCCCTGGGAACAATCCGCTTTGCGGCGGCCGCCGCGATGATGGTCTTTCCTGTTCCGCACGCGGCGTGCACCTGCCCGCGCAGGCCATTGAAGGGAATGCCGCCCGGCGGGATATCGAGACCACGCACAATGGCAGCCACGGCCTCAATCTGGTGTTCACGCAGTTTCACGGCCATTCCCGTGCTCTCCTTTTCGCGGAATGCGGCGCGCAATGAGAAAGAAAGTCCGGCGCGATGATTGGCGGGCCGGGGTGGTGCTGCCCAGACCCCAAACTCTACACAGCCCGTATCCGTGATGCATCACCCGCATGACAGGTTCGCCCTGTAGGCTGATACTTGGCTGAAACCTGCCTCGTGCATACGGTTCATAGGGTATGCTGACGGGGTATTGGTGAACGTGTCCGACGTTTCGAGGGTGGGGGAGGGCTTCGGGTGGAGCGCAGCGGAGCCCGTCCCTGCGGTTGGGGCCGGCGCTTGACCGGGCCGACGGCCCGTCACTCTCGTTGCGGGGGTGATGGCTGGGATTCCCAGTGGCTACACAGCCCGCGCGTAATGCACCTGCCCCGTGCAGCCAGCCGAAGGAGTCCCGCTTGCGGGACTCCCCTCAATTCGCGCCTGCGCGAATTGACATGCTTTTAGAATTCCGCTTGCGGAATCCAATTCCCGCGCTTGCGCGGGAATTGGGCGGAGCGTCAGCGGAGCCATTTGTTTTGCAGCGGCTTGCCGCTGCATTTCCCGCGGAGCGGGAAATGCACTCGCGGTACGCGGAGACGGTCCTGCGGCGCCGCGCGCTCCTGCGGACCTCC
>NZ_JAEAMR010000004.1:491868-554515 GCF_015999245.1 Streptomyces sp. AV19 | reverse complement strand
TGTTGAGTTCTCAAGGAACGGACGCTTCCTTCGTACTCACCGAGACTCACTCTCGGCTTTCCTCCGGGCGCTTCCCTTCGGTGTTTCCAACCTTACCAGACCCGATTTCTCGTTTCCGGCCCCCTGTCGGAGCGGGGTTCGCCTTCTCGCTTTCGCTTTCCGGCGATTCCGACTTTATCAGATCCCATTCGGTTCCGATTCGGTCGGGATTTCCATCCGCCGATCAGGAGCGCCCTCGCGCCGAAGCGCTTCAGGGTTCCCGTCGCGGTGGAGCCGTAAACGTACTGGACGGCCGCGCCCGGATGCAAATCGGCTCCGGGGCGACCGCCCGTACGACTGACGCTCCGTCAGACCTCGATGACCACCGGCAGGATCATCGGACGGCGGCGGTACTGGTCGGAGACCCAGCGGCCCACCGCGCGCCGGACCAGCTGCTGGAGCTGGTGGGGCTCGGCGACGCCGTCGGCGGCTGCCTTGGCGATGGCCTCCTCGATCTTGGGCACGACCGCGGCGAACGACGCGTCGTCGATGCCGGAGCCGCGGGCCTGGATCTGCGGGCCGCTCACGACCTTGCCGGTCGTGCTGTCCACGACCACGTAGACCGAGATGATGCCTTCCTCGCCGAGGATGCGCCGGTCCTTGAGCGAGGACTCGGTGACGTCGCCGACGGACAGGCCGTCCACGTAGACGTAACCGGCCTGGACCTTGCCGACGATCCGCGCGCGGCCGTCCACCAGGTCGACCACCACGCCGTCCTCGGCGATGACGATGTGGTCCTTGGGGATGCCGGTGAGCGCACCGAGCTCGGCGTTGGCCCGCAGGTGGCGCCATTCGCCGTGCACCGGCATGAGGTTCTTCGGCTTGCAGATGTTGTAGAAGTACAGCAGCTCGCCCGCGGAGGCGTGGCCCGAGACGTGGACTCGCGCGTTGCCCTTGTGAACGACGTTGGCACCCCACCGGGTCAGGCCGTTGATCACGCGGTAGACCGCGTTCTCGTTGCCCGGGATGAGGGACGAGGCCAGGATCACGGTGTCGCCGGCGACGATCCGGATCTGGTGGTCGCGGTTGGCCATCCGGGACAGCGCCGCCATCGGCTCGCCCTGGGAGCCCGTGCAGACGAGCACGACCTCCTCGTCCGGCAGGTCGTCGAGCGCCTTGACGTCGACGACGAGACCGGCCGGCACCCGCAGGTAGCCCAGGTCACGGGCGATGCCCATGTTGCGGACCATGGAGCGGCCAACGAAGGCGACACGGCGGCCGTACTCGTGGGCCGCGTCCAGGATCTGCTGGATGCGGTGGACGTGGCTGGCGAAGCTGGCCACGATGATGCGCTTCTGGGCGCCGGCGAAGACCGTCCGCAGCACGTTGGAGATGTCGCGCTCCGGCGGGACGAAGCCGGGGACCTCGGCGTTGGTGGAGTCCACCAGCAGCAGGTCGATGCCCTCCTCGCCGAGCCGCGCGAAGGCGGGCAGGTCGGTGAGGCGGCGGTCCAGCGGGAGCTGGTCCATCTTGAAGTCGCCGGTGTGCACGGCCATGCCGGCCGGAGTGCGGATGGCGACGGCAAGGGCGTCCGGGATGGAGTGGTTGACCGCCACGAACTCGCAGTCGAAGGGGCCGATGCGCTCGCGGTGGCCCTCCACGACCTCGAGGGTGTACGGGCGGATGCGGTGCTCCTGGAGCTTCGCCTCGATCAGGGCGAGGGTCAGCTTGGAGCCGATCAGCGGGATGTCCGGCCGCTCGCGCAGCAGGTACGGGACACCGCCGATGTGGTCCTCGTGGCCGTGCGTGAGCACGATGCCTTCGATGTCGTCGAGACGGTCCCTGACGGACGTGAAGTCCGGCAGGATCAGATCAACTCCGGGCTGCTCCTCCTCGGGGAAGAGCACTCCGCAGTCGACGATCAGCAGACGGCCGTCGTACTCGAAGACCGTCATGTTGCGGCCGATCTCGCCGAGGCCGCCGAGCGGGGTGACGCGCAGGCCGCCCTTGGGGAGCTTCGGCGGGGGACCTAGTTCAGGGTGCGGGTGACTCAAAAGACTCTCCTCACCACACACGCCACATGTCTCTGGGACACATGGCGCGCGTGACATTTGTGCACTTGCAGTTGTTTCGGTATGGAGTTGTGGACATCACTGTCCGGGTTACCGGTGTTCAGTTGTGAAGCCTGAGTCTGTGTGCGGTCGTCTCGCGACGGACGCGGACGGGCCTGCCCCTGCTAGAGCTGTACCCCGCCGGCGGAGAGATCGCGCTTGAGCCGCTCGGTCTGCTCGGGGCCGAGCTCGACGAGCGGCAGCCGCAGCGGACCGGCGGGCAGCCCCTGGAGCGCGAGGGCCCGCTTGGTGGTGATCACGCCCTGGGCGCGGAACATCCCGGTGTAGACCGGGAGCAGCCGCTGGTGGACGGCGGTCGCCTTGGCGACGTCGCCCGAGAGGTGGGCCTCCAGCAGCGCCCGCAGCTCCGGGGCGACGAGGTGGCCGACCACGGAGACGAAGCCGACGGCACCCACGGACAGGAGCGGCAGGTTGAGCATGTCGTCGCCCGAGTACCAGGCGAGACCGCTGCGGGTGAGGGCCCAGCTGGCGCTGCCGAGGTCGCCCTTGGCGTCCTTGTTGGCGACGATGCGCGGGTGCTCGGCGAGCCGGACGATCGTCTCCGTCTCGATCGCGGTGCCGCTGCGGCCCGGGATGTCGTAGAGCATCACCGGGAGGCCGGTGGCGTCGGCGATCGCGGTGAAGTGGCGGTACAGGCCCTCCTGCGGGGGCTTGTTGTAGTAGGGCGTCACGGCGAGCAGGCCGTGGGCTCCGGCGGCCTCCGCGGCACGGGCGAGCTCCACGCTGTGCCATGTGTCGTTGGTACCGGCTCCGGCCACGACGTGGGCACGGTCTCCGACGGCCTCCACGACCGCCCGTACGAGCTGGGACTTCTCCGCATCGGTGGTGGTGGGCGACTCGCCGGTGGTGCCGTTGACGACGAGGCCGTCGTTGCCGGCGTCGACCAGGTGAGCGGCGAGCCGCTGCGCGCCGTCGAGGTCGAGGGCGCCGTCGGAGGTGAACGGGGTGACCATCGCGGTCAGGACACGTCCGAAGGGCGTCTGCGGTGTGGAGATCGGAGCCATGGGGGCCACGCTACTCGTTGCTCACCGTGAGGTACTCCCTCGGGGAGTGCGAAAGGGATCCCGGCACTGCCTGCTCGGGGGTTCAAACAGTGCCGGGCCCGTTTGTTCAGCCTAAATGAAGAGGCCGAAATGCCGCAATACGGGCAATCTGGATCATTCATTCGCCCATGTCAGGGCGGGTGTCGCACTACGGAGCGACGCGGCCGTTCTTGTTGAAGGCGGCGTAGGTCAGCGGCATGAGCTTGGCCCACTCCGCCTCCATCAGCTCACCCACCATCTCGATCTCCCGCTGCGGGAAGGAGGGGACGGTGGACAGCTCGTGCTGGGTGCGCAGGTTGAGGAAGTGCATCAGCGAGCGGGCGTTGCACGTGGCGTACATCGACGAGAAGAGGCCGACCGGGAGGACGGAGCGGGCCACCTCGCGGGCGACGCCGGCCTCCAGCATCTCCTGGTACGCCGCGTAGGCGTCCAGGTAGGACTTCTCCATGGCGCGGCTGGTCAGCTCGTGCTGCTCGTCGGTGCCCTCGACGAAGACGTACTTGCCGGGGCGGCCCTCCTGGACCAGCTTGCGGTCCTTGCCCGGGACGTAGAAGACCGGCTGGAGCTCCCGGTAGCGGCCCGACTCCTCGTTGTACGACCAGCCCACGCGGTGGCGCATGAACTCGCGGAAGACGAAGATCGGCGCGTTGATGAAGAAGGTCATCGAGTTGTGCTCGAAGGGGCTGCCGTGACGGTCCCGCATCAGGTAGTTGATCAGACCCTTGGACCGCTCCGGATCCTTGGTGATCTCTTCGAGGGACTGCTCACCGGCCGTGGAGACACGGGCCGCCCACAGGACGTCGCTGTCGGCGGCGCTGTGCTTGACCAGCTCGACGGTGACGTCGCTGCGGAATGTGGGCTTGGTGTCCTCGGTGGTGCTCTCGGTCACCGCGGGTCCTTCCAGTCGCATTTGCTCGGGCGCGCCCAGCCTAAGGGCCACCACTGACAACGGCCCCGCTCACGGCGCGCACCGCGCCCCAGGGGCGACCGCGGTAGAGATTTTTCACAGAAGTCGCCGAATTCGGGCACCAGAGCGGCCGTTCGCGCGTCCTTATGTGTGACAGCCCACTTCGAGGTTCCTAGGAGAGCTTCATGTTCCGCCGGCGAGAGCCCGTACCGTTCGCCTTCGTCGCCGAGTCCGAGCGCTATCGCAGCAATGTCACGCCGCCGCCCAGGAGCCGTGCCAGCCGCTCGCAGATAGCCGGGCGGGTGCTCATGGGGCTGACGGTCACCGCGGGGCTGGTCGGGGCGCTGCTGTTCGGGCTGCCCGCGATGGACACGAGCGCGCAGAGCCCTCAGCACGCGCAGAGTTCGCAGGCGTCCAACCGCTGAGCCGACCGGCCGAAAAAGGGCCCGGCCACCGCGAGGTGGCCGGGCCCTTGTGCGTCCTACGCGCGCACCGGCTTCCCGTCGTGCAGCGCGATCGCCCGCTGCATGGCCTTGCGGGCCCGCGGGGTGTCCCGTGCGTCGTGGTAGGCGACCGCGAGCCGGAACCAGGCCCGCCAGTCGCCCGGGGCGGCCTCGGTCTCGGCCCGGCGGCGGGCGAAGACCTCGTCCGCCGCGTCACGGTCGATCCGGCCGCTCGGCGTCCGCGCGAGGTCGTCGACGGGCAGTCCGCCCTCGGCCTCCAGCTCCCGGGCCAGCCGGTTGGCGTCCCGGGCGAACTTGGTGGTCTGGTACAGGAACCAGGCCCCGATGAACGGCAGGACCAGCACCGCGACACCGAAGGCGACGGTGATCGCGGTGCCCTGCTCGATGAGCATCACGCCGCGGCTGCCGACCAGGACGAAGTAGACGACCAGGACGGCGGCCAGCGCGAAATAGACGACCTTCGCACGCATCGTGTCAGCCCAGATCCAGGAAGTGCTCGAGGCCGAAGGTCAGCCCCGGGGTCTGCGTCACACGACGGGCGCCCAGCAGGATGCCCGGCATGAAGCAGCTGTGGTGCAGCGAGTCGTGCCGGATGGTCAGCGTCTCGCCTGCGTCGCCGAACAGCACCTCCTGGTGGGCCAGGAGCCCGCGCAGCCGGACGGCGTGCACGGGCACCCCGTCGACGTCGGCGCCGCGGGCGCCCGGCAGGCCGTGCGTGGTCGGGTCCTGCTGACGCTCCAGCCCGGCCGCGTCCCGGGCCGCCGCGATCAGCTGCGCGGTGCGGGTGGCGGTGCCCGAGGGGGCGTCGGCCTTCTTGGTGTGGTGCAGCTCGACGACCTCTACCGATTCGAAGAACCGGGCCGCCTGCTGGGCGAAGGCCATGGTCAGCACCGCGCCGATCGAGAAGTTCGGCGCGATGAGCACGCCGGTCGACGGGGATCCGGCCAGCCAGGAGCGCAGCAGCGCGAGCCGGTCCTCGGTCCAGCCGGTGGTCCCGACGACGCCGTGGATGCCGTTGCGGACGCAGAACTCCAGGTTCTCCATCACGGAGTCGGGGTGGGTCAGCTCGACCGCGACCTGGGCGCCGGCCTCGGTGAGGGCCTCCAGGCTGTCGCCCCGGCCCAGCGCCGCCACCAACTCCATGTCGTCCGCGGCCTCGACGGCCCGGACGGCCTCGGAGCCGATGCGGCCCCGGGCGCCGATGACCGCCACGCGCAGCTTGCTCATCGTTCCTGCTTCCTCGATACGAACTCAGGCAGTGGTTGCAGTGGGTTAGGAAACGGCCTCGTCCAGGCGCGCGGCCTGCTTGTCCTTCAGCGGTCCGATGACGGACAGCGAAGGACGCTGCCCCAGTACATCGCGGGCCACCGCGCGGACCTCGTCCGGGGTGACCGCCGAGATGCGGGCCAGCATGTCGTCGACCGACATCTGCTCGCCCCAGCACAGCTCGCTCTTGCCGATGCGGTTCATCAGCGCTCCGGTGTCCTCCAGGCCGAGGACGGTGGAGCCGGCGAGCTGGCCGACGGCGCGGCCGATCTCATCGTCGGACAGGCCCTCGGAGGCCACCAGGTCGAGCTGGTCGCGGCAGATCCGCAGCACGTCGTGCACCTGGTTCGGGCGGCAGCCGGCGTAGACGCCGAACAGGCCGCAGTCGGCGAACCCGGAGGTGTACGAGTACACCGAGTACGCCAGTCCGCGCTTCTCGCGGACCTCCTGGAAGAGCCGCGAGCTCATGCCGCCGCCGAGCGCCGTGTTGAGCACCCCGAGCGCCCAGCGCCGCTCGTCGGTGCGGGCCAGGCCGGGCATGCCGAGGACGACGTGCGCCTGCTCGGTCTTGCGGCCCAGCAGCTCGACCCGGCCGGCCGTGCGGATCGTCCTGGCGCCGGAGCGCGGGGCGACGGGCACGGCGTCCGTGCGGCCCAGCGCGCCGGCCTTCTCGAAGGCGGCGCGCACCTGGCGGACGACCTTGGCGTGGTCCACGTTGCCCGCGGCGGCCACGACCAGGCGCGTCGGGTCGTAGTGCTTCTTGTAGAAGCGGGCGACCTGGTCGCGGCCGAGCGCGTTGATCGTGTCGACGGTGCCGAGGACCGGGCGGCCGAGCGGGGTGTCGCCCAGCATGGTGTGCGCGAACAGGTCGTGCACGCAGTCGCCGGGGTCGTCCTCGGTCATGGCGATCTCTTCGAGGATCACCCCGCGCTCGGCGTCCACGTCCGCCGGGTCGATCAGCGAGCCGGTGAGCATGTCGCAGACGACGTCGATGGCCAGCGGCAGATCGGTGTCGAGCACTCGCGCGTAGTAGCACGTGTACTCCTTGGCCGTGAAGGCGTTCATCTCGCCGCCGACCGCGTCGATCGCGGACGAGATGTCGAGCGCGCTGCGCTTGCGGGTGCCCTTGAAGAGCAGGTGCTCCAGGTAGTGCGTGGCGCCGTTGAGGGCCGGGGTCTCGTCGCGGGACCCCACGTTGGCCCAGATGCCGAAGGTGGCGGAGCGCACCGACGGCAGGGTCTCGGTGACGATCCGCAGACCGCCGGGGAGGGTGGTCCGGCGGACCGTGCCGATGCCGTTCTCACCCTGGAGAAGCGTTTGGGTACGGGCGACGGCCCGCCCCTCCGAGGAGGTGCGGGCCGTCTTCCGTGCGCTACGGGACGTCACTTGGCGGACTCGTCCTTGCCGTCGGTGGCGTTCTCGTCCTCGCCCTCGATCACGGGGATCAGGGAGAGCTTGCCGCGCTGGTCGATCTCGGCGATCTCGACCTGGACCTTGGCGCCGACGCCGAGGACGTCCTCGACGTTCTCGACGCGCTTGCCGCCGGCCAGCTTGCGGATCTGCGAGATGTGCAGCAGACCGTCCTTGCCCGGCATGAGCGAGACGAACGCGCCGAAGGTGGTGGTCTTGACGACCGTACCCAGGTAGCGCTCGCCGACCTCCGGCATGGTCGGGTTGGCGATCGAGTTGATCGTGGCGCGGGCGGCCTCGGCGGCCGGGCCGTCGGCGGCACCGATGTAGATGGTGCCGTCGTCCTCGATGGTGATCTCGGCGCCGGTGTCCTCCTGGATCTGGTTGATCATCTTGCCCTTGGGGCCGATGACCTCACCGATCTTGTCCACCGGGATCTTCACGGTGATGATCCGCGGGGCGTTGGGGGACATCTCGTCCGGCGTGTCGATGGCCTCCATCATCACGTCGAGGATGTGCAGGCGGGCGTCGCGGGCCTGCTTGAGGGCCGCGGCCAGGACAGAGGCCGGGATGCCGTCCAGCTTGGTGTCCAGCTGGAGGGCGGTCACGAACTCCTTGGTGCCGGCGACCTTGAAGTCCATGTCGCCGAAGGCGTCCTCCGCACCGAGGATGTCGGTGAGGGCGACGTAGTGCGTCTCGCCGTTGATCTCCTGGGAGATCAGGCCCATGGCGATGCCGGCGACCGGGGCCTTCAGAGGCACACCGGCGTTCAGCAGCGACATGGTGGAGGCGCAGACCGAGCCCATGGAGGTCGAGCCATTGGAGCCCAGCGCCTCGGAGACCTGGCGGATCGCGTAGGGGAACTCCTCGCGCGTCGGCAGCACGGGCATGATGGCCCGCTCGGCCAGGGCGCCGTGGCCGATCTCGCGGCGCTTCGGCGAACCGACGCGGCCGGTCTCACCGACGGAGTACGGCGGGAAGTTGTAGTTGTGCATGTAGCGCTTGCGGGTCACCGGGGAGAGGGTGTCCAGCTGCTGCTCCATGCGGAGCATGTTCAGGGTGGTGACGCCCAGGATCTGGGTCTCGCCACGCTCGAACAGCGCGGAGCCGTGCACCCGCGGGATGGCCTCGACCTCGGCGGCCAGCGTGCGGATGTCGGTGACACCGCGGCCGTCGATGCGCTTCTTCTCCTTGATGACGCGCTCGCGGACCAGGGACTTGGTCAGCGAACGGTACGCGGCGGAGATCTCCTTCTCGCGGCCCTCGAACTCCGGGAGGAGCTTCTCGGCGGCGAGGCCCTTGACGCGGTCCAGCTCGGCCTCGCGCTCCTGCTTGCCGGCGATGGTCAGCGCCTGGGCGAGCTCGGGGCGGACGGCGGCGCTGAGCGCCTCCAGGACGTCGTCCTGGTAGTCCAGGAAGACCGGGAACTCGCCGGTCGGCTTGGCGGCCTTCGCGGCGAGGTCGGCCTGGGCCTTGCAGAGGACCTTGATGAAGGGCTTCGCGGCCTCCAGACCGGCGGCGACGACCTCCTCGGTCGGCGCCTCGGCGCCGCCCTCGACCAGCTTGATGGTCTTCTCGGTGGCCTCGGCCTCGACCATCATGATCGCGACGTCGCCGTCCTCCAGGGCGCGGCCCGCGACGACCATGTCGAAGACGGCGTCCTCGAGCTCGGTGTGCGTCGGGAAGGCCACCCACTGGCCGCTGATCAGCGCGACGCGGACGCCGCCGATCGGGCCGGAGAAGGGCAGGCCGGCCAGCTGCGTGGACGCGGACGCGGCGTTGATCGCCACGACGTCGTACAGGTGGTCGGGGTTGAGGGCCATGATCGTGGCGACGACCTGGATCTCGTTGCGCAGGCCCTTCTTGAAGGACGGGCGCAGCGGGCGGTCGATCAGGCGGCAGGTGAGGATCGCGTCCTCGGAGGGCCGGCCCTCACGGCGGAAGAAGGAACCGGGGATCTTCCCGGCGGCGTACATCCGCTCCTCGACGTCGACGGTCAGCGGGAAGAAGTCCAGCTGGTCCTTGGGCGTCTTGGAGGCGCTGGTGGCCGACAGCACCATGGTGTCGTCGTCCAGGTACGCGACGGCGGAGCCGGCGGCCTGCTTGGCCAGGCGGCCCGTCTCGAAGCGAATGGTGCGGGTGCCGAAGGTGCCGTTGTCGATGACGGCCTCGGCGTAGTGGGTCTCGTTCTCCACTAGCGTTTTCTCCTCGTCTTCGTCCTCCCCGCCCGTGTGACGGAGGGACGCTGGCGGAGGGCGCCCTGTGCTCTGTGCGGGCCGGTCTTCGATCGAAGCACCCGGAATTCCCCGTTCCGGGGGCCACTACCGAGGACCGGCGGAGAGGCTGGCGCTCCTCCTCGTTCATGATTCTGTCGTTATGCCGTGCGTTGTGCCGTTGTGGGACCAGACTACAAAGCTTCCGCGTCCCACGAGATACGCAAAGGGAGCGGCTCCCCAAAGGTGGGAACCGCTCCCTTCACCGCGTCTTACTTGGCGCCCGCGGCACCGCGGCGGATGCCGAGGCGCTCGACCAGGGCGCGGAAGCGCGTGATGTCCTTCTTGGCCAGGTACTGCAGCAGACGGCGACGCTGGCCGACCAGCAGCAGCAGACCACGGCGGGAGTGGTGGTCGTGCTTGTGGGCCTTGAGGTGCTCGGTCAGGTCCGAGATGCGGCGGGTCAGCAGCGCGACCTGGACCTCGGGGGAGCCGGTGTCGCCCTCCTTGGTGGCGAACTCGGACATGATCTGCTTCTTCGTAGCGGCGTCGAGCGACACGCGATACTCCTTCTGAGTCTCGTTTCGGCCACCGAGTGCCCCTGGTCTGTGTCTCAGGGGGGCTTCCGTTACTCGGGAGGCGGGGTCCGCTGGGCGCTGTCCCCAGATGCCGTGAACGGCGGTCCGGAGGCGCGTACACATACGGCCGTCACACAGAGTACCAGCCGCGCGGCGGAGCCCTCACCCACTGGTCATGCTCCGGGCCGCGGAGTACACGTCCAGGACCGCCAGGCACAGCGGCACCAGGGCGAGCAGGAAGGCGCTCTCGGCGAGGTCGGAGAGGCGGCCCCAGAACGGGGACAGTCCCTTCTTCGGGACGATCAGCGCGACGCCGACGATCAGGGCGGCCCCGGCGGCGACGGCCGCGGCGAGCCAGACGGTGTGGACGTCGAGCGGGCCGCGGTCGCCCTCCAGCATCGCCTGCAGGGCACCCATCGGCGGGTTGAGGGACAGCCCCAGCACGAGCAGGCCCAGCGCCGCCAGACCGGCCCCGAGGACCGCCGCCACCTGGGCGGTGTAGCGGAAGAGGCGGGCGCGCAGCAGCATCGCGATGCCGGTGGCCAGGGCCAGCAGCTGGGCCCACATGTCGTGGGAGAAGCCGAGCACGGCGGCCGTGCCGGCCACGACCGCCGAGCTGCCGCCGACCAGGCCGAGCAGCATCTCGTGGCCGCGCCGGGCCTGGGCCGCTATGCGGTCCGCGTCCACCGGCTCGCCGGCCGGGGCGCCCGGCTCCCGGTCGAGGTCGTCCGCCGCGGCCGAACGGGGGGCGGCGTAGCCGATGGGCAGCCGGGCGACGCGGGCCGACAGGCCGGGCAGGAAGGCGACGGCGCCGATCGCGACGACGGCGCAGACGGCCGCGGTGTCGGTGGGGCTCGCCCCGGTGAGGATCGCGACGAACGTGGCGACCGTGCCGACGGCCGAGGCGAAGACCGCGGCGACGAAGGGGGCGTCCCCGCTCGGCACGACGGCGGCCAGGGCGACCGAGGCGACGAGGACGGTGACGCACCCGAGGAGGAACTGCAGCCGGCCCACGCCCTCGCCGGCCGGCAGGGAGAGCAGCCCGGAGCCCGCGATCATCAGGTGCGGCAGGGCGGACAGGCCCATCGCGACGGCGGAGGCCCGGTCGTCGTAGACCCGGGCGCGCACGCCCGCCAGCGCGGTCAGCAGGACGCCGACGGCGGCCGCGATGATGCCGGGCAGGCCGTGCATGTCGTGCCGGACCGGGTCGGCGAACCAGAGGACGAAGCCCAGCAGCACCAGGAGCAGCGCGCCGCCGAAGAGGCCCGAGGCGCGCAGCAGCCGCTCGCTCCACAGGGTGCGGTCGCGGGCGACGGCCGAGGCGACGGCGTCGGCGACGTCGTCGTACACGGCGGGCGGCAGCGACTCGGTGAACGGGCGCAGGCGCAGGAGCGCGCCGTCGAGCACGCGCTGGGCGGCCAGCGAGCGCGCCGGTTCCAGCGCGGCGCCGTCGGTGCCCACCAGGTGGTAGCCGGGCGGGGTGGTGCCCTGGGGGGCATGGCCGCTCAGCCGCAGGACCTCGGGGAGGAGGTCGGCGACGGCGACGTCGTCGGGGAGGGCGACGTCGATCCGGCTGTCGGGAGCGACGACCGTCACTCGGCAGAAACCGGTCGTTGTGGTCGAACTCACCTGGAGGGCCCCCTCGTTGCCTGCTGTCGCTCCGTCACGCACGGGTCGTTCGTGCTCGCTGTGCCCTGTGGTGACGGGACGGCACGATACCCGCCGCCCCCGTTGTCAGTGGCACGTAGGATCATCGTTCGCGCGGAGACAGGCCCACTTGCCAAGGGGGCGCCGGTCCTCAGCTGCCCAGGCCGTACCGAGGGATTGATTACGCCGGTGAGTCAGATCGTCGTCAAACGCCCGCCCCGGGTCATGCCACCCGAGCCCGAAGCGGAGCAGCTGCAGCTCGAGTCCCCTCCCGAACTGCCCCGGGGGCAGCAGGAGGGCATGGCCATGCAGCTGCTGCCGATGCTGGGCATGGGCTCGTCCGTCGTCTTCTTCTTCATGCCGGGCACCCAGCCCTTCATGAAGATCATGGGCGTGATGATGCTGGCCTCGACGGTGGCGATGGCCGTCGCGCAGCTCATCCGCTACCGCAAGGGCACGCAGGGCGCGGCCGCCGACGGGCGCCGCGACTACCTCAAGTACCTGGCCCAGACCCGGCGGAAGGTGCGGCGCACGGCCGCCGCCCAGCGCGACGCCCAGTTCTATCTGCACCCCGGTCCCGACCAGCTGTGGGCCCTGGTCGCCGAGCGCGGCCGGCTGTGGGAACGCCGCGTTTCCGACAAGGACTTCGGGCAGGTCCGCATCGGCCTGGGGCCGCAGCAGCTGTGGACGCCGCTGGTGGCGCCGACCACGGCGCCCGTGGACGAGCTGGAGCCGCTGGCGGCGGGCGCCATGCAGCAGTTCCTGGCGACGCACGGCTCGCTGGACGGGCTGCCGGTGGCCGTCTCGCTGCGCGCCTTCTACCACGTGGTGATATCCGGCGAGGCCGACTCCGTGCGCGGTGCGGCCCGTTCGATGGTGGCCGGTCTCGTCGCGCTGCACTCCCCCGACGACCTGGTCGTCGCGGTCGTCACGGCCAAGGACGTGGCGCCGGAGTGGGACTGGACCAAGTGGCTGCCGCACACCCAGGCGCCCGGCACGGCCGACGGCGCCGGCACCAAGCGGCTGTTCGGCGACGACCTGCCCGAGGTGGAGGAGCTGCTGGGCAAGCGGCTGGAGGGCCGCCCCCGGTTCGGCCGGGAGGGCCAGCCGCTGCTGGACCAGCCGCACGTCGTGGTCGTGCTCGACGGCGGCCTGGTGCCGCCCGACTCCCTGCTGGCCTCCGCCGAGGGCCTCCAGGGCGTGACCGTCCTGGAGATCGCCCCGGGCGAGGAGGACGAGCCGCGCGGCGGCCTGTCCGTCACGGTGCGCCCGGGCAAGCTGCGCCTGGAGTCGGCGACGGCCACGTACCTGGGCGTCCCCGACCACCTCTCCGTCCCCGCCGCCGAGGCGCTCGGCCGGCAGCTGGCCCCGCTGTGCCTGGGCGGCGGCGCGGACGACGAGGAACCGCTGCTCGCCAACCTCGACTTCACCGACCTGCTGGGCCTGGGCGACGCCGCCTCCGTGGAGACCGCCACCACCTGGCGGCCGCGCTCGCGCGCCGAGCGGCTGCGCGTGCCCATCGGCGTCGGCGAGGACGGCACGCCCGTCATGCTCGACCTCAAGGAGGCCGCGGAGGACGGCATGGGTCCGCACGGCCTGTGCGTCGGCGCGACCGGTTCCGGCAAGTCCGAGCTGCTGCGCACCCTGGTCCTGGGGCTGGCGGTCACGCACTCCTCCGAGAACCTCAACTTCGTCCTCGCCGACTTCAAGGGCGGTGCGACGTTCTCCGGCATGGCCGAAATGCCGCACGTCGCCGCGGTCATCACCAACCTCGCCGACGACCTCACCCTCGTGGACCGCATGCGCGACTCCATCACCGGTGAGCTCCAGCGGCGCCAGGAGCTGCTGCGCGCGGCGGGCAACTACGCCAACCTCAACGACTACGAGAAGGCGCGGGCGGCCGGGGCCCCGCTGGAGCCGCTGGCCTCGCTGGTGCTCGTCATCGACGAGTTCAGCGAGCTGCTGACGGCCAAGCCGGACTTCATCGACATGTTCATCCAGATCGGCCGCATCGGCCGGTCGCTGGGCGTCCACCTCCTGCTGGCCTCGCAGCGCCTGGAGGAGGGCCGGCTGCGCGGCCTGGACACGTATCTGTCGTACCGCATCGGTCTGCGCACCTTCTCCGCCGCCGAGTCGCGCACGGCGCTGGGCGTGCCGGACGCGTACCACCTTCCGTCGGTGCCCGGCTCCGGCTACCTGAAGTTCGGCACCGACGAGATGACGCGGTTCAAGGCCGCGTACGTCTCCGGTACGTACCGGGACGGCGCCGCCTCGCTGACCCGCAGCGGGCCGCTGCCGACGGATCGCCGGCCGGTGCTGTTCACCGCGGCGCCCGTGCCCGTGCGCTATCAGGCGCCCGACCCCGACTTCCGCTGGGCGCCGACGCGTTCCGACGACGACGCGCTCGCCGACACCGTCCTCGACGTCATCGTCCGGCGGCTGGAGGGCCAGGGCCCGGCCGCCCATCAGGTGTGGCTGCCGCCGCTGACCAAGGCGCCCTCCCTCGACCAGCTGGTGCCCCAGCTGACGGCGACCCCGGAGCGCGGGCTGCACTGCCCCGACCCGGCGGCGAGCGGCGGGCTGCGGGTGCCGCTGGGCCTGCTCGACAAGCCCTTCGAGCAGCGCCGCGACGTCCTCGTCCGCGACTTCTCGGGCGCGGCCGGCCACATGCTGATCGTCGGTGGCCCCCGGTCCGGCAAGTCCACGCTGCTGCGCACCCTCGTCGGCGGCTTCGCGCTCACGCACACCCCGCACGAGGTGCAGTTCTACGGGCTGGACTTCGGCGGCGGCGGGCTGGGCTCGATGGAGGAGCTGCCGCACGTCGGCGGCGTCGCCTCCCGGCTCGATCCCGAGAAGGTGCGCCGCACGGTCGCCGAGGTGACGGGCATCCTCAACCGGCGGGAGGAGTTCTTCCGCGACCACAACATCGACTCCATCGCCACGTACCGCCGCCTGCGCGCGGCCGGCCGGCTCCCCGACGAGCCCTGGGGCGACGTCTTCCTCGTCATCGACGGCTGGCAGACATTCAAGACGGACTACGAGATGCTGGAGCCTTATATAGCGGACATCACCACCCGCGGCCTCGGCCTCGGCGTCCACCTGGTGGTGACGGTCTCCCGCTACATGGAGATGCGGGCCGCGCTGAAGGACCAGTTCCTCAGCCGGCTGGAGCTGCGGCTCGGCGACCCGCTCGACTCCGAGCTCGACCGCAAGATCGCGGTCAACGTGCCGGTGGGCGTGCCCGGGCGCGGCATCACCGCGGAGAAGCTGCACTTCCTCGCCGGTCTGCCGCGCATCGACGGCGGTTCGGGCGGCGGGGACGACCTCTCCGACGCGACGGCCGCGTTCGTCAAGGCGGTCGGCGACGCCTGGCCGGGCCCGCACGCGCCGCAGGTGCGCATGCTGCCGCGGCTGTTGTCGGTGCGCGAGCTGCCGGACGGCCACGCCCATCCGGAGCGCGGCGTCGCCATCGGCCTGGACGAGATGAACCTCGCGCCCGTCTTCGTCAACTTCGACACCGATCCGTTCTTCGCGGTCTACGGCGAGAGCGAGTCGGGCAAGACGGCGCTGCTGCGGCTGCTCATCAAGCAGCTGACCGAGCGCTACACGCCGCAGGAGGCACTGTTCTGCGTCGGCGACTACCGGCGCAGCCTGCTGGAGTGCGTGCCCGAGCCGTATCTGGTCGGCTACTCCACCACGCAGAACGCCTTCGACCAGTACCTCACCGACATGAACACCCTCATCAGCAGCCGCATACCGGGCACGGACGTGACCCCGCAGCAGCTGCGCGACCGCAGCTGGTGGCGGGGCCCGCGGGCGTTCATCGTCGTGGACGACTACGACCTCGTCGCCACGTCCTCCGGCAACCCGATGGCCCAGCTGGTGGACAACCTGCCCTACGCCCGCGACGCCGGCGTCAACATCATCCTCGCCCGCAACAGCGCGGGCGCGGGCCGCTCTGCGTACGAGCAGTTCATCCAGCGCTTCAAGGAACTGGGCGCGCAGGGCGTGGTGTTGTCGGGCAACCCGAACGAGGGCGAGCTGCTGGGGAGCGTGAAGGCCCGGCCGCTGCCTGCGGGGCGGGGTCTGTTCGTGTCGAGGAAGGGCGGGGCATCGCTGGTGCAGACGGGGTGGGTGCCGACGGGCGAGCAGGGGTTTGGGGTGTTTTGAGTCGGTTGCCGGTTGGCTGGATCCGATCCCTGACTGACCGGGATTGATCGACTCGCGCGGAGCCCATGGGGTCTTATACGGCGTACAGGTGACGCTCGTCGTGATCGCGCGGCGGCGCGGCGGCGTGCCTGCGGTCCCGTGATCTCGTGATCCGCAGAGGAGTAGGCCCATGACAGTGAAGTCGGCAGGGAGCGTGCGCAAGAGCCTGGTGACGGCGGCCGTCGCCGTCGCTATGGCGACGACCGCCTTCACACCGACTGCCATGGCACGTACGGAGGATCAGGCTCCACCCGGGCACGCGGCGACGCAGGCCGCGCTGGAGGGGCACGTCTCGGAGCTGAAGCTGCCGGGCGCGCTGGGTCAGGCGCGAGACGAGAACGGCGCCTGGAACGGCTCGGCCGGCGTCGCCGACCGGGAGACGGGGCGGAAGCGCTCCCCCGAGGACCGCTTCCGCGTCGGCAGCGTCAGCAAGGTGTTCACCTCGGTCGTGCTGTTGCAGCTGGAGGCCGAGGGCAGGCTGAGCCTGGACGACACGGTCGAGAAGTGGCTGCCGGGGGTAGTGCGGGGCAACGGCAACGACGGCAGCAAGATCACCGTCCGGCAGCTCCTCAACCACACGAGCGGCTTGTTCAACTACACGGACGACAAGGACTTCTACCGGCAGATTCACGAGGACTACCCCGAGCACCGCTTCCAGAGCCAGACGCCTGCCGAGCTGATCGCCGTCGCCCTGCGCCACGAGCCCGAGTTCGCGCCCGGCACGGGCTGGCACTACTCCAACACCAACTACATCCTCGCCGGAATGATCGTCGAGAAGGTGACCGGCCACCGCTACGCCGACGAGATCCAGCAGCGCATCATCAAGCCGCTCGGCCTGCGGGGCACTTCGCTCCCCGGCAACGCCACGAACATGCCGGACCCGCACGGCCGCGCGTACACCACGCTCTACCCCCGCAACCCGCAGCCGGACGACAAGGTGCACGACGTCACCGAGCAGAACGCCTCCTGGCTCTGGGCGGCCGGCGAGATCATCTCCACGACGGGTGACCTCAACACCTTCTACCAGGCCCTCCTGGGCGGCCGGCTCCTGCCCGCCGCCCAGCAGAAGGAACTGCTGACGACGGTCCAGGTCGGCAAGGAGCCGGGCGAGACAACCCGTTACGGCCTGGGACTCTACGACTACAAGCTGCCCTCGTGCGACGTCAGGCTCTGGACCCACGAGGGCGACATCCACGGTTCCAAGACCATGGCCGCCTCGACGGACGGCGGCCGCCACACGGCGGCGTTCAACCTGAACGGGGACTGGGACTACGACTTCGACGGGCTGGCGGGGGCGGAGTTCTGCCCGAAGGTCAGCGGGGGCGGGGCGGATCGGTAGGGAGCTCGGGTCCGGGCTCGGGCAGGGCCGCTCCCCGGCCCTGCCCGAGCCGTTCAGCGCGAGACGCCCTCAGGAAAGAGGAATCCCCGTCTTTATGGCCACCAGGAGGCCGCGCATGGTAGCTCGGGTGGAGCGCAGAACGGCTTTGGGCCAATCACTTTCCCGGAGCCGGAGAGTGCCATCAGCGGCACCGGCTATGTGCAAGCAGTTCACAGCCTGGCCGCTGAAGCTGGACTTCTGCCATACGTAGACTGACAACTTCAGCTCTCCCTCTCAGAAGCTCTTGGCAATGCGCCGCACGAGTCATACCGTCCAGTACGAACCGGTAGCGTGAGAGCTGCGATTCCGCCGCCGGGAACTCGCCACCGTGCCGGAACCGGGCCTCGCGGCTGGGTCTCATCCCGTGCACGGGGCCGCCAGTTGTCCAGCAACTATGGCCGTCAGAAGGCCACGCAACACAGCCCGTGTAGCACTGAGGACGACCTCAGGCTGCTCACTCTCCCGGAGTCGAACCCTTCCACAAGGGTCGATACCCACGTTGACACAGTTTGCCGCATTCGCACTGAAAGTTGACTTCTGCCAAACGAACGGAGACATCTGCCGTTCCCCCTCAAAGTTCTCGCGCGATGCGCTGAATGAGATCGCTCGACTCGGCGGGATCAAGGGCACAAGTTTGCATTCGGTCAAGGATGGTTCGGTACTCGCCCAGCTGAACTTCCGCATCGATGAAGACAGAACCGTGGTCGGTATCGAGCTGCACACTGTCCAACTGCGACACCTCGCCCCCGCAGTGGACGATGCCATTCCCGGCGCTCGGGAGGGGACCTGATCCGAACGGAATCACCAGGACACAGATGTGTTCCTCCCGACCCCGCTCCAGCAGGAACTGCAACTGCTTTCGTGTCACCTCTGGACCGCCGAAGTCCATCCTCAGAGCAGCCTCATGGACAATCGCCGTCAGGGGTTTCGCCATGTCTCCATAGAGCACCCCTTGCCGCTTGATGCGGTAGGAGATCCGATGTTCCAGCTCGAACGGAGCCAGGGCCGGCACAGCTCCAGCCATGACCACGCGGGCTTGCTCCCTGGTCTGTAAGAGCCCAGGGAGATGGATCATCGATGCCACTCGCAACGATGTCGCATGGTGTTCGAGCTCGGCAAGATCCAGAGCATCGGCTGGGACGATCCCCCGATACTCCTCCCACCACCCCCGTGTGCGGCCACCCGTCATCCGAGTCAGAGCCTCGATCAACGACCTGTCCTCGCACCCGTACAACCGGGCCAAAGCCCTCACTCGTTCCGCGCTGACCGCGTACCCGCCGGCCTCGATGCCACTGATCCTCGACTGCGAAGTACCGAACAGCTCCGCAGCCCGAGTCGCCGAGAGATTCGCCCGCTCTCTCAAACGGCGCAGTTCGGCGCCAAGTCGCCGTTGTCGGACACTCGACGGAAGCTTGACCCTGGCCATACCGCCCTCCTGCAATCGGACAGAGCACCTACGCCTCACCACTGCGGGTGATGTTGGCATGCAACCCACCTGAGTGTTGGCATGTATACCAACACAAGCCTTTATCGTGCTGCCGTCCGGTCACTCAACTCCTCACGCGAACAGGAGACTTCGCATGGCCACGGTATCGTCCGAGCACCCTTGCCAAGCCAGCTCTTCAGCCCTTTGGCACGAGATCCGTGCCCTCGTCACCTCTACGGCACCCCGTCTCTTCGCTGTCGTCGGAGAGCACATCACCGAGTCCGGCGACCTCCAGCCTCACGTACTCGCATGGGGGCTGACCGACCGAGCCAACGGAAGGACCCAGGTGACCAGCCTGGACGGGACCTTGCGTATGTCGCTCCCGTCGGCCGAACGGGCTGCTGCCCGCTTTGCCCGACAGACGGGCGAGCCGATCCACCTCGTGTGGGCGGGGTCACCGCAAGCCGCGATCGTCTCGGTCGCTTTGTAGGTCAACCGGCCGGCTGAGGAGGTACGGAGCTACTGGCAGCCGTTCCTGCCCTGTGGGCTCGTTGAACGGCTACCGGTGGCCCGTTGTCTCAGGCGGTTGACGACCGCTATGGCTCATGACTGCTCGGACCAGGCAATCCCTGCGCCATCCGGTATGCCGTCCCGGACGACGCACTCACTTACGTGGCCGTTCGTGAGGAGGTAGGCGAACGCTTCGTAGTAGCTCTTCCCCAAGTAGTAATCACCACTCCAGTGCGTGAGAAAGAACCTTCCTCGCGCGTCAATCAAAGCGATCTGGCCTTCACTTCCATAGGCCACGGGGAAGAGCGGCTGCTCAAGCCATTCGGACAACTCGGCGACCGCTTCGGCATCGGCTTCGTCGTAGTCACAGACCTCGAACCAGACCTCGCGATTGTCACTCGGGTCGCTGGTGAACCGGACACGAAGGAAGGCGAATTCTCGGATGAAATCCACCGCAATAGGAAACAACTCTGCCTCGTACCCGTGGGAAGCCAGGGAAGCAGCGACGTCATCCATGAAGGCGACGGCTTCATCTCCCATGTCACGCCCCGGCATCCAGCCCGCAATCCGCAACCGGGCATATACGTGCTCTTGAGTCATCAGAAGGCCCATGACACAGGTCTCACTCTCTGCCGGAGATAGGCAAGGGGAGGATGTGCACCCCAGCATCAGCGGTCCGGCCTCTCCCGTTCAACTCATTTCTACATCACGTTGCTTCGGTGGCTACCGCTGTCTTTCAGGACTCCCCACCAGATCAGGTCACAGGCTCGGCAGGAGTAGCACGCCGATCTCCATAAGCCGAGAACTCCAACACAGCGTCGGCCAGTTCGACGTCCGACTCCAGAACGGCTCGGGTGTCTGCTGACAAGCACATGCTGAGTCCCCGGTCGCCTTGGCGTCCGACGGAAATCGAGCAGACGATGCCGACGGTCGCGGGGAGCAGTTCGAGGGATCTCTCGGTGGAGGCGAGGAGAATCGAGCCCACGGCCAGCCGGATGTCGTCGAGCAGCGACGCCGCACTGCCGTCGAGCGGACCGGGGGCGAGGGGGAACTCTTCGTCCAGACGGACGGGGCCGTGGCCACGGAGGCCGATGACGCGGAAGCGGGCGGCGCGGGCCGTCAGGAGGCCGTGGCGGTGCAGGACGTAGACGGGGACCATGGCCGTCTTGACCAGGTCGGTCAGCTCGTCTTCGGCGGGGACGCGGGCCAGTTGCCAGCGGTGCGAGCGGGGCGTGATGCGCCGGGGTGCCCGGCCCTCGACGAGCGTTGTCAAGCCCGCTTCCGCCGATTCGCCGAGGAGCCACCAGCCGCCGTGGTCGACGGAGAAGAGCCGGCCCTCCTCGTCGAGCAGGAGGAGGGCGTCGGTGTCGGTGTGCCCGAAGGGGAAGAGGCGTTGGCCGATCGCGCGGGCGAAGGACGTCGCGGTGCGATGGGCGAAGCGGGCCGCTGCGGGGTCGATGACGCAGCCGGTCGCGGCGACATCCGCTCCGGGGGCGAGTGGCGAGATCGTCAGGCCGTGGAATGCGCGCAGGGCGCGTTCGGCAGCGGGGAACGGCTCCCATGCCTTCCGCCCGTCGGGGG
Organism: Streptomyces sp. AV19; assembly: GCF_015999245.1. GTDB lineage: Bacteria > Actinomycetota > Actinomycetes > Streptomycetales > Streptomycetaceae > Streptomyces. The sequence continues at coordinate 533,772 of NZ_JAEAMR010000004.1, read as the reverse complement.
AGGCCGTGCCGACGGCGGTCAGCATGCCGAGCAGGGCCTCATTCCCGGCGTCCCGGCCGGGCAGCCAGCCCGCCGCGCGCAGCGCATCGTGGCCGGTGGTGCTCACGAGTCCGCGATCTCCACTCCCAACCGGTTGAGGAGTGCTGTGCAGGAACGGCACGGGACCGTGCTCTGGCCGTGCTCGGGGTCGCCGTGTTCGCGGATCTTGACGGACATCATCACGGAGCGGGCGAAGTGCGGGGCGGCCTCATCGAGCGTCGTCCAGCGACCGTCGGTCCGGCCCTCGTCCAGGCCCCACAACTGGTCGGAGATGAGGGCGGATTCAGCGCAGTATCCGATGAAGGGTTCGCGCAGATCCACGGGCAACGAGTCGAAGAAATCGCGTACTGCCGGGTGGAGGTTGGGGGTTCCTTCACCGGTCAGGTTGGTCATGCTGAAGATCTTGCCCTGCACGAGCAGGCTGGCGGCCACGCCGGGAACAATGTCAGACATCGGCTTCCTCGAGATCATAGTGACGGCCTGTCATCAGGCAGGCGAGAGCTTCGTACCGCCCCTTGCCCAGGTAGTAGTCACCCGACCAGTGAGTCAGAAAGTACCTGTCCTGCGGATCCACCAGAGCCAGAGCGCGATCATTGTTGACATAGGCCACAGGGAAGAGGGGCTGTTCCAGCCAATCGACCAGCTCGGAAATCGATTCCCCGAATGACTCCTCGAAATACCTGACGGTGAAGGTGACATACTCCCCACCCGAATTTTCACCCGAGAAGGGGACCTGGAGCCCGACAAATTCCTTCACGAATTCGACTGCCGCCGGGAAGGGAGTCACCGGACATCCCTTCTCGGCGAGCGAAGCGACGGCCTGTTCCATGACAGCGGCCGCCTCGTCACTCTTGTCGCGTCCAGGTTGCCAACCGGCCGCCACCAATCGGCGATCAACTTCTTCTCGACTAAGATAAGGAGGCACTCTCCAACCTCTTCCTTGCTAGCGATGGGTAACGATACCCAACTTGGGCAGGACATGCCTGCACGATTTGCACGCTGGCTGGTGCTGTCCGTGCGGGATCTTCTCCCCGGTATCGGGGTCGACCTGGACCCCGATGGCCCGGGTATCGATCACAGCCCCCGACAGAGCTCTTCTGGCGTCCTCAACTGTTCTGATCGACTGCCCAGTCGGATCCAGTTGGTGCAGACGGTCCGATATCAGTGCCACTTCGGAGCACTTCCCGTGACCGGTCCCCAGCTCAACGCCGGACTTCTTCACGTCCTCGTACATATCCGCAACCACTGGATGCGTACGCGGGGTCTGGGCCTCCACTGCCTCGGCTCGTTTATCACCGGTCAGCTGCTTGGATATCTTCTTCTGCTGCATGCTGGTGTGCGAAGTAATGGTTCCATTGTGCAGCAGGGCACCCGCGCAACCACTCTGCATACGGGCCTTACCAGTCGGAACTTGACCTTTCGGCCACTCCACCTTCTCCGCCGCCTTGTCCGCAAGCCGCCCCGCTTCGCGGCCGAGTTCCCGCCGCTGCTGCTCGGGCCCCAGGTGCGAAACATCCAAGGCATCGCCTCGATGGTGCCGGGTTTCATTACCTGTGTGACCGTGCCAGTTCGGCTGGGGGTCCATCGGCCTGCCCTGGCCGCTCCCGCCCGACGGGCCGCTGCCGCGATCGGAGCCTCCGGAGCTGCTGCCGCCCTTCCCACCACCGCCTCCCGACGCGTCCGCCGGCTTCTGGTCGGAACGATGATGCTTGACGCCCTTCATCCCGCCTTCGACGTGCTGGTCGTGCTTCTTCTGGCCCTTGCCCGCCTCGGTCAGGCCCTTGCCGACGTCGTCGAGGTGCTTCGTCAGTTCGCCCTGCGCCTTGTCGAGGGACTTCATCGCCTTTTCGGCGACCTCCTCGATCGCCTTGGCCAGAGAGCCTCGGCCGCGGGTGCGGTTGAAATGGCCGCGGGTGGAGTGGAGGTGCGTGCCGCCCTTTTCGTCCAGGTGCTTGGAGTGGTCGTGCACCTTTCCCGTGAAGGTGTTGTGCTCGTGCTCGTCGAAGACGAGGTCGCCGCTGCCGCCTCCTCCGCCACCGGCGCTCGCCAGGATCAGGCCGCCGTCGCCGCCCGCACTGGCAATCCTCAAGCTGTCCTTGCCCGCCTGGAGCGTCTGCTTCAGGTCGACGCCATCCTGCGCACCGAGGCCGTCGGAGACGACCTGGACTACCAGGTCCGTGGCCATCGAATCCAGTGCGGCGAACACCGGGTCCATCACGATGGAGAGGACTTCCTGGGCAGCAGCCTCTGCGGCCTGCTTCAGGATGCGTTTGACGACTGTGCGGGTGACCCCGACCGCGCCCAGCGCGCCGAGCTCGGACAGACCGAGAGTGATGGGAGCAGCCGCCTGGGCCGATGCCACCTCGGCGGCCAGGATACCGAGTTGGACGATCGCCGAGCCCTTCGCCCCGGCGACCACGAGCGCTGCGGCGTCCAGTCCGCCGGCCAGCAGACGGCCGCCCTCGGCGAGGTTGTGCAGGTGCTTGCCGTTGAGCTTCTTGACGTGCGCTTCGATGGCGTCCGTCATCTCACCGCGGTTAGTGGAGAGGAGGCGGTTGAGCGCGACATTGGAGTCGCCACGGCCGGCGTCCACGTCGTCGGCGAAGCTACGGAGCGACTTGGCCATGTCGCGGTAGTCGTCCTCGTCGACGTTCGGCCAGTTGACGCCTATCAGGTCGAGAACGAAGGCCAGTTTGTCCGGAAGAACGACGCCCATCCCCCAGTCCCCCTACTTGAGACTCATCACCAGCGGTGAGGGGTACGACTCTAGGCAAGGCACCGTCAGTTCCTCAATTTGAATGCGGGACGTAGCGACACTCGTCGGTCGGGCCGACGTCAACTCCTTTACGGAAGTGCCTCTTCGGCGTCGGCACGGCCGGTACCCTGACCGCGGCCTGGACCATCGGGCCGCGGCGGTTCGTCGTCATCCATGTTGAAAGGACCCCTCTCATGGCCACCCAGGAAGAGACCGAAGCGCTGTACGCCATGGACATTTCCGGCGTCGAGTGGCTCAGCGCTCCCGACAGCCCGACGAAGGAGCGGGTCGAGATCGCCTACCTGCCGGGCGGGGCCGTGGCGATGCGGAACTCCGAGGATCCCGACACGGTGCTGCGGTACACGGCGAGTGAGTGGCACGCGTTCGTGCTGGGCGTGCGGGATGGCGAGTTCGACATCGAGGTTGAGCCGGAGGGTGAGGCGGAGGCGGAGGGCGAGCGGGGCGCTTAAGGGCGTATGTACGCCGTCGGCCCCTGTCGCTGCTCCTCGAGGAGGAGGCGGCAGGGGCCGAGGCGTTCGCCGGTTACGGCGTGGTGGACGGTGGTCCGTCGTACGGGGGCGGCGAGGTGGTGGGCTGCTGCTGCGCGCGGGCCCTCGCTCGCGCCCTCGACTTGCGGCGGAGGATGAGGGCGAGGAGGACGGCGCCGGGGATCGCGACGGCGGCCGCGCCGCCGAGGATCCAGGGCAGGTTGTTGTCCTCTTCGGCCTTCTTGCTCTTGGCCTTCTTCGGCGCGGCGGACGGGGCGGGGTCCGCCTTGGCCGCCTTGCCGTCCGAGGACTTGGCGCCTTCCGTCAGCGGGCTGACGTCGGGCGGGCCTGGGTTGCCCTTCTTCTCCAGGACGGGGATGCGGGGGCGGATCGTTCCGTAGCCGATGTACTCGCTGGGGACGGGTCCGTTGACCGGCTTGCCGGCTGTGTCCATCAGGACGCGGAGGACCTGGTTGTTGGTCCACTTCGGGTGCATGGACCAGACGAGGGCTGCGCTGGCGGAGGCGATGGCGGTTGCCTGGCTGGTGCCGCCGCCTCGGCAGTAACCGGTACCACCCTTCCAGCAGGGCGTCGGTACATTTTCGCCTGGTGCGGCGAGCACGACTCGGGTGTTGTGCGTCGAGTACTTCGCCGCTTTGTAGTCGGCATCGACCGAGGCAACACTCACGACGCCTGGGGTGGCTGCCGGGTAGGACACGGAATTGTGCTTGCCACCTTCGTTTCCGGCAGCAGCAAAGAGCAGCTTCCCCCGCTTCAGCGCGTAGTCCACAGCATCCCGGAGCTGGCGCTTGCTTTGGTCATCCATCACATCGTCCTGGATGCCCATGGAGATGCTGATGATCTGCGCCTTGGAATTCGCCGCATATCGGATCGCAGCCAACATTATCGGCAGGTTGGTCGCACCGTTTCCTACCTTCACCGGCAGGATGTTGGCTTCGGGAGCAAGACCGGTGACGCCTCCCCCTCCCGCGTCGTTTCCTGCAATGAGTGTCGCCATCGCCGTACCGTGGGAGTCGGAGTCCTTCAACTCCGCACCGCGTTCCCCACGACCAACGAAGCTCTTCCCGGAACGCACCCTGCCCTGCAGCTCGGGCTGCGACGACCGAACTCCACTGTCGATGACCGCAACGGTAACGCCCTTGCCCTTGGTCACCTGCCACATACGATCGGCCTGCATGGTGTCCAAGTACCACTGGCGCTGACGCATGGTGTCAGCACTCGCAGGGGTCGCCGCAGCGGCACCGCCGGCGAGCAGAGAACAGAGCACGGACACGACAGTTACGGCTCGGCCGCAAGCGCCTCTGATCGTCGTTTTGTTCACGAGTTCTCTGCTCACCATCCGGTGTCGTATCCGACTTCTACTGGACGACCGGCGGAACGTTGCCCGCTCCGCCCGCGTTCCAGGTCTCCTCATCCTCTGTCAGGTAACCAGGGCGGTTCGAGCGATTGCGGTTCTTCTCGACACCACGTTGTACGCCCTGGGTTGCCCCCATCGGAACACCACTCACACCACCGGCATTTCCCCCGCGCAGGAGACCGCTGCCACCAGGAGTGAATTCGCGACGGGCTCCCTGAGATCCCGAGGGAGCGTTCACCATACCGCCGGGCTCGGATGCGAATCGCCTTGTGGTACCGCCGATTCCTCGCGAAACGCCCGGTCCGAGGGAACCCGGAGTTCCGGTCCCCATCATTCCACGGCCCGTCTGCTGCGCCTCACCGCCAATGACAGTCCCCCGGGAAACGCCCCTTGAGGGCGTGGAAGCCTGCTGCCCCGGCGACGGCACACCACCGATGACTCCGGTGTCGACACGTGGAACGGGCGGGACCTTTACTCTTCCAGTTCCACCGATACGCCCGGGGCCACCCTGGCCTCCGGATCTCTCCACTCCAGAACGGTTCGGGAGCGGCTCCGGGCCGCCGCCACGGCTACCGGGAATCCGACGGGTTTCCCCAGTGCCACGCGAGGTCGGCGGAAGCGGCGGTGGCGGAACCGGCGTAGTGGGACCCGTGCCATGGTGTGAAGGTTCTGGCGCCGGAGGAGTGCTGGGCCCTGAAGGCGTTGTCGGGGCAGGCATTGGAGGAGCCTGGGTGCTATCGACCCTTGTACCGGCGTTGTTGTCGTGCGAAGGGGTCGAGTTGCTGCCCGAAGTGTCCCCGGAGCTGGAGCTGCCGTGGGTCGGCACGTGCGACGGCTCCTGGGGCGCATCCGGACGCGCCACGCCCGAAGTCTGCCGACCAGCGCCGTTCGCGTCGGCCCCCACTCCGGAAACGCCTGCGTTTCCCGCAGGTTGGACGCCACCGGCACCGCCGGAGGAGGAACCATCGGACGGCTCATAAGGCGTAAGCCACCCGTCCTCGCTTCCCCCGGTGGCGGCAGCCGGCATCGGCCGAAACTGCGGCGTCTCCAACCCACCGATGTCATTCGCCGCCACCCGGCAAGCCGAAGCCGCCGTCCGCATCTGAGGAAGGACCTTCTCCTTCAGCTCTTCCATCGCCTTGATGCGCGCCTTCTCCTTGTCCGCGTCCGCGAAGCACATCCCCATGGAGCTGGCCGGGGCTTCCTTGCGCATCGTTTCAGCGGCGGCCTTGATCGTGTCGCCTGCATGGACCATGTGGTCGCCCGTGACACCCGCCACATGTGCAAGCTTGATGACCTGCTTCGCGAAGGCATCGCCCCATTCACGGAACGCGTCGCCGCCCTCGCCGACCCACTTCGTCCGGCCGACATGTCCCTTGAGGTCGTTGCCTATGCTCTCGATCTTGTCCTTCGCCTCCACCAGCGCATGGCCCTTGGCCGAGATGTCGGCCCCGTTGGAGCCGATGATGCTGGCGTACATGCCCTCGACGGACATGCCGTCGAAGCTCGTGGGACCGCCCTCAGCTGCCATTCTGCGTTACCCCCGTTTCACTTCTGGCCGGTGTCGGACGACGGCAGATAGGGGCCGTACTTCTGGCCGTCCGGCAATGTGCCCTTCGCCTGGGCGGCCCACTCCTGCTGCTGCTTCCAGTCCTTGACGGACCGCTTCTGGATCGCGGCCAAGCGCTCCGCGTGCTCGCGGTCCTCGCCCTGGTAGTCACGGTCGGCCATGTCCACCGCGATGCCCATCGCCTCCAACTGGTCCCCCAGCATGCGCGAGAGCAATTCCAGTTGCTGGTGCACCTTGTCGTACGCCTGCGACAGGGCCTTGCCCTCCTCGAACGTCCCGTAGGCCGCCCCGGGCACCTTCTGGTCGCTGATGTGCTTGTGCGACGCCGCCGAAGCGTCCAGGTCGTGCAGCAGCCTGTCGACGCGCTTCTTGAAGCCCTGCAGTGAGTCGTCGGAAGCGTCCAGGTCCGATGACGCCATGAGGCACCTCCCCTGAATGCCTGATGCAAAGAATTAGAAAAAACAATGCCGTGGGTGCGGGCGCGGCCGGGCCGCGCCCGCACCCACGGGGTCATACCGAGCGCGTGGCTCAGCCGCCGAAACGCCCCGCCTGACGGCGGTCGTTGGCGCTGTAGCCGGACACGGCCTCGTGCAGCTTGGACGCGATGGTCAGCAGCGTCTGGTGCATGTCCTTGACGTTCGCGTCCCAGCCCTGGTGGCGGGCGTGGAACGCCTCGCGGGTCTCACCGTCCCAGTGGCTGACGACGTCCTTGACGCGGGCGTCGAGGGACTCCAGCTGGGAGTGGATGGCGTCGGCCGAGGACTTCACCTGGTTGGCGGCCTCGGTCACGCCGGCGTACGTGATCTCCATGTGGTCTTCTCCTGACGGGTCCTACGGCTGAGGGAAGGGGCGACTAGGAGACGTGGAAGGCTCCTAGGGCGCCGGTGACGCCGCCCTCGCCGATGCCCTTGAAGCTGTTGAGGCGGTCGGACTCCTCCTGGGTGAAGCCCTTCTTGCTCGCCTCCATCGCTTCCTTGGTGAAGTTCAGGAGCTGCTTCAGCTTGCGCACGTCCTCGTTCACGCGCTCCTGCAGGCCGTGGTAGGCCATGGCCGCGTCGCCCTTCCAGACGCCTTGCACCGACTGCACGACGTTCTGGAGGCTCCTGATCTTGCCCTCGAGCGTGTCGTGCATGTGCCCGAGGTCCCTGATCAGGGAATCGAGTTTTTCGTCTTCAAGCCGCAGCTTGCCGCTCATTGTGCACCTACCCCCCATGAATCGGATGCCCCGTGGAAGTCGCATGTTCCCACGCGTTCCCATTGCATCGGACCGAAGTTGTCGGCTGCCACTCTAGCCACTCGCAGGTTTACGTCCAACCTGTATGCGGCAGACCCGAGTTCATCCCTGGATGGGACGGCCATTGGTCCCCTCATCAACGAGTCGGCCACGCACAGACCCTACGCCGGGGGTCTGACAACGCCCCTCCGACGCCGGTGGTCCCGCAGCGCGACCGCCGTGCCGGCGATCGCCGCGATCAGCACTCCCGCCGCGATGAGGGCGTACGTGGCAAGGCGTTCGTCGCGTTCCTGCGGCGTCTCGCCGAGTGTGAGCGCGGCCGGTTGGGGCACTTCGCGGCCCGCCGAGACGGCCCGGTCGGGGGTGGGACGGTCGACCGGCTTCTCGTCCTCCGTCAGCGCGCGCACCGGGTCGGCCACGCCCCAGCCGACGAAGTCGTCGCGCCCCTTGACGGCTCTTTCCGCGGTCTGTTCGATCTGCGCGACGACCTGATTCTGTTTCCAGTCGGGGTGTTTGGCGCGCAGCAGAGCTGCGATACCGGCGACGTACGGGGCCGAGAAACTCGTACCGCTGTCGACGCACTGCCCGCCTTTCGGCACGGTCGACACCATTTCGACGCCGGGCGCCGCGACACCGACGAAATCGCCCGACTGGGAAAAGGGGGCGCGTTCGTTGTTGCGGTCGGACGCGGCCACGGCGAGAACGCCCGGATAAGCCGCCGGATAGGTCTTCTTGACCTTTCCGTCGAGCCCGTCGTTTCCGGCGGAGGCGACCACGACGACGTCCGCGCGCAGCGCCTCCCGGACCGCGAGGCCGAGGTCCGACTCGGGGGCCATCGGCTTGGTGGTGTCCTGGGAGATGTTGATGACCTGGGCATGCTGGCGGACGGCGTGCCGGATGGCCGTGGCCAGGGTGCTCGCCTTGCCGGTGCCCTTCTCGTCGTTCTGCCGGATCGGGATGATCGTGGCCTCGGGGGCGAGGCCGACGAAGCCGGTGCCCTCGCGCGGCCGGGCCGCGATGATCCCGGCGACCTTGGTGCCGTGCCCGACCGGGTCCATCGTTCCGTCGGAACGCGCGCCCTTCTCCTTGGGCGCGTTCTTGTCCTTCGGCAGCAGGTCGAGGCCGGCGGACCGGTCGACGGCTCGGGTGAGCTGCGGATTGTCGATGTCGACCCCGGTGTCGATGACCGCGACGCGGACGCCCTTGCCCTTGGTGTCCTGCCACAGCCGGTCGAAGACAACCCGTTGCAGGGCCCACGGCATGCCCGATATCTGCTGCTTCATCGGGAAGGTGCACTCGCCGTCGCCGTCGAGCGACAGCTCGGAGGCGGACGCGGCGGCCATGGGGAGCGAGGCATTCATGGGGAGCGAGGAGAGAAGCGTGAGCAGCGCCACGGCCGCCCTGCGAACTGTCATCTGCGGCCTCATCACGAACTCTGCGGCTGGCTCGCGCTGTTGGCGTCGAGCCGGGGCCCCTTGGGCAGGAACGCGGACCAGTTGTCCGGTACGGGGACGGGCTTGACATCCTTGTAGCCGAGCCGGATCTGCGCCTCGTTGACCTGGGCGGCCCGTTCCTGCGGGTCCTCGGTCCGGCCGTCGTCGCCGATGCCCGAGCGGCCCGCGCTGCTGTCATTGTTGGTCTGGACCGCGTAGCGCAGCCCGGTGTCGGTCACCAGGAAGAGCGAGCCGACGCTGGTCGAGGAGCCGTTGACCTGCCGGTAGAGCAGTCCGCTGCCCGGGGTGACGTACGCGCTGGTGGCGCCGTCCACGATCTGCGCGGGGTAGGTGGACCCGGCCCAGGTGGTGAGCTCGGGGACGCCCTTGCCGTCCACGCCGTGCAGCACGTTGCACACCGTGCGGACGCCGGTGGCCGCGTCGTTGACCTGGGTCGGGACGAGCTTGGGCCAGCCCCGGTCGCCGTAGAACCACTCCTGGGAGGAGGTGAAGGACTGCGGCCCGACCTCGGCGGCCCGGGCGTTCTGGCCCAGCGCCACCGCGTCCGGGCTGGTGAGGAGCAGCCGCGCCACCAGGTCGGAGACGGGCGCGACCCGGCCGGGCAGCACGACGTACTGCTGCATGCCCTTGCCGGCCACGGCCGTGAGGACGGTGCCGACCTTGTCCAGCTGCGGGTCGAGGCTGCCCACGCCGGCCGGGGCGCCGATCTTCCCGGGGAGCCGGGGGAAGGTGATGGCGCCGCCCTCGTGGAGGGTGCCCAGCCAGTCCTTGCTGACCTTCTGCGGCTGGGCGCCCTCGCTGAACAGCGAGCGGCGCAGCACCTGGTCGCGCGCGGAGGGGGCGACGCCGACGGGCGGGCCGATGAGGTGCCGGGTGCCGCCGGGGTCCACGAGGTAGCGATCGCCGGTGGGGCCCTCGACGTACAGGGCTTGTCCGTCGTGGAGTTGGCGGCGGCCGCCGACCTTCGCGGCCTCGCGGTCGGCGAGCAGGAAGACGGCCTTCTGCACGGTCCGGCCGCCGCTGCCGGGCTGTTCGCACACGGCCCAGTTCTTCTGCTTGCCGGCTTCCTTGCCGTCCGGCAGCCGGTCGGGGGCGTAGGGGATGCCCAGGGTGGGGCCGCGCTGGATCCGCCCGCTGTCGAGTTCGGACTCCTCGACCTTGATGACCGAGGACTTCTCGGCCTTGAGGAGGAGCTTCGCGGAGGAGAAGTTGAGCACGGGGTGCAGGCGCTTGGTGCCCTTGGTCTCCAGGACGACATACCGCGTCGTGGACTTGCTGCCCACGATCACGTGCGCCCCCGGCTCCGACCAGCCCGCCGGGGCCTTCGGTTTGAAGATGCCCCAGGCCCCGAAGCCGGCCAGCACGAGGGCGCCGACCACCACGCCGGGCAGCACGGCCCGCAGCGGCCGGGGCGCGGCCTCGTCCGTCCCCGCCGCCGTGGGCTGCAGGAACGCGGCGACCATCCGCTTCCGCGCGAAGGTGTAGGCGTTGAGCTCGTCCCGCCGTGTTGCCATGTGCCGAAGTACTCCCCCTGTCGCCGGGCGCCTCCCGGGCCCGGTCACCGGAACCGGCCTCGGAACCGCCGGCTCCACCGGTCGGATCGTGCCCACGGTCCGCGTTGTCAGACCGGCCCCCTACTATGCCTGTTGACCGTCCGGTCCCGCTGTCCGGGTGCGCCCTCGGCCGGTGGTGGGGGCTCAGATGGTGGCCTGACAGCGGCCTTTCGGCGGTCTTTCGGTAGTTTTCGGTGCTTCGCACCGCTTTACGGACGTGAGGGGGGTTGCGGGTATGGCGTCCGCGGCGCGATCGGGACAGGCCGTCGGCCAGGCCACGGCCCTGCGCCGGCAGTCGGGTCCGGGCCACCTGGGCCCGGTGCGGCTCCAGCAGTTGGTGCTGCTGGAGGTCGCCGCGGCACTGGTGCTCGTCGGGTACGTCGTCGACCCGCTGCTGGCCGCGCCCGCCGGCGGGGTGGCCCTGGTGCTGGCGGTGCTGGCGCTGGCCCGGCGCCGGCAGCGGCCGGTCCCGGAGTGGCTCGGTGCCGTGCTCGCGCTGCGCCGCCGCGCCCGCCGCACGGCGGTGGCCGTCCCGGAGGGCACCGCGCCCGCGCTGACCCCGGTCGTGGAGTGCGATCCGGCGCTGCGCACCGAGTCGTTCACCGATCGTGAGGGCCGCTCCGTCGGCGTCGTCGGAGACGGCACCTTCGTGACCGCCGTCCTCCAGGTGGAGGCGGTGGACGCCCCGTTGCGCCCGCGGCGCACCGACAAGTCCCTGCCGCTGGGGCTGTTGCGGGACGCGATGGACGTGGCGGACGTCCGGCTGGAGTCCGTGCAGGTGGTGCAGAGCGCCCTGCCCTCGCCCGCCCCGCACCTGCCCGCCCAGGCGCTGGCCGCGCGGAACTACGCGCCGCTGCAGGCGCTGACCGGTTCGCCGGCGGTGCGGATGACCTGGATCGCGCTCAAGCTCGACCCCGAGCTGTGCCCGGAGGCCGTGGCGGCCCGGGGCGGCGGGGCGGAGGGTGCGCGGCGCTGTGTGCTGCGCGCGGCGGGGCAGTTGACGAGCCGCCTGCAGAGCGCCGGCTTCCGGGCGACGCTGCTCTCCGAGGACGGGCTGACGACGGCCCTGGCGACCGCCGCCAGCGTCAACCCCGCGGCGACGGCCCAGGCGAGCCTCAACGGCGCGGGGGCCCGGCGCACCGCCGAGACCTCCCGCACCTGGCGCTGCGACGACCGCTGGCACACCACGTACTGGGTGGGCCGCTGGCCGCAGCTGGGCCGGGGCGCCACGTCGCTGCCGCAGCTGGCCGCGCTGCTCACCTCGCTGCCCGCGCTGTCGACGACGATGAGCCTGACGCTCGGCCGCGGCCGGGCACGCGGCGGCAGACAGGCGCCGACGGTCACGGGCCACGTCCGGGTGTGCGGCCGCAGCGCCGACGAGCTGGGCGAGGTCCGGCGCGAGCTGGAGCGGGCGGCACGCGGAGTGAAGGTCGGGCTGGTCCGGCTGGACCACGAGCAGATACCGGGCGTCCTCGCCACGCTGCCACTGGGAGGGACGCGCTGATGGGCAGGCTCATGAACAGGACGGCCACCACCCGGCCGGCCAGGACGGCCGCCGCCCGCCCGGGGTTCGGCCTCATGGGGCCCCGCCGCGAGCGGCACGAGCCGACGCTCGACCACTTCGAGGACCTGGGTCTTCCGGTCGGCGACGACGGGGTGGTCATCGGCACCGACGCCCAGGGCACGCCCGCCGTGCTCGGCCTGGTGCGGCCCGTCCCGTTCGACGTGGTCCTGGTCGGCGGCGCGTGGACGGCGCAGGTCGTCGCGCTGCGCACGGTCGGCGCGGGCGGCCGGGTCGCCGTGGAGAGCGGCCGCCAGCAGCTGTGGACGGCGCTGGCACAGGCGGCCAACACCGGGCAGCAGTCGATCACGCTGCACGATGTCGGCCGGGTGCCACCGCAGGGCCCGTCCGTGCACAGCCCGGTGCTCGTCGTCCGCGACTGCGGCGTGCGCCCTCCGCTGGGCCGGGTGCGGTCCGCGCCCTGGCAGTCGGTGCTGACGCTGCTCCCCTACCCCGGCCCCACGACCGCCCGGCTGATGGAGCGGGCGGACGTGGTCGGCGTCCAGCGGGTGGCACCCGAGGAGGCGGTGCAGATCGGCCGGACGATGGGGCTGCCGCAGGAGGACGTGGAGGCGCTGTCGTCCCTGCCGGACGGGGTGACGCTGTGGTGCACGCGGACGTCGCGCACATACGTCACGACCGCCCCGACGGATCCGGAGGCGGGGTTGCTGGGCGGGGCGCGCCGGATGGACTGAGGCCCACCGGCCGGGCGGCACCGGCCGGTTCGGAGGACGGGTGCCGGCCCGGGAGACTAGCGCCGGTCCGGATAACGGGTGCCAGCCCGGAAGACTAGCGCCGGTCCGGAGGACGGACGCCGGCCCGGAAGACAGACGCCCGTTCAGAAGACAGGCATGGCCGTCAACCGGTTCTGGTGCCAGAGGAAGATCCGGTTGCCGGCGCCCGCGAGCTTCCACTCGGCGATTCCGTCCCGGGTCCAGGTCCAGGCGGGATCCCCGGTGTCCTTGTGCAGGGCCGAGACGCTCTTGCCGTGGCCGACCCAGACGGACCCGCCCTGGACGGCGGCAGGACCGAGTTCGGCGTTCGCTCCGCCGGGCAGCCGCCGGGCCCAGTCGAGGCTCCCGTCGTGCCGGTTGCGGCGGGTGACCTGGTCGCCGTCCGAGGCGTAGAGGGCGTCCCCGTCGAGCACGGGCGAACTCCAGCCTCCGTAGCCCACGTTGACCGGGGTCTCGGCCGCCACGGACCACAGTTCCTTCCCGTCCGTCAGCCGGAGCGCGGTCAGGGTCCGTCCTCCCAGGTGGACGACGCCGCCGGAGACCGCGGGGGCGAGGGCCCTCCGGGGACGCTGGCCGGCCAGCCGCCAGGCCTGGCGTCCGGTGCGGGTGTCCAGGGCCACGACGTCGCCGTCGAAACCGGACAGCACCAGACGCCCGTCGGCGGCCACGCCGCGGGCCGAGTCCTGGGAGTAGGTCTTCACCGGCATGCGCACGGACCACCGGACGCTGCGCGAGGACAGGTCGAACGCGACGATCTCCTCCTGGTCACTGGTCCGCCCCGTGGTGAAGTAGACGGCGGTGCCGTCCGTGGCGATCACGGCGATCACCCGGATGTCGTCACTCCACTTCTCCCGTCCGGTGGCGCTGTCGAGCACCAGCAGCCGGCCTTGCGCTCCGGGCGCCTTGCCTCCGGTGGCGACGAGCCCGCCGGGCAGCAGCACGGAGCCCGAGCGGGGCTGGCTCTCGACGCCCCACCTGCGCTGCCCGTCGGCGACCCGGAACGCGGCGAGGCCGTCGCTGTCCGGCATCAGGACGAGGTCACGGTCGGGCAGGGGCAGCGGCGGCGGGGCCAGGATGGCGACATCGACCGGTCCCCACAGGGGCTGCGGCGCCTCGCCCTCGCGGTAGCCGTCGGCGGTCAGGCGCTTGGCGTCCCACGGCCGCGGTACGGGCGTGTCCTCCTTCTCCCGCGGCCCCTTGCCGCCCCCGTCCTCGCGCAGCAGCCACCAGGCTCCCCCGCCCGCGGCGGCCAGCGCCGCGGTGCCGCCCGCCGCGAGTCCGGCGACGAAGCGGCGCCGGCTCGGGGCGGGCGCCCCGTCCGGCACCCCCGTGTGGGTGGCCAGCCTGCGGGCGGCCCGCTCGCGTTCGGCGATGGCGTCGGCCAACGGGCCGCGCCGCCAGGCCCGTTCGGCCCCCTTCGGCGGGGCGAAGGCGGCGGCGACCGCGTCCGGGACAGGGCGCTGCGCGGGGTCCTTGGCGAGGCAGGGCGCGACGAGGGCGTGCAGCGCCGGGGTCAGGCCGGTCAGGTCGGGCTCCCCGTGCACGACCTGGTACTGCACGGCGGCCACGTGGGCCCCGTCGTAGGCGCGGCGGCCGCTCGCCGCGTAGACCAGGACGGCGCCGAGCGAGAAGACGTCACCGGGCGGTCCGACCCGCTGCCCCAGCGTCTGCTCGGGCGCGCCGTAGCCGGGGGTGACGGGGATGGCGCCGGTGGTGGTGAGGGTGAGGCCGTGCTCGGGGCGGGCGATGCCGAAGTCGATGACGCGCGGGCCCTGCGAAGTGAGCACGATGTTGGAGGGTTTGAGGTCGCGGTGCACGAGCCCGGTGGCGTGGATGTCGCGCAGGGTGCGGGCGAGGGCCGCGCCGAGCGCGCGCACGGCCGGTTCGCCGAGGGGCCCGTGCCGCTCGACGGCCTCGTCCAGCGTGGGGCCGGCCAGGAACTCGGTGGCGATCCACGGGCGTCCGCCCTCCGTCCACGCCCCCAGGACGCGGGCGACGCCCGGCCCGGTCACCGCGCGGGCGGCCTGTGCCTCGCGGACGAACCGCTGGGCCATGTGCGCGTCATGGGCGAGTTCGGGGCGCAGCACCTTGACGGCGCTGGTGCGCCCCGCACCGTCGCGGCCGAGGTAAACCTTGCCCATGCCGCCCTCGCCGAGGACGCCGAGGAGCCGGTAGGGGCCGAGGCGGAGGGGGTCGCCGGTGCCGAGGGGGTTCATGGGGAAGTGGTCTTTCCGCTGGTGTATCAGGTGAGGGGGATGGCGCAGACGAGGTCGCCGCTCGTCCAGACGAGGGTTCCGGCGCGCGGGTGGGCGGTGAGCGGGGCGTCCACCCGGCCCGGGACGTCCATCCGCCAGGCGATCCGGTGGCTGCGCAGATCGATGGCGACGACGGCGTCGTGGGCGCCGTCCGTCGCGTGGACGTAGAGGTGTGCGCGCCCGACGACCGGGGGCATGGTGAGGCCGGGCGGCAGGTCGGGGAAGGCCGTCTCCCACAGCAGCTTCCCGGTGTCGGCGGCGAGGGCGACGATGCCGCGGGTGCCCTCCACCACGTAGACGACGCCGTCGCCGAACACGGGCCGGCCGTAGGATCGGGCGCCCTTGGGGACGCCCCTCCCCTTGTCACGGCCGGGGCCGAACCGCCATGCCTCCTTGCCGTCGGCGACGGTGACGGCGACCAGTTCCGTGATGCCGTAGTAGACGCGCCGGCCGTCCGTCGCGAGCTCTCCGTCGCGCAGGGCGGTACTGACGTCGCTCCGCTGCCGGGGGAAGGTCCACTCCCACTCGTTCTCGCCGTTCGTGATCCGGCGGGACTTGAGGAAGTTCATGGGCTCCAGGGGGACCTGGCCGGTGTAGACGAGGTGGTCGCCGAAGACGGCACCGGTGAAGCCGAAGGTCGAACTCCCGGGCACGTAGCCCGCCTTGAACTCCTTGCGCCAGCGCTCCTTGCCGGTGCGGAGGTCGAGGGCCAGGAAGTGCCACGGGCTCTTGTCCCGCTCGTTCCCCTTGCGGGCGACCACATAGATCACCCCGTTCCGGGCGGCCAGCGGCTCGGCGCCCGTGAAGGCCGACGAGAAGTCGTGGAGCTTCTCGGTGAGGGCGTCCAGGCCGCCGTCCTCCGGCCTGACGCCGAAGATCCTCAGCCCCATGGAGTCGATGCCGTCGGGGGCGTAGGTGTAGATCCGTTTGCCGTCCGTGGTGAACTCGTGCGACTGCAGGATGCGGGTCGTCCAGCGCTTCGTGCCGGTCTTCGCCTCGAAGGCGGTGATGCCCTTGCTGCCCTTGACCGCGATCAGCCCGTCGAGGGGCACGGGCGGGCAGCCGGCGTCGCTGTGTTCCACCTCGGCCCACCACACGGCTTTGGACGGAACGCCGGACGGACGGCTGCGGCCCGCCGGCTTCGACTTCGGCTTCGGTCCGTCATCCCCGCCCCGGCCGCCCCACCGGGCCCAGGCTCCGCCGCCGGCCGCCGCGAGCGCGAGCGCCGAACCGCCGCCCAGGGCGAGCAGCTTGCGCCGGGACGGCCCGGACGACGGCCGGGCCGCCGGGGCGGTCGAGGCGTCCGCGAACTCCTGGGGCACCGGGAGCCGGTGGGGCCGTACGCGCCAGACCTCGGTCGCGCGCGCGGCGATGTCCGCGAGGAGCGCGGCGGGCAGGGCGTCGGCGAACGCGTCCTCGTCCTCCTCGCCGGCGAGCAGCCCGGTCAGTTCGGCGGTCCCGGGGCGGCGGTTGGGGTCCTTGTCGAGGCAGCGGGCGAGCAGCGGCGCCAGCGCCTCGGGCGCCCCGGACAGGTCGGGCTCCGCGTAGCGCACCCGGTAGAGCAGGTCGGCGGCCTGCCCGCCGCCGAACGGGCCGTGGCCGGTGGCGGCGAAGAGCAGGACGCCGGCGAGGGCGAACACGTCGCCGGCGGAGGTGTGCTCGCCGCCGGCCGCCTGCTCCGGGGACATGAAGGCGGGGGTGCCGGCCGCGGTGCCGGTGCGGGTCAGCCGGTCGTCGCCGACGGCCCGCGCGATGCCGAAGTCGATGAGCTTCGGGCCGGTGGTGGTGACCAGGACGTTGGACGGCTTGAGGTCGCGGTGCACCACGTCCGAGCCGTGCAACTGGCCGAGCGCCCGGGCGAGTACGGTGCCCAGCGCCCGTACGGTGCGCTCGGGCAGCGGGCCGCACAGCCCCACGGCCTCGTCCAGCGGTGGGCCCAGCACGTACTCGGTGGCCAGCCACGGCACCGGCGCGAACGGGTCGGCGTCCACGACCGCGGCGCCGTACCGGCCGCCGATCACCCGGGCCGCGTCCGCCTCCAGCCGGAACCGGGTGCGGAACGCCTCGTCGGCGGCGTAGCGCGGGTGCACGGTCTTGAGCGCGACCGTGCGGCCGCCGGCGGAGCGGGCGAGGTAGACCGTGCCCATGCCGCCGCCGCCCAGCCGGGCGACGAGCCGGTGGGCACCCAGCGTCTGGGGGTCGTCGTGGGTGAGGGGAAAGGGCATGGGAGGTCTGTCCGGGGTGAGAAGAAGGGAATGAACGTGGCGGTCAGGCCGTCGGCGCCGGCTCGGCGGCGAGCAGTTCGGCGGACTGCCGGACGAGAGCGGCGACGACCCGGGCGGGCAGCCAGCCGGGGGTCAGGAGGGCGGCCGCCCTGCCCGGCCCGCCGTCGAGGACGGTCGGACGCGGGGTTCCGGGCGACGAGTCGGGATCGAACGCGGCGGGCGCGGGCCCGAAGCCGGCGGACGCGGCGGGCACGGCAGGCACGACCGGCACGGCAGGCACGACCGGCCCCGCCAACTCGTCCCGCAATGACCCGATATGGGGCCTACGACCCGGATCCCTCGACAGGCAGGCCGGGATGACGGCCCGCAGGCCCTCGGGGATCTCGTCCCGCTCGGGAACGGTGTGCCCGGTCGCCGCGTACGCCAGGACGGCGCCCAGCGCGAACACGTCGCCCGGCGGCAGCGGTGCGTCCCCCGCGAGCAGTTCCGGGGCCACGGCCCCCGGGGCGAGGCCCGCCCGTCGTTCCGGGACCACCGCGCGCAGGGCGCCGTAGCAGGTGAGCAGCGGGCCGTCGGCCCTCAGCAGGACGGCCGCCGGGGAGAGGCCGGCGTGCGCGGCGCCCGTCGCGTGCACGGCGGCGAGGGCCTCGGCGAGCGCGGCGCCCAGCGCGCGGACCGTGCCCTCCGGCAGCGGACCGCCGTGCGCGGCGAGCGCCGCGGGCAGTGGGAGGCCCGGCAGGTAGGGGACCGTGTACCAGGGGTCAGGGTCCGCCCGTACGTCGTCCACGGTGGCGGTCCAGGGCCCGAACAGCCGCCGGGCGGCGTCCGCTTCCGCGCGGAAGCGGAGAGGGTCGGCGTCCTGCGACGGCAGGCAGGCCAGGACCGTACGGTCGCCCTCCGGGCTCCGTGCGACGAAGCGGCGCCCGGCGAACGGCGCGGCGGCGTGCGCGGCGCCCGTCGCGGCGTCGAACCGGGTCACGACGGCGTACGGGCCGATCCACCGGGGATCCCCCCGGTGCAGCGGTTCCATGTTTCGGCAACTCCCCCGTTGCTGTGGAAAACAGGTGCATGAGCCTACCCATGCGTCAAACCGGGGTTGACGGCGCCCGTTGTCCGGCCGCTCGGGCCGGGACCCGGTTCCGGTCGAGCGGGCCTGCCGCAGTGCTACGGATGACGATTAGTCTTGATGACCGTACGCATGGAGAACCCGACGCCGGGGGCCCGCAGCGTGACGCATGGGGAAACCGGGCGGCGGGGACCACGGGAACGGTCCGCGCCGGCAGGCGATTCCGCCAGGCGCCGGACCACACCAGCAGGAGGCATTGTGAGCAGCGATCGGGACGAGATCCGCGCGGCCGGGACCACAGCCGGCGAGAACCGGTCCGACGCCGACCACGAGCAGGACCAGGAGCAGGAGCACACGGGCGAGTTCACCATCGACTACACGCCGCCCGCGTGGTACGTCCAGACGACGCCGTCCGCGGCGACGCCCCCGCCTCCTCCGGCCGCGCCTCCGGCGGAGGCGCCGGCGCCCCCGGCCGCTCCGGCGGATGCCGCCCCGCCGCCCGCCGAGGAGCCGGCGTCCGCCGGCGAGAAGACGCCCGGCACGATGCGGTTCTCCGCGGCCGCGTTGCGGGACGAGATCACCGCTCGCGCACCGGAGCCCGATGAAACCGACAAGTCGCCTGAAACGTCCGGGGGTCCGGAGGCGGATCCCCAGGACGGCGACGAGCGGGAGGACGACGGCCGGCTGCGCGGCGAGGGGACGATGCGGTTCTCCCCCGCGTCCCTGCAAAACCGCGCCGGGACGGCGGCGGGCGGCGAGACGGACGCGCCGTCCGAGTCCCCCGACGCGCCCAACGCGTCCACCGAGTCCTGGAGTCCGCCGTCGGCCCCGCCCTCGTCCCTGCCGCCGCTCCCGCCCAATTTCCAGCCCGCGACGCCGCCGGAGGGCAACGCCTCCGCCGCGCCGTGGCAGCCGGGCGTCAACCCGGCGCCCGCGCCGGGTGGTTACGGCACGCCCGCTCCGGCTCCGGGGGCGGAGCAGGGTGCCCCCGCCCTCCCGGCGTACGGGGCGACGCCCGCCGCGCCCGCCCCGCAGCCGCCCGCTCCCCAGCCGCCGGCCGCGCAGGGCGACTTCGCGCTGCCGCCCGCGGGTCGGCCCGCGCCTCCGGCGCTGCCGCCGGCCGCGCCCCAGGGGGCGTACGGCTTCCCGGCGCCCGCCGGGGAGGGTGCGCCCGCGCCCGTACAGCCGGGGGCGCAGGGCGGTTACGGGGCGCCGGGCAACTCGGCGCAGCCGGCGGGTGAGGCGCCGAATGCCGCTGCTCCGCAGGGCGGTTACGGCACTCCCGCGCGGCCGGCCGCTCCGGCTCCGGCGGACGCCGGTACGGGGATCCCCCGACCCGCCGGGGCACCCGCACCGAACGCAGCCCTCCCGCAGGGGGATTACGGCACCCCAGCCGCCCCGGCCGCCCCACCCGCTCCGGGCGAGGCCGGAACGGGCAGCACTCCGCAGAGCGGATACGGGTTCCCCCGTCCCGCCGAGGGCACCCCGGGCGTGCCGCAGGGCGGGTACGGTTTTCCACACCCCGTCGGGGACGGCGCGTCGGCGCAGCCCCCCGCGCTTCCCGGTGCGTACGCGCCACAGCCACAGCCACAGCAGGGGCCGGGCGCGCTGCCCCCGGCCGAGGCGCCCGCCGCCGAGGTGCCGCCCGCCGGTCCCGTGGACCCGCGGGCCGGTGGCTGGCCGACCGTGACGCCCGAGCAGCGCCAGCGCTCCGTGCACGGGGCGCCGCTGGGGTACACGGCCGCCGTGGAGCTGTCCTCGGAGCGGCTGCTCAAGAGCAAGCCCAAGCCGCGGAAGCAGAGTTCGGGCCGGTTCAAGTTCGGCGGCAAGAAGGAGGAGGCGGAGCGGCAGCGCAAGCTGGAGACGATCCGCACGCCCGTCCTGTCCTGCTACCGCATCGCGGTCATCAGCCTCAAGGGCGGCGTCGGCAAGACCACGACCACCACCGCCCTCGGCGCGACCCTCGCCAACGAGCGGCAGGACAAGATCCTCGCGATCGACGCCAACCCGGACGCGGGCACGCTCGGGCGCCGGGTGCGGCGCGAGACGGGCGCGACCATCCGTGACCTGGTGCAGGCCATTCCCGGCCTCAACAGCTACATGGACATCCGCCGTTACACCTCGCAGGCGCCGTCCGGGCTGGAGATCATCGCCAACGACGTGGACCCGGCGGTGTCGACCACGTTCAACGACGAGGACTACCGGCGGGCCATAGACGTCCTCGGCCGTCAGTACCCGATCATCCTGACGGACTCCGGGACGGGACTGCTCTACAGCGCGATGCGCGGGGTCCTGGACCTCGCGGACCAGCTGATCATCGTCTCCACCCCGTCCGTGGACGGCGCGAGCAGCGCGAGCACCACGCTCGACTGGCTCTCGGCGCACGGGTACGCCGAGTTGGTGGGGCGCAGCCTCACGGTCATCTCGGGGGTCCGGGAGACCGGCAAGATGATCAAGGTGGAGGACATCGTCTCCCACTTCGAGACCCGGTGCCGGGGCGTGGTCGTGGTGCCGTTCGACGAGCACCTGGCGGCCGGGGCCGAGCTGGACCTGGAGATGATGCGGCCGAAGACGCGGGAGTCGTACTTCACGCTGGCCGCGATGGTGGCGGAGGACTTCGTCCGGGCCCAGCAGCAGCAGGGGCTGTGGGGGGCGGGCGGAGGGCCGGCGCCGGTTCCTCATGCGGCGCCGGGTCCGGTGCCGGGTGGTTACGGGCAGCCGCAGCCGCCGGCTCAGCCGATGCCGGGGGCGGTGCCGCCGCAGCCGGGGGGTTACAACCCGTACGGGGGTTGGCAGCAGCCGCAGCCGCCGCAGGGGTGAGTGGTGGGCGGGGGTGGGGAGTTGTACGCCCCGGACCCTCCCTCAGAGGGGGCACCCCCACTTTCACCGTTTCTTCCGGGGCTCCGCCCTCTAGATCCCTGAAGCGCCCTTCGGGCGCTGTCCTCAAACGCCGGACGGGCTGGATCAGCCTGTCCGGCGTTTGAGGACGAGCGGCGGAGCCGCGATGAGGGGTCCGGGGCAGAGCCCCGAAACGGGGCCCAGGGGCGGAGCCCCGGTGGGGGTGCAGGGGGCGGAGCCCCCGCTCACCGCGCGAAGCGCGGTGTCGGGCCCGGGGGCCCGCCCCGGAAGAAACGGTGAAAGGGAGGGTCCGGGGCACATCCAATTCCCGCCCACCCACCGCGGCGCACCCCCGGGCCGAACCCACCCACGGAGGCCCCCGCAGAGCCCTCACCAGACGCGCTCTCAGCGCGCCCCGCGCGCCCCGCGCGCAGCCACCAACTCCCGCGCCCGCTTCACGTCATCAGCCATCCGCTCCAGCAACGCCTCGACGGAGTCGAACTTCTCCATCCCCCGCAGATACGCCAGAAAATCGACCGCGACATGCAGCCCGTACAGATCGAGGTCCACGCGATCGATCGCGTACGCCTCCACCGTCCGCTCCGTCGCGTCGAACTGCACGTTCGTGCCGACCGAGATCGCCGCCGGCATCGACTCGCCCCCCACCACCAGCCACCCGGCGTACACCCCGTCCGCCGGAATCGCCGTGTGCGGCAGCGTCTCAAGGTTCGCCGTCGGGAAGCCCAGCTCGCGCCCGCGCTGCGCGCCGCGGACCACGATGCCCTCGACCCGGTGCGGGTGGCCGAGGACCTCCATCGCGCCCTCGACGTCGCCCTCGGCGACGAGCCGACGCGTAAGAGTGGAGGAGAACGGCAACGCCTCCCCGCCCTCGTCGGCACCCCCCTCACCGGTCAGCTTGAGACCGACGACCTCGACGCCGTAGTCGTACGTCGCGCCGAGCTCCTCCAGCAGGGCCACGTTCCCCGCCGCCCGGTGGCCGAAGCGGAAGTTCGGCCCCTCGACGACCAGCTTCGCGTGCAGCTTGTCGACCAGCACCTTGACCACGAAGTCGGCCGCGGGCAGCTTGGAGAACTCCGCCGTGAAGGGGAGCACCAGCACCGCGTCCACGCCCAGCTCCGCGAGCAGCTCGGCCCGCCGGTGGTGGGGGGCCAGCAGCGGCGGGTGGCTGCCCGGCCGCACGACCTCCATGGGGTGCGGGTCGAAGGTCACCACGACCGACGGCACCCCCAGCTCGCGCGCCCGCTCCACCGCACGACCGATGATCACCTGGTGCCCGCGGTGGACACCGTCGTACGAGCCGATGGTGACGACGCTGCGCCCCCAGTCCTGGGGGATGTCCTCCAAGCCACGCCAGCGCTGCACTGTGCCCGCTCCTCGCCCGAACCCGAACTCTTGTCTGTCGATTACGCAGGTCTAAGAGTGCCATGCCGGTTGCCGGCGGTCCGCATCGGCCGGGGTTCCAGGGCTCCCGCCCACGAGGTCCGCGCCCTCCCGCGCGCCCCCGGCGGTCAGCCGGACCCGCGCGCCGGGGCCCAGGAAGGGCGCCCACTCGGCGGGGGCGGTCGCCAGCCACCTGCGCAGCCGGGCGCCGAAGACCGGGACCTCGCGGGCGAGCTGGACGAGCCGCCGGTCGAAGTGGGCCGCGCCCTCGGTGGTGCGGGTCATCAGCAGGCCGGTGCGGAGCACCAGTTCCCGGGTGCGGATGTCGGCCCGCTCGGCCACGCCCTCGGCCAGGGCGCGCAGCAGGGCGTCGGCGACGGTGAGGTCCTGCTCGTCCGTCTCCTGTTCCTCCCGCTCCAGCAGCACCTCCAGCAGCTCGCGCCGCAGGGCGCGGGAGACCGGCGTCCCGGGCGCGGCGAGCACCGGGGCGAGGCCCCGCCGGACCTGTGCGGGCCGGGTGCGCAGCATGTGGCTGACGAGCGGGAAGAGGACGGCGCGGGCGGCGGAGCCCTCCTCCAGCCGGTGGTCGATGAAGGCCGCCACGTGCGGGGCGTTGTCGGGCCGGTGCTCGACGTGCTCGCGGACGAGCGAGGCCGCCCGGCGGGCGAGCGCCGGGTTGGTGATCCGGGCGAGGGTGCGCAGCACGTCCCCCGGGGCCTCGCCGGGCTGGTAGAGCCGGGCCCGGAAGGCGGCGAGGACGGGCTCGGGGTGGGTGGACAGGGCGGCGGCCAGCGCGTCGGCCGGCACGTTCGGGTCGCCCGCGGTGAACCGGGCGATGGCCTCGGCCAGGTGCTTGGCCCGGGTCTGCCGGTCGCGGACGAGCACGGCGAGGGCCGTGCCGTGCAGGGCGCCCTCGGCGGGGCGGGCGAGCAGGGCGAGCGCGGAGTAGCGCAGCAGCTCGCGGTCGGCGTCGCTGGTGACGTGGGCCACGGCCTTGAGCCCGTACGCGGCGGCGGCGACGTGCAGTTCGACGCGGTCGTCGTGGGCCCAGCGGTCGACCGCCCGGCACAGCGCGGAGGGCTCGTCCTCGGCGAGGGCGGCCAGCAGCTCGTCGGCGCGCGGGTGCGCGGCGCCGACGAGGGCATCGGTGAGGTCGTCGACGGCGCGCCGGCGGTGGGTGTGGAGCAGGGCCTGCGCGGCGGTGGCGACGGTGGGCGCGGCGAACTCGCCGTCGGCGTCCGGCGCGGTGAGCAGCGGGCGGTCGTCGGCGAACCAGCGGCAGATCAGGGGTTGGGCGGTGCAGGGGTTGTCGCCGAGGAGGGCGGCCGCGGCCGGCAGGAAGCGGTCCGTCGGCGCCGGCTGGGGCGCCGTGCCGGCCGCGCCGGGTGGCGGCCCGTCGGCGGGGACGAGCAGCCGCAGCAGGTCGAGGCGGTCGGCGAGGCCGAGCGGCAGCTGGAGCCAGAAGGCCGGGCCGAACCGGGTGAGGCCGCCCAGGGCGGCGGTGTCGCCGCTGTCGAAGCCGCCGGCGGAGCGCGCGCAGGCGGTGACGCGCTCGGCGAGGAGGCGGAGGACGGGGAGGTAGCCGGTGGCGTCGGGGACCCGGAGCAGCGTCTCGCGCAGCAGGTGCGCGGCCCACCAGGTGGGGTCGGGGAGCGGGCCGGGGCCGTTCCCGGGGACCGAGAGCGTCTCCACGGCGTGCACCAGGGCGGTCATGCGGCGGGAGAGCTCGGTGGGGCCCGAGCGGCGGCCGAGGAGCAGGAGGGCCTGGAGGACGGGGCCGACGCGGTGCCGCGGGACGGGCAGCGGGGTGGGCTGCGCCTCCCGGGCGGCACCGCGTTTGCCCCGGCGCCTGGGGGGCGTGCGGGAACCGGGCGGGGGCGGGACATGGCCCTCGGACACGGGGGCGGGCTCGCCGCCGCGCCGGGAGGGCAGCCGGACGACGGCCTCGGCGGGCGGGCCCTCGGGCTCGTACCAGCGGTGGACCAGGGCGTGCAGGGCGGCGTCGAGATCGAGGTGCGTGCCGTGTAGCCAGTCGGCGAACTCCTCGTGGGCGAAGCGGTAGCCACTGCCGGCCGGGACGAGCAGCCCCTCGGTGAGGACGGCGGAGGCCCAGCCGGTGCGCCAGGGGAAGAGCTGCTCGAACGTTTCTCGTTCCAGCTCGCCCTGGCCGGGCCCCAGGCACTGCCGGGCCGCCTCGTGGACCTGCCCGGCCACCTTGGCGGCCAGCCGGCGGACGGCGGTGCCGCGCAGCGGGGGCCGCCGGGCGGCGGCCAGCCGGACCGCGATCCGCAGGCAGACGAGGTCGAGGTGGGCGGCGAAGACGTCCCAGCGGTCGGGGGCATCGTCCCCGGCCGCGCCCTCCGCGCCGTCCGGGAGGGCCGCGCGGACCTCGGCGAGCAGCCGCAGGGCCAGCGGGTGGCCGGCGTCGGCGGGGGCGAGGGCGTCGGCGGGGACGCCGTAGGAGGCGCGGACCTCCCCGGCGAGGTCGGGGGTGAGCCCGGCGATCCGGACGCAGGGCGGGAGGGAGGCCGGGACCGCGGCGGTGATCGCGGGGCTGCCGGTGCCCAGGGCGGTGACCGCGGAGCGCAGGGCCCCGGGCGGGAAGAGGGCGCCGGCGGTCTCCCAGTGCTCGGGGCGGCAGGCGACGACCATCCGGGTGCCGGTCCGCTCCAGCCAGTGCGCGGACGCCTCGGTCCAGGCGGGCAGCGCGTGGGCGAGCAGCGGCGGCATCTCCTCGGGGCCGTCGAGGAGGATCAGCAGGGGCCGTCCCACCCGGTGGCCGAGCTCCGCGACGGCCTCGGGGGTGGCGGTGGAGGTGTCGCCGACGGTGCTGCCGGGGCCGGCCGAGGCGGTGACGATGCGGCCCGCGGCCTTCAGCGCCCGCTCGACGGCGTCGCGCACGCTCACGTCGTCCGCGCGCAGGTCGGCGCCGCGCAGCCAGAGCGTGGGGGCGGGCTCGGCGCCGCGCGAGCGCCGGGCGGCGAGCGCGCCGAGCTCGGTCGTCCGGCCCGTGCCGGGCTCGCCGACCAGGCCGAGGACGTAGGGCGGGACGTCGGCGGCGCTCTCCCCCGCGCGGGTCAGCACGCGCCCGTCCGGCTCCCGCGACCCGGCCAGGAAGTGGGCGAACTCCCGCACCATTTCCGGCCGTTCGACGGGCTCGCGCCAGGTGCGGGGGGTGACCACGGAGCCGAGCGAGGTGCCGGTGAGCTGGAGCGCCCCCGCGAGGTTGAGGTCGCGGCCCCACGCGGGGACGGTCGCCGCGTTCCGCTCCAGGATCCCGGCGAGCGGGCCGCCGGGGTCGGTGGCGGCCGTGACCCGCAGCGGGATCGCGAAGCCGCCGGCCCGGCGCTCGGAGTGCAGCGCGGTACCGAGGACGGCGACCACCGCTCCGGTGCGCGTGTCCAGCACGGGCCCGCCGGTGGCCTCCTCGCCGAGCCGCAGCGGGGTCCGCTCGGGGAGGGAGAGCTCCAGGGCGGTGCCGAGGAGGTGGAAGCGGTCGGTGGCGGTGTAGGTCACCAGGGGGTCGCCGACGACGCGGGCGTCGTGCCAGCGGCCGGCGCGCAGCCGGACCGAGGTACCGGTCGCGACCTCGGGGGCCGCGGCGACGGCCAGCGGCGGGACGCTCAGCCCCTCGGTGCGGACGATCGCCAGGTCGCACTCGGGCAGCGGGGTGACGGCGTCGGCCCCGACGATCACGGTGCGGTCCCCGGCGGCGTGCAGGACCAGGCAGGCCAGGCCGTCCACGGCCTCGTGGCTGGTGATCAGGGTGGAGCGGTCGTCGACGGCGAAGCCCGTCCCGCGCCGCCGCCCCGCCAGGTCCCTGATGCGCACCAAGGACTCGTCAGCATCGGTCCGCCGACCGCTCATCCGCCGAACCTCCCCGCCGTACGCCCGACACGCAGTACCGAGGCCCGCCGCGCGTTGCCGGTCCACCGCGCCCCGCGGGCCCGTGGTCCCGGCCTGCGTCCGGGGGATGTCCCCCGGGAGAACGCGGTGATGGCGGCAGCCAAACGCCCGTACGTTCCGACGGTAGGCAGCGGTTGATCGGCGGGACAGATCGCGGGCCGAACGCGCCCCCTTGCACCCCCTTGGTTCACTCCGAGCGCCTGCCCGTTGGGGTGAATCCGGCGTATCAGATGGATAGAGAAGGGAGGGGGGTCGTGGGGCGGAGCGCGGTCACGCGCCCCGCCCCACGGTGTCCGGCCGCGACGGCCGCAAGACGGCGGCTCAGCCGAAGACGGCGAGGCTCTTGGCCCGCCCGCCCTGGTTCTCCACCAGCGCGAGGAAGCGGCCGTCCGGCCCGAAGACGGCGATCGGACCGCTGCCCTCGAAGAGCGGCACCCGGACCCGCACGCCGTTGCCCAGCAGCTTGGCCTGCTCCGCGGTCACGTCCCAGCGCTGGAACGCGGCCGCGGCGGCCTCGGCCACGGGCATCACGGCCAGCTCCTCCTGGAGCTGGTCGAGGGTGCGCGCGTCGGAGATCCGGTAGGGGCCGACGCGGGTGCGCCGCAGCGCCGTCAGGTGGCCGCCGACGCCGGTGTCCGCGCCCAGGTCGCGGGCGAGCGCGCGGACGTAGGTGCCGGACGAGCAGACGACGGAGACCAGGATGTCCTGCACCGGGGTGCCGTCCTCGGCCTCGGCCGGGTGGACGGCGTGCACGGTGAAGGAGGAGACCGTCACCGGGCGGGCCGGGATCTCGAAGTCCTCGCCCTCCCGCGCCCGCTTGTAGGAGCGCTTGCCGTCGATCTTGATGGCGCTGACCTTGGAGGGGACCTGCATGATGTCCCCGGTCATCCTGGCGACGCCGGCGTCGATCGCCTCGCGGGTCACCCCGGAGGCGTCGGCGGACAAGGTGATCTCGCCCTCGGCGTCGTCCGTCACGGTGTTCTGGCCGAGACGGATGGTCGCCACGTACTCCTTCTCGGTCAGCGCGAGGTGACCGAGGAGCTTGGTGGCCCGCTCGACGCCGAGGACGAGCACGCCGGTCGCCATCGGGTCGAGCGTCCCCGCGTGGCCGACGCGGCGGGTCCTCGCCATGCCGCGCATCTTGGCGACCACGTCGTGCGAGGTGAAGCCGGCCGGCTTGTCGACGATGACCAGGCCGTCCGGGGTAGGCGTGCGATTCATCAGGCGGTCGTGTCCTCGTCGCCCGGCTTGCGGTACGGGTCCGCCTCGCCGGCGTAGCCCTTGCCCGAGGACGCCTCGCGCACCTGCGCGTCCGAGGCACGGGCGCGGTCGAGCAGGTCCTCGATGGTCCGGGCGTTCTCCGGGAGGGCGTCCGCCACGAAGGTCAGGGTCGGCGTGAACTTGATGCCCGCCGCCTTCCCGACCGCCGAGCGCAGCATGCCCTTGGCGCTCTCCAGCCCGGCGGCCGCGCCGGCCCGGTCCTCGTCGTCGCCGTAGACCGTGTAGAAGACCGTCGCCTCCCGCAGGTCGCCGGTGACCCGGGTGTCCGTGATGGTCACGTGCGTACCGAGGCGCGGGTCCTTGATTCCGCGCTGCAGCTTCTGGGCGACCACCTCCCGGATGAGGTCCGCCAGCTTCTTCGCCCGAGCGTTGTCGGCCACTGGTCCTTCTCCTTCTTGATGTTTCAGTCGTCGTGCTCGCCGTGGAACCGCCGCCGCGCGGACAGCAGATCCACTTCAGGACGTGCGGCGACCCAGCGCTCGCAGCGGTCCAGCAGGTCCGTGAGGTGCCCCATGTCGCCGGAGACCGCCGCGAGGCCGATGGTGGCCCTGCGGTAGAGGTCCTGGTCTCCGACCTCCGCCACGCTCACCGCGTACTTGCGGTGCAGTTCGGCGACGATCGGGCGGACGACGGAGCGCTTCTCCTTCAGCGACCGTACGTCGCCGAGGAGGAGGTCGAAGGACAGTGTCCCTACGTACATGCAGTGCGGGTTTCAATGCCACCCGTGGGGCCGTCGGTGTCCGTGATTCGTACGGCTCATTCGAAACCGTACACGCAACGGCCGGGGCCGATCGACGGGATATTCCACCCGCCGACCGGCCCCGGCGCGATCAGTGCGATCAGCCGCGCGGCTTCTCGCGCATCTCGTACGTCGCGATGACGTCGTCGACCTTGATGTCGTTGAAGTTTCCGAGGTTGATACCACCCTCGAAGCCCTCGCGGATCTCGGTGACGTCGTCCTTGAAGCGACGCAGACCGACGATGGTGAGGTCCTCGGCCACGACCTTGCCGTCGCGGATGAGGCGCGCCTTGGTGTTGCGCTTGACCTCGCCGGAGCGGATGAGGACACCCGCGATGTTGCCCAGCTTGGACGAGCGGAAGACCTCGCGGATCTCCGCCGTACCGAGCTCGACCTCTTCGTACTCCGGCTTCAGCATGCCCTTGAGGGCCGCCTCGATCTCCTCGATCGCCTGGTAGATGACCGAGTAGTACCGGACGTCCACGCCCTCGCGCTCGGCCATCTGCGTGGCACGGCCCTCGGCACGGACGTTGAAGCCGATGACGATGGCGTCGGAGCCGGTCGCCAGGTTGATGTCCGACTCGGTGACCGCACCCACACCGCGGTGCAGCACGCGGATCTCGACCTCTTCGCCGACGTCGAGCTGGAGCAGCGAGGACTCGAGGGCCTCCACCGAACCGGACGCGTCGCCCTTGATGATGATGTTGAGATCCTGCACCAGACCGGCCTTGAGCACCTTGTCAAGGTCCTCGAGGGACACCCGGCGGGTGCGCTTGGCGAAGGCGGCGTTGCGCTCGCGCGCGGCGCGCTTCTCGGCGATCTGGCGGGCCGTGCGGTCCTCGTCGACGACGAGGAAGTTGTCGCCGGCGCCCGGGACGTTGGTCAGACCGAGGACGAGGACCGGGGTCGACGGACCCGCCTCCTCCACGTTCTGGCCCTTGTCGTCGAGCATCGCGCGGACACGGCCGTACGCGTCACCGGCGACCATCGTGTCGCCGACGCGGAGGGTACCGCGCTGGACGAGGACGGTGGCCACGGCGCCGCGGCCGCGGTCGAGGTGGGCCTCGATCGCGATGCCCTGCGCGTCCTGCTCCGCGTTGGCGCGCAGGTCGAGCGCGGCGTCGGCGGTGAGGACGACGGCCTCGAGCAGCTTGTCGATGTTCAGACCCTGCTTGGCGGAGATGTCGACGAACATCGTGTCGCCGCCGTACTCCTCGGCCACCAGACCGAACTCGGTGAGCTGACCGCGCACCTTGGTCGGGTCGGCGCCCTCGACGTCGATCTTGTTGACCGCGACCACGATCGGCACGTCGGCCGCCTTGGCGTGGTTCAGGGCCTCGATCGTCTGCGGCATGACACCGTCGTTGGCCGCCACCACGAGGATCGCGATGTCGGTCGACTTCGCACCACGGGCACGCATGGCGGTGAACGCCTCGTGACCCGGGGTGTCGATGAAGGTGATCTTGCGCTCTTCGTCGTTGACCTCGGTCGCGACCTGGTAGGCACCGATGTGCTGGGTGATGCCACCGGCCTCGCCCGCGACCACGTTGGTCTTGCGGATCGCGTCGAGGAGTCGCGTCTTTCCGTGGTCGACGTGACCCATGACGGTCACGACCGGCGGACGCGCGACGAGCATCTCCTCGCCGCCCTCGTTCTCGCCGAACTCGATGTCGAAGGACTCGAGCAGCTCGCGGTCCTCCTCCTCGGGGCTGACGATCTGAACCGTGTAGTTCATCTCGCCGCCGAGGAGCTGCAGCGTCTCGTCGGACACCGACTGGGTCGCGGTGACCATCTCGCCGAGGTTCATCATCACGGCGACGAGCGACGCCGGGTTGGCGCCGATCTTCTCCGCGAAGTCGGTCAGCGACGCACCACGCGACAGGCGAATGGTCTCGCCGCCGCCGCGCGGCAGCATCACGCCGCCCACGGACGGGGCCTGCATGGCCTCGTACTCCTGGCGACGCTGACGCTTGGACTTGCGGCCACGACGGGCCGGACCACCGGGACGGCCGAAGGCACCCTGCGTGCCACCACGGGCACCCGGGCCACCGGGACGACCGCCGAAGCCACCGGGACGACCGCCGCCGAAGCCGCCGCCACCACCGGGGCCACCGCCACCGGGACGGCCGGCGAAGCCGCCGCCGCCCGGACGACCGCCGCCGCCCGGACCGGCCGGACGACCGGCGAAGCCGGGACGACCGCCGCCGCCACCACCGGGACGACCGGCACCACCGGGACGACCGGCACCGCCGGGGCCCGGACGCGGGCCGGCAGCGGGACGCTGCGGCATCATGCCCGGGTTCGGGCGGTTACCGGCCGGGGCGCCGGGGCCTCCGGCGGAACGGGGTGCGCCACCGGGAGCCTGCGGACGGGGCATGCCGCCGGGGGTCGGACGCGGAGCGCCGCCCTGCGGGCGCGGGGCACCGCCGGGACCGCCCTGCGGACGCGGGGCACCGGGGCCTCCGGCACCCGGACGCGGGGCGCCACCCGGACGGGGAGCCTGCGGACGGGCCATGCCGGTGGAGCCACCGGAGGTGAAGGGGTTGTTGCCCGGACGGGGACCGGCCGGACGGGCGCCGGGACGCGGCGCGCCCTGGCCACCGGCGCGCGGGGCGCGCTCGGGACGGCCAGCGTGACGGCGGCCGTCCCGAGCGGCCGCGCCCACTCCGGGCGCGGCCGGCTTCGCGGGGGCCGCCTTGCGCGGCGCCGCGGGCTTGGCAGCGGACTTGCCGGCGTTGCCGCCGGGCCCCTGCAGCGCGTCAGTCAACTTGCGGACGACCGGCGCCTCGATCGTCGAGGACGCCGAACGGACGAATTCACCAAGTTCTTGGAGCTTGGCCATGACGACCTTGCTCTCCACTCCGAACTCCTTGGCGAGTTCGTATACCCGGACCTTAGCCACTTCGCTCCTTCTAGGTCCGGGTTGTCAACCGGACCGTCGCTACTTCATGGGCGTACTCATCGCGTACTCATCGAGTGCTCATCGCAATCTCGACCTACTTCCAACTCGCGAGGTACCTGACAGCACGGATACCCGTGCCTGGGACATCCCCGCTGACGCGGGGCCTAACTCTTCTGCTGCTCGATCCGCTCGACGTATTGCCGCAGCTCCGCCGTGTCGAGCGGTCCTCGGCCCCTGAAGGCCCTGGGGAACGCCCGGCGGCGGACCGCCAGATCGAGACAGACCAGTGCGGGGTGCACGGAGGCACCCCGGCCGGGCAGCGTACCGCGAGGATCGGGGACGCAGGCGTCCTCGATCAGCACGATCCGCAGCAGATCGCCCTTGGCCGCTCGCTCCCGGCACCCCACACAGGTGCGTTCAGGGCATACGCGGGCATGCGTCCGGCCAGACACTGATTAAGTCTACCTCCCCGAGCCGACCGCACCCCTTTGGGGGACAGATCGGCCACGTCCACTTCATGGCCACGCCGGGAGCGGCCGGGGGCGCGGAACCACGAAGCCCCATGACTTCGCTCCCGTGCGCCCCCGGCCGCCTCCTCGCGCCTGCTTACTCCGGCTTGTCCTGCTGCTCGGTGTCCGGGCGGATGTCGATCCGCCAGCCGGTCAGCCGCGCGGCGAGCCGGGCGTTCTGCCCCTCCTTGCCGATGGCGAGGGAGAGCTGGTAGTCCGGCACGGTCACCCGGGCGGAGCGGGCGGCGAGGTCCACGACCTCGACCTTGCTCACCCGCGCGGGCGACAGCGCGTGCGCCACCAGCTCGGCGGGGTCGTCCGACCAGTCGACGATGTCGATCTTCTCGCCGTGCAGCTCGGCCATGACCGCGCGGACCCGGCCGCCCATCGGGCCGATGCAGGCGCCCTTGGCGTTCAGGCCGGAACGGGTGGACCGGACGGCGATCTTGGTGCGGTGACCGGCCTCACGGGCGATGGCGGCGATCTCCACCGAGCCGTCCGCGATCTCCGGGACCTCCATGGCGAAGAGCTTCTTCACCAGGTTCGGGTGGGTGCGCGAGAGCGTCACGGACGGGCCGCGGACGCCCTTGGCCACCCGCACGACGTAGGTGCGCAGCCGGGTGCCGTGCGTGTACTCCTCGCCGGGCACCTGCTCCTGCACCGGCAGGATGGCCTCCAGCCGGCCGATGTCCACCAGGACGTTCTTGGGGTCCTTGCCCTGCTGGACGACGCCCGCGACGACGTCGCCCTCGCGGCCGGCGAACTCACCGAAAGTGATCTCGTCCTCGGCGTCGCGCAGGCGCTGGAGGATGACCTGCTTCGCGGTGGTCGCGGCGATCCGGCCGAAGCCGGACGGGGTGTCGTCGAACTCCTTCGGCTCCTCGCCCTCGGCGAGGTCCTGCGGATCCTCCTTGGCCCACACCGTCACGTGGCCGGTCTCCCGGTCGAGCACCACGCGGGCCCGGCGGCGGCTTCCCTCGGTGCGGTGGTAGGCGATGAGGAGGGCCGACTCGATCGCCTCGACCAGCAGGTCGAAGGAGATCTCCTTCTCTCGCACCAGACCCCGCAGGGCACTCATGTCGATGTCCACGGCTACGCCTCCTCTTGGCTCTCGTCGGTCCCGGCTGAGGCCTTCTCGGCCCCCGGGCGGTTGAACTCGATCTCCACACGGGCCTTCGCGATGTCCGCGAACGCCAGGCGGCGCGCGGTGGGCTTGCGGCCCTTGACGCCGGGGACCTCCAGGTCGAGCCCCTCGTCGTCCACGCCCACGATGCGCGCGACCAGCTCGCCGCCCTCGGTGAGCTGGGCCTTGATCAGGCGCCCGGCGGCACGCACGTAGTGGCGGTGCTGCGTCAGGGGACGGTCGGCGCCGGGCGAAGTGACCTCCAGAACGTAGGGGTCACCGCCCATCACGTCCGTCTCGTCGAGCTTCGCGGAGATCTCGCGGCTCAGTTCCGCGCACGCGTCCAGTTGGACGCCCTCGTCGGAATCCACCACGACCCGCAGCACACGGCGCTTGCCGGCCGGTGTCACTTCGACCTCTTCCAGATCCAGCTCCCGTGCGCTGACGAGAGGGGCGAGCAGCTCGCGCAGCCGCTCGCTCTGGGTGGTGCTCATCCGGGTGACTCCTCGGCCGCGTGTGCTGTTGTGGGAAAGTCGCGTGTCAGGTCAAAGCCTATCTGTTCCGGCAGCCGACTGACGATTCGGTGCCTCGTCCGTGCCGCCCGGCGGCGCGCCGGTACGCTCACGTGCGGTGATCATCAGGGGAGACGGCGGAAAGAGGAACGTGGCGCTCACGACGACGACGCGGGCCGGCACCGGCCCGCGCAGACGGACGCTGCTGGCGGGGGGCGCGGCGGTGCTGCTCGCCGGCTGCTCCGGCGGGCGGCAGGACGGCGCGGCCGACGAGCGCGCCCGCGCCGAGGAGCGGCTGCGCGCCCGGGCCGGCCGGGACTCGACGGCGCTGCTGGCCGCGTACGACGCGACGATCGCCGCGCACGCCGGGCTCGCCGGGCGGCTGCGGCCGCTGCGGGCCGAAGTCGCCCGGCACGCCGAGGCGTTCGGCTCCTCCGCGCCCTCCGCCCCGCCCTCGTCGTCCGCCCCCCGGGACGCGAAGGCCGCGCTGGCGGCGCTCGCCGACGCCGAGCGGCGCACCGCCGACGACCGGGCCGCGGCCCTCGGCTCGGCCTCGCCCGAACTCGCCCGCCTCCTCGCCTCGGTGGCCGCCGCGGGCGCGGCCCACGCCTATCTGCTGGGGGTGGAGGCATGACGGACTCCCCCGCCCTGACCGCCGCGCAGGCCGCGCTGGCCGCCGAGTACGCCGCCGTGTACGGGTACGGGGTCGTCGGTGCCCGGGTCGCCGAGGACCGGGCCAAGGAGGCCCGTGAGGCGTACGAGGCGCACCGCGCCCGCCGGGACGCCATGCGGCGCGCGGTCCGCGACCTGGGCGGCACTCCGGCGGCGGCCGCCGCGGCGTACGCCCTGCCGTTCCCCGTGCCGGACGAGGACGCCGCCGTGCGCCTGGCGGCGGAGCTGGAGAACCGGGTGGCCGCCGTCTACGCCGACCTCGTGCCGGCGGCCCGGGGCGGCCTGCGCACCGAGGCGGCGGCCGCGCTGCGCG
The DNA here is from genome assembly GCF_015999245.1 of Streptomyces sp. AV19. GTDB lineage: Bacteria > Actinomycetota > Actinomycetes > Streptomycetales > Streptomycetaceae > Streptomyces. The sequence continues at coordinate 499,264 of NZ_JAEAMR010000004.1, read as the reverse complement.
AGGCGGCGGTGCGGGCGGTCCGCTGGCGCGGCACTGGCGTAGCCTTCCCTGGGCTCGCCGAGCGGACTTCCCCCACGGCACGGCCCTGACCAGCAAGAACGAAAGGGACAGCACAGGGATGGGCCAAGCGAACGACCGCCTCGAACCGCCGGAGCGGTTGGTGCGCGCGGCAGGCGCGACGGAGGGCGCGCGGCAGTGGCTCGCGGGCCTCCCGATGACCGCTCAGGAGTACCTGGAGCGCTGGGAGTTGACACCCGAACGGGTGCAGACGCCGGGCGGACGTTCCAGCATGGCCGTCCTCGCCCGGTGCGCCGACGGCACTCCGGCCGTGCTCAAGCTCGCCCTCCCCGACGGCCGCGCCGGGGCCGAACTCGCCGCGCTGGAGCACTGGAACGGGTTCGGCGCGGTGCGGGTCCTGCGGGCCGAGCCGGAGGCGGGGGCGCTGCTGCTGGAGCGGTTGCACGGCGACGTGAGCCTGCGGTCGCTGCCCGAGCAGAAGGCGTTGCTGGAGGCGTCGGCGACGCTCCAGCGGCTGTGGGTCGCGCCGCCGGCCGGTTCCCCGTTCCCGTCCGTCGACGCGCGCACGGCCGCCCTGGCCGAGGAGCTGCGGGCGGACACCTGGGCCGTGGAGGCCCGTTCCCTCGTGGACGAGGCGCTGGAGGTGCGGGACGCGCTGGCGGGCGGTGAGCCGGGGGCGCTGCTGCACGGCGACTACTGCCAGGGCAAGGTCCTCGCGGCCGACCGCACGCCGTGGCTGGCCGTCTCGCCGCGCCCGCTGGTCGGCGACCGCGCCTACGACCTGGCCTCGCTCGTCCGCGACCGCGCCGACACACTGCTGGCCTCCCCCGGCGCCGCGGCCATCGCCCGCCGCCGGATCGCCAAACTGGCGGATTCCCTGGACGTGGACCGGGAACGGCTGCGGGGCTGGGCCCTGTTCCGCTCGGTGGAGACGGGAGTGCGGGAACGGAACGAGATGCTGCTGGAGTTCGCGGCGCTGCTGTAGCCAACCCAGCCCGTCTGGGGGTACCCCCTCTGGGGGAGCTTGAGGACACTGCCCGAAGGGCAGTTGGGGTCCGGGGCCTCCCCGGGAAACGGTGAAAGGGCGGGGCTGGGGCTCAATCCGCCGTAAGGCGCGCCACCGCCTCCTCCACCGTGACATCCCACCGCTCCCCCGACCGCCGGTCCTTCAGCTCGACGCGGCCCTCGGCCGCACCCCGCCCCACGATCAAAAGCAACGGCACCCCGATCAGCTCCGCGTCCGCGAACTTCACCCCCGCCGAGACCCCCGTCCGGTCGTCCACCAGCACCCGCACCCCCGCGTCGGCGAGCAACGCCGCGACATCCAGGGCGAGTTCGAGAACCTGCCCCGCCTTCCCGGCCGCGACGACATGGACGTCCGCCGGGGCGACCTCGCGCGGCCAGCACAGCCCGCGCTCGTCGTGCGTCTGCTCGGCGAGCGCCGCGACGGCCCGTGAGACGCCGATGCCGTACGAACCCATCGTGACCCGCACCGGCTTGCCCTCCGGCCCGAGGACGTCCAGCCCGAACGCGTCGGCGTACTTGCGCCCCAGCTGGAAGATGTGGCCGATCTCGATGGCCCGGCCGATCTCCAGCCCGGCGCCGCAGCGCGGGCAGGGGTCGCCCGGCTCGACGACGACCGCGTCGAGGTACCGGCCGACCGTGAAGTCGCGCCCGCAGACGACGTCGCGCACGTGCGCGTCCGGCTTGTTGGCCCCGGTGATCCAGGCCGTGCCGGGCGCCACCCGGGGGTCGGCGAAGTACGGCACGTCGAGCCCCTGCGGGCCCACGTAGCCGCGCACCAGCTCCGGCCGGCCGGCGAAGTCGTCCGCGGTGACCAGCTCCACCTCCGCGGGGGCGAGGTGCTCGGCGAGCCGGCCGAGGTCCACCTCGCGGTCGCCGGGCACGCCGACGGCCACGATCTCGCCGTCGACCTTGACGAGGACGTTCTTGAGGATCGCCGAGGCGGGCACGTCCAGGTGCGCGGCGAGCGCCTCGATGGTGGGGGTCCCGGGGGTGTCCAGCTCCCGCGGCGCCGGCACCCCGTCCGCGACGACGGGCTCGACGGCCACGGTGACCGCCTCGGTGTTGGCCGCGTAGTCGCACCGCGGGCAGTCCGCGAACGTGTCCTCCCCGGCCGCCGCCGGGGCGAGGAACTCCTCGGACGCCGAGCCGCCCATCGCGCCGGAGACGGCGGAGACGATCCGGTGGTCCAGCCCGAGCCGCTCGAAGATCCGCGCGTAGGCCTGCCGGTGGAGCCGGTACGACTCGGCCAGCCCTTCGTCCGTGACGTCGAAGGAGTACGCGTCCTTCATCAGGAACTCGCGGCCGCGCAGGACGCCCGAGCGGGGCCGCGCCTCGTCGCGGTACTTGTTCTGGACCTGGTAGAGGATCACGGGCAGGTCCTTGTAGGACGTGCACTGGTCCTTGACCGTGAGGGCGAAGACCTCCTCGTGCGTGGGACCGAGCAGGTACTCGGCGCCCTTGCGGTCCCGGAGGCGGAACAGGAGGTCGCCGTACTCCTTCCAGCGCCCGCTGGCCTCGTACGGCTCCTTGGGGAGCAGCGCGGGGAGCAGGACCTCCTGTCCGCCGATGGCGTCCATCTCCTCGCGGACCACCCGCGCGACGTTGTCCAGCACCCGCTTGCCCAGTGGCAGCCAGGTCCACACGCCCGCGGAGGTCCGGCGGACGTAGCCGGCCCGGACCAGCAGCCGGTGGCTGGCGGTCTCGGCGTCGGCCGGGTCCTCGCGCAGGGTCTTGAACAACAGGGTGGACAGGCGCTGGACATGGGTCATGCGGGGAGGTTAGCGGCGACGCCGCGGCTCCTCACCTCGATTTCCGCCACCCCGCCGGCGGCAGCTCCGCCCCCATCAGCCCAGCAACGGCAGCTCCGCCCTATCACCACATACGGACTCACCGCGCTCGGACCGCGTTCTCCCGGGGGCAACCCCCGGCCCCCCGGCCGGACGCCCCGTCAGCCCAGCAACGGCAGATGCGCGCCCATCACCACGTACGGACTCACCGCGCTCGGGAAGACCACTTGCCGGGCCAGGTCCTGATAGCCCAGCTTCCGGTACAGCGCCCGGGCCGGGCTCTCGGTGTCGATCGCGGAGAGGATCGAGCGCGGCTCCCGGGCGTCGGCGGTGAGGGCGGTGATGAGCGCGCGCCCGATGCGCCGGTTCTGGAACGCGGGGTGGACGTGCAGCTCGGTGATCACGAAGACGTCGTCGAGCCAGTCCTCGTGCCCGGTCGCGCGCAGGTACGGCTCGACGACGGTGGACCACCAGTGCCGGCGGTCGTTGGGCATGCCGTAGACGAAACCGACCAGCCGTCCGCTCTCCGTCGTCGCCCCGAGGGCCCGCGCACCGGGGCTGGTCAGGTGGCGGAGCACGATGTGGCGCCGGACGCCGACCTCCTCCGCGCCGAGCCCGAAGGCCAGCGCTTGTACGGCCAGCGCGTCGTCCACCCGCGCGGCGAGGTCGAGCGGCCCGACCACGATGTCATCCATGACCGGAGGCTACCCGGCCGGCAGGCTCCGGCGGGCCCGGGTCAGAACAGCACGCTCATGAACGCGCCGTCCTCCACGAAGCCCACCCGCCGGTACGCCGCGCGCGCCGCGGTGTTGTAGTCGTTGACGTAGAGACTGGCGACGGGGGCGACGTCCCGCAGGGCGTAGCGGAGCACGGCGGCCATGCCGGTGACGGACAGGCCGCGGCCGCGGTGCTCGGGGGCGACCCAGACGCCCTGGATCTGGCAGGCGCGGTCGGTGGCGGCGCCGATCTCGGCCTTGAAGACGACGCGGCCGTCCTCGATGCGGGCGAACGAGCGCCCGGAGCCGACGAGTTCGGCGACGCGGGCCTGGTAGAGGAGCCCGCCGTCCCCGGCGAGCGGCGAGACGCCGACCTCCTCGGTGAACATGGCCACGCACGCGGGCAGGATCGTCTCCATCTCGCCTTTGCGGACGCGGCGGACGAACGGGTCGGGCTCGACGTCCGCCGGGAGGGTCCGGGTGACCATCAGCGGCTGGTGGGAGCGGACCTCACGGGCCGGGCCCCAGTGTGGTTCGAGGAGCGACCAGAGTGCGGAGGTGGGGGCGGCGGGGCCGACGATGGAGGAGCAGCGGCGGCCGGCCCGGCGGGCGCGGTCGGCGAAGGCGCGGACGGCCTCGGGTCCGGCGCAGATGGGGACGAGGTTGGCGCCGGCGTAGCAGAGCGATTCGAGGTGCCCGTCCGCGTACCAGCCCCACATCTCGCCGCCGAGCCGCCAGGGGTCGAGTCCCGCGGCCTGGACCCGGGCGGCGACGAAGGCGTTGGCGACCGGCTCACGGTCGAGGACGGCGAGGGCGGCGTCGAGGTCGCCGGGCTCGAGGACCTTGGTGGTGGTCGTCGTCAGCACGTGTGGGATTGCCTCACCGTAGCGGGCCGGAGGCCAGGGAATGGGATCCTGGCACTTTACCTCTCCGCTCCGCGGGCAGCCCTCGATGGCGGGGACGCGAAGGTGTCCCCGCCATGCCTCCGGCCGGCCGGGGCTACTTCTCGCCGGCGGCGACGACGGTGGGCGTGCCCGAGGGGACGCCGTCCTTCTCCATCTGCTCGGCGAGCTTCTGGGCCTCTTCGATGAGGGTCTCGACGATCTTCGATTCCGGCTGCCGAGGCGATCAAGCCTGGCTTCAGGGCCGCTACGAAACCCAGTTCAGCTCACCACCGGCATACACCCGGACTGATCCACCGTCACCCCGAAATGAAAACCTCAGTTGCCCACGCCGGCGCCACCCCCGCACAAATGCCTCCTGCGCCATTCCTGGGCCTCGTGCAGGTCACCGAGCATCACATATAGCTGTCCCGCGGGCCGCTTGACCGTCTGGGCGTGTCATCGGCGACCACCAGCAGTACCACTGAGACGGCGAACGCCGTGACCCGGCCGTCCGTCGAGGCCAAATGTCGAAGCTCCAGGCCGGCTCATTGAATGGCAAGCCTGATTGACATGCCGTCAGCTGACGCTGACCTCCGGTTCGCCGGAGGCGACACCGTTCTTCTCCATCTGCTCAGCGAGCTTCAGGGCCTCTTCAATGAGAGTCTCCACGATCTTCGACTCGGGCACGGTCTTGATGACTTCGCCCCTGACGAAGATCTGCCCCTTGCCGTTGCCGGAGGCCACTCCCAGATCCGCCTCGCGGGCCTCACCCGGACCGTTGACGACACAGCCCATCACAGCTACCCGCAGCGGCACTTCCATACCCTCCAGCCCCACGGTCACCTGATCTGCAAGCTTGTAGACGTCGACCTGCGCCCGCCCGCACGACGGGCACGACACGATCTCCAGCCGCCGTTGCCGCAGCCCGAGCGATTCCAGGATCTGTATCCCGACCTTGATCTCCTCGACTGGAGGAGCCGACAGCGACACACGGATCGTGTCCCCGATGCCTTCGGACAGCAGCGCGCCGAACGCCACGGCGGACTTGATCGTCCCCTGAAAGGCAGGGCCCGCCTCCGTCACGCCCAGATGCAGCGGGTAGTCACACTGCGCGGCCAGTTGCCGGTACGCGTTGACCATCACAACAGGGTCGTTGTGCTTCACCGAGATCTTGATGTTGCGGAAACCGTGCTCCTCGAAGAGCGACGCCTCCCACAGCGCCGACTCGACCAATGCCTCCGGCGTCGCCCGGCCGTACTTCTCAAACAGCCGCTTGTCCAGCGAGCCCGCGTTCACCCCGATCCGGATCGATGTACCGGCGTCCGCAGCCGCCTGTGCAATCTCCTTCACCTTGTCATCGAACTGCCGGATGTTACCCGGGTTCACCCGCACCGCCGCACACCCCGCGTCAATGGCGGCGAACACGTACTTCGGCTGGAAGTGAATGTCCGCGATCACCGGGATCTGCGACTTCTCGGCGATCACAGGCAGAGCGTCCGCATCGTCCTGCGTGGGACAGGCCACGCGGACGATCTGGCAACCGGCTGCGGTCAACTCGGCGATCTGCTGGAGCGTTGCGCCGATGTCCGACGTCCTCGTGGTGGTCATGGACTGCACCGAGACGGGTGCGTCGCCTCCCACAGCCACGGAGCCGACTTGCACTGTACGAGACGGACGCCGCTGCGCCAGGGCAGGCGGGGGCAGTTGGGGAAATCCAACAGGAATAGCAGACAACGTCAACTCCCGATCCAAGAGGCCTGGCAAGCAAAGCTGGGTAAGACGATCGACTGATGGTTCATCCATAGCGCGCGGCCCACATTAAAGGTCTGTTCGACCTACATCGTCACCCATTTGGATACACCAGATCAACCAATGACCTACGTTTCCGCACTCGATGGGATCGCGATGGACAGGCAGTCAAACGAACCGGGAGAGGTTGGAAAGACATGCTGAACCATCATCGCGTCGGATCAAGCAATTGATCTTTTAACCGATCGAGCACCTGACGTCCGCCGCTTTATCGGATCCAGGCGTATGGAAGCCGTCAGGAGAAGCATTATCGGCGTTAAGAGAGCGTCAACGTGAGGCATATGAGAGATATCGGCGTGCTTGATAGACAAGTCCGTTAGCTCGACCGTTACTCAGGAGCTCCGATGGCCGACATGGCCTTCGCTGTCACCACAGTCGCAGTGTTCGCACTGTTGGCTCTCGTCGCCAGGGGGGTGGCAAAGCTGTGACCGCCGAGAACTTCATCGGTCTCGTCGTAGCCGTGGCCCTGGTGGTCTACCTCGTTCTCGCCCTCGTCTTTCCCGAGAGGTTCTGAGTACAGGTATGAGCCCCATCCTCTCCGGTATGCTCCAACTGCTCGCCCTCGTCGTGGCGCTGGGTCTCGCATACCGACCACTCGGTGACTACATGGCCCGGGTCTACTCCTCCGACAAGCACCTGCATGTCGAAAAGTGGCTCTACAAGGCGATCGGCGCCGACCCCGATACCGAGATGCGCTGGCCGGCCTACCTGCGGGGTGTCCTGGTCTTCTCCGCTGTCAGCGTGCTGTTCCTGTACTTGCTGCAGCGCGTCCAGGGACATCTGCCAGGCTCACTCGGATTCTCTTCCATTAGCCCGGACCAGGCGTTCAACACCGCCGCCTCCTTCGTCACCAACACCAACTGGCAGTCCTACTCCGGCGAACAGGCCATGGGACATGTGCTCCAGACCGGTGGCCTGGCGGTACAGAACTTCCTGTCAGCGGCCGTCGGCATCGCGGTGGCAGTGGCCCTGGTCCGAGGTTTCGCCCGCTCGCGCACCGGTGAACTCGGCAACTTCTGGGCCGACCTGGTGCGCGGCACCGTCCGCATCCTGATCCCGATCTCCGTGATCATGGCGATCGTGCTGGTGGCCTGCGGCGCGATCCAGAACTTCGCGGGCATCCACGAGATCGGGCAGCTGACCGGCGGCACCCAGC
>NZ_JAEAMR010000004.1:480991-491768 GCF_015999245.1 Streptomyces sp. AV19 | reverse complement strand
CCGCGATCACCGGAATCTGCGACTTCGCCGCGATCACCTTCAACGCGTCCGCGTCGTCCTGTGTCGGACACGCCACCCGCACGATCTGGCAGCCCGACGCCGTCAGCTCCGCGATCTGCTGCAACGTCGCGCCGATGTCCGACGTCCGCGTCGTCGTCATCGACTGCACCGACACAGGGGCGTCGCCTCCGACGGCCACGGAACCGACCTGGATCTTGCGGCTGACCCTGCGGTCGGCGAGCTTGGTCGGAACGGAAGGCATTCCCAGCGAAATCGCAGTCATCTGGCGAGCAACCCCAAGGTCTGAATCATGGTCCCGAGATCGGCGGGCTCCGGCATCCGAGGTTACGGCAAGCGATCCCCCCGAGGCACATCACGCCTCGAACACCACGCGAACAACGGGCGGCCGGACACGGTGCGTGTCCGGCCGCCCTGGTTCGCGTTCCCGCCCGGGTCAGGTCAGGCGCACGGGGTTGACCACGTCGGCGACGAGGACGAGCAGCGTGAAGCAGATGAAGACGCCCGCCACGACATAGGCGACCGGCATCAGCTTGGCCACGTCGAAGGGGCCCGGGTCGGGCCGGCGGAAGACCTTGGCGACGCCCCGCCGCAGCGATTCCCACAGCGCCCCGGCGATGTGCCCGCCGTCCAGCGGGAGCAGCGGCAGCATGTTGAACAGGAACAGCGACAGGTTGAAGCCCGCCAGCAGGAGCAGCATCGTCGCGATCTGCTGGGACGGCGGGATGTCGAGGTTGAACACCTCTCCGCCGACCCGGGCGGCGCCGACGACGCCCATCGGGGAGTCGGCCTTGCGCTCGCCGCCGTCGAAGGCCGCGTTCCACAGGTCGGGGACCTTGGCGGGCAGGCTGACCAGCGACTCGACGCCGGACTGGACCATGTCGCCCATGCGGTCCACGGACTGTCCGAAGGACTGCGGGACGACGCCGCGGGCGGGCGCGAAGCCCAGGAAGCCGGCCGTGACGTACTCGCCGCGGATCGGGTTGCCCTTGGCGTCGTACTTCTGGACCTGGTTCTTGATCAGGTCGGCGTGCAGGTCGACGCGCCTGCCGTCGCGCTCGACGGTGATCGTCGCCGGGCCGGTGGTCCTGCGGATGTCCTGCTGGATCGTCTTCCAGTCCGGCGTCGGCTCGCCGTTGAAGGCGACGATCTTGTCCTTGGGCTTGAGGCCCGCCGCGTTGGCCGGGGACTTCGGAGCGTCCTTGGGGCAGGTGTCGGTGGCGGACGACGCCTTGACCACGCAGTCCTGGACGGAGCTGACCTGGGTGGTCTCGGTGCTGATGCCGAAGGTCATCAGGATGCCGAGGAACAGCGACACGGCCAGCACCAGGTTCATGAACGGCCCGGCGAACATCACGATCACGCGCTTCCACGGCTTGCGCGTGTAGAACATCCGCGTCTCGTCGCCCGGCTGGAGCTCCTCGAACGCCGCCGACCGGGCGTCCTCGATCATTCCGCGCCAGGGCGAGGTGGACCGGGCCGCGATCTTCCCGTCCTCGCCGGGCGGGAACATGCCGATCATGCGGATGTAGCCGCCCAGCGGGACGGCCTTGATGCCGTACTCGGTGTCGCCCTTCTTCCGCGAGAACAGCGTCGGGCCGAAGCCGACCATGTACTGCGGGACCCGGATGCCGAACAGCTTGGCCGTGGAGAGGTGGCCCAGCTCGTGCCAGGCGATGGAGAAGAGCAGTCCCACCACGAAGACGACTATCCCGAGGACGGTCATCAGTGTCGTCATGCGCGGGCCTCCGAGGTCGTTCCGGCCGTACGGGCCGCCAGTTCACGGGCCCGGGCGCGGGCCCAGGCCTCCGCCTCCAGGACGTCCGGGAGCGTGAGGGAAGTTCCCGCGGCGGGGGTGCCGTGCTCCGCGACGACCTCGGCGACGGTGTCCACGATGCCATTGAACGGCAGGGCGCCGGCGAGGAACGCGTCCACGCACTCCTCGTTCGCGGCGTTGAACACGGCCGGCGCGGTGCCGCCCAGGGTGCCCACGTGCCGGGCCAGGGCGACGGAGGGGAACGCCTCCTCGTCCAGCGGGAAGAACTCCCAGGTCGAGGCCTTCGACCAGTCGAAGGCCTCAGCGGCGTCCGGCACCCGATCCGGCCAGCCCAGGCCGATCGCGATCGGCCCGCGCATGTCCGGCGGGGTCGCCTGGGCGAGGGTGGAGCCGTCCGTGAATTCCACCATCGAGTGCACGTAGGACTGCGGGTGGACGACGACCTCGATCCGGTCGAAGGGGACGTCATAAAGCAGATGGGCCTCGATCACCTCCAGGCCCTTGTTGACCAGGGTCGCCGAGTTGACGGTGATCACCGGGCCCATCGACCAGGTCGGGTGCGCCAGCGCGTCCGCCGGGGTCACCGCCGCCAGCTCGTCCTTCGTCCGGCCGCGGAACGGGCCGCCGGAGGCGGTGACCACCAGCTTGCGGACCTCGGACCGGGCCCCGCCCAGCAGCGCCTGGAACAGCGCGGCGTGCTCGGAGTCCACCGGGACGATCTGCCCCGGCTTGGCCACGGCCTTCACCAGCGGGCCGCCGACGATCAGCGACTCCTTGTTCGCCAGGGCCAGCGACCGGCCGGCTTCCAGGGCGGCCAGGGTCGGGGCCAGGCCGATCGACCCCGTGATGCCGTTGAGCACGGTGTGGCACTCACCGGCGGCCAGCTCCGTGGCCGCGTCCGGTCCGGCGAGGATCTCCGGCAGCGGCTCGCTCCCGTAGCGCTGTCCGAGGGCCTCGCGCAGCGCGGGCGCCTTGTCCGCCCGGGCGATGCCGACCCGGGCCACCCTCAGCCGGTGCGCCTGCTCCGCGAGCAGCTCGACCCGGCCGCCCGCGGCGGACAGGGCCGTCACCCTGAAGCGCCCCGGGTTGCGGAGCACGAGGTCGATGGCCTGGGTGCCGATCGAGCCGGTGGAGCCGAGGATGACGATCTCGCGCGGGGTGCCCGGGGGGAGGGGGGCGGAATAGCGCAGATGCGGGTCAGCGAGGGAGTCGGTCATCCCCCTATTGTTGCCGCACGGCCGACCCTGCCGGGCGCGCGGTGGGATTCTCGCGCCGGACGGGCTGTTCAGCCCGTCCGGCGTTTGAGGACTCCGCCCGAAGGGCGGACGGGGTCCGGGGTCTCCCCGGGAAACGGAGAAAGTGGGGGTGCCCCCTCTGGGGGAGGGACCGGGGCACAGCCGCCCGCAGGGCGAACCCGCACCCCGCCCCGCCGCTGCTCAGTCGATCGGCCGGTGGACGTTCTCCGTCTTCGACGGGCCCGGGGTCGCGTCCGCGATCCAGGGGCCGTCCCCGCTCGGGTCGAGGATGCCGGCCTCGAGCCACTCGTACGAGCCCGCCATCACCCGCCCCACCACCTTCCGGTCCACCCCGTCCGTGTTCGTCCACAGCCGGGCGAACAGCTCGTCCGCCCGCACCCGCGCCTGCCGGCAGAACGCGTCCGCGAGCTCGTACGCCGCCGTCCCATGCGCGCCCTCCGCGCGCAGCCGTTCGGCCCGCACGCAGGCGGCGCTCATCGCGAAGAGCTCGGCCCCGATGTCCACCACCCGCCCCAGGAAGCCCTGCTTGGTCTCCAGCCGTCCCTGCCAGCGCGACATGGCGTAGAACGTGGAGCGCGCGAGCCGGCGCGCGGAGCGTTCGACGTAGCGAAGGTGCCCGGAGAGGTCGCGGCACCCGGCCGGGTGGAACTCGCCGTAGCTGGTCGGCAGTTGGCCCGGACCGGCGACCAGCTTCGGCAGCCAGCGGGCGTAGAAGCCGCCGGCCCGCGCACCCGCCCTGGCCTTGTCGCCCAGGGACTTGTCGGGGTCGATGAGGTCGCCGGCGACGGACAGGTGGGCGTCCACCGCCTCGCGGGCGATGAGCAGATGCATGATCTCCGTGGAGCCCTCGAAGATCCGGTTGATGCGCGCGTCGCGCAGCATCTGCTCGGCGGGGACGGCCCGTTCGCCGCGCGCGGCCAGCGACGCCGCGCTCTCGTAGCCGCGGCCGCCGCGGATCTGGACGAGTTCGTCGGTCATCAGCCAGGCCATCTCGCTGCCGTAGAGCTTGGCGAGGGCCGCCTCGATGCGGATGTCGTTGCGGTCCTCGTCGGCCATCTGGCTGGAGAGGTCGAGGATCGCCTCCAGGGCGAAGGTCGTGGCGGCGATGAAGGAGATCTTCGAGCCCACGGCCTCGTGCCGGGCGATGGACTTGCCCCACTGCTCCCTCGCCGCGGACCACTCGCGGGAGATCTTCAGGCACCACTTGCCGGCGGCGACGCACATGGCGGGGATGGACAGCCGTCCGGTGTTCAGCGTGGTCAGGGCGATCTTCAGCCCGGCGCCCTCGGGGCCGATCCGGTGGGCGGCCGGCACCCGCACCTGGTGGAGGCGGGTGACGCCGTTCTCGATGCCGCGCAGGCCCATGAACGCGTTGCGGTTCTCGACGGTGACGCCCTCGGCCGCCGCCTCGACGACGAAGGCCGTGATGCCGCCCTTGTGGCCCTCGCTCCTCGGCACCCGGGCCATGACGACCAGCAGGTCGGCGACCACGCCGTTGGTCGTCCAGAGCTTGACGCCGTCGAGGACGTAGTCGTCGCCGTCGGGCACGGCGGAGGTGGCCAGCCGCGCCGGGTCGGAGCCGACGTCCGGCTCGGTGAGGAGGAAGGCCGAGATGTCGGTGCGGGCGCAGCGCGGCAGGAAGAGGTCCTTCTGCTCCTGGGTGCCGAAGAGCTTGACCGGCTGGGGGACGCCGATGGACTGGTGGGCGGAGAGCAGCGCGCCCACGACGGGGCTGACGGAGCCCACCAGGGTCAGGGCCTTGTTGTAGTACACCTGGGTGAGACCGAGGCCGCCGTACTTGACGTCGATCTTCATCCCGAGGGCGCCGAGCTCCTTGAGCCCGCGCACGGTCTCGTCGGGGATGCGGGCCTCGCGCTCGATGCGGGCGCTGTCGATCCGCGTCTCGCAGAAGTCGCGCAGCCGGGCGAGGAACTCCTCGCCGCGCCGCACGTCCTCCGGTGCGGGGGTCGGGTACGGGTGGATCAGGTCGAGCCGGAACCTGCCGAGGAAGAGCTCCTTGGCGAAGCTGGGCTTCTTCCAGCCCTGCTCGCGGGCCGCCTCGGCGACCTGGCGGGCTTCTCGCTCGGAGACCGGCCGTACGGATGGTGCGGACATGTGGCACCTCGCCGCTCGAGTCGTGGCGTCGTCCCGGTCGCTACCGACCGGTGCTACCCGTCCGTATGTACCCGATCCGGACGGCCTCTACCAGACCGCGCGCACGGTTCCGGCCCCGGCGGAGTGCCGCCGGGGCCGGAACCCGGGCCTCAGAGCGCCAGGCCGGTCAGGACCAGCACCCGCTCGTAGGTGTAGTCGTCCATGGCGTAGCGCACGCCCTCGCGGCCCACGCCGGACTGCTTGGCGCCGCCGTAGGGCATCTGGTCGGCGCGGTAGGACGGGACGTCGCCGATGACCACGCCGCCGGTCTCCAGCGCGCGGTGCGCGCGGAAGGCGGTCTGCAGGTCATGGGTGAACACGCCCGCCTGGAGGCCGTACGGCGAGTCGTTGACGGCGGCGAAGGCGGCCTCCTCGCCGTCGGTCTCGGAGAGGGTCAGGACCGGGCCGAAGACCTCCTCGCAGGCGATGGTCACGCCGGCGGGGACGTCGGCCAGGACGGTCGGGGCGTAGGTCGCGCCCTCCCGCTTGCCGCCCGTGAGGAGCTTCGCCCCGGCGGCGACGGCCTCGTCCACCCAGGACTCGACGCGCCGGGCGGCGTCCTCGCTGACCAGCGGGCCGACGTCGGTGGCGGCGTCCGACGGGTCGCCGGTGACCTGGGCCTCGACGGCCGCGACGACCTTGGGCACCAGGCGCTCGTAGAGCGACGCGTCGGCGATGACGCGCTGCACGGAGATGCAGGACTGGCCGCCCTGGTAGTTGGAGAAGGTCGCGATGCGCTGCGCGGCCCACTCCAGGTCCGCCTCGGAGGACCAGTCGGCGAGGACGACGGCCGCGCCGTTGCCGCCCAGCTCCAGCGTGACGTGCTTGCGCGGGGCGGAGTCGAGGATCGACCAGCCGACGGGGCCGGAGCCGGTGAAGGAGATGACCGGCAGCCGCTCGTCCTGGACGAGCGCGGGCATGCGGTCGTTGGGGACGGTCAGCACGCTCCACGAGCCTGCGGGCAGCTCGGTCTCGGCCAGCAGCTCGCCGAGGACGAGGGAGGAGAGCGGGGTCGCGGGGGCCGGCTTGAGGATGATCGGGGCGCCCACGGCGATGGCGGGCGCGACCTTGTGCGCGGCCAGGTTGAGCGGGAAGTTGAAGGGCGCGATGCCCAGCACGACGCCGCGCGGGAAGCGGCGGGTGAGGGCGAGGCGGCCGGTGGAGCCGGGGTCGGTGTCCAGGCGCTGGGCGTCACCGGCGTTGAAGCGGCGGGCCTCCTCGGCGGCCCAGCGGAACACGGAGACCGCGCGGCCGACCTCGCCCCGGGCCCACTTGATCGGCTTGCCGTTCTCGGCGGAGATCAGCTGGGCGATCTCCTCGGTGCGCTCCGTGAGGCGCTCGGCGACGTGGTCGAGGGCGGCGGTCCGCACGTGGGCGGGCGTGGCGGCGAACTCCTCGCGCACGGCGTGCGCGGCGGCGACGGCCTCCTCGACCTGCGCCTCGGTCGGCACGCCGACCGTGCCGACGAGCCGGCCGTCCCAGGAGTTGTGGACGTCGAAGGACTCCTCGCCGGTGGCCTTGCGGCCGGCCAGCCAGAAGGCGTGCGGAGCGGGGGAAGAGGTCATGGGCCCGGCCCTTCCGGAGTGGTGAATGTTCGCCCTCACGGTAGGGGGTTGGGGGTGGGGGGCTGTTTGTCCGTGGTGGAGCGGTGGGGAGCGGTGGCGCGCCGGATCGGCGCGGTGGGGAGTTTGCCCCTGTCCCGCCCTTTCACCGTTTCCCGGGGAGACCCCGGACCCCGTCCGCCCTTCGGGCGCGAACGCGGCGCAGCCGCGTTGCCACGCGCGGAGCGCGCGAGAAACGGTGAAAGGGCGGGTCCGGGGCGCTACTCCCCCGCCCCCCCGGGGGACGACGCCTTCAGCGCCAGCCACAGCTCCATCCGCACGTCCGGATCGTCCAGCGACCGCCCCAGGATCTCCTCCACCCGCCGCATCCGGTAGCGCAGCGTGTGCCGGTGGACGCCCAGGTCGGCGGCGGCCGCGTCCCACTGGCCGTGGCGGGAGAGCCAGGCCCGCAGCGAGGCGACCAGGTCACCGCGTCCGGTGGCGTCGTGGGCGCGCAGGGCGCGCAGCAGCCCGTCCGCGAAGGCCCGGACCGCGTCGTCCGCGAGGAGCGGCAGGACGGACCCGGCCGCCACGTCCTCGTGCTCGACCAGCACGCGCCCGCGCCGCCGCGCGACGGCGAGCGCCTGCTCGGCCTGGCGGTGGGCGGCCGCGGTCGCGGCCGGCCCGGCGGGCGCGGACAGCCCGAGCACCACCCCGGCCCCCGCCTCGGCGAGCTCCGCGCAGGCGGCCACCGCCGCGCCCCCGTCCGGCGCGAGGACGACGAGGCGCTCCCCGTCGGGGACGGCGAGCACGGCCTCCGCCGCCCGGCTCGCCGCGGTCTCCACCGCCTCGGCCAGCCCGCCCAGCGGATCGCCCACCGGTTCCTCGCCCTCCGGCACGGGCGCGGCCCGGGCCACCAGCACCCGGAACGGCGCGTCGAGCAGCGCGCCGTACAGCTCGCCGGCGACGTCCCGCGCGTGCTCCGCCTGGCCGGACAGCAGCATCCGCAGGACCGCCGCGCCCAGCCGCTGCTCCGCCCGGTGCAGGGCGCGGGAGCGCTCGGTGGTGAGGGTGAGGAGGGCGACGGCGGAGTTGACGGCGTAGCGCTCGGACGTGCCCAGCGGCGCGCCGGTGCCGACGGCGAGGACGATGGGGGTACCTCCCGTGCCGTTAAGGCGACGGGGGAGGGCGCGCCGGCCGGTGCCCAGGGACTGGAGCTCGACGCGGTCCTCGCCCTCCTCGGGGGCGACGACGGCGCTGGCGGGGGCGGACCGGTCGCGCAGCCGCTCGACCTGGGCGCCGAGGCGGGACGCGCGGCGGGTCGCCCAGTCGGGGGCGGCGGCCACGACCGCGCCGGAGGCGTCGTACAGGGCGGCCCACCCGTCGAGGTACGCGGCGAGCCGGGCGAGCACCCCGGCGGGTCCGTCCGCCCCGAGGGCGGCCCGGGTCAGTTCCCGCTGGGCCTCGAAGCCCGCGGTGACGGCCCGGTACTGCTCGGCGGCGATGGCCGCCGAGACGGCCTTGCTGATGGCGATGAAGGGGGTGCGGCGGGGCACCTCCAGCAGCGGGAGGCCCGCTTCCGCCGCGGCCTCGACGAGCGCGGACGGCGTCCGCTCGTAGTTGACGCCCACCGCGAAGCCGAGGCCGACCACCCCGGCCCGCACCAGCCGCCGGACGTAGGGCCGCACCGTGCCCGGATCCGCCGCGTCGATCTTCATGGCGGTGGTCAGCAGCAGTTCGCCGCCCTCCATCCACGGCACGGGGTCGGCCAGTTCGCTGACGTGGGCCCAGCGGACGGGTGTGTCCAGCCGGTCCCCGCCCGCGAGCACGGTCAGCTTGAGCGCGGAGTGGTGGGCGAGCGACGCGAGGGTGGGAGGCATGGTCCTTGGGATCCTGACACCGCCGTCCCGTATGAACGGCTGTCGCCAATTCTGCCTCAGTGGCGTAAACGCCGGTAAGGCGTACCCCCCTCACCTGCGCAGATCCACCAGCACCGGCGGCGCGGCCGTACCCCCCACCGACGTCACGGAGAGCACCGCGTGCCCCGGCGGGACGGCGTGCGCCAGCTCGGAGGCGGACCAGCGCTCGCGCTCGACCGTGCGGACGGTGACGGACTGGGCGGTGACCGCGCGGCCGCTGATCAGCCGGCGCAGGACGTGCATGGTCCGGGAGAACGGGTCGTGGGCGACGACCTGACGGTCCGTCACGTCCCGGGTCTCCACCCACTCCTTGCCCCAGACCTCGGCGAACAGCGCCCCGTCCCACGTCGTCACCCCGGAGAAGGCCATCCGGCAGCCGACCGAGCCGAGCAGCGGGCCGCGCAGGGCCTCGGGAACGTCGTCGAGCGTCCGCAGGGCGAGGACGGCGCCCGCGTGGGCGGAGCGCAGGCGCTGCAGCCCGCGGACGGACTCGAAGGTGACGGCCGAGGTGGCGTCGTCGAGGACGAGGCAGGCGAACAGCGACCGGTCCGCGCGGCTCGCCGCGCACTCCGTGAACTGCGCGAGGACCAGCCGGGCGAGCATCCGCGACGCCTCCGCGTGGCCGCGCTCGGGCAGGTCGACGCGGACGCGCAGCGGGTGTTCGAGGGTGCGCAGGGAGAAGGTGCGCCCGGGGTGTGTGGTGTCGAAGAAGCCCGCGAAGGCGGGCCGGTCCAGCAGCGCGAGCCGGTCGGCGAGCAGCGGGGCCACGTCGCCCGGGCGCCCGGCCTGCCGCTCGCGGGCGTCGAGCTCGCGCAGCAGCCCGTCCTGGCCGCCGGCCGTCAGCGCGGCGCGCAGCGCGCCGAGCGCGCCGGGGTCGCCGTCGAGGAGCTCGCGCAGCCCGGGGACGGAGGGGAAGCGGCCGTGGGCGGCCCGGTAGGGGCCGAGGAGCTGGGCGAGGGCGGTGGCGGCGCGGCGGCCGTCGGCTCCGGGCCGCGTCCCGGCGAGGTCGCCGACGAGGCCCTCGGCGAGGACCCCGGCGGCTTCGTCCGGGTCGTCGGTGCCGCCGTAGAGGTCGAGGTCGTACTCCGAGTCGGGGCGGCCGATCTTCACCACGACGTCGAAGGCGCCGTCCGGCGCCAGGTCCGCGCCCGCCGCGCCGACCGCGACCACGGCCGCCCGCCCGGCCAGGGCCTGGAGGCAGAGCGATTCGAGGACGGGCCGCACCAGGCGGTCCGTCTTGCCGCTGCCGGGCGGGCCGACGGCCAGCAGGGACGTGCCCAGCAGCCCCGGGCCGAGGGCGCAGCCCGTGCCGCGGTGCGCGTAAGGATTGCGGCGGTCGTCGGCGGCGGTGCCGATCCGCACCTGCCGGGCGACCAGGTCGTGCCGGGCGGTGCGGACGGCCAGGTCGCGGGCGCCCGAGGGGTGCGGGCAGGCGGCGGCGCCGTGCCGCAGGACGGTGTCGGTGAAGGCGGCGAGCCGGCCGGGGCGCGTCGTGGCGGCCTCCCAGGCGCGCTCGACGCGGGCGTGGTCGACGTCGTTCATCAGCCCGGCGCGGGCGTCGGCGGCGAGCCGGTCGGCGGCGTCGTGCGCCCCGGCGGCGCGCAGCCGGGGCCACTCGGCCGGATCCTCCCGGGGCGCGGGCGCGGCGGGCGGCGGCTCGCCCCCGTCGTCCCAGAGGCGGCGCACCAGGGGCGCGCCCCAGCGGCGCCAGACCTCGGGCCAGCGCCCGAGGCGGCCGAAGAAGAACAGCAGGAGGGCGGCGGTCAGCGCGTAGTAGCCGTACGAGAGGACGACGAAGGTCATGCCGCTGCGCCAGGACTCGGCGGTGAAGTTGAACAGGGGCCACATCCACAGCCCGCCGAGGAAGCTGTTCCACAGCAGCGACCACAGCAGCCAGCAGGACAGCAGCGCGATCAGCGCGCCGCCTAGCAGCTGCCGGGCGGGCGCCCGGACCGGCTCCTCGGCGGGCCTGGGCCGGTGGGCGAAGGCCCACACGCCCGGCGCCGCCTGCGGGCGCGGGGTGCGCAGCCAGGCGAGGAAGGGGGCCCCGGGCGGTCCGTCCGGGGCGGGGGCGCCCTCCCCCTGGGTCCCCGCGCCGCCGGCCGTGGGGAC
>NZ_JAEAMR010000004.1:429230-480891 GCF_015999245.1 Streptomyces sp. AV19 | reverse complement strand
GCGGGGGCGGGGGGGGGGGCGCCCGGCCCGGCCCCGGGGGGGGCGGGGGCGGGGGGGCGACGCCCCCCACGCCCGGCGCCGCCTGCGGGCGCGGGGTGCGCAGCCAGGCGAGGAAGGGGGCCCCGGGCGGTCCGTCCGGGGCGGGGGCGCCCTCCCCCTGGGTCCCCACGGCCGGCGGCGCGGACGGCGGCGGGGCCGCCGCCGGGCGCGGCGGTACGGCCTGGCGCGGCAGCCGGCCGCCACCGGTCGCGGTCGCGTCGTGCGTGCGCTCGATGTCCATCTCTGCCCCTCGCCCCCTCGCCCGCCCTCTGACACGCGCGCGTCCGAAGTGTCCCCGGGTCAATCTAGTGGCCGGACGCGGGGAGTTCAGCGTCTCCGGCAGGGCCGGGCGTGATCGGCGCACGGGGGGCGCGCGCCGTGTGCCATGTCCGGTACGGACAAGGGGAACGGGCGACTTCTCCCTAACGGAACATGCCGAGGTCCGGGGGGTCGCCCTAGCCTGCGACCAAAAGTCCGCGTTCTTCCCCCGGGAGCCCCTCATGACCGAACTGACCGGAGGCCCGTCCCTCCCCCAGGAGCGCCGAGTCGTCACCGCGATCCCCGGCCCCAAGTCGCTGGAGCTCCAGGCCCGCCGTACCGCCGTCGTGGCCGCCGGCGTCGGCTCGACGCTCCCGGTGTTCACCACCCGCGCGGGCGGCGGCGTCATCGAGGACGTGGACGGCAACTCGCTGATCGACTTCGGTTCCGGCATCGCCGTGACCTCGGTCGGCAACAGCGCCGAGGCCGTGGTGCGCCGGGCGACCGCGCAGCTCGCCGACTTCACCCACACCTGTTTCATGGTCACCCCCTACGAGGGCTACGTGGCGGTCTGCGAGCAGCTCGCCGAGCTCACCCCCGGTGACCACGCCAAGAAGTCCGCGCTGTTCAACTCGGGCGCCGAGGCCGTCGAGAACGCGGTGAAGATCGCCCGCGCGCACACCAAGCGTCAGGCGGTCGTCGTCTTCGACCACGGCTACCACGGCCGCACCAACCTGACGATGGCGCTCACCGCCAAGAACATGCCGTACAAGCACGGCTTCGGTCCGTTCGCCCCCGAGGTCTACCGGGTGCCGGTGGCCTACGGCTACCGCTGGCCCACCGGCCCGGAGAACTGCGGCCCGGAGGCCGCGGCCCAGGCCATCGACCAGATCACCAAGCAGGTCGGGGCCGACAACGTCGCCGCGATCGTCATCGAGCCGGTGCTCGGCGAGGGCGGCTTCATCGAGCCGGCCAAGGGCTTCCTGCCGCGCATCGCGCAGTTCGCCAAGGACAACGGCATCGTCTTCGTCGCGGACGAGATCCAGTCCGGCTTCTGCCGCACGGGCCAGTGGTTCGCCTGCGAGGACGAGGGCGTCGTCCCGGACCTGATCACCACGGCCAAGGGCATCGCGGGCGGTCTGCCGCTCGCGGCGGTCACCGGCCGCGCCGAGATCATGGACGCGGCGCACCCGGGCGGCCTCGGCGGCACCTACGGCGGCAACCCGGTGGCCTGCGCGGCGGCGCTCGGCGCGATCGAGACCATGCGCGAGCTGGACCTCAACGCGAAGGCGAAGCGCATCGAGGAGGTCATGAAGGGCCGCCTCACCGCCATGCAGGAGAAGTTCCCGGTCATCGGGGACATCCGGGGCCGCGGCGCGATGATCGCGATCGAGCTGGTCAAGGACCCGGCGACGAAGGAGCCGGACGCCGCGTCGGCCGCCGCGCTGGCCAAGGCCTGCCACGCGGAGGGCCTGCTGGTCCTGACCTGCGGCACCTACGGCAACGTGCTGCGCTTCCTGCCGCCGCTGGTCATCGGCGAGGACCTGCTCAACGAGGGCCTGGACATCATCGAGGCGGCCTTCGCGGGGCTGTGAGGCGCCGTACTCGCTGTACGGCCCTGTGCACATCCGTGCGTGAAGAACATGTGCGGGGCGGGTGGTGGACGGGTGACGCGGCTACCGTCCACCGCTCCCGCTGCCGTACGGTTTCTGCGGATGAGTGAGACATCCCGTCCGCAGGACACCACCGCGGACGCCGCCCCGCCGGTGCTTCCCCGGCACCGGTGCGGCTGTGCCGTCGCGCACACCACCGGGGCCACGCGCCCCGGGAGTCCTCACCGATCGGACGACCGCCCGCCCCACACCCCCCGGGGCGCGCGGTGCACCGGCCGGGACGGCGGCTCCGGAACGCTCCCCCCTGTTCCGGGGCCGCCGGCTCTCCTCCCGCTGCTGCCCGTCCTGGTCGCCCTGGTCACCTTCGCCCTGATCACCTGGCAGATCGCCGCGCACGGCCCGCTGCGCGCGCTCGACGAGCGGCTGGGCACCGCGGTGGCCTCCTCCGCCGTCCCGCGCTCCCTCGCGGGCTTCCTCGCCGATCTCGGCAACGCGTCCGTCGCCGTGCCGGTGATGCTCGCGGCCGGCGGGTGGGCGGTGTGGCGGGGGTCGCACACGTGGCGGCGGGCCCTGGCCACATCCCTCCGCATGGCGGCGGTACCGGCCTTGATCGTCCCCCTGAAGCTGTGGATCGCCCGGCCGGGACCACCGGCGATGGGCTCCGGCCCGCACGACGGCTTCTTCCCGTCGGGACACGCGGCGACGGCGGCTGTGGCGTACGGGGTGGTGGTGCTGCTGGTCGCGCGCGGCAGGCGGTGGGCGTGGCTCGCGTACGCCCTGCTCAACGTGGGCGTCGGGATCGGGCTGGTCCGGTGCGGCTATCACTGGCCGTTGGACGTGCTGGGGGCGTGGTGCGTGGCGGGTGTGTTGTTGTGGTTCTCGCCCCGGTCCCTCCCCCAGAGGGGGCGCCCCCATTTCACCGTTTCTCCCGGGGCCCCGCCCCTCGGCCCGGCACCGCACTCCGCGCGGTGAGCGGGGCTGCGCCCCGGGGCCCGCGTTCGGCGCGGGCGGGCGGGGGCTCCGCCCCCTACACCCCTGCCGGGGCTCCGCCCCTGGCCCCCTTTCGGGGCTTCGCCCCGGACCCCTATCGCGGCTCCGCCGCTCGTCCTCAAACGCCGGACGGGCTGAAGAGCGCGCCCGGGGCACGCATTCAGCCCGTCCGGGGGCACACCCTCCGGGGGAGTTTGAGGACAACCGCGCGAAGCGCTATTGCGGCACCCAGCGGGCAAAGCCCCTCAGCGGGGCCAGAGGCTCAGCCCCCGTGGGGAGCACGGCCCCGCAGGGGTCCGGGGCGGAGCCCCGAAGCGGGTTGCAGGGGGCGCAGCCCCCGCCCCACCGGCCGAGGGGCGGAGCCCCCGGTGGGGCGCAGGGGCGAAGCCCCGCACACACCCCCCGCGGGACGCGGTCGGGGTCCGGGGGCTCAGCCCCCCGGTTTCGGGACGGGGGCAGGGTGGGGGAAAACCCTCACCCCGCCACCACCTCGTGCAGCACCCCCTCCAGCCCCGCCACATCCGTCAGCGCCCCCGACCCGTCCGGCGGCACGAGCCAGCGGATCAGCGCGACGCCCCGCAGTGGATGCGGGACCACGACCCACGCGCCGTCCCCCACCCCCCGCACCCCCGTGCCCACCCACCGCCCCGCCGTCCCGGGCGCGACGAGGAAGCCGACCCGGCCGGCCCGTTCGTCGCAGAGGACCGGGCCGGGCCGGCGCGTCCGCCGCGACAGCAGTTCCGCCGCGGGGCGGCCGAGGGCGGCGGGGACCACCAGCACGTCCCAGAGCCGTCCGGCCGGCAGCAGCGCGATCCCGAAGGGGTTCCGCTCCCACTCCCGCCGGCAGGCCCCGGGGTCGGGCGCGGCCGAGGCCAGCCACTCCACCGCGCTCCGCCCGTTCCCCACGACGCCGCTCATCCGTCCCGCCTCCACATCGCCTCACCGTGTGCGTACACAGGTGAGAGGCGGCGGGCGGCCCGTCATGACGCGACTACGCCGGATACTCCGGATACTTACGTCAGCTGTCGAAGCCGAGGCCGACCTTGTCCATCGCCTTCAGCCAGAGGTTCCGCCGCCCGCCGTTCTCGTCGGCACGCGTCATGGACCACTGGGTGAGGCCGATGCCCATGGACCGCACCGGCTCCGGCGGGAACGGCAGCGGCTTGGTGCGGACCATCTCCAGCTCCGTGCGCTCCGTCCGCTCCCCGGCGAGCAGGTCGAGCATGACGTCCGCACCGAAGCGGGTGGCCCCGACGCCGAGGCCGGTGTAGCCCAGCGCGTAGGCGACGCGCCCGCCGTGCGCGGTGCCGAAGAAGGCCGAGAAGCGGGAGCAGGTGTCGATGACGCCGCCCCAGGCGTGGGAGAAGCGGACGCCCTCCAGCTGCGGGAAGCAGTGGAAGAAGTGCTCGGCGAGGCGCCGGTACGTCTCCGGGTTGTGGTCGTACTCCGCCCGGATCTCGCCGCCGTAGTGGTAGACGACGTCGTAACCGCCCCACAGGACGCGCCGGTCGGCGGTCAGCCGGAAGTAGTGGAAGTGGTTGGCGTAGTCGCTCAGCCCCTGCCGCCGCCGCCAGCCGACGGCCGCGAGCTGCTCCTCGGTCAGCGGCTCGGTGACCAGCGCGTAGTCGTAGACGGGCGCGATGTACGGGCGCAGGCGCTTGACCAGGGAGGGGAAGGCGTTGGTGGCCAGTGCGGACTGCCGGGCGAAGACCCGCCCGTACGGGGTGCGGACGGCGACGCCGGCGCCGCGCGAGGACAGCTCGCTGCCGGGCGTGTGCTCGTAGAGCCGGACCCCGGCCTCCAGGCAGGCCCGCCTGAGACCCCAGGCGAGCTTCGCCGGGTGGAGCATGGCGACTCCGTCGCGGTCCCAGAGGCCGGCGAGGAAGGTCGGGGAGTCGACCTCGGCGCGCATCGCGTCACGGTCGAGGTAGGTGTGGCCGGTGAGGCCGAGGGAGGCGAACTCCTCGGCGGTCTCGCGGAGTTCGTCCACCTGGTGCGGGGCGGTGGCGATCTCGATCTCGCCGGTGCGCTCGAAGTCGCAGTCGATGCCGTGGCGGCCGAGGGCGGCCTCGATGCCGTCCAGGTTGCGGCGGCCGAGGTCCTCCAGGAGGCCGATCTCGTCGGGCCAGCGGGCGAGGCCGTTGCCGGTGCCATGGGTGACGGAGGCGGCGCAGAAGCCTCCGTTGCGGCCGGAGGCGGCCCAGCCGCTCTCCTGGGCCTCGATGAGGACGACGTCGCGGGCGGGGTCGCGTTCCTTGGCGTTGAGGGCGGTCCACAGCCCGGAGTAGCCGCCGCCGACGACGAGCAGGTCGCAGTGCTCGTCGCCGACGAGGGCGGGGCGGGGCTCGGGCCGCCCGGGGTCGTCGAGCCAGTAGGGGCGCAGGGTGGTGTCGGAGAGTGCTTGGGCAGGGTTCATGGCACCGGCGGCCATGGTCTCAGCTCCTTCTGCGATATTTTCGGCGGCTTCCGGCCAGCTGACCAGCAAGAACGCACAACACGGCGATGACGAACACCGCGGTCCCGATGACATTGATCTGAACGGGTGTGCCCCGTTGTGCCGCTCCCCAGACGAACATGGGGAAGGTCACAGTGGAGCCGGCGTTGAAGTTGGTGATGACGAAGTCGTCGAAGGAGAGCGCGAAGGACAGCAGCGCTCCCGCCGCGATGCCGGGCGCGGCGATCGGCAGCGTGACGCGCAGGAACGTCTGCAGCGGGGTGGCGTAGAGGTCCTGGGCGGCCTGCTCCAGGCGCGGGTCCATGCTGGTCACCCGGGCCTTGACGGCGGTGACGACGAAGCTGAGGCAGAAGGTGATGTGGGCGATGAGGATCGTCCAGAAGCCGAAGCTGACGCCCGTGTTGAGGAAGAGCGTGGCGAGCGAGGCCGCCATGACGACCTCGGGCATCGCCATCGGCAGGAAGACCAGGCTGCTCACCGAGGAGCGGGCCCGGAAGCGGTACCGGGCCAGCGCGAAGGCGGCGGCGGTGCCGAGGACGGTGGCGCCGAGGGTGGCCCACAGGGCGATCCAGAGGCTGAGCGAGAGCGAGCCGCACAGCCCGTCGACGTCGCAGGGGTGGGTCCAGGCGTCCGTGGAGAAGCGCTGCCACTCGTAGTTGAAGCGGCCGTTGGGCTTGTTGAACGAGAAGACCGTGACGATGACGTTGGGCAGCAGCAGGTAGGCGAGGGTCGCGAGGCCGGCGAGGACGACGAGGTTGCGGCGCAGCCAGCGCAGCGGGCGGGCGAGGGCGGTCATCAGACGACGTCCTCCGTTCCGGCGCGGCGCAGGTAGACCGTCACCATGGCCAGGATCGCGGCCATGAGGATGAAGGACAGGGCGGCGGCGGTCGGGTAGTCCAGGACGCGCAGGAACTGGGACTGGACGACGTTGCCGATCATCTTCTGGTCCGGGGAGCCGAGCAGCTCGGCGTTGATGTAGTCACCGCTGGCCGGGATGAAGGTGAGCAGCGTGCCGGCGACGACCCCGGGCATGGACAGCGGGAAGGTCACGTGGCGGAAGGTGGTCAGGGGCCGGGCGTAGAGGTCGCCGGCGGCTTCGTGGAGCCGGCCGTCGATGCGCTCCAGGGAGGTGTAGAGCGGCAGGATCATGAACGGCAGGAAGTTGTAGGTGAGGCCGCAGACGACGGCGAGCGGGGTGGCCAGCAGCCGGTGCCCCTCGGTGACGCCGAGGGCGTCGGTCAGGCCGAGGACGTGCAGCGCGTCCAGCGCGGAGACGACGGGGCCGCCGTCGGACAGGATCGTCTTCCAGGCCAGGGTGCGGATCAGGAAGCTGGTGAAGAACGGCGCGACGACCAGCACCATGAGCAGGTTCCGCCAGCGTCCCGCCTTGAAGGCGATGAGGTAGGCGAGCGGATAGCCGAGGACCAGGCACAGGACGGTCGCGGCGGTCGCGTAGCCGACGGATCGCAGGAACTGCGGGTAGTACTGGGCCAGGGCGTCCCAGTAGGTGGCGAAGTGCCAGGTGACCCGGTAGCCGTCCTCCAGCGATCCGGTCTGCACGGAGGTCGAGGCCTGGTAGACGAGCGGCGCGACGAAGAAGAGGAGCAGCCAGAGGATGCCGGGGAGCAGCAGCCAGTAGGGGGTGAGGCGGCCGCGGCGGGCGGGTGCCGCGGTGGGGACGGGGGCGGGAGCGGTCGTCGTCACGAGGGCCCCTCCCCCAGGTCGACGTCCGTGCCGGCCTCGATGCGCTGGGCGGCGTCGAGCCCGAAGCCGTGGCCCGGGTTCCAGTGCAGGAGCACCTCGGCGCCGGGGACGAGGCGGGGGTCGCGCTCGATGTTCTGCTCGTAGACGGACAGGCCGGAGGCGACCGGGCTGTCGACGACGTACTGGGTGGAGACACCGATGAAGCTCGACGTGGCGATGCGGCCGCGGACGCGGTTGCGCCCGGCGGGGACGGTGCCGGCGTCGTCGGCGTGGGTGAGGGTGATCTTCTCCGGCCGTATGCCGACGAGCAGCTTGTCGCCGGCGCGGGCGGCGACCTGGCAGCGGTCGGCGGGCAGCGCGAGCCTGGTGTCGGCGGCGCGCAGCACGATGTCGTCGCCCGCGGCGTCGAGGACCTCGGCGGTGATGAGGTTGGAGGTGCCCAGGAAGTTGGCGACGAAGGTGGTGCGCGGGGTCTCGTAGAGGTCGGCGGGGGCGCCGAGTTGTTCCACGCGGCCGGCGTTCATGACGGCGACGGTGTCGGCCATCGTCATGGCCTCCTCCTGGTCATGGGTGACGTGCACGAAGGTGATGCCGACCTCGGTCTGGATGCGCTTGAGCTCCAGCTGCATCTGGCGGCGGAGCTTGAGGTCCAGGGCGCCCAGCGGCTCGTCGAGGAGCAGGACGCGGGGGTGGTTGATGAGCGCGCGGGCGACGGCGACGCGCTGCTGCTGGCCGCCGGAGAGCTCGTGCGGCCGGCGCCTGGCCAGCTCGCCCAGCTGGACGAGGTCGAGCATCTCGCCGACCTGCTTCTTCACGGACTTGACGCCCCGGCGGCGCAGGCCGAAGGCGACGTTCTCGAAGATGTCGAGGTGGGGGAAGAGCGCGTAGCTCTGGAAGACGGTGTTGACCGGCCGCTTGTACGGCGGGAGGGCGGTCACGTCCGTGCCGCCGAGCACGACGGAGCCGGTGGAGGGCGTCTCCAGGCCGGCGATCATGCGCAGGGTGGTGGTCTTGCCACAGCCGGAGGCCCCGAGCAGGGCGAAGAAGGATCCCGCGGGGACCGTGAGGTCCAGCGGGTGCACGGCGGTGAACGAGCCGTACTGCTTGCTGATCCCGGCGAGGCACACGTCGGTGCCGCTGCCGCTCGGGGCGGTTGCTGTCATGGGTGTGGATCCAGAGGTGTGGGGGCGTAGAGCACATAACAGTGACATACGGACGCGGGAGGTCGCGTCCGGGTCGTGCGGGTGCCGCATCGCTCACCTCCTCCGCCGGCCGCGCGGGCCCGGGGACAGGCGTTGCTCCTGCCGGATGTGATCGCTGATCCTGGCAGAGGAGGGGCCCCACAACAAGAGATTCCGTCGCAGGGATTTGACTCTGCGACGGAATCAGCGCTTGCGCGGGTTGGCGGACGGGCCGGGTCAGAGCACGCTCGACCCGATGGCGGCCGCGATGGCCAGATAGACCAGCGGCAGGATCAGGCCCAGGATGCCCAGGACGATGCCCGCGGTAGCGGCGCCACGGTTGGTCGCCTCTCCCTTGCTGACCTTGGAACGGCCGACCCCGCCGAAGACGATGCCCAGGATTCCCAGGATGATCCCGAAGAACCACAGGAACACGATCGCGCTGCAGATCGCGCCGATGAGGCCGGTGACCAGACCGGCGGTGCCCATGCCGTTGCTGGGCTGCGCCGGCGGGTACGGAGCCGCGCCGTACGGCTGGACCGGCGGGGCGGCCGGGTAACCCCCTTGGTAGGGAGCGCTGTTGGCGGCCGGGTAGCCGTAGCCGGGCTGCTGCGGAGGCTGCTGCGGCTGCTGCGAAGGCGGGCCGTAAGGATTCTGACCGTAGCCGGACAAAGTTGTGGATCCCCTCGTTGGATGGACGCCGGGCAATGTTATGACCATGACCACGGACCGGGTACGGCGCTCCGGATAATCACTCTCCGTTGTCAGTGCCCGCTGCCAGAATGGCCGCCATGACACACACGGGGGAGACATCCATGGCGTCCGCGCGGGGCACCGCGCATCTGGCGCGGTCCGTCGAGGAGCTGACGGCCGCGCTGGAGCGCGGCGAGCGGCCGAAGTACGCGCACTTCTGGGGTCACCGGCCGCGGCGGGACGGCAGCGTGGGGCCCGGCTGCTTCAGCCAGTGGTGGCCCTCGCCGTTCACGGTGGACGGGGGTGGTCTATCCAACGGCGGAGCACTGGATGATGGCCGGCAAGGCCCGGCTCTTCCGCGACGCGGAGGCCGAGGCCCAGGTGCTGGCGGCGGGCCACCCCAAGCAGGCCAAGGACGCCGGCCGCACGGTGCGCGGCTTCGACGAGGAGGTGTGGCGGCGGCACCGCTTCGCCCTCGTCGTCGAGGGCAGCGCGCACAAGTTCGCCGCGCATCCGGAGCTGACGGAGTACCTGCTGGGCACCGGGAAGCGTGTCCTGGTGGAGGCCAGCCCGCTGGACCGGGTCTGGGGCATAGGCCTGGCCGCCACCGACGAGGGGGCCGGTGACCCCGCGCGGTGGCAGGGCCTGAACCTGCTGGGCTTCGCGCTGATGGAGACGCGTCAGCGGCTGGCCGGGGCCGGGGCGAGCGGCGCCGAGACGGAGGTGCGGTAGGTGCCGCCCGGATCGTCGTCGTAGTCGTCGTGGGTCCGGTGCCGGTCGGGGTCGGGGGCGATGGCCACCAGCACGATCATCAGGACCGACAGCAGGAGCGCGAGGGAGCCGAGGATCAGCCCGGCCGTGGCCGAACCGCGGTTGGCCGCCTCGCCCTTGGTGACCTTGGCCCGCCCGATGGCGCCGAAGACGACGGCCAGCACCCCGAGGACGATGCCGAAGATCATGGTGAACGAGAGCACCACGCCCACGATGCCCAGCACCAGCGCCGCGGTGCCGAAGCCGTTGTTGGGCACCTGGGGCGGAGCCGCCCACAGCTGCCCGTAGGGCGATCCCGGGTAGCCGCTCGGGCCGTACGGGGGTATGGGTCCGTAGCCCGGGTACGGCGAGCCCTGCGGAGGGCCGGGCGGCGGGCCGGGGTAGGCCCCGTAGGCAGGCGGGCGGTACGCGCTCGGGGTGCCCGGGCCCGTCGGCGCCGGGGGCACGGGCGGCACGCCGCCCTCCGGACGGGGCGGCGGCACGGCCGCGGGGGCGGCCGGCGGCGCCGCGGGGGCGGCCGGACGGTCACCGTCCCCGCCCTTGCCGAGCGGCACCCGCCGCTCCGGCGGGGCCCAGGGGTCGCGGTCCTCCCTCGGCCCCGGCTGCGCACTGCCCGTCTCGGACATGACCCTCCCAGAAGCTGTCCTGTCATGCTACGGCCTCCGTACGGCGGTACGGACGCCGCACATACGATGATCCACGCCCGCCGAACGAACCGGCCCTGGAGGCCCGCATGTCCGTACTCGCCCCGTTCATCGCCGGACTGCCCAAAGCCGAGCTGCACGTGCACCATGTCGGTTCCGCGTCCCCGCGCATCGTCGCCGCGCTGGCCGCCCGCCACCCCGACTCCCCCGTGCCCACGGACCCCGAGGCGCTGGCCGACTTCTTCACCTTCCGCGACTTCGCGCACTTCATCGAGGTCTACCTGTCGGTCGTCGACCTCATCCGCGACGCGGAGGACGTGCGGCTGCTGACCTACGAGGTCGCCCGCGACATGGTCCGGCAGAACATCCGCTACGCCGAGCTGACCGTCACCCCCTTCAGCTCGGTGCGGCGCGGCATCCCCGACACCGCCTTCGTCGAGGCCATCGAGGACGCCCGCAAGGCGGCCGAGGCCGAGCTGGGCGTCGTGCTGCGCTGGTGCTTCGACATCCCCGGCGAGGCGGGCCTGGCCGCGGCGGAGGAGACCGCCCGGATCGCCTGCGACCTGCGGCCCGAGGGCCTGGTCTCGTTCGGCCTCGGCGGGCCGGAGATCGGCGTCCCCCGCCCGCAGTTCAAGCCCTACTTCGACCGCGCCATCGCCGCCGGGCTGCACAGCGTGCCGCACGCCGGGGAGACGACCGGGCCGCAGACGATCTGGGACGCCCTGACCGAGCTGCGCGCCGAGCGCGTCGGCCACGGCACCAGCGCCACCCGGGACCCGCGCCTGCTGGAGCACCTCGCCGAGCACCGCATCCCGCTGGAGGTCTGCCCGACCTCCAACCTCGCCACCCGGGCCGTCGAGGACATCGACCGGCACCCGGTCAGGGAGATGGTCGCCGCGGGCGTCCTGGTGACGATCAACAGCGACGACCCGCCCATGTTCGGCACCGACCTCAACAACGAGTACACGGTCGCCGCCCGCCTGCTGGACCTCGACGCCCGGGGCGTCGCGGACCTCGCCAAGAACGCCGTCGAGGCGTCGTTCCTGGACGCCCCCGGCAAGGCGGCGCTCACGGCGGAGATCGACGCGTACACGGCGAGCTGGCGGGGCTAGCGCCATGGCGATCCGCGCCGTCGCCCACCGCGGCGACCCCTACGTCCACCGCGAGAACACCCTGCCCTCGATCCGCTCCGCGTGGCGGGCGGGGGCGTCGACGGTGGAGATCGACATCCGGCTCACCCGCGACGGGGTGCCGGTGCTGCTGCACGACGCGACGCTGGAGCGGCTGTGGGGCCACCACAGGGCCCTCTCCTCGGTCACGGCCGAGGAGCTGCGCTCCCTGACCGGCGGCGGAGTGCCGACCCTGGCCGAGGCGCTCGCGTCGTCGGACGGGTCCGGGCAGCTGTTCCTCGACCTGCCCGACCCGGCGGCGGCGGGCGCCGCGGTGGCGGCGGTGCGTGCCGCGGGGGCCGGCGGGCGGGTCTCCTGGTGCGGTGCGACCGCCTCCCTGCGGGAGGTCCGGCGGGCGGACCCCGAGGCGGAGATCGCCCTGACGTGGACGACCCTCACGCCGCCCCGGCCGGCCCTCCTCGCGGCGGTGACCCCCCGGTGGCTCAACTACCGCTTCGGCCTGGTGACCCCGGAGCGGGTGGCACGCGACCACGCGGAGGGTTTCCTGGTCTCCGCGTGGACGGCGGACACGGCGTGGACGATGCGGCGGCTGGTGCGGGCGGGGGTGGATTCGATCACGACGAATCGGGTGCGGGTGCTGCGGGGGTTGGTGGGCGGGTAGGGATTGTGCCCCGGCCCCGCCCTCTCACCGTCTCTTCCGGGGGCTCCGCCCCCTCGGCCCGGCACCGCGCTCCGCGCGGTGTGAGCGGGGGCTTTGCCCCCGGACCCCTGGGACCGCGCGAAGCCGCGATCCAGCCCGTCCGGCGTTTGAGGACAACCGCGCGGAGCGCGGTTGCAGGGCCCGGGGCGGAGCCCCGGAGCGGGGGCCAGGGAGCGCAGCCCCCGGCGGAGTGCAGGGGCTGAGTCCCGCAAGGGGGCCCGGGGTGCAGCCCCGGTCGGGGTGCAGGGGGCAAAGCCCCCGCTCCTCGCGCGGCCTAGCCCCGCGCCGGGCCCGGGGCGGAGCGGGGTGCAGGGGGCGAAGCCCTCGCACACACCGCGCGGAGCGCGGTGCCGGGCCGAGGGGGCGGAGCCCCGGAAGAAACGGTGAAAGGGCGGGCCAGGGGCAAAACTCCCCTACAGACCCACGATCCCGTTCCACTCCTCCAAAAAGCCCGGCCGCTCCTTAGCCGTCATATCCCGCGCCGTAGCCAGCCGCCCCCGCATCTCATCCGTCGGGAACACCAGCGCATTCTCCGCCAGCTCCGCGGTCTCCCGGTCCTTGGCGGACGCGAGCACCTCGCGCGCCGCCGGCACCGGGCACACGTAGTTGACCGAGGCGGCCAGCTTCGCCGCCACCTCCGGCCGGTAGTAGAAGTCGATCAGCCGCTCCGCGTTCGCCTTGTGCCGGGCCAGGTCCGGGATCATCAGGCTCTCCGCCCAGAGCTCCGCCCCCTCCTCCGGCACCACGAACTCGATGTCCGGGTTGTCCGCCTGGAGCTGGATGATGTCCCCGGAGTACGCCTGGCAGGCGAGCACGTCCCCGGACGACAGCTCCTTGATGTAGTCGTTGCCGGTGAAGCGGCGGATGTGCCGCCGGCTCACCAGCCGGCGCAGCTGATCGGTCATCCGATGGAAGTCGTCCGCGGTCCAGCGCGTGACGTCCGCCCCGTTCCCCTGCATGAGCAGCGAGAACGCCTCGTCCATCCCGGCGAGGAGGGTGACCCGCCCCCGCAGGTCGTCCCTCCACAGATCCGCCGTGCGGCGGATCTCGCGCCCGAGCTTCTTGCGGTGATAGGCGATGCCGGTGATGCCGGACTGCCAGGGGACGGAGTGCAGCCGCTCCGGGTCGAACGAGGGCTTGCGCAGCAACGGGTCGAGGTGACGGGCGACGTTCGGCTGGGCGGCCCGGTCCATCTCCTGGACCCAGCCCAGGCGCACGTAGCGCGCGCACATCCAGTCGCTGACGACGATCAGGTCGCGCCCGGTGTCCTGATGGTTCATCAGGGCGGGGCTGATCTTCCCGAAGAACTCGTCGTTGTCGTTGATCTCCTCGGTGTACTTCACCGAGATTCCGCTGCGCCACTGGAACTCGTCCAGCGTCGGCCGCCGCCCGGGCCGATCCTCATCGGTGTCGATATACATCGGCCAGTTGGCGAAGACCAGCCGCCGATCACCGGCGGAACGATCCTGCGCGGCCCGGTCCCCGGGCTCGATATACGCGGCGGGAACCCCGCACCCGGCGAGCGCGGCGGCCCCCGCGCCCGCGCCCAGCGCGCGCAGCAGGGAGCGGCGGGACAAGGGCTTCACAGGCTTCTCGCAATCGGCCGATCGGCGGCGGCGGGGACGTATGGGTCTGGAGCGGCCGCCGATGATACCGGCGAGGTCAGTCGCGGGGGAACTTGTCGGTGGAGATCGTCAGACCGAGGGGCGTGCAAGTGAGATCGATGGGCTCACCGAAGTCGGTGATCAACTCCGAGTGGTAGGCCCCGTCCTTCGGCGACGTGTGGACGTGACACTTGGCCTCGTACGGATCCACGATCAGGAGCACGGGTACCCCGGCCTCGGCGTACGCCTGCTTCTTGGGCCCGTAGTCGTTCCCCTTGGTGTCCTTGGAGATGACCTCGGCGATGAACTCCAGGTCCTTGGGATCGAACCTGCCCTTGGCGTCGGGCTTCGCTCCATCGACGGCCTTGGCGACATCCGGACAGAAACCGTTGCGGTAGCCCGGGAGATCGATACGCACATCCGAGTCGATCTCGGCAGCCTCACCGAAATGAGAATCGAGCTGGCGGGCAACACTAAAGATGATCCTCCAATGCGTGCGACGCTGCGGCGACATGTAGACGGTCCCCTCGACGATCTCGACCTTGTAGCCCTCGGGGACTGGCAGTCGCTCCAGCCGGTCGAACATGTCGTCCAAGAACGTGTCCTCCGGGCTGAGCTCGTCGCTGTCGGCCATCTCGATCCTGTCCAGTACGACGGTCACTGTGCCGCTCCTCCCCACCCGCGCGCGCCTACGCGCGCAGCCGCACGTTTTAACGATAAGACGAGCCCCGGGACACGGCCTGCCCCGGGACCCACCCGCTCCCGCGCTCAGCCCAGCGACGTCATCACATGCTTGATCCGCGTGTAGTCCTCGAACCCGTACGCCGACAGGTCCTTCCCGTAGCCGGACTTCTTGAAGCCGCCGTGCGGCATCTCCGCGACCAGCGGGATGTGGGTGTTGATCCACACGCAGCCGAAGTCCAGCCGCTTGGACATGCGCATGGCCCGCGCGTGGTCCTTCGTCCACACCGACGAGGCGAGCGCGTACTCCACGCCGTTGGCGAGCTCGACGGCCTCGTCCTCCTCCGTGAAGGACTGGACGGTGATCACCGGGCCGAAGATCTCCTTCTGGATCGCCTCGTCGTCCTGCCGGAGGCCGGTGACGACGGTGGGGGCGAAGAAGTAGCCCTTCTCGCCGACCCGGTGGCCGCCGGTCTCGACCTTCGCGTGCGCGGGCAGCCGCTCGATGAAGCCCTTGACCTGGGCGAGCTGGTCGGCGTTGTTGAGCGGCCCGTAAAGCACGTCCTCGTCGTCCGGCAGGCCGGTCTTCGTGTCCGCCGCGGCCTTGGCGAGCGCGGTGACGAACTCGTCGTGGACGGAGGCGTGGACGAGCACGCGGGTCGCGGCCGTACAGTCCTGGCCGGCGTTGAAGTAGCCCGCGACCGCGATGTCCTCGACGGCCTTGGCGAGGTCGGCGTCCTCGAAGACGACGACCGGCGCCTTGCCGCCGAGCTCCAGGTGCACGCGCTTGAGGTCGCGCGAGGCGGTCTCGGCGACCTGCATGCCGGCGCGCACGGAGCCGGTGATGGAGGCCATGGCGGGCACGGGGTGCTCGACCATCAGCCGGCCGGTGTCGCGGTCGCCGCAGACGACGTTGAAGACGCCCTTGGGGTGGCCCAGCTCCTCCAGCACCCCGCCGATGATCTCGGCGAGCAGGACCGTGGAGGCCGGCGTGGTGTCGGACGGCTTGAGGACGACGGTGTTGCCCGCGGCCAGCGCCGGGGCGAACTTCCACACGGCCATCATCATCGGGTAGTTCCACGGCGCGACCTGCGCGCAGACGCCCACCGGCTCGCGCCGGATGATGGAGGTCATCCCCTCCATGTACTCACCGGCGGCGCGGCCCTCCAGCAGCCGGGCGGCGCCCGCGAAGAAGCGGATCTGGTCCACCATCGGCGGCACCTCCTCGCTGCGGGTGAGCGCGAGCGGCTTGCCGGTGTTCTCCGACTCGGTGGCGATGAGCTCCTCGGCCCGCGCCTCGATCGCGTCCGCGATCTTGAGCAGGGCCTTCTGGCGCTCGGCCGGCACCAGATCGCGCCAGGCGGGGAAGGCGGCCTCGGCGGCGGTCATCGCGGCGTCCACGTCCGCGGCGCCGGACAGCGGGGCGGTGGCGTACACCTCGCCCGTGGCCGGGTTGACCACATCCGTGGTCCGCCCGTCCACGGCGTTCCGGAACTCCCCGTTGATGTAGTTGCGCAGACGGCGCGGCTCGGTGGTCACGGTGTGCACCTCTCCTGTGAGATGTCCGGCTGGTGAGACCGCCCAGCCTAGTCAGGAGAGCCACGCTTTCGATATACCCAACCACCCCGGACGACGGAATCAGTTTTCAAAGAGCCATCTCACAACGAATTACATGGGTCGAGGGGTTGCCTTACACCGAACTCCTCATGCATGGTGGGGGCGTGGCCACTCGTAGCGCAGAACCGAAGGGCGCCAGCGGCGCGCCGCCCCTCGACGCCGTCTCCCTGGCGATCATCGAGCAGCTCCAGGAGGACGGCCGCCGCCCCTACGCGGCGATCGGCAAGGCCGTGGGCCTCTCCGAGGCGGCCGTCCGGCAGCGCGTGCAGAAGCTGCTGGACCAGGGAGTGATGCAGATCGTCGCCGTCACCGACCCGCTCACCGTGGGCTTCCGGCGGCAGGCGATGGTCGGCATCAATGTCGACGGGGACCTCGACCCGGTCGCCGACGCCCTGACAGCGATGGACGAGGTGGAGTACGTGGTGGTGACCGCCGGCTCGTTCGATCTCCTCATCGAGATCGTCTGCGAGGACGACGAGCACCTCCTGGACGTGATCAACAAGCGGATCCGCACCCTGCCCGGCGTGCGCTCCACCGAGAGCTTCGTCTACCTCAAGCTCCGCAAACAGACCTATACATGGGGAACCCGATAGCCGTGAGCCAGGACCATTCCCGGACCGCGTACGACCACCTGTGGATGCACTTCACCCGCATGTCGTCGTACGAGAACGCGCCCGTGCCGACCATCGTGCGCGGCGAGGGCACCTACATCTACGACGACAAGGGCAAGCGCTACCTCGACGGCCTCGCCGGGCTGTTCGTGGTCCAGGCCGGCCACGGCCGCGCCGAGCTGGCGGAGGCCGCCCACAAGCAGGCGCAGGAGCTGGCCTTCTTCCCGGTGTGGAGCTACGCCCACCCCAAGGCGATCGAACTCGCCGAGCGGCTGGCCCACCACGCGCCCGGCGACCTCAACAAGGTCTTCTTCACCACGGGCGGCGGCGAGGCCGTCGAGACCGCCTGGAAGCTGGCCAAGCAGTACCACAAGCTCACCGGCAACCCCGCCAAGTACAAGGTGATATCGCGGGCCGTCGCCTACCACGGCACCCCGCAGGGCGCCCTGGCCATCACCGGACTCCCCGCGCTCAAGGCCCCGTTCGAGCCCCTGGTCCCCGGCGCGTACAAGGTGCCCAACACCAACTTCTACCGCGCGCCGATCCACGGGGACGACCCGGAGGCGTTCGGCCGCTGGGCCGCCGACCAGATCGAGCAGCAGATCCTCTTCGAGGGTCCGGACACCGTCGCCGCCGTCTTCCTGGAGCCCGTGCAGAACGCGGGCGGCTGCTTCCCGCCGCCGCCCGGCTACTTCCAGCGGGTCCGCGAGATCTGCGACACCTACGACGTGCTGCTGGTCTCGGACGAGGTCATCTGCGCCTTCGGCCGGCTCGGCACGATGTTCGCCTGCGACAAGTTCGGCTACGTCCCGGACATCATCACCTGCGCCAAGGGCATGACCTCGGGCTACTCCCCGATCGGCGCCGCCGTCGTCTCCGACCGGATCGCCGAGCCGTTCTTCAAGGGGAAGAACACCTTCCTGCACGGCTACACCTTCGGCGGCCACCCGGTCTCGGCCGCGGTCGCGCTCGCCAACCTCGACATCTTCGAGCGCGAGGGCCTCAACCAGCACGTCCTGGACAACGAGTCGGCGTTCCTGGACACCCTGCGCCGGCTGCACGACCTGCCCATCGTCGGCGACGTCCGCGGCAACGGGTTCTTCTACGGCATCGAGCTGGTCAAGGACAAGGCCACCAAGGAGTCGTTCACACCGGAGGAGTGCGAGCGGCTGCTCTACGGCTTCGTGTCCAAGGAGCTCTTCGAGAACGGGCTGTACTGCCGGGCCGACGACCGCGGCGACCCGGTCATCCAGCTCGCGCCGCCGCTGATCTCCGGCCAGGACACCTTCGACGAGATCGAGCAGATCGTCCGCGGCGTCCTGACGGAGGCCTGGACCAAGATCTGACGCCCCCTCGGGCCAGGGCCCCGCGCGCCTCGTCGGCGGTGCGCGGGGTCCTGGCGCGCATTCGGCACACCCTGCGCAACAGGCGTGCCCGGCAGGCCAGTTCGCCCCTCGGCCGGCACCGGCCCTCGGAGGGCTCCTGTGGCGTGTGGCGGCGCGGCACCGGGGCGGGAGCGCCGGCACCGTCGCGGCGGGCGGGGTGACGGTCGTGGCGCCGTTGGCCACGTACGGCATCCTGGCCAACGAACCGATCCTGTACGGGCTTTCGGCGTCGCTCGCCGCCCATGCCGCGACCGGCGCGGCGACCCGGCCGACGGACGCGGCGGTCCCGGCCGGAGCTGACCCGGGAGGCCGCGGCGCTGCTGGACGCGGCCCGGCGGCCGGCGGTCCTGGCCGACGGCGTCGTGCGCCCGGGACGCGCTCCGGGCGCTCGCCGAGAAGCTGGACGCCCCGGTGGCCACCACCTTCGGCGGCAAGGGCGCCTCCCCCTGGGAACACCCTCTGTCCCTGCGGTCGTGGCTGGAGGACCGGCACACCACGGCGTTCCCGGAGGACGTCGGCGTGCTGCTGGTCGCCGGCTCAGGACTCGGCGAACTCTCCTCCGACTACCACACGTTCGCCCCGCGCGGCCGGCTCGTCCAGGTCGAGGCCGGCCTCGGCGAACTGGAGGCCGACCACCCCGCCCTCGCCCTCCACGCCGACGCGCGCCCCGCCCGGGAGGCGCCGGCGGCGGCCGTCACGGCGCGCACCCCGGGCGACGGCGCGGACCGCGCCCGCGCGCTGCTGGAACGCGTCGGCGCCCGCATCGCCGCGCAGGGCCTGGACGTGGAACAGGAGGTGCCGGCCGCCGTCCGGGCCGCCCTCCCCGACGACGCCCCGAGCTTCTGGGACATGACGATCCTCGGCTACTGGGCCTGGTCCGCCTTCGACCCGCGCTCCGGCCCCTTCCACTCCGCCCAGGACGCCGGCGGGCCCGGCTACGCCTTCCCGGCCGCCCTCGGCGCCGCCGCGGCCGACCGGGCCCGTCCGGTCCTGGCGGTCTCCGGCGACGGCGGGGCGATGTACTCGATCGCCGAACCGGCCACCGCCCGGCAGTACGGGCTGCCGGTCACCTGGCTGATCGTCGACGACGGCGGCTACGGCATCCTGCGGGAGTACATGACCGACGCCTTCGGCGAGGCGTCCCGCACCGAGCCGGCCCGGCCGGACTTCGTCGCCCTCGCCGAGTCGTTCGGCGTCCCGGCCGTGCGCAGTTCGCCGGAGCGGCTGGGCGCGGATCCGGCGGACGCGCTGGGCGCGCGGGGCCCGTCCGTGGTGGTGCTCCCGGCCGTGCTCCGGATGTCCGCCCCCACCCATCGGCAGCTTCCCGCCCCTTCGCACCCTCTTCGCACCCTCGCGCGATGAGCCCGATGGGAGGAAAGTGGGGCACTTGCGCGCCGAGCCTGGGGCGGGGCCATGATCCCCGTTCCGTACGGTGCCAGTGACCCAACGGCCCCCGGTTCGTTCACCCGGACAGGGGAACGGACCCTCCAGCGACCAGAGGTGTGCTCGAAATGGTGGCCCCGCCGGACAACGACGTGCTCTGGGCACGCGGCCTGCACTATTCCTACAACGGTTCCCCCGCCCTCGCAGGCGTCTCCATCGGTGTCCCCGAAGGCGAGGTCCTCGCGGTCACCGGGCCGCGCGGGGCGGGGAAGACCACGCTCCTGAAGTGCCTCTCCGGCCAGCTCGTGCCGGAGGCGGGCGAGGTCTGGTTCAACAGCGCGCCCGTGCACACCCTCTCCCGTCCGGCGCGCGAACGGCTGCGCCGCGAGCGGTTCGGCTGGATCGACAGCACGCCGCACCTCGTCCCGGAGCTGACGGGCTGGGAGAACGCGGCCCTGCCGTTGCTGGTGCGCGGCACCGGCCACCGCGCGGCCAAGCAGGCCGCGGCGGAGTGGCTGGAGCGCCTGGACGTCGGCGACTGCGCCCGCAAGCGGCCGGACGCGCTCTCCCGGGCGCAGTGCCAGCGCATCGCCATCGCCCGCGCCCTGGCCTGCGAGCCCACCGTGGTCTTCGCGGACGACCCGGCCGCGCCGCTGCACAGCGCCGACCGGGCGCAGGTGCTGCGGACCCTCACGACGGCGGCCCGGTCGCACCAGATCACCGTCGTCCTGGCGACGCTGGACGACGAGAGCGCCGCCCTCGCCGACCGCGCGGTCGGCCTCGCCGACGGCCGCCGGGGCGGCGCCATCCCCGCACCGGACGCGCCCGGCGGGGAGGGCAGGGCCGCGTGCTCAGTCTCCGCCTAGCCCGCGGCGCGCACCCGCTCGTCCTGCTGCGGCGCGTGCTGGTCACGGCCGCCGCGGCGGGGGTCGGCTTCCTGCTGCTGTGCTCGCTCGGGTACGCGGTGACGCACCCGGCGCGGCCCCAGGAGTCGGTCGTCCGGCTGCTGTGGTGCGCGGTGCCGTTCGCGGCGGCCGTGCAGTTCGCCCTGGCCGTGGCCCGCACCGACCCGGCCACCCGGCCCCGCGACGGGCTGGACGCGCTGGGGCTGGGGCCGGTGCGGCTCTCGCTGCTCGCGGCCGGCTCGACGGCCCTGACGTGCGCCGTGGGCAGCGGCGCCGCGCTCCTGGTCTACCTGGAGCTGCGCGGCGACCTCGGCGGGACGCCGCTGAGCGGTGCCGCGAGGAAGCTGCTGGACGGCGGCCACGCGCTGCCGTGGGCCGGGACGCTGACGCTCCTCGGGCTGCTGCCCGCCGTGGGCGCCGCCACCTGCGCCCTCGTCCTGCGTCCGCGCGAGGCGCGCCGGCGCGGCGCGCACTCCAAGGACGACACCCCCGCCCCGGCCCTGCCGGTCCCCGCCCGGCCCTCGTACGCCGGCCTGCCCTGGGGCGTGGCGATCATCGCGACGGGCCTGGCCCTGGAGGCGTACGTCGGGCACGCGCCCGCCCCCGAGCCGGACCGCCTGCTCGCGCTGCCGGGCCGGGACGGCGCCGCCTCCCCCGGGCTGCTGGGCGGGTGGCTGCTGGCCTCCCTGGGCCTGGTGCTGTCCGGGCCGGGGCTGACCTACTGGTGCGGGGTGGCCGTGGCCGCCGGGCGGCCGGGGCCGATGCGGCTGCTGGCCGGGCGGATGCTCCAGGACACCGCCACGCGCATCGGGCGCCCGCTGGGCGTGCTGTGCGCGGTCGCCTCCGGGGCGCTCGCCGCCGCCGAGCTCTACGGCGCGGCCTGGGAGCCCTCGGGCCCCCAGCCGTTCGGTCCGCTCACCGGGCTGGGGGCGGCCGTGGTCATGGCCTGTGTGACGGCCACCGCGATCACGGCCGCGCTGGACGCCCGGCAGGTCCGGTCCGAGACCACGACGGCGCTGCTGCGGCTGGGCATCCCCGCCTCGCTGCTGCGCGGGGCGGCGGCCGTGCGGGCCACGGTGCTGGTCTCCGTGCTGGCGCCGCTCACCTGGGTGATCGCCGAGCTGACGGCGCTGCCGCTGCTGCGGTGACGGCCGAGGGGGCACCGGCGGCGGCTGAGGGGGCATCAGGGGCGCGCGGAACGCACCGCGCGCCCTTTTCTTCGTCAATTCCTTGACCACTTCTTGACCCGAGGCAACTTCGGGGCCGCTTCCTACGTCTGGATCAGGAGCAGCGCTCAATCAGGCGAACGGAGCTATTGGTGATCATCGGCCTTCTCACGGCTGTCGCGGCCTCGGCGTGTTACGGCACAGGATCCGTCCTGCAGGCCGTGGGATCCCGCAAATCGGCCCTCCAGGAGGCCGCGAAGGCGAGCACCGGCGGGGTGACGCAGCACGGCGGCCCGAGCCTGTCGTCGACCGCCAAGGCGGCCGTCACCTGGGAGTTCATGGTCGGTACGGTCCTGGACTTCCTGGGCTTCGGCCTCGGCGCGCTCGCCGCGCGCATGCTGCCGCTCTTCCTCTCCCAGACGGTCATCAGCGCCAACCTCATCGTCACCGCGCTGCTCAGCGTCAAGATGCTGGGCATCCGGCTCAAGCGGACCGAGTGGAGTTCCATCGCCGTCGTCTGCTTCGCCCTCGTCCTGCTGGCCACGGCCGCCGGTCACGAGGGCGGCGGCGAGACCGCGCGCTCCACGCACTGGTGGCTGCTGATCATCTCCGTCGTGCTGATGGGCGGCGGCACGATCGCCGTCCGCGTGATGGGCTCCAAGGCGGCCATCCTGGCCGGTCTGCTCTCCGGCCTCGGCTTCGGCGCCATCGGCGTCGGCGTCCGCATCCTCGACGGCATCGACCCGTTCGACGTGCCGGCCCTGCTGGCCGACCCGGCGCTCTACGCGATCCTCATCTCCGGTGTCGTCGGCATGTACCTGCACACGGTCGCCCTGCAGATCGGCTCGGTCAACGGCGCGACCGCCGCGCTCGTCGTCGGCGAGACGATCCTGCCCGGCATCATCGGCGTACTGCTGCTCGGCGACGCGTCGCGGGCGGGCTTCGCGTGGATGGCGGTGCTCGGCTTCGTCCTGGCGGTGGCGGGAGCGGTCGCGGTGGCGTGGTTCGGCGAGCCGGACAGCCACGGGGTGACGCCGACGGCGACGGAGGAGAAGCGGGAACCGGCACCGACGCCGACGTCCTGACCCGAGTGCCGGACGGGCTGATTCAGCCCGTCCGGCGTTTGAGGACGAACAGGTGCGGGGGCCGGGGCGCAGCCCCGGGAAACGGTGAAAGGGCGGGGCGGGGAGAACTCACTCGCCCAGCACCACCACTTCCTCCGCCGCGAACACGGCCTCCACCCGCTCCCCCGCTTCCGGCGCCTCCCTCAGCGCACACGTCGCCTCCAGCGCCGGTCCGTTCTCCGGCCGCAGCGACACCGCCACATGGTCGCCCCGGAACGTCCGGGCGTCCACGACGCACGGCAGCCCTTCTGGGACGATCCGCACCCCGCCGGGCCGTACCAACAACCAGCGCTCCCCCGCCGGCGTTCCCGCCGGCACCGGCACCTTGCCCCACACCGTGTCGGCCACCCCGCCGACGACCGTCCCCCGGACCACGTTCTCGAACCCGAGGAACCGGGCCACGAATTCCGACGCCGGCCGCCGCCAGACCTCCAGCGGCGTCCCCGTCTGCGCGATCCTCCCGTCCCGCATGATCACGACGCGGTCGGCGAGCGCGAAGGCCTCCCCCTGGTCATGGGTCACCGCCAGCACCGTGGTGCCCAACCGGCCGAAGAGCGAGCGGAGTTCGACGACGAGCCGCTCGCGCAGGCTCCGGTCGAGCTGCCCCAGCGGCTCGTCCAGCATCAGCAGCCGCGGGCTCGGGGCCAGCGCCCGCGCCAGCGCCACGCGCTGCTGCTCGCCGCCGGACAGGGCCGCGACGGCCCGCCGCTGGGCGCCCGGCAGGCCGACGAGGTCGAGCAGTCCGGCCACCGTGCGTTCGGCCTCCG
This sequence comes from Streptomyces sp. AV19, assembly GCF_015999245.1. Taxonomy (GTDB): domain Bacteria; phylum Actinomycetota; class Actinomycetes; order Streptomycetales; family Streptomycetaceae; genus Streptomyces. The sequence goes on along the minus strand of NZ_JAEAMR010000004.1, from coordinate 457,470 downwards.
CCCGTCCGACGCCCCGGGCGCGCAGCCCGAAGGCGACGTTCCCGGCCACGTCTCGCTGCGGGAAGAGCTGGTGGTCCTGGAACATCAGCCCCACGCCGCGCCGGTGCACCGGCACCCCGCGCTGGTCCTCGCCGGCCAGCAACACCCGCCCGCCGTCCGCCGGCTGGAGCCCCGCGACGACCCGCAGCAGCGTGGACTTGCCGCTGCCGCTCGGGCCGAGCACGCACACGGTCTCGTGCTCGGCGACATCGAGGTCCACCGCGTCCAGCGCCGCCCGGTCGCCGAAGCGGACGGTGACGTCCCGCAGGCGCAACATCAGAACTCTCCCGTACGGTCGGTGCGCACACGCTCCAGAACCAGCAGCGCCGCCGCGCACACCAGCATCAGGACGGTGCTGAGGGCCATCGCCTGCCCGTAGTTGAGCTCCCCGGGCCGGCCCAGCAGCCGGGCGACGGCGACGGGCAGCGTGGGACTGTCGGGACGGGCGATGAAGACGGTCGCCCCGAACTCGCCCAGCGAGACCGCGAAGGCGAACCCCGCGGAGACGGCCAGCGCCCGTCCGACCATCGGCAGGTCCACCTCCCGCCAGGCGCGCAGCGGGGACGCGCCGAGCACCGCCGCGGCCTCCCGCAGCCGCGGATCGACCGCGCGCAGCACGGGCAGCATGGTGCGGACGACGAACGGCACGCCCACCAGCGCCTGGGCGAGCGGCACCAGGATCCAGGAGGTCCGCAGGTCCAGCGGCGGCTCGTCGAGGGCGATGAGGAAGCCGAAGCCCACGGTCACCGCCGAGGTGCCCAGCGGCAGCATCAGCAGCGCGTCGAAGCCGCGGACCAGGAAACCCTTGCGCCGGGTGAGGGCGGCCGCGGCCAGTCCCCCGACGACGACCGCGATGGCCGTCGCGGCCAGGCCGTAGGAGACCGAGTTGCCGATGGCCTCCAGCGGGGGGACGACGAAGGTGCCGCCGTTGTCCCCGGCCGAGGCGAGCGCGCGGTAGAAGACGGTGCCGTAGCCGTCGGGCCCGTCGAAGGAGCGCAGCACCAGCACCACGAGCGGCAGCAGGATCAGCAGCGCGACGACGGCCAGGACGGCGGCCAGCAGCGTCCATTGGGCCGCCCCGCGCGGCCGGCGTGCCGTGCGGCGCGCGTCCACCAGCCGCAGGGTGGCCTCGCGCCGGCGCACGGTCCGGGCGTGCACCAGCAGCAGCAGGGCGACGGCGGCGAACTGCACCAGGGTGAGCACCGCGGCCGTCGGCAGGTCGAGCAGCTCCGCGGTCTGCTGGTAGATCTCCACCTCCAGCGTGGCGTAGCGCGGTCCGCCGAGGATCTGCACGGTGCCGAAGGAGGTGAAGGTGAACAGGAAGACCATGAGCGCCGCTGCGGCCACGGCCGGGGCGAGCGCGGGCAGCGTCACCCTGCGCCAGGCGGCGAACCGCCCGGCGCCCAGCACCCGCGCGGCCTCCTCCTGCCGGGGGTCGAGCTGCCCCCAGAGTCCGCCGACGGTCCGTACGACGACGGCGTAGTTGAAGAAGACGTGGGCGAGCAGGATCGCCCAGACCGTGGTGTCCAGGCGGACGCCCCACAGTTCGTCGAGCAGCCCGCCGCGCCCGAGAAGGGCCAGGAACGCGGAGCCGGCCACGACGGTCGGCAGGACGAACGGAACGGTGACCACCGCCCGCAGCAGCCCCTTGCCGGGGAAGTCGAAGCGCGCGAAGACGTACGCGCCGGGGAGCGCGAGCGCCAGCGTGAGCGCCGTGGAGGCGGCCGCCTGCCAGGTGGTGAACCACAGGACGTGCGCGGTCGCCGGGTCGGTGACCACCTCGCCGATCCGGCCGAACTGCCAGCGGCCGTCCGCCGTCAGGCCCCGCGAGACGATCGCGGCGACCGGATAGGCGAAGAAGACCCCGAAGAAGGCGAGCGGCAGAGCCATCAGCCCCAGCCGGACCGCCGTCCGCCGGGCTCCACGGGCCTTGGGCGCGGCTGCTTCGACGGCTACTTCAGGACGAGCGAGGACCATGCCTTGACCCACTGGTCGCGGTTCTTCGCGATCTTCTCGGGGGCGAGTGTGTACGGCGCGTCGACGGTGGCGCCGTACTTGGTGAACAGCTCGGGCAGCGCCGCGTCCCGGTTCACCGGCCGGACGAACATGCTGAGCGGCATGTCCTCCTGGAACTTCCTGCCCAGCATGAAGTCGATCAGCGCCTTGCCGCCCTCGGTGTCCTTCGCGCCCTTGAGCAGCCCGGCGAACTCGGTCTGCCGGAAGCAGGTGCCGGCCGCGACGCCGGTCGGGCCCTCCCTGGGCTTGTCCTTCAGGCCCAGCACCTCGGCGGGCGGGCTGGAGGCGTACGAGACCACGAGCGGCCGGTCGCCCTTGGCCTTCCGGCCGGCGGCGGAGCCGGAGAAGCGGTTGTTGTAGGCCTGCTCCCAGCCGTCGACGACCTCGACGCCGTTGTCCTTGAGCTTCTTCCAGTAGTCCTGCCAGCCGTCGTCGCCGTACTTGGCGACGGTCGCCAGCTGGAAGGCGAGCCCCGGCGAGGAGGTCGCGGCGTTCTCGGTGACCAGCAGGCCCTTGTACTCCGGCTTCACCAGGTCGTCGAGGGTCTTCGGCGGAGCCAGCTGGTGGTCCGCGAAGTAGGCGCGGTCGTAGTTGACGCAGACGTCACCGGTGTCCATGGGCGTCACCCGGTGCCCGGAGGCGTCGAGTTGGAGATCCTCGGGCACCCGGTCCAGGCCCTTGGCCGCGTACGGGGCGAAGATCCCGTTGTCGAGCGCCCGGGAGAGCAGCGTGTTGTCCACGCCGAAGAACACGTCGCCCTGCGGGTGGCTCTTGGACAGGATCGCCTGGTTGACCGCCCGCCCGGCGTCCCCGCTCTTGAGCACCTCGACCTTGTAGCCGGTCTCCTTGGTGAACTCCTGGAGCACCTGCTTCGAGGGGAGGAACGAGTCGTGCGAGACGAGGGTGACCGTCTTGCCGCCGTCGGCCCGGTCCGAGCCGCCGGAGCCGCCGCAGGCGGCGAGCGCCGGGAGGGCGAGCGCGGCCACGGCGGCCGCGCCCAGGGCACGCCGGAGGGTGGTGTTCATGGTGGTGCTGACTCCCTACGCCGGTACTAACCGGATCAGGTCCGAGGGTCTGCGGGCCGTGCCGCACTCTCAGCGCCGAGGCGCTCCCCTGTCGGAATGTTCATTTATTCGAATGCACCGTATCAGTGCGCGGAAAACGGGCGCTCAGCGCTCGGTCGCCGCCAGCTGGCCGCACGCGCCGTCGATCTCCTGGCCCCGCGTGTCCCGCACGGTCACCGGCACCCCGTGCGCGGCGATCGCCTCGACGAACGCCCGCTCGTCCTCCGGCCGCGAGGCCGTCCACTTCGACCCCGGCGTGGGGTTGAGCGGGATGAGGTTGACGTGCACCCGGCGGCCCTTGAGGAGCCGGCCGAGCAGGTCGCCGCGCCACGCCTGGTCGTTGATGTCGCGGATCAGCGCGTACTCGATGGAGATCCGGCGGCCGGACTTCTCGGCGTACTCCCAGGCCGCGTCCAGGACCTCGCGGACCTTCCAGCGGGTGTTGACCGGGACGAGGGTGTCGCGCAGCTCGTCGTCGGGGGCGTGCAGCGAGACCGCGAGGCGGCACTTGAAGCCCTCGTCGGCGAAGCGGTGCATCGCCGGGACCAGGCCGACGGTGGAGACGGTGATGCCGCGCTGCGACAGGCCCAGGCCGTCCGGCTCGGGGTCGGTCAGCCGGCGGATGGCGCCGACGACGCGCTTGTAGTTCGCCAGCGGCTCGCCCATGCCCATGAAGACGATGTTGGACAGCCGCGCCGGGCCGCCGGGCACCTCGCCGTCGCGCAGGACGCGCATGCCGTCCACGATCTGGTGGACGATCTCGGCGGTGGACAGGTTGCGGTCCAGTCCGGCCTGGCCGGTGGCGCAGAACGGGCAGTTCATGCCGCAGCCGGCCTGGGAGCTGATGCACATGGTGACCCGGTCCGGGTAGCGCATCAGCACGGACTCCACGAGCTTGCCGTCGTGCAGCCGCCACAGGGTCTTGCGGGTGGTGTCGTCGTCGCACGAGATGGTGCGCAGCTCGGTCATCAGCTCCGGCAGCAGCTCGCCGGCGAGCTTCTCGCGCGCCGCGGCCGGGATGTCGGTCCACTGGGCCGGGTCGTGGGCGTACCGCGCGAAGTAGTGCTGGGACAGCTGCTTCGCCCGGAAAGGCTTCTCGCCGATGGCGGCGACGGCCTCCTTGCGCTCGGCGGGCGAGAGGTCGGCGAGGTGCCGCGGGGGCTTCTTGGCTCCGCGGGGGGCGACGAAAGTCAGTTCTCCGGGCTTAGGCATGATGCATCCAGTGTCGCAGATGCGCGGAGGGGGTCCGCCGTCCTGTGGACGACGGACCCCGCTCGGGAAAAAACGCAGCTCAGGCGCCTACGAAGGCCACCAGCGGCAGCCGGACCACCGGGGTGGTCGGCACCGCAGCGAAGCCGGCGGGTCCATACCGCGCCCGATATGCGGCTACGGCCGCGTGGCGCCGTGACCCGGCCCCGCCCGCGTCAGCCCGAGCCCACGAACGCCACCAGCAACAACCACACCACCGGAGCCGTCGGCAGCAGCGAATCCAGCCGGTCCATGATCCCGCCATGGCCCGGCAGCAGCCGGCCCATGTCCTTGATGCCCAGGTCGCGCTTGATCATCGACTCGCCGAGGTCGCCCAGCGTGGCGCTGACCGCGACCGCCAGGCCCAGCAGCAGGCCCTGCCACCACTGCCCGCCGTCGATCAGGTACCGCATGCACAGCGCGCCCGCCACCATGGCGAACAGCACCGCGCCGACCAGGCCCTCGCGGGTCTTGCCGGGGCTGATGCGCGGCGCGAGCTTGCGCCTGCCGAAGCGCCAGCCCACCGCGTAGGCCCCGGTGTCGCTGACCACCGTGAGGATCAGGAAGGTCAGCACCCGCCAGGCACCGTCGTCCGCGGCCAGCATCAGGGCCACGAAGGTGGCCAGGAACGGCACGTAGAACGCGGCGAAGATGCCCGCCGTGACGTCCTTGAGGTAGTCGTCCGGCGGCTCGGTCATCCGCCACACCAGCACGGCGAGCGCCGTGAAGGCCATGGCGACGAACGCGCCCTCGGAGCCGTTGACGTACCCCGCGACGGTCATCGCCGCGCCGCCGATGGCCAGCGGCACCAGGGGCGCCCTGATCCCCTTGCGCTCGGCGAGCCGCGAGGTCAGCTCCCACAGCCCGACGACCACGGCGATCACGATCACGCCGAGGAAGACGGGCTTGTAGATGAACAGCGAGGCGATGATGACCGCGCCGAGGCCCAGTCCCACCCCTATCGCGGCACGCAGGTCGCGTCCCGCGCTCTTCTTGCCCGCCTTGGGCGCCTGGGGGGCGGCGGGCTCCTGCGGCCGGATGTCGGGCTCCCCTCGGTCGCGTTCGTCGCGGAACAGGGGGCCACCGAGGTGCGTGGCCCCCTGGTCACGGTCGTCCTGGTCTCCGCCCGCGTCGGGCACGATCGGCATGGGGCGAGTCTGCGCCGCCACGGCCGCTTCGCCCACGGGACCCGCCGGGAACGGGGGTACCCCGTCGGCGGCCCCCCACTGCCCGGCGCGCGACGGAGCTCCCCAGGATGCGTCGTTCATCAGACCTCGAGCAGCTCGGCTTCCTTGTGCTTGAGCAGCTCGTCCACCTGCGCCACGTACTTCGCGGTGGTGTCGTCGAGCTCCTTCTCCGCGCGGCGCACGTCGTCCTCGCCGGACTCCTTGTCCTTGACGAGCTTGTCCAGCGCGTCCTTGGCCTTGCGGCGGATGGAGCGGATGGACACCTTCGCGTCCTCGCCCTTGCCCTTGGCGACCTTGATGAACTCCCGGCGGCGCTCCTCGGTGAGCTCGGGGAAGGTCACCCGGATGATGTTGCCGTCGTTGCTCGGGTTGACACCCAGGTCCGAGTCGCGGATGGCCTGCTCGATGTTGCGCAGCGCGCTCTTGTCGAAGGGGGTCACCACGGCCATGCGCGGCTCGGGGACCGAGAACGACGCCAGCTGGTTGATGGGCGTCAGCGCACCGTAGTAGTCCGCCACGATCTTGTTGAACATCGCCGGGTGCGCACGCCCGGTGCGGATCGCCGCGAAGTCCTCCTTGGCGACCACAACGGCCTTCTCCATCTTCTCCTCGGCTTCGAGGAGGATCTCTTCGATCACCACTTGCTCCTGGTGTTATCAGTAAGCAGAGCCTCGCCCCTGCGCGCGTCTTCTCCTGCACGGTGTCCGACCGGCAGGCGGTTGTCCATCCCCGTGCCGAGGTCTTCCCACGGCCCGGAGTTGCCGTCCGCCGGCGGTTCCGGGACTGCGGACGGTCCCGGGGGCACGGCGGACGGTTGCGGGGCGTGTCAGTCCCGCGTGCCCTGGTCGCTCACGAGCGTGCCGATCTTCTCACCCTTGACGGCGCGGGCGATGTTGCCCTCGGCGAGCAGCTCGAACACCAGGATCGGCAGCTTGTTGTCCATGCACAGGCTGATGGCGGTGGCGTCGGCGACCTTGAGGCCGCGGGAGAGCACCTCGCCGTACTCGAGCGCGTCGAACTTGACCGCGTTCGGGTTCTTCTTCGGGTCCGAGTCGTAGACCCCGTCCACGCCGTTCTTGCCCATGAGGATCGCCTCGGCGTGGATCTCCAGGGCGCGCTGGGCGGCGGTGGTGTCGGTGGAGAAGTAGGGCATGCCCATACCCGCGCCGAAGATCACGACGCGGCCCTTCTCCAGGTGGCGCACGGCGCGCAGCGGGATGAACGGCTCGGCGACCTGGCCCATGGTGATGCCGGTCTGGACCCGGGTCTCCACGCCTTCCTTGACCAGGAAGTCCTGGAGGGCGAGGGAGTTCATCACGGTGCCGAGCATGCCCATGTAGTCCGAGCGGGCCCGGTCCATGCCGCGCTGCTGGAGCTCGGCGCCGCGGAAGAAGTTGCCGCCGCCGATGACCACGGCGATCTCGTAGCCCTCGCGGACCACGGCCGCGATCTCGCGGGCGATGGCGTGCACGACATCGGGGTCGACACCGAGTCCTCCGCCACCGGCGAAGGCCTCACCTGACAGTTTCAGCAGGAACCGGCGGGTTTTCCCGTGGTCGGCGCTCGTGTCGTCGGCGGCCTCGCGCGCGTCCGCACCCTGATTCATTGGAATTCTCCTCGTGCACATACGAAGAAGGCCACTGCCGGTTGGGTCCTTTCGGTTCCCTCTGCGGCAATGGCCTCCTCGTCACATCAGCGGCCGGCCGGTGGACGGTCGGCTGCGTACGACCCTAGCGGGTCGCCGGTCGTTCGCTGCCCTGCCGGGCGGCTCAGGCGCCGACGCGGATGCGCGAGAAGCGCTTCAGCGTGACACCGGCCTCGTCCAGGACCTTCTGGACGGACTTCTTGTTGTCCTTGGCGAACGCCTGGTCCAGCAGGACCGACTCCTTGAAGAAGCCGGTGACGCGGCCCTCGACGATCTTCGGCAGCGCGGCCTCGGGCTTGCCCTCGGCTCGGGCGGTCTCCTCGGCGATGCGGCGCTCGTTCTCGACGACCTCGGCCGGGATCTCGTCGCGGGAGAGGAACTTCGGCGCGAACGCGGCGATGTGCTGCGCGACGTCCTTGGCGACCTCGGCGTTCTCCTTGTCCAGCTCGACCAGGACGCCGACCTGCGGGGGCAGGTCCGCGGCGGTGCGGTGCATGTACACGGAGACGAAGCCGCCGGCGAAGTACGCGAAGCGGTCCACGACGATCTTCTCGCCCAGGGTGGCGTTGGCCTCGTCGATGAACGCCTGGACGGTCTTGCCGGCCTCGATCTCGGAGGCGAGCAGGGCCTCCAGGTCCGCCGGGGCGGACTTGGCGATGTGGGCGGCCAGGGCGTCGGCGACGGCCACGAACTTCTCGCCCTTGGCGACGAAGTCGGTCTCGCACTTCAGCTCGACGATGACACCGGAGGTGTTGTCGCCGGCGATGACGGAGGCGACGGCACCGTTCTCGGTGGTGCGGCTCTCGCGCTTGGCGACGCCCTTGAGGCCCTTGACGCGGACGATCTCGATGGCCTTCTCGAGGTCACCATTGGCCTCGTCGAGCGCCTTCTTGCAGTCCATCATGCCGGCGCCGGTCTTCTCACGGAGAGCCTTGACGTCAGCGGCGGTGAAGTTCGCCATCGTTGAAATCCTTCTTGTGCACTACGCCCTGCCGTGCCGCTCGGCACCCGGCAGGGCTGGTCCGTCTTGAGGTCACCACGACGGCCGGCTCCCGTCCAGCGGACGGGACCCGGCCGTGGATCCACCGGGCGACGGCGGGATCAGGATCTCCCGACCCCGCCGTCGGTACGGCCTGGGATCAGGCCTGCTCGGCGTCAGCGGCCGGCTTCTCGGCCTCGGCGGCCGGCTTCTCGGCCTCGGCGGCGGGGGCGGCCGGAGCAGCCTCGTCCGCCTTCTTCTCGCCCTCGAGGAGGTCGCGCTCCCACTCGGCCAGCGGCTCGCCGGCGGCCTTGTCGCCCTTGCCGGCCTCGGCCACGCCGGAGCGGGACATCAGGCCCTCGGCGACGGCGTCGGCGATGACGCGGGTGAGCAGGGTGACGGAGCGGATCGCGTCGTCGTTGCCCGGGATCTTGTAGTCGACCTCGTCCGGGTCGCAGTTGGTGTCGAGGATCGCGACGACCGGGATGCGGAGCTTGCGCGCCTCACCGACGGCGATGTGCTCCTTCTTGGTGTCCACGATCCAGACGGCGCTGGGGACCTTCTGCATCTCGCGGATGCCGCCGAGGGTCTTCTCCAGCTTGGCCTTCTCGCGGGAGAGGACCAGGAGCTCCTTCTTGGTGAGGCCGGAGGCGGCCACATCCTCGAAGTCGATGAGCTCGAGCTCCTTCAGGCGCTGCAGGCGCTTGTAGACGGTCGAGAAGTTGGTGAGCATGCCGCCCAGCCAGCGCTGGTTGACGTAGGGCATGCCGACACGGGTCGCCTGCTCGGCGATGGCCTCCTGGGCCTGCTTCTTCGTACCGACGAACATGATGGAGCCGCCGTGCGCGACGGTCTCCTTGACGAACTCGTAGGCGCGGTCGATGTACGACAGCGACTGGAGCAGGTCGATGATGTAGATGCCGTTGCGCTCGGTGAAGATGAAACGCTTCATCTTCGGGTTCCAACGACGGGTCTGGTGACCGAAGTGGACGCCGCTCTCCAGCAGCTCCCGCATCGTGACGACGGCCATGGCCGCGCTCCTTGTGATACTCGGTTCCACGGCGACCGGGCGGCCGCCGCTCCTGACGCCCCGGCGCGTCCGCCGCGGACCGCCCCGGTGAAGGAGCCGCTCACGGACCGAGAGACACGGCCACCGCGCTGCCCGGGAAGGGTCTGACGCGCCGGTGGCGGGGCGTGCGAAGTCGACCCGGTCACCCGGGTCGCCAAGAGAAGTGTACGGGACCGGGGAAGGGCCGGGTGACGGCCTTGTCCACAACCGGCGAGTAATCCACAGATCGGGACCAAGATCCGCACGGGACGCGGGAGTCGGCCACGGTGGTCGTCATGCGACGACGAGTGGTGATCGTGGTGTGCGCCGTGCTGGCCCTGTGGTGCGGGTGGCCGGCGGCGGCGGGCCCGGCACCCGCGCCCGGCCGGACCTGGCCGGTCACGGGGACGGACGGCGGCCGGCCGCGGGTGGTGCGGGGCTGGGAGCCGCCACCGGTGCGGTGGGCCCGGGGCCATCGCGGCGTCGACCTGGCCGCGGGGCCAGGGGCGCCGGTCCGGGCGGCCGCGCCGGGCACGGTCTCCTTCGTGGGGACGATCGCGGGGCGCGGGGTGGTGACCGTGGAGCTCACGGGGACGGGGGATCCGCCGCTGCGCACGACGTACGAGCCGGTACGGGCCGGCGTGCGCCGGGGCGAGACGGTGGCGGCGGGTGCGTTGCTGGGCGAGCTGGAGCCGGGGCCGCACCACTGCCCGGAGGGATGCCTGCACTGGGGCCTGCTGCGGGGACGGGAGTACCTGGACCCGCTGCGCCTGCTCCGACACCGGCCGTCCCGGCTGCTGCCGCTGGTGGGTCCTCCCCCGGCCCGCCCTTTCACCGTTTCCCGGGGGAGACCCCGGACCCCTGTCCGCCCTCCGGGCGGAGGTCCTCAAGCGCCGGACGGGCTGAGTCATGCGCCCGGGCGCGAAATCCAGCCCGCACGGCACTTGAGGACGAACGCGGCGGAGCCGCGATGGGGAGCTGGGCAAGCCGCTTGGGAGGCCAAATCGCAGCCGCGCCGCAGGGCCAGGGCGGAGCACGTCGCAGGGCCAGGGCGGAGCCACGTAGCGGGCCGGGGGGCGAGCCGTATTGGAAGTCCAGGTCACAGCCGCGTTGGAGGGCCGAGCGGGCCGCATTGAGCGTCCAAGTCGCAGCCGCGTTGGGCGGCCGGGGCGAGCCGTGTTTTGGAGGTCAGGCCGCAGCTTTTGGAGGTCAGGCTGCAGCATTTTGGAGGGCCGGGCTGCAGCCGCGTCACAGGGCCCCGGGCGGAGCCGCGTTTCGCGGGCCCGGGGCGCAGCCGCGTTGCGGGTCCGGGGCGCAGCCGCGTCGGGGGCCCAGGGCGCAGCCGCGAAAAGGGGTGCAGGGGGCGGGAGCCCCCGCTCACCGCGCGAAGCGCGGTGCCGGGCCCGGGGCTTGCCCCGGAAGAAACGGTGAAAGGGCGGGCCGGGGGCAAAAACACCCCCACCCCCTCACCCCCGCACGCCCCCCAAAGCCATCCCCACCGCCGCCTCCGCGACCCGCTCCGGCTCCTCCACACCCAGCTCGATCCGCCGCACCGCCGCGTCCACGACACCCTGGAGCATCATCGCGACCAGCCGCGGCTCCTCGTGGCCGAGGGCCACCAGCGCCTCGCCCAGCAGGGCGACCAGCCCCCCGTGCGCGGCCCGGATCTTCTCGCGGGCGCCCGTGTCGAGCTCGCCGGCCGAGATCGCGACGACGGCCCGGTGCCGGCGGTCGCCGACGAGCGCCAGCTGCCGTCGCACGTACGCCTCGATCTTCGCCTCGGGCGTCTCCGCCCGGTTCATGGCGTCCTCGACCTCCGCCGCCCAGACCGGGAAGTCGACCGCGCACAGTTCCTCGACGACGGCCGCGCGCGAACGGAAGTACTCGTAGACGGAGGACCGCGCCAGGCCGGTGCGCTCGGCGAGGGCGGGGAAGGTCAGCGCCTCCGTCCCGCCCTCGGACAGCAGGGAGCGGGCGGCGTCCAGCAAGGCGCCGCGCTGCATCGTCCGGTGCTCGGCCACTGAGGCCGCTCGAATCCTGGGCACGCTCCCACTTTACGGACCCGCGCGGGGCGGGACGACGCTGGAGGGACGATTCAGCGACCCGGCCGGTGCTGCTCAGCGCCCCACGTCCGCCAGTTTCGCCCGCAACTGAAGCACCGACTTGGTGTGGATCTGGCTGACGCGGCTCTCGGTGACGCCGAGCACCTGTCCGATCTCGGCGAGGGTGAGGCCCTCGTAGTAGTAGAGGGTCACGACGGTCTTCTCCCGCTCCGGGAGGGTGTTGATGGCCCGGGCGAGCAGCCGGCGCAGTTCGTGGTCCTCGGCCACCTCCACCGGGTCGTCCGCCGCGGTGTCCTCCAGCGTGTCCATCAGGCTCAGCCGGTCGCCGCCCTCGCCGCCGACGTGCAGCAGCTCTTCCAGGGCCACCACGTTGGCCAGCGACAACTGGCTGAAGACGGCGTGGAGTTCGTCGAGCCCGATGTCCATCTCGGCCGCCACCTCCGCCTCGGAGGGCGTGCGGTGCAGTGTGGCCTCCAGCGACGCGTAGGCCCGTTCGACGGCCCGCGCCTTCTGCCGGACGGACCGCGGGATCCAGTCCAGCGCCCGCAGTTCGTCGATCATCGCGCCGCGGATGCGGGTGATCGCGTAGGTCTCGAACTTGATGGAGCGCCCGGGGTCGAACTTCTCGATGGCGTCGATCAGTCCGAAGATCCCGGAGGAGACGAAGTCCGCCTGCTCGACGTTGGGCGGCAGCCCCACACTGACCCGGCCCGCCACGTACTTCACCAACGGCGAGTAGTGGAGGATCAGCTGCTCCCGCAGCCTTTCGTCACCCGACGCCTTGTACGAGCGCCACAGTTCGTCGAGCGTCGCGGGCGCGGGCGGACGGGATGCGCCGCGCGCCGCGGGGGGTACCGGCGCGCGGTCCGATCCGGAGGGTTGCTGGGGCATTCGTCGTCTTGAGCCGTTCTGCTGTGACGTGGATCAGGTGCGACAGGATCACTCCGCGGGCCGGAATCCCGTAGCGTAGCGAGACGGGTGCACCGCGGTGTGCGACGGGATTCCTACGGTCCGCACGGCCGTGATCCGCCGGCTCGTGCTCTCGGACGGCTGCCGGGTCCTGGGACCGTACAGGGCCCGGCGATGGGGGCGCCCCCGCGCGGGGCCCGGTGGCCTCCGCGGTCATGGCCTTAACCCTTTCACCCGATCGCCCCAGGTCAAGCACCGCCTCGCCGCACGGTGGGGCGCCGTCCGAGGGGCTTGGGGGTGACGGATGTTGACGCCGGGGCGAGAGGGCGCCAGTGGTCGCCCCGGCGCGCGACGAAGCCGAGGCCGTGCAGTTCGTAGAGCCTGCCGAGCGTTCTGTCCCTGCTCAGACCGGCGTTGAGGGCGATGCGCCCGATGTCGCCGCCCGGGCCGGGGACGGCTTCCAGCACGGCGGCCGCCTCCGGCGCGAGCAGGTCCCGGGGCACGGCCGGCCCGCGGCGCTCGGGCGCCAGCTCGCCCATCTCGCCCACCAGTTCGGCGACCTCGTCGGCGTCGGTCACCAGACAGGCGCCCTCGCGCAGGAGTTCGTGCACGCCCGCCGAGAGGCCCGAGGTGACCGGCCCGGGGACGCCCATGGTGTGCCGGCCGAGGGCCCGCGCCCGGCGGGCCGTGACGAGCGAACCGCTGCGGTACTCGGCCTCCACGACCACCGTGCCGCGCGTCAGGGCGGCGATGACGCGGTTCCGCAGGACGAACCGGCTCCGCGTCGGGTGCCCGCCCGGCGGCAACTCGGCCAGCACAACCCCCTGTTCGGCGATCCGCGCGATCAACTCCGCGTGCCCGCGCGGGTAGGGCACGTCCACCCCGCAGGCCAGGACCGCCATCGTCGCCCCGCCGGCGGCCAGCGCCCCCCGGTGGGCCGCGCCGTCAACTCCGAACGCCGCGCCGGAGACGACGACCCAGCCGCGCTCGGCGAGCCCGGCGCCGAGGATGGCCGCGACGTGCGAGCCGTAGTCCGTACAGGCCCGGGCGCCCACCACGGCGACGGACCGCAGCGCCCACAGCCGCAGGTCCGCCGGGCCGCGCACCCACAGCCCCACCGGCCGGGCGTCGCCCAGGTCGTCGAGCTGGCCCGGCCACTCGGGCTCGCCGGGGCAGACGAACCGGGCGCCGAGCCGGGCGGCGGTGGCGAGGTCGCGCTCCGGGTCCAGGGACGCGGCCCGGGCCCTGCACCCGGCGAGCCGCTCGGCACGGGCCCCCTTGGGCGGCGGCCCCGCCCCCGTGAGCCCGCGCACGAGCCGGGCAGCCCCCAACTCCCGTACCCAGCGCCCCACCCGCTCGTCCCCCGGCTCGGTCAGCCGCGTGAGGGCCGCCCGGGCCAGCCGCTCCTCCTCCGGCACCGGCCCGCACCCGCTCATGACGCCCCCCAGGCATCGGACCCGGCCGGAACCATGCCGCCCCGCGCGCCCCCGCGCCCCGGCCCCGAGCCGGACCGCCGCGCCCATGCCCCGCCCGTCACCCCCACCGCCCGGGCACCGCACCGGGCCCGCCTCTCCCCCGCCCCCCTCACAGCAACGCCCCCGCCACAACAGCTCCCCTGCGCACCCCCGTGCGCAACTCCAGTGCGTGGCGCACCTCCTCGGCGCCCGGCCGGGCCCGGCCGGAAAGGTCGGCCAGGGTCCAGGCGACGCGGAGGACGCGGTCAAGGCCGCGGGCCGTCAGCAGGCCGCGTTCCATGTCGCGTTCGGCCTCGGCGAGGGCCTCGGGCTCCGGGCGCCAGCGGGTGCGCAGTTCGTGGCCGGGGACGTCGCTGTTGGTGCGCCAGGGGGTGTCCGCGAGACGGGCGGCGGCCCGCTCGCGGGCGGCCCGGACCCGGACGGCGACCTCCGCGGTGGACTCCGCGGGCCCGGTGGCCGCGGTCAGCTCGGTCCGGGCCACGGGCTCGACGGTCACCCTCAGGTCCACCCGGTCCAGCAACGGGCCGGAGAGCCGGGCCTGGTAGCGCCGCACCGTGCTCGGCGGGCACTCGCAGCCGTCGCCGCCGATGCCGTGCCGGCCGCACGGGCAGGGGTTCGCGGCCAGCGCCAGCAGGAACCTGGCGGGCAGCCGCATCACCCCGCCGGTGCGGGCCACGACCACCTGCCCCGACTCCAGGGGCTGGCGCAGGGCGTCCAGAACGCGCGGCGAACACTCCGGTGCTTCATCCAGAAAAAGCACTCCACGATGGGCCAACGAGACGGCCCCCGGCCTCGGGAGGCCCGAACCGCCGCCGATGAGTGCGGCCATGGAGGCCGAGTGGTGGGGCGCGCAGTAGGGCGGCCGGTCGATCAGCGGCTGCCCGGCGGGCAGCGTCCCGGCGACCGAGTGCACGGCCGTGACCTCCAAGGACTCCTCGGAGGTGAGCGACGGCAGCAGCCCGGGGAGCCGCTCGGCGAGCAGCGTCTTGCCGGCCCCGGGCGGGCCGAGCAGGAAGACGTGGTGCCGTCCCGCGGCGGCGACCTCCAGCGCCCGGCGGGCCCGGCGCTGGCCGGCGACCTCGGCGAGATCCGGCGCATGGCCGTCGTACGAAAGCCCCGCCCCGACGCCGGGCACGGTCAGCCCGGCCAGCAGCGGATCGGGCCGGCCCGCCTCCACCGGCTCCTCCTCCGGCACGGGCTCGTCCGTGAGGACCGCGATCAGCTGGCGCAGGCTGCGGACGCCGAGCACCGAGACGCCGGGGACGAGCTTCGCCTCCGCCGCGCTGCACTCCGGAACCACGACCTGCCGGTATCCCGCGTCGGCCGCCGCGAGCACGGCGGGCAGGATGCCGCGGACCGGGCGGACCCGGCCGTCCAGCCCCAGCTCCCCGACCATCATCAGATCGGCGATCGCACGCGGGTCGACGCGCTCCGCGGCGCTGAGGACCGCACAGGCGACGGCGAGGTCGAAGCCGCTGCCGCCCTTGGGGACGGAGGCCGGGCTCAGCCCCACGGTGAGCTTCTTCTGGGGCCATTCCGCACCGGAGTTGACGATCGCGGCACGGACCCGGTCCCGGCTTTCCGACAAGCTCTTGTCCGGCAGACCCACCAGCGTGAATGCGGCGACGCCCGGCTCCAGATCGGCCTGGACCTCGACGACCACGCCCTCGACCCCCACCAGGGCCACCGAGCAGGTGCGGGCGAAGCCCATCACGCCACCCCCCTGACGTGCTGGACCTCGGGCGCGCCCCGGCCGGGCAGGAGCACGCCCACCACGTCGATGCGGACCCCGCCCGGGGGCGGCCCGCCGTGCCGCTCCAGCCAGCGGGCGGCGAGCCGGCGCAGCCGTTCGGCCTTGCCGGGCGTGACGGCGGCCATCGGATGCTCGTACGGCCCCGGCTGTCCGCCCGGCCCGGCCCTGCGGGCCTTCACCTCGCAGACCACCAGCGCGTCGCCGTCCAGCGCCACGACGTCGATCTCGCCCTCGCGACACCGCCAGTTGCGGGCCAGCACCGTCATCCCGGCCTCGGCCAGCCGGCGTACCGCCAGGTCCTCCCCATAGCGCCCGAGCGCCCGTCGCGCGTTCATCCGGCACCACCTCCGGCACCGACTGTGACGCGTCCCGGGGAAAGTTTTGGATCTTGGCCCGGATCTGTGGACTACTCGCCGGTTGTGGAGAACTCAGCCACCCGGAAGGTCGAGATCGGTCTTGTTCAGCTCCTCGATGTTGACGTCCTTGAACGTCAGCACCCGGACCTGCTTGACGAACCGCGCCGGCCGGTACATGTCCCAGACCCAGGCATCGGCCATCGAGACCTCGAAGAAGACCTCCCCCTGCACCGAGTGCACCTGCATCTCGTAGTCGTTGGTGAGGTAGAACCGCCGCTCGGTCTCGATCACATATGTGAACAGTCCGACGACGTCGCGGTACTCCCGGTAGAGCTTGAGCTCCATCTCGGTCTCGTACTTCTCGAGGTCCTCGGCGCTCATGGCATGTTCCCCTTCAGCCGTGCGTCCCCCCATTGTGCGTCAGGCGCGTTCCGTCTCCAGGCGGACCGGCACTGGCGGGGGACCCTCGTCGAGCAGCGTGCGCAGCAGCTCGGCGAGCCTGGTCGGATACACCGTCTCATGGGTGGCCAGGAGTTCCCCGCAGCTCCACCACCTCAGCCCTGTGACACTGCGCCGCTCCAGCTCCGTCTCCCCGCCGGTCCAGACGCCGGTCTGGCGGGTGCGGGCCAGGAAGTAGTACTCCTCCTGGTCCCACTGGCGTCCGTCGAAGGGGAAGGAGCAGGTGCGCCGCCACAGCAGCGGACCCAGTTCGATCTGTGTGATACCGGTCTCCTCGGCGAGTTCCCGGCGTGCCGCCTCCTCCCAGTCCTCATCGCCCTCCAGTCCCCCGCCCGGGGTGAACCACCAGGTGTAGGACGGGTCGTCGGGCTCGTAGCCGTGCAGGAGCAGGACGCGGTCGCGGTCGTCGAGCAGGACCACCCGGGCCGCCCTGCGCAGCGGGTTCACCTCGCCCGTCTCAGCCATGCGGGACCACCGCCCCGCCCTGTCGCCCCTGTCGCCGTGTCAGCAGCCGGGCCAGCGGCCCGTACGCCGCACCGCCCAGGACGAGCGCCGCGCCCGCGACGACGGAGGCCACCAGCCACTTGAGCGGGCCGGGCCGCGAGGTGCCGCCGGGCAGGGCGTCGAAGGAGCCCGGGCGGCCGAGCATGCCCCAGGCGTTCGCGGGCCAGGCCACGGCCTCCACCCGGGCGCTCACCGCGCCGCGCGGCACCGCGCCCTGGTCCTCGGTGAGGTGGGAGCGGGAGTCCGCGGAGCCGGCGCGGTGGTCGCCGAGGAGAAAAAGCCGGTCCCCCGGCACGGTGGCGGAGAAGCCGGTGGGCGAGGCCGGGCCGGCGCCCTGAAGATACGGTTCCTCGACCGGGCGGCCGTTGACCGTGATCCGTCCTCGCCGGTCGCAGCAGGCGACGGTGTCCCCGCCGACGCCCACCACCCGCTTGATCATCGGGACATCGCCCCAGACCTCGTTCCGGAAGACGACCACGTCACCACGGTGCACCTCGGCGCCGTCGACGCGCTCGGCGAGCACCCGGGCGCCCCGGGCGATGGTGGGCGTCATCGAGTCGGTGGGCACGGTGTAGGGCCGGTAGGCGAGCGCCGCCCACAGGAATCCGCCGAGGAAAAGCACAAGGCCGACGGCCACAGCCGCCCCGGACAGCACCCTGCCCGTGCGGCCGCCGTCCCGGCGTCGCGCTCCGCCCATGCCCGTCCCCCACCGCGTAGCCGATCGGTCCGGGTGCCGCGGGACACCCCGGTCGCACCCTACCCGGGGGTACTGACCCGCGTCAGCCCTGTACGGAGGCCCGTCCCCGGCCCACCGCGGACGCCTGCGCCGCGAGCAGCCGGCGGCGGCGCCACAGCACGAGCGGGACCGCGCCCGCCAGGCCCAGCACCGGCGGGGCCGCGGCGGCCGCGGCGTTGATCCCGGGCTGGTCGAAGGTGCCGGGCACCGGCAGGGTGGCCCAGCGGTTCACCGGCCAGGCGACGACGATCGCGCGGCCGACGACGTCGTCCACGGCGACCGTGCCCTGGTCGACGTCCTGGTGCCAGCGCGAGTCCAGCGAGTTCTGCCGGTGGTCGCCCATCACCCACAGCCGCCCCTTGGGGATCTTGACCGGGCCGAAGGGCTTGTCGCTGCACGGGGTGTCGCCGGGGAAGATGTACGGCTCGTCGAGCGCCTTGCCGTTGACGACGACGGGGCTGGTGCCGCCCTTGCACTCCACGGTGTCCCCGCCGACCGCGATGACCCGCTTGATCAGGTCCTTCTCCTCGGCGGAGGGCATCAGGCCGATGAAGCTGAGCACCTTCTGGACGCCGCCCGACACCGGCCCGGACTCCTCGGCCGGGGCCCCCTTCAGCCAGTCGCCCGGGTCGTGGAAGACGACCACCTCGCCGCGCTCGGGCTCGGAGCCGAACCACGGGGTGAGCTTGTCCACCAGCACCCGGTCGCCCTTCTGCAGGGTGTCCTGCATGGACTCGGAGGGGATGGAGAACGCCTGGACGAGGAAGGTCTTGATGACCAGGGCGAGGACGAGGGCCACGCCGACGAGGATCGGCAGCTCCTTCCAGAAGGATCGTTGCTTCTTGGGCTCCTCGGCCTTCCTGGTCCGCGCTCCGGCACGGGCCGGGTCCGGGCCGGGGGCCGGCGGCGTCCCGCCCGGGGACTCCTGGGGCGCGGGAGAGACGGGTCCGTCCGGCGCTCCGCCCGCGGCCGGCTCGCCGGCCCCCTCCGGGCGCTTCTCGGGTTCTCCGTGGCCGGACCGGGCGCCGACCGCCACATCCCCCACATCCACTCCTCACTCCGCGCTGTCGCCTGTCGCTCGTCCGCGCAGGCCCGCCACTTCCATAACGACCGGGAGTTCCTCAGGGGTCGGGATCCTTCCTCCTGCTCCACGAGTGCCCCGCTTTGCCCCGGATCGTCCGTCACCGGCCGCCGCGTACGCGGCCGGCTCCGTCAGCCCCCGCCAGTGCCCCACCGGCCAGGCGATCACCATCGCCCGCCCGACGACCAGCTCCTCCGGGACGGTCCCGTGCCCCGGGTCGGTCAGGTGGTAGCGCGAGTCCGCCGAGTCGGAGCGGTGGTCGCCCAGGACGAAGAGCCGCCCGGCGGGCACCCGGACGTCGAACGGCAGCTCGGAGGGCGGATTCCCGGGATGGACGTACGGCTCGTCGAGCGGCCGTCCGTTGACCGTGACCCTGCCGCCCCGGTCGCAGCACGCGACCCGGTCCCCGCCGACCCCGGCCACCCGCTTGATCAGGTCGCGTTCGTCCGCGGACGGCAGCAGACCGACGAAGGCCAGCGCCCGGCGGCCCTCCCGGACCGCCGCCGGCTCCGTCCCGGCCTCCGGCCCCTCGTCCGCGAGCCAGTTCCCCGGGTCCTTGAAGACCACCACGTCACCGCGGTGCGGCCGGGCCCCGAACCACGGGGTGAGCTTGTCGACCAGCACCCGGTCCCCCACCCGGATCGTCCGCTCCATCGATCCCGACGGGATGACGAACGCCTGGACGAGGAAGGTCTTGAGCACCAGGGCGATCAGCAGCGCCACGCCCAGCAGCACCGGCGCCTCCTTCAGCACCGACCGGCGCCGGCGCCGCCGGATCCGCCGGTCGGCCCGCCGCCGGGCCGCCCGTCCCCCCGGCCCGGCGGGCGGCGGTACGCCCGGCCCGCCGCCGGAGGAACCCGCCCGCCGCCGGCCCCGGCTACGGTGCCCCACTCGGCCCCCCGCCGTGCGCGGCGTCCGGCCGCGGCTCCGGTACGTCCGCGAAGGCGTCCGGCCGCTTCAGCGAGGTCCAGCGGCCGACCGGCCAGGCGATCCAGTCCACCCGGCCGACGACCCGGTCCACCGGGACCATGCCGCCGCCGGGCTCCCCCAGGTGGTCGCGGGAGTCGCTGGACGCGCCGCGGTGGTCGCCCATCACCCACAGCCGCCCCTCGGGCACCACGGCGACGAAGGGCACCCGCGACGCCGCGTCCCCGGGGAAGAGGTAATCCTCCGTCACGGTCCGCCCGTTGACCGCGAGCCGCCCCCGGCGGTCGCAGCAGACCACCCGGTCACCGCCGACCCCCACCACGCGCTTGACGTAGTGGGTGGGCCCCGGCTCCATCAGGCCGACGGACGAGGCGAGTTTGCGCACCAGCGCGGTCCCCGCGTTCTCGGCCGGCGGGTCCTGGACGAACGAGCCGGTGCCGTCGAAGACGATCACGTCGCCGCGGCGCGGCTGCTCCCCGGAGCCGTAGGCGAGCTTGTTGACCAGCACCCGGTCCCCGATCCGGAGCGTGTTCTCCATCGAGCCGGACGGGATCACAAAGGGCTGCACCACATAGCTGCTGACCAGCAGCACGCAGACCAGCCAGGCGGCCAGCAGCGTCCCCGCCCGGCGCAGCGGTCCCCCGCCGCGGATCCAGCGCCACGCCCGGTGCGGGAAACCCAGAAGACGCGGAAAACGCGAGGAGCGCGACCCTCGCTCCTCCCCCGGTACGGGGTCGGGCGAGCGGTCGCGCTCCGGAAGCTGTACGTCGGTGTCCATCGGGCCGAGAGCCTATCCGGCCCGGCCGGAACGCCGGACGGAACTTCAGTTGTCGCGCTTCTCCTTGATCTTCGCGGCCTTGCCGCGCAGGTCACGGAGGTAGTACAGCTTGGCGCGACGGACGTCACCGCGGGTCACGAGCTCGATCTTCTCGAAGATCGGGCTGTGGACCGGGAAGGTGCGCTCGACGCCGACGGAGAACGAGACCTTGCGGACCGTGAAGGTCTCGCTGACGCCCGCGCCCTGGCGGCGGATGACGACACCCTTGAACTGCTGGATGCGGGAGCGGTTGCCCTCGATCACGCGGACGTGAACGTTGACGGTGTCACCCGGGCGGAAGGCCGGGAGGTCGGTGCGCAGCGACGCGGCGTTGACGTTGTCGAGCAGAGAGGACATGGGAGTCCCTTCCTCGCCGATGCCACAGGTCATCGACGGAAATCGTACGGAAATCGGTGGATGTCCCATCACCCCCGGCGGACGTCGGTCCCCCTGTGGCAGGGGCGCGCGCCGGGCGCAGGACAACGGCTCATTCTTCCACGGCCGGACCGGTACGCCCAAATCGGCCGTCCGGCCCCGGGGCCCAGCCCAGGATCGAGAGCATTTCGCGGTCCTTCTTGTCGAAGGAGGACGGGTCGGCGCGCTCGATCAGGTCGGGCCGGTTCCGGTCCGTGCGCTCGAAGGCCTGGTCCCTGCGCCACCGGGCGATCTTGCCGTGGTGGCCGCTGAGCAGCACGTCCGGGATGCCCCGGCCGCGCCACTCGGGCGGCTTGGTGTAGACGGGCCCCTCCAGCAGGTCGGCCATGGCGCCCGGCGCGAAGGAGTCGTCGCGGTGCGACTCGGCGTTGCCCAGCACGCCGGGCAGCAGCCGGGCGATGGCCTCGACCATGACGAGGACGGGCGCCTCGCCGCCGGCGAGCACGTAGTCGCCGATCGAGACCTCGCGGACGTCGAGCCGCTCGCCATACTCCTCGATGACCCGGCGGTCGATGCCCTCGTAGCGGGCCGGGGTGAAGACCAGCCACGGCTTGGCGGACAGCTCGACGGCCAGCTCCTGGGTGAACGGCTTGCCGCTCGGGGTCGGCACGACGATCACGGGCTCGCCCTCGCCCGAGGCGATGACCGTATCGAGCGCCTCGCCCCAGGGGCCGGGCTTCATGACCATGCCGGGGCCGCCGCCGTAGGGGGTGTCGTCGACGGTGTTGTGCTTGTCGTGCGTCCAGTTCCGCAGGTCGTGGACGCGCACGTCGAGCTGCCCGCGGGCGCGGGCCTTGCCGACGAGCGAGACGTTCAGCGGTTCGAGGTACTCGGGGAAGATGGTGACGACGTCGAGGCGCATCAGTTGCCGCCCTGTTCGTCGCGGCTCCCGGCGACCTCGGCCCGCTCGGCGTCGAGCAGTCCGGGCGGCGGGTCGATCACCGCGCGCTGTGCGTCCAGGTCGATCTCCGTGACGATCTCCTCGACGAAGGGGATCATCACCTCGCCGCCGTCGGGCCGCTCCACGATGAACAGGTCCTGGGACGGCAGGTGGGCGATCTCGGAGATCCGTCCGACGGACTTGCCGTCGAGGGTGACGACGTCCAGGTCGACCAGCTGGTGGTCGTAGAACTCCTCGGGGTCCTCGGGCGTCTCGTCCGGGTCCACGTCGGCGATCAGGACGGTGTTGCGCAGCGCCTCGGCCGCGTTGCGGTCGGCGACGCCGGTGAACCGCAGCAGCAGGCGCCCGCTGTGCACCCGGCCGCTCTCGACGGTCAGCGGTCCCCGGCCCGCGGGATCCGTCATCAGCACGGCCCCGGGCCCCAGCCTCAGCTCGGGCTCGTCCGTCCGCACCTCAACGGTGACCTCACCCTTGATGCCATGGGCCCGGCCGATCCTGCCCACTACGAGCTGCACGATTCGTTCCTTCTCACTGTCTCTGTACAGACGACAACGGGCCGGGAAGGAGAACCCTTCCCGGCCCGTGCCGGTGCTCTGCCGCTCGTCAGCGGACCTGGTCCACGTCGACGAGGTCGACCCGGATGCCACGGCCGCCGATGGCGCCCACGACGGTGCGCAGCGCGCGGGCGGTGCGGCCGTTGCGGCCGATCACCTTGCCGAGGTCGTCCGGGTGGACCCGGACTTCCAGCACGCGCCCGCGGCGCAGGTTGCGCGAGGCAACCTGCACCTCGTCGGGGTTGTCGACGATGCCCTTGACCAAGTGCTCAAGGGCCTCCTCAAGCATGCTCAGGCCTCGGTCGACTCGGCGGACCCGGCAGCCTCGGCGGCCTCGTCCTTCTTCTCCGACTTCTTGGCCTTCGGGGTGATGGCCTCACCCTTCGCCTCGTTGGCCTCGAGGGCCTTGGTGAACGCCTCGAACGCGGCGCGCTTGTCCTTCGGCTCGGCCACGAGCATCGGGGCCGGGGCGGGCAGGCCCTTGAACTTCTGCCAGTCGCCGGTGACCTTCAGGATGGCCATGACGGGCTCGGTCGGCTGGGCGCCGACGCTCAGCCAGTACTGCGCGCGCTCGGAGTTGACCTCGATGCGCGAGGGGTTCTGCACCGGGTGGTACAGACCGATCTCCTCGATGGCCCGGCCGTCACGGCGGGTGCGGGAGTCGGCGACGACGATGCGGTAGTGAGGCGAACGGATCTTGCCCAGACGCTTCAGCTTGATCTTGACTGCCACTGGAGTGGTGTCTCCTGGTCTTGACGTGGTGGGGCACAACGGGATGCCACGTGGGGTTGCGGTACTCGGGGTGCCCGATGGACGCGTCAGCCGGAGGAGAGAGGGGTCCTGTGCGACTGTCGAGTACAGCCCCCTATTGTGCCACACGCTCCGGACCGCGCCGACCCGGGTTCGATCACCCCACGGACATCGCCTCGGGGATGCGGAACGGCTGGCCGCAGCCGCCGCACATGATCGGCGCCTGGGCGAGCACGGACGGCACGACGCGGACGTTGCGCCCGCACTCGCACACGGCCTTCACCCGCACCCCGCCGCCCGAGGACCCGTGCCGCGCGGCCGGGCCGCGGAAGGAGCGCGAGGTGTCGGCCGCGGTGGCCACCGTGTGCGCCTTGAGCGCGCGCTGGAGTCTGTCGATCGTCGGACGGTAGCGCTTGCGCGCCTCCGGGGTGAGCACGACCAGGGAGAAGCCGCTGCTGGGATGCGGCTCGTCGCTGTGGTCGAGCCCCAGTTCCTCGGCGATCGCCAGGAACCGGCGATTGTGGTAGCGGCCGGCGCGTGAGGTGTCCCGGACACCGCGGGCGGCCGCGATGCCGTGCACTGCCTCGTGCAGCAGCCTTTCGAAGGAGAGCTCGGCGCCGCACGCGGACGACGACTCCCCGATCAACGATTCGGGCGCGGCGAGATCCGGCAGCTCGGGGTGGAACCGCTGAATGTCGGCCCACGCCTGCGCCAGCTCTGCGGCGAGAACAGGTGGTGTCGTGCTCACGTCGTGACAACGAGTGGGGACGGCCCGGTGTTCCGATACCGGGCCATCCCAAATATTTTGCACGTACCAGTCAGTATCCCTCGCTATGCGAGCAGCCGCCGGCAACCCGGGGCGAACCTGACTCATGGGTCAGCAACGGGCCCGGGGCACCCCCGGGCCCGTCCCGCCTCAGTACGAGCGGCCGACGATCGCGATCGCGCCCGGCTCGTCGTCCGCGTCCGGCACTCCGCCGTCCTCGGTGACCAGGCAGCGCACCGTCACCGCCTGCTCGGCCAGCTTCGCCTCGCCCTCGGCGCCCAGCGTCGCCCACGGGATGCGCGCCCAGCCGCCGGCGAGCGCGGCCTCGGCGGCCTGCGCCGGCGTGGTCACGTCCGAGGTGCGGGACTCGCGGCGCTCGCGGGTCTGGCGCAGCAGCAGCTCCTGGTCCTCCTCCAGGACCTTGGGGAGCAGCGCGGCCAGCTCGTCGATGCGCACCGGCTCCTTGCCGCCGGGGATGCGGCGGGCGAGCATCGCGGTGCCGTTCTCCAGGTCGCGCGGGCCGATCTCGATGCGCACCGGAACGCCCTTGAGCTCCCAGTCCACCGCGCGGCGGCCGAACGGGGTGTCGGTGCGGTCGTCGACCTGGACGCGGACGCCCGCGGCCTTGAGCACGTCGCCGATCTCCCGGACCTTGGCGAGCACGGCCTCGTCGCCCTTGATCGCCAGGACGACGGCCTGGACCGGCGCGAGGCGCGGCGGGACGCGCAGGCCCTTGTCGTCGCCGTGCGACATGATCAGGCCGCCGACCATGCGGGTCGAGACGCCCCAGGAGGTCTGCCAGACCAGCTCCTGCTTGCCGTCCTTCGACAGGTAGGAGGTGTTGAACGCCTTGGCGAAGTTCTGGCCCAGCTCGTGGCTGGTGCCCAGCTGCAGCGCCTTGCCGTCGCCCATCATGCCCTCGAGGGTGAGGGTGTTGATCGCGCCCGCGAAGCGCTCCTTGGGCGTCTTGCGGCCGAGCACCACGTCGATGCCCAGGACGTTGACCATGAAGTCGTAGTACACGTCGCGGTGGATGCGCGCGGCGTAGTCGCGCGCGTCCTCGTAGGTGGCGTGCGCCGTGTGGCCCTCCTGCCAGAGGAACTCGCTGGTCCGCAGGAAGACGCGCGGACGCATCTCCCAACGCACCACGTTGGCCCACTGGTTGATCAGCAGGGGCAGGTCGCGGTAGCTCTGCACCCACTTGGAGAAGTACTCGTTGATGATGGTCTCGGAGGTCGGCCGGACGACGACCGGCTCCTCCAGCTCCTTGCCACCACCGTGGGTGACGACCGCGAGCTCGGGGGCGAAGCCCTCGACGTGCTCCGCCTCCCGCGTCAGGTACGACTGCGGGATGAAGAGCGGGAAGTACGCGTTGGAGGCGCCCGCGTCCTTGATCCGGGCGTCCATCTCCTGCTGCATGCGCTCCCACAGCCCGTACCCGTACGGGCGGATGACCATGGTGCCGCGCACCGGGCCGTTGTCGGCCAGTTCGGCCTTGTTGATCAGGTCCTGGTACCAGCGCGGGAAGTCTTCCGCCTGCGGAGTGAGAATGGGAGCCTTTGCCATGGTGCGAATGGTACGGGCCCCGCCCCGCCGAGTGTGAATCGTCCTTGGCGCAACCCCGCCTTCCCGGCCCGTTCAGGGTTTGCGGCTGGGTATCCATCTCATGCGGTGTGCGGCGGCACATGCCATCGCGGGCGGACGGGAACGTATCTGCGCCTGGCCCCTGGACTCGTGGGCGGATGCGGGGTTCCCTGGCTCCGGGGGATGTTTCGGCAGCGCGCACGACAGCACGTGGGGGGCGGCACTTCGGCCAGGACACCGAATTTCGGCGGATTGGGGCGCATGCGATGACACCTACGCTCGTGCGACGGCAGCGGCCGTCCCCGTCGCCGCCCCGGTCGCGGGCCCGCGACTGGGCGGAAATCCAGGAACGCATGCTCGTTCCGCTCTACGAAGCGGTCTACGAGCGGCTCGAAGTCGACGCCGGCACCCGGCTGCTGAGCCTGGGCTGTGGCTCCGGCCTCGCCCTGCTGATGGCGGCCGCCCGCGGCGCCCGCGTCAGCGGGGTCGACACCGACGAGCGCCGGCTCGACCTCGCCCGGGAGCGGCTGGCGGCGCACCCGGCCGCCGCGACGGCCCGCCTCGGCACCGGCCCCGACGACGTCGCGGACCCCGACGACCGGCCGTTCACCCTGGTCACCGCCTTCGACCCGCTCTACTGCGCGGACGGCACCACGCGCGACATGGCGGCCGCCCTCGCCCGGGCCGCCGCCCGGGCCCGGCGCGGAGCGCCCGTCGTCCTGGCCGGCTGGGGGCCGCCGGAGCGCTGCGCGGCCTCCGGCGCCCTGCGGGTCGCGGCGCGGCTCGCCGATCCCATGTCCACCGCCGCCCACTGGCGCCCCAACGGGCGGGACGACCTGGAGGACCTGGCCCGGCTGGCGGGCCTGCGGCCGGACGGCTCGGGGCGGGTGGCCTGCCCGTACGGCTACGCCGATCTGGCCAGCGCGGTCCGCGGCCTGCTGTCCACGGGGGCGTTCGACGCGGCGGCGCGCACCACCGACCAGGAGCAGGTGTCCAAGGAACTCACCGAGGCCGTCCACCCCTATCTGCGCGGGGACGGAACGGTGTGGATGCCGAATGTGTTCCGCTATCTCGTCGCCCGGGTGACGTAGCGTCGGACAGCGAAAAGCCCCCGACCGCGGGCCGGGGGCTTTCCTTCCACGGGTCTCAGCCCATGAACTTCTTGAATTCGTCGGGGAGTTCGAACTTCTTCGCGTCATCACCCGAGGGCAGGCCCAGCGGGTTGGCCGCGGCCTCCTCGCGGCGGGCGGCGGCCGCCGCCTCCTCGGCCTTGCGCTTCATCGGGTTGCCGCTCTGCCGCTTGCCCTTGCCCTGCTTCTGCTGCTTCTTCTTCTTGCCCGCGCCGCCGCCCATGCCGGGCAGGCCCGGCATTCCCGGCATGCCGCCGCCCTGGGCCATGCGCGACATCATCTTGCGGGCGTCGAAGAACCGCTCGACCAACTGCTTGACGACGCTGACGTCCACGCCCGAACCCTTGGCGATGCGGGCCCGGCGCGAGCCGTTGATGATCGTCGGGTCCTGGCGCTCGGCCGGGGTCATCGACTTGATGATCGCGGCGGTGCGGTCGACGTCGCGCTCGTCGAGGTTGTTGATCTGGTCCTTGATCTGCCCCATGCCGGGCAGCATGCCGAGCAGCTTGGAGATGCTGCCCATCTTCCGGACCTGCTCCATCTGCGCCAGGAAGTCGTCGAGCGTGAACTCCTTGGGGCCCTTCGCCAGTTTGGCCGCCATCTTCTCGGCCTCGGCCTGGCTGAAGGTCTGCTCGGCCTTCTCGATCAGGGTGAGCATGTCGCCCATGTCGAGGATGCGGGACGCCATGCGGTCCGGGTGGAACGCGTCGAAGTCGTCCAGCTTCTCGCCGTTGGAGGCGAACATGACCTGCTTGCCGGTGACGTGCGCGATGGAGAGCGCGGCACCGCCGCGGGCGTCGCCGTCGAGCTTCGAGAGCACGACGCCGTCGAAGCCGACGCCGTCGCGGAACGCCTCGGCGGTGTTGACGGCGTCCTGGCCGATCATGGCGTCGACGACGAACAGCGTCTCGTCCGGGGTGACGACGGCCTTGATGTCCGCGGCCTGCTGCATCATCTCGGTGTCGATGCCGAGGCGGCCGGCGGTGTCCACGATGACGATGTCGTGGACCTTGGACTTGGCGTACTCGATCGAGTCCTTGGCGACCTGGACCGGGTCGCCGACGCCGTTGCCCGGCTGCGGCGCGTAGACCGCGACGCCGGCGCGCTCGGCGACGACGCTCAGCTGGTTGACGGCGTTGGGGCGCTGGAGGTCACAGGCGACGAGCAGCGGGCTGTGCCCCTGCTTCTTCAGCCAGAGACCGAGCTTTCCGGCGAGGGTCGTCTTACCGGCACCCTGGAGACCGGCGAGCATGATGACGGTCGGGGCGGTCTTGGCGAAGCGGAGGCGGCGGGTCTCGCCGCCGAGGATGCCGACGAGCTCGTCGTTGACGATCTTGACGACCTGCTGCGCCGGGTTGAGGGCGCGCGAGACCTCTTCGCCCGTGGCCCTCTCCTTCACCTGCTTGATGAAGGCGCGGACGACCGGCAGGGCCACGTCCGCTTCCAGCAGGGCGATGCGGATCTCGCGAGCGGTGGCGTCGATGTCCGCCTCGCTGAGGCGCCCCTTGCCTCGGAGGTTCTTGAAGGTCGCTGCGAGGCGATCGGAAAGGGTGTCGAACACGGCGCTCGTCGGTCCTCGGGGTCGGGGGCGGGAGGGAATCGCCCTCCAGGGTATCCGGACCCGCCGAGGGAGGGAGCCCCTGTCCCGCCCTTTCACCGTTTCCTCCGGGGCGAGCCCCGGGGCCCGTAACGCGGCTTCGCCGCGTTGGGCGGGGGGGGGGGCCCCCCGGCCCCCCGGAACCCCCCCCCCCCCCGGGGGGGGGGGGGGGGGCCCCCCCCCCCCCCCCCCGGGGGGGGGGGCCGCCCCCCCCCCC
>NZ_JAEAMR010000004.1:385046-429130 GCF_015999245.1 Streptomyces sp. AV19 | reverse complement strand
GGGCGGCGGGGGGGGGGGTGTTGGGGGCGGGGGGGTGAGCGTTGGCCCGCGGGGGGGGGTTTCCCCCCGCCCCCCCCCTTCCCCGGTTCCCCCGGGGGCGCCCCCGGGGGCCCGTACCGCGGCTGCGCCGCGTTGGCCGGGGGCTGCGCCCCCTGGACCCCTGGAACCGCGCTCCGCGCGGTGAGCGGGGGGCTGCGCCCCCTGCGCCCCCATCGGGGCTGCACCCCTGGCCCCTGTTCCGGGGCCGGCCCTGGCCTGCTGCGGGGCCGCGTCCTCGCGTCCGCTCCCGGGGCTGCGCCCCCTGCCCCCCTTCGGGGCTCCGCCCCGGACCCCGTATCGCGGCTCCGCCGCTCGTCCTCAAGCTCCCCGGAGGGGGCAACCCCCAGACGGGCTGGATTTCGCGCCCGGGCTGTATATCGGCTGCGGGAGGATCGGCTGCGGGAGGTTTTCAGCCCGGGCGCACAACTCAGCCCGTCTGGGGGTTGCCCCCTCCGGGGAGCTTGAGGACAGCGCCCGCAGGGCGCTTCGGGGGTGCAGGGGGCGGAGCCCCCGCCTCACCGCGCGGAGCGCGGTTCCAGGGGTCAACGCGGCGGAGCCGCGTTGCGGGCCCGGGGCGGAGCCGCGTTGCGGGCCCGGGGCGGAGCCCCGGAGGAAACGGTGAAAGGGCGGGGCGGGGACAACCCCCTTACCCCACCAGCGCCCGCTCCACCGCCCCCGCGACCTCCCCCGCCGCGGACTCCCCCAGCGGCTCCCCTCCCACCCCCGTCACATAGAACGCGTCCACAACGCTCCCGCCCAGCGTCGACACATACGCGCTCCGCACCCACACCCCCGCGCCCTCCAGCGCCCGCCCGATCCGGTGCAGCAGCCCGGGCCCGTCCTCCGCCCGGACCTCCAGCACCGTCGCGGAACGCGAGCCGCCCTCCGCGACCGTCACCGAGGGCGGCGGCACGGTGCCCCGGCGCCGGCCCGCGCCCGTGCCCGTGCCCGCGTACGCGGCCTCCCGCTCCGCCAGCCGCCCCGCGACGTCCAGCGACCCGTCCAGCGCCCGGACGAGATCGTTCCGCAGCCGGGCCGCCTCCGGCAGCTCCCCGTACTCCGCCGCGACCCGCCAGCGCAGCAGCAGGACGGAGCCGTCCACCGCCCGCAGGTCGGCCGTGCGCACGGCGAGCCGGTGCAGCGCGAGGACCCCGGCCGCGGCCGGCAGCACCCCCGGCTGGTCGGGCACGGCGAGCAGCAGCTCGGCACCGTCCGCGCCGGCGGACAGCTCCACGGCCAAGCCGCCCGAGGCCAGCGTCCGTGCCGCCAGGCGCTCCTGCGCGGGCGTCGGCGGCGGCGGAACCGCACGCTCCGCGGCCGGCTCCCCGGCGAGCACCGCCGCCGCCCGCCGCACCAGGTCCGCGACGAGCGACGCCCGCCAGGCGCTCCACGCCGCCGGCCCGGTGGCCAGCGCGTCCGCCTCCGTCAGGGCGTGGAGCAACTCCAGGGTCTCCGCGTCCGCGACCGCGTCGGTGACCGCGCGGACCGTCGCCGGGTCGTCGAGGTCGCGCCGGGTGGCGGTCTCCACGAGGAGCAGGTGGTGGCGGACGAGCGTGGCGACGACGGACGCGTCCCCGTCGCCGAAGCCGATCCGCAGCGTCACGTCGCGGGCGACGGCCGCCCCGGTGACGGAGTGATCGCCCTGATCGTGTCCCTTGCCGATGTCGTGCAGCAGGGCGGCGACCAGGAGCAGGTCGGGCCGGGCGACGCGGCGGGCGAGGGCCGCGGCCCGGACGCAGGTCTCGACCAGGTGCCGGTCCACGGTCCACCGGTGGACGGCGTTCCGCTGCGGCCGGTGGCGCACCCGCTCCCACTCGGGCAGCAGCCGGGAGACGAGGCCCTCCGCCTCCAGCGCCTCCCAGGCGGCGACGGTGGGCTCGCCGGCCCCGAGCAGGGTGACGAACTGCTCGCGCGCCTCGGCGGGCCACGGCTCGGGCAGCGGCCCGGCGCCCCTGAGCCGCCGCACGGTGTGGGTGGCCAGCGGCAGCCCTGCCCGCGCGGCCGCGGCCGCGGCGCGCAGCGGCAGGACGGGGTCCCGGTCGGGCCGCGCGGTCCGGGCGAGGACCGCCTCGCCGTCCTGCTCGACGACGCCCTCGGCGAGCGGCACGCGCTCGGGCTCGACGAACCCCCCGCGCCCGCCCCGGCCCCCGAGCACCCGGCGCAGCCGCGGCCGCCCCGAGCGGGAGCGCAGCACGCGGCCGACCTCGCGCCAGGTCGCGTCGCCGGAGTGGGAGACGGTGGCGGCGGCCCGGTAGACGCGGCGCAGCAGGGTGTCGGCGTCAGGGAGCCCGAGGGCGGCGGCGACCTGGTCCTGCTCCTGCAGGGTCAGGCGGTCGGTGGCGCGTCCGGTGGTGCGGTGGAGGGCGTCGCGGGTGTCGAGGAGCAGGATGCGGGCCTCGTCCAGGCCCTGGCGGGGGGCGTCGGCGAGCCAGGAGGCGGCGACGGCGCGCAGCGCGGTGGCGTCCCGCAGGCCGCCGCGGGCCTCCTTGAGGTCGGGTTCGAGGAGGAAGCGCAACTCGCCCTGGCGGCGGGCCCGTTCCTCACACAGTTCGCGCAGTTCGGGCAGGCGGCGCGGGGCCTGGGCGCGCCAGTCGGCGTAGGCGGTGGTGCGCAGGGCGGTGGTGAGGGCGGGGTCGCCGGCGAGGTGGCGGGCGTCGAGGAGGCCGAGGTGGACCTTGAGGTCGTCGCCGGCCGTGGCGCGGGCCCCGGCGGGGGTGCGCACGGCGTGGTCGAGGGCGAGGCCCATGTCCCAGACGGGGTACCAGACGCGGTCGGCGACGGCGGCGACGTGGCCGGGGTCGGCGGTGGGGTGGTGCAGCAGGAGGAGGTCGAGGTCGCTGCGGGGGGACAGCTCGCCGCGTCCGTAGCCGCCGACGGCGACGAGGGCGACGCCGTGGGCGCGGCCGAGGAGGGCGCCGAGCCACTCGTCGGTGAGGCGGGCGAGCGCGGTGCGCAGCGCGGGCCCGGCGGGTGCCGCCCCGCCGAGGAGGCGGAGCCGGGCCGCGGCGTAGCCGCCGGCGTCCGGGGCGGTGTCGGTGGCGCGCAGGCCGGTGTGCGTCAACTCGGCTCCCTCCTCGGGCGGTTCACAGGGCGTCGGGTCCGCGTTCGCCGGTGCGGACGCGGACCACCGTCTCGACGGGGACGACCCAGACCTTGCCGTCGCCGATCTTCCCGGTGCGGGCGGCGGTGACGATGACGTCGACGACGTCGGGGGCGTCCTGGTCCTCGACGAGGACCTCTATGCGGGACTTGGGGAGGGTGTCGATGCGGTACTCGGCCCCGCGGTAGACCTCGGTGTGGCCGCGCTGGCGGCCGTGCCCCTGGACCTCGGTGATGGTCAGGCCCTGGATGCCGAACCGCTGGAGGGCCTCCTTGACGTCGTCGACGCGGTGCGGTTTGACGACGGCGGTGACGAGCTTCATGCGTCCACCTTCTTGTGGTGCTGCGGTGCTTCGTGCGGGGTGCGGGGCGCCTGGTTGTCGCGCGGGGCCGTGGTGCCGCCGACGGCGCTGTGGTCGTAGGCGGTCTCGGCGTGGAAGGCCCGGTCGAGGCCGGCGATCTCGTCGTCCTCGGTGGCCCGGAAGCCGATGGTCCGGTCCACGAGCTTGGCGAGCAGCCAGGAGACGGTGAAGGAGTAGGCGAGGACGGCGAAGGCGCCGGCGGCCTGGCGGCCGAGCTGGACGGCGCCGCCGACCCCGTCGGTGGCGAGGAGGCCGACGAGGAGGGTGCCGAGGAGGCCGCCGACGAGGTGGACGCCGATCACGTCGAGGGAATCGTCGTAGCCGAGCCGGAACTTGAGGCCGACGGCCCAGGAGCAGACGGCTCCGGCGACGATGCCGATGAGGAGGGCGCCGAAGGCGTTCACGGCGGCGCCGGAGGGGGTGATGGCGACGAGGCCGGCGACGGCTCCGGAGGCGGCGCCGAGGGTGGTGAACGCGCCGTGCCGCACGCGTTCGTAGGCGAGCCAGCCGAGCATGGCGGCGCCGGTGGCGACCTGGGTGTTGAGGGCCATGTTGGCGGCGGTGCCGTTGGCGGCGAGCGCGGAGCCGGCGTTGAAGCCGAACCAGCCGAACCAGAGCAGCGCGGCGCCGAGCATCACCAGCGGGAGGCTGTGGGGGCGCATGGGGTCCCTGCGGAAGCCGATGCGCTTGCCGACGACGAGGAGGGCGGCGAGGGCCCCGACGCCGGCGTTGATGTGGACGGCCGTGCCGCCGGCGAAGTCGATCACCTTGAGTTTGAAGAGCCAGCCGCCGGGCTGCCAGACCCAGTGGGCGACCGGGAAGTAGACGACGGTGACCCAGAGGGTGACGAACAGGCACCAGGCGCCGAACTTCACCCGGTCCGCGAGGGCGCCGCTCATCAGGGCGGGGGTGAGGACCGCGAACATCAGCTGGAAGAGGGCGAAGGCGAAGACCGGGATGCCCTCCGTGCCGCCGGTCAAGGTGTCGGGCCGGATGCCCTTGAGGCCGATGTGGTCCAGGTTGCCGAGGAGGCCGCCGCCGATGTCGTCCCCGAAGGCGAGCGAGTAGCCGAAGAGCACCCAGAGCACGGTGACGATGCCGAGCGAGACGAAGGACATCATCAGCATGTTCAGGGCGCTCTTGACCCGGACCATGCCGCCGTAGAAGAAGGCCAGGCCCGGCGTCATCAGCATCACGAGCGCGGCGCTGATCAGGACGAACGCGGTGTCCGCTGCATTCACGACCGTGTCTCCTCGCGGGTGGGGCCCGTGCCCCCGTGCGCGAGGGGCCCGTGGCGGGCCGGTGTGTGGCCACGAGGCTGACGCAGTGCGGTTTCGGCCAGGACAGACGGCTGTTTCGGGCCGGTGACGAAGCCGGCCCGTGTGTTACGGCACGGTGAACGGCGCTCGCCCGGCGTCCCTGCCGCCCCCGGGCCCCTTCCCCCGAAAAACACGGGGCCGGCCGCGGCGACCGCCCGGTGTGACCGGCGTGGGGGAGCCGAGTCGGGCTGTACGGGAGGGTCGCCGCGGCCGGGATCGGGGGCCGGGAGGGAGCCCGGCGGCTCACACCGCGTGGGCGGCCTCGGTTTCCGGCAGGTGGAGGGCCATCTGCTCGGTCAGGTCGCGCACTTCGGCGACGCCGCCGAAGTCGCGCAGGGCGGTGCCGGCGGTCTTGCGGAGGCGGTTGTTGACCCGCTCGGAGCGGACCTGCTTGGCGATGCGGAGGGCCTTGCCCAGACGTGCCGTGGACACCTCGGGCTCGCGCTCCATCAGATCCACGGTGGCCAGGCCGATGAGGTTGAGGGCGTAGGAGCGCTGGTGCTCGCCGTCCTCCTCGAAGAGGGTGACGGCCCGCTCCATCTTGGGGCGGGCGAGCGAGGCGTACGTGGGGCTGCGGCCCGCGACGTAGGCGAGGTCGCGGAAGGAGTGGGCGTTCTCCGCGTTGAGCTCGGCCTCGGAGAAGAAGCTGATCCAGTCGGGGTCGGTGTCACGGGCGGTGCAGTCGGAGAAGCAGTCCTCGGCCATGCCCACGGCTCGTTTGCACTTGGCGGGCTGGCCCATGCTCGCGTACGCGCGGCCTTCCATCGCATACAACATGGCCTGGGTGCGGGGCGTGGCCGTCTCCCGCGATCCGTACTGCCCGAGGTGGATGAGCTCCAACGCGTCCTCGGGGCGGCCGAGATGGATCATCTGGCGGCTCATGCTGGAGAGGATGTACGAGCCGAGGGGGCGGTCGCCCGCCTCCTTGGCGGCGTGCAGCGCCAGCACGAAGTACTTCTGGGCGGTGGGGTGCAGGCCGATGTCGTAGCTCATCCAGCCCGCCAGCTCGGCCAGTTCGGCCGCGACCTTGAACAGGCGCTTGGACGTCTCGTCGGACTGGGGCTCCTGGAGCAGGTCGGTGACCTCGTGGAGCTGGCCGACCACGGCCTTGCGGCGCAGCCCGCCGCCGCACTGGGCGTCCCAGGCGCGGAACATCCGGGTGGTGGACTCCAGGAGGTCGAGCTCGGGCTTGGAGAGCCGGGCGCGGCGGGAACCGAGCGCGTCGGCCGGGGGCTCGCCGGTGGCCGACGGGCCCGGCACCAGCCAGCGCTGCATGGGCTCGATGAGGGCGGGGCCGGCGGAGAGCGCGAGCGAGGTGCCGAGGAAGCCGCGGCGGGCCAGCATCAGGTCGCTGCGGGAGAACTCGCTGATCAGCTCGACGGTTTGGGGGGCCGCCCAGGGCAGGTCGACGCCCGAGACGGACGGCGACTGGTGGGCGACGCGCAGGCCGATGTCCTCCACGCCGACGACGCAGCCGAACCGTTCGGAGAAGAGCTCGGAGAGGATCTTGGGGATGGGCTCGCGGGGCTGCTCGCCGTCGAGCCAGCGGCGCACCCGGGAGGTGTCCGTACTGATGTGGTGGGCGCCGAGCTGCCGGGCGCGGCGGTTCACCTGGCGCGCCAGCTCGCCCTTGGACCATCCGCTGCGCAGGAACCAGGAGTTGAGCTGCTCATTGGGGCGCTTCTCCGGTTTGTCACCGCCGGGCCGCACGGCCCCGGCCGAACCACCGGCACCGCCGGTGCCACTGACGCTGCCGTCCACTGGAACGCCCCCATCCCGACCGTCCGCTCCCGCGCTTCCGGTGCGCGGGCCGCCTGTGTACGTAACCGCCGGCGCAGGGCGCCGGTCACGTGGTCGCGGCGCGGGCCCGTCCGAGGGGCCTCCGCTCACGCTCCACACACCGAAAGTAATCCTACGATCACGGCCGACGCGAGTGCGGCCCGGTAATCGCCACCATTCGCCACCCCAAGGAATGAACTCCCGGCGCTCTCGGCACGATTGACTTGACACGAACACCGGATACCGGAGGACGGGGCGGCGGAAAAGAGGCGGACGGTCGCGCGGCATGGCGCGCGCAGCAGGTCACGCCACCTGCCGCACACCGTCACGCCGTCGTGAAGCAGGTCGTCCGCGACCGTAAGTGTCCGGGAAACTCCGACCCGTAACCAACCGCGAACAGGACCCGTTGGAGGGGGCATGGGCTTCACAATCGGCGGCATCCGGGATCTGCGTTCGGGCTCTCGGCGCCGGGGCCGCGCGTCCGAATCCGTGACCACCATCGCGGAATACACCGGGCTCTGGGGCTGGGATGTGACCCCCGGGGCCCACGCCGTGCGCGGCGGCCAGCGGATCACCTGCTCGTGCGGCGCCGCCGACTGCCCGTCCCCCGGCGCCCATCCGCTCCCCCTCGCCCCCTCGGTCCCCGCGGGCGCCACGCTGGACGAGGCCACGGCGGCCTGGTCCCGGGTGCCGGGCGCGGCCGTACTGCTGCCCGTGGGGCGCTCGTTCGACGTCCTGGAGGTCGCGGAGGCGGCCGGGCGGCACGCGCTGGCCCGGCTGGAGCGGATGGGCCTGCCGCTCGGCCCGGTGACCCTCACCCCGCACGGCCGCGCGCAGTTCTTCGTCGCCCCGGGCGCCGCCGCCGAACTCCCCCGCCTGCTCTACCGGATGGGCTGGGACGACGCCCGGCTCGACCTGCACGGCCTGGGCCCCGGCGACCACATCACCGCACCCCCCTCGGACTTCGCGGGCCTCGGCCCGGTGCGCTGGCTGCGTCCGCCGGCCCTCGACACGGCCTACCGGCCGCCGGAGGCCCGGCTGTTGCTCGGCACGCTCGCCTACGTCTGCCACCGCTCGGGCACCGCCTGACCCGTACGCCCCTCACGTCCGCGCATACGCCGACGGGTCCTGCCGCAACCCCACCTGCGACAGGACCCGTCATCGTTGTGCGAGCGTGCGCTCAGTCCCCGATCAGCGCGTCGACGAACGCCTCCGGCTCGAACGGCGCGAGGTCGTCCGCCCCCTCGCCCAGGCCCACCAGCTTCACGGGCACGCCCAGTTCGCGCTGGACGGCCACGATGATGCCGCCCTTGGCGGTGCCGTCGAGCTTGGTGAGGACGACGCCGGTGATGTTGACGACCTCGGCGAAGACGCGGGCCTGCACCAGGCCGTTCTGCCCGGTGGTGGCGTCCAGCACCAGCAGCACCTCGTCCACCGAGCCGTGCTTCTCCACGACGCGCTTGACCTTGCCGAGCTCGTCCATGAGCCCGGTCTTGGTGTGCAGCCGGCCGGCGGTGTCGATGAGGACGACGTCCGCGTTCTCCGTGATGCCTTCCTTGACCGCGTCGAAGGCGATCGACGCCGGGTCGCCGCCCTCGGGGCCGCGGACCGTGCGGGCGCCCACCCGCTCGCCCCAGGTCTGCAGCTGGTCGGCGGCCGCGGCGCGGAAGGTGTCCGCCGCGCCGAGGACGACGGACTTGCCGTCGGCGACCAGGACGCGGGCGAGCTTGCCGGTGGTGGTGGTCTTGCCGGTGCCGTTGACGCCGACGACCATCACGACGCCGGGCTTCTCCTCGCCGTTCGTGCCGACACCGGGCTCGGTGTGCACGCTGCGGTCGAAGTCCGTGCCGATGAGCGTGAGCAGTTCCTCGCGGAGCAGGTCGCGCAGCTCCTCGGGGGTCCGGGTGCCGAGCACCTTCACGCGCTCGCGCAGCCGCTCGACCAGCTCCTGCGTGGGGGCGACGCCGACGTCGGCGGTCAGCAGGGTGTCCTCGATCTCCTCCCAGGTGTCCTCGTCGAGGTGCTCGCGGGACAGCAGGGTCAGCAGCCCCTTGCCCAGGGAGTTCTGCGAACGCGACAGGCGGGCCCGGAGCCGGACGAGCCGGCCCGCGGTGGGCTCGGGCACCTCGAGCGCGGGCTCGGCCGGGGCCTCGGGGGCCTCCGGCTCGACGACGGGCTCCTCCGCGGCCGGTGCCTCGGCCGGCGGCAGCTCCACCTCCTCGACGGTGCGGCGCTTCTCTTCCCTCGGGGCCTCGGCCTCCTCGCCGACGTGGGGCTCGGCGGGCGGCGCGGTGACGGACGGGCTGCTCGGCGGCGCCGGGGGCAGCTGCTTCTTCTTGCGGCTGCTCACCACGAGCCCGCTGATCGCGCCGAGCGCGACCACAGCGATGACTACGGCAAGGATGACGATTTCCATAACGCATCCAGTATCGGACACCACGGTGGCCGAGGACCGCAGTGCGCCGAGGTGCACGGAACTGGGCCCTATTTGTGCGTTGCCACAAGGACTAATGGCACTAACCGGCCAAAGTTAGATCAAAGTACGATGGCCGAGGCTCATGCCACGCGCGTAGAGTCCCAACGTCCCATTCTGTCCAGGCCCCGCCTGCAACACCCCGCTCGGAGCCCCCGATATGGCCCCCACCATGGACAACGCTGCCGAAGGCGCCAACGTGTCCAGCGTCGATGCCGCCGAAAGCGCCATCGAGACCCGCGGCATCGAACCCGTACCGGATCACGAACGGCACGGCCGGGTCCGGGAGCTCTTCCCCACCTGGGTCGCCGCCAACATCAGCGTGCTGCTGCTCACCATGGGCGCGGCGCTGATCGTCTTCAACTCCCTGAACTTCTGGCAGGTGCTGATCGTCGCGGTGTGCGCGGCGGCGGTGTCCTTCGGTCTGGTCGGCGTCCTGTCGGTCTCCGGCAAGTGGGGCGGTGCGCCGGGCGCGATGCTCTCCCGCGCGACCTTCGGTGTGCGCGGCAACCTCTTCCCGGGCGCGATCCTGTGGGTCGCCCGCTTCGGCTGGGAGACGATCAACGCGGTCACCGGCGCGTACGCCGTGCTGACCGTGCTCGACCTGCTCTTCGGCATCGGCAGCAACACGGCGCTCATCGTCGTCACGCTGTTCGCCTTCGTGGCCTGCACGTTCCTGGTGAGCGGCATGGGCCGCAAGGCGCTGAACGTCTGCAACAAGTGGTCCACGTACCTCTTCGGCGTCTTCAGCGTCCTGGTGCTCGGCTACCTGATCGTCGACATCGACTGGAACGACGTCTTCTCCAAGCCGGCCGGC
Source organism: Streptomyces sp. AV19 (assembly GCF_015999245.1). GTDB lineage: Bacteria > Actinomycetota > Actinomycetes > Streptomycetales > Streptomycetaceae > Streptomyces. The sequence goes on along the minus strand of NZ_JAEAMR010000004.1, from coordinate 419,242 downwards.
TCCACGGCCATGCTGATCGCCGGCATCGGCACCATCGCCGCGGGCGGCATCAGCTGGGTCCCCACCGGTCCGGACTTCGCGCGCTACCTGCCGCACGCCGCCTCCGGCAAGAAGATCGTCGGCGTGACGGTCTCGGGCGCGGGCATCGTCATGGTCCCGATGGTCCTCATGGGCGCGGTCATGGCCGTCTCCACCCCGGACCTCGCCAAGGCCCAGGACCCGGTCTCCTTCCTCGGCGACCTGCTGCCGACCTGGCTGGCCGTGCCGTACCTGATCACCGCCATCGTGGGCATGCTGCTGATCAACAGCCTCTCGATGTACTCGGCCGGCTTCACCGCCCAGACCATGGGCGTCAAGCTGCCGCGCGCCGCGGCGGTCAGCATCAACGCGATGATCTCGCTGGTCGGCGGCCTGATGCTGATGCTGGTGGCGAAGAGCTTCCTCAGCTCCTTCATCACCTTCCTGATCCTGCTGGCGGTCTCCTTCTCCGCCTGGATCGGCGTCTACTCCGTGGACATGGCCCGCCGCCGGTCCCGCGCCGTGCGCTACGACGCCGAGGGCCTGATGGACACCGGCCGCACCAGCCGCTATTGGTACGTCGGCGGCTTCTGCTGGCAGGCGATGACGGCCTGGGCCGTGGCCCTGGCCGCGGGCCTGTGCTTCACCGACTGCGCCTGGTTCTCCGGCCCGCTGGCGACCACGTTCATCGGCAAGTACGGCCTGGGCTGGGCGGCGACGATCGTCATCTCGGCCGCGGTGATGGCCGCCCTGCCGACGCCGCGCGAGACCGCGCCGGAGGCACCGGACGCGGCCCCGGCGCGGGACCGCGAGAAGGCCGCCGCGTAACGGCTCCTCCCGCACGGCACCGAGCGCCCTCCGTCCGGATTCCGGTACGGAGGGCGCTCGCGTGTACGCCCGGTTGCCGGGCCCCCGACGGGCCAGGACACTGAGGGACGTCAACAGCCGCCTGTGAATGCGGGGATGCCCGTGACGCCATCGTTGTTCCGCATGCTGGAGTGGCACGAACAGATCGAGGCGGAGCGGCAGCAGCCCGGCGCCCGGGTCTTCGTCTCCGACTACAACGGCGGGCACCCGTTCGTCGAGAAGTACCTCGGCGAGCTCGCCGACGCCGCGCCCGGCAGGCTGGCGGACATCGCCCGGTACTCGGCGCTGGACGAAGACGCCGTACTGCGCGCCAAGATCGCCGAAATGCACCGGCGTTACGACGGGGCGGACTACGCCCCGCGCCAGGTGCTGCCCGGCGGCGGATCCAGCGCCCTCCTCGGCACCTTCGCCACCTGGCTCCTGCTGACCGGCCGCCGGCGGGTGCACTACATCGCCCCGGTGTACTACAAACTCGCCTACCTGTTCAGGCGCATGGGCGTCGAGCCGGTCCGGGTCGCCCACGGCCATGCCCACCAGCCGGAGTTCGACCTGCGGCTGCCCGCGGAACGGACCGTGCTGGTGCTCACCGACCCGGTCTGGTACGCGGGCAGACGGGTCCCCGCCGAGGTGCTGCGGCGGATCGCCGAGTGGCAGGAGGCCACGGGTTCGCTGGTGTTCGTCGACGGCACCTTCCAGTACATGCGCTGGGACGGGGAGCGCCGCGAGGAATCCGCCCGCCTGCCCGCCGACCGGACCCTGCGCCTGGTGTGCCCCACCAAATACCTCTCGGTCCACGGCTACCGCTGCGCCCACCTGCTCGTCCCCGCGGCGCTCCGGGAGGAGTTGGCCGAGCTGCACCTCAACCTCCATGGCGACGTCGCGGTTTCCGACCGCCTCTTCGCCCGTCGCGCGGCCGACCTGATGCTCGGCGAGGGCAACGGCGCGCTGGTGGAGCACATCCGCGACAGCCACCGGGTGCTGACCGCCAGTGGCGCGCTCACCGCGCGGATGCCCGTCGAGAGCGGCTTCTTCCTGTTCGCACGGCCGCGGGTGCCCCACCGCTGGTTCCTGGCCCTGGACGCGAAGTACTTCGAACTGGACGGCTTTCCCGGCTACATCCGCGTCAACCTGCTCAACCGTCCGGGCGTCGAGGCCCTGATGACCGCCGCCGGTCAGCGCTCCGAGCCGGGCCGGCCGCGCCAGACCGCGGCCGAGATCCGGGCCAGCAGCCGGGCGGCGGGGTCGCGCACGTCGTCGCCCGAGGCGAGCGGCCCGGTGTAGCAGACGGCGATCGTGTACGGCGCCGTGTCCGGCGGGTGGACCACCGCGGCGCTGTGCCGCAGCCCGGGGAACCAGCCGTTCTTGCCCGCGAGCCGGGTGCCCGGCGGCAGCCCGGCGGCCAGGTCGACGCGGTGGACGTTGTGCTCCAGCAGCGCGAGCGTGCCGGGCTCCAGCGACTCCAGCAGCCGGACCAGGTCCCGGGCGGTGACCCGGTTGTGGACGCCGGCCGCGCGGCCGGCGTAGTCCTCGATGCCGCGCGGGCTGGAGCTGCCGGTGGCCCCGGCGCGCCGCCACACCTCGGCCACGGCCTCGTGTCCCGTCTCGGCCAGGCAGAGGTTGGTGGCCAGGTTCGAGGAGTGCGTCACCATCCGGCCGGCGAGCCAGCGCAGCGACGCGGTGCCGCCCAGCAGTTCCCAGGGCCGCGGATCGCTGTCCTGCGCGGGGTCGTTGGCGTAGTCGCCGCCGGTCACGGAGACGAACCGGTTGACGACCGGGACGCGGCGGTCCAGGTCCGTGCCGCCGCGCAGCAGCGCCGCGAGCACCGCCATCTTCATGGTGCTGGCCGCGTCGTGCGGTTCGTCCGCGTTCCGCGCGATCACCGGAGCGCGCCGCCAGGGTGCCACGACGAGGGAGAGCACAGCTCATCGTAGGACGCGCGGGGCACGGCAGGGGTGCGCGAACGAAGAGGCCGCCCCGCACAGCGGGACGGCCTCTTCGAGAAGACGGGCGGCGGGGGGTTGTCAGCCCATCTCCTCCAACGCCTTGCCCTTGGTCTCCTTGACGTACTTGAGCACGAAGGGGATCGAGAGCACGGCGAAGACCGTGTAGATGATGTACGTACCCGACAGGTTCCAGTCGGACAGGCTCGGGAAGCTCGCCGTGATCGCCCAGTTCGCGACCCACTGGGCCGACGCCGCGACGCCCAGCGCCGCCGCGCGGATCCGGTTCGGGAACATCTCGCCGAGGAAGACCCAGACCACGACACCCCACGACAGGGCGAAGAAGAGCACGAACGCGTGGGCGGCGATCAGGGCCACCGTGCCCTGCGCGGTCGGCAGGGAGCCGTCCGCGGCCTGCGCGGAGAAGGCCCAGGCCTCGAGCGCGAGGGAGACGGCCATACCGGCGGAGCCGATGATGGCCAGCGGCTTGCGGCCGATCCGGTCCACGAAGATCATCGCGATCACGGTGCCGACGATGTTGATGATCGACGTGGTGAACGAGTAGAGGAACGAGTCGCTCGGGTCGATGCCCACCGACTGCCACAGGGTCGCCGAGTAGTAGAAGGCGACGTTGATGCCGACCAGTTGCTGGAAGACGGAGAGGCCGATGCCGACCCAGACGATGGGCAGCAGGCCCGCCTTGCCGCCGATGAGGTCCTTGAACGTGGACTTCTGCTCGCTGTGCATCGCGTGCTCGATCTCGGCGACGCGCGCGTCGAGGTCGATGTCCTTGCCCTCGACGTCCGCGAGGACGGCCTTGGCCTTCTCGGTGCGGCCGACGGAGATCAGGAAGCGCGGGGACTCGGGTATCACGAAGGAGAGCAGGCCGTAGAGGACGGCCGGGACGACCATGACGCCGAGCATCAGCTGCCAGGCCTCGATGCCCAGGAGCTTCCCGCGCTGGTCGCCGTCGGCGAGGTTGAGGATGCCCCAGTTGACCAGCTGCGAGATCGCGATGCCGACGACGATCGCGGCCTGCTGGAAGGAGCCCAGGCGGCCGCGGTAGGCGGGCGGCGAGACCTCGGCGATGTAGGCCGGGCCGATGACGGAGGCCATGCCGATGGCGATGCCGCCGAGGACGCGCCAGAAGGCCAGGTCCCACAGGGCGAAGGGCAGCGCGGAACCGACGGCGCTGATGGTGAAGAGGGTCGCCGAGATCTGCATCACGCGGATGCGGCCGATCCGGTCGGCGAGGCGGCCCGCGGTCGCCGCGCCGATGGCGCAGCCGATCAGCGCGATGGCGATGACCTGGGCGAGGGCGGCCGAACCGATGTCGTACTTCCCGCGGATGCCCTCGACCGCGCCGTTGATCACGGAGCTGTCGTAGCCGAAGAGGAAGCCACCCATGGCCGCGGCCGCGGTGATGAAGATGACGTGGCCGAGGTGGTCCGGCTGGGCCTTGCGACCCTCGGCCCCCTGTGCCATCGCTGTGCTGGTCAACGTGTACTCCTGGGTTCCCGGCGACGTTGCGGGGAAGGTGTGGGGTGGCCTTTTCCAGTGGGGCACAAGATCCAAGTGCCCACCAGTTGAAGGCATAAGCGACGCAGCAGACCCTATGTCTTCATTTAGCGAAGTCAATACTTTGTGACGAAGAACCAACTTCGAGGATTGAGGGGGTTTGGGTTCAATACTTGAAGTCGATCTTGAAATACCCGCCCGGTCCCGCCCGGACTCGTCCGCCCCACCCGCCCGGCGGTCACCGCAGCCGCTGGCTGATCACCTTCGAGACGCCGTCGCCCTGCATGGACACGCCGTAGAGCGCGTCCGCGACCTCCATCGTCCGCTTCTGGTGGGTGATGACGATCAGCTGTGAACTCTCCTGGAGCTCCCGCATGATCCGGATCAGCCGCTGGAGATTGGTGTCGTCCAGCGCCGCCTCGACCTCGTCCATCACGTAGAACGGGCTCGGCCGCGCCTTGAAGATGGCCACCAGCAGGGCGACGGCGGTCAGCGAGCGCTCACCGCCGGACAGCAGGGACAGCCGCTTGACCTTCTTGCCCGGCGGCCGGGCCTCCACGTCCACCCCGGTGGCGAGCATGTCGTCGGGATCGGTGAGGACGAGCCGTCCCTCGCCGCCGGGGAAGAGCCGGGAGAAGACGCCCTCGAACTCCCGGGCGGTGTCCCGGTAGGCGGCCGTGAAGACCTCCTCCACCCGGCGGTCCACGTCCTTGACGACCTGAAGCAGGTCGGCCCGGGTCTTCTTGAGGTCCTCCAGCTGCTCGGAGAGGAACTTGTGCCGCTCCTCCAGCGCCGCGAACTCCTCCAGCGCCAGCGGGTTGACCTTGCCCAGCTGCTGGTACGCGCGCTCGGCGGCGCGCAGCCGCTTCTCCTGCTCGGCGCGGACGTACGGCACCGGGGCGGGCTCGCGCGGCTCCTCCCCCTCCGCGGGCGGCACCGGCGGGACGGGCTGGCCGGGTCCGTACTCGGCGGCCAGCGCGCCGGGTTCCATCCCGAACTCCTCCAGCGCCCGCGCCTCCAACTGCTCGATGCGCAGCCGCTTCTCGGCGCCCAGCACCTCCCCCCGGTGCACCGAGTCCGTGAGCTTGTCGAGCTCGGCCTTGAGCTCCCGGGCCCGGTTGCGCCCGCCGGCCAGCTCGGCCTCCCGCCCGGCCCGCGCGGCCTCGACGGCCTGCCGCTCCTCGTCGGCGCGGACCAGCGAGACCTCGACGTGCGCCAGCAGCTGCCGGGCCCCGGCCGCGACGGCGCGGGCGACCCGCGCCTCGTGGCGCAGCCGGGCGCGCCGCCGCTCGGCGCGCTCCCGCGCCTCCCGTTCGGCGCGCGCCGCGCGGTCCAGGGAGTCCGCCCGGCCGGCGAGCGCCTTGACCCGTTCCTCGTGCGTCCGCAGCGTGAGGCGCGCCTCCATCTCGGTCTGCCGGGCGTTGGCGCCGTCGGCGGCGAGCCGGTCGCGGACGGAGGTGTCGGGCTCGGCCGGGGCCTCCTCGTCACCGAGCTCCTCGGCGGCGGCCAGCCGGGCGGCCAGTTCCTCGGCCTCCTCGCCGGCCCGGAGCAGGTCGTCCTCGGCGCGGGCCGCCGCGGCCGCCGCCCGCTCGGCCTCGCCGGCCGCGGCGCGCGCCTGCCCGGCCAGCCGGCCGAGGTCCTGCGCGAGGCGGGACTTCTCGCGGTCGGCGGTGCTGCGCAGGGCGGACAGCTCCTCGACGAGCGCGGCGCACCGGGCGCGTTCCTCCGCCGCGTTCCGCTGACCCTCGGTCAACTCGTCGCAGCGACCCTCCAGTTCGGCCAGCTCGGCCGCGGCCTCGTCGACGGCCGCCTGCACCTCCAGCAGGCTGGGGGCTCCGCCGGAACCGCCCTGCGCGAGGTGGGCGGCGAGCAGGTCGCCCTCGGCGGTGACGACGGTCAGCCCCGGGTGGGCCGCGACGGTCTCCTCGGCCTCTTCCAGGGTGTCCACGACGACGACGTCGCGCAGCAGCCTGCGTACGGCGGGCAGCAGGTCCGCGGGGCCGCTCACGAGGCCGTCGGCGTACCGGAGGCCGCCGGGGCGGTCGGCGGCGGCCGGTTCGGGGGCGCCGCCCAGCAGCAGGACGGCGCGTCCGGCATCCTCCTTCTTGAGCAGGCGCAGCGCCTCGGCGGCGGGCGCGAGGCCCGTGACGGCGACGCCGTCGGCGGCCGCGCCGAGGGCTGCGGCTACGGGGAGTTCGTGTCCGGGGGCGACGGTGAGGAGCTCGGCGGCCGGGCCCAGGAGGCCGGCCAATCGTTCCTTCGCCGACAGCAGGGCGCCCGTGCCGTCCTTGCGGCGCAGCCCGAGGGCCAGGGCGTCGTGACGGGCGGTGACGGCGGCGCGCTGCCGGTCGGCGGCGGTGGCCGCCTCGCGGGCGGCCGTGAGCGCGGCGTCGGCAGCCGTCAGCCCGGCCTTGGCCCGCTCCAGGCGGCCGGCCAGCTCGGCGTCGCCCTCCTCGGCGCCGTCCGTCTCGGCCCGTTGGAGCTCGTACGCGGCCTGCGCGGCCGCCGCGCGCTCGCGGGCCTCGTCGCGGGCGACGGCCAGCCGGCCGGTCTCCGCCTCGGCGGAGGCCACCCGGCCGCGGGCGGCGGTGACCCGGCCGTGCAGCCGGGCGAGCTCCTCGCGCCGGTCCGCGAGGGCGCGGGCGGCGTCGCGCAGCCGGCGCTCCTCCTCGGCCAGGCGGCGTTCGAGCTCGGCGCGGTGGGCGGAGGTGTCCTCCAGGGCCCGGTCGGCGGCCTCCAGGGCGGCCTCCAGCTCGGCCTCCTGCTCGCGGACCCGCCGCGCCTCGCGTTCGAGGTCCTCGGGGTCGCGGCCGCGCCGCTCCTCGTCGGGGGCGGTGGTGGCGCTGGTGACCCGGGCGTCCGCGAGGCCGATGGTGCCGCGCACCCGCTCGGTGAGCCGGGAGAGCTCGTGCCAGGTCTGCCGCGCGGCGGCCAGGCGCGGGGTGAGCTCCTCGACCTGCTGTTCCAGGGCCGCCTCGCGCTGGGCGGCGGCGCGCAGTCCGGCCTCGGCGGCGTCCCGGCGGCTCTTGAGCGCGGCCTCGTCGGCGATCTCGGCGCGCAGGGCCTCGCGCAGGGTGACCAGGTCGTCGGCGAGCAGGCGGAGCCGGGCGTCGCGCAGGTCGGCCTGGATGACGGCGGCCCGCCGGGCCACCGCGGCCTGCCGGCCCAGCGGCTTGAGCTGGCGGCGCAGCTCGTCGCCGAGGTCCTGGACGCGGGCGAGGTTGGCGCGCATCGCGTCGAGCTTGCGGAGCGCCTTCTCCTTGCGCTTGCGGTGCTTGAGGACGCCGGCGGCCTCCTCGATGAAGGCACGGCGGCCGGCCGGATCGGCGTGCAGGACGGAGTCGAGCTGGCCCTGGCCGACGATGACGTGCATCTCCCGGCCGATGCCGGAGTCGGAGAGGAGCTCCTGGATGTCCAGGAGGCGGCAGGTGTCGCCGTTGATCTGGTACTCGCTGCCGCCGTTGCGGAACATCGTCCGCGTGATGGTGACCTCGGCGTACTCGATGGGCAGCGCGCCGTCGGAGTTGTCGATGGTGAGGGAGACCTCGGCGCGGCCGAGCGGCGGCCGGCCGGTCGTCCCGGCGAAGATGACGTCCTCCATCTTGCCGCCGCGCAGCGACTTCGCGCCCTGCTCGCCCATGACCCAGGACAGGGCGTCCACGACGTTGGACTTGCCCGAGCCGTTGGGCCCCACGACACAGGTGATGCCCGGCTCGAAGCGCAGGGTCGTGGCGGAGGCGAAGGATTTGAACCCGCGCAGGGTCAGGCTCTTGAGGTGCACGCGGAAGGACTCTACCGTCCGGCGGTGCCGTGTCCCCGGCCCGTGGGACCTTCTGGCGCGCCGCCGCCGGACGCGGCCCGAGGCATGGTTTCACCCCGGAACGTGCAGGGCACATGTTGCGATGTGGGACGGGGGGAGAACGCGGATGAACGACGGGGGAAACGCCGAGGGGACCGCACCGCGAGACGACGAAGGGACGCCGGGGCGTCCCTTGCAGATTCTCGAGCGGCTGACGTTGCAGCCCGACCGGGCCCCGGGGCGGGGCGCGGGGTCAGGCGAGCGCAGGCTCCGCCTTGGATACGTCGATGCTGTCGAGCAGCGAGTCACCACGGTGAGCGGCGGCAGACAGCGCGTCGTTCTCGGCCTGCATCCGGATGAGCTCGGATTCCAGGTCCTGGACTCGCTGCTGAAGCCGTCGCATCTCGGAGAGGACTCGGGGGTCGGAGCCGCCGACGTAACCGAGAAGCGCCTTTGCCATGATGGATGGTCCTCCACACTGAGTGACCGACCTAAGCGGTGTGGGTCGTGAGGGATTCGCACCCGCGGTGCTTGCCATCGCTACTGCCGTGTTTCAATGCCAAACAGCTAAGGTGCGCGGGGCTTCCAGAGTCTCACCAAAAGGTTTGACGGTCAACACGATCACACCCCGTATCGGCGGGCGTCCCGGGGTGCGCGGCTACCGAATGGCGGCGCTTTCCCCGACCGGGCCCGGAGGGGCGTGGAGATCATCCGTTGAGAGGCAGCCTTCCATGGCCGGGGCCTCTTGGCAACCATCAGGCAATACTCGGACTCTGCATATGCCATAAGCATATGAAGGGGAAGGGCGGCGCCCTGCGCGCCGCCGCGTTCCGCATTCCTCCCGGCCCTCGTCACCGGATCTCGAAGCCGTCATAACCCCCGCGCGGAACGCCCCAGATCTCGGTCACGCCGTCCACGCGGCCGGGCGTGTCGCCGTCCCGCAGCCAGTCGAGCAGCTGTTCGCACTCCGCCCGCGGGCCCTCCGCCACCACCTGCACCCGGCCGTCCGCGAGGTTCGAGGCGAAACCGATCAGACTGCCGATCCTCAGAGCATTCTCCCGGGTGAACCATCGAAAACCGACGCCCTGCACATGACCACGAACCCAGGCAGTAAGTCGAACACAGTCGTTCATGTCTGCACGCTAACCGGCCAATTAGATAAGCAGCACTTCGGCCCCTCCTTTCATGCCGTACAGTCGCGGCTCGAAAAGACTCCCCCGTACGAGTGATGCACCGAGACGCCGAACGCGTAGGAAGGCAGCGGATGGGTCGCCATCGACGCTCTGCCCCCTTGACCTCCGATGAAGCGGCAGCCGGCCCCCGGGCAGCCAGGGCCCCCCTGACGAGCGGGACGACCGAACACCTCGACCCCGCCGAAGCACCCACCGTCCCGATCCCCATCGCGGTCCCCCCGGCCCCGGAGTGCCGCCCCGGCACCGGGCGCCACCGCAGCCCGCACCGGGCCACGGCCGCCCGCGAGGACCTCAAACCGGAGGGGGCCCCCAAGGAGCACAAGCCCCCCGCGCCGGCCCCGGCCCCCGTCGCCGCCAAGGCAACCGCGGCCAAGACGACGGCCAAAGCAACCGCGGCCAAGGCAACCGCACCGGCCAAGGCGAAGACGTCCGCGCGCACCGGGCTGCTGGGCGCCTCCGCGGCCGTGGCCATGGGCGCGGTGGCGATGGTCTCGGGGCTGCTGCCCGGCAATCCGCTGTCCGTCGGCGACAGCAGCGGCGGCGGTCACAGCGGCACCAGCGGCCAGGTCCGCGCCGACGCGCCCATCGACGTCCCGTCCGCCACGCGACAGGAGAAACCGCCCGCCGCACGCCACTTCGGCCCCACGGTCCCGGCCACCCGGCCGGAGGCCGCCGCCAGCCGGGCCTACGAGCGGGAGTCCGCCCCCGCCACGCCCGCCGCACGCGCCGCCCCGGTCGCCGCCCGTTCCTCCGCGCCCGCGTCCGCCCCTTCCTCCTCCGCACCGGCCGAGGCCAGGACGACCGGCGCCGCCGCTCCCCGCAGGGCCGCGACGGACGGGCCCACCGGCACCCCGGGCGCCGGGCCCGCCACCGTCGCGTCGCATCAGGCGGCCGCGGCCTCCGCATCGGCGTCGGCGTCGGCTTCCGCCTCGGTGCTGCCGGCCGCGGCCGGCGAAGACCACTCGGCCCATGCCGCGGCCAGAGCGGTGGACGGTCTGCGGGGTTCGGCCGCGCGCACGGTGGTCGCCCTGGTCAACGCCGAGCGGGCGAAGGCCGGTTGCCGTCCGCTGCGCACGGACACGCGGCTGAGCTCCCTCGCCCAGTCGTTCAGCGACGACATGGCACGCCGGGGCTTCTTCGACCACACCGACCCGGACGGCCGGTCCCCGTGGGACCGGGCCACCCGCCGGGGCATCAGAAACCTCGGCGGGGAGAACATCGCCCGCGGCCACCCCGACCCGCACACGGTGGTGGAGGCCTGGATGCGCAGCGCCGGCCACCGGCAGAACATCCTCAACTGCGATTACCGGTCGCTCGGCGTCGGTGTCCACCACGGTCCGGGCGGCCCCTGGTGGACGCAGGACTTCGGCTACTGACGTGCCGGGGCCGCCGGGCGTCTCAGACGCGCGGCGGCCGCTGGCAGCGGGGGCAGAAGTAGCTCGACCGGTTCATCCAGGGCCTGCGGCGCATGGGCGTTCCGCAGCGGCGGCAGGGTTCGTCCTCGCGCCCGTAGGCGTCCAACGACCGGTCGAAATAGCCGGATTCGCCGTTGACGTTGACGTAGAGGCTGTCGAAGCTGGTGCCGCCGACGGCCAGGGCCTCGTTCATGACCTCGCGGATGTGGGTGAGCAGTTCGGCGGTCCGCGGGCGGGTGAGGGTCGCCGTCGGGCGGTCGTAGTGCAGCCGCGAGCGCCACAGCGCCTCGTCGGCGTAGATGTTGCCGACGCCGCTGATCAGCGACTGGTCGAGCAGGGCGCGCTTGACCGTCGTCCGCCTGCGGCGCAGCGCGGTGTGGAAGGCGGCGTCGTCGAAGGCCGGGTCCAGCGGGTCCCGGGCGATATGGGCGATCACGTCGGGGAGGCCGTCGTCGCTGTCCGGCACGGTGTCGTGGAGCGAGAGCCCGCCGAAGGTCCGCTGGTCGACGAAGCGCAGCTCGGTCGCGACGTCATCCGCGAAACCGACGCGGACGCGCAGGTGCTTCTCGTCCGGCGCGCCCTCGGGCTGGACGAGGAGCTGGCCGCTCATGCCGAGATGGGCCAGGACCGACAGGCCCGCGGTCTCCAGCGGCAGCCACAGGTACTTGCCCCGGCGCCGCGCGGGCCCCAGCCGCTGCCCGGTGAGCCGGGCGGCGAAGTCGGCCGCCCCGGCCGGGTGGCGGCGGACGGCCCGGGGGTGGAGCACCTCGACGCGGGCGACGGTGCGGCCGCACACCCATGTCTCCAGACCGCGCCGGACGACCTCGACCTCGGGCAGTTCGGGCACGCTCTTCCTCCACGACGCGGGACGGGAAAACGGGAAAGGACGGAAAACGGCCGGCCCGGGGCGCGTGGTGCGCCCCGGGCCGGCCGGTGGTTCAGCGGGAGGAGTCCGCCGCGCCCTGCTGGGGCGCGCCTTCCTTCTCCGCCTTGGCGCGGGCCTCGGCCGCGCCGTGGATGGAGCGCCAGGCGGACTCGGCCGCCTGTTGCTCCGCTTCCTTCTTGCTGCGGCCGGTGCCGGTGCCGTACTCGACACCACCGACGCGGGCAGCAGCCGTGAAGGTCTTCTCGTGATCGGGCCCCGTCTCGGTGACCAGATACTCGGGAACCCCCAGCCCCTCCGTCGCCGTGAGCTCCTGGAGGCTGGTCTTCCAGTCCAGGCCGGCGCCGAGGTTCGAGGACTTCTCGATCAACGGGTCGAAGAGCCGGTGCACCAGCTCCCCGGCGGCGTCCAGACCCTGGTCGAGGTAGACGGCACCGATCACGGCTTCGAGGGTGTCCGCGAGGATGGACGCCTTGTCGCGTCCCCCCGTGCCCTCTTCGCCACGGCCGAGCCGGATGAAGGATCCGAGGTCGAGACCCCGGCCCACCTCGGCCAGCGCACGGGAGTTGACCACCGCGGCCCGCAGTTTGGCCAGCTGGCCCTCCGGCAGGTCCGGGTGCTTGCGGTACAGCGTGTCCGTGACCACCAGGCCGAGGACGGAGTCACCGAGGAACTCCAGCCGCTCGTTGGTGGGCAGACCGCCGTTCTCGTAGGCGTAGGAGCGGTGAGTCAGCGCACGCACCAGAAGGGCGGCCTCGAGTTTGTACCCGAGCCGCCCTTCCAGAAGCGTGAGAGACGAGGCTGCGTCCTGTGGCGCCTGTGCATTCCCGCGGGAGCGGGACGGCGTGGTGGCGTCTGACATGAAGCCTGTCACCCGCCGATCAGACCTCGAGGACCTGGCGCTTGTTGTAGGTGCCGCAGCTCGGGCACGCGATGTGCTGCTGCTTCGGCTCGTGGCAGCGCTCGCACGCCACCAGGGTGGGGACCGCAGCCTTCCACTGCGACCGGCGGTGGCGCGTGTTGCTGCGCGACATCTTCCGCTTCGGAACAGCCACGGCTACTTCTCCTGTGAGTCATCCCCGGCGGACCGGGGTGCGTTGTCCTTCTCGCCGTCCTGGTCGGAACCGGCGAGTCCCTGCAGTGCCGCCCAACGAATGTCGACGGTCTCGTGGTGGTGGTCCGGCTCGTCCGCCAGCCGCGCCCCGCATTCGGAACACAGGCCCGGGCAGTCCTCCCGGCACACCGGCTGCAGCGGCAGTGCGAGCACCACCGCGTCGCGCAGCACGGGTTCGAGGTCGAACAGGTCGTCCTCGAGGAAGAGCATGTCCTCCTCGTCGTCCTCGGCGTCGTCGTCCGCGGCCGCGATGCGGCCCCGGGCGTCGGCGTCGGGGTAGGAGTACATCTCCTGGAAGTCCGCTTCGAGCTCGCGCTCGATCGGCTCCAGACACCTTACGCACTCCCCGGTGAGCGGTGCACGGGCGGTGCCTGTGACGAGCACCCCTTCCATGACCGACTCCAGACGGAGGTCCAGCTCCACGGTCACGCCCTCGGCGATCCCGATGACCTCGATGCCGAGGTCGGCGGGGGCCGGGAGGGAGCGGGTGAGCCGCTTCAGCGCACCGGGACGCCGCCCCAGCTCGTGTGTGTCGAACACAAGAGGGGAACGGTGATCGAGGCGGGCGTTCAGGGCTTCCTGCTTTCTACGCTGCGGGCGACGGCCACACTTGCGGCACACCGTGCGGTGCGCCGAGGGCAGCCCGGATCGCGGAGTTACTCGCGACCGAAGAGCCAGGATACTGGACGGTCCGCGATCGGCCCAATCCGCTCCCGGAACCGCCCCGGTCAGGACGGGTCCGGGGAGCGGGCCGCGGGCTCAGCGCCCCTGCTCGTACCGGCGGAGCTGCTCCAGGTCGATCATGCTCGTGTCGAAGAAACTCGTCTCGTCGAGCGCCCCGCCGGAGCGCGGCGCCTGCTGCCCGTCCGCGGGCTGCCCCTGCCCCTGCTGCTGCGGGTAGGCGGCATAGCCCTGGGCGCCGCCGGTGCCGCCCTGCCAGGCGTACGGGTCGGCCTGCTGCGCGTAGCCGCCGCCCGCGGCGTAGGGGTCCGCCTGCTGCGGGAACTGCTGCCAGTCGTACGCGCCGGGCTGCGGCTCGTGCGGCGGGTAGGCGGGGGCAGGGGGCTGGTAGCCGGGGTACTCCGGCGCGGGCGGCTGCGCGGGGGCCGCTGCGGGGGCCTCCGCCAGCCCGGCGAGGAAGTCGGCGTCACTGGTGGGATGCCCCCCGGCGGAGCCGTCCCGGTCGGCCAGGGCGCCCAGTTCGTCGGTGGGACGGGCGCCCAGCAGGTTCTCCCGGCCGCGGCCCACCGCCTCCAGGGTCTTGGCCAGCACGGCGGAGACCGCCCCGAGCTTGGCGTCCACGTACGCGTCGGCGTTGTGCCGCTGCGCGGCCGGGTCGGCGCTGCGCCCGGGCAGGTCCGTGCCGTCCGGGTCCTCGGGGTCGTAGCCGTCGCCGAGGCCGAGCAGCTTCTCGCGGCCGCGCTCGACCGAGCCCCGGGTCTTGGTAAGGACGACCTCGAAGTTGGCCAGCTTGCTGTCCACGTAGTCGTCGGCCTCGGCCCGGATCTCCGCGGCCTCCCGGCGGGCCTCGGCGAGGATGCGGTCGGCCTCCTCGCGGGACTCCCGGGCGACCTCGGTGTCGGAGATCAGCGAGCCCCGGTGGGCACGGGCGGACTCGATGATCCGCTCGGCCTCCCCCCGGGCCTCGGCGACCATCTGCTCCCGGTCGCCGATGAGCTCCCGCGCCTGCGCCAGCGAGCCGGGCAGGGCGGTGCGCACCTCCTCCAGGAGGGCGAGCAGGTCGGCCCGGTTGATGACGCAGGACGCCGACATCGGCATGGAGCGGGCGCCGGCGACGGCCGCGACGATCTCGTCGAGCTTCTTCTGTACGTCCACCTGACGATCGCCACTCTCTTCCGGCTGTGATGGCAGTGCCCGGCGGTGCCGCCGCGCTGCCTGCGAACGGCACGACTGTACGGCTCGCGCCGCCCGCCCGGCAGCGACTGACGGCCCGTCAGGCCATCGGGGTCCTCAGCGGCGGGCGAGGCGCTCGGTGAGGGCCTCCAGCACGGGCGCCGGGACGAGGTGCGAGACGTCTCCGCCCCAGGCCGCGACCTCCTTGACCAGGCTGGAGGAGAGGAAGCTGTAGGTGGGGTTGGTGGGGACGAACAGGGTCTCGACACCCGAGAGGCCGTTGTTCATCTGGGCCATCTGCAGCTCGTAGTCGAAGTCGCTGACGGCCCGCAGCCCCTTGACGATGGCGGGGATCTCGCGCTGCTTGCAGAAGTCGACGAGGAGGCCGTGGAAGGACTCCACCTCCACGTTGCCGTACTCGGCGGTCACCCGGCGCAGCAGGTCTATGCGCTCCTCGACCGTGAAGAGGCCCTGTTTCGATTTGTTGATCATCACGGCCACGTGCACGACGTCGTACAGCTTGGAAGCGCGGGCGATGATGTCGAGGTGTCCATTGGTGACGGGGTCGAACGACCCCGGACAGACGGCGCGGCGCAACAACGGTGGTTCCTCGCTCTCCGGTCCATTCATGGCGTGCGTGGCGTCTGTGTGGCGGCCGCGTACGCCGAGGCGGCGCGACCGTACCAAAACGTGCCCTCGCCGTAGCGGCGGGCCCTCAGCCCCTCGAAGCCCCGCGGCCAGCGGAACTCGCCGCCCCTGGTGCTGCGCTCCACGGTGACCAGCGCGTCCTCGGCGAGCCAGCCGCCGGAGCGGAGTGTGAGGAGGATCTCGCCGAGTTCGTCATCCGTGACGGCGTAGGGCGGGTCGAGGAAGACCACGTCGTAGGGGCCGCCCGGGCCGGCGGGCCCGGCCGCGACCTGCTCCGCCTTGCCGGCCCGGACCTCGGCGCCGGGCAGGCCGACGGACCGGACGTTCTCCCGGATCACGCGGACCGCGCGGGCGTCGGCCTCCACGAGCAGGGCGTGCGCCGCGCCGCGCGAGAGCGCCTCCAGGCCGACGGCGCCGGAGCCGCCGTACAGGTCGAGGACGCGGGCGCCCTCCAGGGTGCCGAGCAGCGACGACCAGGTCGAGAACAGGCCCTCGCGCGCCCGGTCGGAGGTGGGACGGGTGCCGGTGCCCGGCGGCACGGCGAGGCGGCGTCCGCCGGCGGATCCGGCGATCACGCGGGTCATGGGGTCGGGGTCCTTTGCGGGGCGGGGTGGAGGGGGCGTCTCCCCCTCAGCCTAGGCGGTGCGGGAGCCGGGCGCCCCGGCCCCGTCCGCGGCGGGGCAGCAAAAAGCCGGCCCCGGGACCGGGACCGGCTGCGTGCAACCGAAAGGCTGCGCCACTGGCGAGAAGCCGCTAGCGCGAGACCTTGCCGGCCTTGATGCACGAGGTGCAGACATTGAGGCGCTTCGGCGTCGCACCGACCTTCGCACGAACCCGCTGAATGTTGGGGTTCCAACGGCGGGAGGTACGGCGGTGCGAGTGCGAGATGCTGTTGCCGAAGCCCGGCCCCTTGCCGCAGACGTCGCAGTTGGCAGCCACGGGTTACTCCAAAGACGGGTCATCCCCGCTCACGCGGAAACGACAGGCACGTACGGTGAATCCCTGCGTGCCGAGATCTCAGTGAGCGACCGGCAGTGTCAGGGGGATGGCCTGACTCTCGTCAGGCAACCGGAGCAGCATACAACGACCGCTCCAGGACAACGAAACTACCATGACCGGCCCTGATCCCGCCCGTCCGGGCCCCCGGGAGGCCCGGCACGGCTAGGGTGCCCAGCGTTGTTCACAGCCGACAGGAGGAGCGCAGGTGCCGCGATCGCTGGACGCCGCTGCGGTACGCGCCTGGTGCGCCCTGGCGCTCGACGCGCTCGGCCGGGCCCGCGAGGAGATCGACGCGATCAACGTCTATCCCGTGGCCGACGGCGACACCGGGACCAACCTCTACCTGACCGTCGAGTCCGCCGCCCGCGCCGTGGACGCCGTCTTCGACGCCCACGCCACCACGGGCCCGTCCTCCCGCCCGGGACTGCCGGAGACGGCCCGGGCGATGGCGCACGGCGCCCTCATCGGCGCGCGCGGGAACTCCGGCGCGATCCTGGCGCAGCTGCTGCGCGGCACGGCCGAGGTCCTGGCGGCCGGCGGTGACGAGGATCACGGCCACGGCGCTCTGCTGCGGCGGGCGCTGCGGCGGGCGGTGGAGTCCGCCTACGAGGGCGTCGCCCGGCCCGTCGAGGGCACGATCCTCACCGTCGCGGCGGCGGCCGCGGCCGCCGGCGAGCGGACCGGCGGGGACGCCACCGCCGTGGCCCGCGCGGCGCACGCGGCGGCCCGTACCGCCCTGGAGGCCACCCCCTGCCAGCTCGACGTGCTCGGCCGGGCCGGGGTGGTGGACGCGGGCGGCAGGGGCCTCGTCGAGGTGCTGGCCGCCCTGTCGGGCGCGCTCGGCGGCAGCGGCGTCCCGGTGCCCGCGAAGGCGCCCGCGCACCCGTGGCGTACTGGGGGCTGCCCGGCGGACACCGGCGACGGCGCCGCGCCGGGCGCCGGGCCCGCGTTCGAGGTGATCTACCTCCTGGACGCGGACGACGCCGCCGTCGCCAGGCTGCGCGCCCGGCTGGACGTCCTCGGCGAGTCCCTGGTCGTCGTCGGCGGGGACGGGCTGTGGAACGTCCACGTCCACGTGGACGACGCCGGGGCCGCGGTCGAGGCCGGCATCGAGGCCGGGCGCCCGCACCGGGTCCGCATCACCCACTTCGGCGCCGCGGCCGAGGAGCGCACCCGCGTCCCCGAGCGCGTCCAGCGCGCCGTCGTGGCCGTCGTCCCCGGTGAGGGACTGGCCGAGCTGTGCGCCGGGGCGGGGGCGACCGTGGTCGGCGTCCGGCCGGGCGAGCCGCCCGCCAGCGGCGAGCTCGTCCAGGCGGTGCGGCGCGCGCACGCGCACGAGGTGGTGCTGCTGCCCAACGACGCCGGCCTGCGGCACACGGCCGCCGCCGCGGCCGAACAGGCCCGCACCGAGGGCGTGCGCGTCGCCCTCATCCCCACCCGCTCCCCGGTCCAGGGCATCGCCGCGCTCGCCGTACACGAGCCCGGCCGCCGCTTCGACGAGGACGTCGTCGCCATGACCACCGCCGCCGGTGCCACCCGGTACGCCGAACTGACCGTCGCCGAGCGCCAGTCGTGGACCATGGCCGGCGTCTGCCAGGCCGGGGACGTGCTCGGCCTGATCGACGGGGACGTGGCGGTCATCGGCGAGGACCTGGCCGCGACGGCCGCGACGGTGCTGGACCGGATGCTCGCGGCGGGCGGCGAGATGGTCACCCTCGTCCTGGGCGCCGGGGTCCCCGACGCCGTCGCGGAGGGCCTGGAACGGCACGTCCGCTCCGGCCACCTCGCCGTGGACACCGTCGTCTACCGGGGTGGCCAGCAGCCCGCGGCACTGCTGATCGGGATCGAATAGCCCGCGTTGTCAGTGGCCTGGTGTGGAATGGGAACGTGCCCGCGCTCGACACTGCGATACCCCGGGGGACGACCCCCGGACCCCCAGCCGGATACCGGTGGCGCAGGCCCTGGAGAAGCAGGCCCTGGAGAAGAAGTGCTGGATGAACCTCTGAAGAAGCTCCTCGGCGGCACCACCGCGAAGGTGATGGCCGAGCACCTCGACCTGCACACCGCCGGTGACCTGCTGCACCACTACCCGCGCCGCTACGCCGAGCGCGGTGAGCTCACGCGCCTGGCCGACCTGCCGCTCGATGAGCACGTCACGGTCGTCGCCCAGGTCGCCAAGGCCGCCATGAAGACCTTCAACCACGGCCGGGGCATGCGCCTGGAGGTCGTCGTGACCGACGGCAGCGGCTCGCTGACACTGGTCTTCTTCGGGCGCGGCGCCTATGCGCGGGAGAAGGAACTGGTGCCCGGCCGGCGCGGGATGTTCGCCGGCAAGGTCTCGGTCTTCAACCGCGCCCGCCAGCTCCTCCACCCCGACTACGAGCTGCTGGACCACGACAGCGGGGCCGGTGCCGCGGAGGAGTTCGCGGGCCGGCTGCTGCCGCTCTACCCGGCCTGCAAGCAGGTCCAGTCCTGGAAGGTCGCCAAGGCCGTGGACGTGCTGCTGGCCCACTTCGAGGCCGACGGCTGGCAGGGCCTGGTCGACCCGCTGCCGCCCGCCCTGCGCGAGGGCCGGGGCCTGGCCGAGCTGCCGGACGCCCTCCGCAAGGTCCACCGCCCGCGCGCCAAGGCCGACGTCCAGACCGCCCGGGACAGGCTGAAGTGGGACGAGGCGTTCGTCCTCCAGGTCGCGCTGGCCCGCCGCCGGCACGCCGACGCCCAGCTGCCGGCCGTGGCCCGCAAGCCCGTCGAGGGCGGCCTGCTCGACGCCTTCGACGCCCGGCTGCCCTTCACCCTGACCGACGGCCAGCGCGCGGTCTCCGCCGAGATCTTCGACGACCTGGCCACCGAGCACCCGATGCACCGCCTCCTCCAGGGCGAGGTGGGCAGCGGCAAGACCTTGGTCGCCCTGCGCGCCATGCTCGGCGTGGTGGACGCGGGCGGCCAGGCGGCGATGCTCGCCCCCACCGAGGTCCTGGCCCAGCAGCACCACCGGTCCATCACCGAGATGATGGGCGACCTCGCCGAGGGAGGCATGCTCGGCGGCGCCGAGCGGGGCACCAAGGTCGTGCTGCTCACCGGCTCCATGGGCGCGGCGGCCCGCCGCCGGGCCCTGCTGGACCTGGTCACCGGCGAGGCCGGGATCGTCGTCGGCACGCACGCCCTGATCGAGGACAAGGTGCAGTTCCACGACCTCGGCCTGGTCGTCGTGGACGAGCAGCACCGCTTCGGCGTCGAGCAGCGCGACGCCTTGCGCTCGAAGGGCAAGCAGCCTCCGCACCTGCTGGTGATGACCGCCACGCCCATCCCGCGCACGGTCGCCATGACCGTCTTCGGCGACCTGGAGACGTCCGTCCTGGACCAGCTCCCCGCCGGCCGCTCGCCCATCGCCACCCACGTGGTGCCCGCCAAGGACAAGCCTCACTTCCTGACGCGCGCCTGGGAGCGGGTACGGGAGGAGGTCGAGGGCGGGCACCAGGCGTACGTGGTGTGCCCGCGCATCGGCGACGAGGACGAGAACGGCAAGTCCCCCGCCGGCGCGGACGAGGAGAAGCGGCCCCCGCTGGCCGTCCTGGACATCGCCGGGCAGCTGGCGAAGGGGTCGCTGGCCGGGCTCCGCGTCGAGGTGCTGCACGGCCGGATGCAGCCGGAGGCCAAGGACGACGTCATGCGGCGGTTCGCCGCCGGCGAGGTGGACGTGCTGGTCGCGACCACGGTGATCGAGGTCGGGGTGAACGTCCCCAACTCCACGGTCATGGTGATCATGGACGCGGACCGGTTCGGCGTCTCCCAGCTGCACCAGCTGCGCGGGCGCGTCGGGCGGGGCTCCGCGCCGGGCCTGTGCCTCCTGGTCACGGAGGCGGGCGAGGCGAGCCCGGCCCGCGCCCGGCTCGGCGCCGTGGCCGCCACGCTCGACGGCTTCGAGCTGTCCCGGATCGACCTGGAGCAGCGCCGCGAGGGGGACGTCCTGGGGCAGGCGCAGTCCGGGGCCCGGTCCTCGCTGCGGATGCTCGCCGTCATCGACGACGAGGAGGTCATCGCGGCGGCGCGGGAGGAGGCGACGGCCGTGGTGACCGCCGACCCCGGCCTGGAGCGGCTCCCGGAGCTGCGAACGGCGCTGGACGCGCTGCTGGACGCGGAGCGGGAGGAGTTCCTGGAGAAGGGGTGAGTCTGCCCCCGGCCCGCACCTTTCACCGTTTCTCGCGCGCTCCGCGCGTGGCAACGCGGCTGCGCCGCGTTCGCGGCGTTTGAGGACTCCGCCCGAAGGGCGGACGGGGTCCGGGGTCTCCCCGGGAACGGTGAAAGTGGGGGTACCCCCTCTGGGGGAGGGTCCGGGGCACCCTCACCGCGCCAGCAGCCCTACCGCCTACCGCCACCGCCACCCGTGATCCACCGGCCCGATCCCCTCCCCCAGCGCGAACCCGGCCGCGATCGCCCCCGTCACGTACTCCTTCGCCGCCGCGACGGCATCCGGCACGGAGCGCCCCCGCGCCAGCCCGCACGCGATCGCACTCGCCAGCGTGCACCCCGTCCCGTGCGTATGCCGGTTGTCATGGCGCCGCGCCCGCAGCCACCGCTCCGTCGTGCCGTCCGTGAGCAGGTCCACGGCGTCCCCCTCCAGGTGTCCGCCCTTGATCAGCACCCACCGCGGTCCCAGCTCCAGCACCGCCTCCGCCGCCGCCCGCAGGTCGGACTCGCCGCCCACGCGGACGCCGGTGAGCCACGCCACCTCATCCAAGTTCGGCGTGGCGACGGTCGCGAGCGGAAGCAGCTTCAGCCGCAGCGCGTCGCGCGCCGACGCGGCCAGCAGCGGGTCACCGTGCTTGGAGATGCCGACGGGGTCGCAGACCACGGGCGCGTCCACGCCGGCGAGCAGCCCGGCCACCGTCTCCACGAGTTCGGCCGAGGCGAGCATGCCCGTCTTCACCGCCTGGACGCCGATGTCGTCCACGACGCTGCGGAACTGCGCCCGCACGGCCTCCGCCGGCAGCGGCCAGGCCCCCTGCACGCCGCGGGAGTTCTGCGCGGTGACGGCGGTGAGCACGCTCATGCCGTGGACGCCGAGGGCGAGCATGGTCTTCAGGTCGGCCTGGATGCCCGCCCCGCCGCCGGAGTCGGACCCGGCGACGGTCAGCACACGAGGAGGTATCGGCATGGGCCCAATCTAGGCTCAGTCCTCCAGGGGCCCGTCGTGGCCCTCGTCACCGAAGGCGCCGGCGTCGGCGCCCCCGAGGTCCCCGTACTCGTACCCGTCCCCGAAGTGGTCCCAGCCGCCCGTGCGGTCCCACGGCGCGCCGTCCACGGTCACCTGGGGCAGGGCGGACGGGCTGACCACCTCGCCGATGACCCGCCAGCGGGCGGGCAGCTTCACGTCCGGCGGGAAGGTCGCGACGATCGCGTGGTCCTCTCCCCCGGTGAGCACCCACTGCATCGGGTCCACGCCCACGGCCTGCCCGATGTCGGACATCTGCGTGGGGACGTCGATCGCGGCGGTGCGCAGGTCGATGCGGACCTTGCTGGCCTCGGCGATGTGCCCGAGGTCCGCGATCAGCCCGTCGCTGACGTCCGTCATGGACGTGGCGCCGAGCGAGGCGGCGGCGGGACCGGCGTGGTACGGCGGTTCGGGCCGGCGGTGCGCCTCGACGAAGGCGCGCGGGGAGCGGAAGCCCCGGGAGAGGACGGCCAGTCCGGCCGCGGACCAGCCCAGCCAGCCGGTGACGGCGACGACGTCGCCGGGCTGGGCGCCGGAGCGGGTGACCGGTTCGTGGTTGCGCAGGTCGCCGAGGGCCGTGATGGAGACGGTGATCGTCTCGCCGCGCACCACGTCCCCGCCGACCACCGCCGCCCCGGCCACCTGGCACTCGTCGCGGATGCCGTCCATCAGCTCCATGGGCCAGGTGGCGGGCAGTTCGGCCGGGACCACGAGGGCGAGGAGCACGGCGGTGGGCACGGCGCCCATCGCGGCGATGTCGGCCAGGTTCTGCGCGGCGGCCTTGCGCCCCACGTCGTAGGCGGTGGACCAGTCACGTCGGAAGTGCCGCCCCTCCAGGAGCACGTCCGTACTGGCCACGACCCTCCGGTCGGGCGCTGCGACCACCGCGGCGTCGTCGCCCGGTCCGAGCCGGACGGCCGGAGTGGTGGTGAGCCGGGACGTCAGCTCCCTGATGAGCCCGAACTCCCCCAACTCGCCGACGGTGCCTTTCACTGCGCTCCTCCTCGGAGTTCCGTTGCCCTGATTTCGGGATGCCGTTTTCGAAGACGCCCCGCAGTGAGGCGTCCCGCGCCGCGCAGGCCGCGCGGGTCTCCCCGTGCCGTGCGGCGGCGCGGTACGGTGGCGTCTCTTCTCCCCACATGATCCTCGTAGCCGCCCTGGAGGT
This sequence comes from Streptomyces sp. AV19, assembly GCF_015999245.1. Taxonomy (GTDB): domain Bacteria; phylum Actinomycetota; class Actinomycetes; order Streptomycetales; family Streptomycetaceae; genus Streptomyces. The sequence continues at coordinate 396,617 of NZ_JAEAMR010000004.1, read as the reverse complement.
TCCGTGGTACAGGCGTACATCCTGATCCAGACCGAGGTCGGCAAGGCGTCGACCGTGGCCGAAGTCATCTCGAAGATCAACGGCGTGATCAAGGCCGAGGATGTCACGGGTCCCTATGACGTGATCGTGCGCGCCCAGGCCGACACCGTGGACGAGCTCGGCCGGATGGTCGTGGCCAAGGTCCAGCAGGTCGACGGGATCACCCGCACGCTGACCTGCCCGGTGGTCCACCTCTGACCCCTCGTATGCTCGGCCGGTGAACCTTTCGCTCCACCGGCCGGCCGGCCGCCGGCTGACCGGCCTGCCCGCCGCCGCCCTGCTGTGCACGCTCGTCGCCTGCTCGGCGGCGGACCGGGCCGCGGGGCCGGCGGTGCCCACGCCCGCGCCGACGGGCCGGCAGGCCGAGCTCTGCCGGGCCCTGCACGGCCAACTGCCCGCCTCCGTGGGCGGCCTGAAGCGCCGCGCCACCGAGCCGGTCTCGGACTTCACCGCCGCCTGGGGCGACGATCCGTCGATCACCCTGCGCTGCGGGGTGCCGCGCCCGGCGATGTTCAACGACCCGGCGACGGACGCGGCGGTGATCGACGGCGTCCAATGGGCCCCCGAGCGGCTCGGGGACGGGGGCATCCGCCTCACCACCCCGCTGCGGCCGGTGTACATCGAGGTGACACTGCCGAAGGAGGTCGTCGGCGACGGCGGCGACATGAGCGCGCTCATCGATCTCGCCGCCGCCGTCAAGAGGACGGTGCCCTCCCAGGACCCGGACGACGCGCGCTCCTAGCGCAGCCCGGTCGGGCGGCGCAGCGCCGCCTGGATCAGCCGGTCCACCAGCTCCGGGTAAGTGACGCCGCTCTCCTGCCACATGCGCGGGTACATGGAGATCGGCGTGAAGCCGGGCATGGTGTTGATCTCGTTGATGACGAACTCGCCGTCCTCGCCGAGGAAGAAGTCGGCGCGGACCAGCCCCTCGCAGGAGGTGGCGTCGAAGGCGCGGACGGCCAGCTCCTGGACGCGGCGGGTCTGCTCCTCGGTGAGCGGCGCGGGCACGATGCCGGAGGCGGAGTCGATGTACTTGGCCTCGAAGTCGTAGAAGCTGTGCGCCTCCACCGGCGGGATCTCGGCCGGGACGCTGGCGCGCGGCCCGTCCTCGAACTCCAGCACCCCGCACTCGATCTCGCGGCCGCGCAGCAGCGCCTCCACGACGACCTTGGGGTCGTGGCGCCGGGCCTCCTCGATCGCGCCGTCCAGGCCGTCGGCGTCGTCGATCTTGGTGATGCCCATGGACGAGCCGGCGCGGGCGGGCTTCACGAAGAGCGGCCAGCCGTGCTGCTCGGCGAAGTCCACGATCTTGCGGCGCGCGGCGACCGGGTCGGCCTCCCACTCGCGCGGGCGGATCACCTCGTACGGGCCGACGGGCAGTCCGTAGGAGATGAAGATCCGCTTCATGTACTCCTTGTCCTGGCCGACGGCCGAGGCGAGGACGCCCGCGCCCACGTAGGGGATGCCGGCCAGTTCCAGCATGCCCTGGAGGGTGCCGTCCTCGCCGTACGGGCCGTGCAGCACCGGGAAGACGACGTCGACCTCGCCGAGCGCCTTGGGCACGGCGCCGGGCTCGGAGTAGACGACCTCGCGGCGGGCCGGGGCGACGGGCAGCAGGACCTCACCGTCGGCAGACTCCGCGAGCTGCTCGACGCTCGGCAGCGCGCGGTCGGCGATGGCCATCCGCTCGGGATCGTCGGCGGTCAGCGCCCAACGGCCGTCGGTGGTAATGCCGATCGGCAGCACGTCGTACTTGGTGCGGTCGATCGCGCGCAGCACGGCGCCCGCGGTGACCACCGAGATCGCGTGCTCGGAACTGCGGCCGCCGAAGACCACCGCGACGCGGGGCTTGCGGTCGGGGTTCTGGGTGGGGTTCTCGCTGCTCATATCGCGTTGAGAGTACCTTGTGCCACCCGCTGTCTCAGTGCCGCTCGGCCTTGGCGCTGCGCGACATCAGCTCCTTGAGGGCGACCATGGGCGGCTTGCCCTCGTGCACGATGCCCACGACGGTCTCGGTGATCGGCATGTCGACATGGTGCCTGCGCGCCAGATCCAGCACGGACTGGCAGGACTTGACGCCCTCGGCGGTCTGCTTGGTGACCGCGATGGTCTCCTCCAGGCTCATGCCGCGCCCGAGGTTGTGGCCGAAGGTGTTGTTGCGCGAGAGCGGCGAGGAACAGGTGGCGACGAGGTCGCCCATGCCCGCGAGTCCGGCGAAGGTGTGCGCGTCGGCGCCCATCGCCAGTCCCAGCCGGGTGGTCTCGGCCAGTCCGCGGGTGATGAGGGACGCCTTGGCGTTGTCGCCGAGCCCCATGCCGTCGGCGATGCCCACCGCGAGCGCGATGACGTTCTTGACGGCGCCGCCGAGTTCGCAGCCGACCACGTCGGTGTTGGTGTACGGGCGGAAGTACGCGGTGTGGCAGGCCCGCTGGAGGCGCTTGGCCGCCTCCTCGTCGCGGCAGGCGACGACGGCGGCGGCGGGCTGCCGCGCGGCGATCTCCTTGGCGAGGTTGGGTCCGGTGAGGACGGCGACGCGGTCCGCGGAGACCTTGGCGACCTCCTCGATCACCTCGCTCATCCGCTTGGCCGTGCCGAGTTCGACGCCCTTCATCAGGGAGACGAGCACGGTGTCGCCGGCCAGCAGGGGCGCCCACTCGGCGAGGTTGGCGCGCAGGGTCTGCGAGGGGATCGCGAGGACGGTGAAGTCGGCGCCGGCCGCGGCCTCGGCGGGATCCGTGGTGGCCCGTACGGCGGCGGGCAGTTCGACGCCGGGGAGGTAGTCGGGGTTGGTGCGGCCGGTGTTGACGGCGTCCACGACGGAGGCGCGGCGGCCCCACAGGGTCACCTCGCATCCGGCGTCCGCGAGGATCATCGCGAAGGCGGTGCCCCAGGAACCGGTGCCGAAGACGGCGCAGCGCGTCACTTGCTCTCCTCCTGGCTCCGGCGGCGCGCCGCCGCGCGGGCCTTCTTGAGGTTGTACGGCTCGGCGGGGGCCGGCTCGTCCCGGAGTTCGGCGAGGAGTTCGGTGATCGCGGCCATGATCTTCTCGGTGATCTCGCGCAGCACCTCGGCGGTCGGTTCCTTGCCGTGGTACGCGGAGAGGTCCACCGGCGGTCCGGCCAGCACCTTGAGCGTCTTGCGCGGGAAGAGCCGCAGCTTCTTCTCCTTGGCGTACGGCGGCATGGCCTCGTGGGCGCCCCACTGGGCCACCGGGATCACGGGTGCCCGGGTGAGCAGCGCGACGCGGGCGGCACCGGTCTTGCCCTCCATGGGCCACATGTCGGGGTCGCGGGTGAGGGTGCCCTCGGGGTAGAAGGCCACGCACTCGCCCTTGTTGATGGCCTCGACGGCGGCGCGGAAGGCGTTGGCGGCGTCGGTGCTCTCGCGGTAGACGGGGATCTGGCCGGTGCCGCGCAGCAGGGTGCCGACGAAGCCGTTGCGGAAGAGGCCGGCCTTGGCCAGGAAGCGGGGGACGCGCCCGGTGTTGTACTGGAAGTGGGCGTAGGAGAGCGGGTCCAGATAGGAGTTGTGGTTGACGGCGGTGATAAAGCCGCCGTCGGCCGGAATGTGCTCCATTCCGCGCCACTCCCGCTTGAACAGAACCACGAGCGGCGGTTTCGCCAACACCGCCGTAAAGCGGTACCAGAAGCCGATTCTGTGGCGGGACACCCGTACACCCTTCTCTTGGGACCTGGAAGCTTCCGCGGGTCCGCTGCGCACCCTGCGGCCGGACAAGTGTCGCCCCGGGTACCCGGTCTGTCGAGAACACCGTAACCCCGTGCCCGTCCCGGGGACGCGGCAGCCGGTGGCGACCGGGCGGCAGGCAACAATGAACGCCGTACGCGAGATCGGGAAGGAAGGGCTGCCGTGGTCTGGACCCTGGTGGTTCCGCTCAAGCCGCTGGCCCGGGCCAAGAGCCGCCTGGCGGACGCCGTCGGGGCCCTGCCCCGCTCGGCGCTGGCGCTGGCCTTCGCGCTGGACACGGTGGACGCGGCGCTGGCCTGCGCCGCGGTGGACGATGTGGTGGTTGTCACCGACGATCCGCTCGCGAGCGCGGAGCTGACCGCGCTCGGCGCCCGCGCGGTGCCCGAACCGCCCGGCGGACAGGGGCTGAACGCGGCGCTGGCGCACGGGGCGCGCGCGGTCCGCGCGCACCGCCCGCGGGCGGCCGTGGCGACGTTGAACGCCGACCTCCCGGCGCTGCGCGCCGCGGAACTCGGGCGGGTGCTCGATTCGGCCGCGGAATTCCCGCGGGCATTTCTCGCCGATGCGGCGGGAATCGGGACGACGCTGCTGGCGGCGGCTCCCGGAATACCTTTGGCGCCGGCGTTCGAGGGCCGCTCGCGCGCCCGGCACCGCGCCTCCGGTGCCCGCGAAATCGTGTTGTCCGGGGTGGATTCCGTGCGCCGGGACGTGGACACCGGCGTGGATTTGCGGGCCGCGCTGGCCCTGGGCGTGGGTCCCAGGACGGCCGCGGTCGCCGGGGTACGGCCGGAGGCGGGCGTTCCGCCCACGGCGCGGTGACGGACTAGGCTGCGCCCATGCAGGCCACCGCGTACACCTACGATCCCGAGTCCCGTTCCGGCAGCGTCCTCCTGGACGACGGCACCCCGGTGCCCTTCGACGCCGCCGCGTTCGACGCGGGCGGGCTGCGGCTGTTGCGGCCGGGGCAGCGGGTGCGGATCGAGTGCGAAGGGTCCCAGGACGCCCCTGAGGGCCTCCGTGTGACGTTGGTGACCCTCCAGACCTTCTGAGCGCCCAAGGGCGTTCACGGACCCCCTCGGGCCCTTGGGGGCCGTCACGCACCGCGGGCCGGGCTCCCCGGAGGGAGCCCGGCCCGGCGGTGACGCCGACCGCAGCCTTTACTTCTTCTTGGCCGTGGTCTTCTTGGCGGCGGTCTTGCGCGCGGTGGTCTTGCGCGCAGGAGCCTTGACCGCGGCGGCCTTCTTCGCCGGGGCGGTCTTCTTGGCCGTGGTCTTCTTCGCCGCGGCGGTGGTCTTCTTCGCCGTGGTCTTCTTGGCGGCCGCCTTGGCCGGTGCGGCCTTCTTCGCCGTGGTCTTCTTCGCCGCCGTGGTCTTCGCCGCGGTGGTCTTCTTCGCCGCGGTCGTCTTCTTGACGGCCGCCTTCTTGGCGGTGGCCTTCTTCGCGGTGGCCTTCTTGGCCGCGGCCTTGGTGGTGGCCTTGCCGCCCGTGAGGCTGCCCTTGGGCGCCTTCTTGACGGCGACCTCGCCGCCCTTCGGCAGCTTCTTCGAGCCGCTCACCAGGTCCTTGAAGCCCTGACCGGCGCGGAAGCGCGGCACCGCGGTCTTCTTGACCCGCACGCGCTCGCCCGTCTGCGGGTTGCGGGCGTAACGGGCCGGGCGCTCGACCTTCTCGAACGAACCGAAGCCGGTGACCGAGACCCGGTCGCCGGCCACAACCGCGCGCACAATGGCGTCGAGTACGGCATCGACAGCGTCAGCGGCCTGCTGACGGCCGCCCATCTTGTCGGCAATCGCTTCAACGAGCTGCGCCTTGTTCACGTCTTCCCCTTCGGAGACTTCGCTGGAATTTGTTCCAGCCTTTTTCGCACGTTAGGCAGATATATACCGCAAATCAAACACGAAACGGTCTAATCACCCTTGTGCCGCAACGAACCCGACCCATCACGGAGTTCCGTCGGTGCCGCGCTCTGAAGGGAAACGGCCCTCGTCGAGGTCCTTCATCAGCCGGTCCAGACGCATTGCCGCGCCTGAGAGATCGTGCTTCGCCGCAGCCGTGATGGCCAGCAGCTTCCGGGACAGCGCCATCCGTACGCCCTCCGGGACTTGCAGTGTGCGCACCCGGGAGTGCGCTTCCTTGAGTTGGTCCGCGACGAGCCGGTAGAGCTCGAGTTGGCTGTCGCGTTCCATGCACCGATTGTGCCATCTGAGGCGAGTTGTCGCCTCACAGGGCCTCAACAAAGCGATGCGCCCCCTGTCCGAAGACAGGGGGCGCATCATGCCAAACCTGGGGTGAGCAGCGGAAATCCGGGGTCCCCCGAGGGTCTCCGCGCTCCGCCGAACGGGCGTGAAAAAAAGCCTCAGAGCAGGGCCGTGGACGGCTTGTGGCCGGGCCTGCGGGCCTCGAAAGCGTCGATGTCGGCCTCGTGCCGGAGGGTCAGCCCGATGTCGTCGAGCCCCTCCAGCAACCGCCACCGGGCGTTCTCGTCAAGGTCGAATCCGGCCGTGATGCCCTCGGCCCGCACCTCGCGGGCGACGAGGTCCACGGTCACCTCCGCCTCGGGGTCGGCCTCGGTCAGCTCCCACAGCCGCTCCACGGTCTCCTGCGGGAGGACGACCGTCAGCAGCCCGTTCTTGAGCGAGTTGCCGCGGAAGATGTCGGCGAAGCGGGACGAGACGACGGCCCGGAAACCGTAGTTCTGCAGCGCCCAGACGGCGTGTTCGCGCGAGGAGCCGGTGCCGAAGTCGGGGCCGGCGACCAGGACCGAGGCACCCGCGCGCTCGGGGCGGTTGAGCACGAACTCCGGGTCCCTGCGCCACGCCTCGAAGAGCCCGTCCTCGAAACCGTCGCGGGTGACCTTCTTGAGCCAGTGCGCGGGGATGATCTGGTCGGTGTCGACGTTGCTGCGGCGCAGCGGGACGGCCCGGCCGGTGTGTGCGGTGAAGGCTTCCACCATGCTCTCCTGTTGCTCGTGCGGTGTGCTGCGGTCGGCGTGCTGCGCTAGGGTTCCGCGCGCTCAGGCCGCCGGCACGGGGGCGGTCGTCAGGTCGGCCGGCGAGGCGAGGTGGCCCAGCACCGCGGTGGCGGCGGCGACCTGGGGCGAGACCAGGTGGGTGCGGCCGCCCTTCCCCTGCCTGCCCTCGAAGTTGCGGTTGGAGGTCGACGCCGACCGCTCGCCGGGCGCCAGTTGGTCGGGGTTCATGCCCAGGCACATCGAGCAGCCCGCGTGCCGCCACTCGGCGCCGGCCGCGGTGAACACCTTGTCCAGCCCCTCCGCGACGGCCTGCAGCGACACCCGGACCGAGCCCGGGACGACCAGCATCCGGACGCCCTCGGCCACGGAGCGGCCGCCCAGGACGGCCGCGGCGGCCCGCAGGTCCTCGATCCGCCCGTTGGTGCACGAGCCCACGAAGACGGTGTCCACCCGGATGTCACGGAGCGCCTGACCCGGCGTCAAGTCCATGTATTCCAGGGCCTTTTCGGCGGCGAACCGCTCGGAGGGGTCCGCGTACGAGGCCGGGTCGGGAACGGCCGCCGAGAGCGGTGCGCCCTGCCCCGGGTTGGTGCCCCAGGTGACGAACGGCGCGAGCTCGGAGGCGTCGACGACCACCTCTCGGTCGAAGACCGCGTCGTCGTCGGTGCGCAGGGTGCGCCAGTAGGCGACCGCCTCGTCCCACGCGGCGCCCTTGGGCGCGTGCGGGCGGTCCTTGAGGTACGCGAAGGTGGTCTCGTCCGGGGCGATCATGCCGGCCCGGGCACCGGCCTCGATGGACATGTTGCAGACGGTCATCCGGGCCTCCATCGAGAGCTTCTCGATCGCGGGGCCGCGGTACTCGATGACGTGGCCCTGGCCGCCGCCGGTGCCGATCCTGGCGATCACGGCCAGGATCAGGTCCTTCGCCGTGACGCCGTCGGGGAGTTCGCCCTCTACGGTGACGGCCATCGTCCTGAACGGCGCCAGCGGCAGGGTCTGGGTGGCCAGTACGTGCTCGACCTGGCTGGTGCCGATGCCGAAGGCGAGCGCGCCGAACGCGCCGTGGGTGGAGGTGTGGCTGTCGCCGCAGACGACCGTGGTGCCGGGCTGGGTCAGTCCCAGTTGCGGTCCCACCACGTGGACAACGCCCTGCTCCACGTCGCCCAGCGGGTGCAGCCGTACGCCGAACTCGGCGCAGTTGCGGCGCAGGGTCTCCAGCTGGGTGCGCGAGACCGGGTCCGCGACGGGCTTGTCGATGTCGAGCGTGGGGGTGTTGTGGTCCTCGGTGGCGATGGTCAGGTCACGGCGGCGGACCGTGCGTCCGGCCTTGCGCAGCCCGTCGAACGCCTGCGGGCTGGTGACTTCGTGCAGCAGGTGCAGATCGATGAAGAGGAGGTCCGGCTCGCCCTCGGCGCGCGTGACGACGTGGTCGTCCCAGACCTTCTCCGCCAGTGTCCGTCCCATCGCTGTCCCTCCGGGTTGGGTGCTGTGGGTACAGGTTGGCGGCTTCCTCGGAAATATGAACTTGCGTTTCACAGAGTGAGACGCGAGTATCGTTGCATGGACAATTCTGGCGGCGCGGGCGGCGCCTCGAGCGGAGTGGGCGTACTCGACAAGGCGGCTCTGGTGCTCAGTGCGCTGGAGTCCGGTCCGGCGACGCTCGCCGGGCTGGTCACGGCCACCGGGCTGGCCCGCCCGACGGCCCACCGGCTGGCGGTGGCCCTGGAGCACCACCGCATGGTGGCGCGCGACATGCAGGGCCGCTTCATCCTCGGCCCCCGGCTCAGCGAACTGGCCGCGGCGGCGGGCGAGGACCGGCTCCTGGCCTCGGCCGGGCCGGTGCTCACGCACCTGCGCGACGTGACGGGCGAGAGCGCCCAGCTCTACCGCCGCCAGGGCGACATGCGGATCTGCGTGGCCGCCGCGGAACGGCTGTCCGGATTGCGGGACACGGTGCCCGTGGGATCCACACTGCCGATGAAGGCCGGCTCGGCCGCGCAGGTGCTCATGGCCTGGGAGGAGCCGGAGCGGCTGCACCGCGGGCTGCAGGGCGCGCGCTTCACGGCGACGGCGCTGTCCGGAGTGCGGCGTCGGGGGTGGGCGCAGTCGATCGGCGAGCGCGAGCCCGGCGTCGCGTCCGTGTCCGCGCCGGTGCGGGGCCCTTCGAATCGCGTGGTCGCGGCCGTCTCGGTCTCCGGACCGATCGAGCGCCTCACGCGGCATCCTGGGCGGATGCACGCTCAGGCGGTGCTGGACGCGGCGGTGCGTCTGACGGAGACGCTGCGGAGGAGTGCGTAGGTCCGCTGTCGCGGAGGGCGCCCCGGACCCTCACCCAGAGGGGGTGCCCCCAGTCCTCAAACGCCGGACGGGCTGAATTTCAGCCCGTCCGGCGTTTGAGGACTCCGCCCGAAGGGCGGACGGGGTCCGGGGGCTCCCCGGGAAACGGAGAAAGGGCGGGACCGGGGCACTCTCACCGCGCAGCGCCCAACCCCCGCACCCCATACACCGCCCCCAGCCCATACCCCGGCATCCCGCTGTACACCGACTCCGACGCCCCCGCCGGCACCTCGTACGTCTCGTGCCAGATCCCCACCCGGCCCGCCCCCTCCCGGGCCCGCCGGTTGAAGGCCGCCCACGCCGGGCGGTGCGCGCGCCCGCGGTCGTGGGCATAGGCGAGCAGCTTCTCGCGCGACTCCCAGTACTGGATGACCATGTACTCCCGGGGGCCGGACGTCAGCACCCGGTACCCCAGCATCCCGCTCTCCGGATCGCGCTCCAGTTCCTTGAGCATGCGCGGCATGGCCGTGAGCACGGGCAGCCAATGCCGCACCGACCGCCAGCGGTTGACCCGCATGCCGATCAGGAAGACGACCACGTCGCCGTCGACCGCCGCCGTGACCCGGCCCGGCGTCACCGTCCTGTTCATGGAACCCCCGGAAGGCATCATTGGATAGCGGCGCTATCCATGCTTGGATAGTGCCACTGCCCAAGGAGGTGCGCAAGCACGATGCGACTGGCCGAGCTCAGCGAACGCAGCGGGGTGTCCACCGCGACGATCAAGTACTACCTGCGGGAGGGACTGCTCCAGCCCGGGCACCGGGTCTCGGCGACCCAGGCCGACTACGGCGAGGAGCATCTGCGCCGGCTGCGCCTGGTGCGGGCCCTGATCCAGGTGGGCCGGATGTCCGTGGCCGCCGCCCGGGAGGTCGTCGCGGCGGCCGAGGACGAGTCGCTCGACCACCACATGCGGCTCGGCGCGGCCACCTGGGCGCTGCCGCACGAGCCGGCGGCGGACGGTGAGGACGACGCGTCCGCCGGGGCCGCACGGGCGTCCGTGGCGGCGCTGCTGAAGCGGCTGGGCTGGCAGCATCACGGCGGGCCCGCGTACGAGACGCTGGTGGCCTCCGTCGCCGCGCTGGACCGGCTCGGCTACCCCTGCGGCACGGCGCACCTGCTGCCGTACGGCCGGCTGGCGGCGGAGCTCGCCGTCAGCGACCTGGACCTGGTGACGGCGGAGCCGACGCCGTCGGGGCAGGTCGAGGCGGCCGTGGCGCTCACCGTGCTGTACGAGCCGGTGCTGCTGAGTCTGCGGAGGATGGCGCACGCGGAGGAGTCGGCACGGCGGTTCGCCCGCTAGGGCGCCCTCGCCGGCCCAGCACGAGCCCCGGCGTCCGGTCCCAGCCGATGAGCGTGATGACCTGGGCCAGATGCGGTGCCAGCCCGGCCAGTTCGACCGTGCGGTGGCGTGCCGCCCGTGCCCGCGCGAAGGTCATCAGCAGCCGCAGCCCGCCGAGGTCCAGGAACTCCACCCGGGACATCTCCAGCCGCACGTCCTCCCGGACGGCCGCCACGGATCGCAGGGCGTCCCTCAGCTGCCGGTGCGCGGCGGTGTCCACGACGCCCTCCAGACGCAGCCCCTGCGGGCGGTAGGTGCGGGCGACGAGGAGTTCGGCGGTCCGCACCAGCGGGTCGGCCTCGACACCGCGGGCGTGGACGGACTCGACGGCGTCCAGCGCGGCGGGATCGCAACGGCGGGCGTCGTACTGACAGACGGCCAGCGCCTGCCCGGAGCCGAACTCCTCGCCCAGCAGCGCCTCGTAGCGCAGCAGCCGGCGTACGTCGCACTCGTCACGGCCCTCGTCGCGCAGGGCCGCGCTCAGGTCGCCGGCGACCCGCAGGGCGCGGAAGCCCTCCGCGCGCGAGCGGGCCGCGGCCCGGCGCAGGTGGCCGAGCAGTGCGTCGGGCTCCAACTCGCCCTCGCCGGTGAGGAATTCACGGAGAGGGACGACGTCGACCCGGCCCTCCGGCCGGCCGGCCTGGTCGAGCAGGGCAGCGGCGTCGCGCGGTTCGCGGGGGCCGGCCAGGTAGAGGATCTTGTCCTGGGCGTCCAGGCCGTCGCGCACGAGGTCGCGCAGGACCGCGGTCCGCTCCTCGTCCGAGGCGTAGAGCAGGCAGACATGGTCACCGGGCCGGAGGTCACCGGCAGGGACCCGGCGGAGCGCGCCACGGGGATGGACCATGCCGGGAATTATGGTCGCGGGCCCCGGCCCCGGAAAGGGCGCGCACGGAAAACGCGAAGATGCCCCCCGCGAAACGCGAGGGGCATCTTCTTACTTGTACCCCCGACCGGATTCGAACCGGCGCTACCGCCTTGAGAGGGCGGCGTGCTAGGCCGCTACACAACGGGGGCAAGTCTGTTTGTAAACCAGAAGGTTTACAGCTGGGCTACCAGGACTCGAACCTAGACTAAATGAACCAGAATCACTCGTGCTGCCAATTACACCATAGCCCATGGTGTTACCAGTACCCCCGACCGGATTCGAACCGGCGCTACCGCCTTGAGAGGGCGGCGTGCT
>NZ_JAEAMR010000004.1:371344-384946 GCF_015999245.1 Streptomyces sp. AV19 | reverse complement strand
AACCGGCGCTACCGCCTTGAGAGGGCGGCGTGCTAGGCCGCTACACAACGGGGGCCCCAGCGATTCCCTCCGGGGTTTCCCCCTCGGAAATCAGTACCCCCGACCGGATTCGAACCGGCGCTACCGCCTTGAGAGGGCGGCGTGCTAGGCCGCTACACAACGGGGGCTCGCACTGCGCTTTACTGCGTTTTGCTTCGGTGAGAGTTTATCAAGAGAATTCGAAGCGATTTTCTCTTGCTGGGGTACCAGGACTCGAACCTAGACTAAGTGAACCAGAATCACTCGTGCTGCCAATTACACCATACCCCACCAGAACTCGACCCCCCTGAAGGGGTCTTGCTCGGGCTCGCGCCCCCCGCTCCGGCCTCTCGGCCCTCTCGGGCGGCGCAGGAAGAACATTACCCGAAGGTGGACGGGGCACCAAAATCGATAACCGGGCGCAGCAGCCCGGGCAGCTCGTCGAGCCCCCGGACGCGCCGCACGCCGTCCGGGACGGCGGTCCCGTCCGTCCCTCCCGTACGGTCCAGCCACACCCCGTGCAGCCCCGCGGCCCGGGCCGCGACCGCGTCGGTCTCCAGCTGGTCCCCCACGTAGACGACCTCCTCGGGGCGCAGCCCGAGCGCGGCGCAGGCGTCCAGGAACGCGCCGGGGTCGGGCTTGGCGCGGCCCAGCCGGTCGGCCCCCAGCACGTCCTCGAAGTGCCCGCGCACCCCGAGGAGGCCCAGCTTGCGCCGCTGGTGGTCCGTACCGGCGTTGGAGAGCACCGCTTGGCGGAAGCTGCGTCCCAGGACCTCCAGGGCGGGCCCGGCGTCGGGGAAGAGCGCCCAGGCGGCCTCGTAGTGCCGCACGTAGCCGACGAACCAGGCGTCCGCCTCGGCGTCGGCGATCCGGGCGCCCAGGAAGACCCTGACGCGCTCGCGCCGGTGCTCCTGGAAATCGATCTCCCCGGCGAGGAACCGGGCGAACTGCGCCTCCATGACCGCCCGCCACAGCGAAAAGGCCCGCTCGGCGGTTCCGTACCGCGCGAGCAGGCCTTCGGCTTCGAGGTGCCGTGCCACACCGGTCCGGTCGGAGCCGGTGTAGTCGAAGAGGGTGTCGTCGACGTCCCAGAGGACCGCGCGTAGGGGCACGGGGTCGAGGTTACCGGGCCGGACGGGTGGGGGCGGGGGCCCGTGGAGGGGTGCCCCGGACCCGCCCTTTCACCGTTTCTTCCGGGCTCCGCCCGGCCTGGCACCGCGCTCCGCGCGGTGTGCGGGGGCTTCGCCCCCTGCACCCCTTTTCGGGGCTTCGCCCCGGACCCCGTCATCGCGGCTCCGCCGCTCGTCCTCAAACTCCCCGGAGGGGGCAACCCCCAGACGGGCTGAAGTGCGCGCCCGGGCACGAATCCAGCCCGTCCGGGGGTTGCCCCCTCCGGGGAGTTTGAGGACAGCGCCCGAAGGGCGCTTCGGGGGCGCAGGGGGCGGAGCCCCCGCCAACCCGCGCGGAGCGCGGTGCCAGGCCGGGCGGAGCCCGGAAGAAACGGTGAAAGTGGGGGTGCCCCCTGGGAGGGACCGGGGCATCTCACTCCACCGGCACCTACCGGAGCTACGTCAGCGCGTCCACCGCCGCCTTCGCCCCGTGGCCGATCGCGCGGCCCAGCGCCGCGACGCCGCGGACGGCCAGCGGCAGGCCGCCCTGGACCGCCGCCTCCACGGCCACGTCGGCGGCCCCTTCGGCGAACCCCTCCGAGCCGCCGGACCGCTTCTTCTTCGTGTTCTTCTTCGCGAGCTTGCGCTTCCCCCGGAACATGCGGACAGCGTAGGACGCCCGGGGGCCGAAAACGGCTCCCGGGCGTCCTTCTGCGACGGAACGGTTACGCGGCCAGCTTCGCCAGCGCCGCGTCCACCCGCGTCAGCGTGCGCTCGCGGCCCAGGATCTCCAGGGACTCGAAGAGCGGCAGGCCGACCGTGCGGCCGGTGACGGCCACGCGGACCGGGGCCTGGGCCTTGCCCAGCTTGAGGCCGTGCTCCTCGCCGGCCGCGACGACGGCGGCCTTGATCGCCTCGGCGTTCCACTCGGCGGCGGCCAGCTTCTCGCGGGCGGTGCGCAGGAGGGCGTCGGAGCCCTCCTTCATGGCCTTGGTCCAGGACGCCTCGTCCTCGGCGGGCTCGTCGAGGAAGAGGAAGTCCACGTTGGCCGTGATGTCCGAGAGGACCGTGAGGCGGGTCTGGGCCAGCGGGGCCAGGGCCTCGAAGGCTGCCGCGTCGAAGGACTCGGGCGCCCAGGGGGCGTGGGGGGCGCGCAGCCACGGCTCGCACGCCTCGACGAACGCCTTCACGTCCAGCTGCCGGATGTGGTCGGCGTTGATCGCCTCGGCCTTCTTCAGGTCGAAGCGGGCCGGGTTGGCGTTGACGGCCGTGATGTCGAAGGCCGCGACCATCTCGTCCATCGAGAAGATGTCCTGGTCGGCCGAGAGCGACCAGCCCAGCAGGGAGAGGTAGTTGAGCAGGCCCTGCGGCAGGAAGCCGCGCTCCCGGTAGAGGTTGAGGGAGGACTGCGGGTCGCGCTTGGAGAGCTTCTTGTTGCCCTCGCCCATGACGTACGGCAGGTGGCCGAACTCCGGGACGGCCTTGGCGACGCCCAGCTCGATCAGCGCCTTGTAGAGCGCGATCTGCCGCGGGGTGGAGGAGAGCAGGTCCTCGCCGCGCAGGACGTGGGTGATCTCCATCAGCGCGTCGTCGACCGGGTTCACCAGGGTGTAGAGCGGTGCTCCGTTGGCGCGGACGATGCCGAAGTCCGGGACGTTCTCCGGGGTGAAGGTGAGCTCGCCGCGGACCAGGTCGGTGAAGGTGATCGGCTCGTCGGGCATCCGGAAGCGGACGATCGCCGGGCGGCCCTCGGCGCGGTACGCGGCGGCCTGCTCCTCGGTCAGCGTGCGGCACTTGCCGTCGTAGCCGGACGGCTTGCCGGCGGCGCGGGCGGCCTCGCGGCGGGCGTCGAGCTCCTCGGTGGTGCAGTAGCAGTGGTACGCGTGACCGGCGTCCAGCAGCTTCCGCGCGACGTCGCGGTAGATGTCCATGCGCTGCGACTGGCGGTACGGCGCGTGCGGGCCGCCGACCTCGGGGCCCTCGTCCCAGTCGAAGCCCAGCCAGCGCATGGCCTCGAGCAGCTGCCCGTACGACTCCTCGGAGTCGCGGGCCGCGTCGGTGTCCTCGATGCGGAAGACCAGGGTGCCGCCGTGGTGGCGGGCGAACGCCCAGTTGAAGAGGGCGGTGCGGACCAGACCCACGTGGGGGTTGCCGGTCGGGGAGGGACAGAAACGTACGCGGACGTTCGCGTTAGCCACGCTTGATCACCTTGTTGGTGAGAGTGCCGATGCCTTCGATGGTGACGGCGACCTCGTCGCCGTCGTTCAGGGGGCCGACCCCGGCCGGGGTGCCGGTCAGGACGACGTCGCCGGGGAGCAGCGTCATCGCCTCGGTGATGTGGACGATCAGGTCCTCGACGGAGCGCACCATCTGGGAGGTGCGGCCGCTCTGCCGGGTCTCGCCGTTGACCGTGCAGGTGACGGCGACGTCGCCCGGGTCCAGCTCGGTCTCGATCCAGGGGCCGAGGGGGCAGGCGGAGTCGAAGCCCTTGGCGCGGGCCCACTGCTTCTCGCGCTGCTGGACGTCGCGCGCGGTGACGTCGTTGGCGCAGGTGTAGCCGAGGATGACGTCCTTGACGCGCTCGCGCGGGACCTCGCGGCACATGCGGCCGATGACCACGGCCAGCTCGGCCTCGTGGTGCAGCTCCTGGGAGAAGGAGGGGTACACGACCGGGTCGCCGGAGCCGACGACCGAGGTGGACGGCTTGAAGAAGGTGATGGGCGCCTCGGGCACCTCGTTGCCCAGCTCCGCGGCGTGCTCGGCGTAGTTGCGGCCGATGGCGACGACCTTGCTGGGCAGGACGGGCGGCAGCAGGCGCACCTTGCTCAGCGGGACCTTGGTGCCGCTGACTTCGAAGTCGCCGTAGGGGATGCCCTTGATGATGTCGAGGACGGGGCCGCCCTCTACTGAGGCGTCCCCCTCCACGACGCCGTATCCGACGTTGCCGTCGATGGAGAATCTGGCGATGCGCACGGGTTGCTGGGCCCCTTATCTGGTCCGGCCGGAGTCTGACGCTCCAGGCTATCCCGGGAGCCGTGGACGGCCCGTGCGCCGCGGGTTTCCGTCCCGGGCCGTCAGTCCTGGGCCGGCGGGACCGGCGCCACCATCAGGGTGGTGCGGCGCGGGTTGGCGGTGACGGCCGGCAGCTCCAGCGCGTGCTCCGGGCGCTCGGCGTCGAACAGGCCCTCGTTGCCCGCCAGGTGGGCGAGCGTGGTGCGCTGCGGGTTGGCCGTCTTGCGCGGGGCGGGGCGGGAGGGGCGGATGGGCTTGGAGGTGGTGGTCACTGAAGTGCCTCGTGTGGTCGGGGTGACGGGCTGATGCGCAAAAGTCCAGGCTAGGCGCGCCTTTCCCCGCCGTGCCGGGCGGAAAGCAGGGAGTCACCTGTGAGTTTGCTCACTAATCTTGCGACAAATGCCGCATAGCCGACGCGAATTCGACCGGAGCGAAACGGACATTGCAGGGCTGAACCTGACGTTCCGCTCCTGATCATGGCGACTGGGACACGACGCGTTCCCCGAGGCGAGAGGGGTGAGTTCTCCCCGTACGCCCCATGTAAAGAAGATCGATATCCACGGTGCGTCACTTCCGCTGAACGCCGTGTGACCGGTTTTCAGGGTGGGTGCACCGGCCTTGTTGGGAGATCCGGCACTGTGCTGGAATTCCACGGACCGCCAGGGGGGCACCGCGGTCCCCCCACGACGACACCGCCCCTCCGCTCACCCGGGGGGACGCCTGGTCCAGAGGTTGCGACGCTAGTGCAGGGACGTTTCAAGAGGGATGGCAGCGCTGCGGCGGACAAGGAGCCGCGCGGTGCGACCGACCGCGGCACGTCCGTCGACGCGCCGAACGGCGGCGAGCCCGCCGAACGGCCGAAGGCGAAGGGCCCCAGCGGGCCGGGCTCACGAATAGCCCTGCGCAACTGGCGCATCTCCACCCGACTCGTCTCACTGCTGACCCTCCCCGTCGTCGCCGCGACGACCCTGGGTGCCCTCCGTATCGAGGACTCCCTGAACAAGGTCGAGCAGCTCGACCACATGAAGCTGCTGACCGAGATGACCAGGACGGCCACCCAGCTCGCAAACGCGCTCCAGGACGAGCGCGACCGGTCCGCCGGTCCGCTCACCAGCCTCGACCCCAAGAACGACGACGTCGTCGCCTCGCGTCAGACGACCGACCGGGCCATCAAGGACTTCGTGGGTGTCACCGCCAAGGTGAAGCCCGGGGACACGACGATGGTCGGTGTGTCGACCACCCTCGTCGACATCAGCAACCAGCTCAAGAAGATCAAGGACGTCCGGAGCCGGGCGTACAAAAAGGGCGAGTACATCTCGCAGACGGTCAACGAGTACAACCGTCTCGTCACCTCGCTGCACGGGCTCTCCCAGGACATGGCCCAGGCGTCCAACAACGCCGACATGATCTCCGCGGCCCGCTCCCTGGCGACCTTCTCCTCCGCCAAGGAGTACGCCTCCATCCAGCGCGCCATGATCAGTGCCGCGCTCGCCGCCCCCGGCGGTCCTCGCCTCGCCGAGAACGACCGTCAGACCGGCCACTCGGCCACCTATAGCGAGGACGAGGCCCTGACCCGGTTCACCGCCATGCGCGGTGACGCCGACCGCGAGCTGTTGCAGACGCTGAACGGTGGCTCCAACGACATCGGCTCCGCCGACAAATACGCCGGCGAAGTGCTGACCGACCCGAAGGTGCTCAGGAGCGATCCCAAGTCCTACCGCGACTGGTTCGACCAGGACACCGTCAAGCTGCGCGAGATGTCCAAGATCGAGGACACACTCCTCGACCAGATGGAGCAGAAGGCCGCCGAGCTGCGCGACGACGCCCAGCAGGACGCGATCTTCAACGCCGCCCTCATCGTCCTCGTCCTCGGCATCTCGCTCGTCGGCGCCTTCGTCGTGTCCCGGTCCATGGTGCGCTCGCTGCGCCGCCTCCAGGACACCGCCCAGAGGGTCGCCCAGGACCGTCTGCCCGAGCTCGTCAAGCAGCTCTCCGAGGCCGACCCGCAGGACGTGGACACCTCCGTCGAGTCCGTCGGCGTCCACAGCCGCGACGAGATCGGCAAGGTGGCCTCGGCCTTCGACGACGTGCACCGCGAGGCGGTCCGCCTCGCCGCCGAGCAGGCCCTCCTCCGGGGCAACGTCAACGCGATGTTCACCAACCTCTCGCGTCGTTCCCAGGGCCTCATCCAGCGTCAGCTCTCGCTCATCTCCGAACTGGAGTCCCGCGAGGCCGACCCGGACCAGCTGTCCTCGCTCTTCAAGCTCGACCACCTCGCCACCCGTATGCGCCGGAACGGCGAGAACCTCCTCGTCCTCGCCGGTGAGGAGCCGGGCCGCCGGTGGACCCGCCCGGTCCCGCTGGTCGACGTGCTCCGCGCCGCCGCGTCCGAGGTGGAGCAGTACGAGCGCATCGAGCTGACCGGCGTGCCGGCGACCGAGGTCGCGGGCCGCGTGGTCAACGACCTCGTGCACCTCCTCGCCGAGCTGCTGGAGAACGCGACGTCGTTCTCCTCCCCGCAGACCAAGGTCAAGGTCACCGGTCACGCGCTGCCGGACGGCCGCGTGCTGGTCGAGATCCACGACACCGGCATCGGCCTGTCCGCCGAGGACCTGGCCGCGATCAACGAGCGGCTCGCCAGCCCGCCGACCGTGGACGTCTCCGTCTCGCGGCGCATGGGTCTGTTCGTGGTCGGCCGCCTGTCCCTGCGACACGGCATCCGCATCCAGCTCCGTCCGTCCGACTCGGGCGGCACCACGGCGCTCGTCATGCTCCCGGTCGACGTGGCCCAGGGCAACAAGAAGCCCGCCCCGGCCGGTGTTCCCGGCATGCCCGGGATGCCCGGCATGCCCGGCCTGCCCGGCGGGAACCCGCCGAAGGCTTCTCCCGGCCTGCCCGGCGGCGGCCCGCAGAGCGGCGCCCCCGGCGGCGCCCTGGACTCCGCGCCGAGCCGCGGCCAGCTCCCGGAGAGCGGCCCCCGCCCGCCGATCCCGTCCCGCACCGGCGGCAAGACCAGGAGCGGTCTGCCCACGCGCGTCAAGGGATCGACCCCGGGCGCCGCCGCGCCGGCCGGCGGCCCGAGCCTCTTCGACTCGCCCAACCCGCCCTCCCCCTCGGACCGCAAGGCCGAGGACGGCCGTCCGGCGCTCCCGGCCCGGGGCGGCAAGCGCCCGGCCGTGATCGCGCCGGTGGGTAAGCTGCCCAAGCGCGGCGGCACCGACGCGCCCGCGGGCGGCGACGGCAACGGCCTGCCCACGCGTCCGGCGCCGAGCTGGGGCAACGACAAGCCCGCGGCCCCGGCCGCCCCGCAGCCCGCCGCCCCCGTGGACGACTGGCCGCTCGCCTCCGGCTCCGGCCGTGCCGCGCGGGAGACCCCGCGCGGCCACGAGCGGACCGGGAACCCGGCGGGCCCGGCCTCCTTCGGCACGCCCGGCCTCCCGCAGGCCGGCCCCGGCGACACCGGGCAGTTCGCCCGGCCCGAGCCGGACGGGCAGCAGGCCACCACGACCGGCCAGTTCGCGCTGCCCGCCGACGAGACGGCCCGGCCCACCGACACGGCACAGTTCCCGCAGCTCGCGCCCGTGCCGGAGCCGGCCCCCGCGCCGTCCGACGACCCGTCGGCCACCGGCCAGTACCCACGCCTCGCGCCGGTGCCCGAGCCGGAGAGCAGCGCCACCGGGCAGACCGCGCTCCCCACGGACACCGCGCAGTTCCCGCAGCCGGCGCCGGTGCCCGAGCCGGTGACCGGTACGCCGCCCGCGGGCACCCCGCTCTTCCAGGAGCTGGAGTCGCACTGGTTCCGCGAGGAGACCCAGGCGCCCGCGGAGCCGCAGCAGCAGCTGCCCCGGCGCGAGCCGAGCCGTACGCTCCACGACACCGAGGCGGCGGACGGGCAGAACGCGCAGGCGGACTGGAACGAGTCCCCCAACGACGCGCGCTGGCGCCGGGCCGAGCAGCTGCGCGAGCCCCTCGCCGGCGGCACCACCGGGTCCGGGCTGCCGCGCCGCGTCCCCCGTGCCAACCTCGTGGAGGGCACGGCCCAGCAGCAGTCCCTGCCCGGAGGCCCGCAGGTCTCGCGCTCGCCCGACGACGTGCGCGGCCGCCTGACCAACCTCCGCCGCGGCATCCAGCAGGGACGCCAGGCCGGCACCGGGCCGGCCACCGGTAGCAACGACAATGTTGGCCCCACCTACCAGCAGGAGCGTTAGTTGAGTCCGACAAGCCAGGCGGCGCAGAATCTGAACTGGTTGATCACCAACTTCGTGGAGAACACCCCCGGGGTGTCCCACACGGTGGTGGTGTCCGCCGACGGACTTCTGCTCGCCATGTCCGAAGGGTTCCCCCGGGACCGCGCGGACCAGCTGGCGGCGGTGGCCTCCGGCCTGACCTCGCTGACCTCCGGCGCGAGCCGGATCTTCGAGGGCGGCCCCGTGAACCAGACCGTGGTGGAGATGGAGCGCGGCTTCCTCTTCATCATGTCGATCTCGGACGGTTCCTCCCTGGCCGTCCTGGCGCACCCGGAGTGCGACATCGGCCTCGTGGGCTACGAGATGGCCCTCCTGGTCGACCGCGCGGGCACCGTCCTGACGCCGGAACTCCGCGCCGAACTACAGGGAAGCCTGCTGAACTGACCGTACACACACCGCAATTCCCGTCCGACCGTACGGCCGAAAGCTCCCACCGGCCCCCGCTCGACGGCATCATTGCCTTCCTGCTGTCCCGCCCGGAGGATTCATGACCCCGCCCGTCTCGCCCGGCCCGTACGGCGCATCGCATCACATGCCGTACGGGAGTGAAGGCGATCAGCCACTGGTCCGTCCCTACGCCATGACGGGCGGCCGGACCCGGCCGCGCTACCAGCTCGCCATCGAGGCACTGGTCAGCTCCACGGCCGATCCGTCCCAGCTGGGGACCCTGCTCCCGGAGCACCAGCGGATCTGCCACCTGTGCCGGGAGGTCAAGTCGGTCGCGGAGGTCTCCGCGCTGCTGAACATGCCGCTCGGCGTGGCGCGGATCCTGGTGGCGGACCTGGCGGAGGCCGGCATGGTGGCGATCCACCAGCCGGGCGGCGGCGGCGAGGCCGGCGGAACGCCGGACGTGACACTGCTCGAAAGGGTTCTCAGTGGACTTCGGAAGCTCTAGCGGGAACGTCGGCCGCTCCACGACCTCCGCGAAGATCGTGGTGGCCGGCGGCTTCGGCGTGGGCAAGACCACGTTCGTCGGGGCCGTCTCGGAGATCAGCCCGCTGCGCACCGAGGCCGTGATGACGTCCGCGTCCGCGGGCATCGACGACCTGAGCCACGTCCAGGACAAGACGACCACGACCGTGGCCATGGACTTCGGCCGCATCACCCTGGACGACGACCTGATCCTGTATCTGTTCGGCACTCCCGGGCAGGACCGGTTCTGGTTCATGTGGGACGACCTCGTACGGGGCGCCATCGGCGCGGTCGTCCTGGTCGACACGCGCCGCCTGGCCGACTGCTTCCCCGCGGTCGACTACTTCGAGAACAGCGGACTGCCGTTCGTCATCGCCCTCAACGGGTTCAACGGCGAACAGCCCTACGCGCCCGAGGAGGTGCGCGAGGCACTGCAGATCGGTCCGGACGCGCCCATCATCACCACCGACGCGCGGCACCGGAACGAGGCGAAGAGTGCGCTGATCACGCTGGTCGAGCACGCGCTGATGGCCCGGCTCAAGTAGCCGCGAAGGTGCGGAAGATCAGGTTCCGGCGGGCTGTGGGATTGGCCACGGCCCGCCGCCGGTCTTCATAACGTTTCGACAGTGATTCGACGCTCAATTGACCCGCTCGCGACAGAACGACGGCACTCCCCGCATTCGTTCGGCTCCACTCCGCGCACAATTCACCCGCCTTTTGCCGCCGCTCGCTCTTAATGCCCGTTTTATGTCGCACCGATCGCGCCGGGCAGCAGCTCCGCCCGGTGTTTGGAACGCGCCTGCCCGGCGTGCTGGAATTTCCCGAACTGGGCCGTCGATGGCCCAGCCGAAAGACGGCACGATTCCACGTGCCGGCGCCGAGAGGTTGTTGGACGAGTGAGGCGAAGAAAGACAGGCACCGCGCAGCAGGCACGAGACGCGCGGGGCAACTTCACACCACCGTCGCAGGCCGCGCCGTCCTCCGGCGCCCCCGAGACCCCCGCCGCGCCCCAGGGCGAGGGCGGCCGCTTCTCCCCGCGCAACTGGCGGGTGGCCACCCGGCTGAACGCGATCCTCCTCATCCCGGTGCTCGTCGCGCTCGTCTTCGGCGGACTCGACGTCAAGAAGTCGGTCGACACCTGGATGGAGGCCGAGGACGCGGCGGACACCGCCCGCGTCGTGCGGTCCGCCGCCGACTACGCGCAGGCCGTCCTCGAGGAGCGCGACGCCAGCGTCATCCCGCTGCTCTCCGGCGACCAGGGCGACGAGAACGTCAAGAAGGCCCGCGAGGCGACGGACACCGCCCGCGCGGACTTCGCCGAGGCCGTCAAGTCCATGCCGGACACCGAGAGCCTCCAGCGCCGCCTGAAGGCCGTCCGCGACGCCGAGCCCAAGCTCGACCGGATCCGGAAGAACGCCTTCAAGACGGAGGCGGCCCGGACGGAGGACGCCTACGGCTCCATCCAGCGTCCGCTGATGGCCTTCGCCAACGAACTCGGCCTGGGCACCGGCACGGTCACCTCCTACGGCCGCATGGTCTACGCCGTCTCCCTGGCGAAGGCCGCCGAGTCGCTGCAGCGCTCCATGGGCACGCACCTGCTGGCCAAGCCCCAAATGGCGCAGAAGGACCGGCAGTTCCTGCTGACCTCCTTCGCCTCCTACAACTTCCTGGAGTACATCGCCGCGGACGAGTACCGCAGCGGCGGCTCCAAGGCCGACGCCCGCCGGCTGTCGGACACCCTGGCCGGCAAGGCCCAGGTGGACCAGCAGAACAAGGCGGCCCTGGCCATCATGTCCGGCGCCTCCGACGAGAAGCTCAAGGCGCTGGGCGTCACGGACAAGAGCTGGTACGCGCTGTCCACCGGCAAGTTCGAGGCCTACCGCGAGGTCGAGAAGCACCTGACCGACCGGGCCGTGGACGAGGCGTCCAAGGTCTCCGCGGACGCCCGGCGGACCGCCCTGGTCAACTCCGCGATCATGGTGGTCGCGCTGCTCGCCGCGTTCTTCGTGGCCGGGCGCATCGCCCGCTCGATGAGCCGCAGCATGCGCCGCCTGCGCGGTGCCGCCTTCGAGGTCGCCGAGCAGCGCCTGCCGGCGCTGGTCGACCAGCTCTCGCGGACCGAGCCGGGCCGGATCGACACCCGGGTGCAGCCCATCCCGATCACCACCAAGGACGAGATCGGCGAGGTCGCCCGCGCCTTCGACCAGGTCCACCGCGAGGCCGTCCGGCTCGCCGCCGAACAGGCCCTGCTGCGGGGCAACGTCAACGCGATCTTCACCAACCTCTCCCGCCGCAACCAGAGCCTGATCGAGGGCCAGCTGGAGCTCATCACCGGGCTGGAGAACAACGAGGCCGACCCGGACCAGCTGGAGAACCTCTTCCGGCTCGACCACCTGGCCACCCGTATGCGCCGCAACGGCGAGAACCTCCTCATCCTCGCGGGTGAGGAACCCGGCCGCCGCTGGGACCAGCCGATCCCGCTGGTGGACGTGCTCCGCGCGGCCTCCTCCGAGGTGGAGGCGTACGAGCGCATCCAGCTGGACGGCGTCCCGGAGGCCGAGATCCACGGCCTGGCCGTGACCGACCTCGTGCACCTGCTCGCCGAGCTGCTGGAGAACGCCACCACGTTCTCCTCCCCGCACACCAAGGTCCGCGTCACCGCGACCCGGCTGCCCGACGGCCGCGTGATGATCGAGATCCACGACAAGGGCATCGGTCTCACCCCCGAGGACTTCGCGGACATCAACCACCGGCTGGCCAACCCGCCGACCGTGGACGCCGCGGTCTCCCAGCGCATGGGCCTGTTCGTGGTCGGCCGCCTCGCCATGCGGCACGGCATCCGCGTCCAGCTGCGCCCGTCCGGCGAACAGGCCGGCACCACCTCGCTGGTCATGCTCCCCGAGCGCATCACGCACGGTGGCGGCGGCGAGGACGAGCCGGCGGGCGACGACTTCACGGTCTCCCGCATCGTCCCCGAGCAGTCGGCCGCCCCGGCCGTCCCCGGCATGCGCACCGCGGCGGAGCTCGGCTTCGACGACTCGCGCTACGAGGCCCCGCAGGCCGCCGGCGAGCACACGCCCGACCCGCTGGGCCGCTCCCGGCTGCGCGAGGAGCGCCGGGCGGCCCTGGAGGAGGCGCAGGCCCAGGCCGCGGCGCAATCCGCCCCGGGCGACCCGCTGTTCCCCGAGGCCGCTCCCCAGCAGCCGTACGGGCAGCAGCAGTCGCACGAGCAGGCCCTGCCCCACGACACCCGGCAGACCCCGTTCCCCCAGCAGGCACCGGCCGACCAGGCGTACGGCGACCAGCCGTATACGGAAGGCGGCTACGCCGGGGGCGGCTTCACGGACCAGCAGACGTACGGCGACTACAACGCCCCCGCCGCGCAAGGCGACTGGAGCGAGTCAGGTACGTACCAGCACGGGTACACGGCGGGTTACGGAGCGGAATCGGAATCTCAGCCGACCGCTGACACGGCCCAGCCGGAGCGCGTAGAGTTCGACCGTCCGGGCCCCGCCACGAGCGGCCCTCCCTCGCTGACCGGGTCCGGTCTGCCGCGCCGCGACAAGCGGTGGCAGCAACCGGATACGGGCGAGGAGGCCACGAGGGACGGCGGAGCGGACCAGTCCCAGCAGGGAATCGCGCAGCAGTCGCGGTCCGGGGAGGCCCGGCCCGGGGAGGACGCGGCCGCCGCGCAGTCGGCCAACGACGAGCGCTGGCACCGCGCCGAGCAGCTCCGGGAGCCGAAGGCCGGCGGAACAACCTCCTCCGGTCTCCCCCGCCGGGTGCCCAGGGCCAATCTGGTCGAGGGCAAGGCGGCGGACACCGCGGAGCAACGACCGGGGCAGACGCAGATCTCCCGTGCACCGGAGGACGTCCGCGGCAGGCTCTCCAACCTGCGCCGCGGTGTCCAGCAGGGGCGCAGCGCGGGAACGGACTCCTCGGAGTTCCCCGCGATCACCGCGCACGAGCAGCACCAGCAACACGACCAGGGCTTCGGCCCCGGCGGCACCTACGAGCAGGAGCGTTAGTGTGAGCCCGATGAGCCAGGCGGCGCAGAACCTGAACTGGTTGATCACCAGTTTCGTGGAGAACACCCCAGGGGTGTCCCACACCGTCGTGGTCTCCGCCGACGGACTCCTTCTGGCCATGTCCGAAGGTTTTCCGCGGGACCGCGCGGACCAGCTGGCGGCGGTGGCCTCCGGCCTGACCTCACTGACCGCGGGTGCGTCCCGGATCTTCGAGGGCGGCGCCGTGAACCAGACCGTGGTGGAGATGGAGCGCGGCTTCCTCTTCATCATGTCGAT
>NZ_JAEAMR010000004.1:337329-371244 GCF_015999245.1 Streptomyces sp. AV19 | reverse complement strand
GCCCGGAGGGCGCTTCGGGGTCCGGGGCGGAGCCCCGCCCACCCGCGCGGAGCGCAGGCCCGGCGCGCCCCGCGCCCCGCGGGGTGGCGCAGGGGCGCGCAGCCCCTGCGGAGACGGGGAGAGGGCGGGGTGGGGCTCAATCCCCCAGGGGGGCCACCCCCGCCCGCCACAGCCCGTACACATACGCATCGTCCAGCGCCTGCCACGACGCCGCGATGACATTCTCGGCCACCCCGACCGTCGACCACTCCCCCCGCTCGTCGCTCGTCGAGACGAGCACCCGCGTGATCGAGCCCGTCCCCAGACTCCCCTCCAGGATGCGGACCTTGTAGTCCGTCAGCTCCAGAGCGGCGAGCTCGGGGTAGATGCGTTCGAGAGCCACCCGCAGCGCCCGGTCGAGCGCGTTGACCGGGCCGTTCCCCTCCGCCGTCGCGACGATCCGCTCGCCCTTCGCCCAGAGCTTCACCGTCGCCTCGTTCGCGTGCGTCCCGTCCGGCCGGTCCTCGACGATCGCGCGCCAGGACTCGACGCGGTAGTAGCGCAGGGCCCGGCCCGTCACCTCGGCGCGGAGGAGGAGTTCGAAGGACGCGTCGGCCGCCTCGTACGTGTAGCCCTGCGCCTCGCGCTCCTTGACCCGCTCGACCACCCGCCCGACGAGCTCGCGGTCGCCGCCCAGGTCGATGCCGAGTTCCTTGCCCTTGAGCTCGACGGAGGCCCGGCCGGCCATGTCGGAGACCAGCATCCGCATGGTGTTGCCGACCCGTTCGGGGTCGATGTGCTGGTACAGGTCCGGGTCCACCTTGATCGCGGACGCGTGCAGCCCGGCCTTGTGGGCGAAGGCCGAGACGCCCACGTACGGCTGGTGCGTGGACGGCGTGAGGTTGACGACCTCGGCGATGGCGTGCGACACCCGGGTCATCTCGGCGAGCTTGCCGGGCGGCAGCACGCGCCGGTCGTGTTTGAGCTCCAGCGCGGCCACGACGGGGAACAGGTTGGCGTTGCCGACGCGTTCGCCGTAACCGTTGGCCGTGCACTGCACGTGCGTGGCCCCGGCGTCCACGGCGGCCAGCGTGTTGGCCACGGCGCACCCGGTGTCGTCCTGGGCGTGGATGCCCAGCCGCGCCCCGGTGGCCGCGAGCACCTCCGCCACGACGGCGCCGATCCGGTCCGGCAGCATGCCGCCGTTGGTGTCGCAGAGGACGACGACGTCGGCACCGGCCTCGTGCGCGGTCCGCACCACCCGCAGCGCGTACTTCGGGTTCGCGCGGTAGCCGTCGAAGAAGTGCTCGCAGTCGACGAAGACCCGGCGGCCGTGCGCGCGGAGGTGGGCGACGGTGTCACGGATCATGGCGAGGTTCTCGTCGAGCGTGGTGCGCAGGGCCAGTTCGACGTGCCGGTCGTGGGACTTGGCGACCAGCGTGACGACCGGGGCGCCGGAGTCCAGCAGCGCGGCCACCTGCGGGTCGTCCTCGGCCCGGACCCCCGCCCGCCGGGTGGCGCCGAAGGCGACCAGCCGGGCGTGCCGGAAGACGATCTCCTCCCGGGCCCGCCGGAAGAACTCCGTGTCCCGGGGGTTGGCGCCGGGCCAGCCGCCCTCGATGAAGCCCACCCCGAAGTCGTCCAGGTGCCGGGCGATGGTCAGCTTGTCCGCGACGGTGAGGTTGATGCCCTCGCGCTGGGCGCCGTCGCGCAGCGTGGTGTCGAAGACGTGGAAGCCGTCGTCGACGTGGAAGCCGTCGTCCGGGTGTGCGTCCGTCATGCTGGTCTGACTCCTGTCGGGATCTCGGTCTCCTTCAATGACCGGTTCCACCGCCCTCCATGGTCCCTCGCGCTCCGCCCCCCGGCGCTGGTGGTCCGGGAAACGAAAAGACCCCTCGCGGGTGCGAAGGGTCTGCGCGCGGGTCTGGGGCGACGGTGGCCGCGCCGTACGGGGGTTGCGTACGGGCGGTCACTGCGGACCGGCGCGCCTGCTGCCAATAATCGTGACGAGCGAGAGCACGAGGGGCAGTCTGGCACGCCTGTCCAGCCCGAGGGGCGTCCGTCTCAGGATGTGGGCACCGCGTCGTCCCGGGACGGTGCCGGGGCCGGGCGTCCGGTCCCCTGGAGATCGATGTCCCGGGTCTCCCTCATGGTCAGGTAGACGACGAGCGAGACCGCCGCGCACCCGGCCACGTACCAGTAGAAGCCCGACTCGATCCCGCTTTTCTTGAACCACAGCGCCACGTACTCCGCCGTCCCGCCGAAGGCCGCGTTGGCCAGCGCGTACGGCAGCGCGACGCCCAGCGAGCGGACGCCGGTCGGGAACAGCTCCGCCTTCACACAGGCGTTGATCGACGTGTAGCCGGTGACGACGACCAGTGCGAGCAGCGACAGTCCCAACGCGGGCCAGAACGAACCCGCGTGCTTGAGCAGCGTCATGACCGGCACGGTCAGCAGGGTCGAGCCGACGGCGAAGGTGATCAGCAGCGGGCGGCGGCCGATCCGGTCGGAGAGCGCGCCCGCGAGCGGCTGGAGACAGGCGAAGACGATCAGCGCGAAGAAGCTGACGAGGGTCGCGGTCTGCTTGGACAGACCGGCGCTGTTGGAGAGGTACTTCGTCAGGTAGGTGGTGTACGTGTAGTACGCCACGGTCCCGCCCATGGTCAGGGCGATGACGAGGAACGCCTCGCGCTTGTGCCGCAGCAGCGCGCGGATCGTGCCGCGGTCGTCGTGCGCGGTGCCGCCCTCTCCCTCCGTCTCGGCCTCGTACGCCTCGGTCTCCAGCATGTTGCGCCGCAGATAGAAGATCACGGCCGCGCCGAGGGCGCCGACGACGAACGGGATCCGCCAGCCCCAGTCGTGGAGCTGGTCCTTGGAGAGGGTGTGCTGGAGCGTGATCAGCAGGCCCAGGCCGAGGATCTGGCCGGCGGTCATGGACACGTACTGGAAGCTGGAGGCGAAGCCGCGGCGGCCGGGGGCGGACGCCTCGGTGAGGTACGTGGCGCTGGCCGCGTACTCGCCGCCGACGGACAGCCCCTGCAGCAGCCGGGCCACCAGGAGGACGGCGACGCCGCCGTACCCGGCGACGGCGTAGGTGGGGGCGACGGCGATCAGGACGGCCGACGCGGACATCAGCGTCACGGTCAGGGTGAGCGCCGCCTTGCGGCCGCGCCGGTCCCCGACCCGGCCGAGCAGCCAGCCGCCGACGGGTCGCATGAAGAAGCCGACGGCGAAGATGCCGGCGGTGTTCATGAGCTTGGCAGTGTCGTTGCCGTCGGGGAAGAAGGAGCCGGCGAAGTAGGTGGCGAAGCTGGCGTAGACGAACCAGTCGAACCACTCGACCATGTTGCCGGCCGAGCCGACCCAGATCTTCTTCCAGTGCTGTGTGCGTGGTTGTGCCTGTCCCATGGACGGAACGGTGGCGGAGGAGCGGGATTCGGACAAGGGCCCGGGCGGCAACGATCGCGCGTACTTGAGTGCGTTGCGGTCCCGTTGCCGACCCAGCCCGTCCGGGCGTTGCCCCCGCGCGGAGCGCGCCCACGGGGCTACGCCCCGAACCGTTCCCCCAGGCCCGCGCCCAGCAGCTCGTACGCCCGCTCCGCGTCCGCATGCGCCTCGGGCAGCACATCGGAGATCCCCCGGCCCGACACCAGCTTCCGCCAGTTCTCCTGCGCCAACCGCTGATGCACCGTCACGATCTGCGCCGCCGCGAGCCGCGCCGTCAGCGGGTCGGAGGAGCCCTCCAGCTCCTCCGCCAGCAGCTCCTCGTCCCGGTCCGCGTAGCGCACCAGCCGCGCCAGCAGGCTGGGCGTCGTGTAGAGCATGTCGTGGAACGCCCGGACGCCGGCGTTGTCGGTGATGCCGGTAACCGGGTCGTGCGCGTCCAGCCGCGCGTGGACGTGGGCGAGGAGCGCCGCCAGCGGCGACCGGCCGGCCGGGCGGTCGCGGACGACCCGCGCCGCCTCGCCCTGGTGGTCCGCGATGCGGTGCAGCGCGAGGTCCTCCTTGGCGGGGAAGTAGCGGAAGAGCGTCGGCTTGGAGACGTCCGCCGCCGCGGCGACGTCCGCGACCGACACCCGGTCGAAGCCGTGCTCCAGGAAGAGGGCGATGGCCGCGTCCGAGAGCGCCTGCCGGGTACGGCGCTTCTTCCGTTCGCGAAGGCCCGTCTCGCGAAGGCCCGTCGTCTCGTCGGTCATGCGTCCACCGTACCAGCCGGAGCGTTACCGGGAAAGATTTGTTACTCGGTTGCGTTTTTTGCTCCGGCGGTCTTTCATGGCCGCATGAACACCGATGTGACGCACACCGACGTACTGATCGTGGGCGCCGGCCCCACCGGACTGACCCTCGCCTGCACGCTCGCCCGCGCCGGGGCGGGCGTCCGGGTCATCGACAAGTCCCCCGAGTTCCACCGGAGTTCCCGCGCCAAGGGGCCGAACCAGCGCAGCCGCGAGATCCTCGCCGATCTCGGCCTGGGCCCCGCCCTCGACGCCGCGGGCTCCCCGCGCTTCGTGCTGCGCAAGTACCGCGGCGGAATCCCCCTGCACGACGTGGACATCAACGCCGGCGCGCGCGTCACCCCCGAGGTGCCGTACCCCACCGGCCTCGCCATCCCGCAGTGGCGGACCGAGGAGATCCTGCGCGACGGGCTCGCGGCCCACGGCGTCCATGTCGAACGGGGCTGTGAACTGGCGGAGTTGGAGCAGGGCGAGGACAGCGCCACGGTCACGCTCGCGGACGGCCGCCGCATCGCCGCGTCGTACGTCGTCGGCTGCGACGGCGGGCACAGCGCCGTCCGCGCCGCGCTCGGCGTGGCCTTCCCGGGCGAGACCCGCAAGGACCAGGTCGGCTGGGTCGCGGACGTCGAGGCCGACGGGCTCGACCGGGACTACTGGCACCAGTGGTTCGACGAGGACGGCGCGCTGCTGCTGTGGCCGGTCCCGGGGACGACGTCCTGGCAGCTGCAGAGTTCCGTGGAGCGGGACGCCGAGGGGCACGTGGCGCCCCCGTCGCTCGACGCGTTCCAGCGGCTCTTCGACCGGCACGCCCGCGTCCCCGGCGTACGGCTCGCCAACCCGACCTGGCTCTCCACCTATCGCGTCAACACCCGCATGGCGGAACGCTTCCGGGCCGGCCGGGTCTTCCTCGCCGGGGACGCGGCCCACGTCCACCCCGTCGCCGGCGGCCTCGGCATGAACACCGGCATCCAGGACGCGTTCAACCTCGGCTGGAAGCTCGCGCTCGTCGTGCGGAGGCGGGCGGGGGAGGCGCTGCTGGACAGCTACGACGAGGAGCGCAGGCCCGTCGCGGCCTGGACGCTGGAGTTCACCGGCGACCGGCTGCGGGCCGCGATGGAGGGCACCCGCAGGCCGGGCGTCGGCACCGAGGTCGTGATCACCGAGGACGGCACCACCCTGGGCGTCCGCTACCCCTGGAGCTCCCTCGCCTGGGGCGGACCGAAGGCGGGCGAACGCGCCCCCGACGGACGCGCCCGCGACAGGAGGAGGCTCCACGAGGTCTTCGCGGGGCCGCACTTCACCCTGCTCGGCTTCGGCGAGGGGAGCGGGAAGGCCCTCGCGGAAGCGGGGGAGAAGTGCCCGGAGCTGCTGCGGACCTGCGCGGCCGACGACGCGTCCCGCGCGGCGTACGGGATCGGGGACGAGGACGACGCGCTCGTGCTCGTCAGGCCCGACCACCACATCGCGCTGAGCACGCGCGCGGACCGAGGCGCCGAGGCCGTCGACCGTCTGCTGCGCCTCGGCCGCTGATCCGCGCAGGTCAGCCCTGCGCGGCGGTCCGGACGGCCGAGATGTCGAAGGTCAGCTTCACCTTGTCGCTGACCATGACGCCACCGGCCTCCAGGGCCGCGTTCCAGGTCAGACCCCACTCGGAGCGCAGGATCTCGGCGCTGCCCTCGAAGCCCACGCGCTCGCTGCCGTAGACGTCGGTGGCGGCGCCGTTGAACTCCAGGTCGATGGAGAGCGGGCGGGTGACGTCCTTGATGGTGAGGTCGCCGGAGATCCGGTAGCGGTCGCCGCCGAGCGCCTCGGCTGCGGTCGAACGGAACGTCATCAGCGGGAACTTCTCGGCGGAGAAGAAGTCGTCGCCCAGCAGGTGGGCGTCGCGGTCCTTGATGCCGGTGTCCACACTGGCGATCCGCACGTCGAGGGCGGCGCCGGAACGGGACGGGTCGGCGCCGTCGAGGCGGAGGGTGCCCTCGTGCTCGGTGAAGGCGCCCCGGACGTTGGTGACCATCGCGTGGCGCACGGTGAAGCCGATGCTGCTGTGGGCGGGGTCGATGGTGTAGTCGCCGGTCAGGGCGGCCAGTGCCGGGTCGACGGCCGCCGTGGTGGCGGCGGGGCGGGCGGCGGACTTGCGGGTGAAGAGGCCCATGGCGTTCTCCTCGGCGGGTCGTGGGGGTTGTCAGGTGGTTGTTTAACCTTCAACGAGAAGAACCGTAGCGCGATGTAGTTCAAAGTTCAACCTCTTGGGGGGTCTCTTTCGGAATTTCCCGCACCGGTTCTTGCGGGGCCGCCCCGCCCGGTGCCACGGTGTCCCGCACCGCCGCACCCCGAGGACCGCCATGCCTCCCGCACGGACCCGCCGCGCCTTCCTCGCCGCCGCCACCGCCGCACTCCCGCTCCTCGGTGCCCAACGGGCCGCGGCCGCCGACGAGTTCACCGCCCTGCGGCTGCGCTGGCGCGGGCTGCTCCTGGGCACCGGCTTCGACCCCGGGGCCGAGCCCTACGCCGGGGTCCTGCGCCGCACCGGCGCCGACGCCCGCGCCCACCGGGCCCGGATGAACCCCGGGCCCGCCTCCCTGTGGCCCGACGCGCCCTTCGACCCGCCCGCCGGCATCACCCTCAGCTGCGCCCGGCTGCACACCATGGCCCAGGCGTACGTCCAGCCCGGCACCGGGCTCACCGGCGACCCGGGGCTGCTGGCCGCCACGCTCGCCGGGCTCGACCACGTCCACGCGACCGCCTACCACGCGGGCGCCGCGCGGTACGGCAACTGGTGGGAGTGGCAGATCGGCACGCCCCGGCTGCTGCTCGACTCGCTCGCCCTGCTGCACGACGAGGCCGGGCCCGCCCGGCGGGCCGGCTGGCTCGCGGCCGTCGGCCACTTCGTCCCCGACGACGCGCTCGGTCCGTACACCGGCACCAGCACCGGCGCCAACCGCGTCGACCTGTGCCGCGTCGTCGCCCTGCGCGGCGTCCTCGGCGCCTCCGCGGACCGGGTCGCCCTCGCCCGCGACGCCCTCTCCCCGGTCTTCCGGCTCGTCGGCCACGGCGACGGGCTGTACGCCGACGGATCGTTCCTCCAGCACACCCGGGTCGCCTACACCGGCACCTACGGGCAGGTGCTGCTGGACGGCCTGGGCCGGCTCTTCGCCCTGCTGCGCGGTTCCTCCTGGGACGTCACCGACCCCGGCCGGCGCACGATTCACGACAGCGTCGAGCGGGCCTTCGCCCCGCTGGTCCACGACGGCCTGGTGCTGGACAGCGTCTGCGGCCGGGCCGTCAGCCGGGGCCTGACCGCGGACGGCGGCGTCCCGCAGGGCGCCCGGCAGCGCGGCCACGCGCTGATCGCCGCCATCGCCCTGCTCGCGGCCGGCGCCGAGCCCGCCGAACGCGCCCGCTGGCACGGGGCGATCAAGGGCTGGGCGGCCCGCGACCCCGAACCGCTGCGCACCGACCCGCAGTTCGGCACCGCCGACCTGGCCCGCCTCGCCGCCGTCCTCGACGGGCCCGCGCCGCCCGTGCCCCCGGCCATCGGGCACCGGCTGTTCCCCGCCATGGACCGGGCCGTGCACCGGCGGCCCGGCTGGACCGCGAGCCTCGCCATGGCCTCCGACCGCGTCGCCCACTACGAGAACGGCAACGGCGAGCATCCGCGCGGCTGGCACACCGGCTCCGGGATGCTCACCTGGTGGGGCCCCGGCGGCGACGACCCGTACGGGGACGGCTTCTGGCCCACCGCGGACCCGTACCGGATGCCCGGGACCACCGTGTCCACCAAGCGCCTCGCCGACAACGAGGGCGGCCCCTGGGGCGCGCCGGGACCGGCCGCGCGCGACGTCGGCGGGGTCACCGACGGCACGTACGCCGCCGTCGGCCAGCACCTCAAGGGGCTCTCCTCCACGCTGGAGGCGCACAAGTCCTGGTTCTTCGCCGACGACGCCGTGGTCTGCCTCGGGGCCGGGATCACCGCCCGGGACGGCGTCCCCGTCGAGACCGTCGTCGACCACCGCCCGCTCGGCGCGGACGGCGACGCCCGGCTGACCGTGGACGGAGCGGTCCGGCACGAGCGGAGCGCGAACCTCCGCGGCGTCCGCTGGGCCCACCTGGAAGGCCACGGCGGCTGGGTCTTCCCCGGCGGCGCCGAGGTCGCCGTCCTGCGCGAGAGCCGCACCGGGGCCTGGCGGGACATCAACGCCGCGGGCTCGCCGCAGCCGCTCACCCGGCACTACCTGACCCTCCGGCACCCGCACGGCACCGACCCCGCGTCCGGCTCCTACGCCTACGTGCTGATGCCCGGCGCCGGCCGGGCCGCCGTCGCCGCCCGCGCGGCGGACGGCGCCTGGCTGACCGTCCTCGCGAACTCGGCCGCCTGCCAGGCGGTCCGGCTCGGCCCGCCCGGCCTCACCGCCGCCCTCTTCCACCGGGCCGGTACGGTGGGCTCCCTCACCGTCTCCGCCCCCGCCTCCGTGCTCGTGCGGCAGCGGGACCGGCGGGCCGTCCTGCACCTCGCCGAGCCGCTGCGCACCGGTGCCCCCGTCGAGCTGACCTGGGACCGGCCCGTGCGCCGGGTCGTGGCGCACGACGCGTCCGTACGGGTGCGGGGGACCGGCGCCCGGCTGCGGCTGACGGTCGCGCCCGGGACCGCGTGCGCCCCGCACCGCTGCGAGGTGGAGCTCGGCCGGCCGGCCGTCAAGTTCTGAGGTGCACGGCGGCGACGGCGCACCTTTGTGGACTACTCACAGCACGGGGCGCACCGGCGCGCGCTCCTCCCGGACCGTGCACCGTGCCTTTCTGTACTGCCTGCCCACGAAATCGAGCACTACCTTGTGCGGAGTCGACATGATGTTCCGGACCCGACCCCGCGTACCGTCTATCCATGAGCAATCTCGAAGGTGCGCCCGAAGAGGCGAGTGACGTCCGCGGGCGCGTCGCCGAGCTGCACGCCATCCGCGAGCAGGTTCGGCGTGGTCCCAGCGACCGGGCTACCCAGGCACAGAAGGCCAAGGGGAAGCTGACGGCCCGCGAGCGTATCGATCTGCTGCTGGACGAGGGCTCCTTCTGCGAGGTGGAGCCGCTGCGGCGGCACCGTGCCACCGGGTTCGGCCTGGAGGCCAAGAAGCCGTACACCGATGGCGTGATCACCGGCTGGGGCACCGTCCACGGCCGTACCGTCTTCGTCTACGCCCATGACTTCCGCATCTTCGGCGGCGCGCTGGGCGAGGCCCACGCCACCAAGATCCACAAGATCATGGACAAGGCCATCGCGGCCGGTGCCCCGCTCGTCTCGCTCAACGACGGCGCGGGCGCCCGGATCCAGGAGGGCGTCTCGGCGCTCGCCGGCTACGGCGGCATCTTCCAGCGCAACACCAAGGCGTCGGGCGTCATCCCGCAGATCTCGGTGATGCTCGGCCCGTGCGCGGGCGGCGCGGCGTACTCGCCGGCCCTGACGGACTTCGTCTTCATGGTCCGCGAGACCTCGCAGATGTTCATCACCGGTCCGGACGTGGTCCGCGCGGTCACCGGCGAGGAGATCACCCAGAACGGCCTCGGCGGCGCGGACGTGCACGCCGAGACGAGCGGTGTCTGCCACTTCGCCTACGACGACGAGGAGACCTGCCTGGAGGAGGTCCGCTACCTCCTGTCCCTGCTGCCGCAGAACAACCGCGAGAACCCGCCGCGCGTCGTCTGCGAGGACCCGGCCGACCGCACCGGCGAGGCCCTGCTGGACCTCGTCCCCGCGGACGGCAACCGCCCCTACGACATGCGCAAGGTCATCGAGGAGATCGTCGACGACGGCGAGTACCTCGAGGTCCACGAGCGCTGGGCCACCAACATCATCGTGGCCCTGGCCCGGCTGGACGGCCAGGTCGTCGGCATCATCGCCAACCAGCCGCAGTCCCTCGCCGGTGTCCTCGACATCGAGGCGTCGGAGAAGGCGGCGCGGTTCATCCAGATGTGCGACGCCTTCAACATCCCGCTCGTCACCCTTCTGGACGTACCCGGCTTCCTGCCCGGCGTCGACCAGGAGCACGGCGGGATCATCCGGCACGGCGCCAAGCTGCTCTACGCCTACTGCAACGCCACCGTGCCGCGGATCTCGGTGATCCTGCGCAAGGCGTACGGCGGCGCGTACATCGTCATGGACTCGCAGTCGATCGGCGCGGACCTCACGTTCGCCTGGCCGACCAACGAGATCGCCGTGATGGGCGCCGAAGGCGCCGCCAACGTCATCTTCCGCAAGCAGATCGCCGAGGCCGACGATCCGGACGCGATGCGGTCCCGCATGGTCAAGGAGTACAAGGCCGAGCTCATGCACCCGTACTACGCGGCCGAGCGGGGCCTCGTGGACGACGTCATCGACCCGGTCGAGACCCGGCAGGTGCTCATCCGGTCGCTGGCGATGCTCGCCACCAAGCACGCGGACCTTCCGTCGCGCAAGCACGG
Source organism: Streptomyces sp. AV19 (assembly GCF_015999245.1). Classification (GTDB taxonomy): domain Bacteria; phylum Actinomycetota; class Actinomycetes; order Streptomycetales; family Streptomycetaceae; genus Streptomyces. The sequence continues at coordinate 360,580 of NZ_JAEAMR010000004.1, read as the reverse complement.
CAACCCGCCCCAGTGATTCCAGAGAAGGACGGACATCGACATGACTGACGCGCTCGTCCGCGTGGAGAAGGGCCAGGCCGGGCCCGAGGAGCTCGCGGCCGTCACCGCGGTGCTGCTCGCCCGCGCCTCGGCCGGCGACGCGGCCACGATCCCGGCGCCGCGGCGCTCGCCGGCGCGCTGGCGCCGCCTGGAGCGGTCCGCCGGCTTCACGGCGCCGCACAGCTGGCAGGGCTGAGCCTCTTACGCGAAAGGGCCCGCACTCCTGGTTGAGGAGTGCGGGCCCTTTCGGCTTCGCCGGAAGACGCCCCGGACCCGCCCTTTCGCGCCAATCCAGCCCGTCCGGCGTTTGAGGACGAACGCGGCGCAGCCGCGTTGCCCCCCGCGCGGAGCGCGCGAGAAACGGTGAAAGGGCGGGGCGGGGAGAAAACCCCTACCGCAGGCGCGCCATCAGCGCATGCTCGACCAGCGTGATCAGCGCGCTCTTCGCCTCGTTGCGATGACGGGCATCCGTCGTGATGATCGGCGCGTCCGGGCCGATCTGGAGCGCTTCGCGCACCTCATCGGGCGTGTACGGCTGATGCCCGTCAAACCCGTTGAGCGCGATCACGAACGGCAGCCCGCTGTTCTCGAAGTAGTCCACCGCGGGGAAGCAGTCCGCGAGACGCCGGGTGTCGACCAGGACGACCGCGCCGATGGCACCTCGGACGAGGTCGTCCCACATGAACCAGAACCGGTCCTGCCCGGGCGTACCGAACAGGTAGAGGATCAGGTCCTGGTCCAGGGTGATACGGCCGAAGTCCATCGCCACGGTCGTCGTGGTCTTGTCCGGCGCGTGCGTGAGGTCGTCGATGCCCGCCGACGCGGACGTCATCACGGCCTCCGTGCGCAGCGGGTTGATCTCCGAGACCGCGCCGACGAACGTGGTCTTGCCCACGCCGAAACCACCCGCCACCACGATCTTCGCGCTGGTGGTGGAGCGGGCTGCCTCGCCGCTAGAGGTTCCGAAGTCCACTGAGCACCCTTTCGAGCAGTGTCACGTCAGGCTGGCCGCCGGCGGCCGCGTCGCCGCCGGGCTGATGAATGGCGACGAGCCCGGCCTCGGCCAAGTCGGCGACGAGGATTCGGGCGACGCCGAGCGGGATGGACAGAAGTGCGGAGATCTCGGCTACCGACTTGATCTCGTGGCACAGGTGGCAGATGCGCTGGTGTTCCGGCAACTGCCCGTGGAGCTGGGCGGGCTGGGCCGTGGTGTGCACCAGCGCCTCGATGGCGAGCTGGTAGCGCGGCCGCGTCCGGCCGCCGGTCATCGCGTACGGACGGACCAGCGGGTTGTGCTTGCGGTCGCCCGGCGCGCCCGCGCGCCGGTGCTGCGGGCTCCGGCCCTGGCCCTGACCCGCCGCGGGCGGCGCCTGCTGCTGGGCAGGTGCCTGCTGCGGGTACTGGGGCTCGTGCTGGGCCCTTGGACTGGGCGCGGAGGGGAAGTTGAAGCGGTTCAGCGGCGGCCCCGCCTGCTGATCATTGCCGTACGGGTAACCGCCTGGGGGCGTTGCCACGTCTCCTCCTCCGACTTTCCTGTCTGCTGCTGGTCGCGCCACCGCACCTTAAGGCGCGGTGGCGCGAAACGCACTGCCTCTTTGCTAGTTGAGAAGGCTCCCCTGCAGTTCGGCACGGAGGTCGGGTGTCAGAACATTGCCCGCGCGGTCGACCAGGAGGGCCATCTCGTAGCCCACGAGGCCGATGTCGCAGGGCCCCGGGGCGCAGCCCCGGAAGAAACGGTGAAAGGGCGGGGCGGGGAGAAAAACCCCTCACCCCAGCCGGTGCATCCAGCCGTGCGTGTCCTCCACCGCCCCCGTCTGGATGTCCAGCAGCGCCTTGCGCAGACGCATGGTGACCTCACCGGGCTGCCCGTCCGCCACGGTCCAGTCCGCCCGCGTGGACTTGACCGAGCCCACCGGCGTGATGACGGCGGCCGTCCCGCACGCGAAGACCTCCGTCAGCGACCCGTCCGCGTTGGCGTTCTTCCAGTCCTCGACCGAGATCCGGCCCTCGGCGACCTCGTACCCGAGGTCCTCCGCGATGCGCAGCAGCGACGCCCGGGTGATGCCCGGCAGCAGCGAACCGGTCAGCTCCGGCGTCACGATCCGGTTCCCGTACACGAAGTACAGGTTCATGCCGCCCATTTCCTCGATCCAGCGCCGCTCGACCGCGTCGAGCCAGACCACCTGGTCGCAGCCCTTCTCCGCCGCCTGGGCCTGGGCGACCAGCGAAGCGGCGTAGTTTCCGGCGCACTTGGCGGCACCCGTACCACCCGGGGCGGCGCGCACGTACTCCTCCGACAGCCACACGGACACCGGCTTCACGCCACCGGAGAAGTACGCACCGGCGGGCGAGGCGATGACGACGAAGAGGTATTCGTTCGACGGCCGGACACCCAGCCCGACCTCGGTCGCGATCATGAAGGGCCGCAGGTACAGGGACGCCTCGCCGGAGGAGGGCACCCACGCCCGGTCCTGCCGCACCAGCGCGTCGCACGCGTCGATGAAGGTCTCGACGGGCAGCTCGGGCATCGCCAGCCGGCGGGCGGACGCCTGGAAGCGCTTGGCGTTCTCCTCGGGACGGAACGTGGCGATCGTTCCGTCGGCCCGGCGGTACGCCTTGAGTCCCTCGAAGATGGCCTGCGCGTAGTGCAGCGTCATGTTGGCCGGATCGAGGGAGAGCGGCGCGTAGGGAACGAGCTGCGCCTCGTGCCAGCCCACGCCCTCGGACCACTTGATGGTGACCATGTGGTCGGTGAAGTGGCGGCCGAAGCCGGGGTTCGCCAGGATGCGCTCGCGCTCGGCGTCCGGCAGCGGCTGCGAGGAGGGCTTGAGCTCGATCGTGAGCGTGGTCATGGATGCGTGTCCTTCACTTGAGGGTGCTGCGGACCGCGCTCACGCCGCCCCGGTGGGGTCGGGACGTCCGGGCTTCTTCGCATCGTTTTCGCGGCCCCGGTGTCCGATTATCGCTCGGACACGGGTGTTAACGAAACGCCTGCGAACGCCGAAGATGCGCGCGGTCCGGTGGCCGTGGGGGAAACCGGGCCGCGCGCAAGGGCGGGAACGGCCCGGTCAGGCCGTTACTCGGGTGGCCAGCGCCGCCCCGGTCTCCTCGGTCGTCCGGACGGCGGCGGCGCCGTCCCGCGCCGCCAGGTCCTCTGCGACGGCGGTCTCGACGCGTACGGCCTCCGCCTCGTACCCGAGGTGCCGTAGCAGGAGGGCCACCGAGAGCACCGTGGCCGTGGGGTCGGCCGTCCCGGTGCCGGCGATGTCCGGCGCCGAGCCGTGGACCGGCTCGAACATGGAGGGGAACGCGCCGTCGGGGTTGATGTTGCCCGAGGCCGCGAGGCCGATGCCGCCGGTGACGGCCGCGGCGAGGTCGGTGAGGATGTCGCCGAAGAGGTTGTCGGTGACGATCACGTCGAACCGCCCGGGCCGGGTGACCATGAAGATCGTCGCCGCGTCCACGTGCAGGTAGTCGGTGGTGACCTCGGGGAACTCCCGGCCGACGCGGTCGAAGGTGTCCTTCCACAGCCGGCCGGCGTGCACCAGGACGTTGTTCTTGTGCACGAGGGTGAGGTGCTTGCGCGGCCGGTCCTGGGCCCGCGCGTACGCGTCGCGCACCACGCGCTCCACGCCGTAGGCGGTGTTGACGCTGACCTCGGTGGCGACCTCGGCGGGCGTGCCGGTGCGCAGGGAGCCGCCGTTGCCGGTGTACGGGCCCTCGGTGCCCTCGCGGACGACGACGAAGTCGATCTCCGGGGCGCCGGCGAGCGGGCCGGCCGTCCCGGGGAACAGCCGCGACGGGCGCAGGTTCACGTAGTGGTCGAAGGCGAAGCGCAGCTTGAGCAGCAGCCCGCGCTCCAGCACCCCGGAGGGGACGGACGGGTCGCCGACCGCGCCGAGCAGGATCGCGTCGTGGTCCTTGAGGGACTCCAGCTCGGCGTCCGGGAGGGTCTCGCCCGTGGCGTGCCAGCGCCGGGCTCCGAGGTCGTACTCCCGGGTCTCCAGCTTCACGTCGGAGGGGAGGACCGCCGTCAGGACCCTGAGGCCCTGGGCCACCACCTCGGGGCCAATGCCGTCACCGGGGATCACTGCGAGGCGCATGCTGCGCGTGCTGCTCGACATGACGGGACCGTACTCCGCCGTCCCGCTGGATGACACACCTCGTCCACCATACGGACACATTGCCGTCCGGTCAGGCCGAGTTCACCCGAAGTACGTGACGGGTTCGCCGATTCCTGGCACGTTTCGCGGCATGGACACACCACGGGTAGGCATCCCCGAACGTCTCGCCGAGCGCATGACCATGCCGGAGCAGCACGAGTACCTCCGGGCCACCCTCACCCGCCGCGGCATGCTGCGCGCCGGGGCGGCCGGCGCGGGGGCGGCCGCGGGCGCGGGGCTCCTCGGCGGCACCGGCGGCGCCGCGTACGCCGCCCCGACCCTGATCACCGCCCCGGCGTCCACCCGGGTCAGCGGCGCGCTCGTCGCCCCCTTCGGCCGCCACCTGGCCTTCGGCGCGGACCCGCGGACGCAGATGCGGATCTCCTGGCAGGTCCCGCTCGCCGTGCGGCGGCCCTTCGTCCGCGTCGGTCTCCACCCCTGGGACCTGGGCCGCAGGATCGAGGCCGAGGTGCGGCACCTGCACACCCCGCCCCTGTCCAAGAAGCTGCCGTCAGTGGACCAGTACTACCTGCACGCCGCGCTGGACGGCCTCCGCCCCGGCACGACGTACTACTACGGCGTCGGCCACACCGGCTTCGACCCCGCCTCCGCCCACCACCTGGGCACCCTGGGAACCTTCCGGACCGCCCCGGACCGGCCCGCGAAGTTCACCTTCACCGCCTTCGGCGACCAGGGCGTCAGCTACGACGCCCTCGCCAACGACCAGTTGATCCTCGGCCAGAACCCGTCGTTCCACCTGCACGCGGGCGACATCTGCTACGCGGACGAGAGCGGCGCGGGCAAGCCGGACGACGTCTACGACGCCCGCGTCTGGGACCAGTTCCTCGCCCAGACCGAGTCCGTCGCCAAGTCCGTGCCCTGGATGGTCACCACGGGCAACCACGACATGGAGGCCTGGTACTCCCCCAACGGCTACGGCGGCCAGAGCGCCCGCTGGACCCTGCCCACCAACGGCTTCGACCACCGGCACGCGCCCGGCGTCTACTCCTTCACCTACGGCAACGTCGGCGTCGTCGCCCTCGACGCCAACGACGTCTCCTACGAGATCGCCGCCAACGCGGGCTACAGCGGCGGCCGCCAGACCGCCTGGCTGGAACGCCGGCTGCGCGAGCTGCGCGCCCGGCACGAGATCGACTTCGTCGTCGTCTTCTTCCACCACTGCGCCTACTCGACGACGAGCGCCCACGCCTCCGACGGCGGCGTGCGCGACGAATGGCTGCCCCTCTTCGAGAAGCACAAGGTCGACCTGGTCATCAACGGCCACAACCACGTCTACGAGCGGACGGACGCGCTGCGGCACGGCCGGGTGGCCCGGAAGGTCCCCATCGGCGGAACCGTGGACTCCACGCGCGACGGCATCGTCTACGTGACGGCGGGCGGCGCCGGCAAGTCCCTCTACTCGTTCCCCGTCCCCGACAGCTACGAGGGCCACGTCAAGGACCTCGACCACGTCGGCTCGTACTTCTGGGAGAAGGGCCGGGTGAAGCACCGGGAGCGCGTCGAGTGGTCCCGGGTGCGCTTCACCGGCTACTCCTTCCTGGCCGTCGAGTGCGAGCCGGGCCGCCACCCGCGCCTGCGGGTGACGGCCCTGGCGGAGAGCGGTGCGCGGATCGACCACTTCGACGTGGTGCGCCCCGGGCGCCCCGGGCGCTAGTGGCCGGTGGCGCCGCCGTTGTCCCTGCGGTCCAGCGCGCGCTGGAGGGCGGCGGCGGCCTGCGCCCGGTCGGCGTCGCGCTCGGTGGCACGGGCAGTGCGGCGGGTCCTGCGGACAGCGGTGTCGGCCATGGGTCACGTCTCCTCGTGCGATGAGGTGCGATGAGGTGTGAAGGACGGACAGCCGGTGAAGGGGCGGGGGCCCGGGCGCGGCAGGGGTGACCTGCGCTCATGGCAACGGGCCGCAACCGCCGTCGCTCGATGGAGCGGGACGATCGGCTGCTTCCACGCTAAGCCACGGTCGGCGCGATGTCTGCCTGATTACTCGGACTTCCTACTATCCGAGACGGACGATGGTGCTCCGTGCACCGGTCGTCACCGGTCCAGGGCATGGGCCGTCGCGAGCCGGTGGAGGACGGCGGCGGCCCGCTCGTACAGCCGGTCCAGCCGGACGTGGAGGAGCTTCCCGTGTTCCTTGACGACGCGGCCGCCCACGACGACGGTGTCGACGTCCCCGCGTTCGGCCTGGAGCACGACGGTCGCGGTGGGGTCGTGGACGGGCCGCATGCCGGGGCGGTCGGTGGAGAGCACCAGGAGATCGGCCTGCTTGCCGACGCCCAGCGAACCGATGCGGTCCTCCATACCGAGTGCACGGGCCCCTTCGACAGTGGCCATCTCCAGTGCCTGCGCGACGGTGACACGGGGTGAGTCCGGCCGGCCGTCCCCGGGGGCCGCGGCGCGCGTATAGCCGGCGTGGCGGGCCACGGCGAGGGCCGTGCGCATCTGCGTGAACATGTCGCCGGGCACGGTGACTTCGACGTCCGTGCTCAGGCTGGGCGGCAGCCCGGCGTCGAGCGCGTCGAGGACGGGCGGGTAGCCGTGCCCCATCAGCAGCTCGATCAGCGGGGCGATCGAGAGGTGGCCGCCGGTGTCCCGGACGCGGGCGAGGTCCTCGGCGGTGTATCCGGTCGCGTGGATGTATGTGACGCGGTCGCGCAGGACGCCCAGGCGCGCCAGGCGTTCGAGCGGCGGCTCGTCGCCCGGACGCCGCATCGCGTGCATGGCGACGGGCACGTCGAGCTCCGCCGCCAGGCGCCAGTTGGCGGTGACGGCCTCGTCGGTGCGGGCGTCGGCGGCCAGCGCCATGGTGAGCAGGCCCTGTCCGTCGGCTGCCAGCCGGTTCCGCATACGCTCCGCGTCGCGTGACAGCGCCCCGGGGGCGGGGGCGTCGGTGTGCCGGGAGCTGGGCGAGTGCCCGTAGGCGAGCACGGTGCGCAGGCCCGAGGCGCGCAGGGCATCGGCGGCGGCGTCGGAGTGTTCGGACGTGTCATGGATGTTGGCGATGTCCTGGACGGTGGTGACGCCCGCGTCCAGGGCGGCGCAGGCACTGAGCAGCTCGCCCACGTACACGGTCTCGGGATCGACCAGTGGCGCGGCGGTCCCGATCGTGAACGTGAAGTAGTCGTCCAGGCTGTCGTCGGCCCCGGTGCCGCGCAGCGCGGCCTCCCACATGTGGCGATGGGTGTCGATCAGGCCGGGGACGACGAGCGAGCCGGTCGCGTCGACGACGCGGGCTCCGGGGACGTCGAGGCCGGGGCGGATATCGGTGACCACGCCGTTGTCGACGCGTATGTCGGCGTCCACGGTGCCCAACTGCGGGTCGAGCGTCAGCACATGGCCGCCACGCACGACGAGTGTGTCCGTCATCAACGGTTTCCCCTCTGCTCCTGTGGTCAGGCGGTGGCGCCGGCGTCGATCGTGACAGCGGATCCGGTGATGTAACTCCCGCCGTCACCGGCCAGATGGGCGGCCAGCGCGGCGATGTGCTCGGGCGGGATGTACGTGCCGAGCGCGGTCATGTCGCGGACCGCGTCGGTCTCCGGGTTCATCTCCGTCGCCACGGGGCCCGGTTGGACGAGTACGGCGGTGATGCCGCGCGGCCCGAGGTCACGGGCGATCCCCTTCGTCAGGCCGACGAGTGCGGACTTGGTCGCCGAGTAGAGGCTCGTTCCCGGCCACGGGGCGCGCTCGGCGGAGATGCTGCCGATGGTGATGACCCGGCCGCCTCGTGGCATGTACCGCACGGCGGCGCGTACGGCGACGAACACGGCCCGCACGTGGATGGCGAAGGCCCTGTCGATCTCCTCCACGGTGAGTTCGTCGACCGTCCCGGTCGCGTAGATGCCGGCGTTGTTCACCAGCACGTCCAGTCCGCCGAGCGTCGCGGCGGTGCGGTCGATCGCGGCGACGAGGGCGCCGGGTCCGCGCTGTCCGCCCGCAGCGCGAGTGCCCTGCGGCCCAGGGCCTCGATCCCTTCCGCGACCTGTCCGGCCCGGTCGCGGCTGCCGGCGTACGTGAGGGCGACGTCCGCGCCGTCCTGCGCCAGCCGGGTGGCGATCGCCGCCCCGATCCCCCGGCTGCCCCCGGTGACCAGCGCGACCTTCTCCGCGAGTGGGCCCATGCCGGATTCCTCCGTCCGCTGGGGTTCGCGGCGACCCTCGGGGCGACGGTACGCCGCGCCGCCGCCCCGGGGTGCGCCGGAGGTGGGCTCCTCCTCCGCACCATGCTGACGCCGGGGTAATGGGTGTGCCACTCAGGGCCGTGCGGCGCGGCGGCCCGGCCCCGGCTCGCGAGCCGTTGTTGCGCACGGATGGAGCCGCCGTTGCCCCTGCGGTCCAGCGTGCGCTGGAGGACGGCGGCGGCCTGCGCCCACTCGGCGTCGCGCTCGGCGGTACGGGCGGTACGGGCGGTACGGCGGGTCCTGCGGGCAGTTGGTGAAGGGGCGGGGCCCGGGCGCGGCAGGGGTGACCTGCGCTCACGGCAGCGCACTATCCGAGACGTCGGGGGCGGGTGGGGCCGGGCCCGTGGGGCGGCATGGTGCTTCGCCGGCTGAGCGTTTCGTCTCGGGCCCTCCGGGCCCAAAGAGGCTGGCTACGGACGAGGAGGGGGCGGGGCCGGTCCCCGTCGCCGGGTGCGGCGGCGGGCGGCGGGGAGCGGCGGGGCGAGGCGCGAATCGGCCGGGGCAGCGGTGGCACGCGGTGCCCCTGTGGTCGTTGACGGTTGAATTGCGGGCAGTTTGGGTGTGGTCGTGCCCCGTAGACGGCCTGCCCGCACACCCAAAGTGCCCGCTAATGCGTGAGCGCCCCCCGCCCGCACCCGGCAACGGACACCGGCCCGGCCCCCTCCCTCGCCGTAGCCCGCTTCTTTGGGCCCGAAGGGCCCGAGACGAGAGGGATGGCCGAGGAAGCACCATGCCGCCCCACGGGTCTGCGCCCCGGGGGCGGTCAGTCGCCTTTCGCGGCGGCCACTGCGGCCACGAACGTGCCAGACGGCGCGCCGGACCACGATCGGGGTACGACCGGGGGCCTTGGAGTCGCGTATGGGCAGTACGTCGGGGTACTGCTCGGCGATCTCGACGCAACCGCCGTCGTTCTCGCTATGGGTGCTCTTGCGCCAAGTGGCTGTAGACAGATCGGGGCGGGCGACGGGCACGAGTAAAGCTCCTCAACTGCCTTGTCGAGCTCAAGCCGACAGGTCGCCCTTCGTGGCGGACACCGTAGCCACGAACATGGCCCAAGCGGCGCGCCGGACGACGATCAGGTTGCGGGCGGGGGCCTTGGAGTCGCGTATGGGTACGACGCCGGGGTACTGCTCGGCGATTTCGACGCAACTGGCGTTGTCTTGACTGCGGCTGCTCTTGCGCCAAACGGCTACGGACAGGTCAAGGCAGACGGTGCGCACGGGTATTTCTCCTCAATTAGCTTGTGAATAAACACCCTTGACGCCTCGGCATCCAAGGCGGCGGCGCACAGGTGACCATAGAGGGTGATGTGTGTGGCCACGCTTGGCCCCCTGGTCAAGCAGAGGTCCGGGACCCGGTGGATCACGGTCCGGCCATTCGGGAGATCCATGATGGTCATCTCTCCGACGTCCGCCCAGGCCCTGGCGCTGTCGAACGGCCAGACCCTTACCTCGACGTTCGGGAGCCGTGAGGCCTCGATCAGGTCGAGCAACTGCCGCCGCATGATTTCGGCGCCGCCGACGACCGTGTGCAGAGCGGCTTCCGTCAGGACCGCTCCGAACCTGGGCGGATTCGGCCTCCGCATGATCGCGCGCCTGCGGTCGCGGTGACGGATCTTCTCCTCAAGCACTCCGCCGCGATCCGGAAGGGACATCGCGAGGATTTCCCTCGTGTACGCGTCATTCTGCAACAGAGCCGGAATGAGGCTCGTCGCATGGCGAATGCGCAGCGCCCGCTGCTCAGCCTTGAAGATCTTCTGAACCCACTTCACATCGGGGTTGTCGTCAGCCTTGTCACGCATCGCCGCGATGCGCCCACCCGCCCCCAGCGCATCGTCGATGCGACGGGCGACGTCACGCCGGGGCACGTGCGCACCCGACTCGAAGTGGGCGATCGCCGTGTTCGACAGGGCGACCGCCTCACCCAGCTCCGCCTGGGTCCATCCCTTCGCGCGCCGGTGGGCGCGGATCGCTTCCCCCAGCTCGGCCACGCGCAGCTGGTACGGATCAAGTGGCCGGGGCCCAGCCATAGTTGTATCCCCCAGTTGACTCAGCGGATCACTCAAGTCCGTGATGGGGTCGAGCATAGGGGTGCGGGCCGATACTGGAGACCGGAACCGGGGCGCGTAACTCCGGCCATCCGACGCTGCGTTCGAATCCCCTGTCGTGATGCCCGCCGTACGGCATCGCACACGTGCGCACGCGGAAGGGTTCGCGCCAACTTCCCAGCGGTTCCGCCAGATCCACCCGCCCCCGCTCCGAGGAGAACCGACCCCATGCCCGTCTGGCCCGGTACCGCCATGTCCAACGGAGGGGGCCGCGCCGCCCCGGCCCTCGACCCCGAAGCCGAGGCGGAGATCGAGAGGGTCATCGGCCTGGTCCTCGCCGCCACGGCGCCGCCCCCTGCCGAGACCCTGGAGTCGGCGACCGCGAAACTCCGCCGCTTCATCGGCGACTGGGCCTCCTGGGTCAAGGTCACCGCACGGCAGTCGCTGCCGGTGGACGACCCCCGCCGGGTCGCCGCCGAGCGCGCCGCCGACGAGGCGACGTACCGGGCCAGGTGCGCGGACCCCGGGGACGGGCTGGAGTCGGCGTTCACATACTGCCGGAGCCTGGCCCTGATCGTCCGCGAACTCATGGGCCACCGGCGGGGGTTCGCGCGGCCCACAGAGCCGCCCGCGGCGCGTCTGCGCGTGTCCGGGCGGGCCCTGATCCAACGGCCCTCCCCTACCGATGCCGCACCGGAGGTGCTCATGGTGTCGCCCTCGTACCCGGGCATGCCCGGCACCAACTTCCGGCTGCCGGGCGGACCGGCGACGGCGGACGAACCGGCCTGGGAGGCCATGACCAGAACCGTCCTGGAGGAGACCGGCCTGGCCGTCCGGCCCGCGCGGCTGCTCGTGACGGACTGGGCGCAGGGGGACGGGAACGGGGGCGGCATCACGTTCGTGTACGCCGTGGCCCCCTGCGGCGACGACATGACCGTGACGCTGCCCGGGTGTCCGGAACTGGCCGGCTTCACCTGGGTTCCCGTCGGGGAACTCGGCGAGCGCTGCGCCCCGCCGCAGGCGCTCCGCGTCAGGGCCGCCCTGGACGCGGCCCACAGCGGGACGCTGGCCGAGCTGCGACGCGGCGAGCCCGCCTACGCCGTCGCCGCGTAGCGGAGAACGCGGCCGCCCCCGCCCGGCGCGGAGCCGGAACGGGGGCGGACAGCGGCCGGGCAGGTCAGCCCATGTGCGGGTAGCGGTAGTCGGTCGGCGGAACCAGCGTCTCCTTGATGGAGCGGGTGGACGTCCACCGCATCAGGTTGGACGCGGCGCCGGCCTTGTCGTTCGTACCGGAGGCGCGGCCGCCGCCGAACGGCTGCTGGCCGACGACGGCGCCGGTCGACTTGTCGTTGATGTAGAAGTTGCCCGCGGCGAAGCGGAGCTTCTCCATCGCGTCGGCCACCGCGGCGCGGTCCTGGCCGATGACCGAGCCGGTCAGGGCGTACGCCGAGACGGACTCCATCTGGGCCAGCATCGCGTCGAAGTCCTCGTCCTCGTAGACGTGGACGGCGAGGACCGGGCCGAAGTACTCGGTCGTGAAGACCTCGTTGGCCGGGTCGGTGCACTCGATGACGGTCGGGCGGACGAAGTAGCCCACCGAGTCGTCGTAGGTGCCGCCCGCGACGATCGTGCAGGACGGGTCGGCCGCGGCCCGGTCGATGGCGGCCTTGTTCTTGGCGAAGGCGCGCTCGTCGATGACGGCGCCGATGAAGTTCGACAGGTCGGTGACGTCACCCATGGTGATGCCGTCGACCTCGGCCGCGAACTCCTCCTTGAAGCCGTTCTCCCAGATGGAGCGCGGGACGTAGGCGCGGGAGGAGGCCGAGCACTTCTGGCCCTGGAACTCGAAGGAGCCGCGGGTCAGGGCGGTCTTCAGGATGGCGCGGTCGGCGCTCGGGTGGGCGACGACGAAGTCCTTGCCGCCGGTCTCGCCGACCAGGCGCGGGTAGGACTTGTACTTCTCGATGTTCTCGCCGACCGTCCTCCACAGGTACTGGAAGGTCTTGGTCGAGCCGGTGAAGTGGATGCCGGCCAGCTCGGGGTGGGCCAGGGCCACGTCGGAGACGGCGATGCCGTCGCCGGTCACCAGGTTGATGACGCCCTTGGGCAGGCCGGCCTCCTCCAGCAGGCGCATCAGCAGCACGGCGGAGTGGGTCTGCGTCGGGGACGGCTTCCAGACCACGACGTTGCCCATCAGCGCGGGCGCGGTCGGCAGGTTGCCGGCGATCGCGGTGAAGTTGAACGGCGTGATCGCGTAGACGAAGCCCTCCAGCGGGCGGTGGTCGCTGCGGTTCCACACGCCGGCGGAGTTGGCGACCGGCTGCTCGGCGAGGATCTGGCGCGCGAAGTGCACGTTGAAGCGCCAGAAGTCGACGAGCTCGCAGGGGGTGTCGATCTCCGCCTGCTGGGCGGTCTTCGACTGGCCGAGCATGGTGGAGGCGGCCAGCGTCTCGCGCCAGGGGCCGGCCAGCAGCTCGGCGGCGCGCAGGATGATCGCGGCGCGGTCGTCGAAGGACATCGCGCGCCAGGCCGGGGCGGCGGCCAGGGCGGCGTCGATCGCGTCCTGGGCGTCCTTGTGGGTGGCGTTGTTGAAGGTGCCGAGGACCGCGGCGTGGTTGTGCGGCTGCACGACGGTGAACGGCTCGCCGCCGCCCATCCGCCGCTCGCCGTTGATGGTCATCGGCAGGTCGATCGGGTTGCCCGCGAGCTCCTTGAGCTTGGCCTCGAGGCGGGCGCGCTCCGGCGAACCGGGGGCGTAGCTGTGGACCGGCTCGTTGACCGGCGCGGGGACCTGGGTGACGGCGTCCATGGCCATGTCTCCTTAGTCGGGTGTGGGGGTCGGGGGTTCAGCCGCGCGTCGCGAGGGAGCGCAGGCTGTGTCTTCCCGGGGGATGACCCCCGGACCCCCAGCCCGCGTGCCACTCGCGATCACGGCTACCCGCGCGTCGCGAGCGAGCGCAGGAAGAAGGTCAGGTTCGCCGGGCGCTCCGCGAGCCGCCGCATGAAGTATCCGTACCAGTCGGTGCCGTACGGGATGTACACCCGCATGCGGTGACCCTCGGCGACGAGCCGCTGCTGCTCGGCCTCACGGATGCCGTACAGCATCTGGAACTCGTACTCGTCCAGTGTGCGCCCGTTGCGGCGGCCGAGTTCCTGGGCGATGGCGACCATGCGCGGGTCGTGCGACCCGATCATGGGGTAGCCCTTGCCCGCCATGAGGATCTTCAGGCAGCGCACGTACGCCAGGTCCACCTCGCGCTTGTCCTGGTAGGCGACGGAGGCGGGCTCCTTGTAGGCGCCCTTGACCAGGCGGACCCGGGAGCCCTCGCCGGCCAGCGCGCGGCAGTCGTCCTCGGTGCGGAACAGGTACGACTGGACCACGGCACCGGTCTGCGGGAAGCGCCTGCGCAGCTCGGCGAGGATGGCGAGCGTGGAGTCGATCGTGGTGTGGTCCTCCATGTCCAGCGTCACGGTGGTACCGGCCTCGGCGGCGGCCTCGACGACCGGGGTGACGTTGGCGAGGGCTATGTCGTGGCCGCCGGGCAGCGCCTGCCCGAAGGCGGACAGCTTCACGGACATCTCGGCGCGCACGCCGAGGCCCTCGGTGCCGAGCGCCTTGGCCAGCGCCAGGTAGGCGTCGCGGGTGCGCAGCGCCTCGGAGCGGTCGGTGATGTCCTCGCCGAGGTGGTCGAGGGTGACCTCCAGTCCGCGCATGTTCAGGTTCCGCACCGCGGCCATGGACTCGTCCAGGACCTCACCGGCGATGAAGCGGTCGACCACTGGACGGGTGACCGGCGCGGCGGACACGATACGGCGGATGGCGTCGCTGCGTGACGCGGCGAGCAGCACGGGACCCAGCACGGGGCACCTCCACGATGAACGGCCGACGCCACGACGGGAGACGGCATACGTAACTCATCGTGAAACCTAGAGATCGCGTCCGCGTGCAGCCATCGACAGCTGTCACGCATCCGTGGCCGGGATCTCAGACAGATGTATGACAATGGTGGCCACGGTGACGGGGACGTACGCAAGTGAACGGGGGACGCCCATGCGGGGCGAGTATCAGCAGCTCGTGGACGAGATCTCGGCGGTCTTCGGCGCGCCCGCGACGCTGGAGGACCGGGATTTCGGCCTGATCGCGTTCGGGGCCCACGGGGGCGACGACGACCTGGAACTGACGATGGACCCGGTGCGGACCCGGTCGATCCTGCAGCGGCGGTCCACGGCGGCCGTGCGGGCCTGGTTCGAGGCGTTCGGGATCGCGCGGGCGGTGGCGCCGCTGCGGATCCCGCCGGATCCGGCGGCGGGCGTCTTCAAGGGCCGTATCTGTCTGCCGGTGCGGCACCGGGGCGTGGTGCACGGCTACGTCTGGCTGCTGGACGACGAGCAGCTGGCGGGCCTGGATCTGGGCCCGGCCGCGGCCGATCCCCGGGTGGCGCAGGCCATGGAGACGGCCGCCCGGATCGGCGCGCTGCTGGCCGCCGAGGCCCGCGCGGGCGCCGAACTGGGCGAGCTGCTGCGGGACCTGCTGACCGCCCGGGCGGGAGGGCGGGACGCGGCGCGGGCCGCCCTGCGCGAGGGCCTGGGCCAGTCGGCGGACGGGCCGCTGGCCCTGGTGGCGGTGGCGCCCTGGCGGACGGACGACGGGGACGGGGACGGGGAGCAGCCCGGTACGGACGCGCCGGGGTCGGCGATCGCCGCGCTCTCGGGGGTGGCCGCGCTGTGCGCGGTCCCCGGCTGTCTGCCGGACGGTTCGGCGGCGCTGGCCGCGCTGGTGCGGCTGCGGGCGCTGACCGCGCCGGCCCCGGCGCGGGCCGCCGCGGACCGGCTGCTGCACTCGCCGCGGGCCGGCGGCTCCGCCGCGGCCGGGATGGGGACGCCGCGGCGGGGGCTGGCGGAGCTGACGGACGCCTGGGCCGAGGCGCTGTCGTCGGCGCGGGCGGCGGCCGCCGAGCGCCGGCTGGGCCCGCTGGCGGAGTGGGGCGGCCTCGGTCCGTACCGGGTGCTGACCGGGCTGCCGCAGGAGCGGGCGGCGGATCCCGCGGTCCGGCCGCTGCTGGCCCGTCCGCACACCGAACTGGCCCGGACCACCGAGGTCTACCTGGACTGCGCGGGCCAGGCCGGCCGCGCCGCCGCGGCCCTCGGCATCCACCGGCAGACCCTCTACTACCGGCTGTCCCGGGTGGAGCAGTTGACGGGGCTCGACCTGGACAACGGCGAGGACCGGTTGCTGCTGCACATGACGCTCAAGGCGTCCCGGCTGGGGTGAGCGGGGTGGCGGGACGCGCGGAGGTGTGGCGGACAACGCTCTCCGGTCGCGCAACTTTTCGATTCCCTTCTGTGTCATGGCGATTGAGTTCACCGGAGGTGGCTCGTCACAGCCCAGCACAGGGGGGAAACACCCATGCCTCACCACCCGATATCCCGCCGCGCCCTGACCACGGCACTGGCCGTCGGGGCGCTGGCCGCGCCGCTCGCCATGGCTGAGCCGGCCGCGGCCGCCGGTCCCAAGGTGGTCTGCACGTCCGCGAAGAAGGGCCTCGCCGACAAGCTGACCAAGGACATCACGGCGGCGCTGCGCGGCCGGGCCGGCAAGACGGGCATCGCCTTCGGCGACCCGGCCACGAAGACGACCTGCACCTACGACGCGGACCGGCAGTTCGACTCCGCGAGCGTCTTCAAGCCGATCGTGCTCGGCGCCCTCCTGTGGGACGCGGAGCAGCACAAGCGGTCGCTGACGGCCCGCGAGAAGACCCTCGCCAAGAAGATGATCACCGAATCGGACAACGACTCCACCACGGCGCTGCGCAACCAGCTCACGACCGCGCGGATCACCAAGTTCGTGAAGACCGCCGGGATGACGCGGACGGTCCCCAACCAGACCTGGGGCACCACCCAGATCACCGCGCGGGACGAGCAGCGTCTCCTCGCCCTGTTCACGAACCGGAACAAGGTACTGGGCGACAAGTCCCGCGCCTACGCCCTGGACCTGATGAACAAGGTCATCGCCTCGCAGCGCTGGGGCACCCCGGCCGGCGCGCCCAAGGGCGCCAAGGTCCACGTCAAGAACGGCTGGCTGCAGCGCAGCAAGGACGGTCTGTGGCGGGTGCACAGCATCGGCGCCTTCACCACGGGCGGCCGCACCTACACGATGTCGGTCCTCACCCACGGCAACCGCAGCTGGCAGGGCGGCATCGACACGATCCAGGCCGTGGCCCGGGTGATCCACAAGGACGTCAACCCGGCAGTGAAGAAGGGCATGTTGATCGTCCCGCCGGCCGACCCGCAGGAGGTCATGCCGCCGCAGGCGTGACGGCGGCACGAGGGCGGGTGCCGTTCGGCACCCGCCCTCACGGGCTACTCCTCCGCGAAGGCGATCGCCTGCACCGGACAGGCCCGTACCGCCTCCTTGACCATGGGGTCCCCCCGGCCGTCCTCGCTGCCCGGGCGGACGAGGCCGAATCCGTCGTCGTCCGAGTCGAACACGGCCGGTGCGGTGAGGGCGCACTGGCCCGAGCCGATGCACAGATCCGAATCGATGCTGACGCGCATGGTCGTACTCCGTTTCACGGTCACCAGGTGACCGGGAGGGCGAACAGTCCTTGGACGGTGCCGCCGGGCTTGGCGCGCACCTCATCCGGGGCAACGGCCAGCCGCAGCGTCGGGATACGGGCAAAGAGGGACGAGAAGGCGATTTCCAGTTCGGCCCGGGCCAGGTTCTGCCCCAGGCACTGATGGACGCCGTACCCGAAGGCGACATGGTGCCGGGCGGAGCGCCGGATGTCGAGGGCGTCGGGGTCCGCGTAGACGGCCGGGTCGCGATTGATCGACGGTGTGGCGAGCATGACGCCCTCACCCGCCCGGACGGTCGCCCCGGCCATCTCGATGTCCTCGGTGGCCACGCGCATCATCCCGTCGGCGATGGACAGATGGCGCAGCAGTTCCTCGACCGCGCCGGGCATCAGCGCCGGGTCGGCGCGCAGCGCGGCCAGTTGGTCCGGGTGGCGCAGCAGCGCGTAGGTGCCGAGCGAGATCATGTTGGCCGTGGTCTCGTGGCCGGCGAGGATCAGCAGCAGCGCCATCATCACCAGTTCCTCGCGGTCGAGTTCGCCGCGGGCGAGCTGGTCGGTGACGAGGCCGTCGAGGAGCCCGTCGCCGGGCGTCTCCCGCTTGGCGTCGAGCAGCCGGCGCAGGTATGCCCGGAGCTCGTCGCGGGCGGCGGTCGTCTCCTCCGCGGTCTCGGCCAGCAGCAGCGTCCGCGAGCGCCCTTCGAAGAACTCGTGGTCGGCGTACGGCACTCCGAGCAGGGAACAGATGACCATCGACGGGAGGGGCAGGGCGTACGCGGCGACGAGGTCGGCCTCCGGGCCGGCGGCGAGCATGCGGTCGAGGAGGGTGTCCACGGTCCGCTCGATGTCCGGCCGCAGGGCGGCGGTCCGCTTGAGCCCGAAGCCCGGGATGAGCATTCTGCGCTGCTCTTTGTGGCGGGGGTCGTCGGTGCCGAGCAGCGGGAGGTCGACCTTGCGCTGGTCCCGGTTGCGAGGCATCAGGACGGGGAAGTCCGCGTGCCGCCGGTCGGCCGACAGCCGCGGGTCGGTGAGCAGCGCGCGGGCCTCGGCGTGGCCGGTGACGAGCCAGACCTCGCGGCCGTCGAAGAGCCGCATCCGGGTCAGCGGGGCGTCCCGGCCGGGCGAGGGGTAGGCGGGCGGCGGGTCGTAGGGGCAGGCGCGGTCCTGCGGCCAGGAGAGGGCGGTGGGGCTCGGGGCGGGGATCGGGGTCGGGGCGTCGTGCACGGTTTCGGTCATGGCGACCTCCGGCGCAAGCGGACTAGTATCCTCGGGCAACCATTAGACCGGAGCGCGCCGCTCCCGTCCATGGCGGGTCGCCGCAATCCGGCGATGCGGTACCGCTATTCGGTCGCGGGGGTGTTTCTCCCCGCCCCGCCCTTTCACCGTTTCTCGCGCGCTCCGCGCAGGGGTGCAACGCGGCTGCGCCGCGTTCGTCCTCAAGCGCCGGACGGGCTGATTCAGCCCGTCCGGCGCTTGAGGACAGCACGCGCAGCGTGCTGCTGCGGAAACGGTGAAAGGGCGGGGAGGGGCAAGAAAAAGGCCCGGCGCCCCGGGTCGCTCAGCACTCCGACAGCTCCGCGTACAGCTGGGACAGCTCCGGCGCCCCGTCCACCGCCCACGCGTGCCCCGCCTCCACCACATCCACCTCACGCCCGCTCACCAGCCGCACCACCGGCTGCCCGTCGGGCCACAGGTGCCACACCGCCCCCGGAACCGTCCGCACCACCACGGTGCCCAGGTACAGCCCCGCGTCGTTGCCCAGCCAGGACTGGAGCTCCTCGTCGTCGCGCCAGCGCGGCTGGAGCTGGTCGAGGGCCTCCAGGGACGCCGGGCCGTCGTCGAGCGTCACGCCCGCCGACTCCGCCTGGGCGCGCAGGAGTTCGCACTCCGACAGCAGCTCCGTCAGCCCCTCCGCGTCCCGGTCCCCCGCCTCCCGGCCCTCCGGGCCGAGGACCGCCGCCCCGCGCGCCGCACCGTGCCGCCTGCGCCATCCGCCCAAAAAGGGAATGTTCATACCGGCAAGGATCGCACCCGCGCAGTCGGCACCACCACCGGCGCGCGGCGCGAGGACGTGTCCTCCCGGCCTCCTTGACGTTCCCCGTTCGTCTCCTTAGCTTCATCCCGCCACATCCCAGCCTGGGAATCACGGGAGGCATGACACGCATGCTCCGGACAACGAAGCTCACGGCACGACGGCACAGACGGTGGCGGGCGGCGGGGGCCGTCGCGGCGGGGACGGTCTGCGCCGTTCTCCTGTCGAATCTCGCGACCGCTCCCGCACTCGCCGATCCGGGCCTTCGAGGCAGTGAGCCGCTCCCCTTGGAGCGGCTTTTCGACAATACGGCGGTCAGCGACGACGCCCGCCCCGACGAAGCCGACTTCGACGGGGCGGGCGGTTCCTTCTCCGCCCAGGACCTCAAGGCGGCGGGCTGGACGCCCGGCCGCGCGCTCACGATCGACGGCTCGCCCCTGCGCCGGCCGCGCTCCGCGCCCGGGGAGCCCGACAACGTACGGGCCGCCGGGCAGACGGTCCGGCTGCGCGGCCGCGGCCAGGCGCTCTCGTTCCTCGTCGCCAGCAGCTCCGCCGCCGGGCCCGGCGGCGACGTCAGCGGCACCGGCACCGTCCGCTACCGCGACGGCTCGCACACCGCCTACCGCCTGACCGCCCCGGACTGGCGGCGCGGGCTGCTCAGCACCAAGGCCGTCGCGCTCCCCCACCTCAACACGCCCACCGGCCGCCGGACGGAGACGACCCGGCTGCACGCCGTGACCGTCCCGGTCGCACGCGGCCGGGAGGTCGACTCCGTCGTCCTCCCCCGCGCCCCCCGCGCGTCGGTGCAACTGCACATCTTCTCCATGGCACTGCGCGCTCCCTCGAACGGGTGGACCGGCAGCTGGGCGGCTCCCCCGTCCGGGTACACCGCCGTGGGCCCCTGGACCGACCGGACCCTGCGGCTGGTCGTGCGCAGCTCCGTGGGCGGCCAACGGACCCGCATCCGGCTGGAGAACACCTTCGCCGGGCAGCCGCTGCGGATCGGGCACGCGACCGTGGCGCTGCGGGGCAAGGGCGCCGCGACGGCCGGCCGGCCCCGGACGCTGACCTTCGGCGACCGGGAGGACGTCGTCATCCCGGCGGGGGCGCAGCAGTTCAGCGACCCGCTCGGGTTCCGGATCCCGGCGGACACCAGCCTGCTGGTCTCCCTCCATCTCCCGGGCACGGTACGGGCGTTGCCGGTGCACCACTACACCAACCAGCACTCGTACCTCACCGACGACGACGGCGGGGACCGGACGGAGGACCGGGACGCGGACACCTTCACCGGGACGATCACCAACTGGCCGCTGCTCACCGGCATCGACGTGAGCGGCGGGCCGGGCTCGGTCGTGGCGCTCGGCGACTCGATCACCGACGGGGAGCGCTCCAAGCCCGACGCCGACGGCCGCTGGCCCGACCTGCTGGCCCGGCGGCTGCGCGCGCAGACCGCGGTGCCCGTGTACGGCGTGCTCAACAGCGGGATCTCCGGCAACCGCGTGGTGGACGACCGCTACCAGGGCAACGGGACCAGTACCACCCTCAGCGGGGTGAGCGCCGGGCACCGGCTGGAACGCGACGTCCTGGCCCAGACCTCGGCCCGTACCGTCATCGTCTTCGAGGGCGTCAACGACATCCGGGCCGGCACCACCGCCCCCCAGGTGATCGCCGCTCTGCGGTCCATCGCCGAGCGGGCGCACGAGCGCGGGCTGCGCGTCGTCGCGGCGACGATCGCGCCGTGCGGCGGCTACGGGGACTGCACGGCGACGGCGGAGGCGCAGCGCACGGCGATCAACCGGCACATCCGGGAGAACGGCGGGCTCTACGACGCGGTCTTCGACTTCGACCGCGCGATCCGGGACCCGCAGCACCCGGACCGGATGCTGCCCCGCTTCGACGGCGGCGACCACCTGCACCCCAACGACGCGGGGATGAAGGCGTTCGCCGATGCGGTGGACCTGCGGCGGCTGTGACCGGGCCCGCCACAGGCCCACGCGCTACACGTCCAGGTCGACGACCACCGGCGCGTGGTCGGAGGCGCCCTTGCCCTTGCGCTCCTCCCGGTCGACGTAGGCGTCCTTGACGGCGGCGGCGAACGGGGCGTTGCCGTAGACGAGGTCGATGCGCATGCCCTTGTTCTTCGGGAAGCAGAGCTGGCGGTAGTCCCAGTAGGTGTAGGGGCGGTCGTACTTCAGGGGGCGGGGGACCACATCCGTCAGGCCCGTGTCGCGCAGGGCCGCGAGGGCGGCGCGCTCGGCGGGCGTGACGTGCGTGGCGCCCTCGAAGACGGCCGGGTCGTAGACGTCCTCGTCGGTCGGCGCGACGTTGTAGTCGCCGAGGACGGCGAAGGGGCGGCCGTCGGCGGCGTCGGCCGCGACGGCGTCCCGCAGGGCCTCGAACCAGCGGAGCTTGTAGCCGTAGTGGTCGTGCTCCACCTCCCGGCCGTTGGGCACGTAGACCGACCAGACCCGGGCGGCCCCGCACGTCGCCGAGATCGCGCGGGGCTCCTGGGCGCCCTCGTACTCGGGGCCCCCGGGCAGGCCCGTGACCACATCCGCCAGGCCGACGCGGGAGAGCAGCGCGACGCCGTTCCACCGGCCCGTGGCGTTGACCGCGGCCTCGTAGCCGAGGGCGCGCAGCTCCTCGTACGGGAAGGCGTCCTCGGCGCACTTCACCTCCTGGAGGCAGAGCACGTCCGGAGCGTTGCCCTCCAGCCAGGCCAGCAGGCGGGGCAGACGGGCGGTGATCGAGTTCACGTTCCAGGTGGCGATGCGCATGCGGCCACCCTAACGGCCGGGTCCGACAGTCAGAGTTCCATGCTCTCCCCCGCCGCCAGCCGGGCGTGCCCGGCCCCGCCCACACCCGGCCCGGCCGGGCCCAGCATCCGGTCGTAGACCGGGCGGGCCAGGTCGGTCAGCAGCGCGTCGTGGATGTCGATCGCCCGGCGCGGGGCGACCTCCCGGATGTAGTCGATGACGTCGGCGACCCTGTTCCACGGGGCCATGACCGGGACCATCAGCGTGTCCACCGGCCGCCCGGGGACGGTGAGGGCGTCGCCGGGGTGGAAGACCGTCCCGTCCAGCAGGTAGCCGACGTTGGTGATCCTCGGGATGTCCGGGTGGATCACCGCGTGCAGCTGCCCGTGGACCTGGACGTCGAAGCCGGCGGCGGTGAAGGCGTCCCCCTCGCCGACCGTGTGCACCCGCCCCGGGAAGGCGGCCGCGACCTGGTCGGCGACGCTGCGCAGGGTCCACAGCTCGGCGGCCGGGTTGGCGTCCAGGGCGCGGCGCAGCCGGTCCTCGTCGAAGTGGTCCGGGTGCTCGTGGGTGACGAGCAGCGCGTCCGCGCCGACGGCGGCGTCCTCCTCGGTGAACCCGCCCGGGTCGATGACGAGGCTGCGGCCGTCCTTCTCCAGGCGGACGCAGGCGTGGCCGTGCTTGGTGAGCTTCAAGATCCCCATGTCCCCATGGTGCTACGGGCGCCGCTCCGGCGCACCGTCCTCCGCCGTGACGTGCGCCGTCACCTCGGGCCGGACGGCCGCGAACGCGGCCCGCGCGGCGGGGAGTCCCGCGTAGAGCGCGGCGTGCTGGAGCGTCTCCTTGATCTCCTCCGGGCTCACCCCGAGCCGCAGCGCGGCGCGGGCGTGCGCGGCGAGCTCGTCCAGGTGCCCGCCGACGGTGAGCGCGGTCAGCGTCAGCAACGACCGCGTCCGCAGGTCGAGCCCCGGCCGCGACCAGGTCTCGCCCCAGGTGGCCCGGTTGGCGAACGCCTCGAAGTCCCGGCTGAACGGATCGGCGGCGGCCTCGGCCTCGGCCCGGTCGACGTGGGAGTCGCCCAGGACGCGGCGGCGCAGGGAGGCCGCATGCGCGTGCGGGTCGTGGGCGTCGGCGGCCGGGACGACACCGCTGTCGTACGGCTCCTGGACCGTCTCCGGGAGTGGGTCCGGGGCCGGTCCGTCGCCGTGGGACGGCTCGCCGACGAGGCCCGGGGCGCCGTCGCGGTACGGCTCCCCGTCCGTCGCCGGTCCGGCCGAAGGCCCGTCGGCCACCGGTCGCACGGCCGCGCCCGCCGGGAACGGGTCCGCCACGACGGCCGGTTGGGGCACGTCGCTCGCGAACGGTGTGCCGACGACGCCCGGGGCGCCGTCGCCGTACGGCTCCCCGGCCGCCGGTCCGGCCGAAGACCCTTCGACGGCCGGTCGCA
>NZ_JAEAMR010000004.1:317168-337229 GCF_015999245.1 Streptomyces sp. AV19 | reverse complement strand
CGCCCGGAGGGCGGACGGGGTCCGGGGTCTCCCCGGGAAACGGTGAAAGGGCGGGCCGGGGAGAAAACCTACGCCCCCTCACCACCGCGCCCCGCCAACCCCGCCCACCGCCCCACAATCCGCTCCAACTCCACCAACTCCTCCGCCGACAGCGCCAGCAGCGCCGCCGGCGGAGTACCCAGGATCTCCTCGGCACGCGACGCCGCCGCCCGCCCCTCCCCCGTCACCGACACGATCTTCGACCGCCGGTCCGCCGGGTTCTCGGACCGGACGACCAGGCCCCGCCGCGCCAGGTCGTCCACGACGAGCGTCGTGTACGGCCGGTCCGTGGTCAGCGAATCCGCCAACTCCCGCAACGTCAGGGGCCCCTTCGCGATCCGCCGCAGCGCCTTCACGCGGAAGAAGCTCATGCCGAGCGCCTCGACGACCTCCTTGCGGCGCTCGTTGCCGCCGAGGACGACCTCCCTCAGCCCGCCCCACGCCCGCCGCGCCGCTTCGTCCTTCGTACTGCTCATGCCCTCGTCACCGGAACCCTGATCTGCTGACGGCCGTCGGAGTCGAGGCGGGCGGCGGCCCGCTCGGCGGTCCGCGCGGCCCAGCGGCCGGTGGTGATCGTACCGAGGGCGAGGACGGCCAGACCGCAGCCGGTGATGATCCACCAGCCCACGCCCCCGACGTGCGCGCCCACGACCGCGACCCCGAGCGACGTACCGATCTGCCGGCTGGTGGAGGCCAGCGCGGCCGCCACCCCGGCCCGGGACCGTGGCAGGCCGGACACCGCCGTGTTGGTGATCGGCGCGTTCACCAGCCCGAACCCGGCCCCGAAGAGCACGAACGCGGTGAACAGCAGCGGATCGGAGGACTCGGCGCCGCACACCGCGAACAGCAGCCCGCTCCCCGTCAGCGCCACCCCGGCCAGGACGAGCGGCAGCCGGGGCCCCCGGGCCCCCACCAGCCGGCCCGACACCGGCGCGAGCACCAGGCACATGACGGCCATCGGCAGCAGGTGCACACCCGCCGACAGCGCGGAGAGCCCGCGCCGCTCCTGGAGGTGGAGCATGGTCAGGAAGAGGAACCCGGCCAGCGCCGCGAAGACGCACACCGCCGCGAGGGTCGCCCCGGCCAGCGGTGCGCTGCGGAACAGCCGTGGTTCGACGAGGGGTTCGGCCCGCCGGGTCCCGACGACGAGCAGCGCCACGAGGGCGGCCGCCGCGATCCCGAAGAACACCGCCGCGCCCTCGATGATCCCGTAGATCAGCGAGCCGAGCAGCAGGATCATCAGCAGTTGCCCGGCCGGGTCGAAGCGGCGCGGCCGCGACGCCCGGGACTCCGGGACGAACCGCAGGGTCAGCGCCAACGCCCCCAGCCCCACGGGCACGTTGATCCAGAACACCGAGCGCCAGCCGACCGACCCCACCAGCGCGCCGCCCACGATGGGCCCGGCCGCCATGCTGATGCCCACGACCCCGCCCCAGATCCCTATGGCCCGGGCCCGTTCCTTGGGATCGGTGAAGATATTGGTGACGATCGACATCGCCACGGGGCTGAGCATCGAACCGCCGACGGCCTGCACCGCGCGGAAGGCGATCAGCCAGCCGAGGCCCGGCGCCAGGCTGCACAGCGTCGATCCGGCGGTGAACAGCACCAGGCCCGTGAGGAAGACCCGGCGGCGGCCGAACCGGTCGGCCATCGAGCCCGACAGCATCAACAGCGAGGCCAGCACGACGACATACGCGTCGATCGTCCACTGCAGCCCGGAGACCGAGGCGTGGAGATCCGTCCGCAGCGACGGCAGGGCCACGTTGAGGATCGTGTTGTCCAGGCTGACCAGCAGCAGGGCCGAGCAGCAGATGCCGAGGACGAGCCAGCGACGATCGGATGTCACGCCAACCTCCCGGAGACCAATAGTTGGAAAACTCAAACCATTGGAAGCGTACAACTAAATGCGGGCACGAAAAAGCCCGGCACTGCGGCCGGGCTTCCTCGTGGACGACGCTCAGTCGTTCAGGTTCACCCCGCGGGCGGACGTCGCGCCGATCTCCTCCGCGATCTCCGTCAGCACCGGAGCCGGGATCGACTCGTCCACGGTCAGGACGACCAGCGCCTCGCCGCCCTCGACCGCGCGCGAGACCTGCATGCCCGCGATGTTGATGCCCGCCTCGCCCAGGATGCGGCCCAGCGCACCGACGACGCCGGGGCGGTCGACGTAGCGGAGGAAGGCCATGTGGTCGGCGAGGGCCAGGTCCACCCCGTTCTCGCCGACGGCGACGATCTTCTGGAGGTGCTTGGGGCCGGCCAGCGTGCCGGAGATGGAGATCTCGTCCCCGCCCGAGAGGGTGCCGCGCACGGTGACGACGTTGCGGTGGTTCGAGGACTCCGAGCCCGTGGTGAGCCGCACCTCGACGCCGCGCTCCTGGGCGAAGAGGGGGGCGTTCACATAGGAGACCGTCTCGTCCACGATGTCCTCGAACACGCCCTTGAGCGCGGAGAGTTCGAGCACCTTGACGTCGTGCTGGGTGAGCTCGCCGTACACCTCGACGTCCAGCCGGACGGCGACCTCGCCGGCCAGCGCGGTGAAGATCCGGCCCAGCTTCTCGGCCAGCGGCAGGGCCGGCTTGACGTCCTCCGCGATCACCCCGCCCTGGACGTTGACCGCGTCCGGCACCAGCTCGCCGGCGAGCGCGAGGCGCACGGACCGGGCGACGGCGATGCCGGCCTTCTCCTGGGCCTCACCGGTGGAGGCGCCCAGGTGCGGGGTGGCCACGACGTTGTCGAACTCGAAGAGCGGCGAGTCCGTGCAGGGCTCCGTCGCGTAGACATCGAGGCCGGCGCCGGCCACCCGGCCCTCCTTGAGGGCCGCGGCGAGCGCCGTCTCGTCCACGATGCCGCCGCGGGCGGCGTTGACGAGACGGACCGAGGGCTTGACCTTGTGCAGCGCCTCGTCACCGATGAGACCGACCGTCTCGGGGGTCTTGGGCAGGTGGACGGTGATGAAGTCGGCCGCCTCCAGCAGCTCGTCGAGCGAGAGGAGCTTGACGCCCATCTGCGCGGCGCGCGCGGGCTGCACGTACGGGTCGTAGGCGACGACCTTCATGCCGAACGCCGACATCCGCTGGGCCACGAGCACCCCGATGCGGCCCAGGCCCACGACGCCGAGCGTCTTCTCGGACAGCTCCACGCCGGTGTACTTCGACCGCTTCCATTCGCCGTTCTTCAGCGCCGAGTTGGCCTGCGGGATGTTGCGGGCGGTGGCGATGAGCAGACCGCAGGCGAGCTCGGCGGCGGTGACGATGTTGGACGTCGGGGCGTTGACGACCATGACGCCGGCCTTGGTGGCGGCGGAGACGTCCACGTTGTCCAGGCCGACACCCGCGCGGGCGACGACCCGCAGCCGCTTGGCGGCGGCGACCGCCTCGGCGTCGATCCTGGTGGCGGAGCGCACCAGGACGGCGTCCACGTCGACAATGGCGGACAACAGCTCGGTGCGGTCCGCGCCGTTGCAGTGCCGGATCTCGAAGTCCGGGCCCAGGGCGTCGACGGTGGCGGGCGAGAGCTCTTCGGCGATGAGTACGACGGGCTTGCGGGTCGAAGCAGTGCTCACGGGGGTCTCAGTCCTCACTGGTCCTTGTTGACGGCCGTCCCGACGGCCGCAGGCGGTGAAGGGGCGCAGCCGCGTGGAGACGCACGACGCTGTGAGCCTGACGCGCTTTCGTTGAGCGGCAGTCTAGCCATGGGCGGAAGGACGTTCTGCGCCGTTTCGTAAGGATCACCCCCACGGGGCGGGACACGATGGACAACGGGCGGCGGGGGACGCGCCGGTGCGCGCCCCCCGCCGCCCGGAGCCGCCTCACTCGTTGTCGTCGACCCAGCTCATCAGCTTGCGCAGCCGCTTGCCGGTGGTCTCCAGGAGGTGGTCCTGGTCGGCCTTCTTGTACTCGTTGTACTTGGGCAGACCGGACTTGTACTCCTTCATCCAGTTCTCGGCGAAGGTGCCGTCCTGGATCTCGCCGAGGACCTTCTTCATCTCGGCCTTGGTCCCGTCGTTGACGATGCGCGGGCCGGTGACGTAGTCGCCCCACTCGGCGGTCTCGGAGACGGACCAGCGCATCTTCTCCAGGCCGCCCTCGTACATGAGGTCCACGATCAGCTTGAGCTCGTGGAGGCACTCGAAGTAGGCGATCTCCGGCTGGTATCCGGCCTCGACGAGGGTCTCGAAGCCGGCCTTGACCAGCGCGCTGGCGCCGCCGCAGAGCACGGCCTGCTCGCCGAAGAGATCGGTCTCCGTCTCCTCGGTGAAGGTCGTCTTGATGACGCCGGCCCGGGTGCCGCCGATGGCCTTGGCGTAGGAGAGGGCGAGGGCGAAGGCGCTGCCGGAGGCGTCCTGTTCGACGGCGGCGATGCACGGGACGCCGCGGCCCTCCTCGTACTGACGGCGCACCAGGTGGCCGGGGCCCTTGGGGGCGACCATGCAGACGTCGACGCCGGCCGGGGGCTTGATGAAGCCGAAGCGGATGTTGAAGCCGTGGCCGAAGAACAGCGCGTCGCCGTCCTTGAGGTGCTCCTTGACGTCCTTCTCGTAGACCTCGGCCTGGATCGGGTCCGGGACGAGGATCATGATGACGTCGGCCTCGGCCGCGGCCTCGGCCGGGGTGACGACGCGCAGCCCCTGCTCCTCGGCCTTCTTCTTCGACTTCGACCCCTCGTGCAGACCCACGCGGACGTCGACGCCGGAGTCGCGCAGCGACAGCGCGTGGGCATGGCCCTGGCTGCCGTAGCCGAGGACGGCGACCTTGCGGCGCTGGATGATGGACAGGTCGGCGTCGTTGTCGTAGAACAGCTCGGCAGCCACGTGAGGTTTCTCCTTGCTTGTGGTGTGTGCGTCCCACCGTATGACGGGTGGGGCGAGGTTGGTTGAGGGGTCTCGGGATTCGGATGGGTGGGGGCGCCCAGCCCGTCCGGGGGTTGCCCCCTCCGGGTAGTTCGAGGACAGCGCCCGAAGGGCGCTTCGGGGGCCAGGGGCGGAGCCCCGGCCGGGGTGCAGGGGGCGGAGCCCCCGCACTCCCCAGCGGAGCCGCGCCGGGCCCCGGGGCGGAGCCCCGGAAAGGGGTCCAGGGGGCGGAGCCCCCGGTGGGGTGCAGGGGCGGAGCCCGCCGACCCGCGCGGCCCGCGCCGCGGGGTGGTGCAGGGGCGCAGCCCCTGCGGAAACGGGGAAAGGGCGGGGTGGGGGACACAACACCGGCTACGCCGAACGCTCCAGCGCCCGCAGGCTGCGGTCCGTGATCGACCGGGCGCCCCGCCCGATCGCGATCGTGCCCGACTGCACCAGTTCCTTGATCCCGAACGGCTCCAGCATCTTGAGCATGGCGTTGAGCTTGTCGCCGCCCCCGGTGGCCTCGACGGTGATCGCCTCCGGGGAGACGTCCACCGTCTTGGCGCGGAAGAGCTGGACGATCTCGGTGATCTGGGAGCGGTTCTCGTTGTCGGCGCGGACCTTCACCAGGACGAGCTGACGCTGCACCGCCGCGCTGTCCTCCAGCTCGACGATCTTCAGCACGTTGACGAGCTTGTTGAGCTGCTTGGTGACCTGTTCCAGCGGCAGCGATTCGACGTTGACGACGATCGTGACGCGCGAGATGTCGGGATGCTCGGTGACACCGACCGCGAGCGAGTCGATGTTGAAGCCCCGGCGGGAGAACAGGGCGGCGATCCGGGCCAGGATGCCGGGCGTGTTCTCCACCAGGACGGAGAGCGTGTGCTTGGTCATGACCAATTCTCCCGGTCAGTCGTCGACGACGTCGTCGAAGTCGGGACGGACCCCGCGCGCGGCGAGGATCTCGTCGTTGGAGGTGCCGGCGGCCACCATCGGCCAGACCATGGCGTCCTGGTGGACGATGAAGTCCACCACCACCGGACGGTCGTTGATGGCGTTCGCCTGCTCGATGACGGCGTCCAGCTCGGCCGGGTCCTCGCAGCGGAGCCCGACGCAGCCCATCGCCTCGGCGAGTTTGACGAAGTCGGGGACGCGGGTGCCGGAGCAGGGCTCCTTGCCGTTGGCCGTGGCGGAGCCACCGTTGAACACAGCCGGCCCGGAGTGCAGGACGGTGTTGGAGTAGCGCTCGTTGTAGAAGAGCGTCTGCCACTGACGGACCATGCCCAGCGCGCCGTTGTTGATGACGGCCACCTTGACGGGGATGTTGTTGAGCGCGCAGGTGACCAGCTCCTGGTTGGTCATCTGGAAGCAGCCGTCGCCGTCGATCGCCCACACCGTGCGGTCCGGCACCCCGACCTTGGCGCCCATGGCGGCGGGGACGGCGTAGCCCATGGTGCCGGCGCCGCCGGAGTTGAGCCAGGTGCCCGGCTGCTCGTAGCCGATGAAGTGGGCGGCCCACATCTGGTGCTGGCCGACGCCGGCGGCGAACACCGTTCCCTCCGGGGCGAGTTCGCCGATGCGCTGGATGACCTGCTGCGGGGCGAGGCTGCCGTCGTCGGGGTGGCCGTAGCCCAGCGGGTACGTCCGGCGCCAGCGGTCGATGTCGGTCCACCACGCGGCGTGGTCGCCGACGTGGCCCGCCGTGTGCTCGGCCTGGACGGCGACGATCAGATCGGCGAGGACCTCCCGGGCGTCACCGACGATCGGCACGTCCGCGGTGCGGTTCTTGCCGATCTCGGCCGGGTCGATGTCGGCGTGGACGACCTTGGCGTGGGGGGCGAAGGAGTCCAGCCGGCCGGTGACGCGGTCGTCGAAGCGGGCGCCCAGCGCGACGATCAGGTCCGCCTTCTGCAGGGCGGTGACCGCGGCGACCGAACCGTGCATGCCCGGCATGCCGATGTGCTGCGGGTGGCTGTCGGGGAAGGCGCCGAGCGCCATCAGCGTGGTGGTGACGGGGGCGCCGGTCAACTCGGCGAAGACCTTGAGCTCGGCGGTGGCGCGGGCCTTGAGCACCCCGCCGCCGACGTAGAGCACCGGCCGCCGGGCCTGAGTGATCAACTTGGCCGCCTCGCGGATCTGTTTGGCGTGCGGCTTGGTGACCGGCCGGTAGCCGGGCAGGTCGGTGTGGGGCGGCCAGACGAACGTGGTCCGCGCCTGGAGGGCGTCCTTGGCGATGTCGACCAGGACGGGCCCGGGGCGGCCGGTGGAGGCGACGTGGAACGCCTCGGCGATGGTCCGCGGGATCTCCGCGGCGTCGGTGACCAGCCAGTTGTGCTTGGTGATCGGCATGGTGATGCCGCAGATGTCCGCCTCCTGGAAGGCGTCCGTGCCGATCGACTTGGACGACACCTGGCCGGTGATGGCCACCAGCGGGACGGAGTCCATGTGGGCGTCCGCGATCGGCGTCACCAGGTTGGTGGCACCCGGGCCGGAGGTGGCCATGCACACCCCGACGCGGCCGGTGGCCTGGGCGTATCCGGTGGCGGCGTGGCCCGCGCCCTGCTCGTGGCGGACGAGGATGTGGCGCACCTTCGAGGAGTCCAGCATCGGGTCGTAGGCCGGGAGGATCGCCCCGCCCGGAATGCCGAACACGGTGTCGGCCCCGACCTCCTCGAGCGCGCGGATGAGCGACTGCGCGCCCGTGACGTCGCGCTCGACGATGGCGGGCTGCTGCTGCGCCGCGCCGCCGCGGCTGCGCGGCTGCGGATGATGGGACCCGGTGGCCTGCTCGGTCATCGACATTCTCTTCTCGGAGACTCGACTGCTTGACGGATGCTTCGACGGTGGTGCCCAGAAGGACTTCTGGGGGGACTTCTGGGGGTTTTCTGGCGGGTGTTCGCGGTGTTCTCGGGTGTCGGTGCAACAAAAAACCCCTCGTGCCGTAAGGCAAGCGAGGGGAGCGCGCCGGTGCGATCAGCAGGCGGTGACGGTACGGCCTGCTTCAGCCGACGCGCTGTCCAAGTACGAGAATTCGGGTGCGCATGGGACCGACCCTCCCCCCGTCACGGGCGAGGTGTCAAGTGGGTGGGACGGGCGTCTCACTATTTGAGCGCAATGGAGCATGTGCGAGCGCCCCCGCGCCCCCCGCGGCTCCGCTCCGCGCCCCCGCCGACAGGACCACCTCGACGGGCAGCGGGCCACCGACGAGAACCCTCTTTCCGCCACCTCCCAGCGGGGGCAGGGGGCCGTGCGCACCGTCGTCGCCCGCGGCCCCGCCGGGCACCGGGAAGGCGCCGCGGCCGAGCGCGTGGCGCAGCCGGTGCTCGTCCAACGGGCCGGAGAACGCCCGGCCCTGGGCGTGGGTGCAGCCCATGGCGCGCAGGGCGCGGGCCTGTTCCGCGTCGTCCACGCCCTCGGCGACGGAGAGCACGCCGAGGTCGCCGGCGATCCCCAGCAGCCCCGCGGTGATCTTGTGCAGGCGGGCGGATTCGGTCACGCCGTCCACGAGCTCGCGGTCGAGCCGCAGGACGTCCACCGGCAGCCGGCGCAGGGCGGTCATCGCCGCGTACCCGCTGCCGAAGCCGTCGAGGGCGACGCGCGCGCCGAACCGGCGCAGCGAGACGAGCCGGCGCTCCAGCTCGTCCAGCGGGACCCGGGGGTCGCCGCCGGTC
This sequence comes from Streptomyces sp. AV19, assembly GCF_015999245.1. Classification (GTDB taxonomy): domain Bacteria; phylum Actinomycetota; class Actinomycetes; order Streptomycetales; family Streptomycetaceae; genus Streptomyces. The sequence goes on along the minus strand of NZ_JAEAMR010000004.1, from coordinate 328,688 downwards.
AGCTCCAGGACGAGGCCGCCGGACGGCATGCCGTGCCGCAGGAGCAGCGACTCCAGGTGCTTGGGCGGCAGGGACGCGTCGAGCAGCCGGGTCGCGGACAGCCGGACGTAGACCGGGACGCAGTGCCCGGCGCGGCGGCGCTGGGCGGCCTGCTCGATGGCCTTCTCCAGCGTCCAGCGCCCGAGTTCCGCGGTGCGGGTGCTCTCCTCGCCGCGGTCGAGGTCGGCCACGCGCAGGAATTCGGCCGGGGTGAAGAGGATCCCCTGCGGCGAGCGCCACCGGGGCCGGGCGGCCACCGCGGTGATCCGGCCGGTGGCCAGCTCCACGACGGGCTGGTGGAGCAGGGCGAACTCGCCGTCGTGCAGGGCGGTGCGCAGCCGGGTGGCGAGCTCGGCGCGGCGCACCACGTCGGCCTGCATCTGGGGCGCGTAGAGCTCGACGCGGCCCTTGCCGGCCTGCTTGGCGCGGTACATGGCGAGGTCGGCGTTGCGCATGAGGGTGCCGGGGGTGATGCCGGGCTCCGCGAAGGCGACGCCGATGCTGGCGGCGACGCGGACCTCGGTGCCCGCCTCCACCACGTAGGGCTGGGAGAGGGTGACCCGCAGCCGGTCGGCGATCTCCAGGATCCGGTACTCCCGGGCGGCGGGGTCGCGGGTGCCGTCGCCGAGGATCAGCGCGGCGAACTCGTCGCCGCCGAACCGGGCGGTGCTGTCCCCGGCGCGGACGGACTCCTGGAGCCGGCGGGCGGCCTGGACGAGGAGCTCGTCGCCGGCCTGGTGGCCGACGGTGTCGTTGACGGCCTTGAAGCCGTCGAGGTCGATGAAGAGCACGGCGGTGCCGGAGTCGGTCACTCTCCGGCCGGCCAGGGCCTGTTGGACGCGCCTGGTGAACAGGGCGCGGTTGGGCAGGTCGGTGAGCGGGTCGTGCTCGGCGGTGTGCTGCAACTGGGCCTGGAGTCGGACGCGTTCGGTGACGTCGCGGCTGTTGAAGATGAGGCCGCCGTGGTGCCGGTTGACGGTCGACTCGACGTTGAGCCAGTCGCCGTCGCCGGAGCGGAAGCGGCACTCGATGCGTGTGGTGGGCTCGTCGGCGGGCGGCGCGGCGAGGAAGCGGCGCACCTCGTGGACGACGCGGCCCAGGTCCTCGGGGTGGATGAGGGACGCGAGCTCGGAGCCTTCGAGCTCCTCGGCCTCGCGCCGGTAGACCCCGGCGGCGGCGGGGCTGACGTAGCGCAGTATCCCGGTGGGCGCGGCGATCATGATGACGTCGCTGGAGCCCTGGACCAGGGAGCGGAAGTGGTTCTCCTTCTGGGCCAGTTCCTGGGTGAGGGAGATGTTGTCGAGCAGCATGATGCCCTGGCGGACGACGAGGGCCAGGACGACCGTGCAGCCGGTGAACAGCACGACCCGGTCGACGTGGTGGCCGTCCAGGACGTTGTAGAGGATGCCCAGCGTGCAGACCGCGGCCGCGAGGTACGGCGTGAGGGCGGCGATGGGCCGGACGGCCTGCTGCGGGCGGGCGGCCGGGGCGGGCGTCCCGTGCTGCTCGCGGGCCACCCAGGGCGCGTACGCCATCAGCATGTAGCCCGCGAACCAGCCGGCGTCGAGGATCTGGCCGGAGCGGTAGTTCTCGCGGAGCAGGGGCGAGGTGAACAGGGCGTCGCACAGCACCGTCAGGGCGAGCGCGGCGATCGCGGTGTTGATCGCGGAGCGGTTGGCGGACGAGCGCCGGAAGTGCAGCGCCAGCACCATGGAGACCAGCACGATGTCCAGCAGCGGGTACGCCAGGGAGAGGGCGGCGTGGGCCACCGTCTCGCCGGCGAAGTGCGCGGTGTGGGCGAGGGCCAGGCTCCAGGAGAGGGTGAGCAGCGAGCCGCCGATCAGCCAGGAGTCGAGCGCCAGACAGACCCAGCCGGCCCGGGTGACCGGACGCCGGGCGAGGACGAGCAGGCCGATGATGGCCGGCGGCGCGAAGAGCAGGAACGCGAAGTCGGCCGCGGAGGTGGCCGGGACGCGGGCGCCGAGGACGACCTCGTACCAGCCCCAGACGAAGTTGCCGAAGCCGGCCATGCCGGAGGAGACGGCGAACAGCAGCCAGGCGGGGCGGAAACGGGTCGTGCGGGTGCGCGCGTACCAGAAGCAGGAGACCGCGGCGAGCACCGCGGCCCCGCTGAGCCCGAAGTCGCCCATGGTGGCGGCGAGCTCGGGCGATCCCCAGCCGAAGGCGGCCCCCGTCGCGTAGCCCCCGCACACGACGGCGAGCAGGAGCTGGGACAGCACCCCCGAGGCCCCGGCGGGCCCGCCGGCCGGGGCGGGCCGCCGGGGCAGGGCCGCTCCCTGGGCGGTCACCGCTCCGCCGCCCCGGGCAGGGCCCGGAACGCCTCCGGCGCGGCCGCCCGGGGGAGCCGCGGGAGCAGGGTCGCCACGCGGTCGACGAGCCGCGTGTGGATGAGCCGCGTCGGGTAGATCGTCCATTGGCCGTGCATCGCCCGTCGCCCCCCTTGAGTTCCGGTGCTTCGCTGCGGCCGTACGGTGCCCGGCGCAGCCCCCGGTCCGGACGATACACCAGACCCGTCACTCAGGGACATAGCTCATATACATAGCGTAACTAGCTACGGGATTATGGATACGCAGTGCAGTCGAACGGTATCTGTACGTGGCTTCAGACGGCAGTGGCTACGACGTTTCGCAGAGGCTCGTCCAGTGCGAATCCGGCCAGTTGGCCACGGAGCAACGCCTTGGCGCGGGGCGGAAAGGCCGAAGAGGGACCACCCACATGGGGGGTGACGAGAACTCCGGGGGCGCTCCACAGCGGGTGGCCGGGCGGCAGCGGCTCGGGGTCGGTCACGTCCAGCGCGGCCCGCAGCCGGCCGGTCCCCAACTCGGCCAGGAGCGCGGGGGTGTCCACGAGCGGGCCGCGCGCGACGTTGACGAGCAGGGCGCCGTCCTTCATCCGGGAGAGGTTGCGGGCGCCCAGCAGGCCGCGGGTCTCCTCGGTGAGCGGGGCGGCGACGACCACGACGTCGGCGTCGGGCAGGAGGTCCGGCAGGGCGGCGACCGGATGCACGGGACCGCGCTCCGTGTGCCGTGGTGAGCGCGCGACGCGCACCACCCGCGCGCACTCGAAGGGTTCGAGCCGGTCCTCGATGGCACTGCCGATCGAGCCGTACCCCACGATGAGCACCGACTTGTCGGCGAGCGCGGGCCGGAAGCCCTGCCGCCACTCCCCCGCGTCCTGCGCCCGGACGAAGCCGGGGACGTCCCGGAGCGAGGCGAGGATCAGCGTGAGGGCCAGTTCCGCGGTGCTCGCGTCGTGCAGCCCGCGGGCGTTGCACAGCACGGCGCCGGACGGAAGGCCGGCCACGGCGGGGAGCAGGTGGTCGACGCCGGCCGTCAGCGCCTGCACCACGCGCACGTTGCGCATCAGCGGCAACGGGCGGGTGCACAGCTCGGGGCCGGCCAGCGCGCCGGCCACGTCGTAGGGGACGCAGTAGAAGGCGCACCGGGCGGGGTCGGTGGGGAACTCCCCCGTACCGTCCCAGAAGGCGTACTCCAGTTGTTCCGGGAGATCACCGATCTCCTCGGGACGGAACGGGAGCCAGGCCAGGGGGCGGCTTGTAGGACGGCCTGCGAGGCTGCTGTTACGGCTGTGAACTGCGGTCATGCCCGGAGGCTAGGCGAAGGGCCGCCCTCCGCAAAGGTTAAGTTGGGGGCCGCGCCGATCAGGAGGGAACGGGAGGGCACGGCCGGTGGAGCGGAGGACAATCGGTGCGACGGCGCTCGAAGTGGGCGCGATCGGCCTCGGGTGCATGCCCATGCACTGGGCGTACACCGCCTCCCAGCAGGGCGGCGAGGGCGCCCTGCGCACGGTCCACGCCGCGCTGGACGCCGGGGCGAGCCTGCTCGACACCGCGGACATGTACGGGCCGTTCACCAACGAGCGGCTGGTGGGACGGGTGTTGCGCGAGCGGCGCTCGGAGGCGTTCGTCTCGACGAAGTGCGGGCTGCTCGTCGGTGACCAGCACATCGTCGCCAACGGCCGCCCCGGCTATGTGAAGCGGGCCTGCGACGCGTCGCTGCGCCGCCTCCAGACGGACGTCATCGACCTCTACCAGCTGCACCGCCCCGATCCCGAGGTGCCCGTGGAGGAGACCTGGGGCGCGATGGCGGACCTGGTCGCCGCGGGCAAGGTGCGCGCGCTGGGCTGGTGCGCCATCGGCGCCCGCGCGCACCGCCGTTCGGGCGGCGGCCTCTACGACGCGACGATCCGCCAGCTGGAACGGGTGCAGCAGGTCTTCCCGGTCAGCTCCGTGCAGGCCGAACTCTCGCTCTGGTCACGGGAGGCGCTGGACGCGCTGGCGCCGTGGTGCGCGTCCCGGGGCGTGGGGCTGCTCGCGGCGATGCCCCTGGGGAACGGTTTCCTCAGCGGCACGCTCACCCCCGGGCAGGGCTTCGAGCCCGAGGACATCCGGGCCCGGCACCCCCGTTTCACGGCGGAGATGATGGCGGCGAACCAGCCGATAGTGGCCGGACTGCGGCGGGTCGCCGCCCGCCACGGCGCGACGGCGGCGCAGGTCGCGCTGGCGTGGGTGCTGGCGCAGGGCCGGCACGTGATACCGGTGCCGGGGACGAAGAAGGAGCGGTGGGCGACGGAGAACGCGGGGGCGGCGGGGGTGCGGCTGGGGGCGGGGGATCTGGCGGAGCTCGATGCGTTGCCGCTGGGGCGGGGTTCGTGGGACTAGGGGTTTTCTCCCCGCCCCGCCCTTTCACCGTTTCCTCCGGGGCGGGCCCCGGGGCCCGTAACGCGGCTGCGCCGCGTTGACCGGGGGCTTCGCCCCCTGGGCCCCTGAACCGCGCTTCGCGCGGTGGGCGGGGCTCCGCCCCTGCGCCCCGGGGCCCGCGCTCGGCGCGGGCGAGCGGGGGCTCCGCCCCCTGCACCCCTGCCGGGGCTCCGCCCCTGGGCCCCTGAAGCGCCCTTCGGGCGCTGTCCTCAAACGCCGGACGGGCTGGATTTCGCGTCCGCGCCGGATACCCGGCCCGGACAGGATGTCCAACCCGGACAGGATGTCCAGCCCGGGCAGGATGTCCAACCCGAGTGGATGTCCAGCCCGAGCGGGATCTCCAGCCCGAGTGGATGTCCAGCCCGAACGGATATCTGGCCCGAGTGGATGTCCAGCCCGAACGGATATCTGGCCCGAGTGGAGTGAGCGGGGGCTCCGCCCCCCGCTCACCGCGCGGCGGTGCCGGGCCCCGGGGCGAAGCCCCCGGTCAACGCGGCGGAGTCGCGTTACGGGCCCGGGGCTTGCCCCGGAGGAAACGGTGAAAGGGCGGGGCGGGGAGAAACCCGTCGACTACCAATGGCGCCCAGCCGGGATCCCGTCCAGGTGGGGCGACGACAGGTGCAACACCTCGTACCGCTCCGCCACATCCACCTCCCCCACCGCAACCTCCCGCTCCCACAACACAAACCGCAGCAACTCCCAACGCCGCGGATCGAACGCCAGGGCCGCCGTGTGCACACCGTCCCTCCCGGCCAGCCCCTCCAGTTCGGCGACCTCGTGCTCGAACAGGGCGGCGAGATCGTCCGGTTCGCCGACGGGAATCGGCGTGAGACGACGCGACGCCGCCCGCGGCACCGCCCCCCGCGCCGGCCCCGCCTCCACCGCCACGCCCACCCAGTGCTGGGCGGCCGGCCGCCCGAAGTCGGCCACGATCCCCTGGAACCCTCCCCCGCCCACGAGGAAGTGGCCCATCGCCCCGACGTCCTGCCACAGATAGAACGGCGCGTACTGGTTGACCGGCGAACCGTCCACCCCGCGCTCGCGGATGACGTAGGCCTTCAGCCCCAGCCCCGCCCGGTCGTCGAGGGCGTGCCCCCGCGTGGCGACCCGTTCACGAATGATCTCCATGTCGTAGTCGGCGGGCAGGGTGATCTCGTACTGCAACGCGTGCATCAACAATCCTCATTCAGTACCGACATTCAGTACCGACGCGTACTCCGCGTCGGAAACGGGCGCCCCGCGCTCGGCCTCGGTGCCGTCGGCACCGGCCTCCTGCACGGCGAGATGCTCCATGGGGCCCTCCGGCCCGGCACCGTGCCAGTGCCACTCGTCCGCGCCGATGACGACGGTGTCGCCGGTGCGCACGGTCTCCGCGGGACCGCCACCTGCCCGCCCCACGAGCCCGCTGCCCGCGGTGATGTGCAGGACCTGGCCCAGCGGATGGCGGTGCCAGACGGTGCGCGCCCCGGGCGCGAAACGGACGGAGTCCACGCGCAGCCGCGACGGCGCGACGGGCGCCGCGAGCCGCTCGACGGACACCGCACCGGTGACCCACTCGGCCGGCGCCGCCCTCATCGCGCCTGCTGCCGCAGCAGCCCCAGCACTCCCTCGACGGCCTGCCGGTACGGCTCGGACGACTCCGCCGCGCGGGCCAGCACATAGCCGCCCTGGAGGACCGCCACGACGGTGGACGCGGTCGCCTCCGGGTCGAGCGCGGCGTCCAGTTCGCCCCGGTCGCGCCCCTCCGCGAGGAGCTCCGCGAGGCGGGCGCGGACCCAGGCGAAGGTCTCGTCGACGGGCCCGCGCAGTACGGGATCGGCGACGACGTCCGGGTCCTGGGTCAGCCGCCCGACCGGGCAGCCCTTCAACACGTCGCGCTCGCGCAGCAGATAGGCGGAGATCCGCTCCAGCGCCGTGCCCGGGCCGGAGAACTGCTCCTCGGCCTTGGCCCGCATCTCCTCCGCCGTGCGCCGGATCGCGGCGAGGGCGAGGTCCGGCTTGCCGCTGAAGTGGTGGTACATGCTGCCCTGCCCGGCGCCGGCCCGCTGCTGGATCGCCTTGGGGCTGGTGCCGACGTAGCCGCGCTCCCACAGCAGTTCGCGGGTGCTCTCGATGAGTCGTTCCGAGGTGCTCATGATCATTAGCGTACATACCAGTAGGTACAGAGGCAACCGCGGCGGAACTGTCGCACAGGCCATGGCCGTTGCCCTAGGACGCCGGGGAACCCGGCGGCACGAGGGGAGTGGGAATGTTCGACGCGTTGGAGGAGCTGTTCGCCCCCGGGCGCAAGTTCACCAGGGAGGAGCGCGACCGCCACGAGCTGCGCCTCGACGACGTCGGGGACGCCGACCCGGGACGGGGGCCGGTCGACCTCGACTCGGGGCAGGTGGTCATACGCCCCCGACGGGAGTGAACGGGCCCGGACCCAGAAGGCGTTGCACGGCGTCCGCGGGCCGGCCGCCGTGCAGCGCCTCCACCCGGTGCACCAGCCGCGGCGCGGCCACCGGCACCCCGACGACGTCGTCGAGCCCGGCCACCGCCGCGGCCGGCAGCACCGCGAGCCCCTGCCCCGCCGCCACCAGCGCGAGCAGCCCCCGTACGTCCGTCCCCTCGTACCGCAGCCGCGTCCGGTACGCGCCCGGGCCGCACACGGCGCGCAGCCGGTCCGGCGGAACGGCCGTGCCGGGGGCGTCGATCCAGAGGGCGTCGGCGAGGTCGGGCAGGCGCAGGCCCGGGCGGCGGGCGAGCGGGTGGGCGGCGGGCAGGGCGACGCACAGCGGCGACTCGGCGACGACGGTGGCCGTCAGGGGGCCGGTCTCGGGGAGGGGGAGCGGGTCACTGGGGGCCGTCATGCCGTCCGTCAGGCCCAGGTCGAGGTCGCCGGACGAGACGGCGGCGGGGATCGCCGCGCGGTCCAGCACCCGTATCGTCACCGTCAACTCCCGCCGGAAGGTGAGCAGTCGGGCAAGCAGGGGGGTGGCCGGCGGCGAGACCCCGACCGTCAGCCGGGCCGTCGGCGCAGCAGCCGGCCGGGCGACGTCCGCCCGCGCCGCGTCCAGGCGCAGCAGCAGCGGTCCGGCGTGTTCGAGCAGCCGCTCCCCCGCCTCCGTGGGACGCACCGGCCGGCGTTCCAGCAGGGGCACCGCGAGGTCGCCCTCCAGCGCGGCGATGTGCTGGGAGACGGCCGACTGTGTGTAGCCGAGCTCACGGGCGGCCGCCGAGAACGAGCCGTGGCGCGCCACGGCGACGAACGTCCGCAGGAGATGGGGGTCCATGGGCATCAGTATCGCTAATGGGGTGTGCAGGGATCATCGTTGGCGGTGATGGGAACCGCCCGGCCAGGATGGGCCCATGACCACAGCACGCCTCGCCCTCGTCGGCGACCGCTCGCCCGCCGTCCGTTCCCACACCCGCGTCCCCGGCCTCCTCGCGTCCCTGGACCGGCGCGACCGGTTGACGCTGGACGCCTACTGGATCCCGACCGGGGACGCCGAAGTGCCGGGCGCGCTCGACGGGTTCGACGCCGTCTGGCTGCTGCCGGGGAGTCCGTACCGGAGCGAGGCGGGAGCGATCGCGGCCGTGCGCACGGCGCGGGAGCGGGGGATCCCGTTCCTGGGCACGTGCGGCGGATTCCAGCACGCGCTGCTGGAGTTCGCGCGCGGCGTGTGCGGGCTGGAGGTGTCCCACGCGGAGAACGAGCCGGGGGCCGGGGACCCGTTGATCGTTCCGCTGGCCTGTTCGCTGGTCGGCCACGAGGGGCCGGTGACCGTGGTACCGGGCACCCTCGCCGAGCGCGTCATCGGCGCGGGCCGCACGGTCGAGCGCTACCACTGCTCGTACGCCCTGGACCCGGCGCGGGCCGCCGGACTGACCGACGCCGGGCTGCGGTTCAGCGGCCACGACGAGGACGGCGGCATCCGGATCGCGGAGCTGCCGGGGCATCCGTTCTTCCTGGCCACGCTGTTCCAGCCGGAGCTGGCGGGCGACGGCACGCGGGCGCACCCGGTGGTCCGCGCGCTGGCCCGGGCGGCCGTGGAGCACGCGGGTGCCGTGGAGCACGCGGGTTAGGCGCGCACGAGTTCCCGGGGTTCCGCCGGCTCCGGCTCCTCCGGCGGCTCGATGCTGATCCGCGGCAGCCATCGCTCCAGGCAGCGCGGCAGCCACCAGTTGGCGCCGCCGAGCAGGTGCATCAGCGCCGGGACGAGCAGCGTGCGCAGCACGAAGGCGTCCAGGGCGACGGCCGCGGCCAGGCCGATGCCGAACATCGCGATCACCCGGTCGCCGCTGAGCACGAAGGCGAGGAAGACCGAGATCATGATGATCGCGGCCGAGTTGATGACCCTGCTGGTCTCGGCCAGGCCGACGCGCACCGCGCGGCGGTTGTCCCGGGTGGCGAGCCACTCCTCGTACATCCTGCTGACCAGGAAGACCTGGTAGTCCATGGAGAGCCCGAAGAGCACGGAGATCATGACGACGGGGAGGAACGGCTCGATGGGCCCCGCCCGGCCGAGGCCGAGGAGTTCGCTCCCCCAGCCCCACTGGAAGATCGCGACGATCAGTCCGAACGAGGCGGCCACGGCCACGATGTTCATGGCGGCGGCCTTGAGCGGTATGCCGATGCTGCGGAAGGCCAGCAGCAGGAGCAGACAGCCCAGGCCCACCACCGTGCCGACGAACAGCGGCAGTTTGCCGAGGATGACGCGGGCGAAGTCGTCGTAGCCGGCGGTCGGCCCGCCGACGTGGACGCTCAGACCCGTGCCGCGTTCCGCGGCGGGCAGCACGTCCGAGCGCAGCCGCTCGACGAGGTCGCTGGTGGCGCGGGACTGCGGCGAGGTGGCCGGGACGACCGTGAGGACGCCGGTGGAGCCGCCGCCGTTGAGCTGCGCGCGGCCGACGGAGGCCACGCCGTCCGTGGTCCGCAGGCGGTCGGGGAGCTCGTTGAAGGCGAGGCGGTCGGCGGCGCCGTCGAGTTCGGCGACGAGCAGCAGCGGCCCGTTGACGCCGGGGCCGAAGCCTCGGCCGATCATGTCGTACGCCTGCCGGGTGGTGGAGGCCGCGGGGTCGGTGCCCTGGTCGGAGGTGCCGAGGTGGAGCGAGAGCGTGGGCAGCGCGAGGACGAGCATCACGGCGCCGGCCACCGCGCCGAGCGCCTTGGGGTGGCGTTCGACGAAGGCGGACCAGCGGGCGGCCAGGCCGGTGGGGGGCTCCGGGCGGGGGCCCTCGTGCGCCAGGCGGCGCCGCTCGCGGCGGCCCAGCGCCCGGTGGCCGATGAGGCCGAGCAGCGCCGGGAGCAGGGTGACGGACGCGGCGACCGTGAGGACGACGGTGAGCGAGGCGGCGAGGGCGACGCCGACGAGGAAGTCCAGCCCCAGGACGAGCATCCCGAGCAGGGCCACGCAGACGGTGCCGCCGGCGAAGACGACGGCCCGGCCGGTGGTGGCCACGGCCCGCTCGGCGGCGACCGGCACCGGCAGGCCCTGCCGCAGGCCCTTGCGGTGCCGCGTGACGATGAACAGGGCGTAGTCGATGCCCACCCCGAGGCCGATGAGGGTGCCCAGCATGGGCGCGAAACCGGCGACCGTCATGACGTGGCTCAGCAGGACCGTGCCCATGGCGGCGGTACCGACGCCGACGAGGGCCGTGGCGATGGGCAGCAGGCTGGCGGCGAGCGAGCCGAAGACGACGAAGAGGACGACGGCGGCGACGGCGATGCCGACGATCTCACTGAGGTGGCCGTCCGATCCCTCGGTGACGCCGATCGAGCTGCCGCCGAGGGCGACGTCGAGGCCGTTCCCGTCCCCGTCCTCGGCGGGGGCGCGGGCGGTGTCGACGACCTTGCGCACCTGGCCGGCGTCGGGGTCGCCGTCGAAGGAGAGGGGCGCGTAGGCGGTGCGGCCGTCCGGGCTGACGGCGCCGCCGCCGTCGGCCTTGTACGGGCTGCCGACCGTGGTGACGCCCGGGAGGGCGGCGACCTCGCGGAGGGTCGCGGTCATGCGCTGCTTGACGGCGGGGTCGCGGACGGTGCCGCGGACGGTGTGCCAGACGATGATGTCGTCGCCCGCTGTTGTCCGAGCGGGGAAGTCCCGCTCCAACAGGGCCGTCGCCCGGCCGGATTCGGTGTCCGGCAGCCGGTAGTCGTCGGAGTAGGCCGAACCGGCCAGGGTGGCGGCGACGGTGGTACCGGCGAGAACGGCGAGCCACATGCCGATGACGACGAGGCGGCGGCGCAGGCACCACCGGGCGAGTGAGGTCATTCCCTGGTTCCCGGGTGTCGTGGTCGCGCCGATCACGCCGGGGAGGGCACGTGCGCGTGGGCCTTTGGCGTCCCACTGTGGCAGGCGGGGGAGATCGTTTGTCCGCTTTGTGGCCTATGCCACAGGCTTGGGGCGGGGTGGGAGATGTGCCCCCGGCCCGCCCTTTCACCGTTTCTCCCGGGGCTGCGCCCCGGGACCCGACACCGCGCTCCGCGCGGCAAGCGGGGCTCCGCCCCTGCACCCCACCGGGGGCTCCGCCCCCTGGACCCCGTTCGGGGCTGCGCCCCTGCCCCCGAAGCGCCCTCCGGGCGCTGTCCTCAAGCTCCCTGGAGGGGGCAACCCCCAGACGGGCTGATTGGTGCGCGCAATCCAGCCCGTCTGGGGGTTGCCCCCTCCGGGGAGCTTGAGGACGAGCGGCGGAGCCGCGATACGGGTCCGGGGCGGAGCCCCGAAGCGGGGCGCGGGGGCGCAGCCCCGCAAAGGGGC
>NZ_JAEAMR010000004.1:237818-317068 GCF_015999245.1 Streptomyces sp. AV19 | reverse complement strand
CCCGTCTGGGGGTTGCCCCCTCCGGGGAGCTTGAGGACGAGCGGCGGAGCCGCGAACTCAGCCCGTCCGGCGTTTGAGGACCAACGCGGCGAAGCCGCGTTGCGGGGCCCGGGGCGCAGCCCCGAAAGGGGGCGCAGGGGGCGAAGCCCCCGCACCACCGCGCGGAGCGCGGTGAGCGGGCCGAGGGGCGCAGCCCCGGGAGAAACGGTGAAAGGGCGGGGCGGGGAGAAAAACCCCCACGTCAGCGGAACGTGTGCCACGTATGCGCCACATCCACCACCACATGATTCCCCGTCTGGAACGCCCGGAACGGCAACCGCGACCGCACCCCCAGCCCCACCACCGTCTCCCCCTCGAAACTCCCCCCGAACCGCGCGTCCCGGAAGGTCCGGTAACCCGTGAGGTCCACCCCGGGCAACGGCCGCCCCGGCCGGGCCGGATATCTCGGGCCGCCCGTCTCCGGGTCATGGCTCGGCGCCGCCACCCGGATCTCCAGGATCGCCCCGCCGAACACCGGCACCGTGTCCCCGGAACCGTCCTGATACAGCCTCCCCACGTACCCCACGCGGTACCCGATCGGGTGACCGTCGGTCGTGTGGACGTCGAAGACCATGCGGTCGAAGCAGCGGTGGCGGCCCGCCCGGACGTCCGTCAGCGGGTGGTACTCCGAGTCGGCGCGGATCTTGGTGCGGCTGCCCCAGCCGATCCGGCAGCTGGCGCCCATCGCGCCACCGGCACCCTTCGCCGCCTCGGACGCGACCGCTCCCGTGGCCGTCGCCAGCCCGGCGCCCGCCAGCACGAGCGCGGCCAGTGCGGTCCTGAACCGTCGCATTGCAACCCCCAGCCATCGAGGACGGGCGCGCGGTCCGGCCCGTTCCAGGCGGGATCATGCCGGACCGTTCCACCACTCAAGGAACAGAGCGAGCGATTCAGGCCAAGTGCGACTAATCAGGACATAGGGAAAGGCCGTCCCCCCGAAGGGGAACGGCCTTTCCCTGAGAACGCCGGAACGCCGGAACGCCGGAACGCCGGACGTCAGCCCTCGACACCGAGCCGCTCAAGGCTGTGCTCAATTATTCTTTCGCGGCAAGCCGCTCAAGAATCAGCTCGCGCACCCGCGCCGCGTCCGCCTGACCGCGCGTGGCCTTCATGACCGCACCGACGAGCGCGCCCGCCGCCGCGACCTTGCCGCCGCGGATCTTGTCCGCGATCGCCGCGTTGGCCGCGATGGCCTCGTCCACGGCCGCGCCCAGCGCGCTGTCGTCGGAGACGACCTTCAGGCCGCGCTTCTCGACGACCGCGTCGGGGTCGCCCTCGCCCGCGAGCACGCCCTCGATGGCCTGACGGGCCAGCTTGTCGTTGAGCGAGCCCTCGGCGACCAGCGCCGCGACCCGGGCGACCTGCGCCGGGGTGATCGGCAGCGCCGCGAGGTCCGTACCGGCCTCGTTGGCGCTGCGGGCCAGCTCGCCCATCCACCACTTGCGGGCGGCGGCCGAGTCCGCGCCGGCCTCGGTCGTGGCGACGATCAGGTCGACCGCGCCCGCGTTGAGGATCGACTGCATGTCGTGCTCGGAGACGCCCCACTCCTCGCGCAGCCGGTTGCGGCGCACGCGCGGCAGCTCGGGCAGGCCCGCCCGCAGTTCCTCGACCCACTCGCGGGAGGGGGCCACCGGCACCAGGTCCGGCTCGGGGAAGTAGCGGTAGTCCTCGGCCTCCTCCTTGATGCGGCCGGCGGTGGTGGAGCCGTCCTCCTCGTGGAAGTGACGGGTCTCCTGCACCACCTTCGCGCCCGCGTTCAGCACGCCGGCGTGGCGGCCGATCTCGTAGCGCACGGCGCGCTCGACGGACCGCAGGGAGTTGACGTTCTTCGTCTCCGAGCGGGTGCCGAACTTCTCGGTGCCGTGCGGGCGCAGCGACAGGTTGACGTCGCAGCGCATCTGGCCCATCTCCATACGGGCCTCGGAGACGCCGAGCGCCTTGATGAGCTCGCGCAGCTCGGCGACGTACGCCTTGGCGACCTCGGGGGCCCGCTCGCCCGCGCCCTCGATCGGCTTGGTGACGATCTCGATGAGCGGGATGCCGGCCCGGTTGTAGTCGAGCAGGGAGTGGGACGCGCCGTGGATACGGCCGGTGGCGCCGCCCACGTGCGTGGACTTGCCGGTGTCCTCCTCCATGTGGGCGCGCTCGATCTGCACGCGGAAGATCTCGCCGTCCTCCAGCTGCACGTCGAGGTAGCCGTTGAAGGCGATCGGCTCGTCGTACTGGGAGGTCTGGAAGTTCTTCGGCATGTCCGGATAGAAGTAGTTCTTCCGGGCGAAGCGGCACCACTCGGCGATCTCGCAGTTCAGCGCGAGACCGATCTTGATCGCGGACTCGACGCCCACGGCGTTGACGACCGGGAGCGCGCCGGGCATGCCGAGGCAGGTGGGGCAGGTCTGCGAGTTGGCGTCGGCGCCCAGCTCCGTGGAGCACCCGCAGAACATCTTGGTCTTGGTGCCGAGCTCGACGTGGACCTCCAGGCCCATGACGGGGTCGTAGGACGCCAGCGCGTCCTCGTACGGCACCAGTTCAGTGACGGTCACGAAAACTAACCTCTCAGTCCCGGCTCAGCCCGCGAGGACGTCGTCGCTGCTCATCCGGCGCAGCTCGCGGACGAGCAGGGCGACGCCGGTGACGATGGCGGCGGCCGAGACGACCGCGTCGACGAGCTGGAGCGTGTCCTGCTCGACGCGTGCCTTCTTGGCCTGCTTGGCGATGCTCACCGCGCCGAACAGCGTGGTGCCGATGGACAGGTACGTGCCGGCCCTGGACTTCTTGAAGCCCTTGGCCTTCTTCAGGGCGCTTGTCTTCTCGCTCTTCTCGCTCACAGCGACGGTGCCTCCTCCAGCAGCGGGTGGCCCCAGCGGTCCCGGAACGCGGCCTCGACGGCGGCGCCGACCTTGTAGAGCCTGTCGTCCTTCATGGCCGGGGCGATGATCTGGAGCCCCACCGGGAGCCCGTCCTCCGGGGCGAGGCCGCACGGCAGCGACATGGCCGCGTTGCCCGCCAGGTTGGTCGGGATGGTGCACAGGTCCGCGAGGTACATCGCCATCGGGTCGTCGGCGCGCTCGCCGATCGCGAAGGCGGTGGTCGGCGTGGTGGGCGAGACCAGCACGTCGACCTGCTCGAAGGCCTTCTCGAAGTCCCGCGTGATCAGGGTGCGGACCTTCTGGGCGGAGCCGTAGTACGCGTCGTAGTAGCCGGAGCTCAGGGCGTACGTGCCGAGCATCACGCGGCGCTTGACCTCGGGGCCGAAACCGGCCTCGCGGGTGAGCGCGGTGACGTCCTCGGCGGACCGGGTGCCGTCGTCGCCGGCCCGGCGGCCGTAGCGCAGGCCGTCGAAGCGGGCGAGGTTCGAGGAGCACTCGGACGGCGCGATCAGGTAGTACGCGGCCAGCGCGAGGTCGAAGGACGGGCAGTCCACCTCGACGACCTCGGCACCGAGCTCCTTGAGCAGCTCGACGGACTCGTCGAACCGCTGCAGGACGCCGGCCTGGTAGCCCTCGCCCCGGAACTGCTTGACGACGCCGACGCGCATGCCCTTGACGTCGCCGCCCCGCGCCGCCTCGACGACCGGCGGGACCGGGGCGTCGATGGACGTCGAGTCCAGCGGGTCGTGGCCGGCGATGACCTCGTGCAGCAGCGCCGCGTCCAGGACCGTACGGGCGCAGGGGCCGCCCTGGTCGAGGGAGGACGAGAAGGCGACCATGCCGTAGCGGGAGACCGCGCCGTAGGTCGGCTTGACGCCGACCGTGCCGGTGACGGCGGCGGGCTGGCGGATGGAGCCGCCGGTGTCCGTGCCGATGGCGAGCGGGGCCTCGTACGAGGCGAGGGCCGCGCTGGAGCCGCCGCCGGAGCCGCCGGGGATCTTGGTCAGGTCCCAGGGGTTGCCGGTCGGCCCGTAGGCGCTGTTCTCCGTCGACGACCCCATGGCGAACTCGTCCATGTTGGTCTTGCCGAGGATGACGACGTCCGCGTCCTTGAGGCGCTTGGTGAGCGTCGCGTCGTACGGCGGGATCCAGCCCTCGAGGATCTTGGAGCCGACGGTGGTCGGCACGCCCTCGGTGGTGAAGATGTCCTTCAGCGCGAGCGGGACGCCGGCCAGCGGGCCGAGCTTCTCGCCGCGGGCGCGCTTCGCGTCCACGGCACGGGCCTGGGCGAGGGCGCCCTCACGGTCCACGTGCAGGAAGGCGTGCACCTTCTCGTCGACGGCGTCGATGCGGGCCAGGTGGGCCTCGGTGACCTCGACGGCCGTGAGCTCGCCGGCGGCGATCTTCTCGGCGATCTCCGCGGCCGTGAGCTTGATGATGATGTCCGTCATGACGGTTTTAGTCCTCCCCCAGGATCTGCGGCACCTTGAAACGCTGCTGCTCCTGGGCGGGGGCGCCGGACAGCGCCTGCTGCGCCGTCAGCGACGGACGGACCTCGTCCGGGCGCATGACGTTGGTCAGCGGCAGCGGGTGGGAGGTCGGCGGGACGTCCTGTTCGGCGACCTCGGAGACGCGGGCGACCGCGCCGATGATGTCGTCGAGCTGGGTGGCGAAGTGGTCGAGCTCTTCGTCCTTCAGCTCAAGACGTGCCAGCCGGGCGAGGTGGGCGACCTCCTCGCGCGTGATGCCAGGCATGCGGCGATCCTCAGGGTGAGTGTGGTGGTTTCCGCCCAATCCTATGGGGCCGGGTGCGCGGGGCGCGAAACGTATTCGTTTGGGGTGCCCCGGACCCGCCCTTTCACCGTTTCCGCAGCAGCACGCTCCGCGTTGTCCTCAAGCGCCGGACAGGCTGATTCAGCCCGTCCGGCGCTTGAGGACAACGCGGCGAAGCCGCATTGCACCCCGCGCGGAGCGCGCGAGAAACGGTGAAAGTGGGGGTGCCCCCTCTGGGGGAGGGACCGGGGCAAAATCCCCCCTACGTCACCGGCTGGTCCGCGCCCGCGCCCGGCGCGTCCGCCGGGGCCGACGCCGGCGCGGACACCGCCGTCCCCTCCCGCAACCGCAACCACGCCGTCGTCTCCTCCGGCGGCATCGCCGCCGCCACCAGCCACCCCTGCACCGCGTCGCAGCCCAGATCGCGCAGCCGTTCCCACGTCTCGTCGTCCTCGACGCCCTCCGCGACGACGAGCAGGCCGAGCGAGTGCGCCAGGTCCAGCGTGCAGCGGACGATTTCCGCGTCCTCGTTGTCGATCGCCAGCCTGGCCACGAACGAGCGGTCGATCTTGAGCTCGCTGACCGGCAGCCGCCGCAGGTGGACCAGCGACGAATAGCCCGTGCCGAAGTCGTCGAGGGACATCTTCACGCCGTGCCCGGTGAGCCCGGCGAGCGTATCGGCGGCCCGCTGCGGGTCCTCCAGCAGGACGTGCTCGGTTATCTCCAGCTGGAGCGCCCCCGGCGGGACCCCGTGCCGGGCCAGCCGCGCCGCGACGGCCCCCGCGAAGCCGGGCGTGTGGACGTCGCGCGGCGAGACGTTGACGGCGACGGGCACCTCCAGGCCCATCGCGCGCCACCGGGCGACCTGCCCGAGGGCGGTCTCCAGCACGTACTCCGTGAGCCGGGGCATCAGCCCGGAGGACTCGGCGATCGCGATGAACTCGTCCGGGGAGACCCGGCCGCGCTCGGGGTGGACCCAGCGCACCAGCGCCTCCAGCCCCTCGACGTGCCCGTCGAAGCGGACCTTGGGCTGGTAGTGCAGCTCGACGTCGCCGGCGTCCAGCGCCCGGCGCAGGTCGCCCAACAGCCCCAGCCGGTCGGGGGTGTTGCCGTCGCGCCGGGCCTCGTAGACCTCGACGCCGCTGCGGTCCCGCTTGGCCTGGTACATCGCCACGTCGGCGCGGCGCAGCAGCCCTTCGGCGTCGGTGGCGTGGTCGGGGTAGACGGCGACGCCGGCGCTGGCCTCCAGGACGAGGGTGAGCCCGTCGAGGTCGAGGGGCGAGCCGAGGGCGGCGACCAGGCCGCGGGCGACGCGCTGAGCACTGGTCAGGGAGTCGGCGACGGGGAGCAGGACGGCGAACTCGTCGCCGCCGAGGCGGGCGGCCTCCGCGTCGCGGGGCAGCGCCTGCCGCAGCCGGGCGGCGATCTGGAGGAGCAGCCGGTCCCCGGCGAGGTGGCCGAGGGTGTCGTTGACGGACCGGAACCGGTCGAGGTCGATCAGGACGAGGGCCGCGCGCTCACCGGTCTGTTCGGCCTCGTCGATCGCGGCCCAGGTCCGCTCCAGCAGGCACTGCCGGTTGGGGAGTCCGGTGAGGGGGTCGCGGAGCTGCTCCTCGGCCCGGGCGTGGGCGATCCAGAGGGTGGAGTCGAGGGCTATGAGCGGGACGGCGAACAGCGGGAGCAGCAGCGGGGTGTGGTCGGCGACGACGGCGATCAGCGGGGCGATCCCGAGCAGGGCGCCGCCGACGAGCGCCTGCCGCAGCAGGGCGATGCGGGCCACGGCGCCGGTGAGCCGGGCGTGCGGCGGGGCCAGGTGGCGCCAGAGCAGGGCGCGGGTGACGGCCAGGTATACGAAGGCCGCGAGCGAGATCCGGGGGAGGTCGGCGAGCTCCCAGCGGTCGGGCAGCCACGGCTGTTCGACGGAGGCGTGCACGCCCCAGGCGGTGAGGGCGAAGCCGCCCGCGGCGACCCCGAGGACGTCGACGGCGCAGTGGAGTAACGCCTGGCGCCAGCGGTGCCGGCGGGCGGTGCCGACGAAGGTGACGACCGCGATGCTGATCAGGGCGGCGGGCAGCCAGCCGTAGAGCAGCAGGACGGCCAGGGTGAGGGCGGCGCCGGACCCGGTGCCGCCCCACCAGCGGTCGCGGCCGAGTGCGACCAGGTGGGCGACGATGAGCGCGGTCAGCGTGGCCAGGGACCAGCCGACGGTCTGTCCGGGGAAGAG
Organism: Streptomyces sp. AV19; assembly: GCF_015999245.1. GTDB lineage: Bacteria > Actinomycetota > Actinomycetes > Streptomycetales > Streptomycetaceae > Streptomyces. The sequence goes on along the minus strand of NZ_JAEAMR010000004.1, from coordinate 310,162 downwards.
CGCGTGGCCCTCGGCGACCGCGTGGCGGACGCCGAGGGCGAGGACCAGCAGCGCGAGCGGAACGCAGACCACCGGGAGCGCGGGCGGAGGGTCCCGGCGCAGTCGCGATGCCGGTTCGGCGCTGTCGGTGGTGGGTTTCATGCCCGTCCCTCTCACAGCCGGCGGTGCCCGCGCCACGGCAGGCGCACATCTCAACAGTAGGCCGCAGAAGGCTACGACGGGCAGCGATCGGCAGCGGTTGCCCGAACGGGATCCGGCCTCGCGCAGCCATCCGGTAAGCGTTGTAGGGGTAATGCCCACTGGTCCTGCGGGCATTACTCCGGCCGGGGGCCGGGGCGTTCCCCGGGAAAACTCAGCCCGCCGGGGTGGCCTCCTGCGGAACGGCGGCCGCCCGCGCGGCCTCCGGGCCCTCCGCGAGGAGCACGGCGAAGCCGTCCTCCTCCAGCACGGGCACCTTCAGCTGCATCGCCTTGTCGTACTTGGAGCCGGGGTTGTCACCGACGACCACGAAGTCGGTCTTCTTCGAGACCGATCCGGTCACCTTGGCGCCCTGTTGCTGGAGCGCCTCCTTGGCCGCGTCGCGGGTGTACGAGGCGAGGGTGCCGGTGACGACGACGGTCAGGCCGGCCAGCGGCCGCGGGCCCTCGTCCTCGCCGGCCTCCTCCTCCATCCGGACGCCGGCGGCCCGCCACTTCTCGATGATCTCGCGGTGCCATTCCTCGGCGAACCACTCGCGGACGGCGGTGGCGATGGTGCCGGACACACCGTCCACGGCGGCGAGTTCCTCCTCGGCGGCCTCCGCGAGCCGGTCCAGCGACCGGAATTCGCGGGCCAGCGCGGCGGCGGCGACGGGGCCGACGTGGCGGATGGACAGCCCGTTGACGATCCGGGCGAGGGGACGCTGCTTCGCCGCCTCGATGTTCGCCAGCATCGCGACGGTGTTCTTCTTGGGCTTGCCCTCCTTCGTGGCGAAGTAGGGGACGACCTTCTCCTCGCCGGTCTTGGGGTCGCGCTTGGGCAGGCCGCTGTCCGGATCCCGGACGTACGACCGGATGGGGAGCAGCTCCTCGATCGTCAGATCGAACAGATCCCCCTCGTTCAGCATCGGCGGAGTGGCCGGTTCCAGTGGCTGGGTGAGGGCGGAGGCGGCCACGTAGCCGAAGTTCTCGATGTCCAGGCACTCGCGGCCGACGAGGTAGTAGACGCGCTCGCGGATCTGGCCGGGGCAGGAGCGGGCGTTGGGGCAGCGGAGGTCGATGTCGCCCTCCTTCATGGGGCGCAGCGCCGTCCCGCACTCGGGGCACTCGGCGGGCATCACGAACTCCCGCTCGGTGCCGTCCCGGAGGTCGACGACGGGGCCGAGGATCTCGGGGATGACGTCGCCGGCCTTGCGGATGACGACGGTGTCGCCGATGAGGACGCCCTTGGCCTTGACGACCTCCTGGTTGTGCAGGGTGGCGAACTCGACCTCGGAGCCGGCGACGGTGACCGGCTCGACGACGGCCTGCGGGGTGACGCGGCCGGTGCGGCCGACGCCGACGCGGATGTCGAGGAGCTTGGTGTTGACCTCCTCGGGCGGGTACTTCCAGGCGATGGCCCAGCGGGGGGCGCGGGCCGTGGAGCCCAGGCGGCCCTGGAGGGGCACCTCGTCGAGCTTGACGACGACGCCGTCGATCTCGTGCTCCATGGAGTGGCGCACCTTGGGCTGGCCGTAGTGCGCGATGAACTTCCGCACCCCGTCGAGCGAGTCGACCACCTTCGCGTGCGCGGCCGTCGGCAGGCCCCACTCGCGCAGCAGCTCGTAGGCGTGGGACTGGCAGTCGATGTCGAAGCCCTCGCGGGCGCCGACGCCGTGCACCACCATGTGCAGCGGGCGGGTGGCGGTGACGCGCGGGTCCTTCTGGCGCAGGGAGCCGGCCGCCGCGTTGCGCGGGTTGGCGAAGGGCGGCTTGCCGGCCTCCACCAGGCGGGCGTTGAGCTCCTCGAACTTCTCCATCGGGAAGTAGACCTCGCCGCGCACCTCGACCAGCGCGGGGATCCGGTCGCCCCGCAACCGGTGGGGGATCTCGGAGATGGTGCGGATGTTGGGCGTGATGTCCTCGCCGGTGCGGCCGTCGCCGCGGGTGGCGGCGCGGGTGAGGCGGCCGTGCTCATAGGTGAGGTTGACGGCGAGGCCGTCGACCTTGAGCTCGCACAGGAAGTGGTAGCGGGAGCCCTCGCCGATGTCCTTGGCGATGCGCTCGGCCCAGGCGGCCAGCTCCTCGTCGGTGAAGGCGTTGTCGAGGGAGAGCATGCGCTCGCGGTGCTCGACGGCCGTGAACTCCGTTTCGTACGACCCGGCGACCTTCTGGGTCGGCGAGTCGGGCGTGCGCAGCGGCGGGTGCTCCTCCTCCAGGGCCTCCAGGGAGCGCATCAGCCCGTCGAACTCGGCGTCGCTGATGACGGGCGCGTCCTTCACGTAGTACCGGAAGCGGTGCTCCTCGATCTGCTCGGCGAGCAGGGCGTGCCGCTCCCGCGCCTCCGCGGGGAGCCCGCTTTCCCGTTCGACAGCCACCGTCTCTTCCTCCCGTTGCTCCATGCGCGCCGTCACTCCGGGTTGTCCGCGAGTGATCGTGCCGCCCGGACGCAGTGGGCGAGGGCCGTACGGGCATATGCGGGCGAAGCACCCGCGAGTCCGCACGACGGGGTGACCACCACGGACTCCGCGAGGGTCGCCGGCGACAGCCCCAGCCTGCGCCACAGCGTCCTGACCCCCATGACGCTACCGGCAGGGTCGGACAATGGGCCGTCCACGCCGGGCGCGACGCCGACGAAGAGCTTCGTGCCGGCCTCCGCGGCCTCGCCGAGCGCCTCGTCCTCACGCTCGGTGACCAGCGAGAAATCGAACGAGACTCCGGCCGCGCCGGCCCGCCGCAGCAGCGCGAACGGCACACCGGGGGCGCAGGAGTGGACGACGAGCGCCCCGTCCGCCTCCCGGGCGACCTCGGCGACGTCCCGCAGCGCGCCCTCGACGACGGCCCGGTCGACGGCCCGGTGGGTCCGGTAGCCGCTGGCCGTGCGCACCTGGCCGCGCAGCACGGCCGGCAGCGACGGCTCGTCGAGCTGGAGCACGAGCCGCGCCCCGGGCACCCGGCGGCGCAGCTCGGCCAGATGTCCGCGCAGCCCCTCCGCGAGCGAGGCGGTCAGGTCCCGGCAGGCGCCCGGGTCGGCCAGCGCGGCCTCGCCGCCGCGCAGTTGGAGCGCCGCCGCCAGCGTCCACGGGCCGACGGCCGACACCTTCAGCGCGCCCTCGTACCCCTGGGTGAACTCCTCCAGGGCATCCAGGTCCTCGCGCAGCCAGGAATGCGCCCGCCGGGTGTCGCGGCCCGGCCGGTCGGCGATCCGCCAGCCGCTGGGCTCGACGTGGGCGAAGACCTCCACCAGCAGCCCGGCCGTCCGGCCGGTCATGTCCGCCCCCGGCCCGCGCGCGGGCAGCTCCGGCAGGTACGGCATGGCCTCCAGCGACCCGGTGACCGTTCTGGCCGCCTCCCGGGCGTCCGTCCCGGGCATGGACCCCACGCCGCTGGCGGTCCCGGGCCCGACCTCGATACTGCTCTTCTCACTCACGCAGGCAGGGTACGAGACCCCTCGCCGTCGGCGCGCAGCCCGAGCCAGGCGAGCAGCGCCCCCGCGGCGAAGACGGCGGCGACCAGGCCGAAGGCGACCGGGACCGCCGTGTACCAGCCGCCCGCCCCGGCGATGACGGCGCTCGTCGCGGCCACGCCGACGAGGGTGCCGAACTGGCGGTTGGCGTTGAGCACGGCGCTGGCGATGTTGGCGTGCTCGCCGCCCGCGGCGTCCATGAGGGCGCCGGTCATCGCCGGGACGACCACGCCCATGGCGGTGTTGACGGCGGCGAGGACGACGGCCAGCACCCAGTAGGGCATGGCGGGCGACACGGTGAGGGCCAGGACGGCCATGCCCGCCGCGGCGAGCCCCAGGGAGACGACCATCGTCGGACGGCCCCCGAAGCGCCGGCCGAGGTGCCCGTGGAGGAGGTTGCCGACGGGCCAGACGAGCTGGAGAGGCATGATCTCCAGGCCCGCCCGGAGCGGCCCGGCCCCCCGCGCCTGCTGGAAGAAGAGGCCGAGCAGGAACAGGGTGCCGTACATCCCGAAGTTGAGCAGGAAGCCGATGGATCCCGCCGACCGGAAACGGAGGTCGGCGAGCAGCGGACGCGGCAGGATGCGCCGGACCGCCCGCCGTTCCCGCGCCCCGAACCCGGCGGCGGCCGCCACCGCCACGGCGAAGGCGCCCAGCACGGCGGGCGCGGTCCACCCCGTCTCGGGCCCCTGGATCAGCCCGTAGCTGAGTCCGGCGAGGGCGAGCAGCCCCCAGGCGTGCCCGCCCGCCCCGAGCGCCCCGGGCCGGCCGGGCACCTCGGCCACGACGGCGCGCGCCAGGACGATCCCCAGCACGCCGACGGGCACGTTGATCAGGAAGACGGAGCGCCAGCCGAAGCCGGCGACGAGCACCCCGCCCACGGCGGGGCCCAGGCCGCCGGCGACGGACACGATCGCCGTCCACAGGCTGAGCAGCCGGGTGCGTTCCTTCGCCCCGGGCGCGGCGGCCAGCAGCAGCGTCAGCGAGCTGGGCATGAACAGCGCCGCCCCCGCGCCCTGCAGCAGCCTGCCCGCGATCAGCGGCCCGGCCGTCGGCGCGAGGGCGCACAGCAGCGAGGCCGCGACGAAGAGGCCGAGTCCGGCGAGGTAGACGCGCCGCGCGCCGTGGCGCTCGGCGAGCGAGCCGGCCAGCAGGAGCAGGGAGGCGAAGACGAGGACGTAGCCGCCCACCACCCAGGTGAGCCCGGACAGGGTAAGGCCCAGGCCCGTCCGGAGCGCCGGCCCGGCGACGTTCATGATCGTGGTGTCGAGCACGGCCATGCCGAACCCGAGGGCGAGGGCGATCAGTCGGAGCCCCTGGCCGCGCGGCGGGGCGGTGGATACGGACGCGGAGGCGGGCGTCTGTGCGATCACCCCGGAAAGTCAATGCCATTCCGGCGGCCACCACAACATTGACGGCCCAAACTTTATGCAGTCTACACGCACCCTTGGCACACTGTGCGCCGGGCCCGCGACGCGCACGACCGCGCACGCGGAACTCCCGTACGCCTCCCGGCCGTTGAGGCAACCATGCGGGCGGGCAGCGCGTCCCGAATGACGTCCGGGGGAGAACACGCGGCACCGCCTCCGGCATTCCATTCCATCGGGGGGCTTCTTCATGTCGACGGCTGCCACGCACGAGATCACCCGGGACGACGCCACGGATCCCAGCGGTCCGAACGGCCGAATCCCCGAGTTCCGTCTGATCGGAAGGGGGCACCGGGCCGTCGAACAGGCCGGCCGTCCCGACGCCAGGCTCTATTCCGCCACGGAGTTCCTGGACAGGGCGGAGCGAATATCCCCGGCGTTCTGGCAGGACACCGTACTGCCGCTGCTGCGCCGTTCCGCGAGCGAACAAGTCGCCTCGCGCCTGACCGCCGCCGCCCGGCGCGCCCGCGCCAACTCCCGTCTCTACGGGGTGCGTACGCCCGGATCCGCCGAAGTGGCGACCGAGGCCCTCTTCGACGGGCACCTGGTCAGGCCGCGGGAGGAGTTCCGCTCCCGCGCCGGCGTGCACCGGCAGCTCCAGCTGCTGCGGCAGTCCCGGGCCCGGCTGCGCCTGGGGCTTCCCCTGTTCTCGCGCAAGCCCGTCTCGCCGGTGAAGAACCGGGGTCCGTACCCCGATCTCGCCGACATCGCCTCGCTGTTGCGCTGCTACGAACTCGCCGCCGTCCTCTCCCGTTCCTACGACGAGGAGGTGGAATTCCTCGTCTTCGCCGACGGCGTCAAGTACCGCCGCGCCTGCGGCACCGGACTCCCGCGGGTCCGCGATTACCAGGAGGCGTTGCGCTTCTGGTGCGAACAGCTCGGCATCGGGGGCCTGGTGAAGGTCGTCGACTACGAGGAAGCCGTCCGCTCGGCACTGGGTGGCGAGGCCACCGACCGGCGCGAGGAGCGTTATCGCGCGTACTGCGCCCTGCTGCGTTCCGGCCATGACGGGCTCTTCGACCCCCGCGATCCCGCGGGAAGTCTGGCGGCCGTCCGGCAGGCGTCGGCGGAGGGCGAACAGCTCGATTTCACCTTCCGGTCCATCGCCTCCTCGGTCCACTACCGGGCGGAGGACCTGGGCGCGCGCCTCGCCCGCCACGAGGACGAGGCCAGCCACCGCTATCTGCGGTACCTCGCCGGCCTCCTCGAATCCGGCCCCTCGGCCGACGCGCTCCACGCCGAACTGCGCGCCGAGGCATGGCAGGCCGCGATCCGCTATGTCGCCATCTCGCTCACCGACCGGGAACTGGACGTCTGGTCCGTCATCAATCCGGCGGGCGTCAAGCTGACGACGCACGGCAAACCCGGGGAGATCGAAATACGCCCCACCCGCTCCAGGTACCTCAGCATGACGGCCCAGCACTGCACCGGGGGAATCAAACGGACCCCCACGGGCAACAAGGTCACCTATTCCTACCGGCTGGAGTACGAAAGCCGGGGCGACGTCCCCCTGCTCCTCGACCCGCCCGCCGGTGACCGTGCCGCCGGGCCGCTTCCCGCTCCCCTCCGGGGAATGCTGGAGGCACAGCAGCCCATCTGTTATCTGACCCCCGACGACGGCCCGGCCTGGGAGACGCTCGGTGAATGCATCGTCGATTTTTAGCTCGAGTTCCGTCTGGGAGGCGATTCACCGGGGCGGGGTCCACCACCCCGTTCCGGCCGACCGGACCGTGACGCTTCCGGAAACGGATCTGACGCGTTTCCTCTCCGGCCTTTCCGTGGACATCGGGCGCGCGGCCGCCCATATGGCACAGCGCAGCCGGCGGGCCGTCGATCTCCTGAAAGGGCTGCGGCTCTACGAGCGCCCGGACGGCGGGGAGCACCACCGCGCGGCCGTGGTGGCGGAGCTCTTCCGCGACGGCCGGGCCGTGGCCAACGCCGGCCATCTCGACGTACGCACATTGCAGGGCACCGTCCTGCGCGCCTTGCGCGAGTCCGACTCCCTCGAATTCGAGCTGGGTTGGGGACAGGCGAAGCGGTCCGCCGGGGGCTGGAAGACGGAGGGGCCGGACGCCGATCTGGCCGAGCTGGTGGCCCTCGCGCGTCTCGCCGCCGTCGTCCGGGCCGCCCGGCTGCTCACCGGCCGGCCGGTCACTCTGCGGATCGTGCCCGGCGGACGCCGCTTCTCCGAGGCGCTGTTCACCCGCCCCGAGGCGGACGACGCGTACAACGAGCGGCGCGCGGCCATGGTCGGGCAGCTCGGCCAGCGGGGGCTGATCACCGTCGCGCGGGAGGCGTCCGTCTCCCCCGGTGACCTGCGGGCGCGGCTGGCGGAGGCCAAGTCGGCGCAGGGCACGCCCCGTTCGCCGTCCCCGTCCGAACTGCGGTTCGCCCTCTTCGCCATCGACTGGGAGCACGTCCTCGATCGCGCCGGGCCGCCCCACGGCCTGCCCGTGCCCACGGCCCTGGGCGCGGCGTGGAAACGGCTCCCGGGGCCCGGCCGCGCCCTGCTCCTGCGCCAGCTGGTCGCCGCGCTGGTGCGGGGCGACGCGCCCGGCGACCGGGGCTCCGCCGAGGCGGTCCGCTGGATGGCGGCGGTGTGCCGGGAGTCGGCCGTCGCCTACGCGCTCCTCGGCCGGATCACCCGGCGCGACGGGGCGGCGGCGCGCGGCTGTGTGCTGACCGTGGTCGAGAAGCGCGACCGGCCGGACGTCCCCGTCCTCACCCTCCTGGGCAGGCGGCACGGGAACCACCTCCCGCAGAACGTGGTCGCCCTCGTCACGCGGGACGGGGTCCGCTTCGTCCCCCGCGTCCTCGTCCCGGAGGGGGCCCGGCTCGTCCTGGCGCCGGGCCCCGGTCCCCGGGGAAGGCCCCTGCCGTTCTTCTTCACGGACCTGCCCGCCGAGGACGCGGCCCGGGCGCTGCACGACACGGATATTCTCGACCTGAGTTAGGGAGTGCTCCCATGACGTCCCCGAACACGACGTCCCCGAACATGACGTTCCCGAACGCCGCCAGTACGGCGCTCTTCAGCGACCGTTCGCACCACTACGCGCGCTACCGCCCCTCCTACCCCGCCGCGACCCTGGACCTCCTCCGGCAGCACGTCCCGGCGCCCGCGGACGCGGCCGATGTGGCGGCGGGGACGGGGATCCTGTCCCGGGCGCTGGCCGCCGCCGGTTACCGGACGGTCGCCGTGGAGCCCAACCGGGCCATGCGGGCCGAGATCGAGGCCGGCGCCGTGCCGGGCCTGCGGGTCGTCGAGGGGACCGGCGAGAGCACCGGCCTGCCGGACGGCTCCGTGGACCTGATCACGGTCGCCCAGGCGGTGCACTGGCTGGACCCGGTGGCCGCGCCGGCGGAGTTCCGCCGGATCGCCCGGCCCGGCTGCCGGGCGGCCGTCGTCTGGAACACCCGGGACTTCACGGCCACTCCCTTCATGCGCGACTACCTCGCGATGCTGACCGAGTACGCCCCCGCGTACGGCCGGATGAAGGGCGCGTGGGCCGGTCTGCGCGAGCAGGCGCGGGCGTTCTTCCCCGGCACGCCCGTGGAGGAGGCGGCCGACAACACCCGGCGCTGGGACCTGGAGACCCTGCTGGGCAACCTCTGGTCGCTGTCCTACGTGCCGCGCCCCGGCGACGAGGGGCACGATGCCGTCGACGCCGCCGCCCGGCGGCTGTTCGCCACGCACCAAAGGGCCGGACGGATCGACTTCGTCCTCAGCACGATCGCGGTCGTGGGCCCGGTGGGAGAGGAATGAGGGAACGGAGCACCATGCAAGGCACCGAGCGGAACGACCGGGTGTGCATCGGCCTCCTGGTCTACCCGGACATCAACATCCTGGACATCACCGGCCCGGCCGAACTGTTCGCGAGTTCCGGCCTGGTCGACGTCCAGCTGGTGTGGAAGACCACGACTCCGGTGCGGACCTCCGGCGGCTGGCACATCGTCCCGACGCTCTCCTTCCCGAAGGCCCCGCAGCTGGACGTCATCTGTGTGCCGGGCGGCCGCGGCCAGATCGGCCTGATGCACGACGACGAGACGCTGGACTTCCTCAAGCAGCAGGCGGCGGGCGCCCGTTACGTGACCTCGGTGTGCACGGGCGCGCTGGTCCTGGGGGCCGCGGGGCTGCTGCGGGGCCACCGGGCCACGACCCACTGGCTGTCCCACGACCAGCTCGGGCTGTTCGGCGCCACGCCGGTGCGGGAGCGAGTGGTCGTCGACGGCAACCGGATCACCGGCGGGGGCGTCACCGCCGGCATGGACTTCGCCCTGGTGCTCCTGGCCGAACTCTTCGGCGAGCAGGAGGCGCACGCGGTCCAGCTCGCCGCGGAGTACGACCCGGCACCGCCGTACGCGGCGGGACGGCCGGACCTCGCCCCGCCGGACGTGCTGGAGCTGGTGAGATCCCGCACGGCCGCCAAGCAGGAGCACCGGCGGCAGGTCTCGGAGGAGGCCGCGCGGCGCCTGCGCGGGAGGGACTGACGCGCGCCGCGCGCCCGGCGGGCGGCCGGCTCCCGGCGCTGTCGCGGCCCGCCTCAGCCGAACGCCGTACGGGCCCGCTCCCGCCGGGCGCGCAGCCCCAGCCCGGCGGCCAGGGCCCCGCCCCCGTACGCCGCCGCGGCCACGGCGAGGACCACGGCGACGGCCGTGTACCAGCCGCCGCCCCCGGCGACGACCGCGCTCATCACGGCCACGCCGACGAGGCTGCCGATCTGGCGGTTGGCGTTGAGGGCGGCGCCGGCGATGGGGGCGTGCTCCGCCCCCGCGGCGTCCATGAGCGCGCCGGTCATCGCCGGGGAGGCCACGCCGACGGCGGTGTTGAGGACGCCGAGGACGACGGCCAGGACCCAGTACGGCGTGCCGGGCGAGACGGTGAGGGCCAGGACGAGCATGCCGGCGGCGGCCACCACGAGCGAGCCGGCGAGGGCCGCGCGGTCGCCCAGACGGCGGCCGTAGCGGGTGTAGAGGATGTTGCCCAGCGGCCAGACGATCTGCGTGGGCAGCAGCTCCAGCCCGGCCTCCATCGGACTCGCGCCCCGCGCCTGCTGGAAGAAGAGGCCGAGGACGAACGGGGTGCCGTAGGCGGCGAAGTTGAAGAGGAAGCCGACCAGACTCGCGGCGCGGAAGCGGGAGTTGGCGAGCAGTGCGGCCGGCAGGATGCGCTCCTCGGCGCGCCGCTCCCGCAGGGCGAACGCCGCGCCGCCCAGCACGGCCAGGGCGAGCGCACCCAGTACCCCGTCGTCCGTCCAGCCCCGCTCGGGGCCCTGGATCAGCCCGTAGCTGAGCCCGGCCAGGGCGAGCAGGCCCAGGGCGTGACCGCCGACGCCGAGCGCGGCGGGGCGGCCGGGGAGGTCCGCGACGACGCGGCGGGCCAGGACGAGCCCCGCGATGCCGAACGGCAGGTTGATCAGGAAGATCGACCGCCAGCCGGACGCGTCGACCAGCACCCCGCCCAGCGCCGGGCCCAGCCCGGCCGCGGTGGAGACGATCGCCGACCACAGGCCGAGCACCCTGGCGCGCTCCCGCGTCCCGGGGAACGCGGCGAGCAGCAGCGTCAGCGAGCTGGGCATGAACAGGGCCGCGCCCGCGCCCTGGAGCAGCCGCCCGGCCAGCAGCACACCGGCCGTCGGGGCGGCCGCGCACAGCAGCGAGGCGGCGGTGAACAGCGCGAGCCCGGCCAGGTAGGTCCGGCGCGCCCCGTAGCGGCCGGCGAGCGAGCCGGCGAGCAGCAGGAGCGAGGCGAAGACGAGGATGTAGCCGCTGATGACCCAGGTGAGGCCGGACAGGGACAGGTGCAGTCCGCCGCGCAGCGAGGGGCCCGCGACGTTCATGATCGTGGTGTCGAGGACGGCCATGACGAATCCGAGGGCCAGGGCGAGGAGTTGGAGTCCCTGGCGGCGCGGGGCGGCGGGGGCGGAGGCGGGGGCCGGGTCGGGGGCCGCCGTGCGGGAGCGGGATGCGCGGGGTGCGCGGGATGCGGTGACCATGCCGAGAAACTTAAAGCTGTATCCATTACAGCAACAATGGTTACAGCTCGAACTTTACTGATTCCATAAAGAACCCCCCGGGCACCGGCCCGGGGGTCCGTTGTCCCGCTCAGCCGTCCTGCGATCCCTCCAGTGCCCGGAACAGCCGGTCCCGCAGCTCGTTCAGCTCCTCCTGCGAGAGGTGATCCAGCGGCGAGTCCTGCCCCATCCGGCGCAGCAGCTTCAACCGCATCTCCCGTCCCGCCTCGGTGAGGACGAGCCGCTTGGCCCGCCGGTCCTGCGGGTGCGGCTCGCGGACGACCAGGCCGCGCTTCTCCAGCTTGTCCATGATGTAGGTGACGTTGGGCGGTTCGCAGCTGAGCACCGCGGCCAGCTCGCGCGCCGTCCGCGGGTCGCCCAGCTCCTCCAGGGCCTTAGCCTGGGTCAGGGTGAGGTCGAACTCGGCGATCCGGGTGCGCCGGTGCGCGTCCATCCGCTTGCCGAGCTCCACGACCAGGAGCCGTATGTCCCGGATCGAGGCCCCGGCCGACGCGCTGTCCGATGCGCTGTCCGATGCGCTGTTCATGACCTCACCCTACGCCCGCGCCTCCCCCGCACCCCCGCCGTTATTGTGCTCGCGGCTCAGAACCCCGGCCGGACCGTGAGGTCGTTGATCTCCGCGTCCCGGGGCAGGTCGACGGCAAGCAGCACGGTGCTCGCCACGGAGCCCGGGTCGATCCACTTGCCGGCCTCGTACTCCTTGCCCTCCTGCTGGTGCACCTTCGCCTGCATCGCGGTGGCCGTGCGCCCCGGGTAGACGCTCGTCACCCGCACCCCGTTGGCGTGCTCCTCGCCGCGCAGCGAGTCGGCGAGCGCCTTGAGGCCGTGCTTGCTCGCGGCGTACGCGCTCCACTGCGGGCCCGCGTGGAGCCCGGCGCCGGAGTTGACGAAGACCACGCTGCCCTTGGAGACGCGCAGTTGCGGCAGCAGCAGCCGGGTCAGCTCGGCCGGGGAGACGAGGTTGACCGCGAGCTGGTGCGTCCACGCCTTCGGCGTCAGGTCGCCGACCGGGCCGAGGTCGACGACCCCGGCGATGTGCAGCAGCGAGTCGACGCGGTCGGGCAGCGCCTGGTGACTCAGCGCCCAGGACAGCCGGTCGGGGTTGGCGAGGTCGCCGACGAGCGTGCGGGCCCCGGGGAAGCGCTCCGCGAGCTCCTTGGCCCGCCCCGCGTCCCGGGCGAACAGGTACAACTCGTCCCCGCGCGCGTGCAGCCGCTCGGCCACGACCGCTCCGATGCCCGATCCGGCACCGGTGATCACATGTGTTGCCATGGGCTCCAGCTTGCCCTATGCCCGAAGGCGGGCGGGCGCGCATGCCAAGAGGCGACGCATACGCCGGGGAGGCGAGCCGTCTGTACATCCCCCTCCGGTTGTACAGCTGGCTCGCCCCCGGCACGTCCGCGCGCGACCCCCCGTCAAGCGCGCGGACTCCCCCCGTTCTTCCCCCCGGATCCCATCCTGCCCTCGGGCACCACCCCTCCGGCACCCGCCGACCGTCGGTTTCCGACCGCCGGTCGGCGGGGGGTGTGGTCCGGACCAAGTCGGGCGGTTGTTATATTTCCTCGCCAGAATCAGCGCAGGAGTGGTGATAGTGATCCGCGTCATGGTCGTTGACGACGAGAAGCTGCTGCGCGCGGGGATACGCAGCATCCTCGAAGCGGAGCCGGACATCGAGGTCCCGGTCACGTGCGAGGGACCGCAGGCGGTGGAGATGGCGGTCCGTCACCGCCCCGACGTCGTCCTGCTGGACATCCGCATGCCCGAGGCCGACGGGATCTCCGTGCTGTCCTCCCTCCTCGCCCTGCCGGATCCGCCGGTGGTGGCGATGCTCACCACCTTCGCCGCCGACGAGGACATCGCCCCGGCCCTGCGCGCCGGAGCCTCCGGCTTCCTGGTGAAGGACACCGTCCCCGACGAACTCGCCAGCGCCGTACGCGTCCTGGCCTCCGGCGGGACGATCCTGTCCCCCGCCGTCGCCGACAGCGTGGTCGGGGGCTATCTGCGCGCCAACGGCCACGGCCCGCTGGCCTCCCGGCTCGCCTCCCTCACCGACCGCGAGCGCGACGTGCTCGCCCTCCTCGCCCAGGGCCGGTCCAACGCCGAGATCGGCGGCGCCCTGCTGATGGGCACGGCGACCGCCAAGGACCACGTCAGCGCCATCCTCGCCAAGCTGGGCACGGCCAACCGCGTCCAGGCCGCCGTCCTCGCCCACCAGTACGGGCTGGTCCGCGTGGACACGGAGCCCGCCCGGTGAAGTCCTTACTCCGCGATCTGGCCCTCCTGCCGGTGGCGGCGGCCGAGGTCATGGCCATGCGTCCGCTGGTGAGCACCGGCGAGACCGTCCTCTACGCGGCGACCGTCGCCGCCCTCTTCCTCCGCCGCCGTTTCCCCGTCCCCGTCCTCGCGGCCGCGCTTCCCGTCACCTTCACCGGGCATCTGCTCCTCGCCCCCATGGTGGCGATGTACGAGGTGGCGCGCACGCGCGAGCGCAAGGCGGTCGGCGCCTGGGCCGCGGCCTTCTTCCTGGCCGCGCTCGGCCCCTGGCTCCCCCCGCTGCTCACCGCCGGACCGGCCGCCGACGGCCTCCTCTACGGCGCGGTCTCCTCCGCCCTGATGACGGCCGGCCCCACGGCCCTGGGCCGGCTCAGCCGCGCCCGGCGCGAGCTGGCCCGGCACATCGAGGAACTCTCCCGCGCCCACCGCCGCGAGGCCGAACTCATCGCCGAACGCGCCGCCGTCACCGAACGCACCCGCCTCGCCCGGGACATGCACGACGTCGTCTCCTACCAGGTCAGCCTGCTGACCGTGCAGGCCGGCGCACTGCAGCGCACCGCCCCCGACCCGCAGTCCCGCGAGACGGCCGGCATCATCCGCGAACTGGGCGCCACGGCCCTGCGCGAACTCCGCGGCCTGGTGGGCGTCCTGCGCTCGGTCCCCACCGAGACCCCTCGCCTGACGGGCCTCCCCGACCTCCTCTCCACCAGCGCCCTGGACACCGTCCTCCACGCCGACCTCCCGGTCCTCACCTCCGTCAAGTGGCCCCCCGCCGTGGAGGAGGCGGCCTACCGCACGGTCCAGGAGGCCCTGACGAACGCGCGGAAGCACGCGCCGGGGGCGAAGGTCACGGTCTCCGTGGACACGGCCGACCGGGCGGGACGCCCGGCCCTGATCGTCGAGGTCCACAACATCGTCGAGGTCCACAACGCGGCCGGAGAGGGCTCCGCGCCCCTCCCCTCCGGCGGCCACGGCCTGACGGGCCTGCGCGAACGCGCCGAGCAACTCGGCGGGGAGTTCGAGGCGGGGCCGACGGACGACGGCTGCTTCCGCGTCCGGGCGGTCCTGCCGGGGGCGTAGCGCCGCGGGGCGGCATGGTGCCCGGCCGGCCGACCGTCTCGTCCCGGCCCCTGCGGGGCCAAAGCGGCCGGCTACGCGGAGCGGGGGCGGGGGCCGCTGTCGGGCGCGGTTTCGCGGGGGCGACCCCGCAGCCTTGAGTCGTGCCCCTGCGGTGGTGCCGTGCGGACGGCCTGCGGGGTACGGGATGCCCAGTGAGTGGGTGCTGAGCACGGTGCGGTGACCATGTGGTCGTCGACCTGTGAGTTACGGGCATTTGGGTTCGTGATGGCCCGGCAGCCACACCGCCGCGCAGAACCAAATCGCCCGCAATCCGCACCTCGACGGCTGGACCCGCCCGACGGCGGGCCCCGCCCCCGCTCCGCGTAGCCGGCCGCTTTGGGCCCCGGAGGGGCCCGAGACGAGACGGTCGGCCAACCGGGCACCATGCCGCCCCACCGGCCCGACCCCGACGGCAGGGTCAGGCGGCCAGCGCGGGTACGCACCCCGGCGGCGGCCCGGGGTCCAGCACCAGCTCGAACCAGGTGACCTTCCCCGCCGCTCCGAACGGTCCCGGCGGCCCGAGGGGGAAACGGCCCCATCGGTGGGCGATCAGACCGAGGATGAGCAGTCCCCGTCCCTGGCCGGCCTCGGCGTGCGGCGGCGCGCTCGGGACGGCGAAGTCCGGCCCGGTGTCGGCGACGCTGATCCGCAGGACGGGATGCGTCCAGCAGAGCCGTACGGTCGCGGGACCGTCGGCGTAACGGACCGAGTTGGTCGCGAGCTCGGACGTCAACACCTCGGCCCGGTCCATCAGTTCGTGCAGTTCGTGGGCGCCGAGGACGGCCCGGAGGGTCGCTCTGGCGATGCCGGGGCCGCGCGGGTCGCGGGGGATGGCGAGTTCGTACTCCCAGGGGGCGGTGAAGGGGAGGGGAGCGGGGGTGGGGCGGGGTGGGAGGGGGTTGCTGTGCACGGCTCCTCCGGTGGGGTGGTGGGGCGTTACGCGCTACTGGGTTCCGCTGCCGACGGTGTCGTTGCCGCCTCGGGCGTGCGAGGACGGTGCACTTCCGCGGGCTCACCGAGTGGCGCGCATCACAAGGTAGCGGCGCCTTGCATAACGGTTCTACTCGATCCCCAGAACGGGTTAACAATCCCGATCCGGTGGACCGAAGCCGCGCCCGTCGGGAGACTGTGCGCGAGTAAGGAGTGAGGTGTACGTGGCTCAACGGCACGCCCCGACGATTCGCCAACGCAGGTTCGGCGCAGAGCTGCGCCGCCTCCGGGACGCCGCCGGCCTGTCCGCGCCGGAAGCGGCGAACCTGCTCGGTACGGACCGGACAGTGATCTCCAACGTCGAGGCCGGCCGTTTCGGGATCAGCGAAGAACGTCTGAGACGCCTCGCCAGCATCTACGAATGCGGCGACGAGCCCCTGATCGACACATTGGCCCGGATGTCGAAGGGGCGAAAGGGCTGCTGGTGGGAGGAGTACCGGGGCAAGATCCCGCCGGGCTTCCTCGACGTCTCGGAGCTGGAGTACGACGCGGCGCGGATCCGCACGGCCCAAACGGCCCACCTGCCCGGCCTCTTCCAGACCGAAGAACACGCACGGGCCGTCTTCGACCTCATCGTGCCGCCGCTCCGGCGCCTGGAAGTGGAGCTGCGCGTGGCACATCGGCTGGCACGGCAGGAGGTCGTGACCGGGAAGCGTCGCGTGCCGTACTTGGGCACGATCCACGAGGCGGCGCTGCGCATGCAGCTCGGAGGCCGCAAGGTTGCGCGCGCACAGCTGCCCCACCTCCTGGAGTCGAGCGAGGCCGAGAACGTGACCTTCCTCGTCATCCCCTTCTCGGCAGGCGGCTTCCCGACGATCGGCAACTCGATCCTTTACGCGGAAGCCGAGAACCGCCGGTTGGACACCGTCCACATGGACTCCCCCACGGGAGCGGTGTTCTTCGACTCACCGACCCAGTTGGCCAACTTCCGAGCGAGGCTGGACAGGGTCGAGGCCACCGCCTTGACTGAGGAGGAGTCGAGGGACTTCATCCACGCGATCGCCAAAGAGCTGTAGGGGAAGCCGTGTTACCCACGTCGTGCTGGCACCGGTCGTCATTCTGCGAGGACGGCGGCAACAACTGCGTAGAACTCACCGGATCCGGCGAAGGCATAGCCCTCCGCGAGAGCGAATCCCCCGCCCAGGTCATACTGACCGGCCCCACCGTCCTCAGGGGCCTGCTGGCCGGCCTCAAGGCCGGCGTCGCGGACGATCCGGCGCCCTGATCCCCTGATCGCCGACCGGCGAACCGCGGCCGAGCCCAGTGACGGAATGCGCCGGAGCCCGGAGGCCCGGTGGTGCCTGGGCGCGGGCATCCCGTCTCATTGAGGTCGCGCGGTCGCATCGGATCTTGATCGGTGAACAGGCCGGATCATGAGGTCATAGCTTGTGCAGCCCCGTGTACGGGCTGGCGATTCGGACTTCGTGCGAGCCGAAGTCGACGAGCATCGCGGTCTCGTCCTCGACACCGATGACCTTGCCCAGGCCATACCGGTCGTGTGAGACCCGTTCTCCTAGGGCAAAGTGCTTTGCCGGCGGAGCAACCGGGGCCTTGAAGGGGCTCGTGGACAGGTGGCGCCGGGGCGCGGATCGTTTCGTCATATGGGGCCAGTATGCGCCGTCGAAGCCCCTCTGTGCGCTCCGCACGGCGGAGACATGGCCGCGACCGCGTCCGACGGTCGGCTCGATCTCCGGTCTGCCCTTGGCGTTGAGGGTGGTCAGAACCAGGTCGGGGGTTGTGGACCTCGACGCCGGCGGGCTGGAGGTCACCGGGAATCTCCGCACATCAACACGGCATCCCCACACGACAAGAGCCGCGTTCCACCGGGTCGGCGAATTCCGTCGGTGGCCCACATCGACGTGGCCACGGGGCATGAGCCGGGCACCCACGGCATATAGCCCGTTTTCAGCCACCCTCCGTCCCGGTTCGGGACCGGTTCGGTAGCGCCCGTGTCACAGATCCCGCAGAGATTTTGGCACTTGTATGGGCGTTGTTAGCCTGTCGTGCGCTCGTCAAACGGGCACTCAAGCACACCATTTATCGGGGGAGTTCCACACAAATGAAGATGCGTCACGTTCGGGCGACGGCCGCCTTCGGCATCGCCGTCGTCGCTCTGACCGGAGCCCGCGGCAGCCACGGCGGAAGCTGCGGAGGAGGCGGATCCAGCCACCACGGCAGCGGCTCCGGAGGGTCGAGCACCACCTCGGGCGGCACCTCCGGCGACACCTCGGGCGGCACCACGACCACCAGCGGCGGGACGACGACGGGCACCACCGGCACCACCGGTGACTCGACCACCACCAACGGCGGCACCACCACCATCGGCGGCTCCCACGGCAGCAGCCGCAACAGCGCGATGCGCGACATCAAGATCCTGGGCTGCGACTACTCGGACCGCTTCGGCATCACCGCCAAGCTGAGCGCCACCAACAGCAGCGCCACCCTCACGTACAACTACCGCCTCACGATGAGGTTCACCGCCCCAGACGGCACCCGGACGACGCGCAACCCGTCGATCATCCTCGTCGGCCCGGGCAGGACGAGCACGCAGGACGTCTCCACCCCGTACGTCCCCAAGCCGGGCGCCCCGGCGGGGAGCGGCCGGTGCGAGGTCACGGACGTGGTGCGCACGACCGCCTGAGCGGGCCGGGCGGTGTCCTACCGCGTCCTACCGCGCGGCCACCGCCCGCTCCGTCGTCGCGATCGTCGCCGATCCCACGACCCGCGTCCCGTCGTAGAGGACGATCGCCTGCCCCGGGGCCACGCCCCGCACCGGCTCGTCGAAGCGCACCCGCAGCTCCGGGCCGTCGAGCAGCTCCGCCGTGACCTCCGTCTCGCCGCCGTGGGCGCGGAGCTGGGCCGTGTAGCGGCCGGGGCCGGACGGGGCGACGCCGCACCAGCGCGGCTTGATCGCGGTCAGGGCGGAGACGTCCAGCGCCTCCGCCGGGCCGACCGTCACCGTGTTGGTCACCGGGGAGATGTCCAGGACGTAGCGCGGCTTGCCGTCGGGGGCCGGGTGGCCGATGCGCAGGCCCTTGCGCTGGCCGATCGTGTAGCCGTAGGCGCCCTCGTGGGTGCCGACCTTGGCGCCCGACTCGTCCACGATGTCGCCCTCGGCCCGGCCGAGGCGGGAGGCGAGGAAGCCGCGGGTGTCGCCGTCGGCGATGAAGCAGATGTCGTGGCTGTCGGGCTTCTTGGCGACGGCCAGGCCGCGGCGCTCCGCCTCGGCGCGGATCTCGTCCTTGGTGGTGACCGTGTCGCCGAGCGGGAACATGGCGTGGGCGAGCTGCCGCTCGTCCAGGACGCCGAGGACGTACGACTGGTCCTTGGCCATGTCGCTCGCGCGGTGCAGCTCGCGGGTGCCGTCCTCGTTCAGCACGACCGTGGCGTAGTGCCCGGTGCAGACGGCGTCGAAGCCGAGGGCGAGGGCCTTGTCCAGCAGCGCGGCGAACTTGATCTTCTCGTTGCAGCGCAGGCAGGGGTTGGGCGTGCGGCCGGCCTCGTACTCGGCGACGAAGTCCTCGACGACGTCCTCGCGGAAGCGCTCGGCCAGGTCCCAGCAGTAGAAGGGGATGCCGATGACGTCGGCGGCGCGGCGGGCGTCGCGGGAGTCCTCGATCGTGCAGCAGCCGCGGGCGCCGGTGCGGAAGGACTGCGGGTTCGCGGACAGCGCCAGGTGCACACCGGTCACGTCGTGGCCGGCTTCGGCCGCGCGGGCGGCCGCGACGGCGGAGTCGACGCCGCCGGACATGGCGGCGAGGACGCGGAGACCCTTGCGGGGGGCGTTGAGGTCGGGTGCACCCGGGAAGTCAGTCATAGCCCCTCCAGGGTACGGGGATCCCTCCGCCGCCCGTAAACGGGTTTCCCCGGGCCCGGGGGTCAGCTCAGGCCCGCGCTCCTGGCCCGTTCCACCACCGGTCCGATCGCCTCGACGACGGCGGTCACGTCCGCCTCCGTCGAGGTGTGCCCGAGGGAGAAGCGCAGCGTGCCCCGGGCCAGCTCCGGGTCGGTGCCGGTGGCCAGGACGACGTGGCTGGGCTGCGCGACGCCGGCCGTGCAGGCGGAGCCGGTGGAGCACTCGATCCCCTGGGCGTCCAGGAGCAGTAGCAGGGAGTCGCCCTCGCAGCCGGGGAAGGAGAAGTGGGCGTTGGCGGGCAGCCGGCCCGCCGGATCGGGGTCGCCGCCGAGGACCGCGTCCGGCACGGCGGCCAGGACCCCGGCGATCAGCCGGTCGCGGAGGGCTCCGACCTCGCGGGCGAAGTCCTCGCGGCGCTCCGCGGCGAGCGTGCCCGCCACGGCGAAGGCGGCGATGCCGGGGACGTCGAGCGTGCCGGAGCGCACGTGCCGCTCCTGGCCGCCGCCGTGCAGCAGCGGTACGGGCGCGTAGCGGCGGCCCAGCAGCAGGGCGCCGACGCCGTACGGGCCGCCGATCTTGTGGGCGCTCACGGTCATCGCGGCCAGCCCGGAGGCGGCGAAGCCGACGTCCAGCTGGCCGACGGCCTGTACCGCGTCGGCGTGCAGCGGAATGTCGAACTCGGCGGCGACGTCGGCGAGTTCGCGGACCGGCATGACGGTGCCGATCTCGTTGTTGGCCCACATGACCGTGGCCAGCGCGACGTCGGCGGGGTTGCGGGCGATCGCCTCGCGCAGCGCGTCGGGGTGCACCCGCCCGTACGCGTCCACCGGCAGGTACTCGACGGTGGCGCCCTCGTGCGTGGCGAGCCAGTCCACGGCGTCGAGGACGGCGTGGTGCTCGACGGGGCTGGCGAGGACGCGGGTGCGCGCGGGGTCGGCGGCCCGGCGGGCCCAGTACATCCCCTTGACCGCGAGGTTGTCGGCCTCGGTGCCGCCCGCGGTGAAGACGACCTCGCTGGGTCGGGCACCGAGGGAGGCGGCGAGGGCCTCGCGGGACTCCTCGACGCCGCGGCGCGCGCGGCGCCCCGCGGCGTGCAGTGAGGAGGCGTTCCCGGCGACGGCGAACTGGGCGGTCATCGCCTGCACCGCCTCCGGGAGCATCGGAGTGGTGGCGGCGTGGTCGAGGTAGGCCATGGTGGGCTCGATTCTACGAGCCGCCGCGGGGCGCCCGTACCCGGTGGTTCGGCCCGTGCGGGCGCCCCGGGGGACGGCCTGACATTTGGCCGGAAACGGCTGGGCACAGGGCCTCCATCGGAGGCAGGCTCTGCTGCGGCCGTTCCTTCGGCCGCCCATCAGTCACCCACGAGGAGAGCCGCCCGTGACCGACGCCCGGACCGTCACCGACCCGCGCCCCCAGCTGCGGCGCGCCGTTGAGCAGCTGAACACCCTTGTGGCGAGCGTGCGGACGGAGCGGCTCGGCGAGCCGACGCCGTGCGGCGACTTCGACGTACGGGCGCTGCTGCGCCATCTCCTCGGCGCCTGGACCAAGTTCGCGGAGGGGGCCGCCACCGCCGGTTTCAAGCCGGGGCCGCCGACCGGGCTCCCGGAGGTGGCGGACGACGCGTGGGCGGAGGTCCTCGCGGGGGCCGGTGCCCGGCTCGTCGCGGAGTGGGACGACGAGGCGCGGCTCGCCGCCCCGTTCGACGCCCCGTGGGGCTCGTCCCCCGGGTACGGAGCGGTCGCCTTCTTCGTCCTGGAGACCGTCACGCACGCCTGGGACCTCAACGAGACCCTGGGCCGGCCGGTCGGGCTCGACCCCGAGCTGTCCGCCTTCGCGCTCGCCACGGCGGAGGCCGCCATCCCGGCCGAGGGCCGGCCGGGCGCCTTCGAGCCGGCGCGGCCCGCCCCCGAGGGCGCGGACGTGCACACCCGGCTGGCGGCCCGGACCGGGCGCGACGTGAAGTAGCCGGTCCTTTTCGTACGGACCGGCTCAGGCGCCGTCCCGCAGCCGCGCGAGCTGCCGGGACTGGGCGACGAGCCGGTCCTCCGCGTCCCAGATCTCCCCGTCCTCCTCCAGGAAGCCGCTCGCCAGGTTGCGGGTGACGACCGAGATCCGCAGCGGGCCGGGGGCGGGGCGCCGGCGGACGTGGACGGTGAGCTCCACGGTGGGCACCCAGCCGGGTATGCCCAGGTCGAAGGGGGTCGGCGGCAGCGCGTCGGCGGCCAGCAGCAGGGAGTACGGGTCGGGCTCGCGGCCGTCGGCGAAGCCGAACCAGCCGCGCATCTCCTGCCCGCCGCCCGGCCGGCCCACCGTCCAGCCCGCGGTGGCGGGGTCGAGCCGCAGGTCGAGGCGGGAGAGGAAGCCGTTTCCGGCTTCGGCGAAGCCCTCGGGGCGGCTGCCGGCGCAGTGCTCGTACGGCGGCATGGACGGCGGTTCGGCCGTGGTGCGGACGTCGCCGGTGAGCGCGTCCAGGTCCCCGTAGGTGGCCAGGACGCGCAGCCGCTCGACCTCGGTGCCGTCCTCGGAGGTCTGGAAGAGGCTCGCCTGGCCGGTGGAGAGCGTCCGGCCGGTGCGGACCGGCTCGCTGCGGACGACCGCGGGGCCGGGGCGGGTGACGCTCAGGTAGTGGGCGGTGATGGTGAACGGGTGCGGGTGCGGGAGGGTGTCGCCCAGCGCGCGGGCCGCGGTGGCGAGGAGGTAGCCGCCGTTGGCGGCGCCGAAGAGCGTCCAGCCGGCGGAGACGTGGGCGTCATGGACGCCGGGTTCCCGGCGGGGACGGACGGCGGTGTCCCGGTCGAACTCGCCGGTGCCGGTGCCGGTGCTTGCGGGTGCGGGTGCCTGTGCCATGGGCGCACGCTACACCGCGAAGTTACCCACGGGTAGCCTCGGTTGTCCCGCCGTTCTCCGACGCGGCACTGCGCCGGTGCCAGGCGCGCGGGGCGCGCCAGTGGTAGCGCATGGCGAGCAGCCGCAGGCCGCAGGCGGTGACCACCGGGACCGCGATGGCGGGCCCGTGCAGGGCGTCGTACCGCAGGAGCAGCGCGGCGAGCGCGGCGCCGGCCATGGCGGGGACGGCGTACAGGTCGCGGTCCCAGCGCAGCAGGGACGGCACCTCGTGCGCCAGGACGTCGCGCAGCACCCCGCCGCCGACGGCCGTCGCGAGGCCGAGGGTGGCGGACTGGGTCAGGCCGAGGCCGTGCCCGTACGCCTTGACCGTGCCGGTGACGCAGAACAGGCCGAGGCCGGCGGCGTCGAAGGCGTTCACCGCGGTGGTGATCCGCTCCACCTCCGGGTGGAGGAAGAAGACGAGGAGGGTGGCGATGAGCGGGGTGAGGAAGTAGCCGAGGTCGCTGAACGCGGCCGGGGGTACGGCGCCGATGACCAGGTCCCGGAAGAGTCCGCCGCCCAGGGCCGTGACCTCCGCCAGCACGGCCATGCCGAAGACGTCGAAGTTCTTGCGGACGCCGAGGAGGGCGCCGGAGATCGCGAAGACGAAGATTCCGGCGATGTCCAGCCAATGCTGGACGGAGGGGGTGAACAGGTCGGTGAGCACGCGACATTCTTACCGGTCGGAAGGCTTGCCCCCGCCCCGCCCTGATCCGTTCTCGCGGGGGCTGCGCCCCTGCGGCACCCCCGGGGGTGCGCCCGTTTCGTTTCTCCCCGCCCCGCCCTTTCACCGTTTCCTCCGGGGCTGCGCCCCGGGGCCCGGCACCGCGCTCCGCGCGGTGATGGCGGGGGCTGCGCCCCCTGCACCCCGCAACGCGGCTTCGCCGCGTTGACCGGGGGCTGCGCCCCCTGGCCCCCTGAAGCGCCCTTCGGGCGCTGTCCTCAAACGCCGGACGGGCTGATCCAGCCCGTCCGGCCCGGACAATCAGTGCGGGCGCGAAATCCAGCCCGTCCGGAGTTTGAGGACGAGCGGCGGAGCCGCGATACGGGGTCCGGGGCGGAGCCCCGATTCAGCCCGTCCGGCGCCTGAGGACAACCGCGCGAAGCGCGGTTGCGGGGCCCGGGGCGGAGCCCCGAAAAGGGGCTCGGGGGCGGAGCCCCCGGAGCGGGGGCCGGGGCCGCAGCCCCGACCGGGGTGCAGGGGGCGGAGCCCCACCGCGCGGAGCGCGGTGCCGGGCCCCGGGGCTTGCCCCCAAGAAACGGTGAAAGGGCGGGCCGGGGGCACCCTCACCCGCCCACCCCCTCCGGGTGATGGCACGCCACCTCATGCCCCACCCCCAGCACCCGCAACCCCGGCTCCTCCCTCCCGCACACCTCCGTCGCCTTCCAGCACCGCGTGTGGAAGCGGCACCCCGCCGGCGGGGAGATCGGCGACGGCACGTCGCCCTTCAGCAGGATCCGTTCGCGCTTCGCCCGTCGCGCCGGGTCGGGCACCGGCACCGCCGACAGCAGCGCCTTCGTGTAGGGGTGCATCGGGCGGGCGTACAACGAGGCGCGATCGGTCAGTTCGACCAGCTTCCCCAGGTACATCACCGCGATCCGGTCCGAGACGTGCCGGATGACGGACAGGTCGTGGGCGATGATGACATACGTCAGCCCCAGCTCGTCCTGGAGGTCGTCCAGCAGGTTGACCACCTGCGCCTGGATGGACACGTCCAGCGCCGAGACCGGCTCGTCCGCGATGACCAGCTTCGGCTTGAGCGCCAGCGCCCGCGCGATGCCGATGCGCTGCCGCTGCCCGCCGGAGAACTCGTGCGGATAGCGGTTGTAGTGCTCGGGGTTGAGCCCGACGAGCTCCAGCAGCCGCTGCACCTCCGCCTTCACACCGCCGTCCGGCGCGATGCCCTGGAGCCGGAAGGGGGCACCGACGATCGTGCCGACCGTGTGCCGGGGGTTCAGGGACGAGTACGGATCCTGGAAGATCATCTGGACGTCGCGGCGGAGCGGCCGCATGCCGGCCACCCCGAGATGGGAGATGTCCCGGCCCTCGAACTCGATCGTCCCGCCCGTGGGTTCGAGCAGCCGCGTCACCAGCCGTCCCATCGTGGACTTGCCGCAGCCGGACTCGCCGACGACGCCGAGCGTCTCCCCGGCGCGCACGTCGAAGCTGATGCCGTCGACGGCGCGGACGGCGCCGGCCTGCCGGCGCAGCAGCCCCTTGGTGATGGGGAAGTGTTTGATCAGTCCCTCGACCTTGAGCAGAGTCTCTGTCATAGCCGTCATAGCTTGGGCGCAATCTCTTCGGTCCAGATCCGGGTCCGCTCCTCCTGCGTCAAGTGGCAGGCGGAGTCGTGTCGTTCGGCACCGGCCACCGGCCGCAGCCCGGGCCGCTCGGTACGGGTGACACCGCCGGACGGCACGTCGGCGTAGGCGCAGCGGGGGCTGAAGGCACAGCCGGGCGGCACGTTGATCAGGCTGGGCGGGGAGCCCTTGACCGGGATGAGCCGTTCGGTCTGCTCGCGGTCGATGCGCGGCATGGAGCCCAGCAGGCCCCAGGTGTAAGGGTGTTGCGGCGCGGAGAAGACCTGCTCGGCCGGCCCGCGCTCGACGCACCGCCCGCCGTACATGACGAGGATGTCGTCGGCGAGTTCGGCGACGACGCCCAGGTCGTGGGTGATGATGACGACCGCCGAGCCGAACTCCTTCTGCAGGTCGCGGATCAGGTCGAGGATCTGCGCCTGGACGGTGACGTCCAGGGCGGTGGTCGGCTCGTCGGCGATCAGCAGGGCGGGGTTGTTCACCAGGGCCATGGCGATCATCGCGCGCTGGCGCATGCCGCCGGAGAACTGGTGCGGGTAGTCGTCCACCCGCCGGCCGGGCTGCGGGATGCCGACGCGGTCGAGCAGTTCGACGGCGCGCCGGCGGGCGGTCTTCTTGTCGGCGCCGGGGTGGTGGATGCGGTACGCCTCGGCGATCTGCGCGCCCACGGTGAAGTAGGGGTGCATGGCGGACAGCGGGTCCTGGAAGATCATCGCCATCTCGCGGCCGCGCAGCCGGCGCACCTTCTCGGGGTCGGCGGAGAGCAGTTCGGTGCCGTCCAGCCAGATCTCGCCGGAGATCCGCGCCTTGCGGCGGCCGTACTGGCCGACGGTGTGCAGGCCCATGATCCCCAGCGAGCTGACGGACTTGCCGGAGCCGGACTCCCCCACGATGCCCAGGGTCCGGCCCTTGTCCAGCCGGAAGGAGAGCCCGTCGACGGACTTCACCAGGCCGTCGTCGGTGGGGAAGTGGATGCGCAGGTCGCGCACGTCCAGATACGCGGGGGAAGTCACGAGAGCCTCACTCGGGGGTCGATCACGGCGTACAGCAGGTCCACCACGAGGTTGGCGAGGACGACCGCGGCGGCCGCGACGAGGACCACGCCGAGGATGACCGGCAGGTCCTTGTTGTTGATGGCGGTGACCGCCGCCTGGCCGAGGCCGGGCAGGTTGAAGGCGCTCTCGGTGAGGATCGCGCTGCCGACCAGCGCCCCGAGGTCCATGCCGAGGATGGTGGCGATGGGGGTCATCGTCGAGCGCATGGCGTGTTTGCCGATGACGACGCGCTCGGTGAGGCCCTTGGCGCGGGCGGTGCGGATGTAGTCCTCGCCGAGGACCTCCATCATGGTGGCCCGGGTGAGCCGCGCGTACATCGCCGCGAAGAGGAAGGCCAGCGCGACCCACGGCAGGATCAGCCCGTCGAACCAGCCCGCCGGGTCCTCGGAGAAGGGCACGTACTCGGCCGTGGTCCAGCCGAGTCGGAACTTGAAGAGCGCCAGCAGCAGCAGCGCGGTGAAGTAGATCGGCAGCGAGACACCGGCGAGGGCGGTCATCATGGCGGCCCGGTCGATCTTGGTGCCCCGCTTGAGCGCGGAGACCACCCCGGCGGAGACGCCGAGCAGCAGCCACACCACGCAGGCGCCGCCGGCCAGCGAGAGGGTCGGGGGCAGCCGGTCCGTGAGGATCGGCCAGACCGGCTGCTCGGTGCGGAAGGAGTAGCCGAAGCAGGGCGCCGGGCAGTGGTCGGTGGTCCCGCCCCCGGTGTAGTCGCGGCCGGTGAACAGGCCGCTGACGAAGTGCCAGAACTGCACCAGCACCGGGTCGCTGAGCCCGAGCTTCTCCCGGATGCCCTCGATCGTCGCGGGGTCCGCCTGCTTGCCGACGTACATGGCGGCGGGATCGGCGCCGGTCAGCTTGGGGATGGTGAAGAAGATGAGGAAGGTCACCAGCGTGACCACGAGCAACATCACGATGACGGCGAACAGCCGCCTGACGAGGTAAGCGAACACTGCGGTCGGCCCGGCGGCGGCCCGGCGGTCCCCCGTCGCGGGGAGCCGCCGGACCGCCGCGCTCGGCCCTCACCTGCCCTTCGGGGGCTGACGGCGGATGCGCCGGCTGAGCGGAATTGCCTTTATTCGACGGTCACTTGACGACGCCGAGGGAGGAGTAGTCGTAGCGGCCGTTGTACGCGTCGGTCGTGTAGACGTTGGTCAGCCGGGAGCTGCGCCAGATGATGTTCTTCTCGTAGGTGAAGGGCAGGTAGTAGGCGCCCTCCATGACCTTCTTGTTGGCCTCCTGGTAGATCTTCCCCGCCTTGACCGGGTCGGTCTCCGCGATGGCGTCGTCGATCAGCTTGTTGATCGCGGGGTCCTTGATCTCGGGGTAGTTCTGGTTGGCCGACTCGAGGATGAACCGGCCGTCCACGACGGGCTGGAGGAAGCCCTGGCCGCTGGGGAAGTCCGAGCCCCAGCCGAAGACGATGATCCCGTAGTTCTTGGCCTTGACGTTCTTGGGGGCGCCGACGACGGTCGAGGCCTGGGCGCCGTCGTACGGGTCGACCTGCGCGTCGATGCCGATCTTCTTCAGGGACGCCTGGAGCGATTCCGCCGTGGCGATCTCCTGCGGCTTGTTGTTGCGGACCGCGATGGTGGTCCTGAAGCCGTTCGGCCGGCCGCAGGCCTTCAGCTCCTCCTTGGCCTTGGCGATGTCCGCCTTGCCCTGGGCGATGCCGTACGGGTCGAAGCCCTTCTCGAAGCCCTGGACGGCCGGCGGCAGCATGCCGGTGCCGATGTCGCCGCCCGCCTCGGGGCCGCCGCGCGCGGTCTGCAGCGAGGTGTGGTCGGCGCCGTACACGACGGCCTTGCGGCAGTGGACGTTGTCGAACGGCGCGACGGACTGCGGGAAGGCGGCGTAACGGATGAAGCCCGTCTGCGGGTTGTCCAGGTTGCCCTTGGCGGACTGCAGCGCCTTCTGCCGGCCGGCCGAGCCCATGCCCGTGGCGTTGAGGTCGAGGTCGTAGTTGCCGGCGATCAGGTCGCTGTCCATCGCGTCGGCGTTGGTGGTGAACTTGATGGAGACCTTGTCCGGCAGCGCCTTGCGGACGGCGTCCGAGTCCTTGTTCCACTTGTCGTTGCGGACCAGCACCAGGCTCTTGTTGGGGTCGTACGACTCGAACTTGTACGGGCCGTTGGAGAACGGCCGCAGCGCGTACTTCTCCGCCTTGTCCATGTCCTGGCGCACCGGGGCGGCGGCGGGGATGGCCAGCATCTGGAGGAAGTCGCCGTTGGGCCTGGCCAGGTGGAAGACGACGGTCCTGTCGTCGGGCGTCTCGATCTGTTTGAGCCCCAGCTTGTCCTTGCTGTCGTCCTTGTACGGACCCTTGTACGTCTTGTCCGGGTCCAGCACCTGCATCAGCCAGGTCGGGCCGCCGGAGATCTTGTCCTGGGCCCAGGTGCGCTCGATGCCGTACTTGACGTCCCGGCTGGTGACGGGCTTGCCGTCCTCCCAGGTGATGCCGGGGCGCAGGGTGAAGGTGTAGGTCTTCTTGTCGGCCGACAGCTTCCCGGTGTCGGTGGCCAGGTCCGGCACGACGGTTCTGCTCTCCGCGCCCGGGCCGGGCTTGGGGGTGACCAGCGTGCGCGTGTAGTAGCGCATGAAGTCCCAGGCGAAACCGTAGTAACCGCGTTGCGGGTCCCAGGAGTCGGCGTCCTGGGTGGCGATGTACTTCAGCTCGCCGCCCTTCTTGTCGGACGGGCTGGCGACCTTCCCGACGCCGGCGTTGAAGCCGGCCCCCTTGCCGCCGCCCCCGCCGCCCGACTTGCTTCCGCCGCCCCCGCCACAGGCGGTGACGCCCACGAGGGCCGCGACGACCAGCGTCGCGCCGGCGACCGTTCCGCGCCTCGAAGTCCTGTGCGTAGTAGCCAAGATGTCACGACCTCCGTGATGTGGAGTTGCTGCGATGACGGGCTGTGACGGATGCGGCGGCGCTCAGCGCGAACCCTTGGGATCCAGCGCGTCCCGTACGCCGTCGCCGAAGAGGTTGAAGGCGAGGACGGTGACGAAGATGGCGAGGCCGGGGAACACCATGAACATCGGGTCGCTCTCATAGGTGTTGACGGCCTTGGAGAGCATCTGTCCCCAGGAGGACGTCGGCGACTTGACGCCGGCCCCGAGGAAGCTCAGCGCCGCCTCGGTGAGGACGTTGGTCGGGATCATCAGCGTGGCGTAGACGGTGATCGGCGCGACCAGGTTGGGCAGCAGCTCGCGGAAGAGGATGTAGCCGCGCCCGGCGCCAAGGCTGCGCGCCGCCTCGACGTACTCGCGCTCCCTCAGCGAGAGGGTCTGCCCGCGGACGATGCGGCCGACGTAGGGCCAGCCGAAGAAGCCGATCACCGCGATGAGCACGGCCATCCGCACGCCCGAACCGCTCAGCCCCCACAGCTCGTTGGGGACGACCGAGACGAGGGCGATGATGAACAGCAGCTGCGGGAAGGCGAGCAGGGCGTCCATGACCCGGCTGACCAGGGTGTCCACCCAGCCGCCGAAGTAGCCGGCCACGATGCCGAGGACGGTGCCGATCGCCACGGCCACGACGGCGGCGAGGAAGGCGACGAGCAGCGAGACGCGGGCGCCGTGGACGACGCGGCTGAAGACGTCCCGGCCGTTGACGGGCTCGACGCCGAAGAGGAAGTCGCCGCTGATCCCGCCCCACGCCTCCCTGGGCGTGCCGAGCAGCGGGTCGATCTGCTCCTCGTGGTACTCGTTCGGCGGGTGCCCCAGCAGGCCCACGATCACCGGGGCGAGGACGGCGACCAGGATCAGCAGCACGACGGCGATGCCGCCGGCGAGCGCCAGCTTGTCGCGTTTGAGCCGGGTCCAGGCGATGCGCCAGGGGGAACGGCCCTCGATGGCCTGTGCGGGGGCGTCCGCGACGACGGTCACGGCCCCGGCCGCGTTCGTATCGGGAAGTGGTGCCGTCATCTCTGCGGACCCCTCTCGGCCGGAGGACCGGCCCACGCACAGGCCGCCCGTGCGGGCGGCTGGTTGACATCACTGGGGAAAGTGGCGCAGTGGTGCGGGACGTACGCGCTCGGCGTACGGGAAGCGGAGCAGGTCGTACACCGGACCGGCGGTCCTTGGAGCGGGAGTCTTCAACGGGCTTGCGATCACCCGCCAGCCCTGGTCCGCAAAGGATGCGCAACCGTGATGTGCGAAAGGAGGTTCCGTTATACGGACGTGCGCCGGCGCTGAGCGGAGGACGCGCGCCGGCCCGGACCTACCGCGAACAGAGCGCCGTGGCAAGGAACTTGCGTGCGGCGGCGTTGGCGTCGTCCGGCTTGGTGAACTCCCTGCCGATCGCCAGGGTGACCTGACGCCGCCCGTCGGCGGTGGTGAAGCTGTAGGTGTTGTAGCCGGGGACGCTGCCGGTGTGCCCCCGGACGGGCTCCTCACCCGGGCAGTACCCGGCGTTGCTCTCCAGCCCGAGCCCGTACCGGCGGTCCTTCCTCTCGCCGCCCATCTCGTGCCACGTGGTCATCTCGCGCCACAGATGCGGAGGGAGGAGCCGGCCGCCGGAGAGCGCGCGGAAGAAGCGGTTGAGGTCGGCGGTGGTGGAGACGATGCTGCCGGGGCCCCAGAAGAAGGTGGGGCTGAAGTCGGTGAAGTCCGTCGCCGCCGTCTCCTTCGGGAAGACCTCGTACCCGCGCAGATGACGGCCCCCCGTCAGCCGGTCGGTCGTGGGGACGTAGGTGTCGCGCAGGCGCAGCGGGCGGACGATGCGACGGTCGATCTCCCGGCCGAGGGAGTGGTGGGTGACCTTCTCGATCAGGAGGGCGAGGACGACGTAGTTGGTGTTGGAGTACTCCCACGCGCCCGGGGCGCCGGGGGTGAACTTGCGGGGCGCGCGCAGCGCCTCGGCGATCACTTCGCGCGGGGTGCGGTGGTCGCGCTGCGCGCCCCGGAGCGAGGTTGCCAGGTTGCCCCGGTACTCGTCGGTGTAGTTGTGGATCCCACTGGTGTGGTCGAGGAGTTGGCGGACGGTGACGGGCGCGCCGTCGGTGCCGTCCGGGACGAGGCCGGGGAGGTGCCGCCCGATCGGGTCGTCGAGGCCGATCCTGTGCTCGGCGACGAGCTGGAGGACGACGGTGGCGACGAAGCTCTTGGTCACGCTGCCGGCGCGGAAGCGGTCGGCGGGGCGGGCGGGGTCGTGCGCGCCGGGGTCGGCGAGGCCGCTCGCGAGGCGGTGGACGGTGTCGCCGTCGCGGACCTCGGCGACGGCGGAGGGGGCACCGGCGGCGACGAGGGCGTCGAGGGTGTGCTGGAGCTGCGTGCCGTGGGTGGGTTGTTCCGCGGCGGTGGCAGTGACGGTGGGGGTGAGGGTGGCGGTGGCGAGGAGGGCGGCCATGACGGGGGTGGTGCGGCGGAGCATGGGGGCCTTTCGGGGGTGCGGATCTGACGCTCCGTCACGTTATGTGCTGCCGGTCGGCCGGACGGTCGTGAACAGGGAGGATCGTGGGGGCTGAGCCCCCTAGGGGTGCCCCGTTTCTCGCCGCGCTCCTGCGCGGGGGCAACGCGGCTGCGCCGCGTTCGTCCTCAAACGCCGGACAGGCTGGATTCATGCCCGGGCGCGCACTTCAGCCCGTCCGGCGTTTGAGGACAACCGCGCGAAGCGCGGTTCCAGGGGGCGAAGCCCCCGGCCAACGCGGCGCAGCCGCGTTGCGGGCGCCGGGGCTTGCCCCGGGAGAAACGGTGAAAGGGCGGGTTCGGGGCGCCCCCACCAAACACCCAACTACCGCTCCCGCCCCGCCGTCTCCGTACACGCCGTCACGAAATCCCCCACGATCCGCCTCTGATCGTCGGCGCGCCATGCGACGACGACCTCACTCGGCGTGATCCTGTCGATCGGCCGGTACACGACCCCCGGTCGTGGGTAATACCGCGCCGTCGAAGCCCCCGTGAGGCACACCCCGAAGTTGTTCGCGATGGCCTCCATCCACTCGTCCGAGGTCTTGACCTCGGCCCCGATGACCGCGGGATGCCCGCCCCGGTGGTCGAGGGCCAGCCAGAAGTCGCGCCAGGCGCCCGCCTCCTCCGGCAGGGCGATGAACGGCTCGTCCAGCAGCTGCTCGAAGCGGATGACGTCCTGGCCGGCCAGCGGGTGGGACGCGGCGAGGGCGAGCCACCGGTCCTCCGCGAAGAGCACCCGGGTGCGGATCGGCACGCCGACCTCCGGCAACGGCGGTCGCAGCAGCGCCACGTCCACGTCCCCGGCGGCCAGCCCGGCCGTCGCGTCCGTCCACGGCACCTGGAGCATGGCCACCCGCCAGTCCGGCCGCGCCCGCGCGAACTCCGCGAGGATCCGCGGGGTCAGCTCGCACGCCGCGTTCGCGATGAAGCCGACGCGCAGCGTCCGGGCCTCGGACGCGGCCGCCTCCTGGACCTCGCCCTGCAGCCGGTCCCACGCGTCGAGCAGATCGCGCGCGCCGGGCAGCAGCGCCTGGCCGGCCGGGGTGAGCGCGACCTGGCGGCTGGAGCGCCTGAGCAGGCGCACCCGGAGGTGGCGTTCCAATTGATCGATCTGTTTGGACAGGGCGGGCTGGGACACCAGCAGACGCTCCGCGGCCCGGGTGAAATGCAGCTCCTCCGCGACCGCGACGAAGGACCGCAGAACACGCAGATCCACATCCATGAAAAAAGGTTATCAACGAATCTATTGGACAGGCTCGGCGAGCCGCTGCGACATTCGAAAGGGCCGGAGAAATGGCCTGAGCATTCCGTGATTGGGGGTTCCCATGACCGACCGGACGAGAAATCGCAAGCTACTGGTGAGTGTGTTCAACCCCCAGGAAGCCCG
Source organism: Streptomyces sp. AV19 (assembly GCF_015999245.1). Classification (GTDB taxonomy): domain Bacteria; phylum Actinomycetota; class Actinomycetes; order Streptomycetales; family Streptomycetaceae; genus Streptomyces. Next base: position 277,766 of record NZ_JAEAMR010000004.1, on the reverse strand, counting down.
CGAGGCCGTTCTCGGCGGCGCCCGGATCGTCGACAGCGAGGATCCGCGCAGCGCGCTGGGAAACATCAAACCCCAGCAGATCATGGCGATCAGCGACGCGGTCCTCGACTACCAGCGGGATCTGGACGTCCAGCTCTCCACCAACATCGGCGAGGACCAACTCCTCTTCCGCCGCTCGGAGACCGGGCAGGCGATCGAGAAGACGCCGTACGAGATCGCCGGGAAGGCGGCCCAGGCGGCGCTCGGCGTGGCGGTCTCCATGGGGACCCGCGTCCACCCGTGCAACATCGTCAAGGTGGGGCTGGACGGCATGCCGCTGGACCTGCTCACCGAGGTGCTGCGCGAGTGCGTCCTCACGCTGCGCCGGACCGAGCACTTCCCGCACGCCCGGGTGATGTCGGTGCTGTTCGTCCAGGACCTGGACCTGTGGGAGGAACGGCGTTCGGTGCCCGCGATCCGGCGGACGCTGGTGGGCCTGCGCGAGTACCACCCCTGCGAGCCGGGCGCGGCGGACGACGTCTTCGACCTGGCCGACTACGCGGTCGGCACGCTGCGCGGCGAGGACGGCCGCCCGCTGTTCACCGATCCCGGTCAGGTCGGGCTCGAATCCCTGCTCAAGAAGGGCGCGTTGCCCGCGGGGACGAGGAGCACCACCGTCGCCCTCACCGAGCTCTTCCCGCACGGCCGTTACGGCCTCACCGCCGACCCCGCGTGCCGTCGCACCGACCGGCAGGTCATCGCCAACATGGTGGACGCGACGGCCCGGGCCGGCGGGAACGCGATCATGCTGGACACCAGCATCCTGCTCAAGACGGCCCGGGTGGGCCTCGTCGCCACCGAACACAGCCCCCAGATGGCCGACTTCAACTCCCTGGACATCGACGCGGACACCGGACTGGAGCGCAAGGGCGTCCTCCCCCTCGACGGCATCCGGTTCTTCGTCGACTACTGCCACTACCGGGGACTCGAGGCCAATCTGGCGGGTTCCGTGACGAGTTACCAGGCGCAGCAGCTCTGGCGGCTCGTGCCGGAGACCGACCAGATGTCCACCCGGGGCCACGCGTCCGCCGTCTCCGAGGACCCTTCGCGCCCCGGTGACACCGGCGCGGACTCCCGGCAGGACCGGGTGATCGTGCGCGACCTCGTCCGCGGCCTGGTCCCGCCCGAGCAGGGCGGTTACCTGTGGCTGCCCGAGGAGATGAAGCCGGCCGCGACCGAGGCGGCCCACGCCCTCGTCGAACGCCGGCCCGGGCTCGTCGGCCACTGGGCCGACAAGCGGGGCGGGCTCCGCCCCTTCGACTAGCCCCTGCCCCCGCCGCTCCACCGGAAGGACCGAGCGCCATGTCCGATCTCATACAGCCGTCCGTGCCCGGGACCCGGGTGCCCCCGATGCCCATGGGGTACGCCGATCCCTACGTCGCCACGGAGTTCGACAAGACCGCCCGCACCTGGAGCGGGCCGAACAACCTCTTCCGCACCATGGCCTGGCACAACGGGCTCGCCCGCACGGAGGTCGACTACGCCAACTCGTTCATCTTCGACCCGCCGCGGTACGGAAGCGTGCCGCGGCCGGACGGCGATCCGGTCCTCTTCCCGCAGACCGGCCTGATCGACCGGGTCACCAAGGAGCTGGTGATCAACCTGGTGAGCCTGCTCAACCGCAGCCGGTACTCCATCACCCACCACACCACCATCGGCTTCACGGCGCTCCGCGACATCCTGCCTGGGGCCGATCCGGCCGAACGGGCCCGCCGGGCCGAGGAGATGCTGCTCCACCTGGTGGACTGCAACGGACGGCCGGACTTCGAGCATCAGGGCTTCGCGGGCGCCGACGGGTTCGAACCCCTCTACAGCGAGCCGCAATTGCTCTGTCTGCGGCTGGCCGAGACGATCCAGCGCGATCCGCACTCCGTGACGGACGAGCAGTTCGCCGCGCTGCGGACGGTGTTCCGTGCCGACGCCGAGGAGACCGTGGCCGAGGGCCCGCTCGGCGGGCAGCCCGGCATCGGCACCGACGGCTACCTCGACGCGTACGTCAATGCGATGCTCGTCGAACTCACCTGGTGCATCGCGCACTTCAGCGGTCTGCTCAACACCTGGTTCACCGTGCTGAGGGTGATGGACGAGACCGGTTCGGACCAGGACGTCACCGACTTCGCCGCCTTCTACAACCAGCAGGTTCCCGAGCGGATCAAGGTCCGCAACAACAATCTGCTGGGCGCGACCGGCTGGGGGCGGTGACGATGGACGGCACGCTCGCCGCCGTCGGCTGGCTGCTGCTGCGGCTCGGCGTCGGCGGCCTGTTCCTCAACGCGGCCTGGGCCTGCGGCAAGGACCGCGCGGCGATCCGGTGGACGCGGGACGCGACCGCCGTCGTCTTCCCCCGGTTCGCGGGGCCGCTCGCCCTGCTGGGCATCGCGGTGATGGCGCTGGGCGGACTGTCGGTCCTGCTGGGCGCGTACGGCCGGATCGGCGGTGCGGCGCTGGCGCTGTTCCTGGTGCCCGCCACACTGATCCATCTGCGCGGCCGGGCCGAGGCCACGGCCCTGGCCGGGAGGCTGGCGCCGGAGCTGTCCGCCGGACTGCGGCCCTCGCTGGCCGTCCTGGGGGCGTCGGCGGCGATGGCGCACTACAGCTCGGCCCTGAAGAACGTCGCCCTGTTCTTCGTCGCTCTCTGCTTCGTCGCGGCGGGGACCGGGCCGTACAGCCTGGCCGCGCTGTGACCCGGCTTTCGATTCCGGATTTTGATTCCGGATTTTGATGAGGAGTACGCCATGACCGCCACCGAGACCGGCTACCCGGTCCCCGACCGGCCCGTCATCCGCTTCACCTGGCTCACGGGCGACTGGTTCGAGATCTTCCAGAAGCACGTGGCCCTGATCCAGTCGGACATCGCCCGCGCCCAGGCCGAGGACCGCATGGTCGTCTACCTCAGCTGCCCGATCAGTTCGCGCAGGGGCAGTCATTTCCGCACCAACACCGAGGTGGCCAACTTCGTCACCCGCCGGCTGGCCGACCGGTGGGGCGAGCGCTTCTTCGTCCTCAACCCGACCGCGTACCAGCTGGAGTCGAAGGAAGGGACCGGATTGATTGTCCGTCATATTTCCGAACTCGCCCGGGAGACCGGGCGGGACATCACGCTGGAAGCCCTGAAGGCGGAGGCGGAGCCCGGCGGCGGGGACTACATGCGCATGTGGACGCGGGTGATCACCGAGGACGGCTACCTCAGCGATCCGCCGTCGGGGCGGGGGCGGCGGGGACGCCTGCTCGGCGGGCTCTTCGACGCGGTGTACTTCCTCGGGCCGGACGACGTGCACGAGTTCTTCGACCCGGCGGGTGGGTCGGGGTCGCTGGTGAGGAGGGTGGAGGAGTACTTCGCACGGAAGTCGGCCGTCGATCCCGAATTCTGGGCGGACTTCGGCACCGTGCGGGACGGGGGCGGTGTGCGCCCTCTCGACCTGGGAGATCCGGCGGATGCGGCGCTCTGGGAGGAGCGGCGGAAGGATTTCGTGCGCAACTACACGGTGCGGGCGGGGGCCGGGTTCAGCCGGGGCTCGCACGACGAGTGGAACATCTTCGTCCGGCTGAACCGGCTGCGGGTGGCGGATCCGTGCTACGGCGCCGGGGAGCAGGTGGCGTTCTACTTCGCGGGGAGGGGGCGGGGGTTGGCGGAGGGGGAGGGGGCGGTTTCGCCGGGGTACGAGGTGCCGGTGGCGGCGGAGGGGTGAGGGGTGCGGGCTTGTTGTTCGTTGTGTTTGCCCCCGGCCCGCCCTTTCACCGTTTCCCCCGGGGCTCCGCCCCGGACCCCGAAACTGCGCTTCGCGCAGACAGCGCCCGGAGGGCGCTTCGGGGCCGGGGCGGAGCCCCGCTCACCGCGCGGAGCGCGCTGCCGGGCCGAGGGGCGCAGCCCCGGCGGGCCGGGGGCAAGCAGCCTACCTCCCCGCACCCCCCGCCGCCGCCCTCCGATGCTGCGCCGCCTTCGCCCGGTTCCCGCACGTCGCCATCCGGCACCAACGACGCCGCCGCCCCGCCGAGTTGTCCAGGAAGCGGGCACTGCACCGCTCGCCCCCGCAGATGCGAAGCCGGTCACGCCCGTCGCCACCGAAGACCTCCGCCGCGTCCACCGCGATCCGCGTCAGCGCCCCCCGGCCGTCCAGCGGCAGGACACCCGGCACCAGCACGGGAACCCCGTCCCGCACCTCCAGCCGGGCCGGCCGCTCGGCGGCCCGCGCGAGCCAGACGTTCAGCACTCGCTGCGCCGAGCCGGGGAACGGCTCACCGGCCACCACCGCGCGCACCCCCGCGTCGATCGCCTCCCGCAGCTCCACCGCCTCCGCGAGCACCGCGTCGTCCACCGCGCGGCAGCTGCTGCCGATCCCGGCGGCCGCGAACCACGCGACCAAGTCCTCCGGACGGCGCAGCAGTTCGCGGCTCTCCTCCGTCGACCAGCGGTCGCGCCGGGTGTTGACGAAGTCGACGCAGACGCGGTCGCCGTACCAGACCCAGCCCTGGTCCTGGTCCTGATCCTGACCTTGCTCCTCACTCATAACCCCATGTTAGGTTACCGATCTCGGGTAACCACACATCTGGTTAGGGGGGCGCAATGGCCCGGATCTGGCTGCTGGCGCTGGGGATGTTCGCGATCGGGACGGATCTGTTCATCGTCTCGGGGCTGCTGCCGTCGGTGGCGGGCGAGTTGGGCCTGTCCACGGCGGCGGCGGGACAGACGGTGACCGTCTTCGCGATCACGTACGCCGTAGCGGCCCCCGTGCTGGCGGGGGTCACGGCACGGGTGGACCGCCGCACGCTGCTGGTGGCGGTCCTGGCCGTCTTCGCGGCCGGGAACGCACTGTCCGCCGTGGCGCCGTCGTACGCCGTGCTGCTGATCAGCCGGGTGGTGGCGGGCGCGGGCGCCGCGCTGTACGCGTCGACCGCGTCGGCGGTGGCGGCCGGGGTCACCGCCCCCGAACGCCGCGGCCGGGCCCTCGCGGTCGTCTACGCGGGCATGACCACGGCGATCGCGCTCGGCGTTCCGCTGGGCAGCGCGATCGGTGAAGTCGCCTCCTGGCGCTGGGCGTTCGGCTTCGTCACGCTGCTGGCGCTGGCCACGCTCGCGGGCTTGTGGCCGAGCCTGCCGTCCGTACCCGGACGGGGACCGGCGGGGATACGGCGGCGCCTGGCCGCCGTCCGGATCCGGCGGGCGCCCGCGGCGCTGCTGACGACGCTGCTGTGGGTCGTCGGCACGTTCACCGTCTACACCTACCTCGGGGCCGCCCTGGACCGGGCCGGGCAGGTCGGCGCCGCCCAACGGCCCTGGCTGCTCCTGCTCTTCGGGGCGGGCAGCTTCGCCGGGGTGATGGCGGGCGGACGGCTGGCCGACCGGGTCGGCCCGGCCGCGGGGCCGGCCGGCTCGATCGGCCTGCTCGCCGTCGTCCTGGCGGCGCTCGCCCCCGCCCTGCACTCCGCGGCGGGCACGGCGGTGGCGCTCGCGGTGTGGGGGCTGGTGCACTGGTGCAGCTTCCCGCTGATCCAGCACCGGCTGCTGACCATCGGCGGGGACGACGGGGACATGCTCCTCGCCCTCAACAACAGCGCCGTCTACCTGGGGCAGACGGTGGCCGGCGCGGTCGGCGGCCTGCTCGCCGGGGCCGGCCGGCTGGGGTCACTGCCGTGGGCGGGCGCGGGCTTCGAGGTCCTGGCGCTGCTGGCACTGGCCGCCGGGGCCCGACGCACCGTCAACTCTCCTCGCTCAGTACCAGATCGAGCAGTCCCGGAAAGCGCGCGTCGAACTCGGCACGGCGCAGGCGGTTGAGCCGCCGCGCCCCCTCGTCGCGCTGCTCGACGAGGCCTGCGGAGCGCAGTACGGCGAAGTGGTGGCTGCACGCCGCCTTGCCGACGGGCACGTCGAAACTCCCGCAGGTGCGCGTCCAGTCGTCCGTCTTCGCCAGTTCCCGGACGAGCTGGAGGCGTACCGGGTCGGCGAGCGCGGCGAGCGCGGCCTGCACCGCGACGTCGTCGGGGTGGGTGTGCGCGGGCGCCGAACGGTGACTGGTGCGTTCCGCCATGTCGTTGATCCCCCTGTGGCCGATGCGGGCTGCTGGTGCGGGCTTGCGGAGTGTTCGATCCCGATCTTACACTCCGGAGTGTTCGCTCTTGATTGAACACTCATGGGAGGGGAGCACGGCCATGCGCGCGATCGAGTTCCAGAAGTACGGCGGCCCCGAGGTCCTGCGGGTGGTGACCGCCGAACCGCCGAAGCCCGGCCCGGGACAGGTGAGCATCGACGTCGCGTACGCCGGGGTGAACTTCGCGGACGTCAAGGCACGGACGGAGGGCTACCGCGTCCCGTCCCTGCCCTTCCGGCCGGGCCTGGAGGCGTCCGGCCGCGTACGCGCCGTCGGCGAGGGCGTCCTCGGGTTCTACCCCGGGCAGCCGGTCGCCGCGTTCACCCCCGGCGGGTCCTACGCGGAGGTCGTCGTCGCGGACGCGACGTCCGTCTTCGCCCTGCCGGAGGGCCACTTGCGCGTCGCCGCGACCGTCCCGACGGTCCTGCCGACGGCCCACGCGCTGCTCCACGAGGTGGGCAGAATCCGCCCCGGGGACACGGTCCTGGTCCAGGGCGCGGCGGGCGGAGTCGGCACGGTGGTCAGCCAGTTGGCGAAGGCGGCGGGGGCGGGGGCCGTGTACGGCGTCGTCTCCTCGGACGCGAAGGCGGACTACGCCCGCCGCTACGGCTACGACGAGGTCTTCACCGGGACGTCGTTCGCCGACGCCGTCCGCGACGCGACCGGCGGCCGCGGCGTCGACCTGGCCCTCGACCCGGTCGGCGGCGACTCCTTCCGGCAGTGCCTCGCGTCCCTGGCGACGTACGGCCGGATCGTCTCCTACGGCAACGCGAGCGCGTCGGACCCGTGGCGGGTCGGCCAGCCGGAGCTGTTCCCGCAGACGGCCTCGGTGGCGGGCTTCTCCCTGTTCAACCTGGCCCAGAACGCGCCCGGCGCGCTGCGCGAGTTGACGACGCGGGCGTTCCGCACGATCGCGGACGGCACGGTGAAGCTGCCGGTGACGGCGGAGTTCCCCCTGACGGACGCGTCGGACGCGCACCGCCTGCTGGGGAGCAGGTCGAGCATGGGGAAGTTGCTGCTGCGGGTTGGGGATTGAGGGAGTTGGTGGGTGGGCAGGGGACGGGCAGGGGCGAGGTGCTGACGCCCAGCGGGCGCGCTGCGCACGGCAAGTGAATGAAGTCGGCGTATGCGCATGCTGGCGCCGCAGGTCAAGTAGGGTGGTCCCCGCGTGGGCGGGGGTGGTCCTGGAGCTCCGCCCGGCCCACGTCCTGTGCGGGAGTGGTCCCCGCGTGGGCGGGGGTGGTCCAGCGCTCGTCCCAGAGTTCACTTGTCTCGGGAGTGTGGTCCCCGCGTGGGCGGGGGTGGTCCGCTGGACGTGCTCGGCGTGCGCATGCAGTCGGCGTGGTTCCCGCGTGGGCGAGGGTGGTCCGTTCAACTCGGCGGTGAGGTGGCCTGCTCCTCAAGTTCCGCCCGGCGCCCCGCCGTCCGCCACTGGGACCCTCGCGTCCGCCCTCGCGCAGGCCGGGCGCCTGCCCGAGCCGCTCGGCGGGCAGCTGGCGGACGCGGCGCGGGCGTCGTTCGTCCACAGCGTCCACGTCCACGCGCTGCCGGTGATCCCGCTCCTGCTGGTGCTCGCCCTCGCGGCCCTGCTGCCGTGGCGGCGCGGGGCGGGACGCCATGACCTCGGAGGTAATCGCCGTCCCCCGCATGCCCTCTGCACCATGAGGGCCTCCACACCAGCCGCCACAGCCGAACCGAAGGACCCGCCATGAGCACCCGTGCCACCGTCGAAGAACTGCTCCGCCGCATCGGCGAGGGCGACCCCGAGCGCATCGCCGAGATGTACGCCGACGGGGCCGACTGGAAGCTGAACCGGCCCGAGGCGGAGCACGGGCGGGCGGCCACGCCCTGGATCCGGTGCAGGAGTTCGCGGGACGCCGCCGCCCACTACCGGGAGATCGCGGCGCACCACGTGCCCGGAGAGGCGGGGACGAGGATCGAGCGGATCCTCGTGGACGGGGACGACGCCGTCGTCACCGGGGAGATACGGCAGACCGAGCGGCCGACCGGGCGGCCTACCGGTCGCGGTTCGCGCTGCATCTGACGGTCGAGGGCGGGCTGGTGACACGGCATCACGTCTATGAGGACAGCCTCGCCGTCGCGCAGGCGTTCGAGGGCGACCGCTAGCGACCCGCGCCCCGGGTGGCCCGGGTCTGCCGCAGGGCCGCGACCTGGCGGTAGAGCTCGCCGGCCTCGGCGGTGCGGCCGAGCTGCTCCAGGCAGTGGGCCTCGTCGTTGCGGCTGGCGAGCGCGTCGGGGTGGTCGGCGCCGAGCACCCGCTGGCGGGCCTGGGCGACGTCGCGGTAGACGGCGAGGGCGTCGGTCCAGCGGCCGAGCCAGCCGAGGCCGACGGCCACCTCGCGGCGGCTGACGAGGGTGTCGGGGTGGTCGGCGCCCAGCACCCGGGCGCGGATCGCACACACGTCGCGGGCCTCGGCGAGGGCCTCCTCCCAGCGGCCCAGGCGGCCGAGGTTGACGCCCAGGCCGTGCCGGGCGCGCAGGGTGTCGGGGTGGACCGGGCCCTGGACCCGGGCACGGTCCTCGATCAGGGTGCGGTAGAGCTCCAGCGCCTCCGCGCTGCGGCCGAGGCGGCCGAGGCAGATGCCGGCCTCGTAGCGGGCGGCGAGCGTGTCGGGGTGGTCCGCGCCGAGCACCCGGCCGCGCGCCACGGCCACCTCGCGGTAGGTGCGCAGCGCCTCCTCCCAGCGGTCCAACTGACCGAGCGCGTAGCCGACTTCGTAGCGCGTGACGAGCGTGTCGGGGTGGTCCGGGCCCAGCACCCGCGCCCGCGCGGCGGCGACGTCGCGCGCCATGCGGTACGAGTCCTCCAGCCGCCCCAGTCTGCTGAGGCTGAACGCGAGGTTGTGCCCGCAGCGCAGGGTGTCGGGGTGGTCGGGGCCCATGATGCGCTCGCGGGCGGCCAGCACGTCCGCGTACACCTCCCGCGCCTCGAAGTGGCGCCCCAACTGCCCCAGGACGTACGCCGTTTCCTGGCGCGCCGCGAGCGTGTCGGGGTGGTCGGCGCCCAGCACCCGGCTGCGGGCGGCGGCGGTGCGCACGAACTCGCGCAGCGCCTCCTCGGGGTGGCCGAGCCGGCTGAGCGAGAAGGCGACCTCGTAGCGGCTGGCCAGGGTGTCGGGGTGGTCGGGGCCGAGCAGCCGCTCCCGTTCGGCGACGACGGCCCGGTGCGCCTCGCCGGCCTCGGCCCAGCGGCCCGCGCGGCCCAGGCGGAGGCCGCCGCTGTGCCGGGCGGCGAGTTCGGCGAGCTGCTCCGGGGCGGGCGGGGGGCGCTCCGCGCCGGCGGGCCGGGGTGCGGGGCGGCGCGGATCGGAGGCGTGCGCCGGGTGGGGCACGCCGGGGTGCGGCGCTCCGCTCTTCCGCCGGGTCGCCGTGGCGGGGGACGTCCGCGCCGAGACGGCCGTACGCCGTTCCGGCGCGGGCTTCTGCCAGCCGGTGTCCGGACCGCCCGGCACCGGCCTCGACGCGTGGATCTCCGCGGCATGGACCTCCGCGCCGCCCGGGCCGTCCGGCCGTCCCCACGGCGTCGTCCACGAGCCGGTCAGGGCCGCCGCCGGGTCCGGCGGCGCCTGGACGGGGCCGGTGCCCGCGGCCTTGGAGCCGGTGGTCATGTGCCGGGCCCAGGCCGGCAGCCGCGGCTGCCCCTCCGGCCGGGACACGGTCTCCCGCGGCCGGCGCGGCAGCCCGTCCGACAGCGACAGCAGGGGCCGCGACGCCGGGCCCTCCCCGTGCCCCGGCCCGTTCCCCGTGACGCGGCGCACCAGTTCGCCGGCGTCGTCCGGCCGGTCGTCGGGGTCCTTGGCCAGCAGGTCCAGGACGACGCGTTCGAACTCCTCCGGCAGCTCGGGGCGCAGCTCGCGCAGGGGCCGGGGCGCGGTGTCGCGGTGGCCGACGAGCACCGCCCAGGCGTCGTCCATGTCGAACGGCGGCGCGCCGGTGGCGATCTCGTACAGCACGCAGCCCAGCGAGTACAGGTCGCTGCGATGGTCGATGCTGCCCGCGCCGATCTGCTCGGGCGACATGTAGTGCGGGGTGCCCATGGCGATGCCGGTGCCGGTGAGGCGGGCGGTGAAGCCGATGTCGTGTCCGAGGCGCGCTATGCCGAAGTCGCATATCTTCACGGTGCCGTCGGTGACGCGCATGATGTTGGCCGGCTTGAGGTCGCGGTGGACGATGCCCTGCCGGTGGGTGTACGCGAGGGCGGCGCCGACCTGTTCGGCGATCTCGACGACCTCGGGGACGGGGAGCGGGTGCTGCTTGTTGTCCTCCAGCAGCTGGCTGAGGTTGCGGCCGTCGAGGAGCTCCATCACCAGGTAGAGGACGCCGTCGCTCTCGCCGAAGTCGTGGACGACGGTGATGCCGCGGTGCTGGAGCGAGGCGGCGACCCGCGCCTCGCGGCGGAAGCGCTCGCGGAGCACCCGAAGGTAGGACGGCTCGTGCTGCGGTCCGAGCGGTTTGAGGCATTTGACGGCCACGTGCCGGCCCAGGGACTCGTCGCGGGCGCGCCAGACCTCGCCCATGCCGCCCCGCCCGATCCGGTCGAGCAGCTGGTACCGGCCCTGGATCAGCCTGGTCTCCACCATCTCGCGCCGCCGCCCCCGTCGATTCGCCGTGCTCCCCCGGCCCCCTCAAGTATGGCGGGCCGCCGGAGCCGCTTGTAGGGCGACGGGAGCGGCTCACGGGGGCGCGCGAGCGGTCCCCGGAACCTCCCGCGACGCCTCGGGGCCCCGCGAACGGCGACGGCCCGCCGCTCCGGGGAGTCGGCGGGCCGTCGGGGGCGGCGCGTCAGCGGGCCGCGTGCCTGCGGTGGCGTCCGGGGCGGCGCGGGCCGCCGGGGCCCGGGACGCCGGGATACCCGCCGCCGTCCTGCCGCGCGGCGAGCTCGGCCCGCTCCTCCTCCAGCCCGAAGCGGCCCAGCAGCGGGCCCACCACCGGGATCCGGTCCAGCCGCGGCAGCAGCCAGGCGTGCCACACGCCGGTGACGAAGAGGATCGCCGAGCCGGCGACCAGCACCGAGCCGAAGGTGTCGGTCGGGTAGTGGGCGCCGACGTACATCCGGGAGAAGGCGACCAGCAGCACGGCGCACACGCCGAGGACGGCGACGGTACGGCGGTGGCGGGAGTTGCGGAAGAGAAAGTAGACGGCGACCGCGACCGCGACGGTGAAGGCGGTGTGGCCGCTGGGGAAGCTGTTGGAGCCGATCTCGGGGTCGAGCATGAACTGCCGGGGCGGCCGGTTCCGGGCGACGACGGCCTTGGCGACCTGGGTGCTGTTCCAGCCGACCGCGACCACCAGGAAGGTGGCGGAGGCCGTGATCGGGCGGCGCCGGACGAACAGCAGCCAGCCGCACCAGATCGCGAGGATGATCACTCCCGCGACCGGGGAGGCCAGGTAGCTGACCCCCTCCATGACGTCGTTCAGCCAGCCGGTGCGGGTGTTGGTCTGGATCGTGCGGTCCAGGTCCAGGTCGTGCGGCTGGATCAGCGAGGTGTGCGCGGCGACCAGCCCGAGCACGATCGCTGCCGCGAACAACAGGACGGAGTTGCGCAACCAGTGGCGCACGTAGGGCATGGGTGGGGCGTCCTTCGTATCGGCATGGCGGCGCCTGGTCGGCTGCACGCACGGAATGACGAGTTCGGTGCCGCGCCCGAGCGGTGATCGGCGCGGCCCGTACATCAAAAAGTACACGCGAGAGCGGGTGGGCCCCCAAGTCCGTACGCCCGGTGCCTCTGCCGTCACTGTGGGTTGCCGTCGAGCCGTGGGCTGTCGTTGAGCCGTGGGTTGCCGTCGAGCCGTGGGTTGTCGTCGAGCAGCCCGCGCGCCACGGCGGTGTCCCGTACCTCGCGGTACAACGCGGCGAGCGTCCCGCTGACGCCGACCCGGGGCAGCTGCAGCCGGTCGAGCGCGGCGGCGTCCGCGTCCACGTCCGCCCAGCCCTGACCGGTCAGGCAGCGCATCAGCGCCGGGTTGAGCCGGTCCGCGCCGCGCACCAGGCGCGCCTCGGGCGTCTCGCCGCGCTCGTACTCCTCCCACAGGGCGAGCAGCTCGGCGCCGAGCCCGCCGGGGAGGCCGGCGAAGCGGCGCCGGGCCGCCTCCTCCTCGGCGCGCGCCTTGTCCGCGTCGGCGGCGCCGTCCCGGTGCCAGGCCGACGGGTCCCCGGTCTCGATCTCCACGACGTCGTGCAGCAGGCACATCTTGATCATCCTGCCGAGGTCGAGGGAGTGGCCGCACTCCCGCTCGAAGCGGGCGTGCAGGGTCCAGCAGACCATCGCGAGGTGCCAGGAGTGCTCGGCCACGCTCTCCCGGCGCGAGGGGGTGGCGTTGTTGCGCCGTTCGACCTCGCGGAGGCGGGCGGTGAAGGTGATGAAGTCGTGCAGGCGGCGCAGGTCGGCGTCCATCCTGTTCCCGGGGTGCGACGGGGCATCGGCTGATCATCGGCATCCTAGACGCCGCCGGACCGGGCGGACGATCTTGGCTGCCGGGGCCTGGACAGGGGCGCCCGGGGCGGGCGTAGGGTCGCGGCCATGCGACTGCTCGTGCTGGGCGGCACCTCGTTCGTGGGCCGTGCCGTCGTGACGGAGGCCCTGCGGGCCGGCTCCTCGGTGACCCTGTTCAACCGGGGCCGGACCGGGGCCGGCCTGTTCCCCGAGGTGCCGAGGCTCCTCGGCGACCGCGACGCCGGGGACTGCGCCGCGCTGCGCGGCAGCGGCCGCTGGGACGCGGTCGTCGACGTCAGCGGCTTCCTGCCGCGGCACGTCGGGCAGGCGATGGACGCGCTCGGCGACCGGGTCGGGCGGTATCTGTTCGTCTCCAGCACACGCGGTGTACGAGACGGAGGGGCTGGCGCCCGGCTCGGACGAATCCGCGCCGCGGCGGCGGCCGGTCCGCGACACGGAGGTCCTCGACGGCTCGACGTACGGCCCGTTCAAGGTGGCCTGCGAGGACGACGTCCTCGCGCGGTACGGGGAGCGGGCGACGATCGTGCGGCCGGGGAAGGTGGTCGGGCCGTACGACCCGATGGGCACCTTCGTCTACTGGGTGCGGCGGGCCGCCCGGGGCGGGCGGGTGGCCGTGCCGACGGATCCCCGGCAGCCGGTGCAGGTGCTGGACGTACGCGATCTGGCCCGTCTGGTCGTGCGATTGCTCGCCGACGACCGGGCCGGCGCCTTCCAGGCGGTGGGCCCGGCGGAGCCGGTGACTCTGGGCGGCCTGATCGAGACGTGCGCGCGGGTGGCGGCCTCCGAGGTGGACCTCGTCCGGGTGTTTCCGGAGGAGGTGCCTCCGATGTTCCCGCTGGTGCGGGAGTGCTGGGCGACGCAGCAGCGGAGCGCTGCACGGGCGCGGGCGGCGGGGCTGCCGGCGACGCCGTTGGAGGTGACGGTGCGGGATGTGCGGGAGTGGGATCGGGGGCGGGGGGAGCCGGAGTTGTCGGTGGGTTTCTCGGGGGAGGAGGAGCGGGGGTTATTGGGTGGGTGACGTATGCCCCGGCGGAGCCGTGGGTGAGATGCGCCCCGACCCTCCCCCAGAGAGGGCACCCCCTCACTCCACCACCCGCACCACCGACTTCCCGGGCACCCGCCCCTTGCCGAGGAAGGCGTCCCGCGTCTCATCCAGCGGCCTCACCGACCCCACCCGCGGCACCAGCCTCCCCTCCCGCACCCACCCCGCCAGCTCCTCCAGCTGCCTCCGGTCCGCCTCGACCACGAAGAAGACCGCGCGGCCGTCCACCGGCCGCACCTTCGGCGGCGCGGAGATGGTGACGAGCGTCCCGCCGGCCCGTACGACCGCCGCCGAACGGTCCAGGATGTCCCCGCCGATCACGTCCATGACGACGTCCACCTGCCCCACCTCCTCCTCGAAGCGGCCGTCCAGGGTGACGAAGCGCTCCGCGCCGGCCTCCAGGACCGCGGCACGGTCGCGTTCCCGTCCCGTGCCGACGACGACGGCCCCCGCCTCGCGGGCCAGCTGCACCGCGACGTGCCCCACCGCTCCCCCGGCCCCGTGCACCAGCACCGTCTGCCCGGCCCGCAGACCGCCGTGGTCGAACAGGGCCTGACGGGCCGTCAGCCCGGCCATCGGCAGGGCGGCGGCCGTGACGTGGTCGACGGCGGCGGGCAGCGGCGCCAGGTTGCGCGCCTCGACGGCCACGTACTCCGCGAGCGTGCCGTCCCGGGTCCAGTCCGTGAGGCCGAACACTCGCTGACCTACCGTCAGTCCGGTGGTCCCGTAGCCGAGTTCGGCCACCTCGCCGGAGACCTCGTGGCCGGGGATCACGGGGGTGCGGTCCCGTCCGGCCCGGTCCTCCCAGGTGCCGGGCCAGTCGAGCTCGCCGGGGGTGAACGAGGCCGCGTGCACCCGGACGATCACGTCGTTCTCCGCGGCCTTCGGGTAGGGCGCCTCCTCCACCACCAGCGCCTCGGCCCCCGCCCGTTCGTGGATGCGTACCGCCTTCATCGATCTGCCTCCTTGAAGATCGCCTGCTGCGGTCAGGATGCCACTCACCGCCCGGCCCCGCCCGCGCCGCCACGGGCGGTACACGGGGCCGCCGCGCCCGGACCCGGAGCCGAGGACGGGCGCCGGCGCCACCGGGCCGGAGCGGCCCGCACCCTCAGTACGCGCCCCGCGCCCCGTCCGCCCCGCCCGCCTCGTCGCGCAGGCGGCGGCGCTCCCGCTCGCGCTCCGCGAGCGCCATCATCTCCTTGAGCTCCTCCGGCGGTTCCTCCTCCTCGCCCTCGCCCTCGTCCCGGAGCAGGCCCTGCTCCTTCAGCTGCCGGTCGTGCACCAGGACCGGGGGCTGGGGGTCGGGGTCGGACGGGCGCGGGCCCTCCGGACCGTCCGGGCCCACGCGGACGAGGCGTTCGACGCGGACGACCCGGAACAGGCGCTCCATGACCCGCAGTTCGTCGGCCCGGTCCGCGTCGAGGCGGTCGGCGGCCCGGGCGTACTCCGCGCGTTCGCGGGTGCCCAGCCGCCGCATCACCGGGGCCATCACGCGCAGGTCCATCGTCAGGGTGTCGCGGGCCGCCTGCGGGTTCTTGCTGCCGCTGGTGACCGGCTCCCACTGGCCGCCCACCCGCTCCGCGATCATGAACGTGGCGGGCAGCAGCACCCCTCCGGGGTGGGTGTGCGCGGCCCGCATCGAGTCGTCGCGGACGTCGGCCGGTACGGTGCCGGGCTTGCGCACCAGGGAGAGCAGCTCCGCCTTGAGGATCCCCTCGGACATGCCCGTGGCCGTGACCGTGTCGACGACGAAGCCGTCCACGGGGTCGGGGACCCGGTGACCGTGGCCCGGTCTCGCCGGATCCGGGTCGGAGGGACGCGGGGGTTCGGGGCCGTCGGGCCCCATGCGGATGAACCGCTCCCCGCGCACCACCCGGTAGCGGCAGCCGTGGACGGTCAACTCGTCGATGGCTTCCCAGTCCAGGAGCTCGTACGCGGCGGCGCACTCCTCGCGCAGGGCGCGGTCGCCGGCGGCCCGCGCGTCCTGCTCGAGCTTGCGGAAGTGCGAGGCGAGGGTGTCCCTGGCGTCCTGCGGGGCGTGGTCGCCGAGGTGGGAGAGGATCTCCCAGCCACCCGCCCCGCGCTCCCGGGCCACCCCGAACACCGCGCCCCCGGCACCCAGGATGTCCGGGTAGCCGTCCCGCGCCCGCCAGGCCTCCTCGTCGGCCAGGGCCGCTACCGGGGCGGTCGGCACCGTCATCCTGATCTGTCGGTAACCCGGCACTTGCTCACTGTGATCGGACATGCCACCCAGCATGGAGGTCGCGGCGGGGCGCGCGCAGCAAAACGGAACGGACGGAAGGGGTTTGGGGATATGGCGGCGGGTTCCAGCTGGAGCAGCCGCCCTCGGTCCGCTCCAGGGGACACTCGCGTTCGCCGTCGGCTCCACCCTGATCGCCCGCGCCCTCTACGCGGCGGCCGGTGCCCCGACCCTCGCGGGGGCCTTCGCCACGGCGGCTCTCAACACGGGCGCGGCAGCCGGGCCGTGGCTGGGCGGCGCCGCCCTCGACGCGGGTCTGGGCGGCCGCTCCCCGCTGTGGGCCGCCGCCCTCCTCGTGGCCCTCGCCCTGGCGACGGCCGCCCTCACGCCGGCGCGTATCCGTACCGCTCCCTGATCCCGTCCAGCCCGGGCTCCCCGAACCGCGCGCGCAGCTCCGCGAAGGCGACGGCCTTCTCCGCGCCGAAGCGGCCGATCTGCGCGGCGTAGGCATCCGCCGACACGAACGCGGGAGGAGTGGACTTGGTGTGGAACTTGTCCGCGTACATCACCAGTTGCTCCTCCCCCGTCTCGGCCAGGTAGTCGGCGGCGGGCAGGTCCAGCCCCTGCCGCCGGATGTCCTCGCGGCTGATCCCGACGCCCGTGTGGCAGGAGCAGAACCGGCACAGGCGCTCCGGGAACCCCTCCTGCCGCAGGATCTCGTGCCCGAGCACGCCGTGCCGGACGTACGGGACCCCCTCCAGCCAGCCGTCCTCGCCGAGGAGCCGGTAGACGCCGATGTCGTGCACCAGGGCGCCGACGCGGACGAGTTCGGCGTCGAGCGCGTGCCGGCCGTCGGTGGACAGGAGCTGGAGGGCGATGTCACGGACGATCTCGCAGTGCGTGTGGACGAGTTCGAAGGCGGCCCGCGAGGGCGCGTACTTCTCGTGCAGGGCGCGGATCTCGGCGTCGGTGGGGAGGGAGGTCACCGAGGAAGGGTACCCGTCGTCATCGGACGGGCAACGCCCCGGCGACCGCGGCCTGGACCGGGTCCAGCGCCTCCTTCCCGTCCTCGACGTCCCACAGCACGTTCTGCAGCACCCGCCCCAGCGTCCACCCGGCGGCCCGCCCGCGCTCCAGCCCCAGCGCCTCGGTCAGCAGGTCGAACCGGCGCCGGACCGCGCGTGCGACGTCCCCCGTCGCCACCACCGCGTCCCACCGGTTGTCGAGGGCCGGCAGCAGCTCGAAACCGGGGTCGCCGGCCAGCGGTTCGGGGTCGATGGCGAGCCAGGGCTCGCGGTCCCCGGCGAGGACGTTGTCGTAGTGCAGGTCCCAGTGCAGGAGGCGGTCGCCGGGTTCGTCGAGGAGCTCGGCCACGGCGGCGGCGCAGGTGCGGACCAACTCCCGCTCGGCGGGGTCCCGGAGCGCCTCCATCGCCCGGGGCACCCGGTCGAGCATCGCCCCGGCGACGTCGGACAGCCGCCGCAGGCCCGGCGGGGCGGGCACGGCCGTGAGCCGGGCCAGCAGTCCGCCCAGGACGCCCACGGCCGCGTCGTCATCGGCGTCATCGGCGAGGGAGGACAAGGGCCGCGTCGCGTCGAGGCGTTCCAGCAGCTGCGTGGCGGTCGGCTCGTCGTGGTCGAGCAGGCGGACGATCCCGTCGCCGTCCCACGCCCGCAGGCCGGCGGCCGCGCCCGCGGTCTCCTCCCGGAGCTGCTGGAGCTTGAGCACGGCGGGCGTGCCGTCGTGCCGGACGACGACGGGTACGACGAGCGAGGCCATGCCGTGGGCGGACGGGCCGTCGGCCCGCAGGCCCCAGCGGTCCAGGAACTCGGCGGCCAGGTCGGGCAGCCCGGCGAGCCAGGCGCGTTCGGCGGCGCCGTGGGCTCCGTAGGACGCGGCGAAGGCGTCGGGGACGGCGATGGTGGAGGTGGGCGTGGATGTGGGCACGGAAAGGGCTCCTTCGGGGCCGGGGTCGGTCGGGGGGGACGCGGCGATCGAAGGAGTGCGATGGGGGTGCCCGGCTGCCGGGCGGACGTCAAAGCATGCGGTCACCCTAGGCGGTCGGTCGGCAGGGCGCATTCGGATAACTCCGGGACGCCCCGGGGCGGTTCAGCCGGTGACGCGCGGCGGGCGACAGGCCGCGTCCGCAGGTCGGCGCCGTAGTCGCGAACAGGTGGGCCCGGTGGGGCATGTGGGGCCGAGGGTACGATCGATCCCATGCCGCCGCACCCGACCCCCTCCTCCGAGCCGTCCGATAGACTCGACCATTTGAGCAGCGAGGCAGCGAGGCAGCGAGGCAGCGAGGCAGCGAGGCAGCGAGGCAGCGAGCACTTCAGCCCGTCCGGCGTTTGAGGACAACCGCGCGAAGCGCGGTTCCAGGGGCCCAGGGGGCGAAGCCCCCGGTCAACGCGGCGAAGCCGCATTACGGGCCCGGGGCGCAGCCCCGGAAGAAACGGTGAAAGGGCGGGACTGGGGCACCCTCCCAACAACAACCCGCCTAGTGCGGGTACCCGTACCCCGCCAACGGCACCTGCGGCCCCACCTCATGCCCGTAGAACGGCCGCGCATGCGCCCGCATCCACATCCCCACCGGGTCGTACTCGTCCGACAGGGCGACGGTCGAGACCGGCAGCCCCTCCGGTGCGGCGCCGATCACCTGACCCATCATCAACCGCACCGATTCCACGGCGGCTTGGGACGTGTCGTACAGGTCGAGCCCGATCGCCAGATACGCGGCGCCGACCGCCGGCTGGACCCACGCCCGCCGCAGCGCCCGCACCGCGGGCGTCCGCGCCGCGTGCTGCGCGAGCAGCGCGTAGAACTGCGGGATCTCCAGGACCGGTTCGGTGATGCGCAGCGGGCCGGCCGGCAGGCGGTCCAGGCCGCCGGCGATGCGGCGCAGGTCGAGCCAGGGGATGCCGACGCCGCCGCCGGGCGCGTGGGGGTTGAGCCACAGGCCCCAGCGGCCGGGGTAGAGGGAGGCGGCCAACGAGCGCCCGGGGACGACCTCGTGGGCCCGGTTCCAGCCGCTGGCGGCGAGCTCCCGGTCGGAGGTGACGCAGGGGGCGTAGCCGAGGCCGTCGACCTCCATGTTCCCGTACTGCGCGTCGGGCGACCCGGCCTGTCCGTGCCACAGCAGCATCCACAGGTGTCCCTCGGCGACCGAGCGCAGCAGCGCCTCGTAGACGTCGTAGCGTCCGGGCGCCACTTGGCGCAGCACCTGCTCCACGCCGTTCCCCGCGCCCGCGCTCACCTGACCCCGCCCCTTCTGCGGGCCGACGCGCACCCCGCGCCCGCCCCTTGCCTCACGGCGCGGTCGCGCCTCCCGTACGGTCGTCCAACCAGCTTACGAGGCCGCGGCGGCCCGCAGGAGAGCAGTCAACGGTCACGGTCGTAGAACGGTCCGACGCGCTCGCGCAGCCAGTCGACGACGGGGTCCCGGGCGACGTCGAGGAGGACGAGCTGCACGGGCCAGGGCACGGGCACCTTGCCGAGGGCGCGGCCGAGGGCGTCCAGGGCGGCGGCGCGGCTGTCGTCGTCGGGGAGGTCGAGCTCGACGCCGACGAACAGGGCGGGGGCGCCGCCCTCGACGCTGGCCAGCGCGCGGCGGGCGGTGCGGACGCCGCGCGCGGCGGTGAACTCCAGCCCGGCGGCGGCGAGGAAGGCGGTCGGCTCGTCCTGCCAGTCGGGCTCGAAGAGGCGCACCCGGCCGCCGCTGGGCTCGCCCTCCAGCCGCAGCTGTCCCGCGCGGCACAGCTCGGCGACCGCCGCCGGGGGCAGCGGGGCGCCGACGGTCCCGCCGGGGTTGAGCACGATGCCGGCCTGCGGGGGCAGTCCGCGGGCGAACTCGGCGGCGGGGGCGACGGCGAACGGCATGCGGTCGCCGGCGCAGCGCAGGAACTCGGCGTGGGAGCTGAAGACGGGGACGAACGCGCCGCCGTCGAGCTCCACGGTGGGCAGGTCGAGGTCGGCGCTGCCGGGGCCGCCGCCGTTGGGCAGGGGTATCCACACGCTGCTGCGGCCGAGTTCCTCGACGATGCGGGCGCCGGCCCCGAGGAGGCCCACGCAGGAGGAGAGGGTCCGCTCCAGCTCGTTCGCGGGCCAGTCCTGCCCGTCCTGGCCGTGCCCGTCCCGACTGTGCCCGTACTGCTCGGGGATGCTCATCCGTTCCAACCGCCGTCCCGTATCGACCGCAGTGCACCCTAGCGGCTGCCCCTCCGTCAGGACGGGCCCGGGTCGAAGGCGATGGAGCCCAGCGCGTCCGCCGCGGCGCGGTCCAGGAGGACGACCGAGGCGGCGCCGGCCGGCACCCGGCCGTCGGCGGCCGCGGCGACCAGGCGTTCCATCGCGCGGCGGTGCCGCCCGAAGGCGGACGCGGAGACGGTCCGGCCGCGGGTCCGCTGGCCGGCGAGCGCGGTATCCGGCGCCACGGCGAGCAGCAGGACGTGCAGTCCGGTGCCGCGGCGGCGGGCCTCGCGGGCGAGCCAGCGGCGCACCCAGCCGGTCCGTCCGCAGTCGTGCACGACGACGCTCGCGCCGGAGCGCAGGGCGGCGCGCAGCCGCGCGTAGTGCGCGATCCGGGCGAGGGGGCGGTAGAGGCCGTACGGGAGGCGCGCGGGGAGTCTGCGCTCCAGGCGGGCGCGGGAGTCCTGGGAGTCGAGGCAGGGCACGGGCTCGCCCCGGCCGTCCAGCGCGGGCGCCACCCGCCGGATGAGGGTGGACTTGCCGCTGCCGGGCAGCCCGGAGACCACCAGCAGATCGCCGGCCCGGCAGCGCAGCTCCCAGGAGGCGCGGGGCGCTCCGCGCAGGTCCCGCACGGGGACGCCGGCTTCCCCCGCGGCTCCGGGAACCCCCGCCTGGACGTCCGTTCGCACAGTCCCCGCCCTCTCGTCGTCCGTCGCTGCCGTCGGTGTACCCGAAGCGGGTAAAGGAAAAGTAATGCAATGCGATGGTCTCCGAACGGCCCATCGCACGCCCGTACGTGCAATGATGTGCGCGCCAACTGCACGACCAACTGCATACCGGCCGCTCGAATCCGCGCGGGAGAGTTCCGGCACGTGGTGTGCCGGGCGCCGAAGGAGCAAGTTCCTCCCTTGAATCTCTCAGGCCCCGATACCGCACGGGCGAGGCAGATCTGAAAAGCGGGCCGCCGCGCGCGGTCCCACCCAAGGTGCAAGCCGAGCGCCCTCCAGGGGGTCCCGGTGAACCTCTCAGGTTCCGATGACAGATGGGGAGGCTGATGTATCGACGCCTCGCGACCGCCTGCCCGGGAGTTCCGCCGCCATGTCTTCAGAAAACGCAGCCCCTGAGAACGCCGCACCCCGCCTGACCGCGCTCGACGCGCTGCACCGCAGCCTCGGTGCGACGATGACCGACTTCGCCGGCTGGGACATGCCGCTGCGCTACGGGAGCGAGCGCGACGAGCACGTCGCCGTACGCACCCGCGCCGGCCTCTTCGACCTCTCCCACATGGGCGAGATCACCCTCACCGGCCCGCAGGCGGGCCAGGCCCTCGACTTCGCCCTGGTGGGCAACCTCTCGGCACTCGCCGTCGGCCGCGCGCGGTACACGATGATCTGCGACGAGCGCGGCGGCATCCTCGACGACCTGATCGTCTACCGGCTGGGCGACGAGGAGTACATGGTGGTCGCCAACGCCTCCAACGCCCAGGTGGTGCTGAATGCGCTCACCGAGCGGGCGGCCGGCTTCGAGACGGCCGTCCGCGACGACCACGAGAACTACGCCCTGCTCGCCGTCCAGGGCCCGGCCTCCCCGGGCATCCTCAAGTCCGTCACCGACGCCGACCTGGACGGCCTCAAGTACTACGCGGGCCTGCCCGGCACGGTCGCGGGCGTCCCCGCCCTGATCGCCCGTACGGGTTACACCGGCGAGGACGGCTTCGAGCTGTTCGTCGCCCCCGCCGACGCCACGAGGCTGTGGCAGGCGCTCACCGAGGCGGGCGCGGACGCAGGCCTGGTGCCCTGCGGCCTCTCCTGCCGCGACACGCTGCGCCTGGAGGCGGGCATGCCGCTGTACGGGCACGAGCTGACCACGGCCACCACGCCCTTCGACGCCGGGCTCGGCCGGGTGGTCAAGTTCGACAAGCCGGGCGACTTCGTGGGGCGCGCGGCGCTGGAGGCCGCCGCCGAGCGCGCCGCGAGCGCCCCGCCGCGCAAGCTGGTGGGCCTGGTGGCCACCGGCCGCCGGGTGCCGCGCGCCGGCTACCCCGTCGTCGTCGCCGGCTCCGGCACGGTGATCGGCGAGGTCACCTCCGGCGCCCCCTCCCCCACGCTCGCCAAGCCGATCGCCATCGCCTACGTGGACGCCGGCCACGCCGCGCCCGGGACGCCCGGCGTCGCCGTGGACATCCGGGGCAGCCACGAGGCGTACGAGGTCGTGGCGCTGCCGTTCTACAAGCGCGAGCGCTGATCCACTTCCCTTCGGTTCCTTCGTTCCGTCTCACCTGTCAAGACCCCTTGCACAAGCACTGACCCGCGTACAGGAGAATCGACCCATGAGCAACCCCCAGCAGCTGCGCTACACCAAGGAGCACGAGTGGCTGTCGGCCACCGACGAGAACGGTGTGGCGACGGTCGGTATCACCGAGTTCGCGGCCAACGCGCTCGGCGATGTCGTCTACGCCCAGCTCCCGGCGGCCGGTGACACCATCACCGCCGGCGAGACCTGCGGTGAGCTGGAGTCCACCAAGTCGGTCAGCGACCTCTTCGCACCCGTCACGGGCGAGATCGTCGAGGCCAACCAGGACGTCGTGGACGACCCCTCGCTGGTGAACTCCGCCCCCTTCGAGGGCGGCTGGCTGTTCAAGGTGAAGATCACGGACGAGCCGGCGGAGCTGCTGACCGCCGCCGCGTACACCGACTTCGCCGGCTGACCCCGCCTCCTCCCCCCTCGCCAGGAAGAACTCATGTCGCTTCTGAACAGCTCCCTCCATGAGCTCGACCCCGATGTCGCCGCCGCCGTCGACGCCGAACTCCACCGCCAGCAGTCCACCCTCGAGATGATCGCCTCGGAGAACTTCGCTCCGGTCGCGGTCATGGAGGCCCAGGGCTCGGTCCTCACCAACAAGTACGCCGAGGGCTACCCGGGCCGCCGCTACTACGGCGGCTGCGAGCACGTGGACGTCGTCGAGCAGATCGCCATCGACCGGATCAAGGCGCTGTTCGGCGCCGAGGCCGCCAACGTGCAGCCGCACTCGGGCGCCCAGGCCAACGCCGCCGCGATGTTCGCGCTGCTGAAGCCGGGCGACACCATCCTGGGCCTCAACCTGGCCCACGGTGGTCACCTCACCCACGGCATGAAGATCAACTTCTCGGGCAAGCTCTACAACGTGGTCGCCTACCACGTCGACGAGCAGACCAACCTGGTCGACATGGAGGAGGTCGAGCGCCTCGCCAAGGAGCACCGCCCCAAGCTGATCGTCGCCGGCTGGTCCGCCTACCCGCGCCAGCTGGACTTCGCGGCCTTCCGCCGGATCGCCGACGAGGTCGGCGCGTACCTGATGGTGGACATGGCCCACTTCGCGGGCCTCGTCGCCGCCGGGCTGCACCCCTCCCCGGTGCCGCACGCGCACGTGGTGACCACCACCACGCACAAGACCCTCGGCGGTCCGCGCGGCGGTGTGATCCTGTCCACGGCCGAGCTCGCCAAGAAGATCAACTCGGCGGTCTTCCCCGGCCAGCAGGGCGGCCCGCTGGAGCACGTGATCGCGGCCAAGGCGGTGTCCTTCAAGGTCGCGGCGACCGAGGAGTTCAAGGAGCGCCAGCAGCGCACGCTGGAGGGCGCGAAGATCCTCGCCGAGCGCCTGATGCAGGACGACGCCAAGCAGGCCGGCGTCTCCGTCCTGTCCGGCGGCACGGACGTGCACCTGGTCCTGGTGGACCTGCGCAACTCCGAGCTGGACGGCCAGCAGGCCGAGGACCGCCTCCACGAGGTCGGCATCACGGTCAACCGCAACGCCATCCCGAACGACCCGCGCCCCCCGATGGTCACCTCGGGCCTGCGGATCGGCACCCCGGCGCTGGCCACCCGCGGCTTCACGGCGGACGACTTCCGCGAGGTCGCGGACGTCATCGCCGAGGCCCTCAAGGCGCCCTCTCCCTTCGGGGCGGCCGACGCCGCCGCCCTGCGCGACCGCGTCACGGCCCTGGCCGCGAAGCACCCGCTGTACCCCGGCCTGAAGTAGGCCCGAAGCACGCGCTTCACCCGCCGGTCCGGGGCACCACGCACACTGCACAGTGGGCGGGTGCCCCGGACCACGTGGGCCCACCGAGCCGCCACCGCGGCCGAGCGGCCCGCAATCGTGACCGGGCGCACAGTACCGCCCGGTACGCGCGAACCATCACGCACACTGGACCGTGCGCGACGGCTCGCGCCCGCACCACCCCTCGTACCACCCCCCGACCCAAGGAGCTGCTCACCGTGGCCATCTCCGTCTTCGATCTCTTCTCGATCGGCATAGGCCCGTCCAGCTCCCACACGGTCGGCCCGATGCGCGCCGCCCGCATGTTCGTGGGCCGCCTGAAGAAGGACGGCGTACTCGCGCAGACCACGTCCGTGCGCGCCGAGCTCTTCGGCTCCCTCGGTGCCACCGGCCACGGCCACGGCACCCCCAAGGCCGTCCTCCTCGGCCTGGAGGGCCACTCCCCGCGCACGGTCGACGTCGAGATCGCCGACGACGAGGTCCAGCGCATCCGCACCACCAAGCGCCTGCGCCTCATGGGTGCGGAGATCGGCGACGCCCACGAGATCGACTTCGACGAGTCGACCCAGCTGATCCTCCACCGCCGCCGCTCGCTGCCGTACCACGCCAACGGCATGACGCTCTTCGCCTACGACGAGACCGGCGCGCCCCTGCTGGAGAAGACCTACTACTCGGTCGGCGGCGGCTTCGTCGTGGACGAGGACGCGGTCGGCGCCGACCGGATCGTCCTCGACGACACCGTCCTGAAGTACCCGTTCCGCACCGGCGACGAGCTGCTGCGCCTCTCCCACGAGACCGGTCTGTCGATCTCCGCGCTGATGCTGGAGAACGAGAAGGCCTGGCGCACCGAGGAGGAGATCCGCGCGGGGCTGCTGGAGATCTGGCGCGTGATGCAGGCGTGCGTCTCGCGCGGCATGTCCCGCGAGGGCATCCTCCCCGGCGGCCTCCGTGTCCGCCGCCGCGCCGCCAGCACCGCCCGCCAGCTGCGCGCCGAGGGCGACCCGCAGGCCCGCGCGATGGAGTGGATCACGGTCTACGCCATGGCGGTCAACGAGGAGAACGCCGCCGGCGGCCGCGTCGTCACCGCTCCCACCAACGGCGCCGCGGGCATCATCCCGGCCGTGCTGCACTACTACATGAACTTCGTGCCCGGCGCGGACGAGGACGGCATCGTCCGCTTCCTCCTCGCCGCGGGCGCGATCGGCATGCTCTTCAAGGAGAACGCCTCGATCTCCGGCGCCGAGGTCGGCTGCCAGGGCGAGGTCGGCTCGGCCTGCTCGATGGCCTCGGGCGGCCTCGCCGAGGTCCTCGGCGGCACCGCCGAGCAGGTGGAGAACGCGGCCGAGATCGGCATGGAGCACAACCTGGGCCTGACCTGCGACCCGGTCGGCGGTCTGGTCCAGATCCCGTGCATCGAGCGCAACGGCATGGCCGCCGCCAAGGCGGTCACCGCCGCCCGCATGGCCCTGCGCGGCGACGGCCGCCACCACGTCTCCCTCGACAAGGTCATCAAGACCATGAAGGAGACCGGCGCGGACATGAAGGTCAAGTACAAGGAGACGGCCCGCGGCGGCCTCGCGGTCAACGTCATCGAGTGCTGACCGCCGCCCGCCGGCCCTCCGGGGTCAGCGGGCCAGGCCCGCGTCCCGGGCGCACAGTGCCGCCTGGACCCGGTTCGTGACGTCCAGCGCGGCGAGGATGCGGCTGACGTGGGCCTTGACGGTGCTCTCCCGCATGCCGAGCCCGGCCGCGATGCCGGCGTTGCACGCGCCTTCGGCGAGCAGCGCCAGCACGTCGGTTTCCCGGGGGGTGAGCCGGTCGACGCGGGCCCGGGCGGCGCGCGCGCCGGCGCGGGCCGTCCGCCGGTAGCGGTCGACGACCCGGCGGGCGGCGGCGGGGTGGAGCATGGCCTGCCCGGCCGCGACGACCTCGACGGCGCGGATGATCCCGGCGGGGTCGGTGTCCTTGAGCAGGAAGCCGGCCGCGCCCGCGGCGAGGGCGTCGTCCACGTACTCGTCCAGGTCGAAGGTGGTCAGCACGACGACCTTCGGCGGGTCGGGCAGCCGCCGCAGCCGCTCGGTGGCGTCGATCCCGTCGATCCGGGGCATGCGGACGTCCATCAGCACCACGTCGACGCCGTGCGCGGCGGCGCGCTCGACGGCCTCGACGCCGTCGGCCGCCTGGGCCACGACGTCGATGCCGGGGGCGTCGTCCAGGATGTCGACGAGGGCGAGGCGCACCAGGGCGTCGTCGTCGGCGACGAGCGTGCGGATCACGCGGCCACCGCCCCGGTGCCGCCGCCGACGGGGATGCGGGCGGCGACGCGCCAGCCGCCGGAGGCGTCCGGTCCGTGCTCCAGCCGGCCGCCGAGGGCGGTGACCCGCTCGCTCAGGCCGATGAGGCCGTAGCCGCCGGCCGGCCGGCCGCTCCGCGGGGCCGGCGGCGGCGGTGTTGTGGACGGTCACGGTCAACTCCGGTGTCCCGTAGCGCACTTCGACGCACACGGCCGCGTCCGGCGCGTGTTTGCGGGCGTTGGTCAGGGATTCCTGGACGATGCGGTGGACGGCGAGCCGGTGACCGGCCGGGACGGCGGAGGGGTCGCCGTCGACGGAGGCGTCGACGCGCTGGCCGGCCCCGCGCGCCTCGCCGATCAGCTCCTCCAGTTCCCTGCGGCCCGGAACGCCCGACCCGCCCGGCCGCGGGCCCTCGTGGTCGCGCAGCACGCCGAGCACGGCCTGCAGATCGGCGAGCGCCTCGGTGGAGGTGGTGCGCAGGAGGCCGATGCGGTCGGCCACGTGGCCGGGCAGACCGTCCGTACGGCGCTGCAGCGCGCCGGTGTGCAGGGCGAGCACCGTCAGGCGGTGGGCGAGCACATCGTGCATCTCGGCGGCGATCCGGGCGCGTTCGGCGAGCCGGGCCTGTTCGGCGCGCAGTTCGCGCTCCCTGCGCAGGTGCGCGACCCGGTCGGCCAGGGCCTCGACCAGCCGCCGGTGGCTGCCCGCCCACAGGCCCAGGACCAGGACCACCGCGAAGGGCAGCAGGGGTCCGTAGGCGCGCACGGCCCACAGGCCCGGCCGCGGGTCCACCAGGGCGTTGCCCAGCAGCGCGCCGGCCGCGCACACCAGGCCGGGGACCGTCCGGCCCCGGGAGGCGAGGAAGAACAGCACGACCAGCAGCGGCGGTCCGCTCCCGGCCACGGCCGCGGCCGCCGTCACGAGCGCGGCGGTGGGCAGCGGCCACCAGTGCCGCAGCGGCAGCGCCAGGCGGACGCCGGCGGCGATGCCGACCCCCGGGCCCAGCAGTCCGTCCTCCGTCGCGAAGTACGCGTCCGGCACGCAGGACGCGCCGACGCCCGCCACCAGCAGTGCCTCGGCCCACCACGGCCACGCCCGTGCCATCCACCCGATCATGCCGACATCGTAGGAGAGCAATCCCGGCCCGTCCCCGGCGAGTTGGCCGCCCCCACCCCCTCCTTTCGCCGGGGGTCGCCGGGTCGGCACGGCCGATGGCCCGGGCGTTTCCGGTTCCTAGCGTCGCCATCATGGATCTGACGCACGGCACGACCTGCCCCGCCGCCTCCCTGCCCCGGCCCCGGACCGGCGGTCCGGCGTTCCTCCGCGAGGCGGTCCTCGCCCGGCGGACCACCGGGGCGATCGCCCCGAGCGGCGGCCCGCCGGCCGCCCGCCTCGCCGCGCCGCTGGTGCCCCCGGGCCGAGGGCGCCCCCGCAGGGTGCTGGAGGTGGGCGCCGGCACGGGCACGGTCACCCGGGCCCTGGCCCGGCGCCTCGGGCCGGCCGACCGGCTCGACGCCGTCGAGCTCAACCCGCGGTTCGTCCGCGTCCTGACCGGTCTGCTGGACACCGATCCGGTGCTGTCGGCCGCGTCCGGCCGGGTCCGGGTCGTGCCCGGGTCGATCACGGACCTGCCGCCGGCCCCGCACGGCTACGACGTGATCGTCTCCTGCCTGCCGTTCACCAACTTCGAGCCCGAGGTGGTGCGTTCCGTCCTGGAGCGGTACATGGCCGCGCTCGTCCCCGGCGGGCACCTGACCTGCTTCGCCTGCCTCGGCACCCGGGCGCTGCGCACCGCGTTCGGCGGCCGGGCGGAAGCCGCGCGGCACCGGGCGGCGGTCGCCGTGCTCGACGGGTTCGGGCACCGCTACGGCCACGGCCGGGGCACGGTGTGGCGCAATCTGCCCCCGGCCAGGGTCCACCACCTGTGGGCCCCGGACCGGGTCCGTCACGCCGGCCCCGGCCCCTCCCCCTCCGCCGACCAGCGGCGCATGGCGCGGCGCAGCGAGCGCGGGTCGGAGTAGCCGAGCTGGCCGGCGAGGCCGGAGGTGAGGCTGCCGCCGGTGCGGCGGACGCGGTCGGCCCGGCGCCGGCGGGCCGCGTCCAGTTCGGCGCGCCAGGTGGTGCCGGTCTCGGCGAGGCGGCGCTGCAGGGTGCGGCGGCTCATCAGCAGCCGCTGGGCGACGTGGTCGAGGGCCGGCGTGCCCTCGGCGAGGCAGGCGTCCAGCTCGCGCTCGAACTTCTCGCGCCAGTCCGCGGCCGGCGGCGGGGGCAGCAGTTCGGCGTAGCGGCGCAGGATGGCGGCCAGGCGCGGGTCGGCGGCGGGGATGGGCGCGTGCAGGTCGGCGGTGCGGAAGGTGATGGAGCCGCGGGCCTGGCCGAAGTCGATGCCCCGTTCCGCGCCGAGGGTCTCGGCGAGCGTGGCGTGGTTGCGCGGCGCGGACTGGGCGAAGCCGACGTGCAGGGGGTGCACCGGCCGTCCGGTGACGCCCCGGGCGCGGGAGCAGAGCACGGCCATGGCGAACTGCTCGGCCAGCTCCATCTGGCGCGGTTCGCCCTCCCGGTAGTGGAACGAGAACGTGGTCTCCCGCTCGTCCTCGGACACGGTCGCCAGTCTGCCGTTGGTGGTGACGAAGTGCAGGTAGCGGGTGCTGCTCTCGAACGCCTCGCCCAGGGTTCGGGCGTTGGCGAAGAGGTAGTCGAACAGGCCCAGGGCGCCCAGGTCGTACCAGCCCGCGATGGAGACGGGCGAATCGGGCGTGCCCAGGGCCCGTTCGACCAGTTCCCACACCCGCATGGTGACGCGGGCCGGGATCATCACCTCGTCGTCGGTGAGGGCCCAGCCCGGCAGCCCGGCCTCGCGGGCTATCCGGTTCGGGTCGGCCCCGTCCGACCCGGCCGCCGTCAGCAGGAACTTCGACAGGACGATCGAGTCCTGCTCGCCGGGGTTCTCGGAAGCCGTGTGCGCATCTGCCATGCCCCCATCTTCGACGACGCTGGCACGTGATGCGCCACGGCTGGCACACCGCGTCCTATGCCCCGGCGCGTCCGGTGTCTCATCCTGGAGCGGTCCGGGGCGCGGGGCTGCTGTCCTCGACCGGGCGGAAACGGAGTGCGGGCGGGTACGGGGGTCCGGCTCGCGCTCCCTCGTGTCACACGGCCGACGACAAAAGGAGGGGAGTCGTCGGGCGTCTGACCGTTCTGCCGCCAGGGCCGTCCCGCCGCTAGGGCGCGGTCTCCGCGCGGATCCAGGCGAGGTAGTCGGCGCCGCCCGCGGTGACGGGGGTGGCGATGATCTCGGGGACGTCGTAGGGGTGGCCCTCGCGGATGTGGGCCTCGAGCTCCGCGTACCGCTCGCCCGTGGTCTTGAACAGCACGCGCCACTCGGCGTCGGTCTCGACGCGGCCCTGCCACCGGTAGACGCTGGTGACCGGCCCGTCGATCTGGGCGCAGGCGGCGAGCCGGCGCTCGACGGCGCCCGCGGCGATGCGCCGGGCGACGTCCTCGCCGGGCGCGGTGGTCATCACCGTGAGGTACGGGGTCCCGTGCATGGCGCCGACCGTACCGCAGGCCGTTCCCGGGGCGTTGTCAGTGGTCCCGCGTACGCTCGCGGGCATGGGTTACGCAGAACTTCGCGAGCTCCACAGCGCGCTCAACACCGCCTCGGACATCGTCTACACCCTGGAGTCCGACCCGTCCCCCGAGGAGACGGCGCAGATCGTCGACGCCCTGCGCCGCGCGCTGGACGCGGCGCGCGCCCTGGGCGCCGCGCACGGCGCCACGGGCTGCTCGCTGCATCCGCGGGGCGCCGTGGATCCGCTTTACGGCGACAAGCGCGACCCGCTGCCGCCGGGCTGGGGCCGCTGCCTGCTGTGCAACGACGGCCGCCGCCGGGCGAGCGCGCAGCGCAGGGGCTCGCGCTGACCCGGGGCGGCGGCCATGGTGCGGTCAGCCCTTGTTCCGGGCGTTCCAGAACTCGTCGAAGGACATCAGGCCGTCGCCGTTGGCGTCCTTGGCGTTGATGACGGCCTGGGCCACGGGCTCGGTGACGAACGGGTCGCCGAGCCGGGCCATCGCGCTCTTGTACTCGGCCGCGGTGATGAAGCCGTCCCCGTCGGTGTCGAACCGCGCGAATATCCTGCGGGCTTCCTCGATGTCAGCCATGTGGGCCTCCCCTGGTGGTGCTGCGCCGGTGCTGTGTGCTGTGTGCGCCGCGTGCGAATGTCCGGCACAGATTAGCGGCCCTGCGGGCCCCGTCCGGCCGGGGGCTGATGGGCCACCAGTTGCATGTAGCGGTCCCAGTCCCAGTACGGGCCGGGGTCGGTGTGGGTGGATCCCGGCACCTCGACGTGGCCGATGATGCGCTCGCGGGTGCGGGGGATGCCGTAGTGGTCGCAGACGGCGGCGGTGAGGCGGGCGGAGGAGCGGTAGAGGGCGTCGGTGAAGTACTCGGGGCGGTCCACCCACCCCTCGTGCTCGATGCCGATGCTGCGGGTGTTGTAGTTCCAGTTGCCGGCGTGCCAGGCGACGTCCCGTTCGCGGACGAACTGGCCGATGTAGCCGTCGGCGGACGCGACCAGGTAGTGCGCGGAGACCTTGGCCGCGGGGTTCTGGAAGATCTTGACCGTGTTGGGGAAGGTCTCCTGGGTGACGTGGATGACCACGTACTCGACGGGATAGGCGGCCGGTCTGTTGGAGGCCGTGTAGTTGGCGGGGTCGGCCGGTATCCAGTGGGTGGGCGGATAGGTGGAGCCGGGCGGCCGGGACTCCGCGGAGGCCGCCGGCCTGCCGATGCTGAAGGCGGTGGCCGCGCCCAGGGCCGCGGCGCCGAGCAGGGTCACGGCGCCGCCGATGGCGAGCCGGCGGGGCAGGGAGGGCGCGGTGGTGTCGTGGGACGAAGTGGTGTCCTGCGAGGGAGCGGGCTCGTGCGGGGGAGTGTCGTCCAAAGGCGTCTCGTCCATGGGGCCTCCCGGGTCCGGACGTCGGAACACTCAGACGGGGACATGACACTCACAGTCGGGGCCGCCCCGCAAGCACCGGCGCGCCATTGCCTCCACAAGGCGCATAAAGATAAGAGGCGCGGTGGATTCATTCATGGAATGCAAGGCGAGTGGCACATCTCACCTTTGATTACCCTGAGTTATCGGGGGGCTTGCCCGAATATGCCCGCAAATCCGCTTTGGCTCCGCGTCGTCCCGTCTGCCATAGTCGGTGGCACGACCCCCATTGACCCGGGCTCGGTCGTCGAACCGCCGCGGAACACACCCCATTCCTCCGCGGCGCCATGAAGAGGCCCCCACTCGCCGCACTCCGGCGGACAGGGGCCTCTTGGCGTACCGGCGCCGGAGGCCGGCGCGCGTACGGGGGTCAGCGGTCGGCGACGCGCATCTCGAACCACACCGTCTTGCCCCGCGCCAGCAGGTCCACGCCCCAGCGGTCGGAGAGCCGGTCGACGAGGAACAGGCCCCGGCCGTTGGTGTCCGTCCCGCGCACCGGCAGCAGGCACGGCAGGCCGCGGGAGGGATCGCGCACCTCCATGCGCACCCAGCCCCGCCGGCGCACCGCCCGCAGCCCGAAGTGCCGGGCCCCGGTGTGCCGGACGGCGTTGCCCACGAGCTCGGAGACCAGCAGGACGGCGTGCTCGGCCAGTTGCGCCGAGAGGCCCCAGTGGCTCACCACCGCCCAGTGCGTCAGCCGCCGGGCCGCGACCGTGGACTCCGGACAGGACGGCAGCCGGACTTCACCGAGGGTGGGATCGCCGTACAGCTCGAGCGCCTTGAGCGCCAGTTCGTCGTCAACGGCCGGGGCCCACCGCACCGCGGCCGTGACCGCCCCGCGCCGTGGCTGCTCCGTTCCCTCCAGACCCGCCATGCCCCCCATGATGGCCGCCGAACAGCCGCCGGGGAGTGGAACCTTCGGATTCGGTTTTCCGGAAGAGATCCCTCCGAGGGTCCGCGATGACATATGCCAGCGGCCCCCCCACCTCTGGCAAACCCCAACTGACCTGCGGCGACCACGGAGCACCCACTGATCGCCGGGCGGTCGCGGAGGGGTCGCCCGAAGGGGTCGGCGCTTCCCGGGGAATTCCCCCACAAGAGGCAACGGGCGGAGCGCGCCCTTCCGGACACGCTCCGCCCGCCCCTGCCAATTCACCCTTTTCCGGCCCCACTTCGGGGCGGGCTCAGACGAACTTGGCCTTGCCGGGGCCGTCCTCGACGAAGCTGCGCATGCCGATCTCCCGGTCCTCGGTGGCGAACAAGCCCGCAAACCAGTTGCGTTCGATGGCCAGTCCGGTGTCGATGTCCGTCTCCAGCCCGGCGTCCACCGCTTCCTTCGCGGCCCGCAGCGCGATGGCGGGCCCGGCGGCCAGCTTCGCCGCCCAGGCGTGCGCCTGCTCGTACACCTCGGCGGCGGGGACGACGCGGTCCACCAGGCCGAGCGCGAGGGCCTCGTCCGCCTTCACCTGACGCCCGGTGAAGATGAGGTCCTTGGCCTTGGAGGGGCCGATGAGCCGGGCGAGGCGCTGGGTGCCGCCCGCGCCCGGGATCAGGCCGAGCAGGATCTCCGGCTGGCCGAGCCTGGCGTTGTCGGCGGCGATGCGGAAGTCGGCGCAGAGCGCCAGTTCGCAGCCGCCGCCCAGGGCGTAGCCGGTGACGGCGGCGACGACGGGCTTGGGGATGCGCGCGACGGCGGTGAAGGCGTCCTGCAGGGCGCGGGACCGGGCGATCATGCCCGCGTGGTCCATGTCCCGCATCTCCTTGATGTCCGCGCCCGCCGCGAACACCTTCTCCCCGCCCCAGATCACGACCGCGCGCACGTCCGTGCGGCGGGTCAGCTCCCCGGCCAGCTCCAGCAGCCGGTCCTGGGTGGCGATGTCCAGCGCGTTCATCGGCGGACGGTCGAGCCGGACGGTGCCGACGCCTTCCGCGACCTCACAATGCACAGTCATGGCGCCAGGTTAGGGCGTGTCCGATGGGTCGGCACGGGCCCTGCGGCGCGGGGGAACGGCGACGGCCCGGTGCGTGCGGTCACACGCATCGGGCCGTCGGTGTCCGCGCGGACGTCAGCTGCTCTTCGTCCACTCCGCCCAGCTCATGTTCCAGCCGTTGAGGCCGTTCCCCGGCTGGATCGTTTTGTCATTGGAGTTCTTGACCACGACGACGTCACCGATCAGGGAGTTCTTGAAGAACCAGGCGCCGGGCGCCGACGGGTCGCCGCCGCCGCGCCGGTCCTCCAGGCCGACGCAGCCGTGGCTGGCGTTGGCCGAGCCGAAGGTGTCCGAGCCCGACCAGTAGTTGCCGTGGATGAAGGTGCCGGAGGTGGACAGGCGCATCGCGTGCGGCACGTCCTTGATGTCGTACTCGCCGCCGAAGCCGACCGTGTCGCCGTTCATCCGCGTCACTTCGTACTTCTCGCTGATGACCATCCGACCGTTGTAGGTCGGGTTGGCGGGGGCGCCGGCCGATATCGGGATGGTCCTGACGACCTTGCCGTCGCGCTCGACCTTCATGGTGTGCGACTTGGCGTCCACGGTGCTGACCTGGCTGCGGCCGACGGTGAACTTCACGGTCTTGTTCTGCTTGCCGTAGACGCCCGGGCGGCCCTGGACGCCGTCGAGGTTGAGGTGGAGCGTCACCTTGGTGCCGGCGGCCCAGTACTTCTCGGGGCGGAAGTCGAGGCGGTCGTTGCCGAACCAGTGGGGCTTGATGTCGACGGCCGGCTCGGCGGTCACCTTGACCGCGCGCTCGACGGCCGCGGGGTCGGTGATGCCCCGGCTGAAGTTGAGCGAGACCGGCATGCCCACGCCGACGGTGCTGCCGTCCTCGGGCGTGAAGTAGGCGGCGAAGGTGTTCTGCGGGGTGAGGGTGGTGAAGCTGGCGTGCTTGGCGGACTCGCGGCCTTCCTTGTCCTTGGCTATCGCGTCCACCGTGTACTTGGTGCCGGAGGCCAGGTGTATGGAGGGCTCCCAGCTGGCGCCGCCGGCGGATATCTTCCCGTCGACGAACCGGCCCTTGCCGTCGGAGACCTTGACCGAGGTCAGACTCCCCTTCTCCGCGGTGACCTTGAGCGCGCCGCTCGTCCTCACCTCGGTCGCGCCGTCCTTGACGGCGATCGCCACCACGGCCTGCGACGGCCCGTCGGGGACCGTCTTCCCGCCGGCCTTCTTGCCGTCGGCGTCGGATCCTCCGTCACCGCCACAGGCGGTGGTGACGGTCAGCACCGTGCCCAGCAGCACGGCGGACAGCACACTCCGGCGACCTCTTGTCCTGGTTCTTCCGGATATCGGCTGCACGTTCACTACGGTTTTCTCCTATCGCACCCGCCGCCCCGCGGCGCCCCCGAAGCGCGGCATCCGCGCATGGCGATAGATAACCATACGCATCGGACACGTCCGGCCTCGTGATGGTCACCGTTGCATTCCAAGTGCCGCGCGGGCCCCGGTCATACCGTGCCGACCGGGTCAATCCACCCCCAGCGCGGAGCCCGCGCGCCACTGTTCCCACGTCAGGTTCCAGCCACCGAGCCCGTTGTCCGCGAGGGCCCGGCGCTGCCCGGAGTTGATCACCCGGACCAGGTCCCCCACGAGGGAGACGCCGTAGAACCAGCCCGCCGGGGTGGCGGCGCCGCCGGGATCGGTGTCCGGGAGGCCGACGCAGCCGTGGCTGATGTTGCGGACCCCGAACACCGCGGGCGGCGCCCAGTAGTTGCCGTGCAGGAACGTCCCGCTGTCGGTCAGCCGCATCGCGTGCGGCACGTCCGTGATGTCGTACTCGCCGCCGAAGCCCACCGTGCCGCCGTTCATCCGGGTCACCGGGGACTTCTCGCTGATGACCATCGCCCCCGCGTAGGTCTCGCGGCCCGGGCCGCCGGCCGTGACGGGCAGCGTCCGCAGCGTCCGGCCGCCGCGCACCACCCGCAGGGTGTGCGCCGCGGCGTCCACCGTGCTCACCTGGTCCCGGCCCACGGCGAAGGTGGACTTCCGGCGCTGGAGCCCGTAGACGCCGGGCGCCCCGCGCACGTCGCGCAGGCGCAGGTCGACGGTGACCACGCTGCCCGGCGCCCAGCGCCGGCGCGGCCGGAAGTCCAGCCGCGAGGAGCCGAACCAGTGCCCGGAGATCTCCGTGCTCGGCCGCGAGGTGATGCGGACGGCCCGCTCCACCGCGACCCGGTCGGCCACCGGGCGGCTGAACGCGAACGAGACGATCATGCCCGTGCCGACCGTGGCCCCCGGCGCCGGGACGAAGGAAGCGGTGAAGCGGTGCTCCGGCACGTACGTCCTGAACTCGCTGTGCCGGGTGGTGCGGTGGCCCGCCGCGTCCCGGGCCACGGCGTCGACGCTGTAGCGGGCGGCGAGCGCGACCGGGCCCCTGGGGTACCAGCTGTGCCCGTCCGGGGAGATCCGCCCCCTGACCGGTTTGCGGACGCCGCCGCGGATCCGCACCGCGCGCACCTTCTCCAGCCTGCCCTCCCGCACCCGCACCTCGAACCGGTCCGCCGCGCGGACGTCGCGCGCGCCGTTGCGCGGGGTGACGCGGATCAGCGCGGGCGCGACGGCCGGGCGCGGGTCGTCCCGGGGCGTCGTACGCGGGGGGACGACGGCCCGCGGGGCCTCCGCGGCACACCCGCAGAGCACGGCGAGGGCGGTGAGCGCGCACAGTCCGCGGAGGGTACGCGGGAGGGTATACGAGGGGGCAAATCCTGTCACACCCGTCCCAACGACACGGTTCCTCCCGGGAAACGACAGGGCACTCGCTTGCTGTCCCCGATCACACGTGTGAGCGCATGCGCGGAACCGGGCAGGAGTGGGAAGGAAACCCCACAAGGCCCCCGGACGAGGGCCGAGGCCGCACCGCCAGACACCGGGAACGGGAAGCCGGGTGCCCGGCGCGCCGTCCGAGAGCCGCCGGAGGCGAACACGTGTCGAGCACACCCGAGCAAGAGACGGCATACGGCGTTCACTTCGGGGACGGGACCACGACACCCGCGGCCGCGGTCAACGGCCGCCCGGTCCCCGCCGCCCGCCGCCAGGCGGTGTGGCCGGGCAGCCCCGAGCCGCTGGGCGCCCGGTTCCGGGTGGACGCCCGCGGGGTCGCCGGGACCAACTTCGCCCTGTGGGCCGGCGGGGCGGAGGCCGTGGAGGTCTGCCTCTTCGACGACGACGGCTCCGGGGGCCAGCGCGAAACCCGGTACTTCCTGGGGGAGTTGACGCACGGGATATGGCACGGCTTCCTGCCCGGCGTCCGGCCCGGCCAGCGCTACGGCTACCGCGTCCACGGCCGCTGGGACCCCTGGACCGGCGCCCGCTGGAACCCCGCCAAGCTCCTCCTCGACCCCTGTGCCCGCGCCGTCGACGGCGAGTTCCCGCTCCCGCCGGAGGTGTACGGGCACGTCCGCGACTGGCCCCAGCAGCACGTGGCCGACACCGTCCGCGACGAGCGCGACTCCGCCCCGTACGTCCCCAAGGGCGTGGTCGTCGCCGATGACGACGACTGGTCCGACGACCGCCGGCCCAAGACCGCCTGGGCCGACACCGTCATCTACGAGCTGCACGTGCGCGGCTTCACCATGCGCCACCCCGGCGTCCCCGAGCACCTGCGCGGCACCTACGCCGGGCTGGCCCACCCGGCGGCCGTCGAGCACCTGGTGCGCCTCGGCGTCACCGCCGTCGAACTGCTGCCGGTGCACCAGTTCGCGCACGAGGACCACCTGCTGCGCCGCGGGCTGCGCAACTACTGGGGCTACAACTCCATCGGCTACTTCGCGCCGCACGCCGGCTACGCGGCCACCGGGACCCGGGGGCAGCAGGTCGGCGAGTTCAAACGGATGGTCCGGGCCCTGCACGCGGCCGGCATCGAGGTCGTCCTCGACGTCGTCTACAACCACACCGCCGAGGGCGGCGAGCTCGGACCGACCCTGTCGCTGCGCGGCATCGACAACCGGCGCTACTACCGGCTGGCCGACGACCCGCGCCGCTACACCGACTACACCGGCTGCGGCAACACCCTGCACGTCGTCCAGCCCAACGTGCTGCGCCTGATCACCGATTCACTGCGCTACTGGGTCACGGAGATGGGCGTGGACGGCTTCCGCTTCGACCTCGCGGCCGCGCTCGCCCGGTCCATGCACGACGTGGACATGCTCTCGCCCTTCCTCGCCGTCATCGCCCAGGACCCCGTCCTGCGCCGCGTCAAGCTCATCGCCGAGCCCTGGGACGTGGGCTCCGGCGGCTACCAGGTGGGGGCCTTCCCCCCGCTGTGGACCGAGTGGAACGACCGCTACCGCGACGCCGTCCGCGACTTCTGGCGCGGCGCCCTGCCGGACGTACGGGACCTGGGCTACCGGCTCTCCGGCTCCAGCGACCTCTACGCCTGGGGCGGCCGGCGGCCGTACGCCTCCGTCAACTTCGTGACCGCCCACGACGGTTTCACCCTGCGCGACCTGGTCAGCTACGGGCGCAAGCACAACGAGGCCAACGGCGAGGGCAACCGGGACGGCACCGACGACAACCGATCCTGGAACTGCGGCGCCGAGGGCCCCGCCGACGACCCGGCCGTCCTGGCCCTGCGCCGCCGCCAGATCCGCAACCTGCTGACCACGCTCCTGCTGTCCACCGGGGTGCCGATGCTGGTGGCCGGCGACGAGATGGGCCGCACCCAGGGCGGCAACAACAACGCCTACTGCCAGGACAGCGCGGTGAGTTGGGTCGACTGGTCGCTCCTGGACGACCCGGGCTGGCGCGCCCTCGCCGGCCTCGCCGCCCGGCTGCTGGCCCTGCGCCGCGCCCACCCCGTCCTGCGCAGCCGCACCTTCTTCTCCGGCCGCCCGCAGTCGGTGGACGGGCTGCGGGACCTG
Organism: Streptomyces sp. AV19; assembly: GCF_015999245.1. Lineage (GTDB taxonomy): Bacteria > Actinomycetota > Actinomycetes > Streptomycetales > Streptomycetaceae > Streptomyces. The sequence continues at coordinate 239,558 of NZ_JAEAMR010000004.1, read as the reverse complement.
GCCTGGTTCACCGCGCGGGGCACGGAGATGACCGAGGCCGACTGGTACGCGCCCGCCGCCACGCTCGGCATGTACCTCTCCGGCGGGGACATCCCGCAGCGCGGGCCGGACGGCCGGCCCGTGACGGACGACAGCTTCCTGGTCGTCCTGCACGCCGGTGACCGCCCGATCGACGTCACCCTGCCGGGCCCGCCGTGGGCGGACGCGTACGAGCTCCTCGTCGACACCTCCCTGGAGGAGCAGGACGCCGGGCCGGGGACACAATGCGACGCGGGGACGTCAATTTCCGTTCCGGAACGGTCGGTTGCGGTGTGGAAGGTGCTGCCGGGACGGGCGGTGGAGGAGGGTCCTCCGTCCGGCGGACCAGGACGGAAAACCGAGTGAGCGGTGTCAGTGGCGAACCGTACGCTCGCTCCTGATGACCGCACACAGTGAACCCTCCGGATCCGCCGCGCGCCGCTCCCCCGTGCGCTCGCTGCTGCGCCTGTGGCCGTTCGTGCGCCCGGCGCGCGGCAGACTGGCCGCGAGCCTGGCCGTGACCGTGGTGGCCTCGTCGACGAGCCTGGTCATCCCGCTCGCCCTCAAGCAGATCGTGGACGGCCCGATCGCCGACCGCGACCCGTCGGGGGTGTGGCTGGGCGGCCTGGCGATCCTGGTGCTCGGCCTGCTGGAGGCCGGGCTGTTCGGCCTGCGGCGGATGCTGGTGGCGCGTCCGCTGGCCGAGGTCGAGGCGGCCATGCGGTCCGCGCTCTACCGGCACCTCCAGCGGCTGCCCGTCGCCTTCCACGACCGCTGGCCCTCCGGCCAGTTGCTCTCCCGCGCCACCACCGACCTGATGCTGCTGCGGATATTCCTGGCCTTCGTGGTGACGTTCCTGGTGGTCAACGGGCTGACGATCACCGTCGGTTTCGTCATCCTGCTGCTCCAGCGGTGGACGCTGGGCCTGGTGCTGCTCGCCCCGGTCGTCCCCCTGGTCATCCTCTGCCACTCCTTCGAGGAGCGCTACACGCGGGCCGCGCGCACCGCGCAGGACCGGCTCGGCGACCTGACCACGGTGGTGGAGGAGAGCGTCCTCGGCATCCGCGTCACCAAGGGCTTCGGCCGGCACCGCGCGCAGGAGCGCGCCTTCGCCGCCCTGACCGCCCGGCTCCGCGCGACGGAGCTCCACAAGGCGGGCCTGCTGGGCGTGCTCTGGGCCCTGATCATGATCCTGCCGGAGCTGGCGATCGGCACGGCGCTGGTCCTCGGCGTCCGGCAGGTCGCCGACGGGACGCTGACGGCCGGCGCCCTGGTGGCCTTCCTCTCGACGGCCCTGGCCCTGCGCTGGCCGGTGGAGTCGATGGGCTTCCTGCTTGCGGTGGCGAACGAGTCGGCGACGGCGACGGAGCGGTACTTCGAGGTCCTGGACGCGGAGGCGCCCGGGGCGGGCGCGGCCCCCGAGGGTGCGGGGCGTACGGCCCCCGGCCCCGGGGAGGCGCCCTCGGCGGGCGCCCGGGGCCGGGCGATACCCGGGACGCCCGCAGCGGGCGCCGGGGAATCCGGCGTGCCGGAGGCCGCGCCGGGCACGGACGCGGCCCGGGCGCCCCTGGCGGCCACAGGCGAACTCCGCGCGGCGGTACGGGGGATGGGCGGTCCCACGCCCGGAACGCCGGAGGGTGCGGCGGATCCGGGCACTCCCGGGGCACCCACCCTGCGCGCCGGCGAACGTCCCGACGCCGCCCCCGGCGCGGGACGTTCGCC
>NZ_JAEAMR010000004.1:215659-237718 GCF_015999245.1 Streptomyces sp. AV19 | reverse complement strand
GGGGCCCCGCCCGGGGCCGCCCCCGGCGGCGCGGGGGGGGGGGGGGTCCCGGGCCACCCCGGGGCCCCCCCCCCGGCGCGCGGGCCACCGCCCCGCGCGGGGGGGGGGGGGGGGCGCGGGCGCGCCCGGGACGCCCCGGGGCCCGGGGGACGCGCCGGTGTCCGGCCCCCGGCGTGCTGCCGGCCCCGGGCGTGGCCCGGCCGCGCCGGTGCGGGCCATGGGACGTACGGCCGCTCCGCGCAGGCGAACTCCCACCGCCGGAGCGGCCGTTGCTCCCCGGCGGGAGGCGGTCGCGTCCGGGCCGGGCGCGACGGCGCGACCCCCCGCCGACGCGAACGGCGGGCTCCGCTTCGAGCACGTCGTCTTCCGGTACCCCGACGCCCCGCCCGGGTCCCCGCCCGTGCTCGACGGGGTCGATCTGCACGTGCGGCCCGGGGAGACCATGGCGCTCGTCGGGGCCACCGGCAGCGGCAAGACCACGCTCACCGCGCTCGTCCCCCGGCTCCACGAGGCCACCGCCGGGCGGATCACCCTCGACGGGCGGGACATCGCCGCGCTCCCCCGCGAGCGGCTGCGCGAGCTGGTGTCCATGGCCTTCGAGGAACCCACCCTGTTCTCCGCCACCGCCGGGGAGAACGTGCTGATGGGGGCGGAGGGGGCCCAGGAGGACGACCTGGAGCGGGCGTTGGCCGTCGCCCGGGCGGACGGGTTCGTCGCCGCGCTGCCCCGGGGCCACCGCACCCAGGTCGGCGAGCAGGGCCTGAGCCTCTCCGGCGGGCAGCGGCAGCGGCTCGCCCTGGCCCGGGCCGTGATCGGGCGCCCCCGCTTCCTCGTCCTCGACGACCCGCTGTCCGCCCTCGACGTGCACACCGAGGCCCTCGTCGAGAAGGCCCTGCGCGAGGTGCTCGCCACCACGACCGCCCTCGTCGTGGCCCACCGGCCCTCCACCGTGCTCCTCGCGGACCGGGTCGCGCTCCTGTCGGGCGGCCGGATCGCCGCGGTCGGCACCCATCACGAACTGCTGCGCACCAGCGAGGAGTACGCCGAGCTGATGTCGGGCCCGCTCCCCGGGCGGCCCGCGGAAGGAGACGCGCCCCGATGACCTCCGCCGTCGCCGGGCCACCGGACACCGAGGACGAACAGCGGCGCGAGGACCCCGTCGCCCGGGACGTGCTGCCCGCCCCCGAGGGCGCCTCCCCCGCGCTGCTGCGCTCCCTGCTCGCCCCCGTCCGGGGGCGCGTACGGCTCACCGTCGTCCTGCTGCTGCTCCAGCAGGCCGCGGTGCAGGCCGGCCCGCTGCTCGTGGCGTACGCGATCGACCGGGCCGTGCCCGCCGTCCGCCGCGGCGACCACGGTCCGCTCACCGCCATCGGCGCCGCCTACCTGGGGTGCGCGGTGGCCTCGGGCCTGCTCCAGCTGGCGTTCGTCCGGGTGTCGGCCCGCGCCGGCCAGGACGTCCTGCTCGATCTGCGCGGCCGCATCTTCCGGCACGCGCAGGCCCTCGGCATCGACTTCCACGAGCGCTACACCTCCGGCCGGCTGGTCTCCCGCGCCACCACGGACGTGGAGAACCTGCGCGAGCTGCTCAACGACGGCCTCCAGGAACTGCTGGGCATCATCGCCTCGGTGCTCCTCGTCTCGGCGACGCTGCTGTGGCTCGACTGGGGCACCGGGGTCGCCGCCGTCGTCTCGTTCGTCCCCCTCGCCCTGGCCGTCCGCGCCTACCGGCGCCGGTCCCTGGACGTGCACCGCCGCAGGTCCACGGCGACCGCGGCGTTGATCGTGAAGTTCACCGAGACCATGAACGGCATCCGTCCGGTGCAGGCGTTCCGCCGGGAGGCCGCCAACGAGGCGCACTTCGACGAGCTCAACCGGCGCCACCGGCGGACCAACGCGGCCGCGACGATCGCCATGGGCCGCTACGTCCTGACAGCCCGGGCGCTGTCCAACACGGCGCTGGCGGCGATCGTGGTCTGGAGCGCCCACCGGGTCGCCACCGGCTCACTGGAGCTCGGCGTCCTGGCGGCGGCCGTGCTCTACCTGCGGCGCCTGTACGACCCACTGGACCAGCTCGGCATGTTCCTCAACTCGTACCAGTCCGCGGCCGCTTCGCTGGAGAAGATCGCCGGGCTGCTGGCCCAGCACCCCTCCGTGCCGGAGCCCGCCGCCCCCCGTCCCCTGCCGGCGCGCCCGGCCGGGCGGCCCGGCCGCGAGGTGGTCTTCGAGGCGACGCGCTTCGCCTACCGGACGGGCGGCGAGGTCCTGCCCCGCTTCGGGCTCACGCTCGCCGCCGGGCGGACGGTGGCGGTCGTCGGCTCGACGGGCGCCGGCAAGTCCACCCTCGCCAAGCTCCTGGCGCGCTTCCACGACCCGACCGAGGGCCGCGTCCTCCTCGACGGCGTCCCGCTCGGCGACCTGTCGACGGCCGAGCTGCGCCGGAACGTGGTGATGGTGACGCAGGAGGCGTTCCTCTTCTCCGGCACGATCGCCGACAACATCGCCATCGGCCGCCCGGACGCCGGCCGCGCGGACGTCGAGCGCGCCGCGAAGGCCATCGGGGCCCACGACTTCATCGCCGCCCTGCCCGACGGCTACGACACGGACGTCCGCAAGCGCGGCGGCCGCATCTCCGCGGGCCAGCGCCAACTGGTGTCCTTCGCCCGCGCGCTGCTCGCCGACCCGGCCGTCCTCATCCTCGACGAGGCGACGTCCTCCCTGGACATCCCGGGCGAGCGGGCGGTGCAGCGCGCCCTGCGCACGGTGTTGCGGGGGCGGACGGCGGTGGTCATCGCGCACCGGCTGTCCACGGTGGAGATCGCCGACCGGGTGCTGGTGATGGAGGACGGCCGGATCGTGGAGGACGGCACTCCGGCCGAACTCACCTCGGGCGGTGGCCGGTTCGCCGAGCTGCACCGGGCGTGGCGGGAGAGCCTGGCCTGATCCCTGCCGGCCGGCCCTTACCGGCCGACGGGCACGGGCGGCAGGGACAGGGGCGCGGTGAGGCGGTCGGCACCCGGCGGGACGGGGACGGCGGCGAAGATCGCGTCCTGCCGCGCCTGGAGCTCCCTGGCCCGTTCGGGGGTGGTGGTGGGCAGGCGCTGCTCCTCGTACAGCTCGTGCGTGACCTCCTGGGCGTGCTTGCCCGCCGGGGTGTGGAACTGGGCCTCGAAGAGGTGCTGCGAACGCGGCGCGCGCCACGCGGAGTTGATCGCCTTGTAGCCCTTGGGGCGGGTCCAGGTGTTGGACCACCGGTTGCTGTCGTTGCCCCAGGCGGACAGCACGGTGGAGGCCACGGCGACGCCCGCGGTGTAGCGGTTGTCGGGCCACTGCAGGGTGTAGCGCACCGAGTCCCGGATCCCGGCCAGCGCCTCGTTCACCCCCTCGCCCGGGTGCTCCTTCATCGAGGTGGCGACCTTGCGCTTGAGCGAGTCGGGCGACTTGAGGCGGTGGTCGAAGCCGATCAGCTCGGCATGGCTGAGCCGGGCGGCCGCCCGCACCTGGGGGCTGATGGAGCGCTCGGCCTTCCTGGCCCGGTCGAGGAAGGCGTCGACCCTGGCGTTGTCGGCGGGACTCAGCGACAGGCCGTCGCCACGCCAACCGCCGTCCTCGCCCGTCCGGTTGACCGCGCCGGCAGCGCTTCCGGTCCTGTCGGTCAGGGCGGTCGCGGCGGCAGCATGGACAGTGCCCATGCCGAGCGCCGCGGCCATGGCGGCGGCGGTCACAGCCCGTGAAACAGTGCGGCTGAGGTTCATCGGAGTACGTCGTTCCTCTCTCTCGACGGTCAACGCCCGCCACCTCGGAGACGGCCCCGGGGCGGCAGGCGATTCCGAGGAGAGACTCAACACGAACAGCCCCCGCCGCGCGAAACCCCGCCGACCACATCCGGACGAACCTTGACCTGACGGCCCGGAATCCAGAGGATCCGCCCGCTATGCGGACAGCGATCTTTGGCCAACGGACATTTTCCGGCCAACTTGTTGACGCGCTCCTGACATGAACTCGGCTCCGTGGGACTCTTCACCACGACCAGCGCTGGAACACCCCCCACAGGTTCACCCCCACTCCGGTCGAAACCCTTCTTTTTCTCCTCTCTTTTTCTCCACTGGTTCTGCCGTGAACAGCGGACGGCCCCCACGTCGTCCCCTCTCCCATCGGCCACCACCACCCATGTGGTCACCGCAGAAGGAGTCAACGTGAGATCCACCCCCCATAGACGTGCCGTCGCCACCGGCGCCCTCGTCGCCGCCGCCGCGATGCTCACCGTCGGCGTCCAGACGAGTTCCGCCACCACGGGCACGGACACCGCGAAGCCGGCCCCCCGGCAGAAGATCGCCAAGGCCGATCCGGGCGCCCTGCCCGTCAAGTTGTCGCCCTCGCAGCGCGCCGAGCTGATACGCGAGGCCAACGCGACGAAGGCGGAGACCGCGCGCACCCTGGGCCTCGGGGCCAAGGAGAAGCTGGTCGTCAGGGACGTCGTCCAGGACAGGAACGGGACGCTGCACACCCGTTACGAGCGCACCTACGACGGTCTGCCCGTCCTCGGCGGCGACCTGGTGGTCGACTCGACGAAGGCCGGCAAGGCCGGCGAGGTCGCCACCGTCTCCAAAGCGACGAAGCAGCGCCTCGCGCTCGCCACGACCACGCCGTCGCTGTCCGCCGCCACCGCCGAGAAGGACGCCGTCAAGGCCGCGGGCGCGCAGGGCTCCAAGGCGGCCAAGGCCGACAAGGCGCCCCGCAAGGTCGTCTGGGCCGCCCAGGGCAAGCCCGTCCTCGCCTACGAGACCGTGGTGGGCGGCGTCCAGCACGACGGGACCCCCAGCCGGCTGCACGTGATCACCGACGCCAAGTCCGGGAAGAAGCTCTTCGAGTTCCAGGACGTCAAGACCGGCACCGGCAACACGATGTACAGCGGCCAGGTCACCATCGGCACCAGCAAGGTGGGCAGCACCTACCAGCTGTGGGACCAGACCCGCGGCGGCCACAAGACGTACGACCTCAAGCACGCCACGTCCGGCACCGGTTCGATCATCACGTCCCCCAACGACGTCTTCGGCAACGGCACCAACAGCGACCCCGCCACGGCCGGCGCCGACGCGCACTACGGCGCGCAGCTCACCTGGGACTACTACAAGAACGTGCACGGCCGCAGCGGCATCCGCGGCGACGGCGTCGGCGCGTACAGCCGGGTCCACTACGGCAACAACTACGTCAACGCGTTCTGGGACGACAGCTGCTTCTGCATGACGTACGGCGACGGCTCCGGCAACGCCAAGCCGCTGACGTCGATCGACGTGGCCGCGCACGAGATGACCCACGGCGTCACCTCGGCCACCGCCAACCTCACCTACTCCGGTGAGTCCGGCGGCCTCAACGAGGCGACCAGCGACATCTTCGCCGCGGCCGTGGAGTTCTGGGGCAACAACAGCTCCGACCAGGGCGACTACCTCGTCGGCGAGAAGATCAACATCAACGGCAACGGCACGCCGCTGCGTTACATGGACAAGCCGAGCAAGGACGGCCGCTCCAAGGACGCCTGGTACTCCGGCCTCGGCGGCATCGACGTCCACTACTCCTCCGGCCCGGCCAACCACTGGTTCTACCTGGCCTCCGAGGGCAGCGGCAGCAAGGTCATCAACAACGTCCAGTACGACAGCCCGACCTCCGACGGCCTGCCCGTCACCGGCATCGGCCGGGACAACACCGCGAAGATCTGGTTCAAGGCGCTGACCGAGCGGATGCGCTCCAACACCAACTACGCGGGCGCGCGGGACGCCACGCTGTGGGCGGCCGGCGAGCTGTTCGGCGTGGGCAGCGAGACATACAACAACGTGGCCAACGCCTGGGCCGGCATCAACGTCGGCAGCCGCGCCACCACCGGCGTCTCGGTGACCAGCCCCGGCGACCAGACCAGCGTCGTCGACAAGGCCGTCTCGCTCCAGCTCAAGGCGACGGGCACCACCGGCACGCTGACCTGGTCCGCCACCGGGCTGCCGGCCGGCCTGACGATCAACTCCTCGACCGGTCTGGTCTCCGGCACCCCGACCGCCACCGGCACCAGCAATGTGACGGTGACGGCCAAGGACGGCGCCGGCAAGACCGGTTCGGCATCCTTCAAGTGGACCGTCAACACCACCGGCGGGGACAGCGTCTTCGAGAACGGCACCGCGGTGGCCATCCCCGACGCGGGCGCGGCCGTCACCTCGCCCATCGTCGTCACCCGCAGCGGCAACGGCTCGTCGGCGCTGAAGGCGGACGTCAACATCACCCACTCCTACCGCGGCGACCTGACGGTCGACCTGGTGGCCCCCGACGGGAAGACCTGGCGCCTGAAGGACTCCGACGCCTGGGACTCCGACGCGGACGTCAGCGAGACGTACACCGTGGACGCCTCCGGCGTGGCGGCCGGCGGCACCTGGAAGCTCCAGGTCCGGGACGTGTACTCCGGTGACTCGGGGCAGATCGACAAGTGGCGGCTGACCTTCTGACGCCGTGACTTCCTGAGAACGACTGGACCGGGCGCCGCCCGGGGTGAGCGCGGACTCCCCCGGGCGGCGCCTTCGCGTGCCCAAGCCCAAGCCCAAGCGGAATGAGCAATTCGCCCCAATTGACCGTCAGATCCAAAAACTTCAGCGAATCTTTACCAAACCGCAGCCACACGCGCCTCGAAATTCACAGGAAAGCGCACGCGGGTTCGAGCAAACTGACGCTCGGTCGCGACCGCCGCGACCGGCACCCTCACCTGCCAGGAGCTTGTGTGCGCCACACCCGAATAGCCCGTCGTCCCGCCGTCGCGGCGAGCGCGGCCACCATCGCCGCCGCCCTGCTCGCCGCCGGCTTCACCGCCGTCCCGGCCCAGGCCGCCGGCGCCGAGGACCCCGCCAAGGCCCTGGGCCTCGGCGCCAAGGAGAAGCTCGTCGAGCGCGGCACGATCGTCGACGAGGACGGCACCGTCCACGTCCGCTACGAGCGGACCTACGAGGGCCTGCCGGTCATCGGCGGCGACGTGGTCGTCCAGAAGTCGGCCCGCGGCAAGGTCGAGGACGTCACCAAGGCCACCGAGGAGACCATCAAGGTCCCCACCACCAAGGCGAAGCTCCCGGCCCCGATCACCGCCGGCCGCTCCCTGGACGCCGGGAACCTCGACGGCATCGGCACGTTCGTCCGCAACCAGGCTCCCCGCAAGGTCATCTGGGCGGCCGAGGGCAAGCCCCTCCTGGCCTACGAGAGCGTCATCGCCGGTGTCCAGAAGGACGGCACGCCCAGCGAGCGGCACCTGGTCACCGACGCGACGACCGGCAAGACGCTGGACGAGTACGAGGCCATCGAGACGGGCTCCGGCACCGGCCAGTACAACGGCAAGGTGGCGGTCGGCTCCGTGAAGGCCGGCGGCAAGTTCTACATGCAGGACAAGTCGCGCGGCGGGCACGTCACTTACCACGCCAAGAACAAGAACGGCGGCAGCAACTTCCCCGCCTTCGCCAACTCCCGTGACGTCTGGGGCAACGGCAGGCAGAGCAACGGCCAGACGGCCGCCGTGGACGCCCAGTACGGCGCCGCCAAGACCTGGGACTACTACAAGAACGTCCACAAGCGCAAGGGCATCAAGGGCAACGGCAAGGCCGCCAACTCCTTCGTGCACTTCGGCCAGAACTACAAGAACGCCTTCTGGTCCGACTCCTGCTTCTGCATGGTCTACGGCGACGGCCGCGGCAACAACAACCCGCTCACGTCCCTGGACGTGGCCGGCCACGAGATGACCCACGGCGTCACCTCGGCCACCGCGAAGCTGCGCTACAAGGGCGAGTCCGGCGGCCTGAACGAGGCCACCTCGGACATCTTCGGCAGCGCCGTCGAGTTCTACGCCAAGAACAAGAAGGCGCGCGGCAACTACCTCATCGGCGAGCAGATCAACTTCCGCGGCGACCGCAAGCCGCTGCGCTACATGGACAAGCCCAGCAAGGACGGCCACTCGGCCAACTACTGGAGCAAGAACGTCGGCAAGCTCGACGTCCACTACTCCTCGGGCGTGGCCAACCACTTCTTCTACCTGCTCGCCGAGGGCAGCGGCAAGAAGAAGATCAACGGCGTCACCTACAACAGCCCGACCTGGGGCAACAAGAAGGTCCGCGGCATCGGCCGCGGCACCGCCGAGAAGATCTGGTACAAGGCCCTCACCCGCTACATGACCTCCACCACCAACTTCAAGGGCGCGCGCTCCGCGACCCTGAAGGCGGCGCGGGACCTGTACGGCACCAAGAGCGGCCAGTACAAGTCGGTCCAGGCGGCCTGGGACGGCGTGAACGTCAAGTAGCCCACTGCGGCGAGCGGTTGCCCGGAACTCCTCCGGGCGGCCGCTCGCCGTCGTTTTTCCCCGCCATCGATCAGGAGTTCCCCGCGTGCCCCGTCCCACCGCCGCCGTCGGCACGGCCACCGTCGCCGCCCTCCTCGCCACGGGCGTCACCACTGCCCCGGCACAGGCCGCCCCGGGCGCCGACGAGATTCAGGCTGTACAGGTCGGTCATGACGAGCCTTCCTGATCGAGGTGGGTACGGGCGCCTCGCCCGGCGTCGTGACCGGAGCCGCGCTGATCCCACCGGCTCCGCTTCACCGACTCCGCGTAGATCAGGACATCGGTCAGCTTCCGTGCCGTGGCCATCGGCACCGTACCCAGGTACACGTACGGCTCTCCGGAGAGGGAGGCGCGGCCCGTGAGTTGCGGCCACGAGTCCCTGTCGCCGACCCTGACGCCCATCTCCGCCAGCACACGACCCAGCATGAAAGCCATGTCGTCGGCTTTCCTCTTGCCTGCCAGGAAGGCGTCGGCTTGCTGTGCGGCTGCTTCGATGTCCGTGGTCATTGGCACATCGTGGGACTGGCGAGCCGACGAGGCCAGTTTTATGCACGCCTTGGGTTAAAGATCATGATCGGCAGACAGCCGCCCACTCCGTGAGCTTTTCCCTGGCTTGCTCTCCGAAAAGTGCGTGATCTTCATACCTGGTGAACCGGAGAATCAGGTCCTGCACGTCCCGGCCGTCACGGAACACGATCGCCCCCAGATCGAGTTCAGCGGTCGCCAGAGTCTCGTCATAAACCGTGAACGTGTTCAACGCCCCGGAGGTGAAGTGAACTCCCATGGGGATTACGCCGAGCCGGATGTTCGGCTGATGCGTGAGAGAGGCCAGCCGGTCGATCTGCAACGCCAGTTCATCAGGCGGGATGAGCGGATACCTGACAGCCTGCTCGGTCAGAATGAAAGTGAAACGCTTGGACCGGTCGAACAGAACCCTTTGGCGGTCGAGCTTCATGGCAACGGCTTTGGCCTGTTGCTCCGATGGAGCCTGAGCCAGACTGGAACGGATGTATTCAGGTGTGGCCAGAAGTCCCGTGATCATGGACAGCAGGAAGTACCGGAAAGTCGTGGACGATGCCTCAAGGCCGGCCAGTTGCACCTGCTTCTTGTCGAGCCCTTTCCTTCGGAGCGCCCTCCCGTCCTGCCACTCCGTCTGAGCGATCCTGGCCAGGGCCATCACCTCGGCCGCAACGGCAGGGGATGCATGGAGACCCCGGAGGAGCTGTTCCACATCCAGCAGTGACGGACGACTCTTGTTGCCCTCAATCCGGCTGATCTTGGATTGGGACATGTTGCAACGCGCGGCAAGCCGGACCCCTGAGAGCCCGGCTTGTTTGCGGAGACGCTTGAGGATGGCCGCTAGTTCACGTCCCGACTGGTCCAGCCGGTCAGGCTCGATGGCCACCGTTCACGTACTCCTTGAGCGGCACCGATTCCGCGAGTCCGACGCGCTGGTATTCGATGTACGGGGCTGGGTCACCCTCGTAGAGTTCCCGGCTGATCTGAGTGCCGTCCGCCTCGTAGTTCATGAGGACTACTTCTGTCTTGTCGAACAGCCAGAAGTCCTGCACCCCTTCCAGGGGGTTGGGCCGGTCGGTCACATCGAGGATGCGAATGTCATCCCCGGCCAGAGAATGAACCTCGTAGTACATGAACTCAAAGCGGAGGTAGTCCGTCAGAGGTCGTGTGACGATGTGAACGCGCCCCTTGGACCTTCCCTCCGCCCTGATCCTGCGCAGGCCCTCCGTGTACCCGGAGGAGTAGTTCTGTGGATCGATTCGGTGCCCGGCCAAGAAGTCGCGGATGTCACCGTCTTCGCCGGGCACCCTGTACCAGGGAAGTGTCTCAAGCCGCCACGCCTCCCGCTTGAAGCCCTGGACCTTCGCCGTCCAGTTCTCACCATCCAAGAACACGGAAAGCCTCCCTCAGCACGCTCTCGGGGATCTCCACGATCCCTTCCCCCGCCGGGGGCTTGAAGGCGTCGGATGCCTCGCCCTGAACCAGGAAGGATCCGGTGGCCGTGCGGTACACGTTGGGGCAGTCGTCGTTGTTGCAGTTGCCGTTTCCGCTGCCGGTCAGCCGGGTCAGTTCTTCGCGAGCCACGTCACGAACCCCCTAACTCAGACCCCCTGCGGGCCAGTTGTCATGACAGTACGAGCGCGGCGGGTGGGCCGTCCATGCAGGAACGCGACTATGCGCGTCATTGCATAAACCGGGGAGGCGCGCCGACTCGTCGCCCCGACGTGACCGTCTCCCGGCAACGAGACGCTCGCGGGGCGGCACAGGGTCGGCGCGCCGGTCGCGGCGGCTCCCGCAAGGTCCCGCGTCGCCTGGCACTGAACACCTCATCAAGCGATGCGGGGCAGTCCACTTGAACGCGTTCAAAAACAGGTCTACAGTCACAGCCGTCAGCAGTTTTTGAACGCGTTCAAGAAGGAGTGAGGACCTTGGACCTCACCGTCGTCTCCTACGTCATCTACCTCGCCGTCAGCATCGGCCTTACCGTCTGGGTGGCCCGCACCCTCAGCCGGAACGGGCGGGTGTTTCTCGCGGACGTGCTGCACGGGAACGAGAAGCTGGCGGACGCCGTCAACCACCTGCTGGTGGTCGGGTTCTACCTGGTGAACCTGGGATTCATCGCGTTGTATCTGCGCGATGACGGCACGATCGGCAACACCCGCGGGGTGTTCGAGGCGCTCTCGCGTCAGCTCGGGGTAGTGCTGCTCGTGCTCGGTCTGATGCACCTGGGCAACGTCTTCGCGCTCAACAAGTTCCGCCGGCGCGGGCTGCTGGAACGCGAGCAGAACCCGCCGGTGCTGCCGCAGGCGTACACGCAGGTGCAGGGATGACGGCGACCGCCGTCGTCGGAGGCGACCGGGACGCCGGAGGGGACGTCCCGGCCGTCCGCCGGCTGACCGTGCTGTACGACGCGCGGTGCCCGCTGTGCGCGTTCGTGCGCGACTGGCTGGTCCGGCAGCGGCAGTTGGTGCCGCTGGAGCTGGTGCCGGCGGGTTCGCGGGAGGCCAGGCGGAGCCTGCCGGGCCTCGACCACGCGGCCACACTGGAAGAGATCACGGTGGTCGGGGACGGCGGGCAGGTGTACCGGGGAGCCGCCGCCTGGGTGGTGTGCCTCTGGGCGCTGGACAGCTACCGGCCGCTGGCCCACCGGCTCAGCACCCCGTCCGGGATGCGCCTCGCCCGCAACGCGGTACTCACCGCGGCGAAGTACCGCGAGGCGCAGCTGCGGCGGCGGCTCGGCGAGCGGAGGGTGTACGACCCGGTAGCGGGCTGCGACAGCACCTGCGCCGTGCCCGATTAGGCTCTGACCGTGCCAGCAGAGAACGAGCCCCAGCCGGCGAAGGCCAAGAGCGAGCAGACCCGCACCCTGATCCTGGAGACCGCGATGCGGTTGTTCCAGGAGCGGGGCTACGACAGGACCACGATGCGGGCCATCGCCAAGGAGGCCGGGGTCTCCGTCGGCAACGCGTACTACTACTTCGCCGGCAAGGAACACCTCATCCAGGGCTTCTACGACCGGATCGCCGCCGAGCACCGGGCGGCGGTCCGCGACGTCCTCGACCGGGAGACGGACCTGGAGGCGCGGCTGGCCGGGGTGCTGCGGGCGTGGCTGGAGATCGCGGCGCCGTACCACGAGTTCGCGGCCCAGTTCTTCAAGAACGCCGCCGATCCGGAAAGCCCGCTCAGTCCCTTCTCGGCCGAGTCGGAGCACGCCCGTGAGGCGGCCATCGATGTGCACCGCGAGGTGCTGGCGGGCTCGAAGGCGAAGGTTCCGGCGGAGTTGGCGGAGGTGCTGCCGGAGTTGATGTGGCTGTCGCAGATGGGGCTGGTGCTGTACTGGGTGTTCGACCGGTCGCCCGGGCGTGAGCGGAGTCTGCGGCTGGCGGGGCGGGGGGCCAGGTTGACTGCCCGGGGCGTCTCCCTGGCCCGCTTCCGCGTCCTGCGGCCGCTCGTCCACGAGGTGCACGAGTTGTTCACGGACTTCCTGCCGGGGATGGCGCAGACGGCGGCGATGCGGAAGAAGTAGCGGTGCCCCGGCCCTGACCACCCGCCCCGCGTCGGCTACCGCATCAGCACCCCCGCCGCCTCCCCCGAAGCCTCCGCCGGTACCGCCACCAGGCCCATCTCCGCGCCCTGCGCCAGCAGTCGGTGGGCGGGGAGGATGCGGACCGTGTAGCCGAAGGGCCCCGTGCGGTCGAAGGTGAGGGAGCCCTCGTAGAGGAGGCGGCCGTCCAGGGCGGGGGCCGCGGCGGGCTTCAGGGGGAAGGCCGAGGTGCTGGTCAGGCGGTCGGCCGCGTCCACCCTCCCGGCCAGCGCCTGGACCTCGACATCGGAGGGGTCGAGGCCGCCGAGGGCGACGGAGACCCGCAGGGTGACGGTGGAGCCGAGCTCGGCCGTGCCGTTCAACGGGCCGTCGGAGACGGTCTCGACGTGGTCCACGGCGACGCCCGGCCACGCGGCGCGGACGCGGGACTTCCAGGCGGCGAGCTCGCGGGCCGCGTCGGGGGTCAGCGCGCGCTGGGCCTCGGCGGCCGGGTGGTAGAGGCGGCCGACGTACTCGCGGACCATGCGGCCGGCGAGGACCTTGGGGCCGAGCGAGGCCAGTGTGCCGCGGACCATCTCGATCCAGCGGCCGGGCAGGCCGTCCGGTCCGCGGTCGTAGAAGCGCGGGGCGACGCGGTCGGTGAGCAGGTCGTAGAGGGCCGCCGCCTCCAGGTCGTCGCGGCGCTCCTCGTCCGTGCCGGAGCCGTCCGCGGTGGGGATGGCCCAGCCGAAGTCCGGCTCGTACCACTCGTCCCACCAGCCGTCCAGGACCGAGAGGTTGAGACAGCCGTTGAGGGCGGCCTTCATGCCGGAGGTGCCGCACGCCTCCAGGGGGCGGAGGGGGTTGTTGAGCCAGACGTCACAGCCGGGGTAGAGCTTCTGGGCCATGGCCATGCCGTAGTCGGGGAGGAAGACGACGCGGTGGCGGACGGCCGGGTCGTCGGCGAAGCGGACGAGCTCCTGGACGAGGCGCTTGCCGCCGTCGTCCGCCGGGTGGGCCTTGCCCGCGACGACGATCTGGACCGGGCGCTCGGGGTCCAGGAGCAGCCGGGTGAGGCGCTCGCGGTCGCGGAGCATCAGGGTCAGCCGCTTGTAGGAGGGGACGCGGCGGGCGAAGCCGATGGTGAGGACGTCGGGGTCGAGCACCCCGTCGATCCAGCCGAGTTCGGCGGTGCCGGCGCCGCGCTCGCGCCAGGAGGCGCGCAGCCTCTCGCGCACCTCCTCGACGAGCTGTTCGCGCAGGGTGCGGCGGAGCTCCCAGATGTCGGCGTCGGAGATGCCGACGATGGAGTCCCAGCGGTCGGAGCCGCCCAGGGTCAGCGCGTCCTCGGTGCGGCCGGCGCCGACCCGGCGGGCGCCGAGGCGGAAGACCTCGGGGGCCACCCAGGTGGGGGCGTGCACACCGTTGGTGATGGCGCCGATCGGCACCTCGTCGGAGTCGAAGCCGGGCCAGAGGCCGGCGAACATCTGACGGCTGACCTGGCCGTGGAGGGTGGAGACGCCATTGGCGCGCTGGGCCAGGCGCAGGCCCATGACGGCCATGTTGAACAGGGCCGGGTCGCCGCCGGGGTAGTCCTCGGCGCCCAGGGCGAGGACCCGGTCCGGGTCGATGCCGGGGAGTTCGGCGTCGTCGGCGAAGTGGCGGGCGACCAGGCCGCGGTCGAAGCGGTCGATGCCGGCCGGCACGGGGGTGTGGGTGGTGAAGACGGCGCCGGCCCGGACGCTCTCCAGGGCCGCGTCGAAGTCCAGCCCGTTCGCCGCGAGTTCGCGGATGCGTTCCAGGCCGAGGAAGCCCGCGTGCCCCTCGTTGGTGTGGAAGACCTCGGGCGCCGGGTGGCCGGTGAGCCGGCAGTAGGCGCGCACGGCGCGGACGCCGCCGATGCCCAGCAGCATCTCCTGGAGCAGCCGGTGCTCGCTGCCCCCGCCGTAGAGGCGGTCGGTGACGTCGCGCTCGCCGCTGGCGTTCTCCTCGACGTCGGAGTCGAGCAGCAGCAGCGGCACCCGGCCGACCTCGGCCTTCCAGATGTGGGCGTGCAGGGAGCGGCCGCCGGGCAGGGCGAGGGAGACGACGCTGGGCGCGCCGTCGTCCTCGCGCAGCAGGGTCAGCGGGAGCTCGTTGGGGTCGAGCAGCGGGTAGTGCTCCTGCTGCCAGCCCTCGCGGGAGAGGGACTGCCGGAAGTAGCCGTGGCGGTAGAGCAGTCCGACGCCGACGAGCGGGAGGCCGAGGTCGCTGGCGGACTTCAGGTGGTCGCCGGCGAGGATGCCGAGGCCGCCGCTGTACTGCGGCAGGGCGGCGGTGATGCCGAATTCGGGCGAGAAGTAGGCGATCGCGGCCGGCAGTCCGGCGGGCTGCTCCTGGTACCAGCGGTGGCCGGTGAGGTAGTCGTGCAGGTCGTCGGCCGCGGCCGCGAGGCGCCGGCGGAAGCGGCGGTCCTCGGCGAGGGCGGCGAGCCGGGCGGCGGGCACGGCGCCCAGCAGCCGCAGCGGGTCGCCGTCGGCGTCCCGCCATCCCCCGGGGTCGAGGTTCTGGAACAGCTCACGGGTCTCGGGGTGCCAGGACCAGCGCAGATTGCGCGCCAGCTCGCTGAGCGGTCGTAGGGGCTCCGGAAGGACGGGGCGCACGCTGAATCGACGAATGGCCTTCACGTGGACGACGGTAGCGGCGCGGGACCGCGGTCGCGGCCCAAGACGCCAAGTGCCCGCTTCTGCCCGACCCTGTTCTGCCTGACCCTGGCAGGGGCAGGCGGGAACGGGCCCGTTCACGGTTGACTGTGGCCCATGCACACATCCGGTCCCCTGCACGCATCCGGTCCCCCGCACACCTCCGGTCCCATGGACACTCCCGCCGAACTGGGGAACTTCCTGCGCACCCGGCGCGCCCTGCTGCGCCCCGAGGACGTGGGGCTGCCGTCGTACGGAGGGCAGCGCAGGGTGCCGGGGCTCCGGCGGGAGGAGCTGGCGCTGCTGGCCGGGGTGAGCACGGCGTACTACACCCGGCTGGAGCAGGGGCAGTCGGTCAACGCCTCGGACGGGGTGCTGGACGCGCTGGCGCGGGCGCTGCGGCTGGACGCGGACGAGCACGCGCACCTGCGGAACCTGGCCCGGCCCGGCCGGGCGACCCGGCGTCCCGCTCCCCGCCCGGCGGGCGTGCGGCCCGGGGTGCGTCAGCTGGCCGAGGCGATGGGCGAGGTCCCGGTGGTCGTCCTGGACCACCGCTACGACGTCCTGCACTGGAACGCGCTGGGGCACGCGCTGACGGGCGGCCACCTGGCGGCGGACGCCCCGGAGCGGCCGGCGACGCGGCCCAACGCCCAGCGGATGCTGTTCCTGGACCCGCACGCGCGGGAGCTGTACCCGCGGTGGGAGCTGGAGGCCCGGCGGGCGGTGGCGGCGCTGCGGCTGGAGGCCGGGGAGCACCCGGAGGACCGGGCGCTGGCCGAGCTGATCGGTGAACTGTGCATGAAGAGCCCGGAGTTCACGGCGTTGTGGGCGCGGCACAAGGTGCTGTCGTGCACGAGCGGGACGAAGGACTTCCACCATCCGCTGGTGGGTGCCATGACCCTCTCGTACGAGATGCTGCGGGCGCCGGCCGCGGAGGGGGCGGCGCAGTCGGTGCTGGCGTACAGCGCCGAGCCGGGCTCGCCGTCGGAGGCGGCGCTGCGGCTGCTGACTTCCACCCTGACGGCACCGGCGCCGCGCGTGGAACACGACCGCCAGAGGCCGACCGTGCGCTGATGCGCCGGTACGAGGGAGAAATACGTCCCGACTACACCAGGGTGTTCGAAGGCCAGATGTCGCTACGGCCTTCGAAGGCCGGGCCGGGACGCCGTTCCCCCATCCGGCCGTCGCCTACCCCCTTTCGTCACATTGCACACGATCGGCCCAGCGGGGAGACTCCCTACGAGTGACGGAGGTCCCGCCGCCTGCGCCGGGCGGTACCAGGGGAACTACGCACCGGTAGGCCGGGCGGTGCGGGCATGCCCGCCAGGGCCGGGTGGGAAAGCTCCACGGGTGTACGGGACCTCCCCCCGACCCCGCCCGACCCCGGAAAGACCTCTTGTGTGATTCCGCTTTTCCCGCTCTTCAGGTTTTCCGCCGCCCACCCGGGTGAACGCGGGCAGGTGTACTCATGCCCGCGTCCGGCCGGTCGCCGGGGCAGCGGCTAGAAAGAACAGAACGCGCCAGATCCCACGTCAGCTTCCGGGCCTTGCCTCCGGTTTTCCTCGGAACCCAGGTGATTGCATGATCGGTCGCATTCCCGTCCTGGACCTCGCCCCGCTCGTGGACTGCGGCCGCAGACCCGCGAAGGCAGTGGTCGGCGAGTCCTTCGAGGTCACCGCGACGGTCTTCCGCGAGGGCCACGACGCGGTGGGCGCCAATGTGGTGCTGCGGGACGCGACGGGCCGGTGCGGCCCCTGGACGCCGATGCGCGAACTGGCGCCGGGCACCGACCGCTGGGGCGCCGAGGTGACCCCGGACGCGGAGGGCCGCTGGACGTACGCGGTGGAGGCGTGGAGCGACCCGGTCTCCTCGTGGCGGCACGCGGCCCGGGTCAAGATCCCGGCGGGGATCGACACGGATCTGGTGCTGGAGGAGGGCGCCCGGCTGTACGAGCGGGCGGCCGGCGGGGTGCCCAAGAACGGGGGCCGGGAGGCCGTGCTCGCCGCGGTCGACGCCCTGCGGGACGCGCACCGCCCGGTCGCCGACCGCCTCGCGGCGGCGCTGGCCCCCGCCGTCTCCGCCGCCCTGGCGGAGCATCCGCTGCGCGAGCTGGTGACGACGACGCGTCCGGTGCCGCTGCTGGTGGAGCGCGAACGGGCGCTGTACGGCTCGTGGTACGAGCTGTTCCCGCGCTCGGAGGGCGCCGTCGCCGAGGAGGGCCGCCCGCCGCGCACGGGGACGCTGCGCACGGCGGCGAAGCGGCTGCCGGCCGTGGCGGCGATGGGCTTCGACGTCGTCTACCTCCCGCCGGTCCACCCCATCGGCACCTCGTTCCGCAAGGGTCCCAACAACGCCCTGAGCGCGGGCCCGTACGACGTGGGCAGCCCCTGGGCGATCGGTTCGGCGGACGGCGGGCACGACGCGATCCACCCGGACCTGGGCACCTTCGAGGACTTCGACCACTTCGTGGCCCGGGCACGCGAGCTGCGCATGGAGGTCGCCCTCGACTTCGCCCTGCAGTGCTCCCCGGACCACCCCTGGGTGGACAAGCACCCGGAGTGGTTCCACCACCGGGCGGACGGCTCCATCGCGTACGCGGAGAACCCGCCCAAGAAGTACCAGGACATCTACCCCCTCGCCTTCGACGCCGACTTCGACGGCCTGGTGCGGGAGACGCTGCGGCTGCTGCGGCTGTGGATGGGCCACGGTGTGCGCATCTTCCGGGTGGACAATCCGCACACCAAGCCGGTGGTCTTCTGGGAGAAGGTCATCGCGGACATCGGCCGTACCGATCCCGATGTGGTGTTCCTGGCCGAGGCGTTCACCCGGCCGGCGATGATGCGCACGCTCGGCGCGATCGGCTTCCAGCAGTCCTACACCTATTTCACCTGGCGCAACACCAAGCAGGAGCTGACCGGTTACCTCACGGAGCTGTCGCGCGAATCGGCGGCGGTGATGCGTCCCAACCTCTTCGTCAACACCCCCGACATCCTGCACGCCTACCTCCAGGAGGGCGGCCGGGCGGCCTTCGAGATCCGGGCCGTGCTCGCCGCCACGCTCTCCCCGTCGTGGGGCGTCTACGCCGGCTACGAGCTGTGCGAGAACGTCCCCGCGCACCCGGGGAGCGAGGAGTACCTGGATTCCGAGAAATACCAACTGCGGCCGCGCGACTGGGAGTCGGCCGAGCGCGAAGGGCGCAGCCTGGCTCCCCTGATCACCGTGCTCAACCGGCTGCGGCGACGGCACCCGGCTCTGCGCCGCCTGCGCAACCTGCGTTTCCACCACGTCGACAACGACGCGGTCATCGCCTACTCCAAGCGCACCGGCGGCCCCTGCGGCGACTGCGTCCTCACGGTCGTCAACCTCGACCCCCACCACACCCAGGAAGCGACGGTCTCGTTGGACATGCCGGATCTCGGCCTCGACTGGCACGAGTCCGTCCCGGTGCGCGACGAGCTCACCGGCGAGACCTATCACTGGGGCAGGGACAACTATGTGCGCCTTGAGCCGGGCCGCTCGATCGCGCCCGCGCACGTGTTCTCGCTGCGACCGTCCTCACCGATCGGAGGGTCACCCACACCATGATCGTCAATGAGCCCGTACCGGACATGTTCGAGGACACTCCCGCGAAGGACCGGGATCCCGACTGGTTCAAGCGCGCGGTGTTCTACGAGGTCCTCGTACGGTCCTTCCAGGACAGCGACGGCGACGGCATCGGGGACCTGAAGGGGCTGACGGCCAAGCTGGACTATCTGCAGTGGCTCGGCGTCGACTGCCTGTGGCTGCCGCCGTTCTTCCAGTCGCCGCTGCGCGACGGCGGGTACGACGTCTCGGACTACACCTCCGTCCTGCCGGAGTTCGGTGACCTGGCGGACTTCGTGGAGTTCGTGGACGCGGCCCACCAGCGCGGGATGCGCGTCATCATCGACTTTGTCATGAACCATACGAGCGATCAGCACGACTGGTTCCAGCAGTCCCGCACCGATCCCGAGGGCCCGTACGGCGACTACTACGTCTGGGCCGACGACGACAAGCAGTACCAGGACGCGCGGATCATCTTCATCGACACCGAGACGTCCAACTGGACCTTCGACCCGGTCCGCAAGCAGTACTACTGGCACCGGTTCTTCTCCCACCAGCCGGACCTCAACTACGAGAACCCGGCGGTCCAGGAGGAGATCCTCGCGGCCCTGCGGTTCTGGCTGGACCTGGGCATCGACGGCTTCCGGCTGGACGCGGTCCCCTACCTCTTCGCCGAGGAGGGCACCAACTGCGAGAACCTGCCGCGCTCGCACGAATTCCTCAAGCGGGTGCGCGCCGAGATCGACGCCCACTACCCGGACACGGTGCTGCTGGCCGAGGCCAACCAGTGGCCGGAGGACGTGGTCGACTACTTCGGCGACTACGCCCGGGGCGGCGACGAGTGCCACATGGCGTTCCACTTCCCCGTCATGCCGCGGATCTTCATGGCCGTGCGCCGCGAGTCGCGCTACCCGGTCTCCGAGGTCCTCGCCAAGACCCCGGCCATCCCCTCGGGCTGCCAGTGGGGCATCTTCCTGCGCAACCACGACGAGTTGACGCTGGAGATGGTGACCGACGAGGAACGCGACTACATGTACGCGGAGTACGCCAAGGATCCGCGGATGCGTGCCAACATCGGCATCCGGCGCCGACTGGCCCCGCTGCTCGACAACGACCGCAACCAGATCGAGCTGTTCACCGCGCTGCTGCTGTCGCTGCCCGGCTCGCCGATCCTCTACTACGGCGACGAGATCGGCATGGGCGACAACATCTGGCTCGGCGACCGCGACGGCGTGCGGACGCCGATGCAGTGGACGCCCGACCGCAACGCCGGGTTCTCCTCCTGCGACCCGGGGCGGCTGTTCCTGCCGACCATCATGGACCCGGTCTACGGCTACCAGGTCACCAATGTCGAGGCGGCGATGAGCAGTCCGTCCTCGCTGCTGCACTGGACGCGGCGGATGATCGAGATCCGCAAGCAGAACCACGCGTTCGGGATCGGCTCGTACACCGAACTCCCCTCCAGCAACCCGGCGGTGCTGGCCTTCCTGCGGGAGGCCCCCCAGCGGGACGGGACGGACGACCTGGTCCTGTGCGTGAACAATTTCTCCCGCTTCGCACAGCCGACCGAGCTCGATCTGCGCGCCTTCAACGGCCGTCATCCGGTGGAGCTCATCGGTGGCGTCCGCTTCCCGGCCATCGGCGAACTGCCGTATCTGCTGACGCTGGCGGGGCACGGCTTCTACTGGTTCCGGCTGCGCCGCACGGCGCCGGCCGCCGGGGCCTGACC
This sequence comes from Streptomyces sp. AV19, assembly GCF_015999245.1. Taxonomy (GTDB): domain Bacteria; phylum Actinomycetota; class Actinomycetes; order Streptomycetales; family Streptomycetaceae; genus Streptomyces. The sequence goes on along the minus strand of NZ_JAEAMR010000004.1, from coordinate 217,334 downwards.
GACCGCTTCACCGACCGCTTCACCGACCGCTTCGTGCGCGGCGGCCCGGGCCGACGCGCACGGCGGTTTCCCCACCCGGGCCCGGGGCACGCTCCTTACTATGGCTCGCCCCGGGTTTCCCGTCCGGCGCACCTGGTGGGCCCGTGATTCCGGCCGGGGGACCGGGGGTTGGCCCCCGGGAGGATGCAGTCGGCCGGGGGACCGGGGGTTGGCCCCCGGGAAGACACAGTCGGCCGGGGGTCTGGGGGTTGGCCCCCGGGAAGACACAGTCGGCCGGGTCCGGGGGTTGGCCCCCGGAAAAAGGCAGTGCCGCACGGACGATCCTGGCGAGACACTCCCGCCGCCTTCGGCGGGGGAACCCCCACGCACCGCACACTGGCCAAAGCCGCAATCCGGGACACCGTGCCCCATCCGTCGTGTGCCCCGGGGAAAGGACACGACGCCATGTCGGACGCCGCACCGCCCCGCCGCGAGGCCCCCCACCGGACGGCGAGCCCGGGGCCACCGCCGTCCGGCCCGGGCCTGCTGCCCTCGCTCGCCCCGCTGCTCGCCCAGTGGCTGCCCCGGCAGCGCTGGTTCGCCGGCAAGGGCAGCCCCGTCACCGGCTTCACCCCGGTCGCCGCGGCCGAGATCCTGCAGGCCGGCGGCGCCGCCCCCGGCCTGCTCCACCTGCTGGTGCGCGCCCACCAGCCCGCCACCGGCGCCGACGACTGCTACCAACTGCTGCTCGGCGTCCAGGATCTGCTGCCGCACCGGCTGGCCCCCGCCCTCATCGGCCGCCCCGACGACGGCCCGCTGCGCGGCCGCGCCGTCTACGAGGGGCTCGCCGACCCCCGCCTCGCCGCCCTCCTGCTGGAACGGCTGCGCGTCCCGGGACGCCTGGGGCCGCTGCGCTTCGGCCGCGAGCCGGACGCCGGGATCCCCGCCGGGCTCGCCCCCCGGCCGCTGGGCGCCGAGCAGTCCAACTCCTCGGTGGTGTACGGCGATACGTTCATCCTCAAGCTCTTCCGCCGCGTCGGCCCCGGCATCAACCCCGACCTCGAACTCCCCAGGGCCCTCGCCCGCGCCGGCTGCACCCGGGTCCCCGCCCCCGCCGCCTGGTTCGAGGCCGACGCCCCCGACGGCGGCGAGCCGATGACGCTCGGCATCCTCCAGCCCTATCTGCCCGGCTCCGCCGACGGCTGGCAGCTCGCCCTCGGTGCCCTCGCCGCCGGCGCCGGCTTCACCGTCTCCGCCCGCGCCCTCGGCCACGCCACCGCCGAGGTCCACCACGCCCTCGCCACCGCCCTGCCCACCACCGTCCTGCACCACGAGCGCCTCGCCCGCATCGCCGACGCCATGCACCGGCGCCTCGACGCCGCCGCCGAGGCCGTCCCGGCCCTGCGCCCCTACCGCCGCGCGCTGCGCACCGCGTACGACGAACTGACCGCGCACCACGCCGCCGTCACCTCCCGGCGGGCCCAGCGCGTCCACGGCGACCTGCACCTGGGACAGGCGCTGCGCACGGCCGCCGACGGCCGCTGGTCGCTGATCGACTTCGAGGGCGAGCCGGCCCGGCCGCTCGCCGAGCGCCGCCGGCCGCAGCCCGTCGAGCAGGACGTCGCGGGCATGCTCCGCTCGTTCGACTACGCCGCGGCGGTCGGCCGGGCGGGCGGCCCCGGGGCCCCCCCCGCCC
>NZ_JAEAMR010000004.1:136254-215559 GCF_015999245.1 Streptomyces sp. AV19 | reverse complement strand
GCGCACCCGGCGGCGGGCGGTGTCGCGATCCGGGCGCTGCGGCCGCACGCCCGGTCGGTGACCGTCGTCGCCGAAGGGCTGCGGGCCGCGCTGCTGCCCGAGGGGGACGGGTTCTTCGCCGGGCTGCTGCCGGTCGGGGACGTCCCGGAGTACCGGCTGCACGTGGTCTACGCGGACGCCGAGGTGGAGGCCGAGGACCCGTACCGCTTCCTGCCGGCCCTCGGCGAGCTGGACCTGCACCTGATCGGCGAGGGGCGGCACGAGGAGCTGTGGCGGGCGCTCGGGGCGGAGCCGATGACCCACCAGGGCGTGGCCGGCACCCGGTTCACCGTGTGGGCGCCGAACGCGCTCGGGGTGCGGGTGGCCGGGGACTTCAACTACTGGGACGGCACGGCCCATCCGATGCGCTCGCTGGGCGCGACGGGGGTGTGGGAGCTGTTCGTCCCCGGGGTGGGCGAGGGCGAGCTGTACAAGTTCGACATCACGCGCCCGGACGGCTCGCACACGCTGCGCGCGGACCCGATGGCGCGGCGCACCGAGGCGCCGCCCGCCACCGCCTCGGTGGTGCACGCCTCGCACCACGTGTGGCGGGACGGCGCGTGGATGGCCCGCAGGGGCGCGCGGCCGGCGCACGCGGCGCCCTTCTCCGTCTACGAGGTGCACCTGCCGTCCTGGCGCCCGGGGCTGGACTACCGGCGGCTGGCCGCGCAACTCCCCGCGTACGTCAAGGACCTGGGCTTCACGCACGTGGAGTTCCTGCCGGTGGCGGAGCATCCCTTCGGGGGCTCGTGGGGCTACCAGGTCACCGGCTTCTACGCGCCGACGGCCCGGCTGGGCACGCCGGACGACTTCAAGTTCCTGGTGGACGCGCTGCACCGGGCGGGCATCGGGGTGCTGGTGGACTGGGTGCCGGCGCACTTCCCGCGGGACGACTGGGCGCTGGCGGAGTTCGACGGGCGTCCGCTGTACGAGCCGGGGGACCCGCTGCGGGCGGCCCATCCGGACTGGGGGACGCTGGAGTTCGACTACGGCCGCGCGGAGGTGCGCAACTTCCTGGTGGCGAACGCCGTGTACTGGTGCGAGGAGTACCACGTCGACGGGCTGCGGGTGGACGCGGTGGCCTCGATGCTCTACCTCGACTACTCGCGCGGGCCGGGCCGGTGGACGCCCAACGAGCACGGCGGGCGGGAGAACCTGGACGCGGTGGCCTTCCTCCAGGAGATGAACGCCACCGTCTACCGCCGCTGCCCGGGCGTGGTGACCGTCGCCGAGGAGTCCACCGCCTGGGACGGGGTCACCCGGGCCACCCACCACGTCGGCCCCGGGGGCTTCGGCGGCCTGGGCTTCGGCCTGAAGTGGAACATGGGCTGGATGCACGACTCCCTGGAGTACATGACCAAGGAGCCGGTGCACCGCAAGTACCACCACGGCACGATGACGTTCGCCATGGTCTACGCGTACAGCGAGAACTACGTCCTGCCGATCTCGCACGACGAGGTGGTGCACGGCAAGCGGTCGCTGGTCTCCAAGATGCCGGGCGACTGGTGGCAGCAGCGGGCGGACCACCGGGCCTTCCTGGGCTTCATGTGGTCCCATCCCGGCAAGCAACTGCTCTTCATGGGACAGGAGTTCGCCCAGGGGGCGGAGTGGTCCGAGGGGCACGGCCCGGACTGGTGGCTGCTGGACCCCTCGTACGCGGCCGAGGCGGACCACCGTGGCGTGCGGGACCTGGTCCGCGACCTCAACGCGGCCTACCGCGCCACGCCCGCCCTGTGGGAGCGGGACACCCGCCCGGAGGGCTTCGCGTGGGTCGTCGGGGACGCGGCCGAGGACAACGTCCTGGCCTTCCTGCGGTTCGCCGACGACGGCCCGCCGCTGCTGGCGGTGAGCAACTTCTCCCCCGTCGTCCGGCACGCCTACCGGCTCGGCGTGCCCGGCCGGCACGCCGTGTGGGAGGAGTGCCTCAACACGGACGCGGCGCGCTACGGCGGCGGCGGGGTGGCCAACGACGGTCCGGTCAAGGCGTGTCCGGTGCCGTCGCACGGGCACCCGGTGAGCGTGGAGCTGACGCTGCCGCCGCTGGCGACGGTGTGGCTGCGGGCGGGGTGACGCGGGGGGCTTCGTCCGGGCGGCCCGGGGCCGTGACGCGCCGGGCCGTCGCTCACGGGGCGTCCCCGCGCGGGGTGGGGGCGGGACGGTCGCGGGGGGCCGCGTCCCGGCCGTCCCGGGCGTCCCGTCCGCGGACGGCGGGTTCACGGCGGGCCTGTTCCTGGACGGCCGGTTCCCGTGCGGCCAGTTGCTCCCGTGCGGGCGGTTGCTCCCGGACGGCCGGCTCCAGGACGGCCAGGTCCCTGACGTGGCGGACGAGGAGCGTCCACGCGCACCGCTCCAGCTGTGCCATGCGCAGCAGCGCCGGCCAGTTGTCGCGGATGACGTCGAAGGCCCGCTCCACGGCCTCCGCCGCCGCGGCCTCCGAGCCCAGCCGGGCGCGGGCGAAGCGCAGGTAGTCCGCGCGGCGGCCGAGGCGGAAGGCCCGGTACGAGAGCCGCTCCGCGTCCGGCCGGCGGGCCACCACGCCGTCGTCGCGGTCAGTCATGGTCGTCCCCGTGCCGGCAGGGCGGCGGGGGCGGGGCGGCGGAGCGGCGCGAGGGCGGCGGTGCGGACGAGTGCCGGCCTCCGCCGACGATACCGGCGATGCCGGCCTGTACGGCGAGGGCGAGCAGGCGGTGCAGCAACCGGAACACATCAGGGCCGAACACGCGCAGCGCGAGGGCGACTTCGAGCCATTGCCGCGTCAGGTCCAGGTGCTGCTGGTCGATGATCTGGGACACGTTCTTCTCCGTTGACTACGCGTCGGCGCGGGCGGCGCCGTACGGCGGTGCGGGCACGCGAGAACCGGAACCTCGCCACCTCCCACCCCGTTCGCTCGTGCGACATTCCTGCGTACACCCGGGATTCCTCCCGGAATTGGTCCTGGACCGTGCACAGCGGGGGCGCGGGGCGTGCTTGAGTAGGAGATCCGTGGGATCTCCCGGTGACCGGCTTCCCGTTGAGGTTCGCTCACCGGAATCCGCTGGTCCACCGGTCCGGGTGGTCGGCCGGACGGGCACGGACGGGATCCATTGCCATGGCGAAGACGGGAGAAGGACGTTGGCCGAGGAAGGGGGGCGGAAAGGACGCTGGGGTTCGCCGCACGGCGTCTCCGCCGATGCCGACGAGCTCGCGCGTCTGATGCGCTCCTGGGTGGACGAGGCCGGGCTGAGCGTGCGGGACCTGGTCGCGAGACTCCAGCCCGAGCACTTCCGGGACGGACACGTCCCGGGCCGGACGACGGTGTCGCAGCGGCTCGCGGGCGTGAACCCGCAGTGGGACTTCATCGAGGCCGTCGCGGACGTGTGCTCGCGGGACCGCGCGGGGTTCAACCGCAAACAGGAAGCGGCACTTCCGGCCTGGCAGCGCTACTGCGCCGCGCCCCGGCGGACCGGCGGACCGTCCGCCTCCCCGGCGTCCGGGTCCGGGGACGACGAGGAGTCCGCCCCGGACGCGTACCGTCACGCCGTGTCCCGGGCCGCCGCGGCGGAGCGGGACCGGGACGCCTGGCACGAGATGACCATGGCGCTGCTGACCCGGTTCGGTTCGCTGGAGGACGACTTGGCGGTGCTGCGCGAGGGGGCGTCCGGGCCGCGCGTCCCCCGCGACGGGGCCCGTCTGCTGGGTCTGGCCCGCGAGGACCGGAAGCGGCTGGCCGAGGAACTGGCGCACAGCGAGGCGGACCGGAAGCAGCTGACCGAGGAGCTGGACCGCGCGCGGGCGGAACTGGAGGCGCTGCGCGAGACGTTCGAGGCGTTCGCGGCCCGGGCGGAGGACGTCCGTCCTGTCCGGCCGGACGGGACGGACAGCGTGCCGGACGGCCACCCCGACCAGCGGCACGTCGTCCGTCCGTCCGCCCCGGACACGTACCCGCTGGCGACCGTCCACACGCTGGCCGAGGCCCGGGCGCGGGGCCGGGCCGAGGAGGCGGAGCGCATCGCGCTCGCCGTGGGACGGGACAACACGCCGGGGTATGTGCGGCAGGTGCTGGCCCTGCTGGACACGGACGGCCGGTTCGCCGACTTCGCCTCGGTGCTGTCCGCCGTCGTCCGCCACCGGCCCGCGCGTCGCGTGCCCGGCGTGCTGGAGGCCCTCGCCTCGGGCCACCGGGACGTGGACGCCACCAAGCTGCGGACCGCGATCGCCCGGCTCGGGCCGCCCCGGCGCGTCCTGGAGGTGCTGGCCGCGCTGCGGGAGGCCGTGCAGTACACCGACGCGTTCCAGATCCTCCTGGCGGCCGGCCACCAGCGGCCCGTCCCGGACGTCCCTCCGCTGGTGGCGGCCCTGCGGGAGGCCGGGCGCCCGGACGACGTCGACTGGCTCCTGAGCGCCGTCGCCGTCCACCGTTCCCCGACCGAGGCGCGGGCCCTGGCGGAGGCCCTGCGCCACGCCGGCGACGGGGAGACGGCGGAACGCCTGCTGGCGATGCTGAGCCCGGACGGGACCACGCCGCCCCCGGAACCGGACGCACCCCAGCCGCTCCCCGCCCCGAAGGACTTGTCGACGGCCCTGATCCGCGTCCCCGTCCGGCCGCCCGTCCTCGGCCACCGCTCGGCCCCCGAGCCGTAACGGCGTCCCTCATTGCACAATGTGAGGCCGGACGGCCCGAGGAGAAGTGAAGAACCGATGACCGGCAGAGCGAGCGCCAATCGCCGCCGCATCCTTGACGTCGCCCTCGCGGAGCTGCTCCGCGAACCGGAGGCGAGCATGGACCGGATCGCCCGTGCGGCGGGCGTCGTCCGACGCACGGTCTACGGCCACTTCCCCAGCCGCGAGGCGCTGGTCGCGGCGCTCGTCGACGACGCGGCCGCCTCCGTCGCCGCCGCCCGCGCGGCCGCGCTCCGCGCCGTGACCGACCCCGCCGACCCCGCCGAGGAGCTGGCCCGCGCCACCCTCGCCACCTGGGAAATCGCCGACCGCTACCGCCTGTTGGTGTCCATGGCCCGGCGCAGCGTCACGGTCGAGGGCATCCTGCGCCGCCTGGAACCGGTCCGCCGGGAGACCGAGGAACTCCTCCAACGCGGCCTGGACGCGGGCCGCTTCACGTCACCCCTGCCGGCGGCGGCACTGGCGTACGCCAACGAGCAGGTGCTCTTCGGCCTGATGCAGGCCGTCAACGACGGCGTCCTGGCCCCGGAGGAGGCGGGCCGCTCGGCGGCGGTGACGGTACTGGCGGGGGCGGGGGTGCCGGTGGGGGCGGCGGTGGAGCTGGTGGCGCGGGTGCGGGGCGAGTGAGGGGCGAGTGAGCGAGCCCCGGCACGATGGCCGAGGGCTGGACCGCCGCCCCGGATACGGCCAGGGGCCCGGTCTGCTGACTGCCGTCACCATCGGGCACCGGCCGTCGTCGGCAGTCAGCAGGCGGGCACAAGCCGAGGTCGCCAGCCAACGGAGGAACCCCGTCCGTGCGCCTCGGGGAAGCGCGCGGACAGGGCCGCGTCGGAGCGCCATGCGAGGGTCACTGGAACTGCATGCGCACATGGCAGGTGTCGCACTCGTACCAGCATTCATCGTCATCTTCGCGGTTCATCGTGCCGGGACACCCCGGAGTCACACATGACATGGTGCTACTCCCTTCTGTCCGGTCCGCGTCGTCGGCGGTCCGGAGCATCCCCGGGATGCGGCAGAGCTGGCCCATACGTGAGCGTGTAGCCGCACCGGGCGCACTTCTCGGCCTGCACCACGCCGTCTTGATCCACGGTCTTCGTATGGTGCTCGGGCGCGCATCCGTGCTCTTTCATCGTTGGAAGCACAAGACCACCTCCTGAATGCGATTCGAGCAACGTAGCGCGCTACAGGCCGCGCCAGCACTCGTACCGGTGTGCGGACATGCGCCCCAACCCCCATACAACAAAGCTTCGTCGGCGCTGGAACCCTCGACCACCTCGATCTCGAGACCCGCTCGCGCACGCTGACTGGCTGCCACAAACTGGTCTGGCTCGCCCACGACCTGAGACCACCCACCGCCTGGCGCCCTTCCCACCGATGCCTACGCCCGCCCCGAGCAAGCCGGACACGGAGCTACCGCGAGTCGTCCGAGTCCTGGGCCGGTTCTGCCGCACGAGTGGGTTTACGGAACGACCATTGTCCTCGACTCCATGCCCCGCCCAGTCCGGCGCGGAGATGGCCGTCCGAGGCATCTCCAACGCCGAGGGCCGGCAGCATGCCAAGGCGACCGTCTCACCACGTTCTGCCAAGCTCCACAGCGCGCAAATCCCTGAAGTCGTCAAGAAACTCCACCGACGCCAGGAACAGCCGTCGGCCTTCGACGACTTCCCCGCCTGGCACCGGATCCGCCTGGCTGACCACGGACTCGATCGAGTCCGCCTTCTCCACCTTCCGGGCTGCGGACGAAGGCTACTGCAGCGCCAGCTCCCCCACCGTCCTCGCGATGGCGTCAAGCTCGTCGAGTCTGGTCAGCGGCGATGGTAACCGTGAACGCGCCTCACCTCGTCGCCTTCATCCGTTCCGGCGCATGCTTCGAACACAGTCCCATACGGCATGAACAACTCAAAGATCCGAGGATTTGGCACCCCTCCGCCCGTAGAGCCCTGCTCACACCTCACCGCGAGAGGTGGACGGCCGGCCTTGCACAGCGGTCACGCCGAACGCTGCAGGGGCGCAGCCAATGTTGTGTCGACGAGGCGTTCCACGTCCGACTTGTCAAGAACCTGACTGAAGAACACGCACCGGAACAGCATCAGACCCGCCCAGCTGTCCAGGATCATGGAAACGTCTGTGTCCGGTGGCAGGACACCTCGCTCGATCGCCCGCTGGAGGCACCGCGCGGAGAGCTTCTTGCGCTCCCCAATGAGCTTGTCCTGAAGACTCCGTTCGAGATCAGGAGACCCGGCGGAGTCGGCGATCAGGCCGGGCAATGCCGAGCGGACCTCGGACAACCCGAACAGGCTCGCCAGAGTGCCAGCTGTGGCAAGCATCTCCGCTCGGCTGTCCCCGAGGTCTGCTGTGGGCACCTTGGGTAATCTCTCGCGCAGGGCATCCAGGGTCAGCGCGGGCTTGTTCGGCCAGGTGCGGTAGATGGTGGCCTTACCGACCCCGGCGTTGGCCGCCACACCACCAATCGTCATTCGTGCGTAGCCCTGCGTGACGAGCATCTGATGGGTGACCGACAGGATCCGCCGCCGGGCCTCCAGGTCCCGCATGCTGGACCCGGAATCACCATCAATACGCGTCAGCGTGCGCTTCGTACCCATGCTCCTCGATCCCTCGGGCGCTGGAAGGGCGTACGCGCGGCACCGCGGTGAAGTCACCACGGTGCCGCGCGAATGCACGTAAGAACGTTGCGTTTCGTTCTACCACGGCCGATTCATGCCTGGCCACCTCCCGGCCTCACGCTCTGGGCCTGTCCAGTTCGGCTTGGAGCGCGGCGGCCAAGCGGGGTACGAGCTCGAGGTTCGTGAACATCGTGTAGTGATTGCCGGGTACCGGTACCACAGTTGGATCGTCGGCAAGGTGTGCCCGCCAGTAGTCCTTGCCGAGAAGCTTGATGCGCAGCAGGGCCACTTCCTCCTCCGGATGCGGCTCCTCAGCATCGAAGATCACGACGCGTCCCTCCACCTTCCCGTCCGGGTAATAGCCCTTGAGCGCCTCGTGGTTGTGGCGCCAGATCTTAACGAACCGCACGAGCTCCTCCTCACTGGAGGCGAGCCAGTCGGGCCGCGCCTTGAGCACCTCAACCACCTCCTCCATCGTGCGCGGGGGAGCAGCGTCCCGCGTGATGTCCGTGCCCGGCATCACCGATGCGATCATCTGCGGCAGGGCGCCCAGGAACTCCTCCTCGGTCAGGGACTCGCCAACGTAGGCCTCAGGGGGGTGTGCATCAAAGAGGTACAGCCCCGAGATCTTCTCCCCATCCCGCTGCAGTTGGAGCGCGACCTCGAAGGCAAGGTTGCCGCCGAACGAGTAGCCCGCGAGCCGGTAGGGCCCTGCCGGCTGGACTGCCTTCATATGCCCGATGTACAGCTTGGCGAGCTCTCGGATCGTCACCGGCCCATCGCCGAGTTCCCGGGGGTAGGAGAACGCGGTGAGCGGTCCGTCAAACCTCAGGTGCTCAGCGAGCCGGAAGTAACAGAAGTTGGTACCGCCCGCTGGGTAGATGAGGAACAAGTGCGGGCCCGCACCGTCGCGCACCTGGACAGTGGCGGAGCGGGACGTCATCCCCCGGACCAATTGTGCGACGTGCGCGCTCATCGCCCGCGGGGTGCGCAGGTTGGCGAACTCGTCCACACCCAGGTCGACCTGGTATGCGTCGTGCAAGATGCTGACCGCGTCGACGGCGGCGAGGGAATCGCCGCCCAGCTCGAAGAAGTCGTCGTCGGGACCGATCTCCTCGACGCCCAAGAGCTTTTCGAGGACACGGACGACTCTCTTCTCCACCGCCGTAGCAGTAACCTCAGGGCCGGGGGGCTCCGAGGCGGACGCAGATGCTTCCACCGCTGGGGTTGCCGGATCGGTGGCTGCCGGGGCGACCCAATGGGGGCGCGGCGCGAAGGGATAGGCGGGCAGGGACGCCTTCTTCGCGGCAGCGAAATCTCCGAGCTGCTGCGGAGCGATCTGTTCGCCCGCGACAAAAGCTCGGGCCACCGGGTGGTCCCCGGCACGCACTCCCTTCGTCAGGAAGGCATCGAGCCCAGCACAGGCATCCTCCAGCGTACGGGCCGGCAGCGCGAGTCGCTCCTCCCAGTGCACACGTCCCGTGCCGAGCGTGAACGCAAGGTCGTCGAGCCTCAGCCGCGCGTCGCAGAGCCACGACCTGAGCTGATCGGCCTGCTGAGTGAGGGCCCCGGTGGTCCGGGCCGACAGGACGAGGACATACGTCGCACCGGATGGCGGCAGGGGTCGTTCCTCCACCGGGTGACTGCCCAGGACACAGTGGCTGTTCGTGCCGCCGAGCCCGAAGGAGCTGACGGCAGCAGCCGTGATCGGCGCGGATGGCACATGCGCCTCGGTGTGGATCACGTACCGCGAGCGCTCCAGCGAGATGTGCGGGTTCGCGGAGGAGAAGTTGATCTGCGGGGGCACAACTTGGTGGTGCAGGATCAGGGCGGTCTTGATGAAGCCGATGATCCCTGCGGCGGCGTCCATGTGCCCGAAGTTGGCCTTGACACTGCCCAGAGCACACGGGTGTGCCGCGTCCCCGTGTGCCTGGGAGAGGGCCCGCAGTTCTATGGGGTCGCCGAGAGCTGTTCCTGTGCCGTGCGCCTCCACATAGCCAATCTCATCGGCGTTCGTCCGGGCCGCAGTAAGTGCGGCAGCGATCGCCCGGGCCTGCCCCCGTATGCTGGGCGCAGTGAAGCCGATCTTGTCGGACCCATCGTTGTTCACGGCGCTGCCCCGGATCACAGCATAGATGCGGTCCCGGTCCGCGAGCGCCTTTCCGAGCCGCTTCAGGACGGCGACGCCCGCGCCGTTGCCGCGCACAGTGCCGCTCGCCGCGGCATCGAATGGGCGGCAGTGACCGTCGGCGGAAGCGATGCCGCCCTCTTTGTACACGTAACCGGACGTCTGTGGAACGGTTATGCTCACCCCGCCGGCAAGCGCGACGTCGCATTCGCCCGACATCAACGCAGCTACGGCTTGATGCAAAGCCACCATTGAGCTGGAGCAGGCCGATTGGACGGTCTGGCTGGGCCCCGTCAGCCCCAGCTTGTAGGAGACCCTGGTGGCCAGGAAGTCCTTCTCGTTGCCGATGAGGACGGGATAGTTCAAGTCGGTCCCGTCTCTGGCTTCGCCGCTGGGCAGAATGTTGTGCAGCAGGTACGTGCTCATGGTCGACGAGGCGAATACGCCGATGGCGCCTGGGTACACCTGGGGCGCTACACCGGCGTCCTCCAGCGCTCGCCAACAGGTTTCCAGGAAGATCCGTTGCTGCGGGTCGGTCACCCGCGCCTCCTGGGGAGTGAAACCGAAGAAGTCCGCATCGAACTGTTCAACGTCTTCCAAGGTCACCCCGCGCGCCACATGACCAGGGTGTGCGCGCACCCGCTCGGGAACTCCAGCGGCGTCCAGCTCCTTCTCGGTGAACTCACGGACGGCCGAAGCTCCATTCATCAAGTTCCGCCAGAACACGTCGAGGGTACGGGTTCCGGGCAGGCGTACGGCCATGCCGACGACAGCCACAGGCTCCTCGACGTCACTGGCGTTCGGGGACAAAGGAGCCATGTCGTCCATGGATTTCTTAGTCATGCCATGCTCCCAGCAGCCTCGGCCAGCGCCTCGAGATGGTTGGCCAGTTCGCGGACAGTCGTGTACTCGAAAAGATCAATCATTTCGAGACCAGGGGCCGATTCCTCGCGCAGGCGCTCATGAACCTGGATCACCTGCGCTGAGGAACCTCCAATGTCGAAGAAGCGGTCATCCGCCGTGAATTCGGAGAAGCCGAGAACTTCACGCCACACGCGGGCCACCATGCCCATCGCGGGTGTCACGCTACGGTCGGTCTCGACCAGCGACAGCTGACCGCCCTCCTCGGTCCCGGGCCAGGGCAGTGCGGATGTGTCCACCTTTCCGTTCATCGTCAGTGGCAACGTCGGCACGGTGACGTACAACGACGGCAACATGTAGCTCGGCACACGGGATTTCATCGTGGCACGCACCTCCCGCTCGTCCAGCGGTACCGCGGCCACCACGAACGCGACCAGCCTCGGTTCCGGCGTGCGCTCGTCGAGCAGGACAGCGCAGTCGGCGACACCTGGAACACCGCGCAGCGCCACCTCCACCTCTCCGGGTTCGATGCGGTATCCACGCAACTGGACCTGCTGGTCCATACGGCCCATGTAGACGAGGTCGCCATCGGGCAGCATTCGGGCGAGATCCCCCGAGCGGTAGAAGCGGCCCTGCTCGCCGGGAAGTTCGACGAAGCGTTCTGCAGTGAGCTCCGGCTGTCCCAGGTAGCCCAAGGAGACTCCGCCCCCCGACACCAACATCTCGCCCGGGACGCCGACCGGGACCGGAGCCAACTCGCGGTCCACGATGCGGATCGCCAGGTCCGCCAGTGGCTTGCCGATGATGCTCGGCCGACGCTCGGCGACATCCTGCGCAGTCACGCGGTAGTAGGTCACGTGAACCGTCGTCTCGGTAATGCCGTACATGTTGACCAACTCGGCCTGGTTGCCGAACAGATCGAGCCATCTCCCGAGACTGTCGAACTGGAGCGCCTCGCCACCGAAGATGATGCAGCGGACCCGGTTGCGGCCGACGTGCCGGCCATCGAAGGCCTGGACGAGCTGCCGGAAGGCGGATGGCGTCTGGTTGAGCACCGTCACGCCCGTTTCGCTGAGGAAGTCCGCGAACTGATCGGGTGACTTGCGAACCGTATCCGCCGGGATGACCAACCGGCCGCCGTGGAGCAGTGCTCCGTACATCTCCCACACTGCGAAGTCGAAGGCGTACGAGTGAAAGAGGCACCAGACATCATCGGCAGTGAACCGGAAGTGCTCGTGGCTGGCGAGGAAGAGCCGCAACACGTTGGCATGGGTGACCTGCACGCCCTTGGGCTTGCCCGTCGACCCGGAGGTGAAGATCACATATGCCGGGCGGTCCCGCAGGTCCTGCCTGGGCAGCGGGGTGCTGGGAAGGGCGGCCGCGTCCTCCAGAAGGCCGCCCAGCGGAATACACCCCTCGTGTACGAAACCCGGGAAGGTGTCCGGGCCGACGATTAGCGGCAGGTCCTCGAACTGGCCGATGACATGTCGCACTCTCGTCTCCGGTGATGTCGCGTCCAGCGGGATGTAGGTCTTGCCCGCCTTCAGGACGCCCAGGAGCACTGCGATCAGGTCACAGCCTCGGTCGAGGGCAACAGCCACATGTTCAGCGCTGACCGTCAGCCGCAGTTGGCGAGCGATCCGGTTTGCCTGCTCATCGAGTTCCCGGTAGGTGCGGGATTCTGTTCCGTACTGAACGGCGATCCGATCCGGGTACTCAGTGGCCCGGTCCTCGAAGACGGACTGGAGTGAGGGCGGGGTGAGGAAGGACGCATGTCGGTTGACCATGGCATCGATGGCTCGGGCTCGGTCAGGAGAGACGCCCCGCGCCTCGTGCAGGTTGGTGTCGTGACCGCGTGCCACGGATCGCAACAAAGTCAGCAGAACCTCCTCCGGCCCGCTCGACACCAGGGCATCGGTGTACGCGAGGTGATAGCCGTACGTGCCACCCAGGTCCTCGACCCTGGCGACGACTGGGTAGATCAGGTCGCGCCGGTCGATTTCAAGACTCTCGGCAGGTCGATCACCGACGCGGAAGGCGAGTTGTTCCCGGTAGTAGGTGAAGGAGCTACTGGGAGTGAGCCGACCGGTGCGGCCGGCCGGCATGACCTCGGCTGCACAAGCTGCGAGGTCGAAATCCTCGAAGCGGATCAGTGAGCCCATTCGGTCCTCAAGGTCCCGGCACAGTTCGCCGAACGTGGTGTAGGCATCGAGTCCCACGGCGAGTGGCAACGTGTTGACGAAATAGCCGAAAGCGGCGTCCTGACCAGGGTGTCTGCGCCGGTTACCCAACGGGACGGCAGTGATGACGGTGCGGCTGCCGCTGAGAGTGCCCAAGAGCAACATGTGCACCCCCAGAAAGAAACTGAACTTGCGAACGCCCAGCTCAGCCGCCGTCTTGCTAATGGCATCGCTCAACTCACGCTCGAGCGGAAGCCAGAGGTGGGAACCCTCAAGGATCTCATCGTCGTTGCGGCTCGATTCGAGCTGGTCCATGGAGAGCGTGCGCAGGCTGCCCAGCATCGAGCGGAAGAACTCCTTCGCCCCTGGAGCGGGGCGCGGGTCGTCGGGGAAGTCCAGCGGGCTCGTATCGGCACCCACAGGCTGGGCGGAGGGGTCTGCGTAGAGGCGCCCGATCTCACGGCCGACCCGGTAGAAGCTGAAGACATCGCAGATCAGGTGCGACATGAGGATGGTGAGGTACGTGGCGTGCTCGTCCCGGGCGACCTCGTACTCGTACAGCGGCCAGCGATCGGCTGGGAGTTGCCGGCGTGCCATCCGCGACATCCGCTCCCGGACCCATTCGGCGGCATCTCCTTCGTGGTGGGAGAGGGGCACGCTGTAGCGAAGGTTCGGGTCGTACACCGCCCTGACATCGCCTTCGTGCTCACTAAACACGGTGTTGAACGCGACGTTCGCATTGAGGAACGTCTCAACGGCCAGGCGCAGTCGCGCGGCGTCGAGATCACCCGGCATACGGAGCGCGATCGCCAGGTTGTGCGAGGTGTCCTTGGGAAAGACCTTTCCGTGCAGGTAGAGCTTGTGCTGTGCAGCCGTCAGAGCGGCTGTGCGCCCATGCATTCTCTTCATCCCCCCATGAGTGATAGCCGGTTCACGAGGGCAAAGCCCCCGGCATGCGCGTCTCGCCGCTGCGGATGCCTCCTCAAGCGCGGTGAATCTCCTTGAGCCCGCCTCGGAATCCCTGACTGCGCAGCAGCAACAGGACCCGAGCATTGGCGCGTCGTTTCCACCTATTACGGAAGGGTGACCGGAATGGCAGCCGGGTAAGAGCATGGGGGCTGCCGACACGCTGACGGCACGTAGGAGACAGGTGGTTCCGCGTAGGGAAACCTTGAAGTCGACACCCGCCGCCCCTACCAGAACTGGGCGACATATCCGCAGCTCAGTCAGGAACTTGGCGAGTTGTGAGCTTCTCCAGAACGATGCGGCTCGACCCACGCTACCGAGCCACCTCGGCTCCGTCAAGCAACTTTCGCGCACTCCATTTCATGGCCAACAGCCAGCTAAAGTTGCCTCGGTCCGGGCCGAATATGCATCAGTTGCACGCGGGGTTGCAGCCATTCTGTTCGTGTGGTCCGGGGCGACGTACCAGCATTCCCTGGGGGGGAACAGTGAGCGTACGAACCGAAGCCGCAGAACCGGGCCGGGAGACGAGGCGCAGCGCCGGACCAGGGAGGAAAGGCCACCTCTCCCGACTCTCCGAAGTGGAACTTGTGCCTGTGAGCAATCTGCTGCCCGCCGATTCGCCCCGCACGGACGGTGAGGACCCGCAGCACACACAAGTGCTCGCCTCCTCGGGAGCCGTGCTGCCGCCGATCATCGTGCACCGGGCCTCCATGCGCGTGGTGGACGGCATGCACCGCTTGAGAGCAGCCGTCGCCCGCGGCGAGAGCAGGATCCGGGTCCGCTTCTTCGACGGCCCTCTGCGGGACGTCTTCCTAATCGCCGTGCGCGAGAACATCATGCATGGCCTCCCGCTCTCCCTGAGCGACCGCACGGCCGCGGCGAGCCGCATCATCGAGACACACGGACACTGGTCGAACCGGGCAATCGCCGAGACGACGGGTTTGTCCGCCAGGACGGTGAGTCAGATCCGTCGGGTCATACAAGTGGGCAATGAGCAGACAACGCGGCTGGGTCGGGACGGCCGCACTAGGCCGTTGGACAGCTCCCAAGGGCGCGTGCTCGCCGCGCAGTTGGTCGCCGAAATGCCCACAGCCTCGCTCCGGCAGATAGCCCGGCTTGCCGGCATCTCCCCCGGCACAGTGCGCGATGTACGGACTCGCGTCAGCCGCGGTGAGGACCCGGTGCCCACCACCTTGCGGCGGGCCAGTACCCCGCCCCCGCCCGCTCGGGAGCACCGTGCCGCCGCGGCGTCACAGCGGCCCGGCCCACTGAGTGTCAAGCGGAGCCGAGAGGAAGCTGCTGACGCCGAGCAGCAAACCGGTCCGGAACGAGGCGCCGGGTGGAGAAGCCCGGATCTCCCGCAGCAGCAGGCGCTCGAGGAGACAGGGAATCACACCGCGCTGCTGAAACCGCTATTGAGGGACCCATCGCTCAAGTACGCCGAGAATGGCAGGCTGTTGTTGCGGCTCCTCACAGCCAACGCACTGCTCGACCGGCACCGCGACAAGCTCGCGGACGCAGTGCCGAGCCACAGTCTCCAGCTGGTTGGCCGGTTCGCTCGCGTGTGCGCCGATGCTTGGGCTGAGTTTGCCGATGACCTCGAACGCAAGGCATGACGCAGCCGCGTTCGCAAACCAGCAGCAGGTGTGCAACTGCCGGATTCGCAGGGGTTGAACACTGCTCGAGGATCCCCGCACCACAGGTGATGGCGCGCCCTCAGCCCGACAGTTATGGTTGCGGATCATTCGGCCCACCGCATGCCACGGAGTCTCCTGACGCCGACGTGGCGGGTCGACGGGGCAGGCATCCGCGACTCGGTTCCCTGGGGAGCAGCCGTCCCCGTTCATGCTTCCTGACCAACTCCAAGTACAGCATCCTGCGCCCGTCCGTGCTGCTCATCCTGACACCTCAAGTGACCAAGACAACCTTTCTGCGATGCCCACTCGCCCCTCCCTTCCCAAAGTGCAGATCACGCCATTTCCTGTGCAGTATGTGCGCCAGCAGCATCCGATGACAGCAAAGACACCGGAGTCGTGATCTCGATGAATTGCACAGCGGTTTCGTCGTAATTCACTCAGGCACATCGCGAACCTCGAAGGGGTCCCCTGATCAATGTTCTTCCGCGCCCAGGAGCCGGGGCTTTGGACCGCCGGCCCCGATGACGGACACCCACTCGTCCTCATCCACGGGATCCGCCTGTCCGCCCACATGTGGGTCCCCGTCACGGCCCGCCTTCCCGGAACATACCGTGTCACCGCCTGCGACCTGCCGGGTCACGGTGCCCTGCTCGACCATCACTTCACGCTGGACGGTGCGATCGAGCGAGTGGCCGCAGCCGTCAGGGAGGCGACTGCCGCCACCGGTCGTAAACCCGTCGTCGCGGGCAGCTCGCTCGGCGGGGTAGCCGCTCTCGCCTACGGCGCCCACCTGCACGACAGGGCCGCCGGCCTGTTCGTGCACGGCGCCACTCTGAGAACCGACGGACCACTGCTGATCCTGCACAGGGCGGCAGCCCTGGTGCAGCGCCGCCTCGGGGGGCAGCGAGCGCACCGGTTCAATGCGCAGGTACTGCGCCGGGCACTACCCGCCGAGAGCTACCAGGCGGTCATGGCTGGCGGCCTGTCCCCGCGCGGGTTCGCCGAAGCCATCGACGCGGTTCGCCACCAGGACATGCTGTCGGTCGCCGCCCGCGTCACCACACCTGTGGTGTTCGCCAACGGGCTTGACGACCCACTGCTGAGGCTCCAGGAGAGACAGTTCCTGGACCGCGTCCGCAGAGCAGGCACACCAGCTCGGCTGGTCCATGTCCCGGGCCCGCACTTGTTACCTCTTACCGACCCCGGAACATACGGCCGGGTCCTCGGACGCGTCCACGCAGAACTCATGATGATGGCGGGCCGAGCCACCTGAGAGTGGCCTGGCGTCAGGATCCGACCTCAGGCGCCACCGTTCCGGGAACACCTGCTGCCATGCATCTTCCAAGTAGGCAGCGAACAGGGCATATGCGCTGTCGAAAACAGCGCCAGTGCGCGTGGTGAGGTGGGTGGGCAGCCCGCGGGCGTGCCCGGACCCCAGCGAGCAGGAGCTTCAGCAGCGGATGCTCCGCAGCCGGCCGCAGCGCGAGAACGGCAACCACGGCTGCGCTCCTCTCCAAGTCGTCAGTACACGTAGGTGGAGCGGCCTGCTCAGGCTTCGCAGGTCTGCTTCAGCCGGGTAAGCGTGGTGCGCATGCCCGCCCGGTTCACCCGTGCCCGGTCGACCGGCCGGGTGGCGGTGAAGATCAGCCCCAGCAACTCGGTGAGCCGGGCGCCGCGCCCGGTCCGCAGGTCCCGCCAGCACTCGGTGACGATCGTGCTTCCGTCCGAGGCAGGTTCGAAGCGGTAGCCCCAGTGGGCCACCGGTAGGCCGAAGGCGCTTACTCGGAAGGTGAATTCCTGCCCCGGGTCACAGCAGGTGACCCGGCAGGACGTGAACCAGAGAGCGAGTCCACGCCGGTTGAATCCGATGAAGAAGGAGCCCTCGCGCACCGGCCGCTGGCAGAGCCACACGGCCCGGCATTCCGGACTCCATTCGCCCATCCTGCGCACGTCGCTCACCGCGCGGAACACGGCATCGGGACGGGAGCCGATCACGATGCTTTCTTCAACGGACCACTGGCGGATCACAGAAACCTCCGGTGCGACACATCTCGGCAGTCGGCGTGCACACGCCCGTCAACTGATCGTCCTTGACGGTAAGTCGGGCGGAGCCTAGCTTAGGTCGAGACGGGCCGTTCCGACATGGCCGCCGGTCAGCACAGCCCTCCGGGCTCAGACTCCCCAGGGATGCTTCGACGGCCGACTCCGACCTCCTCCCCCCGGGTTCCCCTTGCCCGGCCTTGCCGGCGCGAGCCGCAAAGCCGGCGTGTTTTCCATGCCGGGCACCACCCGACCAAGATCAGGAGTGACGCGATGCTGAGCTATGGCGCATACGCAGCCGGCCGAGATCGTCCCGGCACCAACTGGGTGTACACCGTGCGGTCTTCCGCGCTTTTGAGTGACTTCTTCGGATCGCTGGCCCTCAAGCGCGGCCTGGAGAACGGACGGATCTCCCCCTCTGACGCCCCCGAGCAGGTGGTGGGGCGAGTCTCGATCGCTGACCAGCATGACGTCGAGGCCGCACTGGCCGCCGCAGCCTCGGCAGCCCGGCAGTGGCGAAAGGAGCCGCTGAAGACCCGGATGCGGATGGTCGAGGAGTTCCGCACGCTGGTCCTCGAGAAATTCGAGGACATCATCGATCTGATGGCCACCGAGGGACATCCCAGGGCGCTCGCCCGTTGGGAGATGACGGGCCTGCTGGCCAATACTGGTCCCCAGACTCGTACTTGGCTGGAAAGCCAGATGGAAACCACTCACATCGTCGGTCCTCGGAGGATGACCATCCGCCGGGTCGCGGACGGCGTCGTTTGCCTCAATCCACCGCAGAACGCGACAGTTGCCAACTCGATGCTTGGCGTCTGGGCCCTGGCGGCAGGAAACTCGCTCGTCGTCCGAGCACCTGTCAGCGCACCGCTCGGTGTGCTGCACGCGCTGCACGAGCTGGTGGTGCCTGCCCTGGAACGGGTCGGCGCACCGGTGGGCCTTCTCAACATCGTCTGCTCGGACGCTCGAAAGACACTCGACCACTGGCTGGCCAGCCCACTGGTCAACGACATCATGTACTTCGGTGCCAGCGGCAAAGGCATCGCCTTCGGCGCCGAGTGCGTGGCGCGTGGCAAGAAGCCAGTCCTCGAACTTGCCGGCAACGACACTGTCGTGGTTTGGCACGATGCCGATCTCGACTACGCAGCGGAGGCGCTCGCGGAGTCCTTCTACGGCTCTGGACAGGTCTGTATGGCGCCCAACCGGGCAGTCGTCCATCCCCGGATCGCTGACCAGTTGCTGGACCGGTTGCGCCTTATTGCCAGGGAGATCCGGCCCGGATACCCGGAAGACCCTGGCGTGCTGCTCTCCCCGGTGCTCCGGCCAGAGTCCTATGTCTCCGTGCTCGAACAGGCCCTGGCCGGCGGTGCAGAACTGGTATGCGGCGGTCGCCGAATCGATGTGGACGGCCGTGTCGACGACATCGGGCTCTTCCTCGAACCCACCGTGCTGCGAGTGCACGGGCTGAAGGGGGCCACCGACCTCGACGCCGTCCGGTACGAGACGTTCTTCCCGCTGCTGCCCGTCGTTGTCCCCGAAGAGGCACCCGACGACGAGTTGCTCAGTGCCGTCATCGACTTCGTCGAGAAGAACGCCTACGGCCTGCGTAACTCGCTGTGGACGCGGGACAAGTCAGTGATGGACCGGTTCGTCACCGAGGTCGGCAACGCCGGCCTGCTCAAGGTCAATGACTCGCACATCGGGTTCCTGTCGCTGCTGCCCTCCCACGGCGGCAACGGACTGACCGGAGGACCCGGCGGTGAGGCGAATTACCCCATGCTGCGCACGTCCCGTCTTCAGGGCGTGAGCATCACCGACGGCATCCGACCGCGAGAGGCGGCCTTTGACGCCCTGACCGAGGTGGAGACAGCGCAATGACACATTCCATGCGGCTCGCCCAAGAAGCGTGTGAGAGGTTCCTTCCCGGCCTGGTCGAAAGCTTGACCCCGGTGTCGTTGGAGGCCCTGGAGTCCCGGGAGAGCCCCGGCCTGGACACCTTCCGTCGCTCCGGGGGCCCGGGCCTGCTGGTGCCCACTGCGTACGGTGGGCGCGGTGCGAGCGCACTGGAAGCAGTCCGGGTGACCCGGGCCCTTGGCGCGTTGTCGCCCTCACTCGCCATAGCCGCGACGATGCACAACTTCTCCGTGGCCAGCCTCGTCGCCCTCACCGGCTCCACCCAGGCATCCGGTCTGGAATGGCTGGTGATCGAGAGCATCGCCCGGGACGACCTGCTGGTGGCGTCCGGATTCGCCGAGGGGCGATCCGGGCGGGGCATCCTCAGCGCGATGATGAACGCCCGCCCTGTCGACGGCGGCTACCGAGTGACCGGCTCGAAGAAGCCATGCAGCCTCGCCCGCTCGATGGACATGCTCTCCGCCAGCGTCACGATCCCTCTGCCGGACGGCGGCACCGAACTGGGTGTTGCGCTGATCCCGGCCGCGTCCCCCGGCATCACCCGGCATCCGTTCTGGGTCAGCCCCTACCTGGCGGGCGCGGAGAGCGACGAAGTCCGGCTGGACGATGTCGAGGTCCCGACCGAAGCCATGCTCAAGCTCAAAGTGACTCTGGGGAGCGGTCTCGACACGCTTCAGACCGTCGGATTCGTATGGTTCGAGCTATTGGTCACCTCGGCGTACACCGGGGCTGTGGCCCGTCTGGCCGAGCAGACCCTCGCCGCCGCTCGCGGCAGTGTCACCGACCGTGCTGCGCTGATCACCAAGCTGGAGGCCGCCATCGCCCTGGTCGAGAACCAGGCCAGGGTCGTCGAGACCGGCGAGATCGGGGACGACGAGCTCGCCGCTGTACTCACTGCGCGGTTCGCCGCCCAAGACCTACTGGTGGAGGCCGCAGACCGAGCCGCCGAACTACTGGGCGGCATGGCCTACATCGCGTCGCCCGAGGTCGGCTACCTGCTCGCGGTGAGCCGTGCCCTGGCCTTCCATCCGCCCTCCCGGTCGAGCAGCGCCCAGGCGCTCCTCGACCATCAAGCCGGGCTGCCCCTCCGGCTGTCCTGACTTCGGCCGGAAACACCCCCTGCCGCCCCAACCACCCCCGCAGAGCACGCAGCGCTCACCCGCGTCCCCACCCGCCGGGCTCCGCGCACAGCACCCCGTTCGTCAGAAAGGACCGTTCGGCAATGCCCCAGGCTCTGGACACAGAAGGTTTGTCGTCCCGCACGGACCACGACAGCCCAGCCGACATCACCTCCCTGTACCGCGCACACCTCAGCCGGGGTCGCGCCAAGATCGGAGAGATGTTCGGCGGCCAGATCGAGGCGTCGTCCGCCGGCACCGTGGTTCGGACATCGGATGGCCGCGAGTACCTCAACTGCGGGGGCTACGGGGTATTCCTGGCAGGCGCCTGTCACCCCCGGGTAGTTGCCGCCGTCGAACGGCAAATCCACACTCACCCCCTCTCGACCCGGCTGCTGCTCGAACCTTCGGCCGCGCACGCCGCCGCCGCACTCATCCGCGTCGCGCCAACTGGCCTGGAACACGTGCACTTCACCGGATCCGGCGCCGAGGCTGTCGAGACGGCGCTGAAGATGGCCCGCAGTCTGGGACACCGGCGGCTCATAGCCATGGCCAACGGATTCCATGGCAAAACCCTCGGCGCCCTCTCCGTCACCGGCAAACCGCTCTACCAGGACCCGTTCCGGCCGCTGTTGCCCGACACCTCACACGTGCCGTTCGGCGACGTCGCGGCACTGGAGGCAGAGCTGAGCGACGGCGGCTCCGACGCGTGTGTGATCGTTGAACCGGTACAGGGTGAGGCCGGCGTTGTGATTCCCCCGGACGGCTACCTCAAGCAGGTCGAGGAGCTGTGCAGACGCACAGGCGCCTTCCTCATCGTGGACGAGGTAATGACCGGCCTCGGCCGACTGGGCACCTGGTGGGGCGCCGACCGCGAACGGGTCGTGCCCGACGTCCTGCTCGTCGGCAAGGCATTGAGCGGCGGTGTGATCCCGGTGGCCGCAGCAGTCGCCACGCCGGCGGCGTTCGCCGCGTTCGACCGCGACCCTTTTCTGCATACCTCAACGTTCTCCGCCGCCCCTGTCGCAATGGCCGCCGCCCGCGCCGCCATCGAACTGATCGAGGAGGAGAACCTGGTCGACACCGCCAACCGGCTCGGGAGCCGACTCCTCAGCCTGCTGACTGGCGTGCTCCGCGCGCATTGCCCACACCTGGTCGCCGATGTGCGGGGCCGCGGCCTGCTGATCGCGGTGGAGTTCCACGATGCCGGGCTTGTCGGCGAGTTCATCCTCGACCTGCTCGACCACGGAGTGGTGGTCAATCACTCTCTCAATGCACACGCCGTGGTCCGCTTCACCCCGCCCGCCGTTTTCGGCGAGAGTGACGTCGAACGCCTGGAGACCGCCGTCACGGCCGCCGCCCGCGCGCTCGCCCACCGGTTCCCCGAGGCGCCACCGGCACCGTCCGCACCGTCCGACAAGTAGAGGCGTACATCCATGAGATCAGTGGAGCTCAAGGCTCACTTCGACGGCGTCGCCCCGGAGGACGCCTACGCCCGGATTGGCGACTTCGCCCGGTACCCCTCGCTCGTCACGGCCATCCGGCGGGTGACTGTTCACCCGGCCACCCGACCTGGGCGGCTGCACAGCGACTGGGAGGTGGACTTCCGCAATGGCGTGCTCAGTTGGTCGGAGGCGGACAGCTTCGACGACGAGCGACGGGTGATCTCCTTCACACAGACCACTGGTGACTTCGAGACTTTCACCGGGGAATGGGAAGTCCGAACAGAGGGCGACGGGTGTGCCGTCCTCTTCGGGGCGAAGTTCGACTTCGGGCTGCCGAGCCTCGCCGGCATCATCGACCCTGTGGCCGAACGAGTGCTGCGAGAAACCATCCTGAGCGTCCTGGACGGATTGCTGGGCGCCGGGTCGACTTCGACCGGAAACGTACGGGCGGCGGGCTGATGGACCGCGCCAATCGCTTTGAGAGCCCGACCACCTACCGGCTGATGCGCGCCGAGTACCTCATCGGCCTGGCGGTATGCGCCGGGCTGATGATTCTGCACTGGCAAGAGGTGCGCTGGCTGCCGGCCGTCGTCCTGTTCGCATACATCGACCTGATCGGTTACATCCCCGGCGCGCTGGCTCATCACCGTGCCAAGGGCGGGCGAATCTCCCGGCTGTACTACGTGCTGTACAACAGCATGCACAACTGGCTCACCGCAGGAATGGTCGCCGCGCTCTGGGCCTGGTTGGTCGAGCCGGAGTGGGCGCTACTCGCCATCCCGCTCCACCTTTGCGGGGACCGAGGACTGCTCGGCAACTCCCTGAAGCCCTTCGCCGTACCTTTCGAACCGGCTCCCCTTCCTACCTTCGTCGACTTCTCCCAGCAACTCGCTGCCGAGACGAACAGTGCCGGTCAACGACCCGGCACTGTTATGCCTGACCGGCCAAAGGAGCGGCTGTGAAAGCCTCTGCCGTGGACCATGCCGATGCTGCGGAACACCTGCGCGCCCACGCCGACCACCCGAGCGGATTCCTCGCGATGAACTCCGGTACTGCGCGCTTCCACAGCGTGCGCGTACCGGGTCTGATCGCATACAAACAACGTGGCGGACATGTCGTCCAGTTCGGCGGCCCGTTCGCTCCGCCCCAGCACAAAGCATCGCTGCTGGCGGAGTTCCGCTCTCACCTCGCGGGGAGGCTGACCGTCGCCCAGCTGCGCACCGCCGACATCCCCCTCTATGCCGAACGTGGCTTTACGGTCAACCAGATCGGCAGCTCGTACAGCATCGACCTGTCCCGCTTCACCACGCGCGGCCAGGCGCTGGCCAAGGTCCGCCAGAACACTTCCCGGGCACGACGCGAAGGAGTGACCGTCGACGAACTCACCCACGACGCCGCGCACGACGAGGAGCTGGCGACCATCGATGCCGCATGGCTGCGCGCCAAGGGATGGCACGTCAAGCAGCTCGACTTCCTGATCGGGGAACGCGGGGGCCCCGGTGCCCCGCTGCGGCGCACCTTTATCGCACGACGCGAGGGTCGGACCATCGGTTACGTCACCTACTCCCCGGCATATGGCACCCGGCCCGGTTGGCTGTACGACCTCACCCGGCGGGTGCCCAGCTGCCCAGTCGGGACTGTCGAGCTGATCAACCTCACCGCGCTCACGCGCTTCCGTTCCGAGGGCACGGGCTGGCTCCACCTGGGCCTTACCCCATTCGCCGGTCTCTCGTCCGAGCACGAGTCGGCATCCGCCGGCCGCATCCTGACCCGCGTCATCCGTCTGCTGGCGAAGCACGGCCGCATCGTCTACCCGGCCCGCAACCAAGAAGCATTCAAACTCAAGTGGAACCCGCACGTGATCGAGCCTGAGTACGCCGCCTTCGAGGGCGGCGTCACCCTTGGCGCGGTCTGGAACCTGCTCCGCGTCACCAATGCCCTCTGACCGGCACACCTACCCGGTCCGTTTCCCACAGACGGAGTCGCCATGACCACCAGCCCAGTGCTGCCCGCCCTCCCCCCGGAGGTCGACCTAAGGTCGGCCCCCCGCGTACTCGAAGGCGCCCGCGATCTCGACCTGACGCCGGAACGCTGCAATCTGACCTACTGGTTCGAGAACGTCGCGGGCGGCATGCTGCGCCAGCTGCGGGACGGCACCATCCCCGACCCTGGGCCGACCGATGCCATGCTGCACCCCGGACCACTGCGGGACGCCCTGGTGACGGAGTTCTCCTTCCGACACCTCGCCGAGGTCAAGGCGACCCGGGCTCTGACCCAACTCGTCTTCCACGCCCCCGACGACAAGTGCCTTGAGTTCTTCTCCACCCAATTGATCGACGAAGCCCGACACGCCCGTGCCTTCCGCGACCACCTTCTGCGGCTGGGCGTGCCGGCCGGCGAGCTGACGTCCACGGTGGAGCGAACCGCCGCGGCGGACCGCGCCGCGGTGCTCGACCCTTTGGAGGACTTCGGCCTCACCGTGGTTCGCGGCAATGGCGATTTCTACGGCGGCGTGCTGGTGCTCACCGTACTGGTGGAGGGGGTGCTGGCCCCTGCCGCCGAGCTGAGCGAGCGCAAGTGGCAGCCCTTCGACCCGGCTGCTGCGTTGGTCGAGCGGACCGCGAACGTCGACGAGATCCGTCACCTCACCGTCGGCGGCGCGGTGATCCGCCGCCACGTGACCGAGCACCCGAATGAGAAGGGCCGCCTGCTTGAAGTGATCGACCGGGGGCGCGAGCTGTGGCGGGAACTGCCCATGCAAGAGATGCTGCTCAAGCGTGAGGCGCTCTTCCAGGAGGGCATGTCGGAACACGGCGCACTGGCCGAAGGGTACGAGGTATGGCAGGGGCGGCTCCTGCTGGACACTACACCGGAGGAGCGGCTGACTGTCGCCGAGAACTGGTCGCAGGAGACGCAGCAGGCCAGGATGGACCACATGCTGCTGGGGGAGAATGCACGATGACGACGGACACGCTCGCCGTCGCGGTGCCAGGCCAGTCCGCCGTGCTGGCTGCGCGCGTCACGCTCCCCGATGGGCAGCCGTCCGGCGTGGTGGTGATATGGCCCGCCCTCGGGGTTAAGGCGGACTACTACGGGGTGTTCTGCGCGGAATTGACCCGTAAGGGCTTCGCCGTGGTGTGCACCGATCTTCGAGGACAGGGTGCGAGCGGGCCCCGGATCGACCGGTCGGCCCGTCATGGATACCACGAACTGGCCACACGCGACTGGCCAGCAGTTCTGGCAGCGGTGCGCGGAAAGTTCGGCGGGATTCCATGCTTCACGCTGGGGCACAGCCTGGGCGGCCAAATCTCGTTGCTGCACGCGGCATTCGCCCCGGTCACCATCGACGGTGTGGTGCTGATAGCCGCAGGCTCGGTGGACTACCGGGGGTTCTCCGGTCTCCACGGTCCGAAGGTGCTCGCAGGCACGCACATGACGGCGGTGATGGGCACCGTCTTCGGGTACTGGCCGGGCGATGTGCTGGGCTTCGCCGGACGCCAATCGGGCGTACTGATGCGGGACTGGGCAAGAGTCTGCCGCACTGGACGATTTCAGCCGTCCGGCGCCGACATCGATTACGAGACGTTGCTCGCCAAACTGGACCTGCCGGTGCTCGCAGTGTCGGTGGAGGGTGACGAAATGGCACCAGTGACAGCCGTCGACCGACTCTGTGCCAAGGTGCCCTCTGTGGAGCTGACGCGGCACCATTACGAAGCCGATGCTGACGTCCGGCTGGACCACTTCCGCTGGGTTCGCCACTCCGGCCCGATCGCGAACCGCATCCGCGCATGGGCGGACGCCTACGGCGGGTAGGCCCGCCAGTCGAAACGATTGCATGAACTGCTTGACAGCGGACCTGCTTCCTCCGTCGGGCAGTCCATTGCGTGTTACCAGAAGCTGGGTGCCCCCTGGTCGCGGACCATTTCACGTCCCCGCTGTCGGCGGCGATGCTGGCATATGTGAACGCGCGGGTGCATTTCGGCCTGCTGCCGGCCGCCAGTGGCGGTGCTCTGGCGCCAAAGGGGGCGAGGCGGTCGGCGGCGGTGACGATGTCGGCGGGGGCGGGGCTCGCTCCTCATCCCACTGACGGCCCGCAGTCAAACCCCCAGCTCCGCGAGCAACCCCCGTACCCGCCCCTCGATTTCGTCCCGGATCGGGCGGACCGCCTCCACGCCCCGCCCGGCGGGGTCCGCCAGCCGCCAGTCCAGATAGCGCTTGCCGGGGAAGTACGGGCACGCGTCGCCGCAGCCCATCGTGATGACGACGTCCGAGGATTCCACGGCCTCCGCCGTGAGGATCTTCGGCGTCTCGGCGGCGATGTCGATGCCGACCTCCCGCATCGCCTCGACCACGGCCGGGTTGACGGCGTCGGCCGGCGCCGAGCCGGCGGAGCGGACCTCGACGCGGCCGCCGCCGAGGTGGGCGAGGAAGGCGGCGCCTATCTGGGAGCGCCCGGCGTTGTGGACGCATACGAACAGCACGGACGGCTTGGGGAGTTCAGACACCTGCGGATCCTTCCGGAGCCAGGGGCGAGGGGAAGCGGGCTCGGGAGGCCAGCGCGACGTGCACCAGGCCGATGAGGACGGGGACTTCGATGAGGGGGCCGACGACCCCCGCCAGCGCCTGCCCCGAGGACGCCCCGAAGGTGGCGATCGCGACGGCGATGGCCAGCTCGAAGTTGTTGCCCGCGGCGGTGAACGCCAGCGTCGTCGTCCGCGCGTGGTCGAGTCCGGCCGCCCGGCCGAGGGCCATGGACCCGGCCCACATGACGGCGAAGTAGACCAGCAGCGGCAGCGCGATCCGTACGACGTCCAGCGGACGGGACGTGATCGCGTCGCCCTGCAGCGCGAAGAGCACGACGATCGTGAACAGCAGCCCGTACAGGGCGAACGGCCCCACGCGCGGCAGCAGCACGGACTCGTACCAGGCGCGGCCCCTGGCCCGCTCGCCGAGGCGGCGGGTGAGGAACCCGGCGGCGAGCGGGATGCCCAGGAAGACCAGGACGCTGCGGGCGATCTCCCACACGGACACGTCCAGTCCGGTGGTCGCCAGGCCCAGCCACCCGGGCAGGACGGAGAGGTAGAACCAGCCGAGCGCGGAGAACGCGATCACCTGGAAGACGCTGTTGAGCGCCACCAGGACGGCCGCCGCCTCCCGGTCGCCGCGGGCCAGGTCGTTCCAGATGATCACCATGGCGATGCAGCGGGCCAGCCCGACGACGATCAGTCCCGTGCGGTACTCGGGCAGGTCCGGCAGGAACAGCCAGGCGAGCGCGAACATCACCGCCGGACCGACAACCCAGTTGAGCACCAGCGAGGGGATCAGCAGCCGGCGGTCGCGGGTGACGGCGTCGAGGCGGTCGTAGCGGACCTTGGCCAGCACCGGGTACATCATCACCAGCAGGCCCAGCGCGATGGGCAGCGAGACGCCGGTGACGGTGACGCCCGCCAGCGCGTCGCCCAGCCCGGGGACGAGCCGGCCCAGGCCGAGGCCGGCGGCCATCGCGGCGAGGATCCACACCGCGAGCCAGCGGTCGAGGAAGGAGAGGCGGGCCGCCACCGGACCACCGCCGCCCGCCCGGGGGCTCACGAAGGCACCTCGGCGGGGCGGGTGAGGACGGCGGCGAGCCGGTCGGTCATCTCCGGCAGCGGCCGGTAGTACACCCACGTCCCGCGCCGCTCGGAGGCGATCAGCCCGGCCTCGCGCAGCAGCTTGAGGTGGTGGGAGATCGTCGGCTGGGACAGGTCGAAGGCCGGGGTGAGGTCGCAGACGCACACCTCGCCGCCGGCCCGGGACGCGATCATCGACAGCAGCCGCAGCCGGACGGGGTCGCCCAGGGCCTTGAAGACCCTGGCCAGTTCGGCCGCCCGGTCCTCGTCCAGCGGGGCGGTCAGCAGGCCGGGGCAGCAGCCGTCACCGTCGCCCTGCCCGAGCACCGTCAATCCCTGATTCGACATGCGTCTATATTGACGCCCGTCGATCCAGGGCGCAAGGCCGGGCATGGGCGTCGGACGGCCTCAGACCCCCGCCGGCTCCTTCGCGTCCGCCACCGCCGGCGCGGGCCCGTGCCCGTCCGCCGCCAGCGTCGCCTCGTCGAACGGCAGGCGCCCGGCCAGGACTTCGTCCACCCGCGCCCGGTCGATCTCCTTCGTCCACGTGCCGATGAGCACCGCCGCCACCGCGTTGCCCGCGAAGTTGGTCATCGCGCGGGCCTCGCTCATGAAGCGGTCGATGCCGACGATCAGGCCGACGCCGTCCACGAGTTCGGGGCGGTGGGACTGGAGGCCGCCGGCGAGCGTCGCCAGCCCGGCGCCCGTCACGCCCGCCGCGCCCTTCGAGGCGACGATCATGAACAGCAGCAGCGAGACCTGCTGGCCCAGACTGAGCGGCTTGTCCAGCGCCTCGGCGATGAACAGCGAGGACATGGTGAGGTAGATGGCCGTGCCGTCCAGGTTGAAGGAGTAGCCGGTCGGCACCGTGATGCCGACGACAGGGCGGCTGACGCCCAGGTGCTCCATCTTCGCGATGAGCCGCGGCAGCGCGGACTCCGACGATGATGTGGACAGGATCAGCAGGAACTCGCGGCCCAGGTACTTCAGCAGCGCGAAGATGTTCACCCCGGCCACCAGGCGCAGCAACGCCCCCAGCACGACCACCACGAACAGCAGACAGGTCACGTAGAAGCCGATCATGATGACGGCCAGCGACTTCAGCGCGTCGACGCCGGTCGCCCCGACGAGCGCGGCGATGGCGCCGAACGCGCCCACCGGCGCCGCCCACATGATCATGGACAGGATGCGGAAGACCAGCTTCTGGAGGTGGCCGATGCCGCGCAGCACCGGTTCGCCCGCCGGGCCCATCGCCTGCAGGGCGAAGCCCGCGAGCAGGGCGACCAGCAGCGTCTGGAGCACCTCCCCGCCGGTGAAGGCGGAGACCAGCGTCTTGGGGATGATGCCGAGCAGGAACGCGGTCGTCGACTCGTGCGCCCCCTCCGCCTGCTTCTCGCCCGCGTGCCGCACGGCGTCGGTCAGGTGCAGGCCGCTGCCCGGCTCCAGGACGTTGCCGACGAGCAGGCCGATGGCCAGCGCGACGGTGGACATCAGCAGGAAGTAGCCCAGCGCGAGCCCGCCCACCGCGCCGACCTTGGCGGCCTTGCGCACGGAACCGATGCCCAGCACGATCGTGCAGAAGATGACGGGCGAGATCATCATCTTGATCAGGTTCACGAAGCCGGTGCCCAGCGGCTTGAGTTCGACGGCCACCCCGGGCGCGGCGAAGCCCAGCGCGACGCCCGCGAGCACCGCCCCGATGACCGCGAGGTAGAGGTAGTGGGTGCGGTCCCGCCGGGCGGGCGGGGACGACGACTGATCGGTCATGGGGGGGCTCCTCGGTTCGCGGCTCACGGCTCGTGGTTCACGGCCCCCGTACGCCTCCGGACCCGCTCTCCCGACGAGCCGGGCCCCGACGCGCGGGGGTCCCGGAGACTATGCACGTCCCCTGTGACCGCGGTCACCCTTGCGTGCATTACGTTCACGGCGAGGGCCCGGGGGACACTGTCGCCCATGCGCCCACCCCGACTCCCCCGCCCCCGCAGTCTGGCCGGTCAGCTCTTCGCCGTGCAGATCGTGCTGGTGGCCGCCGTCGTGGCGGGGTGCGCGGCGTTCGCCTACCTCTCCGACCGGGCCGAGGCCGAGAAGGCGGCGCGCCGCGAGGTGACCGCGGCCGCGACCGCCGTGGCCGCGTCCCCCGCGGTCCGCTCGGCGGTCCGCGCCCCGGACCCGGCGGGCGAACTCCAGCCGTACGCCGAGCGGGTCCGGCACGACACCGGCGTCGACTTCGTCACGATCATGAGCCCGCGGGGCATCCGCTGGACGCACCCGGACCCGGCCCGGATCGGCGAGACGTTCCTCGGCCACACCGGCCCGGCGCTGCGGAGGCGGGTGTTCTCGGAGACGTACACCGGCACGCTCGGCCCCTCCGTCCGCGCCGTCGCCCCCGTCCGGGAGCCGGACGGCCGGGTCA
This sequence comes from Streptomyces sp. AV19, assembly GCF_015999245.1. Taxonomy (GTDB): domain Bacteria; phylum Actinomycetota; class Actinomycetes; order Streptomycetales; family Streptomycetaceae; genus Streptomyces. The sequence goes on along the minus strand of NZ_JAEAMR010000004.1, from coordinate 185,923 downwards.
CCGCACTGGTCAGCGCGGGCATCACGGTGGACACCATCAGCGCGCAGATCCGCCGGCAGGTCGTCGCGCTGCTGGGCGTGGCGCTGGCCGTCCTCGCCGTCGGCGGTGCCGGAACGTACCTCCTCAACGCGCGGCTGCGCCGGCACACCCACGGGATGAACGCGGCGGAGCTGGCGCGGATGCACGACTACCACCAGGCCGCCCTGCACGCGGTGCGCGAGGGGCTGTTGATGCTGGACGGGCAGCGGCGGGTGGCGCTCGTCAACGACGGCGGACGCGAACTGCTCGGCCTGCGCGGCACGGACGTCGTCGGCCGGCCCGTCGCCGGCCTGGGCCTGCCCCCGTCCCTCACCCGGGCCCTGCTGGCGCCCGAGCGGCGGGTGGACGAGGTGCACCTGACCGCCGAGCGGACCCTGGTCGTCAACACCTCACCGGTCTCCGGCGGAGAGCGGCGCGGCACCGTGGTCACCCTCAGGGACCACACCGAACTCACCGCGCTCTCCGGTGAACTGGACTCCGTGCGCGGCTTCGCGGAGGCCCTGCGCTCCCAGGCGCACGAGGCCGCCAACCGGCTGCACACCGTCGTCTCCCTGATCGAACTGGGCCGCACCGACGAGGCCGTCGGCTTCGCCACCGCCGAACTCGAGCTCGCCCAGGCCCTCACCGACGAGGTCGTGGCCGCCGTCGCCGAGCCCGTCCTCGCCGCCCTCCTCCTCGGCAAGGCCGCGCACGCCGCCGAGCGCGGCGTGGACCTGCTGCTCACCGCCGACACCCACCTCGACGACGGCCTGCTGCCGCCGGCCCTGCCCACCCGCGACCTGGTCACCGTGCTCGGCAACCTCATCGACAACGCCGTGGACGCGGCGGGCCCGCGGCCCGACGGCCACCGCTCCGGCGCGGACGCCCGCGTCGCCGTCACCATCCGCCCGGACGGCGACGACGACCTGCTGCTGCGCGTCGGCGACTCCGGCCCGGGCCTCGCCCCGGGGGCGGTGGACGAGATCTTCCGACGCGGCTGGTCCACCAAGGCCACCGAGGCCGCCCGCTCCCCTGCCCCGCCGCACGGCCGCGGCCTGGGCCTGGCGCTGGTCCGGCAGGCGGCCGTCCGCAACGGCGGAACGGTCACGGTGGCCCGGTCCCCCCTGGGCGGCGCCGAGTTCACCGTCCTCCTCCCGCTCCGGGGAGGCAGTGCGTGACGCCGTCCCCGATCCGGGTCCTGGTCGTCGAGGACGACCCCGTGGCCGCCGACGCCCACGCCCTCTACGTCGGCCGGGTGCCGGGCTTCACCACCGTGGGCGTGGCGCACTCGGTGGGCGACGCCTCGAAGTTCCTCGCCCGCTCCCCCGCCGACCTCCTGCTCCTCGACCTCTACCTCCCCGACGGCCACGGCCTGCGCCTGCTCCGCTCCCTGCGCTCCGCCGGGCACACCGCGGACGTGATCGCCGTGACCTCCGCCCGGGACCTGACCGTCGTCCGCGAGGGCGTCTCGCTCGGCGTCGTCCAGTACGTCCTCAAACCCTTCACCTTCACCACGCTGCGCGACCGCCTCGTCCGCTACGCCGAGTTCCGCGCCGCCGCGGGCGAGGCCAGCGGCCAGGACGAGGTCGACCGCGCCCTGGCCGCCCTCCGCGCCCCCCGCCCCGCGTCCCTCCCCAAGGGCCTGAGCACGGACACCCTCGCCGCGATCACCGACACCCTGCGCGCGGCGGGCCCCGCCGGCATCGCCGCCGGCCCGGCCGGCACCGCCGTGGGCATCTCCCGCATCACGGCCCGGCGTTACCTGGAACACCTGGTGACCACGGGACGGGCGGCGCGGGCGCCGCAGTACGGACAGGTGGGCCGGCCGGAGTTGCGGTACCGCTGGCTCACCGGAGTTCGCCCGGGCGGCGCGCAGGGAACGTAATCCGGTGCCACCGAGGCTCCGGACCGTGGGAGGTCGCCGTGCCCGTGCGCCCCTGGTTCCGCACCACCGGGACCACCGCCCTGACCGTCGCTCTCCTCGCCGCCGCGCTCGCCGCCTGCGGGGATCCGGGCGGCGACCCGGACACCGTCAAGGTCGTCTACCAGCGCAGCACCGACAACAAGTACCGCGTCCTGGACGACTACCTGGGCGGGATCAAGAAGCAGTTCGAGCGTGAACACCCGGGCAAGCGGCTGAAGTTGATGCCCGTCCAGGCGTCCCAGAACGACTACGCCACCAAGGTGCAGCAGATGATGCGCTCGCCGAGGACGGCTCCCGACCTCGTCCGGGAGGACTCGGCGGTCCTCGACTCCGACGTCACCAGCGGCTACTTGAGACCGCTGGACGACAAGGTGGCCGGGTGGCAGGACCGGGACCGCTACCTGCCCGCCGCGAAGGAGCTCGGGCGGGCCGGGGACGGGCGGACGTACGGCGTGCCGGACGGGACCGAGACCCGGGGCCTGTGGTTCAACAAGGAGCTCTTCGCCCGGGCCGGGCTGCCCGCCGACTGGCGGCCGCGCACCTGGGACGACGTCCTCGACACGGCCCGTACGCTCAAGCGGCGCCTGCCCGGGGTGATCCCCTTCCACCTCTACACGGGCAAGGGGCCCGGCGAGGCGACGTCGATGCAGGGCTTCGGGATGCTGCTGTACGGGACGGGGAAGGACCCGCTCTACGACCCGGGCCGGAAGAAGTGGCTGACGGGGAGCCGGGGTTTCCGCGACGCGCTCGGCTTCGTCCGCACCGTCTACGCCGAGAGGCTCGGGCCCGAGCCCGCCGACGCGCTCGACCCCAACGTGAGCACCCGCGTCACCGCCGAGTGGCTGCCCTCGGGGAAGCTCGCCATCGCCCTGGACGGCAGCTGGCTCCCCAAGTTCTGGGCGCGCGACGGCGCGCGGCCGTGGCCCGGCTGGGACCGGGTGATGGGCCGGGCGGCCTTCCCCACGCGGGACGGCGCGGCCCCCGGCCGGGTCAGCCTCTCCGGCGGCTGGACCTGGGCGATCAGCGCCCGCTCCCGCAAGGCGGACCTGGCCTGGCAGGTGATCGAGACCCTCCAGTCGCGGCACAACGCGCTGGAGTGGACGGTGCGGGACGGCCAGATCGCGGTGCGGGACGACGTCGCGGCGGATCCCGCGTACCGCTCGTACGTCCCGGGCATCGGCTTCTTCACCGACCTGGTCCGCTACACCCGGCACCGCCCGGCGCTGCCCGTCTACCCGCAGGTCTCCGGGGCGATCCAGGAGGCGACGGAGGCGGTCGCCACCGGGGACGCGTCCGTGGCGGAGGCCGCGCGGGACTACGACGAGGCGCTGCGCTCCTTCGCCGACACGGCGCGGGCGGCCGGGTCATGACCCGCCGTCGCCCCGCCGCCCTGCGCTGGCTGCCTCTCGCCCCGGCGACGGTCCTGATGCTCCTCTTCCTCGCCGGGCCGGTCGTGTGGTGCGTGCTCCTCGCGTTCACCGACACCCGGCTGACCGGGCAGTCGTCGGCGTCCTGGGTGGGCCTGGCCAACTTCCGGCACGCGTTCGCCGACGCGGACTTCCGCAACGCGGTGGTGCTCACGGTCGTCTTCACCGTCGCCTCGTCCATCGTCGGCCAGAACGCCCTGGGCTTCGCGCTGGCCGCGCTGATGCGCCGGGCCTCGCGCCCGGTGCGGACGCTGACGGGGTCGGTGGTGGTCGCGGCATGGGTGCTGCCCGAGATCGTGGCGGGGTTCCTCCTCTACACCTTCTTCCACCGGCGCGGCACGCTCAACGCGATCCTGGAACAGCTCCATCTCCCGCCCCAGAACTGGCTGTTCACCCTCCCCCTGCTCGCCGTCTCCCTCGCCAACGTCTGGCGCGGCACGGCGTTCTCCATGCTGGTCTACTCCGCCGCGCTCGCGGAGATCCCCCAGGACGTCCACGAGGCGGCCCTGGTGGACGGCGCGACAGGCCTCCGCCGCTTCCGCCACATCACGCTCCCCCTCCTCCGCCACTCCATCGGCACCAACCTCATGCTCAACACCCTTCAGACCCTGTCGGTTTTCGGCCTCATCTGGTCCATGACCCGCGGCGGCCCGGCCAACCGCAGCCAGACGCTGCCCGTGTTCATGTACGACCAGGCGTTCCTCAAGTCGCTGATCGGTTACGGGACGGCGGTGGCGCTGCTTCTGCTGGTGGTGGGGGCGGTGTTCTCGGTGGTGTATGTGCGGTTGTTGCGTGAGGACGGGTGAGGGTGGCGGTCGCTGGTACGGGCCGCCGTCACAACGGGCCGGCGGGGGCATAAATTGGCCACCGCCTCCCCTTTCCGCCCCGAATTCCGCACCGGGATCACTCCCCGAATACAATCGACCCCGCTCCGTTCGCTCTCGAACGTACCGCTCTAACATCGGCCCGGCGTTTTTCAGGTGACACCAGCACCTCGAAAAGCGGCAATCCCGGGTGTAGAAAGGGAGTCACCTCATGGACGCGGAGGTACTGCGCCAGATGCTCACCGAGCGTCGGGCGGCCATCAAACCCGAGAGTCTCGGCCTGATACGCCTGGACCCCCGGGGCCGGAAGTCCCCCGGGCTGACACAGGCCCAGATGGACGACCTGCTCCTCCGCGCCCCGGGTACGTACGGAAAGCTGGAGCGCGGGGTCCTGGACAACCCAACCCCCGAGTATTTGCGGGATGTTGCGGATATCCTGGGTCTCACGGAGGAGGAATGGGTCGTCTTCTACGGGTACGCCCGGGGGGAACAGCCTCCGTACCCGCTCACCAGGGACGGCGAGGTGAGCGTGCCCGCCCACTGGATGCAGATGATGAACGCGTTCCCGGTCATTTCCTACCTGTGCGACCTGGAGTGGAACGTCCTCGCCTACAACGAGGCGTTCGCCGCGATCTTCCCCGGTCGGCTCGCCCCGCACAACACCATGCACTGGATGCTGTTCAGCGACGACGCGCGCGACAGGGTGCTCACCGACTGGGAGACCAGCTGGGCCCCGATGGTCGCACCCCAGCTGCGGGCGGCCCTCGCCCAGACCGGCAACAACCGGACCCTGCGCGCGCTGGCCGACCAGTGCCTGGCCGACCCCAGGACCCGGGACCTGTTCACCAGTATCCGGCCGGGCCACGCCCATCCCGACGGGGCCGAACGACCGCTGCACCACACCGAACTGGGCCCCGGGTGGGTCACCGTCTCGGTGTGCGCACCGCTCGGCTCCCGTGGGACACGGCTCTACCAACTGCTGTTCCGGCCGGAGGGCGCGCCACGGCAACCCGCCCTTCCCGGCCGGTGGCCGGTGGCCGGGCGCGATCCGGCAGACTTCTTCCCCGCCCTGTCAGCGCGGTCGCAGGGACGGGCGGCTCAGTCGCACCAGACTCCGCGGCAGGCGGCCGCGAAGAACCCCGGGCCGAAGGCGGTCAGCAGCCCCGGCGCACCCGGTGCCGGAGGTTCCTCGTAAGTACGGGCCAGGACGTCGAGGACGGACACGCCCCCGAGGTTCCCGCAGTCCTCCAGGCTGCCCCAGGAGTGCCGCAGCACCTTCTCCTCGACGCCGAGCCCCTTGGCCGCGTCCTCGAGGATGCGCGGTCCGCCGGCATGGACGACGGCCCATTCGGGGCGCGCTCCGCCCGGGCCGTCCAGCCAGCGGACGAGCGGTGGCATGACCTCGTCGGTGGCGTTGACGGCCTTGCGCGTGGAGTCGAAGTGCAGGCCCAGCTCGTCCACGGTGCACCAGTAGCGGTCGAGGCTGTCGGGCAGCAGATACTCCCAGCAGGCGTCGATGCGGAAACCCGGGCCCAGTGGCACGTCGGTGACGACGCACGCTCCGGCGCCGTCGCCGAACAGCGCCTTGTAGATCATGGATCCGAGTCCGTCGTCCTCGTGGCGGTAGACCGTGCTGAGCGTCTCGGCCGCGACCACCAGTACCCGGCTGCCGGGTCGCGCGGTCACGTCGTCGGCGGCACGGCTCAGGGCCTGGGCCCCGCCGCCGCAGCCGAGCGAGGCCATCGGCGTCCGGCGGACGTCGGGACGCAGGCCCAGGGTGTTGACCAGGTGGACGTCGAGTCCCGGCGTGGTCCAGGACGTGGTGTGGCTGGTGACCACGGCGTCGATGTCGGAGGGCTCCAGACCGGCGTTGGCCATGGCCGCGCGGGCTGCCTCCTCGGCAAGGCGGGCGGAGTCCTCGAAGGCCACCAGGTTGCGCTCCGCGATCGTGGCCGATCCGGAGACCGTGGGGGAGTTGAGGGGCCGGGTAAACCTACGGGTGTTGACACCGGCCGCCCGCGCGACCCTCATGTAGGTCGCCAGGCGCGGATGGCCGGAGTGATGGCGCGCGATGTCGTCACAGATGTCGTCCAACGTGACGATGTGCTGGGGCAGGGCTATGGCGGGGCGCGCAACATATGCGGACAACGGAGCCTCCACGGATCGGTGAGGTGGGGAACTGGCCGGAGCCGCAGGGGCAGTAAGTCCCCTGCGTTTGTGGAAGATTTCTTGTTCACGGCGCTCGCAGAACGGTCTGGGGGGCGTTCCGGCGCTCTTCGCCCGGATGGAAGATCATCACCATCAGGCGGACACGGGGATGCGACAGCGGTTCAGCGGCACAGAGCGTCACCCAGCCCTTTCCGAGTTCCGCGTGATTGAGGGGCCGTTCGTCGCCGTCGGGGTGGGCGAACGCACCGCCGCCACCGGCCTTGTACAGGGGGCCGGCGATGGGGTCGGCGAGGATGTCCGCCTCGAGTTCGGCGAGTGTCTCGTCGTGCGGCAGCGCGGCGACGGCGGCCCGCATCTGGGGCAGGGCCATCGGCAGCCAGTGGTCCTCCCAGCCTGCCAACACGTCGCGCGCGGAGGGATCGAGCACCATCCAGCGCATGGTGTTCGCACAGACCTTCCGGTCGGGGAACATGGCCGCGAAGGCGTCGTTGTACGTCACGACCTGCCAGCTCTGGTCACTGATGTAGGCGATGTGGGAAATGCTCTGCACCACGGTTCCCCACGCGTCCCGCACCTGCGTACCGGAGGTCGGGTGGAGGGGGGTGGGAGGGTCGCGGTGCATCGTGTAGAGCCACAGCAACGTCCACTCGTGCTCATTGAAGGCCAGCAGCCGGGCCACGTCCCGCAATAATTCCTCGGGCGGATTCGGGTAGTTGCCCGCCTCCAAACGGTTGTACGTCCCGTGGGTGCGGTGCAGCAGCTGGTCCATCTGCGATTGGCTCAGACCAGGAGCGCGTCGCCCCTGTCGCGAGGGGCGGGTCAATCCGTACTCTTCCGGTGTGACAGCCGCTCTCCGCTCACGCAAAAGCTGCTGAAGCGCTCCTTTGTCCACGGATTCCCCCCTTACCACGGCCTCCCCCCGAAGGGAAGCCGCTTTGGTCGGATGATTTTTCTTGGGAAAAGTTCCCCGAAGTAATGATCGTATCTCTCCTGCATCATCGAACTCAGGGTTCGGCCTACGGGGGTGATCGAACCCTTTTTCTCGCACACCGCGAGTGATCCGGCTGTTACGGGAGGGGAAGATGCGGTCATCGTTCGACGGGAAATGGCGGCAATGGGCGGAGCTCATACGACGGCAGCTGCCACGTTCGGGTTTACGCCCTCACTTCGGACATCTCTGCACAGCTTGGGACGCTAGCCGTACAGCCTCTGGCTGAAAAGACATCCTCGCGAAGTGATGGCTGGCCCTCCGATCAATCAGCGGCAGATCCCACCCCGGTCACTCCCGTCCGCCGCCCCGCACCCCAGCGCGGCGTACGCGAACTCTCAGGCCCGCACGGGTAGTTGAGCGACCGGAAGGGGTACCCACGCCGCACCCGCCGGGCCGGCGGCACCCTCCCCACAGGGCGCCGCGCCCGGCCCGCGCACCGAACGCACCGAACGCACCGAACGCACCGAACGCACCGAAAACAACGCACCACCCCGCACTACAGCCGCGGCGCCACCGCCACGCACGACGCACTCGCGAACTCCCCCTTCGCCGTCTTCTCCTTGATGACCTTGCCCTTGTAGAGGATCCGGCAGGTGACCGACCCGCTCTCCTCCGCACCGGTGGCCATCACGCTCGGCGGCGTCATGTCCTTCAGCGTCACCGTCGTCCGCCACGGAGCCTTCGGGGACTCCACGGCCTTCTGCGCCTCGCGGCCCTCCTCGTACTCGACGGAGTCCAGCGGCTGGTCGGCCGTGACCTCGTAGGTCACCTCGAAGGGTCCGTTGGCCTTCTTCTCGACCTCGTCGGCCGCAGCCGAGGCCGACTGCTCGACCTCCTCGACGGCCTTCTTCACGGAGTCCCCGGCCCCGCACCCGGCCGCGGCGGTCACGGCGAGACCGGCCAGCGCCAGGGCGGAGAGGGCATGACGGACGGAACGCTTCACGAGTACGGGGACCTTTCGGGGCAAGCACGGATGATCAGGCGGAGCCGATCTAAACGCAAAGCAAAGGTAAAAACAAGTCCTATCCGCAACAAACCCCGTCAAAGGCAAGCCCGTCGGAGACGACAGGGATTACGGATGACAGGGATTACGCGGCCGCCGCCGGCCGGTCCGGCCTGATGACGGCGAACACCGCCCCGGACGGATCCTCGATCCAGGCGATCCGGCCCACGCCGGCCACGTCCGCCGGCGCCATCCGCGCCGAACCGCCGCCGACCTCCGCCGCCACGACCGTCGCGTCCGGGTCGCCGACGCAGAAGTACGGAATCCAGCACGGCCGGTCGCCCTCCAGGAGCGGTGCCATGCCGCCGAAGGCCGCCTCCTGCTGGTCGCCCTCGGCGGTGGACAGCACCTTGTACACCAGCCCGGGCACCTCCATGTCCACGGCCCGCCACCCGAACACGCCCCGGTAGAAGGCGTATTCGACGGTCGGGTCGGGCACGTGCGCCTCGACCCAGCACAGCGCGCCCTCCTCCGACGTCCGCTCCAGGCCGCCGACCCCGGCCGGCTGCCAGACGGCGAACTCGGCCCCGCCGGGGTCGGTGAAGCAGCCCATCCGCCCCGCGTCCATGACGTCGGACGGCGCCACCCGGACCGTACCGCCGCCCTTTTCCACGGACTTGGCCGTGGCGTCCGCGTCGGGCGACTGGAAGTAGACGGTCCACGCCGACGAAACGCCTTCCTCCGTCAGCGGACCGAGCGCGGCGACCGTGGCGCCGTCCTTCCGGAAGAAGCCGTAGCCGCCCGCGCCGGGCCCCGCCGACGCGAAGTCCCAGCCGAGGACGGACGTGTAGAAGCCGGCGGCCTGCCCGGTGTCGGGGCTGCCCAGGTCGATCCAGTTGGGCGCCCCGGCGACGAAGTCGGTGGTGAGCATGGGGAACACGCCCCCTCTCCGGACGGACGACACGATGCGCGAGGGCACCTTTCGTCCCAGTCTGGCACCGGCGGCACCGCCCCGCCCGGTCGCCGATCCCCGGCGGCGGAGCAACCATGGAGGGGATGGATGGTCGGCGTGCCCCGTCCGGGCTCACCACGCACCGGGCGGGGCACCCGCTCAGAACGGGGCGGCAGACAGGAGGGACACCATGACCACAGCCAAGGAGATCATGCACGAGGGCGCGCAGTGGATCCCCAAGACGGAGACACTGCTCCACGCCGCGCAGCGGATGCGCCGCCTCCACGTCGGCGCGCTGCCCGTCAGCGACGAGAACGAGCGGCTGTGCGGGATCATCACCGACCGCGACATCGTCGTGAAGTGCGTGGCCGAGGGCCACGACCCCTCGCAGTGCACCGCGGCCGACCTCGTCCAGGGCACGCCGCGCTGGATCGACGCCAACGCCAGCGTGGAGGACGTCGTCAGGGAGATGGGCGAGCACCACATCCGCCGGCTCCCCGTGATCGAGAACAAGAAGCTGGTCGGGATGATCAGCGAGGCGGACGTGGCGCGGAACCTGCCGGAGGACAAGGTGCACGCGTTCGCGGCGCAGGTCTACTCGTCGCCGCCGCAGACCTGACACCCGCCGGGCCGGGCCCGGTCACGCCAGCGCGCCGCCGTCGACGTCGAGGACCGCGCCGGTCACGAACGAGGCCTGCGGACTGGCCAGGAAGAGGACGCCGAACGCGATCTCCTCGGGCCGTGCGTAGCGCCCCAGGGCGTTGACCGACCGCTGGAGGTCCGCCTTGGGCGCGTCCTCGGGGTTCATCTCCGTGTTCGTGGAGCCGGCCTGGAGCACGTTGACCGTGATCCCCCGGGGGCCGAGGTCCCGCGCGGCCCCCTTGCTGTAGCCGACGACGGCCGCCTTGGCCGCCGCGTAGTCGGCGACGCCCGGGAACGCCGTGCGGCTGGCGAGGTTCGAACCGATGGTGATGATGCGGCCGTTCTCCTCCAGGAGGCCGGCCGCCGCCCGTATCGCGGCCACGACGCCGCCGGTGTTGACCGCGAACTGCCGGTCCAGGGCGGCGATGTCGGCACCGGCGTCGTCCACCGCGGCCCGCGCCATCACCCCGGCGTTGTTGACGAGGACGTCCAGCCGGCCGAAGTCCTCGGCCACGCCGGCGACGAGGCGGGCCACCTGCCCGGGGTCGCCCAGGTCGGCGCGGTACGCGGCGGCCCGTACGCCCTTGGCCTCCAGCTCCCGCACGACCTCCGCGGCCCGGTCCGCGGACGCCGCGTAACCGATCGCCACGTCCGCCCCCGCCTCGGCCAGTACCCGCGCCGTCGCCGCGCCGATGCCCCGCGAGCCTCCGGTGACCAGCGCGACCTTGCCCTTGAGCGCCTTCTCCGCCTTCTCCGCCTTCTCCGTCTTTTCCGTCTTTTCCGTCTTCTCCGGCATGACAGCCTCCCCTAGTTCTGTACTGCTCGGTACGCAACAGCGAGAAGGTATCATATCGATCGGTACAGAAGTGGGAACGGGGTCACGGAGGCAGGGCATGACGACCGGACGACCGCGCGAGTTCGACCTCGACGAACGACTGGACCGCGCCGTCGCCGTCTTCTGGCGACAGGGCTACGAGGGGACGGCGCTCTCCGACCTCACCGCGGCGATGGGCATCAACCGCCCGAGCCTGTACGCCGCGTACGGCAACAAGGAGTCCCTCTACCGCAAGGCCCTCGACCGCTACGCGGACCGCGCGGACCATGTGCGCGAGGCGTTCGAGCAGCCCACTGCGCGCGCCTGCGCCGAGACCCTGCTGCGCGGGACGGTCGCCGCGGCCACGGGCGGGGACGCCCCCGGGTGCCTGATGGTGCAGGGCGCACTGGCCACCGGCGAGCAGGCCGGCGCCGTCCGCGACGAGACGGCCGCCCGGCGGCACGCCGCCGAGGCCGCGCTCTGCCGCCGCTTCGAACAGGCCCGGCGGGACGGCGACTTGGCGCCGGACGCCGACGTGCGCGGGCTGGCCCAGTTCGTCGGCCTCGTCTGGTACGGCGTGGCCGTGCAGGCGGCGGGCGGGGCGACGCCGGAGGAGCTGCACCGGGCGGTCGACATCGCGATGAGCGCCTTCCCCTCGCCCCGAGGCACCTTCCCCGCGCCCTGAGCGCCTCGCTACGCTCCGGGGCGGAGGTGCCTGCCGTATGCCACCGCTCCTCTCCCGCCGCACCCGCCACCGCCTGGCCGCCGACGCGGCGCTGATCGTCGCGGCCGCCGCGTTCGCGCTCCCGCTGGTGTGGCTGGTGCTGGCCTCCGTGGACGGCGGGGCCGGGCTGCGCGTACGGGCCCCGTCGCCGGCGACGACGGAGAACTTCTCCGCCGTCCTGACCGACGAGATCACCTTCACGCCGATGCTCAACAGCCTGGTGCTGTGCGGCGGGGCGGCCGCGCTGACCGTGGCCTGCGCGGCCCTCGCGGCGTACCCGCTGTCCCGCTTCCGCTCCCGTCTCGTCCGCCCCTACCTGCTGACCGTCCTGTTCACCACGTGCCTCCCGATCACGGCGATCATGGTGCCGGTCTACGGGCTGTTCGTCCGGGTCAACCTCATCGACACCATGGGCGGCACGATCCTCTTCCTGGCCGCCGCCCAACTCCCCTTCGCCATCTGGCTGATGAAGACCTTCATGGACGGCGTGCCCCGATCGCTGGAGGAGGCCGCCTGGACGGACGGCGCAGGCCGGCTGCGCACACTGACGTGGGTGGTGCTACCGCTGATGGGCCCGGGGGTGGGGGTGGTGGCGGTCTACTGCTTCGCGCTGATGTGGGGAAACTTCTTCGTCCCGTTCCTGCTCCTGCTCTCCCCGGACCAGCTGCCGGCGTCGGTCACGGTCTTCACGTTCTTCGGGAGCTACGGACAGGTGGCCTACGGCCAGCTGGCGGCGTTCTCGATCCTGTACTCGACGCCGGTGGTGCTGCTGTACGCGGTGGTGGCGCGGAGGATCGGCGGGGGCTTCGCGCTGGGTGGGGCGGTGAAGGGGTAGCCCTGCGGGGCGGGTGAGTTGGTTTTGCCCCTGCCCCGCCCTTTCGCCGTTTCTTCCGGGGCTCCGCCCCTCGGGCGATGTCCTCAAACGCCGGACGGGCTGAATGCGCGCCCGGGCGCGGGAATCAGCCGTCCGGCGTTTGAGGACGAACGCGGCGAAGCCGCGTTGCCCCGCGCGGAGCGCGGCGAGAAACGGTGAAAGTGGGGGTGCCCCCTCTGGGGGCGGGGCAGGGGCAAACCAAACCGCCCCCCGCGAGCCCGCACCCACCCACACACGCCCCGCGCTGCCCACGTACATCTCAAGGACTACGCCCCACCCCTCCCCCACCCCAAAGTGCGACCCCACATTCCGGTCCTCCGGCCGACGCCCACCCCACCCCCGCCCCCCGAGGATGGGAGGAGCTCACCGTCCCCCCTCCCCCGAGGAGCCCCCGTGTCCCCAACGGCCCCCCTGACCACCCCCCGCGCCGGCACCGTCGTCGCCCGCGCCACCGGCCTGAGCAAGGTCTACGGCCACGGGGAGACCCGGGTGACCGCGCTGGACTCGGTCTCCGTCGAGTTCCGCCGGGGCGAGTTCACGGCGATCATGGGCCCGTCCGGCTCCGGCAAGTCGACGCTCATGCACTGCATGGCCGGCCTGGACACCGTCTCCTCCGGCTCCACCGTCATCGGCGACACCGAGCTCGCCTCGCTCGGCGACCGGCAGCTGACCCGGCTGCGCCGGGACAAGGTGGGCTTCGTCTTCCAGGCGTTCAACCTCCTGCCGACGCTCACGGCGCTGGAGAACATCACCCTGCCGATGGACATCGCGGGCCGGAAGCCCGACCCCGAGTGGCTCGGGCAGATCGTGACGACCCTGGGCCTGTCCGGCCGCCTCGGCCACCGGCCGAACCAGCTCTCCGGCGGCCAGCAGCAGCGCGTGGCCGTGGCCCGCGCGCTCACCGCCAAGCCGGAGATCATCTTCGCGGACGAGCCCACGGGCAACCTCGACTCCCGCTCGGGCGCCGAACTCCTGGGCTTCCTCGCGGAGTCGGTACGGGCCCTGGAGCAGACGGTCGTCATGGTGACGCACGACCCGGTGGCCGCCTCGTACGCGGACCGCGTGCTCTTCCTGGCGGACGGCAGCATCGTGGACGAGCTCCACCGCCCGACGGCGGAGGCGGTCCTGGACCGCATGAAGGCCTTCGAGGCCAAGGGCCGCACGAACTGACCGAGCCCGCCGGACGACGAACGCGGCCGAGCCGCGTCGCCCCCGGGCGGGGCCGGGGAACAAAACCCCAACACCCCACCCGCACCAGGACACCCGACCCCCAGGACACCCACCCGTGCTGCGCACAGCCCTCCGCAACCTCCTCGCCCACAAGGCCCGCCTCCTGATGACCGCCCTCGCGGTCCTCCTCGGCACCGCCTTCGTCTCCGGCACCCTCGTCTTCAGCGACTCCGTCGGCTCCGCCTTCCGCAACAAGACCGCGAAGAGCCTCGACGACGTCGCCGTCTCCGTCACGGAAGGCGGTCCGGGCGGTCCGGGCGGCTCGGGCGGTCCGGGCAACGCAAGCGGCGCCCTCACCACCAGGACCGTCGACAAGATCCGCGCCATCCCCGGCGTGACCCACGTCCGCCCGTCCGTCCACGGCACCACCACCGTCGCCGACAAGGACGGCAACCCCGCCGGCCGCGAATGGGGCAGCGAGGGCGCCAACTACGTCCCGGACAAGGACAACGGCGGCAAGGACCGCCGCTATCCCCTGCGCAGCGGCCGCGGTCCGGCCGCCGGCGACGAGGTCGCCCTCGACGCCCGCACCGCCGACAAGGCCGGCGTGAAGCTCGGCGGCACCGTCCGCCTGGCCATCGACGGCCCGGTGATCACCAAGAAGCTGGTCGGCATCGTCGGCACCGACGACCCCCGCGTCGAGTCCGGCGGCAGCCTCGCCCTCTTCGACACCCCGACCGCCCAGAAACTCCTCGGCAAGAAGGGCGAGTTCACCGAGCTCGTCGTCTCCGCCACGCCGGGCACCGACCAGGACGCCCTGGCCGCCAAGGTCCGCTCCGCCCTCCCGAAGGGCTTCGGCGCGCAGAGCGGCAAGGCCCTCGCCGCCGAGCAGTCGAAGATCATCGACAAGGAGACCAAGTCGATCCGGAACACCTTCCTCGTGTTCGCCGGGATCGCCCTCTTCGTCGGCGTCTTCATCATCGCCAACACCTTCACCATGCTCATCGCCCAGCGCACCCGCGAGATCGCGCTGCTGCGCGCGGTGGGCGCCTCGCGCCGCCAGGTCGTGCGCTCGGTGCTGATCGAGGCCGGCCTGCTGGGCCTCGTCGCGTCCGCCGTCGGCTTCGTCCTCGGCCTCGGCATCGCCGTCGGCCTGCGCTCCGTCCTCGACTCGACCGGCGCGAGCCTGCCGGAGGGCCCGCTGGTCATCGAGCCGACGGCCGCTCTCTCCGCCCTCGCCGTCGGCGTCCTCGTGACCGTCCTCGCCGCCTGGCTGCCCTCCCGCAAGGCCGCGCGGATCGCCCCGGTCGAGGCACTGTCCGCCGTGGACCAGCCCGCGACCCCCCGCAGCCTGGTGCTGCGCAACTCCCTCGGCGGCGCGATCACCGCCCTCGGCGTGGCGATCATGCTCTACGTCACGACGTTCCGCGACTCCGGCGGTCTGACCGCGGCCATGGCGGGCTCGGCGATCACCCTCACCGGCGTGATCGTCCTGGCCCCGCTGCTCTCCCGGCCGTTCGTCGCCCTCTTCGGCAAGGTCACGGACCGGCTGACCGGCGTGAGCGGCATGCTCGCCCGCCGGAACGCGCTCCGCAACCCGCGCCGCACCGCCGCCACCGCCTCGGCGCTGATGATCGGCCTCACCCTCATCACCGGTTTCACCGTGGTCGCGATCTCCGCCGACCGGGGCGTGGACCGGATGGGCAGCCAGGACCTGACCGCCGACTACAAGGTCACCTCGTCGGGCTTCGGCGGCCTGTCCCCCGACGTCGCGCGCACCCTCGCCGAGCAGCCTGGCGTCGACGCCGCCGTCCCGCTCCGCATGACCGGCTTCCAGTCGGACAACACCCCGGCCGGCCTGCGGGCCACGGACGTCGCGTCGATCGGCAAGGTCACGGACCTCAAGGTGCGCGAGGGCTCGCTCGCCGCGGTGCGCGGCAAGTCCGTCGCCGTCTCCGACGAGTACGCGAAGCAGCGCTCGCTGCGCATCGGTTCGTCCCTGCCCATGGAGTTCTACGACGGGAAGAAGGGCACCGCCCGCGTCGTCGCCGTCTACGCCAAGAACGACGTGCTGAGCGACGTCATGGGCACGCCGTCCTTCGTCAACCCGCACCTGGACAAGGTGCTCGACCAGGAAGTCCTGGTGAAGGCCGCCCCCGGCAAGGCCGGCGAGCTGCCCGACACCATCCGCAAGTCGCTCGGCGCCAACCCGCTGATCAAGGTGCAGAGCCAGGACGACCTGCGGCGCGAGAGCGCGGGCAACATCGACGACGTCCTCTTCCTGATGTACGGCCTGCTGGGCATGGCCGTGGTGATCGCGGTGATCGGCGTCGTCAACACCCTGGCCATGTCGGTCTTCGAGCGGACCCGCGAGATCGGCATGCTCCGCGCGATCGGCCTGGCCCGCTCCGGGGTGAAGCAGATGGTGCGCCTGGAGTCCGTGATGATCGCGATGTTCGGCGCGGTGCTGGGCGTCGGCCTCGGCATCTTCCTCGCCTGGTCGGGCGGTCACATCCTGCGGTCGTCGTTCCCGACGTACGAGATGATCGTGCCGTGGGGCCGGATCGGGATCTTCCTCCTGCTGGCCCTCGCGGTGGGCGTGCTGGCGGCCGTGTGGCCGGCCCGCAGGGCGGCGAAGCTGAACATGCTGGAGTCGATCGGCGCGCAGTGAGAACGGGCTGAATGGGGTGTGCGGCACGCGGATTTCCGCGTGCCGCACACCCCATTTGCCCGCGCACACCGCCGGATACCCTTTCGTAAACGGCCACAACCCGCATCCAGGAGCCACGCTTTGCACCCCGCCGTACGCCAACTCACCGCCCTCGTCCCGCCTCCGCAGCCACCCGCCCCGCGCGACTGGGCCGACATCGAGAAGCGACTCGGCAGCCGACTCCCCGACGACTACAAGGAACTCGTCGACGTCTACGGAGGCGGAATCCTGGACGAGGAAATCCGGCTCCTGGAACCCGATTGCGCCGACCCCGACTACGACCTGATCGGCATGGCCCGTGAACGCGCCGAAATACTGGGCGACTTGTGGGCGGGCGGCGAGCCGAAGCCCCCCGAGCTCCTGACCTGCCCGGACGGCGCCGTCGACGTCCTTCCGTTCGCCTACATGGAAGGCAGCGGCGCGTACCTCTACTGGATCGCCCGCCCCGGCATCGATCCGGACGACTGGACAGTCATCTTCAACGAGGGCCGAGGCCCGCTCTGGGAGCATGACGACGCTTCGGCGGCCGAGTTCCTGCTGGGCATCCTCACCGGCGGGATCACCTCGTTCTACTTTTCCGGCTTCCCTGCCGAGCAACACCGTTTCGAGCCCAACGCCGAGATATGGAGCCGCCGGGCGGACTGACCACGGGTCCTTCACACCCAGCACACACCCGTTTGCGAAGAGTAAGGAGGGGAACACATTCGGGAAAGGCCGGCTCGTGCGCGAACCCGGCCGCCTGTTCCGACCCGTTAAACCTGTTCCGACCCGTTAAAAAGGGTGGCCGGGATGAGCACACACCAGCCACACGACGACGCGGACCGGGAACCCGGGATGCGCCGGCGGAATCTGCTGGCCCTGGCAGCGCTGACGCCCGCGGCCGCGAGACTGGGAGTCGTCGACTCCCGCGCCGATTCCTCTCACCCGGCACCGGGCCGTCCCGCCACCCCGGTTCCTTCGACCACGAAGACCTGGGCCGGGGTCGCCGCCGTCCTCGGCCGCCCCGGCAACATGATCCGCGGCCTCTATTACCACACGGCCTTCCCCCGCTGGGATCTCCACGTCGTCTCCCACGGAATCACTGTCGCCACCGCCCTCGCGCTCGGCTCCCACGCCTCGTTCGTCCGCTACGACGACGGAAGCACCCTGGTCATGGGCGACTTGATCATCACCGAGTGCCTGCTGCAGAAGCTCACCGACGCGTTGCACCGGCACGGATTCCTGCAGACCGCCATCCACAAGCACCTGCTGGCCCACGCCCCGCCGCTCTGGTGGACCCACGTCCACACCCACGGCCGCGACCCCGCCGACCTGGCCCGGCGCCTGCGCAGCGTCGTGGAGGAGACGGGTACCCCGCCCCCTCCCCCGCCGACCGGCCCGTGCCCGATCGACCTGGACACCGCGGGGATCGACGCCGCACTGGGCGTCCCGGGAACCACCGCCAACGGCGTCCATGTCTGCACGTTCATCCGCCGCGAAACCATCGTGGACGAGGACCACGCCCTGCCTCCCGGC
Organism: Streptomyces sp. AV19; assembly: GCF_015999245.1. Taxonomy (GTDB): domain Bacteria; phylum Actinomycetota; class Actinomycetes; order Streptomycetales; family Streptomycetaceae; genus Streptomyces. Next base: position 168,226 of record NZ_JAEAMR010000004.1, on the reverse strand, counting down.
CTGGGGGCGACCACCGCCTTCACCTTCCAGCCGCTGGGCGACGGCCGCGCCGCGCTCAGCGGCGACTTCGCCATGACCGGCAAGGAGGTGCAGGACGTCATCGTCGCCCTGCGCCGCGGCTCGATCGACCTGGTCGAACTGCACAACCACGGCCTCATGGACGAACCGCGCCTCTTCTTCCTCCACCTCTGGGCGGTCGGCGACGCCGTCGCCCTGGCACGAGCCCTCCGGCCCGCGATCGCGGCCACGAACGTGGCGCCCGCGCCCGGCTCATAGACATCGTCACATTTGGGCTGGTCGGCAGCCTGGGCTTGTGCTGATCGTGGAACGCCGGGTGCCGGACGAGTCGTACGACCTCTCCCGGCATGTGGCGCCTTGCCCTCCCACACGCCCACAGGGGGCCGGCGGCTGTGATCACCATGAAGGTCGGCCCAGTCCTGGCGTTCGGGGGTTTTCCCCATCGGAGGCGGGATTGCAGCTGCGTAGGATCGCAGTGACCGATCACCGATCCGACTCGCTCCACATGGGGGGACCTTCATGCGACGCCGGCAGACACGCGTCCTTGCAGCAGTGGCCTTGGCTGCTCTGACAGTCAGCGGGCTCTCCGCGTGCTCGGCCCTCGACCAGAAGACCTTCGAGGACGACGCCAAGGTGCCCCAGAAAGTCACCTCGATCCGTCTCGACAGCAGGAACGGCGGGGTGAGGGTGGACGCTTCGGCGAACATCTCCACGATCTCCGTGCACCGCAAGGTCAACTACCGCGGTGACAGGCCGAGTGGCACGTCGTTCAGCGTCGAGAACGGCGTCCTGGTGCTCTCCGGCTGCGGCAAGAACTGCGGTATCGACTACGTCGTCAAGGCGCCGGCCGGTCTTGCGGTGGCGGGAGACACGTCCAACGGCAGCCTCACACTGACCGATGTCGGCACGGTCGACGTGCACGTAAGCAATGGCGAGATCGCGGTGAACAGCGCGACGGGCCCGGTAAAGCTGCGCACGTCCAACGGTGACGTCGATGTCAAAAACGTCAAGGGTGGCGACATCGACACGCAGACGTCGAACGGCGAGGTGACGATCCAGGCGGCCACCCCGCAGAACATCAAGGCCCGCACGACCAACGGCAGCCTCACGGTTACGGCGCCGCCTGCCAAGTACCAGATCTCGGCGAACACCTCCCACGGCGACAAGAAGGTGGCATTCGAGAACGACCCGTCGAGCAAGTACCGCTTGGATCTGTCGACAACGAACGGTGACTTGACTGTGGAGTCGGCAGGCTAGGACTCATCTCATTTGGTCAATCTGCGTGTAGCAGATAAGGCTGCAGGCCATGATGGTGAAGGCCGGAAAGTGCTCGGCCTTGCACTCGTAGCGGCAGTGCAGGCGGCGGCAGCCGACGAGCCAGGGCATGATGCGTCCGATCGTCCGACGGCGCCTTGCCGAGCCGTGCGGAGGAGACGGGGTCAGGGGCAGGCACTCCGATGCTGGACGGGACTACACCGAGTACGGGTGAACTTCAGCTGCCTCCCGTCCTCTCCGCCCGCAACGACTGTTGCGGCGACGCACTGTCGTCGACTTCCCCCGTCGTGGCATCGACGTACGCGCGCCCGGTCTGATCCTTGATCCGGTACGGGATCAACCACTGCGCGCGCCATTCGCCCTGCCGCTTGATCGCCAGCAGCTCTCCCCGCCCGGTCTTCACAGCGCCCGCCGGCTGATGCTGAGCCCTGCGCACGATGTCCACCGCATCTGATTCCTTGATCAATACGCGAGGGAGGCGCACCGGGTCATCGACGTGACGTGCGAGGATCTGGGAAATCCTCCCGGCCCTGTTCACCTGTACGTCCAGTCTCATCGGCATGAGAACACCATTGACGCGCCGGCGCCAACTGGCTATCCACCCCAACTCGGCCTTCTCGCCCACCGGGTAGACCTCGACTCCGGACTTCGCGACTCCCCACGGGAAGGTCTTCCTGGCGAACGTCTCGGCGACCACCAGAGCTTCGCCCTTGTCTCTGGGCCTTACAGATACCCCGGGGACAGGGAAACTTGCGTCGCTGGGCGTGCTGGAGTGCTCGAGTTCTACACTGAGTTGCTCACGGTCCGGCCAGCTGAGTTCCGCCGATCCTTTTTCGAGGGCGATGAGCAGGCGGTCACCACCGCCATAAGTTCCGGGCATGACCTGCACGTTGGCGACGCCGTACCGATCCCCGAATGTCTGACGGATGACTTCTTCGGCGGCCCGCTTTTCCTTGCTTCCCGCAACCTGGATGCTCGTGGCCTCCATGACCAGAGGAGTGATCCCGAAGTACCAGGCCATGCCCGCGGCCAACAGCGCAACCGCACTCCCGGTCGAGGTGGCTCGGACCCCTGCGGAGAGTGGCTCGATGGTGCGCCGCACAAGCAGGATCAGCGTCCAGGCCACAACAACCCCCGCCACGACCCCCATGGAGTTCATCTCGAGGTCGCTGCTGTCACAGTCCCTGCCGATTCCTGGAACCAGCGCCTGGAGAAGCTCCGTGGCAGCGGAAAGAAGCACGCCGCCCACGAGCACAGGGACAACTGCCCTGGCGGCCAGCACCCCGAACAACCCGATCGGCACGAACAGGGCGGCGTTCAGTACCCCTTGCTCCGTTGCGAACGGTTCCGCGAGATCCTTGTTGATCACACATTGACCGCTCGCGCCTCCGCCCCCGGTGAACAGCAAGGTCAGTGACACTTCAGCGGCAACGGCGCCCCCGAAAGCCGCCCAGGACCAAGCCCTGCCACCGGCCCTGCGGGCAACAACAAAGCACACCACGAAGGAAACCATCGAAAAAATCGATGCACCGACAATGAAATCCCTCTGCCCATCGAATATCGCAGAAAGCATTGATCCGCATCCACTTTGATGGAGTAAACAATGACACCCCCGCCATCCCGGATGAGGGATGGCGGGGGAAGACGAGACTCAGCAACTGGCCATCGGAGTCTGGAACATCCCCTGGCCGTCCACCTTGAGCAGCCCGATCGTGGGCTCGCACAGGAACGCGAAATCGTAGTTGCGGTCCTCCTCCATCCGGGACTGACCGGCGGAGTAGTCGTGCCATCCTCCCCAACGCTCATTACCTCTGTGGGAATAGCCGAGCTTCGCCGTTATCCGGCCGCCTCCCCGCTTTTCGTAGCTCGAGTGGATCGCTATGAAGTTCCCGTCGTCCATCTTGTTGTGGAAGACGGCGCCGTTGCTCAGAGAAGTACACACATAGTTGGGCCCCAGACGCCCGTCCCTGGGGCACCCCGCCTGGACAATGGTCGCACTGTCGGCGTGGGCTGCGGTGGTTGCCCCGAGGGCCGCTGCGGTGAGCGTGGAGACCGCAAGGAGTCGTGCAACCTTCGTCGAGAAGGTCCGCATGGGTTGCTCCTCGTGTGGTTGTTGTTGCAACACCTTCCGTTGCGAAGCGCAGGGGGAGTGAAAGTACTTGACTTGAGTGCGGATCGGTGCTCCCTGCACGAGTGCCGAGCTTGTTCAATCACAGCTCCACACAAGGGGGAAACCTAAGGCCTTGCGTCACCAAATCTCCAGCATCAATTGGCGAGTTGGCTCGTTCTGACCCCTGATATACCCGCCCCGGCAGCAAGCGCATCCGTCGAAGCATCACCGCTCCGACCGGAACATCACTCCCGCCCCGCCCGGATATCACCGCTCCACGGCACGACGGAAGATCGTGTTCCTCTGCCAGAACAAGCCAACCCGTTCATCTGCGCTGGAGGATTGCGCTGGACAAGGCCTAGATTTCCCCCTCGTGCGGAGCGATGACCGAAACATGCTTCGCCCCTGCACTTCGCAACAGCAGACGTTGCGAAATCAACCACACGAGGAGCAATCCATGCGGACCTTCTCGACGAAGGTTGCACGCCTCCTTGCGGTCTCCACGCTCACCGCGGCGGCCCTCGGAGCAACCACCGCAGCCCACGCCGAGCACAGCGCAAAGCCCGGGCCCCACACGACTGCCGCCACAAAGCCCCACACCACACTTCGCACGAGCTGCCCCAGAGACGGGCACCTTGACTACAACGCTGTGTGCACAACTCTGAGCAACGGCGCCCTGTTTCACGACAAGGGCGGCTACGGCACCGCAGCCGTGATCCACTCGCGTTACGAAAAGCGAAGCGGCAGCCGGGTCACCGCGAAGCTCGGCTACTCGTACAAGGGAAGCGAGCGCTGGGGAGGATGGCACGACTACTCCGCCGGCCAGTCCCGAGAGGAAACCGACACGAGGTATGACGACTTCAACCTTTGTGCGCCCACGATCGGGCTCCTCAAGGTGGACGGTCAGGGGACATTCCAAACTCCGGCAACAGCCCCCACGTCAAGCTGCTGAGAATGCCGCGCTTCTGAGCGGCACCGGGCGTCCGTCCGGGGCGTCTTCCCCGGCAGCCTGACGCTCCGGTCCCGGCGGGTGTCCGCCTTTGGGCAGGCACCCGCCTCTTCGCGAATTGAGTGTCCTGTGCCACTGAACCTTGACCGCTTGCCACTGAAGAGTGACCGACGCGAGATCATGTGCGCTGAGCCACGCCAGGCGCGACATCGCCACGCAGAACTCGGACGTGGCCCGACCAGAGGCTTGGGATCGCGGGCAGCTTGAAGAACGTCAGACGCAGAGCGTATGTCTCCGACTACTATTGGATCATGGCTACCGACTTGATCGAAGACCGCAGTGACGACTCCTACGTCCTCGAAATCGATGACATCACCCTGACGCCCTCCTTCCCCGAACCGGGGAAGGACCTGCGGTGGGAGATGACCGGCCGGCTCAAGGAGCAGATCGATCTGACCCAGGTGCAGTGCCAGATCCAGGTGAAGCTGGGACTCGTGACGCTGCTGCGGAAAACGGCCACGCTGCCCGAGGTGCTGAAGATGCTGGGGGCGGAGCTGGAGGGGGACACCCAAGCGCCCTCCGGGGAGTGGACGCAGACCTGGACCTTCGCGATTCCCCGGGAGCTTCCGAAGGGGGACTTCCGGATCTACGTCCAGTCGTACACCGGGGACGGGGAGGAGAAGGACTTCATGGACCTCAACCTGCACATCGACTTCCGCCGGTAGCCCGTACGCCCGCCGGCCCAGTCCCGAATACCGCCCGCCACACGCCACGTGTGGCGGGCGCGTCAAGATCGCACCCGGAGACCGGCACCCCGCAGTCCACCTGCCGCCCGCTGACCGATGCGGTCAATCTTCGGTGACACGAACTCGTGTCGGTCAATCTTCAGTGGCAAGCGGTCAAGGTTCAGCGGCACAGGACATTGAGCGGCCACGTCTCCCGAAACCGGTGAGCCCCCCGCTCGGCGAGCACTCAGCGAGTGAGATCGAAAACAGGAACTCCCCGACCCTTGTACGCCTTGGGATCGACCGTCGCGACCAGCGCGCCCGCTCCCCACTCGGGCAGGTGCCGAGCGGCATGCATCGCAGCCGCGATGCCCAGCGGCACTCCGTCACGGTGCAGCCGTGCCACCTCCAGAGCCGCCGGATAGTCCAGATCCACGGTGTGGACGACCTCCAGCTGCCCGACGTGCTCAGCGATCCCCAGGTGCTCCCGGTCGGCCTCCACGACCGACAGCACCGGAGCCCACAGGCGAGTCTCGGTCTCGAAGTGGGCCCGGTGAACCAACGCGGACACCTGCCGGTTCCCTGCAAACGCCACCAGCGTCGGGGTGTCGAGGACGAGATGATGCAAGATCATGCGGCAGCGTCCTCCTGCCGAGCGAAGGCCTCGCGCAGCCTCGCACCCATCGCCGCGCTCTCCTCATCCGTCACCTCGACACCGAAGTGCTCGGCTAGGTAGGCGCGGGTCCGTTCCGCCCGCTCACGGCGCTCCTCCTCGGTCAGCGTCGATTCCGCGAACTCCTGCACCAGCGTACGGATCGACGTACCCCGGGATTCCGCGATCACTGCCAGACGGTCCCGCACCTCGGCGGGAACCCGAATCATCGCATCAGACATACGTCGAGTATACGTCAACGTATACAATTCTGCGAGGAGCGTGAGACGGGCCCGACCAGGCACTCCAGTGGCTGCGGCGACACCCGAGCCGGTCGCATGCCGGAGTCGGCCTTCGGCGACTCCTATGATGAGGCACCGCTGACTGCCCAATGGGGCCCTGCGCGCCGAGGACAACGAGGCGCCACCCACCCGGCCACCCCCGGGGCCGTACGGCACAACTGAAGCCATCGGACGCCGAGTTCATCACCGAACCCTCCTCCCGCCGCACCCACCGCAGTAGCCTCGACTCGCCGCGCTCCGGGACGGAAGAGGTGGGCCGTATGACGCGTGACGCACGTCAACCTTCGCTGAACGAGGACCCGTTCACTCTCGGCGTCGCCTCGGGCGACGCCCTCCCCGACGGGGTCGTCCTCTGGACGAGACTCGCCCCCCGGCCCTTCGAGCCGGGCAGCGGGCTGCCGCCGGGCGGATGCCTGACCGTCCAGTGGGAGCTCGCCCACGACGAACGCTTCCGGGACGTCGCGCGGCGCGGGGAGTTCCTGGCCCACGCGGACGACGACTACAGCGTCCACGTGGACGTCACCGGCCTCGCCCCCGCCCGGACCTACTGGTACCGCTTCCGCACCGGCCCCTGGATCAGTCCCACCGGACGCACCCGCACCACCCCGGCCCCCACCGCCTCGCCCGCGCGGGCCCGCGTCGGCCTGGCCTCCTGCCAGCAGTACGACGAGGGCTACTACACCGCCCTCGCCCACCTCGCCGAGGAGGACCTCGACGCCGTCCTCTTCCTCGGGGACTACATCTACGAGAACGAGATCAACGCCCAGGCCGGAGCCCGCGGTTACACCGGCGACCGGCAGCTCCCGGAAGTGTTCGACCACTGGCTGACCACGCTCGACCAGTACCGGCTGCGCTACGCCCTCGGCAAGTCCGACCCCGACCTGCAGGCCGCCCACGCCGCCCACCCCTGGTACGTCACCTGGGACGACCACGAGGTGGAGAACAACTACGCGGCGGCCGTCTCGCAGAACAACCTCCCCACCGACGAGTTCCTCCTGCGGCGCGCGGCCGCGTACCGCGCCTACTGGGAGAACATGCCGCTGCGCGCCGGCCGCCGCCCCTCCGGCCCCGACCTGCCGTTCTACCGGCGCTTCCAGCACGGCGGGCTCGCACAGTTCGACATCCTCGACACCCGGCAGTACCGCTCCGACCAGGCGTACGGCGACGGCTGGAAGTACCCCGGGCCCGAGTCCGAGGACCCGGCCCGCACCATCACCGGCGCCGAGCAGGAGAGCTGGCTCCTCGACGGCTTCCGCCGGTCGGACGCCACGTGGAACGTCCTCGTCCAGCAGGTCGCCTTCTGCCGGCGCAAGGCCAACACGGGGCGCTCGCGCGTCTCCATGGACGCCTGGGACGGGTACCCGGCCTCGCGGCAGCGCGTCCTGCACGGTGCCCGGGACGCCGGGATCGCCAACCTGGTCGTCCTCTCCGGCGACGTCCACGTCCACTACGCGATGGACATCAAGGAGGACTTCGACGACCCGGCGTCCCGGACGCTCGGCGTCGAGATCGTCGGCACGTCGGTCTCCAGCGGCTTCGACGGCGTCGAAAAACCCGACGACTGGGAGAACGCGCTCGCCGTCAACCCCCACATGAAGTACTACGAGGAACGCCGTGGTTACGTCGTCGTCACCTTGACGCCCGAGCAGGTACGGGCGGACTTCCGCACGATCCCGTACGCGACGCGGCCGGGCGCGCCCGTCGCGACGGATGCCGTCTTCGTGTCGGCGGCGGGCGCCCCCGGCTTCACGCGGGTGCCGGGGTAAGAGCGCGCGGCCCCGCCCGGAGCGCGTGGACGAACGCGCCCCAGGCGGGGTCGGGTACGAGGAACGCGGGGCCGTTCCGCCGCTTGGAATCGCGTATGCCGACCAGCCCCGGACCGGCCGGCATGCGCACGGCCTCGACACAGTTCTGGCCTGCGTTGCTGTAAGAGGACCAGGACCAGGCCGCCCCATCGAGCCGACCCGCCCGGACGTCGCCAACGAACGAGGTCCAGGCGAGCCTGGGTATCAGAAACGCAGGACCGTTGCGGCGCTTGGCATCGCGGACGCCGATCCGTTCCGGGAGCGCCGCGACAGAGACGCAGGCACCACCGTTGTTCTGGCCGCTGTAGGAGGACTTGAACCAGACGGCCTCGTCGGCTATTTCGAGAGCTGTCAGTTGAGTGTTAATGATCGTCGACCTCTCTGGCCAGTCGCTGCAAAAACCCGGGCGTCGCGGCCGGAGCCAGAGCACCATCGCGCATCGCTTCGAACTTCCGCCCGTACCTGCGAACTTCACGGACCTTGTCGGTCACCGTCAGGACGTAGGTCTCTTCTTCCATGACCACGGGATCGAGGTCGCAGTCGAAGTCCAGCAGGACGAAGTTCGCATCGTCCCGGAATGTGTCGTGGGACAGCGGAATGATCTGCACGGTCACATGGTCGAGCCCCGCCATCCGCTCGATCTCCGCGTACTGCTCACGCATGACGCCCGGTCCACCGACCACGCGGCGCAGCGCGGCCTCGTCCAGGATCACTCGTAGTTCGACGGGGTCCTCGCCGGTGAGGATGCTCTTCCGGGCCATTCGGAGCGCCACCGATTCCTCGACGAACTCACTTGTCCTCTCCTCCACATGCTTCGCGGACATGAACAGGGCATGGGCATAAGCCTCCGTCTGCAGCAGGCCGAAGACCACCCGGGAGTGCCAGGCCCGCATCGTGCACGCCTCGGCCTCCAGCCCCACGTACATCGGCGTGCCCGAGGGCATCACGTTCCGGTACGGCCGGTACCAGTCCTTGCTGAGCGAGTCACGGTGGAGCATCAGCATGTTCTCGCGGTCGACGTGATCGGTGACCTTGTACAGGTCGAGCAGGTCCGTCATGTCCCGTACGCGCGGCAGCTGGTTGTGACCGGTCTCGACCCGGTTGAGCTTCGTCTCGGAGCTCTCGATGTGCGCGGCGGCGTCCCGCAGGGTGATCCCGTACTTCTCCCGCAGCCGCCTCAGTTCCTTGCCGAGTTCCCGCCTGCGGAACGTCGGACCGCGTCGTGCTGCCACTCTTGAGCCCTCCTGGTGCTGTTCCCCATCGGCGTGCCTCTGTACCCCGTCGGTGCATGCCTGTTGGTTCCCGACAACGCCCTGTTGCCTTTCAGGGCGACCATGTTGGCAGTTTTCCAGCGCCTATGACCCTGCTACAGATCGATGCCGGGTATCCGGCATATGTCAATCTGAATGGCCTCGGCTATTGCGGTTGCCAGGGGCGTAGCCGCTGCGGGAGCGTTGTTCGGCCACGACGACGGACTCCCCGTCGCCATGAAGGAGCCCCCCATGCCCGTCTTCCCCTGCACCGGCAACACCGGCGGCGGGATCACCCCCGCCCCCGCGCGGAGCGCACCCCCGTTCCCCGCCATCGACACCGTGATCCGCGAAGCCACCGCCGCCCACCGGCAGTTTCCGACGCTCGACCGGGTCCACGTGCTCACCGACCGGCTCCGCGTCTACATCGAAGCGGCGGCGGCCGAGCTGGAGAACTCCGCCGGCGTACGCCCGGACGTCCTCGCCGCCACGCGGGAGGCCCGGCACCGTCTCGGGCTCGGGCCCGGCTACAGCGGTGGCTACGGGTCGGCGATCACCTTCGCCCGGAGCCTCGGCCGGGCCGCCGAGGAACTCCTCCACTTCCAGCGGACGTTGACGAAGGAGAACAGCTGATGCGCAGCACCGTGGGCCGTCTCATGCCGCACTGCCGGCACCTCTCCGGCTGGGACGAAATCGGCGGCGAGCAACGCTGCCGGACGTGCGGGACCCGCCGCTTCACGGACTACGGCGCTCTGCGCCCGCGGGAGTTGCCGTCCGCCGTCACGCCGTCCCCCGAGGACCTCGCCCGCGCCGACCGCGCCGCCGCGATCGTCGTCTCGCGCACCGTGCGGCACCTCAGCCGCTGGGGGTTCGGTGCGGCGGCCTTCTGGCGGGCGGCCTGACATCGGTCAGCGCGACTTGTTGTCCGCGACCCAGTCCTCGTTGTCCTGCCACGCGTAGAGCGTGCTGCCGTCCGTCACGGCATAGTAGAGCCCGCAACGGGCCCTGGCGGACGCGTCGTTGGGGAACCACGACGCCGACAGCGCCGGCCGCTTCGACGCGCCGCCGGAGAGCGGCTCGCAGCCCGACGGGAGCTTGCCGTCGGCCAGCGTGGCCCGGAGCAGACGCTCACCGCCCGTCGTCTTCATCGCGTAACGGACGTCCGCCGCCTCGTCCGGCAGCCAGCGCGGCACCGAGGCGCGGTCGGCCTTGGCCTCGGCGCCCGTCGCGTAGCGGGACGACTGGTCGTGACGGCTCTCGTACCAGTCCTTGGCGGCCGGGACGGCGGCCGCGGCGGTGGCGACGACGGCGGCCGCCGCGACGGCGCCGATGACTATCTTGGTCTTCATGGGAGGGGCTTTCCGGGAGGGGCGAGAGGAACGGCCAATTCCAGTATTCGGGCCCTCGCGCCGTCCCGGGTCACTCCGAGGCATGGTCTTGCCGTCAGACTCCGGAGTGACCTCCTCCCAGGGGCAACCGTCGTCGTCACACCTCCGGAGGAGTCCCGCATGCCCGTGGAACCGGCCATCGCCGCCCAGATCGCGCAGATCGGCGCCCTGCCGCCGTTGCGCCTCGACGACTTCGCGCGCGTCGAGGAGCTGCGGAAACAGAGCTGGGCCCGGGTCCCGGCCGTCGAGCCGATCGAGGTCGGCGCCGTGGAGGACGGCGTACTGCCCGGCCCGGCCGGGGAGATCCCCGTACGCGTCTACCGGCCGGGCGGGACGAGCGGTCCCGTCCCGACGGTGGTGTTCTTCCACGGCGGCGGCTGGGTGGCCGGGGACCTGGACTCGCACGACCAGATCACGCGCCGCCTGTGCCGCGACGTGCGGGCCGTCGTCGTCGCCGTCCACTACCGGCGGGCGCCGGAGCACCCGTACCCGGCGCCGCTCGACGACTGCCTGGCCGCCGCCCGTCATGTGGCCGGTCACCCCGGCGCGTACGGGGGCGGCCGGCTGGCCGTCGCGGGCGACAGCGCGGGCGCGAATCTGGCCGCCGTGACCGCCCTCGTCTTCCGCGACGAACAGCGGCCGCTGGACGCCCAGTTGCTGGCCTACCCTCCGACGGACGGCGTCGGCGACCACCCGTCCCGCACCGGGAACGGCGAGGGCTATCTCCTCACCACGGACGCGATGAGCGAGCTCGAACGGGCCTACACGGGCGGCGATCCCGGCACCCTGCGCTCCTGGCGGATCTCCCCGCTCCGCGCGCCGGACTTCACCGGCGTCGCCCCGGCCGTCGTCGGCACCGCGCAGTACGACCCGCTGCGGGACGAGGGCCGCGCGTACGCGAAGGCCCTGGCCGACGCCGGGGCGGACGTCTTCCACCGCACGTACGACGGCCTTGTCCACGGCTTCCTCAGCCTGTTCGACCACTCGGCGGCGTCGGACGCCGCGACGGCGGAGCTGTTCGCGGAGCTGGCGGCGCGGCTGGCCTGAGCGGCCTGCCGACAGCGTGCGGTCATCCGCCGGCCCTCGGCCACAGGTCTTCCGTCCTGTGCAGGCGCAAGATGATCGTTACTGATCACCGAGGGCCGGCTTTCTCCAGCAAGGCTTATCGTGGGACTTCTGATACCCATCCCCCTTCCTGATCCAGCAGGAGCGCCACGTGCCTGAGGACCCCATCGCGCAGAGCGCGCTCGCCGCTCTCACCCGCCGCTTCGAAGAAGCGCAGGAGAGAACGGATCGCGAGTTCGGGATCGTCAAGTCGGATCTCACCGCCCTGCGGCTCCAGGTCGGCAACCTTGATCAGAAGGTGGCCTACCTGGGTGAGGAGCTCAAGAGACTGGCCCCTGTGCCCGAAGAGCTCCAGGGGCTGAGCGAGAAGATCGATCACAATCAACAGCAGACGGAGCGCAACCAGGCGCAGATCATCGAGCTTCTCACCAACCTCGTCGGCCGGAACCCCGACACCAACTGATCAACTCCCCGAAATCCCGTAAAGATCAGCCCGGGCCCCTGCCAAATGGCAGCGGACCCGGGCTGATCCATGATCGGCCTGAGGTCAGAAGACCGACTCCGCCTCGTCCATCCGGTCCTCCGGCACCCGCTTCAGCTCGGTGATCGCGTCCGCGAGCGGGACCATCTCGATGTCGGTGCCGCGCAGCGCGGTCATCTTGCCGAACTCGCCGCGGTGCGCGGCCTCGACGGCGTGCCAGCCGAAGCGCGTGGCGAGGACGCGGTCGTACGCGGTGGGCGTGCCGCCGCGCTGGACGTGGCCGAGGATGACCGGGCGGGCCTCCTTGCCGAGGCGGCGCTCCAGCTCGGTGGCGAGCTTGGTGCCGATGCCGGCGAAGCGCTCGTGGCCGAACTGGTCTATGGCGCCCTTGGCGTAGTCCATGGTGCCGTCGGCCGGGTGCGCGCCCTCGGCGACGCAGATGACGGCGAACTTCTTGCCGCGGGCGAAGCGCTCCTCCACCATCTTGACCAGGTCGGCCGGGTCGAAGGCGCGCTCGGGCAGGCAGATGCCGTGGGCGCCGCCGGCCATGCCGGACTCCAGGGCGATCCAGCCGGCGTGGCGGCCCATGACCTCGACGACCATGACGCGCTGGTGCGACTCGGCGGTGGTCTTGAGGCGGTCGATGGCCTCGGTGGCGACGCCGACGGCGGTGTCGAAGCCGAAGGTGCGGTCCGTGGAGGAGATGTCGTTGTCGATCGTCTTGGGAACGCCGACGACGGGCAGGCCCGCGTCGGAGAGCATCCGCGCGGCGGTCAGGGTGCCCTCGCCGCCGATCGGGATGAGGACGTCGATGCCGTGCTCGCGGGAGAAGTCCTTGGCGTTCTCGCACGCCTCGCGCAGCCGGGCGCGCTCCAGGCGGGCCGAGCCGAGGATGGTGCCGCCGCGGGCCAGGATGCCGCTGACCGCGTCGAGGTCGAGCTTGCGGAAGCGGCCGTCGAGCAGGCCCTTGAAGCCGTCCTCGAAGCCGATGACCTCGTCACCGTGTTCCGCGATGGCACGGTGCACCACTGAGCGGATGACGGCGTTCAGGCCGGGGCAGTCGCCGCCCGCGGTGAGGACTCCGATGCGCATCGTGCTGTGTCTCCTGCTCGCTACTGGTACCTGTGAGCCGGACCCGATTGTTCCATGGGCCCGGCGGTGCTGCCGTGGCGCTGCGGTGGTGCAGTCACCGTCCACCGTGGCCCGCCTGACGCGCGCCTTATCCAGGGTCGCAGGTATTGTCAAGAGGGCAAGACCACCCTAACGGGTATTTTCACAGGCCGGGCGAAGAACAGAAGAACGGCCTGCAACGCCCGTAACACCCCACGGCTGTAACACCCAACGGCTACCCCACGGCATGGAGCAAGGAGAGCACGCGTGACGCGCAGCGTGTACGTGACCGGGACCGATCGCGGCGACGGACGCCAGGTCATCGAGCTGGGAGTCATGGAGCTCCTGACCCGCCAGGTGGACCGGGTGGGGATCTTCCGCCCGCTCGTCCACGGCGACGGGCCGGACCGGCTCTTCGACCTCCTGCGGACGCGCTACCGGCTGGAACAGTCACCCGAAAGCGTGTACGGCCTCACGTACGGCGAGGCCGCCGCCCTCCAGGCCGAGAAGGGCGCGGACGAGCTGGTCTCCCGCATCGTCGAGCGCTTCCACGCCGTCGCCCGCGAGTACGAGTACGTCCTCGTCCTCGGCACCGACTTCATCGGCAGCAACCTGCCGGAGGAGCTCGCCCTCAACGCCCGCCTGGCCAACGAGTTCGGCGCCTCCGTGATCACCGTGGTCGGCGCCCAGGGCCAGCAGGCCGAGTCCGTCCGCGCCGAGGCGCGCAACGCCTACCGCGCCTACGAGGCGCTGGGCTGCGACGTCGTCGCCCTGGTCGTCAACCGCGTGGCGCCCGCCGACCGCGAGGCGGTCGCCGAGGGCCTGACCGCCGGCCTGCCGGTGCCCTGCTACGCGCTGCCCGAGGAGGCGTCCCTCTCCGCCCCGACCGTGGCGCAGATCGTCCGCAAGCTGGGCGCCTACGTGCTGCTCGGCGACGAGGCGGGCCTGGACCGCGACGCCAAGGACTTCGTCTTCGGCGGCGCCATGCTCCCCGTCTTCCTCCCCGCCCTGACCGAGGGCTGCCTGGTGGTGACCCCCGGCGACCGCGTGGACCTGATCGTCGGCGCGCTCGCCGCGCACAGCGCCGGCGCCCCGCCCATCGCCGGCGTGCTGCTCACCCTCGACGAGCGCCCCGGCCAGGACATCCTGGCGCTGGCCAACCGCCTCGCCCCGGGCACCCCGGTGATCTCCGTGCCCGGCGGCTCCTTCCCGACCGCGGCCGAGCTGTTCGCCATCGAGGGCAAGCTCGACGGCTCCTCGCCGCGCAAGGCCGAGACCGCCCTCGGCCTCTTCGAGCGCCACGTGAACACCAGCGAGCTGGCCGGCCGGATCTCCGTCGCCCGCTCCAGCCGCGTCACCCCGATGATGTTCGAGCACGAGCTCATCGAGCGCTCCCGCTCCGCCCGCCGCCGCGTCGTCCTGCCCGAGGGCACCGAGGAGCGCGTGCTGCGCGCCGCCGACGTGCTGCTGCGCCGCGACGTCTGCGACCTCACGCTGCTCGGCGAGGAGGACGCGATCCGCAAGCGGGCCGGCGAGCTCGGCATCGACCTGGGCGAGGCCCAGCTGATCGACCCGCAGAAGTCGCCGCTGCGCGAGCGCTTCGCCGAGATCTACGCCAAGGCCCGGGCCCACAAGGGCATGACCGTGGAGCTGGCGCACGACGTCGTCGCCGACGTCTCCTACTTCGGCACGCTGATGGTCCAGGAGGGCCTGGCCGACGGCATGGTCTCCGGCGCGGTGCACTCCACCGCGGCCACCATCCGCCCCGCCTTCGAGATCATCAAGACCGCGCCGGGCGCCCAGATCGTCTCCTCGGTCTTCTTCATGTGCCTGGCCGACCGGGTGCTCGTCTACGGCGACTGCGCGGTCAACCCGGACCCCAACGCCGAGCAGCTCGCGGACATCGCCATCCAGTCCGCCGCCACCGCCACCCAGTTCGGCGTCGAGCCGCGGATCGCGATGCTGTCGTACTCCACCGGCACCTCCGGCTCCGGCGCGGACGTGGACAAGGTCCGCCGGGCCACCGAGCTCGTCCGCGAGCGCCGTCCCGACCTCCTGGTCGAGGGCCCGATCCAGTACGACGCCGCCGTGGACGCGGCCGTCGCCGCCACCAAGCTCCCGGGCTCCGAGGTCGCCGGCAAGGCCACCGTCCTGGTCTTCCCCGACCTCAACACGGGCAACAACACCTACAAGGCCGTGCAGCGCTCGGCCGGCGCGGTCGCGGTCGGCCCGGTCCTGCAGGGTCTGCGCAAGCCGGTCAACGACCTGTCGCGCGGCGCGCTGGTGCAGGACATCGTCAACACCGTCGCGATCACCGCCATCCAGGCGCAGGGCGAGCAGCGCGGCGACCGCGTCGAGCCGTGATGCCCGCCATGTCCCCCGACCTTCCCCCCACCACGGAAAGTTCCATGACTGCCAACGCCAACGCGACCCGCGTCCTCGTCCTCAACTCCGGCTCGTCCTCGGTCAAGTACCAGCTGCTCGACATGGCGGACGGCGCCCGCCTGGCCGTCGGCCTGGTCGAGCGCATCGGCGAGGACACCTCGCGCCTGGTCCACACCCCGCTGGCCAGCGGCGGTGCCAAGCGCGAGATCACGGAGCGCATCGGCGACCACGCCGCCGCGCTCAAGGCCGTCGCCGACGAGCTGGCCGCGGACGGGCTCGGCCTGGACTCCCCCGAGCTGGCCGCGATCGGCCACCGCGTCGTGCACGGCGGCAGCGAGTTCACCGAGCCGACGCTGATCACCGACGAGGTGCTGGCCGAGATCGAGCGCCTGATCCCGGTGGCCCCGCTGCACAACCCGGCCAACATCACCGGCATCCGCACCGCCCAGGCGCTGCGCCCCGACCTGCCGCAGGTCGCGGTCTTCGACACCGCCTTCCACACGACGATGCCGGAGCACGCCGCGCGCTACGCGATCGACACCGCGACCGCCGACGCGCACATGATCCGCCGCTACGGCTTCCACGGCACCTCGCACGCCTTCGTCTCCCGCGAGACCGCGAAGCTGCTGGGCAAGGACCCGTCCGAGGTCAACGTGATCGTCCTGCACCTGGGCAACGGCGCCTCCGCGTCCGCCGTCGCCGGCGGCCGCTGCGTGGACACCTCCATGGGCCTGACCCCGCTGGAGGGCCTGGTCATGGGCACCCGTTCCGGTGACATCGACCCGGCGGTCATCTTCCACCTGGCCCGCAACGCCGGGATGTCGACCGACGAGATCGACTCGCTCCTCAACAAGAAGAGCGGTCTGATCGGACTGTGCGGCGACAACGACATGCGCGAGATCCGCCGGCGCATCGACGAGGGCGACGAGCAGGCGAAGCTCGCCTTCGACGTGTACGTGCACCGGCTGAAGAAGTACATCGGCGCCTACTACGCCGTGCTGGGCAAGGTGGACGCGATCGCCTTCACGGCGGGCGTGGGCGAGAACGCGGCGCCCGTCCGCGAGGCCGCCGTGGCCGGCCTGGAGGAGCTGGGCCTGGCCGTGGACGCGGAGCTCAACGCGCAGCGGGGCGACTCGGCGCGGCTGGTCTCCCCCGAGTACGCCCGGGTCGCCGTCGCGGTCGTCCCGACCGACGAGGAGCTGGAGATCGCCACCCAGGCATACGCCCTGGTCAGCGCCTGAATCCCAGTGGGATCCCGGTGGAATCCGGGGTTCCGCCCCTGTCCTTTCCCACAGCTCGAATATTCCGCTCCGAAACAAACCGATAGGATCTGCCCCATGCGCCGTTCCAAAATCGTCTGCACCCTGGGCCCTGCCGTCGACTCCTACGAGAAGCTGAAGACGCTGATCGAGGCCGGCATGAACGTGGCCCGCTTCAACATGAGCCACGGCTCCCACTCGGAGCACGAGGAGCGGTACCACCGCCTCCGCAAGGCCGCGGACGAGACCGGGCGCGCGATCGGCGTCCTGGCCGACCTCCAGGGCCCGAAGATCCGCCTGGAGACCTTCGCGGACGGCCCGGTGGAGCTGGTGCGCGGCGACGAGTTCACCATCACGGCCGAGGACGTCCCCGGCGACAAGACCATCTGCGGCACGACCTACAAGGGTCTGCCGGGCGATGTCTCCAAGGGCGACCAGATCCTGATCAACGACGGCAACGTCGAGCTGCGCGTGACGGAGGTCGACGGCCCGCGGGTCAGGACGATCGTCATCGAGGGCGGCGTCATCTCCGACCACAAGGGCATCAACCTGCCCGGCGCGGCGGTCAACGTCCCGGCCCTGTCCGAGAAGGACGTCGAGGACCTGAAGTTCGCGCTCGCGATGGGCTGCGACATGGTCGCCCTGTCCTTCGTCCGCGACGCCAAGGACGTCCAGGACGTCCACCGCGTCATGGACGAGGTCGGCCGCCGCGTCCCGGTGATCGCCAAGGTCGAGAAGCCGCAGGCCGTCGAGAACATGCACGAGGTCGTCATGGCCTTCGACGGTGTGATGGTGGCCCGTGGCGACCTGGCGGTGGAGTACCCGCTGGAGCGCGTCCCGATGGTGCAGAAGCGCCTGATCGAGATGTGCCGCCGCAACGCCAAGCCGGTGATCGTCGCGACCCAGATGATGGAGTCGATGATCACCAACTCGCGTCCGACGCGCGCCGAGGCCTCCGACGTCGCCAACGCCATCCTCGACGGCGCCGACGCGGTCATGCTCTCCGCCGAGTCGAGCGTGGGCGCCTACCCGATCGAGACCGTCAAGACGATGTCCCGCATCGTCGAGGCGGCCGAGCAGGAGCTCCTCTCCAAGGGCCTCCAGCCGCTCGTCCCGGGCAAGAAGCCGCGCACCCAGGGCGGCTCCGTCGCCCGCGCCGCCTGCGAGATCGCCGACTTCCTCGGCGGCAAGGCGCTGGTCGCGTTCACCAAGTCCGGCGACACGGCCCGCCGCCTGTGCCGCTACCGCACGGCCCAGCCGATCCTGGCCTTCACCACGGACGCCGCCACCCGCAACCAGCTCGCCCTGAGCTGGGGCGTCGAGACCTTCGTCGTCCCGCACGTGGACAACACGGACGCGATGGTCGACCTGGTCGACGCCGAGCTGCTCAAGCTCCACCGCTACAGCGACGGCGACACCATGATCATCACCGCCGGCTCGCCCCCCGGCGTCCCCGGCACGACGAACATGGTCCGGGTGCACCACCTGGGCGGCGAGAACCGCTAGTTCGCCCGCGCGTGACGCGGCCGTGGCCGCCGCTCCCGTCTCGTTCCGACGACGGGGGTGGCGGCCACGGCCGTTTGTGCTGCCCTACGGGTACGTCCCGTCGGTGATGTAGACCTTCATGTTCGGGATCGTGAGAGTCCCGCCGTACTGGCCCGCCTGGCGGATCTTGACGTCCGTGTAGCTGATGGGGATCGGCAGCTTCAGGCCGGGTATGAGGGGCGGGGGGTGGGAGGCGTTGACGGTCATCGGGATGCCGAGGAGCTTGCCCTTCAACTCCTCGGTGTACAGGGTGACTTTGCCGCCCCTGATCGTCGGGACCTCCGGCCCCGGGCCCCTCTGGTGGAAGACCTTCCCCCGGTCGTTCACCAGCGCGTGCAGATCCTTGATGTCCAGGCCGTCGGCCGTGAACTTCACGACGGACTTCTTCTGCCCGCCTATGGTGGTGATCTCCTTGATCCCCTCGTAGGTCAGCCCGCGCAGCGTGAGCTTGCTGGCCTCCAGGAACCAGGGGTTGTTGGCGAAGCCGGCCTGTTGCCGGTCGGGTCCGGCCTTGGTGGTCGGGCAGGGCTTGGGGGTCTTCTCACCCGTGGCCGTGGGCGACGGGGTCGCCGACGGCGACGGCGACGCGCTGCCGGACGCGTCCGGGGTCGGAGTGGCCTCCGGCGTCTCCGGTACGTCCAGGGTCTTGCGCGGCTGGGGCGTCGCCTTCGGCGTGGGCGAGGGGGGCGCCTTCTTCAGCGCGCCGTTGGACGGGGTGGGGGCCGGGCTCTTGGGGCTCTCGGGGCTCTCGGGGCTCTTTGCGCTCGGAGTCGGCGTGGGGGTGGGGGTGTCCGTGGGCGTCGGGGACGGCGAGGCCGTCATGGGCGGCAGGGGCAGCGGCAGCGATCCGGGGAGCTTGCCACGGTCCTTCTCGACCGGGTCCTCGGTAGGGGACGGCGTCGGTGACGGCGTCGACTTCGGCTTCGCTTTCGGCGACGGCGAAGGCGACGGCGTGCCCGCCGGCGAAGGCGGCACCTTCCCGGACGACTTGGGCTTGTCATCGGCGTCAGCGGTCCTGCTCGCGTCCGGACTCGGCGACGGGGTGCCGGGGGTGGCATCCGGCGACGGCGACGGCGACGCGTCCGGCTTCGTCAGGCAGAACGCGTCACCGAACGGGTTCGGCGGCTCCACCGGCTTCGCCTGGGCGAGTTGGGGGGTGAAGCCCATGCCCATGAGCACGGCGGTGGGCATCGCCGCGAGGGCGATCGCCTTGCCGGCGGGCATGTGCAGCCGGGCCAGCAGCGGCTTTCTCGGCGCGGCGTGGCGGGGGCCCGTCTTCGCCCCCGGGTCTTCGTCAGTGGACTCAGTGGACACGGTGGCCCCATTCATTCCTTCAGCAGGGACGGGCCGCCGGACGCGGCAGGTGCGCCGGAGGGCCCGTCGTCGGCACCCGGATCGTCGGCCGGTCCGTCGGCCACCGGCCTGCCGGGTGCCCAGGAGACGCCCAGCCCGCCGCCGACGAGCGCCAGCAGGAGCCCGATGATGAAGGCGCCGAAGTTCGAGACGACCAGCGAGACCAGCCCGAGCAGGATCGTCGCGACGCCCGCGAAGACCCTGGACTGCGGCTGGAACCACATGGTCAGACCGAGGACGATCAGCAGCACCCCTATGATCAGCGAGCCGGCACCCGCCGTCGTGGCCAGGCGGATGTGCAGGTCGCCGAGGGTCATGGTCTGGTACGGGATGTACATGATCGGGACGCCGGCCAGGATGGTCCACAGCCCGCCCCAGAACGGTCGCCTCCCCCGCCATCCGCGGAAGGCACGGCGTGCTCGGCCGAACGAGCCTGAGCCGGACGGCAGGGATCGCGTGTCGGCGCTCATGCGTAAAGCTCCTCGGGGCTGACGAAAAGGTGGTTCGGGCGCTCAAGGCAGCCTGGCCCGGCGGAAGTTGACGTCCGGGCGCGGAGGACGGATCGCACCGTTCCCCACGCCCGTCGGGTCAGTCGTCCGGCCTCTTCACGGACTTCGGGTCGAAGCACTCGTTCTTCCCGAACTTGATGTCCATCTTCAGGCCCTTGAGTTCGAAGGTGCCCGCCGAAGTCGCCCAGGCCTGCTGTTTAGCGTTGGTGAAGACGACGCTGTCGGCCTGCTGGGCGAAGGAACCGGGAACGTAGTGGTCACCCTTGGCCGGACCCGGGCCCTTGGGGGCGTTGTCCACCGGCACACCGATGTCGATGTTCTCGAACTTGGCGTTGGCGTTGAGGATATCGGCGTCGATGTAGAGGTTGCCCGCCTTGACCTTGTCTGCTTCGTTCGGGCCCTGTCCGGCCCGCAGCTTCATCGACACGTCCTTGTTGAGGAGCGGGACGCGGACGGACACCGACTGGCACAGATTGCTGATCGTCGCGTCATGGACACCGACGACCACGACAGGGTGGGCGCCTTGCTTGTTCTGGTCGAGGGATCCGTACTGGACGAAGCCCTTGCCCTTCATCTCGCCGGCCTCGATCTGGAACTGCTGACCCGAGACGCTGAACGACGCCGCCAGCGCGCCCTGCGCGATGGCCATCGTCACCACGGCCGCAGCACCGACGCTCGGGACCATGACGACGGCGAAGCGCTTCCATCTGGTCCCACCGCGTGCCTGGGACTTCATGACTTGCCTCCTTCTCGGACGTACACCCCGGCACGGGCTGGGAACAACCCCCGGCCCGGGGTGGGAGACGTGCTACGTCCTCGGGAAGCCGAACGCCGACGCGCGCGACGGCGTCCGACGCCAAGTCGCGACCGGTGCACCGGCGATCACCCCCGAGCGACAACCACGTGGCCACGCCTGCGCGCAACCTCCGGGACAGGCCCAGCCGTTGACGGCGGGGACCCCCCTGTCCCACGGCCGGCGGACAGCCGCCGGCCGGCCCGGTGGGGACCCAACTCCCTTGCCCCGGCCGGATGCCGGGCCGCGGTGCTGGACCGGGTCCCGCCGATCGTGGTGCATTCCGGAGCGGGGCACAAGAGGTTCATTACTTGCGAGTAATTCGGCGGTCGGCCGACGGGGGCCGGCCCCGCCGGGACCGGACACGCCGCGTCGCCGGGCCGCACCCGCGAGGATCGGTGAACAACGGGAAAAACCCGGGCGAATGCCCGGGTTTCCCTTACTCGCCGTAACGGCGAACGCGTTTATAAAGATTTGATATAGCGCGGTCCCTGTGCCGGATGGGTCACCGGAGGGTCACCCGATGGGTCAGAACAGCGCCCGGGAGAGCGCCGCACGGGCCGCCGAGACCCGCGGATCGTCCGCCCCGATCACCTCGAAGAGCTCCAGCAGCCGGACGCGCGCCGCGTCGCGGTCGTCGCCCGCCGTGCGCCGGATCGCGTCGATGAGCCGCCCGAAGGCGTCCTCCACGTGCCCGCCGACCAGGTCGAGGTCGGCCGCCGCGATCTGCGCCCGCACATCGCCCGGCGCCTCCGCCGCGGCCTTGCGCACCTGCTGCGCGTCCAGGCCCTGGACCCGCTGGAGCAGCTCCGCCTGGGCCAGGCCCAGCTTCGCCTCCGGGTGACCCGGGTCGTCGGACAGCACGTTCTTGTACGCCTGGATCGCGCCGGCCAGGTCGCCCTGGTCCAGCGCGTCGTGCGCCGCGCCCAGGGCCGCGTCGTACGGACCCACGGGCGCCGGGGCGGGCTCGGCCGCCTCCTGCCCGTCGCCCGGCTCGACCGGCGCGCCCACGATCCCGAAGCGCTCCTCCGACACCTGGACCAGCTGATCCAGCACCTGCTGCACCTGCGCCTTCGGCTGCGCGCCCTGGAACAGCGGCAGCGCCTGCCCGGCCACCACGGCGAAGACCGTCGGCACGGACTGGACACCGAACTGCTGCATCAGCAGCGGGTTCTTGTCGATGTCCACCTTGGCCAGGACGAACCGGCCCGCGTACTGCGCGGCCAGCCCCTCCAGCACCGGCATCAGCTGCTTGCAGGGCCCGCACCACTCGGCCCAGAACTGGATGACGACGGGCACCTCGGCGGAGCGCTGGAGGACTTCCGCTTCAAAATTCGTCTCGTCTACGTCGAAGACCAGCCGGCCCGCGCCGGCCGCCGGCGCGCCACCGCGGCGCGCGGACTCGGCCCGCGCCTGCTCGGCCTTCTGCTTGGCCTCCCCGGCCGCCTTCACCGCGGCGAGGTCGACCACTCCACTCATGGACATGTTCCGTGGCTGCATGGCCCTATCCTCCCCCTTCCGCGGCGCGATCGGAAAAGTACGCAGCGAAATCGGCAAACGCCGGGTCCCCACTCGGCGTCCGTGGTTGTCGCTCGCTGACGCGTCACCGCGTCTTTCGCTACGACCCGTAGCGTAACTGGAAGGGCACGGGCGGCGGCAGGGGGCCCTTGGTGATCTGCCTCATACCC
Source organism: Streptomyces sp. AV19 (assembly GCF_015999245.1). Classification (GTDB taxonomy): domain Bacteria; phylum Actinomycetota; class Actinomycetes; order Streptomycetales; family Streptomycetaceae; genus Streptomyces. The sequence continues at coordinate 145,564 of NZ_JAEAMR010000004.1, read as the reverse complement.
GGTTGACTACTCGGCGGTAAGGTCGCCGTCATGACTTCCGCGCCCTCGTCCCCCTCGCCCCGCCCCGGCCGGCCGCGCAGCGCCGAGGCGGACCGCGCGATCCTCGACGCGACGCGGGCAGCGCTGGTGGAACTCGGCTGGTCCAAGTTGACCATGGGCGACGTCGCGGCGCGGGCCGGGGTCGCGAAGACGACGCTCTACCGGCGGTGGGCGGGCAAGAACGCCCTCGTCGTCGACGCCGTCGCCGACCTCTTCGACGAACACCTCGAACTCCCGGACCTGGGCAGCCTCCAGGCCGACATCGAGGGCGTCGTGCTCCGCTTCGCCGAACTGCTCGACCGTCCCGAGACGAAGACGGCGCTGATGGCGGTCGTCGCGGAGTCGACGCGGGACGAGGCACTGCGGGAGCGGATCCGTTCCGCGATCGTGGAGCGGCAGAAGGGGCTGGTGCTGCTGGGGCGTTCGCGCGCCCAGGCCCGGGGGGAGCTCCCGGCGGAGGAGTCCGCGGGCGCGGCCGCCCGCACGGCGGACCTGATCTTCGATGTGATCGCGGGGGCGGTGGTCCACCGGACGCTGGTGAGCGCGGAGCCGGTGGACGGGGAGTGGGCGCGGGGGTTTACGGCGTTGCTGATCGGCGGCCTGTCCGGGGCGGGGGCGGCTTCGCCTTCGGCGTAGGGGTTTTGCCCCGCCCCGCCCTTTCACCGTTTCCTGGGGGCGAGCCCCCAGCCCCCGGGGCGGGTGGTGAAGTCCGCCCAGGCGGATATGGGTATGGAGAGCGGGACGCGGGCCCCGCGTTTGGAGTCGCGTACAAGGACGGCACCGCCGACGGCTACCACCTCGACGCATTCCCCGTCTCCTTGGCTGTAGCTGGACTTGGACCACTGGTACTTGCCACGGCTCATAGCTGCTCCGCTGTTCTGGAGATGAATTCCGCCGACTCCTCGGCGCCCAGCGCCTCGGCGCGGATCAAGGCGTGACGCCTCAAGAGAAGGCTGACCTGCTCGGGCTCCGCGTACAACGCACTGGTGTTCTGCCCTTCTTCGAAGGCGCAGTAATCGAATTCGGGCATCTCCAGCAGCACGAAGGGCCCATAGAGGCCGGGGTGCATTCCCCGGACCTCGGGGAGCACCTGGATCGTGATGTTGCGCTGCTCCCCGGCCTTGAGCAGATGGCGAAGCTGACGCTTCATGGCCTCCGGCCCGCCGATCGCCGTGCGCAGCGCGGCTTCGTAGATCACGAACGTGAACATCACGTCCTGCTTCGTCAGCAGTTCCTGTCGGCCCAGCCGACCGGCCAGTCGTCGCTCCACGGTGTCGTTGTCCAGCGGAGGACAGTGCAGGCTCATCATGATCCGCGCGTACTCCTCGGTCTGGAGCAGTCCGGGAATCAGAAGCGTCTGGTACGAGTGAACGGCGATCGCCGCGGCCTCGGCCGTTACGAACTCCCGCACGCGCGGGCCGTACCGCTCCGGTTCCAGGTAGGCCGACGCGGCCCGCAACTTCCCCCGCGCACCGCACATTTCATCCGCGATGTCGAGCAACCGCTGCGTCGGCCGACGCCGCCCCTGCTCCATCGCCCTGATGGTCTCCGGCCCGTACCCCGCCTCATCGGCGAGCTGCTCGCGGCTGACACCCGCGTCCTGCCGCCACAACTTGACCTGGTTCCCGCACAACCGCCACGCCATCGGATGCGGAGACGTCCCATTCGCCACTGCTGCCCACCCTCTCGTACCTCTGCTGGTACCGACGGAGGCTAGGGCGCACAAGCCGCCTACGAGCCATGTCCGAAACCTCGTCGCACGGACGGGTGAACACCCGGGCCTGAGGTATTCGGAACGGCATACGCGAGCGCATACTGACCACATGGCCGACACCACCGTCAAGATCGACGATCAGACCAGAGACCGGTTCCAGGCCCTCGCGGCCGACGCCGGCATGAGCATGCGCGCCTACCTGGCACAGCTGGCCGTCGAGATGGAGACCCAGCAGAAGCTCGGCACCGCGACGGCCGCCTTCCGCGCCGCCATCGCACGACCGGGTTTCGCCGAGGCGTTCGATCGCGACTTCAGTGACGACGCCCTTCGGCCCGCACGCACACCATCCCAGGCAGCGTGATCAGTGGAGTTGCTCATCGACATCCGCTGGCTCCTCGACCGACAGCAGGATCTGCTGGGCAAAGAGCTGGACATCAAGGACTATTCCGGACTCGTCGCCGCGATTGCCCGCCACCGGGTGAACACTCCGAGCCTGGACGTGGACGCACCCGATGCGTACTGGCGTGCCGCCGCTCTGCTCGACACGATCGTCCTCCAACGACCGCTGCCCACCCGCAACTCGTTCTTCGGTTACGGGGTGGCCGTCGCCTACATCGTCGCCTCCGGGGAAACCGTGCAGGCCCCCTACGAACAGTGGCGCGACTTGATCCATGACATCCGCGCGCTCCGACTCTCGGTATTCGACATCGCCAGCCGTCTCCGCTCGTGGCAAGTGCCGGTGCTCTAGGCCGGGTCACTCTGCGCCCGATGGATCACCGACACAGGTGAACCTGGTCTCCTCGATCGACGAGATCCGGTCGCCCACCTATGGAGCGAGCATGGCGAAATACTTCACCACCACCGTCCTTGGCCGGAGGATCGAACTCCCGGGCACCATTCGTTCCATCCGCGAGGCACTGCCCGAGAAGCAGCGCGCCGAGTTCGAGCGCGAGGCCGAGCACGCCGGGGCAGACGAGATCGCCGGCGTCCTGGCCCGGTGGGCGCTGCGTACCCCGCAGGCATACGACCCGGACGAAGAGGAGCTGATCGCGCGCCTCAAGTCCGGGGACTTCTCCGGCGTCCACGTCGCCGACGAATCGGGCGAAGACACCTGGCTCAACCGGCTGGCCGACCAGGCCGTGTCCGAAGGGACGACAGGTTCGGTCTCCATCGGCGGCATGGCGGAACTTCTCCGGACCCGCCGCACCTGATCGCCGCGCGCCGCGCCACTACCCCCGCCGCGCGAACGCGAACACCGCATTGCCCGAGATATGGGCCGGGACGTCCAACGCCCGCCCGTACTCCCGGGCCGCCTCCGTCACCGGCACGTCCCTCGTCTCCCAGCCGAGGCCGCCCAGGCGCTCCCCCGGCGTGGGCCGGGGATCCGTGTGGATCATGATTTCGAGGTTCCTGGCCCACTCCCGGGTGCGTTCCTCCGCGCTGTCCAGCGCCTGCCGCAGGTCGGTGTAGTACTCCACCGCGAGCAGGCTGCCGGGCGCCGACAGGCGGTGGATCTCGCGGAACAGGGACTCCTCCGCCTCCGGTGGAAGGTAGGGCAGCAGGCCCTCCGCCAGCCACGCCGTCGGGCGGGTGCGGTCGAAGCCCGCGGCCTCCAGCGCCGCCGCCCAGTCGTGCCGCAGGTCCACGGCCACCGGGCGGTGCGCGGGGACGGTGGGCGTGACGCCGTCCCCGCGCAGGACGTTCAACTTGAAGTCCAGGACCAGGGGTTGGTCGAGTTCGTAGCAGACCGCGCCGGACGGCCAGCGCAGGCGGAACGCCCGGGTGTCCAGGCCGGAGGCCAGTACCACGGCCTGGGTGACGCCGGCCTCCACGGCCCGCTCGAAGTGCTCGTCGAAGGCACGGGTGCGGACACCCGCGTACGTGGCGAAGGCCGGCCAGCTCCCCGTCGGATCCATGGCGGCCGCCTCGGCGACGCTCGTCGCCAGCGGCAGCGGCGCGTGGGCCTCCTCGACGAAGCGCGCCGCGTACGTGTCCCTGGCCACGGCGTCGGGGCGGCTCGCCTCGACGGCTCTGGCGGCCGCGACCGCCAGCGCCGTGATGCCGACTCCTGAGACGATGTCCCATTGCCGTTCCGTGCTCATGAGCACCTCCCGGGACGATTCAATCAGTCCGTCACCCTCCACGACAGCATCCCTCATCGCCAATCCCGGCTTCCGGCGCAGGACTTCAGAAAGGCGATCAGGTGCGCGTTGACCTCGGCGGGCCGCTCCTGCTGCGTCCAGTGGCCGCAGCCGGGCAGCACGGCGATCTCCCGCAGCCCCGGCACGGCGGCCCTCATCGCGTCCAGACCGCCGAACCGGTACGCGGAGTCCAGCTCGCCGGTGAGGAACAGGGCGGGCAGGCGGACGGAGCCCGTCCCCAGCTCGGGGAGGTCGGCCCAGTCGAGGTCGAACGCCCGGTAGCGGTTGACCGCACCCGTGAATCCGGTGCGCTCGAACTCGCGGACGTAGTGGTCGAACGCCCTCCGGCCGAGCCACTCGCCCGGCCTCCCGGGATCGGGGAGCGGGGTCAGGAACCCCGAGCCCTCCGGCGTCCCGGTGAGCCAGCGGGGAACCAGGTCGGGCGGCGCTTCCCCGGACAGCGCGTACATCGTGAGCCGGAGCGTGCGGGCCACGTCGGCCTCCAGTTCCGCCTCCGCCACGCCGGGCGGCTGGAAGTAGAGCACCACGTTGAACTTGCCCGGGTAGGTCCGCCGCAGCAACTCCGTGGGGGGCATGGGGGAACGCGCCGAATACGCCACCCCGAGGGCGGCCACGGCGCGGAACCGCTCGGGGAGCAGTTCCGCGCAGGCCCAGGCGATGCCGGCGCCCTGGTCGTGGCCCACGACCGCCGCCGTGTCGAGTCCCAGCGCGTCGAGCAGGCCGGTCAGGTCGGCCGTCATCAGGCGCGTGGTGTAGAGCGCGGGGTCCGCGGGGGCGTCGGTGCGCCCGTACCCCCGGAGATCCGGCGCGATGGCGTGGAAGCCTGCGGCGGCCAGCGCGGGCAGCTGGTGGCGCCAGGAGAACCAGAGTTCGGGGAAGCCGTGCAGGAGGAGGACGGCGGGGCCCTCTCCCGCCTCGGCGATGTGCATGTCGATGCCGTTGGTGCGGACGGTGCGGTGACGGACGGTCTCGCCGGTGTGGTGGGTGTTCATGCCCTCCTGTGTATCCGGCCGCCACCGCGCGGGGCGTCACCCCCAAGTCGCCTGCGCACCCCGGGAGTTCCCCGAGAGGGCCCCTGAGAGGTCCCGGGGGCGCCTCAGCGCCCCAGACACTCCCGCACCGCGGCCACCAGCCGCACCGCCCGCTCGTCGCCCTCGCCGATCATGCGGTTGGCGACGTAGCCGAAGCCGACGCCGAACTCGTCGTCGCCGAAGCCGAGATGGCCGCCGGCGCCGTCGTGGCCGAAGCTGCGCGGGCCCAGCATCGGGACCTGGTCCCCCGAGTCGAGGTGGAAGCCGCTGCCCCAGCTGACGCCCAGGTCCGGGAAGCCGGACCAGGAGGGGCCGGAGGACTGGACGCGGACCGCGTCCGTCACGGTCCCGGCGGACAGCAGGCGCTCGCCGCCGTCGACGCCGGTGACCGCCGCCGCGTACGTCGTGGCCAGGCCGCGCGCCGAGGAGACGCCGCCCGTGCCGGGGATCTCGGCGGTGAGCAGGGCCGGGGAGTTCCAGCCGCGCGGGTCGTCGATACCGGGGAAGACCAGCTCGCCGTTCATGGTGAGGATGCGGGCGAAGAGGGAGTCCGGCGGCAGCTGCACCGGCTCCGCGCCGCCGAGGGAAAGCCGGGCCAGGCCCGGGAGTTCGGCCTCCGGGACGCCGATCCAGGTGGTCAGGCCCAGGTCGTCGGCGATCGCGGAGCGGAAGAAGCGGCCGGGGGTCAGCCCGGCGATCCGCCGGATGACCTCGCCGACGAGCCAGCCGATGGTGTGCCCGTGGTACTCGTGCGCCGTCCCCGGCTCCCAGAGCGGCTTCTGCTCCTCCAGGGCGCGGACGACGCCCGTCCAGCCGAGGATCTCCTCGAAGGCCGGGGTCGCGTCGAGCACCGGAAGGCCCGCCCGGTGGCCGAGGATCATCCGGGTGGTGATCCCCTCCTTGCCCTCGCGCCCGAACTCCGGCCAGTAACGGGCGACGGGCGCGTCGAGGTCGAGACGGCCCTGCTGGGCGAGGAGGTGGGCGCAGACGCCGACGATGCCCTTCGACGCGGACATCACGGGCACGGCCGTGTGCTCCTCCCAGGCGCGGCCCGTGCGCTCGTCCGCCACACCGCCCCACAGGTCCACGACCTTCCGGCCGCCCGCGAAGACGGTGACGGCGGCACCGATCTCGCCGGCCTCCGCGAAGTTGCGCGCGAACGCGTCCGCGACCGGGCCGTAGCCCTCCTCGACGTATCCGCTGTGCTGCACGGCCTGTTCCCCCTCATGCGCTGTGGTCGGACGACCGAGTCACCCTACGTGCCCTGACCAGGCCGTTCGACTCAATATTCGGTGGGGCCCGGCCAACCGGCCGGCCCCTCGGCCGAGGCGGCGTGGACCGCGCGCGGGAGCGGCCGACCGCCGCCGCCGGAGCGCGTGGTCGTCACCACGGCCCGCTGAACAACCTGCTGCGGCCGGGGGGCGGCACGACAACGGGCCCGCCCGGCAAGCGGACAGGCCCGTGGCAGCCGCTCGTACGCTCAGAAGCCGGCCGGCTCCGTGTACGTCCCCCACTCCTCCCGGAGCGCGTCGCAGATCTCGCCCAGCGTGGCCTCGGCGCGCACCGCGTCCAGCATGGGCCCGATCATGTTGGAGCCGTCGCGGGCGGCGGCGAGCATGCCGTTCAGAGCCGTCGTGACCGCGGCGTCGTCACGAGCCGTCTTCCGGCCGGCCAGGATGCGCACCTGCTCGCGCTCCACCTCGTGGCTGACCCGCAGGATCTCCAGGTCGCCCGTGACCGAGCCCTCGTGGCAGTTGACGCCGACGACCCGCTTCTCCCCCTTCTCCAGCGCCTGCTGGTAGCGGAAGGCGCTCTCGGCGATCTCGCCGGTGAACCAGCCGTCCTCGATGCCGCGCAGGATGCCGGACGTGATCGGGCCGATGGGGTGTTTTCCGTCGGGGTGCGCCCGGAGCCCGCGCTCCTTTATCCGCTCGAAGATCTTCTCGGCGTCGGCCTCGATCCGGTCGGTGAGCTGCTCGACGTACCACGAACCGCCCAGCGGGTCCGCGACGTTGGCGACGCCGGTCTCCTCCATCAGCACCTGCTGGGTGCGCAGCGCGATCTCGGCGGCCTGCTCGCTCGGCAGGGCGAGGGTCTCGTCGAGGGCGTTGGTGTGCAGGGAGTTGGTGCCGCCGAGCACCGCGGCGAGGGCCTCGACGGCGGTGCGGACGACGTTGTTGTACGGCTGCTGGGCGGTCAGCGAGACGCCGGCGGTCTGGGTGTGGAAGCGGAGCCACTGCGCCTTGTCGGTCTCCGCCCCGTAGACCTCCTTCATCCAGCGGGCCCAGATCCGGCGCGCGGCGCGGAACTTGGCGATCTCCTCGAAGAAGTCGACGTGCGCGTCGAAGAAGAAGGAGAGGCCGGGGGCGAAGGTGTCGACGTCCAGGCCGCGGCTCAATCCCAGCTCCACATAACCGAAGCCGTCCGCCAGCGTGTACGCCAGCTCCTGCGCGGCCGTCGCCCCCGCCTCGCGGATGTGGTAGCCGGAGACGGAGAGGGGCTTGTACGCGGGGATGTCGCGCGCGCAGTGCTCCATCAGGTCGCCGATCAGGCGCAGATGGGGCTCGGGGCCGAAGAGCCACTCCTTCTGCGCGATGTACTCCTTGAAGATGTCCGTCTGGAGCGTGCCGTTGAGCACGGACGGGTCCACGCCCTGGCGCTCGGCGGCGACGAGGTACATGCAGAAGACGGGCACGGCGGGCCCGCTGATCGTCATGGAGGTGGTGACGTCGCCGAGCGGGATGTCCTTGAAGAGGACCTCCATGTCGGCGGCGGAGTCGATGGCGACGCCGCAGTGGCCGACCTCGCCGAGGGAGCGGGGGTCGTCGGAGTCCCGTCCCATCAGCGTCGGCATGTCGAAGGCGACACTGAGCCCGCCTCCGCCGTTGGCCAGGATCATCTTGTAGCGCTCGTTGGTCTGCTCGGCGTTGCCGAAGCCGGCGAACTGGCGGATGGTCCAGGCGCGGCCGCGGTAGCCGGTCGCGTACAGGCCGCGGGTGAAGGGGTACTCGCCGGGCCAGCCGATCCGCTCGAACCCCTCGTAGGTGTCGCCGGGGCGGGGGCCGTAGAGCGGCTCGACCGGGTCGCCCGAGAGCGTACTGAAGTCGGCGTCGCGCTTGCGGGCCGCGTCGAAGCGGGCCTGCCAGCGGGTGCGCCCCGCGTCGATCGATGCTGCGTCCATGGTGGTGCCGTCCGCCTCTCCGCGCGCGCCGCGCGACCGTGAATTTACTAGGACGTCCTAGTAAATGGTCGCGCAAGAACGCCCCGGACACAAGGGATGTCCGGGGCGGCGTTGCCGGAGCGGTCAGGCCCTGACCGGAGCGGCCTCTTCCACGAAGAGCGGCTCCAGCTCGCGGGAGACCTTGCGCTCGACGATGAACGCGGCGGTGGGGATCGTGCCCGCGACCAGGACCCAGGCGAGCTTCCCGAACGACCACTTGGCCTTCGAGCCCATGTCGAAGGCCAGGACGAGGTACACGACGAACAGCCAGCCGTGCGCGATGGCGACGACCCGGACGAGGCCCGAGACGCCGTCCATGTCCAGCCCGTACTTGGCGATCATGCCCAACGTCAGGAGGATCAGCAGGACACCCGTGATGTACGCGAGGACGCGGTAGCGGGTCAGCACGGCTTTTTTCATGCTGCCGAGCGTAGCGGTACGTTCCGGGGCGATCTTGTCTGCCCCCGCCTATGCCTCGCCGTCGCCTTCGCCTTCGGCTTCCGTGAAGTCCCCGGCCGCGATGCGCAGCGGGCGCAGCATGTCGAAGATCTCGCCGCACTGCCCGGCGTCGTACGTCCCGAGGCCGAAGTCCATCGCCATCAGGTCGCGGGTGGCCGCGTCGACCACCTCCCGGCCCTTCTCCGTGATGGACGCGAGGGTGCCGCGGCCGTCGCGGGGGTTGGGGCGCTTGTCCACGAGACCGGCCGTGACCAGGCGGTCGACCGTGTTGGTCACGGAGGTGGGGTGCACCATCAGCCGCTCACCGATCTTGGACATCGGGAGCTCGCCGGCCTTGGAGAAGGTGAGCAGGACGAGTGCCTCGTAGCGGGCGAAGGTCAGCCCGTACGGCTTGACGACGGCGTCCACCTGCCCGAGCAGGATCTGCTGCGCCCGCATGATCGAGGTGATCGCGGCCATGGAGGGCACGCCGCCCCAGCGCTGCTGCCACAGCTCGTCGGCTCGGGCGATGGGGTCGAAGGGGAGGCTGAGGGGCTTGGGCACGGGACGAGGGTACCGCCCGGGCATATCGCGGTCGGGGTTGTCTCGGGGATCGGGACGGGGTTGAGCATGGGGGGTTTTCCGCCCCGGCCCCGCCCTTTCACCGTTTCCCGGGGAGACCCCGGACCCCGTCCGCCCTCCGGGC
>NZ_JAEAMR010000004.1:0-136154 GCF_015999245.1 Streptomyces sp. AV19 | reverse complement strand
GTGCCAGGCCCGGGCGGAGCCCGGAAGAAACGGTGAAAGGGCGGGGAGGGGCACCAGCCCGTCCGGCGTTTGAGGACAACCGCGCGAAGCGCGGTTGCCGCCCCACGGCGGGCCGGAGGCGGAACTCCGCCCGCCAGGGTGAGATCACCCCCCACCCCCGGGTGCGCCCCCCACCCCACCCCCACCACATCAGCCACCGTGGCCACACAACTCCCACCACACACCCCCCGAAAGGCCACGCCCCCATGTTCCTCATCCAACTCGCCCTCGTCTCCCTCACCCAGCAGCACACCATCACCCCCTCCCAACTCACCCGCGTCGCCGCCGCCCTCCAGAAGCAGGCCACCCGCGACTTCGGCCCCCTCTGGGGCGTCAACGCGACCGTCGACGCCTTCGAGACCCTGGACGACGTACCCGTCGGCTACTGGCCGCTGATCGTCGTCGACGACGTACCGGACGCCGCCGGGTTCCACACGGACGAGAACGGACAGCCGTTCTCGCTGATCGAGTTCAGCGACACGTGGTCGCTCACCGCCAGCCACGAGATGCTGGAGATGTGCGCCGACCCCTGGGGGAAGCGGCTGGTCCCGGGCAAGTCGCCGCACCCCGACCAGGGCCTGGTCGAGTTCCTGGTGGAGGTCGCCGACCCCTCGGAGGCGGCCGAGTGCGGCTACACCGTCAACGGCTTCCTCCTGTCGGACTTCTTCACGCCCCGCTTCTACGACCCGGTCACCGCCGACGGCGTCCGCTACAGCTTCGGCGGGCACATCAAGGCCCCGCGCGAGATCCTGCGCGGCGGCTACATCTCCTGGCGGGAGCCGGTGACCGACGAGTGGTGGCAGCAGATCTGGTTCTCGGGCAACGCGCCGAGGTTCCGCAAACTGGGCAAGCTGACCGGACAGAACATCCGGGCGGCCGTGGACGCGAAGACCAAGACGAACGTCCGCGTCGCGCGCAGCGGCCCCGAGTCCCGGCGCTACACCGTCGCCCAGGACGTCCGGCAGCTGGCCAAGCGGACGCTCCGCGCCCGGGCCGATGCGTGGCGCACCCAGATCGACGGGCTGCGGGCCGCCAACCCGGCGGCGGATGCCTGGGAGGGCGGCGAGGAGGACACTGGGGAGTGAGACGCAGCCTCCGTCAGCCCGCCGAGGAGGTCGCCATGGGCGAGGACCGCGCGAGAGCCGAGACGGCCGAGAAGGCCGGGACGGCCGGGAGCACCGCGAAGGCGGAGAGCGCCGGGAGCGACGAGAGCGCCATGAAGGCCGAGCGGAAGAAGGCCGGGGCCGACGAGCTGCGGCGCCGCGTCGCCGCACTGGCGGACGAGCCGCCGAAGAGCCTCAGGGAAGCCGTCCGGCGGGCCGCGCGCAAGCACGAGGAGGAGCGAGGCCGGGGCTGATCACGAGGCTGATCACGCGCACGTAAGGGGCGTTCCGGTGGAGAACCAATTGCGGATCCTCCTCACCGAGGAGGGCGCGGACGCCGAGCGCGCCGCCTGGCTGGCCCGCTGTCTGCGCGAGGAACTGCTCCGGCTGGACGTGGACGACGTGACCGCGCTCCCGGCGGACGAGGAGGTGCCGCCGGGGGCGCGGGCCGTGGACATCACCCAGATCGGGGCCCTGCTGGTCAGCCTCGGCACGTCGGCCACGGCACTGCGGCAGGTCGCCGCCGCCCTCCAGGCGTGGTGGGGCCGCTGCCGGGAGTCCCGGCCGTCGATCCGGCTGACGCTGGACGAGGACGTCCTGGAGCTCTCCGAGGCGTCGCCGGAGCAGGTGACGGAGGCGTTCGACCTCTTCGTCCGCCGCCACTCACCGTCGGAGGCGGCGCCATGACCACCGAGCAACCCCGGGAATCCCGCCACGCGTTGATCATCGCCAACGACAGCTACCAGGACGCCGGCCTGCGGAAGCTCGTGTCACCCGCCGAGGACGCGGTGGCCCTCGCCGGGGTGCTGGGCGACCCGCGGATCGGCGGCTTCGACGTCCACGTCGTACGGAACGAGCCGTCGCACGTCATCACCATGCGGATCGACGACTTCTTCTCCGACCGGCGCCCGGGCGACACCCTCGTCGTCCACTTCTCCTGCCACGGCCTCAAGAGCGAGTCCGGCGAACTGTTCTTCGCGGCCAGCAACACCCTCCCCCGGCGGCTCAACTCCACCGCCGTACCGGCCGACTTCGTACGGCACTGCATGTCCGGCACCCGTGCCCGCAGCATCGCGCTGTTCCTCGACTGCTGCTACGGCGGTGCCTTCTCGCAGGGGGCGTCCGTCCGCGCGGGCGGGGACGCCAACGTGCTGGAGTCCTTCTCCGGCGAGAAGCTCGGCGGCGGACGCGGCTGGGCCGTGATCACCGCCTCCAACGCCATGGAGTACGCTTTCGAGGGCACCCGCCTCGCCGAGGACACCGGCCCGCGGCCGTCGGTCTTCACCAGCGCGCTGGTCAGCGGCCTGACGACGGGCGAGGCCGATCTCGACGAGGACGGCCGGATCTCGCTGGACGAGCTGTACGAGTACGTCTTCGACCGGGTGCGGCAGGAGAACCCGAACCAGACGCCGAGCCGCACCGTCGACATGCAGGGCGACCTGTACCTGGCCCGCAGCCACCGGCGGCGGATCACCCCGTCGCCCGTCCCGGACGACGTGCGCGCGGCGATGAGCAGCCCGGACCTCTACACCCGGCGCGGGGCGATCACGGAGCTGCGGGCCCGGATGGAGAACCCGGACCTGTCGATCGCCGTGGGCGCGCGCGAGGCCCTGGAGGACATGGCGCACAAGGACATCCGTGCCGTGGCGGACGAGGCGGCGCGGGCGCTGAGCGAGGTCGCCGTCAACCCGTACCCGACCCACCTGGAGTTCGGCCCGGTGCCGCAGCACTCCCCCGCGCCGCACCGCTCGGTACGCCTCCTCGGCCCGCCCCTGGCCCGCAGCTGCGTCCCGCACCCCAAGCGGGACTGGCTCCGGGCCGCGGAGTCGCCGGACGGGCTGGACGTGAGCGTCGACACGTCCGGGGCGGGGCAGTTGACCGGGGAGATCGTGCTGAAGGGGGTGGTGGGGGAGGCCGTGGTCCACGTGGTGGCGGAGGTCCTGCCGGCGGGCGGGACGCCGGTGGCGGCGGAGCCGCCGTCGTCGGCGGACGCCGCGCCCGAGGCCGCTCCCGTGGCCGCTCCCGGAACTCCGCCCGCGCCGACGGCCCAGGCCGTTCCGGACGTTCCGGCGAGTCCAACCGCCCCGGCGGATCACACCGCGCAGAAACGCGAAGCCGCACCCCCCGAGACCCCGCCCAAGGCTCCTCCCAAAACCCCGTACCACGCCCTGCGCGCCCCCGCGCTGGCCGTGGTCGCCCTGGGGCTGGCCATCACCTCGGTGGTCGAGGACATCGCCGCCGCCGTCGCGGCGTCCGAGGCGATCGCGAACCGGGCCTCCGACAAGTGGTCCCGGCTGGCGGACCACGTGCACGCGACCGCCATGCTCGACTCGCTCGCGACCTGCCTGGTGACGGCCGTGCTGGCCCTCGTGTTCGCCGCCCTCGCCCGGCGCGGCCTCCGCTCGCCGGACGCGCGGGGCCCGACGGGACCGGTGCGCGTCACCAGGGCGCTGGCCGCGACGGCGAAGTGGCTCGCCCTTCCGGCGCTGGTCCTGGGCGTGATCATCGTCGTCGCGTACCTGATCGGCAGCCGGTACTGGTGACGCGGAGCCGGGTCGGGGTCACCCCGACGCCGCCGCCTCCCGCACCAGTTGCACCGCCGTCGCCAGCCCCAGCCCCGGCTCCGCCTTCCGCAGGGCGCGGATCGCCTGGAGTTCCTGGGTGCGCGGGTCGAAGCCCGCCGCCGTGACGACGGCACGCGCCCACTCGCCCCGTACCTCCGCGTCCGGCCGCCCCGCCCGCTCCGCGATCAGCGCCGCGGCACGCTCCAGCCCGGGCCGTTCCTCGGCACTCGCACCTGCCAGCGCCTCGCGCACCGCCTCCGCGACGGCCTGCGAGTCGCGCAGCACCACGACCTCCGCCCGCGCACGCGCACCGAACACCGCACACCCCCTGAATCCGATCAACTCCGCGCCGAGCGTACCCAACTCATCGGTGTCGCCAAGGCGACGGAACCACGGCGCCCACAACGCGCGCGATGCATACAGTTCCGCACATGAGTGACACGCTGCCCAACCCACAGGAGCCGGCCGAGCTCGAAGACGCCCTCGCCGTGGCCCAGTACCGGGCGGAGCAGGCAGCCGGAACCCTGAACCTCGTTCCGCACGAGGAAGTGCGCGCACGACTCGGCCTGGAGCGCGAGTGAGGCACGACATCGCATGAAGCGAGCAGGCGATCGACGCGGCTGCCGCCGGGCCCCGCGCAGGCGGGACCCGGCGGGATCAGCGCTCGTTCAGCGCTCGCTCAGATACCGCTCCACCGTCTCGACCTTCTTCGTCAGCCCGTCCGTCACGCCCGGGCGGATGTCCGCCTTCAGGACCAGGGAGACGCGGCCGCAGCGGGCCTCGACGGCCTCGACCGCGCGCTTGACGACGTCCATGACCTCGTCCCACTCGCCCTCGACGGAGGTGAACATCGCGTCCGTGCGGTTGGGCAGGCCGGAGGCGCGGACCACGCGGACCGCCTCGGCGACGTACTCGCCGACGTCCTCGCCGGCGCCGACCGGGGTGATGGAGAAGGCGGCGATCATGCGTTGACCACGCCCTCCTTGCGGGCGCGGGCGGCCAGGACGTACGCCTCGGCCTCGCGGCGCAGCATGCGCTCGGCGAAGAAGCCGCCGGTCGGCAGGACGGAGAGGACGAAGTACAGGGCGCCCGTCTTCACGTTCCACTTGGTCCGGTTCCACGCGTCGAGCCAGAAGATCACGTAGATCACGAACAGCACGCCGTGGATCATGCCCATCGCCGGCACCGCGTTGAAGTCGGTGGTCCGCTTGAGGACCGAGCACACGATCAGCAGGAGGAAGGAAACGGCCTCCGGAGCGGAGACCAGTCGGAGCCGGCGCAGGGCGGAGGCGGTCTTGAGGTCCACGGGGAAGCACACCTTTGCTCGGGAGTGACGGAGTGACAGGGTGACGGGTCGGTCACGGTTTGTGATCGCTTTCACAAGCGTCGCATCATTGTCGCATCCGGTGACGGCTCAAGGGATCCGGGGCCGGTCCGGACGGAAGCCCCTGTCGGAACGGCCGGGCCGGCGCTAGCGTTCCGCCCCGTGGCACAGTTTCGGCTCCAGGGGAGCAAGGTCCTCGCCGTCGACATGACGGGCGACGCGGTCAAGGCCAAGAACGGGTCCATGGTCGCGTACGAGGGGGACATGACGTTCAAGAAGATGACGGGCGGCGGTGACGGCCTGCGGGGCATGGTCACCCGTCGCCTCACGGGGGAACAGATGACCGTGATGGAGGTGAAGGGACACGGCACCTGCTACTTCGCGGACCGGGCGAGCGAGATCAACCTGGTGAGCCTCAACGGCGAGACGCTGTACGTCGAGGCGAGCAACCTGCTCTGCACGGAGGCGTCGCTGCGCACCGGCACCAGCTTCACCGGGCTGCGCGGGGCGTCGCAGGGCAACGGTCTGTTCACCACGACCGTGGAGGGCACGGGCCAGGCGGCGCTCCTCTCCGACGGCACGGCGATCGTGCTGCGGGTGACGCCGCAGACGCCGCTCTCGGTGGACCCGGGCGCGTACATCGCGCACACCGGCCGGCTCCAGCAGCACTTCCAGTCGGGGGTGAACTTCCGCACCTTCCTGGGCGAGGGTTCGGGCGAGGCGTTCCAGATCCGCTTCGAGGGCGACGGGCTGGTGTACGTGCAGCCGAGCGAGCGGACCACGATCGGGGGTGACGTGTGAGCGACGCACGCGCGGCCACTCGGCCGCAGCCGGGCACGAAAGCCGCACCTCTGCGCCGCGCGGGCGGAGAAGCGAACGGAAAGGGGCACGTGTGATGGCGTTCCGGCTTCTCAATTCACGGATGCTGCAGGCCCAAGTGGTGCCCGGGCAGCGGCTGTTCAGCCAGCGCGGGGCGATGATCGCCTGCACCGGCGACGTCTCGTTCACGCCCAGCATCACCGGCGGCCAGGGCGGCGTGATGGGCATGATCGGGCGACGCGTCGCGGGCGAGGCCACCCCGCTGATGACGGTGGAGGGCAGCGGCTCGGTGATGTTCGGCCACGGCGGTCACCACGTGCACGTCATCGAGCTGGCCGGCGAGACGCTCTACGTCGAGGCGGACCGGCTGCTGGCGTTCGAGGGCTCACTCCAGCAGGGCACGATGTTCATGGGCTCGCAGGGCGGCGTGATGGGCATGGTGCGCGGCCAGGTGACCGGGCAGGGCCTGTTCACCACGACGCTCAAGGGCCACGGCGCGGTGGCGGTGATGGCCCACGGCGGCTTCATCGAGCTGCCGATCCACCCGGGGCGGCCGGTCCACGTGGACCCGCAGGCGTACGTCGCGCACCGCGGCGAGGTGCGCAACAAGCTGTCGACGGCCATCGGCTGGCGCGAGATGGTGGGCCGCGGCTCGGGCGAGGCGTTCCAGCTGGAGCTGTCGGGCAACGGGACGGTGTACGTGCAGGCGTCGGAGGAGAAGCTGTGAACGGCCCGGTCATCCATGACGCGCAGACCCTGCCCGTCAACGACAACGTCAACTCCTACGCGTTCAGCGTGGACCTGAACGGCCAGTGGTTCCTGCAGAAGGGGAAGATGGTCGCCTACTTCGGGCAGATCTCCTTCCATGGCATCGGGCACGGCCCACTGGACCGGATCATCCAGTCCAGCTTCCACTCCCCGCTGCACGCGCAGGACTGGGTGGTGGCCGAGGGCCGCGGCAAGATGGTGCTCGCGGACCGGGCGTTCGACGTCAACTCCTACGACCTGGAGAACGGCAACCTCACCGTCCGCTCGGGCAACCTGCTGGCGTTCGAGCCGTCGCTGGCGCTCAAGCAGTCGATCATCCCCGGGTTCGTGACGCTGATCGGCACGGGCAAGTTCGTGGCCGCGTCCAACGGTCCGGTGGTCTTCGCCGAGCCGCCGATCCGGGTGGACCCGCAGGCGCTGGTGGGGTGGGCGGACTGCCCGTCGCCCTGCCACCACTACGACCACCAGTACATGCGGGGCGTGCTGGGCGGGGTGCGGATGCTCACCGGCTTCGGCGGGGCGTCCGGCGAGGAGCACCAATTCGAGTTCGTGGGCGCGGGGACCGTACTGCTGCAGTCCAGCGAGCAGTTGATGGAGGAGCGGCCGACGGGGACGCCGCCGGACGAGGCGGGCGTCCCGCACGGCCCGTCGAGCCAGGGGAACCACGGGAACCAGCCAAGTGCACCGCGTCTCCCCGGCCAGCTCGGGGACCTCCAGCGCCGCTTCGGGCTGTGAGCGGTACCCTGCGGAGTGTGACGTCGAACGCTTGACCTCTCGTTCCGGCTTCCCTCACCCAACTGGTTCGCTTTTCAACATTCTTAGGTAGAATTTCTCTATGGACACCGAGAACGGCACACGCTGGCTCAGCGACGAGGAACAGCGCACCTGGCGGGCCCATCTGGACGTCAGCCGGCTGTTGATGCACCGGCTCGAACGGGATCTCCAGCCGTTCGGTCTGACCAACAACGACTACGAGATCCTGGTCAACCTCTCGGAGTCGGAGGACCACCGGATGCGGATGAGCGACCTCGCCGCGGCGACCCTCCAGTCCAAGAGCCGTCTCTCGCACCAGATCACGCGCATGGAGAACGCCGGGATGGTCCGGCGGGAGAACTGCGAGTCGGACCGGCGGGGGCTGTTCGCGGTGCTCACGGAGCAGGGGTGGGAGACGATGCGGAAGGTGGCGCCGCACCATGTCGCTTCCGTGCGCGAGCACTTCATCGATCTCCTCTCGCCCGAGGAGCTCAAGGCGTTGCACGCCTCGCTGAAGCCGGTGGCCGACCATCTGCGCTCCGCGCGGGGGAAGTGACCCCGCCCCGCCCTTTCACCGTTTCCGCAGGGGCCGCGCCCCTTCGCAACCCACGGTGTGGGCGGGGGCTCCGCCCCCTGCACCCCCGAAACCGCGCTCCGCGCGGTTGTCCTCAAGCGCCGGACGGGCTGAATTTCAGCCCGTCTGGGGGTTGCCCCCTCCGGGGAGCTTGAGGACGAACGCGGCGCAGCCGCGTTGCCCCGCGCGGAGCACGCGAGAAACTGGGGGCACCCCCTCTGGGGGAGAAAGGGCGGGCCGGGGCTCACCCCTCCGTGAGGCCCGCCACCAGCTCGTCCGCAGCCGCGTACGGATCCAGGGAACCCTCCGCCACCCGCGCCGCCAGCGCCCCCAGCCGCCGGTCCCCGGACAGGTCCGCGATCCGCGAGCGCAACGCGGCCACCGCGATGCGCTCGATCTCATGCGCCGCCCGCGCGGAACGGCGCTCCGCGAGAACGCCCCGTTCCTCCATCCACCCCCGGTGCTTCTCCAGCGCCTCGACGACCTCCTCGACGCCCTCCCCCCGCGCCGCGACCGTCTTCACGATCGGCGGCCGCCAGTCGCCGGGGGCGCGTGCCTCGCCCAGGCCGAGCATGTGGTTGAGCTCGCGCGCCGTCGCGTCCGCCCCGTCCCGGTCGGCCTTGTTGACGACGTAGACATCGCCGATCTCCAGGATCCCGGCCTTCGCGGCCTGGATGCCGTCGCCCATCCCGGGAGCCAGCAGCACCACCGTCGTGTCGGCCTCGGACGCGATCTCCACCTCCGACTGACCGACGCCGACGGTCTCGACGAGCACCACGTCGCAGCCGGCCGCGTCCAGGACGCGGATCGCCTGCGGGGCGGCCCAGGCGAGGCCGCCCAGGTGTCCCCGCGTGGCCATGGAGCGGATGTAGACGCCGGGGTCGGAGGCGTGCTCGGACATCCGGACGCGGTCGCCGAGCAGGGCGCCGCCCGAGAAGGGCGAGGAGGGGTCCACCGCGAGGACCCCCACCCGCCGGCCGAGCCGCCGGTAGGCGGAGACCAGGGCCGAGGTGGAGGTCGACTTGCCGACACCGGGCGAGCCGGTGAGGCCGACGACGTACGCGCCGCCGGTGAGCGGCGCCAGCGCCGCCATGACCTCGCGCAGCTGTGGGGACGCCCCCTCCACCAGCGAGATCAGCCGGGCCACGGCACGCGGCCGACCGGCTCGTGCCTGCTCGACCAGTGTGGTGACGTCCGCCACGGATAACTCCCCTTACTTGCCCGGGACGCGGATGATCAGCGCGTCGCCCTGCCCGCCCCCGCCGCACAGCGCCGCCGCGCCCACCCCGCCGCCGCGCCGCCTGAGCTCCAGGGCGAGGTGGAGGACGGTGCGGGCGCCGGACATGCCGATCGGGTGGCCGAGCGCGATGGCGCCTCCGTTGACGTTCACCTTTTCCAGGGATACGCCCAGATCCTTGATTGACTGCACCAGCACGGCCGCGAACGCCTCGTTGATCTCGATGAGATCGAGGTCGTCGACGGTCAGGCCCTCCTTGCGCAGGGCGTGCAGGATCGCGTTGGACGGCTGGGACTGCAGCGAATTGTCGGGACCGGCCACGTTGCCGTGGGCGCCGATCTCGGCGATCCACTCCAGGCCCAGCTCCTCGGCCTTGGCCTTGCTCATCACGACCACGGCGGCGGCGCCGTCGGAGATCTGCGAGGCGGTGCCGGCGGTGATCGTGCCGTCGCGGCCGAAGGCCGGCCTGAGCCTGCCGAGGGTCTCGGCGGTGGTGTCGCCCCGGACGC
Organism: Streptomyces sp. AV19; assembly: GCF_015999245.1. Classification (GTDB taxonomy): domain Bacteria; phylum Actinomycetota; class Actinomycetes; order Streptomycetales; family Streptomycetaceae; genus Streptomyces. The sequence continues at coordinate 126,464 of NZ_JAEAMR010000004.1, read as the reverse complement.
CCTCGTCCTTGCTGAAGACGACCGGCTCGCCCTTGCGCTGCGGGATCGCGACCGGGGTGATCTCGGCGTCGAACAGGCCGTTCTTCTGGGCGGCGGCGGCCCGCTGGTGGGAGCGCGCGCCCAGCTCGTCCTGCTCGGCCCGGCGGATGCCCAGGCGGGAGTTGTGCTTCTCGGTGGACTCGCCCATCGCGATGTTCTCGAACGGGTCGGTGAGCCCGTCGTGCGCCATCGCGTCGAGCATCTCGACGGCGCCGTACTTGTAGCCCTCGCGCGACTTCGGCAGCAGGTGCGGGGCGTTGGTCATCGACTCCTGGCCGCCGGCCACGACGATGTCGAACTCGCCCGCGCGGATGAGCTGGTCGGCCAGCGCGATGGCGTCGAGGCCGGACAGGCAGACCTTGTTGACGGTCAGCGCCGGGACGCTCATGGGGATGCCGCCCTTGACGGCCGCCTGGCGGGCGGGGATCTGCCCGGCGCCGGCCGTGAGGACCTGTCCCATGATCACGTACTGCACCTGGTCACCGCCGATGCCCGCCCGGTCCAGCGCGGCCTTGATGGCCACCCCGCCCAGGTCGGCGGCGGAGAACGTCCGCAGCGAGCCGAGCAGCTTGCCCATGGGCGTCCGCGCGCCCGCGACGATCACGGAGGTGGTGCCGGTCGAACCGTTCGTGCCAGACATGGACGGGGCTCCTTCGGGCGGGGGTTGACGTCGGTGTCGAGGGTGTTTCGTCAATGTACTGAGCGGTACACCACTCGGTCACCGGCCCGTCGGTGTGATCGCGCGCACGTTGCGTGACCGCTCCGCGCGGCGGTGCACTGGTTCCATGCTGACGCGCATCGACCACATCGGGATCGCCTGCACCGACCTCGACGCCACCGTCGAGTTCTACCGTGCCACCTACGGCTTCGAGGTGTTCCATACCGAGGTCAACGAGGAGCAGGGGGTACGCGAGGCCATGCTGAAGATCAACGAGACCTCGGACGGGGGTGCCTCGTACCTCCAGCTCCTCCAGCCCATCCGCGACGACTCGCCGGTCGGCAAGTGGCTCGCGAAGAACGGCGAGGGCGTGCACCACATCGCCTTCGGCACCGCGGACGTGGACGGGGACGCCGGGACGATCCGGGACAAGGGCGTACGCGTGCTGTACGACGCCCCGCGCACCGGATCGATGGGATCCCGCATCACCTTCCTGCACCCCAAGGACTGTCACGGGGTGCTGACGGAACTGGTCACCTCGGCGCCCCGCCCGGCCGAGGAGCACTGACCCACACCTGCCCCGGCCGGTAGAGTGCAGGTTCGGCCGGGGTACGGGTGGGGCCCGGCCCAGGCTGTGCCGATGATCTGACACCATTTCTTCGGAAGGGCGGGCTCCGGGTTCCACCACCACGCACGGGGCCGGCCACCGACGCGACCAGGGGACGGATGGACCGCGCAGTGCGGGGCTACGAGCGCCAGGACAGCCAGCGGGCTGAAACCGACCACCTCTCGCAATTCGAGGCCGAGATGGAGCGGCTGAAGAAGGAGCGGGAGAAGGCGGTCCAGCACGCCGACGACCTCGGGTACCAGGTCGAGGTGTTGCGCGCCAAGCTCCATGAGGCGCGCCGCGCCCTGGCCCACCGTCCCGCGTACGACGCGGCCGGTCTCGACTACCAGGCCGAGCAGCTGCTCCGCAACGCCCAGATCCAGGCGGACCAGTTGCGCGCGGACGCCGAGCGCGAGCTGCGCGAGGCCCGCGCCCAGACCCAGCGCCTCCTCCAGGAGCACGCCGAGCGGCAGGCCCGGATGGAGGCCGAACTGCACGCCGAGGCCGTGGCCCGGCGCCAGCGGCTGGACGAGGAGCTCAACGAGCGCCGGGCGACCGTCGAGTCGCACGTCAACGAGAACGTGGCCTGGGCCGAGCAGCTGCGCTCGCGCACCGAGTCGCAGGCCCGCCGGCTGATGGAGGAGACGCGGGCCGAGACCGAGCAGTCGCTCGGCACCGCCCGCGCCGAGGCCCAGCGGCTGACCGAGCAGGCCCGCACCCGGCTGGCGGCCGCGGCCGAGGAGGCCCGCGCCGAAGCCGAAGCGATCCTGCGCCGGGCGCGCACGGACGCCGAGCGGCTGCTGACCGCCGCGTCCCAGCAGGCCCAGGAGGCCACCGACCACGCCGAGCGGCTGCGTACGGACGCGGGCGCCGAGTCCGACCAGGCGCGTACGGCCGCCGCCGAGCTGACCCGGACCGCCGAGGCCCGGATGCAGGAGGCCGGGACGGCGCTGCGCGAGGCGCGCGCCGAGGCGGAGAAGCTGGTCTCCGACGCCGAGCGGACCGCGGCCGGCCGGCTGGCCGAGGCCGAGGCGGAGAACGAGCAGCGCACCCGCACCACGCGCGCCGAGATCGCCCGGGTCGTCAGCGAGAAGACCAAGGAGGCCGAGGCCCTGCGGGCCGAGGCCGAGCAGCTGCGCGACGAGTCCGCGGCCAAGGCCGAGCGGCTGCTGGCCGAGGAGCTGGAGAAGGCCCGCAGCGCGGCCGCCGAGGACTCCGCCGCCCAGCTGGCGAAGGCCGCCCGGAGCGCCGAGGAGATGCTCTCCAAGGCGTCGGAGGACGCGCGGGCCACCACGAAGTCGGCCGCCGAGGAGGCCGAGCGCATCCGCAAGGAGGCGGAGACCGAGGCCGAGCGGCTGCGGGCGCAGGCCGAGGAGTCCGCCGAGCAGCTCAAGGCCGGGGCGAAGGACGACACCAAGGAGTACCGCGCCAGGACCGTCGAGCTCCAGGAGGAGGCGCGGCGGCTGCGCGGCGAGGCGGAGCAGCTGCGCGCGGACGCGGTCGCCGAGGGCGAGCGGATCCGCGGCGAGGCGCGCCGCGAGGCGCTGCAGAAGGTCGAGGAGGCGGCCAGCACCGCCGAGGAGCTGCTGGCCAAGGCCAAGGCCGACGCGGAGGAGACCCGCTCGGGCGCCACGGCCGAGGCCGCGCGGGTGCGCACCGAGGCGGACGGGCGCGCCGCGACGCTGCGCAAGCAGGCCGAGGAGCTGCTGGAGCGGGCCCGGGCCGAGGCCGAGGAGATGGCCGAGGAGGCCGAGGACCACGCCGAGCGCACCCGCTCGGAGGCGGCCGAGGCCGCGCGGACGCTGCGCGAGGAGGCCGAGCGGGCCGCCGAGGAGCGCCGCGAGGAGGCCGATGCGGAGCTGACGCGGCTGCACACCGAGGCCGGGCAGCGGGTCGAGGCCGCCGAGGAGGCGCTGCGCGAGGCCCGTACGGAGGCCGAGCGGCTGCGCCGGGAGGCGGCCGAGGAGACCGAGCGGCAGCGCACGGAGGCCGCGGAGCGGGTCCGCGCGGTGCGGGCGCAGGCCGAGGAGGACGCCGAGAAGCAGCGTACGGAGGCCGCCGGGGAGGCGGCCGCGCTGCGGGCCGAGGCCGAGGCGGCGGCGGAGCTGCTGCGAGCCGGGGCGGACGAAGAGGCGGAGCTGGTGCGGTCGGAGGCCCAGGAGGCCGCCGACCGGCTCCGGGCCGAGGCGAACGCGGCGGCCGAGCGGACGGCGGCGGAGGCCGCCGAGGCGCTGGAGGCGGCCAAGGAGGAGGCCGCGCGGCGCCGGCGCGAGGCCGACGAGCTGCTGGGCGACGCCCGTGCGGAGGCACAGGCGGAGCGCGAGGCGGCGCACGAGCAGAGCGAGGAGTTGCTGGCCGCGGCGCGCAAGCGGGTCGCCGAGGCGCAGCAGGAGGCCGAGCGCCTGGTCGAGGAGGCCGAGCAGCGCGCCGGCGAGCTGGTGTCGGCGGCGGAGCAGACGGCCCAGCAGGTGCGGGAGTCGGTCGCGGGCCTGCACGAGCAGGCCGAGGAGGAGATCGCCGGGCTGCGTTCGGCGGCCGAGCACAGCGCCGAGCGGACCGTCACCGAGGCGCAGGAGGAGGCGGACCGGGTCCGCGCCGAGGCGTACGAGGAGCGCGAGGGCGCCCGCGAGGACGCGGTGCGCATCCGCGCCGAGGCCCAGTCGGCCGCGGAGGCGGCCCGGGACCTGGCCGAGCGCACGGTGGCCGAGGCGATCGCCGAGGGCGAGCGCGTGGAGGCGGACGCCGCCCGTGTGCTGGAGGAGGCCCGCGAGGCGGCCAACAAGCGCCGCGCGGACGCCGCGGAGCAGGCGGACGCGCTGGTCGCGGAGGCGAGGGCGGAGGGCGAGCGGCTGCGCTCGGAGGCGGCCCGGGCGCTGGAGGAGGCGGAGGAGACCGCCGAGGCCGAGCGCGCGCAGGCGGCCGCGGACGCGGAGCGACTGCGCGCCGAGGCGACGGCCCTGGTGGACGAGGCGCGGGACGCGGCGGACGCGCACCGGGTCGAGGCCGCCGGGCAGGCGGACGAGCTGCTGGCGAAGGCGACCGCGGAGGCGGAGCGGCTGGTCTCGGACGCCTCGGCGCGGGCGCAGCAGATGCGCACCGACGCCTCCGACGCGCTGGCGCAGGCCGAGCAGGACGCGACGCGCGCCAAGGCGGAGGCCCGCGAGGACGCGAACAAGATGCGCGCGGACGGCCGCGTGGAGGCCGAGCGGATCGTCAACGAGGCGGCGGAGCTGACCTCTTCGGCGCAGGACGACGCCGACCGCATCGTCGACGAGGCCCGGGAGGCGGCCAACCGGCGCCGCACGGAGGCCGCCGGGCAGGCGGACGAGCTGATCGCCGAGGCCACGGCCGAGGGCGAGAAGCTGCGGGCCGAGGCGGCCCGGGCGGCCGAGGAGGCGCGGCGGGCGGTCGAGGAGCAGCGGGCGCGGGCCGCGGCCGAGGCGGAGCGGACGGTCGCGGACGCGAAGGCGGAGGCCGAGCGGGTGCGGGCGGACGCCGCGGCGGCGCTGGAGAGCGCCCGTCAGGAGGCCGCGCGGACGGCCGACGAGGCGCGCAAGGCGGCGGGTGCCCGCCGGGCCGAGGCGGCGCGGCAGGCGGACGAGCTGATCGCGGAGGCGACGGCCGAGGCGGAGCGGATGGCCGCCGAGGGGCAGGCCGCCCTGGCGGCGGCGCAGGAGAACGCCAACAGCACGCGCGCCGACTCGGCGAAGGTCAAGGCCGACGCGGTGCTGGAGGCCGAGCGGGTGCGGGCCGCGGCCCGCGAGGAGGCCGAGCGCACGGTCGACGAGGCGCGGGACGCGGCCGCCCAGCGGCGTACCGAGGCCGCCGAGCAGGCGGACGCGCTGATCGCCAAGGCGCAGGAGGAGGCGGTGAAGACCGCCGCCGCGGCCGAGGAGCAGGCGGACACCATGGTCGGTGCCGCCCGCCGGGAGGCCGAGCGCCTCGTGGCGGAGGCCACCGGCGAGGGCAACGCGCTGGTGGAGCGGGCCCGTACGGACGCGGACACGCTGCTGGCCGAGGCCCGCGGGGACGCGACCGCCATAAGGGACCGGACGGACGAGCTGCGGGCCCGGATCGAGAGCGAGGTCGAGGAGCTGCACGACCGCGCGCGCCGGGAGGCGTCCGAGGCGATGCAGTCGGCGGGCGAGCGCTGCGACAAGCTCGTCGCGGCGGCGACCGAGCAGCTGGCGCAGGCCGAGGCGAAGGCCAAGCAGCTGCTGTCGGACGCGAGCGGCGAGGCGAGCAAGGTGCGCATCGCCGCGGTGAAGAAGGCGGAGGGGCTGCTGAAGGAGGCGGAGCAGAAGAAGACGACCGCGGTGCGCGACGCGGAGCGGATGCGTGCCGAGGCCGTACGCGAGTCGGAGCGCCTGCGCACCGAGGCCGGGCAGGAGGCCCGGAGTCTTGTCGAGGGCGGCCGCAGCGAGTTGGAGGCGCTGGTGAAGCGCCGCGAGGACATCCAGGCGGAGATTTCCCGTGTCCAGGACGTGTTGGAGGCGTTGGAATCATTTGAGTCCCCCGGGGCAGGCGGCTCCAAGGAGGGCGGGGTGAAGGCGACGGCCGGTGCCGGCGCTACTCGTTCGAGTGGCAAGCAGGACCGGAAGTAGCCACTCATTCGAGGGGAGAAATTCCCAATCCCCCGACCCAGTACGCCAATCCACTCCATACGACGCCGCTCACCGCCCTAGGATTCCCTTATCACCTCACCGGTCTCTTTCGACAGGAACCCCATGAGCGACACTTCCTCCCCCTTCGGCTTCGAGCTCGTGCGGCGCGGATACGACCGCGGCCAGGTGGACGACCGCATTACCAAGCTCGTCGCCGACCGTGACAGCGCGCTGGCGCGCATCACCTCTCTGGAAAAGCGCATCGAGGAGCTGCACCTCGAAACGCAGAACGCTCAGGCACAGATCAATGACGCGGAGCCCTCGTACGCGGGGCTCGGCGCCCGGGTCGAGAAGATCCTGCGGCTGGCCGAGGAAGAGGCCAAGGACCTGCGGGAGGAGGCCCGCCGGGCCGCCGAGCAGCACCGTGAGCTGGCGGAGTCGGCGGCGCAGCAAGTGCGCAACGACGCCGAGTCGTTCGCCGCCGACCGCAAGTCCAAGGCGGAGGACGAGGGCGCGCGGATCGTCGAGAAGGCGAAGGGGGACTCCGCGCAGCTGCGGGCGGAGGCGCAGAAGGACGCGCAGTCCAAGCGCGAGGAGGCGGACGCCCTCTTCGAGGAGACGCGCGCCAAGGCGGCCCAGGCGGCGGCGGACTTCGAGACGAACCTGGCCAAGCGGCGCGAGCAGTCGGAGCGCGACCTGGCCTCGCGGCAGGCGAAGGCGGAGAAGCGGCTGGCGGAGATCGAGCACCGGGCCGAGCAGCTGCGCCTGGAGGCGGAGAAGCTGCGCACGGACGCGGAGCGGCGGGCGCGCCAGACGGTGGAGACCGCGCAGCGCCAGGCCGAGGACATCGTGGCCGACGCCAACGCCAAGGCGGACCGCATCCGCAGCGAGTCCGAGCGGGAGCTGGCGGCGTTGACCAACCGCCGCGACAGCATCAACGCCCAGCTGACCAACGTCCGCGAGATGCTGGCCACGCTGACCGGCGCGGCGGTGGCCGCGGCCGGGGTGCCGGGCGACGACGAGCCGATCTCGCGCGGCGTTCCGGCGCAGCAGAGCCGCTGAAACGGCGCACCACGGGGAGGGCCCGCCTCCGGTGGCGGGGCGGGTCCCGGCCCCGTACCGTGAGTGAATGATCGAGCTGGAGGATCTGACCAAGCGCTACGGCGACCGGCTCGCCGTCGATCACCTCACCTGCACCATCCGTCCCGGCATCGTCACGGGCTTCCTCGGCCCCAATGGCGCGGGCAAGTCGACGACCATGCGGATGATGCTCGATCTCGACAACCCCACCGGTGGCACGGTCCGCATCGACGGCCGGCACTACCGGCAACTGCACAACCCCCTGCGGACGGTGGGCGCCTTGCTGGACGCCAAGGCCGTGCACGGCGGGCGCAGCGCCTACAACCACCTGCTGTGCCTGGCCGAGAGCAACGGCATCCCGCGGTCGCGGGTGGCCGAGGTGCTGGACGTGGTGGGTCTGACGTCGGTGGCGAAGAAGCGTTCCAAGGGGTTCTCGCTCGGCATGGGCCAGCGGCTGGGCATCGCCGCGGCGTTGCTGGGGGACCCGCGGATCCTGATGTTCGACGAGCCGGTCAATGGCCTGGACCCGGAGGGCATCCACTGGATCCGGACGCTGATGAAATCGCTGGCGGCGCAGGGGCGTACGGTCTTCGTCTCCTCGCACCTGATGAGCGAGATGGCGCTCACCGCCGAGCACCTGATCGTCATCGGCCAGGGGAAGCTGCTGGCGGACACCTCGATGGCCGACTTCATCGCGAAGAACTCCCGTCCCTTCGTGCTGATGCGCTCGCCGGAGCAGGAGCGGCTGCGGGACGTGCTGTCGGGCGCGGGGATCACGGCCGTGCCGGGTGCGGAGGGCGCCCTGGAGGTGACCGGTGAGGACGCCGCGCACCTGGGCGAGCTGGCCGCGCGGCACCGCATCGTCCTGCACGAGCTGAGCCCGCAGCGGGCCTCGCTGGAGGAGGCGTTCATGCGGCTGACGGCGGAGTCGGTGGAGTATCACGCGCACGCGGACCGGGCCCCGCGGTGGGGCGGGGGAGGCTGACGATGGCCGTGGTCACGCAGGTTCTGCGCTCGGAATGGACGAAGATCAAATCGGTGCGTTCCACGGTGTGGACGCTCGGCACCGGTTTCCTCGTCACCGTCGCTCTCGGCGTGCTGATCAGCGCATTGGTGAACAGCAAGTTCGACGACATGTCGGTCGCCGAGCGGATGACTTTCGATCCGACCTTCGTCAGTTTCGCCGGTATGGGACTCGGCCAGCTCGCATTGATCGTTTTCGGGGTGCTGGTGGTCTCCAATGAATACAGCACCGGAATGATCCGCACCTCGCTCGCGGCCGTTCCGCAGCGCGGCACCTTTCTGTTCAGCAAGATCGCAATTGCGGCGGCGCTCGCGCTGGTCGTCGGTATGGCCACCAGTTTCCTGTCCTTCTTCGCCGGCCAGGCGATGCTCGGCGGGCACCGGGCGTCGCTGGGCGATCCGGGGGTGGCGCGCGCGGTGGTCGGCGGCGGGCTGTACATGGCGCTGATCGCGGTGTTCTCCATGGGCGTCGCGACGATGGTGCGCGGGCCGATGCTGGCGCTGGGCATCCTGATGCCGTTCTTCTTCCTGATCTCCAACATCCTGGCCGCCGTCTCGGCGACGGAGAAGGTCGCCCAGTACCTGCCGGACCAGGCCGGGCAGAAGGTCATGAAGGTGGTGCTGGCCGACGACAAGGCGCCGTACGGGCCCTGGGGCGGCTTCGGGATCATGGTGCTCTGGGTGGCCGCCGCGCTGGTGGGCGGCTACCTGGTGCTCAAGAGGCGCGACGCGTAGTGCCCTTCCGGCGGATCTTCACGGACTCGGGGTGCCGCGTGCGGTGCGACGCCGCCCCGGGGTGCCCGCACGCGTCCGTCACGCGGGCCGCCCCGCACCGCCCGGGGCGCCGCCCGTCCCGGCGGATCTCCACGGACTCCGGGCGCAGGGCGCGGTGCCACGCCGCCCCGGGGTGCCCGCACACGTCCGTCACACAGGCCGCCCCGCACCGCCCGGGGCGCCGCCCGGACTCCCAGCGCCACGCACGGTGCCACACCGCCGGGGAGTACCCGGACGCATCCGTCACGCGGACCGCCCCGCACCGCCCCTCCCGGCGTCCTGTCACGAGCGGCCCCCCATGACGGGCCGCCGGCTGCGCGACCTCGGCCTGCACTCCGTCCCGTTCCTGCGGCCCCTGGACTATCCCGGCCGGCCGGCTCCGGAGCCCTGTCTGCTGTGCGGGGACGAGCTGCTGCCGCTGCGGGCGGGTCCGGGGCCGCTGGGGACCTGGCCCGTCCCGGGCGGTGCGGGGACGCTGGACGCCGTGCTCGGCGCCCTGGGCGCGCCGCCCGCCGGCGGGCGGCACCCCGTGGTGGCCGTGGGCTCCAACGCCTCCCCCGCCCAGATCGGGCACAAGCTCGCCGGGGCCGGGCTGCCGGCCGTGGTGCCCATGGTGCCGGTGACGGTCCGCGGCGTCGGCGTGGGCTGCTCGGCCCACATCGGCCGCGCCGGGTACGTGGCCGCGGCCCCGTACGCCGACCCGGAGGCCGGGCGGCGGCTGGTGGTCGGCTGGCTGGACGCGGCGCAGCTGGCCGTCGTGGACGCCTCCGAGGTGCACTACCGCAGGGTGCTGCTGCCCGGGGCGGCGTACCCGATGACGCTTCCGTCCGGTCCCCGGCTGGGCGGCGCCTACGCGTACGTCTCGCGCCACGGCGTCCTGCTGGACCCGGCCACCGGCCGTCCCAGACCCGGCGGCGGCGACCAGGCCGCCCTGCTGCGGGCGCTGCTCGCCGCCTCGCCGCGGCTGCGGGCGCTGCTCGGGCCGGATCCGGCGAGCTGGACCGAGCGGGCGCGGTCGGACGACGCCGTGCGGGAGGAGGGTGCCCGGATCTTCGCCGCGGAGGGCTGGGTCCTCGCGGAGGAGGGGCTTCCGGCGGCGTCCGGGAGGAGCGACCTCAGCCACGCCGAGCTGTCCCCGTGAGCGGACGGCATTCCCGGATCACGTCAGCCGCTCGTTATCCTCCTAACCCGAACGGGGGCATGTGCCCCGACCATCTCGCGAGGGGCGGAGAATGATCGAGGCAGTCGGCCTGACGAAGCGCTACGGCGCCAAGACGGCCGTGCACAACCTGACATTTCAGGTGAGGCCGGGCGTGGTAACCGGCTTCCTGGGGCCCAACGGCTCCGGGAAGTCCACGACCATGCGCATGATCCTCGGCCTGGACGTGCCCACCTCGGGCCGGGTCACCATCGGCGGCCGCCCCTACCGGGAGCTGCCCAACGCGCCCCGCCAGGTCGGTGCCCTGATCGACGCCAAGGCGGTGCACGGCGGGCGCAGCGCGTACCACCACCTGCTCTCCCTGGCGCAGCTCTCCGGCATCCCGGCCCGCCGGGTGGACGAGGTGCTGGGCGTCGTCGGCCTCCAGGACGTGGCCAAGCGGCGCTCGAAGGGCTTCTCGCTCGGCATGGGCCAGCGGCTGGGCATCGCCGCGGCGCTGCTCGGCGACCCGCAGGTGCTGCTCTTCGACGAGCCGGTCAACGGCCTGGACCCCGAGGGCATCCTGTGGGTCCGCAACCTGATGAAGCGGCTGGCCGCCGAGGGCCGTACGGTCTTCGTCTCCTCGCACCTGATGAGCGAGATGGCGCTGACCGCCGAGCACCTCATCGTCATCGGCCGCGGGCAGCTGCTGGCCGACATGGGCGTCCAGGACTTCATCGCCGCGAACTCCGCCGGCTTCGCGCGCGTCCGCACGCCGGACGGCGAGCCGGAGGGGCGCGAGAAGCTCACCTCGGCGCTGGTCGAGGCGGGCGGCCAGGTGCTGCCCGAGCCGGACGGCGCGCTGCGCGTCACCGGTCTCGACCTGCCCCGCATCAGCGACCTCGCGCACACCGCGGACATCCGGCTGTGGGAGCTCTCGCCGCACCAGGCGTCCCTGGAGGAGGCCTACATGCGCATGACGCAGGGCGCCGTCGACTACCGCTCGACCCAGGACATGCGCGCCGGCTTCCAGCAGCCGGCGCCGGGGTACGCGATGCCGGGCGCGCCCGCGCCGCAGGGCTGGGGCGGACCGGGCGGCTACCCGGTGCTGCCCGGCGAGCAGCCCAACCCGTACGCGCAGCAGCAGCCGCCCGTCCCGCCGCAGCAGCCCGCCGCGCCCCAGATGCCGGCGGCCGCCCCTGTCGCCCCGCCGGCCCCGGCCGCCGCTCCTGCCCCCGTCGCCGATCTGACCAAGCGTGACAGCGAGGACGCCCGATGACCGCCCCGATGACACCTCCGCCCGCCGCGCCCGCCCCGCAGGGCCAGGCGCCCGCCCAGCAGTTCTGGCCCGGCCAGGCCCCGGCCGGCGGCTATGTGTCCCCGATCCCCGTGCGCCAGGCCACCCTGGGCGACGCCATCGCCGCCGAGTGGACCAAGATCAGGTCGCTGCGGTCCACGATGTGGACGCTGGGCACCATGCTCGTCATCGTCATGGGCATCGGCGCCCTGATCGCGCTCGTCACCTACAACGTGGCCGACGAGGGCGACATCCAGGGGGACGTCCTGGGCATGGGCTTCGTGGGCGTGCTCCTCGGCATGATCCCGCTGCTCACCCTGGGCGTGCTGACGATTTCGTCCGAGTACGGCACCGGCCTGATCCGCACCACCCTCACCGCCTGCCCCAGCCGCGGCCGGGTGCTGGGTGCCAAGGCGATCGTCTTCTTCGCGCTGACCTTCGTGCTGACGCTGGTGGCCACCACGCTGGTGGCCCTGCTCGACGCCGGTCTGATGAGCGACCTGACGACGGAGGGGATCAGCGGCTCGGAGTGGCTCAAGGCGACCCTCGGCGTGAGCCTCTACGTGGCGCTGCTGGGCCTGCTGTCGCTGGCCGTGGGCGCGCTGCTGCGGCACTCGGCGGGCGCGATCACCAGCATGCTCGGCCTGGTGCTGCTGCCGCCGCTGCTGGCGCTGTTCATGATGTCCGACGCCGTCCGGCCGGTCGGCAAGGCGCTCGCCACCTGGTCGATCCCCAGCCAGCTCGCCACCTTCTACGGCGCCGAGCTCGGCGACGGCGGCCCCTCCGGCTGGACGCCGCTGTGGGTCGTCCTCGGCGTCACCGCGATCGCCCTGGGCGGCGCGTACACCTCGATGACCCGGCGCGACGCCTGACGCGCCCCTCGGAACCGCCCAGGGCGTGTCCGATGGCCCTTGACGCCGCCGCCTCGCCGGAACGGATACTCCCTGTGGGGTGGTCGGCAGCTCACGAGGCCTGCCGCGTGACACGGGCGGCAGGCCAGGAGCCATCGGACACGCCCTGGCTAGTAGCGCGGTGCGTTACGGGACCGCTGGAGCCTCGCGCTCCGGCGGTCCCTCGCGTTCCAGCAGGACTTGTGCCAGTGCCGCCGGTCCTCGACGCCCGCGCCGTACTGCGGCCACACCACCAGGTGCGGCACGCCGGGCGGGATCTCCTGGTCGCAGCCGGGGCACCGGTAGTGCTTGGCGGCGGCACCGCCGCCGATCATGCGGACCGACCAGTCCTCGCCCTGCCAGCTCTCCGTCTGCTCCAGGCCGTAGCGCACGCCGGTCTCGTGCGGGGACGGCGCTGCTGCTGGCCTGACGGCGCCGCCTCGCGGGCGGTTTCGGCGCGGGGACACGGGTCACCTCGGAGGTCGGGGCGGGCTACGGGCCGCGACCAGGGTACGCGTCGGCGTGACGCCCCCGGCCCGGTGTACCGAGCGCCTACCCACCCCGCTTCTCGGATCATCATGAAAACTTCCTGAACGCCCGTACCTTCCGGCACCGGTCAAACGTTAATTCGCCGATGGATCGCACAAAACCGGCGGAAGAACCGCCAGCAGGACCGCCAGGAGGCAGACAAGCGATGCGCGTTGGAGCGTTCGTCCTGGCCGCTCAGTTCCCGGGCCAGGGCCATGTCGAGGCCCTCCACCGGGCGGTGCGGACCGCGGAGGTCGCCGAGGAGGCCGGGCTGGACGCGGTCTGGGTGGCCGAGCACCACTTCGTCCCCTACGGCGTCTGCCCGTCCGCCGTCACGCTGGCCGGGCTGCTGCTGGGCCGCACCCGGCGGATCCGGGTGGGCACCGCCGTGAGCGTGCTGCCCACCACGCACCCCGTGACCCTCGGGGAACAGACGGCGCTGCTGCACCTCGCCTCCGGCGGCAGGTTCACCCTGGGGGTGGGCCGCGGCGGCCCCTGGGTGGACCTGGAAGTGTTCAACGCGGGTCTCGCCGCTTACGAAGAAGCGTTTCCGGAATCCCTCGAACTGCTGATGCGCTGGCTGCGCGAGCCCCGGGTGAGCGCGTCCGGCGAGCGGTTCACCTTCCGCGAGGTCCCCGTCGTCCCCCGCGCCGACGACCTCTTCGGCCACTCCGGGCCGCCGGTGATGGTCGCCTGCACCTCGCCCGCGAGCGTCCGGCTCGCCGCCCGGCACCGGCTGCCGATGCTCCTGGGCATGCACAGCACGGACGAGGAGAAGGCACGGATGGTGTCCCTGTGGCGCGAGTGCGCCCTGGAGGCGGGCGCGTCCCCCGAGGAGGCCGCGGACCCCGGGCACGTGGCGGCCGGCGTCGTCCAGGTCGGGGACCGGCAGCCGGAGGCCGCCGAGACCCTGCTGAAGGCCATGCCCGGCTGGCTGCGCCAGGGGCTGGGGGCGCACGTCACCGTCGACGGACGGGAACGCCGGATGCGGGACCCCCGGGAGTACACCGAGCTGCTCTGCCGCATCCACCCCGTCGGCCCGCCGCGGCTGTGCGCGGACCGCCTCGCGGCCACCGCCGAACGCACCGGCGTCCGCCGCTTCGCGCTGCTGGCGGAGGGCTCGGGCGACCTGGCCGCCACCGAGGAGAACCTGCGCCGCCTCGGCGACGACGTCCTCCCCCTGCTCGCCTGACTCCCCCTGCTCCCCAGACTCCCGCTGCTCCCCTTGCTCCCCGGTCACAGGCTCCGGGGAGCTGCCGCTCCCGTACCGTTCGCATCCCCCGCACGCGGGGCGGCAGCAGCGCCGAACAACAGGATGGCCGGGTCAGCAGTCGCGCAGCTCCGGGGACTGGTTGAGCACCTGGCTGCGCACCGAGGTGAAGCGGTCCAGCCGCGCGTCGGCCGAGGGGCCGAGCGGGAAGACCGCCACCCGGTGGCAGTTCTGGAAGGCCAGGCGGACCCCGAAGTGCCGCTGCAGCGCCCCCCGGATCGCATCGCTCGCCAGAACCCTGAGGAGCTGGCCGCGGTGGAGTTCGGACGGCGGCGGGGTGAGGTTGTCGGCGAACTCACCACCGTCTTCCCTGAGCCGGGCCACGAGCGAGCTGATCAACTCCCATGCGTAGGGCAGGGAGATCCGGACGCAGTCGACGAAGTCCGCTTCGTCGACCTCGCCTCGCTCGGCCTGTTCAAGGAGGGCCGGTGAGACGTCGAGCGACATGGGGTTCTCCTCTCGCGACCCCGCGGGCGGGGTCTTCGGGATGGGCGAGCGGACGACGACGCCCTGTGCCCGTACGACGACCGCCCGCTCCAACGGTAATCCGGCCACTGCTGCCCCACCAGGAGAACGTACCGACAACAGGCCAACGGCGAAGGGGACGGTCCAGGGCGAATCGCGTCGAGCGCCGGGAGTCGAGTAGCGTGGCCCACCATGCGTCTCGTCATCGCCCGTTGCTCCGTGGACTACGCGGGCCGGCTCACCGCCCACCTGCCCTCCGCCCCCCGTCTGATCCTGGTCAAGGCCGACGGCAGCGTCTCGATCCACGCGGACGACCGGGCCTACAAGCCCCTCAACTGGATGTCCCCGCCGTGCACCCTCAAAGAGGCCGAGGGCGTCTGGACGGTGATCAACAAGGCGGGCGAGAAGCTCATCATCACCATGGAGGAGGTCCTCCACGACTCCTCGCACGAGCTCGGCGTGGACCCGGGTCTCATCAAGGACGGCGTGGAAGCGCACCTCCAGGAGCTCCTCGCGGACCGCATCGAGACCCTCGGCGAGGGCTACACGCTCATCCGCCGTGAATACCCCACGGCCATCGGCCCCGTGGACATCCTCTGCCGCGACGCGGACGGGCGGACGGTGGCCGTCGAGCTCAAGCGCCGCGGCGAGATCGACGGGGTCGAGCAGCTCACGCGCTACCTGGAGTTGCTCAACCGGGACCCGCATCTCGCGCCGGTGCGCGGCGTCTTCGCCGCCCAGGAGATCAAGCCGCAGGCGCGCGTCCTGGCGACGGACCGCGGCATCGGCTGCGTCGTCCTGGACTACGACGCGCTCCGCGGCATCGAGGACGACAAGCTGCGCCTGTTCTGAGGGGTTCGCCCCCGCCCTTTCCCCGTTTCCGCGGGGGCCACGCCCCTTCGCGACCCCACCGGGGCTCCGCCCCGGACCCCGCATCGCGGCTCCGCGCGCTCGTCCTCGAACGCCGGACAGGCTGAAGTGCGCGCCCTGGCACGAATCCAGCCCGTCCGGCGTTTGAGGACAACCGCGCGGAGCGCGGTTCCAGGGGCCCAGGGGGCGCAGCCCCCGGATACGCGGCGAAGCCGCGTTGCGGGGCCCGGGGACTTGCCCCGGGGAAACGGTGAAAGGGCGGGGCCGGGGCACAACACCGCCCGTCAGGGCGACTGCCTACCCGCCCCCGACCCCCCGGCCGAAGCCGTCGTGCTCCCGCCCCCGGGCGAATGCGACGCCGGCGGAGGCACCGTCTCATGCCCCCCATCCGTCGGCTTCGGACCCGGATCCCGCGTCGGCTCCGGATCCCCGGACGGCTTCGGGTCGCCCGAAGGCTTCGGGTCACCGGACGGCCGGGGATCACCCGAGGGCCGAGGAGACGTCGAGTCCCCGCCCCCCGGCGTCCGCGTCGGCGAAGGCGTCCCGTCCGGCGTCCCGCTCCCCGACGGCGACGGCGTCCCCGTCCCGGAAGGCGTCCCGGACGGCGTCGCCGACTCCTCCGGCCCGCCCGACCGCTCCGGCCGGGCCGACGGCCGTCCGCCGGACACCGGCGCCGGCCCGTCGTGGCCCACCTGCGGCCGGTCGGCGCTCATCCCGCCGTCATCGTCCTGCTGCGACGCGGACGGCCCGGGCTTGACGTCCTTCGAATCGGCGCCGCCCCGGCTCCCGTTGCCGGACGTCGCGCCGAGCGTGACGACCGTACCGAGGACGGCCGCGAGCACCACCCCCGCGCCCGCCGCCACGAGATTGCGCCGGGCCCCGTTGGAGGTCAGCTTCTGGGCCCACGCCTGCACCCCGGCCGCGCGCTTCCCCGCGCCCGCCGCGGGCACCTTGCGGAAGGCGGCGGTGGTGACACCGTCCGGATCAGGAGCGGGGGCCACGACAGGCCGGACGGCAGGCGGCGTCGCCGACTGCTCGCTGCGCGCGGCCGGCACCTCCTCGCCCCCGGGCGTCTGCGGCATCCGGGCCGCCCGCCCGGCCGCAGCCACCGGACGAACCGGCGTCACCGGCACGGGAACCGCGACCGGCGGAGTCACGGGCCGCGACCGGTCCGCGACCAGCGCCAGCGCCCGCCGGCTCGCGACCGCCCCCCGCTTGTCCGCCAGGACACCACGCAGCCCGGTGGACGCCTCCAGCTCGGCGCGGGCCCGGTCGATGTTGCCGGTGCACAGCGCCAGCACGCCCAACTCGTGGTGGAAATACGCTTCTTCGCCGACCTCCCCGGCCAGCCGCGCCGCCTCCTGCCCGTGCCGCAGCCCCCGCTCCCAGGCGCTCCAGTGCAGGGCACCGGCGAAGGCCGGCGCGGCGGTGCGGGCCAGCAGCACCGCGGCCGCCGGCTGCCCGGCCGCTCCGCCGGACACCAGGGCCGCCAGCGCCGCGAGGATCGTGTCGGCCTCGGCCGCGATGCGCTCCGGAGTGACGGACGGATGCCCGGCCCACCAGGAGTAGTGCTGGGCGACGGTGAGCACGCGCTCGGCCCCGCCCCCGTCGTCGTACCCCGCGTCGGCCAGCTGCGCGGCCACCCCGGCGGCCAGCCGGTAGTGCGCGCCCACCGCGCCGATCAGCCCGCAGGCGAGCAACTCGCCCACGGCGGCGTCCGCGTGGGTGTCCCCGACGAGCGCCGGCAGCTGCGCCTGGTGGGGCACCTCGCCGCCGAGCGCGAGCGCGAGGCGCAGGGTGGCGCGGGCGACCGGGCCGAGCCGGGCGGCCAGCGGCACGGCCGGGGCGACGCCCCGCGGCAGCGCGGCGCGGCCGACGGCCGGCTCCTCCGGCGGGGTGCCGTCCTCGGGAATGCTGAACGGCGCGTCGGTGGCCGCCGCGGCCCCGGCCACATCGGCGTCCCGCTGCCGCAGCACCGCCCCGGCCTGGACGAACCGCAGCGGCAGCCCGTCGGACTCCACCCACAGGTCGGCCGCCCAGTCGGCCTCCTCGTCGGTCAGCGGCCGTCCGACGGCCGCCTCCAGCAGCTCCAGGCAGTCGGTGCGGTCGAGGCCGCCGAGGGAGACCTCCTCCACGTGGGCGTCCCCGGAGGGCGCCGTGACGCCCGGCTTCGCGGCGAAGAGGAAGGCGCACTCGGGGGTGGCGTCCAGCAGCTCGTCGAGCGCGGCACCGCCGAACTCCAGGTCGTCCAGGACGACGACGGCGCCGGTCTCCCGTACGACGGCGAGCAGTCCGGCCCGGTCGGGCCGGTGCAGCGGCGCGTGGTGGACGGCGGTGAAGAGCTCGTGCAGCAGGTCCGCGGCGGTCCGGTGGCGGCCGTTCAGCCGGACGACCCCGTCGGGGGCCAGGTCCGCGCAGTCGGCGGCCACGGCGTCGAGCAGCGCGGTGCGCCCGGAGCCGGCGGGGCCGGTGAGGCGTACGGAGCGTCCGCGCGACAGCAGTTGGCCCAGTCTCCCGCGCACCTCGCCGCGGCCGACGAGGGGCAGCGCGGGGCCCGGGTCGCCGGCGGGCTCCGGCGGTGCGGCGGCCCGGTCCCGCTCGGCGCGGTCGGCGGCGGCGCGGCGCTCGGCGGGGGCGGGGAGCCGGCCGGGCGGGCAGGGCTCTATCTCGCTGCCGTCCACGGGGTTGACGGTCAGCAGGTAGTCACCGGCGACGAGCTGGACGACCCGCGCCGGTACGGGCTCGCGCGCGGCGTCCTGCGCGGACGCGTCCGCGTCCGTGCGCGGTGCCTCGGGTTCCCGGTTCGTCGGGTCCATGGTCCAAGCCCCCAGTCGCGTGGCTGCCGTCGTGTCTCCCGGCCTTGTCCGGGCGCTGCGACCTCGGGTCCGGCGCCCGCCACGAGCTGATGGAGGAACGGGAAACCGAACAGACCTTGGGACAGTATCTCCGACATGAAGGGCGGCGCGGCGCCCCGGGCGTCACAGTCTCGTGAGGATTGCGGAGTCCGGCCTGATGAGGATTCCGCAGCCCGGGCTCAGGAGGTTTGCGGACTGCGCCTCAGCGCGCGGTCGCACGCCGGGAGCGGGGCCGGGGGCCCCGGCTGCGCGTCGTCCTCGAAGGCGAGGATGCGGTGCAGCCGGGTGGCCACGAGCACCCGCTGCATCCGGTCCGGCACGCCGCGCAGCACCAGCCGCCGGCCGGTGCGTCCGGCCCGGCGGTGGGCCCCCATGATGACCCCGAGACCGGTGGCGTCCCAGGAGTCGAGCTCGGTCAGGTCGAGGACGAGGTCGCCCCGGCCGGCGTCGAGCGCGGAGTGCAGGACCGTTCGGGCGTCCGCCGCGTTGCGGACGTCGAGGCGGCCCCCGACGACCAGTTCGGCGTGGTCGCCCCTGATGTGCATATGCGCTCCCCTGGGTGCTGCGATGCGGTGGGATGTGGCTGTGGCTCTAAGGAACTGACTGCCTCTCGCACAACAAAGTTGCCACCTGTAAGCGAACCAATACCCAATTCACACGGTGGAGTGAACGAGTTTTGGAGCACACCGGTCAGTACTGGTAGAAGCCCTGACCGCTCTTCCGGCCCAGATCGCCCGCGTCGACCATGCGGCGCATGATCTCCGGCGGCGCGAACTTCTCGTCCTGGGTCTCGGTGTAGATGTTGCCCATCGCGTGCAGCAGGATGTCCAGGCCCGTGAGGTCGGTGGTGGCCAACGGGCCCATGGCGTGGCCGAATCCGAGCCGGCAGGCGACGTCGATGTCCTCGGCGGAGGCGACCCCGGACTCGTAGAGCTTGATCGCCTCGCCCACCAGCGCCGTGATCAGCCGGGTCGTCACGAACCCCGCCACGTCCCGGTTGACCACGATGCAGGTCTTGCCGACGCCTTCGGCGAACTCCCGTGCCGCGGCCAGGGTTTCGTCGCTCGTCTTGTGCCCGCGCACCAGCTCGCACAGCTGCATCAGCGGGACCGGCGAGAAGAAGTGGACGCCGACGACCCGCTCCGGCCGGCCCGTCGCCGCCGCGATCTTGGTGATCGGGATGGCGGACGTGTTGGAGGCGAGCAGGGTCCCCTCCCCCACCATCCCGTCCAGGGCCCGGAAGATGTCCCTCTTGACCTCGACGTCCTCGAAGACCGCCTCGACCACGACGTCCGCGTCGGCCGCCGCGTCCAGGTCCGTGGTCGCGGTGATCCGCGCGAACGCGGCGTCCGCCGCCGCGGCCTCCAGCTTCCCCTTGGAGACGAACTTGTCGTACGACGCCCGGATCCCGTCGGTCCCCCGCTTGAGGGCCTCGTCCGTCACGTCCCGCAGTACGACGTCCCAGCCCGCCCGGGCGGACACCTGAGCAATGCCGGAGCCCATCAGCCCGGCCCCGATGACGGCGAGTTTCTTGGCCACTGGTGTCCCCTTCTCCCTGTTCACTTACGGCTGTTCACACACGGCTCTGCGGCGGACCTTAGCGCCCGTCGCCGCGCGGGAGGAGGCTTAGAGATGCGCGTCACGTCCCAAATGACGGACATCACACTGGACGGTGCCACGACAGTGCTACCGGGAGGAACACACGTCACATTCGCGCCACTTCCGCCCCGCGCATCGCGGCGGAGGCCGGGTCCGGCGACGGGGACTACCCTCGGACCCATGGTCAACCTGACGCGCATCTACACCCGCACCGGCGACAAGGGCACGACCGCCCTCGGCGACATGAGCCGGACCGCCAAGACCGATCCGCGCATCTCCGCGTACGCGGACGCGAACGAGGCCAACGCGGCGATCGGGGTCGCGCTGGCGCTCGGGCAGCTGCCGGAGGAGATCGTGCCGGTGCTCGTCCGGGTGCAGAACGACCTGTTCGACGTGGGGGCCGACCTGGCGACGCCGGTCGTCGAGGACCCCAAGTACCCGCCGCTGCGGGTGGAGCAGTCCTACATCGACCGGCTGGAGGCGGACTGCGACCGCTTCCTGGCGGGGCTGGAGAAGCTGCGCAGCTTCATCCTGCCGGGCGGGACGCCGGGGGCGGCGCTGCTGCACCAGGCGTGCACGGTCGTCCGGCGGGCGGAGCGGTCCACGTGGAAG
Organism: Streptomyces sp. AV19; assembly: GCF_015999245.1. Classification (GTDB taxonomy): domain Bacteria; phylum Actinomycetota; class Actinomycetes; order Streptomycetales; family Streptomycetaceae; genus Streptomyces. The sequence continues at coordinate 106,155 of NZ_JAEAMR010000004.1, read as the reverse complement.
GCGATGGAGACGCACGGCGAGACGATGAACCCGCTCGCCGCGACGTACCTGAACCGGCTGTCGGACCTGCTGTTCATCCTGGCCAGGACGGCGAACAAGGAGATCGGGGACATCCTCTGGGTGCCCGGCGAGAACCGCTGACCCACGACGGCGACCCGGTCCGGCCGGGGGTCCGGGGGCTGCCCCCGGAACAGCACAGCATCCTGGCCAGGACGGCGAACAAAGAGATCGGCGACACCCTCCGGATACCCGGCGAGAACCGCTGACGCGCTGCGCCGGGGGCACTGAGCGGGCTCCTGGAAGTCCGGCCTCATGGAAGTCCGGCGCGGGGCCGTTCCGACGTACGGCCCCGCCGCGCGGGCGCGACCGGCCGCGGACGGCCCGCAGCCGACCGGCCGCGCATCCGGCGGACCGCTCAGCGCAGCGGCTCCCGCTTCGGCCACAGCGTGTAGCTCAGGGCGACGACGAGGTTGATGCCGATCACCAGCAGCATCTTGCTCTGCCAGTCCCGCAGCGAGCTGATGTCCCCCGAGTCCCCGACGTACCAGACGGCCGCCTGGAGCAGGCCGATCGCCACCGACGACGCCAGGATCCACTTGCCCGCCGTCCGCCACTCGTGGACGGCCCGGGCGCGGCCGTACTTCGGCGGCCTGGCTGGCGGCGGGCCGCCCGCGAAGCGGTGGGCGACGCGCGCGTCGACCCACTTGACCGTGGAGTGGCCGAGGCCGACGGAGAAGCCGATGTAGACCGCCGCGAGGCCGTGCTTCCAGTCCGCCTCGGCCCCGTTGCGCAGGTCGATCGCGGTGGCGATCAGCAGGACGACCTCCAGCAGCGGTTCCAGCAGCAGCACCGCGGCCCCCGCGCGCGGCATCTTCGCCAGGTAGCGCAGGGCCAGTCCCACGGCCAGCAGAATCCAGAAGCCGACCTCGCAGGCGACGATCAACGTGACGATCACGGCCCTCTCCTTCCCTCCCTCCCAGCCTCTCCGCGCCCGGCGGCCGTTTCGTCGTCGCGGACGGCGATTCCCGACTGCATCCTTCGATGTACGCCCGCGCCCGCCCGGCGCCCGGCCGGCGGACGCCCCCACCCCCTCCGACGTGCTGTGATGGACCCATGCCCCGCCTCCTCCCCCACCGCGACGACCTGCTGATCGCGGCCGCCGGACTGACCGGCGGCCTGGCGCTGTACGCGCTGGGGCTGAGCAGCCGGCCGGTCATGGCCGGCCTGCCGGGACGGCTGGCGCTCCTCGCGCTGGCGGTGATGGTCGGGGCCGAGCTGCTGCGCCGCCGCAAGCCCCTCCTCGGGCTCGCCGTCGGGACGCCCGCGCTGGCGCTGGACCTGTGCTCGGGCAATCTGACCACCACCACGGTGATGTTCACCGACCTGGTGTACGCGGCCGTGATGTACGGCCCCCCGGCCGCGTACCGCCTCATCCCCCGCGCCTGCGAAGTGCTCACCGTGGCCGGGATGCTGCTGTCCGTCGCGCTCATCCGCAGACCCGAGGCCGTGCTGATCGGCCTCGCCCTGGCCGTCGTCACCATCGCCCCGGCCTGGACCGGCGTCGGCGTCCGCCGTCACCGCGACGCCGCCGAGGCCGCCCGGCTGGCGGCCGAACGGACCGTCCTGCTGGCCGAGATGGACCGGCGGCAGGCCGTCGGCACGGAGCGCGCGCGGATGGCGCGCGAGCTGCACGACCTGGTCGCCGGCCACCTGTCGGCCATCGCGATCCACTCCACGGCCGCCCTGTCGATCAACGAGGAACAGGCGTCCCGCGAGGCGCTCGGCGTGATCCGGGAGAACAGCGTCCAGGGACTCGCGGAGATGCGCCGCCTGATCGGCCTGCTCCGCAAGGCGGGCGACACGGATGAACCGGCGCCCACGCCCACGCTCGACGGCCTCGACGCCCTGCTGGAGCGGGCCCGCGCCACCGCCGGCGGCTCCGGCTTCCGCTTCGAGCTCCGCGACGGCCGCGGCCCGGGCCCGCTGTCCGCGCCGGTCGAACTGGCCGCCTACCGCGTCGTCCAGGAGTCGCTGACCAACGCGGTCAAGCACGCCGCCCCCGGCGAGGTGACCGTCGAACTCACCCGCGACATGGAGTCGTTGACGGTACGCGTGACCAGCCCGCTGGACGACGACGGGCGTTCGCCCCGGGCCCCCGGGTCCCACGCGGGGCTGATCGGGATGCGGGAGCGCGTCGCCCTGCTCGGCGGGGAGTTCGAGGCGGGCGCGGAGAACGGGCATTGGCAGGTACGGGCGGTGCTGCCCGTGGACGAGGAGGGCAAGTGACCACCGTACGGATCGTCGTCGCCGAGGACCAGGCCGCCGTGCGCTCCGGCCTCGTGCTGATCCTCCGCTCCGCGCCCGGCGTCGAGGTCGTCGGCGAGGCGGCGGACGGCGAGGAGGCCGTGCGGCTGGCGCGCGAACTGCGCCCGGATCTGGTGCTGATGGACGTGCAGATGCCCCGGCTGGACGGGATCTCGGCCACCCGGCAGATCACCGGCGAGCGCCTCGCCGACGTCCTCGTGCTGACCACCTTCGACCTGGACGAGTACGTCTTCGGCGCGCTGCGCGCCGGCGCGGCGGGCTTCCTGCTCAAGGACAGCGAGGCCGCCGACCTGGTGACGGCGGTACGGACCGTGGCGCGCGGCGAGGGCCTGATCTCGCCGGCCGTGACGCGGCGCCTCATCTCGGAGTTCGCCCGGCGCGCGCCCGAGCCGCAGGCGGACACCTCCGTTCTGGAGACGCTCACCCGGCGCGAGCGCGAGGTGCTGGTGTGCCTGGGCGAGGGGCTGTCCAACGCGGAGATCGCCGCGCGGCTGGGCATGGCCGAGGCGACGGCGAAGACCCATGTCAGCAGGCTGCTGGGGAAGTTGGAGCTGCGGAGCCGGGTGCAGGCGGCCGTACTGGCCCAGGAATGGGGTCTGGTCCAGACCTCTTGACCATTGGTACGGACCTTCTTACGCTCCCCTCACAGCTGTGGTGAGCGGCACCGCGAGACACCCCCCGAGCTCCCCCCACCGCACGCCCACCCCGCTGCGCACAGGTCATGGAAACCCCCCGCACCCCACCACCTCCTGACCTCCTCCGAGGAGCTTCCTTGAGCACCCATACAGCTCGGAACCGCAGACACACCTCTCCATGGACCCCATGGACCCGGATCACCGCCGCGCTCGGCGCGCTGCTGCTCCCGGCCGCGGCGCTCGTCGGCCTCGCCGCACCGGCCAACTCGGCCTCCGCCGAAGGGCCTTCGGCCACGGCGACCTTCACCAAGACCTCCGACTGGGGCAGCGGCTACCAGGGCGAGTGGACCGTCAAGAACACCGGCACCACGCCGATCGACGCGTGGACCGTCGAGTGGGACTTCCCCGCCGCCACCACGGTCGGCGCCTACTGGGACGCCCTGATCACCGGCTCCGGCTCGCACTACACGGCCAGGAACCGCGAGTACAACGGCTCGATCGCCCCCGGCGCCGGCGTCACCTTCGGCTTCGTCGCCACGGGCGCCGAATCGCCGGCGAGCTGCAAGCTCAACGGCGGTTCTTGTGACGGCTCTTCGACCGGCACCCCGCCCAGCGCGCCCGGGCAGCCGGCCTCGACCGGGGTGACCGCCGACAGCGTCTCCCTGAAGTGGGCGGCCGCCACGGACGTCAAGGGCATCAAGAACTACGACGTCTACCGCGGCAAGGACAAGGTCGCGACGGTGGCCAAGCTCGCGTACACCGACACGGGCCTCGCCGCCGACACCGAGTACACGTACACCGTCGTCGCCCGCAACGTGAACGACAGGACGGGGCCGGCCAGTCCCGCGGCCACCTTCCGCACCACGAAGGGCGGTTCGGACAAGCCGCCGACCGCGCCCGGCACGCCCCAGGCCACGGCGGTCACCGACACGTCGGTCACGCTCAAGTGGACGGCGGCCACGTCGGACAAGGGCATCAAGGAGTACGACGTCTACCGCGGCACGGTGAAGGCGGCGACCGTCACCAAGCTCGCGTACGCCGACTCCGGCCTGACCGCCGGCACCGACTACACCTACACCGTCGTCGCCCGGGACACCGCCGGCCAGACGGGGCCCGCCAGCGCCCCGCTGACCATCCGGACCACGGGCGGCGGCCGGCCGCAGCCCGGGGCGGCCGCCGTCAAGGCGGGCTACTTCGCGCAGTGGGGCATCTACGGGCGGGGCTACACGGTGAAGTCCCTGGAGACGACGGGCGCCGCCGCCAAGCTCACGCACATCAACTACGCCTTCTCCAACATCGACCCGAACAACCTCACCTGCCTCAACGGCGTCACCAAGGCGACCGGATCCAACCCCCAGGACCCCAACCAGGGTGACGGAGCGGGCGATTCCTGGGCCGACTACGAGAAGAGCTTCGGCGCGGGCGAGTCCGTGGACGGCGCCGGCGACACCTGGGACCAGCCGCTGGCCGGCAACTTCAACCAGCTCAAGAAGCTCAAGGCCAAGCACCCTCAGCTCAAGGTGCTGATGTCGATCGGCGGTTGGACGTACAGCAAGTACTTCTCCGACGTCGCCAAGACCGACGCGTCGCGGCAGAAGTTCGTCAAGTCCTGCATCGACATGTACATCAAGGGGAACCTCCCGGTCACCAACGGCCGCGGTGGCGCCGGGGTCGCGGCCGGGATCTTCGACGGCTTCGACCTCGACTGGGAATGGCCCGGCTCCGAGGGCCACGCCGGGAACCACATCTCCAAGGACGACAAGGCCAACAACACCCTGCTCTTCGCCGAGTTCCGCCGCCAGCTGGACGCGCTGAGCGGCTCCGGCGGGCAGAAGTACCTGCTCACGGCCTTCACTCCGGCCGACCCGGCGAAGATCGACGCGGGCTGGGACATCACCACCAAGGACGGCACGCCCAGCGTGTTCGACTACATGGACTACGCCAACGTCCAGGGCTACGACTTCCACGGCTCCGGCAGCGACAACAGCTGGGAGCCCAACCTCACCGGTCACCAGGGCAACCTCCACCCCGACGCCAAGGACCCGTACACGACCAAGTTCAGCGTCGAGAAGACCGTCCAGACGTACCTCGACGCGGGCGTCGACCCGCAGAAGGTCGTCCTCGGCCTGGCGTTCTACGGCCGCGGCTGGCAACAGGTCGCGGACGGCGGCGCCAACGGGGTCTGGCAGAAGGCGAACGGCGCGGCCCCGGGCCAGTTCCCGGAGGAGTCGGGAACACGCGGCTACGACAACCTGCTGGCGTCCGTCCCCGGCCTGAAGATCTACCACGACGAGACGTCGGTGGCGACGTACGGCTACACCGGTGACAACGGTCAGTGGTGGACGTTCGACGACGCCTGGTCGATCGGCAAGAAGACGGCCTGGATCAAGTCGAAGAACCTGGGCGGCGCGATGATCTGGGAGATGTCCGGGGACAGCGGCACGCTGATGACGGCCGTGGACAACGGCCTGCGCTGACGCGGGAGTTTGTGCCCCACCCCGCCCTTTCACCGTTTCCGGGGGCGGAGCCCCCACCCCACCGGCGGAGGCTCCGCCCCCGCACCCCGGTCCCATGCTCCGCACGGCAATCGGGGCTCCGCCCCTGCACCCCGAAGCGCCCTTCGGGCGCTGTCCTCAAGCGCCGGACGGGCTGAATCAGCCCCTCCGGCGCTTGAGGACGCATGCGGCGGAGCCGCATACCAGGTCCGGGGCAGAGCACCGACTCAGCCCCTCCGGCACTTGAGGACAAACGCAGCGGAGCCGCATAGCAGGTCCCGGGGCGGAGCACCGTTTCAGCCCGTCCGGCGTTTGAGGACAGCGCCCGAAGGGCGCTTCGGGGGCGAGGGGCGCAGCCCCAACAGACGCCCAGGAGCGAAACCCTGGTCAGGCGCCCAGGACCGAAGCCCCGATCGGGGCCCAGGGGGCGAAGCCCCCGGTGGGGTGCAGGGGCGAAGCCCCGCCCACCGCGCGGAGCGCGCCCCCCGCGCGCGGCAGCGCGCACAGCAGGGTTGCGAAGGGGCGGCAGCCCCTGCGGAGAAGGGTGAGGGCGGGACCGGGGCGAACCCCTACGCCACATTCACCCGCTGCCCCGGCGGCGCCGCCTCCAGCCAGGCCAAAAACCCCGTCAACGCATCCTCGCTCATCGCCAGCTCAAGCCGCGTCCCACGATGCGAGCACACCAGCACCACCGCGTCCGACAGCAGCGCCAACTCCTCGTCCCCCAGCGGAGCCCGCCGCTCCAGCACCTCGATCGACGCGCGCTCCAACAGCCGCCGCGGCCGCACCGCGTACGAGAAGACCCGGAACCACTCGATCCGGTCACCGCTGTAGCGGGAGACTCCGTACACCCACCCCTTGCCGGCCGGTTCACCGGTCCGTTCCGCGGGGACGTCCCACCGCAGGCTGCAGTCGAAGGTGCCCCCGGACCGCTGGATGAGCCGCCTGCGCAGCCCGAAGACGAAGAGTCCCAGCAGGACCAGCAGCACGACGATGCCGCTCACGAGCAGAGCGAGGACCATCACGACCGACCTCCTCGCATCATCTAGAGCAACCGCACCTGTATTGCCTCAGCCGCGGACCGCCCTGGTTTGTTCCAGGCGGTCCGCGGCTGAGGGACGTACTTCAGTGGGCCGCGGCCTAGTGAGGGCCCGCGGCCGCACGCATCCGGACTTCCGCGCGACGCTCGGCGGCCGCGTCGGCCTCCGACTTCGCGCGCTCGAGCGCCCGCTCCGCACGGGTGACGTCGATCTCGTCCGCCAGCTCGGCGATCTCCGCGAGCAGCGACAGCTTGTCGTCCGCGAACGAGATGAAGCCGCCGTGCACCGCGGCGACGACCGTGCCGCCACCGGCGGTCCTGATGGTCACCGGGCCGGACTCCAGCACACCGAGCAGCGGCTGGTGGCCGGGCATGACGCCGATGTCACCCGATGTGGTACGCGCGATGACCAGAGTGGCCTCGCCGGACCAGACGCTTCGGTCCGCCGCGACCAGCTCGACGTGCAGCTCAGCAGCCAACGTGGCTCCTCGGGTCTCCACCCGCCGGATCCGGCGGGCGTTGGGTCAAAGAATAGGGGACGTGCGGCCCGGGGGCGGGAGTGCCCCGCCCCCGGGCCCTGTGAGCACGTGGCTCAGGAGACGCCCAGCTCCTTGGCGTTGTTCTTGAGGTCCTCGAGACCACCGCACATGAAGAACGCCTGCTCCGGGAAGTGGTCGAACTCACCGTCGCAGATGGAGTTGAACGCCGCGATGGACTCGTCCAGCGGAACGTCCGAACCGTCGACACCGGTGAACTGCTTCGCCGCGTGGGTGTTCTGCGACAGGAAGCGCTCGACGCGACGGGCGCGGTGGACGACCAGCTTGTCCTCTTCGCCCAGCTCGTCGATACCGAGGATCGCGATGATGTCCTGGAGGTCCTTGTACTTCTGCAGGATGCCCTTGACGCGCATGGCGGCGTCGTAGTGGTCCTGCGCGATGTAACGCGGGTCCAGGATGCGGGACGTCGAGTCCAGCGGGTCGACCGCCGGGTAGATGCCCTTCTCCGAGATCGGACGCGACAGAACGGTCGTGGCGTCCAGGTGGGCGAAGGTGGTCGCCGGGGCCGGGTCGGTCAGGTCGTCCGCGGGGACGTAGATCGCCTGCATGGAGGTGATCGAGTGACCACGCGTCGAGGTGATGCGCTCCTGGAGGAGACCCATCTCGTCGGCCAGGTTCGGCTGGTAGCCCACCGCGGAGGGCATACGGCCGAGCAGGGTCGAGACCTCGGAACCGGCCTGGGTGAAGCGGAAGATGTTGTCGATGAAGAACAGCACGTCCTGCTTCTGGACGTCACGGAAGTACTCGGCCATGGTGAGGCCGGCCAGCGCGACGCGGAGACGCGTGCCCGGCGGCTCGTCCATCTGACCGAAGACCAGCGCGGTCTTGTCCAGAACGCCCGACTCTTCCATTTCCTGGATGAGGTCGTTGCCCTCACGGGTGCGCTCGCCGACGCCGGCGAAGACGGAAACGCCCTCGTGCAGCTTGGCCACACGCATGATCATTTCCTGGATCAGAACGGTCTTGCCGACACCGGCACCACCGAACAGACCGATCTTGCCGCCCTTGACGTACGGGGTCAGCAGGTCGACGACCTTCAGACCGGTCTCGAACATCTCGGTCTTCGACTCGAGCTGGTCGAACGCCGGGGCCTTGCGGTGGATGGACCAGCGCTCGGTGACCTCGGACTCGGCCTCGGGGTCGTTCAGGATCTTGCCCAGGGTGTTGAACACCCGGCCCTTGGTGACGTCACCGACGGGGACGGTGATGCCGTCGCCGGTGTCGGTCACCGGGGCCTGGCGGACCAGGCCGTCGGTGGGCTCCATGGCGATCGCGCGGACCAGGCCCTCGCCCAGGTGCTGCGCGACCTCGAGCGTCAGGGTCTTCTTCTTGCCGGCGTCGGCCGGGTCGGAGACCTCGACGGTCAGGGCGTTGTAGATCTCCGGCATCGCGTCGACGGGGAACTCCACGTCGACGACCGGGCCGATGACCCGGGCGACGCGGCCCGTCGCGGCGGCCGTCTCAACAGTGGTGGTCATTTATCGGTCACTCCCCGCGGTCGCGTCGGCCAGGGCGCTCGCGCCACCGACGATCTCGCTGATTTCCTGGGTGATGTCGGCCTGTCGGGCCGCGTTGGCAAGCCGCGTGAGCGACTTGATGAGGTCTTCGGCGTTGTCCGTCGCCGACTTCATCGCCCGGCGGCGGGCCGCGTGCTCGGAAGCGGCGGCCTGCAGCAGGGCGTTGTAGACGCGGGACTCGACGTACCGCGGCATCAGCGCGTCGAGCACCGCCTCGTCCGACGGCTCGAACTCGAAGAGCGGAAGGATCCGGTCCTTCGCCGCCTCGGCCTCGTCCTCGGTCTTCTCAAGGGTCAGCGGCAGCAGCCGCTTGTCCACCGGGGTCTGCGTCATCATCGACACGAACTCCGTGAAGACGATGTACAGCTCGTCCACGCCGCCCTCGGCCGTGTCCGCAAGGACGGCCTCGATCAGCGGGTCCGCCACCTTCTTGGCGTCCGCGTAGGTCGGGCTGTCCGTGAAGCCCGTCCACGACGCGGCGACCGGGCGCTCCCGGAAGCCGTAGTAACCGACGCCCTTGCGGCCGACGATGTAGTGGACGACCTCCTTGCCCTCCGCGCGCAGCCGCTCGGTGAGCTGGTCCGCCGCCTTGATGGCGTTGGAGGAGTAACCGCCCGCCAGACCGCGGTCGCTCGTGACGAGCAGCACCGCGGCCCGCACCGGCTGCTCGACCTCGGTCGTCAGCGGGTGCCTGGTGTTGGAACCGGTGGCGACGGCGGTCACGGCCCGGGTGAGCTCACTGGCGTACGGAGTGGACGCGGCCACCTGGCGCTGTGCCTTGACGATGCGCGAGGCGGCGATCATCTCCATCGCCTTGGTGATCTTCTTGGTCGCGGAGACGGACTTGATCCGCCTCTTGTAGACCCGGAGCTGGGCACCCATGCTCAGCCCTCGCCCAGCAGCTTGCCGTCCGCGGTCTGGAACTGCTGCTTGAAGGACGCGACGGCGTCGCCGAGCGCCTGCAGCGTGTCGTCCGACATCTTGCCGCCCTCGACGATGCTGGTCATCAGACCCTTGTGGGCCTGGTGCAGGTAGTCGAGGAGCTCGCGCTCGAAGCGGCGGATGTCCTCCACCGGGACGTCGTCCATCTTGCCCGTGGTGCCGGCCCAGATCGAGACGACCTGGTCCTCGGTGGCGAACGGGGCGTACTGGGTCTGCTTCAGCAGCTCGACCATGCGCTTGCCGCGCTCCAGGGCCGCCTTGGAGGCCGCGTCCAGGTCGGAACCGAAGGCGGCGAACGCCTCCAGCTCACGGAACTGGGCGAGGTCCACGCGGAGCCGGCCGGACACCTGGCGCATGGCCTTGTGCTGGGCGGAACCACCGACACGGGAGACCGAGATACCGACGTTCAGGGCCGGGCGCTGACCGGCGTTGAACAGGTCGGACTCCAGGAAGCACTGGCCGTCGGTGATGGAGATGACGTTGGTCGGGATGAACGCCGAGACGTCGTTGGCCTTGGTCTCGACGATCGGCAGACCGGTCATCGAACCGGCGCCCATGTCGTCGGAGAGCTTGGCGCAGCGCTCCAGCAGGCGGGAGTGCAGGTAGAAGACGTCACCCGGGTAGGCCTCGCGGCCCGGCGGGCGGCGCAGCAGCAGGGAGACGGCGCGGTAGGCGTCGGCCTGCTTCGACAGGTCGTCGAAGACGATCAGGACGTGCTTGCCCTGGTACATCCAGTGCTGGCCGATGGCGGAGCCGGTGTAGGGGGCCAGGTACTTGAAGCCCGCCGGGTCGGACGCCGGGGCCGCGACGATGGTCGTGTACTCCAGGGCGCCGGCCTCCTCCAGCGCACCGCGCACGGACGCGATGGTGGAGCCCTTCTGGCCGATGGCGACGTAGATGCAGCGGACCTGCTTGTTCGGGTCGCCGGTGCGCCAGTTGGCACGCTGGTTGATGATCGTGTCGATCGCCAGGGCGGTCTTGCCGGTCTGGCGGTCACCGATGATCAGCTGACGCTGGCCACGGCCGATCGGGGTCATGGCGTCGACGGCCTTGTAGCCCGTCTCCATCGGCTCGTGGACCGACTTGCGGACCATGACGCCGGGGGCCTGCAGTTCGAGAGCGCGGCGGCCCTCGGTCTCGATCTCGCCGAGGCCGTCGATCGGGTTGCCCAGCGGGTCGACGACGCGGCCGAGGTACTTCTCGCCCACTCCGACGGAGAGCACCTCACCGGTGCGCTGCACCGGCTGGCCCTCCTCGATGCCGCTGAACTCGCCGAGGACGATCGCGCCGATCTCGCGCTCCTCGAGGTTGAGGGCGAGGCCGAGGGTGCCGTCCTCGAACTTCAGCAGCTCGTTCGCCATGGCCGAGGGCAGCCCCTCGACCTTGGCGATGCCGTCGCCGGCCAGGCTGACCGTACCGACCTCCTCGCGCGAGGCCGCGTCCGGCTTGTACGCCTGGACAAAGTTCTCCAGCGCGTCCCGGATCTCCTCCGGCCGGATCGTGAGCTCCGCCATGTGGGTTCCCTGCTCTCCTTGTTGGGCCCGAAGTATTTTTTCCCCAGGGGGCTTGCCCCGTGGGACACCGTCGGCCCAACTCGGGCCGTCAGTCATGCTCTTGAGTTGGTGGCTGGTCAGCCGGCCATCCGGCGGCCCGCGTCGGCGAGCCGGTCCGCGATGGTGCCGCTGATGACCTCGTCGCCGATGCGCACCCGGATGCCGCCGAGGACCTCCGGGTCCACGTCCAGGTTGAGGTGGACGTGCTTCCCGTAGATCCGGGCGAGGGCGTCGCCGAGGCGCTGCTTCTGCCGGTCGTTGAGCGGCACCGCGGAGGTGACCTCCGCGACGACGCGGCCCCGGCGGTCGGCCGCCAGCTTGGAGAGGGCGTTGAGCCCCGCTTCCAGGCTACGGCCTCGCGGTGCGGTGACCAGCCGGACGATCACCCGCTCGGTGACCGCGTCGGCCCGGCCGCCCAGCAGCGTGCGCAGCAGTTCGGCCTTGGCGGCCTTGCCGGCGACCTTGTCGGTCAGGGCGGCGCGCAGACCGGGGTTGGACTCGACGATGCGGCCGAAGCGGAACAGCTCGTCCTCGACGTCGTCCAGCCGGCCGGCCCGCTGGGCGGCGACCAGGTCGGCGCTCGCGGCCAGTTCCTCCAGCGCGTCCACCAGGTCGCGCGAGGACGACCAGCGGGAGCGGACCAGGCCGCTCACCAGGTCGGCGCAGTCCCCGCCGACCTGTCCGCCCAGCAGGCGGCCGGCCAGTTCGGCCTTGGCCTCGGCGGGCTGCGCCGGGTCGGTGAGGACCCGGCGCAGCGACACCTCGCGGTCGAGCAGCGCGGTGACGGAGGCGAGGTCCTCGGCGAGCTCGGCGGCGTCGGCCGAGGCGCTGTCCACCAGCGCGTCGAGGTTCTCGCGTGCCGAGGCCAGGGCCTCGCGGCTCGCTCCGTTCATCGGGTGACCTCAGCCTTCGTCGTGTCGGCCGGCTTGGCCTCGAGCGCGTCGAGGAACCGGTCGATGGTCCGTTCCTGTCGGGCGGAGTCCTTCACGGACTCGCCGACGATCCGGTCGGCCAGGTCGATGGCCAGCTGACCCACGTCCTGCCGCAGCGTCGCCGCAGCGGCCTGGCGGTCGGCCTCGACCTGGGCGTGGCCGGCAGCGATGATCTCCTCACGCTGCCGCTCGCCCTCGGCCCGCATCTCGACGACCATCGCGGCGCCCTGCTCCTGCGCCTCCTGGCGCAGGCGCGCGGCCTCGGTGCGTGCCTCGGCGAGCTGAGCCCGGTAGTCGTCGAGTACCTGCTTGGCCTCCTCCTCGGCGGCCTTGGCCTTCTCCAGGCCGCCCTCGATGGCCGCCCGGCGCTCGTCCAGGGTCTTGTTGAGCCCCGGGAGGAGCTTCTTGCCGAGGAAGCCGAGGACGATGAGGAAGGCGAGCAGACCGATGACGAGCTCCGGCATCGGAGGAAGGAACGCGGGTTCCTTGTCCGAGGCCAGGGATGCTGCCAGGGCGATCACATCAGTGCCTTTCGTCGCGTCAATGGTGGTCGTCTAGCCGGATCAGCTGGCGTAGACGAAGCCCATGACGAGGCCGATGAGGGCGAGCGCCTCACAGAGGACGAAGCCCAGGATCTGGTTGGCGCGGATCAGGCCGGCCGCCTCGGGCTGGCGGGCCAGGGCCTGGGTGCCGTTGCCGAAGATGATGCCGACGCCGACACCGGGGCCGATGGCCGCGAGGCCGTAACCGATGGAGGCCAGGTTGCCCTTCAGGGAAACGCCGTCGGCAAGGGTCTGGAGCGCAGCGGACATGCCGTTTCTTCCTTCTCTTTCACGGACCGGTGGGGGTTGGCCACCGGACGTCTGGGGGTCTGTTGGGGGGAGGACTGCTCAGTGGTGCTCGGCGAGAGCGCCCTGGATGTACGAGCAGGCCAGGAGGACGAAGACGTACGCCTGAAGGGCCTGGATGAACATCTCGAACATGGTCAGCAGGATGACCATCACGAAGGAGACGCCGGCGTAGGCGATGCCGATGCCGTTCAGCAGGTACCAGCTGGCGATGGTGAAGATCAGCAGCAGCACGTGGCCGGCGAACATGTTCGCGAAGAGCCGGACCGCGTGGGTGAAGGGCCGGATCAGCAGGTTGGAGAACAGCTCCAGGACCATGACCAGCGGGAGGACCCAGCCGAGTTCCTTGTTGTACCCGGTGATGTTCTTGAAGCCGCCGACGAAGCCGTGGCGCTTGAACGTCAGCGGAACCCAGATCAGGTAGACCAGCAGGGCGAGACCGGCCGGGTAGGCGATGATCGACGTCACCGGGAACTGGGCGACCGGGACGATCGACCAGAGGTTCATGATCCAGATGAAGAAGAACAGCGAGACCATGAGGGGGACGTACTTGTCGCCCTCCTTCTTCCCCAGGGCCTCGTAGACGATCCCCTTGCGGATGAAGTCGTAGCCCGCCTCGCCGACCATCTGGAGCTTGCCCGGCACCACCTTGGCGCGGCCGAAGGCGGCCCAGAGGAAGACGAGCACGACGGCCGAGCCCAGCACGGCCAGCAGCATCGGCTTGTTGACCTCGATGCCGCCGATCGTGAAGAGCGGTTCGAAGACGAAGGAGTGAAGGCCCGGTGTCGGGAAGCCGCACCCATCGAAGATGTGGCAGTCGGTCTCGAAGGCGAGCATCTGGTCAGCACTCACCGCGAGCTCCTTCAACATGGCGCATAGGTACGGCAACCTCGTTGTGTCGGCGCGGCAAGCAGCCACGGAACGGCACTGGACTGGTCTTACGGTTAGGGGTGCGGCAGGTCGGCCGGTGGCCGGCGGCCACCGCAGGCATCAGCTGGGCGGACCGCCGATGTGCTCCCGCGAAGAGCGGGGCTCCGGCCGTCTGCGTCCGCTGCACCTCAGATGGCACCGGACGATAGCAGGTGAGCGCGCGAGCACTTATCCCGGCCCTACCTGTCATGACGGGGACTCCGCCGGCGCGGACTTCTTCGCGTCGGCGGCGGCCTCGGGATCGACGTAAAGGATCTTCATCTTCATGTGGGCGCGCAGCTGAGCGGCGACCCAGACGAGGGTCGCGGCGAGCACCGCGAAGGCGAAGGCCCGGACGTTGAAGAGCGTGGTGTCCTTCAGCACGCCCAGGAGCACGGCGATCACGAGGAACTGCACGGCGTAGAGCGCGAGTCCCATCATCTGGAACACCTGCGGCCACTGCCGCGCCGTGCGCTGGAGCATGTACAGACCGAGCGACATGTTGGCCAGGGCGAGCGCGGTGCCCGCGACCGCTCCGACGGCCCCCTTGCCGCCCGCCAGTGCGAAGGCGACGGCAACGGCGACGATCCCCGCGGCTGCGGTCGGTACGGCGCACTGAAGTAGCGTTCGGGCGTCGTTGGCCTGCATGAAGGGTCTCTCCGGCGGAGTCGGGAGCAACGATTCGTCGGGGACGAGCGTATCCGGGGTTCGGCGCGTAGAAGCGCGGTGAAGAACCGCCGCACTACGGTCCTTCGGCTCTGCCACCGGCTTCGTGAACGGTATCACAAACTATTTGATGAGGCCTTTACCTATATCGTGTGCTGCCTGTCACACGCAAGAGTGAAGCCGCCCGTCAGGGGTCTGACGGACGGCCTGCTTTCTGCTAGGTGACTTCGGCTACGAACGGCCGCGGCCGGCGTCCCGTACGTCGCGGAAGCGCGAGCGGTCGCCGACCGCCGTGGCCCCGTGCAGACCCGCCGGCACGGGCTTGCGCTCCTCCGGCACGTCCTGCTCCTCCGCGGCCGGCGGGACCGGCGCGGACGGGGTGCCCTTGCGCCGGTAGCGCGGCGGGACCAGGTGCTCGGCCCAGCGCGGCGCCCGCGGGGTGAACCGCGGCATCAGCAGCAGGACCAGGCCCACCGCGCTCAGGGCCACGATTACCAGCAGGATCCGGCCGCTGGCCTCGGAATTCACCGAGTACGCCACCGTGCCGAACGAGATCAGCGCCGACCAGAAGTACATGATCAGCACCGCCCGGCTGTGCGAGTGGCCGATCTCCAGCAGCCGGTGGTGCAGGTGGCCGCGGTCGGCGGCGAACGGCGACTGGCCGTTCCACGTCCGGCGCACGACCGCCAGCAGCAGGTCGGCCACCGGCACCGCGATGATCGTCAGCGGCAGCAGCAGCGGCATGTAGACCGGCACCGTGGCCTGCACGGTCGCCTTCTCCGAGCCGGTGAAGGAGCCGAGCAGGTCGGGGTCGACCTGGCCGGTGATGGAGATCGCGCCCGCGGCCAGCACCAGGCCGATGAGCATCGACCCCGAGTCGCCCATGAAGATCCGCGCGGGGTGCATGTTGTGCGGGAGGAAGCCCAGGCACATGCCGATGAGGACCGCCGCGAAGAGCGTCGCCGGCGCGGCCGCCTCCACGTTGTGCCCGTACCAGAGCCGGTAGGCGTAGAGGAAGAACGCCGCCGCCGCCAGGCACACCATGCCCGAGGCGAGGCCGTCCAGGCCGTCCACGAAGTTCACCGCGTTGATGGTGATGACCACCAGGGCGACGGTCAGCAGCGTGCCCTGCATGGGGGTGAGCGCCACCGTGCCGATGCCGGGCACCGGGAGCCAGAGGATGGTCAGGCCCTGGAGCACCATCACGCCGGCCGCGATCATCTGGCCGCCCAGCTTGACCAGGGCGTCCACGCCCCACTTGTCGTCCAGCACGCCCAGCAGCCAGATCAGCCCGGCCCCGGAGAGCAGGGCCCTCGGCTCGTTGGACGTCTCGAAGACGGGCTTGAGGTTCGGCAGGTGCGAGGCGACCAGCAGCCCCGCGCACAGGCCGCCGAACATGGCGATGCCGCCGAGCCGCGGCGTCGGTTCGCGGTGCACGTCACGCGCGCGGATCTCCGGCATCGCACCCGCCATGATCGCGAACTTTCGCACCGGGCCCGTGAGCAGATAGGTGACCGCCACGGTGACGCACAGCGTCAGCAGGTATTCACGCACGGGCTGCCCCAGGGATCTCGCCGGACATCACAGCCCACCACCATATTCGCGTCCGGTCCGGTTCCGTGAATGCGGATGAAGACGTTCACCACCCCCTGATGGTTGCAAACGATCAGTTCCGCGCAGGATAGGGCGGGAACGCCGCCGTCAGGTGGGCGACCTCCTCCCGGAGCCGGCCGGCCGGCTCCGTGCCCCGCAGCGCGGCGCCCATCAGCGCCGCGACCCGGACCATCTCCGCCTCGCCCATGCCCTGGCTGGTGACCGCCGCCGTGCCCAGCCGCAGCCCGCGCGCCGGTCCCCGGCCCAGGCCGCAGATGTCGAGCACGATGCCGGCGCCCGCCAGCCGGCCGCGGGCCGCGGTGGCGTCCAGGCCGAGCGGCCCCGCGTCGGCCGTCACCAGGTGGGTGTCCGTGCCCCCGGTGGCGACGGCCAGGCCCTCCTCGGCCAGCGCCGCGGCGAGCGCCCGGGCGTTGGCCACCACCTGATGGGCGTACGCGGTGAACGCCGGCGTCGCCGCCTCCCCGAAGGCGACGGCCTTGGCCGCCACGGTGTGCATCAGGGCGCCGCCCTGGACGAACGGGAACACCGCCCGGTCCATGCGGTCCGCCAGCCGCGACCCGCACAGGATCATCCCGCCGCGCGGCCCGCGCAGCACCTTGTGCGTGGTGGCGCACACCACGTCGGCGTACGGCACCGGATTGGGCGCCGCTCCCCCGGCGACCAGGCCGATGGGGTGCGCGGCGTCCACGATGAGATGGGCGTCCACCTCGTCGGCGATCTCGCGGAAGAGCGCGTAGTCGGGATGGCGCGGGTACGACGTCGAGCCGCAGACGATCGCCCGGGGCCGGTGCGCCAGCGCCAGGGCGCGCAGCCGGTCGTAGTCGATGAGCCCGGTGTCGGGGTGGACCCCGTAGCCGGTGAAGTCGAACCAGCGGCCCGAGAAGTTGGCCGGGGAGCCGTGGGTGAGGTGCCCGCCCTCCCGCAGCCCCATGGCCAGCACCTTGTCGCCCGGCCTGAGCAGCGCCGCGTAGGCGGCCAGGACGGCGGCCGAGCCGGAGTGCGGCTGGACGTTGGCGTGCTCGGCGCCGAACAGCGCCTTGGCCCGGTCCGTGGCGACGCGCTCGGCCAGGTCGGCCACCTCGCAGCCGCCGTGGTGACGGGCGCCCGGATAGCCCTCGGCGTACTTGTTGGCCAGCGGCGAGGCGAGGGCCGCGAGCACCGCGGGCGAGGTGAAGTTCTCCGCGGCGATCAGCTGGAGGTCCGTGGCCTGGCGCTCGGCCTCGGCGAGCAGGATGCCCGCCATCTCGGGATCCTGCCGCAGCAGCGTCTCCGACGCGGTGCCGGCGCTGGAGGGAACGGAGGTGACGGACATCGCGGGCTCCGTGCGGTGGGCGGGTGAGCCGTGCTCACCACCCAATGTAGGCCCGCGCCCGGGGCTATGCAGAGTGCCGGTCGGCCGGGATGCCGGTGAGCGCGGTGAGGACCGGGTCGAGCGCCAGGTTGATCTCGTCCCCGATGGAGCGGAAGAAGGTGATCGGGGCGCCGTAGGGGTCGTGGACCTCGTCGGCCTCCGCGTCCGGCGCCAGCAGCCAGCCGCGCAGCGCGGCCGCGGCCTGGACCAGGGCGCGGGCCCGGGCGACCACGCCGCCGGGGTGGACGGGGTCGGGGAGGGTGACCGGGTCGATGGCCCGCACCAGCCGGGTGAACTCCTTCAGCGTGAAGGTGCGCAGGCCCGCCGAGTGGCCCATGGAGATGACCTGGGCGCGGTGGTCGCGGGTGGCGGTGAGGACCAGGTCGGCGCGGATGACGTGCTCGTCCAGCAGCTCACGGCCCATGAAGCCGTGCGCGTCGGCGCCGAAGTCGGCGAGCACGGTGGCCGCGTGCGCCTCCATGGGCGCGCCCTCGTGTCCCCAGGTGCCGGCGCTCTCCACCACCAGGCCGCCGGCGCCCGGATCGCCGAGGCGCTCCATCAGGGCATGGCGGGTCAGCCGCTCGGTGATGGGCGAGCGGCAGACGTTGCCGGTGCTGACGTGGAGGATGCGGAAGATGTCGGTGCTCGTCTCCGGTCCCGCTATGCCACGCCCCTGCGGGGCGATCAATTCGCCACCTCGAGGTCGGGTACCACCTCGCGGAGCTGCTCCGCGCCGATCGCGCCGGCGCGCAGCAGCACGGGCACCTTGCCGGTGACGTCGACGATGGAGGACGGCACGTCGGCCGGGGTGGGGCCGCCGTCGAGGTAGACCGAGACGGAGTCGCCGAGCATCTCCTGGGCGGCGTCGCAGGTCTGCGGGGCCGGGTGGCCGGTGAGGTTGGCACTGGAGACGGCCATGGGGCCGAACTCGGTGAGCAGCTCGATGGCGACCGGGTGCAGGGGCATGCGGACGGCGACGGTGCCGCGGGTCTCGCCCAGGTCCCAGGTCAGCGACGGCTGGTGGTTGGCGACCAGGGTGAGCGCGCCGGGCCAGAAGGCGTCGACGAGCTCCCAGGCCTGCTCGGAGAAGTCGGTGACGAGCCCGTGCAGGGTGTTCGGGGAGCCGACGAGGACGGGCGAGGGCATGCCCCGGCCGCGGCCCTTGGCCTCCAGGAGGTCACCGACGGCCTCGCGGCTGAAGGCGTCCGCACCGATGCCGTACACGGTGTCGGTGGGCAGCACGACCAGCTCGCCGCGGCGGACCGCGGCGGCCGCTTCGCGCAGACCGGTCCTGCGGTCGGTCGCGTCGCCGCAGTCGTATCGCCGAGCCATTAGCCAACCTCCTCGAACGGGAAATCTGTGTCTGTCGCCGTCGTCACGGCATCGCCTTCCGGGCCGTCGCGAACCGGGGCCGGTTGTTGAGGTCGGGGTGATCGGCCGCGTCGGCCCAGCCCCGCTCCTCGGTGAAGATCCACGGCACCTGGCCGCCCTGGGTGTCGGCGTGCTCGATGACGACGACGCCGCCGGGGCGCAGCAGCCGGTGGGCGGTGCGCTCCAGGCCGCGGATGGTGTCCAGGCCGTCCTCGCCGGAGAAGAGGGCGAGCTGCGGGTCGTGGTCGCGGGCCTCGGGGGCGACGTACTCCCACTCGGTGAGCGGGATGTACGGCGGGTTGCTGACGACCAGGTCCACCTGGCCGTCGAGCTCGGGGAGCGCGGTGAGCGCGTTCCCGTGGTGCAGCTGGACGCGCGAGCCCTCGACGTTCTTGCGGGCCCACGCGAGGGCGTCCTCGTCCAGCTCGACGGCGTGCACCCGGGAGCGGGGCACCTCCTGGGCGAGGGCCAGGGCGATGGCCCCGGAGCCGGTGCACAGGTCGACGATGAGCGGCTCGACGACGTCCATGGCGCGCACGGCGTCTATGGCCCAGCCGACGACCGACTCGGTCTCGGGGCGGGGCACGAAGACGCCGGGGCCGACCTGGAGCTCCAGGTAGCGGAAGAAGGCGCGGCCGGTGATGTGCTGGAGCGGTTCGCGGGCCTCGCGGCGCGCGACGGCCTCCCAGTAGCGCGCGTCGAAGTCGGCGTCGGCGACGAGGTGCAGTTCACCGCGTTTGACGCCGTGGACGAAGGCGGCGAGCTCCTCCGCGTCGAAGCGCGGGGAGGGTACGCCGGCGTCGGCCAGCCGCTGGGTGGCCTGGGCCACCTCGGCGAGCAGCAGGTTCACTGGACCTTCCTCCTGTAGCGCTCCATGACGAACTCCCGGGGTTCCGTACGCTCCGCGCGCTGGGTGCGCGGGATTACTGGGTGGCGGCGAGCTTGGCCGCCGAGTCGGCGTCGACGCACGCCTGGATCACCGCGTCCAGGTCGCCGTCCAGCACCTGGTCCAAGTTGTACGCCTTGAAACCGACGCGGTGGTCCGAGATGCGGTTTTCCGGGAAGTTGTAGGTCCGGATCTTCTCGGAGCGGTCCACGGTGCGCACCTGGCTGCGGCGGGCGTCGGCGGCCTCGGCCTCGGCCTTCTCCTGGGCGGCGGCGAGCAGCCGGGAGCGCAGGATGCGCAGGGCCTGCTCCTTGTTCTGGAGCTGGCTCTTCTCGTTCTGGCAGGAGGCCACGACGCCGGTCGGCAGGTGCGTGATGCGCACGGCCGAGTCGGTGGTGTTGACGGACTGGCCGCCGGGGCCGGACGAGCGGTAGACGTCGATGCGCAGGTCGTTGGGGTTGATCTCGACGTCGATCTCCTCGGCCTCGGGCGTGACGAGCACGCCGGCGGCGGAGGTGTGGATGCGGCCCTGGGACTCGGTGGCCGGCACGCGCTGGACGCGGTGCACGCCGCCCTCGTACTTCAGCCGGGCCCAGACGCCCTGGCCGGGCTCGGGGGTGATGTTGCCCTTGGTCTTGACCGCGACCTGGACGTCCTTGTAACCGCCGAGCTCGGACTCGGTGGCGTCGATGATCTCGGTCTTCCAGCCGACGCGCTCGGCGTAGCGCAGGTACATCCGCAGCAGGTCACCGGCGAAGAGGGCGGACTCGTCGCCGCCGGCGCCGGCCTTGACCTCCAGGATGACGTCCTTGTCGTCGCTGGGGTCGCGCGGGATCAGCAGCAGGCGGAGCTTCTCGGTGAGCTCCTCGCGCTGCTTCTCCAGCTCCTTGACCTCGGCGGCGAAGTCGGGGTCGTCGGCGGCGAACTCGCGGGCCGTCTCGATGTCGTCGCCGGCCTGCTTCCAGGAGCGGTAGGTGCCGACGATCGGGGTCAGCTCGGCGTAGCGCTTGTTGAGCTTGCGGGCGTTCGCCTGGTCCGCGTGGACGGCGGGGTCGGCGAGCCGCTGCTCGAGGCCGGCGTGCTCGCCGACCAGTTCCTCGACTGCCTCGAACATCAAGATTCCCTAGCTGAGATGACGGACGGACCTGCTGGACGACAAAGCGCCGGTGCGGCCCTCCCCCGCACGCGGGAGAGGGCCGACCGGCGCAAGCGGGCCGCTACTTCTTGGCGGCACCGGCGTTCTTGCCGAAGCGGGCCTCGAACCGCGCCACACGGCCACCGGTGTCGAGGATCTTCTGCTTGCCCGTGTAGAACGGGTGGCACGCGGAGCAGACCTCGGCACGGATGGTGCCGCCGGCGATCGTGCTACGCGTGGTGAACGAGGCGCCACAGGTGCAGCTGACCTGGGTCTCGACGTACTCCGGGTGGATGTCGCGCTTCAAGGGTTCTCCTAGTTTCGGGAGGGCACCGGGTCGCAGGGCGGGATTGCCCTCCGTGAACCGGGGCCGACGTACCAGTCTGCCAGTCCTGGCCGTATCCCCCAAAACGGGGGGTGGGGCCCCGGTATTCCCGGGGCCCCCGGCCGCTACTTGACCACGCCGTCCGCGTCGGTCTTCGTCCCCTCGCCGCTCTTGAGGGCGGACTCGGGGATGGGCTTGTCGTCGTGGAGCGCCTTCCAGACCAGCTTGGCCTCGGGCAGCGGCGCGACGCGGTTCTTGTCCAGCGGGTCGGCGCCGACAGGCAGTGTCGTCATGTGCATGTCCTCGGAGCCGATGCCCTTGAGCCCGTTGGCGAAGGTGAGCAGCTTGTCGACCGAGGCCAGGTCGGAATCGGTGGTGAGCGCCTTGGTGGCGGTGTCGGCGATCCCGTAGAGCTTGGCCGGGTTGGTGAACAGCCCGACCGACTTGACCTGGTCGAGCAGCGCCTTGATGAAGGCCTGCTGGAGCTTGATGCGGCCCAGGTCGCTGCCGTCGCCGACGCCGTGCCGGGTGCGCACCAGCCCCAGGGACTGCTCGCCGTTCAGCCGGTGGGTGCCCGCGGGGAGGTCGAGGTGGCTCCAGCGGTCGCGGATCCGCTTGGTGGTGGTGACCTCGACGCCGCCGAGCTTGTCGATGAGCTTCTGGAAGCCGGCGAAGTCCACTTCGAGGTAGTGGTCCATGCGGATGCCGGTCATGGCCTCGACGGTCTTGACCGCGCAGACCGCGCCGCCGACCGAGTAGGCGTCGTTGAACTGGGCGCGCCGGACGGCCGGGCTGGCCTTCCCGTTCTTCCCGTCGAGGGGCTGGCACTCGGGCCGGGGAACCATGGTGTCGCGGGGAATGCTGACGACGCTGGCCTTCTTGTGACCGGCGTAGATGTGGACGATCATCGCGGTGTCGGAGCGGGAACTGCCCTCGTCGCGGCCGTACTTGTCGTTGTCGCCGGCCCGCGAGTCCGAGCCGAGGACGAGGATGTCCTGCGAGCCGTTGTCCACGTTGTCGGGGCGGTCGGTGCCGAGGGCGGAGTTGATGTCGACGCCGTGCAGGTTGCCGTTGAGCTTGAAGTAGGCGTACCCGATGCCCGAGCCGCCCAGGACGACCACCGCGGTGGTCGTCCAGAGGGCTATTCGCCAGCCCTTGCGGCGCTCGCGGGGCTTGCGCCGGCGGCCACGGGGCCCGCCGGGCCGCCGGCGGCGCGCGCCGGCCCTCGTACCCCTGCTCTCGTCCGCCATACGTTCCTCAGTCCTCCGCTGGTTCGGCTTCCCCCTGCCGTCGTGGAACTCAGACGGCGAGGTCTGCGACAGGGTTGCACGGAGCCGTGTGAGGGCTTTCTTAGGAACGGACCGCCGGGCGGGCCGCCGCGGAATCATCCGCACCCCCTGCCACCTGCGTTTTCGCCCGTTACGACGCGACTTGCGCAGCCTCGTTCCGGACGATGCCCCTGTGGCGGATGTCTCAGAAGGTCACGGGGAGGACTCGGCAAGATCACGACAGGAAAAAGCGGAACCCCCCGTCGCGTTGCGCGACGAGGGGTTCCGCCCGGTTTGTGCGGGACGGTCAGTCGTTGCCGTTGCCCGGCGCGGGCGCCGTCTTGGCGATCTGCATCAGGAACTCGGCGTTGGACTTCGTCTGCTTCATCTTGTCGAGGAGCAGCTCGATGGCCTGCTGCGAGTCCAGGGCGTGCAGCACGCGGCGGAGCTTCCAGACGATGGCCAGCTCGTCGGCGCCGAGCAGGATCTCCTCCTTGCGGGTGCTGGACGGGTCGACGTCCACCGCGGGGAAGATGCGCTTGTCGGCGAGCTTCCGGTCGAGCTTGAGCTCCATGTTGCCGGTGCCCTTGAACTCCTCGAAGATCACCTCGTCCATCCGCGAGCCGGTCTCGACCAGCGCGGTGGCCAGGATGGTCAGCGAGCCGCCGTCCTCGATGTTGCGCGCGGCACCGAAGAACTTCTTCGGCGGGTAGAGCGCGGTCGAGTCGACACCACCGGACAGGATGCGGCCCGAGGCGGGGGCCGCCAGGTTGTAGGCGCGGCCCAGGCGGGTGATCGAGTCCAGCAGGACGACCACGTCGTGACCCAGCTCGACGAGACGCTTGGCGCGCTCGATGGCCAGCTCGGCGACGGTGGTGTGGTCCTCGGCCGGGCGGTCGAAGGTCGAGGAGATGACCTCGCCCTTGACCGACCGCTGCATGTCGGTGACCTCTTCCGGACGCTCGTCGACCAGGACGACCATCAGGTGGCACTCGGGGTTGTTGGTGGTGATCGCGTTGGCGATCGCCTGCATGATCATGGTCTTGCCGGTCTTCGGCGGGGCTACGATCAGACCGCGCTGGCCCTTGCCGATGGGGGCGACCAGATCGATGATACGGGTCGTCAGAACGCCCGGGTCGGTCTCCAACCGCAGCCGGTCCTGCGGGTAGAGCGGGGTCAGCTTGTGGAACTCGGGCCGCCCGCGGCCGGTTTCGGGCGCCATGCCGTTCACCGAGTCGAGGCGCACGAGGGCGTTGAACTTCTCGCGGCGCTCGCCGTCCTTGGGCTGGCGCACCGCGCCGGTGACGTGGTCGCCCTTGCGCAGGCCGTTCTTGCGGACCTGGGCGAGGGAGACGTAGACGTCGTTCGGACCGGGCAGGTAGCCGGAGGTCCGGATGAAGGCGTAGTTGTCGAGGATGTCCAGGATGCCCGCGACGGGGATCAGGACGTCGTCCTCGGACAGCTGCGGCTCGTTCGCGAAGTCCTCGCGGCCGCGACGGCCCCGGCGGTCGCGGTAGCGGCCACGACGGCCGCGGCGGCCGCCCTCGAAGTCGTCCTCGTCCTGCGGGCCCTGCTCGGCGCGGCCGGCGCCGCGCTCGCGCTGCTGGCGGTTGCCGCCCTGCTGGCCGGCGCCCTGGCCCTCCTCGCCACGGCCACGGCGGTCGCGCTGGCCGCGCTCGCCACGCTCACCGCGCTCGCGGCGGTCGCCCTTCTGGCCGCGCTCGCCGCGGTCCTGGCGGTCGCCCTTGGCACGGCCGCCGTCGGCCTCGGCCTCCGGCTTCTCCGAGGTCAGCACCTCGGTGCGGGCCTCGGCACGGGACTCGGCGCGCGCGGCGTCCGCGCCCTCGGGGCTGCCGGC
Source organism: Streptomyces sp. AV19 (assembly GCF_015999245.1). Taxonomy (GTDB): domain Bacteria; phylum Actinomycetota; class Actinomycetes; order Streptomycetales; family Streptomycetaceae; genus Streptomyces. Next base: position 81,929 of record NZ_JAEAMR010000004.1, on the reverse strand, counting down.
GGGCGCGGTGGCCCGACGGCGACGGCGCTCGCCGGACGGCGCCTCGTCGCCGCCGCCCTGACCCGGGATCTCGATCTGCTGCGGGGCCGCGGCCTGCTCGGCGGCGGCTTTCTCGGCCGCGCCCTCGCCCGTACGGGCCCGCGAGGTGGCACGGCGCTTCGGCTTCTCGGCCGGCGCCTCCGCGGGCTGCTCGGCGGCGGGCTTGGCGGCACCGCCGGAGGCGGCCTGCCTCTCCTTGATGACCTCGATCAGCTGGCCTTTGCGCATCCGCGCGGTGCCCTTGATGCCGAGGCTGGAGGCGAGCTGCTGGAGCTCGGCCAGGACCATGGCGTCGAGGCCCGTGCCCGAGCGTCGCCGCCGCGGGGCGGCGGAAGCACCGGTGGCAGGCGCGGCGGGAGCGTCCGTGGCGGGCGCGGAGGCACTCTTGTCAGTGCCGGCGGCGTTCACGCCCATCAGATCGGTGGTGTCGCTCACGAAGGGGTCCTTCCCTGGAGCGGGCGTCGGCCTGTCTGGCTCGGCGACCGGTTGTGCTGTCCGGCTGCGGTCCTGCTTGCGAACCGGGCCGGGGCGGTGGTCCGCCGCGGTACGGCGGAAGAATCAGTGCGTTGATGCCGGCGTGAAGAAATTAGTGAAGACATGACGCATCACTTCACTCATGTCGCCCACGCCGATTCCGGAGCGTGCTCGAATCTGCTCAGGCAGTCTGGGAGGCTCCCGGAAGAAAAGCGGTCCCTGATCGGGACACAGAGCACCGAGCCGATGTGGCTTCGGGTGCAGACTTGAGGTTAACACTACCGGATCCCACAAACATTCCCCCTCTCAAAGACCGGCAACCGCGTTTCCGCGGGCCCTTCTCCTTGCGAGCGCGGGCGCGGCGCGGGCCGCCGCTCCCCTGCTCACGCGGCGAGCGGCAACACGCTCGCCCCCCCGGCGTCGAGGGCCAGCCGGTTGGCCGCCCATCCCTCGCCCGCCAGCCGCGCGACCTTGTCGGCCGCACTGTCCTCGACCAGCGCGAGCACCGTGGGGCCCGCACCGGAGATGACCGCGGGCACACCGTCCGCCCGCAGCCGGTTGACCAGGGCCACGCTCTCCGGCATCGCCGGGGCGCGGTACTCCTGGTGGAGCCGGTCCTCGGTGGCCGGCAGCAGCAGCTCGGGGCGCCGCGTCAGCGCCTCGACCAGCAGCGCCGCCCGTCCGGCGTTGGCCGCGGCGTCCACATGGGGGACCTGCCGCGGCAGCAGCCCCCGCGCGGTCTCGGTGGCCACCGGCCGGCCGGGGACGAAGACCACCGGAACGATGGAACCGACCGGGTCCATCCGAACGGCCCGGGCCACCCCCGCGTCCATCCAGGCCAGGGTGAAGCCGCCGAGCAGACACGCGGCGACGTTGTCGGGGTGGCCCTCGATCTCGGTGGCCAGGTCCAGCATCGCCGTCTCGCCGAGCCGCTCGGCCCCGCCTATCGTCACCGCCCGGGCGGCGACGATCCCCGCGCAGATCGCGGCGGCCGAGGAGCCCAGACCGCGGCCGTGCGGGATGCGGTTGGCGCAGACCACTTCGAGGCCGCGCGGCTGGCCGCCCAGCAGGTCGAACGTGGTGCGCAGGGACCGTACGAGCAGGTGGCTCTCGTCGCGCGGGAGGGAATCGGCACCCTCACCGGCGATGTCGACGTGCAGCCCGGATTCGGCCACCCGGACCACGACGTCGTCGTAGAGGCCCAGGGACAGACCGAGGGCGTCGAAGCCGGGACCGAGGTTTGCGCTGGTGGCAGGGGTGCGCACTCGGACGGCGGCGGCGCGGAAGGCGGGACCGGCCATCGCTCGATGACTCTCCTTGATGTGGCCTTGGTAGGGCGTGCGACATCCGCAAGGGCCGCGACGACGACACCGCATGGTGGGCGGCTCGGTTCTGCGACGGGGCGGAGTGAGGACAGCCTATCGAAGGAAGGTTCTGTGGCGACATAGGGCGCACAGGCGGCGCGCGATGCGTGTCGCACGCCAACCTGTGCCCCCTCGTCGGCTTTGCCGGACTTTCTCCGGACTTGTGACCTGCGGCGTTGCGCCGGGGCCGGATGACCCGAGGGCGGGTTACGCGAGGCCGAGCCGCTCCGCGGCCACCGCCGCGTCCACCGGCACCGTGACCGGCTGCGGGGCACCGGCCACCGCCCAGTCGGGGTCCTTGAGCCCGTTGCCCGTCACCGTGCAGACGATGCGCTGGCCCGGGTCGACCTCGCCCTCCTCGGCCGCCTTGAGCAGGCCGGCGACGCTCGCCGCCGAGGCGGGCTCGACGAAGACGCCCTCCTGCGCGGCCAACAGCCGGTAGGCGGCGAGGATCTGACGGTCCGTCACCTCGTCGATGCGGCCGCCCGACTCGTCGCGCGCCTGCTCGGCGAACTTCCACGAGGCGGGATTGCCGATGCGAATGGCCGTGGCGATGGTGTGCGGGTCCTTCACCGGGGCACCGCGCACGATTGGCGCCGAGCCCGAGGCCTGGTAGCCCCACATGCGCGGGGTGCGGGAGGCGATGCCGTCGGCGGCGTACTCCCGGTACCCGCGCCAATAGGCGGTGATGTTGCCCGCGTTGCCCACCGGCAGCACATGGATGTCCGGGGCGTCGCCGAGCGCGTCGACGATCTCGAAGGCCGCCGTCTTCTGGCCCTCGATACGCGCCGGATTGACCGAATTGACCAGCGCCACCGGGTAGTTGTCGGCCAGGCCGCGCGCCAGGTCCAGGCAGTCGTCGAAGTTTCCGGCGACCTGGAGGATGCGCGCGCCGTGCACCAGCGCCTGGCCCATCTTGCCGAGCGCGATCTTGCCCTCGGGGACGAGGACGGCGCACACCATGCCCGCCCGCACCGCGTAGGCGGCGGCGGAGGCCGAGGTGTTGCCCGTGGAGGCGCAGATGACGGCCTTCGCGCCCTCCTCCTTGGCGCGCGAGATGGCCATCGTCATGCCGCGGTCCTTGAAGGAACCCGTGGGGTTGGCGCCCTCCACCTTCAGATGGACCTCACAGCCGGTGCGCTCGGAGAGCACCTGCGCGGGCACCAGCGGCGTACCGCCCTCGCGCAGGGTCACCACCGGCGTGGCCGCCGTGACCGGCAGCCGGTCGCGGTACTCCTCGATGATGCCCCGCCACTGACGGGTGGCGGCGTTGTTCGCAGACATCGACATCGTTCCTCTTGCTTCCCTACTCGCCCTCAACGCGCATGATGCTCGCGACCCCGCGCACCGTGTCCAGCCTGCGCAGTGCCTCGACCGTGGCCGACAGCGCGGCGTCGGCGGCCCGGTGGGTGACGACGACCAGCGCCGCCTCGCCGTCCTTGCCCTGCTGGCGGACGGTGTCGATGGAGACGCCGTGCTCGGCGAAGACCGTCGCGACCTGCGCGAGGACGCCCGGCCGGTCGGCGACGTCGAGGCTGATGTGGTACCGCGTGACCACCTCGCCCATCGGGCTCACCGGCAGCCGGGTGTACGCGGACTCGCCCGGGCCGGTGGTCCCGGCCAGCTTGTTGCGGCAGACGGCGACCAGGTCGCCGAGGACCGCGGAGGCGGTCGGCGAGCCGCCGGCGCCCGGGCCGTAGAACATCAGCTGCCCGGCCGCCTCGGCCTCGACGAACACCGCGTTGTACGCCTCGCGCACCGAGGCGAGCGGGTGGGTCAGCGGGATCATCGCCGGGTGCACCCGGGCGGTGACCGACCGGCCGTCGGCGGCCCGCTCGCAGATCGCCAGCAGCTTGATGGTGCAGCCCATCTGCTTCGCGGAGGCGAAGTCGGCGGCCGTGACCTCCGTCATGCCCTCGCGATGGACGTCGTCCAGCCGGACCCGGGTGTGGAAGGCGATGCCCGCCAGGATCGCGGCCTTCGCGGCGGCGTCGAAGCCCTCGACGTCCGCGGTGGGGTCGGCCTCGGCGTACCCCAGCGCGGTGGCCTCGTCCAGCGCCTCGGAGTAGCCGGCGCCGCTGGTGTCCATCTTGTCGAGGATGAAGTTGGTGGTGCCGTTGACGATGCCCAGCACCCGGTTCACCGTGTCGCCGGCCAGGGACTCGCGCAGCGGCCGGACCAGCGGGATGGCGCCGGCGACGGCGGCCTCGTAGTAGAGGTCCACGCCGTGCTGCTCCGCGGCGGCGTGCAGCGCGGCGCCGTCCTCGGCGAGCAGCGCCTTGTTGGCGGAGACGACGCTCGCGCCGTGCTCGAAGGCGGTGGTGATCAGCCCGCGGGCCGGCTCCAGACCGCCGATGACCTCGACGACGACGTCGATGTCACCCCGTTTGACCAGGGCCGTCGCATCGGTGGTGATCAGCTCCGCGGGGATCCCGGCGCGGACCCGGCTCGGGCGGCGGACCGCGATGCCGGCCAGCTCGACGGGGGCCCCGATCCGCGCCGTGAGGTCGTCCGCGTGCGTCGTCATGATGCGCGCCACCTCGGAGCCGACTACCCCACAGCCCAGCAGCGCCACTTTGAGCGGACGCGTTCGCATCATGCGACCTCGTTTCTCGTACATCTTGAGTAATACACAGTCTCACTCACCGGACGGGTGGTTCCCCACCGCGTCCAGCATCCGAGACCCCGCCTTCCGTTCGGCGGTTCCGTCAGCCGACGTCGAGCCGGAGCAGGTCCTCTTCGGTCTCGCGTCGGACGATCACTCGCGCCGTGCCGTCCTTGACCGCCACGACGGGCGGGCGCAGCGCGTGGTTGTAGTTGCTCGCCATGGACCGGCAGTACGCGCCGGTCGCGGGCACGGCGATCAGGTCGCCGGGGGCGAGGTCCGCGGGAAGGAAGGCGTCGCGCACGACGATGTCGCCGGACTCGCAGTGCTTGCCGACGACGCGGGAGAGCATCGGGGCGGCCGTCGAGGTGCGGGAGACCAGGGCCACCGAATACTCCGCGTCGTACAGCGCGGTACGGATGTTGTCGGACATGCCGCCGTCGACGCTGACGTAGGTGCGCAGTCCGGGCAGCTCCTTGACCGTCCCCACCTCGTAGAGCGTGAAGGCGGTGGGGCCCACGATGGCGCGCCCCGGCTCGACGGACAGCCGCGGCACGGCCAGTCCGGCGGCCGCGCACTCGCGCTCGACGATGGCGCGCAGCGCGGTGGCGATCTCGTGCGGCTCGCGCGGGTCGTCCTCGGGGGTGTAGGCGATGCCCAGGCCGCCGCCGAGGTCGATCTCCGGCAGCTCGACGCCGTGCTCGTCGCGGACCTCGGCCAGCAGTCCGACGACGCGGCGGGCCGCGACCTCGAAGCCGGAGGTGTCGAAGATCTGCGAGCCGATGTGCGAGTGGATGCCGACGAGCTCCAGCCCGTCCAGCTTGAGGGCCCGGCGCACGGCCTCGGCGGCCAGCCCGCCGGCCAGCGGGAGGCCGAACTTCTGGTCCTCGTGGGCCGTGGCGATGAACTCGTGGGTGTGCGCCTCGACGCCGACCGTGACGCGGATCTGCACCCGCTGCCGCTTGCCGGCCTTCTGGGCGATGTGGGCGACGCGCACGATCTCCTGGAAGGAGTCGACGACGATCCGCCCGACGCCGGCCTCGACGGCGCGGGTGATCTCCCGGGCGGACTTGTTGTTGCCGTGCAGGGCGATGCGCTCGGCGGGCATGCCCGCGGCGAGCGCGGTGGAGAGCTCGCCGCCGGAGCAGACGTCGAGGTTGAGCCCCTCCTCGGTCAGCCAGCGCACGACGGCGCGGGAGAGGAAGGCCTTGCCCGCGTAGAAGACGTCGGCGTCCGTGCCGAAGGCCTCGCGCCAGGCCCGGCAGCGGGCCCGGAAGTCGTCCTCGTCGAGGAAGTAGGCGGGCGTCCCGAACTCCTCGGCCAGGTGCTTGACGTCCAGTCCGCCGACGGTGGCCGTGCCCGCGGCGTCGCGGGAGACGGTGCGGGACCAGACGCGCGGGTCGAGGGTGTTGAGGTCGGCGGGCGGAGCGAGGTGGTGGGCCTCGGGCAGGACGTCGGCGTAGCGGGGCCCGGCGGGGTGGGCGGAGCGGCTCATGGTGCGATCCCCTCGGAGGTGCTCAGAGGTGTGCGGGTGCGGTGATGCCGAGCTGGTCGAGGCCGTCTGCGAGCACCGTTCCCGTGGCCTCGGCGAGGGCCAGGCGGGCGCGGTGGACGACCGAGGGTTTCTCGTCGCCGCGGGGCAGCGGCGTACAGGACGTCTGCCAGCGCAGGAACGCGTCGGCCAGGCGCTCCAGCGCGCGGGCGAGCCGCTCGGGGTCGCGGGCGGAGACGATGCGGGGGTGGTCGGCGAGGGCGGTCAGCAGCGGGGCGTCCGCCTCGTCGTAGGCCTCCGTGACCTCCGGGGCGTAACCCAGGTCGCGCGCGTTGCGCAGCAGCGCGCGGCACCGGGAGTGCGCGTAGCGCACCCGGAAGAGGGGGTTGTCCTCGCGCTGGACGAGGAGCAGGTCGCGGTCGAGGCCGGGGGGGCAGAGCAGGCTCCAGCGGGCGGCGTCGGAACCGAGTCGTCGCACGAGCGCGTCCGGGGGGCACAGCGGCAGCGGCTCGCTCCCCTGCTGCGGTACGAGCGCCTCCCGCACGATCCGTCCGCCGGGCGGGCCGTCGAGGGTGATGTTGAGGAATCCCGGCCCGGCGATCTCGACCCGGGCGATGCCCGGCTCCTGGGCCAGGCGGCGGCGCAGCACCTCGGCCACGTCCCGGGCGGGCCGCCCGCTGTCCTTGGCCAGCCGCAGCGCGATGCTGGTGGCGTAGTCGCCGCACCCCGGCCGGGGTGGCACCCGCACTCCGGCCGTCGCCGGCACCACGGCACGCAGCTCGTCGGCCTCGACGGCGCGACGCACGGCGTGCAGCACGGTGCGGGAGAGATCGGCGGGGGTCACGGGGTCCACCCTAGGGGAGGAGGTGGGTCACTCCGCCAACCGGTTTCCTCTCCTTTTGCCCGGCTACCCCGCCGGCCGTACGACCGGCTCCGCATCCCCCGGCGCGGCGCCCTCCGTCAGCCCCGCCTCCCCCGCTCCCCCACGGCCACGCCGCAGTCTGCGCACCATCCGCACCAGCTCCGCGGGCTCGAACGGCTTCGCCAGGAACGCGTCCACCCCCGCCGACCGCCCGCTCTCCACCTCGAGTTGGGTGCAGGCGCTGATGATGGCGACGGGTATGTGCCGCGTGCGCGCGTCGGCCCGCAGCCGCGCGGCCGTCCGCAGCCCGTCGAGCCGGGGCATGACGAAGTCCAGAGTCACGACGTCCGGGCGCACGCTGTGCACGATCTCCAGGCACTCGGCACCGTCGGCCGCGGTCACGACCTCGAAGCCCTCCAGCTCGAGATTGACCCTGATCAACTGCCGGATGACCCTGTTGTCGTCGACAACAAGGACCCGGCCGGACAAGCCAGGCACACCCCGAGAGTAGGCGCGTGACCGGCGCCGCGTCCGGCTTTTCGGCACTTCCGCCCCCCGCGGGCGAGCACCCCCGGCCCCCGCCCGGCAACCCGTTACGGATCACCCGCCCGGAGCTGGTAGTGTTCTTCCTGTCGCCGCGAGCGAGACCGCGAACGGAAGACACGCCCCCGTAGCTCAGGGGATAGAGCAACGGCCTCCGGAGCCGTGTGCGCAGGTTCGAATCCTGCCGGGGGCACTTCGAAAAAGAAGTGCCGAAAGACCCCGCGATCAGCTGCAAGGCTGGTGCGGGGTCTTTGCGTATTCCATGACGTTTGCGGCGATGATCGATGGCGTGACGCCCATCACAGCACTCGCTGCCGCAATCGCCCTGCTCGTGGTCATCGCGGGTCCCGCGAGCGTGTAAAGTTGTTCTCGCAACGCGCGCTCGTAGCTTAACGGATAGAGCACTTGACTACGGATCAAGAGGTTGCAGGTTCGAATCCTGCCGAGCGCACCGTGAAGGCCCGTTCCGAATTCTTCGGAACGGGCCTTTTGCATGCGCGACGAGATACGAACGCACGGCGCGCAGGCCGGACTTGGGGAAGTCTCGGCCTGAAGGCGCCGGAACGATTCGGTGGTTCGGGTTCCAGGGGGTCAGATCTTCGGGAAGCCGAAGCCGTAGCCCTGCTGCTTCAGCCAGGGAAGCGTTTCTTCCATCGCGGCCAGCGTCTGGCTGCGGTCGCCGCCCGCGTCGTGGAAGAGGATCGTGGGGCCGTCGGCCACCTCCCGCTTGACGTTGGCCACGATGCGGGCCGTCCCCGGGCGCTGCCAGTCGCGGCTGTCCACCTGCCAGCCGAGCGGGCGCATGCCGTGGGCGGCGGCGACCTTGCGGCTGTAGGGGGTGAAGGCGCCGCCGGGGGCGCGGTAGTAGCGCACCTTCGTCCCGTCGCCGGCGGCGTCCTCTATCAGCTTCTGGGCGTCGAGGATCTGGCTCGCCTGGTAGGGCTCGGGGCGCTTGTCCATGGCGGTGTTGTGGTCCATGGAGTGGTCGCAGAGCCGGTGGCCGTCGGCGACGACCTTCTTCACGAGCGACGGGTACTCCTTGGCGCGCGGACCTATCATGCAGAAGGTCGCCTTGACGCTGCTGCGCCGGAGCAGTTCGAGCACCTTGGGGGTCCAGACCGGGTCCGGACCGTCGTCGATGGTGATGTTGACGACCTTGCCGCTGCTCTCGCTGTCGTGCGAGATCTCCTCCGACACCGGGCCGCCCGCGTCGGGTTCGGCGGCCCTGCCCCGCTCGCGCGGGGTCTTCGCGGCCGGCGCGTCCGCGGAGACCCGCCCGCTCCCCCCGTCGTCCGAGCTCTGGCCGGCCATCGCCACCGAGCCCAGTATCAGCCCGAGGAGCGCCAGTCCCGACGTGGCCGCCACCGCGATGTGCCGCCTCCGCCCGGTAGATTGCGTCATAAACGATCCCCACTCCCTCGCACGCCTGTCTGTACCCTGCCCGCGAAGACGTGCTTGTACCGCAAGTCGTTCCCTTATGCGGTATCGCTCACAAAACAGTGACAAAGCAGGCACCAAGTGCCTGAAAAGTCCTCAATCACCGTACGGCGCCCACTCTTCCGGCCTTCGCGCTCCATCTTCTCCCGGAACGTCCACGTCCTCGCCCCGAGGGTCGGCCACGAAGCGCCGGGCGTCGAACCGGCCGGCCGGCTCCGGGACTCCCCTGTCCCCATGGGCCCGTTGGAACCGCTCGTCGCACGGAGAGCGAAGGGACGCCAATCCTTCGCGACGTCCCGGGGATTGACTGGCTTGCTGACAAGTAGTCTCATAAGCGAGTGACTCCGGGTAACCCGCAAGTGAGGTGGGATCGGTCATGGCAGAACGGACACCTGGGATATCGGCGGCAGCCGTGACGGACATCGCGGACGGCGACGCGCTCGGGCCGCTCAAGGACCGTGAGCAGGTCGCCCGGCGGCTGCTGGAGTCCTCGGCCAGGCACTCCTTCGACCCGGACACCGAGCTCGACTGGGACGCGCCGCCGGAGGAGGGCAAGTGGTACTGGCCGCCCGAGCTCGTCTCCCTCTACGGGACGCCGCTGTGGCGGCGGATGACGGAGGAGCAGCGCTTTGAACTCGCCCGGCACGAGGCGGCGTCGCTGGCCTCGCTGGGCATCTGGTTCGAGATCATCCTGATGCAGCTGCTGGTCCGGCACATCTATGACAAGCCCGTGACCAGTGCGCACGTGCGGTACGCGCTGACCGAGATAGCGGACGAGTGCCGGCACTCCAAGATGTTCGCCCGGCTGATCGAGCGCAGTGGCGCGCCCACGTACCCCGTTCCCCGGCTGCACCACAACCTGGCGCGGATCCTCAAGACCGTCTCGACGACGCCGGGTTCGTTCGCGTGCACACTGCTCGGCGAGGAGATCCTCGACTACATGCAGCGGCTGACGTTCCCCGACGAGCGGGTGCAGACGCTGATGCGCGGTGTCACGCGGATCCATGTGGTGGAGGAGGCGCGGCACGTGCGGTACGCGCGGGAGGAGCTGCGGCGGCAGATGCGGAGCTGTCCGCGCTGGGAGGCGGAGCTGACGCGGGTGACGTGCGGGGAGGCGGCTCGGGTGTTCTCGGTCGCGTTCGTCAATCCGGCGGTGTACACGAATGTGGGGCTGGACCGGGGGGAGGCGGTGGCGCAGGTGCGGGCGAGTGGGCATCGGCGGGATGTGATGCAGGCGGGGGCGCGGCGGTTGACGGATTTCCTGGAGGAGATCGGGGTGTTGAGGGGGGTCGGACGGAGGCTTTGGCGCAGCTCGGGGCTGCTGGCGTAGGGGAGCCGTCGCAGGCCGGGCCGGGGCGCGTATGCGCCCCACCCACTACCCTGCCCGCATGACCGGCAGCAACAGCGCCCCCGCCTCCTACCGTCGCCTCGACGTCGCGCGGCGCCGCGCGCAGTTGATCCGGGCCGCCCTCGGGCTCTTCGCGCACCGTTCGCCCGAGGACGTCTCGCTGGACGACGTCGCCGTCGCCGCCGAGGTCTCCCGGCCGCTGGTCTACCGCTACTTCCCGGGCGGAAAGACGCAGTTGTACGAGGCCGCGCTGCGCAGCGCCGTGGAGGAGCTCACGCAGTGCTTCGCCGTACCGCAGGAAGGGCCGCTCACCGGGCGGCTGGCGGGAGCCCTCGACCGTTACCTGGCCTTCGTGGACGAGCACGACGCCGGGTTCAGCGCGCTGCTGCGCAGCGGCAGCGTCGTGGCGACGTCCCGGACCGGGGCGATCGTGGACGAGGTGCGGCGCGGCGCCGCGGGGCACATCCTGGCGCACCTGCGGGTGCCGGAGCCGGGGGTGCGGCTGCGGATGGCGGTCCGTACGTGGATCACCGCGGTCGAGGGGGCGTCGCTGACCTGGCTGGACGAGGGCAAGCAGCCGGCGGTGGAGGAGCTGCGCGACTGGCTGGTGGACCACTTCGTGGCGCTGCTGCTGGCGACCGCCGCGCACGACGGGCAGACGGCGCGGGTGGCCGCGGCGGCGCTCGCCCTGGAGCCGGCCGACGGCGCGGCCGCGTCCCTGGCGCGGCGGACGGTGGCGCTGCTCACGGAGGCCGGAAACCTGATCCCGCGCCCGTAGGCTCGGGGCGTGCGAAGCGAAGACGTGCCCTTCGAGGGCGGGCCCCTGGACGGACGGGTACTGCCGGTGCTGCTGGGGCCCACGGGGCATCCGCCCAAGGTCTACGAGGTGCCGGTGCCCGACGCGGACGGCGGTCCGCCCACCGTCCTGGTCTACCGGCGGGTCCAGGCCGGCACCACGCGCCGGCTCGGGCTGCCGAGGGGCTGGAAGTACGTCCACGACCCCGAGGGGCGGCGGAGCACCGGCCCGCGGTGGCCCTGGTCGCGACCGGCAACCAACCGTCCGGCAGATTGACCGCATTGGGCGGTTTCGGGCCCAGGCGTGGCCAATACGCACCAATAGTGCTACTGCCGCATGACACGATCCTCCCGAGGTCCGACCGGACCCCGGCCCCGGAGGTGAACCCGTGTCAGGACGGCCGTCAGGACGGCTGGTGCGTCGCTTGTGCGCCGTGCTGCTGACCGCCGCCGTCACCCTGTCCGCCCCCGCCCCCCGCGGCCACGCCGACCCGCCGCCCGGCCAGTCCGTCAGCACCCTGCTCGGCCGGCTGCGCACCCTCCACCGGTCCGCCGAGGAGGCGACGAAGGCGTACGAGGCCACCGACGCGAAGCTGCGCCTGCAGCGCGCGGCGGTCGCCCGCTCGGAGGAGGAGCTGGCCCGGGCCAGGACCGACCTGGCCGACAGCCGCGACGAGGCGGGCCGGCTGGCCCGCGAGCAGTACCGGGGCACCGCCGAGGCCCTCTCCCCCGTCGTCACCTTCCTGTTCACCGCCGACCCGCAGCCCGCGCTGGACCGCCGCCACGAGCTCAGGCGCGCGGCCGGCCGCCGGGCCGGCACCCTCGGCAGGCTCGCGGACGGCGCGCAGCGCATCTCGGGGCTCGCCCGCCGGGCCCGCGAGGCCCTCGACGTCCAGATCGGCCTCGCCGAGCGGAAGCAGAAGCAGCGCGACACCGCCCGCGGCAGGCTCGACGAGGTGGAGAAGCTGCTCGCCGCGCTGACCCCGGCCCAACTGGCCGAGCTGCGGCGCCTGGAGGAGCACGACGTCCCGGCACGCCCCCTGGCCGGCGGCCCGCCGCCCCCGCCCACGCAGCACGGCGCGATGGCCGTCGACTTCGCCTACCAGCAGCTCGGCAAGCCCTACGTGTGGGGCTCGGCGGGCCCGGCGTCCTTCGACTGCTCGGGCCTCACCTCCCAGGCCTGGGCCCACGCGGGCAGCGCCATCCCCCGCACCAGCCAGGAGCAGTGGCGGTCGCTGCCCAAGGTGCCGCTGGACCGGCTGCGCCCCGGCGACCTGGTGGTCTACTTCCAGGGCGCCACCCATGTGGCCCTCTACGTCGGCGACGGCAAGGTCATACAGGCGCCCCGGCCGGGCACGACGGTGCGGCTCTCGCCGATCGCCGCCAACCCGCTGCTGGGGGCCGTACGACCGGACGCGGGCGACGATCCGCTCGCCCCGCCCCTGCCCGTCCTCCTGGAGAGCGCCCCCGCGCTCACGCGCCGGACGGGGACGGGCTGACCTCCCGCACCACCTCCCGCAGATACGCCTCCGCCGCCGCCTCCTCGAAGAGCCAGCCCTCGAAGTCGGCGGGGTCCGCGAAGCCGTTGGCGAAGCGGTCGGCGACCGGCTGGAGCCCGGCCGCGGCGCCGATCAGCCGCCGCAGGTGGCCGGGCGCGGGGGCCAGCATCGCGTTGGTCCACCGCGTGGCGTGCCGGGCGTCCGCCGCCCACCAGCGGTCGAACGCGGAGCGCATCCACGCCTCGTCGAACGGCTCGTCCCCGTGCTCCACGATCGACTCCAGGTACGAAGCGGCGCACCGGGCCGCCGAGTTGGCGCCCTGCGTGGTGACCGGGTCGTTGACGACGACCGCGTCGCCGGCCCCCAGCACGAGCCCGCCCGACGGCAGCCGCCCGACCGGGTCGCGGACGACCGGCGTGTAGCGGCCGGCCAGCGTGGCGCCCGCGTCGGTGAGTTCGACCTCGGTGGCCCGCCCGTACTCCCACGGCGTGAACCGTTCCACCAGCGCCAGCATCCGCGCCAGGTGCTCGGCGGGGCCGTCCACCGTGCGGAAGACGTCGAGCGGCCCGCCGGGCAGGCCCTCCCAGAAGAGGATGTCGGCCCGGCCGGACAGCGTGAGCGCGGGTATCACCAGCAACTCCCCCACGCCCGGCACGATGTTGCAGCGCACCGCGTCGTACTCCGGGTGCTCCGGGCGCGGGCCCAGGCCGTGCACGTACGCCAGGGCGAGGCAGCGCTGCGGGGCGGTGTACGGCGAGCGGGCCGCGTCCCGGGGGAAGAGGCCGGCCAGTTCGCCCTTGCCCGCGGCGACCAGCACCAGGTCGTAGCGGCGCGCGAAGTAGTCGAGGTCGCAGGCCGAGACGCCGTGCACCACGAGCCGGCCGCCGCGCGCGGCGAAGGTCTCCAGCCAGCCGGCCATCTTCAGCCGCTGGTCCACGGACTGGGCGCAGCCCTCCAGGCGGCCGACCCAGTCGACGATGCGCCGCACCCGCCCTGTCCCGCCCGGGCCGGGCGGCCCGGCCACCGAGACGCCGAGCCCCTCGATGCGCGGGGCGCGGCCGCTCCAGAAGTCGAGGCCGAGCTCGCGCTCGCGGGCGAGGGCGGAGGCGAACATGACCTGGGTCGAGGTGACCCGCCCGGAGCGCGTCTCGTCGGCCGTACGGCTGGAGACGAGCGTCACGTCGTACCCCCGGGCCTGGAGGCCGAGGGCGAGCTGGAGGCCGGACTGGCCGGCCCCGACTATGAGGATCCGTCGCATGGCTCCCTGTCTCGTGGATCCCTGTCGTGCGCCGTGTTACTGGGCTTCGCCTCGCATCGCCGGTCCGGCGTGCCCCGTGGACCCGTGGTCGCGGCCGGGGGTCCGGAGGGTGTCCCCCGGGGCGGCACAGTGGCCGGGGGTCCGGCCCGCGGCGAAGCCGCTGCGGGGGGCGGCGCCCCCCGGGGGAACGCGGTAGCCCGGTTCGGGGGTGACGTCGAGGGCGCGGCCGACGAGCGTCAGCAGGGACTCGACCACGGTGATCCGCTTCCGGGCGTCCATGATCAGCACCGGGATGCCGGTGGCCAGGGACAGCGCCTCGCGCACCGCCTCCGCCTCGTACCGGGGCGTGCCCTCGAAGTGGTTGACGGCGACGATGTACGGCAGGCCGCTGCTCTCGAAGTAGTCGAGGGCCGGGAAGCAGTCCTCCAGCCGCCGGGTGTCGCACATGACCACCGCGCCGATGGCCCCGCGCACCAGGTCGTCCCACATGAACCAGAACCGTTTCTGGCCCGGCGTGCCGAACAGGTAGAGGACCAGGTCCGGTTCGAGCGTGATCCGCCCGAAGTCCATGGCGACGGTGGTGGTGTCCTTCTCCGGGACGGCGACGGCGTCGTCCACCTCCTCGCCGGCGATCGTCATCACGGCCTCGGTGCGCAGCGGGGTGATCTCCGAGACCGAGCCGACGAACGTCGTCTTGCCGACGCCGAAGCCGCCCGCGACGACGATCTTCGTGGCGGCGGGGGCCCGGGTGCGGCCGGGGTCCGGCTTCTCCCGGGCCGGTTCCGGTCCCGTTATGGTGTCAGATCCTGCGAAGTCCACACTGCACCCTTTCGAGCAGCGCGCGGTCGGGCCGGCCGGTGCCGTGACCGGGGCCGTAGACGCGGATTCTTCCCTGGTCGGCCAAGTCGCCGAGGAGGACGCGGACCACGCCCAGCGGCATCTTGAGCAGCGCGGAGACCTCGGCGACGGAGCGCAGTCCGCGGCACAGGCCGACGATGGCGCGGACCTCCGGGAGCGCCCGGGCGATGAATCCCTCCCCGTCCGCCGTGGGGGGCGGGGCCTGCACGAAGGTCTCCAGCTGGAGGACGTGTCCGCACGGGGGGCGCCCGCCGGTGAACGAATACGGGCGCACGCGCGCCGAGGTGCGCGTTCCGCTCACCGGACGGCCTCCACCGACTGCCGCAGCTCCCTGCGGAGTTCGGGGGTGAGCACGTGCCCGGCCCGGCCGACGAAGAGCGCCATGTGGTAGGCGACGACGCTCATGTCGCAGTCCGGCGTGGTGTGGACGCCGAGCAGTGACCCGTCGCTGATGGTCATCACGAACAGGCTGCCCTCCTCCATGGCCACCATCGTCTGCTTGACCGTGCCCCCGTCCATCAGCGCCGCGGCCCCGGTGGTCAGGCTGCCCAGGCCCGCGACGATGGTGGCGAGGTCGGCCGTGGAGTGCCGCGGGCCCTCCGGCAGGCTCCCGCCGACGCGCTGCCCCTCCGGGTCGGAGGAGAGCAGCAGCAGACCGTCGGAGGAGACGACGGCGACCGACCGGACGCCGGGCACCTCCTCGACCACGTCGGTCAGCAGCCAGTGCAGGTTGCGGGCCTCGTGGCTCAGCCCGTAGCCGGCGCCGCCGTGCGGGCCGGTGACGATGGGGGTGACGGGGGTCGCCCCTCCGGAAAATGCAGTCAACCGCGTGCCTCCTCGACATCGCCGCCGTCGTTCGGCGTCCCGGCTCGACGCTGATCACTCTCACGCTGCCCGGCGAGCTCCTGCGCCACGTCGCGCCGTCCCTCCCGAGCCCCTTGCTGGAAGCCGGCGAGTTTGGCGCGCAGCGCCTCCGCGTCCACGCCCCTGCGCATCCGCTGCACCGGCGGCGGCTGCGGAACGGTGCGGGGGGTGCGCTTGGGCAGCCCGTTGCCGGTCATGGCGCCGGCATGGGACGGCGGTGGTTCCGGGGCCGGCGGCCTGGCGTGCCGGCCGACGGCCGCCTGGGGTCCGGGGTGGGGTCCGGGGGCGGCCGGACGCTGCTCCGGCACCACCGACCGCACCCCGGGCGGGACGATCAGCTGGATGGTCGCCTCGTCCGGCGGGCCGGACGCCACGGGCTGCGGGGCGAAGCCCGCCATGCGCCGTGAACGTCCGGGAAGCTGGTGGGAGTTGGCCTCGGCGGCCGCGCCCGGGAAGTGGACGGGGGGCGCGGTCGAGGTGCCCGGGACCGGCGGCGCGGCCTGCGGGTCGGTGACGGCCGGCGGTGCGGCGGGCAGCAGCCGGGCGGGCAGCACCACGACGGCCGTGATGCCGCCGGGCCGCTGCTCGCGCAGCTGCACGCGGACCGCGTGCCGGGCGGCGAGCCGCGCGACGACGTACAGGCCGAGGCCCATCACGGCGTCGTCCGCGTGGCCGGGGACCCGTGCGCCCGGCGGCTCCGGGTCGCCCTGCGCCAGCAGGGAGTTGATCTCCTCCAGCCGGTCGGGGGCCATGCCGATGCCCTCGTCCTGGATGGAGAGCATCACGTCGCCGTTCTCCAGCAGCCAGCCGGAGACCTGCACCGGCACGTCCGGCGGCGAGAACGCCGTGGCGTTCTCCAGGAGTTCGGCCACCAGGTGGCTGATGTCGTCCGAGGCGAAGCCGGCGAGCTGGGCGCGGGCGGGCAGCGACTGGATGCGCACCCGCTCGTAGCGGTCGATCTCGCTGACGGAGGCGCGCAGCACGTCCAGCAGCGGCACCGCCCCCGCGTGCCCGCCGGCGTGCTCGGACCCGGCGAGGACCAGCAGGTTCTCGCTGTGCCGGCGCATCCGGGTGGCGAGGTGGTCGAGCTTGAAGAGGACGTCCAGCCGGTCGGGGTCCGCCTCGTGGGCCTCCATCGCCTCGATGACGGTCAGCTGCCGCTCGACGAGGCCCAAGGTGCGCAGCGACAGGCTCGCGCAGGTGCTGTGCGCGCGCCCGGCGGTGCGGGCGGCCTCGGCGTCCCGCTGCCGGTCGCGCTCGCGCAGGGCGTCGCGCTCCACGGCCAGGTCCTGCCGGGCGCCGTCCAGCCGGGCGCGTTCGCCCTCCAGCAGGTCGATGCGCTCGCGCTGCCGTACGACCGTGCCGTGCAGCACGTTGACCGACCGGGCGATCTCGGCGAACTCGTCGTCGCACCCCTTGACGGACACCGGCTCGCGGGCCGCCGGGTCGGCGCAGACGCGCCGGGCGCCGAGCCGCAGGGCGGCCAGCGGCCGGGTCACCGAGCGGGTGGAGCGCACGCCCGCCAGCAGGGCGACGAGGAAGCACGCGCCGACGAGCCCGGCCCGGGTGCGCAGCGCGGTGACGTCCCGGTCCCGCACCCGCTCCAGGTGGCCGGCCTCGGCGGCGGCGAGGTCGGACTCGACGCCGCGCATCCTGGCCAGCCGGGCGGTCAGCGCCGTGCGCAGCTCCTCGGCGTCGGCGGGGGCGGCGGACGGCGGCTGCGGCCCGGTGAGCAGGGCGGTCAGCCGGCTCTCGGCCGCGACGGAGTCGTGGGACTGCGCCGCCCGGGCGTAGGCGTCCTTGGCCTTGGCGGGGGCGAGTTGGGCGAAGTCGGCGAGGGCGGCGCGCTCGCGGGTGTCGGTCTGCTGCGCGGCGGCGGCGAGTTCGGGCCGGCCGCCGCGGGCGGCGAGGGCGGCGAGGAGCAGGCCGCGGGTGGCGGACGCCTCCTCGACGGCGCGGCCGAGCAGCGCCACGGCCTCCGCGTCGCCCGTCCCGGCCCGGGCCGGCAGCCGGGCCGCGAGGGTGCCCGCGACGCCGTGCAGGGCCTGCACGGTGGCGGTGTACTGGCGGAAGACGGTCAGCGCGTCGGCGTCGCCGGTCAGCGCCGTGCGGCGCTGCCGGGTCAGCTCCTCCAGCCGCTCGCGCACGGCGGCGGGCAGCGCGGCGCGGGACGAACGGGCCGTCAGGAACGCGCCCAGCTTGCGGTCCACCGCGGCCCGCTGCGCGGTGAGCGCGGCCGGTACGCCGCCGCGCCCGCCCGCCACGTACGCCGTGGTGGCGTCGCGCTCGTCCGCCAGGGTGTGGGCCAGCCGCACCGCGTCGTCGGCCGCCCCGGCCAGCGGGACCAGCCGGCCGGAGTCACCGGCGTCCCGCGAGGCGTCGGCGATGCCCAGGGCCCCCGCCCCCAGGACCGCCAGCGAGGCGAGCACGACGGACGTGGCCAGCCGGTTGCGGGCGCGCGCGGTGCGCTCGGGCACGCCCGTGGTCTGCTGTTCTCGCTGGCCGCCCCGAAGCCGCTTCTTCCGCACCGGTGCTCACATTCCGCTCGTGTGGTCTCGTCGGTCCCGTCCGTCCACCCCCTGGCGCTGAAGTGGACCTTGTCAGCACGGCAGCAGGGCATGCGGCCGTCACCGGCCCGCCCACTCGAAGGAGTGGGCTTCCGTCCCGGAAGTTGCCGTGTTCGTCGGTGTCGTCCGCGTTTCGCGTCCGCGCCCCGCGCCCTCCCCCGGCAACCGCCACCTGATAAACCGCCCGGCGCGCCGGAAGGATGCGCGCCAACCGCCGCGGAAATCACGGCCCGTGCGACGGCTCGTGCACACTGGCCCCATGCGCATCGAACTGGCCGGTCGGCCGGGTGACCCGTCCCGGCCCGACGAGGACTTCGTCTCCGCCGTCCTGCCCGCCTCCGGGCGGGGCGGCGCGCTGGTCCTGCTGGACGGGGTGACTCCGCCGCCGGACGGCGACGACGGGTGCGTGCACGGTGTTCCCTGGTTCACGGCGCGTTTGGGCGGCGCACTGGTGGAACTGTGCGCCGCCCGGCGGGAGATGAGCCTGCGGGAGTGCCTCGCGTCGGCGATCGTCCGCACGGCGGCCGCCCATGGGGACGAGTGCGACCTCGCGCACCGGCGCACGCCTCAGGCCACGGTGGTGCTGGCGCGCTGGGACGAGGAGCGGGTGGAGTATCTGGTGCTGTCCGACTCCGTGCTCCTGGTGGAGGGTGCGGACGGTGCCGTCACCGCCGTCCTGGACGACCGCATCGCCCGGCTCGCGGCGGGCGGCGGCCCTGTCACGGATGCCCAACGCAACGCGGAGGGCGGCTTCTTCACGGCGGCGGCCGATCCGGCGGTGGTGTCGCGGGCGGTCGCCGGAGCGGTGCCGCGCTCCGGGGTGCGCTCCCTGGCCGCGCTGAGCGATGGCGCTTCGCGGTGGGTGGAGGTGTTCCGCGCGGGCGACTGGGCGGAGTGCCTGGCCCTGCTGGCGAAGTCCGGGCCCCGGGCCCTGATCGACCGGGTGCGGGCGGCGGAGCGGGCGGATGTGCGGGGCGAGGCGTTTCGGCGGGGGAAGGTGCATGACGATGCGTCGGCGGTGTACGTGGAGTTGTGACCTCGGCCGCGTTCCGCGGCCGTGGTTGCTTCTCCCCGCCCCGCCCTTTCACCGTTTCTTCCGGGGCAAGCCCCCGGGCCCGCAACGCGGCTTTGCCGCGTTGACCGGGGGCTTCGCCCCCTGGACCCCTGAAATCGCGCTCCGCGCGGTTGTCCTCAAACGCCGGACGGGCTGGATCGGCGCGCCGAATTCAGTCCGTCCGGCGTTTGAGGACGAACGCGGCGCAGCCGCGTTGCACCCGCGCGGAGCGCAAGAAACGGTGAAAGGGCGGGGCGGGGGCTCTCTACCCCCCGAGACTCACGTTCAACTGGTGCAACAACCGCGCCAGCTCGCCGATCTCCCCCCGGTCCCAGCCCTCCAGCCGGCGTACGTACTCCCCGCGCCGCGCCTCCCGCACCCGTGCGAA
This sequence comes from Streptomyces sp. AV19, assembly GCF_015999245.1. Taxonomy (GTDB): domain Bacteria; phylum Actinomycetota; class Actinomycetes; order Streptomycetales; family Streptomycetaceae; genus Streptomyces. The sequence continues at coordinate 62,482 of NZ_JAEAMR010000004.1, read as the reverse complement.
GCGGGCCCGGCCCTCCTCCGTGAGGTCGATGAGGGATGCCCGTCCGTCCGCCGGATCCGGGGAACGGGTCACGAGCCCGAGCTCGTCCAGCGCCCGCAGCTGGCGGCTCATCGTCGCCTTGCCGACGCCGAAGTACCCCGCGAGGTCCGTCGCCCGCTGCCGCCCCGCGTCGGCGAGGCGGACGAGGAGTCCGTACGCCGCGGGCTCCAGCTCGGGGTGGACCTCGCGCGCCATCTCACCGGAGGTGGCCCGCGCGCGGCGCAGGAACACGGACAGCTCGCGCTCCAGGGCGAGGAACGGCTGGTCCTCGCCCTCCGCGGGCGACGGCGTGTCGGTCTGGTGCACGGTGGCCCTCTCCGGCTCTGCAGGGGTCGAAAAGCCCCGCCAGTATTCCGCAGGTCCGGACCGGCTGCGGCACCGCCCGCCCCTTTCGTCCGCCTCCAGGACGGGTATGACATGAACACACCCACCCCCACGGGAACCGGAGGCGGCATGACCAGACCCCGATCCGCCACGACGACCCTGCTCACCCTCCTCGCCCTGCTCCTCGCCCTGCCCGGCACCGCCCGGGCGGCGGCGTCCGGCTTCGTCCCGCCCCGCCCGGCCCACCCCGAGCGCGACTGGCTGGGCTCGACCATCCGCGCCCACGAGGGCGGCCGCGTCCGCGACACCCCGCCGCCGGTGACCGCGTCCGTCGAGGGCGTGGACGTCAGCAGCCACAACGGCAACGTTCCCTGGGGTGCCTTATGGGACACCGGCGTCCGCTTCGCCTACACCAAGGCCACCGAGGGCACCGGCTACACCAACCCCTACTTCACCCAGCAGTACAACGGCTCCTACGGCGCCGGAATGATCCGCGGCGCCTACCACTTCGCGCTGCCCGACCACTCCTCCGGCGCCGCGCAGGCGAACTACTTCGTCGACCACGGCGGCGGCTGGTCCGGCGACGGGAAGACCCTGCCGGGCGTGCTCGACATGGAGTACAACCCGTACGGCGGCACCTGCTACGGGATGAGCGCGAGCGCCCTCGTCTCCTGGATGAAGGACTTCTTCAAGACCTACCGGGCGCGCACCGGCCGCGACGCGGTCATCTACACCTCCACCACCTGGTGGCGGCAGTGCACCGGCGACAACGGCTCGTTCGGCTCGGTCAACCCGCTGTGGATCCCGCGGTACGGATCCTCGCCCGGCGAGCTCCCCAGCGGCTGGGGCTTCCACACCTTCTGGCAGTACACCGACACCGGCCCGACCGTCGGTGACCACGACCGTTTCAACGGCTCGATGACCCGCCTCCAGGCGCTGGCCGACGGCTGACCGCCGGCACGAGACCGTGCCCCCGGCTCGTCGGCGCCGGGGGCACGGTCTCGACTCAGTGCATATCAGCCGCAGTTGCCCGCCGGCCGGTGCCGCGTGACCAGGTCGGTGTAGCCGGTGGTGGCGTCGAGCCACACCACCCGCGTGCCGCTCTCGGCCGCGCCCCACAGCTGCTCACCGCGGTTGCAGGAGACCCGCGCCCGGTGCTTGCCGTCCGGCGTGAACTGCCAGAGCTTGGCCAGGGTCTCGTTGCGGTACTCGGTGTCCGCCGTCTGCGCCGTCACGGTCACCGCGTTCTCCGAGGCCGACAGCGAGATGCCGCTCAGCGCGTCCTTGCCCTTGGCGGGGCTGACGTCGATGGCGCCCGTGCCGTCCAGGTTCACGCGCCGCACCGCGGTCTCCGCGGCTCCCGCGTCCTGTGCCGCCAGCCAGTAGACGTGCTGGGAGGTGACGGCGGTCTGCCCGAGGAGCTGGTCCGGGTTCACGTCCTGGACCACGCTCCGCCTGCCGGTGGCGGCGTCGAGGAGCTCGACGGTCTGCTTCGCCTTGCCGTTCTCGCGGTACTCGTTGACGAACGCGATGCGGCCGTTGCTCAGCGACGGGTGGTTCGTCGAGGCGTAGCGGCCCGGGCCCGGGTCGATGCGGACCGCGTCCGTCTCACCGAGCTTGACGTAGTGCACCCGCGAGCTGCCGCGCCGCCCGTTCGCCTGGAAGACGACGGTCTTGCCCTCGACGGCGAGCGAGGCGTACCCGTACCGGTTGGAGTAGAGCTTCCTGATCGGCCCGCCGGCCAGCGACCGGGCGAGGACCTCCACGTTCCGGGCCTTGTACGCCACCCACACCACGGTCTTTCCGTCGGTGACCGGGTTGATGTGGTAGCGGCCGTCGTTGGGGCTGATCAGCTTCTGCGAACCGGAGCCGTCGACGCGGCCGGCCCACACCGAGTACGCCTCGGTGCCGTCGTCGTTGGACTTGGACGCGGCCCACCAGCCGCCGCCCGCGCCGACGGCGGTCTGGTCGGTGTTCACCTTGCCGAGGAGCTGGTCGGAGTCCACGCCGAGGGCGAGCTCCCAGCCGGGGACGACGCCATGGGCGTTGAAGGACCGCTCGACCGCGCGCAGTTGCCCGGCGTCCAGCTTGAGGTCCCTGGCCGCGGCGAGGACCGCGTCGCGTCCCTCGGTGAAGCCGTCCAGCGGCGTGATGTACTCGGTCAGCGCCTTGTAGACCACCTTGTCGGCGAGCGTGCGGCCGACATCCTTGCGGATGTCCCACAACGCCCCGGAGAAGATCGTGGAGTTGAGGTGGACGCCGCCGTTGTCGGTCCCGAAGGCGACGCCGAGGAAGGACTTGGAGGTGGTCCTCCCGTCGTTGAGGTCGCGGAACGCGCACTCGCGCGGGGACTTGGTGCGGCAGAGCGTGTCACCGAGCAGCCCGGAGTCGGGGCTGTCCATGGGGATGCCGAGGGTGTCGGTCTTGATCGCGTTGCCGAAGTAGTCGGCTATCGCCTCGTTCATGGCGCCGGACTGGCCCGCGTAGACGAGGTTGGCCGAGTTCTCGACGACGCCGTGGGTCATCTCGTGCCCCACCACGTCCAGGCCGGACGACATCGGGCGGTATTCCTGGTCACCGTTGCCGTACACCATCTTGGTGCCGTCCCAGAAGGCGTTGACGTACGGCAGCCCGTAGAAGCTCACGCCCACGATGGAGTCGATCTGGCCGCCGCGGCCGTTGAGGCTGTTCCGGCCGTGCGCGGTGCGGTAGTAGTCGTAGACCTTGCCCGCGGCCCAGTGCGCGTCCACCGCGCCGGCCTCGGTCGCCTCCTTGCCGAAGGCGGGGGTCTGCGAGCCGAACTCCTTGATGCCGTCCGGCCAGGTGCCGGACACGTCACCGACGGACAGCTTCCGGCCGTCGTAGGTGGCGATGTCCTTCTTGCTGCTGTCACGCATGCGCGAGCGGTCGCGCATGAGGTATTCCTTGCGCTGCTCGTCGAAGGACAGCTGGAGATCGACGTTCTTGCCGTTCAGCCGGGCGCCGGAGCCGTTGACGGTCGGCTGCTCGGCGGGCTCGTCGGCGGCCTTGGCGGACTTCCGCGTATTCGACGTGTCCGGTGTCTTCGACGTCTTCGGCCCGCCGAACGTCTTGATGCCGCTGTACTGGAGCACGGGGTGGCCGGACCGCGCGTCGATGTACACCTCGTGCAGCACCGGCCGCTTCGTGGCGGGGTCCGAGCCGCGCACGGTGACGTGCTGGGTGAGGACGCCCTGGCCCTTGGGCAGGACGACCAGCCCGCGCGCGGTGCCGGTGAGCGGGTACGCGGCGTCCTCGTCCGGGGCCCGGACGCCGGCCCTGCGGGCGCCGAGGGCCGTGGCGGTGGCCTCGACGGCGCGGTCGACGGCGAGTTCCTCGTCGACCTCGGGCGCGGTACCGGTGGTCAGCCCGGTGAAGTACTTGCCGGAGGTGCCGGTGACCACGCGCTTGCCGTTCTTGTGCTCCATGCGCACGACGTACTGGCCGCCGAGGACCTCGACGCCCTTGTGCTTCTGCTGGAGCCGCACGGTCTCGGTGGTCCCGGAGTTCACCGTCCGCAGGGGCTTGAGGTCGCGCCCCGGGTCGGCGATGCGGTACCGGTCCTCCTTGGCCGCGAGGTGCCCGCGCGCGGCGTCGGCCGCGCTGCCGTCAGCCTTGGCCGGCTCCCGGATTCCCGTGACCATCGCGGGAGTCGCGGTCTTCAGCCCCGGTATCACCTGGCCGGGCCCGCTGCCGGGGGCCGGGTCCGCCGCCTGCGCGGGAACGGCCGACACGACGAGTGCGGCGGCGCCCATCAGCGCCGCCGCACCCGTGATCCCGTTTCGAGCCGTGGCTCTCGCGGATTTTCCGGAACGTGCACTGGGCTTGCGCAAGGTATCCCCTCCACGTCCTGCCCCATGACCGGCCGACGGCCGGCCCACCTTTGGGCAGGGCAATGCAAGCGGTAGCAACGGCCGCCGCTCAACGGCGTGTTCACGCCGCAGGTGACTTTCGGCCGGACGGTGTGGGGCGGGGCCGGGCGGGGTACTGACGCCCGGAAATTCTTCTACTACTATGCAAACAATCAACAGAAGGTGGGGGTCATGTCCGGCACGCGCCGCGTACTCGTCGTTCTCTTCGCCTACGTGCTGGCCGCTGCCGCCGTCCTGGCGGCCCGCCTCCATCTCGGGGACCGGATCCCCGACCCCATGGCCACGCACTTCACCGGCAGCGGGGCGGACGACTTCTCCGGCCGCGGCACCTTCCTGCCCATCGCCTTCGGCGTACTGGCCGGCTGCGCCGCCCTGTTCTGCGTCCTGACGACACTGGGACGCCAGACGCCGACGCAACAGCGCGGGCTGGCCGCCGCGGGCTGCGCGACGGCCGGGCTCCTCGGCCATGCACTCACCGCGGTGCTCTTCGCCAACGCGGACGCCGCCGACGTCCACGCCGTCCGCTTCCCGGGGTGGCAGCTGGCGGTGGCCCTCGGCGTCGCGGCGCTCACCGGCGGGGCCGGCTGGCTGCTGTGCGGCAAGGGCGCGCCGGGCACCGGCCGGCGCGGACCCGCCGGGCCCGCCGGGCCGGTCGAGCAACTGCCCCTCTCCGAAGGGGAATCCGCGGCCTGGACCCACGACGTCGGCTCCCGCGTGCTGCCCCTGGTGGGCGCGGGCACCCTCGTCCTGGCCGTGGTGCTCGGACTCCTCGACGGCCCGCTCCCCGCGATCGTCCTGCTCGTGCTCGGGGTGCCCCTGACCGCCCTGACCAGGGCCCGGGTCACGGTGGACCGGCGGGGCGTCACCGTCGCCTCCTCCGTCGTCCCGCGTCCCCGGCTGACCATCCCGCTGGAGCGGGTGGTGGACGCGTCCCGCCGGGACGTGGACGCCGTACGGGAGTTCGGCGGCTGGGGCTACCGCGCCGCCGCCGGGGCGAGCGGGCTGGTACTGCGCTCCGGCGAGGCGCTCTCCGTACGGCTCACCAGCGGCGGCGAGTTCGTCGTCACCGTGGACGACGCGGCGACGGGCGCGGCCCTGCTCAACACGCTGGCCGCGCGGCGGGCCGGGGGCTGACGGTGCTCTTCCGCGTGGACCCCAACTCCCCGCTCCCGCTGGGCGACCAGGTCGCCGCCTGCGTCCGGGGCGCCATCGGCGACGGCACGGTGCGCCCCGGCGAGCGCCTGCCCGCCGCCGGGCGGCTCGCCGAGTCCCTCGGCATCAACATGCACACGGTGCTCCGCGGCTATCAACAGCTGCGCGACGAGGGCCTGATCGAGCTGCGCCGGGGCCGGGGCGCGGTGGTGACGCAGGCCGCCACGCCGGGGCGTACGCGCCTGCTGGCGCACGTGCGCGACCTGGTGGCGGAGGCGCGGGCGCTGGGGATGGCGGACGAGGACGTACTGGCGCTGGTGCGGGCGTCGTTGACGAACGGACGGTAAAACATCCGCCGCCCGCCGCCCCAACAGGCGTTCGCCTGCTAACCCTTCGAAACGAACGAGCCGAGCCCGGGCTCCGTATAGATGAGGCCCTCGGTACGCAGGGCGCGGAGCACCTTCTGACTCGTCAGCCCGGCAATTCCGAACTCCTCCTGCAACTGGACCACCGACGGAACGCGCGAACGGGGCGGATACGTCCCGTCCTTGATGCGCTGACGAATCACGTCAGCCACCTGGCGCCAGCGTGGGATATCGGGAGCGAATTCGATCACATGAACACGCTACGCACATCATCCCGTTCTAGTCGAGACATGCCATCGTTGACATGGCATAACACGCATACGCTAGGTTCCGTGCCACGCAGAAACCCCGGCGACCGCTGCGACCGGTCCCGGGGCATGGCCACGCTTACCCAAAGGAGCGCGACATGCGTGAGTCTAGCTTTCTGTCCAGGTGGCTCCAACGAGTGCGGTCCGGACTCGAAAAACACACCCCGCCGCCCACCGCTCCCGCGCAGCCCATCGCCGAACCCCCGCCCGGCAACGAGGAGGTGCACGTCTGGATCTCCGCCCACGGCATCAACCTCGTCCCCCGCAGCGCTCCCCGCTGCATCTGCCCGCCCTCCCCCGGGGACTTCGTCATCGGCACCCGCACGGGCAGGCTCGGCCAGGTCATGGCCGACGACGGCCCCCGCCTCCAGCTCCGTCCGCCCCGTGGCGGGCTGGAGTGGGACGCCGAGCGCAACGTCGTACGCCCGGCCACCGACGCCGAACGGCTCAGCGCCAAGGTCCAGATCGCGAACTCCGCGAGCAGGTGGGGCGCGTGAACCTCACGGCACCCCAGGAGTGGACGCTCCGGCCGGCCTACGACGCCGAGCGGGCCGTCACCTTCTCGATGCGGTGCACCGCGTCCGACCCCGACGAGGACTTCGAGCCGATGCACACCTGGTCGCTCCGCCACGTCGCCCGGAACCCGGACCACACGGGCTTCCGCGAGATCATCCACCGCAGATGGCGGGCCGTCGCCACCGAGTGACCCAGCCGCCCCATGACGGGCATGGGGTGCGCGGGGCGGCATTGCGCCCGGTCGGCCGCCGGTTTCGTCTCGGGCCCTCCGGACCCAAAGATGGCCGGCTACGTGAAGGGGTGGGCGCAGGCCCGTCCGCCCGCCTGCCCCTGCGGGGCCCGCAGGGATGCGGGGATACCGGTGGTGTGGGTTCAAACGTGGAGGATGTCGAGCAGGGGTAGAACTTCCGCGCGACACGCCGTAGTTCGTGCCTGCAACGCTACCCCTCGTCGCCGACGCCCGGCAGCGGGCTTGTTCTCGCTGCTGACGCCGATCGGGCACTTCCGGGTGCGGGAGCGTACGGGGACGGGGTGGCAGGCCGTCTTCTTTGACGGCACCGCATGGCATCACCACGACACCAAGTGACGCCGCTCGATGCCATATGGCGCCACATGGTGCCACTCAGCACCACCCCTCGCCCCCAAAAGCGCATGAGCACGCGTGGCATCACCATGACTCGTACCACCCTTTTTGCATTTCCACAGGTAAGCGGCCCGTCGCGGCACCCCACCCCGCACGAGGCGCCACCCGGGCTTGCGGATGGCACCACTGTGGCGCCATGATGGCGTCATGGACCTCACCCCGTATGTCGACACCCTCCGCCGCGAACTCGCGGTCGCTGCCGAAGCCGGCGAGCTGGCCGAGCGGCTCATCGCCCCTCTGGAGTCGGCGACCCGGCTGACCATGCTCAACGTGCTCTCCGCCGCGATGGACGAGATCACCCGCGAGCTCGCCCCCGGCTCGGTCGACGTACGGCTGCGCGGGCTCGACCCCGACTTCGTGGTGACGCCACCGCCCACCGACGGTGGCGCCCCCATGGAGCCGACCGTTCCCGCCGAACCGCTCAGAGCCCCGGCCCCGGCCGACAGCGACGAGGGCGGCACCGCCCGCGTCAACCTGCGCATGCCGGCCCACCTCAAGGCCCGCGCCGAGGAGGCCGCGAGCCGCGAGGGCCTGTCGGTCAACGCCTGGCTGGTGCGCGCCGTGTCGGCCGCGGTCGACACCGGCACCCGGCCGCGCACGGCGGAGAAGACCCGCACCGTCGGACAGAGCTTCACGGGCTGGGCGCGCTGACCGCGCGCCCGCACACGCCACTTCACCCCCACCACGTCCCACCAGCAGGGACGAACCGAAGACCCATGAGGACGGGACAGCCATGCCTTCTTTCGACACCCCCGAAGCGATCTCGGCCACGGCGTACGTGGAGGCCGGTTCCATCCAGTTCGTCGCCGGCGACCGCCTCGACACCGTCGTCGAGGTGCAGCCCCGCGACCCGAAGAAGGACCGGGACGTGCGGACGGCCGACCAGACCGAAGTCACCTACGCGAGCGGCGTGCTGACGGTCAGGACGCCCAAGGCCAGTCCGTTCGGCCGCACCGGCATCGTCGACGTGACCGTCGAACTGCCCACCGGCTCCCGCATCGACATGACCGGCGCCTGGACCCAGGTGCTCGGCGCGGGCCGGCTCGGCGAAGTCCACGTGAAGACCTCGTCCGGCGATGTACGCCTCGACACCACCGGCCCACTGCAACTGACCGCCTCCCACGGCTCGATCACCGTGGACCGGGTCGACGGCGCCGCCGAGATCACCACCAGCTCCGGCAGCCTGCGCGTCGGCCTCGTCGACGGCCCCGCCGTCCTGAAGAACTCCCACGGCACCACGACCGTCGACGCCGCGACCGGCGAGCTGCGGGTGAGCGGCGCCACCGGCGACATCGAAATCCGGCGCGCCGAGAGCTCGGTCACCGCCAAGGCCGCCCACGGCACCTTGCGCGTGGGCGAAGTGGCCAGAGGAACTGTCCAGTTGGAGACGAACTACGGCGCCATCGAGGTCGGCGTCCGCGAGGGCACGGCCGCCTGGCTCGACGTCCACTCGGGCTCCGGCCACGTGCGCAACACCCTCACCGCGTCCGAGGCCCCGGAGCAGACCGAGGACACCGTCAAGGTCCGCGCCCGCACCCGGCACGGCAACATCGACATCCGCCGCGCCAAGGCCTGAGCACCTCCCACCCTTGCCACTTCAGCCTTCGAATCGGGAGGGCTCCATGCCTTCGCCTGTCATGCTCACGACCACCGCCGTCTCCGCCGTCGGCCTGCGCAAGTCGTACGGCGACAAGACCGTCCTCGACGGCATCGATCTGCGCATCCCGACCGGGTCGGTGTTCGCACTGCTCGGGCCCAACGGCGCCGGGAAGACCACCGCCGTCAAGATCCTCTCCACGCTCATCACCGCCGACGGCGGGCAGGCCCAGGTCGCTGGGCACGACATCGCCGCCTCCCCGGACAGCGTGCGGGCCGCGATCGGTGTCACCGGGCAGTTCTCCGCCGTCGACGGCCTGATCACCGGCGAGGAGAACATGCTCCTCATGGCAGACCTGCACCACCTGCCCAAGCGCAAGGGGCGCCGGGTCGCCGCCGAACTCCTGGAGCGCTTCGACCTCACGGAGGCCGCGAAGAAACCCGCCTCCACCTACTCCGGCGGCATGAAGCGCCGCCTCGACATCGCCATGACCCACCTCCTGCACGCACGGCGCTACCCGTCCCTCACCCTGAACCTGCTGCTCACGCCAGTTGTCCTGCTGCTGCTCTTCGTCTACGTCTTCGGCGACGTGATGAGCGCCGGCATCGGCGGCGGCGGTGCGGACCGCTCCGAGTACATCGCCTATCTCGTGCCGGGCATCCTGATGATGACCATCGGCGGCACCGTGGTCGGGGCCGCGGTGTCCGTCTCCACCGACATGGCCGAGGGGGTCATCGCCCGTTTCCGCACGATGGCGATCCATCGCGGCTCCGTGATCATCGGGCACGTCATCGGCAGCGTGCTGCAGTCGGTCGTCAGCGTGCTCCTCGTCGGGGCCGTCGCCATGGCCATCGGCTTCCGGTCCACGGACGCCACGGCCCTGGAGTGGCTGGCCGCCTTCGGGCTGATGGTGCTGGTCTCCCTCGCCCTCACCTGGATCGCGGTCGGGATGGGCATGGCCAGCCCGAACGCCGAGGCGGCCAGCAACAACGCACTGCCGCTCATCGTCCTCCCACTCATCTCCAGCGCCTTCGTCCCCGTCGACGCGATGCCGGGCTGGTTCCGGCCGATCGCCGAGTACCAGCCGTTCACACCCGCCATCGAAACCCTCCGCGGCCTGCTCCTCGGCACCGAGATCGGCCACAACGGATGGCTGGCCGTCGCCTGGTGCCTGGCCCTCACCGCACTCGGCTACTACTGGTCGAAGGCACAGTTCAACCGCGATCCGCGATAGCCGCCGAAGTGACCTCCCGCAGCTCGTCCCGGCCGCCCGCCGGGATCGGAGCGGACGCATCCAGTCCACTTACGCGGAGGAGACCGATCGTCAACTTCCTTGACCCACAAGAGAGAAGAAGTAAGGTTAGGCATGCCTTACTTCACTTCTCAGAGGGAACTCCCGTGCGCAAGCAACTCATGACTCTCGCCGCCGTCACCTTCGCCGCCGCGGCCCCGCTCGTCCTGGCCTCCGCAGGGACGGCCGCCGCGGCGGAGAACGTGATCAATTGGTCCGCGCAGCAAGGCGATGCGACTGCCTCGGGAACCCGATGGACGGAGAAGTCGGCGAGCGGCGTCACATGGCTCGTGGCCAAGGGCGAGCTGGTGAACGCCAGCCCGGGATGTGTGTCGATGAAGATCTCGGAAACCCATGATTTCCTGAGCAAGACGACCACAGTGGCCACCCAGTGCGGGCCCGGTACATCCCCCGTCGGCTACCGCGCTCCCAGGCGTCAGCTGATGTCGTACATCGACCTCTACCTCTGCGAGGGGGACCAGGACACCCGGGACTGCAAGCGGGCGAAGGAAACCCGCTGAGTATCCGCGGTCGCGGCTGCCCCGCTCCCGGAGCGGCCGCGATCCGCGCACCCGCGTCCGGTCGTCAGCGACGACCCCACGAAGCGGTCGCGACCGTGCGCCCGCCCGCGTCCTTCAACGTCGCCTTGTCCTTGGTGTTGTCCCAGACGTACGCCCGCAGGTTCTGGTACACGTCCTTGACCGTGTCCTTCCCCTTGCCCGTGTGCACACGCACCGACGCGTGCGGCGCGAGGCGGAGCTTGCCGAAGCGGTACGTGTGGCGCGAGGCGTCCGTGAGCGTCCAACGGCTCAGGTCCACCGCCTTCTTGCCGGTGTTGGTGATCGTCACCCACTCCGCGTTGAGGCTCTTGCCGGAACGGTCGTCACGGCCCGGGCTGTCGTACTGGATCTTGCCGAACACCACGGGGTTCTTCGCGGCCGCGGAAGCGGGCGCCGCGGCGGACGCCAGCACGACTCCGCAGGCGGCGGCGGTGGCCAGGCGGGCTATGACTCGGGACAAGGGAACCTCTGCTCTCCGGCGCGGGACGCGCCACGCGTGACCCGGCCGGGCGCCGGGCGTGATCACTCTGCCGCAGGAGCGGACGTCCCGTACCGGATCCGCCAACCATGTGACGGACCCCTCACCCCCGTAACCGCGGTGTCACACCGAGTCGACCAGCCGGGGAATCCCGTCCCGGCCCTGCCCCGCGTCGATGACCCGCCGGGCCATGCCGAGGGCCGCGCCGATCAGGCTCGTGTCGAGGCCCCGGGCCTCGGCGGCCTGGACGACGTGCGACATGCCCGCCGCGAGCGAGATGACGTTGGACTGGTCGCCCGGGTACTCGCCCGCGTCCACCTGCTCCGCGAACACGGGCACCAAGTTCGTCAACAGGTCGCCGATTCCCAGGGCATAGGGGACGAGTTCCGCGGCGCGGATGTTCTCGGTCCTGGCCAGGGCCAGCGCGTGGAGGTAGCCGCTGACGGCCGTCCAGCAGAAGTCGAGCACGGCGACGTCGAAGGCGGCGGCCCGGCCGGGGTCGGTGCCGAGGTGGTCGGTCCGCCCGCCGAAGGCCGCCAGCACGGCCCGGTGCGCGGCGAACGTCTCCTCGGGACCGCTGTAGATGACGACCGTGGCGTCCGTCCCGATCGACACCGAGGGCGTCAGGATCGAGCCGTCGAGGTAGCCGATGCCGTGAGCGGCGGCCCACTCGGCGGTCTCCCGGGCGCGGTCCGGGGAGTCGGCGGTGAGGTTCACCAGCGTCCGCCCGCGCAGGGCCGCCGCCACGGGGCGGACGATCGCGTCCACCGCGTCGTAGTCGATCACGCACACGATCGCCAACGGGCTTGCCGCGACGGCCTCCTGGGCCGACCCGGCGAGTACGGCGCCCCGCGCGACCAGGCCGCCGGCCCTCCCGGCCGACCGGTTCCACACGGTGACGGGGTGCCCGGCGGCGAGCAGCGCACCGGCCAGGGCCTGCCCCATGGGGCCCAGTCCGAGCACGGTGACAGGGGAAAGTGGATTGCTGTTGTCCAGGGAGTTCGTCATGCTGGCGACGCTAAACCTTCACGTTGACGTGAGAGTCAACTCGCCGTGACGGGAGTCACTTTGCGCATCGGAGAGCTGTCGCGCCGCTCGGGCGTCACCCCGCGCGCCCTGCGCTACTACGAGGAGCAGGGCCTGCTCAGGCCGGAGCGCCGCCCCAGCGGCTACCGCGAGTACAGCGAGCGCGACGTCCGGACCGTCCGCGACGTCCGCACCCTCCTCGCCGCCGGCCTGGGCACGGCCACGATCGCCGAGGTGCTGCCGTGCACGGTCGAGGACGACGGGCTGCTGCTCCCGGCCTGCTCACCGCTGGCGGAGGAGGTGCTCCAGGAACGGGACCGGATCCGCTCGACCATCGGCGAACTCGCCTCGGCGCTGGAGCTGCTGGAGGAGCTGATCGACCGCTCGGACCTGGAGGAGGCGGACGGGGCGCGGGCGTATCCGAGGGTGGCGGCTCCGGCGCCCTGACGCTTCGGGGAGCGTTGCTGTTTCGGATAAACGTTGCTGTTCCGGGGAGCGTTGCGCCGCCCGGCGGCCTGCGCCACCCGACGGCCTGCGTCACCGTCCTCCGCGCCCGGGATGCCCGCCCACGGGCCACCGGTACGACGCGTCCACCGGGCACCCCCAGTGCGGCCAGTCCTCCTCGTCGTCCCCCCGCACCAGGTCCATGGGGTGCGGATGCCCGGCCCTGCACGCGGGCCACGGCAGGCCGGCGGGGAGCCGCTGGAAGTTCTCCAGTACGGCGTTCTGCGTGTGGAAGGCGAGCTCCTCGACCCGCGCCGCCATGGCCATATCGCCCTGCACGTCCCCCAGTTGGCAACCAGTACGCACACCTCCCACCACCAGCTCCAACCCGCCGGACACGACATCCTTGAACCGCACCGACAGGCCGCACGCCCGCAGATCGCGGGCCACCGGCGCGAACGCCTCGTCATCGACCATTGCCCGGCCCTCCCGACCCCATCCGCTCCTACCCTGTCACCATGACCGAACCCGTCCACGACCGGCGCGTCGTCTTCGGCGAGGCCGCCGAGCAGTACGACGCCGCCCGCCCCGGCTATCCGGACCAACTCGTCGACGAGGTGCTCCACTTCGCGGGAAGCGACCGCATCGACGCCCTCGAGGTCGGCGCCGGCACCGGCAAGGCAACCCTCGCCTTCGCCGCCCGCCCCGGCATATCGCTGACCTGCCTGGAACCGGACCCCCGCATGGCGGCCGTCCTGACCCGCAACTGCACCCGCCACCCCCACGTCACCATCCGGCAGGGCGACTTCGAGACCTGGAGCGCGTCCGACGACCGGCCCCGCCCCTTCGACCTGATCCTCTCCGCCCAGGCATGGCACTGGATCGACCCGGAGGCGCGCTGGACCCTGGCGAAGAAGCACCTGCGCCCCGGCGGAACGCTCGCCCTGTTCTGGAACGACTGGTACGTCGCGGACGACATGCTCCGCCACGCCCTCACCGCCGCCCACCACCGTCACCTCCCCGAACTCCCCTCGCACTCCGTCCTGGAGAAGGTGCCGCGCGGTTCCGTCATGGTCCCCGACTCCTGGGTGCCCCGGGAGCTGCTCGCCGACGGCGGTTTCACGGACGTCACGCACCGCCAGTACCCCTCGGCGCACCGCCGCTCCACGTCCGGGTTCCTGGACCTCCTCTCCTCGCTCTCCTTCTACCGCTGCCTGCCCGCGGTCACGCGCGACGCCCTCCTCGCCGACGTCGCGCTGGCCGTGGACGCGCACGGCGGAAGCCTGCGGCTGGACACGCGGACGGGCCTGTTCCTGGCGCGAACGGCCCGGACGACGTGAACGGCCCGAACGGCCCGGACGGCCCGGACTCCAGGACGGCCCGGACTCCAGGACGGTATCCGGGAGGTAACCACCCCTCCGGCTAACGTCCGTGATCACCGGCCCGGGGACGGCCCCCGGCGCCGACGGATGCGAGGTGTTCACGGATCATGTCCAGAATCGTGGTGTTCGGAGCGGGTGGCAGGGCCGGGCGGGCGGCCGTGGCGGAGGCCCGGCGGCGGGGGCACGAGGTGACGGCGGTGATGCGGGACCCGTCGAAGTACGGGGAGTTGGCCGCGCACAACACCCTCCCGGGCGATGTCACGGACGCCGACGCCGTCGCGGCCCTCGCCGCCGGCCACGACGCGGCGATCCACGCCGCCGCGGACCTGACCACCGACCCCGGCGTCTTCTTCCCCGCCGCCGCACGGGCCCTCCTCGACGGGCTGACGCGTGCGGGCGTCGGCCGCCTCGTGGCCGTCGGCCTCGCGTCGTACCTCCCGGACGCCTCCGGCACGCTCCTCATGAACACCCCCGGCTACCCCCAGGAGTACCGCCCCTTCCTGGACGGCCACCACGCCGGCGCGGCGGTCCTGCACGCGTCGACGGACGGCCCCGACTGGGTCCTCCTCAGCCCCTCCGGCGACTTCGACCACCAGGGCTCCCGGACCGGCGGCTACGGCCACGCCCCCGGCGACGCCGACGCCCGCGTGTCGTACGCCGACTTCGCGATCGCGCTCCTCGACGAGATCGACGCGCCGCGGCATCACCGGACGCACGTGGGCGTGACCGCCCGGGCCTAGGCACTGTGGACGAGCGCCGCGAGCCCCCGTCATCCCAGAGCCGCCTGAACCCTGCGGACCATCACGGCCGGCCGGTGCAGCACATCGGCCGCCGTGAACCGCAGGATCTTCCGGACCTCCGGGCAATCCGCCAAGTCGTTGTAGCGGACCGTGTCCCGCTGATGCTGTGCCCTGCTCCCGTGCCAGGCATAGCCCTCGATCTCCACGACCAGCCCACGGCCCCGGAAGAAGAAGTCGACATAGACGGTCCGCCCACTTGGCGTGACGAACCGCACCTGCGTCTCCGGGACCAACCCGGCATCGCGCATCCACAACCGCGCGAGGGTCTCCACGGGCGACCCGGCCCCGGGGTCGGCCAGCCCCAGCCACTCGACAGCTCTCTTCGTCCCCCACATTCCCACCCCACTCGCCAGCGCCTCACGAACCTTGTCCAGCGTGGTCAGGGGACGCCGCCTGCACCGCGCCGCCTCCTGGCTCGGGCGCCAGTTCACTGCCGACTCGACCGCCACCAAGGCATCGTCCCGCGGCCCGGCCCGCAACAAGTCCGCCATGGTCCGCACAACAGTGGTCACCCGAATCCCCTCCACCGCCACGATCTCCCCCACGCCCAGATCCATCCGATGCATCACACTCCCCTTGGCCCTCAAGTGCGACGCCCTGGGGCCGATCAAGTCCACCCTGTCCAAGCGGACTTCGACGTCATGCAGCCGCGCCGCCGCCCAATAGCCGGCCACGAGCTCGGGCGCGGCCAGCTGATGAGCCCGGACACGCTCCCGGACCCCCACCCTCAGGCCGGGGCGGGCATAGGCCCCGGTATGAATCCGTGTCCACCCCCGAGTCCTCAGCCGCGCGCGCAGCTTGGCCCGCGTCCACCCCAGCGACGCCGCCTGGGCCAGCAGCACCACCCCACCCTGCCCCCGCGACAACGCGGCCAGCGCCGCATCCCCCTCACTCCCCCTCATGAACACTGAGTGTGACGAGGGGGCGACGGTGCCCGCCACCCCTGTGGAAAAACGGTTTGCGGGCGAATTGGTTTGGCGGGGCCTCTGTGCGGCCACTGCGACGAACCCAAGTGCCCGCTATCGCGACGGGAGAGTCGCGCCGGCCGCGGTCAGGTAGGTGTACAGGGCGGTGGAGGACTGGAGCCGCCGCAGGCTGCGCTCGTGGAGTTCCCGTTCGCGGGCGGCGAGTTCGCCCAGGACGTTGTCCGGGCTTCCCGTGGCGCGGAGCGCGTCCAGTACGGGCGCGATGGCCGCGAGCGGCTGGTGACCGCGGCGCAGCAGCGCCACGATGTGCGCGGTCCGCAGTTCCTCGCGCCCGTAGATCCGGTAACCGGTGGCCGGCTCACGCTCCGGCCGCAGCAGGCCGCGGGCCTCCCAGAGGCGGAGGACGGGCGGCCGTACGCCGACGGTGCGGGCGGCCTCGCCGATGCGGAGGGGGCGTCGGGGCCCGTCCGGGACGGCGGCGGGCCGCCCGGCGAGCGCTTCGCGCGCCGCTGCCAACTGGGCCCGCTCCCGGGTGAGTTCCGCGTGCCCGGCGTCGATCGCGGCCAGCGCCGCCTCCAGCTCCCCGGCGTGGACGGCGCGCATGACCGTACGGGCGACCGGCCAGCCGTGGCCGGCGGCCAGCGCGCGGGCGGTGACGAGGGCGTCGGCGTGGGCCCGGGTGAAGACCCGGTACCCGGCGGGGGTCCGCTCGACGGGCGGGAGCAGGCCCGTCTCCACGTAGTTGCGCACTTGCTGGACGGAAATCCCGGCCGAACGCGCCAGCTCGCCGACCCGCACCCGCACCCGTCACCCCCGGTTGAGACTTTCCGGACATGCCCCGGCATCGACCAGTGGGAATGCTCATCGAAGTCCCCATCAGCACTTCAATGAAACCATTGACACCGGGAACCACTCCGAACCGAGGAGGCGACGAACGTGAAGTTCGTTCTCGAAGTCGACCTGACGGACGGCACATTGGCGGACGACGCGGTGGGCGAACTGGGCCGGATCCTGCGCTACTGGGCGGGAAACCTGCGCCACTACGCGCTGGAGCCGGGTGACGGCTCGGCGATCCACGACTCGTCGTACGAGGAGGTGGGGCGCTGGCACGTCGCCGCGCCCGGGGCGTGAGCCCTACTTCTCCTGCTTGGCGACGAAGGAGCCCATGCCGGGCGTGGTGACGATCAGCCCTTCTTCGCGAAGAGTTCGCGTGACCTTGCGGACTGTCAGGCGTGCGACACCGAACTCCTGCTGGAGTTGCACCTCCGAGATCATGAAGTGCGTCGGGTACTGGCCGCTCGCGATGCGCTCACGGACCACATCGGCGATCTGTGTCCATTTCGGGCGCGTGGGATCGAAGTCCATCACACAGAAGAGTGTATGTATTCGCACACAGTCGAACACATCCCCCTCTAAGAATTAACAGGCATAGACAGGTGTATCCAGGCTGCCCTAGCGTGACGCCACGGAAGACCCCCGCGACCGTCCAACCGGTCCGGGGGCACGGCCACCAGCTACCACAGGAGCTGATGACATGCGCCATCCTATCTCCCGCCTACTCGCCTGGAAGAGAGCCCTCTTCAGGCACGCCCCCGCGACTGTCCCGACCGCACCACTCCCCAACCTCATCGCACACACAACTCCCACCACCACCGTGGTCTTCACCCCCCCACGGCATCAACGTCCTCCCACTCGGCCCCCGTCCACGCTGCACCTGCCCCGGCGCCGTCCACGACCTGCCCCTGACGGCCGCCAACTCCCCCAGCGGGGGCGCCGCATGAGCCACTAGAACCTCACCGGCTGGGTGATCCAGCCGGAGCTCGGCCCAGCTATGCCCGTCATCTTCTCGATGCGCTGCACGACCTGTGACGCCGCCTCACCGCCCGACGCGGACTTCGAGCCCATGCACGACTGGACCCTGCGCCACGTCGCCGGAAACCCGGAACACATCGACTACCGCGAGGTCATCCACCGCACCTGGCGCGCCGTCGAGGCGTCCTGACAACCGCCGGCCCCGGCACCCCGCCGGGGCCGTGCGGAGGGCTCACCGCCCGGTACCGTGAACGCACACGGGCCGGAGTACCCGGAGTACGCCGCACGGACGGAGCAGCAATGAGCGCGCAGCACCACGAGCACCCTCCCGAGCTGATCCCCAGGCCGGAGAAAACCTTTCCGGCCCTGCGGACCGCCCTGGCCCGCGTCGCCCCTTCCCGGCTGGCCGAGTTCCAGGCGGATCGCGACCTGGCCTTCACCTCGGCCACCCGGCACAACTCATTCCGACCGATCCATCTCTTCCAGGTCAAGTGGGCGACGGAGATCGAGATCGAGCGTCTGCCCCACTTGGCCGCCCGCTACCGGACCGCTCTGGACGCCGCCAACACGCTGGATCGCGATGACCCCAAGTGGCGTGAGGCCATGGACGATTGCCTGGCGGTGCGCGAGGAGGCCCGGGCGGCGGTGGCCGATGGCTGACTCATGGGGCTGGGGATACGACCCCGATCAGCCCCGTGGCCCGGGCGCCGCCCGGGGCGGCGACGACCGGGCCCGCAGAGCCACAGGCGTCACGCCGCCACCGCGACCTCCGCCTCCACCCCCACCCCCGCCGGCTCCAGTGCCAGCTCCAGGACCTGGCGGACGTCCGACACCGGGTGGACGGACAGCTTCTCCAGGATCTCCGCCGGGACGTCGTCCAGGTCCGGCTCGTTGCGCTTGGGGATGATCACGGTCGTGATGCCCGCGCGGTGGGCGGCCAGGAGCTTCTGCTTCACGCCGCCGATGGGGAGCACACGGCCCGTCAACGACACCTCGCCCGTCATCGCGACGTCCGGGCGGACCCGGCGGCCCGACAGCAGGGACGCCAGGGCCGTCGTCATCGTGACGCCGGCGCTGGGGCCGTCCTTGGGGACCGCGCCCGCGGGGACGTGCAGGTGGACGCCGCGCTCCTTGAAGTCGCCGACGGGGAGCTCCAGTTCGGCGCCGTGGGAGCGGAGGAAGGAGAGCGCGATCCGGCCGGACTCCTTCATTACGTCGCCGAGCTGACCGGTGAGGGTCAGGCCCGCCGCGCCGGTCTCCGGGTCGGCCAGGGACGCCTCGACGAAGAGGACGTCGCCGCCGGCGCCGGTGACCGCGAGGCCCGTCGCGACGCCGGGGACGGACGTGCGGCGCTCGGCCGGGTCCTGGGCGGACTCGGGGGTGTGGTGCGGGCGGCCGATCAGGGGGCGGAGCTGCTCCGCGTCCACCGTGAACGGGAGGTCCCGCGCGCCCAGTTCGTGCTGGGCGGCGACCTTGCGCAGCAGCCGGGCGAGGGCGCGCTCCAGAGTGCGGACGCCCGCCTCGCGGGTGTACTCGCCGGCGAGGCCGCGCAGGGCCTCGTCCGTGACCACGACCTCGTCCGCCGCCAGGCCCGCCCGCTCCAGCTGCCTGGGCAGCAGGTGGTCGCGGGCGATGGCGACCTTCTCGTCCTCGGTGTAGCCGTCGAGGCGGACCAGCTCCATGCGGTCGAGCAGGGCCTCGGGGATGGACTCCAGGACGTTGGCCGTGGCGAGGAAGACGACGTCGGACAGGTCGAGTTCGACTTCGAGGTAGTGGTCGCGGAAGGTGTGGTTCTGCGCGGGGTCGAGGACCTCCAGCAGGGCCGCCGCCGGGTCGCCGCGGAAGTCGGAGCCGACCTTGTCGATCTCGTCGAGCAGGACGACGGGGTTCATGGAGCCCGCCTCCTTGATCGCGCGGACGATCCGGCCGGGCAGCGCGCCCACGTACGTGCGCCGGTGGCCGCGGATCTCCGCCTCGTCGCGGACGCCCCCGAGGGCGACCCGGACGAACTCGCGGCCCATCGCGCGGGCCACCGACTCGCCCAGCGAGGTCTTGCCCACGCCGGGCGGGCCGACGAGCGCGAGCACCGCGCCATCCCCGCGCCGCCCTCCCCCAAGCTCTCGGCTTCGCTCGAGCAGGGGGGACCCCCATTCCACGCCCAGCCCCCGGCCGGCGCGCCGCTTGCGCACCGCCAGGTATTCGGTGATCCGCTCCTTGACGTCGTCCAGGCCCGCGTGGTCGGCGTCGAGCACGGCCCGCGCGCCCGGGATGTCGTAGGCGTCCTCGCTGCGCCGCGTCCACGGCATCTCCAGGACCGTGTCGAGCCAGGTGCGGATCCAGCCGCCCTCGGGGCTCTGGTCGGAGGCGCGCTCCAGCTTGTCGACCTCCTTGAGGGCCGCTTCGCGGACCTTCCCGGGGAGGTCGGCGGCCTCCACCCGGGCGCGGTAGTCGTCGGATTCGCTCTCCGGGTCGCCGTTGAGCTCGGCCAGCTCCTTGCGGACGGCCTCCAGCTGGCGGCGGAGCAGGAACTCGCGCTGCTGCTTGTCGACGCCCTCCTGGACGTCCTTGGCGATGGCCTCGGCGACGTCCTGCTCGGCGAGGTGCTCGCCGAGCTGCTGGGCGGCGAGCCGGAGGCGGGCCACCGGGTCGGCGGTCTCCAGCAGCTCGACGCGCTGCTGGACGGTGAGGAACGGCGAGTAGCCGGCGTTGTCGGCGAGCTGGGAGACGTCGTCGATCTGCTGGATCCGGTCCACCACCTGCCAGGCGCCGCGCTTGCGGAGCCAGCTGGTGGCCAGGGCCTTGTACTCCTTCATCAGCTCGGTGACCGCGCCGGGGAGCGGGTCCGGGGTGATCTCCTCGATCGCCGTGCCCTCGACCCAGAGCGCCGCGCCGGGACCGGTCGTCCCGGCGCCGATGCGGACGCGGCGCAGGCCGCGGATGAGCGCGCCGGGGTCGCCGTCGGAGAGGCGGCCCACCTGCTCGACGCTGCCCAGCGTGCCGGTGCCCGCGTAGGTGCCGTCGAGCCGTGGCACGAGCAGGACCTTCGGCTTGGCCCCGTCCCGCGCGGCGGCCTGGGCGGCCTCCACGGCGGCGCGGACCTCGGCGTCGGTCAGATCCAGGGGCACCACCATGCCCGGCAGGACGACCTCGTCGTCGAGCGGCAGCACGGGCAGGGTGAGCGGTGTGAACGCCGTGGACTCAGCAGCCATGATCTCCCCTTCGGCAGGCAAGTTGAGCAGCCTCGGCTCAAGCCGGGCCGTACCGAGTCAATGTCCGCGGGGGCGGGGATGTTCCCCGCGCCGTGTTCGCTGTGAGCGATCAGGCCCCGCGACGGCCCGGCCGGGGAAGGCCCGGCGGTAATCCGTCGGAGTGACGCCGAAGTGCAGGGTGAAGTGGCGGCGCAGGTTGGCGGCCGTGCCCAGCCCGCTCAGCTCCCCGACCCGCTCCACCGGCAGGGCGGTCGCCTCCAGCAGCGACTGGGCCCGGGACAGCCGCTGGGCGAGCAGCCACTGCAGCGGGGTCGAGCCGGTCGCCGCGTGCAGGCGGCGGTAGAAGGTGCGCGGGCTCATCCCGGCGCGGGCCGCCAGGTCGTCCACGGTCAGCGGCTCGTCCAGGCGCTCGGTGGCCCACTGGAGCACGGGCGCCAGCCCGTCGTCCCCGCTCTCCGGGACGGAGACCTCGACGAACTGGGCCTGCCCGCCGGGCCGGTGCGCGGGCACGACCAGCCGGCGGGCGAGCTGGTTGGCGACGTGCGCGCCCAGGTCCCGGCGGACCAGGTGGAGGCAGAGGTCGAGGCCTGCCGTGACGCCGGCGCTGGTCAGGACGTTGCCGTCGTCCACGTAGAGCACCGAGTCGTCCACCTCGACCTCGGGGTGGCGGCGGGCGAGGGCCTCGGTGTGCATCCAGTGGGCGGTGGCCCGGCGGCCGTCGAGGACGCCGGCCGCGGCGAGGGCGAAGGCCCCGGCGCACAGCGAGACCATGCGCGCTCCCCGGTCCGCGGCGCGCCGCAGCGCGCGCAGGAGCTCGTCGGGCAGTTCGCGCTCCCCGTCGACGCACGCCTCCGGGACCGACGGAATGATCACGGTGTCCGCGCCCTCCAGGCCCTCCAGGCCGTACGGGGTGCGCATCGTGAAGCCGGCGGCGGCGGGCGGCGGCGCGCCGGGGGACGGGCTCGCGGCGCAGAGCCGCAGGTCGTACCAGGGGTCGGCGAGATCCGGATGCGGGATGCCGAAGACGGTGCAGACCACCCCCAGCTCGTACAGGTCCCAGAAGGGGACGTCGTCGTCGATCACTGCCACGGCCACGGAACCAGCACTCATGATCACGAGGGTACTGGCAGGAATTTTGCGCAGCGGGTCAGTCCTGCCACTGTCGGGCCGCCGAGGGCGCTGCGAAGGTGGTGACCACTTGATCAACTTCCTGGTCACCTTCCTGGTCCAACTTCCTGGTCAACTTCCTTGAACCACACGGAGAGTCATTCATGAGCGCGAACGTGACGGTCCTCGGTCTCGGCTCGATGGGCACGGCGCTGGCCGGTGCGTTCCTGTCGGCCGGCCACCGCACCACGGTCTGGAACCGCACCCCCGGCAAGGCCGGCGCCCTGGTCGCGCGGGGCGCGGCGGAGGCGGCGGCGCCGGCCGGGGCGGTGGCCGCGAGCGAGCTGGTCGTGGTCTGCCTGGCGACGTACGAGACCGTCCACCAGGTCCTGGACCCCGTGGCCGGCGGCCTCGCCGGGCGCACGCTGGTCAACCTGACCTCGGGCACCCCGGAGGAGGCCCGCGGGATAGCCGCCTGGGCGGCCGGGCACGGCGCCGAGTACCTCGACGGCGGGATCATGACCACCCCGCCCGGCATCGGCAACCCCGACTTCATGCTGCTGTACAGCGGCCCCCGGTCCGTCTTCGACGCCCGCCGCCCGGTCCTCGCCGCGCTCGGCGACCCGGTGCACCTGGGCGAGGACACCGGCCTGGCCTCGCTGTACGACACGGCGCTGCTCGGCCTGATGTGGTCGGCGCTGACCGGCTGGCTGCACGGCGCGGCGCTGGTCGGGGCGGACGGCGGCGAGCGGGCGACCGCGTTCACCCGGGTCGCGAACCGCTGGATGAAGGCGGTCGAGGTCTTCATGAACACCTACGCCCCGCAGGTGGACGCCGGGAAGTACCCCGGCGACGACGCCACCCTGGACGTCCACGCCGCGGCGATCGAGCACCTCGTCCACGCGAGCGAGGCCCGCGGCATCGCGTCCGGTCTGCCGGAGATCTTCCAGGACCTGACCCGGCGCGGCATCGAGGCCGGTCATGGCCGGGACAGCTGGGCCCGCCTGGTGGAGCTCGTCCGCGAGGACGGCCGGAAGTGATCACTGCCACCCACCCGGAGACCGCAGCCCACCCGGAGACCGCCATCGACTGGGCCGCGCTGGCCCTCGACGCGGCCCGGCGCTGCACCGCGGTCCTGGAGGACGCGGGCGGCGACTGGTCGCGGCCCGCCGGGCGGCTGGAGTGGTCGGGCCACGCGACGC
The DNA here is from genome assembly GCF_015999245.1 of Streptomyces sp. AV19. Lineage (GTDB taxonomy): Bacteria > Actinomycetota > Actinomycetes > Streptomycetales > Streptomycetaceae > Streptomyces. Next base: position 39,411 of record NZ_JAEAMR010000004.1, on the reverse strand, counting down.
TCGACCACCTGGCGCTGGGCCTGACCGGGTACGCGGGCCTGCTCACGGCGAAGCCGCGGGACCGCTACATCACCCTGTTCGCCTCGCTGGACCCGAAGGCCCCCGTCTCAGCGCGGCTGGAGGGCATCCGCGTCGCGGCGTCGTTCCTCGCCGCCGCCGTCCGCGCCGCCGCCCCGGCGGACCGGGCGTGGCACCCCTGGGGCCATGCGGACGGGCCCGGCTTCGCCGCCATGGGCGTCGTGGAGACCGTCGTCCACACCCATGACATCGCCGCCGGTCTGGGCCTCGGCTGGACCCCGCCGGACGACCTCGCCGCCCCCGCGCTCGGCCGGCTCTTCCCCGGCGCCCCGCGCGGGCACGCCCCCGGCGAGACCCTCCTGTGGTGCACCGGACGGCTCGCGCTGCCCGGGCACGGCCTGCGCGGGGAGTGGCGGTGGGACGGCGGCGTCCGCTGAGGCGGCGGGCATACGGTCGGCGTCGCGCAGCAGCGTGTGGCAGGCGCAGCCGGTGAGCAGGGCGATCGGGTGCCCCCAGCTGGCCAGCGGGTCGGCGAACTCGACGAGGTCCTGGGCGCACATCAGGGACGCGCCGCCGAGCAGCACCCACTTGGGGCGCTGCGGCTGGAGGCAGGCGAGCGCCCCGAGGCCGGCCATCAGCCCGAAGCTGATGCCGTAGTCGAGCCGGTGCAGCGAGGCGGCCGGCAGCCGGCCGGCGGCGACGGCGCCCGCCACCGGCAGCTCGGTCGCGAGGGTCGCCAGGACGTGGCCGAGCAGGAAGACCCCGGCGGTGCGCAGTCCCCCGACGCGCCGCTCCAGGGCGCCGAGGACGGGCGCGAAGGCCAGCCCGAAGAACGTCCAGAGCCCGCCGGCCACCCACAGGGCGCTGGCGACGAGCACCACCAGGGGCCGGTCCGCGAGGTGGGCCGCGTCGGTGCTGGAGTCGCGCAGCAGCTGGTTGACGGTGGCCTCGTCGCCGAACTCGGTGTAGAGGGCGGTGGCGAGCAGCACCAGGCCGTAGCAGAAGGTGAAGGGGGTGGCCCGCGGGGTGGGGACGAGCTGCCGCAGGGCGCGCAGCCGGCTCCGGCGGGCGCGGGGGGCGCCGTCGGCCGGCGCGTCCTCGGACGCGTCGGCGGGGTCAACCGCGGTCACTCGGCCGGGCCCCTTTCTCCCCTGGATGTGCTCGGGTCTCGCGCGGCGGCCCGCCCGGGGCGCCGCGGCACTATGAACAGTACGGGCCCCGGCCCCCGGGGGAATCAGGTTCCGGCCGTGAGGCCGCCCACCCTTGTCAACCTCTTAACCTTCCGGTGCGTCCGTCGAACATCAACGATCTCCGGAGGTCCGTGTGAGCACGTCGTTCCCGTCCGAAGCACAGCAGATCGTCACCCTCGACCGCCGCGAGGGTCCGTACGGGGAGGTGGTCCTGCGGCGGCGCGGCACCGGGCCGGGGGTGCTGGAGATCATCGAGAACGGCTGTTTCCTGATGGACACCTCCGACGGCCGCTCCGAGCGGCGGCTGGTCGAGGCGGCGCTGGCGGCCCTGCCATCCTCGGTGGAGGGTCCCGAGGTGCTGATCGGCGGGCTGGGCGTGGGCTTCTCGCTGGCCCGGGCCGCCGAGGAGGCGCGCTGGGGGCGGATCACCGTGGTGGAGCGGGAGCGGGCCGTGATCGACTGGCACCGGTCCGGCCCGCTGGCGGGGATCTCGTCGGCCGCGCTCGCCGACCCGCGCGTCCGGATCGTGGAGGCGGACCTCGTCCGTCACATCCGCACCACAGGGGAGCGTTACGCCGCGCTCTGCCTCGACATCGACAACGGGCCCGACTGGACCGTCACCGACGACAACGGCAACCTCTACTCCCCCGCCGGCCTCAGGGCCTGCCGGGAACGGCTGCGCCCGGGCGGGGTGCTGGCGGTCTGGTCCGCACAACCGTCCCCGGAGTTCGAGAAAGCGCTCCGGAATGCCGGGTTCGCCGGGGTAACCACCGAAGAGATCAGCGTTGCCCGAGGCGTCCCGGACGTGGTCCACCTCGGCCTCCTCGCCGCGTAGCCGTCCCCCGCCACCTGCCCGTACCCTGCTTGCCACAGTTGTGAGGACTCGCACTCAACTGGCACTCAACAGCCATTCATCAGGCATTCATCGGGCACTCGAGAGGACTGGCACTCGAGTCGCCAGGGGCGACGCTTAGGGGCGGGGCGCATGGAGCAGACACACATCGGCCCGGGCGGCACCGCAGCCTCCGCCGGGGCTCAGCGGCGGGTGCTGGTCGTCGAGGACGACCGGACGATCGCGGAGGCCATCGCGGCCCGGCTGCGGGCCGAGGGCTTCCAGGTGCGGACCGCCGGCGACGGTCCGGCCGCGGTGGACACCACCGAGGCCTGGCAGCCGGACCTCCTGGTCCTGGACGTGATGCTGCCGGGCTACGACGGCCTGGAGGTGTGCCGCCGGGTGCAGGCCCAGCGGCCGGTGCCGGTGCTGATGCTCACCGCGCGCGACGACGAGACGGACATGCTCGTCGGGCTGGGCGTGGGGGCGGACGACTACATGACCAAACCGTTCTCCATGCGCGAGCTGGCCGCGCGGGTGCACGTCCTGCTGCGCCGGGTGGAGCGCGCGACGCTGGCCGCGCACACCCCGCGCAGCGGGATCCTGCGGCTGGGCGAGCTGGAGATCGACCACGCGCAGCGGCGGGTGCGGGTGCGGGGCGCGGACGTGCACCTCACCCCGACCGAGTTCGACCTGCTGGTCTGCCTGGCGAACACCCCGCGCGCGGTGCTCTCCCGGGAACAGCTGCTGGCCGAGGTCTGGGACTGGGCGGACGCCTCCGGCACCCGGACCGTGGACAGCCACATCAAGGCGCTGCGGCGCAAGATCGGTGCCGAAAGGATCCGGACGGTCCACGGTGTGGGGTACGCGCTGGAGACGCCGGCCGCATGACGAACACGGGCCGCAGATGACCGACTGTCCGCCGCCGGGGCCGGCGGCCCGCCTCTGGGAGGCGTTGCGCCCGCTGGACCCCTACCGCTCGGTCAAGGCCGCCCTCGGCTGGCTGGTGGTCGGCTCGGTCGTGATCACCACCTTCCTGGTCTTCGTCGCCTTCCGCTCGGCGACCGGGTTACGGGTGATCACGGTCTTCTCGATCATCGCCTCGCTGCTGATCACCCAGTTCGTGGCGCACGGCCTCACCGCGCCGCTGGACGAGATGACCGCGGTCACCCGGGCGATGGCCGAGGGCGACTACGGCCGGCGGGTGCGGGACGGGCGGCGGGACGAGTTCGGAGCCCTGGCCCACGCCTTCAACCGGATGGCGGCCGACCTGGAGGCGGTGGACACCCACCGCAAGGAGCTGGTCGCCAACGTCTCGCACGAGCTGCGCACCCCGATCGCCGGCCTGCGGGCCGTGCTGGAGAACGTGGTGGACGGCGTCTCGGCCGCCGACCCGGAGACCATGCGGGCCGCGCTGCGCCAGACGGAGCGGCTGGGCCGGCTGGTCGAGCACCTGCTCGACCTGTCGCGGCTCGACAACGGTGTCGTGCCGCTGCACACCCGCAGCTTCGAGGTCTGGCCCTATCTCGCCGGAGTGCTCAAGGAGACCAGCATCGCCTGCGGCTCGGGCTCGCCGCGCGTCCGCAAGGACGTCCACCTGCACCTGGACGTCTCGCCGCCGGAGCTGACCGCGCACGCGGACGCCGAGCGGCTGCACCAGGTCGTCGCGAACCTGGTCGAGAACGCCGTCCGGCACAGCCCCCCGCACGGCCGGGTCACCATCCGCGCCCGGCGCGGCGAGGGCGCCCAGTCGCTGGCCCTGGAGGTCCTGGACGAGGGCCCCGGCATCCCCCCGGCGGAGCGGCACCGGGTCTTCGAGCGGTTCAACCGGGGCGGCTCGGGACACCACGGGCCGGAGAGCGACGGCGGGACGGGGCTGGGGCTGGCCATCGCCCGCTGGGCGGTCGACCTGCACGGCGGGAGCATCGGGGTGGCCGAATCCCCGCGTGGCTGTCGCATCAAAGTCATTCTTCCGGGCGGACCTCGTGATCAGTCTTGACGTAGGGTCGGAGCCGGAGGCACACATTCGTCCGGATGTGCGGCGGGCTTCGGCGAACCCGAAAGCCGCCGGACAGGGACGGGACAGGCAAAACTTCGTGTGTTTCCCGCCGAGTCATGCCCCGAAACCCCGTGCAGAGTGTGACTTAGGCGACGACTGGCCTCGGCGACCTGCATGGGAGCCCCTGACAGGCGTAGCCTTTATTCCCGCTGTCCACCACCTTAGGAAGCGGAAGAGGGCGGTTGCCGCCGTGTCGCCACAGTCCCCGAACTCATCGAGCATCTCGACCGACCAAGACGGGCAGGGCAAGAGCCCTGCTGACGTGTTCGGTCCCAACGAGTGGCTCGTCGACGAGATCTACCAGCAGTACCTCCAGGACCCGAACTCGGTCGACCGAGCCTGGTGGGACTTCTTCGCCGACTACAAGCCGGGCAAGGACACGAGCTCTGCTGCGGCGCAGCAGGCCGTGACCGGGGGCACCGCCCCCGCCGCGCCCCCGGCCGCCGCTCCCGCCGCCGCCCCGGCCCCGGCCGCTCCCGCGCCCGCGCAGCCGGCCGCCGCCGCTCCGGCCGCGCCCGCCGCACCTGCCGCTCCGGCAGCGGCTCCGGCTCCGGCTCCGGCGAAGCCCGCGCAGGCCGCCCCGGCAGCCCCCGCGAAGCCCGCCGCCGCCAAGCCCGCGGCCGCCAAGGCCGCCGCGCCCGCCGAGGCCCCGGCCGGTCCGGAGTTCGTGACGCTGCGCGGGCCCTCCGCCGCGGTCGCCAAGAACATGAACGCCTCCCTGGAGCTGCCGACGGCCACGTCCGTCCGCGCCGTCCCGGTGAAGCTGCTGTTCGACCAGCGCATCGTCATCAACAACCATCTCAAGCGCGCCCGCGGCGGCAAGGTGTCCTTCACGCACCTCATCGGCTACGCCATGGTGCAGGCGCTGAAGCTGATGCCGTCGATGAACCACTCCTTCACGGAGAAGGACGGCAAGCCCACCCTCGTCAAGCCCGAGCACGTCAACCTCGGCCTGGCCATCGACCTGGTCAAGCCGAACGGCGACCGCCAGCTCGTCGTCGCGGCCATCAAGAAGGCCGAGACCCTGAACTTCTTCGAGTTCTGGCAGGCCTACGAGGACATCGTCAAGCGCGCCCGCGTCGGCAAGCTGACGATGGACGACTTCACGGGCGTCACCGCGTCGCTGACCAACCCCGGCGGCATCGGCACCGTCCACTCCGTGCCGCGCCTGATGCCCGGCCAGGGCCTGATCCTCGGCGTGGGCGCCATGGACTACCCCGCCGAGTTCCAGGGCACGTCGCAGGACACCCTGAACAAGATGGGCGTCTCGAAGGTCATGACCCTGACCTCGACGTACGACCACCGCGTCATCCAGGGCGCCGCCTCCGGCGAGTTCCTGCGGATCATGCACCAGCTGCTGCTCGGCGAGAACGGCTTCTACGACGAGATCTTCGAGGCGCTGCGCATCCCCTACGAGCCGGTCCGCTGGCTCAAGGACATCGACGCCTCGCACGACGACGACGTCACCAAGGCCGCCCGCGTCTTCGAGCTGATCCACGCGTACCGGGTGCGCGGCCACGTCATGGCCGACACCGACCCGCTGGAGTACCGCCAGCGCAAGCACCCCGACCTGGACATCACCGAGCACGGCCTGACCCTCTGGGACCTGGAGCGCGACTTCGCGGTCGGCGGCTTCGCCGGCAAGTCCCTGATGAAGCTGCGCGACATCCTGGGCGTCCTGCGCGACTCGTACTGCCGCACCACCGGCATCGAGTTCATGCACATCCAGGACCCCAAGCAGCGCAAGTGGATCCAGGACCGCGTCGAGCGCCCGCACGCCAAGCCGGAGCGCGAGGAGCAGCTGCGCATCCTGCGCCGCCTGAACGCGGCGGAGGCCTTCGAGACGTTCCTGCAGACCAAGTACGTGGGCCAGAAGCGGTTCTCCCTGGAAGGCGGCGAGTCCGTCATCCCGCTGCTGGACTCGGTGCTGGACGCGGCCGCCGAGGCCCGCCTCGACGAGGTCGTCATCGGCATGGCCCACCGCGGCCGCCTCAACGTCCTGGCGAACATCGTCGGCAAGTCGTACGCGCAGATCTTCCGCGAGTTCGAGGGCAACCTCGACCCGAAGTCGATGCACGGCTCCGGCGACGTGAAGTACCACCTGGGCGCCGAGGGCACCTTCACCGGCCTGGACGGCGAGCAGATCAAGGTCTCGCTGGCCGCCAACCCGTCCCACCTGGAGACGGTCGACCCGGTCGTCGAGGGCATCGCCCGCGCCAAGCAGGACATCATCGGCAAGGCGGGCACGGACTTCACCGTCCTGCCGGTCCAGCTGCACGGCGACGCGGCCTTCGCGGGCCAGGGCGTCGTCGCCGAGACGCTCAACATGTCGCAGCTGCGCGGCTACCGCACCGGCGGCACCGTGCACATCGTCATCAACAACCAGGTCGGCTTCACCGCGCCGCCGGAGTCCTCGCGCTCGTCGATGTACTGCACCGACGTCGCGCGGATGATCGAGGCGCCGATCTTCCACGTGAACGGTGACGACCCCGAGGCCGTGGTCCGCGTTGCCCGTCTGGCCTTCGAGTTCCGCCAGACGTTCAACAAGGACGTCGTCATCGACCTGATCTGCTACCGGCGCCGGGGCCACAACGAGTCGGACAACCCCTCGTTCACCCAGCCGCTGATGTACGACCTGATCGACAAGAAGCGCTCGGTGCGCAAGCTCTACACCGAGTCGCTGATCGGCCGGGGCGACATCACCCTGGAGGAGGCCGAGCAGGCCCTGCAGGACTACCAGGGCCAGCTGGAGAAGGTCTTCGTCGAGGTCCGCGACGCCGACGCCAACCCGGCCCCGGCGGAGGCCCCTTCGGCCCCCTCCGGCCCGGAGTTCCCGGCCGCCGTCGACACCGCGATCTCCGCCGAGGTGCTGAAGCGCATCGCCGAGTCGCAGGTCACCCCGCCGGAGAACGTCACGGTGCACCCGCGCCTGGTGCCGCAGCTGCAGCGCCGCGCCGCCAGCATCGAGGACGGCACGATCGACTGGGGCATGGGCGAGACCCTCGCCTTCGGCTCGCTGCTGATGGAGGGCACCCCGGTCCGGCTCGCCGGCCAGGACTCCCGCCGCGGCACCTTCGGCCAGCGCCACGCGGTGCTGGTGGACCGCGAGACCGGCGAGGACTTCACCCCGCTGCTCTACCTCTCCGAGGACCAGGCGCGCTTCAACGTCTACGACTCGCTGCTCAGCGAGTACGCGGCGATGGGCTTCGAGTACGGCTACTCGCTGGCCCGCCCGGACGCGCTGGTGCTGTGGGAGGCCCAGTTCGGCGACTTCGTCAACGGTGCCCAGAGCATCACGGACGAGTTCATCTCCTCCTCCGAGCAGAAGTGGGGCCAGACGTCCGGCGTCACGCTCCTCCTCCCGCACGGCTACGAGGGCCAGGGCCCGGACCACTCCTCGGCCCGCATCGAGCGCTTCCTCCAGCTCTGCGCCCAGAACAACATGACGGTCGCCATGCCGACCCTCCCCTCCAACTACTTCCACCTCCTGCGCTGGCAGGTCCACAACCCGCACCACAAGCCGCTGATCGTCTTCACCCCGAAGTCGATGCTGCGTCTGAAGGCCGCGGCGTCGAAGGCGGAGGAGTTCACGAGCGGGCAGTTCCGCCCGGTCATCGGCGACGACACCGTGGACGCGTCCGCCGTCCGCAAGGTCGTCTTCTGCTCCGGCAAGGTCTACTACGACCTGGAGGCCGAGCGTCAGAAGCGCGGCGCGACGGACACGGCCCTCATCCGCCTCGAGCGTCTGTACCCGCTCCCGGGTGCCGAACTCCAGGCGGAGATCGCCAAGTTCCCCAACGCCGAGAAGTACATCTGGGCCCAGGAGGAGCCGGCCAACCAGGGCGCCTGGCCGTTCATCGCCCTCAACCTGATCGACCACCTGGACCTGGCGGTCGGCGCGGACATCCCCGCCCCCGAGCGCCTGCGCCGCGTCTCCCGCCCCCACTCGTCGTCCCCGGCGGTGGGCTCGGCGAAGCGGCACCAGGTGGAGCAGACGGCTCTGGTGAACGAGGTGTTCGACGCCTGAGGCGGATCTTCTGACGCCGTCGGCTGAACGGCCCGGGGCCCGTACCCTCGCTTCCGCGAGCGGTACGGGCCCCGGGCCATTTCCCATGCCCTGCTCTCTGAACGCGAGTATGTCCCTTCCCCAGGAGACCGCCATGAACCTCTCCACCGAGCTGCCGGACATCCCCCGCACCATCGGCGGTATCGCCGACGCCCTAGACGAGAGATGGCACAGACGCTTCTGGGACGACGTCCGCGGCGTCGACAGCCCCGGCGCCCTCAGCCTCCTGCTGAACGACTGGTGGCGGCAGGCCGTCGTGGACACCGCCGGCGACGACCCCGAGGCCCGCGCCGCCCTGGAGGACGCCGCCGACCTCCACCTCATCGAACTCGCCCGCGCCGAGAGCGACGGCAGCACCCTCACCCACGCCGAGGTGATGGCCATGCTCGACCAGCAGGCGGCCTCATAAAGTACACCCTGATCTGGGCCAACAACACTGCCCGGATCATGCGCGCCCTCCGCCAGAAGGACGGCGACGCGGTCAAGCCCTACGCCGACGCCATCAACGCCCTCGCGACCAACCCGCGCCCGGCCGATGCCGCGCGCCTGGGTGGAACGAACACCTGGCGACTGCACGTCGGCCGGTACCGGGCGCTGTACGAGATCGACGGACCGAATGTCGCGGTGACGCTGCTGCTGATCGGCAGTACGCCCGTCCGGCCATAACGCCCGACATGGGCCGGGGCTCGAACCGCGCACAAGCGGTACGTGCCCCGACCCGTTTGCAGGTGAAGCCGTGACGGCCGCCATACGCCCCTGCCCAGGAGTGCAACACTCGGCATGTTCCTGAACGAGTCACCTGCTTGGTGCGCGGAAGCAGAATGCGTCTCCCCTCAGGCGCTCGCGGTCATTTGAGGAGCTCGATGCCTCCGTGGGTCCCGTTTCCGTCGACATCGGGGTAGAGGCCCAGGTTGCCGTTGTTCCAGCTGATGAGGATGTCGTTGACGCGGTCGTCGTTGTTGGTGAAGGCCCCGGTGGTGAGGATGTGGGCGTTCTTCCAGGCGGAACCGGTGTTGTTGATCTTGGTTCGGCCGTGGTAGCCCTTGGCGTCGACGCCCGGGAAGACGCTGGTCTCTCCGTCCTTCCACTGGATGAGCAGGTCGGAGGTCTTCTTGCCGTTGAATTCCCCTGCGCTGATCTGGGTGGCGTTCTTCCAGGAGTTGGCCGCGGCGGACAGTTGGGAGTAGCCGTTCAGCTCCTTGCTGTGGATATCGGTGTACAGCGAGGTGGACCCGTTTTCCCAGAGCACCAGCACGTCGTCGCGCAGGCTGTTGCCGCTGTACCGGCCGACGGTGATCAGCCGGGCGTTGTTCCAGAAGTTCTTGGGGTCGAGCTGCCGCTTCTTCTTCAGCGTCTTCTCGTTGTGGGCTCCCTTGAGGTCGAGGTGTCCGTACTCGGTCACCTCGGCGTCCTTCCACCGGACGAAGAGTCCGTCCGTGCCGCTGCCGGCGAAATTGCCCGCCGCGATGACGCTGGCGTACTGCCAGTCGCTGCCGGCCTTGGCCACCTTGTGCTCGGCCGAGAACGGTGTCTTGGGGTCGGTGCTGTCGGATCCCGGGAAGATGCTGGCCGAGCCGTCCTTCCAGATCACGAACAGGTCCATGCGGCGCTTGGCCGCCGCCCCGGCGGCGTTGGTGAAGCGGCCGGAGGCCAGGTGGGCCACGTTTTTCCAGTTGGCCTGCTTCAGAACATCGCGGTAGGCGACGGAGTGGATCCATCCGGTGATGTCGTCGACCCGGGTGTTCGCCGCGGCTCTGCTGGTCACCGATTCATCGGTGCCGAAGCAACCGCCTTGCCCCGACATGCTGTTGATGCCTGCCAGTTCGTAGCGGCCGCCGATCTCCCGGAAGGCCGGGCCGCCGGTGTCGCCCTGGCAGACAGTTGCGTCGGGGGACTTGCCGGACAGGCCGATTGAGGTGCTCTTCACCGCGTCCACGGTGAATCGCGCGTGGTGCAGCCGGTCGGGGACCCATTCGTCGCGGGTCCGTCCGTAACCGGCGACCCACAGGTCCTCGCCGGGCAGTACGGCGTTGGCGCCGAGGCCGATGGGAGCGACGCCGGTGACCGGTGTGGCGAGTCGGGCCATGACCAGGTCGCGGTCGGTACGCGGGACGAGCTCGACGACCTCCACCACGCTGCCGCCGCCACGGGTGAGGTCGGTGCGGCCAATGGTGGCGATCGTCCGAACCTTCGGCGTGCCTGCCCGCACCGTCAGGCTCCGTGCCGGGTCATCGGCGAAGCAGCTGGCGGCGGTGACCAGCCATTGCTCCCCCACCAGCGCGGCCGAGCAGCTGCGCTCGCCTCCGATGTCGAGCTTGGCGGTGAACGCGAACGCGTCGTCCTTGGCCTGCTCACCGACCACCGCGTGCGCGGGAGCGGCGGTCAGCAAGCCTGCCGTGACAGCGGATACGGCAAGTCCGGTGCTCCACGCGGCGCGTGGACGTATGCCAGGCATTCTGTTGTTCCTCAGCGAAGTAGTGGTGTGGTGAGTCACGCGGTGGCGGGGTCAGCTGGTCGTGAGCCGCCCGCGTGGGGTGGCGGCGTTGTCAGCCCTTGACGCGAAGCTTGACCAGCACAGCGGGGCTGCCGGTCGGGTTGACGCCCTGGCCGACCACCTTGGTGTCGTACTTCGACAGTCCGACCTCGGTGGTGCGGCCATCGGTGGTGAGGCTGGCCTGGACGAGGTAGTTCCCGGCGGTGATGGAGATGACCTTGGCCATTTCCAGGGTGAGTTCGCCGGACTTGCCGGTGCCCGTGACTTTGAAGCAGTACTTTCCGCGGTCGACGTTGTCGAGGTTGTTGGTATTGACGACGATGTCCTGGGTCACAGTGCAGTCGGACAGGAGGATGTGGCCGTCGCCCTTGCGGAGCGCGATTCCGCGCTCCTTGAGAATCTTCGCGGCGTTGGGGTATTCGAAGCCCTCGACCGCGTAGGACAGTGATGGGCCGTCAGCTACGTCTACCGAGGGTGCGGCCGCGCTCGTTGTGGAGCCCACAGTCAGGATGACGGAGACGGCTCCGGCGACGGCGGCAACTAAGGGTTGTCCCGTAACTGCTGGTCACGGGTGAGATGATCTTGGTGTGGCTGGGGCCGACTCGTCACCCACCAACTCGTAGATCATTTACGGGACAACCCTTAGTGTCCCGCGCAGGGGGGACCTCATCGAGTTTTCCTTTCGACAGGGTTGGCGAACAAAAAAGGGCCGCATCATGGATGTGGGAGAGCGGCACTGATCGAACCTACCACCCTGGCAAGACGGCACTTTGAGATGTCTGACGCCGCATCAGTCTCATCCATCTATCATTTGCGTAACGCGACTTGACATTACGGCAGCCCGTGACTAAGCGCCCCCCTCCTCTGCTTCAAGCCGCGCTGGCCTGTTCTGACCGCCTCACACTGTGTCGCAGATTTCTCCGACTATGATCACCGGCGCTAATTGACTGCACAGCAGTCACTTCACAAAGTTAAGAAGGCAGTTCGTGAGACATAAACCTTGCTTGAAGAGGATGCGGGGCGCGCCAGCGTTCGTCATACGCCTGCTGTGCCTGGCCTTGCTGCCCTTGGCGCTCCTCGTCGGGTTGCTCGGAACCGCTCCCGCCAGGGCGGCAGAAGACTTGGACACGAATGACTACGCCATCTCTGATGTGCTGTGGTTGACCCCCCGCGGAAGCGTCGTTGAGCGGTGGTTGAAGGGCGGGCCAGGGGTCAAAGCTGCGGCTGAGGTGGCACTCCTCGGCTCTGATGAGGACGTACGCCGTTTCCTCGACCGCGAGAAGGACCTCGCCCAACTCGGGGATGAGCGTGTCGCGACGGCCCGGATCTACAACCTCGGCGGGCCGACGCTGCGTGAGGCCGCCCAGGAGGTCCTGGTCAAGGGGACCGACGAGGACATACGGAAGTTCCTTGAGGAGGGTTGGCAGACCCCGTTCGAGGCCGACCAACGCATCCTGGTTGCACAGGCGATCAACGAGGGCGGTCTTTCTCTCAAGGAGGCGGGCCAGAAGGCGCTTCTCGGGACGGCCGATGACATGGCCAAGTTCCTGGAGGACAAGCAGTTCATCGCGCGCGAGGCCGACGAGCGGCTCCGTCTCGTCCAGATCCTCGGAACCGGTGGTCCGGCTACGAAGGAAGCCGCCCAGGTCGCGCTGAAGGGATCCGCCGACGACGTCCGCGAGTTCCTTGCCGTGGGCCAGCATGTTGCCCGCATGCGTGACCAGGAACGGGCCACCGTCGCCGAGCTCGCGCAGCGGGCGAAGGAAGCCGGCCAGGTGGCCAGGAGCCAGACCGAGGCGGCCGGGCGGGCTTCCGACCGGGCCGTGAAGGCATCGGATCTGGCCAAGAAGCAGGCGCAGAAGGCTGCGGAGGAGACCAAGGCGGCGGGCAAGGACACGGCCCGCGCGGCGCGGTCGGCCCAGCAGGCCGCGACCGCCGCGCAGGGCGCCGCCAACGCGGCACAAGAGGCCATAGGCGCGGCGCAGGCGGCCAACTACGCGGCGCGGATGGCCTCCACGGCTGCCGCGAACGCCGCCGCTGCCGCTGCCGGTGCCGCCGAGGCCGCGGCGCGGGCACGCAACGCCGCTGCGAACGCGGCGAAGGACGCGGGCCGGGCGGGCGACGCGCGCAAGGCCGCCAAGGACGCCTATGCGGCCGCGGAGGCGGCCGATCTGGCCAGGGATGCCGCGAAGCAGGTGGGTGTCGCTTCGAGGGCCGCCGAGAAGGCCGCGGGTGCGGCTGCGAGTGCCAGTGCCAATGCGCAGGTGGCGGCGAGTGAGGCGGACAGGGCCGGTGGCCTTGCCGGGGTGGCCGACGCGGAGGCGGCCCGTGCCAGGCAGTGGGCGGCCACGGCCCGCGCCCGCGCGGATGACTCTGCTCGTGCTGCCCAGCAGTCGCAGGCTCTGGCCCGTGAGTCGGCGGCCGCTGCGGACGAGGCGGCGAAGGCCGCGGACTCGGCGGCCAAGCACGCTCGCAACGCGGGCAAGGCGGCGGAGGAGGCCGCCAAGCACGCGGGGCAGGCGTCCAGCGCGGCCAAACAGTCGGCGCTCCATGCCGCGGAGGCCAAGAAGGCGGCCAACGCCGCGCTCGACGCGGTGAAGACCGCGAGCAAGGTGCAGGGCGTCGCCCGCAAGGTCGAGGCGGAGGAGCTCAGGGCCCGTACTGCCGCCAGGGTCGAGCAGGCCCGGATCCTGCGGATCGAGGGAGAGCGGCGCCAAGCCGAAGCAGAGCGCGCTGACAAGGAGCGCAAGGAGCTCGACGAGGAGGCCGACCGCCTCGCCGCCGAAGCTGCCAAGCCCGGTGTCGATGTCAAGGAGGCCGCGGCCAAGGGCCGCAAGGTCGCCATGCGGTCACTGAAGACCGCAGGCCCCTGGAGCCAGGCCGCCGCCAAGCTCGCCCTCGCGGGTTCCGATGACAACGTGGTTGAGTACCTGCGGGCCGGCCGGCAAGAGGCCCTGCAGGAGGACGAACGCGCCGGCGTCCAGCGCCTTGCCGAGGACAGCGGGCTGGAATCTGTCCGCAAGGCGGCCAAGGAAGCGCTCAAGGGCGACGCGAAGCAGATAGCCGAGTTCCTGCGCACCGGTCAGCACGAGGCCGCTCTGGGCGACTACCGCCTGGGCGTGGCCCAGATCGTGCACACCGCCGGGCCGGAGCTCAAGAAGGCCGGCCAGGACGCGCTGCTGGACAGTTCCGCCGGCAAGCTCCGCGAATTCCTCAACCGCACCCAGCACATCGCCCGGGAAGCCGACGAGCGCACTCGCGCGGCCCAGCTCATCCACACCGGCGGCCCCGAGGTCAAGGCCGCCGCCAAGGTCGCGATGGAGAGCCCGCCGGAACTCCTGCACCAGTTCATCGAGACCGGCCAGTACTCCGCCGCTCGTCTGGACAACCTCACGGCCACCCATGTCGCGACCGTGCAGCAGCTCATCGCCGGCGCTGCGCGGACCGCGTCCCTCGCCCAGCAGAACGCGGCCCTCGCCTCGGTCGTCGCAGCCAGGGCCGCGAAGGCCAGCAAGGAAGCGAACGCCGCCGCCAAGCAGGCCAAGGAATACGCCGGCCAGGCCGACAAGTTCGCGGGCCAGGCACGCCAGTACGCCAAGTCGGCCGAGGCCTCGGCCGCCCAGGCCGCGAATTCCGCACAAGCCGCCACGCAAGCAGCACAAGCAGCGGCACACGACGCCGAAGCCGCGGAAATCTCCGCTGCCCGGGCCGGCGCATCGGCCCGATGGGCACACGACTCCGCCGACACGGCCTACGCCGCCGCCGCAGACGCCCGCATCTCCGCCGACAAGGCAGGCCAGGACGCGGCCGAGGCCAAGACCGCCGTCACACAGATCAAGATCCGTGTCCGCGACCTGAAGGCCGCGGAAAAGGCCATGCAAGAGGCGCAGGATCAGATCGCCGGCGCATCGTCAGAAATCGTCAAGAAGCTCCTCGATTTCAAAAACATCGAGGAACAGGCCGGCGGTCAGGAGAAGAAGTGCCCCTGGTGGGACCCCGGATGCTGGAAGGGCCCCCTGGGCATCGTCGCCGAGCTCACGCCACTGAAGGGCATATCCGAGTGCGCCCATGCCCGTGGAGAATCCCTCGGCTGCCTGGAACTCATCCCGGGCCCGGGCGGAAAGGGCGCAAAGTGGGCCATCAAGGGCGGGAAGTGGGCCTGGGGCAAGTCGGGCAAGAAGGCAGTTGAAAAGGAGGCAGAGAAGGCCGCAGGCAAGTCACGACGCCGCCCCAAGCCCGGCTGCAACAACTGCTTCCTGGCCGGCACCAAGGTCCTCATGGGCGACCGCTCCACCCGCAACATCGAGGACATCAAGACCGGCGACCAAGTCCTCGCAACCGACCCGGTCACTGGCTGGTCAGCAGCCCGCCAGGTCAGCCGAACGATCGTCACCGACAGCGATAAGCACTTCAACGAAGTGACGATCAGGACTTCCAACGGCCCGAAGAAACTCACCGCCACCCACGAACACCCCTTCTGGGCACCGGACAAACACCGCTGGCTCCCCGCCCGCGAACTCACCCCCGGCACCACCCTTCGCACCAGCGACGGCACCACCGCCCGCGTTCAGGCCAACCGCGCCTACGACCACCACGCACGCACTTACAACCTCACCGTCGACGACCTCCACACGTATTATGTACTCGCTGGGCGGACGCCGGTCCTCGTCCACAACAGCGACTGCGGAGACCTCGGCGAGAGCTGGAAACCGGCAAAAATTTCGGATATTTGCCAAAGTACGGGTTGCGAAGATGTCGCAAAGAAGATCCAAGAGCAAATAGGGGGCAAGCGTCACAGGATCACTGATTCCTACGGCGCTCCAAGCCTGGGGAAGTATCGAGGCCAGGATACAGGCTGGGCTCATCATGACGTGTTGATCAAGAACGGCCGTGTATACGACGCCTGGACAGATAGATACGGCGAGCCAATCGACGTTTACCGCAGCCGATTCGAGTACGGCGAGTACCTGAGATTCGATCAACTGGACTGAGAGGACGCCATGGATTATCGCCAGCTGTTTTCTGACATCAGAAGACGTCCGAACAGCTACGGACTGGACGGATCCTTCCGAGAAGCCGTGGCGTTCATCAACGGATGCGATGCCGGGAATGCATGGGGGCTACTCGTTGGCTTCCGAGAGTGGCTCGCCATCAAGGCTGACTGTGAAGCGAATCTAGCCTGGCCTCTTCTCATCTTGAGGATGGCACAGGTTCCTGCACACGACGCCTGGGAAATCAATGAAACCGATGAGGTACGAGCGATCGATTCCCTGTTTGAGGAATTGGACTCGTTCCTGTCCGCCAGAAATGGCGCTCACGGAGCATCAGCCGTATTTATGAAATACCTGGAGGCGCGCGCCCGCTGAATTGTCGGGTTCCACTACCGGCACCTCTGCGGAATTCTCAGCAGTTCGCTGCAAGACCTCGTGACTACGTCGTGGCAGATCCCGGAATCACTTGGGAGGTACCGGGACTTGCACGCCGACGGGCTCGGTCTGGCAGCTGTGGACCAACGCCGACGGCTCCCCCCACCACCAGATACCTGGTGAACGCCGTCGGCGTCCCTATTCCAGCTGAAGGCATCAGGTTTTTGCGAGGCGGGCCGGTGGTGCAGTGGTCGCGCCGTATGCAACGAAGCTCCGTTGAAGCAACTGATCCCCCCAAGTCGCCTGTATTCCAAGGAGCTTCCATGCATCCGTCGGTCTGCCGGGCCCTGCCCGATAAAGCTCGTACATCCTATTGGCCCTATGAGCGCGGATGATAGTGGAATCGACCGAGACATCCCAGTTGATCTCGCCTGCGGCGGCCTGAACCTGCTGGAGCAGACGCTCCCAGGTTCCGTCGGCCGACCACAGCCGGTGGCGTTCATAGACGGTCTTCCACGGGCCGAACCGTTCAGGCAGATCACGCCACTGAACACCGGTCCGCACCCGGTGAAGAATCCCGTCGATCACCTGCCGATGGTCCCCGCCACCGGCCACAATGCTTGTTGCTGACCGGCAGGAACGGCCGTAACCGCTCACACTCCGCATCACTCAGATCACCCCGCCCCATGACAGGAGGAACGACCCGAACAGACATCGGTCACAAGGTCACATGAACCCTGACCCCTACCGTGTGACGAAGGGTGCGTATCCAACTCTTCGTGCCCCCGCCGGGCCGGTACCTGGGCGACCGAGTCTGGGTCTTCCCCGACCACGACAACCGGTGGGATGTCCTCACCGATGCCGCCGAGCTGCGCGAAGCGCTTGGGTTCGCAGCCTTGCGGCTGGTCGGCAGAATTGCTCAGTTCAGGTAGGGGTTCGGGCCATTACCGTCCCCCGAATCTCTTCCGCACCGCCTTGAGCAGCTCCACCTTCCCCACCCGCAACGTCAGCGCGTCCCTCCCCGCCAGCGGCTTCGCGTACCACGGCAGGCCGAACCGTCGCCAACGGGCGGGCTTGAGCGAAGGATTCGGCGGTACCGGCACGCTCCACTCCTGGCCCCCCGCCGCCAGCCGGAGGGCAAGTTCCCATTCTCCGGCGGTCTCGCACCGCAGCAGCGCCCTGAAACTGGCGTCGGACGGGTCAGGTTCGACCGGCACCGCCTGCTTCGCTCCGTGCAGGTCCCTGGCGTACACCGTCAGCGCGCCCTGCGGCCAACTCGCCAGAGTGCACTTTCCGTTCACGAGCAGAGCGGCCGGGTCGTCCGGTGACCACGTCGCGCTGGTGACGCGCAGGTGAGGCAGTACGCGGTGGTGGGTTTCGCCTACGTCCAGGGTCAGGTTGCCGTACGGCTTCGTGGTGTAGAGGGCTACGGCCGTCCCGGTGCCGGTGACCAGCGTGGACGTCGCGGTCGTGACCGCCTCTGCGCGGCTGCTGCCCAGGCGAGCTTCCTTAACCACTCCCTGTGCGTCGACCGCGAGCGTGATGTCCCACAGGCCGGGTGAGAGCGGCGCGAGGTCGATCACGGTGTCGAAGCCGGGCAGGTCACCGTCGTCGCCGGCGCCCGGGACCGAAGCCACCGGCAGGCGCTGCTCGGTCTTCGTCCCCCGCTTCCGAAGCACGAGCTCCGTGGTGATGTCGCTCGCGGGTATTCGGTGGATGTACGCGTGCCCCGTGAGGCGCAGCCCCGATCCGTTGATGTCGGCGGTATCGACGCGGTGGCGTACGCGCAGTTCGGAGGTGATGTCGTAGCAGTCGTCGGGGATGTTGAGCGTGGAGTCGCGGAAGTATGGATAGAGGGCGTAGGCGCGGCCGTTCTCCACGTGGACGTCCGGTTCCGTCGTGGTCGTGGGGGCCAGGGTGGTTATCTCGGAGTTCGCCGCGCCCCGGTCCAGTTCCCAGCGGACGAGGGTGAGGAGTTCGTCGAGGAGCGCGTGACGTATGAGGTGGTAGCGGAGCCGGAAAACGGCGGGGAGGCGGGCGGCTAGGCCCTCGGTCCAGTACGGGGTGATCAGGTCGGCCAGTTCGCGCAGGAACTTGTCCTGGGCGTCCCGTTCGGGCTCGCGGCACAGCTGCAGTACGGCTTCGCGGAGTTCCACGGCGAAGTGGCGGTGCATCAGGGTGTCGCGTTCCGGGCCGGCCGGGACGTGGTCGGCGATGAGTCCGGTCATCGTCCGGAAGAGGTCGATGCGCATCCGCGTGCTGTGTTCCCGCGCGGTGATATTGCCTCCGTCCTCGCGGGCGAGGCAGTACAGGCAGTCGTAGTCGGCGACCACCGATATCGCGGCGGCCTTGAGGTACGCGGTGGCGGTGAACGGCTGGTCTTCGCCTATCGACAGGCCGGTGTCGAAACGGAGTTGATGCCGTTCGACCAGTTCACGCCGGTACAGCTTCAAGGGGCCGAGTGTCCAGTACACGCGGGAGGTGAAGACGTCCGTCTTCGGCTGGTTGCGCCGGAACATCGACTGGGGGACGCGGCGGCCGCCCTCCCCCACCATGCGTCCGAGGACGACGTCGGAGCCGTTCGCGTCCGCCGTCGCGACCATGCGCTCCAGGGCTTCGGGGCCGAGGTGGTCGTCGGCGTCGAGGAAGAAGACGTACCGTCCGGTGGCGTGGTCGAGGCCGAGGTTGCGCGGGGCGGCGGGTCCGCCGGAGTTCGGCTGGTGGATGACGCGCAGTCGCGGCGCCTGTTCCGCCAGGCGGTCGAGCTCGGCCGCCGTACCGTCCGTGGAACCGTCGTCGACCACGATCACTTCGACGCGCTCTCCGCCCAAGGACTGGTCGAGGGCCGACCGGACACTGCGGGTCACGTACGGCATGGCGTTGTACGCGGCGATGATGACCGTGACGTCCGGCGCAGGCATGGCGGGGTGCTCCGTTTCCGCAGTCCAGGAGATTACTCAAGGTTAGGTCATGGCCATGTCCGGCCGGCGGGCGACCTGCTCTTCGGCAGCTCGCCCGTGGACGGGTTCTCGGACGCGTAGCGCGACCCCATACGTCGGCCCTCCCCCAGACCGGCTCTGCGGGAGGGCCGACGTATGGGACTACCCGACCGGCGCCGGTCAGTCCGCCGGTGCTGTTCGCCAATGCCTGTGGATCTCGCGGTAGGCCGTGTGTGCCGAGTTGTGGACGGCGTGTTGGACGGCCCACGTATGGACGATCGTGAAGTCGATGTGGGGGACGGAAGCGGCGTCACATCGGGTGCAGTGCATGGCGAAGGTGACCGGCATCTCCGTCTCGGGTACGGGCCTCATGCACCCCACCTGTGGATTGAGTTGGCGGCCTGGACCTTGGCGCTCAGGCGTTCCCCGTCGGTGGTCGGCCGTACGTCGCCCGGGCCGGCCTCCCATTCCAGTCCGCCTCGTGGCGGCCGGAGTTGGAGGTGAGGGCCTTCGTGACCCATGACCTGGCCGAGGCGCCCGGTTCGAGTATCGATCACATACGTTCCGGGAGAGAGCAACTCTTCCGCTGGTCGGCCTTGGTTGACCTCCGGACAGATACACCGAGGGGTGGTGCGCGAGGCGATGTTGATGCCATGCGGAGTGAAGGTGATGTAGGTCGTCGGGGTGGCGTATCCGATGGGAGGGTCGGGTTGATGGAGAGCAGGAGCTTCGTATGTCGGTTCGCTCTCCCGCATGAGGAGTTTCCTCGCCCAGGCGAGTAGGCGATCGATACGATGCCGCGTGTCATCAGCTCCGTTTCAGCTGGTGGCCATGCCCCGGGGCGCTGCCAGGCGTCGCCGGGGTCTTCTGTGCGGCGAACGTACAGCTGCCGACTGGAGCGGTATAGAGCAGTAAGGCGCTATCCACTCATACGTGTTGCGGGCTATTGCTCTATGTTGACCTCCATGGCAGCCGAGCAGGACACCTCGCCCGTCGACCCGACGAAGGCGGCCTACGTGTACATGCAGGTCGCGGACCACATCGCAGCGCAGATCGAGGCAGGGACGCTGAAGCGGGGCGCTCGGCTGCCGGGAGAGCGGGATCTGGCCGAGCAGTATGGTGTCGCCATCGGTACGACCCGGCGTGCCATTCAGGAGTTGCGGGAGCGTGGGCTGTTGGTCACGTTGCCCGCCAAGGGGACCTTCGTCGTCGAGTGACGCGGCGTCAGGCGAGGACGCGCGTGACGACGCCGTCCGCGATCGCGCTGCCGCGCTCGCGGATGAGGAGGGGCAGGCCCGGTTCCAGGGCAACGGGCTCGAACAGGCGGGCTGTCAGGGTGGCGGGACCGGGGGACGGCCGTTCCAGGTCCTGGCCGTCCCGGTGGAGGGTGAGGACCTTGCCGAAGGTTTCGGCGTAGCTCAGGTGGAACGCGTGCTTGCGGGCCTGGGGGAAGATGATCGGGCGGCCGACCTCCTCCTCCGTGCGGATGCAGATCTCCGCCTTGAAGTCTGTGTGCGGTGCTATGGAGCCGGGTGCGGCGAGGACTTGGCCGCGTTGGAAGTCATCGCGGGTCAAACCGTGAAATTCCAGGCCGACATTGTCGCCGGGCTCGGCCCGGTCGACCTGCTGTCGGAACATGTCGATGCCGCTTACCGCAGCCGTTCGCGTCTCCCCCAGGCCGATGATCTCGACCTGCTCGCCCACCTCGACGACGCCACGGCACACTCGGCCGATGACCTGGAACCGCCGCCCCATCCACCTGTAGTGGAGGGTGTCCTCGACCATGATGAGCAAGGGTGCGTTGACATCTCCGTACGCGGGCAGGCCGACCGACCGCCAGGGCTCCTCGTTGGCCATCCGAGGAATCTAGCCCAGATAGGGCTCGAAGTCCCAGTAAGGGCGCGAGCGTTGGCGGGCCGACATGGCGTGGGGGTGTTGGGCACCGAGGGTGCGGGCCAGGCGTTGGAGGGCGTCCTCTTCTACCTTGCCTGCTTCCTCGTGTTCGCGGAGGGCTCGGAGGTCCGCTGCCAGGGCCACCTCGCAGGAGAGGGTGAAGGGGTGATCCTGGCCCAGGATCAGGCGGGCTCGGCGGAGGGTCTCGCGGGAGAGTTCCAGGGCGCTTTCCAGGCGGCCCGTGAAGTTGCGGCCCGCCGCGGCGTTCAGGGCGCAGCCCAGGACCCAGGGGTGGTCCGGGCCCAGGGAGGCCGTCAGGCCGGCCAAGGCCGCTTCGAACATGGTCAGGGCTTCCGCCCGTTCGCCTGCCGCCTGGAGGACCAGGCCCGTGTTGGAGAGCATTCCCGTGCTTACCGGGTGGGCCGGGCCCAGCAGCGTGCGGAAGCCGGACTCGCCCTCCTCGATCAGCTCTCGGGCCTGGTGCAAGTCGCCGTGTTCTCGGCAGTAGTTGCCGAAGTCCACGACCAGGCCCAGCGTCGAGTAGTGGGTGCGACTGTGGGCCTGTTCCATCTGTTCCAGGAGGGTTGCCATGGCCGCGCCGATGTCGTGCGGGACGCCCGCGCGGCGTTGGCACAGGACCAGGTTGTGGCGGGCGCGGAGCGTGTGGGGGTGGTTCGGGCCCAGGATCTGGATGTGCAGGCGCATGCCCAGCTCCTGGCGGGCCAGGGCGTCCTGGTAGCGGCCCATCAGACGGAGGTCCCGGGCGCACGCGATGCCTGACATGAGGGTTGCGGCGTGGCGGGCGCGCAACAAGCTCTCGCGGGTGCGCAACGTTTCCAGGTCGATTTCGTAGGCTTCGCTGTAGCGGCCCAACAACCTCAGGCCCACGCCCAGGTTGTGCTGTGCGATCAGCGTGGTGTAGTCCTCCGGGCCGAGGAGGGAGAGGGCCGACTCCAGGACCTCGCGTTGCATCTGCAGGGCCTCGGTGAACTGGCCGAGGAAGCGCTGGTCCGCCGCCAGGCAGCTCGTGGCCGTCATCAAGCTCGTCGCGTCCGCGTCGGGGAGGGCACGCAGGCGGTCCAGGGTCGCGCGGTCGAGTTCGTAGGCGTCGCGGAAGCGGCCGTACGAGCGGAGGATGTTGCCCTGCTGGACGGTGAGTTCGAGCATGCGGGGGTGTTCGGGCGGGAAGAGGTCCGTCCAGCGGGTGCGGATCTGTTCGGCCAGGGCCGCGCCCGTGCGGAATTCGCCGCTCTGCCAGCTGTAGCGCAGCATGTTGAGGACGGTTTCCTGGACCTTGTAGTCGTGGCTGCCGAGGGCGCCGGACGGTTCCAGGTGGGGGAGCAGCTCCGCGTAGCGGGGCCACAGGCGGCTGTCCTGGGGGTTTCCGGGGTCCGCCGCGGCGATCATGCGGCGGACGATGCGGCGGTAGAGCTGCCGTTCGGCCGGGGAGGACAGGCGGGTGACGATGTCGTGGACCAGGCGGTGCATGTGGACCGATTCCTGCTCCGGTCCGGGGTCGCTGGCCTGCACTGTCCGCAGATCGCGCGTTTCTCGGGTGAAGACGGAGTAGTTGACCAATGTGTCCAGGGCGCGGGTCCAGCTGGGCAGGTCCGAGACCAGCCAGCCCAGGTGCTCGGGGAGTTGGGCGGGCGGCATGACGCGGATGAGGCCGATGGGGATGCGGCCCGCGCCGAACGCCGTGCAGAGGGTGAGGAGTTCGACGGCGTGCGGCTGGGTCTCGCGGAGCCGGTTGATCAGTATCGACCAGGATGTGAGGGAGGAGCGGGGGATGTCGGTGAAGTCGGGCTGGGACTCCAGGCCGGACAGCTCGCCCTCGCGGACCATGCGCAGGTAGTCGGAGACCTCCATGTCCGACTCGCCCAGCCAGGCGGCGGCCTGGACGAGGGCGATGGGGATGTCGCCGAGCTCGCCGGAGACCTCGTCGGCCTGGTCGGCAGTCAACCGCGGCGCGCGGCGCATCAGATAGCCCGTGCTCTCGTGGCGCTGGAAGCCGGGGACGTCGAGGACGGTCGCGCCGGCCCGGTCCCAGCTGCGGTTGCGGGAGGTGATCAGGACGTGACCCTGGCCGGCGGGCAGCAGTTCGTCGGCGATGTCGGTGTCGTCCCAGCCGTCGAAGATGATCAGCCAGCGGCCGTGCGGCTCGCCGCGGCGCAGTGCCTCGCGGACGGCGCGGATGCGCTCGCCGGGCTCGGAGCCGGCGTTGAGCCCCAGCTCGGGGGCGAGTTCGCCGAAGCGTTCGCGCTGGGTGCCGCGGGTGTCGGAGTTGACCCACCAGACGACGTCGTAGTCGGAGCTGAAGCGGTGCGCGTACTCGGCGGCCATCTGGGTCTTGCCGATGCCGGACATGCCGAGCAGGGCGCAGACGGCGGTGCCGTGCTCGGCCTCGGTGAGCTGCTCCTGGAGCCGGTTGAGGAGGTCGTCGCGGCCGGTGAAGCGGCGGTTGCGGCGGGGGATGTCGCCCCAGACGGCCGGCGGGTCGTTGGGGTAGCGGGAGCCGGGGCCGGCGGGCAGGGGGCGGCGGGGCGGACCGTCGGGCAGCTGGAGGCGGACGAGGAGGCGGCGCTCGGCCTCCTGGGCGCCGACGCCCCACAGGTCGACCGGTTCGAGGACGGCGGTGGCGGGGAGCAGGGCGCGGTTGGTGAGGTTGACGGCGGCGAAGCGCTCGGCGTTGGCGTTGACGACGCCCCGGAGCGCGTCGTTCCACTCGCCCTCGCGGCGCGGGCCGAGTTCGAAGAACCAGTCGCTGAGGACCAGGAGGATCCGGCCGGAGGCGAGGAGGAGGTCGCCGAGGGCGTCCTCCAGGGGGACCTCGCGGGGCGGGTCCCAGCGGTGGAGGGTGACGCGGTGGCCGTGGCTCTCCAGCCGGTGGGCGATCCAGGTGGCCCAGGGCCGGTAGTAGCCGGCGAAGACGACGACGAAGTGCTCGCCGACCCGGTCCTGCGCACCGGTGCCGACCTGATACCGCTGCGTGTTCATGCGCGTCCCTCGTTCCTTCGCAGCACCGCGTGGTCCCCGTGGCCCCGCCCGGCGCGGACCGTGGCGGCGGCATCGCCCTCACTGTACGTCATGCGACTGTCACTCACCGCTCGCCGACGGCAGTCGCCCCGCCCGTCCGAGCGTCGCGAGGAGCCGCTCCATCCCGCCGGCGAACTCCCTGCCCGCCGGAGTCAGTTCAATGGATTCAAGCAGGATGGGGACCGCTTCCGCGACCTGTCGGCGGTAGGAATCGCGGCGTTCGGCCGCCTCACGCCGGGCCGCGGGCGGCAGGGCGGGGCCGTGGGCGGCCCTGCCCCAGAAGTCGGCCAGGGCGAGGTGGGCGTAGGTGCCCTGGAGGACGCCGGCCAGCGGGCGGGGGTCGGGCCGCCAGGCCACCTTGTGGAGGGCGTCGGGGCCCGCGGTGTGCAGCGGGAGGAGGTCGTGCAGGACGGCCAGTTTGCTGTGCTGGGTCTCGTGGACGAGCACCTCGGCGAGGTCCGCGGCGGTGGGCGGGAGGGTGGCCAGGACGGCGCCGGGCGCGGCCCGGAAGGTGGCGCTCACCTTGAGGCCGGGGTCGTCCGGGGGGCCGGCGACGGGCACCAGGCAGCGCAGCAGCGCGGTCGTCTCGGCGGCGCGGTGCGGGTCGGTGGCGCGCAGCAGGGCGAGGGCGGCGCGCCAGCGCGACGTCCAGCGCCGGGCGCCGGTCCCGTCGCGGCCGGCGGGGGGCAGGGCGGCGCGGCCGACGCCGCCGGGCGGGGCGCGGTAGGGGTCGAGGTCGTCGAGGAGGGCGTCGCCGCCGGGGAGGCGGCGCAGGCCGTGCCAGCCCCGGCCCGCCCCGGCGACCCGGCCCGCCGAGCGCAGCAGGACGGCGGCGCGGCCGCCGGGACCGGTGAGGCGGGCGGTGCGGGAGCGGGCGGTGAGGCGGACAAGAGGCCGGCCGGTTTCCAGCAGGCCGATGCCGGGGAGGGCCAAGGTCCCGGTGGGAGTGGCCAGTTCGACGGTGAAGCCAGCGCCCGAGCGCAGGGCGGCGGCCGCGCCGACGGCGCCGAAGTGGTCGAGCTCCCGGGCGAGCGCCGGCCCGGCGGGTGCGGCGAGGGCGCGGGCGAGCCAGGTGCCGACGGAGGGGTAGTCGAGGGTGTCGCGGACGGAGGGCGCGTGCCGGGCCTCCGCGCGCTCCAGCAGGCGCCAGTGCGCCTCGAAGCGTTCCCGGGTTCGGGCGGGCACCGCGTCGGGCTGCCGTTCCAGGCGGGTGAGCAGGGACTTGAGCAGCACCAGGCGTCTGCTGTGCAACGCGCGCCGGAGCAGGGCGAGATCCTCGGGGGCGGCCCGGGTGCGGGCCAGGCGGGCCAGGGAGGACGGCGGGACGCGCTGCGGGGCGAGGGCCGCGCCGACGGCGCGCGTCACGGGCGGCTGCCGCCCGGGACTTCCCGGGGGCCGTCCACGGCCTCCCGGCGGTGGCCCGCCACCACCCGGCGCCCGCCGGCCGTCTCCCGGCCGTCCGCCGGCCCCCGGCCGGGCCCCGCACCGCCCGCCGCCTCCCGCCGGCCGCCCTGGGCCCCGCTGGAGTACCAGGTCTCGGCCAGCTCGTCCGGGTGCCGCAGGGCGCTGTCCGCCGCGGCCGTCAGGTACGGATCGTCGAGCGCGCGCAGGCCGCCCAGGCGGACGCCGGTGAGGTCGGGCAGGAGCGGCAGGGGCCACGCGGCGCCGACGGGCGCGGACGCGGGGCCGGACGCGGCGATCCGACGATCCGGAACGCCGTTCCCGGCGGTCCTGTCCCCGGGCGGCCCCCCGCCGGGAGCCCCGCGCGGGACATCGCCCCCGGAGACGGCGGCCCGCCGGTACGCGACATCGGCCCTGGCGGCTCCGTCCCTTGGAAGCCCCTCGCCGGGAAGCCCGGGCCGGACATCGCTTCCGGGCTCGGATCCGCCCGGAGGTCCGGGCGCGGCTCCGGACCGCGCCGGGCCCTCGCGGGGCGGTAGCGAACGGCCGTGTGAACGACCGGGGTTCGGGGAGGCGATTCCCCGCCCGGCCGAAGCCGAGGGGTTCCTCGCCGGCTCACCGATGGGCACCCTCTTCTCCTCCCTGCCGCTGTACGCCGGATTCCCGGATCACGCCCCCGCGCGGCTGCTCGGTTCTTCCCGATCGCCGCAATCCGGAAACCCGTTCGGAGCGGCCGCGGTTCGTCCCGTACCGGCTCCGTTCATCCGCCGGACAGCCGCGCCACTCCTTCCCGGGTCCGCCGGACCTCGTCCCAGGGGACGTCCTCGAGCCGGGCCGTCAGGTCGCGCCACTCCCGCGCCGCCGCCCGGTACGCGGCGAGGGCCTGCCGCCGCAGCCCCATCCGCTCCAGGGCGTCCCCGTAGCGGTGCGCGGCGCGGGCGGCGACGACGGAGCCGGGCTCGCCGCCGCCGGCCCGGCGGGCCTCCTCGGCCGCGGCGGAGAACGCGTCGGCGGCGTCGGAGAGCGGCACGCCCGGCGCCCGTTCGCGCAACGCGAGCCGGGCGGTGCCCAGTTCGAGCCATGCCTCGGCGCGGACGGCCGCGTCGGGGGCCCGGCGGGCGGCCTGCTCCAGCAGGTGGCAGCTCTCGTAGAGGTCGGGCAGGAAGCCCAGCCGTCCGTAGCGCAGCACCAGGGCGCGGCCGAGCAGCAGTTGCAGGCGCGGGCGTTCGGGCGCGCGCCCGGGGCTCACGGCGTACGCCTCGCGCAGCACGGCCTCCGCCCGGGAGACCGTCCCGTTGCCGCGCCCGCCCGCCGCCTGCGCGCGCTCCAGCAGCGCCGCGCCCCACTCGCCGAGCAGGGCGCAGCGGCGGGGGCTGTCCCGGCCGGTGAGGGAGACGGCGGCGGTGTACGCGGCGTCGGCGAGGGGGCCGTCGCCCGCGTCGGTGTGCACCCGGGCCTGTTCGGTACGGGCGTGCAGCAGCTGGAGGTCGTCGGCGGCGGTCAGTTCGGCCCGGCCGAGGACGGGGAGCACCTCGGCGGCGGGGGCGCCCGCGCGGCGCAGGGCCCGGGCGAGGTCCAGGAGGGCGGCGCAGCGGCGGGCGTACGGGGCGTCCTCGGCCTCCAGCAGGTCGCAGGCGGCGCGCAGTTCGGTGACGGCCTCGGCGGCGGGGGCCTGCGCGGCCCGCGTGGGCGAGTGGGCGTCCTGCCCGGTGCCGGCGTCCTGCAGGACGGCCTGGGCGTCCCGGGCCGCCTGCCCGGGGAGCCCGGCGCCCTGCCCGGGCCGGGCGGCCGCGGAGGCGGCCACGGCGTCCGGCCCCGCGTCCGCGAGGGCGAGCAGGACCCGCCCCAGGCGCAGCCTGCGGGGGGCGCCGTCGGCGGGCAGGGCGCGCAGGACGCGTTCGGCGGCGAGGAGTTCGCCCACGTCGCCGGCGTCCCGCCAGCGGTCCCAGTGGGCGGCGGCGAGCTCCAGCCCGGCGGCGGTGCGCCGGAGGCCGCCGGGGGCGGACCGCCGGACGTCGGGGGCGGTCCGCGCGACGCCGCCGACGGCCGTTCGCCCCGTACCACCACCGGAACCGGTCTGCGAGTCGGCGCCGTCGTCCACCCGCCCGGTCCCGCCGGATCCGGGCCCCGCGCCCTCGCCCACAGGCGTCCCCCGGGCCGGGCCCGGCGCCACGTGCGCGTACGCCTCCGCCAGCAACGCGACGGCCTCGTCGAGCAGTTCGCGGCGCGCCGCCGGGTCGGCGCGGACCGCCTCGGTGCCGGCGAGGGCCCGCAGGACGCCGCCGAGGACGAGCCGGGCGCGCACCCCCTCCTCGTCCGGCTCCCCCGCCGCGAGCGGGGCGGCCAGCTCCCGGGCGTCGGCCAGGAGTTGGGGGTCGCCCTGGTCGTGCCAGAGCTCCAGCAGCAGCTCGGCCTCGGCGAGCGGGCCGGGTTCGGACTGCGGGGGCCGGTACCAGCGCACGACCCGGGCGGGGACCTGGGCGAACAGCTCCGGCTCCGGGGAGGGCCCCTCGGGGGCGCGGGCGGCGCCGGGCGCCGTCGGGAGTCCGGAGAGCCGGGCGACGGCGAGCGCGGAGAAGTTGCGGGCGCCCCTGCCGAAGTGCCGCTCCACGTAGTCGGAGCAGTGCTTGAGGACGAGGGCGGCCTCGCTCCGGTCGAGGGACTGGAGCAGCAGCTCGCGGACGCCGTCGGCGAACTCGTACCACGGACCGTTGTCGTCGCCGGTGCCCGCCGGGGCGGGCATCCGCCACAGCAGCCCGCCGAGCAGCACCTCGGCCAGCTCCATGGGCCCGGTGTCGGGCAGCATGGCTCGCTGCACCAGCTGCATCACCGGCAGCGCCAGCGGGACGGCCGCCAGATGGACGGCCAGCCGCAGGGCGCCGGGCGAGGCCGAGGCGCGGAAGGCCGTCAGCCGGGCGTCGGCGCTCGGGACGCCCTCGTCGCCCGCCGGGAGCCCCGCCGGGAGCGGCCGGGACGGCCCGGGGAGGGGGCCGGGCCGCAGCCAGCCGGCCGCGCCGTGCACGGCGGTGCGTCCGGGGCCGGACAGCAGCCGGGCCCAGGCGCCCAGCGCCTCGCGGACGGGCAGCAGGACGGGCACGGGCAGGGCGCCGGGCGGGGGCGGCGGCGCGAAGGCGTCCGGCTCGAAGCCCAGCCGGCCGCCGGCCACCGGGTCGCGGGTGAGCAGGCCGGGCTCGGCGGGCAGGGCGGTGCGCGGCCACAGCCGGGGCGGCAGCGGCTGGACGACGGCGACGGGGGCGGTCAGCGACCAGTGGTGGAGCAGCCGTTGGGCCCGTCCCTCCTGCCACAGGGGTCCCACGCAGTCGCTGAGGACGAGGGTGAGGCGGCGCCCGGTGGGGTCGAGGAACTGCTCGGCGGGGCGGGGGTGCGGGCGGGCGCCCCGGCCCGCGGCCGGGCCGATCAGCGGCGTGCCGTCGGCGGCGCGGTGCAGGTAGCCGACCCGTACGTCCCGGAAGACGCCCAACTGGGCGCAGATCTGCTCCATTTCGTCCAGGGTCCGCTCCCAGACGACCATGGAGGAGGAGGCGTCCATCAACAACTGCATGGCGGCAGCCTGCCCGCGACCGCGGTGGTAGACGGGGTGCACCACGCCGGTGCGGGCGGCGCGGTCGGCGGTGGTGTCCTCGTCGAGCGGGCCACGGGCGGGCGCGGCCAGCGAGCGGTAGCCGCGCAGCGGCCGCAGGGCGCGCTGGAGGCCGAGCAGGCCGGGCAGCGAGGCGGCCGTGGGCACCCGGACGGGGAAGCCCTCCACGGGCCCGCCGCCGTCCTCCTCGGGCCGCGGGCGCGGCATCGCGCGCACGGCCACGGACCCGGACGGACGTCCGGGCGCGAACGGGCGTCCGGGGACGGGCCGCCGGGCGGCCTCCGGCGCGGCCGGCTTCGCCGGGGCGGCCGCGGGCGCCGCGTCCGGTAACGCGCCGCCGGTGTCACCGGCCGGGGCGGGCACCCCGGGGCCGGGCGTCATCCGGCGGGCCAGCCACACCGCGTCGGCTATCTCCTCCGCGGTGAGGCCGGGCGCGGCCGACCGCAACCGGGCGATCAGTTCCTCCAGCCACGGCTCGGGGGGCGCCGTCATCGCTCATCACCTCGGGCGGTCGAGCGGCTGCATCAGCATGTCGGCGAGCCGCTCGCGCGTGACGCGTTCGGTGCTGGGGGCGTGCTGGGTCAGGAACAGGGCGTTGAGCAGCTGGTCGGCGGCGACGACCTCGCCCGGCTCGCGGTGCAGGAACCGCTGGATGAGCTCCTCGCCGTCGGTCACGGCGTCGTCCCCGAGGTGCGCGCGGACCATCGCGGTCAGCTGCTCCTCGCCCGGCGGTTCGAGGTCGAGCTGGATGCAGCGGCGCAACAGGGCGGCGGGGAAGTCCCGTTCGCCGTTGGAGGTGAGGACGATCAGCGGGAAGGTGGTGCAGCGCACCCGGCCGCCGGCGATCACCGCGCGGCCGCCGTCGTCCGTGCCGACCTCGACCTCGGGCTCGCGGTCGGCGATCCGCTCCAGCTCGTGGAGGGTGAACTCGCCCTCCTCCAGGACGTTCAGCAGGTCGTTGGGCAGGTCGAGGTCGCTCTTGTCGAGCTCGTCGATGAGCAGCACGCGGGGCTTTTCGGCGGGCAGCAGGGCGGTGCCCAGCGGGCCGAGGCGGACGTACGAGCCGATCGAGCGCCGCTCGCCGACGTCGGCGCCGGCCCGCTCCAGCTGGACGTCCTGGAGGCGGGCGATGGCGTCGTAGTGGTAGAGCCCGTCGCGGAGCGCGGAGCGGCTGACGATGGGCCAGCGCAGCACCCGGCCCAGGCCCAGCTCGTGGGCGACGGCGTGGGCCAGAGTGGACTTGCCCGTTCCGGGGCTGCCCGTCACGAGGAGGGGGCGGCGCAGGTAGAGGGCGGCGTTGACGGCCTCGACCTCCTCGGGGCGCGGATGGTGGTTCTCCACCAGGCGGCGCTGCACCCCCAGCCGGCGGGCGGCGCTCGGATCGGTGCCGGATCCGGTGTCGGGACCGGTCGCGGCGAAGTCCCGCCAGGGCGGGGGCGGCGGCAGCCGCCGGATGCCGTCGTGCGGCAGGCCGGCTCCCCGGTAGATGCGCCAATCGTTCACACTGGGCTCCTCGTTGCCGGCGTGGCTCCCGGGACCTGCTCCGCCCCTGCCCCCACGCGTCCGCCGCTCCCGGGACGAAGGTACCGGTCCGGATGGGGCCTGACGACCGGTCCCGTATCTCTCTGTCGCTTCCCTGTCGCCCGCTCCGTCACACCGTCACGCCCCCTCGCCCGGGCGCGGCCCCGGCGCCGTGAGCGGCGGGGGCGCCAGCCCGGGATCCTCCGGCGAGTCCATGAGCAGCGCGATCGACTGCGCCCACCGGGCGTCCTCGTCGGGGGCCTCGGGGTCGGCGCAGCGTATGCGCAGGCTGCGCAGTCTGCGGTGGAGTCCCTCCACCGTGGTGGCCTCGCACACCAGTCGGGACGCCTGCTCGTGGAACTCCTCGCAGTCGTCGTGCTCTCCGGTGCAGCACCGCCAGATGACGACCGCGTGTCCGGCGGTGAGGGCCGCCTCCAGCGCCGTGGCCCCGGGGCCGTGCGAGACCGGGCCGCAGTAGACCGGGACGGCGGACGGGTCGGTCTCCAGGAACCGGGCGTACGCCGCGTTCCGGCTCTCCTTCCGGCGGGCGGCGTGGCCGGGGACGGGCACCTCGTCGCGCAGCCGCACGGCCGTCATGGGCCCCCGGCCCGCGCCGCGCCA
Organism: Streptomyces sp. AV19; assembly: GCF_015999245.1. Taxonomy (GTDB): domain Bacteria; phylum Actinomycetota; class Actinomycetes; order Streptomycetales; family Streptomycetaceae; genus Streptomyces. Next base: position 8,374 of record NZ_JAEAMR010000004.1, on the reverse strand, counting down.
GCGGGTGTGCCACTCCGGGAAGGCGGGGTGGTCGCGGCGGCGCCGGTCGCGGACGACCACGACGCGGCGCTGGCCGAGCGGCAGGGCGTGCGGGTCGAAGGAGTCGTCCCCGGCGCCCGGCGGGGTGAGCCGCCAGGAGGCCACCGGCTCGTCGAACAGCTCGCGCGGCAGCACCACTTGGAGCGCGGCCAGGTGCTCCCCGACGTCGCTCTGGCGCAGCGCCTCGGCTATCGGCTCGCGCAGCGTCTCGCGCAGGGCGGCCCGGGGGACGCCGCGGACGTCGTCGCACAGCGGGGTGACCCGGTTGTTCTCGCCGAGGAGCTTGATCCGCCACGGGTACAGGTCGCCGTACATCGTGGGGTCGATCTCCACCAGGACGTCGGCGCGGGCGCGGCCGCCGTCCTCCTCGGACTCCACTGCGCCGAAGCGGACCTTGTCGAGCGAGACCTTGTCGCCGGCGGGGCGCCGGTCCGGCTCGGCGGAGCCGGCGGAACCGCCGTGCAGCAGGCGGTGGATGTCCTTGCGGACGGCCTCCTGGACCTCGTCGGCCTGGATGACGAGCCAGTCGGCGAGGCCGCTGAGCGGCTTCGCGTCCGCGGCGTGCCCGAGCCGGCTGACGGCGGCCGCGACCCGGGCCGCGTACAGCAGGACGGCCTCCAGCTCCAGGTCGCGGGGCGGGCCGCCGACGCGCTCCGCGCGGTCCACGGTCCCGTCGCGCAGGTCGTAGAGGAGGCCGACGCCCTCGCGCCAGGTGCGCGGGTCGTGCTCGACGCCGGGCTGGTAGGGGTCCTGGAGCACCCGGGACTTGACCTCGTCGACCAGGGTCATCACCTCGCCGGGGCCGGCCGGCTGGGTCAGCTCGGCCAGGCGCGCGAAGAGCTGGGTGCGCAGGACGGGGGCGAACCCCCCGACGGGGCCGCGCAGTTGCTTCTGCAGCCCGGTCCAGCTGCGGCCGGCGCCGATGGCGCGGTAGTGCCGCAGGTGGTAGCGGTCGTGGGCGCGGACGAGGGCGTGCAGCCGCTCGCGGCCCGGGCGTTCGTTGGCGACGGCGCGCAGGGCGGTGACGGGGACGGCGAGGCCGGCGGTGCCCTCGCCGCGGCCCTTGCTCACGCCGATGACCGCGCCGCGGCCGGTGTCCACCACCGGCCCGCCGGAGCAGCCCGCCACCGGGATCTCGCCGCGCAGCAGCATCGCGCCGCCGCTGCCGTCCCCGCCGGCGGCGGTGCCGGTGCCGTAGCGCCAGCCCAGCTCGCCGGTCTCGCGCGACCAGCCGTAGAGCGCGACCGGGGCGGGGACGACCGCCGAGCGGTCGCTCAGCCACAGGCACTCGGCGTCCGCCGCGTCCTCCACCTCGACCAGCGCGAGGTCGGGCAGCGGCCAGCGGTCCGGCGGGCGGGCGCCGGGGCGCGGGGGCGGCAGCGCGAGGACGACCCGGCCGCGCAGGGTGCGCTCCCGCCAGTCCGTGACGTCGAAGGCCACGCCGCCCTCCAGCACGCCGCCGCCTCCCATCGCCACCACGTGGGCGCAGGTCAGGACCCGGCCCGGGGCGATGAAGAAGCCGCTGCCCCAGAACCGCCCTCCTCCGTCGTCCTGCCCGGCGCCGGGGGCCGAGATGCGGACGACGGACCGGCGCACGATTCCTTCGTGGGGGTTCAAGGAGTGCCGGGGGTCACGGGTGTCCCGGGGGCGCCGCCGTCGCCCGGTCCGCCACCCTCCGTCCAGGTCAGCGTCACCGTGACCGACGCCTTGCCGCCGCCTTCGGCGATCACGCTGACGACCTGGCCCGACTGGGCGGACAGCTCGATGCCGAACTCGACCCTGACCTCCTGCGGCCGCGCCGCCTCCAGCCCCGTGCGCAGCGAGTTGACCACCCCGCGCACCACGTCCGACATCCCGCTCGCGAGCCGCGCGACCCGGCGCGCGGCGCTGGAGTCCTCGTAACCGCCGGAGTCCTGATACCTGCCGTCGCCCGCCGCGCGCAGCTGCTCCGGCTCGCTGATCCGGGCCCAGACGACCGTTCCGTCGTCGAGCCGCACCTGGGTGATTCCGTCCGTCACGTGTCCGCCCCCGTTGTTGTCCGGTGCTCCGCGTGCTCCGCGATGATGCAGCAGGCTAGTCCCCGGGTCTGACAGACGCGAGAGGTCATGGCCAACGCCGCCTATCCTGGGACTCCCGGGGCCTCCCCCCGGAGACTCCCGGACCGACCGGACCGACCGGACCGAAAACCCAGGAACCACCCCAGACGGAGAGAGCGTTGTACTTCACCGACCGTGGCATCGAGGAGCTGGAGAAACGACGGGGCGAGGAGGAGGTCACCCTGGGCTGGATGGCCGAGCAGCTGCGCACCTTCGTCGACCTGAACCCGGACTTCGAGGTCCCGGTGGAGCGGCTGGCGACATGGCTGGCGCGGCTCGACGACGAGGACGACGAGTAGGACGACGGGCAAGAAGTGCGCAGTGGCGCTCACAGGGGGCGCGCAGAAGCCCCCTGAAGCGCCCTCCGGCTTACACGCGCCCCGCGCGCCACCGGTCGTAGAGCAGCGTCAGCGCGCCGTCGGCGACCAGTGCCACGCCCGCCGCCCGCCACGTCCGCCGGGTGGACCCGCGCGACCAGACGAGCAGCGCCGCCCCGAGGGCGACCTCGGCCTTCCCGAGCGCCCGCGCCCGCGGCCCGCGCGTCCAGACGCCCAGCGCCCCGCGCTCGGCGGCCCGCCACCCCGGCCAGTCCACCGGCTCGGCCCCCGGCAGCGCCCCGGCCGCCTCGCACAGCCGCCCGGCGCTCACCCCCGGCACCAGGCCGGGGCCGAGGTGCAGACCCGCCCGGGCCAGGACCGCGACCAGGCCGAGCACCCGCGCGGCCGCGTCCGCCGCGTCCTCGCCGCCGTCCTGCTGGATCAGCCGGTCGAACGCCGCCGCGTCCAGCACCGGGTCGAGGCCGAGCCGGGCCCGCAGCGCGGTCATCGCCTCCTGCCCGCCGAGCGGGGTGCCGTCCGCGAGCCAGGTGTGGCCGACCGTCCGGCGGAAGCCCGCCGCCACCACGAAGCCCGCCCCGTCCGCGTCCCACCACAGGCCCACGACCGGCCAGTTGCCGTCCGCGGTCAGCGCGCGCGCCCAGTCCGCCGTCACCGCGGCGAGGTTGGTCCCGTTGTCGAGCCAGGACTTCTCCGCGGGGACCAGGACGCTCCACTCCTCCCCCGCCGGGGCCATGAGCAGCGGCCGCCGCAGGAGCTGTGCGGAGGGGCGTACACGGTCGGGCGCTGCCCGGCAGAGCAGCAGGATCCCCGCCGCGGGGGTGTGATCGAAAGCGGACATGCGTCCACGCTATGCCACGTCGCCGCCGCTTGACTTCACCCATCCGCGATATATCGTGTTTTCGAGAGACGCGATAAGACGCGATATGTTGCATCGATACCGCATGGACGCCGGGAGGCCGGGATGCCGACACCGTCGGAGTGGTCGCTGACCGCACCGCAGAAGCTCACCTTCGAGGAACCGGTCACGGCGCTGAACGTGCGCCTCGTCAACGGCACCCTCAACATCGTCGGCACCGACTCCGGCCCCGCCCGGCTGGAGCTGTCCGCCGTCTCCGGGCCGCCGCTGCGCGTCACCCACGAGGACGGCCGGCTCACCGTCGGGTACGAGGACGTGCCCTGGCGCGGGTTCCTCGCCTGGCTCGACCGCTCGGGCTGGCGGCGCAGCGCCACCGTCACCCTGACCGTGCCCACCGCCACCCGGGTCGAGGCCGGCGTCGTGGGCGCCGCCGCCGTCGTCTCGGGCATCGGCGGGGCGACGGACGTCCGCGGCGTCACCGGCGACGTCACGCTCGTCGCCCTCACCGGGCCGGTCCGGGCCGAGAGCGTCAACGGCGCCCTGGAGGCCCAGTCCCTCGGCGGCGACCTCCACTTCAACTCCGTCTCCGGCGACCTGACCCTCGTCGAGGGCCGTGGCGGCGCGGTCAGGGCCGAGTCCGTCACCGGCGGCATGGTCATCGACCTCGCCGACGCCTCGGGGGCCGCGGGCACCGCGCTGGACCTCACCACCGTCTCCGGCGACGTCGCCCTGCGGCTGCCCCCGGAGACGGACGCCGACGTGGACGCCACCACCGCGACCGGCCGCGTCTCCTGCGCCTTCGAGTCCCTGACCGTCCAGGGCCACTGGCCGCCCCGGCGCGTCTCGGGCCGGCTCGGCGCGGGCGGCGTGCGGGTCAAGGTCACCACGACTTCCGGCGCGGTCGCCCTGCTGCGCCGGCGCGAAGGGAAGGTCCTCTGATGCCCCCCGTCTTCGCCCACGGCCGGCTGCGCCTCTACCTGCTCAAGCTGCTCGACGAGGCACCGCGGCACGGCTACGAGATGATCCGCCTGCTGGAGGAGCGCTTCCAGGGCCTGTACGCGCCGTCCGCCGGCACGGTCTACCCCCGGCTCGCCAAGCTGGAGGCCGAGGGCCTGGTCGGCCACGCCACGGAGGGCGGCCGCAAGGTCTACTCCGTCACCGACGCCGGACGCGCCGAACTCGACGGCCGGCGGGGCGAACTGGCCGAGCTGGAGCTGGAGATCCAGGACTCCGTCACGGCGCTCGCCGCGGACATCCGCGAGGACGTCCGCGGGGCGGCCGGCGATCTGCGCCGCGAGATGCGGCGGGAGATGCGCGAGGCCGCCGCGGCCGGGCCCGGGCCCGGTGCGGAATGGAAGGAACAGGCCCGCCGGGCCAAGGAGGAGAGCCGCCGGGCCCGCCAGGAGGCCCAGCAGGCCCGCCGCCAGGCGCGGCGCGTCCAGGAGAACGCGCGGGACGAGGTGCTGCGCGTCAAGGAGCGGGTCCAGGAGCAGGTGCGGGAGCACACGCGGCGGGGGGACTGGCCGACGGGGCTGGTGGAGGGGGTCAACGCGCTGGCGCGGGAGCTGGGTTCGCTGGCGGGGGGACGTCCTCCGGCTTCCGCCCCCGAGTGGGGCTCCGCGGACGACTCCGCCTCCGCGGACTCCGCCTCCGCGGACCCGGCTCGCGATCTCGACCGGCTGCTCGACCGCTTCCGCGACGAGATCCGCGACGTGGCGCGGGATCATGGGGTGACGGCGGAGCAACTGGCGGAGTGCCGGGGGTATTTGGCAGAGGCGGTGGGGAGGGTGGGGGCGGTGTTGCGGCGTTAGCTCCGCTTCGCGGGGAGGGTGCCCCGGACCCGCCCTTTCACCGTTTCCTCCGGGGCAAGCCCCGGACCCGCAACGCGGCTTCGCCACGCTGACCGGGGGCTTCGCCCCCTGGACCCCCGCAACCGCGCTCCGCGCGGTTGTCCTCAAGCGCCGGACGGGCTGGATTGGCGCGCCGATCCAGCCCGTCCGGGGGTTGCCCCCTCCGGGGAGTTTGAGGACGAGCGGCGGAGCCGCGATACGGGGTCCGGGGCGGAGCCCCGAAGCGGGGCGCGGGGGCGCAGCCCCGCAAAGGGGCCAGGGGCGCAGCCCCGGCAGGGGTCCAGGGGCGTCCGGCGCTTGAGGACAACCGCGCGCAGCGCGGTTGCGGGGGTCCAGGGGGCGAAGCCCCCGGTGGGGGCGCAGGGGGCAAAGCCACCGCACCCACCGCGCGGAGCGCGGTACCCCCCCGGGCGGAGCGCGGTGCCAGGCCCGGGCGGAGCCCCGGAAGAAACGGTGAAAGGGCGGGCCAGGGGCAACCCCCCCTACCCACCAACCACCCGCACCACAACCACCCCCACCCCAACCGCCCGCAAGAACACCCTCCCCCGCTCCCCCACCCGCACCACAACCGGCCCACGCACCTCAACCCGCCCCCGCCCCACGGACAGCTCCGTCACCCCACCCGCCCCCGACGCCACATACTCCAGCCGGAACCGCCCCTCCTCGTACGAGGAGCCCCGCACCGCCCCCGCGACGGCCACCGCGTAAGGCCCAACGGTCAACCCCTTGTTCGGCAGAAACCGCCCGCCCTCGTCCACCGCGCAATACCCACCCCCGTAACACCACTCCCACCCCGCCCACCCACTCCCGTACCGCCCCAACGACCCCAGCGCATCCGCGTAATACCGCGCCATCCCCGGCAGCGAACTGTCCGGCGGCCCCCACTCCCCCACCACCACCGGGACCCGCTGCTCCCTCGGGTACCGCACGACCGCCGCCTCGTAGCGCTCGATCCACCCGGCCGCCGGGTCGTAGTCGCCGCCCGTCTCCATCGCCGTGTTGTAGAAGTGCGGCGCGTAGACGACCTTCCCGGCGGGATCCCGGATCCGTCCGAGGGCCGTCGGGACGCCCTCCCCCACCACCGGCGTCGGCTCGACGAAGAGCCAGTGCCGCCGGTCCGCGTCGGCCGACCGGATCGCCGCCGCCAGGCGGTTGTACATCGGCGTCACCTGCGTGGACTCCACCCGCCGCGCCGCGTCCGGCAGTTGCTCCCCCGGCCGCAGCCTGCCCATCGGCTCGTTGATCAGGTCGTAGCCGAACACCGCGGGGTGGCGGCCGAGCCTGCCCGCCAGCACCCGCCACATGTCCTCCTGCGCGCGCCGCAGGTCCGCGTCCTCGTAGAGGTGCTCGAAGGCGGCCTGGACGCCGGGCTCGAAGTACTCGGCGAACCAGTCGTCCGGATGCGGCCGCCACGGCAGCCCGTCCGTCCGCGTCGCCCACTCGGGAATGCCCCGGTGGCCGCCGAACGCGGGCCCGTAGACGTCCTGATGGGCGTCGAGGACGACGCGGATCCGGTACCGCTGCGCCCAGTCCAGGATCCGTTCGATCTTCCGCAGGTAGCGCTCGTTGTACTGCCCCCGCCGCGGCTCCAGGTCGTCCCAGAACACCGCGAGCCGCGCGAAGCCGAAGCCCCGGCCGGCCATGTCCCGCAGATGGCGCTCCGTGATGGAGGACAGGGCCGCGTCGCCGCGGTGGGTCTTGTCCGCGAGGTTCCAGCCGCGCAGGGTCAGGACCCGGCCGCGCCCGTCGGTCAGCGGCGGAATGCCGTCACCGGGCGCGGCGGCAACAGGAGGAGCGATCAGCACCAGCGCGAGAACGAGCCCCGCGCCCCACCAGCGTCTCGTCCGCATCCCACGGTCATACCGTCAGGACGACCTTCCCGAACAGCTCACCCCCGGCCATCTTTTCGAGCCCCTCGCGCACCCGGTCCAGCGGCAGCACCGAGTCGATCACCGGCCGCACCCCGGTGGCCGCGCAGAAGTCCATGAGGTCGGCCAGCTCGTCCTTGCTGCCCATGGTCGAGCCGATGACCTTGAGTTCGTGGAAGAAGATGCGGGTGAGCTCGGCCGCCGGCGGGTTCGGGCCGCTGGTGGCACCGGAGATGACGAGACTGCCGCCCGGCTTGAGGCACTTGACCGAGTGCGACCAGGTCGCCGCGCCCACGGTCTCGATCACCGCGTCCATCTTGTGCGGCAGCCGCGCACCCGCCTCGAAGGCGGCCTCGGCGCCGAGTTCGACGGCACGGCGCCGCTTGGCCTCGTCCCGGCTGGTGGCGAAGACCCGCAGCCCGGCGGCGGCGCCGAGCACGATCGCCGCGGTGGCCACCCCGCCGCCGGCCCCCTGCACCAGGACGCTCTGGCCGGGCCGGACGCCCGCGTTGGTGAACAGCATCCGGTACGCGGTCAGCCAGGCGGTCGGCAGGCAGGTGGCCTCCTCGAAGGAGAGCTCCTTCGGCTTGGGCAGCAGGTTCCACGTGGGTACGGAGACCCGCTCGGCGAAGGTGCCCTGGTACCGCTCGGTGAGCAGGGAGCGCTTCTCCCCGGGGCCGATGCCGTGCCCGGTCTCCCCGATGACGGAGTGGATGACGACTTCGTTGCCGTCCTCGTCGATCCCGGCGGCGTCGCCGCCGAGGATCATGGGGAACGCGTCCTCGGTGATCCCCACCCCGCGCAGCGTCCACAGGTCATGGTGGTTGAGGGAGGCGGCCTTGACGGTGACGGTCGTCCAGCCGGGCCGCTGCCCGGGCTCGGGGCGATCGCCCAACTCGAGTCCGTTGAGCGGCTGGTCGCGGTCGATGCGGGCGGCGTAGGCGGCGAACATGATCCGAACCTAGCCCCACGCGCCCCGACCGTCCAGGGTGCACTGCGACAACGGCCGTATCCGTGGCGGGAGGACGCGGCCGTTCCCGTTGACGGGCGCAGAGGGGCGGGAGCCCGCCCGACGGCCGGTCGGGCGGGCTCCCGCGGTGGACCGCTCCCGGCGCACCGTGGTCTTCACCGGCGACGCGGGCGATCCGGTCCCCGGTGACACCGACAAGGCGGCGGACGTCTTCGTCCGCCGCCTTGTCGACACCCGCGTACGGGGCCGGGCGCCCCCGCCCCGGACGCGTCACCACGGCATCGCCGCAGCTCGGCATCGCCTCAGCGCCCCGCGCCCCCCGCCGCCCCCCCCCCCCCCCCCCCCGCCCCCCGCCCC
>NZ_JAEAMR010000039.1 GCF_015999245.1 Streptomyces sp. AV19 | reverse complement strand
TCCGGCACCACCCGCTGGAACAACTCCCACAACTCGTCCGGCACCAGCCGCTCAACGATCCCTACCATGATCCAACAGCTTACAGCCAAATGAGATGGCTTCTTAGTGAGCTCTTCCGATCGTGACCGGTGTGGTGACGTGGAGGCTGTAACGACACGAAGCCCCTTGCCGTTGCAGAGGTGTCAACCAACCTGCGGAGCAAGGAGCTTCGTGGTCACTTATCGTGCCACCCTCGACCTGCCCGGCGACCTCGTTTCCTGGCTGGAGAACCTCATCGCCACCCGAAGGAGCGAACTGGGCGTCTCCTGGCGCAAGCTGACATCCTACGACCAGGCGGTCATGGTCCTGGTTCACCAGGCTCGGCGTTCACTTCGGCGTCAGCACCGACACCGCCTGGCGCTACGTCAACGAAGGTATCGATGTCCTGTCCGCGCACACCCGCCCTCGCCGATGCGATGGAGGCGGCAGGCCCACGGCGGCGCCTGCTGCTGGACGTACACTGATCCGTGCCTGGCGCTGCGCGGCTCCGGCCACCGAGGCCAACGACGACCTGCTCTACAGCGGCAAGCACCACGACCACGGCGTCAACGTCCAGGCCCTGGCCAAGGCAGAGAGCGATCTGGCCTGCCTGGGCCAGGCACGGCCGGGATCGGTCAACGACCTGCCCGCCGCCCGCGCGGACGGCATCATCACCAGACTGCTCCATGCCCTCCTCGCGCTGATCCAGAAACGGACATCACTCGCCAGGGCGTAGATCGGAAATGTTCATTGCGCTGCCGACGATTTCAGCTGCCATTTGAATACGATCGGGTGATATCGGGCTCGCTCGCCTGACGGTGGCCGTTCGGCTCGTGCAGCCCTGTGGGGGTGTGGCTGATGCGAGCATGACGAGGCCGGAGTTCTGTCGAAGGGCTTCCGGCCGACCAAGGCTCAGCACAGTGCAAGTCGTCCGACCGAAGAGCGGATTGGATCTTGGCCTGCTGGTGCACGGCGGGGTGAATGAGCGCTCTCGGCGCTGGGCAGGGCGCTTCCGGCTGAGCTCCCGACTTGTTGCGGGCCATGAGTAAAGGATTTCAGCGGGGAGCTCATAAACCTAGCCTATGGAGTCATAGAGGGAAAGGGAGTAGCGGAGGGGATGTTGCGGGCAACAGGATGGTTTCCTTTCCAGCCCACTCGGTACACCGCTCAGAAGGCATGCCCTCCATGAACAGCTCATCCTTCGGCCGACTCGGAATTCCCCGCTTGATGCCCATCCCCGTGGAGGGTCCCGACCTCGACCGCGGGTCGGTCCTGCACAATCTTGTCGGCGAGTACATGCATCGCACGCCCGAAAGTGCTGCCGCCCATCGTCGGGCGACTGCGGTAATGCCCGGCGGTGAGACACGCTGCATCACCTACTACGCGCCCTACCCTCTGTCCGTCGCCAAGGGGCTCGGAGCGGAACTGACCGACATCGACGGGCACCGGTACATCGACCTGGTCAACAACTACACGACGCTGGTCCATGGCAACGCCTATGCGCCGGCGGCCGCAGCCGCGGCCCAGGCACTCGTCGACGGAGCTGTTTTCCCCAGTACCCACCGGTCCCAGGTCCATCTCGCCGAACTCTTGGTGAAACGTGTGGAATCCGTGGAGCAGGTGCGGTTCACCAACTCGGGGACAGAAGCATCGCTGCTTGCGGCGCGGCTGGTCCGGTACGCCACCGGCCGCACCCGACTGTTGGTGTTCGACGGTGGTTACCACGGCAGTGTGCCGCTGGGAGGTACGAACGACGTCGTGACCGTGCCCTACAACGATCTCGATGCTGTACGCGAGGCGCTTTGTGCTGGCGACATCGCCGCCGTGTTCGCCGAGCCATTCTTGGGCGCCGGTGGCGTCGTACCCGGCAGGCCCGGTTTCTTGTCCGAAGTGGCCGGCCTGGCCCGGTCGAACGGGGCCTTGTTCGTGCTGGACGAGGTCCAGTCGCTGCGCAACAGTGTCGGCGGTGAGCAGGGTCGGCTGGGCCTGCACCCCGATCTGACCCTGATGGGCAAGATCATCGGTGGGGGCATGCCGCTCGGGGCCGTGGGCGGAACGACCCGACTGATGAAACTGACCGCTGCTGACCGAAGCGGCTTCCTCCGCCATTCCGGTACGTTTAACGGGCATCTGAGCGCGGCGGCCGCTGGAGCGGCAACGCTCAACCACCTGGACTCCGGGGTCATCGACGTCCTCAATGTGAAGGCGGAGTTCCTGGCGAACACCATCGGCAATATCGCTTCCGATGCAGGACTGCCGATGGCGGTGACACGCGCAGGGTCCATCCTTCAGGTGCACACCACGGCAACTGAGGTGCCCACGACCGCGGAGCACGTGCGAGGCACCGCGGGCCCGCTGCAGGACGCTCTTCATCTCGCCTTGCTCCTCGAAGGGGTCTACACCACCCCCCGAGGTATGATCAACCTCTCTACCGCACTCACCACCGACCACCTCACGTCCGTGCTGGCCGCCTATACCCGCGCGTTCCAGCTCCTGGCCCACGACCTGCGGAACGCGGCGTGAGGCGATCGGTCTCTCTGGCTGCTCCGACCGCAACCGGCTCCAGATAGAGAGGAATGGCCTGGACGTCATCGCAGAGCGCGAGCGCAAAGGGCCCTGCGTCAGATGCTCCGGCCATGCTTCGCTGTCAACGTCTCGGTTCTCGGGCTGCGTTACGGAGCGTTCGCCCTTGGATTCGGCATGTCGCTCCCACAGGACCTGATCATGGGTGCGATCGGGTCGTGTTCTCCTTTACCTCCTGAGGAGTGGTCTTCGTTGGCCGGTACGGTGAGCGTGGATTCGCACTGGCCATGGTGCTCAGCCGCGCAGCGTAGGGGCTTCCCCCTGAAAGCTGAACACGGCTTATGCGGCTTGTGTCAGGGTAGGTG
>NZ_JAEAMR010000038.1 GCF_015999245.1 Streptomyces sp. AV19 | reverse complement strand
TGACCGTCCCGCGCCTGGAGCGCATCAAGGGCGCCCTGAACAACGACCTGTTGCCGCTGTACGGTCCGTCCGCGCGGGAGCTGGAGTTTGACTACTGCTCCCCGGTCCCGGCGGACTCCGAGGCGGAGAACGCCGCGCTCGTCGCGAAGGCCACCGCCGCACAGGCGCTGATCGAGGCCGGCGCATACGGGCCCGAAGTCCTCGCCGCCGTCGGCCTGCCGGAGATCGCGTTCGGACAGCCCGGCGCCGACCAGGACCGCGAACTCCTCATCCGGCTCGTCACGGCCGCGCCGGCCGCGCTCGCGCCCGTGATCCTGCCGCTGCTCGGCATCGACGTCCCCCAACCCCCACAGCCCGCCGCCCCCGCGCCGTCGCCCGCAGCTCGGACGGCGCCGCCCGGGCCGGCGGCGCGGCTGGACATCCACCATCACGCCCAGCCGCCCGAGGCGCCCGTGCTGGCCGGGTCCCTCTTCGACCTCGCCCGCGCGCATCCCCGCCACCGGCACCCCCGCGCCCGCGCGGCCGACCAGGGCGACAGCGGCGATCTGGAGGCCGTCCGCGAGCAGTTCGAGGAGCACCTGGCCCGGCTCCTGGAGGAGTGGGAAGACGTGGCCGAGGCCCAGTACGAGCAGCTCGCCGAGCAGATCGAGACGGCCGTCGACGACGAGGACGCGGCCGCCCTGGCCGCGCTGAGCGCGAGCAGCGAGCAGGCCACGGCCGTACTGCGGTCCGCGCTGGGGGACATGGCGACGACGGCGGCGCAGCAGATGGCCGCCGAGGCCGCCGCGCAGGGCGTCACGGTCACGCCGCCGACGGTGGACGAAGGACTGCGGGATGCGGCCGTGCCGCGGCTGCGTGCGGCGTTCGGGTCCGAGCTCGTCGAAATCGCGGCGGCAACCGCCGCTCTCCTGGCCGCCGATGCCGCGGCCGCCGCCGGCCGGGAGGCGCTGCGCCTCTTCACCCCCGGTATGTCCGGGCGTCAAGTCGCGGACGCGATCGTGGGGTTCCTGCGGGGTCTGAAGGGTTGGTTCCGTCGCGACCAGCTCGGCGGCGCTCTGCACCGTGCGCAAAACCTGGGCCGGCTGGCGACGTTGGAGGCGGCGCCGCGCGCGGTGTACGAGGCGACGGAGGTCCTCGACGCGAACACCTGCGGCCCCTGCGCGGACATTGACGGGGTGCAGTTCGAGACGCTCGCGGCGGCGCGGGCGGCGTACGGCGCGGGTCCGTACCGGCAGTGCGAGGGCGGGATTCGCTGCCGTGGCACCGTCGTTGCTCGCT
>NZ_JAEAMR010000037.1 GCF_015999245.1 Streptomyces sp. AV19 | reverse complement strand
CGCTCCATCGCCCGTTGGAGCCGCTCCTGCTGCCGCTCCAGGCCCTTGACCAGTTTCTCGGCTGCCTTGATCCCGGCCCCGTACATCGCATCCGCCGTTGTGCGGCCGGCCGCCCCGGCGGCAGCGCCGATCTCGGACCGGAGATCGTTGATGCGATGGAGGTCGCTGCCGCGCGCACTGAGCAGGGCCTCGGCGGTGGACAGACCGCCGCCCTCGATCCCGGCGTTCGCGATCTCCTGGAGACTGCCAGAGTTCAGGCCCCGGGCCTTGAGCTCCTTGAGTGCGGCGGCGAAGCTGACGGCCTTGTCGCGGTTCGACAGCAGGTCGTTCATGACCTTGCCGATCGTCGTCCGCGCACCGCCCTGCGCCGTGCCCGTGATGTTCGCCGCCGACATCACCCCGGACGACACACTGTCCTTGACCTGGGCGGCCTTGTCCCGGAGCCCCTTGAGCTTGTCCCGCGCCCCGTCCAGCGCGGAATTGACCTTGGTGAGCGCCTTCTCCTGCTTGATGAGCTGGGCGCCGGTCCGGTCTAGGGCTCCCAGGAGCCGCCGCTCGACACCGCCGGAGAAGGCGTTGTCGATCAGCCCTCGCCACTTGTTCAGCGACTGGGCGAGCGCCCCCAGGTCGTTGGGGTTGTCCATCGCCGCCGCGAACTCGCTCCGCCGCCGGCCCGCCATGCGCCCGAAGTGCGACACGGTCAGGTCGCCCGCCATCTCCGACCGCGCTCGCCGGGCCTCCTCGGAGACCTTGCCGCCCTTGGCGAATGTACCCAACACGCCCTGGTTGATGGCGTCCAGGAACCTTGTGCCGTACTTCTTCACGGCCCGGGTCTGGATCACGTACTCGCCGTTGGACGCCATGAGCGGCACGTCGTCCGACGTCCCCGTGCCGGGCCCATGGACCGGGCCGCCGGATGCGCGCCGTTGAAGCTGCCCGAGGAGCCCCGGCTGAGGCAACTCCACCAAGTTCCGGTACGTGGTGATCGTGACCGTCTTGTCGTGGATGGAGGCCAGTTG
>NZ_JAEAMR010000036.1 GCF_015999245.1 Streptomyces sp. AV19 | reverse complement strand
GGAACGGGGTGCGGCTGCACTCGGTGGGCGCCTCGGCGCTGCGGGTCAGGCTGTCTCGACAGGGCGACGGGCCGGTGCGCGTGGCGGCGTTCGACGGTGCCGGATTGCCCGTGGTGACGGTGGACGAGCTGCGTCTGCAGCGGATGTCGCGGGATCAGCTGGGGTCGGCGGCGGCCGGTGATCCGCTGTACGAGCTTCGGTGGGCCGAAGTGCCGTCCCCGGAGGGCCCGTTCGCGGTCTCCCCGGAGGATGTGGTCGAGTTCGTCGAGCCCGGCGGTGACGTCCGTTCCCGGGTCGGCGAGGCACTCGCCCTGGTGCAGCGCTTCGTCGGCGACGGCGAGTCGGAGGGCCGGCGACTGGTCGTGGTGACCCGCGGTGACATGACGCTGGCGCCGGATCCGGCGACGGCGGCGGTGTGGGGTCTGGTGCGTTCGGCGCAGGCCGAGCACCCGGGCCGGATCGTGATCGCCGATGTGACCTCCCGGGAAGAAATCGCCCTGGCCGTCGCCTCCGGCGAGCCGCAGGTGGCGGTGTGCGGCGGCCGGCTCTTCGCACCGCGGCTGGCCCCGGTGACCCCGGAAGCAGCGGGACCGGGCTGGGATCCGGACGGCACCGTCCTGATCACCGGCGCCGGTGGCGCCCTCGGTACCCTGCTGGCCCGGCACTTGGTGGCCGAGCACGGCGTACGGCACCTGCTCCTCCTCAGCCGCCGCGGCCGCGCCGGCTCGGAGGAACTGGCGGCAGAACTGGAGGCGTTGGGCGCATCGGCGACCTTCGCCGCCTGTGACGTGGCCGACCGCGGGTCGCTGGCCGCGGCCCTCGCCCAGGTCCCGTCGGAGCACCCGCTGACCGCCGTCGTCCACGCGGCCGGCGTGCTCGACGACGGCGTCCTGACCGCGCAGACCTCCGAGCGCATCGACCGGGTCATGCGCCCCAAGGTGGACGGCGCGCTTCTGCTGGAGGAGCTGACGCGTGACGCCGATCTGGCGGCCTTCGTCCTGTTCTCCTCGGCGGCGGGTGTGATGGGTACGGCGGGGCAGGGCAACTATGCCGCCGCCAACGCGTGGTTGGATGCCTTGGCCCGGTCGCGCAGGGCCCAGGGACTGCCCGCCACGTCGATGGCGTGGGGTCTGTGGACCAGCGACAGTGCCATGACCGCGCACTTGGACG
>NZ_JAEAMR010000035.1 GCF_015999245.1 Streptomyces sp. AV19 | reverse complement strand
CAACGAGAAACCTCTACTCCAACCGAGTGGTGAACACCGCATTCGTGATACTCCCCGGGACCACGGCTGCCTCTCCTACCGGTCGTCGGCCCCTGCTCCGGATGCGGCTGGAGGGTCCGCAACTTCGCTAGCAGCGTGTCCTGCGGAAACGTCGGAGTCCGCGGTCGGTTAGCACTGGCTCGAACGGTCGATCACGAGCACCGCGGCGTCGGCGAAGCCCGAATTCACGGCTGTCGGTCTGACGAACGCGCAGGTCAGGAGATCCATTGCTAACGGAGGCGCGGATTTGCTAGTCCGTTGTCAACGGTCGGCCTTCGTTGTCAACGAAATCGCGGATCCTACAGCGGCGGGAGGAACAGCTTCCTGGCCTTCCTGGAGTCGGTGGAGTTCGTTGAAGAGTCCGCCGTCGCGGGCGAGGAGCTCAGGGTAGGTGCCGGTTTCGGCGACGGTTCCGTCGCGCAGGACGATGATGCGGTCGGCGGTGCGGGCGTTGGCGAGGCGGTGGGTGATGAACAGGGCGGTGCGGCCTGCTGCGAGTTCCCTGAGCCGGGAGAGGATCCGGTGCTCGGCGCGGGCGTCGAGGGCGGAGGTGGGTTCGTCCAGGACGATGACGGGGGCGTCGCGGTGGAAGGCGCGGGCGATGGCGATGCGCTGCCACTGGCCGCCGGAGAGGTCGTGCCCGCCCCACCAGGAGCGGGCCAGGGAGGTGTCCAGCCCGTCGGGCAGGGCGTTGAGGACGGTGTCGGCGCCGGCTTGTTCGGCGGCGGTGTGCACGGCGTGGTCGCCTTCGGGGCGGGGCTGGCCGAGGGTGATGTTCTCGCGGGCGGCCAGGGGCCAGCGGGTGTAGTCCTGCGGCACCACGGCGCAGGTCCGCCACACGCTCGCGGGGTCGAGGTGGGCCAGGTCCTGGCCGTCCCAGGTGACTTCTCCGGAGGCCGGGAGGTAGAGGCCGGTGAGGAGTTTGGCCAGGGTGGTCTTGCCGGAGCCGTTTTCTCCGATCAGGGCGATGACCTCGCCGCGCCGGATGGTGAGGTCGATCCCGCGCACGGCGGGAGTGGTTTTGCCGGGGTAGGTGAAGGTCAGCCCCTTTGCCTGGATCTCGCCCGGGCCCGTGACGGGGACGGTGGTGGTGCCGCGGCGCATGGTCCAGGTGCTGGCGCCGTCGAGGAAGCGGGACCAGTCGGCCACGTAGAGGCTGGTGGCGAACAGGCGGGCTGAGGTGCGGACGCTGTCGGCCAGGGCGGCGTTGGCGGTGCGGACCACGAGGTAGGTGGTGGCGGCGACGGCGACCGGCATGCGCCCGGTGAGGGTGAGATAGAGGATGCCCGTCCACACCGCGGCCTGGGCTACGGCGGCGAGCAGATCCCCGGCCCCCTGGATGAGAGCGGCGCGCCGGGAGGCGAGGCGCTGCTCCTGCTCCAGGCGGCCGGAGATGATGCGGTACTGCTCGACGAGGAAGGTGCCCATGGTGTTGGAGCGCAGTTCGGCGGCGGTGCCCCGGTCGGTGGTGTACTGGGCCAGGACCCGGCGCAGGCGGGTGTCGGCGACATTGCGGTGGGTGGCCTCGTGGTCGAGTCGGGCGGCGCGCACCGCCCCCCACACGCGGGGGAAGACCGCCAGGAGCAGCAGCGGCAGCAGCATGACGTTGAGGGTGGCGACGACGGCCACTGCGGCGAGCAGTTGCGCACTCGAGGAGATCAGGGACTGGGCGCCGGAGATCAGGTCGGGCATCTTCTCCGCGCCCTTGGTCGCCGCGAAGCGTCCGTCCTCGAAGACAGGGTTCTCGTAGGCGCCGAGCTCGGCGTTGACGCTGGCGGTGATGACGGCGAGGTCCGCCTCCCGGTTGACCTTCGGCGCGAGGATCTCCGCGGCCAGCCGGGCGCCGGCATCGGCCAGGTAGCTGCCGCCCGCGGTGACGGTGACCAGGACCAGCACCGGCAGCGCCTGGTGAAGGCGGTGCGCGGCGCTGCCGTCGGCGAGGATCGCGGCCAGGAGAGCGGCGGTGGCGTGCAGGGAGACGGCGGTCAGCGCCGCGAAGGCCAGGGTGCACAGGGCCAGGACGAGGACGGTACGCCGGTCGGCGCGCCAGCCGAGCTGTCCGGCCCGGTAGAGGGCGGCGGGCAGACGGGCGGCGATGGCCCGGGTGCTGATGCGGGCATTCTCGGCGTGAGCGTCCTCCTGCAGGCGCATCACGGGAGGCGGCCCAGGGGGCCCGGCCTCGGCAGAGGCCGCGGCCGGGGTGCCGCCGTGGGGAGCTGGGCTCGTCGTCGTGGTCGGGGAGGTCGTCACCCGGCCCATTGGCAGGCAGACGCGTGTGGGTCCTCAACCGGGATTCGGAGGCCTGTGGCACGTCAGGGCAGTTCACGCACCCTAGGAGTCAACTTCGCGGCACTTCAATTCACTCACGTGGGTGAATGCTGAGTTGGGCGGGGGAGGCTTGGGCCGCCCACCCCAGCGGCTTTTACGAGGTGGTGAAAACGGCTGTCCACGGATGGTCACGCCCGCCGGCTTCCTCGTTCCCGATCTGGGTGCCGTCGGTGGTGGCGACCCAGGCGTGGAAGGCGGCGGGCAGGGTGCGGGCGCCGAGGACGAGGCGGCAGCGCCGGCCGGTCAGGGCACAGGCCAGCACGGTGGCCAGGGCCCGCTCCTTGCAGTCGATCTGTCCGCGCCACCACGGCGGCTGGCACGCCAGGACCGCCTCGTACAGCTGCTGGACGCGGGCGGGGTCGGCGGGAGGGAGCGGGAGTGTGCAGCGGGTGAGGGCGATGCGGGCGCGCATCCGCCGTCCTTCGGGCAGCGCCTTGAGACACAGGGCTGCGCACATCGCCAGGTACGCCGGGAGGCGCCGGGTCCAGGGAGGCCGGGTGGGGGCGTGGATCATGTCCGTCATCGTCGCCACCACCGGCGTGTACGGGCGGGCGGGTCCGCTGGGGTGAGCAGTCCCATGGTCTGGAGGCGTCGGACGTAGGTAGCGACGGCGTCGCGGTCAGCGTCGCGGTCGGTGGCCGGGTCGTGGCCCGCCGGGATGGCGAGCTGTTCGGACAGGCCCTCGACGTCGCCGTGCTGGGTGATCGCGTCCCAGATGCGGGCGCCGGCGCCGGTGAACAGGTGCCACTGGCCGGTGTGCAGGTCCAGCACGGCCGTGCCGTCCTCCAGGTGGGCCCAGTGCACGTGACCGGGGACGCTCAGCATGCCGGCTCCAGCCCGGCGCCGGTGTGCTGGCATGCGGCGAGCCACTGGCAGGCCATCACCAGGCGTTGCAGGTCGTACAGGGCGGGGGCCTGGTGGCCGCCGATACCGGCGAGGGTGTCCAGGGCCGGGACGGGGTCCAGCAGTCCGTCGGTGACGAGGGCGCTGGTGGCGATCAGCTGAGCCAGCTCGTGCTGGTGGTGCACCATGCCCGCGGTGAGCTGGCGGGTGAAACTTCCCTTGGTCTGAGAAGGTATCCGCTTACCGATCAGCAGGGTTGTCGATCGAACAAGGGTCCTGATC
>NZ_JAEAMR010000034.1 GCF_015999245.1 Streptomyces sp. AV19 | reverse complement strand
GTCCATCGCCGCGGCCGTCCTCACCCTGGAGCGGCAACGCTGAAAGAGCTCACTGTTCGAAGAAGCTGTAGGTGCTGGTTCACGACTGCACAACCAATAGCATTACCGGCGCCGCATCATCCAGGACGGCTTTTGTTGACCTTAGGAACCGGGAGTCAACCTGCGGGCGACAGGCTGGAAGGCATGAAAACCCTAACCTCGGGAGCAAGCAACTCTGAGGCCTCAGAGATACGTATCTTGCCCGAGTGTTGAGCGACTCGCCGACTGCACGGTGCGAGACACGCCTTGTCCGTACAGAGTTACCGAGGGCTTCACTGCGGTGGCCTGCACGGAATATCCGGAATCAAAACCCAATCCTGAAATTGAGGGAAAATGCCCGAGATCCTGTCCAAGAAGGCAGAAAAAGGCTATGCCCAAACTGCTGTGGTTTTCGTGAATGATGAGCGAGACCTGGATGACACTGGCTTCAGGTACGAACGCTTGATGTCCTGGCAGAACTCCCCTGGTCAGGACGGCAGCGTTATATGGCGCCCGGATCAGGTTTCCATCAAGCCGGAACTTGAGGATGGTAATCTAGTTTTTTCCTGTGCCGAGAACAGCAAATTCAGTAAAATTGAACTCGAGCTGCGTGTCGATCCCGGCATGAATCCTGCTTTCCCGGGTCCGTGGCGTTGCATGGTTCCAGCTGACGGCCGCGAGTACTCTCTGAAGTTCTCTTCCAATGAGCTTCCCGGAGTCTCCATGGAAGACCTTTTGAATGGCTATCGCAATGCCCTCTTCAATTTCCGCCCCATCGAGGGAGAAGCCTCTGAAGGCTACTATCAAAATTCTGTTCTCGACGAGCTTACCCGTATCCTCGGGGCCACACCCGAACCAGCCGCACCCAAACCGCCTAAGATTTGGCTCACCCGTGGCCTGGACAGGGGCGAATATTACGTGAGCTGGGAAAACGGCGAACGCAACTATACGAAGAGCACCGAAACTCGCTGGCAAAGGCGTGATCTCTTCTTCGAGGGCAACGAATCCCGGATTGAGGAGCCCATGTTCGGCGTCACCTACCTCAAGGGTGGCCATGTCATCTTCGGGGCGGAGAAGAATGAGAAATTCACCGCACTTGTGGCAGAAGTGTCGGTAAAACCGACTTCGTCATGGAGTGAGCATTTCACGGTGAATGGAACCGGCCGAGGGCTCTCTGGTGAGGTGATAATTCCGGCCGACGGTAATGACTACGTCATTGAATGCACCCTCGGGGGCAAGGTAAGGAACATCGAGCAATTTTTCGCGAGCGGTGATTGCGTAGCCAGTGTTTACATTCGCCCCATCGAGAGCGACTGCCCAGAGAGCGAGTACCCGGCACCTCGGGATTTCCGCGTCAGGAGGGCTGATTCGGATTCACCCGGTTCGGATGTGCCCAGCGGTAACGACGCTGGAGAGATTGAGGTGATCGACTCCGTTTCTGTATGCCTCCCGACTTGCCCTCCCAGCTCTTCCGGTGACGCCGCAGAGGATGTTTCTCTCTCGGATAAACTCGGCGATTTCGCCCTACAAGGATGGGCTGGCAAAACCGTTCCTGTAGCAGAAGTCTCAATGGAGCAGTTTAAAAAAGCACTGAATGCTGCTGAAGAAGCGGTGAAGGCGCGATTCGCTGATCGCAATGCAGAACTAGCGAAGCGATTCATTGTGGATCTGCGGAGCGGATACGAAGACGTTCAGCCGGTGTTCACAAAGGGAACTGTGGCTGCACATGCTTTCAATAACGGATTCGCTGCGTGGGGCGTGTACGCAGCATTCAAGCCTGGCAGCGAAGCGAGCGAGTTGGGCAAGGGGTCCGCCTTCGCGGGATTCGCATCGTCCTCCCTCGGTACGATGGGCGATCTGTACAAGGCAGCAAAGGTGTCAAAGGCAGTAGGCAAGGCCGTCGCCAAGGCCGCGGTATTCCTTGGCATCATCTCCGATGGGCTTTCGCTGGCAGACAATATCCAAAACGGTGACCGTAAGGCCATTGCGGCAGACACTATGGCCCTTGTCGGCGGCATAGCTTCTCTGGCCTTCCCTCCTGCTATCCTGCTTTCGCTGCCTTCTATCTGGCTGGCCATTGAAAGCCTCATCTGGGATGCCGTTCCGACCTATGAAAATCTCTGCGAAGAGCTGCGCCAAAAAATCATTTCCGCGACACGCGATTGCGCATCGAAAATTGCACTCCTCCTGGAGATCCAGGCAGTACATACTGCCCATCTGAACAAGGCAATCGTTGCGGTGCACCGGGAGCAGAACCCCGGCCTTGAAATCGGCCCCAACCTCAAGGCCTCCCTGGAGTTCATCGACAAGCCCGGCCTGATCGACGAGATCATGAAAAAGGTTGAGAAAGAGGTCCAGGCTGCCATTGTGGGCAGTTTGTTGAAGCCGGCCGTAGAGGGCGTTAAGAACGGAATCGACAAGCTCGTTTTCGCGCCCACAGACGACATGATGGCACGCTTCTTCAACGGGCCGGACAATTTCCGTAAGATGCTGCTCGAATGGGATCGACATCTGCGGAATCTCAAGGCAGATCTGACAGCGGCTCAGAACATTAAAAAGGCAATGAAGGGCAAGTTTGAACAGAGTCGTCAAGACAGTGATCGTCTCATTGAGGATCTGGCGGCCAAGCGGCTTGGACTTCGGCCAGAGAGCCAGATGTCGGCAGCGATCAAGGAGCACTTCTACGCCCAGTCAATCGGATACGAGGAAGCCAAGAAGAAGAACTTGGAACTCACGATTGCCAGTATCGAAAGGAGCCTCCCCAAGATTTTCGATAGGCTGAAGGAAATCGAACTCCTGGAAGCTGATCTCCAGGATGACCTGGAAAAGATCGAGATTGAAGGCGATATTACCTACCTCTCTATTAGTCCCACGTATCGGATCTTGCGCATCATCGCGAACTTGATCTCGAAGGCGTCTTCGCCGGATTTCACAGAAAAGCAGATCAAAGAGCTGTACAAGGGGTACGTCGAATTCCTCTCGACTGAAATGGCCGGCCATATCACCGCTAAAGGTCTGGAACGCTGGTCGAAGAACGAGCACAACGACTGCTTCCACCAGCAAACACAGCACAGCTAGAGATATTTAACGTTGGGGGTTCCAGGCTGGTGAAACACCTGACGTGGTGTTCGCTATGCCGTGACCATAAGGTATCCCGACGGTGGTGGGCTGACTGCTGAGGAACTGGCGCGGCGCGAGCAAGTGCGCTTCGCCGCAGCTGATTTGATCGAGGCCAGGGTCGGCGACCGGGAAGTGGCCCGGCGTTTCCGGGTCGCACGGATGTCAGCGAACCGCTGGCGCCGGGCCCCGGCGGCAGGCGGGCGGCAGGCCCTGGCCTCGAAGTGGCCCGGTGGCGCCCGGTACTGGCTCACCCCCGGCCGACTGCGGGAGCTGGAGGGCCTGCTGGACGCGGGCCCGGCCGCGCACGGCTGGACCGAGGACCAGTGCTGGACCCTGGCCCGGATCGCCGACATGATCCGAGGAGAGTTCAGCACCGGCTGCACCCCCGGCCGGGGGTGGACCTGCTGCTGCACTGGGTCGGCTGGAGCGTGCAGATCTCCTTCCGCCGGGCCTGCGAACGGGACGAGGCAGGCCAGGGCCTGAGGCCGCCCAAAGGCCGTACCTGGGGAGGGTGTAGCTCGGCTTATACAAGATTTTCGTAGCTGGTGATCGCCCAAAGGTCGTCGGCGGCGGGCCATTGGAGGCTGCGGCGGGAGTGGGCGACGAGGATGACGCGCTTGCGGAGCAACCGGATGCCGGCCCTGCCCGCCATCTGGCGTTTGATCAGCTTCAGGTCCGTGACCCGGCCCTCCGCCATCCCCGAACTGTGTGGGAGGGTCACGCTGGCCCGGACTGCATCGAGGTCGTCGAGCAGCCCGGCAGCGTAGCGGGGTGTTCCTGGTGGTCCTGGCGGCCGCGTGCCTGCCCCTGCCCGTCGCCGTGCTGGCGGCAGCGGCACTCCGGCTGCTGTACATCGGGTGGGTATGGCGCTGCGAACTCGCCTGTGACGCCCGCGCGGTGCGTGCCTGCGGCCGCGGCTCCGTGATCGCCTTGTGGAGGCGCAACACCGACCTGCTGTGCACGCTCCCTCGGCCGGTGAGACTGTGGCACGCCCTGCGCTCGGCGTCCACTCACCCTCCGTACCGGCTCCGTGTCTGGTGGGCCCGGCGCGTCAGCGCACCGGCCGTCCCCGGGCCGCACCCCCTCGCCGTGCCCGACGCCTCCGGCAAGATCCCGCCTCTCGCCGCGTGAGCTGACGGCGGCCGCGACCGGGGGCGGATCCCGTGCGGCGGGCCCAGAATGGCAACGCGGCGCCCCGAACCTCCCGGGCGACGGGAGCCCCAGCGGCACGCGCCGTCTACGGCTGAGGAAGGCGGGCAGACTGCCCGGCACGATCGAAAAGCGAAAGGCCCGCTCATGCCGGTGATCAGCGTCATCACCCCCGTCCACGCTGCCACAGCCGAGTACGTGCGCGACGCCTACCATTCCCTGGCTGTCCAACAGCTGCCCCCGGGCTGGGAGATGGAGTGGCTGTTCCAGGCCGACGGGCCCACTGGCCTGGAACACCTGCCGGACGAGCCGTGGATCTCCACCGGCACCGGCCCCCCGGCGGCGCCGCCCGGGCACGACCCTCGCCCTGGCCCGCGCCACCGGAGTGCTGCTGCGCCAGCTCGACGCCGACGACATCTCCCCGACCCGCTCGCCCTGGCTCATGACATCCGCACGCTGAGCGAGAATCGTGACATCGCCTGGGTCGTCTCGTCCTGCCTGGACCTCCTGCCCGACGGCACCACCGCCAAAGGGCCTCACGACCCCGCGCCCGGCGCCCTTGCTCCGACCGCTCTCTTTGACGGGCTCAGGGCCGGACGGCTCCCCGTCATGGGCACCGCCGTCACGCTCTACACCGACCTGGCCCGCGCCCTGGGAGCGTGGTCGGCCCTCCCGTTCGCCCAGGACACCGCCCTGGTCCTCAACGCCGCGGCAATCTCCCACGGTTGGATGCAGGAGCACCCGGCGAGCTCTACCGCCGGCACCCGGGCCAGACCACCCGCAACCGCTCGACGACGAGCGCCCGCCTGCATCACCGCACTGGCGCACCAAGTCGAGGCCTTGCAGAGCACCAACTGGCGCTACACCCCCTCACCCCTCGCGATGGGCGCGCGGGCTCGGAGGCCGGGCGGGCCAGGATGCCGCTGGGCTTGTCCGGAGACGGTACCGAGTCGGCGGTTTCCCTTAAAGCGGGCCGGCGCAGGGCAATGTGATGGCCTACGCCAGGCAGTAACTGCCCGGGAGTAAAGGGGAGTGCGCGTGGACCGAGCGTCGTTCTGGTGGACTCAGGCTATCTCCTTGGGGCGGCCGCGACGTTGCTGACCGGCAGTGCCGCACGGTCGTTGCTGTCCGTGGACCACCGGCTATTTGATCGAGCAGATCCGCCGGCGGGCGGAGGCCGACACGGGGCAGCCTCTCCTGCGGATCTACTGGTTCGACGGGGCCCCTGACCGGGTGCCGCGGCCGGAGCACCGGCGCCTGCGGGTGATGCCCCGGGTCACCGTCCGCCTGGGGATGCTCACCCGCGTCGGCGGCTGGCCCCAGCAGAAGGGTGTGAACGCCGCCATGCACGCGCAACTCGCCGAAATGGCCCGCAACCACGCCTGCAGTGACATCGTGCTCATCACCGGTGACGGAGACCTCCTGCCCGGAGTGACGTCGGCCAAGGACCACGGCGTGGCCATCCACCTGTGGGCCGTGCAGGCCGCCGACGGCGACTACAACCAGTCCGAGGATCTGGTGGCGGAAGCGGATGAACCCGGGGCCACCGTGATCCTATCCGGACCCATGCCTCTGCGGACGCTCGAACTCTGCCAGGGCAGGGCGTCTCCCGGCCCGGACCGGGGGAATTACGCGGCCGCTGCGCCCCGCACGCACCGGCCGCGTAACGAGAAGACGTCGACGCGTCCCATGGTCCTATCCGGCGTCCTTCTGCCATGTCTCCGGGGCCGATAGCCCGGCTTCGAATCCAAGGTGCCCGTACGGGGTGGCGTCTGGGAAAACATGGTTGGCAGCCGGCACTGTCCTCGGGGCCGCCGTGCTGCTCCACTCATCTGGCCTGTGCTGTGTCGGCTGGTGACCGTATGCCGACCGCCTCACCGGCGACTGACTGGCCTGGGGCCGGGGTTTCCTGTCGCGCTCGTCCACAGCAACCAGAATCCTCGCGCCACCGGATGACGCCCATTGCTCGCCGCAGGGGCGTGCCCGGTGAACTCGGGCTTTCCTCGCGGTCTTTCCTGTGTGCTGGGCCGGCTCTAGTGTGGTGGGCCGCGTATGGACTCGGGTGAGGGAGGCGGACGTGGGCAAGCACGACAAGCAGGACGATGACAAGGGCGACGGGCTGCCGGGTCAGCCGTGGAAGCCGCCGAAGGAGCCGCCCACGACGGACGGCGGTTCCCCTGGCAGCGGAGGAAAGCACGGCAAGTGAACACCCTCAGTAACTGGCAGGAGTTGGCCGCGCGCCTCGCTGAGGACGGGGTGCTGAAGCCCGAGTGGCGGCCCGTGTTCGAAGACCTGCCGCGGGCCGGGTTCCTGCCCGATGTGGTGTGGCGGCACCATGTGGCGACCGGCACGGTCGACGTCGTGGACCGGGCGCGGGACCCGGAGCGGTGGTGCGCGGCGGCCGTGTCCGGCGATCCGCTGGTGACGCAGTGGGACGACGGAGCGCACCAGGGCCAGGGGCAGGGCCGGGTGGCGTCGTCGTCGGCGTCCGCGCCGTCCGTTGTCGCCAGGATGCTCGCCGACCTCGACGTGCGCCCCGGGCAGCGTGTGCTGGAGGTCGGCACGGGGACGGCGTGGAACGCGGGTCTGCTGGCCCGCCGGATCGGCCCTGCGGCGGTGACCACGGTCGAGGTCGACCCCGTGCTGGCCGGCACCGCCCGCACCGCCCTGGAACGCCACGGCCTGGGCGCCGTCACGGTGGTGTGCGGGGACGGTTTCCGGGGCCACCCTCCCGGGGCCCCGTATGACCGGATCATCGCCACTTGCGGTGTGCACAGCATCCCGGCCGCATGGTGGGAGCAGTGCCGCCCCGGGGGCCGGATCGTGGTGCCGTGGGGTACCCGCTTCACGCGTACCGAGGCCATCGCCGCGCTCACGCTCGCCCGGGACGGCCGCAGCGCGAGCGGGCGGCTGACCGCCCTGGTCCAGTTCATGAGCCTGCGCGCCCAGCGCCAGGCCCTTCCCGAATACGCCGACTACGTGACCGACGAGTCCCGCGAGAAAGCCGACCGGGGCACCACGGTCCTCACCTTGGCCGACACGCTCGCGGGCGAATGGGACATCAGCCGGTTCGCCCTCGGTCTCCTCGTCCCGGACTGCACCGTCATCGTCGACACACCACGGGACGGTCGGCAGCCGGTGTGGCTCTGCGGCCTGGCCGACCGGTCCTGGGCCTGCATCCTCTTCCGCGAGGACCAACAACCCTCCACGGTCTACCAGTACGGCGAGCGTCGGCTGTGGGACGAGGCCGAGGCCGCGCACACCCGGTGGCACCAGCTGGGGCGGCCGGGCACCGGCCGTCTTGGCCTGACCGTCGACAACCAAGGCCAGCATGTCTGGGTGGATACCCCGGACCACGTCGTGGGGCGCCACACGACCAACGACTCGATGCACCTGCCCGGGCAGGCAAGGTAGACGCCCAAGGGCGTCTTAGAGGTCATCTCATTTGGTGAGTCTGCGGTAGCAGATGAGGGTGGCGGCGAT
>NZ_JAEAMR010000033.1 GCF_015999245.1 Streptomyces sp. AV19 | reverse complement strand
GTACGAGCGATCCAGGCCGACCGTCAAGCGCTGGGCCACGCATCCCGACTGGCCGGAGCCCACGGGCAAGCGCGGCCGCTGGAACACCTACCCGGCGTCCGCCGTCGCCGCCTGGGTGGAAGAGCACGTCAAATACCCCACGGTCCAGCTCGACCCGAAGGGCTGGTTCACCGCGCAGGACATCGAAGACGCCAACGTGGGCGTCAAGGCCGGCAGCATCCGTTCCGACCTCTCGCGGGGCCGCTGGCCGGAGCCCGATGCCCAGACCCGCGAAGGCGCCGGCCTCTGGAAGGGGCAGACGGTGAAGGATGTCCTGGAGAAGCGGCGGCGGTACCCGACACGCTAGGAAACGGCCGCGCAACCCTGGCCGACAAGGGCGGCCGGCGCGCCCCGACAGAGCGGCCCGCCGGGGGTGTTCGCCTGGCCGCTCGCGCATCTCCGGTCCCCGTTACGATGATTGACAACGTTGTCAGAGCCCGGAGGAGGTGCCGACCATGGAGGAGTCCAGCGGCCCCGGCCAAACTCGGGGCCCCGACGGCAAGTTCATCTACACCGCCGCATCCGCCCAACGCGACGCCGAAGCCTGCGAACTCCGCGCCCGCGGCTGGAGCTACAAACGAATAGCCGACCACCTCGGCGCCGACGTCCACACGATCCACGACGGCGTGCAGCGCGCCCTGCGCGCGATCGTCCAGGAACCGGCCGAGGAAGTCCGCACGCTGGAACTGGAGCGCCTGGACCGGCTGTACGAGCGCGCGGTCGAGGTGCTGGAACGCCGCCATGTCACCGTCTCCCAAGGGAAGATCATCTACGAGGGGGGCGAGCCCCTCGCCGACGACGGCCCCGTCCTCCAGGCCATCGACCGGCTGCTCCGGATCCAGGAGCGCCGGGCCAAGCTCCTCGGCCTGGACGCCGCGACGAAGACGCAGGTGTCCGGCGGCGTGAAGTACGAGATCGTCGGCGTGGACATGGACCAGCTCAAGTGACCACGGCACAGCTGGAGCACGCCTTCGAGCCGCACGGCACCGCCCGGGAGGTCATGCACTGCCGCGCCCCCGAGGTCCTCATGTCCGGCCCGGCTGGCACCGGCAAGTCCCGTGCCTGCCTGGAGAAGCTCCACCTCCTGGCCCTGCTCAACCCCGGCATGCGCGGGATCATCAT
>NZ_JAEAMR010000032.1 GCF_015999245.1 Streptomyces sp. AV19 | reverse complement strand
CCACCCGGACCCGACAACCGACGCGAACTCACCATCCACTCCCACACCCCCACCACTGCCCACGACAAAACCCACGCCTGGACCCACCACGCCACCGCCACCCTCACCCCACAACCCACCACGCCCCAGGGCAGAGATGCAACGGAAAACGGAACCACAGACGGCTCCTGGCCACCTTCCGGTGCCGTACCGCTGGAGCTCGACGGCTTTTACGCCCTCATGGCGGGGATGGGGTTCTCGTACGGGCCCACGTTCCAAGGCGTACGTAAGGCGTGGAGCCTTGGTACGGAAACCTTTGCTGAGCTGTCCTTGCCGGATGACATGCCGGATGCCACAACGGGATTCGCTCTCCACCCAGCCCTTTTGGATGCCACCGTACAAACCATGGCGCTGACATCGGACGAACAGGAATGCCTGCCGTTCGCATGGAGCGGTGTCACCTTGTATGCCGCCGATGTTTCGTCCGCCCGAACGCCTTCTGCACAGGTGTCGTCCATGAGGGTCCGCCTATCCCAGGGCCCCGCAAGGGATGGGCATCGAACTCTGTCCCTGGAGACCACTGACGAACTCGGGCGCCGTCTCCTCTCGGTCGATTCACTCGCCCTGCGTCCCGTCAACATGGACGAACTCAGGGGCCTCGCTCACAGCGCCATCGATCAGGCAGATCTCTTCGAGGTGGCATGGGAAGCCTCCCCGGTCCGGCCGCTTGAACCGCATCCGCATGAGCGATGGGCAATCATCGGAGATGAACAGGGTCTCGCCGAGGGTACATTCGGCCCCAACGCCGTCCTCAATGGCGTCCTCAATGGCGTCAGCCTGACTCTCCACCACAGTCTCACCACACTGGTCGAGTCGTCGCGCACTCTTGAACACTGCCCGGACGTCGTCGTCATCGACTGTCGCACAGGGACCTTCGACGGGCCGACCATCCAGGAGATCCACCACCGGACCGAGCACCTCCTCCAGTCGCTCCAGCAGTGGCTGGCCGCAGGGAGTCTCGCCGACTCACGCCTCCTCGTCGTCACCCGTGGAGCCGTGGCCTGTGACAAGGGCGAGGATGTACCGGACCTCGCGGGCGCTGCCGCGTGGGGGCTGGTGCGTTCGACTCAGTCCGAGGAACCGGGCCGCGTGGTGATCGTCGACCTCGACAGTGCCGACGAGCCCGTGTCCTGGGGGCTGTTGCCGTCGATCCTCCGCACGGACGAGCCTCAAGCGGCAGTACGCGGCGGCGAGGTGCGCGTACCCCGCCTCGTGAAGGTCGATGACGGCAGTGCCTCGATCACCGGTATCTGTCCGCCGCTCGGAGAGGGACAGGAAACAGGGTGGCGCCTGGAATGCACGGACCCAGGAACCCTTACGGGGCTACGACCAGTCCCTTGCGACACGGCCAGTGTCCCGTTGGGAGCACACCAGGTGCGCATCGGTGTGCGGGCGGCCGGCGTGAACTTCCGCGATGTCCTGATCGCCCTGGGCATGGTCGAAGGAAGACAGGACGGACTGGGCAGTGAGGGGGCGGGTGTTGTCCTCGACGTCGGGTCCGACGTGACCTCGTGGCAGGCCGGTGACCGGGTGATGGGCGTCTTCGATGCCGCGTTCGGCCCGGTCGCGGTGGCCGACAAAAGCATGTTGGCCCGTATTCCGGAAGGCTGGTCGTTCGCGCAGGCCGCGTCGGTGCCCATCGTTTTCGCCACGGCCTATTACGGGCTCGTCGAGCTGGCGGGGCTCCGGGCAGGCGAGTCGGTTCTCATCCATGCCGCAGCCGGCGGGGTGGGAATGGCGGCCGTCCAGTTGGCCCGGCATCTGGGGGCGGAGGTCTTCGCCACCGCCAGCCCGGAGAAGTGGCATGTACTGCGGGCCAACGGAATCCTGCCCGAGCACATCGCCTCGTCCCGCGCCTTGACCTTCGAAACGCAATTCGCCCCTCTCACCGGTGGACGAGGCATCGACGTCGTACTGGACTGTCTGGCCCGCGAGTTCGTCGATGCTTCACTGCGCCTCACTTCCTGCCACGGGGGCCGATTCCTCGAAATGGGCAAGAGTGACATCCGGGACCCGGATGAGGTGCGCCGAACTCACCCGGGTGTCTCCTACCAAGCGTTCGACCTGCTCAGTGCAACGCCCGAGCTGGTCCGGGACATCCTCGCCAAGGTCCTGCGCCTCTTCGAGGAAGGCGCCTTCCAACCCCTCCCGCTCACTTGCTGGAACATCCCGGACGCCGCGGATGCCTTCCGCCACATGCAGCAGGGGCGTCACGTCGGCAAGAACGTACTCGTCGTTCCAGCCCCCTTCGATCCTGAGGGGACGGTCCTCATCACCGGAGGCACCGGCACCCTCGCCA
>NZ_JAEAMR010000031.1 GCF_015999245.1 Streptomyces sp. AV19 | reverse complement strand
TTCTACCTCGCCGTGCCCTGCCCCTGCTCGGTCTGCCGCCTCCGGCACGACCTCAGCCCCACCGACACCCGCTACTTGCTCACCGACCCGTGGGGCGACCTCCCCGGCCCGCAGTGCGTCCGTCGCGCCTCCATCACCCGCTCCACCGCCTGCAACTGAGCACTACCGCCGCCAAGCGGTCGACCACCACAACCACCGAAGCCCCGTCCCACCGGGACGGGGCTCTGACTTGGGGGCGCTCATGAACACTGAACCCGACGACCAGGCCCGAATCATCGCTCTACGCAACGACATTGCCCGCGTGGACACGAAGGCCAGCGTGCTCCTCGCGCTGGCCAGCGCCGCGCTCGCCGCCGTCCTCACCGCCACCACCCTCCGCCTGCCGGGCCCCGCAACCTGGACCGGGGCAGCCGGCGCCGCCGCGTTCCTCGCCGCCACACTGCTCCTACTCCTCGCGGTCCGCCCCTCTCTCCACGGGCCAGGCTGGCCGACCTGGGACCGCATCCCGGAGCATCAACTCGCTGCCGAGCTGACCGGCCCCAACCAGGCCGCGGAAGCCCGAACCCTAGCCACCTTGGCTCGACGCAAGTACCTGTGCGTCCGCGCCGCCGTGGACCTCATCGTTGCCGGGACGATCCTGCTCACTGCGGCGGGCTGCCTGACGGCCGCAGCCTGAGCAACGGCTGGTGCTGTTCCCAGGCAGCGCAACCATGCCTACGATCGATCCTCAAGTGCCACTGAATGAAAGGGCAATTGCGATGGCGCGTCGGTTAACCCGGCAGGAGTTCGAGATCAACGTCACCTTTCACAGCTTCGGGCTCCAAGAGACCGACGAGTCGAACGTGCCGGTGTCGTACCCCGACGACCCGCCCGAGTACGGTCAGTTCCTCCACGTCCGCCCCGGGCGGCTGGACTTCTTCAGCGGCGGACACACCCACGCCGCCCACGCCATCGTCGAGGTATGGGACGGTGCGCCCACGGCGGAGGAGGCGGGCCGCTGGGAGGATCAGGCAGAAGACACGCTGACGACGGTCGGCGGAGAGCTCATCTTCTGGGACATGGGCAAGACCGAGGATGTGGTGCAGCTCGGTGAGACGGGCGGCACCTGGGGTGTCCGCGTGGCATCCTCGGGCCGCAGCGAAGTTGCGGAGCTGGAGGAGCAGGGCGAGGACGCGGACGGTGTCGAACAGTACCTTCTGCAATTCTGGCGAAAGTAAAACGGGGGGCGGATACACCGCCCCCCGTTTCGGATCAGTCGACCTTCACGATATAAGCGTCGTCGTTCCCGAAGAGGATCCGGTACTTCTGAAGGAAGCTCCTCAAGAGGCTGCCCGCGTTCTGGTTCTCCTTCGCAACCAACGGCTGAACCGAGAAGTTATCCTTCACCGCCCCAGAGTCGTACTGGGGCTGGGCTGCGCCCTCGTAGGTTGACGCGAAGGGGAACTCGTCGCACTGAAGCTTGTTCCCCTGCGAATACTTCTTTCCCCAGTAGCGAACACATTGAGCAATCGACACCCTGCGGTTCTTCCTCGACCGATCACCTTCAGCCAACCGGTGCAAAGGCCGCTTGACATCCTGACCCGGGACGTTCTTCTTGGCGTTGACCGGCTTCGTGGCCCCAGGGTTGGCGAATGCTTTCTTCAGGTGCTCCGCAACGGCCTTCTCGGGCGCACCGGGCTTCGTGCTGTAGTGCAGCGTTGAAATGTAGGAGAACGCAGCGGCACCGCGCCGCGCGCCAGTGGAGTTCTTCAGGTGCTTGGCTGCGTCCCACTGGGGGGCGAGCAGGGGGGCCTCGGACGTGCCGCCTCCGACGTAGGGCTTCGGGAGTTCCACCTTGATCCTCGGTGCGTACACACTCTGCACCAGGTCGGCCGGCCCAGACCCTTGCCCCGGTGCAACATCAACGGTGTGGAGGAAGTGTGCCGGCTTCATGCGCCTGAGGTCATCGAAGGACTTGGCACCCGGCATGTTGCCGCCATTCTTGGCCTTGGCGCTCGCGGGCCAGATCTTACGCAGGTGGTAGTCGATCCGGAACAGCTGCCCCGACGTTGGAGGCTTTCCCGACACCTTGAATTGGGCGACATCGTACTCGAACCGGATCGTTCGATCCGTATCCTTCACGACGGACCCGCGGATGTAGAAGTTGAGAAAGCTGGTACCGACCGGCTTCCTGTCCTTCCAGAAGGTAACTCCGATGCCCTTGCCGGTACAGGCGACGAAGCGGGACTTGACGTAGAAAGGAGCACCCCCCTTCAGGTTGTCCTGGCATTCCTTCAGCGACATGGACCGAGGCGGGTCCGGATACTCAAGCTTCTTTACCGCAGCAGCCGTTGCCACTGGCGCGGTGAAGGCCGGCGCAGCCGACGGCTCCTTCGCCTTCGGCGCGTACTCTGCGGCAGGGCCTACGGTCTCTTGCGCGGTCACCGGGCCTGCGGCAGCTTGAGCCGCCGCCTCCAGTCGCGCGGTCCCCGAACCGTCCCGCAGCTCGTCGAGCGATGGGGCCGGCGTGCCAACGGGGACAACGTACGTCTCTGCCCGCAGCTCACCGCCCTTCGGGTCGGCGGCAGTTGCTGCGGAGGATGGGAGCAGCAGGGCCGTCGCCGTGGCGGCGGCCAGCGCGCCGGTTATTCGTCTTGCCAGCCTTGCGGATTTCAAGGTCCCCCCTTGAGCGTCTCACCGGTGGGCCATGCACCCACCGGCCGCCCATGACACTGGAGAGAACACTCGCGCCGCATGCACCTCCCGCATCGGATGGCCGGATGCTGTCGAGGAACGGCGCGTAATAGTTCGTTTGTTCACCGCGCCGGACGCACCGGGGTTCCCCTGGGGGTGTCAGCGTGAGGAGGGACGAAGTACACCCTGACCCGTCAGCGACCGCCAGACGGCCCCGCAGCGCCGTTGTCGTTCCAGGCCGTCGCCTTCCTCTGGAGATCGGTCCGCCGCCCTTGGCGCTTGACGCGTGTCCGGAAGTACGGGACTGCCTGCTTCCAGTCCACCGCCTTCGCGCGTCCGATCTGAACGACCGGCGGGAAGTCAGGGTCGTCGCGGTGCAGTTGGGATACGCGCTGGTGGCTGATCCCGTCAACGACGCCTTCGGCGACAAGCCGTCGGGCCAGCTCGCGGAACGAGACCATCTCAGGCCCTCCCTCTTCGTCGGCCACGGGCACCATTCTTCCTGACTTCATAGCCATATGGCTATGAAGTCGCTACCTTGGATCCGGAACAACACGACGGCCCCGGCCCGGCGCTGCAACGCCGTGATGGGCCGGGGCCAGACCACCCACAACTGCGACGAAGGAGCGGTCCGCCATGGAGCGTACCCACCCCCAGCCCGCCGAGCCCCCCGACCCCACTACGTCGTCGCGCTCCGCCATGGAGGAGCCCGCGACGCTCGACCGCTGTGCCGAGGAGTACGCGGGCGGCGTCGAGGCCCGCGACGCCGCCGCACGACGCGAGGAGCTCGACCGCAGCAAGCGACGGGGGCACCGCTGATGTGGGCCGTCTTCAACGCCGAGCGACAGATCCTCGCCCAGTTCAGCGGCGACTGCGGCCGGTACGACGCTGCCGGGATGGCTGACGCCGCCCTGGCCCGCGACTACGCCGACGAGCCCGGCGCTTTCGTCGCCGAGGTCTGCACCCGCCACCGCGAGCCGCTCGCCGCCTGCACCCGCTGCTCGGAGCAGATCGACTGCCCGCGCTGC
>NZ_JAEAMR010000030.1 GCF_015999245.1 Streptomyces sp. AV19 | reverse complement strand
CGGCGGCGGCCTGGGTGTGGCCGATGTTGGACTTCACCGAGCCGAGGAGCACGGGACGGTCCCGGTCCTGGCCGTAGGTGGCCAGGAGGGCCTGGGCCTCGATCGGGTCGCCGAGTGCAGTGCCCGTGCCGTGCGCCTCGACCACGTCCACCTCGGACGCGACCACGCCCGCGTTCACCAACGCCTCGCGGATGACGCGCCGTTGAGCCGGGCCGTTGGGCGCGGTGAGGCCGTTGGACGCGCCGTCCTGGTTCACCGCCGAACCCCGGATCACCCCGAGGATGCGGTGCCCGTTGCGCTGGGCGTCCGACAGGCGCTCCACCAGCAGGAGTCCGACGCCCTCCGAGGCGACCATGCCGTCGGCCTCGCCGGAGAACGCCTTCGTCCGGCCGTCGCGGGCCAGCCCTTGCTGCCGGCTGAACTCGGTGAAGAGGTCCGGCGTGGACATCACGGCGACACCGCCGACCAGACCCAGCGAACAGTCGCCCTGCCGCAGGGACTGCATCGCCAGGTGCAGCGCCACCAGGGACGACGAACACGCCGTGTCCACCGTGACGGCCGGACCCGTGAGCCCGAAGGTGTAGGAGATGCGCCCGGACAGGACGCTGCCCGCGACGCCGGTGATGGCGTGGCCCTCGATCTCCGCCGGGATCGCGGGCAGCCGGCTGCCGTAGTCGTGGAAGCTGGCGCCGACGAAGACACCCGTGCGGCTGCCGCGCAGCGATGTCGGGTCGATGCCGGCGCGCTCGAAGAGTTCCCAGGAGGTCTCCAGGAGCAGCCGCTGCTGCGGGTCCATCGCCAGCGCCTCGCGCGGCGAGATCCCGAAGAAGCCGGCGTCGAACTCGCCCGCGTCGTGCAGGAATCCGCCCTTCGCGGTGTACGAGGTGCCGGGTCGCCCGCCGTCCGGGTCGAGTAGCCCGGCCAGGTCCCAGCCCCGGTCGTCGGGGAACCCGGAGACGCCGTCCCCGCCATCGGCGACCAGGTCCCACAGGGCCTCCGGCGAGGTGGCGCCGCCGGGGTAGCGGCAGCTCATCCCGACGATCGCCACCGGCTCACCGGCCGCCGACTCCGCCGCCCGCAGCTGCGCCCGCGTCTCCTGGAGCTCGGCGGTGACCCGGGTCAGGTAGTGACGGAGTTTTTTGGCGTCGTCCATGTGCGTGCTCCATGCGATGGGTTTCGGTGGTGCGAGGGGGCGGCCGTCGGCCGGGAACGGCGAAGGAAGACCGGGAACGGTGAAGGAGGGGGGCGGTGGCAAGGGCCGCCGCCCCGGCTCGGGCGGGGTCAGGAGATCCCGAATTCCTTCTCGATGAAGCCGAACAGCTCGTCGTCGCTGGCGGCTTCGAGGTCTTCGGTCGCGGGCGCGTCGGCGCCCGTCGCGGAACGGAGGAGGCGGCGCAGGCGCGCGGTGATGTCGCCCCTGGCGGGGGCGTCGTCCGGCAAGGTCGCCAACAGCTCTTCCAGACGGTCGAGTTCGGCCTCGCCGGAGGTGTCCGCCGCTTCGTCGAAGAGCTCGGCGCCGATGTGGCGGACGAGTTCGCCGACGGTCGGATGGTCGAAGACCACCGAGGCGGACAGCCGGAGGCCGGTGAGCGCGCCGAGCCGGTTGCGCAGCTCCACTGCGGTGACCGAGTCCAGGCCCAGGTCGAGGAACTGCCGCCCAGTGCCCACGGCTTCGGCCGAATCGTGGCCGAGGACGGCCGCCACCTGGGCGCGTACCGCTTCCAGCAGCCGTCGTTCGCGCTCCCGGGGGTCGGCCTCGGCCAGCCGCTCGCGCAGCGTGACGGCCCCGGCCCCGTCCGCCTGCTCCGTGACGTCGGCGAGCACATGGCGCGCCTCGGGGATGCCGTCGAGCAGAGGGCTGGGCCGGGTGGCGGTGTAGACGTGGGCGAAGCGGTCCCAGTCGATGTCGGCGATGACCAGGGCGGTGTCGTCCTGCCCCAGCGCCGCTTCCAGCGCGAGGACGGCGGACTCCGGGGCCAGCGGCGGTACGCCGTGCCGGACGCGCTTGTCGGCCACCGCGTCGCGGTCGGCCATGCCGCCGTGCGCCCAGGCGCCCCAGGCCACGGAGGTGGCCACCAGCCCCTGCGAGCGGCGATACCGCGCCAGAGCGTCCAAGTAGGCGTTCGCGGGGGCGTAGTTCCCCTGTCCCGTCATGCCGACGGTGCCGGCCAGGGAGGAGAACAGGACGAACGCGGAGAGGCCGGCGTCCCGGGTCAGCTCGTGCAGGTGCCGTGCCGCGGCGGCCTTGGCCCGCAGCACGCGGTCCACCTGATCGGGCGTCAGGGATTCCAGGGCCGCGTCGTCCAGCACCGCGGCCGTGTGGAACACGGCGGTGAGCGGACGGCGGGGCGGGATCGCCGCGAGCAGGTCGCGGAGTGCCTCCGCGTCACCGACGTCGCACGCGGCCACCGTCACCCCGGCCCCCGCGGCGGTCAGTTCGGCGGTCAGTTCCGCCGCGCCCGGGGCGTCGGCGCCGCGCCGGCTGACGAGCAGCAGATGCTCGGCGCCCCGCGCCGCCAGCCGGCGGGCCAGCCGGCCGCCGAGCGCGCCGGTACCGCCTGTGATCAGCACCGTCCCGGCGCCGGGCATCCAGTCCTCGACGGGCGCGTCGGCGCGTCGCGGGGCCCTGGCCAGTCGGCGGGCGAGGACGCCGGAGTGCCGGACCGCGATCTGGTCCTCGTGGTCGCCGGACGCGAGTGCGGCGCAGAGCCGGGCCGCCGTCCGCCCGTCAGTCGGGGACGTCGGGAGGTCGATCAACCCGCCCCAGCTGTCGGGGAGTTCCTGAGCTGCGACCCGGCCGAGTCCCCACACCAGCGCCTGCTCCGGAGCGGTCAGCGGGTCGCCCGCGCCCACGGAGACCGCGCCCCGGGTGACGCACCACAGCGGGACGGCCGCCGCCGACAGCCCCTGGACGAGGAGCAGCGTCCGGTGCAGACCGGCCGGGGTCGCCGGGGCGTCGGGGAGCGGGGTCTCGTCGAGGGCGAGCAGGGACAGCACACCGGCCGTGCCGGGACGCGTGGCGAGCACCTCGGACCACCGCTCCGCGCGGTCGGGCGCCACGACGGTCTCCACCGTCGCCCCGTGCGCGCGCAGACCGGCGGTGACCGCCTCGTACACCTCGCCGTCCGCCTGCCCCGGGGCGACCGCGACGAGCCAGGTGCCGGTGAGGCGGGCCGCCGGGCTCTCGGGCAGGAGCTTCCAGTCCTCGCGGTACCGCCATGCGTCCAGCGCGGAAGCGGCGGTGCGGTCCCGGTGCCACGTGGACAGGGCTGGGACGACGGACGTCAGCCCGTCCCGCGCGCCGGCGTCGAGCCGGAGCGTGCGGGCCAGCTCCTCCAGGTCCTCGCGCTGCACCAGCTCCCAGAAGTCGGCGTGAGCGTCCGGCGGAGTGGTGGCGGACTGCCGGGCCGGAGCGTCCAGCCAGTAACGGCTGTGCTGGAAGGGGTAGGTGGGGAGGTGGGTGGGTGTGGTGGTGGGGGTGAGGGTGTGGT
>NZ_JAEAMR010000003.1:981279-1004661 GCF_015999245.1 Streptomyces sp. AV19 | reverse complement strand
AGCATGAAGGACCAGTGGTCCGGGAAGATCTTCCGCATGTTGGCCTTGGCCAGGCTGTATATCCCCAGCCGGCCGTCCGCCCAGTCGGCGACCCGCTCGCCGGCGGGCGCCCGCTGAGCGCCCGACTGTTTGGTGGTGGTTGTACTCATCCGCGCTCCCAGAAGGAAGGACCGACGGGTTCCGCGAAGTCGCCGAGCGCTTCGAGGTGACCGTCCTTGTTGATACCGATCCGCAACTGGGGCAGTGCGTGACCGGCGGGGCCGAAGACCACGCGCGCGCCGTCCGTCATGTCGAACGTGGACTGGTGGCACGGGCACATCACGTGGTGGGTCTGCTGCTCGTAGAGGGTGATGGGGCAGCCGACATGCGTGCAGATCCGGGAGTAGGCGACGATGCCGTCGGCGGACCAGTCCAGTTGCTTCTTGTCCTTGATGTCCTCCGGACGGAGCCGGACGAGCATCACGGCGGCCTTGGCGATCTGGTTCTGGAAGTCGTGGTCCTCCTCCTTCATGCCCTTGGGCATGGCGAAGGTGAGGGAGCCGACCTCGATGTCCTCGGGACGCAGTGGCTGCAGGGTGTTCTGGTTGATCAGCGTCTTGCCCTTGCTCCAGGCCGTCTTGCGGAGCTTGGTGCCGGGGGCCGTCTTGGTGAGACCGCCCAGCAGCACCACCCCGGACAACGGGATCATGGTCAGGGCGCCGAGCATGGTCTTGCGGATCAACTTGCGGCGGCCGAGGCCGGTTTCGGCGGCGCCCTCCTTGAAGTCGGCCAGGACCTTGGCCCTGATCTCCGGCGAGGTCTCGACGGGGTGGCGCTCGTCGATCATCTCGACGTCGCTCATCAGCGTCCGCGCCCAGTGGATGGCGGCCGCGCCCAGGCAGAACAGCGCCACGCCGAGGGTCAGCCCCAGCGTGATGTTGGTGGCGCTGACGTGCCCGATCGGGAAGACGTAGACGCTCCGGTCCACCGGGATCGCGACGTAGGCGACGATGAAGGTGACCGTGGCCAGCATCGACACCGTGAAGAGGAAGGCCACCACGCGCTCCGAGCGCTTGGCCGCCCGCTCGTCGATGTCCTGGATGCGGGGCTCGTGCTCCGGCAGTCCGGGGTCGGCGAAGGGATCGGCCCGGGCCGTCGTGACGGCGCCCTCACGCGTGTCGCCCCGCTCGCTCGGCAGGGCTGCTTCGGGATGCTCTTGGCTGCTCATGACTGTTTGGCCTTTGCGGTCCGGGCGGCGACCCAGATGGCGACGGCGATCAGCGCGCCCAGGCCGAAGATCCACGCGAACAGACCTTCACCGACCGGGCCGAACCCACCGAGACCGAAGCCGCCCGGGTTCTCCGACTTGCTGCTGTTGACCGTTCCCAGATAGGCGACGATGTCCTTCTTGTTCTTCTGCGACAGCACGGTGTCGGGGAAGGACGGCATGTTCTGCGGGCCGGTCTGCATGGCTTCGTAGAGGTGCTTGGGGTCGATGCCGTGCAGACCGGGGGCGTACTTGCCGTTCGAGAGGGCGCCGCCCTTGCCGGTGAAGTTGTGGCACTGCGAACAGTTCAGCCGGAACAGCTCACCGCCCTTGGCGACGTCCGAGCCCTCCGGGCTGTACTGGTCCTTCGCCGGAACCGCCGGCCCGGCGCCCAGCGAGGCGACATAGGCGGCGAGTTGGTCGACCTGGGCCTGCGTATAGACCGTCTTCTTCCGCGGCGCCTGGGCGCCCTGCTGCTGCAACGGCATCCGGCCGGTGGCGACCTGGAAGTCGACCGCCGCGGCGCCCACGCCGACCAGACTCGGACCGTCCGAGGTGCCCTGGGCGCCGGTGCCGTGACAGCTCGCGCAGCCGACCGCGTAGAGCTTCCGGCCCTCCTCGACCGCCAGGGACTGCGCGGAACCGTCCGCCCTGGCCGGTCCGGCCGGTGACAAGGCGGCGTACAACCCTCCCGTCACCGCCAGCGCGAAGAGCAGGACGACGACCGCCGCGAGCGGATGACGCCGTCGTGCGGAGCGTGTTTTCACGGATTACCCCGGTGCGTGGACTCCGCCGCCAATACCGATGCTGTTGCCACGTTCAGCATTATGCCCACCGGCCAAATGGCCGTCACGAACAGCGTGTTTGTACAGGCGCACCCCTGTGCACAAGGCGTCCTACCGGCCAAAACCCGGACGACGCACTCCGGTTGGAATCACGCACGGGCCGGAGAAGGGGTGTTTATGGACAGCGCTCTCCGGTGTCCGGTAAACAGGTCGATGGACAACTCTCCCTCCCGTGGGGACTATTCGGCGGACCGTCGCCGCAATGCGCGCGAACAGCCGGAGTTGCCGGAACGCGAACCCCTCACCCGGTGGCCGGACGCCGCTCCACGGTGGCCCGGTAGGCGGTCGTGACCTCGGCGAGGGTGGCCGGCTTGTCCCCGTCGGGACGGCTCGCCATGGCCCGCTCGGCGCGGTCCATCTCCCGGTTGGCCAGGACGATCGCCGTGGTGGCGGGCCGCCGGACCTCCTCGTAGCGCTCCAGCGCGACGGCCGGGTCCGCGTGCTCCGCGCAGTGGGCGGCCAGCGCCGCCGCGTCCAGGATCGCCTGCGAGGCCCCGTTGGCCCCGATCGGATACATCAGGTGGGCGGCGTCGCCCAGCAGGGTCACCCGGCCGCCGCCCCAGCGCTCCAGCGGATCCCGGTCGACCATCGGGTAGTGCAGGATCCGCGGGCTGCCCAGGACCATCGCGCGCAGGTCGAGCCAGTCGAACGACCAGTGCTCCAGGTGCGGGAGCACCTCCGCGGGCTCTCCCGGGCGGTCGATGCCCGCGTCGCCGGCCGTCCCCGCCGCCGGATCCCCCACCAGACAGACCCAGTTGAGCAGGGCCCCGCCCCCGGCGGCCGCCCGCGCGGAGACCGGATAGGCGATCAGCCGGGTGGCGCGGTCGTCCGCGGCCACGATCATGGTGCGGCCGTCCAGGAACCCGTCGAGCTCGGTCAGCCCGCGCCACATCCGCACCTTGCCGGCGGACAGCCCGGAACGCCCGGGGTGCAGCCGGTCGCGGACGACGGAGCGCACCCCGTCGGCGCCGACCAGCGCGGCGGCCTCCAGGAGGACCGGACGGTCCGCCGCGTCCCGGGCCTCGACGCGGACGCCGCCCGCGCCCCGCTCGAAGTCGTGCAGGCGCAGCCCGGTGCGGACCGCGCCGGGGCCGAGCCGCTCGCGCACCGCGTCCAGCAGCATCGACTGCAGCTCGCCGCGGTGGACGGAGTACTGGGGGTGCCCGTACCCGGCGTCCAGGCCCCGCGGCTCGGTCCACAGCGTGACACCGCGGTGGTCGACGTAGCGGTGCTCGCGGGTGGGGATGCCGGTCGCGGCCAGCGCGCCGGCGAAGCCCAGGGCGGTCAGTTCGGCGATGGCGGCCGGCCGGACGTTGATGCCCACCCCGAGGGGGAGGATCTCCCCGGCGGCCTCCAGCACGGTGGCCCGGATGCCGCGCGCGTGCAGGGCCAGGGCGGCGGTCAGCCCCCCGATGCCCGCGCCGGCGATCACGAACCCGGCGGTGTCGGCGGTCGTCATTGGCGTCTCCGGAGGGTGTCTCGGACATCGGTTCGGACAGGGGGTGGGCAGGGGGTACGGCCATGGACCGGACAGGGGTACGGACATGGGTACGCCCCGCTGACCCGGATCAGCGGGGCGTACCCAGGGCGTGCCGGCCCCCGCACGACTGCCGGATGCTGTGCGAAGGGGCGCCGGAGGTCAGGCGTGGTGGACGGCGACGACCTTGTAGACGAGCGGGGCGGCCTTCGCCAGCTCGCCGGCCCTCTTCGCGTACGCACCCGCCTCGGGGTCGCCCAGGGTCGCCTTGATGTCGTCCGCGCTGCGCCACTGGGCGTAATTCACGACGCGCGTGCCGTCGGCGCTCGCGAGCAGATTCACCGAGATGAAGCCGGGGCGGTTCCGCATGACCTTTTCGGTGCCCTCGTTGAGGACGGCAATGAGTTCCTGCTGCTTCGACGGCTCCACGTCGAAGATGTTGATCAGGGTCGCAACCTCGTCGCCTACGCGAATCACAGTCTCACTCATGAATTCCACGCTAGCAGGAGGTGGCCCCGTGACACCTGTACAGCAATGCCCAACACGTCTGTTCCGGTCGGCCAGTTGATGACGCCCGCCTTCCGTGTGACAGTGCGGAGCGGGCTTGCCAAAAGGGCGTCCCGGCGCTCCCGGAACGGGGGCGGGACGGGGCGGGAATTCCGGCGGCGCCGGTACCGGGACGGTGCCGTCCTGCCATTCCGTCATGCCCGCGGACCGTTCCGTCATGCCCGCGGCCGTGGCGTGCGACCGGGGAAAGTCCGCAGTCGAACACACCCCCGGTCGCACGCCGGGGCGCGGGGGCGGACGCCGGAAGGGGCGCCGGCGCGCCCCGGGGGAAGGCGATCGCCGGCGCCGGGCCCGGCCCTACCGGCAGACGGTGGGCGCGCCGTCCCGGACGTACCGGACGCAAGGGGGGCGCGACCGCACCGCGGTGTGGGTGGCACCGGAGTGCCGGGCGTCTGTGGGGAGTTGCGGCCTGTCGCGGCCTGTCAGCGGTCACCCCCTTCGAGGGCGCACGTGACGTGGCGGACCGCGGACTCGACGACCGTGGCCATGTCGTCCGCGCTGACGCCCCAGGCGGCACGGCTGGCGTCGCCCCAGGCGCGGTAGCTGTGGATGGTGAACTCGCGGACCTGCGGGGTGTCCCGCCAGGCCGCGCGGTCCAGGTCGTCGTCGTGCAGGAAGACGTCCAGGCCGAGGAGGACGAGGTCCCAGCCGGCCCCGTTCCTGACCGCCCCGGCCAGGCCCTCGGTGCGCACCAGTTCGTCCACGAGCTCGGACGGGGAGGCGTGCCGCAGCTCGAAGACCGTGGAGCCGCCGGGGGCCGGGGAGAGGCGGACCTCGACCTCGGTGGCCGCGTCCAGGCCGTAGTCCCAGGTGACCTTGAGGAGCCGGGGCCGCTCGCAGCGCAGCACCCGTCCGCTGGCGTTGCCTTCGACCTCGAACGCGCCCCCGACGCGGAAGTCCCCGCGGACCGGGGCCAGCCAGCGGCCGATGCGGGACGGACGGGTGCAGGCGTCCCAGACGTCCTCGATGCAGGCGTCGTAGGTGCGGCGGATCAGCAGCGAGCGTCCTTCTCCCGAGCTCACCGGGTAGGAGTTGATCTCCCGGTGGGCAGCGTTGATCTGGCCGAGAACGTAGCTCAAGTCTCTTCCCTGTCCTTCGTGTGCGGCGGACTCCCTTCCGACGGTTTCGGGCCACCCCTGTTGCGTGTCCCGCGCTTGCCGCGCGCGAGTTCGGTGCCGAGCGCGTCCAGGCGCTGGTTCCAGAACCGGCGGAAGTGCTCCAGCCAGGTGTCGATCTCCTCAAGGGGAGGTGAGCCGACCGCGTAGAGGCGCCGGGTGCCTTCCGCGCTCACCGTCGTGAACCCCGCCTCGCGCAGGACGCGGAGGTGGTGGGAGACCGCAGGTTGAGAGATGCCGAACTCCTTCTGGATGACCCCGCTCACCTCGCCGGCCGTCTGCTCACGGTCGGCGAGCAGCTCCAGGATCCGGCGCCGGACGGGTGCACCGAGGACATCGAATGCGTGCACGGCAGGAAAGTATCGAACGCGGCTTATTTAAAGCAAGGTTGAAACTGGCCACCCCGGCGGACGGCCGGGGCGGCGCCGGGTGTGCGGCTCCCCATCCGTCCCGCGGGCGCGTAGAGTTGGGGGCGCGGGAGGAGCGGGAGCGGTGCCGGTGCCGAAGTCGACGCAGGTGGTCACGGGTTCCGGGCGTACCGCCCCGCCTCTGTCCTCCCGCCCGGGGCGGGATGCCGCCCCTTGGATGCCGCGTCGGCGCGGGCGGTGGCCGGATCCGGCGGTGAGGGTCCGGTTCGAGCCAGGGCCGTCCCGGGGATGGTGAGCCGCGTCGTCCTTGCCTAGCGTGGGCAAGGTGCGGGCCGGCCGGTCCGGCGTGCGACGTCGTCGGGGTCCGACGGCTCCTCGCCCGAATTTGGTATTCCGCTTCCTGTTCCTCACTCCGGCCCCCGCCCGAAAACGGACGGGGGTTGATCACTTTTGTTGTCCGACCGCTGTCTGCGACAACTCGCCCACGGGGAACAGAGAATCGAATTACCCTCTGCTAGGCCCGGGCAATCATCAAGGACTCACGTAGGAAGTTGCGGCCGTTGACACTCCACACCGCAGTCGACGCTGATCGGATCCATGCGGATGCCCTGCTGGAGGCCCCCGAGCTTCTCCATGACCTCCCGCGGAAGACCGTTCCCATCGGCGATCTCATGCCCTCCTTCTCCCCCCGGGAGCAACGCGAGGACCCCGCGCACGTCCGCCTCCTCGCCGAGACGGACGCCGGCCCCGACCCGCTCCTGGTCCACCGTCCCACCATGCGGGTCATCGACGGCATGCACCGGTTGCGCGCCGCCGTGATGAGGGGGCGCACCGAGGTCCCCGTCCAGTTCTTCGACGGCAGCGAGGCGGACGCCTTCGTCCTGGCCGTCCAGCTCAACGTGCGGCACGGGCTGCCGCTGACGCTGGACGAGCGCAGGGCCGCCGCCCAGCGCATCATCGGCAGCCATCCGCACTGGTCGGACCGGGTCATCGCGCAGCGCACGGGCCTGAGTTCGAAGACCGTGGGCAAGCTGCGCCGGCGCTCGGCCAAGGACCTGCCGGAGACCGTCGGCAGTCGGCTGGGACAGGACGGGCGGGTGCGGCCCATCAGCACCATCGAGGGCCGGCGCAGCGCCGCCGCGCTGATCGCGGCCGACGCGGACCTCTCGCTGCGCGAGCTGTCGCGGCGCACGGGGCTCTCGGTGGGCACGGTGCGGGACGTGCGCGAGCGCGTCAGCCGCGGCCAGGACCCGGTTCCCGAGCGGCTGTTGGGGGAGCGGACGAGCTCGGTCGTCGTCACCCCGGCGTTCGCCACGGCGCCTTCGCCCCAGTGGACCCCCGGCGCGCAGCCGGAGGAGGACGTCCGGGAGCGGCCGGAGGCGCCGCGCTCGCGGGTGGAGGCGCTGGAGCCGCGGGACGAGGCGCGCGCCGCCGCGTTCGATCCGGTGACCGCGGTGCGCAAGCTGGCGAGGGACCCGTCCCTGCGGGCGACGGAGTCCGGCCGGTGGC
Organism: Streptomyces sp. AV19; assembly: GCF_015999245.1. Classification (GTDB taxonomy): domain Bacteria; phylum Actinomycetota; class Actinomycetes; order Streptomycetales; family Streptomycetaceae; genus Streptomyces. The sequence continues at coordinate 997,534 of NZ_JAEAMR010000003.1, read as the reverse complement.
TGCTGCGGATGCTGCTGGCCACGGAAATGGCCCAGCCCCAGTGGGGGAAGATCGCCGAGGCGATTCCCCCGCACTGTGTGCCGCTGGTCCGCGCGGTCGTGCTCAAGCGGTGCGACGACTGGGAAAAACTGGCGAGCATGGCACTGAAGGATCCCGACGGGGACGGTTGATCGGAAGTTTTCCGGTCGCACACCGGGTGAAAGCCGGTTGCCATTCGGGGACGGGGGAGCGTCGGGACGCGTTCCCTTGACACTGCACCGGGTGGTTGCCAGCATGGTTGAACGCTGAGCCAAAACGGCTCGTCACGGGCCGTCGGCTGGTCCGCGCCCTCCATGGCGCCGAGCCGGCAAGGGGCTCGAAAAACGGGGATCGGGGGATCCGTGATTTCGTCGAACGGCGATCTGGATATACATGGGGCCGAGGTCGGTCCCCGTCTTCTGCTGCTGTGGTCCGGTGCCCCCGGCCTCTGACCGGGTGTGGCCACGGATCGCCAGGTGAGACCCGTCCCGGCACGGCTGCGGCCGGCCGGCGGCAACGTTCGCCCCGCACAGTGATCCCTTCTCCCGTCCGGTCTGTTCGTCATTCCGTCGAGCGGGCTGCATTTCGATATTCAGGGACGACGTCCGAAGTTTCTTGAAGAACATTCCCCGAATTCTGCAAAGGTTTTTAATATTGTCATGTACATGGCTGTTCAAGCGTTCTTGCGAAGTGATTCGAATGAGCGTCCTTCTCTTTTCGTCCGGCCGGGCAATAGCATCGTCGGGCAGACGGACCCGCAGAGGTTTGTCACGCAGGGCAGTGCGCGCCCGCGAATTCCCGCAGCGAGGAAAAGCGCAGACGTATCCGCTCCCAGCCACCGGGTGACCTTTCCTGTGGATCCCACAGCTGTCCCGCGCCGGTGCTCCCGCACCGGGAGCCACCGACCGGATGGAGAGCCGTGAATCCCGTGAATCCCGTCCTGCCCGCAGCCGGCAGAACGATCTCCGCGCCGCAGCAGTCCTTACGGCCGCAGCAGCCCTTATGGGACGACCCGGCGCAGGTCGAACGCGTCGGCGAGGCACTCGCCGCCCGTCCGCCCCTGGTCAGGGCCCGGGACGTGCTGGCCCTGCGCTCCCTGCTCGCCCGCGTGGCGACGGGGGAGCACCTGGTGATGCAGGCCGGGGACTGCGCGGAGGACCCGGCCGAGAGCACGGCCGCGCACGTCGGACGCAAGACGGCCGCGCTCGACGTGATGGCCGGCACGCTGCGGATGGTCGCCGGGAAGCCGGTGATCCGCGTGGGGCGCATCGGCGGCCAGTTCGCCAAGCCGCGCTCCGGCGACACCGAGCGCGTCGGCGGCCTCGACCTCCCGGTCTTCCGGGGGCACTTGGTCAACGGCCCCGAGCCGACGGCGGAGCGCCGGCGGCCCGACCCGCTGCGCATGCTCACCGGCTACATGGCGGCGGACGACGTCGTGGGACACCTGGGCTGGCGCGGTCCGGCCGGCCGCGCGGACGGCGACACCCGGGTATGGACCAGCCACGAGGCGCTGCTGCTGGACTACGAGCTGCCCCTGGTCCGCGAGGACGCGGCGGGCACCCCGTACCTCGGCTCGACGCACTGGCCCTGGATCGGCGAGCGCACCCGGCGGGCGGACGGGCCGCACGTCGGCCTGCTCGCCCGGGTCGCCAACCCGGTGGCCTGCAAGGTCGGTCCGAAGACGACCCGGGAGGAACTGCTGGCCCTGGCCGCGCGGCTCGACCCGGAGCGTCTGCCGGGCCGGCTGACCCTGATCGCGCGGATGGGCGCGGACCTGGTGGCGGACCGGCTGCCGCCCCTGGTCGAGGCCGTCCGCGCCGCCGGACATCCGGTGATCTGGCTGTGCGACCCCATGCACGGCAACACGGTCGTCACCCCGGACGGCCGCAAGACCCGTGTCGTCAGGACGGTGCGCCGCGAAGTCCGCGCCTGCGTGGGCGCGGTCCGGTCCGCCGGCGGCGTCATCGGGGGGCTGCACCTGGAGACCACCCCCGACGACGTCACCGAGTGCGTGGCGGGCGAGAGCGGTTTCGCGCGGGTGGGGGACCGCTACACCTCCACGTGCGATCCCCGGCTCACCGTCGGCCAGGCAACGGCGGTGATCTCCGCCTGGGGCGAGGCCCCTTCGTCCTAGAGCCGTCCTGAAGCCTCCCGGCGTCCCAAGGCCTTCGGGCGTCCCGAAGCCTTCCGGCACCCACGGGTCCCCTCCTCAATTCGATCGATAACGCAATGGAGTTGCACCATGAACGACACCGTGAAGACCGATTTCGACGCCATCGTGGTCGGCGCGGGGTTCGCCGGCATTTACATGGTCCACAAGCTGCGCAATGAACTCGGGCTGACGGTCCGGGCCTTCGAGAAGGGCAGCGGTGTCGGCGGCACCTGGCACTGGAACCGCTACCCGGGCGCGATGTCCGACGTGGAGGGCTTCGTCTACCGCTACTCCTTCGACAAGGAGCTGCTCCAGGAGCTGGACTGGACGAGCCGCTACACGCCGCAGGCCGACATCCTCGCGTACCTGGAGAAGGTGGTGGAGCGCCACGACCTGGGCCGGGACATCCAGCTCAACACCGCGGTCGAGTCGGCCGTGTTCGACGAGGTCCGGTCCATATGGACGGTGACGACCACGGGCGGCGCGTCCCACACCGCGCGCTACGTCGTCACCGCGCTGGGCCCCCTGTCGAAGACCAACTTCCCCGACATCAAGGGCCGGGACAGCTTCGAGGGCCGCCTGATCCACACCGGTGCCTGGCCCGAGGACGTCACCGTGCACGGCAAGCGGGTCGGCGTCATCGGCACCGGGTCGACCGGCACCCAGTTCATCTGCGAGGCGTCCAGGACCGCCGCGCACCTGACCGTCTTCCAGCGCTCGCCGCAGTACGTCGTCCCGTCCGGCAACGCCCCCGTCACCCCCGAGCAGGTGGCCGAGACGAAGGCGAACTACGACCGGATCTGGGACCAGGTGCGCAACTCGATGGTCGCCTGCGGGTTCGAGGAGAGCACGATCCCCACGATGAGCGTCTCGCCGGAGGAGCGCCGGCGGGTCTTCCAGGAGGCGTGGGAGGAGGGCAACGGCTTCCGCTTCATGTTCGGCACCTTCTGCGACATCGCGGTGGACCCGGCCGCCAACAAGGCCGCGGCCGAATTCATCCGGTCCAAGATCCACGAGATCGTCGAGGACCCGGAGACCGCCCGGAAGCTCACGCCCACCGAGTACTACGCCAAGCGCCCCATCTGCAACCAGGGTTACTACGAGTCCTACAACCGCCCCAACGTCTCCCTGGTCAGCGTCAAGGAGAACCCGATCGTGGAGATCACGCCCCGCGGCGTGATCACCGCCGACGGCGTGGAGCACGAGCTCGACATCCTGGTCTTCGCGACCGGCTTCGAGGCGGTCGAGGGCAGCTACAACCAGATCGACATCCGCGGCCGCGGCGGCGAGGGCATCCAGCAGCACTGGGCGGACGGCCCGAGCACCTACCTGGGCGTCGCCACCTCGGGCTTCCCGAACCTCTTCATGGTCCTCGGCCCCAACAGCGCCTTCACCAACCTGCCGCCCGGCATCGAGACCCACGTCGAGTGGATCGGCGAGCTCATCCGTACCGTGGAGAACGGCCGGCACTCCTCCATCGAGGCCACCCGCGAGGCCGAGGACGGCTGGACGGACACCTGCCGCGAGATCGCCGAGCAGACCCTCTTCTCGAAGATCGACTCCTGGATCTTCGGGGCCAACATCCCCGGCAAGGAGAAGCGGGTCCTCTTCTACTTCGGCGGGCTCGCCGCCTACCGGCAGAAGCTGCGCGAGGTCGCCACCGCCGACTACGACGGATTCGAGCTGCGCGGCAGCGTGGCGCTGGCGGCGGCGTAAGTCCGGTCGGGCTCGCGCCGAGGGCACGTACGGGTACGGGGCCGCCCCCTGGGAGGGGGTACGCCCGGGCTGCCGCCCCGGGGGTGCGTGGGCGGGTGCGGGTTGGGGCCGGGCTGGGGCCCGGGGTTCTTTCCCCCACCCCGCCCCTTCCCGAAACCGGGGCAGGGCCCCGGACCCGACGCGCGCTCCGCGCGCCGAGCGGGGGCTCCGCCCTCTGCACCCCGCGGGCGTGCGCCGCGTTCGCGAACTCCCTACCCCGGCCCCGGCCATCCGGAGCGTCCGGGTCCGGCCCGCCCCGGGCGCTGGGCCCCGGCCTTGCGGGGAGCGGCCCCGCGCCCCCGGCCCCGCGCCGGGCGGCCCGTGAACCCTCCCGCCCCGGGGCGGGCCCCCGCCGAACGCCGCCGGCCGGGCCGGATGCGCATCGCCGCCTCCGCGCGGAAGGAACTAGGCTCACAGCGTGCCCTCCATGAACGATCTCGTACGCCAGCACACCGCGCTCGACGACTCCGACCTCGAGTGGCTCCACCTGCTGGTCTCGGAGTGGCAGCTGCTCTCCGACCTGTCCTTCGCCGACCTCGTCCTGTGGATCCCCACCCGGGACGGCACCCGCTACGTCTCCGTCGCCCAGATGCGGCCCAACACCGGCCCCACCTCGTACCAGAACGACATGGTCGGCCACATGGTCCCGCGCGGCCGGCGGCCCATGCTCGACGCGGCGCTCGACGAGGGGCGGATCGTGCGGGAGGGCGACCCGGAGTGGCGCGAGGAGGTGCCCGTCCGCGTCGAGTCCATCCCGGTCCGCCGGGACGGCCGGGTGCTGGGCGTGATCGCCCGCAACACCAACCTGCTCACCGTCCGGACCCCGAGCCGGCTGGAACTCACCTACCTGCAGAGCGCCTCCGACCTCGCGCAGATGATCGCCGCCGGCTCCTTCCCCTTCCCGGGGCAGCAGGTCGACATGGACGCCTCGCCGCGCGCCGGCGACGGCATGCTCCGCCTCGACGCGGACGGCGTCGTCCAGTACGCCAGTCCGAACGCCCTCTCCGCGTACCACCGCCTCGGCCTCGCCGCCGACCTCGTCGGGCATCATCTGGGCGAGACCACCGCTCAGTTGGCGCCCTCGCGCGCCCCCGTGGACGAGGGCCTGGCCAAGCTCGCCAGCGGCTGGGCCCCGCGCGAGTTCGAGGTCGAGGCCAACGGCGGGGTCATCCAACTGCGGGTGATCCCCCTCAAACCCAAGGGCAGCCACATCGGTTCGCTGGTGCTGCTGCGCGACGTCACCGAACTGCGGCGGCGCGAGCGCGAATTGATCACCAAGGACGCGACCATCCGGGAGATCCACCACCGGGTGAAGAACAACCTCCAGACCGTGGCCGCCCTGCTGCGCCTCCAGGCCCGCAGGATCGGTTCGGCAGAGGGCCGCGAGGCGCTGGAGGAGGCCGTCCGCCGGGTGGGGTCCATCGCGATCGTCCACGAGACGCTCTCGCAGAACCTCGACGAGCGGGTGGAGTTCGACGAGATCGCCGACCGGGTGCTCGCCATGGTCGCGGAGATCTCCCCGGGCCGGGTCACCACCCGCCGCACCGGACGCTTCGGCATCCTGGACGCCGAGGTGGCCACCCCGCTCTCCATGGTGCTGACCGAGTTGCTGCAGAACGCCCTGGAACACGGCTTCGGCCCCGGGGAGCAGGGCACCGTCGAGGTCACCGCCGTGCGCGGGGGCACCCGGGCCGACGCCCGGCTGCTGATCTCCGTCCAGGACGACGGCCGCGGCCTGCCGGAGGACTTCGATCCGCACCGGGCCGGGAACCTGGGCCTCCAGATCGTCCGGACGCTGGTCGAGGGCGAGCTGGGCGGCCGGTTCGACATGGTGCCCGCCACCGAGCGGGGCACGCGGGTGGTCCTCGACCTGCCGGTGCGCGGCGAGAAGCCGTAGGCCCCCGGCGGATCTTGGCGGACTCCGGGCCCCGCACCATCCGTCGCCGCACTACCCGGTCCCGCTCCGGTGCGGAGCCGGACCTCCGCCGTGCGGGGCATGGCGCCGAACGCGGCCCGGGCGGCCGGACCGGTCACGGCACAGCACTGAGCCCCGGACCTGCAAGGTCCGGGGCTCAAAGCTTCACGCTGCGGTGCTCGGGGGCGCCCCCGGAACGTCGGGGGACACTGCGCGCTGCGGCTCGGGGGCCGAGGGGGCTCGTCAGGCGGTCGCGTTGCGAGCCCGGTTGCGGGCGGCGCGGCGCTTCATCGCGCGGCGCTCGTCCTCGCTGAGGCCACCCCAGACGCCGGAGTCCTGGCCGGACTCGAGCGCCCACTGCAGGCACTGCTCCATCACGGGGCAGCGGCGGCAGACGGCCTTGGCTTCCTCGATCTGCAGCAGCGCAGGACCGGTGTTGCCGATGGGGAAGAACAGCTCGGGGTCTTCCTCGCGGCAAACGGCGTTGTGACGCCAGTCCATGGCTGCTCCATCTCCTCGTTGTTGCGGCTACGTGGCTTGTGAATGTGAACGCTTTCACGAATCCCCCCGCAAGGGAAGGGCCAGCGCACAGTCGGAAGACTGGTAGCGGTCCAGGAAAGAGAGAGGGGGTTCGGGCAATCCGGGAAGCCGAGATGAGCGGCCGTCCCGATCGCCATGAAGAGACTCGCAAACCTCGGCGGCGGATACAACCCCTTCTGGAAACTTTTTTTTGATTCCTCGGTGTCGGCTAGGTCACAGCCGTACTTCGAGGGGGTGGAACCCAGGCTAAACGTTCGACTGGAAGGACTTTAGGTCCTCGCACTCACACAATCACACGCAGTGCACGGCGAACGCCTGTGAACGTCACGCTCGTACGCAGTCCCAGGTGGTCTCCGTCCATCTGGAACGGCAGGGGAGCCTGCGAATGCAAGGTGAACGAGTCCTGGTCATGGAGTGACACAGCGTGTCTGCCCTCGGGTCCCCGCTCGGGGGTGGAGGTCAGCAGCTGGCTGATGTGGTGGCCGGCCGTCAGTGTCGAGAGCTTGGTGAGTCCCAGCACGTCAAGAGCGGTGTCGAAGGACGCCTGGGGCAGCGCGTAGATCGGCCGGTTGCCGAAGTACGTCCACGGCGAGGTGTTGCAGATTATCGACATGACGAGATTCGCGAGTGGCTCCTCGCCCGGCCGTTCGAGGGTGATCGTCCCGTGCCGGCGGTTGGACTCGCCCAGGAACTGACGCATGAACTGTCGCACGTACAGGGAATGCGTCGAACGTTTGCCGCGCTCCCGCTGCTGCTCCACCCGTCCGACCACACCGGCGTCGAAGCCGAAGCCCGCGCAGAAGGTGAACCAGCGGGCGGGTACCCCCTCGTCCTCGGAGCCCGGGGTGCCGGCGGCGTGGCCGAGGCCGATGGTGCGCCCGGTGCCGTCCCGCAGCGCGTCCAGCAGGGCGCCGGTCGCCTCGACGGCGTCGTTGGGCAGGCCCAGCGCGCGGGCGAAGACGTTGGTGGAGCCGCCGGGGACCACGGCCAGCCGGGGCAGGCCCTCCGGGTCGGGGCCGCGGTGCAGCAGCCCGTTGACCACCTCGTTGACGGTGCCGTCGCCGCCGAGCGCCACCACCAGCTCGGTGTTCCCGCTCTCGGCGGCGGCCCGGGCCAGGTCGCGGGCGTGCCCCCGGTACTCGGTGGTCGCCACCTCCAGCTTGAGGTCGCTGGCGAGCGCGTGCACCAGGACATCGCGCGTACGGGCACTGGTGGTGGTGGCCGAAGGGTTGACCACGAGAAGCGCACGCATGCGCGCCAGCCTACCTACCTGTCGGTACACGACCCACCTCAGGTCCTGCCGCCGGGCTCGGCGGCGTCGCCGGGAGCGGTCCGCGGGATCGGCCGGCGGGGGCCGCACCGGGACGGTGCGGGGCTACCCTGCCGTTATGAGCAGCAAGCAGTCGGCGTCGAAGTCCGCCCGGAAGAGCGCCTCCCGCGAGCGTGGACCGTCCCGTGAGCAGACCCGCCCGCAGAGCAAGGCCCCCGCGGCCCCCGAGCCGGCCGGCCCGCGGCCCGCCCGGCTGACCGCCGCTGCCGCGCTCACCGGACTCGAGGGCGCGGCCCTGGCCGCCGCCGGGGTGTACATGCTGGTGATGGGGCTGCTGGGGAAGCCGGACAGCCCCCAGCAGGCCGAGCTCGGCGGCCTCACCGTGCTCGTCCTGGCCCTGCTGCCGCTGAGCGCGGCGCGCGGGCTGTGGCTGCTCCGCCGCTGGAGCCGGGGGCCCGCGCTGATCACCCAGCTGATGGCTCTCCCCGTGGCCTGGACGCTGTTCAACACCGGCGGCGCGATGATCGCCGCGGGCGTGCTGCTCGCCCTGGCGGCCGTGGCCGCCATGGCGCTGGTGGTGAACCCGACGGCGACCGAGGCACTGGGCATCGGCCCCCGCGCGTCCTGATCCGGTACCGGTCCGCCACTCCTCCGGTCCGCTACTCCTCCACGAGCAGGCGCTCGCGCAGCTGGGCGAGGGTGCGGGCCAGCAGCCGGGAGACGTGCATCTGGGAGATGCCGACCTCCTGGGCGATCTGCGACTGCGTCATGTTGCCGAAGAACCGCAGCAGGAGGATCTTCTTCTCGCGCGGCGGCAGATCCTCCAGCAGCGGTTTGAGGGACTCGCGGTACTCGACGCCCTCCAGCGCCTCGTCCTCCGCGCCGAGGGTGTCGGCGACGGCCGGCGACTCGTCGTCCGTGTCCGGGACGTCGAGCGAGAGGGTGCTGTAGGCGTTGGCCGACTCCAGCCCCTCCAGCACCTCCTCCTCCGAGATGCTCAGGTGCTCCGCCAGCTCGTGGACGGTGGGGGCGCGGCCGTGCCGCTGGGAGAGCTCGGCCGTGGCCGTGGTGAGCGCCAGGCGCAGCTCCTGGAGGCGGCGCGGCACGCGCACGGCCCAGCCCTTGTCCCGGAAGTGCCGCTTGATCTCGCCGACCACGGTGGGCGTGGCATAGGTGGAGAACTCCACGCCCCGGTCCGGGTCGAAGCGGTCCACCGACTTGATCAGGCCGATCGTGGCGACCTGGGTCAGGTCGTCGAGCGGCTCCCCGCGGTTGCGGAAGCGCCGGGCCAGGTGCTCCACCAGGGGCAGGTGCATCCGCACCAGGTGGTTGCGCAGCTCCGCGCGCTCCGGCGAACCGTCCGGGAGCGAGCGCAGCTGGATGAACAGGGCCCGCGCTCCGCTGCGGTCGTGCGGCCGCTCCTGCCGCTGCTGGTGCTGCTGCTGATCCATGTGGTCCGCCCGCTCCGGTCGGTCACTCGCCTGGTCCGGCTCCAGAGCCGCCGCGCTCCCCAAGTGGTGTCGGGCCGGCTGCTGCGGGATGGCCGGGGTATCCACTTCCCGCGACGATGCAGTACTCACGGAGCCCCCTCTTCCGTCACGGCTGCCCGGGGCCGGCGCCGCGCTTCTTGTGCAGGCTGATGCTGACCGTGCGGTCGTCCGCGACGGTGGACTCGACCTCGCCGGCCAGGGCGGAGAGCACCGTCCAGGCGAAGGTGTCGCGCTCGGGAGCGCGGCCGTCCGTGGTCGGTGCCGAGACGGTGACCCGCAGCGCGTCGCCGACCAGGCGGAAGACGCAGCTCAGCACGGAGCCGGGAACGGCCTGTTGCAACAGGATCGCGCACGCCTCGTCCACGGCGATGCGCAGGTCCTCGATCTCGTCGAGGGTGAAGTCCAGGCGGGCCGCGAGGCCGGCTGTCGCCGTCCGCAGCACCGACAGGTAGGCACCCGCAGCGGGCAGCCGGACTTCCACGAAGTCCTGGGTCGCCCCAGGCTCGCCTGCGATGGGGGACACCCTCACCTCCAAGGTGGCACAAGCTTCTTGAGCTGTTACGGGCGTCGGCCGCGCGCCCCTCCGGGAGGAGGTGGCGCGGGCCGCCGCGGCAGTTGTTTCCGGCAGCGACGCTATCGCGATCCGGGAGTCCGCGCCGCAGGCCCACGACTGTCACTCATGGTAAGCCCATGAGTACGGAAAGTGGCTAGGGGTCTGCGGTCTCAATTCGAAAGAGAAGACGCCCTGTTGGGATTTTCGTCACTCTGCGCGAGTGCCGCAAGGGCGTGGAGCGCGTCGCCGGACAACCGCCGAACCGTCCACCCGTCCATCGGCTCCGCGCCGAGGGACTTGTAGAAGCGGATCGAGGGTTCGTTCCAGTCCAGCACTGACCATTCGAAACGTTGGTAGCCGCGCTCCACGCAGATCCGCGCCAGCTCCGCGAGGAGGGCCCGCCCGTGGCCCCCGCCGCGCGCCTCGGGGCGCACGTAGAGGTCCTCCAGATAAATACCGTGCGTGCCCGTCCAGGTGGAGAAGTTGCGGAACCAGAGCGCGAAGCCGACCGGTTCGCCCGGGGTTTCGTCACTCTCCGCTATCAGCGCGAAGACGGCCGGATGCGCCCCGAAGAGCGCCTCGCGCAGCTGCTCCTCGGTGGCGCGCGCCTCTTCCACCGCCCGTTCGTACGCGGCGAGTTCACGGATCATCGCGCGGAGGGCGGGGACGTCGGCGGGCGTCGCGGCTCGGATCATGGGTGCATGCTAGCGGGCGGCTACGACACCAGGTGGCGGTCGACGTAGCACCAGCGCCAGCTCTCCCCGGGCTCGACGCTGCGCATCACCGCGTGCCCGGTCTCCTCGAAGTGGCCGGTGGCGTGCCGGTACGGCGACGAGTCGCAGCAGCCGACGTGCCCGCACACCAGGCACATCCGCAGCTGGACGGGGTGGCTGCCGAGCGCCGCGCACTCGGGGCAGGTCTCGCTCAGCGGCTCGGGCTCGGGGCGCGGCAGCCCGTCCCGGTGCGAACACTCGATCATGATGGCCAGGTTAGAACGCCGGACGGACACAAGAACGGGACGGGCGGGAACGATGGACGTCATGCCCTTGCTGGCCCTGGTCGCGGGGAGCGCCGCCGTGGCGGGCGCCGCCCGCCGCACGCCGGTGTCCGCGCCGCTGGCGCTGGTCGCCGTCGGGCTCGCCGTCTCCTACCTGCCCGGGGTGCCCGACTACACCCTGGACCCGCACGTGGTGCTGCCCCTGGTGCTGCCGCCGCTGCTGCACACCGCCGCGCTCGACAGCTCGTACCTCGACCTGCGCGCCAACGCGCGGCCGGTGGCGCTGCTCTCGGTCGGCTACGTGCTCTTCGCCACGCTCGCCGTCGGCGCCATCGCCTTCCTGCTGGTGCCCGGCCTGCCGCTGACGGCCGCGCTCGTCCTGGGCGCGGTCGTGGCGCCGCCGGACGCGGTCGCCGCCACCGCCGTCGCGCGCCGGCTGGGGCTGCCGTCCCGGCTCACCACCATCCTCCAGGGCGAGTCGCTGGTGAACGACGCCACGGCCATCACCGCGTACAAGGTGGCCCTCGCGGCGGCCGTCGGCGAGGGTGCCACCTGGGCGGGCGGCGTACGGGAGTTCGCGGTCGCGGCGCTCGGCGGCGTCGGCGTCGGACTCGTCCTCATGGTGCCGCTGCACTGGCTGCGCACGCACCTGCGCGAGCCGCTGCTGCAGAACACCCTCTCGCTGCTCATCCCCTTCGTCGCCTACGCGGCCGCGGAAGCGGCCGGCGCCTCCGGGGTGCTCGCCGTGGTCGTCGTCGGGCTCTACCTCGGACACCGGTCGTGGCAGGTCGACTTCGCGACCCGGCTCCAGGAGGCGGCGGTGTGGCGCATGGTCTCCTTCCTCCTGGAATCCGCCGTGTTCGCCCTCATCGGGCTCCAACTGCGCTTCGTGCTCGGCGGACTGGAGACGTACGGGGCCGCGGACGCCGCGCGGTACGCGGTCGTGGTGTTCCTCGCGGTGGTCGTCGCCCGGTTCGTCTGGGTCTATCCCGCCACGTTCGTGCCGCGGGCGCTGTCCGCGCGGCTGCGCGAGCGCGAGCCGGACGTGACCGGGCGCGGGGCGTTCGTGATCTCCTGGGCGGGGATGCGCGGCGTCGTCTCGCTGGCCATCGCGTTCTCGCTGCCCTCCGGTTTCCCCGCGCGGAACCTGGTGCTGTTCCTCACCTTCACCACCGTGATCGGCACGCTCGTCGTCCAGGGACTCAGCCTGCCGCCGCTCATCCGCGTGCTGCGGCTGCCCGCCCGCGATCCGCGGACCGTGACCCTCGCCGAGGCGCAGGCCCAGAGCGAGGCGTCCACGGCGGCCGAGCGCCGGCTCGACGAGCTCCTCTCCGACGAGCGCAACGCGCTGCCGCAGCCGCTGGCCGACCGGCTGCGCGCGGTCCTCGAACGGCGGCGGAACGCGGTGTGGGAGCGGCTGGGCGCCGTGCACGGGGCGACCGGGGAGTCGGCGGACGACACGTACCGGCGGCTGGCGCGGGAGGTCATCGGCGCGGAGCGGGAGGTGTTCGTGGCGCTGCGGGACGCGCGGCGGATCGACGACGAGATGCTGCGGGTGCTGCTGCGCAGGCTGGATCTGGAGGAGGCGGCGGCGTACCGGGAGGAGGGGGAGGGCTGATGCCGGGGGGTTTTGCCCCCGGCCCGCCCTTTCACCGTTTCTTCCGGGGGCTCCGCCCCCTCGGCCTGACACCGCGCTCCGCGCGGTGGGGCGGGGGCTCCGCCCCCTGCGCCCCGCTTCGGGGCTCCGCCCCGGACCACACAACCGCGCGAAGCCGCGTTGCCTTCGCGCGGAGCGCGGCGAGAAACGGCGAAATGGGGGTGCCCCCTCTGAGGGAGGGGCCGGGGCAAAACCCCCAAGCCGGCACCGGCTACTCCGGACCGCCCGTGATCACCGCCGCCACCGTCGTCCCCGGGGCGAACGACCCCTCCTCCGCCAGCGTCGTCAGACCGTGCAGCGCCTTCGCCACGTACAGCCGCTCCAGCGGCACCCCGTGCCGGGCGGTGAAGTCGTCGGCGAAGGCCGTCAGCCCGGGGGAGACCCGCGCGTAGCCGCCGCAGTGGAAGCGGTCGTCCAGCGACCAGTCGCCCCGCCGCCCGCCGAACGCCTCCGTCTGCAGGCGCTCCACCTCGGCGGTCAGGAAGCCGCCGCGGAGCACGGGGAAGCCGATCGCCCGGCCGGCCCCGGCCAGCCCGGCGGCCAGGCCCGCGAGCGTGCCGCCGGTGCCGCAGGCGACGCCCACGACGTCGGCCGCGCCGCGCAGTTCCGCGCCGAGCGCCGCGCAGCCGCGGGCGGCCGCCGCGTTGCTGCCGCCCTCGGGGACGACGAAGCAGTCGCCGGCGCCGAGGGCCGCCAGCACCTCCGGTTCCGTCTTGCGGCGGTAGGTCGCGCGGTCCACGAAGCGCAGTTCCATGCCGTCGGCCGCGCAGCGGGCCAGCGACCGGTTGAGCGGCCGGCCGGCCAGCTCGTCGCCGCGGACGACGCCGATCGTCGCGAAGCCGAGGAGCCGTCCGGCGGCGGCCGTGGCCCGCAGGTGGTTGGAGTACGCGCCGCCGAACGTGAGCAGGGTGCGCCGGCCCTGGGCAGCGGCGGCGAGCAGATTGGGCTCCAGCTTGCGCCACTTGTTGCCGGGCAGCCGGGGATGTATCAGGTCGTCCCGCTTGAGCAGCAGCCGCACGCCGCGCCGGGCGAACCGCTCGTCGGCCACCTCCTCGACGGGCGAGGGCAGGTGGGGGCGCAGGGCGGCGAGGTCGGGCGCGGTCACGCACCCATTGTCACTTGAGGCGGTCGCGGATCCGTTCCCGCAGGTCGTCCATGGCGAAGCCGCGGGGATCCACCTTCCCGGGCCGCCACTCGTGGTGGCCGATGACCGACCGCTCGCTCCACCCGTGGTGCCGGCAGACGGCGGCCGCGGCCCGTTCGACGGCCTCCAGCTGAGCCTCGGGCCACGGGTCGTGGCCGTCCCCGAGGTTGACGCACTCGAAGCCGTAGAAGTGCGTGTTGCCGTCCGTGTCGGACTTCCGCACGGCCGGCAGCCGCTTCTCCGCGATCACGGCGCGCAGCACGTCCCCGTCGCCGCCCCCGGCGTGGTTGGCGCGTCCGCAGCCGACGAGGTGGACGCGGGCGTCCTTGGCGATGACGGCGTGGCACAGGGGGCCCGGCAGCACGGGGGTGCCGTTCCAGCAGAGCTTGACGGTGGTGTCGGTGCCGGAGGTGGCGGTGTGGTGGACCATCACGCCGTGCACCGGGCCCCAGGGGCCGTGCCCGGCGCGGCTGTGGGTGCGCCAGCCGGGTACTTCGACGAGGGCGGTGTCCTCCGCCCGCAGGGCGGCGAGGAAGGCGTCCGCGGACATGGGTGCGGCCACGGCCTTGCTCCTTGGCTTCCGGTGGCGCAAGCCCTGTCGCGTACGCCTGAATGGCCCCGTTGTACCGAAAAGTTCGCAGGTGGTCCGGGCGTTCGGATATCGTGCGAGCCGATTCGGCCGCAGGCCGGAGAGCGTGCACAGCACGCGCGTCCGTACGGAAACAGAAAGCGCACCGCCCGTGGACTACCAGGCCGTCCTCGAAGAGGTCGCCGCGTTCGCCCGCCCGCTGGTCGGCCGCGGGCAGGCGGCGCAGTACATCCCGGCTCTCGCGGACGTGGATCCCGCGCGGTTCGGCATGGCCGTCGCCGACGTCGACGGCGGGGTGTACGGCGTGGGGGACTGGCAGCGGCCGTTCTCCGTCCAGTCGATCTCCAAGGCGTTCGCGCTGGCGCTCGTGCTCGCCGAGGGCGGCAACAAGATCTGGGAGCGGGTGGGCACCGAACCGTCCGGAAATGCCTTCAACTCCCTGGTCCAGCTCGAACACGAAAACGGCATTCCGCGCAATCCGTTCATCAACGCGGGCGCGCTCGTCGTCACCGACCGGCTCCAGACGCTGACCGGCGACGCCAGCACGACGATGCTGGACTTCCTGCGGGCCGAGAGCGGCAACCCGGACGTGGCCTTCGACCCGGTCGTCGCGAAGTCCGAGGCCGAGCACGGCGACCGCAACGCGGCGCTCGCCCACTTCATGGCCAGCTACGGCAACCTCGACAACCCCGTGACCACCGTGCTGGAGCACTACTTCTGGCAGTGCTCCATCGAGATGAGCTGCCGCGATCTGGCCGTGGCCGGGGGCTTCCTGGCCCGCCACGGGCTGCGCGCCGACGGCACCCGGCTGCTGCCGCGGCGCGAGGCGAAGCAGGTCAACGCGGTCATGCTGACCTGCGGCACCTACGATGCCGCCGGCGACTTCGCCTACCGGGTGGGCCTGCCGGGCAAGAGCGGCGTCGGCGGCGGCATCATCGCCGTGATACCGGGCAAGTGCACGCTGTGCGTGTGGAGCCCCGGGCTGGACGCGCGGGGGAACTCCGTGGCCGGCGTCGCGGCGCTGGACCACTTCACGACGCTGACGGGGTGGTCGGTCTTCTGACCGGTGGCGCCCCGGCGCCTTCCGGCGCATCGTGGACGGAGCGGCTGCGAGGAGGTGCGGTGACATGGAGCACGAGTTGCGCGCGGAGTACGCGGACGGCAGCTCCCCCGGGGACGACGACCCCGCGGTCAGGACCTGGCACGTCGTCCGCGGCAACGGCTCCACCGCCATGTGCGGCCGCGCCCTGGACCCCGCCTCGGCGGTCCGCTCCGTCGACCTCTGGGGCACGGGCCAGGTGCCCATCTGCCACTCCTGCGGGGCGCTCTTCCTGCGGGAGTCGCCGTAGTGGCGTACCGGGAACGGCCCTCGGCGGCGGTCGCCGGGGCGGTGCTGTGGACGCGCACCGGGGCGTCGGACGGTATGCGGATCATTCCCGACGGGTGCACGGATCTCATCTGGGCGGACGGACGCCTCGTCGTCGCCGGGCCCGACACCCGGTCCCACCTCGCGCCCGCCGGCGCGTACACCGGCCTGCGCTTCGCCCCCGGCACCGGGCCGGTGCTGCTGGGCGTACCCGCCCACGAACTGCGTGACCTGCGCGTGCCGCTGGAGGACCTGTGGCCCGCCCGGCGGGTGCGGGCCGTCGCCCAGCGGGTGGCGGAGGCGCGTGCGCCCGGGCGGGCGCTGGAGTCGGTGGTGGGGCGGTGGTGGCGTGTGGACGTGGATCCCGTCACCGCCGCGGTCGTCGCCTCGGCCCGGCGCGGGGAGCCGGTGTCCGCCCTGGCGGCCCGGCTGGGGATCGGCGAACGGCAGCTGCACCGGCGGGCGTTGCGCTCCTTCGGGTACGGCCCGAAGACGCTGGCGCGGGTGCTGCGGATGAACCGGGCGGTGGAGCTGGCGCGGGGCGGGGGCGCGTTCGCGGAGGTGGCGGTGGTGTGCGGGTATGCGGATCAGGCGCATATGGCGCGGGAGGTGCGGGGGTTGGCGGGGGTGACGCTGGGTGCGTTGGTGGGGTGAGGGTGCCCCACCCCGCCCTTTCACCGTTTCCTCCGGGCTCCGCCCGGGCCGGTACCGCGCTTCGCGCGGTGAGCGGGGGCTTCGCCCCCTGCACCCCCACCGGGGCTCCGCCCCGGACCCCGTGTCGCGGCTTCGCCGCTCGTCCTCAAACGCCG
>NZ_JAEAMR010000003.1:966631-981179 GCF_015999245.1 Streptomyces sp. AV19 | reverse complement strand
TGAAGGACCAGTGGTCCGGGAAGATCTTCCGCATGTTGGCCTTGGCCAGGCTGTAGATCCCCAGCCGGCCGTCGGCCCAGTCGGCGACCCGCTCACCGGCGGGTGCCTTGCGACCCTGCGCGTCCGCGCGGGTCGACGTCGTGTCTGCAGTACTCATCCGCGCTCCCAGAAGGCAGGACCGACGGGCTCCGCGAAGTCGCCCATCGCCTCAAGGTAGCCCTTGTCATTGACCTTGATCCGCAGCTGCGGAAGGGCGTGGCCGGCCGGGCCGAACACCACGCGGCCGCCGTCCGAGAGGTCGAACGTCGACTGGTGGCAGGGGCACAGCACGTGGTGGGTCTGCTGCTCGTACAGGTTGATCGGGCAACCCACGTGCGTGCAGATCTTGGAGAAGGCGACGATGCCGTCGACCGACCAGTCCAGTTCCTTCTTGTCCTTGATGTTCTCCGGACGGAGCCGGACGAGCATCAGGGCAGCCTTGGCGATCTCGTTCTGGAAGTCGTGGTCCTCCTCCTTCATGCCCTTGGGCATCGCGAAGGTGAGGGAGCCGACCTGGATGTCCTCGGGACGCAGCGGCTGGTTGGTGTTCTGGTTGATCAGCATCTTGCCCTTGCCCCAAGCCGTCTTGCGGAGCTTGGTGCCCGGGGCCTTGCTGAGCCCGCCCAGCAGGAACACGCCCGAGAGCGGCAGCAGCGAGAGCGCGCCGAACATCGAGTTGCGGATCAGCTTGCGGCGGCCGAACGCCGACTCGGCGGCGCCCTGCTTGAAGTCCGCGATGACCTTGGCCCGCACCTCGGCGGGGGCCTCGATCGCGTGCCGCTCGTCGATGTGCTCGACGTCGGACATCAGGGTGCGGGCCCAGTGGACCGCGCCCGCGCCGATCAGGAACAGCGCCACGCCGAGGGTCAGGCCCAGCGTGAAGTTCATGGCGCTGACGTGCCCGATCGGGAACACGTAGATGCTCTTGTCGACCGGGATGGCCAGGTAGGCGGCGATGAAGCCGACCGTGGCCAGCATCGACAGCGCGAACATGAACGCCACTACGCGCTCGGAGCGCTTGGCGGCCCGCTCGTCGATGTCCTGGATGCGGTGCTCGTGCGGGGGCAGGCCCGGGTCGGCGAACGGGTCACCCGCGACCGCCACGGCGCCCTCGTGCGCTTCGCCCTGCTTGCTCGGCAGGGTCTCTTCTGGAATGTCTTGGCTACTCATGACTTCTTGGCCTTTGCGGTCCGGGCTGCGACCCAGATGGCGACGGCGATCAGCGCGCCCAGGCCGAAGACCCACGCGAACAGACCCTCACTGACCGGGCCGAAACCGCCCAGTCCGAGGCCGCCCGGGCTCTCCGACTTGCTGGAGTTGACCTCGTCGAGGTACGCGACAATGTCCTTCTTGTTCTTCTGCGACAGCACCGTGTCGGGGAAGGACGGCATGTTCTGCGGGCCGGTCTGCATGGCCTCGTAGAGGTGCTTCGGATCGACACCCTCGAGGTTCGGCGCGAACTTGCCGTTCGACAGCGCGCCGCCCTTGCCGGTGAAGTTGTGGCACTGCGAACAGTTCAGCCGGAACAGCTCACCGCCCTTGGCGATGTCCGCGCCCTCCGGGCTGTACTGGTCCTTCGTCGGGGCCGCGGGGCCCGCGCCGAGGGAGGAGATGTACGCGGACAGCTGGTCGATCTGGGCCTGCGTGTAGACCGGCTTCTTGCGGGGCGCCTGGGCACCCTGCTGCTGCATCGGCATGCGGCCGGTGGCGACCTGGAAGTCGACCGCCGCAGAACCGACGCCGACCAGGCTCGGCCCGTCGGAGGTGCCCTGAGCGCCGGTGCCGTGACAGCTGGCACAGCCCACGGCGTAGAGCTTCTTGCCCTCCTCGATGGCGAGGGACTGCGCGGAGTCATCGGCCTTGGCCGACTCCGCCGGCGCGAACGCGGCGTACAGCCCCCCGGTGACCGCCAGCGCGAAGAGTAGGACGACGACCGCCGCCAGCGGATGGCGTCGTCGTGCGGAGAGCTTTTTCACGGATTACCCCGGTGTCAGGATCTTCTGCGTCGATGCTGGACTGATGGTCCGGTACGGGACCAATTACTTGATCAAGTAGATCGTGGCGAAGAGCCCGATCCAGACCACGTCGACGAAGTGCCAGTAGTAGGACACGACGATGGCCGCCGTCGCCTGGTGGTGGGTGAACCTCTTGGCCGCGTACGTTCGGCCCATCACCAGCAGGAAGGCGAACAGGCCGCCCGTCACGTGCAGGCCGTGGAAGCCCGTCGTCAGGTAGAAGGCCGAGCCGTAGGCGTCGGAGGAGAGCGAGAGACCCGCGTCCTTGACCAGCTCGGTGTACTCGAAGATCTGGCCGCCGATGAAGATGGCACCCATCACGAAGGTGATCGCGAACCAGGTGCGCAGCTTCTTCACGTCACCGCGCTCGGCGGCGAAGACGCCGAGCTGACAGGTGAGCGAGGAGAGCACCAGGATCGTGGTGTTCGCCGCCGAGAACGGAACGTTCAGGTGCGACGCCTGCCCCGACCAGAAGTCGGTTCCGGTCACCGAACGAAGGGTGAAGTACATCGCGAAGAGGGCCGCGAAGAACATCAGCTCGGAACTCAGCCAGATGATGGTTCCGACGCTGGTGAGGTTCGGTCGGTTGACCGAGGGGTGCGCGTGCCCGGTATCTACTGCTGTTGCTGTCGCCACGACCGACATTATGTCGGTCGCTTATCTCGCGCTCACTCCGGGGGGTGCCGTTCGGTGTGTCAAGGGCGTATGCGCTGCTCGTCCGGCCCGGTGAAGACGTCGCCCGAACCGGTGATGACACCCCGTCGGGAGGAACGGTGACCTCCGGGCCCTCCTCCGGGCGGCCCGCGGGGCAGTAGCATCCGCGCAACGGTCCTTTGGGCGATCTGGAGGAAGCGCATGCAGCCGACGGCCACGGTCCTGGTCTACAGCGACGACGCGAACACCCGCGAACAGGTGCGGCTGGCGGGCGGGCGGCGCCCGGCGCCGGACGTGCCGCCGGTGGAGTACGTGGAGTGCGCGACGCTGCCGGCCCTGCTGCGGCTCCTCGGCGAGCGGCGGATCGACGTCTGCGTCCTGGACGGCGAGACGGCCCCCGCGGGCGGCATGGGCGTCTGCCGGCAGCTCAAGGACGAGGTGTTCCAGTGCCCGCCGGTGCTGCTGCTGATGGGCCGCCCGCAGGACGCCTGGCTGGCCACCTGGAGCCGGGCCGACGCGGCCGTCACGCACCCGGTGGACCCGGTGGCCTTCGCCGCCTCCCTGGCCGGCCTGCTGCGCGAACGGGTCCCCGCCGCCTCCTGAGCCCCTTCCGGGCCCGCTCAGGCCATCCTCGGCCGCAGCCGGGCCGCGTCGGCGGCGGTGGTGCCCTCGCGCTTCCCGGCGGCGAGGGCGCTGCCCTGGCGCCACTCCTCCCAGGGCATGTTCCAGTCGCCGAAGCCGTTGTCGAACGGCGTCATGGTGGCGCCCGCGCTGCCCACCACCTTGACGATGTCCCCGACCCGCACGGTGTCGAAGAACCACTTGGCGTTCTCCGTGGACATCCCGGTGCAGCCGTGGCTGACGTTGTCCATCCCCTGCGAGCCCACGGACCAGGGCGCGGCGTGCACGTACTCGCCGCTCCAGGTGACCCGGGTGGCCCAGTAGACCGGCAGGTCGTAGGAGTCGGCGCTGCCCTCCGCGATGCCGATGGTCTCGCCGCGCATCCGTACGAAGGATTCCTGCCCGAGGATCACCTTGACCCCGTTGCGGGTGGCGTAGCCGGGCTTGCCCGTGGTGACGGGGATGGAGCGGATCTCCAGGCCGTTCTTCATGACGCTCATGTAGTGCCCGGCGGCGTCGGTGACGGCCTCCACGCGGTCGCCGGTGGTCAGGTGCACCGGCCGGGAGGGGCCGCCGTACATGCCGCCGCCGACCTTGATGCCGTCGAGCGAGGCGTGGACGTCGATCGTGGCGTGCGGCGGCCAGTAGTCCTGCGGACGGAAGTGCAGGATCCGGTTGTTCACCCAGTGCCAGGCGCCCTGGACGGCGGGGCGGGAGTCGACGTGCAGGGTGCGCTCGACGACGGCGCGGGCGGCGGGGGTCTGCACGGGGGTGCTCAGCTCGGCGGTGACGGGCTGTCCGACGCCGTAGGTGCCGCTCTTGGGCCCGAACGTGACGGTCAGCAGCCGGGTGGCCGGGCCGGTGTCGAAACCGATCGTACGGCGGCCCTGGGCGCCGTTGTCGTCCTCGGTGCTCACCCGCACCGTGTAGTGCGCGCCGGCCGCCAGTGAGCCGGTGCTGCGCCAGCCGATGCCGTCCGGGAGCAGTTCGCCGGCCACGTACCGCCCGGCCGCGTCCGTCGCGACGACGTCGGTGATCCGGTCGTCGCCGGTGGCCTCCACCTCCAGGGGCACGCTCGGATCGGCCTTCTGGCCGTCCTCGCCCGCCTTGAGGCGGACGTCGGTGGCCTCGTAGGGCTCCTCCGCCAGCGGGTTGGCGGAGCTGCACGCGGTGCCCCCCAGCGCCAGCGCGACCAGCAGCAGCACGCCGCCGAGCACCGTGCGGCGTCGAGGAGTCAGGCTCATGCCCCCACGGTAGGAAGGTTCGCCCGCCGGGGCCCGTGGGGCGCCTGCGAACGGGTGGTGCGGGTACACGAACGACCGGGCCCCGCACACCGGATGGTGTGCGGGGCCCGGTCGTGGGCGGGAGCCCTTACTGGTTCTGGTTCTCGCCGCGGTAGAACTCGAACACCCAGCCGAAGAGGCCGATGATGATCAGCGGGGCCGAGAAGAACATCAGCCACCAGCCGACCGCGATGGCCAGGAAGGCGAAGGAGCCACCGAGAGCCAGGGACAGCGGCTGCCAGCTGTGCGGGGCGAAGAAGCCCAGCTCACCGGCGTCGTCCGCGACGTCCGCGTTCTTGTTGTCCTGCGCGCCGGCGTCCACCCGGCGCGCGGTGAACGCCAGGTAGTAGCCGACCATGATGCACAGGCCGAAGGCCAGGAACAGCGCGGTGGTGCCCGCCGGCTCCTTGGACCACACGCCATAGACGACGGCCATGGCGAGGATGAAGACGGAGAGCCAGATGAACATCCGGCCTTGGATCTTCACTTGCCGGCCTCCTTGCCACCCACGAGGGCCTTGTCCTTGTCTGCGAGATTGTGCTCGAGTTCCAGAGCGGCGATCTCGGGGTGGTGCAGGTCGAACGCGGGGGATTCCGAACGGATGCGCGGCAGCGTGAGGAAGTTGTGCCGCGGCGGCGGGCAGGAGGTGGCCCACTCCAGCGAACGGCCGTAGCCCCAGGGGTCGTCGACCTCGACCTTCTTGCCGTACTTGGCGGTCTTCCAGACGTTGTACATGAACGGCAGGAAGGACATGCCGAGCAGGAACGAGCTGATCGTGGAGATGGTGTTCAGCGTCGTCCAGCCGTCGGCCGCCAGGTAGTCGGCGTAACGGCGCGGCATGCCCTCGGCACCCAGCCAGTGCTGGACGAGGAACGTGCCGTGGAAGCCGATGAACAGCGTCCAGAAGGTGATCTTGCCGAGGCGCTCGTCCAGCATCTTGCCCGTGAACTTCGGCCACCAGAAGTGGAAGCCGGCGAACATCGCGAAGACCACGGTGCCGAAGATGACGTAGTGGAAGTGCGCGACGACGAAGTACGAGTCGGAGACGTGGAAGTCCATCGGCGGCGAGGCCAGGATGACGCCGGTCAGACCACCGAAGGTGAAGGTGATCAGGAAGCCGACGGCCCACAGCATCGGGGTCTCGAAGGACAGCGAGCCCTTCCACATGGTGCCGATCCAGTTGAAGAACTTCACACCGGTCGGGACCGCGATCAGGAAGGTCATGAAGGAGAAGAACGGCAGCAATACACCGCCGGTCACGTACATGTGGTGCGCCCACACCGTCACCGAGAGACCGGCGATGGAGATGGTCGCCGCGATCAGACCCCAGTAACCGAACATCGGCTTGCGGGAGAAGACCGGGATGACCTCGGAGATGATGCCGAAGAACGGCAGGGCGATGATGTACACCTCGGGGTGGCCGAAGAACCAGAAGAGGTGCTGCCACAGCAGGACGCCGCCGTTGGCCGCGTCGAAGATGTGGGCCCCGAACTTGCGGTCCGCCTCAAGGGCGAAGAGCGCGGCGGCCAGCACCGGGAAGGCCAGCAGGACCAGCACACCGGTCAGCAGGACGTTCCAGGTGAAGATCGGCATCCGGAACATCGTCATGCCGGGGGCACGCATGCAGATGATGGTGGTGATGAAGTTGACCGAGCCGAGGATGGTACCGAAGCCGGACATCGCCAGACCCAGGATCCACAGGTCCGCGCCGAGCCCCGGCGAGTGGGCGCTGTCGGTCAGCGGCGAGTAGGCGAACCAGCCGAAGTCGGCGGCGCCCTGCGGGGTGAGGAAGCCACCGACCGCCATCAGCGAGCCGAACAGGTAGAGCCAGTAGGCGAACATGTTCAGCCGCGGGAACGCCACATCGGGGGCGCCGATCTGCAGCGGCATGATCCAGTTCGCGAAGCCGGAGAACAGCGGCGTCGCGAACATCAGCAGCATGATCGTGCCGTGCATCGTGAACGCCTGGTTGAACTGCTCGTTCGACATGATCTGCGTGCCGGGACGGGCGAGTTCCGCGCGCATCAGCAGCGCCATGACGCCGCCGATGATGAAGAACACGAACGACGTGACCAGGTACAGCGACCCGATCGTCTTGTGGTCGGTGGTGGTCAGCCACTTGACCACCTGGTTGCCTGGCGCCTTGGTGCGAACAGGCGGTGCTGCCGTGGCAGATGCGGCGGCACCCTGGGGTTCGTTGAGGATGCTCACTTGTTCTTGGTCTCCGCGTTCTTCGCGTGATCCGTCTGCGCGATGCCCGCCGGCACGTAGCCGGTCTGACCCTTCTTGGCCAGCTCCTTGAGGTGCTCCTGGTAACGCTCAGGAGAGACGACCTTGACGTTGAAGAGCATCCGCGAGTGGTCCTGTCCGCAGAGCTCGGCGCACTTGCCCCGGAAGGTGCCCTCCCGGTTGGGCGTGACCGTGAAGCTGTTGGTGTGACCCGGCAGGACGTCCTGCTTCATCAGGAACGGCACCACCCAGAAGGAGTGGTTGACGTCGCGGGAGGTCAGCACGAACTGGACGGTCTCGCCCTTGGGCAGCCACAGCGTGGGGCCCGGCATGCCGTTCTGCGGGTTCCGCGTGCCGGGGGTACCGACGTCGTAGACGCCGGCCGCGTTCGCCGGGGCCTTCTTCAGGAACCGGTCCGGGATCGCGTCGAGCTCCTTGACCTTGTTCAGGTCCTGGCCCGGCTTCTGGCCCTGGGCGGTCTCCATGTAGTTGAAGGCCCAGCTCCACTGGAAGCCCACCACGTTCACGACGTGCTGGGGCTTCTCCGGGTTGGCCGTCAGCTTGTTCTCATCGCGCGCCGTGAAGTAGAAGAGCACCGACACGATGATGATCGGGACCACGGTGTACAGCGTCTCCAGGGGGACGTTGTACCGGGTCTGGGTGGGAACCTCGATCTTGCTCCGGCTGCGCCGGTGGAAGATGACGCTCCAGAGAATAAGCCCCCACACCAGGACGCCGACCGCGAGGGCGGCGGCCCACGAGCCCTGCCACAGGGAGAGGATCCGCGGCGCCTCCTCCGTGACGGGAGTGGGCATTCCGAGGCGGGGAAAGTCCTTCGATGTGCAACCGGTGGCGGTCGCCAGAACAGCGCCCGCGGCCAGCGCCTGCAGCAGCTTCCGCCGCACCGGGCGCCGCGACGAGCGGTCGGAGCCGTTGGGACTCACGTAGCGCCTTCCCGAGAGTCTCGCCCGCGCGGCCGGCTGCGGCCGTCTCGGTCGGTCGCCGGCCCGCTGCGGGCAGGGTTTGGATGTTTATGCGGACCAAACCCTACTGGACGCTATTTGGGGTCGCGCGGGGAGGGTACCCAACGCGCCGGGCGGCTCCCCCAAGAGTCCCCGAAAGACTCCACGCGGACGTGACGGCGGGTCCCCGGCGGGATCTGGGGCCTCGTCAGGCCCGGGCCGCGGGCCGTGGAAGCCCGCGCTAGGTTCGGTCACGTGCCCTACTTCGACGCCGCTTCCGCCGCTCCCCTGCACCCCGTCGCCCGCCAGGCGCTGCTCGCCGCCCTCGACGAGGGCTGGGCCGACCCCGTCCGCCTCTACCGGGAGGGCCGCCGGGCCCGGCTGCTGCTGGACGCGGCGCGCGAGGCCGCCGCGGCGGAGGCCGGCTGCCGCCCGGACGAGCTGGTGTTCACCCCATCGGGTACCCGCGCCCTGCACGACGGCATCGCGGGCGCCCTCGCCGGGCGCCGCCGGACCGGCCGCCACCTGGTGGTGTCCGCCGTCGAGCACTCCGCCGTACTGCACGCGGGCGAGGCCCTGGAGGCGGACGGGGGGAGCGTCACCCGGGTGGGGGTGGACCGCACCGGCCGGGTGGCCGCCGGGGCCTACGCGGCCGCGCTGCGCCCGGACACCGCGCTGGCCGTGCTGCAGTCCGCCAACCACGAGGTCGGCACCGAGCAGCCGGTGGCCGAGGCCGCGGCGGCCTGCCGGGCGGCCGGGGTGCCGCTGCTGGTGGACGCGGCCCAGTCGCTCGGCTGGGGCCCGGTGGCCGGGGACTGGTCGCTGCTGGCCGCCAGCGCGCACAAGTGGGGCGGGCCGCCCGGGGTGGGGCTGCTGGCGGTGCGCAAGGGGGTGCGGTTCGCGCCCCGCGGGCCGGTGGACGAGCGCGAGTCCGGCCGGGCGCCGGGCTTCCCCGACCTGCCCGCGGTCGTCGCGGCGGCGGCCTCGCTGCGGGCCGTGCGGGCGGAGGCCGCGGCGGAGGCGGCGCGGCTGCGCGAGCTGGTCGACCGGGTGCGGGCGCGGGTGCCGGAGCTCGTCCCGGACGTGGAGGTGGTCGGCGACCCGGTGCGGCGCCTGCCGCATCTGGTCACGTTCTCCTGTCTCTATGTCGACGGCGAGGCGCTGCTGCACGCGCTGGACAGGGAGGGGTTTTCGGTCTCCTCCGGCTCGTCGTGCACCTCCAGCACGCTGGAGCCGAGCCATGTGCTGCGGGCGATGGGGGTGTTGTCGGAGGGGAACGTGCGGGTGTCGCTGCCGTGGGGCACGGAGGCGGCGGACGTCGAGCGGTTCCTCGACGTGCTGCCGCGGGTGGTCGCGGGGGTGCGCGAGCATCTCGGGGCGCCGGCCGGGGCGCCGCCCGGGGCCCGGGAGGGCGAACGGGAGCTCGTCGTCGACGCGTTGGGCAAGCGGTGCCCGATCCCGGTGATCGAGCTGGCGAAGGTGTTCGCGGACGTGCCGGTGGGGGGCCTGGTGACAGTGCTGTCCGACGACGCGGCGGCGCGGCTGGACGTGCCCGCGTGGTGCGAGATGCGGGGGCAGGAGTACGTGGGGGAGCGCCCTGTCGAGCGCGGGGTCGCGTATACGGTGCGGCGCCGTTCGTAGGGGAGTTGCCCCCGCCCCGCCCTTTCTCCCCAGAGGGGGTGCCCCCAGTTTCTCGCGCGCTCCGCGCGGGGCGACGCGGCTGCGCCGCGTCCGTCCTCAAACGCCGGACGGGCTGGTTCAACCCGTCCGGCGTTTGAGGACAACCGCGCGGAGCGCGGTGTCAGGCGTCAGGCCAGCAGGTGCTGCTGGACGTCGGCAGCCGCCTCGTGGCCGTACGCCTTCGTGAAGCGCTCCATGAAGTGGCCGCGGCGGAGCTCGTACTCCTGGGTGCCCAGGGTCTCGATGACGAGCGTGGCCAGCATGCAGCCCAGCTGGGCCGCGCGCTCCAGCGGGAGCTTCCAGGTCAGGCCCGCGAGGAAGCCGGCGCGGAACGCGTCGCCGACGCCCGTCGGGTCGACCTTCGCCTGCTCCTCCGCGACGCCGACCTCGATGACCGGCTCGCCGGCCCGCTCGATGCGCACACCGCGCGAGCCGAGGGTGGTGACGCGGGTGCCGACCTTGGCCAGGATCTCGTCCCCGGTCCAGCCGGTCTTGGACTCGATGAGGGCCTTCTCGTACTCGTTGGTGAACAGGTACGCCGCGCCCTCGACGAGCTGGCGGATGTCGTCGCCCTCCATGCGGGCCAGCTGCTGGGAGGGGTCGGCGGCGAACGGGATGCCGCGGGTCCGGCACTCCTCCGTGTGGCGCAGCATCGCCTCGGGGTCGTCGGCGCCGATGAGCACCAGGTCGAGGCCGCCGACCCGCTCGGCGACCGGCTGGAGCTCGATGAGGCGGGCCTCGCTCATGGCGCCGGTGTAGAAGGACGCGATCTGGTTGTGGTCGGTGTCCGTGGTGCACACGAAACGGGCGGTGTGCAGGACCTCGGAGATGTGCACCGAGTCGGTGTCGACGCCGTGGCGGTCGAGCCAGGCGCGGTAGTCGGCGAAGTCCTCGCCGGCGGCGCCGACGAGGACGGGGCTCAGGCCGAGGACACCCATGCCGAAGCAGATGTTCGGGGCGACGCCGCCGCGGCGGACGTCGAGGTCGTCGACGAGGAAGGAAAGGGAGACCGTGTGCAGCTGGTCCGCCACGAGCTGGTCGGCGAAGCGGCCGGGGAACGTCATCAGGTGATCGGTGGCGATGGAACCAGTGACAGCGATACGCACGGCGGATCTGCTCCTTGCGGGGCGAGTCGGTGGGGGAATCAGCGACGGAAAAGTGGGCAGAGGTCGAACGAGAAACGCCAGACCACGCTACCTGTTCCAGCCCTGGGTGCCAGTCAGGATCCCGCCACGACTGGCCGAATCTACCTGATAGTAGGGCTTTCTCGGCCGCGCCCCGGCTGAGTACGGTGCGCTCATGCGGACCCATGTGAAGCACGTCACCCAGGCACCGCCCGAGCCGTACGGGCTCGACGCGCTGCGCCGGGACTGCGCGGGGATGCTGCCGCACTGGAGGGTGCCCGTGACGGGCGAGGAGGAGGCCGCCGGGAGCGCCCCGGGGCCGCGCGGGGTGTCCGTCCCGGAGGGTGCCGCGCGGCTGCTCGACGCGATGTCGGAGTACGGCGACTGACCCGCGTGGAACCGCCCGCTCCTGTGCCCCGTCCCACCGGCGCCCCCTTTCCCACGGGGGCGCCGACAGGACGCCGGCACGAAGGCAGTGAAGGAGCGATGTGGTGGGCACCGAGGACGGCACCTCCGGGACGCGGCGGCGGAAGTACTCGCCTCCGGTGGTCGCGTCGGTCGCGGCGGCCGTGCTGCTGGCCGGGGGCGGCGGCGCGTACTGGGCCGCCACGGCGGGCGACGACGACGGCGCACCCGCGCCCGCCGCGGCGCGGGACACTCCCCCGCCGCTGGCGCTGGACGGACCGGGACCGGGCGGCCCGGCGCCGGGCATCGCGGTGGGCGAGCCGGACCCCAACGGCACCCGGTACCGGTCGGCGGTCAGGCTGCCGGACGGGCCGCGCAGCGCCCCGGTCCACCTGGCCGGCGGCGAGGTGACGCGGGACGAAGTGGCCGCCCTGGCCAAGGCGTTGGGCGTCAAGGGCGAGCCGCGGCTCGCGAACGGGCTGTGGACGGCGGGCGTCACCGCGGGGCCGACGGTGCAGGTGGCGCCAAAGGGGCCGGGCAACTGGTCGTACTCCCGCCACGGGATCGCGGGCGGGAAGCCCTGCGTGCACCCGGGGAAGGACACTCCGGGCGAGGGCGCGCCGCCGTGTCCGTCCCACCGGAACCGCCCCGGCGGCTCGGACCCGGCGGCGTCACGGCCGGTGTCGCAGGAGCGGGCGAAGGCCGCCGCCCTGCCGGTGCTCGAGGCACTGGGGCAGCGGGGCGCGAAGCTCGACGCGGGACGGGTCTTCGGAGCCGTCCGCTCCGTCACGGCGGACCCGGTCGTGGACTCGCTGCCCACCTATGGCTGGCAGACCGCGCTGCAGATCGCCGCGGACGGCCAAGTGGCCGGTGGCAGCGGACGGTTGCGGCTGCCGGCGAAGGGACACGACTACCCGGTGGTGAGCGCGGCCCGGGCGCTGGAGGAGCTGAACCGGGGCGGCGTCCCGGCCAGGCCGCTGTCGGGCGACTGCGCGACGCCGGTCCCCCTGGGGACGGACGAAGCGGCACCGCCCTGCCCGGCCGCGCCGCCGCCGCGGGAGCCGGTGGTGATACGGGGAGCGACGTTCGCGCTGTCCGCGCAGTCGGTGGCGGGGCGGCCGGCCCTGGTGCCGTCGTGGCTGTTCAGCGCCGATGTCGGCGGTGGGACGACGGTGACGATCGCCCAGCCGGCGGTGGACCCGAAGTACGTGGCGAAGCAGGCGTCCGCGACGAAGCCGTCGCCGCCGTCGCCGGCGCACGTGACCTCGTACCGCGCGGACGGCAGGCGGCTCACCCTGCGCTTCTGGGGCGGGATGTGCAGTGACTACGCGGCGTCGGCGGAGCAGTCGGCGGGGGCGGTGACGGTCAGGGTCACCGGGACCGAGAAGGAGCCCGGCCGGCCCTGTGTGCTGGCGGCGCGGGAGTTCGCCCGGAACGTCGCGCTGGAGAAGCCGCTGGACGGGCGGAAGGTCGTGGACATGGTCACGGGCGAGACCGTGCCCAAGGGCTGACCGCACGACGGAAGGCGGGCGCTCCCGGTGGGGCGCCCGCCTTCCGCGTCGGCGTCAGTTGAACGAGTCGCCGCAGGCGCAGGAGCCGGTGGCGTTGGGGTTGTCGATCGTGAAGCCCTGCTTCTCGATGGTGTCGACGAAGTCGATCGAGGCACCGCCCAGGTACGGGGCGCTCATGCGGTCGGTGACGACCTTGACGCCGCCGAAGTCCTTCACGACGTCGCCGTCGAGCGAGCGCTCGTCGAAGAAGAGCTGGTAGCGCAGACCGGAGCAGCCGCCGGGCTGAACGGCGACGCGCAGCGCGAGGTCGTCACGGCCCTCCTGCTCCAGCAGGCTCTTGACCTTCGCGGCCGCGGCATCGGACAGGAGGATGCCGTCGCTCACCGTGGTCTTCTCGTCCTGAACGGACATCTGCTTCACTCCCGGGTTTCGTGCGGACTGCTTGCCCTCGGCTGAACCGACGGAGCCCGGGATTCATTCCGGGTCCGGCCGTTGATTTCCGCCTTTCATGCTCGCACACATCGGGCACGGGCGGGCCTGGGGCGGGGCCTCGGGCGAATGCGTCACATCGACGCAATGGGCATCGTCAAGCTGACGCGAAGCAGTTATGATAGATAGCGTCAAATTGACGATTAAGAGTCGGCAGAACAGAAAGGGTGCGTGTCGTGACCACCGCCCAGCCCTTGGAATTCCAGGCCCCCACCCCGTCGCCCCTCGCTCTCCTGCTGCTCGGCCGCGAGTCCGACCCGCGCAGCGAGCGCGGTGTGGAGTGCCCCGGCGACCTGCCGGCGCCGTCCGACCCGGACCTGGTGGAGCGGGCCCGCGCGGCCAAGGCCAAGCTCGGTGACAAGGTCTTCGTCCTCGGCCACCACTACCAGCGCGACGAGGTCATCGAGTTCGCGGACGTCACCGGCGACTCCTTCAAGCTCGCGCGGGACGCGGCGGCGCGGCCCGACGCGGAGTACATCGTCTTCTGCGGCGTGCACTTCATGGCGGAGTCCGCCGACATCCTCACCTCCGACGACCAGCAGGTCGTCCTGCCGGACCTGGCCGCCGGCTGCTCGATGGCCGACATGGCCACCGCCGAGCAGGTCGCCGAGTGCTGGGACGTGCTCACCGAGGCGGGCGTCGCGGACGTCACCGTGCCCGTCTCGTACATGAACTCCTCCGCCGACATCAAGGCCTTCACCGGCAAGCACGGCGGCACCATCTGCACCTCCTCCAACGCGGAGCGGGCGCTCAACTGGGCCTTCGAGCAGGGCGAGAAGGTGCTCTTCCTGCCCGACCAGCACCTGGGCCGCAACACCGCGGTGCGCGACCTGGGCATGTCGCTCGACGACTGCGTCGTCTACAACCCGCACAAGCCGGGCGGCGGGCTCACCCCGGAGCAGCTGCGCTCGGCGAAGATGATCCTGTGGCGCGGGCACTGCT
The DNA here is from genome assembly GCF_015999245.1 of Streptomyces sp. AV19. Lineage (GTDB taxonomy): Bacteria > Actinomycetota > Actinomycetes > Streptomycetales > Streptomycetaceae > Streptomyces. Next base: position 967,225 of record NZ_JAEAMR010000003.1, on the reverse strand, counting down.
CGGTGCACGGCCGCTTCTCGCTGGAGTCGGTGCGGGAGGTGCGCGAGCGCATACCGGGCGTCAATGTGCTGGTGCACCCCGAGTGCCGGCACGAGGTCGTGGCCGCGGCGGACTACGTGGGCTCCACGGAGTACATCATCAAGGCCCTGGAGGCCGCCCCGGCCGGCTCGAAGTGGGCCATCGGCACCGAGCTCAACCTGGTGCGGCGCCTGGCGAACCGCTTCGCGGCGGACGACAAGGAGATCGTCTTCCTCGACCGGACGGTGTGCTTCTGCTCGACGATGAACCGGATCGATCTGCCGCATCTGGTGTGGGCGCTGGAGTCGCTGGCGGAGGGGAAGATGGTCAACCGGATCGAGGTGGATCCGGAGGTGGCCCGCTTCTCGAAGCTGGCGCTGGAGCGGATGCTGGCACTGCCGTAGGGGGTGCCGTAGGGCTGCCGGAGGGGGTTGTCCGCCCCCGCCTCGCCCTTTCACCGTTTCCACAGGGGCCGCGCCCCTTCGCAACCCGCGCGCGCCGCGCGCGGTGAGGCGGGGGACCGCCGCGCGCGGTGAGGCGGGGGACCGCCGCGCGCGGTGAGGCGGGGGACCGCCG
>NZ_JAEAMR010000003.1:959966-966531 GCF_015999245.1 Streptomyces sp. AV19 | reverse complement strand
AGCCCTGGCAGGGGTCCAGGGGGCGGAGCCCCCGGCGGGGTGCGGGGGCGGAGCCCCGCCCACCCGCGCGGAGCGCGTACCCGGCCCGCGTCCGCAGGTCGCACAGGGCGCAGCCCTGCGGAAGAGGGTTGGGGCGGGGCCGGGGCTACTCCCCCGGTGAACGCGGGCGTACCAGGCCCGACTCGTAGGCCAGCATGACCAGTTGCGCCCGGTCGCGCGCACCCAGTTTCGCCATCGCGCGGTTCACGTGCGTCTTCACCGTCAGCGGGCTCACCGTCAGCCGCTCGCCGATCTCGTCGTTGGACAGGCCGCCCGCCACGTGCACCAGCACTTCCCGCTCGCGGGCGGTGAGCGTGTCCAGGGAGGGCGAGGGGCGGGCGGGGGTCACGCCACCACCCGTGGCGAGGAACGTGGCGATCAGGCCCTTCGTCGCCGCGGGGGACAGCAGCGCCTCCCCCGCCGCCGCGATCCGGATCGCGGCGAGCAGTTCCTCCGGCTCGGCGCCCTTGCCGAGGAAGCCCGACGCTCCGGCCCGGAGCGACTGCACCACGTACTCGTCGACCTCGAAGGTCGTCAGCATCACCACCCGCACCCCGGCCAGTTCGGGGTCCGAACAGATCTCCCGGGTCGCGGCGAGGCCGTCCGTGCCGGGCATGCGGATGTCCATGAGCACCACGTCGGGGCGTTCGGCGCGGGCCAGCCGCACCGCTTCCGCGCCGTCGGCCGCCTCCCCCACCACCCGCATCCCGGGCTCGGAGTCGACCAGCACGCGGAAGGCGCTGCGCAGCAGCGCCTGGTCGTCGGCGAGGAGGACGGTCAGTGTCATGGGGTCAGGGTAGGCAGCGGGAGCCGGGCCCGGACGCGGTAGCCCGGGGATCCGTCCGCCCGCGGGCCCGTCTCGATCGTGCCGCCGAGCGCGGCGACCCGTTCCCGCATCCCGATCAGTCCGTGCCCGCCGGGCGGGGAATCGCCGGCGGTGCCGGTCCCGTCGTCCAGGACCGTCAGGACGAGGGCGTCGTGCGCGCGCCGGATCGTCAGCTCGGCGCGCGCCCCTGGCCCGGCGTGCTTGCGGACGTTGGTAAGCGCCTCCTGGAGCACCCGGTAGGCGGTGAGGTCGACGGCGGCGGGCAGCGGGCCGGCCGGTCCGCTGAGCGCGACGTCCACCGGCAGCCCGGCGCGGACGAAGCCGTCCACGAGCCCGTCGAGCACCGCGAGCCCCGGCGCCGGCTGGGTGGGCGCCTCGGGATCGCCGTACTGGCGCAACAGCCCGACCGTGGCCCGCAGTTCACCGAGCGCCGACCGGCTCGCCTCGCGGACGTGCGCCAGCGCCTCCTTGGCCCGGTCGGGACGGCTGTCCATGACGTGCGAGGCCACGCCCGCCTGGACGTTGACGAGCGCGATGTGGTGGGCGACGACGTCGTGGAGCTCGCGGGCGATGCGCATCCGCTCCTCGGCGACCCGGCGCAGGGCCTCCTCCTCGCGGGAGCGCTCGGCCCGCAGGGCGCGCTCCTCGATCGCGGTGATGTAGGCGCGCCGGCTGCGGACCGCGTCGCCGGCCGCCGCGGCCATGCCCATCCAGGCGAAGAGCCCCACGTTCTCCTGCGCGTACCACGGCGGCGGGCCGATCAGCATCACCGTGGCGGTCAGGGCGGTGACGGTCACGGCCGCGATGCGCCAGGCGGTGGAGCGCTCCGTGCGGGAGGCGACGGTGTACAGCGCGACCACGGCGGAGGCGGCGATCTGGGTGCGCGGGACACCGTCCGCGGTGGCCGTCGCCGCGCCGGCGACGGAGAGCGCCGAGGTGACGGCCAGCACCAGGCGGGGCGCCCGGCGGCGGGCGACCAGGGCGGCACCGGCGAGGACGGCCAGCACGACGTAGCCGTGGCCGGGCGGGCTCTTCCCGGCGCCCCGCCCGAGGACGGTGCTGATCATCGTGGTGGCGAGGACGCCCGCGGCCAGCAGGACGTCCGCGACGACCGGGTGGGAACGCAGCCAGCGCTGCGGGCGGTCGAGGCCGGAGACGGCGAGGGAGGTCATCGCATCCCGTCGGGAGCGTTCGCGTCGGGGACAGGCGCGCCGGATGCAGGCGTGCAAGGGACGGTCGCGCGCCCCCGTCCCGGCGTCGGGAGGGGGCGCGGCGGGGCCGGCGTCAGCCGGGGATGAGGCCGTCGTCGCCGAGCATCGAGCGGACCTCGTCCAAGGTGGAGTCGGGCGCGGGCAGGATCAGCTCGGAGGGTTCCAGGGCGTCGTCGGGCAGCTGGCTGCCGATCCGCCGGACCGCTTCGAGCAGGGCGTCCAAGGTCCGGCGGAAGCCGGCCTCGTCGCCGCTCTCCATCTCGTCGAGGAGCTCGTCGTCCAACGCGTTGAGCTCGGCGAAGTGGCTGTCGGCCAGCTTCCACTGGCCCTCGCCCATGATGCGAACGATCATGACGGCTCCTCCTGGCCGGTTCAGCGCTTGTTGAAGTCCGGCCGGTCCTGTGGCTGCTGTGCCTTCGCCCCCTGCTGCTGACCGCCCTCGATGGCCTGCTTGGCCTCGCCGCCGCCGGAGAGCTCGGCCTTCATCCGCTGGAGCTCCAGCTCGACGTCGTTGCCGCCGGACAGACGCTCCAGCTCGGCGGTGATGTCGTCCTTCGCCATGCCCGTCGGGTCGTCGAGGGCGCCCGAGGCGAGCAGCTCGTCGATCGCGCCGGCGCGGGCCTGGAGCTGGGCCGTCTTGTCCTCGGCGCGCTGGATGGCCATGCCGACGTCGCCCATCTCCTCGGAGATGCCGGAGAAGGCCTCGCCGATCCGGGTCTGGGCCTGGGCGGCGGTGTAGGTGGCCTTGATGGTCTCCTTCTTGGTGCGGAAGGCGTCGACCTTGGCCTGGAGGCGCTGGGAGGCGAGCGTGAGCTTCTCCTCCTCGCCCTGGAGGGTCTGGTGCTGCGTCTCCAGGTCGCTGACCTGCTGCTGGAGCGCGGCGCGGCGGGTGAGCGCCTCGCGCGCCAGGTCCTCGCGGCCCAGCGCCAGCGCCTTGCGGCCCTGCTCCTCCAGCTTCGAGGACTGCCCCTGGAGCTGGCTGAGCTGGAGCTCCAGGCGCTTGCGGGAGGTGGCCACGTCGGCCACGCCCCGGCGCACCTTCTGCAGCAGCTCGACCTGCTTCTGGTACGAGTAGTCGAGGGTCTCGCGCGGATCCTCGGCCCGGTCCAGGGCCTTGTTGGCCTTCGCGCGGAAAATCATCCCCATACGCTTCATGACACCGCTCATGGGCCTCGCGCGCCCCCTTCTGACCGACTAGCTCGGGCTTCGGCTCCATCACACCTAACAGAACCCACAGTACGGGGCCCGTCCCCATTACCGCACTGTCCGGGCGCCGATGCGCTCCTCCTCCAGGACGATCAGGAGGCCGCGCTCCTCCGGCCGGAGGAGTAGACGGCCCCCCGAGAGCCGAGGGGGCGGCCGGGTTCTTCCCGGGGCCAACCCCACATCGTTCCCCAGAACGCTGGGGTCCACCCCCGGAACCCCGTACCCTTGGGTCCCGTGTTCCGAAGCCGTTCGAAGGAAGAGCAGTCCGCGAAGGTCGCCGCCAAGGTGACCGCGGACGAGCCGCAGCAGCCCCGTCACCCCGAGGCCCCCAAGGGCCGCCCCACGCCCAAACGCAGCGAGGCCTCCTCGCAGCGCCGCAGCCTGGCCAAGACCCCCGCCTCCGGCAAGGACGCGGCCAAGCGGCAGCGCGAGGCGCGCCGGGCCGACATGGCCCGCCAGCGCGAGGCGCTCGCCAACGGCGACGAGCGGTACCTGCCGGTCCGTGACAAGGGCCCGGTCCGCCGCTTCGTGCGCGACTTCGTGGACTCCCGGTATTCGTTCGCCGAGTTCTTCCTGCCGCTCGCGGTGGCCATCCTCGTGCTGAGCATGATCAACCGGGGCACGTTCCAGCAGTACGTGCTGCTGCTGTGGATGGTCGTCATCCTGCTGATCGTCATCAACTCGGTGATCACCGCCGTCACCCTGCGCAAGGCGCTCAAGCAGCGCTTCCCCGACGAGCCCACCCGCGGCGCCGTCCCGTACGCGCTGATGCGCACCCTCCAGATGCGGCGGCTGCGGCTGCCCAAGCCGAAGGTCAAGCGCGGGGAGAAGCCCTGAGCGGCTCCGCGTGGGCCTCGTCGGAGGGCCTCGACGGTTTACGGAACACGGTTCGCCACGAGCTCGTCGGGCGGCAGCTCGACGAGCAGATGGCCGCCCGCTTCCCGGTCGGGCGGCGGCTGCGCGTCCTGGACGTGGGCCTCGCCCACGGCACCCAGGCGCTGCGGCTGGCCCGCGCCGGGCACGAGGTGACCGCGCTGGAGGCGGACGCCTCGACCGTGGCGGCGGTCCGCACGGCGCTGGCCGCCGAGCCGGCCGGGATCCGCGAGCGGGTCCGGCTGATCGAGGGCGACGGCCGGGACACGGGCGTCCACTTCACCCCGGGCGCCTTCGACGTCGTGCTGTGCCACGGCGTGCTGATGCGCGTCGAGGAACCCGACCCGCTGCTGGCCGGCCTGGCCCGGGTGCTCGCGCCCGGCGGCCTGCTCTCGCTGGTCGTCCGCAACGCGGACGCGCTGGCGCTGCGGCCGGGGCTGGCCGGTGACTGGGACGCGGCGCTGACCGCGTTCGACTCCCCCTACTGCGTCGACCCGTCGTCCGGCGCGCGGCTGCGCGCCGACCGGCGCGAGACGCTGACGGCGACCCTGGCCGGGATCGGGGCGCCGCTGCGGGCCTGGTACGGGGTGCGGGTGTTCACGGACCGGCCGGGTCAGGCCGTCCAGGGCCCGGCCCTGGACGCGGTCCTCGCGGCGGAGGAACGGGCCGGCCGGACGGATCCGTACCGGGCGGTGGCGGGGCTGCTGCACCTGTGCGGGGTCCGGGGCGGGTGAGGTCTCCCGCCCCCGGCCCCTCGGCCGGCCGGCCCGCGCCGGCCGGTGATCAGCCCGCGTCGGCCGCCGCGTGCAGGCTCATCGGCGCGGCGTAGATCTCCGTCCCGTCCTCGAAGAGCCGGACCTGGTCCACGCCGCCGTCCAGCAGCGCCCGCCACTCCTCGCCGATCCAGGACTCCGCGTCCCCCTGCGTCGAGAACTCCTCCGGCTCCACCGGCGGAGCCGTCTCCGTACCGTCGCTCTTCTCGAACCGCCACACCCACGCCATGAACGACTCCTTAAGGCTCTGGTTCGTCGATGTCCGCTCACTCAGCTGTTCGCCGACTGAGCGCAGCCTAGGCGAGAAAGGGTGATCCCGGCGCGCCCGCGGTCCGCGGACGCGAGACGATCGGGGCGTGGAACTGACACTGCTCGGCACCGGAGCCCCCGACGGGCTGCCGCGCCCCGGCTGCCCCTGCGCCGCCTGCGCCACCGCCGTGGGCGAGGACGCGCGGGCCGCGACCGCCCTGCTCGTCGACGGCGCGCTGCTGTTCGACCTCACCCCCGGCCCGGCGTTCGCCGCCGCCCGCGCGGGCCGGTCGATCAGCGGGGTGCGGCAGGTGCTGCTCTCCCACCCGCACGACGGCCCGGCCGTCGAGTTCCCGGCCGGGCTGCCGGCGCCGGGGCGGGTGCCGGACGGCCGCGAGCTGTCGGTGATCAGCGGGCACCGGGTGCGGGCGGTGGCCCTGGACGCGCCGGGCACGGGCTACGAGGTGACGGGCCCGGACGGCGACCGGCTCCTCTACCTGCCGCCGGGCGGCGCCCCGGCCGGCCTCTCGCCCTCCCCCTCCCCTTCTCCGTACGACGTCGTCCTGCTGGACGTGGCCGGCCGGCCCGACGCGCTCGCCCGGCTGCGCGAGACGGGCGCGGTGACCGCGACGACGGACGTGCTCGCCGTGCACCTGGACCACGATGTGCCGCCGGGCCTCGAACTGCACCGCCGGCTGGCGGCGGCCGGGGCGCGCGCGGTGCCCGACGGCACCTCGGTGACGGTGGGCGACTACCACGCGGTACCGGACGTGCCGCGGCGTGCGCTGGTGCTCGGCGGGGCCCGCTCGGGCAAGTCCGTCGAGGCGGAGCGGCGGCTGGAGTCCTTCCCGGACGTCCTCTACGTCGCGACGGGCGGCACGCGGGACGGGGACGGGGACTGGGCGGCCCGCGTGGCGCTCCACCGCGAGCGCCGCCCGGCGTCCTGGCGCACGGCCGAGACCTGCGACCTCGTCCCCCTGCTGACGTCCGACGGACCGCCGCTGCTGATCGACTGCCTGGCGCTGTGGCTCACCCACGCGATGGACTCGGTCGGGGCGTGGGACGACGAGCGGTGGGCGAACGGGGGTGCGGCGGCGCTGGCGGAGCGGGTGGCGGGGCTGGTGGCGGCGGTGCGGGCCACTCGTCGCACGGTGGTGGCGGTGAGCAACGAGGTCGGCTCGGGCGTCGTTCCCGCGACGGCGTCGGGGCGGCGCTTCCGCGATGAGCTGGGGCGGCTGAACGCGGGGGTGGCCGGGGAGTGCGAGCAGGTGGTGCTGGTGGTGGCGGGGCAGGCGGTGCGGTTGCGGGGGTAGGGGGTGGGTTTTGCCCCCGGCCCGCCCTTTCACCGTTTCTTCCGGGGCTGCGCCCCTCGGCCCGGCACCGCGCTC
>NZ_JAEAMR010000003.1:881718-959866 GCF_015999245.1 Streptomyces sp. AV19 | reverse complement strand
CAGCCCGTCCGGCGCTTGAGGACAGCGCCCGCAGGGCGCTTCGGGGGCCAGGGGCACAGCCCCGGCGGGGTGCCGGGGCGGAGCCCCGCTCGCCCGCGCGGAGCGCGGTGCCGGGCCGAGGGGCGCAGCCCCGGAAGAAACGGTGAAAGGGCGGGGAGGGGCACCCAGCCCGTCTGGGGGCCGCCCCCTCCGGGGAGCTTGAGGACAACCGCGCGAAGCGCGGTTGCCGCCCCCGGGCGCGGAAGCCCGGTCGGGGCCCGGGTCCCCCGGGAAACGGTGAAAGGGCAGACCGGGGCACAGCTCCCCCGGGTACCCGCCCCCCGCAGGGGTAGTGTGTCGCGGATGAGCGGTCTGAATCTTGATGACTTCGCCACGCTGATCGAGCGGCCCGACGCCGGCGTGCGGCGCGACGCCGAGGAGCGGCGCGAGCGGCTCGGGCCGCGCCCGGGAGCGTTCGGCCGCCTGGACGAGATCGGCGAGTGGCTCGCCGCCGCACAGGGCGGCGTACCGGTGAAGCCGGTGCGGCAGCCGAAGGCGGTCCTCTTCGCGGGCGACCACGGCGTCGCCGCCCTCGGCGTCTCCGCCGGCCCGGCCGGCGGCGCGCACGAGCTGGTGCGCGCCGCCCTGGAGGGCGAAAGCCCCGCCGCCGTCCTCGCCCGCCGCTTCGGCGCCGGACTGCGGGTCGTCGACATGTCCGTGGACTGCGACCCGGAGCTGCTGCCCGAGGAGGTCACCCGGCACCGGGTCCGCCGCGGCTCCGGCCGGATCGACGTCGAGGACGCGCTGACCGCGGACGAGGCGGAGCGGGCCTTCCGCGCCGGGATGGCGGTCGCGGACGAGGAGGCCGACTCCGGCACCGACCTCGTCGTGCTCGGTGATCTGAGCGTCGGCGGGACGACCGCCGCCGGCACGCTGATCGGCGCGCTGTGCGGCACGGACGCCTCGGTCGTCACCGGCCGCGGCGGCTTCGGCATCGACGACCTGGCCTGGATGCGCAAGTGCGCCGCGATCCGCGACGCCCTGCGCCGGGCCCGGCCCGCGCTCGGCGACCAGTTGGAGCTGCTGGCCACGACCGGCGGCGCGGACCTGGCCGCGATCACCGGCTTCCTGCTGCAGAGCGCGGTGCGCCGCACGCCCGTGATCCTGGACGGCGTGGTCTCCGCGGCCTGCGCGCTGGTCGCGCAGCGCGTCGCCTTCCGGGCCCCGGACTGGTGGCTCGCCGGGAACGGCACCGGCGACCCGGCCCAGGCGAAGGCACTCGACCGGATCGCGCTCAACCCTCTGCTCGATCACGGCGTCACACTGGGCGAGGGAACAGGGGCACTGCTCGCCCTGCCACTGGTGCAGGCGGCCGCGGCCCTGGCGGCGGAGCTCCCCGAGCGCCCCTGACACCACCGGCGGCGGAGTCCGGAGCCGGAGGCAGCCCGTGCGCATCCCGAGATGATCACTCTTCATGGGAGAAGTCCGCTTGACTCCGGATGACGAGGCGCGTGGCGGCCCCTGGCCGCGGCGCGCCGCAGCCTTCGCCGTGTGGTACGTCCGTGCGGTCGCCTTCATCAACCTGCTCAGCGCGGTGTGGGTGTCCTTCGGGGCCAGCATCCGCCGGCACGCCGTGGACGACTACTTCACGCCCTACCTGCTGGAGGCGAGCTTCACCTCGGCGGTGGTGTCGCTGTTCATGGCCGTCACGCTGCGCCGGCGCAAACGGGCCGCCTGGATCCTCAACCTGGCCCTGGCCGGGGTGCTCCTGCTGCTGCTCGCGCTGCTGATGGCCTATCCGGAGTTCCGGGCGCACGGCCAGAACTGGTTCTCCGTGGTGATCACGGCGCTGTTCGTGACCGCCCTCCTGGTGGGCCGCCGCGAGTTCTACGCGATCGGCGACCGCTCCAACCCCAGGCTCGCCGCGGCCGTGGCCGCCGCCGGCCTGCTGGTCTCCTCGCTGATCGCCGCGCTGCTGGTGACGGTCACCAACCAGGCGCACCCGTCCACGTTCTGGGAGCGCTGGCGCTACGGGGTGCGGCGGCTGGCCTTCCTGGTCGGCGACGACCGCCACTTCCCGGGCATCGACACCCCGGACTGGGTCAACGTCCTCATCAATGTGATGAGCACGGTGCTGCTGGTCCTGGTGGTGTGGGCCGCGTTCCGCTCCCGCCGCGCCACCGACCCGCTGACCGCCGAGGACGAATCCCGGCTGCGCGCCCTGCTCGACCGCTTCGGGGACCGCGACTCGCTGGGCTACTTCGCGCTGCGCCGCGAGAAGAGCGTCGTGTGGTCCCCGTCCGGCAAGGCGGCCGTCACCTACCGGGTGGTCGGCGGGGTCTCGCTGGCCTCGGGCGACCCGATCGGCGACCCCGAGGCGTGGCCCGGCGCCATCGAGCCCTGGCTGGCCGAGGCCCGCGCGCACGGCTGGATCCCCGCGGTGATGGGCGCGAGCGAGGAGGGCGGCACGGTCTACGCCCGGCACGGCATGGACGCGCTGGAGCTCGGCGACGAGGCCATCGTGGACACCGCGGAGTTCACCCTGGAGGGCCGCGCGATGCGCACCGTCCGCCAGGCCTACAACCGGGTGAAGCGCGCCGGGTACACCGTGCGGATCCGGCGGCACGAGGACATCCCCGAGGAGGAGATGGCCGAGCTGCTGCGGCGCGCCGACGACTGGCGCGACGGGGCGACCGAGCGCGGCTTCTCCATGGCGCTGGGCCGCCTCGGCGACCCGGACGACGGGCGCTGCGTGATGCTGGAATGCCACGACGGCAAGGACGAGCTGCGCGCCCTGCTGAGCTTCGTCCCCTGGGGGCCGAAGGGCCTGTCCCTGGACCTGATGCGCCGGGACCGGGACTCCGAGAACGGCCTGATGGAGTTCATGGTCATCGAGCTGCTCCAGCGGGCGCGGGAGCAGAACGTGGACCAGGTGTCGCTGAACTTCGCGATGTTCCGCTCGGTCTTCGAGCGCGGCTCGCGGCTGGGGGCCGGCCCGGTGCTGCGGGCCTGGCGCTCGCTGCTGAGCTTCTTCTCCCGCTGGTGGCAGATCGAGTCGCTCTACCGTGCAAATGCGAAGTACCGCCCGATCTGGGAGCCTCGTTTCATGCTGTTCGAGAAGAGCAGTGACCTGCTGCGGATCGGTCTCGCGAGCGCCCGCGCCGAGGGCTTCCTGGAGGCGCCGGGCCTGCCCAAGTGGCTGAACCGCAAGCACCTGGAGAGCAAAAGATGAACCGCGCGGCGCTGCGACGCGCCGCGCGCACCGAGTGGGGCCCGATCGCCGGGACCGTACGGGACGCGTTCGCCCGCGAGCGGCTCCGCGCGATCTCGCTGACGCTCTCGGCGGTCGCCCTCACCGCCGCCTTCCAGGTCGTCCAGAACCAGTCCTGGGGCTACCGGCCCGTCCAGCTCGTCGGCTCCGTACGGGCCGAACTGCCCTGGTGGCTCGCGCTGCTGCGGACCCCGCTGTCGCTCTTCGTCCCCGCCCTGGACCTGCCCGTGTGGGGGGCGCTGGCCCAGCTCCTGCTCGTCTTCGGCATCGCCGAGATCTGCCTGGGCCGGTGGCGGCTGCTGGCCGTCGCCTACCTCGCCACGCTCGCCGGGACGATGTACGCGCGGCTGGCCATCGCGCTGGGGCCCGGCGTGCTGGGGCTGCCGCCCGAGGCGGCCAAGGTGATCGACACCGGCCCGTCCGCGGCCGTCGTCGGACTGGCGGTGTACGTGTCCTGGCGCTACCGCGCCTGGTGCACCTGCGCCGTGGTGGTCCTGGCGATGGTGGCCGAGGTGCTCGTCAAGCCCAACCTGGCGGGCAAGGAGCACATCGCCGCGGTGCTGGCGGTGCTGGCGCTCAGCGGGACGGAGGAGGTGGTCCGGCGCCGCCGGAAACCCCGCGACGACCGGTTCCGCGACGGCGGTCAGCGGTCGGGGGCGCCCGCGACCAGGTCGTGAAGGCGGTTGCGCACCGCGTTCCAGCGGGCGTCGTGCCGGTAGGCGCGCACCCGCGCGCGGCGGCGGGCCCGCGGCCGGTGCCGGTAGAAGCGCCGGGCCCACGGCGAGCCCGGCCGGGCCAGCCGGACCGCGCCGATCAGCGCGACCAGTGGCACCACCGTGCCGATCAGGGCGATCCGCGGCTTGCCCTTGGCCAGGGCGAACAGCGCGATCAGGAAGTTGACCAGGGTGTTGGTCACCACGACGCTGCGGTTCTGCAGCTCGTCCGGGGTCAGCTCGTTCACCCCGAACGGGGAGAACCCGGCGAGGACCAGCCCGACCAGGGCGGCCGTCAGCACCACGATCTCGGCGCTCTTGCGGCCCTGTTCGGTCCAGTAGACGTCGTCGAGGTGCAGGATCAGCGCGAACTCGTCCAGCACCAGCCCCGCCCCCGTCCCGAAGAGCACCGCCGCGACCACCGCGCCCAGGCCGTGCCGGCCCGTCGAGACCGCGCCGAAGCCGCCGATCACCATGAGGACGACGCCCGGTACGACGTGGTGGACGTGCAGCCCGCCGGGGCGGATGTTGCGGAAGGGGCCCTTGCCCGCCCGGATCAGCCGGGTGATGACGCGGGTGACCAGGAAGGTCAGCACGAACGCGGCCAGTGCCAGCAGCAGGGGCAGCTTGCCCGGCTCGACGATGTTGCGGTCAAGCCAGTGTTCCATCGGACTCCGTGCTCCCGAACTCCCGCCCCTGACGGGCTAGCTGTGATCGGCCGCCGGCCCGCCGCGGACGGCGGGATAGGCTCCCCCGCGATGACCGACGCCCCTTCCCCCGCAACGCCCGCCGACGCCCTCCGGTTCGCCTTCGGCACCCTGACCGTACTGCCCGTGCGCCTGACGCGCTGGGACCGGACCGCCGCCCGGGGCGGCATGCTCGCCGCCCCGCTCGCCGGGCTGGCCGTCGGCGCCGCGGCCGGGGCGGCCGGCTGGCTGCTCCTGCTGCTGGGCGCGGGCCCGCTCCTGGCCGCCGTGGCCGCCGCCGCGCTGCCCGCCGTGCTCACCCGCGGGCTCCACCTCGACGGACTCGCCGACGTCGCCGACGGCCTGGGCAGCGGCCGGCCCGCCGAGGACGCGCTGCGGATCATGAAGCAGTCGGACATCGGCCCGTTCGGCGTCATCACCCTGGTGTTCGTCCTGCTCGGCCAAGTGGCCGTGCTCGCCGGGCAGTACGCCGCCGGCGGCGCCCGCGGCTTCCTCGCCGCCCTGGTGGCCGGCCTCGCCGCCCGCTGCGCGCTGACCCTCGCCGCCCGCGCGGGGGTCCCGGCCGCGCGCCCCGAGGGCCTCGGCGCCGCGGTGGCCGGCGTCGTGCCCGTGCGCGCCGCCGTCGCCGTGCTCGTGGCCGCGGCGGGGGCGGCCGCCGCGGCGGGGGCGGCCGCCGGCCCGTACGGAGCGGCCCGGGCCGCCGCCGCCGTCCTCGCCGCCCTCGTCCTTGCCGAGCTGCTGCTGCGCCACTGCCGCCGCCGCTTCGGCGGGGTCACCGGCGACGTCTTCGGCGCGCTGGCCGAGACCGCCGCGACCAGCGCGCTGATCGTGCTCGCCCTGGGCTGAACGACCGCGCGGAGATAGGCTCCTGCCAGCCCCGAGGCCCGAAACCGGCGGCGAGGACCCGGCGCATACGATGCGCGGAGTGCGGCCGGCACGGTCCCGCCGCGCTCTCACCGAGGCACCCCCTCACCAAAGAACACCGACGGAAGTAGGGACACCCACCACCGTGACTGCTCTCACTCTCAGCACTTCCAGCGCGGCGACGCTGCGCGCGGACGCCCTCGTCGTCGGCATCGCCAAGGGCCCCAAGGGCCCCGTCGTCGCGACCGGCGCCGAAGCCGTGGACCAGGCCTTCGACGGGAAGCTGGCCGCCGTCCTGGAGACCCTCGGCGCCACCGGCGACGAGGGTGACGTAACCAAGCTCCCGGCACCGGCCGGCATCAAGGCCCCCGTCGTGGTGGCGGTCGGCCTCGGCGGCGTGCCCGCCAAGGGCGACGGCTACGAGGGTGAGGCGCTGCGCCGCGCCGCGGGCTCCGCGGCCCGGGCGCTGTCCGGCACGAAGAAGGCCGCGTTCGCCCTGCCCGTGACGGGTCCGGAGGACGTCGCGGCGATCGGCGAGGGCGCGCTGCTGGGCGCGTACGCCTTCACCGCGTACCGCACCGACGGCAACGGCAAGGCCGCCAAGGGCGGCAAGGGCGAGCCGCTGGGCGAGGCCGCGATCCTGGGCGCCAAGCCGCGCGACAAGGCCTTCAAGGCCGCCGCCGAGCGCGCGGCCGCCGTCGCCTCCGAGGTCAACCGGGCCCGCGACCTGATCAACATCCCCTCCAACGACCTGTACCCGGCGGCCTTCGCGCAGCTCGCCCAGGAGGCCGCCAAGGAGTTCGGCCTCAAGGTCGAGGTCCTGGACGAGAAGGCACTGCTCAAGGGCGGTTACGGCGGCCTGATGGGCGTCGGCCAGGGCTCCGCCAACCTGCCGCGGCTGGTCCGCCTCGCCTACACCCACCCCAAGGCCGAGAAGACCCTCGCCCTGGTCGGCAAGGGCATCACCTACGACTCGGGCGGCATCTCCCTCAAGCCGGCCGGCCACAACGAGACCATGAAGTGCGACATGAGCGGCGCCGCCGCCGTGTTCGCCGCCGTGGTGGCCGCGGCCCGCCTCGGCCTGCGGGTCAACATCACGGGCTGGCTGGCCCTCGCGGAGAACATGCCCTCCGGCAGCGCCACCCGTCCGGGCGACGTGCTGAAGATGTACAGCGGCAAGACCGTGGAGGTCCTCAACACCGACGCCGAGGGCCGGCTGGTGCTGGCCGACGCCCTGACCCGGGCCTCGGAGGAGGAGCCGGACGCGATCGTGGACGTCGCCACGCTCACCGGTGCGATGGTGCTCGCGCTGGGCGACCGCACGTTCGGTGTCATGGCCAACGACGACGCGTTCCGCACGGCGCTCTACGAGATCGCCGAGGAGGCCGGCGAGCAGGCCTGGCCCATGCCGCTCCCCACCGAGCTGCGCAAGACGATGGACTCCCCGGTCGCGGACATCGCCAACATGGGCGTCCGCAACGGTGGCGGGCTGATCGCCGGCCTCTTCCTGCAGGAGTTCGTGGGCGAGGGCATCACGTGGGGGCACCTGGACATCGCGGGGCCGGCCTTCCACGAGAGCGCTCCGTTCGGGTACACCCCGAAGGGTGGTACCGGGTCGGCGGTGCGGACGCTGGTGCGGCTCGCGGAGCGGACGGCGGAGGGGGATCTGGGGTAACGGGTTTCTCCCGTAAGGGGGTTCTCTCCCCGCCCCGCCCTTTCGCCGTCTCCCCGGGGCGGGGCCCCGGGCCCGGGGTGCCCCGGCAGCCCGGCAGCCCGGGGGCGGTCGGCGCGCCCGGGCCGACCGCGGGACGGTTGGAGCCCCGGCCCGGGCGGTTGACGGGGCTCCGCCCCTGGACCCCTGCCGGGGCGCGCCCGTGAAATATGCTCGGGCGGCGCTGCTGCGCCCCCGGTGGGTTTGCCCCGGTCCCGCCCTTTCACCGTTTCTCCCGGGGCTCCGCCCCTCGGCCCGGCACCGCGCTCCGCGCGGTGGTGCGGGGCCCCTGACCCCCGAAGCGCCCTCCGGGCGCTGTCCTCAAGCGCCGGACGGGCTGGATTTCGCGCCCCCGCCGGATATCGCCCGCACGAATATTGCCCGCACCGGATATTGTCCGCACCGGATATCCGGCCCGGGCGCGCACTTCAGCCCGTCCGGCGCTTGAGGACGAGCGACGAAGCCGCGATAACGGGGTCCGGGGCGGAGCCCCGAAGCGGGGGCCAGGGGCGGAGCCCCGTGGGGCGCAGGGGGCGAAGCCCCCGCATCACCGCGCGGAGCGCGGTGCCGGCCCCGGGGCGGAGCCCCGGGAGAAACGGTGAAAGGGCGGGACCGGGGCAAACCCACCCCACCCACCCCACCCCGTTCGCTCTCGACGAACGCCCCGCCCACCTCCGCAACAGACACCGGATACGCGCGAGTAACACGCGAAGGTGACGCATCAGTCGTCCCTCAGCCCCGGCCCCGCGTCCCGCCGTCCGTCAACAAGTGCGAAGATGTTGTCTCGGCAGGACAGGGCCCCCGTAATCACAGGGCCGAAGCAACAAGCGGCCGAACGACAGCCGCCGCCCGGTCACCGACGACCGGCAACGGCGTACCCATGCATGGAGGACGTGACGTGGCGAACGACGCCAGCACCGTTTTCGACCTAGTGATCCTCGGAGGCGGTAGCGGTGGTTACGCCGCTGCCCTGCGGGGTGCCCAGCTGGGTCTGGACGTCGCCCTGATCGAGAAGGACAAGCTGGGCGGCACCTGCCTGCACCGCGGCTGCATCCCCACCAAGGCTCTGCTGCACGCCGGCGAGATCGCCGACCAGGCACGCGAGGCCGAGCAGTTCGGTGTCAAGGCCGCCCTGGAGGGCATCGACATCGCGGGCGTCCACAAGTACAAGGACGACGTGATCTCGGGCCTGTACAAGGGCCTGCAGGGCCTGGTCGCCTCCCGCAAGGTCACCTACATCACCGGTGAGGGCCGCCTGTCCTCCCCCACGTCGGTGGACGTCAACGGCCAGCGCATCACCGGCCGCCACGTCCTGCTGGCCACCGGCTCCGTGCCGAAGTCGCTGCCGGGCCTGACCATCGACGGCGACCGCGTCATCTCCTCGGACCACGCGCTGGTCCTGGACCGCGTGCCGAAGTCCGCGATCGTGCTCGGCGGCGGCGTCATCGGCGTCGAGTTCGCCTCCGCGTGGAAGTCCTTCGGCGTGGACGTCACGATCGTCGAGGCGCTCCCGCACCTCGTCCCGGTCGAGGACGAGAACAGCTCCAAGCTGCTGGAGCGCGCCTTCCGCAAGCGCGGCATCAACTTCTCCCTGGGCTCCCGCTTCTCCGGCGTGGAGTACACCGCCGACGGCGTGAAGGTCTCGCTGGAGAACGGCAAGACCTTCGAGGCCGAACTGCTGCTCGTCGCCGTCGGCCGCGGCCCGGTCTCCCAGGGCCTAGGCTACGAGGAGGCCGGGGTCGCCATGGACCGCGGCTACGTCCTCGTCGACGAGTACATGCGGACCAATGTGGAGACCATCTCGGCGGTCGGCGACCTGGTCCCCACCCTCCAGCTCGCGCACGTCGGCTTCGCGGAGGGCATCCTGGTGGCGGAGCGCCTGGCCGGGCTGAACCCCGTGCCGGTCGACTACGACGGCGTGCCGCGCGTCACGTACTGCCACCCGGAGGTCGCCTCCGTCGGTATCACCGAGGCGAAGGCCAAGGAGCTGTACGGCGCCGACAAGGTCGTCAGCCTGAAGTACAACCTCGCGGGCAACGGCAAGAGCAAGATCCTGAAGACCGCGGGCGAGATCAAGCTCGTCCAGGTCAAGGACGGTGCCGTCGTCGGCGTCCACATGGTCGGCGACCGCATGGGCGAGCAGGTCGGCGAAGCCCAGCTGATCTACAACTGGGAGGCGCTGCCCGCCGAGGTCGCGCAGCTGATCCACGCGCACCCGACGCAGAACGAGGCTCTGGGCGAGGCCCACCTGGCCCTGGCCGGCAAGCCGCTGCACTCGCACGACTGAGTCCCGAGCGCACCACCATCCGCACTACTCGTAAGGAGCAACCGCACCATGGCGGTTTCCGTAACCCTGCCGGCGCTCGGCGAGAGCGTGTCCGAGGGCACCGTCACCCGCTGGCTCAAGGCCGAAGGTGAGCGAGTGGAGGCCGACGAGCCGCTGCTCGAGGTCTCCACCGACAAGGTCGACACCGAGATTCCGGCCCCCGCGTCCGGCATCCTCGCCTCCATCAAGGTGGCCGAGGACGAGACGGTCGAGGTCGGCTCCGAGCTGGCGATCATCGACGACGGCACGGGTGCCCCCGCTGCCGCCCCGGCTCCGACGGCCGCTGCCGCCGAGGCCCCCGCCGCTCCGGCTCCGGCCGCCGGCGCCACCGGCACCGACGTCGTCCTGCCCGCGCTGGGCGAGTCGGTCACCGAGGGCACCGTCACCCGCTGGCTCAAGGAGGTCGGCGAGGAGGTGGCCGAGGACGAGCCGCTGCTCGAGGTCTCGACCGACAAGGTCGACACCGAGATCCCGGCCCCGGCCGCCGGCGTCCTGCTGGAGATCCTCGTCGCCGAGGACGAGGTCGCCGAGGTCGGCGCCAAGCTCGCCGTGATCGGTGCCGCCGGTGCCGCTCCGGCCGCTGCCGCCCCCGCCGCCGTTCCGGCTCCGGCCGCCGCCCCGGCGCCCGCCCCGGCCGCTGCTCCGGCCCCCGCGCCGGCCGCTCCGGCCCCGGCCCCGGTCGCCGCTGCTCCGGCCCCGGCCGCCCCGGCTCCGGCTCCCGCCGCGCCGAAGGCTCCGGCCGCCCCGGCCGCCCCGGCGAACGACGGCGCGTACGTCACCCCGCTGGTGCGCAAGCTCGCCGCGGAGTCCGGCGTCAACCTGTCGACGGTCGCGGGCACCGGTGTCGGTGGCCGCATCCGCAAGCAGGACGTCCTGGCCGCCGCCGAGGCCGCCAAGGCCGCCGCCGCTGCCCCGGCCGCCGCTCCGGCCCCCAAGGCCGCCGCCCCCAAGGCCCCGGCCCTGGAGACGTCCCCGCTGCGCGGTCAGACCGTCAAGATGCCGCGCATGCGCAAGGTCATCGCCGACAACATGATGAAGGCGCTGCACGGCCAGGCCCAGCTCAGCTCCGTGATCGAGGTGGACATCACCAAGATCATGAAGATGCGCGGCAAGGCCAAGGACGCGTTCGCCGCCCGCGAGGGCGTCAAGCTGTCCCCGATGCCGTTCTTCGTCAAGGCCGCCGTCCAGGCGCTGAAGGCCCACTCGGTCATCAACGCCCGGATCAACGAGGACGAGGGCACCATCACCTACTTCGACTCCGAGAACGTCGGCATCGCCGTCGACTCGGAGAAGGGCCTGATGACCCCGGTCATCAAGGGTGCGGGTGACCTCAACATCGCGGGCATCGCCAAGAAGACGGCGGAGCTGGCGGGCAAGGTCCGCACGGGCAAGATCAGCCCGGACGAGATGTCCGGCGCGACCTTCACGATCAGCAACACCGGCTCGCGCGGTGCGCTGTTCGACACGGTCATCGTGCCCCCGAACCAGGTCGCGATCCTCGGCATCGGCGCCACCGTCAAGCGCCCGGTGGTCATCGAGACCGAGGAGGGCACCACCATCGGCGTCCGCGACATGACGTACGTGACGCTCTCCTACGACCACCGCCTGGTGGACGGCGCCGACGCGGCCCGCTACCTGACGACGGTCAAGGCGATCCTGGAGGCCGCCGAGTTCGAGACCGAGATCGGTCTCTGACCCGCAGCGCCACCGAGGGCGCGGCCCCGGTCCCGTTTCGTACGGGCCGGGGCCGCGCCCTTCGCGCATACCGGGATAATGACTGCGATCCACCCAGGCCGCCGAGGAGCGCCCCCATGTCACCACCCGTCGTCCACTCGCTGCGCGAACAGATCCGCGAGCACATCCTGGAGGGGATCGTCAGCGGCCGCTGGCAGCCGGGCGAGCGGATCGTGGAGCGGCGGATCGCCTCGGAGCTGCTGGTCAGCCAGACGCCGGTGCGCGAGGCGCTGCGGGAGCTGGAGTCCCTGCGGCTGATCGAGTCGGCCCCCAACAAGGGCGTACGGGTCCGCGAGCTGACCGCGGCCGACGTCAAGGAGAGCTACCCGGTGCGGGCCGGGCTGGAGCAGGTGGCCGCCGAGCTGGCCGCCGACGCCCTGGCCGAGGACGCCTCGGCGCTCGACCGGGAGCTGGCGCCGCTCTACGAGGCGGACCGGCTCGGCGACGGCGAGGCCCAGGTGCGGCACACCGTCGCCTTCCACCGCGAGATCGTCCTGGCCTCGGGGAACTCCGTCCTGCTGCACGCCTGGGAGTCGCTGGGCATCGAGGTGTGGACCACGCTGTCCATCCGCTGGCTCAGCCCCGAGCCGCGGCCGCACGCGGAGGACCACGCGGAGCTGGTCGCCGCCTTCCGCCGGCGCGATCCGCGCATCGGGGAGCTGCTGCGCACCCATGTCCTGGGGTGCGCGCCGCGGATTCCCGACTGACGGATTGATCGATCATCGATCAGGGCGTATCGTCCTTCCCGGAGCCGCGCCGCGCCGCCCTGTCCTGTGTCGCGGAGCGGCTCAGGGGTGACGACAGGTCCCGTACGTCGCCGTGCCCTGGCTGGGCGCACGGGTTCCTGTCGTCGGCCCCTGCCATGATGAACGCATGCGCGCGGCCCGACTGATCAAGCTGGTGCTGCTGCTCCAGTCCCGTCCGCTGATGACGGGTGCCGAGCTGGCGCGGCAGCTGGAGGTCTCCGAGCGCACCGTCGCCCGGGACGTCCTCGCCCTCTCCGAGGCGGGCGTGCCCGTCTACGCCGACCGCGGCCGCTCCGGCGGGTACCGCCTTGTCGGCGGCTACCGCACCCGTCTCACGGGTCTCGGCCGTACCGAGGCCGAAGCCCTCTTCCTCTCCGGCGTCCCGTCCGCCCTGCGCGAGATGGGGCTCGCCGACGCGGCGTCCGCGGCCCGCCTCAAGGTCTCCGCGGCCCTGCTCCCCGAACTGCGCGACGCGTCGTCGAGCGCGGCCCAGCGCTTCCACCTCGACGCCCCCGGCTGGTGGCAGCCCGCCGACCCCCCACCACTGCTGCCCGCCCTCGCGGAGGCGGTCTGGGACGACCGCCGCGTGACCGCCCGCTACCGGCGCCGCGACGGGGAGGAGGTGGAGCGCGGTCTGGATCCGTACGGTCTCGTCCTCAAGGGAGGCGTCTGGTACCTGATCGCGCGGGTGGCCTCGGACTTCCGCTCCTACCGGGTGGACCGCTTCACGGCGGTGAGCGCCGCCGCGGAGAAGCGCTTCCGCCGGGACGGGACGTTCGACCTCCCCGGCTTCTGGGAGGAGCACGCGGCGCTGTTCGCGCGGTCGCTGCTGCGGGAGCGGGTGGTGCTGCGGCTGACGGCCGACGGGGTGCGGCGCCTGCCGCATGTCGTGGACCGCCGGTCCGGGGAGGAGGCCGTGGCGACGGCGGGCCCGCCGGACGCGGCGGACGGCCGCGTCACGGTGACGCTGCGCGTGGAGGGGCTCGACGTGGCGTACGAGCAACTGCTGGCGCTGGGGCCGGAGGCGGAGGTGCTGGAGCCGGAGGAGTTACGGGGGCGGATGGCGGGGGCGGCGGGGCGGATGGCCCGGTTGTACGGGCCGGGGGCGTGAGGGGTTTGCCCCGATCCCGCCCTTTCACCGTTTCCGCGGGGGCTGCGCCCCTTCGCAGCCCCCGTATGGCGCGGAGCCCCGCCGGGGGCCCCGCCCCCTGGGCCCCCAGCAGGGCCGCACCCCGGACCCCGAAGCGCCCTCCGGGCGCTGTCCTCGAACTCCCCGGAGGGGGCAACCCCCAGACGGGCTGTGTTTCAGCTCCGGTACTCGTCCGCGGACGCCACCCTCCCCCCGAACACCACCTCCTCGAAGTACCGGTCGCAATCCGGCTGCGAACCGTCCGCGTCCCGCACCCCGTACACCTTCGCCAACTGCCCGCTCGACACCGACCTCCCGTTCCACCGCCCCCGCTCCGGGTCTCCCGCCAGCGCCGCCACCGCCCGGCCGATGAAGGCCGGCGATTCCGCGATCGCGAAGTGCGGCTCCTTCTTCACCGCCTCCCGCCAGTTCGCCTCCGTCACCCCGAAGTGGTCGAGCATCTCCTCGGACCGCAGGAAGCCCGGCGTGACGCACACCGCCGTCCCCTCGTGGTCCCGGAGCTCCTCCGCCAGCCCGGAGGCCATCCGGAACGGGCCATACTTCGCCACGTCCAGCACCAGGTGCTCCCGGTAGTGCGCCCGGTTGCCCTCCTCCGTCCCGTCCGTGATCTCCACGACCAGGCCCCCGGGCCGCCGGATGAGCAGCGGCAGGGCGCAGTGGCTGGTGATGAGGTGCGCGTCGATCGACAGGCGCACCATCCGCAGCACACGGTCGATGTCCAGCTCCCACAGCTTCTTGCCGAACTCCAGCAGATGGTCACCGCCCCACACGTCGTTGACCAGCACGTCCAGCCGTCCCTGCTCCCGGTCGATCCGCTCGACCAGCGCCCTGACCTGCGAGGTCACCAGGTGATCGGTCGGGACGGCGATCCCCGTGCCGCCCGCCGCCGTCACCAGCTCCGCCGTCTCCTCGATCGTCTCGGGCCGGCCGACCTCGCTCCGGTGCGTCCGCGTCGTGCGCCCCGTCGCGTAGACGGTCGCCCCGGCGCGCCCGAGTTCCACCGCCATGGCCCGCCCCGCGCCCCGCGTCGCCCCCGCGACCAGCGCGACCTTGCCCTCGAGTGATGCGTTCACGTCGTCCTCCCTCGTCCTGCGGTACGGGAGGACCCTCGCACCGATACCCGACATCTTCTGTCCGGTATTCCGGAGAGGCCGGGGGCGGCCGCTTCCGGTCCCCTCCGCGTGCGCCCCCGGAGGCCAGGGCGGATGCTGTTGCCGTGATGGACGAGACGGAGTTCTGGGAGATCGTCGACGAGACCCGGGCCGCCGCCGGCGGTGACGTCGAGGACCAGGCCGACCTGCTGGTCGAGCGGCTGATGCGGCTCGACCCGGACGGCGTGCTGGACTTCGCCCGGCACTTCGAGGCCCGCTACAACCGCGCCTACCTGTGGGACCTGCGGGGCGCGGCGTCCATCATCCTCGGCGGCGCGAGCGACGACTCGTTCGACTACTTCCGCTGCTGGCTGATCGGCCAGGGCCGGGAGGTCTTCGAGGGCGCCCTGCACGACCCCGACCGGCTCGCCACGCTGCTCGACGACTTCGACGAGGAGGCGGACGGGGACGGCGAGGACCTGGGCTACGCGGCGGACGAGGCGTACGAGCAGCTGACCGGCACCCAGATGCCGGATCTGGCCCTGCCCCCGGCCCCGGCCGAGCCGCTGGGCACCCCGTTCGACCCGGAGGACGACTCCGTCCTGGCGGACCGCTTCCCGGCCCTGTGGGAGCGCTTCCGTTCGTGAACCGGCAGGGTGGTCCCATGCGCATCGCCATCACCGGCTCGTCCGGACTCATCGGCTCCGCCCTCGTCCGCTCCCTGGAGGCGGACGGCCACGAGGTGACGCGGCTGGTCCGCCGCGCGCCCCGGAGCGCGGCGGAGGTCCGCTGGGACCCCGCGAGCGGCCGCCTGGACCCCCGCGCCCTGGCCGGCTGCACGGCCGTCGTGCACCTGGCGGGCGCCGGCATCGGCGACCACCGCTGGACCGCCGCGTACCGCAAGGAGATCCGCGACAGCCGGGTGCTGGGCACCACGGCGGTGGCGGAGGCGGTCGCGGCGCTGGACGCCCCGCCCGCCGTCCTGGTCAGCGGCAGCGCCATCGGCGTCTACGGCGACGGCGGCACGGAGGCGCTCGACGAGGACTCCCCGGCCGGCGAGGGCTTCCTCGCCGACGTCTGCCGGGAATGGGAGGTGGCCACCGCCCCCGCCTCAAGAGCCGGCGTGCGCACCGTCCTGGCGCGCACCGGGCTGGTCGTGAGCCGGCACGGCGGTGCCTGGCAGCGGCTCTTCCCGCTGTTCCGGCTGGGGCTGGGCGGCCCCCTCGGCAACGGCCGCCAGTACTGGAGCTTCATCGCCCTGCGCGACCACGTCGCCGCCCTGCGCCACGCGCTGGACACGGAGACCCTCGTGGGCCCCGTCAATCTCACCGCGCCCCTCCCCGTCACCAATCGCGAAGTCGCCCGGGTCATGGGGCGCGTGCTGCACCGCCCGGCGCTGCTGCCCGCGCCCGCCCCGGCGCTCCGGCTCGCGCTGGGCGGCATGGCGGCGGACGTGCTGGCCAGTCAACGGGTGCTGCCCGGGCGGCTGTTGGGCTCCGGCTTCGAGTTCGCGCACCCGGACATCGAGAGCGCCGTACGCGCGGCACTCGCCGAGGAGGGGCACGCTTCGGCCCGATGATTGCGGAGCACGGCGCCACGATCGTGCGACCGCCGTGCGACCGTGCTCTTCCCGTGCGCGACTGTTATTGACCGGATTTCTCTCTACGGTCGAGGCGAACTCGCGCATCGTCGCAGCCCGTTGGGGGCACAACGCCCCCGAGCGAGCGGACCGACCCCGGGAGGGCACGTGGCCAGCAGCGCACGCCACACCGCACAGCACGCCGATGTCGTCATCGTCGGAGCCGGCCTCGCCGGTCTCTCCGCAGCACACCAGCTCACCAACGCCGGTGTCACCGTCACCGTGCTGGAAGCCGCTCCGCAGCCTGGCGGGCGCATGACCACCGACCTGCTCGACGGCTTCCGCCTGGACCGTTCCGGGCAATTGCTCAACACCGCGTTCCCCGATCTGCGCCGCACCCCCGGCCTCGGCGCCCTCGTCCTGCGCCCCTTCGCCCCCGGCGTCGTCGTCCACGCCGAGGGCCGCAACCACCGCATCGGGGAGACCCGGGGTGCCAAGCGGGCCTTGACCACCGCCCGGGCCCTGGCCAGTGCCGCGCGCACCTCCCGCACCACCGGCCTCGACCAGGCCCGGCTGGGCGCGGCGCTGACCCGGTTCGCGGCGCTGCCCGTCGAGCGGATCCTCGCCCGCCCCGACCGCCCCACGGCCGCCACCCTCGCCAACCGCGGGCTGCCGGCCCGTACGGTCGAGGGCCTGCTGCGCCCGCTGCTGGCCTCCCTGCTGTCCGACCCGGACCTCACCACGTCCAGCCGGTGCGCCGACCTCGTGCTGCGCGGCTTCGCCCGGGGACGGCTCTGCCTGCCGGCCGGCGGCGCGGGGGCGGTCCCCGACCTGCTGGCGGCGATGCTGCCGCCCGGCACCGTGCGCACCGGGGTCCACGCCACCTCCGCCGGCACCACCTCCGTGACGACCGCCGGGCACGGCGAGATCAGCTGCCGCTCGGTGATCGTGGCCACCGGCGCCCGGGCCGCCGCCGAGCTGCTCCCCGGCCTGCGCCTGCCCGGCTTCCACCCCGTCACAGTGCTCCATCACGCCACCGCCGGGCCGCCGCCCGGCGACGCGGCCCTGGTGGTGACGGGCGGCCGCGGCGGGCCGATCGCCCACACGACGGTGGCGAGCGAGGTGGACCCCGACCGGGCCCCTGCGGGACGCGCCCTGATCACCTCCACCGTGCTCGGCGCCGGCGCGGCCGCGCCGGTCACCGAGCTCGACCGGACGGCCAGGGCCCAACTGGCCCGGCTGCACGGCATGTCCCCGGACGACTTCGAGCTGCTGTCGGCCCATCACGACCCGTACGCCGTCCCGGCGATGCCCTCGCCGCACGACATGCGCCGCCCGGTGCGGCTGCTGTCGGGGCTGTACGTCTGCGGCGACCACCGCGACACGAGCACCGTCCAGGGCGCCCTCTTCTCCGGCCGCAGGGCGGCCCACGCCCTCCTCCGCGACCTGGGCATCCGCCCGGGCTACGGGGTGGAGGCGCTGCGGGCGGCCTGAAAGAGCCCGGAAGGGAGGGCGCCCGCCCACCGGCAGGGTCCCGCCCCTGGGGAGAGCCCCGGGGGCCAGGGCCCGCCCACGGGAAAAGGCGGACCCCGGGCCCGGGGGAAACTCCCCCGGGACCGGGGGCCGTCCATGTCCGCCCGCGTCCGCCCGCGCGAACCGCAGAAGCGTTTTGCGGGCGATTCGGCTCCGGGAACCCGGCGTTTCGCACGCCCGGAAAGCCGAATCGCCCGCTATCGACGCCCGTCGCTCAGCGGATCACAGCGCGGAGACCTTCTCCCGGTACGCCCGGACCGCCGCCGCGTCGCGGTACGGCTCCAGCCGCCGCTCGAACTCGCGCACGTACTCCACGGCCCGCACCGAGCGCATCTCGCCCGCCGCCTGCGCCGCCTCCGCGCCCAGCTGGCACGCCTGCTCCAGCTCGCCCAGCCCGAGCCGGGCACAGGCCAGGACCACTCTGCAGAAGAGCCGGCTGCGGGCGTAGCCCGCCGCCCGCAGTTGGAGGGACCGCTCGGCGTGCTGGGCGGCGGCCCGCCACTGCTGCAGATCCCGGTGGCAGTGGGCGAACTCGTCGGCCAGCTCCGCCTCGTCGAAGAAGCGGAGCCAGTACGGCACGTCGTCCGTCGGCCGGGCCGTCTCCAGCGCCCGTTCGGCCCGGGCGAGGGACGCGGAGCAGGCCCGCACCTCGCCGAGCACCCCGTGCCCGCGCGCCTCGATGGCGTGCAGCAGGGCCTGGACGACCGGCGGGGCACCGGAGCCGACGCCCTGCTGGGCCACCCGCGCGAGCTGCACCGCTTCCCGCCCGTGCCCGAGATAGACCGCCTGGCGGCTCATCGTCACCAGCACATAGCTGCCGTAGGCCCGGTCACCGGCGGCCTGCGCGAGGCGCAGCGCCTGCACGTAGTACCGCTGGGCGAGGCCGTGCGCCGCGATGTCGTACGACGTCCACCCGGCGAGCCGGGTGAGGTCGGCGGCGGCGCCGAACAGCCGCCGCCCGGTGGCCTCGCCGTACGTGCCGCGGAGCATCGGCTCGGCCTCGTGCTCCAGGTAGCGGACGAGGGCCTGGCGGGCGTGGCCGCCGCCGTACGCGTGGTCCAGCGTGCGGAAGAGCTCGCCGACCGACCGCAGGGCCGCGATGTCGCCCATCGAGACCCGGCCGCCGGGCGCCCGTTCGGCCCGCTGGCGGGGCACCGCCGGGCGCGGCCGGTCGGGCGGGCGCGGGACGCCCTCCCCGGTGGCCGTGCCCGGCGCGGCGCCGGCGGCCGGGGCCGCGTTGCGCGCCACCCGGTCGTCGGCCCGGCCGATCAGCCAGTCCCGGCTGGGGACCACCAGGCCCGCGGGGGTGAACGCGATCTTCCGCAGTTCGGTATGGCTGCCGGAGTCCTTGCGCCACAACCCGCTCACGATGTCAATGGCCTCGGCCGGCGACGCGGCGAATTCCAGCCCCGCGTAGACGGGGGCACACGCGTCCAGCCCGAGGTCCTGCGCGGACAGCCGTCGGCCCAGCCGCCGGGTGAAGACCTCGGCGATCAGTGCCGGCGTGGTGCCGCGCGGCTGCTGGCCACGCAGCCAGCGGGTGACCGAGGTCTTGTCGTAGCGCAGGTCGAGGCCGTGCTCCAGCCCTAATTGATCGACGCGACGTGCGAGCCCCGCGTTGGAGAAGCCGGCCTCCGCGATGAGCGCGGCTAGCTGGCGGTTGGGAATGCGCTGTGGGGGTCGTTCCGTCATCAACCTGCCCGGTCTCCCTGATCGCCATTCTGGGAACGGCGTGAATTTAGCGGTCCCAGCCGCCCCGAACGCCACCTTCGCCCCGCATTCATCCGATCGTGTGAGGACAGATCAGAGACAGATCAAATAGGCACGGAAAAGCGCCCAGAGTCGATCTTGTCCGGGGCTCGTCCGCAGCCGTTTCGGAGGCCGCCGTACAGTGGCTGGGGCACCGGGTGCGGCAGGACGTACCCACCCAGGTGCCGCAAAGCGTTCGAAGAGGACTGGAAGAGGAGCCGCCGTGAGTGAGCTGCGCTTTGTCCGTCTGGGCTTCGGGGCGGAAGCCGTCGAGTACCAGGAGGCGTGGCAGGAGCAGCGCCGGGTGCACGCGGCCCGCTTCGCGGACGAGGTTCCGGACACCTGCCTGATGCTGGAGCACCCGGCGGTCTACACCGCGGGACGGCGCACGGAGGACAGCGAGCGCCCCCTGGACGGGACGCCCGTCATCGACGTGGACCGCGGCGGCAAGATCACCTGGCACGGCCCGGGCCAGCTCGTCGGCTACCCGATCCTCAAGCTGCCGCGCCCGGTGGACGTCATCGCACACGTCCGCCGCCTGGAGGAGGCCCTGATCCGGGCCTGCGCGGAGTTCGGCCTGGAGACGACGCGGGTGGAGGGGCGCAGCGGCGTCTGGGTCCTCGGCGAGGCCCGGCCGAAGCCGGACACCGGCGGCCTGACCCTGGATTTCGCCGCCCCCCGTCCCGCGGACGAGGAGTTCGACCCGCGGCTCAGCGGCCCCGAGTACGCCCCCTCCAACGCCGGCCAGCGCGGCGAGGACCGCAAGCTCGCGGCCATCGGCATCCGGATCGCCAAGGGCGTCACCATGCACGGCTTCGCCCTCAACTGTGACCCCGACAACACCTGGTTCGACCGGATCGTCCCCTGCGGCATCCGGGACGCCGGGGTGACCTCGCTCTCCAACGAGCTGGGCCGCCGGGTGGCCGTCGAGGAGGCCCTGCCGGTGGTCGAGAAGCACCTCCGCGGGGTACTGGAATCGGCCGAGCCCCTCCCCCGGGCCGTCTGAGCCCCGGTCCGGCCCCGGCTCGGGAATGTCACCGCGATCTCAGCGGTTGCCCGGGCGGAAGAACGTAAGAACGAACGGGCGTACCCTGGTGTCCGCCGAAGAATCGAAGTCATAGGGAGCCGGAGTGTCCGCTGTCGCCCCCGAGGGACGCAAGATGCTGCGTCTTGAGGTCCGGAACGCCCAGACCCCCATCGAGCGCAAGCCCGAGTGGATCAAGACCCGGGCCAAGATGGGCCCCGAGTACACCGAACTCCAGGGTCTGGTGAAGCGCGAGGGCCTGCACACGGTGTGCCAGGAGGCGGGCTGTCCCAACATCTTCGAGTGCTGGGAGGACCGCGAGGCCACCTTCCTCATCGGCGGCGACCAGTGCACCCGGCGCTGCGACTTCTGCCAGATCGACACCGGCAAGCCGCAGGCCCTCGACCGCGACGAGCCGCGCCGCGTCGGCGAGTCCGTCGTCACGATGGACCTCAACTACGCCACGATCACCGGCGTCGCCCGCGACGACCTGGCGGACGGCGGCGCCTGGCTCTACGCGGAGACGGTCCGCCAGATCCACCAGCAGACCGCAGGCCGCGCGGCGGGCCGCACCAAGGTCGAGCTCCTGGCCCCCGACTTCAACGCGGTGCCGGAGCTGCTGGAGGAGGTCTTCGCCTCTCGCCCCGAGGTCTTCGCGCACAACGTCGAGACGGTCCCCCGGATCTTCAAGCGCATCCGCCCCGGCTTCCGCTACGAGCGCTCCCTCGACGTCATCACCCAGGCGCGCGAGTACGGCCTGATCACCAAGTCGAACCTGATCCTCGGCATGGGCGAGACCCGCGAGGAGATCAGCGAGGCGCTGCGCGAGCTGCACGCCGCGGGCTGCGAGCTGATCACCATCACCCAGTACCTGCGGCCGAGCGTGCGCCACCACCCCGTGGAGCGCTGGGTCAAGCCGCAGGAGTTCGTCGAGCTCAAGCAGGAGGCCGACGAGATCGGCTTCGCCGGCGTGATGTCGGGCCCGCTGGTCCGCTCCTCGTACCGGGCCGGCCGGCTCTACCAGCAGGCGATGGACAAGCGCGGCGAAGCTGCGGCGTAAGGCTTCTTTGACGCGGCCCTGTTCTCTGTCGAGAGCAGGGCCGCGTCAACGTTTCATAGGTTTTGACCAACCGGTCACGCACCGGTAACACCGTTCCGTGACGATGGGTGCACACACAGCTGTACGTTCCCCGAACGCCGGTACACCTCTCACCCCCCTCCCCGCTCCGAGAGGACACGCCATGCAGGCCGCGCCGCCCGCTCCCGTGACGACCGCCCGCGCCTTCTCCGCCCTGCCCTCCACCCTCGCCGTCCGTCCGCCCTCGCTCACCGGCGCGCTGCGGGCCCTGGAGGGGCTGCTGCTGCGCGGTGGGCAGCGCACCGCACGGCGCAACGCCTGGACGGCCGTCCTGGAGGACCGCCGCCGGGCCCGGGCTCGGCGTGAGGTGCAGAGCCTCCTGGAGGCCGCGGCGGCTCCGGGCCCGCAGGCCACGTAAACTTCGCCATATGGCGAGGAAGGAAACATCCGAGAACCCCGGGCGACTGAAGCAGATCGCCCTGACCTACAGGATGACCAAGAAGGTCGATTCGAAGGTCGGTCTTGTCGTCGCGGCTGTGGGCATTGTCACCTTCGGTGTCCTTCTCGCCATCGGCTTCTGGATCGACCACCCGGTCTACCTGGGCATCCTGGGCTTCCTGCTGGCCTTCCTCGCGATGGCGATCGTCTTCGGACGCCGCGCCGAGCGTGCTGCCTTCGGGCAGATGGAAGGCCAGCCGGGCGCCGCGGCCGCGGTCCTGGACAACATCGGACGCGGCTGGACCACCACACCCGCGGTCGCGATGAACCGCAGCCAGGACGTGGTGCACCGGGCCGTGGGCAAGGCCGGCATCGTGCTCGTGGCCGAGGGCAACCCCAACCGTGCCAAGGGCCTGCTGGCCGCCGAGAAGAAGCGGATGGCGCGCATCGTCGCGGACGTTCCGGTCCACGACGTGATCGTGGGTGACGGCGAGGGCCAGGTGCCGCTGAAGAAGCTGCGCACGACCCTGCTGAAGCTGCCGCGCGTGCTGCCGGGCGCCCAGGTGACGGTCGTGAACGACCGCCTGCGGGCGCTGGGCGACCTGATGAGCAACATGCCGATCCCGAAGGGTCCGATGCCGAAGGGCATGCGGATGCCGAAGGGCCGCTGAGCGAAGGAACGGAGAAGGGGCGGGACCGATCAGTCGGTCCCGCCCCTTCTCCGTACGCTCACGTCCGGAGGCTTCGTACGCTCATGCCTGCCCGGACGCTTCTTCCCACGCTCACATCCGGATCTGTTCCCACGCTCACATCCGGACCTGGACGGCCTTCGCCACCCGGTCGTGCAGCCCCCGGGTGTCCCGGTCCCAGATGACCGCGGGGATGACCAGCGCCAGCAGCACGCTGCGCAGCACCGCCCTCGGGAAGCTCAGCCGGCCGCCGTGCTCGCCCACCACCCGAAGCCGCAGCAGCCGCTTGCCGGGCGTGCAGCCGATCGTGCCCACCGTCAGCACGCTGAGCACCAGGAAGACGACGATCGCCCAGTTGCCGGCCCGGTGCATGTTGCCCTGCGCGATCAGTCCGTTCGCGACGAGCAGGCACAGGGCCCAGTCGATGAAGATCGCTCCGAATCGCCGGCCGAGCGGGGCGACGGAGCCCGGCCCGTGCTCCGGCAGGCCGAGGCGCTCGCCCCGGTAACCAAAGTCGACACCCATTTCCTCCGCGGCCGCGCGGGGGCCGGAGAGCCACGAGCCGATTGCTTGCCTCTTGTCCACCCGTCCACGGTACTGGGGTGGCATACGTTTCCCGTCGGCCGGGTGGCCCGCATCACTGCGGCACACCGCCGAGGTGGTCGCGTTTCGGCCGCGCGTTCCGATCACGTTTCGGCCGCGGCCCGGTTAACCTCTGCGAAACAAACGGGTCATGCCCGGGAAATCCGGTCTCTCTAGGGTCGGCCGCAGCACCACCGAAGCAATCCCCGACCGCTGGCGGCCGGGCTAGGAGGGTTGGATGTTCCAGAACGGCGACGACGCCAAGAAGTTCATCAAGGACGAGGACGTCAAGTTCGTCGATGTCCGTTTCTGCGACCTGCCGGGCGTGATGCAGCACTTCACGATCCCTGCGGAGGCGTTCGACCCGGCCGAGGAGCTGGCCTTCGACGGCTCGTCGATCCGCGGCTTCCAGGCCATCCACGAGTCCGACATGGCCCTGCGCGCCGACCTCTCCACGGCCCGCATGGACCCGTTCCGCCGCGACAAGACCCTCAACATCAACTTCTTCATCCACGACCCGATCACCGGCGAGCAGTACAGCCGTGACCCGCGGAACGTGGCGAAGAAGGCCGAGGCGTACCTCGCCTCCACGGGCATCGCCGACACCGCGTACTTCGGCCCCGAGGCCGAGTTCTACATCTTCGACAACGTCCGTTTCGAGACGTCGGCGAACCAGTCCTTCTACCACATCGACTCCGAGGCCGGCGCCTGGAACACCGGCTCCGAGGTCAACAACCGCGGCTACAAGGTCCGTTACAAGGGCGGCTACTTCCCGGCCCCGCCGGTCGACCACTTCGCCGACCTGCGCGCGGAGATCTCCCTGGAGCTGGACAAGGCCGGCCTCAAGGTCGAGCGCCAGCACCACGAGGTCGGCACGGCCGGCCAGGCGGAGATCAACTACAAGTTCAACACGCTGCTCGCCGCCGCCGACGACCTGATGCTCTTCAAGTACATCGTGAAGAACGTCGCCTGGCGCAACGAGAAGACGGCCACCTTCATGCCGAAGCCGATCTTCGGCGACAACGGCTCGGGCATGCACGTCCACCAGTCCCTGTGGAGCGCGGGCGAGCCCCTCTTCTACGACGAGCAGGGCTACGCGGGCCTCTCGGACATCGCCCGCTACTACATCGGCGGCATCCTCAAGCACGCCCCCTCGCTCCTCGCCTTCACCAACCCCACGGTGAACTCGTACCACCGCCTGGTCCCCGGCTTCGAGGCCCCGGTCAACATGGTCTACTCGCAGCGCAACCGCTCCGCCGCGATGCGCATCCCGATCACGGGCTCCAACCCGAAGGCCAAGCGCGTCGAGTTCCGCGCGCCCGACCCGTCCTCGAACCCCTATCTCGCCTTCTCGGCCCTCCTCCTGGCCGGCCTCGACGGCGTCAAGAACAAGATCGAGCCCGCCGAGCCGATCGACAAGGACCTCTACGAGCTCGCCCCCGACGAGCACGCCAACGTCCCCCAGGTCCCGACCTCCCTCCCGGCCGTCCTCGACGCCCTGGAGCAGGACAACGAGTACCTCCAGGCCGGCGGCGTCTTCACATCCGACCTGATCGAGACGTGGATCGACTACAAGCGCACGAACGAGATCGCGCCGATGCAGCTGCGGCCGCACCCGCACGAGTTCGAGCTGTACTTCGACATCTAGTTCCGGTGGTCGGGTGACTTGGGAGGGAGCCCCTTGAAGGGCCTCTGGCCTGCGGGCTTCCCGGCTCCTGTCACTGATCGCCCACCGCTTCCTCCTCGTCCGCGCCGGGAGCCGGAAGCCGGCAGGTCGCCAGAGCTGCACAGCGCTCTCCTCGAGCCCCGTCATCGCCCATCGGGCCCTGACGGGGCTCAGCGCTTCTCCGCGTCCGGCCCGGCCTTCAGGAACCTCGGTTCCCTACCCCTTGTCCACGATCACAGGCACCACAACAGCCGCGATGGCTGACGCCAGCCCACCGACCGCGATGAACGCTGCGAATTTGTCTTTTGCGGTGGGAAAGATCGCGCGCGAGACATCACCGGCCTTGCTACGTGCCACCACCATCTTCAGCTTCTGCCACCGGTGCTGGCGGCGCCTGCATCCCATCAAGAGCCCAGAAGCGTTCTCCCGGCAGTACGTGCGCCCGTCGCGGTTCACGGCCCCACACCACACAGGCGCCTGGAACAACGCCCATGTGCTGACCGCCAATGACAGAATGAAGATGATCTGCCAGGCCCCGCCCTTACCCCATGCGACGACCAAGAGAGCAGCTGCCAGAAACCCCCAGTACGACCGAATCCCCCTCATGGCCGCGAAATGTACCGTTCCCGTCCATCTCAGAGGAGGCCGCGAACAAGCCATGTGTCTCGCATCGGCCTGGCAGAGATATGCGGCGCTCCGCCCGGTCCCCCGCGACACGTTGAACAGCGATCTTCAGCGCACGTTCCAGGTCGGCGGGCGCGGCAACGGCGCGCGGGTCACCCACTGGAGTGGCGTCCGGGTGACCTGGGTTCCGTCAGAGGCAGACGTCCGGGCCCTGGCGGGCCACCGTCACGATGGCGTCCCGCAGTTGCTCGACGTAGCGCCGCATGTTCTCGTACGCGATGTCCGTGTCCGGGTAGCGGCTCGCGAACTGCAGGCCCTCGTGGAGTCGGGTGGTCCAGACGCAGACCTGGTCGCCGTACGAGACCCGGATCAGGCCGTATGCCTTCTGTTCGGGCCAGTCGGCGGAGCCGGGGGTGGCGCGGGAGTCGATGAAGGAGACGATCGAGTAGAGGTCGGGGGAGGTCGGGCGGAAGCCCGCGCCGAGCAGGCGGAGTACGCGGGCGATGGGGACGTGGGCGAGCGGCATGTTGGCGCGCAGGGCGGCGCGCACCTGCTCCAGGACGCTCCGGAAACCGGCCGGGCGTTCCGTCGTGATCTCGACGGGCGCGCCGCCGACGTACCAGCCCACGGAGTCCAGCCACCGGGACTTCACCCGGGTGTGGAACGGCACGACCGTGCGGTAGACGGGCTCCCCTCCGATCCGGTGGACGATCAGGCCCGTGGCGGCCAGGACGCCGGCCGGACTCCCGCCGTAGGGGCGGCAGTACGACTCGAACGCGGCCGCGTCGTCGGCGTCCACGAGCATCTCGCGCATGAGTTTCTGGGTGGGCAACTTGCCACTGGGATCCAGGCCGAGGTCGACGGGGAAATTGGGGAGTCTGCCGTCGCAGCGGTTGATGAACTCCCGCCAGCGGGCGACGATCGCGTGGGTGTCGTCGATGCGGTCCGCATCCGCCTGCTCGATTCCGCAGAAGTCGACGTAACTGCTGATCGGTGCGCGCTCCTCGGCGCGGCCCTCGTCATCGTCCCAGCGGAAGCCGCTGCGCAGCGTCTCGTGGCGGAGCGTCCACCGGCACAACGCCTCCTGCAGCACGTCGAGATCGGCCGCGCCCGGCATGTCGAACGCCGCGCCGAGCCGAGTCGGCACGAACAGCCCGTCCTCGCGCACCGTCCGCACCGTCCTGAGGTGCGACTCCTGGACGTACGCCGGCGGCCGGAGATCCTCGGTCACCGCCTCGGCGGCCGCCGGATCGCTCACGGGCGGAGGGGCAGGGAGTCACCCGGGCCGCACCCGTCCGGTCCAACGAAGCGCCGGTGCCGAGGAAACGGATCAGCCGACGATAGGAAGGCCACCTGCGGGCCGTCCCGACGCCTCCATGAATAGCGGGCCCGCCTGGCAGGGGCGAACCTCGATGGCGGCCCGGACGCCGTCGGTCACGTACGGCTCGGTCTCCAACCAGGCATCGAATTCCGCACGCGAGGGGAAGTCCATCACCAGCATCGAGCCAACCATCCGTCCCTCATCGTCGAGGATCGCCGTGCCGAACAGGGCGTGCCCGTCGGCGATCAAGGACGGACCTGGGCGGGGTGCCGCTCGCGGGCGGCCATGCGGCGCTCGTGCGGTGCTCGCCGGTGGTGTCGTGGGCGACGAGCAGGAACTGCACGCTCTTGTCCCTCCTGGTGGAGCGAGGAACCGGAACCCCCCACGGTAGACATGCGGTGTCGCACCCCGCACGACGCCCTCACCTCCGCTCGGTGTATCTGCGCTCCAGTGCCGGGATCTCAGCGATCTTCCGCACATCGAGGTGCTCCCAGAGGATGCCCGCCGGGCGGTGCGGGGTGGGGCAGGTGATGACCGCATCAGGGGTGACGATCAGGTCGACGCCCACGTCGTGTTCAGTGGCGGGGATGGGTTCGTCGATCACTTGGAGGGGATGGACGGTGGTGACGACGAGGGTCTCAGGGGTGATCAGGCCGGCTTCGGTCAGGAGGGCGAATTCCAGGTCCGAGTAGCCGGCGCCCTTGCCTATTCGGGTCCCGCCCCTGTCGACCGCGACGCTGCCCAGCACCACGAGCTGGATGGAGCGCAGGCCGTCGACGTCCACGGTGGGGGCGACGGTTGCCGCTACCCGGCTGGTGGCCGCCTCGAGCGGTGGGACGGCGAGAGCTGCGGGGTCCAGGAGGTAGAAGGGGCGGGGTGTGGCAAGCCTGGGGACGGCCATGTAAACCGTTTTGCCGTCTGCCAGGGCGCGCGCCCGGACGGGG
Source organism: Streptomyces sp. AV19 (assembly GCF_015999245.1). Taxonomy (GTDB): domain Bacteria; phylum Actinomycetota; class Actinomycetes; order Streptomycetales; family Streptomycetaceae; genus Streptomyces. Next base: position 932,347 of record NZ_JAEAMR010000003.1, on the reverse strand, counting down.
AGTTGGGCTTTGTCGGGTACGGACTTGATCGTGGTGGCTGCCTGCCAGGCGGGCAGATCGGCCAGCCGCGCCGCTGCCCGGTCGGCTCCTCTGAAGTGAGGGATACGACCATGGGCCGTGTCGTTGTACGTCGCCGAGGCGGCATCGAGAGCATCCCAGACTCTCGTTCTCACCTGCCTCTTGGCCTCGTCATGTGTGGTGGGCATCCCACGGCCCTCCTGTCGCTAGGTCGCTGCCATGAGGGCCAGCATCCGGTCATGGACATCCTGAACGCGCGCTTGCCGTCGCCAGGGCCTGAGTTCACGGGCGGCGGCGAAGACGATGTTCAGGCCCCCACCACCACGTGTCAGCTCAAGGTCATCAACGGCCTTGTGGAGGGCGTCCACCGCGGCATCGACTTCCATCCGGCGGATGAGGGCGAGGGTCAGGTTCCCCAGCACGATCGCGCGGGACTTCCTCCGCTCCGACAGTTGGGCGGCCGTGACGGTGAGAACCTGCTCGGCGCGCGCGTACCGGCCCAGGTAGAGATAGCAGGCTCCGGCGAGGCGGCCGGGCTGGGCGGGTGAAACCAGTTCCGCGGCCGCGTCGGTGGCCTCGGCCTTCGCCAAATGAACACCCGCCTTCGCGAGTGCGCGCTCACAGGCGTCGGCCTCTCCGAGCCTGGCGTGGGCTTCTCCCGCGTGGAGCAGGGCGAGCCCGGCGAGGGCGGGGCTGGTCCCCTTGGCCGTCATCGCTGCCTGGAGGAAGAGAGCGAGCCCGGCCCGTGGATCACGGGCGCCGTACAGGGCGACGTATCCGGTACGCAGGAGGGCGTGGCCTTCGAGAGTGCGGTCGTGCAGGTACCGGGCGATGCCGAGGCTCTCGGTGTAGAAGGACTTCGCCGTTTCATGGTCGCGCCGTTGCGAGGCGTCCCAGACCAACTGGCCCATCAACGCGGCGATGTCGGAGTGCAGGGTCCGCAGCTCGCGTTGGACCCGGCCCCGGCGGGCCTCGTTCGCCAGGAGGGTGACGTGACTGAGCTGCCGTCCGGCATCGACCAGGAGACCGGCGGACGGCTCCCGGTCGTAGCGGTCGCCCAGCTCCTGGAACTCCGTACGGAGCAGCGCGCAGGTCCCGAGGTCGGCCCGCTCCGGATGCTGAAGGGCATAGTCCTGACGCTCGTCGCGCGGAGGAGAGACAGTCAGCAGATCCCGTAGCTCGTCGGTCGTGATACCCAAAGCCCGGGCGAGACGAGGACGCATCCAGGGTTGGGGCGTACCCCGACCGCCTTCCCATCGCACGACGGTGGAGCGGTCCACGCCCATGGCTTCCGCCAGGGTCTCCTGGGTGAAGCCCCTGGATTCGCGCTGCTGGACGAACCGGTGCCGCTTCGGCGCCATGACGTCATCTCCCCTGGTCTCGCCCGGCATTGCCGCATGGATGCCGCACAAGCGCGTCAATTCTGCCCTGGCTCCGTACGCGGGTGAGGGGTTTTGTGGAGCAGCCACCTGATGCGGTGGTTCCGATCTCGGTCAACCACAGAGGTGAGCGGTGAACATCCTCCCCGGACGCCTGGTCAAGGACGTGCGTACGGGCCGCGTCGGCGTGGTCCAGCTCGACCAGGGCAGGTCCGTGCTCATGACCTGTCCCGGCACGTCCCTGCCGCCGTGGTCGTGCCCCAAGGACCACTTGCTCCTCTCGGCTCCGGAGGACCGGGCGGCCCTCGGGCTGGACCCGTACGGAGACCGCCCGTGAACTCAGTACCCCATCACCAACTAACGAAAGATCACTCAACCATGATCGCCTCCACCCCTCGGCCCGACCTCGCCCATGCCTGGCGGTACGTCGTCACCACCCCGCACGCCTCTGGGCCCGCCACCAACTCCTCGCGGCGCTGTCCGCGTTGTCAGGCCGAGTACGCGGCCATCCGGGATGCCCGCCGGCGCGGTGACTTCCGGGCCGAGAGCCACCACGCCACCGCCCTCACCGCCCACTGGAAAGCCGCCCACCAGGTCGTACAACGCTGACTCACCCCAGGAAATGCTGATTCACCCCAGGAAATCCAGCACCAGCGCCCCCGCCACCTCCCGGAACTCCTCGAAGTACGCGTGCCTCGCGCCCGGGATCGTCTCCAGCCGCGCGCCCGGGATGCGGTCCGCGAGCAGCGGTGCGTTCGCTGCCGGGTTGAAGACGTCGTCCGTGCCGTGCAGGACCAGGGTCGGGGCGGTGATGGAGGGGAGCGCGTCCCACGCGTCGTGCCCGCGGCTCGCGGTCCGGTGGTGGGTGCGGGAGCGGGGGGACATGTGCGGGTCGCCCAGGGTGCGGTACGGGCCGGGGTGGGTCGCGCGCCATTTCGGGGTGTACATCAGGTCGAGCAGGGCGCGGCGGGAGTCGCGGGTCGCCAGGGAGCGGTGGACGGCGGGGTCGGGGGCTACGGCGTGGCGGCCGCCGGGGGTGGTGCAGCCCAGGACCAGGCGGCGGACGCGGTCCGGGTGGTCGGCCGCGACCCACTGGGCCACCCGGCCGCCCATGGACGTGCCGTAGACGTCCGCGCGGTCGATGCCGAGGGTGTCGAGGACGGCGATCACGTCGCGGGCCAACTCGCGGGTGGAGTAAGGGGCTTCGGGGGCGTCGCTGGCACCCGTGCCCCGGTAGTCGAGGGTGAGGGTGCTGCGGGACGTGTGGAAGTCGTCGCGGATGCCGTCCCACCAGTGGTGGTTGTTGGCCTGGCCGGCGAGGAGGACGAGCGGTGGGCCGTCGCCGGGGTGGAGTTGGTGGGCGATGCGGGCTCCGTCCGGAGTCGTGGCGTACGGCATGGACTCAGGATCTCAGGCCGTGCGCGTGGGTCGCCAGGTGGTGCTGGAGACGGGCGTGACGGAACTGGTAGACGGGGCCGACGCGGCGGAGGATGCCCAGGCGGTGCGCCTCGGCGAGGAACGGCTGGAGCCGCCACGGGAGTTGGCCGCGGGCGGCGAGGAGCAGGCGGGCGATCGTGTAGTGCGGCCAGGAGTGGGCGGCCAGGGCGAGCACGGCGGCGATGAGGCCGCCGTGGAACAGGCCGACGACGGCCGCGTACGTGGTGGTGTGCAGCGGGTCCGAGGAGGCCAGCACGGCCCGCATCACGCCGTCGGGGAGGTTGAAGACGACCGCGCAGGCCGCCGCGCCGATCAGCGAGATCAGGCGGTCCGTCCGGACGGAGGACGCGGCGGTCGCCACGTCGTCGGCGGTGGACGGGTCCCGGACCCAGTCCAGGGCGGCCAGGCCGATGCCCGCCGTCACGCCGATCGCCAGGCCCCACGGCACGGTTCCGGACGGAAGGACGGCCCCGTACCCGGCGATCGCGTAGCCGGCGAACACCGCCTCGCTGATGGCCGCGACGCCGGCGACGAGCGCGAGCGCGCGCATCAGCTGCCTGCGCCGGCGTTCCCGGGCGGGGCGGCTCCGGCTCGGCATCCGGGGAGGGGACGGCAGGCCCGCGCCCAGCAGGACGAGCCACAGGCTGAAGACGTAGAAGCCGATCGCGCCCACGAGCAGGGGCAGGGACGCGTCCGGGTAGTAGAACCAGGCGGACGGCACGATGGTGAGGCCGCCGGACAGGGCGACGGCGGCGGCCACGACGGACTTGCGGGGCAGGCCGCGTCCGCTCAGGACGATCAGGCTGCCGATGGCCGGTACGGGGAGGAAGGCGAGGGCCTCGAGCACTGACTGGGGGTACCACCGCAGGACGTCGGGCAGAGGAGCGTTTCCGACGAACCCGCAGAGCGACGCGGCCAGTACGAGGCCGGCGCACAGCACCGAGGCCCAGGTCAGGGCGCGCCGCCACGGTCCGGCGAGGGCCGGGGTCCACCGGTACAGCTGCCACCAGGCCAGGTCGTGGGTGCCTTGGGTGTGCATCCCCGCCGCGAGGTGGGCGAGGTGTGCCAGGGCCCGCCGGGGTTCCCAGCTCCGCGCGGGGGACTGTCGCCGGGCACGGCCGTAGAGGGTCGGGACGAGCGCGTCGAGGAGGTGGTGCTCGATGTCGGCGGGGGCGAGGAAGCGCCGCTCGTCGGCGAGTTCGGCGGGGTCGTTGTCGTGGTCGGCGTAGACGGACCGGGCCAGGGCCACCATCAGCGGGCTGGTCAGGGCCCGGGCGGCGGGGGCGCCGGGGCGGCGGTCGAGGTGCTCGGCCAGGACGTCCCAGCCGCGCTGACGGGGACCCGGCGGGGTGGCCAGCCGCAGGAGGACGAGGGCGTCGCCGGTGCGTACGGGCGCGGGCTCCAGGACGGCCGCTCCGGTCAGGACGCCGCTCGCCGCGACGGCCCGGACGTAGGCGTCGGTGCGGCAGGTCAGGACGAGGGGGGTGTCGGAGGGGAGGGTGTCGTTGAGGGAGGCGAGTGCCGCCGCCCGGCTGCGTTCGGGGAGTTCGTCGAGGCCGTCGAGCACGGGGATCAGCCGGTGCTCGGTGAGCAGGTCCTCGACGACGCCGACTCCGTAGTGCTCGGTGTCGGCCAGCGCCGGGTAGTCGGCGGCGATGCGGCGGCGCAGCCAGCCGGCGGCGCTCTCGCGGGCGGGGTCGAAGGAGGAGAGGGAGCAGAGCACCGGCACCGGGTCGCCGGTGGCGCGGGTGCGCAGCAGGGCGAGCATCAGCAGGACGGCGAAGGTCGTCTTCCCCGATCCCGCGGGCCCCAGCAGGGCGAGGCGGCGGCGGGCGAGTCCCCCGAAGGCGGCGGCCAGTTCGCGCGGGTCGTCGGCCCGGCAGACCACCGAGGTGCCCACCAGCGGACGGTGGTCGCAGATCCCGGGGCGGGTGCAGTCCGACCAGACGACGGGCAGCGGCGCCGGGTCGTACAGCTGCCGGAGGACCGCCTCCTCCTCCCACTGCCGCCGGACGGTGCGGGCGAGCACCTCGGCGGCGTCCGCGACCTGGCCGCCGCTGGAGTGCTTACGGCGGGCGCCGGCCCGCCAGGCCCATAGGGAGAGCGTGCCGAACAGGGCGATGACCGTCCCCAGCAACGCCGCGGCGGCGGAGAACCGGTCGGGATTCCACCGCACCCATATCGACAACAGCCCGCACGTGACCACCGCGCACAGCGCCCAGGTCACTGTCCATCGCCAGTGCATACAGCTTCAAACGACCGACGGACAAAGGGAGTTACCGCCTTCACGGGCCCCGCCGGGCGGCGGGGCCCGTGGCCCGGGTCCCGTCAGACGCGGTCGGCGGCGATGAGGAGGTAGTGGAAGCTGCCTTCCTTGTAGGCGGTACCGCCTACAAGGAAGGCAGCTTCCACTACCTCCTCATCGCCGCCGACCGCGTCTAGTCCGCCGGGAGCAGCGACCGCAGCCGTTCGGCGTCCGCCAGGACGTCGACGGCGGCGGGCCCGGCCGGCGAGCCGACGGGTCGCGGCCGGGGCCGCTCCTCCTCGGGCCTTTCGGTGGCCAGAACTTTTTCGCGCACGTTGTCACATTCCTTCGTCGCCGCGGGTCGTACTGGCAGAGGCCGCCGGAGAGCGGCCCGTGACGAACCCTGGGAGAAGCGATGTCGACAACCATCCTGGTCACCGGCGGTACCGGCACCCTGGGCCGGCACGTCGTCCCGCTCCTGCGGGCGGCCGGCCGCGAGGTGCGGGTGCTCAGCCGGCGCGGGGGCGCGCCGGCGGACGGCGTCGAGTACGTCGCCTGCGACCTGATCGAGGGCGAGGGGATCGACGCGGCCCTGGCCGGGGTCGGGACCGTCCTGCACCTCGCGGGCGGGCCCAAGGGGGACGTCGTCGCGACCCGCAACCTGGTGCGGGCGGCGGCCGGGGCGGGGGTGAAGCACCTGGTGTACATCTCGGTCATCGGCGCGGACCGGATCCCGCTGGGCTACTTCCGGGCCAAGGCGGGCGCGGAGCGGGCGGTGGCGGAGTCGGGGGTGCCGTGGACGACGCTGCGCGCCGCTCAGTTCCACGACCTTGCGCTGACCGTCGCGGAGAAGATGGGCAGGCTGCCGGTCGTCCCGGCACTGGGCGGGCTGCGGTGGCAGCCGGTGGACGCGCGGGATGTGGCGGAGCGGCTGGTGGAGCTGGCGCTGGGGGAGGCGGCGGGGCGGGTGCGGGATCTGGCGGGGCCGGGGGTTTATGGGTTGCATGAGCTGGTGCTCGACCATGTGCGTGCTCGCGGTGGGCGGCGGCGGCCTGCGTTGCCGGTGCGTTTGCCCGGCCGCGTCGGGCGTGCCTATCGCGCCGGGGCGAATCTTGCCCTTGACGGGGCCGATCGGGGTGGGCGGACGTGGGAGGCGTTCCTGGAGGAGCGGGTGGGTGGGGGGCGGTGAGGGATTTGCCCCGGACCCGCCCTTTCACCGTTTCTTCCGGGGCAAGCCCCGGGGCCCGTAACGCGGCTGCGCCGCGTTGACCGGGGGCTCCGCCCCCTGGGCCCCTGAAGCGCCCTTCAGGGAGCTTAAGGACGAGCGGCGAAGCCGCGAGCCCCGGCAGGGGTGCAGGGGGCGGAGCCCCCGCTCACCGCGCGAAGCGCAGTACCAGGCCCGGAGCTCCGCCCCGGAAGAAACAGTGAAAGGGCGGGGCTGAGGCAACAACCCCGGCGGTCACGCCGTCGTCGGTTCCCTCGCCTCCCTCACCGAACCCGTCGGCTTCGCCCGGACGTGCATCCGCTCCCCCTGCCGGCCGAAGAGGCTGAGGAGTTCGACCGACCCCTCTCCCGTGCTGCCGAACCAGTGCGGGAGCCGGGTGTCGAACTCGGCCGCCTCCCCCGGGCCCAGCACGATGTCGTGGTCCGCGAGGATCAGGCGGACCTTGCCGGAGAGCACGAAGAACCACTCGTAGCCCTCGTGGGTGCACAGCTCCGGCGTGTTCAGCGCCGCCGGGATGATCATTTTGAAGGTCTGGAGCGGGCCGGGCTGGCGGGTCAGCGGGATGACGGTCTTGCCGGCCACGTGCTTGGAGGTCAGCCGGATCCGGGGGTCGCCGACCTCGGGGGCGCCGACGAGCTCGTCGAGGGGCACCTGGTGCGCCTGGGAGATCGGGAGCAGCAGCTCCAGGCTGGGGCGGCGCTGGCCGGACTCCAGGCGGGAGAGGGTGCTCTTGGAGATGCCGGTGGCCTCGGAGAGTGTCGCCAGCGTCACACCGCGCTGTATGCGCAGGCGCTTGAGGCGGGGGCCGACCTCGGTCAGGGCTCGGTTGATGGCGTCGGAGATCTCCATGCCGCCATTGCATACCCCATGTTCCTAAAACGGCAACAAAAATTGCCACCTCCGGGTGACGGTCGCAGGCTGACCTGCGGAGGTGATCGCAGTGAGCGACATGAGCAAGGACACGTACGACGCCGTGGTGATCGGCGGCGGCGCCGCGGGGCTGAACACCGCGCTGCTGCTGGGCCGTTCCCGCCGCAAGGTCGCCGTGGTGGACGGCGGAAAGCCGCGCAACGCCCCGGCCGAGAACATGATGGGCTTCCTCTCCCGGGACGGGATGAACCCGGCCGCCCTGCTGGAGGTCGGCCGCAAGGAGGTCGCCGGGTACGGCGTGGACCTGATCGACGCCCAGGTGGAGAACGTGGAGAAGGGCGACGGGAAGGGCTTCGTCGTGCAGCTGGCGGGCGGGGTGGCGCTCAAGGCCCGCCACGTCGTCGTCGCCACCGGCCTGCGCGACGAGCTGCCGGAGATCCCGGGCGTGCGCGAGCGCTGGGGCAAGGACCTGCTGCACTGCCCGTACTGCCACGGCTACGAGGTGCGCGACCAGGCGTTCGGCGTGCTCGGCACCCACCCCAACGCGGTCAACCACGCCCTGCTGCTGCGCCAGTGGTCGGACGACGTGGTCTTCTTCCCGCACACCATGGAGATCACCGCCGAGGACCGCGAGAAGCTCGCCGCGCGCCGCATCCGGATAGCCGAGGGCGAGGTGAAGTGGCTGGTCGTCGAGGACGACAAGCTGCGCGGCGTGGAGCTGTCCGAGGGCCGCGTGGTGCCCCGCGAGGCGGTGTTCGTCTTCCCGCGCATGGTCGCCAACGACGCCCTGCTGACCGAACTGGGCTGCGACAAGGACGACATGGGCTGGGTGGTCACCGACGGCGCCGGCCGCACCAGCGTGCCCGGCGTGTGGGCGGTCGGCAACGTCGCCGACCCGCGCGCCCAGGTCGTCACCGCCGCCGGCCAGGGCTCCGCCGCCGGCTTCGCCCTCAACCACGACCTGCTGGGCGACGACGTCGCGCAGGACCTGGAGGCGTACCGCAACCCGGCCGAGCCGATCGTCCGCTAGCGCGTCCGGTATTCCGGAGGCCGTCCCCCGGCCGCCCGGCGAGGCACTCCGCCTCGTACCCGCCGGCCGCGCCACCCCCTGACCCCGCTCACCGCACCACCTCCACCCGTACAAGGAGTAACCCGTCATGGCCAAGCCCGTGGACGCCCTCACCGAGGACGCCTTCCCGACCCGCGTCCTGCAGGCCGGCACGCCCGTGCTCATCCAGTTCTGGGCCCCCTGGTGCGCGCCGTGCCGGATGATGACCCCGATCATCGAGCAGCTCGCCGCCGAGCAGACCGGCCACTTGGACGTCGTCAAGGTCAACGTCGACGACGAGCCCTCGCTCGCGATCCAGCACGGCGTCTCGTCGATCCCCGCGTTCATCGTCTACGCCGACGGCGAGCGCAAGGAGCAGTGGGTCGGCGCCTCCCCCAAGCCCGTCCTCGAGCGGACCCTCGCCGCCTACCTCCGCTGATCCCAGCCCGCCCCGCCCGGAACAGGAACAGCCAATGAACCCACACCAATCCGGGGACATCGAGCACGACGCCCCGGCCGCCCAGCTGGAGCGCGAGGCCGAGCTGCACACCTCCTCGCTGGAGGAGGCCGTGGCGTGGCTGCGGGGCCTGGTCTGTGCCGGGGACGGCGTGGACGAGGCGGTCGGCCGGGTCCTCGACGTCGGCTGCGGACCGGGGGTGGGCACCTGTCTGCTCGCCCGGGCCTTCCCCCGGGCCGAGGTCGTGGCCCTGGACCGGGACCCCGCCGTGCTGGACCGGGTGCGCCCGCGCGCCGCGCGCCGGCACGTGTCGGGCCGCGTGACCGTCCAACGGGCCGAGCTGCCCGCGGAGTTCGACGCGCTGGGCACGGCGGACGTGATCTGGGCGGGCAACGTCGTCCACCACCTCGGCGACCAGCAGGCCGCGCTGGACGCCCTCGCCTCCCGGCTGCGGCGCGGCGGGGTGCTCGCGGTGGCCGAGCGCGGGCTGCCGCCGCGCTTCCTGCCGCGCGACATCGGCATGGGCCGGCCGGGCCTGCAGGCCCGGCTGGAGGCGGCCCAGGAGGACTGGTTCACGGAGATGCGCGGCGGGCTGCCCGGTGCGTCCGCCGCCGTCGAGGACTGGCCCGCGATGCTCGCGCGGGCCGGGCTCATCCCGACCGGGACGCGGACGTTCCTCACCGACCTGCCCACCCCGTTGGGCCTGCCGGCCCGCGAGCACCTGCACGGCCATCTGACGCGGCTGCGCGAGCGGATCGGCGACCGGCTGGACGCCGGGGACCGCGCGACGCTGGAGCGTCTGGTGGACGGCGACGCCTGCACGGGCATCCTGTGGCGCCCGGACGCCTTCTATCTGAGCGCCACCACGGTCCACACCGCCAGAGCCTGTTCCCGGGACTGACCGTCCCCCCGTCCGGCCCGTCCCGGGAACACCGCGGGGCCCGGCACGCGATCCGCGTGCCGGGCCCCTTCACGTGCCGCTCAGTCGGAGCCGGGAGGCGCCTCGCCCCAGCCCCAGATCTTGATGGTCGTGCGGCTGCCGAGCTCGGCGTCCTTCTGCGAGTTGGCCATCGCGCGCCGCGAGCCGAACTCGATGTAGGCGTTGAACGCGGAGCGGAACTCCGCGTCCTGCGGCAGCCCGACCTCGTCGGCGGCCTGCCGCATCAGCTCGACCCAGCGGTGGCGCTGCTCCGGCTTGATCTGCCGGCCGATGTGCCGGGAGAGCATGCGCGGGTAACCGCCGTGTTCCTCCGTGTACTTGGTGGGGCCGCCGAAGACCTCGCCGAGGAACGTCGCCACGTGTTGCGGGTGGTCGTCCGCCATCCGCGCGAAGAGCGGGGCGAGGATCTCGTCCTTGCGCACCTTCGCGTAGAACGCCTCGGTGAGCTTCTCCAGGACCTCGGCACCCCCCATCCACTCGTACATGGTCGGAGTGGAGTCCGCCATCGTGCACCTCCTGAGATTACGTTCCGGTCGATCCGATTTCCGGGGTGGTCAGCCGAGTTCGAGCGTGGTGGTCGCGTAGGCCTGGCCGGCGCGGCTCCAGGGGACCTCGCCGTTGTACATCCGCACGGTGCGGAAGCGCTCGGTGAGGCCACGGGCCCGCACCAGCTCGCCGCCGGCCGTCTGCGGCTCGGGCATGTCCAGCGAGAGCCCCGCCCCGGGGCCCAGGTCCGCGGTGAGGGTGTCGAGGAGCGCCTCGGCCTCCTCGGGGGTGTCGGCGAAGAGCGGGCCGATCCGGTGGCCCTCCTGGGCCGGCCGGATCACCCCGTAGCCGGTGACCTCGCCGTCCCGCACCGTCGCGTGGCCCACGTGCCCGGGGGCCGTCAGCCAGCGCCGTACGAAGTCGCCGCGGTCGGCGGGGCACCAGCCGCGGTCGTAGGCGGCGACCGCGTCCAGGTGCCCGGGACCGATCCGCACGGTGCCCTCGGCGATCCGGCCCGGCCGGGTGAGGACGCCGCCGTAGCGGATGGTGTCCCACACGGCGCGGAAGCCGTGCTTCGCGTAGTTGGAGCGCTGGGGCAGCGCGGCGTCCAGGCCGATGACCCGGTTCCCCGCGTGGGGGAAGGCCGCCTCCCAGGTCGCCAGGCCCAGGCCCTGTCCGCGCAGGTCGGGGTGGACCAGGTAGTGGCCCATGAAGGAGTAGGTGTCGGAGTAGTTGACGACCGAGATCGCGGCGACCGGGGTCGTGCCGAGGCGGGCGAGGAAGAAGCCGGCCGGGTCGGTGGCGTGGAAGCAGGCCACGTCGCCGAGGCCGACGTTCCACCCCTCGCCGTTGGCCCACTCCTCCACGTGCCGCCATTCCTCCAGCGTGGCGACCGAGACGGTGAGTCCGTCGGTTCCCGCGTGCAGGGATTCGCCGGGGTGGTTCATGTGGGGGGTACGTCCCTTCCCTTGCTGAACATGCTGAACATGCCGGGCGTGCTGGGCGTGCCGGTCGTGCCGAGCGTGCTGGACATGCCGGATACGCCGGGCGTTCGGGCCTCTCACAGGCCCAGTGAGCGGCCGATGAGTTCCTTCATGATTTCGGTGGTGCCGCCGTAGATCGTCTGGACCCGGCTGTTGGCCCACTCGCGGGAGATCGGGCTCTCCTTCAAGTAGCCGTAGCCGCCGTACAGTTGCAGGCAGCGGTTGGCGACCTCGACCTGGAGCTCGGTGGTCCACCACTTGGCCTTGGCCGCGTCGGCCACCGTCAGGCGCCCGGCGTTGAGCTCGGTGACGCAGTGGTTGAGGAAGACCCGGGCGATGGTGATCTCGGTGTCCAGCGTGGCGAGCTGGAAGCGGTTGTGCTGGAAGCTCCCGATGGACTGCCCGAACGCCTCCCGGCCGCGGGCGTACTCCAGCGTGTCGGCCAGCATCTTCTCGGCCGCGGCGACCGCCACCGTGGCGATGCTGAGCCGCTCGCGCGGGAGGCCGGCCATCAGGTAGGCCATCCCCACGTTCTCCTTGCCGATCAGGTTGGAGGCCGGCACCCGGCAGTCGTCGAAGAACAGCTCGCAGGTGTCACTGGCCGTCCAGCCCAGCTTCTCCATGCGCCGGCCCCGGGTGAAGCCCGGGGTGTCCCGCTCGACGACGATCAGGCTGATCCCCTGGCCGCCGCGCTTGGGCTCGGTCTTGGCCGCCACCACGATCACGTCGGCGTTCTCGCCGTTGGTGATGAAGGTCTTCTGCCCGTTGAGGACGTAGAAGTCCCCGTCCCGCACCGCGGTGGTGCGGATGTCGGCGACGTTGGACCCGGCGTCCGGCTCGCTCATCGCGATGGCCGCGATCAGCTCACCGGAGCACAGCCCGGGCAGCCAGCGCTTGCGCTGCTCGGGCGTGGTCCGGCCGGACAGATAGGTGGCGATGACGTCGTTGTGGGCGACGAAGCCCGGCGCGGTGACCCGGGCCCGGATCAACTCCTCGGAGAGGACGGCCGGGTAGCGGAAGTCGCTCTCCCCGCCCCCGCCGTACTCGGTGGGCACGCCGATGCCCAGCAGCCCGGCGGCCCCGGCCTTCGTCCACAGCTCGCGGCCGATGATGCCGTCCCGCTCCCACTGGTCGTGGTACGGGATCGCCTCGCGCGCCAGGAACGTGCGGCACAGCTGCCGGAACTCCTCGTGCTGCGCCTCGTACACGGTGGTCTGCATCTCTAGCGCTCCCCTTCCCCGATGTCCTCGCCCACGATCGCCACGACCGCCGCGGGTTCCTGCACGGCGGCGAAGTGGCCGCCGTCGATCTCCACCCGCCGGGCGGGGACCTCACTGTGCTCGGCCCACCGCCACATCCGGCCGGGCGTCACGTAGACGTCGTCCCGGGCCGCGATCAGCGTGAGCGGGAAGCCGACGCGCAGACCGCCGGCCTCCTGGGGGAACTGCCGCCGCACGACGTAGTCCTCGCGCATCAGCCGCACCAGGAAGGCGCTCATCGCGCTGTTGGACAGCAGCTCGCGCGCCGTCCCGCCGTCCGCCGCGATCTTCTCCAGCAGCTGCTCGTCGCTGAGCGCGTCGGTGTCGTCGGGCTTCTGCAGCCCCGGCGGGAGCGCCGCCGAGAGGAAGGCGCGCACCGGCGCCTCCCCCACGGCCCGCTCCACCGCGGCGGCCACCGCGAGGCTCAGCGTCGCGCCGAAGCTGTGCCCGAAGGTGGCCCAGCGCGCGCCCGGGGTCTCCTCGCGGGCGCGGCGCAGGTCGTCGGCCACGAACGCGGCCGTCGACTCCACGAGTTGGCGGAAGTCCTCGGTGCGGGTCTCCCGTCTGCGGGTCCCGCGGCCCGGCTGGTCCACGGCGACGATCGTCAGACGGTCCGTCCCCAGGGCCTTCCAGGGCCGGTACGCCACCGAGGTGGCGCCGGCGTGCGGGAAGCAGTAGAGCCGTACGGGCTGCTCGCCGTTCACTGCTTGGTGCTCCCCGCGATCCGCTCGGCCAGCATGATGGTGGTCAGGTTGGTCGGCACGCTGGGCATCGACGGGAAGACGGACGCGTCGATGATCCGCAGGTTCTCCGTGCCGTGCACCCGGCCCTCCTGGTCCACGACCGCCATCGGGTCGCTCGCGGGGCCCATCCGGGACGAACCGGCCGCGTGCCAGCCGGGGTTCATGATGTTCCTGACCCCGCTGCGCAGGATGCGGTCGTTCGCCACCATCCTGTCGGTCCAGAACTGGGTCTCCTCGAAGCGGTCGGCGAGCGCCGGCTGCCGCAGGATGCTCCAGGCCTTGCGGACGCCGTGGCAGAGGCGGTCCACGTCCTCCTCGACCGTGCCGAGGCCGAGTTCGATGACGGGCCTGCTGGTCGGGTCGGCGTCCTCGATGAAGACGCGGCCGCGCGAGACGGGCCGGAGCAGCATCACCGAGACGCCCACGACCAGGGGCCAGTCCAGCCGGTCCTCGAAGCCCGGCACCGTCGAGCTCTCGACGTTGTTGAGCAGGCCGACCTGGATGTCCGTGTCGTCGTCGAAGCCGCTGGACATGCGGGACGCGACGGTCCGCCAGGGCAGGCCGGCCGTGCAGACGCCCGGCTTGGGCTTGGACCAGATGACGACGGAGGGGTGGTCGACGAGGTTCTCGCCGACGCCCGGCAGGTCCACGACGGGCGCGACGCCCAGGGACTCGCTCAGCCCGGCGGCGGCGACGCCGGAGCGCATCAGGACGACCGGGGTGCCGACCGCGCCCGCGCTGAGGATGACGTCGGTGGCGCGCACGGCCGACAGGCCCTCGTCGGTGAGGATCTCCACGCCGGTGGCGCGGTTGCCCTCGAACAGGACGCGGGTGACCTTGACGCCGGTGCGGATCTCCAGGTTGGGCAGGTGCCGGGCGGTGGCGAGGTAGGTGGTGGCGGTGTCCATCCGCTCGCCGTCCACCGCGTTGCTGGGGATGACGCCGACGCCGGCCTCCCGGCCGCCGTTGAGGTCGTCCAGCTCCGGCAGGCCGAGCCGGACGCACTCGTTCCAGAACGCCGTGTCGATCTCGTGCAGGTGCTCGCGCCCGACCCGGCGGATGGGCATCGGGCCGCTGTCGCCGTGGAGTTCTGCGGACATGCCGGAGTCGGTCTCGATCTCCCGGTAGTACGGGAGGACGTGCTCCCAGGACCACTCGGGGTTGCCGAGGCGGACCCACTCCTCGAAGTCGCGGGGCAGACCGCGCAGGGCGATGGCGCCGTTGACGGCCGAGCCGCCGCCCATGACCTTGCCCAGCTGGTAGGGGAAGCGTCCCCACAGGGCCCGCGGCACCTTGGCCGCGGCGGCCTCGGCGACCCGGGCGCGGCCCTCGGGGCCGGCGGCCACCAGGTCCTCCAGGCGGCTGCTGCCGCGGAGGTTGGCCAGGTAGTCCCAGTTGTAGTCGCGCAGGATGAGCCGGCTGGCGTCGGCGAGCGGGTGGGTCTTCTCCCGGGGGGACGGCTGGTCGCCGCCGGCCTCCAGGAGGAGCACCCGCGTCCCGCCGTCGGCCGCGAGCCGGGTGGCGGTGACCGTGCCGGCGGAGCCGCCGCCGACGATCACGTAGTCCCAGGTGGCGTCGGTCATGCCCCGGCCTCCTTCAGGGAGACGATGATCTCGGCGAAGTCCGCGATGGTCGAGTTCATGAACAGGCCCTCGATGATCTCCTGTTCGGCGGAGGCGTCGATGCCGAACTCGGTGCGCAGGTGGCCGATGATGCCCACCGCGTGCAGCGAGTCGCCGCCGACGTCGAAGAAGCCGTCCTCGATGCCGAAGTCGCCGTGGCCCAGCTGCTCGGCCCACAGGGCGAGGAGCCGCTCCTCGATGTCGTTGCGGGGCGAGACGCGGCCGTCCGCGCCTTCCGCCTCCTGCCACGGGGTGGGCAGGGCGGCCTGGTCGACCTTGCCGTTGGGGGTCAGCGGCACGGCGTCGAGGGGGATGTAGTGCGTGGGCACCATGTAGCTGGGCAGCGCGCCCGCCAGCGTCTCGCGCAGCGCGGCCGGTTCGAGGTGCGCGGCGCCCGCGCCGTCGGTGACCAGGTACGCGGCGAGCTGCCGCTGGCCGGTGCGCGGGTGGGCCGGGGCGGTCACCAGGGCCTGGCGGACGCCCTCCTGGCGCAGCAGGGTGGCCTCGATCTCGCCGAGCTCGACCCGGTAGCCGTTGATCTTCACCTGGAAGTCGGTGCGGCCGAGGATCTCGATGTTGCCGCCGGGTTGGTAGCGGCCCAGGTCGCCGGTGCGGTAGAGCCGCTCGCCGGTGGCGGGGTGGGTGATGAATCGTTCCGCCGTGCGGACCGGGTCGGCCCAGTAGCCCTGGGCGACGCCCGTGCCGCCGATGTAGAGCTCTCCGGTCACCCCGGTCGGGCAGGGTTCCAGCCACTCGTTGTAGACGTGGAAGGTCTGGTTGGCGAGCGGCTTGCCGTAGGGGATGCTCGACCAGTCGGCCGAGACCTCGCCGATCGGGTAGTGGATCGACCAGATCGAGCCCTCGGTGGCGCCGCCGAGGCTCATCGCCCTCAGCTCCGGGAGGTGCTCGCGGAGCCGGCCGGGCAGGTCCAGCGGGATCCAGTCGCCGCTGAGCAGGGCGAGCCGCAGGCTCGCGCCGGTGCCGGGGGCGGCGTCGGTCAGCGTCTCGACCCACATGCGCATCGGCGCGGGCACGCTGTCCCAGACGGTGACCTTGTGCCGGTCGATGAGCTCGGTCCAGTGCGCCGGGTCGTTGGCCCGCTTGGGCTCGGGGACGACGACCGCGCCGCCCGCGCCGAGGATGCCGAAGACGTCGTACACGGACAGGTCGAAGCCGGCGGGGGCCAGCGCCAGCACCCGGTCCGAACCGGTCACGCCGAAGCGGCGGTTGATGTCCTGGACGGTGTTGGACGCGTTCCGGTGCGAGATCATCACGCCCTTGGGCTCACCGGTGGAGCCCGAGGTGAAGATCACGTAGGCGAGGTCGTCCACGCCCTGGACGCTGTCCACGGGCCCGGCGCCGTAGCCGCAGGTGGCCTCGTCCTCGGCGGTGACGATCTCCAGCCCGTCCGGCCAGGTCAGCGTCGTGCGCAGGCCGGCCTCGGTGACGACGGCCTTGGCCTTGCACTGGCTCAGCAGCTTCAGCCGCCGCTGCTCGGGCAGTTCGGGGTCGATCGCGACGTAGGCGGCGCCCGCGTGCTGGACGGCCAGCAGCGCGGAGATCTGGCCGGGGCCCGGCCGCGTCGAGACCGCGATCATCGTGTTGGGCTCGGCGCCGCAGACGTCGCGCAGCCGCCGGGCGAGGCGGTGCGCCTCCTCGGTCAGCTCGCGGTACGTGGTCTCCACGCCGTCGGAGATGACGGCCACCGCGTCCGGGGTGCGCCGGGCGGCCTCGGCGACCAGCTCGTGCAGCAGGGCCGGCGGGATGTCCTGGGCGGTGGCGTTGGCGCGTTCGCGCTCCTCGACGTGCGCGGCCGGCAGCGGGACGACGCCGCCGGTGGCCGACCACACGCCCTCGTCCCGGGCGAGCCGGTCGAGCAGCGTGGTGTACGCGTCGAACATGGCGTCCAGCGTGCCCTCGGGGAACAGGCCGTCCACGGCGTTCCAGTTGAGGACGAGCTCGCCGTTCTCCTCGGTGACCTGGTTCTCCAGCCAGACCTGCGGGGTCTGGCTGATGCCGTACGCCACGTCGCCGAACAGCCGCAGGGCGTCGGCGGTCGCCGCGTCGCCGTCCGCTCCCAGCATGCTGGAGAAGACGACGGGCATCGAGACGTTGCGCCCGTCGCCCTGGCGGCGGGTGAGCTCGCGCAGCACGCGGATGCCGCCGAACGCCGAGTGGGCGAGGTCCGCGAGGAGTTGGCGCTGGACGCCGGCGGCGCGCTCGGCGAACGACTCGTCGGCGGTGCCGCCGACGGCGAGCAGGCCGGGCGAGAGGAAGTCGCCGACGATCTTCTGCGCCTGCGGGTGCAGCGGCAGGCGGTGCAGCTGGGTGAGCGTGAGCGTGAACTCCTGGCGCTTGGACCAGGTGCGCAGCACCTCGGCGTAGGCGGCCAGCAGCAGGTTGTTGGGGGTCAGGCCGTGGCGGTGGGCCGCGTCCGACAGCGCGGCCCAGCGCTCGGGCGTGAAGGCCGCGCGGCGCCGGGTGAACGTGGGCCGTCCCAGGCGCTCGGGGGCCGTGCCGATGGGCAGGTCGGGGCCGGGGGACAGCTCGTCCACGCGGGAGAGCCAGTACGTGGCGGACTGCTTGCCGAGGGCCTCGGACTCCAGGGCCTGCTCGGCCAGGACGTAGTCCCGGAAGGTGAGTTCGAGCGGCTCGGGCGTCCAGGAGGGGTCGTCGTAGAAGCGGCGCCACTCGTCGAGGACGACGAACAGGCTGCGGACGTCGACGAAGAGGAGGTCCATGCTCAGGTGCAGCCGGACGCGGTCCTCGTCGAGGAGCGAGGCGCGGATGTCGAACGGCGGCCACTCCTCGGTGGGCAGCACCTGGTCGGCGAGCTCGCCGCGGACGCGGTCGAGGGCCTCGGCCTGCTCGGCGGAGGGCCGGCCGCGGAGGTCCTCGGCGGCGATCCGGTAGGGCGGGACCTGGTCGAGCACGCGCTGCTTGCCGCCGGGCTGGACCACCGCGCGGAGCATGTCGTGCCGCTCGACGACCTTCTGGAGGGCCTCCGAGAGCCGGGGGACGTCCAGGCCGGTGCCGTCGAACTCGAAGTAGTAGTGGCTGGACACCCCGCCGAGCTCGAGGCCCTTGGTGCGGCCGATGAGGTAGGCGTGCTGGATGTCGGTCAGCGGGAACGGGTCGTTGCGCAGGCCCGGTTCGGGCTCGGCGGCCGGGAGGTTCGCCGGGTGCGGCCTGCCTCGCAGAAGGGCGGCCAGCTGGTCACGGTGCTCGTCGACGGCCGCGCGCAGCTGCGGCGTGAGGGCGTCGTCGGGAGTCCCTGGGGCACCGGTAGCCCCTGGAGCCTCTGGTGCCTCGATGTCGAGGCGATCGCCGTTCGGGCGAAGGTTGACACGACGATTCCGTAACTCGACAAGAAGGTCTTCCATCAAAGGTCCCCGTGCCTCTCTAGTGCTTCGCGCTGGCTGCTTCGCAATGCGTGGTGTTCACGTGACGTGCGTGCGCAGGCCGGTCCCCGTGAAGGGCGGGTGCGTGGATACTCGGGCGGCTGCCCATGGTCCATGGAACGACGGCGCTCCGGGCGGCGAGAGGCCGCCTGCGCCTTTGTCAAGCTCCCGCGGTGAACCAACCTGTGGGTCGGGCGAGATCACTTCATGTGTTCGTATCGTAGTTGCAACAAACCGCGTTGACAAGATCACGGAGCGAGATCCTGGTGAACTCGCCAGAAGTTCTTGCCCACTTGGCACACTGGCCGGAAAGGAGCCTCCAAGCCTCTTTTTCAGATACCCCAAGCTTCCTTTATGGAGGGCCGGTTGGCCCTGCCATCCGGGTGTTTCACCGGCTGTGACGGCGGGGTAGGGACGCAACGGACGAGGGGTCCGGCACCCGCTGTACGCGGGTGCCGGACCCCTCAACTGAAAAGCCGCGCCAAGTGGTTGAACCGGCTCCGTGCTCCGTGCATCATTGCAGTTATGTTAAATGCGACTGACGTACCGTCAGACGGTCCGCGCGTCCTCGTCGGCGCCACCGGGTCCGTGGCCGTGACGGCTTTGCCCTCCTACCTCGACGCCCTCCGCGCCCGGCTCGGCGGCACGTACACCGTGCTGATGACCCACACCGCCGCCTCCTTCATCCCCCCGGACACCGTGCGGCTCGCCGCCGAGCGCGTCGTCCACGGCGAGGCCCCCTCCGACTGGCCGACGGACAAGCCCTCCCGGCTCGTCGCCGACCACGACATCCTGGTCGTCCTGCCGGCCACCGCGAACATCCTCTCCGACGCCGCCACGGGCGCCGCGCCGAACCGCATCGCGACGGTGATCCTCTCCTCCACCTTCCCGGTCGTCTTCTTCCCCTCCATGGGCGGGCCCATGTGGAACAAGGCGGCGGTGCAGCGGAATGTCGCGCAGATACGCGAGGACGGCCACCACATTCCCGAGCCGGACTGGCACGATTCCTTTGACATTCACTCGGGCCTGACTACGCATCACCCGACGATGCCGTCACCCGAGAAAGTCGCCGAAATCGTCGGCGAAATTCTGGAGAAATCGCGGACCGCGTAACGGTATTGGCGGCATTGTCGGCGGCCTTATCTGCGGCATTTCATTCCACCGTCAGCACCAGCTTTCCGGCGGTGCGCCCGGTCTCCCCCGCGGCGTGCGCCCGCGCCGCGTCGGCGAGCGGAAAGGTGCCCGCGATCTCCGCGCGCAGCTTTCCCTTCTCGACGAGGCGGGCCACGGCGGCCATTCCGGCGTGGTCGGATTCGACGATCATCACTTCCGCGCGGACGCCGAACGGTTCCGCCGCGGCGGCGAGTTCGCGCCGCCCGTACGGCTGGAGGGAGACCAGGACGCCACCGCGGCGCAGCGTGCGCAGGGAGCGTTCGCGGTAGTCGCCGCCGATGGTGTCGAGGACGACGTCCACGTCGCGGACGGCGGTGGCGAAGTCCGTGGCGCGGTAGTCGATCGTCCCGTCGGCGCCCAGGCCGCGCAGGAACGCGTGGCGGGCGGCGCTCGCGGTGCCGATCACGTACGCGCCGCGCGCCTTGGCGATCTGCACGGCGAGGTGGCCGACGCCGCCGGCGGCAGCATGGACCAACACTCGCTGTCCGGGCGCCAGTTGCGCCACGTCCACCAGCGCCTGCCAGGCGGTGAGGGCGGCGAGCGGCAGGGCGCCCGCCTGCACGTGGCCGACGCCGTCCGGCTTGCGGACGAACGCCCGGGCGGGGCCGACGGCGTACTCGGCGTGCGCGCCCGCCCCGTACGGGTGCGGGAGCATGCCGAAGACCTCGTCGCCCGGCCGGTGCGGCGTGACGCCCAGGCCGGCCTCCTCGACGACGCCGGAGACGTCCCAGCCGAGGACGAACGGCGGTTCGCCGAGGAAGGCGGGGCCGGCCCGGTGCTTCCAGTCGGTGGGGTTGAGGCCCGCCGCGCGCACCCGGACCAGCACCTGGCCGGGCCCGGGCGCGGGGACGGGCAGCCGGACCTCCTTGAGTACCTCCGGCCCGCCGAAGGCGTCCTGGCTCATCGCCCGCATCGTGCGGGCCCCGGGCCCGCTCACGCGCCCTGCGCCGGGACGGACCCGACGAGCCCGCCATCGACGATCAGGTCCTGCCCGGTGACGTACGCCGCGTCGTCCGAGGCCAGGAACGCCACCACCGCGGCCACCTCCTCGGAGCGCCCCAGCCTGCCCAGCGGGACCTCGGCGGCGACGGCCGGCTCCGTGGCGGGGTCGGGGTTGGCCTCCCGGTACATCGGGGTGTCGATGTAGCCGGGGCTGACGGAGTTGACGCGGATGCCGCGCGGGGCCAGGTCGGCCCCCAGCGTGCGCGCCAGGTTGTGCACGGCGGCCTTCGACGCGGCGTACACGGACGCGACGGAGAGCCCCCGGTGCAGGGTCCACGACGCGTTGAGGACGACGGAACCACCGTCCCGCAGCAGTGGCAGCGCCTTTTGCACGGTGAAGAAGACGCCCTTGAAGTTGACGTCCAGGACGTGATCGACGTCCTCCGCCGTGAGCTCCGCCCCCGGCTTGAAGACCCCGGTCCCCGCGTTGGCGAAGACGGTGTCCAGCCCGCCGCGCCAGTCCGCCACCCGCCGCATCAGCGCGTCGAGTTCGGCGGGGACGCCGGCGTCGGCGCGGACCGCGAGGACGCGCCCGTCCGCCGCGCCCAGCCGCTCGACGGCGGCGGCGAGCCGGGCGTCGTCACGCCCGGTGATGGCCACGTACGCCCCCTCGTCGAGGAGGCGACGGGCGGCGGCGAGGCCGATGCCGCTGGTGCCGCCGGTGATCAGTGCTGTTCTGTCGGTGAATCGCTCCATGCCGACGATCTTCGAGTGGGGGCCACGCCGTTGACAGTGCGTGCTGAACCTGGGTGTGCCACCACCACTTTCAGCGGGTCGCGCACCTCACCGGGTCGTGTAACCGCCGTTGATGAAGAGCGTCTGCCCGTTGAGCCACCAGCCGTCCGTCAGCAGGAACTTGACGTAGGGGGCGATGTCCTCGATCTTCGTCAGCTCGCCGTTCATCGCGGACGACTTGTGGTAGGCGACGGAGTCGTCGGTCTCGGCCGGGTAGAAGAACGGGGTGTCCATGGGCCCGGGGGCGATGTTGTTGACCGAGATCCGGCGGCCGTAGAGCTCCTTGGACAGGGCCCGGGTGAAGTGCTCGACGGGGGCCTTGCTGCCGGCGTAGACGGAGTAGAGGCCGGTGTAGGCGGCGAGCAGCGAGGTGACGATCGTGATGATCTTCCCGTCGTCCTCCAGCCGCTTGGCCGCCTCGCGCATCATGAAGTACGCCGCCTTGGTGTTGACGGCGAACATCTTGTCGAACTCCTCCTCCGTGGTCTCGGTCATCGGCTTCTTGATGACCATGCCGGCGGTGTTCACCAGGCAGTCGACCTTGCCGAAGGCCTCGACGGCGGCGTCGAAGAGCTTCTCCACCTCGGCGACCTCGGTCAGATCCCCCTGGTGCGTGATCGCCTCGCCCCCGGCCTTGCGGACATCGGCGGCGGTCTGCTCGGCCTTGTCCCGTGAGGAGTCGCTGTTGTAGTGGACGACGACCTTCGCTCCGTCCGGCGCGATCTCCTTCGCGATCAGACTGCCGAGGTTCCTCGACGCGCCGCCGATGACGACGACCTTGTCCTTGAGCGTGTGCGCATGCGCGGCCATGGCCGGACCTCCAGACCATCCAGAACGTGACGAACCTGGCATTTCCACGCTAGGAGGGTCCTTCGCCCCGCGCATGCGCACGGCCGCGGTTGCGGGCCGGCCACGGCGGTGATACTGCCTCCACACCCCCGACCGAGCGGAGTGCACGGATGCCCCTCACCCCCCGCGTCCACCCGGCCGCGATCGCGACAGTCGCCGGTCTGCTCGGCTTCGCGGTGGTGACCACGGTCGTCGCGCACGGCGGCTGGGACGCGGTCGCCCCCGACGCGGCGGCCCACGCGTGGTCGGTCGCGCACCGGCCCGACGCCGCCGTCACCTCCGCACGGGCGCTGACCGCGACCGGGACGGGCTTCTTCCCGTACCTGCTCGCGGCGCTGGCGGGCTGGATCTGGCGCCGCCGGATCCGGTGGTCGGCCGCCGCCATGGCCGTCCTCGCCTGTGGCCAGGGCGTACGGGCCCTGGTCCTGGCCCTCGCGGCCCGCCCCCGCCCGCCGGCGGCGGACTGGGCGGCGCACGCGGACGGCTTCTCGTTCCCGTCCGGGCACACGACGACGTCGGCGATGGCGGCGGGCCTGCTCGCGGTGGCGGTCGCGGCGCGAGCGGGACGGGGGCGGGGCCGGTGGGCGGCCGTGGCCGCCCTCGGCTGCTGGGCGGTGTCGATCGGCCTGACCCGGGTGTACCTCGGGGTCCACTGGCTGACGGACGTGGTGGCGGGGTGGGCGTTCGCGGCGGCGTGGCTGGGCGGATGTGTATGGGTGGGCGTGGGAGTGGGGGTGGCCGCGCCGAGGCGGGCGGGCGAGCGGGGCTGAGTTCCGCGCGGGGCGCGGGATTTGCCCCCGCCCCGCCCTTTCACCGTTTCCGCAGGGGCTGCGCCCCTTCACAACCCCCGGGGCGGGGCCGTGCTCCGCCCGAGGGGAGGAGGGGGCGGCCCGCACCGTTGCCGACGGGCCGCCGGTCTTTTGCCGACGGGCCTCCGGTCTTTGCCGCCCGCCAATCCGGCCCGAGGGCGCAGGGCCTCAGCGTTCACGGCCACCACGAACGCCGCCCAGGCGGGGGCGCCGGCCACTGGGCATCGCCTTGACCTCGTCCCTGACGATCTTCGAATAGCTCAGCCCGTCCTCGCACCGCTCACCGACGGCTCCGCTCCGGCTCCGACGGCGGGAATGCCCGCCTCGGCCGCCGCTCCGGCCCGGATCGAGCTGATCTCCACGGCGATGCGACGCGCCTCGTCCGCGTCACTCACCAACTCGGCGCGCGCTTGCAGCGCGCGCAGGCGTGCCGCCTTCTCCGGGTGCCGTTCGACCGCCACTTCGATGGCCCACCGCTCGATGAACCGGCGCAGCGGATCGGAGCCGGCCTGCTCGCGTGCGCGGTCCGCGTCGAAGGCGGCAAGACGGCCCGGGGCAATTCGCGCGAGCGCCGTACGGAGCGCTTCCGGAGTCGCGGACGGCTGCGAGATGGCGGGGGTGCCGGTGCATGGGCTGTGCGCTCACAGTGCCCTCCTCACAGATATCAGGTCGACCGTGGCGCGCCGGCGGTGCGTTCACCCCGAAAGCCGCCGGACGGCACCGCCGGCCCCGGGTCGGCGGGGACGGCAGCGCGGAGCGGCATTGTGCTCGGCCGGCCGACCGTTTCGTCTCGGGCCCTCCGGGCCCAAAGAGGGCCGGCTACGCGAGGAGGGGGCCGGGGGCCGCCGTTCGACTGCGGGTCGACGCCGACGGCGAGGCCGGCTTCCCGACTGGCGGCCGCCGTCGGCCGGAGGCTGTCGCAGGCCTCGACTCTCCGCGCCCGACCGACTGCGGCGCGGGGCGGCGCGGCGCGGGGCGGCGCGGGGCGGCGCGGGGCGGCGCGGCGCGGGGCGGCGCGGCGCGGCGCGGGGCGGCGCGGGGCGGCGCGGGGCGGGACGGCGCGGCGCGGGGCGGGACGGCGCGGCGCGGGGCGGGACGGCGCGGGACGGCGCGGCGCGGGACGGCGCGGGACGGCGCGGCGCGGGACGGCGCGGCGCGGGACGCGGGGCGGGACAGCCTGGAGCGTTGTGTGATGACCGTGAGGTCGTTGCCCTCTCAATTGCGGGCAATATGGGTCTGCTCGGCCGGACTTCCGGGCAGCTGGGCACACCAAACTGCCCACTTCTCCTGGCGATCGCCACCCGGGCGCCCGCACCCGACAGCCGGGCCCCGCCCACCCCCTCGCGTAGCCCGCCATCTTTGGGCCCGGAGGGCCCGAGACGAAACGGTTCGCCGGGAGAGCGCAATGCCGCCCCACGGGTCAGGGCGGGGGGATGGTGTCGGCGGTGAGGGCCGCGACGAACGCCGTCCAGGCGGGGGCGCCGGCCGCTATGGCTGGGCCGTCGGGGACCTTGCTGTCTCTTATCGGGACGATGTCGGGGACGTGGTCGGCTATTTCGACGCAGGCGTCTTCATCGCTGTGACTGTAGGAGCTCTTGCGCCAGGTGACTGCGACCCGGTTCGGGACGACGTCGAGGAACTGGCAAGCCACTTCGACGCACGCATCCTGCCCCATGCTGTACGAGCTCTTGCGCCAGGCAGCGGCAGCGAGGCGGGGCCGTACGACGCTCACGGATATTTCTCCCCAAGTACCTTGTCGATCAACGTCATTGAGTCGCAGGGCGACAACGCTCCACGCTGGACCCGCTCGTACAGGACCGCATACTCGGCGATGGCGGCTCGGTTGGTGACCCAGGCCCCCTGGACGCCGCCTCGGTAGACGACCTCCCGGCCGCCCGGGAGCCGCGTGATCGTCAGCATGCCGACATCGCTCAAGAACCTGGGCCCCACGAAGGGCACGACCTGGATGCTGACGTGCGACTTACGGGCCATGCGCAGCAGGTCCAGCAGTTGCTCGCGCATGACCCCGGTGCCTCCGACGACCCAGCTCAGGGCGGATTCCTTGAGCAGGCCCATGAAGGTCGGCGCATCGGGCCGGTCCAGCAGCGCCCGTCGCTGGATGCGGTAGCGCATCTTGGCCTCCAGGTCTCCCCCGTAGAACTCCATACTCTCGGCGAGGATCGCCCTGGCGTACCCCTCGGTCTGCAGAAGCGCGGGGACGAGATCACTGAAGTGCCGGATCTCAAGGGCCTTCGCCTCGACGCCCACCAGTTTCTGGGCCCACTTGGCGTCCGGACTGTCGTTGAGCTTGTCCCATTCGTCCAGCAGGGCGCCACCCGCGCCGAGCGCCTCGTCCAGCGCCTGCGCGTGACGCTGCGACGGCATGCTCTCGCCCGACTCGAACTGGGCGATCCGCGCGTGGGACAGGAACACCTTCCCCGCGAGCTTGGCTTGGGACCATCCTCGCTGATCACGGAGCGCACGGAGCTTCACCCCGAACTGCGCGACGAACGACCGGGAGGGGTCAAGTCGCTTGGAATCAGGCACTGTTGTTCGACCTCGCTTTAAGCCCTCAGCCCTTAAGGCCCGACCCCTGGCCACCGTACTGCCCCACCCCAATGCTGGGAACCGTGACGTACAGACCAGGCACGTTCGTCATCGACGTGCGCCGGGACCGGCTTGCCCAAGTGATCAGTACCACCGACGACACCGCCCGGCTCCGCGAACCGGGGCCGGCCACCGGACCGGGTGACGCTCCCGAGTGGGAGGCCCACGCCTCCGCCCTGCGGCTCGCGACCCGCGCCGAGCGCGCGGCGGCCGGGCTCGCCCCGTACGAGTCCGGCTGCGCCAAGTGCGTCGCGCTGGACGCCGCGCGGCGCGCGGCCGCCGGCGGCGGCGACCGGACGAAGGCGGGGAACGCCACCGCCGCCGCGTACACGCACTGGATCGTCGCGCACACCGGCCGCTGGGGCGGGAATTGATGCGGCGGGCGGTGGGCCGGCTCGTGGAGAACTGCCCGCACCCCGGCGGCTGGGAATCCGTGGACGGGGACGGCGGCGAGGAGTTCTGCGCCTCCTGCGGAACGCGCCGTTTCCACGATTACGGCGCGCTCCGGCCGCCGGGGCTGCCGGAAGCGGTGGCCCCGGCGCCCCGGGGGGCTGCTGGCCACCCGCCCGCCATGCTTCAATAGGGCCATGGGCAGCCACCAGAACACCGTGATGGGTCGCAACGACCTTGAGCCTTTCTGGCCGTCCCGCCAGCATCACGACTTCGACCGAGTGTGTTGTCGCGCGTGTAGTTCCGCGCAGGCCCCTCTCCCCCGCTGACCCCTTACGTCGAAGTCAGCCGCCGGTACCGATTACCGGCCAAGGCCCGCGCATCGCACGTCCTTTTCGGCGTTCCCCCGCGCGAAAGAGCTGAGCCCCATGACGAACCCTGTCCGTACGCTGTCCACCCCCGCCGCCGGCACCGCCGCCGGCACCGCCGCCGGCATCCCGGTCCAGCGCCAGCGCCTGCGGGCCGTCGCCCCGGACGAGGTGCCCCCGGTCGCCGACCTGCTGCACCCCGGTGCCACCTGGCTGCCCGCCCCGCAGCACACCCTGCCGTCCCTGCCCGGCCAGCCGCCGATGGTCGGTTACCTCGTCCTCGTGCCCGCCGAGCAGCAGCCCGGCGCGGACGGCGCGGCGCCCGCCGGCCACGGGGACGCGCTGGTGAGCATCGACCCCGAGCAGCGCACCGCCCGGATCGCCGGGCGGCCGCTGGACCTGACCTACCTGGAGTTCGAGCTGCTGGCCCACCTGGTGGCGCACCCCCACCGGGTGCACACCCGCGACCAGTTGGTGACCACGGTGTGGGGCTACGGACACGTGGGCGACGGGCGCACCGTCGACGTCCACGTCGCGCGGCTGCGCCGCAAGATGGGCGCCGAGCACCGCAAGTCGATCGTGACCGTGCGCCGCGTCGGCTACAAGTACGCGCCCCCGTCCGGCCTCTGAACCGGCCCGGTCGCCCGGGGCGGAGGTCAGCCGGCCAACGGCAGCATTGACAGACAGTTGCCGGCCAAGGCGCCCAGGGCCCGAATGGCCATTCCGAGGGGCTGAGTGACGACAAGCAGCATGATGTCTCCCGGGGTTGGCTGTCCGTACGGCACCGGGACCGGTGACGCGCGAGGTGATTGCCCCGCGCCGCCCGGGCCTACGCGGCGGAGCCCCGAACAGGTGGCGAGGAAACGTTCGCACCGGCCACGGCCGTCCGGCCTGTGGTAGAGGGCGCCGCCCGGGGGTGTTGCCAGGTACACCCCCGGGCCACGGGCTACGCCCAATGACCCGGACCGGGCCGGTCCCGCAGACTGGGGGCAGGCCCGGGGGGAACGGCTCCCGGCAGGCACGACACGACCGGGAGAACCGCACCATGAGGATCCGTACCGCACTGCAGGCCACCGCGAGGTCCCTGTGGCTCGCGCTCTGGGGGCTGGTCTCCTCGATCCTGCTGTTCACCCTCGCCGTCTGCTCCATCGCCCTCATCCCGGCGGGCGTCGGCGTCCTCACCGCGCCCTACGCCCTCAAGGCCGTGCGGCACTACGCCAACCAGCGCCGGCTGTACGCCATGGAGTGGTCCGGCGTCTCCATCCCCGTCCCCTACCGGCCGCTGCCGGAGCGCGGCGGGCTCATGGGGCACGTCGAGCGGCTCGCGGCCCTGCTGAAGGACAAGGCGACCTGGCGCGACCTCCAGTGGCTGCTGGTGGACATGACCGCGGGCTTCACGCTCTCGATCCTGCCGCCCGTCCTCTTCCTCTACTTCCCGTGGGGCATCGTGCTGGCCTGCGGCGTGTGGAAGCCGATCGTCGAGGCGGGCGGCAACGAGTGGTTCGCGTTCATCCATATCACCGGCCAGACCAGCGCCAACCTCGCGGCCGGCCTGGGCGCGGTGTTCGCCGTCCTCGGCTTCTTCACCGCCCGGCCCCTGCTGCGCGCCAACTTCACCCTCGCCCGGCAGCTGCTCCACCCCGACCACGAGCGCGAGCTCGAACTGCGCGTCCAGCGGCTGACGGAGACCCGGGAGGACGCGGTCGACCACTCGGCCGCCGAACTGCGCCGCATCGAGCGGGACCTGCACGACGGCGCCCAGGCCCGCCTCGTCGCCATGGGCATGAGCCTGGGCACCATCGAGGCGCTGATCGAGAGGGACCCGGCGCAGGCCAAGCGGCTGCTGGCCGCCGCCCGCGCCGACTCCGCCGAGGCCCTGACCGAACTGCGGGACCTGGTGCGCGGCATCCACCCGCCGGTCCTCGCCGAGCGCGGGCTGGGGGACGCGGTCCGGGCGCTGGCGCTGCGCATGCCGCTGCCGGTCGAGGTGACGGTGGACCTGCCGGGCCGCGCCGCCGAACCGGTCGAGTCCGCCGCCTACTTCGCGGTCAGCGAGGTGCTCACCAACGCCGTCAAGCACGCGGAGGCCACCCGCGTCCGGGTGGACGTGTACCACGCGGACGGGATGCTGCGCGTCGCCGTCACCGACGACGGGCGCGGCGGCGCGGACACCTCGCGGGGCACGGGCCTGCTGGGCATCGAGCGGCGGCTGGGCGCCTTCGACGGGGTGCTGGCGATCAGCAGCCCGGCGGGCGGGCCGACCCTCGTCACCGTCGAGATCCCGTGTGCCCTGGCCGCGTCCGCCGCCGGATGAGAGGGTCGGGGCCATGAGCGACATTTCTCCCCTGGTCGGCCTCCTCGGGCTGGAACCGCACCCCGAGGGCGGGTGGTACCGGCAGACGTGGCGGACGTCCGGCAACGCGGTCCCGGACGGCTACCCGGGGCCGCGGGCGTACGCGACCGGCATCCACTTCCTGCTGCACCCCGGCGAGCGCTCCCGCTGGCACCGGGTGCGCTCCGACGAGCTGTGGCTGTGGCACCGCGGCAGCCGGCTGCGGCTGCGCCTGGGCGGCAGCGGCGGCGCGCCGGACGAGGCGGGGGCCCGGGAGCTGGTCCTCGGCCCGGGCGTCGAGGACGGCGACCGTCCCCAGCTGCTGGTCCCCGGCGGTGCCTGGCAGGACGCCGAACCGCTGGGCGAAGAGCCGGTGTTGGTGAGCTGCGTGGTGGCCCCCGGCTTCGACTTCGCGGACTTCACCATGGTCTGAAGCTCGGTCCGGGGCATGGCCTGGGGGCCTGGGGCATGGCCTGGGATATGGCCTGGGGCGGAGCCCGCCCGGCCCCCGGGGACAATGGGAGCGCCGGGCCCGCGGGGGGCGCGGCCCTTCCTCACCCTGGAGTCCCACGTTGCGTGTCGTCCTTGCCGAAGACCTGTTCCTGCTGCGCGACGGGCTGGTCCGGCTGCTCGAGGCGTACGACTTCGAGGTCGTCGCGGCCGTGGAGAGCGGTCCCGAGCTCAGCCGGGCGCTGGCCGAGCTGAAGCCGGACGTCGCGGTGGTGGACGTACGGCTGCCCCCGTCCTTCACCGACGAGGGCCTGCAGTGCGCCCTGGCCGCCCGGCGGGCCACCCCGGGGCTGCCCGTGCTGGTGCTCTCCCAGCACGTGGAGCAGCTCTACGCTCAGGAGCTGCTGGCCGACGGCAGCGGCGGCGTCGGCTACCTGCTCAAGGACCGGGTCTTCGACGCCGAGCAGTTCGTCGACGCCGTCCGCCGCGTGGCGGGCGGCGGCACGGCGATGGACCCGCAGGTCATCTCGCAGCTGCTGTCGCGGCGTTCGCAGGACGCGCCGATGGCCCGGCTCACCCCGCGCGAGCGGGAGGTCATCGAGCTGATGGCGGAGGGCCGTTCCAACGCGGCCATCGCGGACCGGCTCGTCGTCACCGAACGGGCCGTGGCCAAGCACACCTCCAACATCTTCGCCAAGCTGGGCCTCGCGCCCTCCGACGACGACAACCGCCGGGTGCTGGCCGTCCTCGCCTATCTCGACCGCGGTTGATGTCCCGGCCGTGGCTGACGGGAAGACGTCATCGGGCTGGCGGGGTCCGGGCGGGCGGCCGATGATGGCCCGATGACCACCGAACTCCCGCCCCGGTTCGCCCCGTTCTACGTCGGCGGCGTCCAGCTCGGCGCCCTCGCGGCGCGGCACCTGCTGTCCCCGGCCCGCCGCGCCCGGCTCCTGCGCCGCTGTTCGACCAATGTGGACAACCTGCGCGCCGGGCGCTGGGACACCCTGGTCACCAGCGCCCTGGTCGTCGAGGCGCCCATGGATCTGGGGTACGCGCTGCTGTTGCTCGCCGTGCTCGGGTACACGGAGTACGCGTACGGCGCGTGGTGGGCGGCGGGCGCCTTCGCCTGGGGGCACGCGGGCGCCTCGCTGATCGTCTACGGCGGTCTGCGCGCCGTACGGGCCGGGCAGCGCACCCGGTCCGCGACCGACGTCGGCACCAGTTACGGCTTCAACTCCGTCGCGGGCTTCCTCGCCGCGGGTCTGCCCGCCGGCCGGCCGCGCATCGCGGCCCGCTCGGCGCTGCTCGCCCTGGCCGTCCGCCCGCTGGTCACCCGCCGCCCCGGCTTCACGGACGCGGGGCACCTGATCGCCCTGCTCCTCGGGCTGGGCCTGGGATCTCTGCGCCGACGGACCCTCGCCCACGGGTGACGTCGCGGCCTCGGCTACCGTTCTCCACAATAAAAGTGGAAAGCGGAAAAACCCCCGAGAGCTTGCCAAACCCCGAGAGCTTGCCAAAAGCCGACAGCCACGGGCCGACAAGGGAGAAGCGCGCAATGCCGGAGTTCGACGCCTCGACCATCATCAACCTCCGCGACCTCGGCGGCATCGCGCTCGCCGGCAACTCCGCCGTCCGCCCCGGGCTGCTGCTGCGCTCCGGGCAGCTCGACCGGCACGACCCCGCGGCCGACCCGGCCGTCGCCGCGCTCGGCATCCGCACCGTGGTGGACCTGCGCGGCGAGCACGAGCGCCGCGAGCGCCCGGGCCGGCTGCCGAAGGGGGCCCGGCTGATCGTCGCGGACGTCCTGGCCGACGGCGCGACGCCGGGCGGCGAACCGGTGCCCGCGAGCCTCGACTCGATCCTCGGCAGCCCGGCCGCCGCCGAGGAACGCCTCGGCGGGGGCAAGGCGCAGAAGCTGATGTGCGAGTCCTACCGGGCGTTCGTCACCTCCGACGCCGCGTGCCGCGCCTACGGCCGGCTGCTGACCACCCTGGCCGAACCCGACTGCGGCCCCCTGCTCTTCCACTGCACCGCGGGCAAGGACCGCACCGGCTGGGCCGCCACCGTCCTGTTGCTGCTCCTCGGCGCGGACGAGGCGACCGCCGAGGCGGAGTACCTGGCGGTGGCCCCCGCCGTACGGGCCGCCTTCGCACCGGTCGTCGACCGCTTCACCGCCGCCGGCGGCGACCGGGCCATCGCCGACGCGCTCTTCGGCGTGCGCCCGGCGTATCTGGCGGCCGCCCTGGAGGAGATGCGGCGGACGCACGGGTCCGTGACGGGGTACGTCCGCGTCGGACTGGGCGTGCCGGACGCGGCGGTGAACCGGATCAGGGCGCGCTACGTGGCGTGATCGCCGGCGCCGGACGCCCTGACGGGTGGAGGTGACCATCGCACCATTCACTCGTTCTACGGACGTGGAGCAGCAAGCAACAGCCCCCCGCCCGCGCGCCGTCGCCACCGAAGGCGCCATCGACATCGACCGGGCCGAGGCCGCGCTCATCGAGCACTATCCCCGCCTCGTCCGCCTCGGCTACCTCGTGCTCCCCCCGGTCCTCGGCCGCCACCGCCGCGTCCTGACCGCCCACGCCCTCGTCCAGCGCGCGCTGCCGCGCACCCGGCCCGGGGCCGGGGAGCCCGTTCCGGCCGGCGACTCCGGCTACGCCTACGTCCGCCTGCGCGTGCTGCGCGCGGCCCTCGACGCGGCCCGTCCGCGCACCCGGTTCGCCCTGCCGAAGGCGGGCCAACTGCCGCCGCTGCTCCCGCAGATGTGGGGCCTGCGGCTGTTCCCCCGCTCCGGGGGAGCCGACGAGCTCGCCCTGGACCAGGCCCTCGGCCGGCTCTCCGCCCCCGCCCGGGCCGCCTTCGTACTGCGCGCCGTGGAGCTGGGCGCCGACCGCGAGGTGCGCGCGCTGCTGGAGGACGCCGGGGTGGACGACCCGGGCGCGGCCATCGCCGAGGCGACGGCGGTCCGCGTCCCGCCCGGTTCCCGCGAGGGCACGCTCCTCAACTCCGTGGAATTCGACCCCTGTTCGCTCCAGGCCAGACCCACGGACCTCATGCAGCGCCGCCGCCGTACGCGCGCGGCCGCGATCGGCGTCGCCGCGACGGCCGTGTGCGGGGCGCTGCTCCTGGCCTTCACCGGCGGCGGCCCCGACAGCGCCGCCGCCCCTCCGTACGCGCGCAACGCCGCGGCCGAACAGGCCCTGGACCCCGGTCTGTTGACGCGCGCCGAGCCCGACTCGTGGAAGCGCGCCGACCGTCCCGGCTTCGCGTCCTGGCCGGCGCGCGGCGAACGGGCCGACGACGAGCCGCTGCTGCGCCGGGCGTTGACCGTCTGGGCCCGCCCGGGCGGCGCGGTGCACGTGACCGCCACCCCCGGCACCCCCGCCGGTCCCGCCGCCGGACCGGCCCAGCTCCTCTACGCGGGCGACGTCGACTCCGCCGCGGTCGTCCTCCTGTACGACGGTCTGCGCGTCGTCCGCTACGCCGAGGCGCGGTCGGGCGACGGCTCGGGGGCGGCCGCGCTGGACTTCGCGCGGGCGGACGCGGCCGACACCGACACGGCGACGGCCGTCGTCCTCGGCCGCACCGACGGCAACGTCCGCTATCTGACGGCCCCTTGGGTCGCCTCGGCCGCCGTGCGCGACCTGCTCGCGCCGGGGCAGGCCGCGCGGCCGCTGCGGCGGGACGCCGACGGGGTGACCGACCCCGTGGCGGGCCCCGCGGCGGCGGGCGACTGCCGGACCTGGCCGGCCCTCCAGCTGGGCCCGCGCCTGGCGACGGACCTGGGCGAACTGCTCCCGGCGCGCCTGACGTCCGGCGCTCCGGGCGCGGTCGGCGCCCCTTCCGCCCAGTGGTCCCACACCGCCTGTCAGCTCCAGCCCCTGCACTCCCAGGGCGTGCGGTCCGTCAACCTCTGGCACTTCGCGCACCAGCAACTCCCGGGCGTGGCCGGGACGGCCGACTGGTACTGCACCCGCGCCGAGACCTGGCGCGGCGCCGGCAGTCACGTCCTCGCCCAGTTCCAGGCCCCCGCGGCCCGGGCCGCCGCCCAGGCCGCGGTGGTCGGCCGCGCCGAGGACTCCCCCGCGTGCGGCGTCCGTTCCCCGCACGCCCTGGCGGGCGGCCTGTGGCGCTCCGCGAGCGGGGCGTGGTACGCGCTGGCCGCGGGCAGCGAGGACGTGGCGTCGATCGCGGCGACGGGCGGGGTGAAGGGGGCCGACGAAGGGCCGACGGCCTTCTGGCCCGCGCCGGCGGGCGCCCGGGCCGAGTTGAGTGGCCGATTGAAGGACGGTGCGCGGGTGACGCCACTGCGGTGAGCCTCCTCGCGGGCGACCGCTTAGGATGCCCGCATGACCACCGCGACACGGAACCGGCGCCGCATGGACGTGGCGCGGCGACGCGAGCAACTGATCGCCGTGGCCCTCGACCTGTTCAGCCGGCGCCCGCCCGAACACGTCTCGCTCGACGACATCGCGACCGCCGCCGGTATCTCGCGCCC
This sequence comes from Streptomyces sp. AV19, assembly GCF_015999245.1. Lineage (GTDB taxonomy): Bacteria > Actinomycetota > Actinomycetes > Streptomycetales > Streptomycetaceae > Streptomyces. The sequence continues at coordinate 899,018 of NZ_JAEAMR010000003.1, read as the reverse complement.
GCTCGTCTACCACTACTTCGCGGGCAAGCAGAGCCTCTACGAGGCCGTACTGCACCGCGCCGCCGACGACTTGGCGGGGCTCTTCGCGGAGCGCCGCCAAGTCCCGCCGGGGACGGTCTTGTTGGGCGTCATCGCCCGTTTCTTCGACTTCGCGGAGGAGGACGCCGCCGGGTACGCCGTCCTGCTGCGGGGCAGCCCCGACCTCACCGGCCGCGTCCGCGAGGCCGCGTACGCCCAGCTCCTCGACCAGCTGGCCGTCGGCGTTCCCGGCCCCCGCCTGGAGGTCGCCCTGCGTGCCTGGATCTCCCTGACGGAGACGACGTCCCGCCTGTGGCGGGGCGGCACCGGCATCCCCCGCGCCGAGATGGAGTCCCAACTCGTCCACGCGTTCGTGGCGATGACGGCGGCGAGCGCGGCACACGACGCCGACATGGCGGCGGTGCTGCGGCGGATCCTGGCGGAGGAGCCGGAGGACGGGCCGTTCGGCGGCGCGGTGAGCGCGCTGGCGACGCTCTGAGCCCGGGAGCCGCTGTCCGCACGGCGACCGTGCCTGGGCGCGGTCAGCGCGGTGAGCACGCTCGCGACCCTGTGACCGGCCCTGTGACCGCCCCCGTGACCGATCCTGTGGCGAGCAGGGCCAGCGCCGTGTCCGGGGCGACGGTCGCCGTGAACCGCCCGTCGGGGCCGACGCGCACCCGCCGTCCGCTCTGCACGTCGCAATGCTCGCCGGCCGGCAGTGACGTGGCGAACTCCCGGGTGAGGGGCGTCCGTCCGTGGTTGAGGACGACGTGGCCCCGGTCGCCGCGCCCGAAGGCCACGGCGTCGGCGCCGTCGTCCCACCAGTGGGTGACGGGCGCGTCACGCACGGCGTTCCGGAACGCGACCATGCGGGCGATCTCGGGCCATCGGTGCTGGCAGGTCCAGCCGTCCTGCCAACAGGCCCGTACCGTCCCGCCGCCGGGCGGTCCCGCGTTGCGGTCGTCGAAGTCGTAGCCGGAGTGGACGTCCGGTGAGCCGTACGGCCAGGCGAGCAGGAAGACATTGGCCAGCGTGTAGGCGGCACCGGACTTCCGGCTGAGGGTGCTGCCGTCCCGCTCGGTGTCCCAGTTGTCGACGAAGACGGAGGCCCGGCGGCCGGGCAGATAGCCCCGCCCCTCGCCGAAGTCCCGCAGCTCCGCGAGGTGTCCGGGCTCCAGCGCGCGCCGCAGGTCGCGGGCGTAGCGGAACTCCTGTACGTCACCGGTGTCCAGATACTCCTCGGGGCGGACCGCCTCGCCCGCGCCGAAGATGACCTCCTGCTTCCAGTACGCCCCGGGACGGGCGGTCCGCGCCTTGACCGCCGCGAGGTCGGTGCTCGCGATGTGCTTCGCGCCGTCGACGCGGAAGCCGTCGGCGCCCAGTGCGAGCAGGTCGTCGAGGTAGCGGGCGAGGCGGTCGCGGACGTAGGGGCTGCCGGTGTCCAGGTCGGCCAGGCCGAGGAGTTCGCAGTTCTGGACGTCGTCGCGGTCGCGGTAGTCCGCGATCGGGCGGCGGCAGCGGTGGAAGTCGGCGTCCCGGTAGGTGCCCGGGTAGTCGTACTTGGTGTACGCCGAGCCCCCTGTACCGGTCCCCGACCCGGCGCTCATGTGGTTGACCACGGCGTCCACGACGACCTTGACCCCCACCCGGTGGCAGGCGGACGTCATCCGGGCGAAGGCCGCCCGGTCGCCGAGCCGTCCGGCGATCCGGTAGCCGACGGGCTGGTAGGAGGTCCACCACTGCGGGCCCGCGATGTGCTCCTGGGGCGGCGAGACCTGCACGTAGCCGTAGCCGGCGGGCCCGAGGGCGGTGGCGCACTCCCGGGCCACGGAGTCGTAGCGCCACTGGAACAGCACGGCGGTGACGTCCCGTTGCCCCGGCGGAGCGGCCGCCGCCCGCGGGGACGCCCACAGAAGGCAGCCCGCCAGCAGCAACAGAACGGCCGGCAGGGCACGGCGTGCGGCTCGGTACATATCACCACCCCCACAAGGCCCTTGCGGATGCCGGGCACCGGCGCAGTGCCCGAGACCGTACGTGCCCCTGCTGTGACGGTCAACCCCGGCCGCAACTCCGCGCAAGGTCCTTAACAGGGGAGGAAACGCACGGGAGGAAACGACGGCAACCTCTTGCAACCTCTTTCGCAAGAGATTGCAGCCTGTTAGCTTCCTCCTCAGCTCAGGGCCGCCCCACCCCCGGACCGGCCCTCGTGACGAGGAGATCCCTGTGCGAAGAGGCATATCGATCATCGCCGCCGTCGGCGCGCTCGCGCTGACCGCGACCGCCTGCGGCGGCAGCGGTGGAGGCGACGGCGGCAGCGGCGAGAAGGCCGCCACGGACCCGGGCTCGGTCAGCGGCAGCATCACCTGGTGGGACACCTCGGACGCCACCAACGAGGCCCCGGTCTTCAGGAAGCTCGTGAAGGACTTCGAGGCCAAGTACCCGAAGATCAAGGTGAATTACGTCAACGTCCCCTTCGACCAGGCGCAGCAGAAGTTCAAGACCTCCGCCTCCACCGGCAAGGGCGCGCCCGACGTGCTGCGGGCGGACGTCGGATGGACGCCGGGCTTCGCGCAGCTCGGCTATCTCAAGGATCTCGGCGGTACCCCGGCCCTGCAGCAGCCCCGGGACTTCCTCCAAGGGCCGCTGAAGAACGCCGCGTACGAGGGGAAGACGTACGGGGTCCCGCAGGTCACGGACACCCTCGGGCTGCTCTACAACAAGGAGCTCCTGCGGAAGGCGGGCGTCGGCGAACCGCCCACGACCTGGCAGGAGGTCAAGGACGTCGCGCGGAAGGTCAAGGAGAAGACGGGGGCGGGCGGCATCGGGCTGAGCCCGGACAGCTACTACTCCCTCCCGTTCCTCTACGGCGAGAAGAGCGACATGCTCGACGTGCCGGGGAAGCGGATCACCATTGCCGACGCCGCGTCCCGCAAGGGGATCGAGACCGCCGTCGACCTGGTCAGGTCCGGCGCGGCGCCGAAGCCGGCCGGGACGGACGGCTACAACGCGCTGAAGACCGACTTCAAGAGCGGGAAGCTGGCGATGCTGCTGGACGGCCCGTGGGCGACCAAGGAGGTCTTCGGCGGCGAGGCGTTCCGCAAGCGGGAGAACCTGGGCATCACCCGGGTCCCGGCAGGCTCGACCGGGGTCGCGGGGGCCCCGGTGGGCGGCCACAGCCTCGTCGTCTACGCGGGCTCGGGGAACTTCGACGCGTCGTACCTCTTCACCCGGTTCATGGCGGACGGCGAGCGGCAGCGCGAGGTGTCCCTCGCGCTCGGGCTGCTGCCGACGCGTACGTCCGCCTATACGAAGGACGTTCTGGCCGATCCGGTGCGCAAGTCGTTCCACGACGCGCTGGCGACCGCGCACCCGCGCCCGCAGATCCCGCAGGGCGGTGACCTGTTCACGGTCTGGCTCCAGCACTACACGCGGATCCTGACGCTGAAGGAGGAGCCGCGGGAGGGGCTGGACGCCACCGCGAAGGAGTGGAAGTCCGCGCTCCTCAAGGACTACGCGGTCGCGTCATGACGATGACGCTGCGCCGTTCGTTGAGCACCCACTGGTACGCGTGGGCGATGGTGCTGCCGGTGGTCGTCGTCCTGGCCGTGCTCGTCGGCTATCCGCTGGGCAAGGGCGTCTACCTGTCGTTCACCGACGCCAACGAGGCCAACTCGGCCCGCACGATAGGCGTCAACCACATCCCGTCGACGTACTCCTTCGTCGGCCTGGACAACTACTGGCGCGTGCTCTCCGGCCAGGAGGGCAACTTCTACGGCCGGCTGGGCTGGACGGTGGTGTGGACGGCCTCGTGCGTCGTCCTGCACTACGCGCTCGGCCTGGGGCTGGCGCTGCTGCTCAACCGGCCGATGCGGCTGCGCGGGCTGTACCGCGTGCTGCTGATCCTGCCGTGGGCGGTGCCCGCGTTCGTCGGCGCCTTCTCCTGGCGGCTGATGTTCAACGAGAAGTACGGGGTGCTCAACGCGGTGCTCGACCGGCTGGGCGTGGGCGCCCTCGACTGGCTCGGCGACAGCACCCTGCAGAAGGCGGCGGCCGTCGCCGTCAACGTGTGGATGGGCGTCCCGTTCATGATGGTGGCGCTCCTCGGCGGGCTCCAGGCCATCCCGGCGGAGCTGCACGAGGCCGCCGAGATCGACGGCGCCTCGCCCTGGCAGCGCTTCCGGCACGTGACGCTGCCGGGCCTGCGGGCGGTGAGCGGGACGGTGGTCCTGCTGGGCACCATCTGGACGTTCAACATGTTCCAGGTCATCTACCTGCTGATCGGGCAGGGCGCGAGCTCGGAGAGCGAGATCCTGGTGACGTACGCCTACCGGCTGGCCTTCCAGGGCATCCGCGACTACGCGGGCTCGGCGACGTACGGGATCCTGATCCTCTCGCTGCTGCTGGTGTTCGCCACGTTCTACCGCCGGATGCTGGCGCGGCAGGAGGTGGCGGTGCGATGAAGTCCCGTACGCGCGGGGCGTCGGTGGCGTTGCACGCCACGTTGGCCGTGGCGTCGCTGACCGCCCTCTTCCCCGTCCTGTACGTCGTCCTCGTCTCGCTGCACGGGCGCGACGGCTGGCAGGAGCCGACGCGGATCGGGGGGCTCGGCCTCTCCAACTACCGTTACGTGCTGGGGGACACCGCGTTCCTGACGTGGTTCGGCAACTCGGCCGTCGTCGCGCTGGGGGCGACCCTGCTGGGCGTGTTCGTCTCGGCCAGCGCCGGGTACGCGGTCTCGCGGCTGCGCTTCCCCGGCCACCGGCCGCTGATGTGGACCTTCCTGGTCGCGCAGATGTTCCCGATGGCGGTGCTGATCGTGCCGCTGTACACGATCCTCGGGCAGCTGGGCCTGCTCGACTCGCACGTAGGGCTGATCGTCACCTACTGCTCGGTCTCGGTGCCGTTCTGCGCCTGGATGCTCAAGGGCTACTTCGACACGATCCCGGCGGAGATCGACGAGGCGGGGCGGGTGGACGGGCTGACCCCGTTCGGGACGTTCTGGCGGCTGATACTGCCGCTGGCCCGGCCGGGGCTGGCGGTGACGGGGTTCTACTCGTTCATCACGGCGTGGGGCGAAGTGGCGTTCGCCAGTCAGTTCATGAGCAGTGAGGAGCACTACACGTTGGCCGTGGGACTGCAGACGTTCGTGGGGCAGCAGAAGGCGGAGTGGGGATTGATGACGGCTGCGGCCGTGCTCATCACCGTGCCGGCGGGGGCGGTGTTCTTCCTGGCGCAGCGCCATCTGATATCCGGCCTGACGGCCGGGGGGACGAAGGGGTAGCCCGCCCCCAGGGGGTTCCGCGCTTCGCGCGGGATTCTGCCCCGGCCCGCCCTTTCACCGTTTCTCGCCGCGCTCCGCGCGGGTGCAACGCGGCTTCGCCGCGTTGGTCCTCAAACGCCGGACGGGCTGAAGTGCGCTCCCGAGCAGGGAAATCAGCCCGTCCGGCGCTTGAGGACAACCGCGCGGAGCGCGGTTGCGGGGCCCGGGGCGGAGCCCCGGAAGAAACGGTGAAAGGGCGGGTCCGGGGCACAAAACCCCACCCACCGACCCGCACGCGAATCAGAACCCGAACCCACCACAAGGACCCACATGACCCAGAACCTCACCGCCACCACCAACGCCCCCAACCCCCCGTCCGGCCGGGACACCTGGTGGCGCCACGCCGTCATCTACCAGATCTACATCCGCTCCTTCGCCGACAGCGACGGCGACGGCATCGGCGACCTCCGCGGCGCCCGCACCCGCCTCCCGTACCTCGCCGAGCTCGGCGTGGACGCCGTCTGGCTCACGCCGTTCTACGCCTCGCCGCAGGCGGACGGCGGGTACGACGTCGCGGACTACCGCGCCGTCGACCCGCTGTTCGGCGACCTCCAGGACGCCGACGACCTCGTCCGCGAGGCCCACCGCCTCGGTCTGCGCGTCATCGTCGACATCGTGCCGAACCACACGTCCGACCGGCACGCCTGGTTCCGCGCGGCGCTCGCCGGGCGCCCCGGCGACGAGGCCCGCGCCCGCTACCACTTCCGTCCCGGCCGCGGGACGCACGGCGAACTGCCGCCGAACGACTGGGAGTCCGTCTTCGGCGGACCGGCGTGGACACGCGCGGACGACGGCGAGTGGTACCTCCACCTCTTCGCCCCGGAGCAGCCCGACCTGAACTGGGAGAACCCGGAGGTCGCCGCCGAGTTCGAGTCCATCCTCCGCTTCTGGCTGGACCTCGGCGTGGACGGCTTCCGCATCGATGTCGCGCACGGCATGGTCAAGGCCCCCGGACTGCCCGACATCGGGCGAAAGGAACAGGCCAAACTCATCGGCGCCCAGGTCCTGCCGTTCTTCGACCAGGACGGCGTGCACGCCATCCACCGCTCCTGGCGGCGGCTGCTGGACTCCTACGACGGCGGCCGGATCGGCGTCGCCGAGGCGTGGGCGCCGACCGCCGAGCGGCTCGCCCTGTACGTCCGCCCGGACGAGCTGCACCAAGCGTTCAACTTCCACTTCCTGACGTGCCCTTGGGACGCGGCGGCGATGCGCGCGGTCATCGACGCGTCGCTGGCGTCCACCGGCTCGGTCGGCGCACCGGCCACCTGGGTACTGTCCAACCACGACGTGGTACGGCACGTCACCCGCTACGGCGGCGGCGAGCGCGGCGCCCGCCGGGCCAGGGCGGCCGCGCTGCTGATGCTGGCGCTGCCGGGTTCGGCGTACGTCTACCAGGGCGAGGAGCTGGGACTGCCGGAGGTCGTGGACCTGCCGGACGCGGTGCGCCAGGACCCGGCGTTCTTCCGGGGGGACGGCCAGGACGGCACGCGGGACGGCTGCCGGGTGCCGATCCCGTGGGAGGGCGACGAGGCGCCGTACGGCTTCGGCCCGACCGAGGGCCCGGCCGGCAGCTGGCTGCCGCAGCCCGGCCGGTGGCGTGAACTGTCGGTCGCGGCCCAGTCCGGCGACCCGCGCTCGACGCTGGAGCTCTACCGCTCCGCGCTCGCGTTGCGCCGGCGCCTGCCGGGGCTCGGCGACGGGCCTATGTCCTGGCGCGCGGAGGACGTGCCCGAGGGCGTACTCGCCTTCTCCCGGCCGGGGTTCGAGTGCACCCTCAACACCCTCGGCGAAGAAGTGGAACTGACCGTTCCGGGGCGGCCGGTGCTCGCCACCGCCCCGCTGGAGTTCACCGGCGGCGCCGTACGGCTGCCCGCCGAGACCTGCGTCTGGTGGGAAGTCTGAAGTGGGACCGGTACAGTCACCTCCCGTGACCGCACGGCTGGCCGACATCGCAGCCCAGGCGGGTGTCAGCGAAGCAACCGTCAGCCGCGTCCTCAACGGCAAGCCGGGGGTGGCCGCGTCCACCCGCCAGTCCGTGCTGGCCGCGCTCGATGTGCTCGGCTACGAACGGCCGGTGCGGCTGCGGCGGCGCAGCGCGGGCCTCGTGGGGCTGATCACGCCCGAGCTGGAGAACCCCATATTCCCCGCCTTCGCCCAGGTGATAGGGCAGGCGCTGACCCGCCAGGGCTATACGCCCGTCCTGGCCACGCAGACCCCCGGCGGCTCCACCGAGGACGAGCTCACCGAGATGCTCGTGGAGCGCGGCGTCGCCGGCATCATCTTCGTCTCCGGCCTGCACGCGGATACCTCCGCCGACATGCAGCGCTACGAGCGGCTGCGCGCGCAGGGCGTGCCGTTCGTCCTCGTCAACGGCTTCTCCTCGAAGGTGCGGGCCCCCTTCGTCTCCCCCGACGACCGGGCCGCGATGCGGCTCGCCGTCACCCATTTGGCGGAGCTGGGCCACCGCAGGATCGGACTGGCCCTGGGCCCGCGGCGGTACGTCCCCGTCCAGCGGAAGATCGAGGGTTTCCTGGCCGGAATGAGGGACCAGCTCGGCGTGGACGCGGACGACGCACAGGAGTTGATCGAGCACTCCCTGTTCACCCTGGAGGGTGGTCAGGCGGCGGCCTCCGCGCTCCTGGAACGCGGCTGCACGGCCGTCGTCTGCGCCAGCGACATGATGGCGCTGGGCGCCGTCCGGGCGGTCCGCAGGGCGGGCCTGGAGGTGCCGAGGGACGTCTCCGTGGTGGGTTTCGACGACTCCCCGCTCATAGCGTTCACCGACCCCCCGCTGACCACGGTCCGCCAGCCCGTGCGGCCCATGGGGCAGGCGGCGGTGCGGGCACTGCTGGAGGAGATCGGCGGGACGCCCGCGCCGCACAGCGAGTTCGTCTTTCTGCCCGAGCTGGTCGTACGGGGCTCCACCGGGGCGGCGGCCGTTACGCATCAGGCCGAAAGCCGCCAGGACCCGCCTCGGGATTGATCTGCGCTCCTCCGGTCTCTGGCACACTGTGGGCCTATGGGTGAAGCGACAGCAAGGACCCTGGAAGGCCGTACGGCCGCCCCGCCGCCCAGCGGGGAAGCGGACAGGCCGCCTGCGGACCGTCGCCCGTCGCTGCGCGGAACGCGCTCCCCCCGCAGGCCCCGGATCTGGTTCGAAGTGCTGCTGATCGCGATCAGCTACTGGACGTACTCGCTGGTGCGCAACGCCGTTCCGGAGCAGAAGGAACAGGCGCTGCGCAACGCGGACTGGATCTGGAGCGCGGAGCGGGCCTTGCACATCGCCGTCGAGGACACGGTCAACCGGGCCGTCAATTCGGTGACCTGGCTCGTCGTGGGGATGAACTACTACTACGCGACGCTCCACTTCGTGCTGACGATCGGGGTGCTGGTGTGGCTGTACCGCCGGCACCCCGGGCGGTACGCCGCCGCCCGCCTGGTCCTCTTCACCACGACGGGCGTCGCCCTGCTCGGCTACTACCTGTTCCCGCTCGCGCCGCCGCGGTTGACGTCCGGCGGCGGTTTCGTCGACACGGTCGTCGTCCACCACACATGGGGCTCGATGGCGTCCGGCAATCTCGCGGATGTCTCCAACCAGTACGCGGCGATGCCGTCGATGCACATCGGGTGGTCGGTGTGGTGCGGGGTGATGATCGCGGTGTTGGGGCGGTGGGGGTGGGTGCGGGTGTTGGGGGCGTTGTATCCCGCAGCGACGCTTGTCGTCATCGTGTCGACGGCCAACCACTTCTGGTTGGACGCGGTGGGTGGGGTGTTGTGCCTGGGGTTCGGGTTCGGGCTGTCGTATGTGTGGTACGGCGCGTTTCCGTACCGCTTGGCGAGGGAGGTACCGGCCGTCGGCCGGTAGGGGTTTCTCCCCGCCCCGCCCTTTCACCGTTTCTTCGCGCTCCGCGCGGGTGTCCTCAAACGCCGGACGGGCTGAAATAGCCCGTCCGGCGTTTGAGGACAATGCGGCGAAGCCGCATTGCACCCCGCGCGCAGCGCGGCGAGAAACGGTGAAAGGGCGGGTCCGGGGCACAAACCCCCTACGCGCCATAGAAGCGCTGCTCCACCACCCCCCGAGCCCTCCGCGTAACCCGCCGGTAGTCGTCCAACATGTCCCCGACATGCCCGGGCCCATACCCCAGATACCGCCCCACCGCGGCCAACTCCCGCGCGTCCCCGGGAAAGGAATCCCCCGGCCGCCCCCGCACCAGCATCACCGCGTTGCGCACACTCGTCGCCATCACCCACGCCTCGTCCAGGATCCGCGCCTCGTCCGCCGGCAGCAGGCCCGCCGCGCTCACCGCGGCCAGCGCCTCCCGCGTGCGCGTCGTGCGCAGGGCGGGCTCGGCACCACCGTGCCGCAACTGCAACAGCTGCACGGTCCATTCCACGTCCGACAGCCCGCCCCGGCCCAGCTTGGTGTGGAGCGTGCGGTCCGCGCCGCGCGGGAGGCGTTCCGTCTCCATGCGGGCCTTCAGGCGGCGGATCTCGCGCACGGCGTCCTCGGCGAGGCCCTCCGCCGGGTACCGCAGCGGGTCGATGAGTTCGACGAAGCGGCGGCCGAGTTCCTCGTCGCCGGCGACCGGCTCGGCCCGCAGCAGCGCCTGGCTCTCCCACACCAGCGACCAACGGCGGTAGTACGCCGCGTAGGAGGCGAGGCTGCGCACCAGCGGGCCCGACCGGCCCTCCGGCCGCAGGTCGGCGTCGATGGGCAACGGCGGGTCGGTGGTGGGGAGTTGGAGGAGCCGGCGCATCTCGTTGGCGACGGCGAAGGCCGCCTTGGACGCCTCCTCCTCGCCGACGCCCTCGCGCGGCTCGTGCACGAACAGGACGTCGGCGTCGGATCCGTAACCCTGTTCGTGGCCGCCGAAGCGGCCCATGCCGATGACGGCGAAGCGGGTGGGCAGCGTGTCGCCCCACTGCGCCCGGACGGCGGCGCGCAACGCGCCCGCCAGGGCAGCGGCGTTGAGGTCGGAGACGGCCCGGCCGACGGTCTCGCAGCGGCCGCCGCGCGGGCCGGTGCCGTGCCCGCCGTTGACAGTCGCCCCGGCGCCCGAACCGGCGCGCCCGTAGGCGCCGATGATGTCCGCGGCGGCGGTACGGAACAGCTCGCGGCGCCGCACCCCGCGCACCGCGACGATCGCGGCCTCCGCGTCATCGGCGCGGCCGACGGCGGCGAGCGTCTCCTGCTCCAGGACGTCGCGTTCGCGCGGGCGCAGCCCCTCGGAGGCGCCGAGGAGAGCGACCGCCTCGGGGGCGCGCAGCAGCAGGTCGGGGGCGAGCCGCCCGGCGGAGAGCACCCGGGCGAGGTTTTCGGCGGCGGCGCCCTCGTCCCGCAGCAGCCGCAGGTACCAGGGTGTTTTGCCCAACGCGTCGGAGACCTTGTGGAAGTTGAGCAGTCCGGCGTCGGGATCGGCGGAATCGGCGAACCAGCCCAGCAGCACGGGCAGCAGCGTACGCTGAATCGCCGCCTTCCGGGTCACTCCCGAGGCAAGCGCCTCCAGATGGCGCAGCGCGGCGGCCGGGTCCGCGTAGCCGAGGGCCTCCAGGCGCTGTCCGGCGGCCTTGGGGCTGAGCCGGATCTCGCCGGGTTCGAGCTGGGCGACGGCGTCCAGCAGCGGGCGGTAGAAGAGCTTTTCGTGCAGCCGGCGCACCTCGCGGGCGTGCCGCCGCCACTCTCGGTCGAGTTCGGCGACCGGTTCGCCGCGGAAGCCCAGCGAGCGGCCCAGCCGGCGCAGCCCGGCCTCGTCCTCGGGCACCAGGTGGGTGCGGCGCAGCCGGTGGAGCTGGATGCGGTGTTCCATGGCGCGCAGGAAGCGGTAGGCGGCGTCGAGGGCGGCGGCGTCGGCGCGGCCGACGTAGCCGCCGGCGGCGAGCGCGGCGAGCGCCTCCAGGGTGCTGCCGCTGCGCAGCGTCGCGTCGCTGCGGCCGTGCACCAGTTGCAGGAGCTGGACGGCGAACTCGACGTCGCGCAGGCCGCCCGGGCCGAGCTTGAGTTCGCGGTCGACGCGGTCGGCGGGGATGGAGGCGATGACGCGGCGGCGCATCTGCTGGACGTCGGGGACGAAGTTGTCGCGCTCGGCGGCCTGCCACACCAGCGGGGAGACGGCGTCCACGTAGCGCTTGCCGAGCCCCGGGTCGCCGGCCACCGGGCGGGCCTTGAGCAGGGCCTGGAACTCCCAGGTCTTGGCCCAGCGCTGGTAGTAGGCGAGGTGGCTGTTCAGCGTCCGTACCAGCGGCCCGTTGCGGCCCTCGGGGCGGAGGTTGGCGTCGACGGGCCAGATGGTGCCCTCGGGGGTGGCGTCGGAGCAGACGCGCATCATCCGGGAGGCGAGCCTGGTCGCGGCCTGGAGGGCGGGGCCCTCGGCGGTGCCGCCGCGCGCCTCGGCGACGAAGATGACGTCCACGTCGGAGACGTAATTGAGCTCGTGGCCGCCGCACTTGCCCATGCCGATGACGGCGAGCCGGCAGGCGGCGGCGTCGTCCGGGTGCTCCTCCTCGGCGATCCCCAGTGCCGCGCGCAGCGTCGCGGTGGCCAGGTCGGCGAGTTCGGCGGCGGTCTGGGCGACGTCGACGGCGCCGGTGACGTCCCGGGCGGCGATGGTGAGCAGGCAGCGGCGGTAGGCGGCGCGCAGCGCGTTGGACGGGGCGAGCCCCTGCTCCCGTCCGGCCGCGGCGCCCTGGGCCAGGGCTCGTTCGAAGGCGGCGGTGTCCGGGTGGAGATCGCCGGTCTCGAAGGCGTCGAGCGCGTGCCAGTCGCCGGGGTGGCGGGCGAGGTGGTCGCCGAGCGCCTCGGAGGCGCCGAGCACCCCGAGCAGCCGGTCGCGCAGCGGCTTGGCGGCGGCGAGGGTGTCCAGCAGCGTCCGGGCGTCGTCGCCCGCCGCTTCGACGAGCCGGACGAGCCCGCCGAGCGCCAGGTCGGGATCGGCGGTGGCGCCGAGCGCGTCGAGGAGCACGGGATCGTCCCGCACGGCCGTCAGCCCGTCCGCCTCCAGCAGCCTCCCGGCGACGGCGGGATCGGTGAACCCGTGCCGCACCAGCCGGCTGAAGGTGCTGCTCCTGCGTCCCGGCACCATCGTCCCGCCGCCTCCAGCCTGACCATTTCGATCAAGTTCCCGGCGTCCCAGACTATGCGCCGCGGCGCTTCTACGGATACCGGGGCAGACCCTCCGTGGAGATCGTCCACTCGCCGATCGTGACGTCCTCGCCGTAGACGAAATCCTTGCGGACGGCGTACCGGGGGCCGGAGGGGGTTTGGTGGATCTCGGAGAGGACGGCCCCCTCGCCCTTGCGGGGATCGAAGATCACGTAGACCGGGATGCCGAGCAAGGGGTAGTCCCGCATCTTGCCGACCCAGTCGTTGTCGGGGTTGGAGCGGGAGACGACCTCGATGGCGGCGAGGAGGGTGCGCGGGTCGAAGGAACCTTCGCCCTCCATGTCCCGCTCGGCCATGACGATGACATCGGGACGGCGCAGCACGCCCTCGTCCACGTCCTCGACATCCGGCGCCCCCGCGTGGGCGAGCAGGCCGTCCGGCATAACCTGTTCCAGGCGGCGACCCACAAGGGCAGTCGTCATCGCATGTGGCCCCACAGGCGATCTCAGGTCGTGGACGAGCCCTTCCTTCGTGATCTCCAGCCTGCCGGGCACGCCGTCCTCGATCCGCTCGATCGTGTCGCGCAGTCCGCGGTAATGGGAGGAGCTGAGCCCTGGGCTGTCCAGAACGGTCACCATGGCGCCCGATCCTCCCACTTCCACCGGCCTGCCGTCGGCAGCGTCACAACACCGGCAGCATCTTCCGCAGTTCGAAGGCCGTGACCTCGCTGCGGTACTCCTCCCACTCCTGCTTCTTGTTCCTGAGGAAGAAGTCGAAGACGTGCTCGCCGAGCGTCTCGGCGACCAGTTCGCTGCGCTCCATGAGTTCGATGGCCTCGCCGAGGTTCTGTGGGAGGGGGGCGATGCCCATCGCGCGGCGTTCGGCGTCGGAGAGAGCCCAGACGTCGTCGTCGGCGCCGGGCGGGAGTTCGTAGCCCTCCTCGATGCCCTTGAGGCCGGCGGCCAGGAGGACGGCGTAGGTCAGGTACGGGTTGGCGCCGGAGTCGATGGAGCGGACCTCGACGCGGGTGGAGCCGGTCTTGCCGGGCTTGTACATGGGGACGCGGATGAGGGCGGAGCGGTTGTTGTGGCCCCAGCAGATGTACGCGGGGGCCTCGCCGCCGGAGCCGGCGGTGCGGCCGGAGCCGCCCCAGATGCGCTTGTAGGAGTTGACCCACTGGTTGGTGACGGCGGAGATCTCGCCCGCGTGCCGCAGCAGTCCGGCGATGAAGGACTTGCCGACCTTGGAGAGCTGGTACTCGGCGCCCGACTCGTGGAACGCGTTGCGGTCGCCCTCGAAGAGGGAGAGGTGGGTGTGCATCCCGGAGCCGGGGTACTCGGAGAACGGCTTCGGCATGAAGGTGGCCTGCACGCCCTGTTCCAGCGCGACCTGCTTCATGATCAGCCGGAAGGTCATGATGTTGTCGGCGGTGGAGAGCGCGTCGGCGTAGCGCAGGTCGATCTCCTGCTGGCCGGGCGCGCCCTCGTGGTGGCTGAACTCGACCGAGATGCCCATGGATTCGAGCATGGTGATCGCCTGGCGGCGGAAGTCCATGCCGACGCCGGTCGGGGTGTGATCGAAGTAGCCGGAGGAGTCGGCGGGCACCGGGCGGGTGCCGTCCACCGGCTTGTCCTTGAGGAGGAAGAACTCGATCTCGGGGTGGGTGTAGAAGGTGAACCCGAGGTCGGAGGTCTTGGCGAGGATGCGCTTGAGGACGTAGCGCGGGTCGGCGTACGAGGGCGAGCCGTCCGGCATCAGGATGTCGCAGAACATCCGGGCGGTGCCGGGGGCCTCGGCGCGCCAGGGCAAGATCTGGAACGTCCCCGGATCCGGCTTGGCGATCATGTCGGATTCGTACACACGGGCGAATCCCTCGATCGCGGACCCATCGAAGCCGATGCCCTCGTCGAAGGCCTGCTCCAGCTCGGCCGGGGCGACGGCGACCGACTTCAGATAGCCGAGCACGTCCGTGAACCACAGCCGCACGAAGCGGATGTCGCGCTCTTCGAGGGTGCGGAGCACGAACTCCTGCTGCTTATCCATAGCTACCTATCCTCGCTGGTCAGGCCGTCCGTTCCCGGCCGCGGGGCAGGCCGGGGGCATCAGCATCCCACCACACGATTTCGGACGCGTTGCGCACGGGCATCCGAACGACGCACGCCCGGGGTGGGCTCCCCGGCGTCCTCGCCCCCATCCTGCCCGCCGGGGCGCATCGCGCACCGGCCTTCATTGTGGGCACCTACTCCATTGTGAAGCGTCGCCCCGGCGGCCGCAGGACCCGCCCCGGTCGCAGGACCCGCCCCGGACTACCCGACGAGCTCCGCGCGCTCCGTCTCGGCGAGGATCGCCGCCAGCCCGGTGCGGCTCTCCTGGAGCCCGGCGATCCTCTCGTCCATCCCGCGCAGCTGGTCCCGGAGCCGGTCGCCCACGCACGGGTGGACGAACAGCCCGTCCCCCTCGACGCACGGCAGCACCTCGCGGATCACCCGCGTGGGCAGCCCCGCGTCCAGCAGCCTGCGGATGCGGCGGACGGCCGGCGGGGCGTCCGCCCCGTAGGAACGGTGACCGCCGGACGTCCGCTCCGGGACGAGCAGCCCCTGCTCCTCGTAGTAGCGCAGCAGCCGGACGCTCACACCCGTGCGCTCCGCGAGCTCCCCGATCCTCAACGTGATCCCCCTCACACCTACTTGAAGCTCACACCCATGTGAGCTCCTAGCGTCCTCTCCATGAACGACGCACTTGCCGAAACTCTTGAAACCCAGACTACTTTCGCCCTCGGCGGCGACCTGACCGTCCGCCGGATCGGCTACGGCACGATGCGGCTCACCGGCGCCCCGGAGGACCGGCGCGGCACGACCGCCACGATCTGGCGCACCGCCCGCGACATGAACGACCGGGACGAGCTGATCGACCGGCTGCGCCGCGCGGTCGAGCTGGGCGTCGACCTGATCGACACGGCGGACGCCTACGCGCTCGGCGGCGGCGAGGAGTTGATCGCCGAGGCGCTCCACCCGTACGAGGGGTCGGTCACCGTCGTCACCAAGGTCGGCGTGGCCCGTCCGTCCCCCACCGAGTGGGTCCCCCTCGGCCACCCGGCCTACCTGCGCCAGCAGGCCGAACTGAGCCTGCGCCGGCTGGGCGTCGAGCGCCTGGACCTGCTCCAGCTGCACCGCGTCGACCCCGCGTACCCGCTGGCCGACCAGGTCGGCGCCCTCAAGCAGCTCCAGGACGAGGGCAAAGTCCGTCACATCGGACTTTCCGAGGTCACGGTCGAGCAGATCGAGGATGCGTCCCGCATCGCCCCGATCAGCAGCGTGCAGAACCTCTACAACCTGAGCAACCGCGCGAGCGAGGCGGTCGTGGACCACACCGCCGAGCACGGTATCGCGTTCCTCCCGTACTTCCCGGTCTCCCTCGACGACGCCCACGCCGGACCGCTGGCCGCCGTGGCGGACGAGGTCGGCGCGACCCCGTCCCAGACGGCGCTGGCCTGGCTGCTGCACCGCTCCCCCACGGTGATCCCCATCCCGGGCACGGCCTCGGCGACGCACCTCGCGGAGAACGCGGCGGCGCTCGACGTCCGCCTCACGGCGGCCCAGTTCGCGAAGCTGTCGGAGCTGTCATGAGCAACCCGTTCAACCTCCGAGTGATCGAGGAATTCCGCGCCAACGGGGGCGTGGTAAGCGGGGACTTCGCGGGTACGGAGCTGCTCCTGCTCACCACGGTCGGCGCGCGCAGCGGCGAGGCGCGCACCACGCCCCTGGTGTACCTCCGCCACCACGACGGCCGCCTGGCCGTCTTCGCCCTCAACGGCGGCGACCCGGCCGCCCCCGCCTGGTACCACAACCTCCGCGCGCACCCGGACCGCCTCACCGCCGAGGTGGGCGGCGGGGCGTACCGGGTGCTGGCCGAGGAGGTCGCCGACGAGGGGGAGTACGAGGAGCTGTGGCGCCGGCAGATCGCGGTAGAGCCGAAGTTCGCGGACTTCCGGGCACGGGCGGGGCGCCGGGTGCCGGTGATCCTGCTGCGTCAGGAGGTCCCTACTGCGGCCGCGAGCGCGGGCAGTACGCCCATGGTGTGGGCGACGCGCAGCCCATCCATGTAGTCCCGGGCGTGGGTGATCAGACCGTCGCGCACGCGGAGGACGAGGAGGCCGGGGAAGGAGAACTCCTGCCCGGTGGGGGCGAGGGTCCCGTGGACGATGTGCTCGACGGTGATCACCTCGCCGTCGGCGCTCACGTGGACGGCGACCTCCTCCACCCGCTGCGGCCGGGCAGGGCTGGGCCCCCAGATCGCCCGGCACCCCTCGCGGATCGCCTCGCGCCCCTCGAAGCGCTCGGGCATCCCGGGGAAGAAGAACGGGTACTCGTGCACGCCGTCGGGGGCGTAGAGCTCGGCCAGGTCGTCGGCGGACTTGGAGAGGACGGCGCGGTGGTAGCGGTCGAGTATCGCGGGCGTCTCGGACATGGGGTCCATTCCTTCGCGGGCGACTATGTCAAGTCCCTTTCGGGCCAATCGCCTTGGTGGCTGGGTGATCACACTCTACGGAGGGGGCGGGCCGCTGACCATGGCCGTCGCGCACCAATCAGCCCGTCCGGCGTTTGAGGACAACCGCGTGGAGCGCGGTTGCGGGGGCCGGGGGCGGAGCCCCGAACCAGCCCGTCCGGCGCTTGAGGACGAACGCGGCGCAGCCGCGTTGCGGGGGTGCAGGGGGCGGAGCCCCCGCCCACCGCGCGGAGCGCGGTGCCGGGCCGAGGGGCGGCGCCCCGGAAGAAACGGTGAAAGGGCGGGGCCGGGGCACAACCCCCCCCCCCCCCCCCCCCCCCCCCCCCCCCGCCCGCAAATAACCCCCCCCGCCCCCCC
>NZ_JAEAMR010000003.1:864192-881618 GCF_015999245.1 Streptomyces sp. AV19 | reverse complement strand
CGGGCCGAGGGGCGGAGCCCCGGAAGAAACGGTGAAAGGGCGGGCCGGGGGCAAATCCCCCCGCCCCCAAGGCCCCCCTTGACCCTCCCCCGACGTCAGGCCGCAAGGTAGGCCCGACGAAAGGCACCCCCCATGACGTACACCGTGACGTACACCGTCGGACAAGTCTCCGGCTTCGCCGGCATCACCGTGCGCACCCTCCACCACTACGACCGCACCGGCCTCCTCACCCCCAGCGAACGCAGCCCCGCCGGCTACCGCCTCTACAGCGACGCCGACCTGGCCCGCCTCCAGCAGATCCTCTTCTACCGGGAGCTGGAGTTCTCCCTGGACGAGATCCAGGCCATCCTGGAGGACCCGCAGGCCAACGCCCTCGACCAGCTCCGCGCCCGGCACAAACTGCTCAGCGAGCAGATCGCCAAGCTCCAACGCCTCGTCGAGGTCGCCGAGCACGCCATGGAGGTCCAGGACACCGGCGTCCCGCTCACTCCCCGCGAACGCTTCGACGTGTTCGGCGAGATCACCTTCGACCTCAGCTACGCGACCGAGGCCGCCGTCAAATGGCACGACAGCGACGGCCACCGCCAGGCACTCGCGAGCGCGGCCGCGCACACCAAGGAGGACTGGCAGCAGCTCATGGCCGAGGCCGCCGAGTGGCGCGCCCGCGCGCTGGCCGCCTTCGACGCGGGGGAACCGGCCGACGGCGAACGGGCGCTGGAGCTGGCCGAGGAGCACCGCGCCCACCTGACGCACTGGTTCACCCCCTGCCCACCCGCCATGCACATCCGCGTCGCCGACGACTTCGCGGCCGACCCGCGCGCGTTCGCCCTGCTGATCCCGCCGTCGGAGCAGCGCCAGGGTCTGGCGGAGTGGCTGCGCACAGCAGTCCACGCGAACGCGGCCCGCAGGGGAGGCGGCGAACGATGAAGATCCTGATCACCGCCGCCGGTTCGCGCGGCGACGTCGCCCCGTACACCGGCCTCGGCGCCCGCCTGACCGCCGCCGGCCATCACGTCACCCTCGCCACGGGCGAGGTCTTCGCCCCGCTCGTACGGGAGGCGGGCCTGGAGTTCCGGCCCCTGCCCGCCGACCCTCGCGGCGCGGGCCCGGCCCGCACGAAGCGCGAACTCATGCGCACAGCAGCAGCGTTCACGCGACGCCTGGCCACGGGCATGAAGGACGCACTGGCGGACGACACCGAACTGCTCCTGCTCTCCACCACCACGGCCCCACTGGGCTGGCACCTCACCGAGGCGACGGGCGTCCCGAGCATGGGCGCGTACCTCGTCCCCACCGAGCCGACCGGCGCGTTCCCACCGGTGATCGGCGGAACCCGCTCACTGGGCCACTTCGGCAACCGGGCCCTGGGCCGACTGTCCCTGCGCATAGCGGACCGCATCTTCGCCGAAGCCGTACGGGACCTGCGAACGGATCTCGGCCTTCCCCCCGCCGCCCCCGGAACGATCCGCCGCCGCCGGCAAGCAACGAACTGGCCGATCCTGCACGGCTTCAGCGAGGTCCTCGTCCCACGCCCGTCCGACTGGCGCGAGACCCTGACGATCACCGGCAACTGGTGGCCCCACACCGCGAACGCCCCTCTGCCCCCCGAAGTGGAGGACTTCCTGGCCTCCGGCCCACCCCCCGTCCTCATCGGCTTCGGCAGCATGCCGGCGGACGACGCGGAGCACCTGAGCACTCTCGCGGTGACCGCGCTGCGCCGCGCGGGCGTACGCGGCATCCTCCAGACGGGCCGCGCGGGCCTGACCGCCTCGGACGACGACGTCCTGACCATCGACGACCTCCCGCACTCCGCCCTCTTCCCCCGCCTGGCAGCCGTCGTCCACCACGCGGGCGCGGGCACCACGGCGGCGACACTGCGCGCGGGCGTCCCGTCGGTCCCCGTCCCCTTCACAGCGGACCAGCCCTTCTGGGCCACCCGCCTGACCGCACTGGGCACAGCGCCGAGGCCCATCCCGTTCGCGGCCCTCACCGCCGAGCGCCTGAGCGACGCGCTACGGCACGTCCTGAACGAACCGTCGTACGCGAACGCGGCCCAGACTGCAGCCCGGCGGATGGCGTCGGAGGACGGGGCGGGACAGGTCGTGAAGGCGATCGATGCCGTCCACCGGCGCGACTGAACCGATCCGCGCCGACAGGACCGGGGCCAGCACCCAGGCCGCTTCAAGAGCTCCCACTCCCCGGCGAAGCCAACCGACTCAGCAGACGCAGAACTCATGTCCCTCAGGGTCGGCCATCACGACATGACGGCCCTGGGCCTCCCGCAACACCGTCACCCCAGCAGCAGTCAGCCACCGGACGGCGTCAATGATCGCAACCCACCGCCCGTCGGCACCGCCATGGCCAACACCCCTGACGTCCCGTCGAAGCGGCACAACCCAGTAAGGGGCGCGGCCCCGACTCCGTCAGCCGAGTGCTACGCGGCGTAGGGGTTGATGATGGTGTGGGGTCGCTGTGCGGTGGCCAGCACGTTCTTCGGGAACGCCGGCCCGGCCACGTAATAGCGGCCCTTGGTCTGTCCCACCGCGGTCAGCAGCCCGGCGCGGGTCAGGGCCTGCATGTCCCGCGTCGCCTGCTGGGTGTTGATCCCCTCGGCCTTCTCGTAGCGCGAGCGCCGGACCCGGCCCGTCATCGCCACCTCGTGCAGGGCCGTCACCTGCCGCTCCGTGACCCCGCCGGCCTCGGCGGCGTCCATCAGCTGCATCCAGCACTCGTTCGAGCGGTCGACACGGCGCTGCACCCGCTGGGCCTGCTGGTGGTAGGCGAGGAGGTTGAACTTGATCCACGGCAGCGTGTCGCGCTCGGGCGACCAGACGGGGCCGCCGACCTCGCGCAGCACCTTGTAGTACTCCCAGGTGTTGCCCGGCATGCCCAGCCACTCCTCGATCGAGGAGAACTCCGGGGCCAGGACACCACCGCGGGCGATGAGCAGCGTCTGAAGCGAGCGGGACATCCGGCCGTTGCCGTCGGACCACGGGTGGATCTTCACCAGGTTCAGGTGCGCCATGGCGGCCCGGATCAGCACGTGGTGGTCGAGGTCGCCCTCGTTGAGCCAGTCGACCAGCTCGCTCATCAGGCCGGGGACCAGCTCCTGGTCCGGCCCTTCGTAGTCGGTGGCGAGCTCGTCGCCGGGGGCCGTGATGCGGACGTGCGTCTTGCGCCACTGGCCGGCGGTCTTGATCGGGTGGTGGTGGCCCTGGAGCATCCAGTGCAGGGCGTTGAGCAGTTCCTTGCTGTAGCGGAAGTCGGTGACGTCGTGGAGGGACTGGATGTAGGTCATGGCCTGCTGGTAGGCCAGGGTCTCCGTCTTGTTCTCCTCGCTCGCCTCGACCTCGCGCTCGCCGTCCATCAGGTCCGCGACGTCCTTGGCGTCGACCCGGTAGCCCTCAATAGTGTTCGACGCCGCGATCGCGCTCGCCGTCAGCGCTTTGCGCAGGTCCTGGGTCCATTTCATCGGGACCTGCTGCACGGCATGGCGCAGCTGGTCCCGCATGGCGTTGACCTGCTCCAGGACCTCAACGTCGACCGGCTCGAGGCGCGGCGTCTCGTACAGCATGCATCAATGATACCCACTGCATATCATTCCCTTCGACCACCGCGGAGGAGGCGGGGGCGATCACGTCCCTGACAGCCGAGCGCCTGAGCGACGCGCTACGGCACGTGGTGAACGAGTCGTGGTACGCGAACATTGCCCGGGCGGCGGCCCGCCGGATGGCGACGGAGGACGGCCCGGGGCAGGTCCTGAAGGCGGTTGAAGCGGTGGCTCCGGTCCGTCCGCATGACCGACTCGACCTGATCCCGCCCGGTCGGGATCGCGACCCCGAGCCGCCAAGAGGCCCTTCCTTCATGCGCCAATGTGGCGCGGTTCTTACGGAGGGGCCGCGCTCCGGTGGGGTCACCGCTCGGGGAAGGCCCTGTCGATGAGGTCTCGGTGGACGGCGAGGACGCGTTCGTCGAGTTCGTCGAGCGGGATGCCCATGTCGCGGGCGAACGCCTCGCGGAAGACCGCGTAACCCAGCGCCGCCGACATGTTCAGAATGTGCGCGGCCTCCCCGTCGAAGCCGGGTGGCAGCACGCCGTCGGCGACGTCCCTGGCCAGTGCCTGCCGGGTGTGGACGGCGGCGGGAAGCGGATGGAACTCCTCGTCGCCGTCCAGCGCGAGGAGCGCGCCGAGCTTGGCCATCAGTGAGCGGCGTACCGTCCAGCGCAGCGCGGGGCGCGCCCGTCGCGGAAACGGCTTGGCGAAGTGGTCACGGCCCTGGCCCTCGCCCGCGTTGGCCAGTCGTCCGAGCGCGGCTCGCAGCAGGGCCTGGCGGCTGCCGTAGATCTGGTAGATCTGCCCCCGGTTGACCCCCGCCTCGGCGGCGACTTCCTGCAGGTTGAGCCCGGCCAGCACGCCGTCCCGCCGCAGCAGCCGTACCGCCGCGTCGAGGAGCGCGGCCTCGGTCGCGGCGCGGTCCCGCTTGCGCCGCGGCTTGGGGACTGGCTCGTCGGCCACTGGGCCTCCCTGGAATCGCGGCATCGCGGGCTGTCCGATCACTGTAACCAGCGGGAACGCGCGTTAAGGCTTCTCTCAGGGACGATGGCTACGATCTCCGTTACTAGCGAAACGCTACCAACTCGGAGTCGCGCCATGCCCCTGTCGTTCCGTCGCAAGGCCGCCCTGGCAGGGGTGGCCGTGGTCACCGCCTGTGCCGTCGCCGTCGTCACGGTCGCGGCCCTGCCCGATGACGCCGGTCCGCGCCCGGCACGCGCCGCCACTCCCTCGCCCGGGGACCGCACCAGGACCCTGAAGGTGAACGGGCGCACCGGCGACTACCTCGTGCACGTGCCCGAAGGCCGCGGCAGCAAGGGGCTGCCCCTGGTGATCGCCACGCACGGGATGGGCGGCAATGCCGCCCAGTTCTCGCGGTCGCTCGGACTCAACGCCCTGGCCGACGCGCAGGGCTTCGTCGCCGTCTACCCCGACGGCTACGAGGGCAGGAAGAGCCGGAAGGGCGGAGACCTGGACGTCGCGTTCCTGGACCGGCTGATCGACGACGTGGTGGACGAGTACAAGGTCGACCCCGAGCAGGTGTTCGCCGCCGGCGCGTCCCGGGGCGGGGTCGGCACCTTCCAGGCCGCCTGCCGGCTCGGGGACAAGATCGCGGGCATCGCCACGGTCGTCGCCCAGCACACCACCACGATGAAGGACATGTGCGCCCAGGCCAAGTCCGTCCCGGTCCTGATGATCAACGGCACGGCCGACCCGATCGTGCCGTTCGACGGCGGTGCCAACAACGGGAAGACCGAAGCCCGGATGCTCTCGGCCCGCGACACCTTCGACTTCTGGCAGCAGCGCAACGGCTGCACCGGCCCGACCGTCACCAGTCAACTCCCCGACACCGACAGCGACGACGGCAGCACCGTCACCCGCAGCACCGCAGGGCAGTGCACCGGAGACAACGACACCGTCCTCTACACGGTGAAGGGCGGCGGCCACACGTGGCCCGGTGCCACCGCCGGCCTGCCCGCCCGCGTCCTCGGCGCCACCAACCGCGACATCAACGCCACCCAGGTGATCTGGGACTTCTTCGCCGCGCACCGCACCCGGCACACAGGGCGGTGACCAGAAGAGCCTCACGGCCGACGGGGCGGAAATCCGCGGTGAAGGGGCCGCTCGCCGTGCCGTCGTCGCCGACGACTCCCCGGACAACCCGGTCCCCGTCGGGTGCGGATAGCGGGCGTTTTGGGTGTGCACGATGGCGTGAACGGCCGGGTATCACACCCAAAACGCCCGTAATCCAAGGTTCAACGACCACTTCATCACCGCACTGCGCCGCGCAGGCATGTGCGGCATCCTCCGGAACGGCCGCGCGGGCCTGACCGCTCCGGACATGGCGACGCGTACAGCCGAGCCGCCACCCACCGCCCCAAGGGACCCAAGCGCCACCGAAACCAGTGGGCGAGCTCGCCACGCGCTGCCACGATGCATCGCATGGATGCCGAAAACCTCAGCGAGTTCCGGGTGAACCGTGCGACCCCATCGGACTGGGCCGCGTTGGCCGAGATCGATTCCGTCGCGGCATCGGGCGACCACGCACGGCGGGACAGCATCCGGCGCTGGTGCGAACAGGGTTCGGTCCTGATGGCCCAGGGACCGTCGGGGCCTATGGGGTACGGCGTGCTGGAGTACAGCTTCTTCGGGCATGGCTTCGTCACCGTGCTGATGGTCGCCGCCAATGCCCGCAGACAAGGCGTAGGTGCACGTCTCCTCGGGGCCGCCGAGACCACGTGCACCACCACGCGGCTGTTCACCTCGACCAACGTCTCGAACATTCCCATGCAGCAACTTCTGCAACGCGCCGGCTGGCACGCGGTCGGCCTGCTCCACGGTCTCGACGAGGGAGATCCCGAACTCTTCTACCTCTGCCCATAGATCACGAGGACGGCGTCCACGTCGTCGTCGGCGAGTTCGCGCAGGCTCAGGCGCCGGCCGTGGCGGCTGACCGGATACACGCCAGGGGGCTCTACCGGCGGGCCTCAGTGCAGGAGGGTCAGTCGGCCGGGGCTGTATGCCTCCCGTCGACCGCGGTGATCTCGTCCCGTACACACGGCCTTTCGTCCCTGCAGGTGCGCTTATCGGCGCCGCGCAGGTTGTCACGCTCGCGGAACTGCCGTCAGCCGAGGCCGGGACTGTCCGTTCAGCTTGTGCTTGGTCTGGCGCCTACTTCAAAGGTTGGCCGTATCGGATCTCGTCTCCGAAGGCCCGTTCGGCACAATGATCGTGTGACGAACAACGAGGACGTCGGAGTACCGTCCATCAGCACAGGGCTTGTTGTAGGCATGCTGATCGGCATCACGGTCGGACTCGTGCTCGGGCTGACTGTCTTCGACAACATGGCGATCGGCCTGGTGGTCGGCAGTGGCGCAGGCGGGGTCCTCGGTGTCACTTTCCCAGCGGCGCGGCGCTCGCAGCGCCAATCTTGATGACCGCTACGGGCTGCCTGGCTCGGAGTGCTGTGCTTGAGCTGTCCAGCACAACCGGGTACCTGGCTGTCGGCAGCGTCGCCTGACGTTGCCGTAGATCGGCTCGCCCTTTCCTCGAACGACGCCCTCGAACATGATCGTTCGTCCGAGGATTCCCCGGACGTGAACACGGCCTTCGTCTGATCCTGTGCTCCGACCAAAGAGGCAACAACACACCACTCAAGCGAGCCTCGAGAGTCACCACGTGGAGTCATACTTGCTCGGCCCTTCTGCAGTAACCAGTGGGCGTGCTCTCGTGCTCTACGCATGCGCCCGCCGGGCCGACTCGGCATAGACCAGGGCGTTCGCCAGCTTCTGGGCCGTGGGCAGGGGCACCGTGCCCAGGTAGACGTACGGAGTACCTGCCAGGGAGGCGCGTCCCGTCAGCTGGGGCCACGACTCGCGGTCGCCCACCGTGATGCCCATCGTCCTGAGCACCTGGCCCAGCATGAACGCGATGTCGTCCGCCCTCCGCTTCCCCGCCATGAAGGCGTCGGCTTGCTGGGCGGCTGCTTCGGTGTCCGGAGTCATGAGCAGAAGCTACGGAGGGCCGCATCCCAGGTTCAATGAAGTTCTACAAAGTTGCGGGCCTATTCGAGGGCATCGATCGCGGCAGTGATGCGCGACCGCGCCTCCAGGCCGTAGACCGCCATGTGCCGCAGTCTTTCGAAAGCTCGGAGGTACATTCGCACCTCGCTCGGGGAAGTCACAGTGACCCGTGCCGTCAGCAACTCGACCCCGACCTGGCGGTCATCGTAGACACCGAACGTCTCGACCGCCCACATGTCCCGCTCGCCCCGGAACGGGATGACTCCCAGGGAGACGGACGGCAGCGACATGACCTCCAGCAGGTATCCGAGCTGGCCTGCCATGACCGACGGGCTTCCGACCTGGTGATACAGCGCTGCCTCCTCCACGAGGAGCACGGCGCGGCGACCCGGCCCGTGGATCACGCGCGAGCGGTGGACGCGGGCGGCCGCGGCCTCCTCGAAGTCCGGCTTCGTCCCGTGGAAGGCGCCGTACATCTTCAGCATGGCCGCCGCGTAGCCGTGGGTCTGGAGGAGGCCGGGTACGGGGTGCGCGCAGTACACGCGGAACAAGCGAGTCCGGTCGAACAGCGGGGCGATCTCCTCCTGGAGCTGCCGCAGGCCGCTGCGCTGGAGCCGCTTCCACTCGACGTACATGGACTCGGCGGACCTGGTCGCCGCGATCAGATCGTCGAGGTGCTCCTCAGCACCGCAGGCCCGGCACCACCGGCGGATATCGTCGTCCGAAGGCGGCGTGCGGGCGTTCTCCAGCCGCGAGACCTTCGACTTGTGCCAGCCGCACAGAGCGGCCACCTCACGCGCCTGCAGACCGGCGTTCCTGCGGAGGTCGACCAGCCGCTCCGCGAGGGCTTCCCGGGCGGCCTGGACGGCGGACGACGGCGTGTGCGTGGGCATGAGGTGGCGCGCTCTCGTACGTCAGACCTTGAATTCCCCGTACGGGACGGCACGTTCCCACACCGCCTCGAACGCGGTCGCGCACAGACGTGCCACGGCCGGGTCCCCGGTGTACTGGCCCTCCAGACCCGCTCCGTCGCCGGAGAACAGATTGAAGCGAACCGCCTTGCTGTCGATGAGCCAGAAGTCGTTGCCGGGCAGGGCGATATCCGACGCCTTGCTCCGCGTCAACCAGCGCGACTCCTCCCCGGCTTGTTCGGTCAGGAAGGTGCTGGCGTGCTCGAAGCGGATGTAGTCGGTGACCGGTTCGGAGACGATCCGGGCCCGCCGCACCACGACGCCCCGGGCCACAGTCCCACTGATGAGGTCGAGCCACGGCTTCCAGTGGTCCGACTCGGGGTCGAGGTTCTGCACCCCCGTCACCTTCCACCGCTCGAAGTCGGCGGCTTCCTCACCCACCCCGTAGGAGTCCCGCATCTCCAGGTGGACGGCCGACTGCCGTGCGGACTCCAGCAGCTCATTGAAGCCGGGCACGTTGCTCTGCCACATCACATGCCTTCCCGATCGCCGGCACCATACGTGCCGGGATACGGATCACTGCCTCATGGTCAGGGATCGGTCCGGCCTGCCCGCACTCGTCCTGGGTCGCCTTGTCGGCCTTCCATCCCTGGAACACCATGTCCGCGTTGGCGTCGTCCACCCACGCGGTCGGACTCTGCCCGGTCTGGCTGTTGGGGTCCTTCGCGATGAACCGCAGTGCCATGACTGCCTCCCGCCTAGAGCCAGTTGCGCTTGGTTGCAGGACCTTCTGCCCTTCATATCGGCGCAGTCAAGAGCGCGTTCCTGGTTCAGGGGCGCACACACCAGAAGACGAGCCCCTCCGGCCCGGAACACACCCAACTCCCCAATGGCTTCATGCCATTGCCTGTACTCTCGGCGCCACAGCACATCGAAAACGAAGCGGCCCCCACGTGTCTGGCAGGACACCGCAGGGGCCTACACCGCCGAGGTCTTAAACCCTAAGGAGACCCTGGGATGCTGCGTCATGTTATCGCGCCCGTGCGCCGATTCACGCAAGTCTCGAACGACATCATCCGTCACCCGTGCCTGTCCTCGGACGCCAAGTGCCTCCTCCTCTGGCTACTGTCCCTCGCCGACACCGCGCAGGTGTCGTTCTCCGAGGCCGCCCGCCGGGCCGGGATCAAGAACGCCGCCTTCCAGCGGGCCAAGGCGCTGCTGAAACAAGAGGGTTACGCACACGAGTGGCGCAGCCAGGGCCCCGACGGGCGGTGGGTGACCACGCAGTTGGTCTCCGCGGAGCCGCTCACCGCGGAGGAGGCGCGGGCCATCAGGAACGGCCGCCCGACACCGACCACCCCGAAACCGGCCGTCGGTGAGCCGGGTCCCCGGCCCGTCGGTGGTCACCCAAAGGAGAACATGGACAGCAACACGTCCCCTCCGCCCTGCCCGGCGCCGACGCCGACGCCGCGCGAGTTCCTGCCGGACGAACTCGTCGGGCAAGGGGCCTTGGTGCTCGCTTCCCTCTCCCACCGGGAGCGCCACCTGCGGCTGACCGGACGGGAAATCGAGGAGCTCACCCCGTTCGCGGCGGACTGGCTGCTGCGCGGGGTCAGCGGGCGCGAGCTGCGGGAGGAGTTGACGAGCGGGCTGCCGGAGCCCGTCCATCACGCGGCCGCGCTCATCCGCGACCGGCTGCTGCGCAAACTCCCCGAGGCGCCTCCCGCCCGGCGCCCGGCCGCCCCGCCGGAACCCCGCGTCGCGCAGCTGCGCGAGTGCCGGGGCGACCACCTGCAGCCGTACCTGTTCCCGCCTGTGGGCGACGAAGTGCTGTGCCGCGACTGCCGCGTCGAGCAGGCGGAAGGGGCCACACGCGGAGCCCACACCGCCGCCCTGCGCGGCGCCGCCGCAGCCCGGGCCGCGCTGCGCGGAACCTGACCGGCGGACGCTACGCCCGCACCCCCACCCCCGGCGGCACCGCCAGCACCGCCCCCGCCACCACGCCCGGCCGGTCGTACATCACCAGGTGCCCCGCCGGGGCCACCGCCTCGAAGCGGCCGTCGAGCAACTCCGCCAGCGCCCGCTGGCGTTGGAGGCGGCGGCGCTCCAGCCACGAGCCGCTGCCCGTCGCCGCCGCGAGCACCGTGACCGGCACCGGGGGGAGGGGGAGCGACGAGCGCAGGTCGGTGATCTCCGCCGCCACGTCCCAGTAGCGCGCGTTCTCCATCAGCAGGGCCCGGGCCACGCGGCCCGTTCCGTAGGTGCGGCGCACGAGTTCGTCCGGGACGGGGTCGGTGCCCTGCACCGAGGACGCCCGGACGGTCAGCCGTCGCAGCGCCGGGCCGAGGGCGCGCGGCAGGCCGGCGGCCGCGTAGGCCCGGCCGCGGGCCCGTGCGGCGGCGGTGCGCAGCGCCCGCGCCGGCATGGCGCGGGCGTTCTCCTCGACGCTGGCGTCGACGAGGACGAGTCCGGCGGTCCGCTCGGGGTGCAGCCGGGCGAACGCCTCCGCGTGGAACCCGGCCAGCGAGTGGCCGACCACCGTCGCGGGCCCGCCGAGGCCGAGCGCGTCGAGGACGCCGGCGATCCGCGCCGCCTCCGCGGCGGCGGTCGGCGGCTCGGCGGCGGGCGCGCTGAAGCCGAGCCCGGGCCGGTCGAAGCGGACGACCGTGCGGTGCGGCGCGAGCAGCGGCACGACCGGGTCCCAGTCGAACCAGCCCATCCCCAGCCCGGGGCTCAGGACGCACACCGGCCCGGAGCCCTCGCACAGCACGTGGAGCGGCACGCCGCCGACCCGGATCATCCGGCCCGGCGGGCGTTGTACGGCAGTCATACGACCGACCGTACCTGGACGGGCGGGTCAGCCGGACCGGTGCTCCGGAGCCACCCAGTGCGGCTTGCGGAACTTCAGGAAGGCCAGCGGCGCGAGGAAGCCCAGCGTCAGCAGCCCGCCGCCGACGATCATGAGGTAGCGCCACGGCGACTGCCCGCCGAACTGCTCCGGCGGCACGAAGCCGATGCCCATGGCCGCCAGCGAGGAGACGAAGCCGATGCCCGCGACCGCGTACAGCGCCGGGACCCGGAAGCCGCGCTCCCGCCCCGGCTGGAGACGGCGCAGCCGCACCGCCGCCGCGAACATCAGCAGGTAGACCACCAGGTAGACCTGCGTGGTGATGACGGAGAAGATCCAGTACGCGCTGGAGACGTCCGGCAGGAAGGCGTAGGCCAGCGCGATCAGCGTGGTGAGGACGCCCTGCGCGACCATGATGTTCTGCTGCACGCCGTGCTTGTTGAGCTTCTGCAGGACGGGCGGCAGGTAGCCCTCCTGCCGGGCGACCATCAGCAGCCCGCGGGACGGCCCGGCCAGCCAGGCGAGCATGCCGCCGAGCGCGGCGGTGACGAGCATGATGCCGACGACCTTGGTGAGCCAGCCCACGTGGAAGTGGTCGAAGAAGCCCTGGAACGCCTGCATCACCCCGGCCGTGAGGCTCAGGTCCTCGCCCGGCATGACCCAGCTGATGGCCAGCGCGGGCAGGATGAAGATCAGCAGGACGAGCCCGGTGGCCAGGAAGACCGAGCGCGGGAACTGCCGCCCGGGCTCGCGCAGCGACGAGACGTGGACGCCGTTCATCTCCATGCCCGCGTAGGACAGGAAGTTGCCGACGATCAGCACGAGGCTGGCCGGTCCGGTCCATGGCGGCAGGACGTGGCCGGAGTCCATGGGCGCGGCGGAGGGGTTGCCCTGGGCGAGGAAGACCAGGCCGAGGACGACGAGGACGACGCCGGGGATCAGCGTGCCGATCACCAGGCCCAGGCTGGAGAGCCCGGCCACCGCCTTGGTGCCGCGCGCGGAGATCAGCACGCCCGCCCAGTAGACGACGACGATGACGACGGCGACGTAGAGCCCGTTGTTCGCGAGAGACGGGTCGATGACGTACGCGAACGTACTGGCCACGTAGGCGAGCAGGCTCGGGTAGTACGCGATCGTCATCGCGAACTGGCACCACACGGCGAGGAAGCCCAGCGGCTTGGAGAGCCCCTCGCTGACCCACCGGTAGATCCCGCCGGTCCAGCCGGAGGCGAGCTCGGCGGAGACCAGGGCGGTCGGCAGGAGGAAGACGACGGCGGGGAGGAGGTAGAGGAAGACCGCGGCCAGGCCGTAGAGGGCCATGGACGGGGCGGGCCGCAGGTTCGCCACGGAGGCGGTGGTCATCAGGGCGAGCGTCGCCCAGGAGATGAACTGCTGCTGGGGTACGGCCTGTTGGGCGGCCGGGGCGGCATCCGATGGGCGCGTGGCGGCGGGACGTTCGTCCCCGGTCTGTTCCGTGAGGGTCATGAGGGGGAAGAGCGTCCTTCGGGCCAAGCAGTCGATCGATTCGCCCCATCATCGGCCACGGAGGACCCCCGGCGCACATCCGCCGCCCGGGGCCCCGGCGGCGCGCATACCCCGAGGGGGTAAGGTGCGGCGGAGAACGGGAGGGGCTCGGGAGGCTCGTGATGCGCGGACGGGGGAAGGCCGGCACGTGGTGCGGCCGTCTGCTGCTGTTCGCGGCGCTGCTGCTGGGCATCGTGACGATGCACACACTGGGGCATCCGACGGGCGGCCACGGCGCACCGGCCGAACCCACGGTCCAGGCGCAGCCCCATCACGCGACCGCTCCCCCGCCGTCCCCCTCGCCGTCGCACGAGCACCGCCCCGCCCTGGACCCCATGTCCGTCTGCCTCGCCGTGCTCGGCGCGGGCTGGACGGTGGTCCTGCTGCTGGCCCTGCGTCTGCTGCGGCGCCCGGCCGGTGCGGCCGTCGTGGCCGCCGTGCGCGCCCGGTTCGCGCACGCCCTGCGGCCCCAGCCCCCGCCGCCGCGGCACAAGGCCCTCGCCCGGTTGTCGGTGCTGCGCGTGTAGGAGCGCCCCGCGCTCGTACCCGTACTCACACCGACACCACTGAGGTGCACCCACTCATGCGCACAACCACGCGCCGCGCCGTGCTCGGCGCCGGCCTCGCCACGGCCACCGGCGGCCTGCTCGCCGCCTGTTCGGACGCTTCTCCCGAGAGCGGCGGCCCGTCCCCCGCCGCCACGTACATCGAGCCGGACGGCAAGGAGGTCGCCGCGGCCGAGGCCCGGCGCAAGCCCGGACCGGTCCGCGAGGTGAAACTGACCGCCGCCCGCACCGAGCTCGACCTGGGCGGCCGCAAGGTCACCAGCTGGGCGTACGGCGACGCCCTGCCGGGCAAGGAGGTCCGCGTCACCGCGGGCGACACGCTCGCGCTCCGCCTCGCCAACCACCTTCCGCAGGCGACGTCCCTGCACTGGCACGGCCTCGCGCTCCGCAACGACATGGACGGCGTCCCGGGCATCACGCAGCGGCCGATAGCCCCGGGCGCGGCGTTCGACTACCGCTTCGCGGTCACCCACCCCGGCACGTACTGGTTCCATCCGCACTCGGGCGTGCAGCAGGACCGGGGGCTGTACGCGCCGCTGATCGTCGAGGACCCGAAGGAGCCGCTGAAGTACGACAAGGAGTGGGTCGTCGTCCTGGACGACTGGGTGGACGGGGTGGACGGCAGCACGCCGGACGCGGTGATGGCGGAGCTGGCCAAGGGCATGAGCGGCATGGACCACGACATGGGCGGGGGCGGAGGCGGGGGCATGGGCGGCATGCACCACATGTCGATGACGTCCGCGACGTCCGCGTCCTCCGACGGCCCCTCCCGGATGCTGATGGGCGCCACCAGCCCCGTCCTGGGCGGTGACGCGGGCGATGTCGCCTACCCGTACTACCTGGTCAACGGCCGCACCCCCGACGCGCCGGAGACCTTCACGGCCAAGCCCGGCGACCGGATCCGCGTCCGGTTCGTCAACGCGGGCGGCGACACGGCGTTCCGCGTGGCGCTGGGCGGTCACCGCATGACCGTCACGCACACCGACGGCTTCCCCGTGCGGCACGCGGAGACGGACTCGCTGCTGCTGGGCATGGGCGAGCGGTACGACGTGCTGGTCACCGCCGGGGACGGCGTCTTCCCGCTGACCGCGCTCGCGGAGGGCAAGAAGCGGACGGCGCTGGCGCTGCTGCGCACGGGCGGCGGCTCCGCGCCGGACGCGGACGTCCGCCCGAAGGAGCTGGAGTCCGCCCCGCTCACGGCGGACCGCCTGCGGGCGGACGACGCGGTGGCGCTGCCGTCGCGGCGGCCGGACCGGACGCTGGTGTTCGAGCTGACCGGCTCGATGACGAAGTACGACTGGGCGATCAACGGGCGCCGGTACAAGGCGTCGGAGCGCTACCCGGTGAAGGCGGGCGAGCGGGTGCGGCTCGCGTTCGTCAACCGGACGGGGATGTGGCATCCGATGCACCTGCACGGCCACACGTTCGCCCTGCCGGGCGGGGGGCCGCGGAAGGACACGGCGATCGTGCTGCCGGGGAAGCGACTGGAGGTGGACTTCGATGCGGACAATCCTGGGGTGTGGATGCTCCACTGCCACAACGTGTACCACGCGGAGAGCGGGATGATGACGTTGGTCGGGTACCGCCGGTAGGAGCGGGGTGCGGGGCCGGGGGATTCCGCCCCGGCCCCGCCCTTTCACCGTTTCTCCCGGGGGCTCCGCCCCCTCGGCCCGGCACCGCGCTCCGCGCGGTGAGGCGGGGCGGAGCGGAGCCCTGCACCGCGACAGGCGGGGGCTGCGCCCCCTGCACCCCGGGCCGGCGGGGCTCCGCCCCTGCACCCCGCCGGGGGCTCCGCCCCCTGGACCCCACACACCGCCATCGCGTCAAAGCGACGGTTACTCTGACGAACGTGGCCCAACTACGTCTCGCCCTGAACCAGATCGACTCCACCGTCGGCGACCTCGCCGCCAACGCCGAGTCGGTCCTCCGCTGGACCCGCCACTCCGCCGCGCAGGGCGCCCACCTCGCCGTCTTCCCCGAGATGGCGCTCACCGGCTACCCCGTCGAGGACCTGGCCCTGCGCCGCTCCTTCGTCGAGGCCGGCCGCGACGCCCTGCACGCGCTGGCCGCGCGCCTCCGGGACGAAGGGCTGGGCGAGCTCCCCGTCGTCGTCGGCTACCTCGACCGTTCCGACGCCGCCGAGCCCCGGCTCGGGCGGCCGGCCGGGGCGCCCCTGAACGCCGCCGCCGTCCTGCACCGCGGCACGGCCGTGCTCACGTTCGCCAAGCACCACCTCCCCAACTACGGCGTGTTCGACGAGTTCCGGTACTTCGTCCCGGGCGACACCATGCCCGTCGTCCGCGTCCGCGGCGTGGACGTCGCCCTCGCCATCTGCGAGGACCTGTGGCAGGAGGGCGGCCGCGTCCCCGCCGCCCGCGCCGCCGGCGCCGGGCTGCTGGTCTCCGTCAACGCCTCGCCGTACGAGCGCGAGAAGGACGACACCCGCCTGGAGCTGGTCCGCAAGCGCGCCCAGGAGGCCGGCTGCACCACCGCGTACCTGGCCATGACCGGCGGCCAGGACGAGCTGGTCTTCGACGGCGACTCGATCGTCGTCGACCGCGACGGCCGGGTGATCGCCCGGGCCCCGCAGTTCGAGGAGCGCTGCCTCGTCCTCGACCTGGACCTGCCGGCGGCCCCCGCCACCGCCCCGTCCGGCATCGTGGACGACGGCCTGCGCATCGACCACGTCACGATCGAAGCCGACCCGGTCCCGGCCTACGAGCCGGCCTTCCCGGGAACCGTCGCCGAGCACCTCGACGACGACGCGGAGGTCTACCGGGCCCTGGTGACGGGCCTGCGTGCGTACGCCGCCAAGAACGGCTTCCGCAGCGTCCTGATCGGGCTCTCCGGCGGCATCGACTCGGCGCTCGTCGCCGCGATCGCCTGCGACGCGGTCGGCGCGGAGAACGTGTACGGCGTGGCCATGCCGTCCCGCTACTCCTCGGAGCACTCGATCGCGGACGCCGAGGAACTCGCCCGGCGCACCGGCCTGAACTTCCGCACCCAACCCATCGCCCCGATGTTCGACGCCTACATGGGCGCGCTCGGGCTGACCGGCCTCGCGGAGGAGAACCTCCAGTCGCGGCTGCGCGGCACGATGCTGATGGCGATCTCCAACCAGGAGGGCCACATCGTCCTCGCCCCGGGCAACAAGTCCGAGCTGGCGTGCGGCTATTCGACCCTGTACGGCGACTCGGTCGGCGCGTACGGCCCGATCAAGGATGTCTACAAGACCGGCATCTTCCGCCTCGCGAGGTGGCGCAACCGCGCCGCGGAGGAACGTGGCGAGACCGCGCCCATCCCGGAGAACTCCATCACCAAGCCGCCGAGCGCGGAGCTGCGGCCGGGACAGGTCGACACGGATTCGCTCCCGGACTACGACGTCCTCGACCGCCTCCTGGAGCTCTACGTGGACCGCGACCGCGGCCTCGCGGAGATCGTGGCGGAGGGCTTCGACCCGGAGCTGGTGACCCGCGTGCTGCGCCTGGTGGACACGGCCGAGTACAAGCGCCGCCAGTACCCCCCGGGCACGAAGATCTCGCCCAAGGGCTTCGGCAAGGACCGCCGCCTGCCGATCACGAACCGGTGGCGCGAGCGGGGCTGACCCGCGGACCGCCGCCCGCTACCGCCCCTGCGGCGACCGCCCGCCGCCCCGCACGACCAGCCCCTCCAGCAGCCTCTCCGTCGCCCCGGCCACCGCGTCCACCGCCTCGTCGAAGACGGCCTGGTTGTGCGCGGCCGGCGCGTGGAAGCCCGACACCTTGCGGACGTACTGAAGGGCGGCCGCACGGATGTCGTCCCCGGTCGGGGCCTCGGTGACCGGCGGCCTGAGGGTCTTGATGCTGCGGCACATATGTCCAGTGTGCGCCGGGGGGGCAGCCCCGCGTGGTGAGGGCCGGGGGGGGCAGCCCCGCGTGGGGCCACGGGCACAGCCTCACCCGGGTCCCGGGGCGGAGCCCCGGGAGAAACGGTGAAACGGGGTGCCCCCCAGAGGGGGCACCC
>NZ_JAEAMR010000003.1:830366-864092 GCF_015999245.1 Streptomyces sp. AV19 | reverse complement strand
CCTGCCCCTCCCCCCAGAGGGGGCAGGGGCGGAATCCCCCGCCCCACCGCCCACCGCCGAGGTCAGAGCTTCACCCGCGCCGCCACCGGCAGGTGATCACTGCCGGTGTCCGGCAGCGTCCACGCCTCCACGGGGTCCATCCCCCGCACCATGATCTGATCGATCCGCGCCATCGGAAGGCTCGCCGGCCAGCTGAAGCCGAAGCCGTCCCCCGCCGCCCCCTGCGCCGACCGCAGCTGCGACGTCACCGGCGCCAACGACCGGTCGTTCATCGTCCCGTTGAGGTCGCCCAGCAGCACGACCTTCTTCAACTGCTCGCCCGCGATGGCCCGTCCCAGCGCCGCCGCGCTGTTGTCCCGCTGCCCGGCCGTGAAGCCGGCGTTGAACTTCACGCGCACCGACGGCAGATGGGCGACGTACACGCCCACCGGGCCCTGCGGCGTGCCGACCGTGGCGCGCAGCGCCCGCGTCCAGCCCATCTTGATGTCGACGGGGCGCGCGTCCGTGATCGGGTGCTTGCTCCAGATGCCGACCGTGCCCTGCACGGAGTGGTACGGGTACGAGGCGGCCAGCGTCCGCTCGTACACCGGCGCGGCCTCCGGCTTGAGCTCCTCCAGGGCCACCACGTCCGCCCCCGCCGCGGCGACGGAGCGCGCGGTGGCGGCCGGGTCGGGGTTCTCCGCGTTGACGTTGTGGCTGATGACGGTGAAGTTGCCGCCCGAGCCCGACTTGTCGGTGAGCAGTCCGCCGAAGAGGTTGAGCCAGGCGATCGCCGGCAGCACGACCGCGATCAGCGCGGTCGCCGAGCGGCGCCACAGGGCGAGGACGAGCAGGACGGGGACGAGGAGCCCGAACCAGGGGAGGAAGGTTTCCGCGAGGCTGCCGAGGTTGCCGACCCGGTTGGGGATCTGGCCGTGCAGCAGCATCAGCAGCCCCAGGACGACCGCGAGGATCGCGATCACCAGGCCGCGCCGCCAGATCCCGGGGCCCCGCCACCGGTCCGCGAGGCGCCGGGCCCCGGAGCCGGTCCGCTCCGGACCCGCTCCTCCGTGGCCCGTCTCCTGCACGTGCGCCTGCGGCATCCGTCGTCCTCATTCAGTCTCGCTGCGATCCCCCGGACCCGACGATAGGTGATCAAGCGGAACCGTGATCACCACGGGCGGGGGGCTTCCGTTCGGGGAGGAGGACGGTGCCCCGGCCCGGCCGGGTTCCTCGGTCCGGGCGGGGACGGCCTGCTGTGACACAACGGGCACAATCAGGGCACCGGACGAACACCTTGGAGCACGGTGTCGACGATCCGCTCGGCCAGCCCCTCGGGCAGTTCCTTCCACTCGTGGAGCACGACCCGGGCCAGCATCGGGCCGACGAACAGGTCAATGAGCAGCTCGGGGTCCGCGTCGCCCCGGATCTCCCCGGAGGCCATCCCGCGCCGCAGCACCGCGAGGAACGCCTCGCGCCGGGCGGAGACGACGGTCTCGTGGTACTCCTTCCAGACCCTGGGCCGGGCCTGCACCTCGGCGACGACCGTGCGCATCACGGCGGAGGACCGCTTGGCCAGCCCGCGCCGGCGCAGGAAGTCCAGCAGCGCGACGAGGTCGTCGCGGACCGAGGTGCCGGGGAGCTCGGGGTTGCGTTCGTCCATGGAGCGCAGGACGTCCAGCATCAGCGCCTCCTTGCCGGCCCACCGCCGGTAGACGGTGGCCTTGCCGACGCCGGCTTCGCGGGCGATCCGCTCCATCGACAGCTCGCTGACGGTGACGCCCTCCTCCAGCAGCCGCAGCACGCTCTCGATCACGGCGGTGCCGGCGGCGGCGCTGCGCGGGCGGCCGCGCGGCTGGACGGGGAGGGGGCCGGCGTCCGGCGTCGAGGCGCTCGGCGCGCTCGTGGCACTCATGCGTCCGCCCCCGTCCCCGCCCCCGCCTGCTGCCGCTCGGACGGCCGTTCCGCGCCCGGTCCGGCGGCCGCGGCGCCCTTGCCGGGCAGGAAGAGCCCGACGACGAGCGCGCCCAGCGCGGCGACGGCCGTGGCGCCCAGGGCGGTGACGTGCATGGCGTGCAGGAAGGCGTCGTTGGCGGGCCCGACGAGGCCCTTCCCGGCCGGGCCGAGCTTCTCGGCCAGGGCGAGGGTGCCCTCGATGGACTCGCCGGCCGCGTGCCGGGCGGAGTCGGTCAGGCCGGGGACGTCGTCCAGCCGGCCGGCGATGCCGTCGCGGTAGGTCGTGGAGAGCACCGAGCCGAGGACGGCGACGCCGAGCGCCCCGCCGATCTGGCGGAAGGTGTTGTTCACGGCCGAGCCGGAGCCCGCCTTCTCGCGCGGCAGGGACTGCATGATCGAGACCGTGGCGGGCGGCATGATGTGCGCCATCGCGGTGCCCTGGACGAAGAAGAGCACCTCCAGCACCCAGATCGGGGTGTCCGCGTCGAGCAGCAGGAAGCCGGACATGGACAAGGCCACCAGCAGCATGCCGCCGCAGCACACCACGCGGGCGCCGAACCGGGCCACGACGAGCCGGGCGCGCGGGGCGAAGAACATCTGCGCGGCGGCGAGCGGGAGCATCAGCAGGCCGCTCTGCAGCGGGCTGTAGCCGCGCACGCTCTGGGTGTAGAAGACGCTGAAGAAACTGACGCCCAGCAGCGCGAAGAAGACCAGCGCGATGGACGTGACGGCCGCCGAGAACTGCGGTTTGCGGAAGTAGCGCACGTCCAGCGCCGGGTGGTCGGTGCGCCGCTCGTACAGGACGAACGCGACGACGACGAGCAGGCCGCCGCCGACCGTGCCGTACACCTCCGGGTCGGAGAAGTCGGCGAGCTGGCCGCCCTTGATGATGCCGTACACCAGCAGCACCAGGCCGACCACCGACAGCAGCACGCCGACCGGGTCGAGCCGGCCGGGCCTGGGGTCCTTGGAGTCGGGGACCAGCAACACCATGGCGATCAGGCCGCAGATGACGATCGGGACGTTGACGAGGAAGACCGAGCCCCACCAGAAGTGGTCGATCAGGATGCCGCCGGTGACCGGGCCGATGGCGATGGCCAGGCCGACCGCGCCCGCCCAGATGCCGACGGCCTTGGGCTGCTCGTCGCGCTCGAAGACGTTCATGATGATCGCGAGGGTCGCCGGCATCACGAACGCGCCGCCGAAGCCCATCACCGCGCGGAAGGCGATCAGTTCGCCCGGCGAGCCGGA
Source organism: Streptomyces sp. AV19 (assembly GCF_015999245.1). GTDB lineage: Bacteria > Actinomycetota > Actinomycetes > Streptomycetales > Streptomycetaceae > Streptomyces. The sequence continues at coordinate 860,906 of NZ_JAEAMR010000003.1, read as the reverse complement.
CATGGCGGAGAGCACCGAGCCGATGCCGAACACGGTCATGCCGAACAGCAGGACCTTCTTGCGCCCGAGCCGGTCGCCGAGGAGGCCGGCGGTGAACAGGATGCCGGCGAAGACCAGGGTGTAGGAGTTGATCGCCCACTCCAGCTGGCTCTGGGTGGCGCCCAGGCCGGTGGGGGCGGGTGAGGCGATGGTCTTCATCGCCACGTTGAGGATCGAGTTGTCGAGCACGACGACGAGCAGGCTGAACAGGAGCACGGTGAGGATCGCCCACCGTCTGCGGTGCACGGCCTCGGGGACCTGGCGCGCCGGTATGTCACCGGCTGGGATTGTCATACGAATAGCGTAGACCGGTTTTCGATACGAGCCCGTTCCGTATTGGAAAGTCTTTACGTTGAAGCTTGAATCCTTCCCCCGGGCTTTACTCCCGGTGACTTCCTCGCCGGAGATCGTCGTGTCAGCATGGGAGGCGATCCGGGGACGCCGTCAGGGCGCCTCGAGACGACAACATCACAGGAGCCATTGCCATGACGCATGCCGTGAAGACCCCCGACAGCAGCAAGGCGCTGTACGGCGGGACGAGCTCCCGGCGCATCACCGTCCGCGACATCGCCGCCGCGAAGGCGCGGGGCGAGAAGTGGCCCATGCTGACCGCCTACGACGCGATGACCGCCTCCGTCTTCGACGAGGCCGGCATCCCCGTCCTGCTGGTCGGCGACTCCATGGGCAACTGTCACCTCGGCTACGAGTCCACCGTGCCCGTCACCCTGGACGAGATCACCATCCTCGCCTCGGCCGTCGTCCGGGGCACCAAGCGCGCCCTGGTCGTCGGCGACCTGCCCTTCGGCTCGTACCAGGAGGGCCCGGTGCAGGCGCTGCGCAGCGCGACGCGGCTGGTGAAGGAGGCGGGTGTCCAGGCCGTCAAGCTGGAGGGCGGCGAGCGGTCCGCCCACCAGATCGAGATGCTGGTGCAGGCCGGCATCCCGGTCATGGCCCACGTGGGCCTGACCCCCCAGTCGGTCAACGCCTTCGGCGGCTACCCCGTCCAGGGCCGCGGCGAGGAGGCGGCCGCGCAACTGCTGCGCGACGCGAAGGCCGCGCAGGACGCGGGCGCGTTCGCCGTCGTCCTCGAACTCGTCCCCGCCGAGCTCGCGGCCGAGGTCACGCGCAGCCTGCACATCCCGACCGTCGGCATCGGCGCGGGCGCGGAGTGCGACGCGCAGGTGCTGGTGTGGACGGACATGGCGGGGCTGACGGGCGGGCGGGTGCCGCGCTTCGTGAAGCAGTACGCGCAGGTGCGGGACGTCCTGGCCGGTGCGGCACGGGAGTTCGCGGAGGACGTGGTCGGCGGCGCGTACCCGGCCCCGGAGCACTCGTTCCGCTGACGCGGGCCGATCCCCCGCCCCGCCCTTTCACCGTTTCCCGGGGCGGGGCCCCGGCCCCGGGCGCGGCTTCGCCGCGCGGTGAGCGGGGGCTCCGCCCCCTGCACCCCCGAAACCGCGCTCCGCGCGGTTGTCCTCAAGCGCCGGACGGGCTGATTTTCGTGCCCGGGCGCACGATTCAGCCCGTCTGGGGGTTGCCCCATCCGGGGAGTTTGAGGACGAGCGGCGAAGCCGCGATACGGGGTCCGGGGCGGAGCCGCGGTGAGCGGGCCGAGGGGCGCAGCCCCGGAAGAAACGGTGAAAGGGCGGGGCCGGGGCACAAAACCCCTGGTCGGCGGCGGCCTGTCGGTGGGCTGTCGGGCCGCTGTCGGCCCGTTGTCAGTGCCCCCTGCCACTCTGGTCGGCATGAAGCGAACCGACATCCCCGACGGCGACGGAACCGCCGTACAGGTCCGGGGCCTGGTCAAGCACTACGGCGAGACCAAGGCCCTGGACGGGGTCGACCTCGACGTCCGCGAGGGCACCGTCCTCGGCGTCCTCGGCCCCAACGGCGCGGGCAAGACCACCCTCGTCCGTGTCCTCTCCACCCTGATCCGCCCGGACGCCGGCACGGCCCGCGTCGCCGGTTACGACGTCCTCGCCCAGCCCCGCCAGCTGCGCCGCGCGATCGGCCTCACCGGCCAGTACGCCTCGGTCGACGAGAAGCTCTCCGGCTTCGAGAACCTGTACATGATCGGCCGCCTCCTCGACCTGTCCCGCAAGGAGGCCCGCCGCCGCGCCGACGACCTGCTGGAGCGCTTCTCGCTCACCGAGGCCGCCAAGCGCCCCGCCGGGCAGTACTCCGGCGGCATGCGCCGCCGCCTCGACCTGGCCGCGTCGATGATCGGCCGGCCCGCCGTGCTCTACCTGGACGAGCCGACGACCGGCCTCGACCCGCGCACGCGCAACGAGGTCTGGGCCGAGGTGCAGGGCATGGTGCGCGACGGCGCCACCGTCCTGCTCACCACGCAGTACATGGAGGAGGCCGAGCAGCTCGCGAGCGAGCTGACGGTCATCGACCGCGGCCGGGTGATCGCGGGCGGCCGGATCGACGAGCTGAAGGCGAAGGTCGGCGGCCGCACGCTCCAGATACGCCCGGCCGACCGCGCCGAACTGCCGCGCATGGTCGGGGCCGTGGCCCAGGCCGGGCTCGACGGGATCACCGGTGCCACCGCCGACGAGGCCGAGGGCGTGGTCAACGTCCCGATCGTCAGCGACCACCAACTGACCGCCGTCATCGGCCTGCTAGGTGAGCGCGGCTTCGCCATCGCCGGTGTCAACACCCATCTGCCCAGCCTCGACGAGGTGTTCCTGGCCATCACCGGCCAGAAGACGTCCTCCGCCGAGGACGCACGCGCCAACGAACTCCAGGAGGTCTCCGCATGAGCGCGGCGACGATCACCGCGCCCGCGAAGGCGCCGGCCGACGAAGGCCGCATTCCGCTCCGTTCCCACCTGCGGCACATCGGCGCCCTCGCACGCCGGAACCTGCTGGCGATCAAGCAGGACCCGGAGTCGATGTTCGACGCCGTGTTCATGCCGATCATCTTCACGCTGATGTTCGTGTACGTCTTCGGCGGCGCGATCGCCGGCAAGGGAAACCAGGAGACCTACGTCAACTACCTGGTGCCCGGCCTCCTCGCCATGACCGGCCTCAACATCGCCATGGCGGTGGGCACCGGTCTCAACGAGGACTTCCGCAAGGGCATCATGGACCGCTTCCGGACCATGCCGATCGCCCGGTCGTCCGTCCTCATAGCGAAGATCGTCAGCGAGCTCTTCCGACTGGCGGTCGCGGTGGCCATCCAGCTCGGCATGGGCTTCGCGCTCGGGCTGGAGGTCAAGACCTCCGTCCTCCACCTGATCGCCGCGATCGCGCTCAGCGTCGTCTTCGGTGCCTCGCTGATGTGGCCCTTCATGCTGCTGGGGCTGGCGATGAAGACCGCCCAGGCCGTTCAGGGGATGGCCATGCTCGTGCTCATGCCGCTGCAGTTCGGCAGCTCCATCTTCGCCCAGCCCGACACCATGCCCGGCTGGCTGAAGGCGTTCGCCGAGTACAACCCGCTGGCCAACCTCGCCGACGCCTCCCGCAACCTGATACAGGGCGGCCCGGTGGCCCACTCGGTGTGGCTGACGCTGGCGTGGTCCGTGGGCATCACGGTCGTCACGGCACCACTGGCGGTCGCCCGCTTCCGCAACAAGACGTGACGGGACGGCCCGTGGGCGTTCACACGAGGGCGGCGGCCTCCTCCAGCGTGAGGCGGCCGCCCTCGGCGCGGGCCCGCTCGTACGCCGCGTCGCCGAGCGCGGCGCGCAGGCTCGCCTCCGTGCGCTCGCGCATCTCCCGCTCGATGGACGCCTCGTGCACCCCGGCGGGGCGCAGCGCGGCGGCCGCGGCGAGCAGCCGGGCGCCCGTCGACGCGTGCTCCTCGCCGGGCAGTTCGGAATGGGCGTAGGCGCCGTACAGCAGGTGCACCATGGGCAGGTGCGCGGCGACGAGCAGGGCGAACGGGTCGTCCCTGACGGCGAGCGCCTTGCGGATCCGGGGGAGGGCGGCGGCGGGGTTCCCTTCGAGGACGTCGACCCAGGCGTGCAGTCCGTTCAGCAGGGCGCCGAAGAGCTTGACGGAACGGTGCCGGAAGTCGTGGACCAGGCCGTCGAGTATCTCCCGCGCCTCGGCGGTGCGGCCGTTGTGGGCGAGCCGTACGCCGAGGGAGACCCGGATGAAGAACGTGGCGTCGGGGTTCATGCCCTCGGCCTCCTCCAGCGCCTCGCGCAGCAGCCGCTCGCCCTCGATCCCGTCGACCTGCCCGGACTCCATCAGCGCGTCGGCGAGCCGCGCCCGCAGCATCGGCACCTGCGCGTTGGCGCCCAGGTCGCGGGCGTTGTCGATGGCCTCCCGGTAGTCCTGCTCGGCCGCGGCGAAGTCGCCGCGCCGTTCGTGGCACTCGGCCCGGCCGGACAGGGCCTCGGCCACGCCCCAGTTGTCGCCGAGACGCCGGAAGATCTCCAGGGCCTCGTGCGAGTCCCGCAGTCCCTTGTCAGCCATGCCGGGCATCTCGTTCATCAGCTTGGCCCGCTGCTGGAGTTGGAAGGCGAGCTCCCACTCGTGCCCCGAGACGCGACAGCTCTCGACGGAGTCGTCGATGGACTCCCACAAGCCGTCGAGATCGGCGGTGAGCAGACGCGCGTAGAACCACATGTACCCCGGGTACGTGCGGTTCTGCGGCCGGCCCGGCCGGTAGGCGACGATGACGTTGCGCAGGGTGCGCTGCATCTCGGGCGAGTCCATCAGCCGCATGTCGGAGTCGTGGTTCACCAGCCACACCAGGCGTGCCTGGCGGCGGGCCTCCGTCAGCAGCTCGGGGCGCATCGGCGGCGGGTTGTCGATGCACCGCTCCTCCAACGGCGGTGCCGGCTCGACGGGTTCGGCGAAGGGGTCCGGGCCCATGCCGACGGCCGCCGCGGACCAGGTGCGCGCGTCGGCGTTGTGGTCGCGCAGCTGCCAGAACCAGCCGAGGGACAGCACCAGGCACAGCACCTCCTGTTCGTCGCGGGCGGCGACGGCCCGGCGCAGGGCGGTGCGCAGGTTGTCGTGCTCGCGCTCCAGGAGGCCCAGCAGCTCCCGCTGGCGGGGGCCGCGCAGCAACGGCTCGCCGGTGCGGGCGAGTTCGCGGTAGTGGACGAGGTGCCGGCGCTCGACGGCGGTCCGCTCCCCCGCCTCGTCCAGCCGCTCCCCGGCGTACTCGCCGACGGTTTCCAGCAGCCGGTAGCGCATCTCGCCGTCGTCGGCGGGCGCGGCGACGACCAGGGACTTGTCGACGAGCGAGCCGACGAGCGCGGGCACGTCCGGCCCGTACACGTCCGTGCCGTCGGCGCAGACCGCCTCGGCCGCGGCGAGGTCGCAGCCGCCGGCGAAGACGGACAGCCGTCGCAGGACGGCGCGTTCGGGCGCGTCGAGCAGGTCCCAGGACCAGTCCACGACCGCCCGCAGGGTCTGCTGGCGGGGCAGGACGGTGCGGCTGCCCGAGGTGAGCAGGCGGAAGCGGTCGTCGAGGCGGTCCGCGAGGCCGCGCGGGGTGAGCATCCGCAGCCGGGCGGCGGCGAGTTCGATCGCCAGCGGCAGGCCGTCGAGGCGGCGGCAGATCTCGGCGCAGGCGACCGGGTCGTCCTCGGTCCGGAAGCCGGGGCGCGCGGCCGCGCCGCGGTCGGCGAGCAGCCGCAGCGCGGACGGGGCGGGCAGCGGCTCCACGGGCCGCACCGACTCGCCCGGTACGGCGAGGGGTTCGCGGCTGGTGGCGAGGACGGTCACGCCCGGGCAGTGGGCGAGGAGCGTCTCGGCGACGCGGGCGGCGGCGTCGATGAGGTGCTCGCAGTTGTCGAGGACGAGCAGCATGCGGCGGGGCGCGCACAGCTCGGCGAGCCGGGCCAGAGGGTCGGCGGCCGTGCTGTCGGCGGCCCGCAGCCCCTCGGCGGTGGCGCTGCCGCGCACGACGGTCTCGCGGCCGCCGAGCGCGGTCAGGACGGCCTCGGCGACGGTGCCGGGGTCGTCGACGGGCGCGAGCTCGGCGAGCCAGACGCCGTCCGGCCAGGTGTGACGGGTGCGGGTGGCGGCCTCGGCGGCCTCCTGCGAGAGGCGCGTCTTGCCGGCGCCGCCGGGGCCGAGGAGGGTCACGAGGCGGTGACGCGCGAGGTCCTCGCCGATGAGGCGGAGGTCTTCGTCGCGGCCGACGAAGGAGGTGGCGCGGGCGCGGAGGTTGCCGCGGGGGCGCTCGGGCGCGGGCCGCTCGAGGGCGGGGGCGGTGGCGTCCGGGACGCCGGGCCGCTCGGGCGCGGGGCCGGTGACGTCCGGGACGCCGAGCCGCTCGGGCGCGGGGCCGGTCGCGTCCGGGACGCCGGGGTGCGCGGGGTGCGCGGCAGGTGCGGTGTACGGCGTGGTGGTGGAGGTGCCCCGGACCCGCCCTTTCACCGTTTCCTCCGGGGCAAGCCCCGGACCCGGACCGCCCTCCGGGCGGTGGGCGGGGGCTCCGCCCCCCGCACCCCGGCCGGGACTCCGCCCCTGGACCCCGGAGGCCGCCGGAACAGCTCCCCCGGAGCCGTCCGCACCGTACGGGGCGGGCCCCGTCCCATAGCGCCGGGTATCGGCGCCGGGCCCGGCCGCACCGGCCGCCGTCACCGCACCGTCCCCCGGACCCGGACCGCCCTCCGGGCGGTGGGCGGGGGCTCCGCCCCCCGCGCCCCGGCCGGGACTCCGCCCCTGGACCCCGGGGGCCGCCGGAACGGCTCCCCCGGAGCCGTCCGCGCCGTACTGCCGGGACTCCGTCCCATGGGCCCCGGACCCGGCACCGGCACCCCCGGCACCAGCACCGGCACCGGCGCTGTGCCCGTACGAGCCGGCCAGGCCCCCCGGGCCGACCAGGCCGTCCGGGCTGACCAGGCTGACCGGGCTGACCGGGCTGACCGGTCCGACCAAGCCATCCGGACCGACCAAGCCGACCCGTCGGCCCGATCCGTCCGCCCCACCCCCGCGCTCCCCACGCATCACCCCGCCCCCCAGCAACTCCCCATGCAGCGCCCGCAGTTCCGGGCCCGGGTCCGCGCCCAGGCGGGCGGCCAGGTCCCGGCGGATCTCCTCGTACGCCGCCAGGGCCTCCGCCGGGCGGCCCGCGGCGCGGAGGGCTCTCAGGCGGAGGGCCTGGAGGGGCTCGTCCAGGGGGTGGTCGGCGCAGAGTCCGGCCAGTTCCGGGAGGACGGCGGGGGCCTCGCCGAGGGCGACCGACGCGGCCAGGCGGGCGCGGCGGGCGGACAGGCGCCGGGCGGACGCGCGGGCCGCGTACGTCCCGTGGCCGGGGAGGTCGGCGAGGGCCGGGCCGCGCCAGAGGGCCAGGGCGTCGTCCAGCAGGACCGCCGCCTTCGCGGGGTCCCCGTCGGCCAGCGCCCGTTCGCCCTCCCCGGCGAGCCGCTCGAAGCGGTGCAGGTCCACGTCGTCCGCCTCGGCGCGCAGCCGGTAGCCGCCGGGCACGGACTCGACGGCCGCGGCGCCGAGCGCCCGCCGGAGCCGGCCGACGAGGGCCTGGAGCGCCCCGGCCGCGTCCGCGGGCGGCTCGCCGTCCCAGACGGCGTCGATGAGCGCCCCCGCGGTCTGCCCGCGCCCGGGGCGCAGGGCGAGCGCGGTCAGCAGGGCGCGCAGACGCGCGCCGCCGAGCGCGGCGGGGACGCCGTCGTCGGAGTGGGCCTGGGTGGTGCCGAGGATGCCGTAACGCACCGGGTCATTGTCCCCGCTCGTCCTCGTAACGCGTTACGACTTTCCGACCGCGACCAAGTACCGTCGGCCGGTACACCGACCCGCCCGCCACCGACACCGGGAGCACATCGCCATGACATCCGGCGCGACTCACGCCGAACGCCGCGTGAGCCCCGTCTTCCTCGCCCTCGTCGCCGTCATGGCGGTCTCCATCTGGGCGGTGTGGACCGACTACGCGGCGAGCCCCGGCTTCGCCGTGTTCCTGTTCGTCGTCTCCGGCTGGGTGGTCTCGCTCTGCCTCCACGAGTACGCGCACGCGCGCACCGCGCTGCACGGCGGGGACATCACGGTCGGGGCGAAGGGCTATCTCACCCTCAACCCGCTGAAGTACACGCACGCCGTGCTGAGCATCGTCCTCCCGGTGATCTTCGTGATCATGGGCGGGATCGGCCTGCCCGGCGGCGCGGTCTTCATCGAGCGGCACCGCATCGAGGGACGCTGGAAGCACAGCCTGATCTCGGCCGCCGGCCCGCTGGCGAACGTGCTGTTCGCGGTGGTGTGCGCCGCGCCGTTCTGGCTGGGCGCGCTCGACGGCGTGCCGGACAACTTCCGTTACGCGCTGGCCTTCCTGGCCCTGCTCCAGGTGTCGGCGGCGATCCTCAACCTGCTGCCGGTCCCCGGCATGGACGGCTACGGGATCATCGAGCCGTGGCTGTCGCACGGGGTGCGGCGGCAGGTGGAGCCGTTCGCTCCGTTCGGTCTGCTGGCGGTCTTCGGGTTCCTGTGGATCCCGGAGGTCAACCACGCGTTCTTCGACCTGGTCTACGGGGCGCTGGACGCGTTGGGCGTCAGGGACTGGGACGCCTTCTGGGGCCGCGAGCTGTTCCGCTTCTGGGACGCGCCCGAGCACGTCCCGTCACCGGCCGAGATGTCCCAGTGGACCCTCGTCCGCTGAGGCCCGTCACTCGCCGACGTCACTCGCCGACGCCGGCGTCACTCGCCGACGGAGGCCGCCGCGCGGTCGTTCTTCTGCTTGCGGACGTAGTACCAGGCCATGTTGGAGGCCACGCCCATCAGCAGCAGCCACACGACGCCGAGCCAGCTGCCGTGCACGAAGGACACCACGGCGGCCGCGGCGGCGAGGACGCAGAGGGCGATGGCGTAGAGGGCGAGGCGGGGCATGGGGGCGGCTCCTGTCCGGGAAGCGGGGACGCGGACGCATACGCGTACATACGTTCCCGGACATTGTCCCCCATGCCCCTCTTCGCTCACACGTCGGTGACGCGCAGCCCCGCGTGCGCCTTGTAACGCCGGTTCGTCGAGATCAGGTTGGCGACCAGCGACTCCACCTGGTGCGCGTTGCGCAGCCGGCCGGCGAAGACGCCGCGCATCCCCGGGATGCGGGCGGCCAGCGCCTGGACGACGTCCGTGTCGGCGCGCTTCTCGCCGAGCACCATCACGTCGGTGTCGATCTCCTCGATCTCCGGGTCCAGGAGCAGCACGGCGGACAGGTGGTGGAAGGCGGCCGTCACGCGGGACTCCGGCAGGAGCGCGGCCGCCTGCTGCGCGGCGCTGCCCTCCTCCGGCTCGAGCGCGTACGCGCCCTGCTTGTCGAAGCCGAGCGGGTTGACGCAGTCGATGACGAGCTTCCCGGCGAGCTCCTCGCGCAGCGCCTCCAGGGTCGCGCCGTGGCCGTCCCACGGCACGGCGACGATGACGACGTCGCTGCGCCGCGCGCACTCGGCGTTGTCGGCGCCCTCGACGCCCAGGCCCAGTTCGGCCGCGGCGGTCTTCGCGCGGTCGGCCGCGCGCGAGCCGATGATCACTCGCTGGCCCGCCCTGGCCAGCCGGTGGGCCAGACCGCGGCCCTGGTCGCCGGTGCCGCCGAGCACGCCGACCACCAGGCCGGAAACGTCGGGAAGGTCCCAAGGGTCCTTTGCAGGAGCCTTTGTTGGGGTCTTTGCCGCGCCGGTGGAGTCCCCGGTGGAGTCTGTGGAAGCTGTCATGACAGCGATACTGTCACGCGCCCCCGCAACACCCGCCACGACCCTGTACGCCGGTTATGCCCCTGCACGCCGGTCACGCTTCCGCGCACCGGTCACGAACGGGTGAGACCGCCCCGGAGGCGGTGTCGGGCCCCTCCCGTCGCGGCAGGATCCGCCCATGGACGCTGTGGGTGTCGCGCTGCTGCGCGAAGTCCTCGCCGGGACCGAGTGGTTGCGGGAGACGCGCCGGTTCGCCGGGGCGCTGCGGCACTCGGCCGTGGCGCGCGGCGGGGGGCTGCTGCTGGTGGGGACGGACGGGTACGAGCCGTGGCACCTGGCGGCGCACCTGGACGAGGAGGCGGCCCGGTGCGGGCTGCCGGAGCTCGCCCCCACCCTCGTCCGCCACCGGGTGCCGCCGGGCGCACCGGCCCATCTGTCCGCCGGGCTGGAGCGGCTGTCGGCGGCCGGGCACGACGGCACGCTGCTGGTGGTGACGCCGCAGGACGGACCACCGGCCGGGGACGGCCTGTTGGAGCGGGTGGACGACGTCCGCCGCGGCGGGGCGACGATCCTGGCGCTGGGGGGCACCGCCGACGATCCGCGGCTGCGCTCGCTCGCGCACGACGTGCTCTGCGTGCCGGCGGCCGCGGGGCCGGACCGGCCGGACCGGCCGGACCTGGACGCGGTCCAGCACCTGATCAGCGCCGCCGCAGCGGAGGACGCCCCGCGCGGGCGCCGTTTCCTCGACCGGCTCTCGCGTCTCGCGGAGCAGCTCTCGGCACCGCCTCCGCACCGCTGGTGAGACCGCCAGTGACCGACCGGCTTGGGAAATTGGTTTGCTCCTGACCATTCGGACACGGACCATGTTCCCTCGTGACCGAGCACGACCATCCCCCCTCGCCCCCCGCATCCCCCTCGTCCCGGCTGCGCGCCCTCCTCCCCGACCTGACCCCCTGGCGCTCCTCCGCCGACTTCCGCCGGATGTGGCTGGCCGGGCTCGTCACGGTCTTCGGCAGCTTCCTGACCTTCGTGGCCCTGCCCGTGCAGCTCAAGGAGCTCACCGGCTCGGCCCTCGCCGTCGGCGCGATCGGCGCCGTCGAGCTCGTCCCGCTGATCGTCTTCGGCCTGTACGGCGGCGCCCTCGCGGACGCGCTCGACCGCCGCAAGCTGATCCTGTGGACCGAGGCCGGCCTCGGCGTCCTCAGCGGAATGCTGCTGCTCAACACGGTGCTGCCGCATCCGCTGGTCTGGCCGCTGTACGTCGTCGCCGCCGTCGTCAGCGCGCTCACCGGCCTCCAGCGCCCGGCCCTCCAGGCGATCCTGCCGCGCGTGGTGGCGCACGACCAGCTGCCCGCCGCCACCGCGCTCAACAGCATGCGCTGGCAGGTCGGCGCCATCGCCGGCCCCTCCGCGGCCGGCATGGTCATCGCCTTCGGCGGCCTGACCTGGGCCTACGCCCTGGACGTGGTCTCCTACGCGATCTCCGTGGTCCTCACCGTGGGCCTCGCCGCCTCCCCCGCCGCGCACGACGCCGAGAAGCCGTCGCTGCGCGGCATCCTGGAGGGCGCCCGCTACGCCTGGAGCCGCAAGGAACTCCTCGGCACGTACGCGGTCGACCTGGCGGCGATGTTCTTCGCCTTCCCCAACGCGATCTTCCCGTTCCTCGCCGACGATCTCGGCGCGCCCTGGGCGCTCGGCCTGATGTACTCGGCCTCCGCCGTGGGCTCCCTGCTGGTGAGCCTGACCAGCGGCTGGGTCCCCCGGGTCCACCGGCACGGCCGGATGGTCGTCGGGGCCGCGCTCGGCTGGGGCGCGGCCATGGCGCTGGCGGGCTGGATGGGCAACATCTGGCTGGTGCTGGTGATGCTGGGCCTGGCCGGGGCGTTCGACACGGTGAGCGGCCTGTTCCGCTCGGCGATGTGGGACCAGACCATCCCCGACGCGCTGCGCGGCCGCCTCGCGGGCATCGAGGTGCTCTCCTACACGGTGGGCCCGCAGCTGGGCCAGGTCCGGGCGGGCGGCATGGCGTCGCTGACGAACGTGCGCGCCTCGATCTGGGCGGGCGGGCTGGCGTGCGTGGCGTCGGTGGGCCTGCTGGCCCTGACGCTGCCGAAGCTGCTGGCGTACGACCAGCGGACGGATGAGCATGCGGTGCGCATGCGGAAACTGCGCGCGGGCGGGTCGGCGGGCGTGACGGAGGCGGCGTAGCCGCCGTGCCCGGGGGTTTTACCCCTCCCCGCCCTTTCACCGTTTCCCGGGGCGGGGACCCGGCCCCGGGTGCGGCTTCGCCGCGCGGTGAGCGGGGGCTCCGCCCCCAGCACCCCCGAAACCGCGCTCCGCGCGGTTGTCCTCAAACGCCGGACGGGCTGGATTGGCGCGCCGATCCTGCCCGTCCGGGAGTCGCCCCCTCCGGGGAGCTTGAGGACGAGCGGCGAAGCCGCGACACGGGGTCCGGGGCGGAGCCCCGGAAGGGGGCGCAGGGGGTGAAGCCCCCGCACCACCGCGCGGAGCGCGGTGCCGGGCCCCGGGGCGAAGCCCCGGAAGAAACGGGAAAGGGCGGGTCCGGGGCTCAGTCCTCATCCCGCCACCGCGGATCCTCCCGCCACGCCTCGTTCCGCTCCCGCGCCGTCTCCATCGCACGGGACGCCTCTTCATGGCTCTCGTACGGCCCCATGCGATCGGCCGCCCGGCACTGCGGCCCTTCCTCGACCGTCCCGTGCTCCAGGCAGTAGTACCACTCGCCCGGTTTGCCCGCCGTGCGCCTCTTGAACAGTGCCATCACGACCTCCTCGCCTCCGCGGACTCTCGCCCACATGGTCCCCGACCGGCCGTGACTACACTCGCAGGCATGTCTGGCCAGTCGCTTCTCGTCCCGGGGAAACTCTCCCCCACCCGCTCCGTCCCCACGGCCGTCCGCCGGCCCGAGTACGTGGGCAAGGACGCCCCCACCCCGTACACCGGCCCCGAGGTCCAGGACGCCGAAACGATCGAGCGCATGCGGATCGCGGGCCGCATCGCCGCGCAGGCGATGGAGGAGGCGGCCAAGCACATCGCTCCCGGCGTGACGACGGACGAGCTCGACCGGGTCGCGCACGAGTTCATGTGCGACCACGGCGCCTATCCCTCCACCCTCGGCTACCGCGGCTTCCCCAAGTCCCTGTGCGCGTCGGTCAACGAGGTCATCTGCCACGGCATCCCCGACTCGACCGTGCTGCGCGACGGCGACATCGTCAACCTCGACGTGACGGCCTACATCGGCGGCGTGCACGGCGACAACAACGCCACCTACCTCTGCGGCGACGTGGACGAGGAGTCCCGCCTCCTGGTCGAGCGCACCCGCGAGTCGCTCGCCCGCGCGATCAAGGCGGTCAAGCCCGGCCGCCGGATCAACATCATCGGCCGTGTCATCGAGTCGTACGCCAAGCGCTTCGGCTACGGCGTGGTCCGGGACTTCACCGGCCACGGCATCAACTCGTCCTTCCACTCCGGCCTGATCGTCCCGCACTACGACAGCCCTCACCACGACACCCTCATCCAGCCCGGCATGACCTTCACGATCGAGCCGATGCTGACGCTGGGGACGTACGAGTACGACATGTGGGAGGACGGCTGGACGGTCGTCACCAAGGACAGGAAGCGGACCGCGCAGTTCGAGCACACACTGGTGGTGACGGACACCGGGGCGGAGATCCTCACGCTCCCGTAAGGGCACGCCCCGGCCCGGCCGGGAGGTGCGCCGATGACGACTGTCGACCCCGAGATCGCCGCGCTGCTGGAGCGCTGCGGAATCGACCCGGCGGGCGGACCACCGCCCGCCGCCCCGCCGGCCGTCGAGGAGATGCGGGCGGGCGGCCGGACGATGTCCCTGGCCGTCGCGCCGCGGCCGCCCCTGCCGGTCGGCTCCGTCGAGGACGCCGTCCTGGCCGGGGTCCCGGTCCGGACGTACCGCCCGCCGGGCGGGGAGACCGTGCCGACGGTCGTCTTCTTCCACGGCGGCGGCTTCGTCCTCGGGGACCTCGACACCCACGACGGGGTCTGCCGCCGCCTGTGCCGGGACCTGGACGCCGAGGTGGTCGCCGTCGACTACCGGCTGGCCCCCGAGCACCCGTACCCGGCCGCGTACGACGACTGCCTGGCCGTCGCCCGTCAACTCTCCGACGGCGGCGGCCGGTTCGGCGTCGCCGGGGACAGCGCCGGCGGCAACCTGGCCGCCGGAGTAGCCCTGGCCTTCCGGGACGAGGGCCGCCCCCTGGCCGCCCAGCTGCTCGCCTACCCGGCCACCGACCTGCGCACCGGCCGTGACCGCCACCCGTCCCGCACGGAGCACGCCGACGGCCCCCTGCTCACGGCCGACGAAATCGACCACGTCACCCGGCTCTACCTCGCCGACGCCCCGGACGCCGCCGACCACGCCCCCGCGTCCCCGCTGCTCGCCGACAGCCTCGCGGGCGTGGCCCCCGCCGTGATCGGCTGCGGCGAGACCGACCCGCTGCGCGACGAAACACTGGCCTACGCCGACGCCCTGGCCGCCGCCGGGGTCCCGGTGCGCGCGCACCGGTTCCCCGGGCTGATCCACGGCTTCCTGAACTTCGACTCCCACTCCGCCGCGGTGGACGCCGCGGTGGCCGAGCTCTACGCGGATTTCTCCGCACTGCTGCGCTCCCCCTGAGCCGAGCAGTAGGGTTTTTCCGACAGCTCGTCGGGAACACATTGACTTAGGCAAGCCTAACCTTACAGAATGCGGAGTCGTCGACTCCCGTCCCCACGTCCCCGGAGGCCGCTTTGGACTCGCCCGCCGCGACGCCGTTCTCCACGCTGATCCGCACCGCCTCGCACGCGCAGCACACGGAAGCCGAGAACTCGTCGTTCATGAGCAACATGCTCGGCGGCCGGCTCGCCGTCACCGCGTACCGGCGGTACACCGAGCAGCTCTGGTTCGTCTACCGCGCCCTGGAATCCGCCGCCACGGCCCTCGCCGACGACCCCGTCGCCGGCCCGTTCATACAGCCCGAACTCGCCCGCACCACCCAACTGGAGCGTGACCTGGCGCACCTCGGCGGCCCCGACTGGCGCACACACCTGTCCGCACTCCCCGCCACCCGGGCGTACGCCGCCCGCATCGAGGAGTGCGCCCGCACCTGGCCCGCGGGCTACGTCGCCCACCACTACACCCGCTACCTCGGCGACCTCTCCGGCGGCCAGATCATCCGCGGCACCGCGGAGAAGACCTGGGGCTTCGCCCGCAAGGGCGACGGCGTCCGCTTCTATGTCTTCGAGGGCATCGGCAACCCCGCCGCCTTCAAGCGCGAATACCGCGCCCTGCTCGACGCGCTCCCGCTCGACGACCTGGAGAAGCAGCAGGTGATCGGCGAGTGCAAGCGGGCGTTCGCGCTGAACACCGCCGTCTTCCGGGAGTTGGGGGACGAGTTCCCGCTCAGCGCGTGACCCTGCCGCCCACCTCGACCGTCCCGTCGGGAAGCGAACGGGTGCGGATGCGGGAGGCGGCGCCCTGGCGGATGTCCAGATCGCGCCGCGACTCCCCCGCGAGCACCAGCGCGGCCGCGCCCGTCGCCTCGTCCTCGGCGATCCCGTCCCCGCGCCGCGGGAACCCCCGGGCCCGGACCTGGCCTGCGGCCTCGTCCTCCCAGGCCCACGCGTAGAGCCAGCCCTCGCCGGGCGGCGGGGCGGGGAGCGTGTCCACCTCCGCGACGGAGGCGTACCGCCGGGTGCGGCGGCCGGACGCCCACTCCGGGCGGGCGGCGATCCACACCGTTCCGTCGGCGTCCCGCCGCACGGGCACCTCGCCGACGGGCGGCCGCAGCACGTCCGCCCCCAGCAGCCACGCCGTACCGATCAAAGGGTGCCCGGCGAAGGGCAGCCGGACGCTCGGCGTCCAGATGTCGACCGCCCCGCGCGCCGGGTCGTCGACGAACACGGTCTCACTGAAGCCCAGTTGCGCGGCAAGTGCGAGCCGTCGCTCGTCACCGGGGACGGACGGACCGTCCCGTACGATCCCGAGCGGATTGCCGCCCCGCCCGTCGGGGCCGACGAAGACCCGCACCACTTCGACTTCGACTGCGATCTCGTATCCCATCGGGGGATCTTCGCAGGCGGAGTCCGGTCAGAGGCCGACGGCCCCTGCGAGTTGGCCGGCCACGTCGAGCGCGGTCGTGACCACGCCACTCGCGAGTTCACAACCAGTGTCAAGGCCGCCGGCCACGGTTGCACTGACCGTGCTCACCACGCCCTCGTCCCCATTCGGGTGCGCCTGGGCACCCGTCGCGCCCAGAGCCAGCGACGCGAGCGCCACCGGAACCGCCACGGACGTACGCACGACCCATCGCCTCATGAAACCCTCCCTCGCCGAAGTACGAACCCCGGGGTTGACTGCCCGCCCGAGCATCGACTACGGCCATGATCAAGGCACTTCAGCCGAAGGGGTGACCTCTGGCACTCATGCGCGGCCCCGCTTCACGCCGCCGCCCAGAACGCCGCCGCGCTGTGTCCCCACCGGCTGATGTGCCGGATGGTGCGCGAGATCACGATCGCGGCGGCGCGGTCCGCGCGGCGGGCGTCCTCCGGGGACGGCCGCACCACCGGCGCCGGGCCGGGCGGGCGCAGCGCGCCGTAATCGGTGAACCGGCGCGTGCCGCAGTCGCGGCACTGCTGCGCGCCGCCATCCGTACGTTCCCAACCGGACGCGTGCGTACAGTCGTTGGTCATCGCTTCTTCCCTCTCTCCGCCTCGGCGATCAGCGCCAGTTTCTGCAGGTGCCCCCGGAGCTCCCGGGCCGACTGGGCCAGGCTGCGCGCATAACCGAACGCGGACCGCAGGCCGTCACCCGGCCCGACGCGCTCCACCCGGTGCAGCCCCTCGTCCACCGCCTTCTCGGCGGCGACGCGACGCGGGTCGTCCCTCGGCAGCAGCTCCGCCGCCGCGACCCGGACGGCGTCGGACGCCGTCCTGATGTGGCGGCGCAGGAGAACCGTCGCGGACGAGACCTTGCCCATGGGCGGCAGGATGTGGGCGGGCGCGCCCAGGAGCGACTCGGCGAGGGCGACGATGTCGGCGTCATCCGTGCCGCGCGGGCGCGGTGGCGGTAGCGGGCCGGTGCGGCCTCCGTTGGTCATCGCGGTACCTGGCCAGACGGGCATGGCGGGGTGGTCTCCTCGGGGGGTGTCCAATGGACGGACCGGACCGCCGATGTGTGGTGCACCGCGAGGCGGGCATCACGACAACGGGAATCGAACACAGCGTCAAGGGACGGGAGTTGGCGATCCGGTTCCGGGAACCAGTATCGGGTGGTGCCCCTATGCTCGGCCACATCAGCGGCTTGACTCTTGAAAAGTCCAGTGGGGGATACAGCTATGCCCGCTCCGAAGAAGCCTCGGTCCGAGAAGGGGCTCACCTACTCGCTCGGGCCCCTGATCCGCCTCCTGCGCGTGCAACAGGGCCTGACGCAGGCGGAGCTCGGTCGGCAGGTGGGGCTCTCGAACAGTGCGATCTCGAAGTTCGAGACCGGGGAGAAGGTTCCGCCGCCCGACATCACTCTGAGGCTGGACATGGCGCTCAGGGCCAAGGGGCAGTTGGTCAACGAGGCCGGCCGCCCGGGAGGGCGGCAGGCCAGGAAGTACTGCGCCCTCGAAGTCAGGGCATCGGCGATCCGTCACATCACGGAATTCATCCCGGCCGTGCTGCAGACTGAGGCCTACATCAGGGAATTCCTGCGCCGTGGCCTGAAGTTCTACGGCGGAGGCCCCGAAGAGAAGGTGCGATACCGACTGGCCAGAACCGAGCTACTGAATCGCTCTGACGCTCCACGTTTCTCCACCGTAATCGGTGAAAGCGCTCTCCGTACACGGATCGGCGGTCCCCACATCATGCGCGAACAGCTGTCCCGGCTGATCACGGCGAGCGCCAGGCAGAATGTGGACATCAGGATCGTCCCGTTCGACGGGAACGGCTTCTTCGTGAGGAATGCCAGCATCACGATCATGACGTTGCCCCGTGAGCGCACTATCGTGTACCGCGATGACCCGATCCTGCCCTCGTACGTGACGAACACGGACGACGTGGCCTCGTACATCTCTCTCTACGAACACCTCTATCGTGATGCCCTGCCAGAGGACGCATCGATCACACTGATCCGCAAGGTACTTGAGGAGGACTACGGTGGACATGCCGCCTGAACTGGCCCTCGCCAACTGGCGCAAGAGCTCGTACAGCTACGGGCAAGACAACGACTGCGTCGAGGTCACAAACCAACTCCCCGGCGAAGTCCCCATACGCGACAGCAAGGCCACCCAACGCCCGGCCATAACCGTCAGAAACGCCCCCTGGGCAACCTTCCTCACCGCCCTGGCCACCAACACGGAATTGCTCCCCAGCTGACAGCAGAGAAGCCCCGGCGCCCCCGGTAAGAAGTGCGGCCACCCAAAAAAACCCGTTGGGCGGCATGGTGCTCTGCTGTCCGCCCGTTTCGCCTCGGGCCCTTCGGGCCCAAAGCAGCGGCTACGGGGAAGGAGGGGGCAGGCCGGTGTCCGTTGCCGAATGCGGGCGCGTAGGGCGTTCGCACAGAACGAACAAACCGGACTCCCGGACGGGGCCGACCGTTACCTGACATTCATTCCGCGCGACGCCCGGCAACGGACACCGGGGTCGTGTCCCGCCGGGTGGTGTAGCCGCCGATGTGCGGATAGCGGGCGTTTTGGTTGTGCACAGCAGCGTCCATCACCGTTCACCACGACCAAAACGCCCGCAATTCACCGGTCAACGACCCCATGTTCACCGCACCACTCTCAGGCCCCAGCCCCTGGCCCCCACACTCCCGCAGCCCGCCTGCCCAGCCTCCGCCGCACCACCGGGACATGGCCCTCGGCTCCCGGGGTGCACAGCGGGGTAGCGTTGCAGCCGTGGACACGGCGTGTCACGGCTGCAACGCTACCCCTCGTCACACCTGAACGACCGCACTGGCACCCCAGCCCCCGGACGCCCCAGGCACCTCAACCAGCTTCTTCGCCCTGCCGCAGACCACCCGCAGCCGACAGCGGGTCCCCGCCCCCGCTCCGCGTAACCGGCCGCTTTGGCCCCGCAGGGGCCGAGACGAAACAGTCGGCCGACCGAGCACCATGCCGCCCCGCGCCGGTCCGTCGCGCACGGCACGACCGCGCTCTGCCCGGCGTGCGGGCGTTCGCCCAACGCATCGTCGGCGTCGTCCAATGAGTACGGGGCGTTCCCGCACCGGATCACAAGCCCGTTGCGGAAACGCCCCGTTCGGTTCGGTCCGCGTCAGCGCTGCGCCGTGAACGACTTCCGCCGCGCGCCCCACACCGCCGCGCCGCCCGCGACGACCAGTGCGGCCGCGCTGCCGGCCAGCGGGCCGGTCGGGGTGTCGGCGCCCGTGCGGGCGAGCGTGTCGTCCGTGCCGGTCACGCCGCCCTTGGCGGTGCCGGTGGTGGACTCGGAGGGGGTGGAGGAGCTACTCGTGCCCGTCGAGCCGGAGTTGTCGGGGGTGGTGGGCGTCGAGGAGCCCTCGTCGTCGGCCGGGAGCTTGGCGTTCTTGTCGACCGCGATGTGGGCGGTCAGCGGGTCCATGGCCTCGCCCGGCTTGTAGAACGCCCGGCCGTGGTAGCTGAACACCTTCGAGCCCTCGGAGGTGAGCGTCGTGAGCACGTCGTTGAGGGCGACGACGCCGTCCTTGGGCTTGAGGGAGTCGCTGTTGAGCTTCAGGTTCACCAGCGGCACGTCGGCAGTGACCTTGCCGCCCTGGTTGACGGTCGCGTTCAGGGTGCCTTTGGTGCCGTTCGCCTTGACCTTGAAGTCGCTGAACTTGATGTCCAGTTCCCAGTGGCCCTTCAGGTCCTTGTGGCCGAGGAAGTGCACCGAGCCGTTGAACTTCGCGTCGAGGGAGGAAGCTACGGCGTCGTAGGTACCGGTTCCCTTGACGAAGCGGAAACCGCTGTTGACGGTCTGCGCTCCGTCGCCGATCTCGGTCTTCCCGTCGGAGATCGGGCCCGTGACGTAGTCGCGGAACTTCTTCTTGACGCCCCAGTAGAGGTTGCCGTCGTACACCGTGCCGGAGGCGGCCGCCGTCGGGGTCCCGGACTGCTGCACGGAGTTGACCGCGTGGTCCTGCCGGTCCGGGTTGTCCGGCTTGGGGCGGTGGCCCAGGGGCAACAGGGACTCTTCCGTCGCCGCCTTCGGCGCCTCCACAGCGGCCGACTTCGGCTTCGGCTTCGGCGTCGGCGTCGGCTTGGCAGGCGGCTTGGGCGCCGGTATCGCCTTGCCCTGCTTCACCGACAGCGTGGCCGGGTCGAGCTTGTCCCCCGCCTTGTAGAACGACCGGCCGTGGTAGGCGAACGCCTTCGCGCCGTCCGCCGTCAGCTTGGCCGGGATCTTCGGGAAGGTCATGGCCCCGCCCGCGCCGCGCCCCGGCTTGACCTTCGACAGGTCGAGCGACGCGACCGCGACATCGTTGCGCGTCTTGCCGCCGGCCGTGACGTCGGCGGTGATCCGGCCGGTCTTGCCCTTCGTCACCACCTTCAGGTCGGTGAACTTGAGGTCCAGCTCCCAGCGGCCCTTCATGTCCTTGTGGCCGAGGAAGCGCACGCTGCCCTTGAAGGTCGTGGAGACGGCGTGCCGCGTCACGTCGTACGTGCCCTTGCCGCCGGTGAAGGTGAACGGGCCGTTCCCCTTCGCCTGCTTGGCGCCGGCCGCGACCTGGATCTTGCCGCCGCTGATCGGGCCCGTGACGTACTTGCGGAAGGACTCCTTCACACCCCAGGTCAGCGTGCCGTCCTTGAGCTCGAACTTGGCCGGCGGCTTGGCCGCGGCGGCCGGTTCCCCGCCGGTGCCCGCCGCGGCGTGGGCGGGCAGGGTGAGTACGGTGGCGCCGAGCGCAGCCGCCGTGGCGACTGCCGCGGCGAGCGCCAGCGGCCTGTGGGATACGGCCATGTGTCGGTTCTCCTTTTGAGAGTGTGCAGCCAGTACAGGCAAGTGAACGGTAGTCAGGTGAACGGACGTGCGGGAAGGGGCGGTTCGGCCGGTCACACGGAGCGCTTGCGGCGCATCCGTACGACGGCGTAACCGGCGACGGCGAGCAGGACGACGACGCCTCCGCCGATGCCGGCGATCAGGGGGGCGTCGCTGGAGGACGAGCCGTCGTCACCGGAGGCCGGCTCCGCCGCCGCCCGCGCCGACGGGCCGCGCCCGACGTCCGGCAGCGGCGGCGGCTGCGCCCCCGCGGCCAGCGGGACCGCGAGCGAGACCGGGTCCATCGCCGCGCCCTCCTGATAGAGGCCGCCGAACGCCTCGGCGCCCCGCGCGGTGAGCCTGGCGGGGGCCTCGGTCACGGACGCGAGTCCGTCCTTCTGCCGCAGCGCGGCGGCGTCGAAGGTGACGAGCGGTACGGACTTCTCCACCGCGCCGGAACGGGCGACGTCCGCATACAGCGTGCCCCGGCGGTCCTTCACCTCGGCCTTGACGCCGCTCAGGGCCAGGTCGAGGTCCTTGCCGGTGAAGCGGAGGGTCCCGGCGAAGGAAGCGTCCAGCACGGCACCCCCGTCCTCGTAGCGCCCCTTGCCGCCGGTGAAGCGGAAGAGCGCGCCGCCCTCGCGGGCGCCGTCGGTCGCCTTCCAGGAGCCGTGGGCGATGGAGCCGGTGACGTACTCGCGGAAGGTCCGCCGTACGCCCCAGTCCACGGCCGCTCCCGTGAACTCGCCCTTCTCCTGCGGTTTTTCCTGCGGCTTTTCCTGCGGCTTTCCGGACGGGGGCTGCGTGCGGGCGGCGGTGCCCGTGACGATGTCGGCGGACAGGTTCACCGGGTCGAGCTGCGTGCCGGCCGTGTAGTAGCCGGCGAACGCCTGCGCACCCTCGGTGGTCAGCTTCGCGGGAACTCCCGTGAGGTTGACGGCCGTTCCGCCGCCGCGCAGGTTCACGCCGGACAGGTCGAGCGCGGCGAGCGGCACGCGTTCGCGGGCGGTGACCTTGCCGGTGCCCTTCGCCTTGCTGGTCATGTCGGCGAGGAGGGTGCCGCTCGCGCCCTCGATCCGGACGACGGGTTTCGCGATCGTCAGGTCGAGTTCGGACGAGCCGTCGGGCTTGCGGTGCCCGGTGAAGTGGACCCCGCCGGAGAAGGCGGCCTCGAAGGCGCCGGTGTCCGGCTCGTACGTGCCCTTGGCGGAGTGGAAGCGGAACTGGTTGCTCCCGACCGTCGCGGCGCCGCCCTGGAGTTCCCAACCGCCCTGCGCGATGGGCCCGGTGACATAGCTCTGGAACGAGGACTTGATGCCCCAGTCCAGCCGTCCGCCGGACACCTCGCGACTCCCACCCGAAATCGGCGCGGCCGCCGCCGGCCACGGCAGCAGCACGGCGCAGAGCGCCGAGAGGATTACGGCGACGGGCGCACGGGCACATCTGTACGGCGACATCGAAAACCTTTCCCACCGGGCGGTCCGGGAGCACCCCAGCGTGGCGACTTAGGTAAGGCTAACCTAAGGTATTGCCACGCAGTCCGTACACCCGTCCCCCACGGAAAGGCTGGATCGTGCAGCAACGGCAGGCGCTGGACGCGCCGTTGGCCATGTCACGCTTCTCGCGCCTCACCGGCGCCCTCGCAGCCCTGCTCGCCGTGGCCGTGGCCCTCATGACCCTCTCGGGCTGCGGGAAGGACGACGAGAAGCCCTCCGTCAAGGAAACCGGCGCCCGGCACGCCGTGGCCGACCGCCTCGAACCGCTGGCGGGCAAGCCGCCCGAGCCCCGACTGCCCGTCACGGTGCGGTCCGCCGACGGGCGCGACGTGACCGTGCGCTCCGCGGACCGGATCGTCCCGCTGTCCGGTTCCGTCTCCGAGATCGTCTTCTCGCTCGGGCTCGGCGACCGGGTCGTGGCCCGTGACATCTCGGCCACCTTCGCGGAGGCGAGCAAGCTGCCCGTCGTCACGCGGGCGCACGACGTGTCGGCGGAGAGCGTCCTCTCGCTGAAGCCTGGCGTCGTCCTGGCCGACACCAGGACCGGGCCGGGCGAGGCGCTCGACCAGATCCGTGCGGCCGGGGTCCCGGTCGTGGTGCTGGACGTGCCCGCCCAACTCTCCGACGTCGGGCCGCACATCGAGCGCATCGCGGCGGCGCTGGGGGTGCGGGACGCGGGCGCGGCGCTGCGCAAGCGGTCGGAGGAACGGCTGGAGCGCGCGAAGCGCGACATTCCGCGCGGCGGCCGGGACAAGCCGCGGGTGGCCTTCCTCTACATGCGCGGCTCGGCGTCGGTCTATCTGCTCGGCGGGGCCCGGTCCGGTGCGTCGTCGCTCATCGAGGCGGCGGGCGGGGTGGACGCCGGCAAGGAGTCCGGGCTGACGAAGGACTTCACGCCCATCACGACCGAGGCGCTCGCCAAGGCCGCGCCGGACGTCATCCTCGTGATGTCCAAGGGGCTGGAGTCGGTGGGTGGTGTCGACGGGCTGCTGAAGATCCCGGGCGTCGCGGAGACACCGGCCGGGCTGGACCGGCGGGTGGCCTCCGTCGACGACGGCGTCCTGCTGAACTACGGGCCGCGGACGGATGCGGTGCTGCGGTCGCTGGTCGAGCAGATCCACCGGGGTGGTGGCCGGTGAGCGGCGCGACAGCCGTGACCGCCGGGCGCCGTAGGACGCGGTCCGTGCCCGCCCTGCTGGGCATCGGCATGACCGGCGCGCTCGTCCTCGCCTGCCTCGCCTCGGCGGGGATCGGCGCGTACGACATTCCGCTCGGTGACGTGGTGGGCTCGTTGCTCCACCGGGTCGGGCTGGGGGGCGCGGAGCTGGACCGGGTCGGCGAGAGCGTGCTGTGGAACGTCCGGCTGCCGCGGGTGGTGCTGGCGCTGCTGGTCGGTGCGTCGCTGGGGTGCGCGGGCGCCCTGATGCAGGGCGTGTTCGGCAATCCGCTGGCCGAACCGGCCGTCATCGGCGTCTCGATGGGCTCGGCGGTGGGCGCGGTCGCGTCGATCGCGCTGGGGCTGAGCTTCTTCGGCAACTGGACGATCACAGCGTGCGCGTTCGTGAGCGGGCTGGTGACGGTGCTGCTGGTGTACGCGCTGTCCCGGTCCGGGGGGCGGGCGGAGGTGGTGACGCTGTTGCTGACGGGCATCGCGATGAACGCGTTCACGGGCGCGTTGATCGGGCTCGGGGTCTTCCTGGCCGACAACGCGCAGGTGTCGCAGATCGCGTTCTGGCAGCTGGGGTCGCTGGCGCAGGCGACGTGGGGAAAGGTGACGGCGGTGCTGCCGTGCGCGGTGGTGGGACTGGCGGTCGCGCCGCTGTACGCGCGGCGGCTGGACCTGCTGGCCCTGGGCGAGCGCCCGGCCCGTCATCTGGGCGTGGACGTGGAGCGGTTGAGGCTGGTGCTGGTGCTGGTGGTCGCCCTGCTGACGGCGGCGGCGGTGGCGGTGGCGGGGGTGATCTCGTTCGTGGGGCTGCTGGTGCCACACCTGCTGCGGATGGCGGCGGGGCCGGGGCACCGGTTCCTCGTTCCCGGGAGTGCGGTGGGCGGGGCGTTGGTGCTGGTGTCGGCGGACCTGGCGGCCCGCACGGCCGTCCAGCCGGCGGAGCTGCCGCTCGGGGTGCTGACGGCGCTGGTGGGAAGTCCGTTCTTTTTCTGGCTGTTGAGGAGGGCTCGGCGGGGGCGTGGGGGGTGGGGGTGAGTGCGGGTTGCTCCCGCTTCGCGGGGAGTGCGCCCTGGGCTCGGGCCCGGGCAACGGGGCCGGGTTGCTCCGCTTCGCGGGGAGGGTGCGGTCTGGGCTCGGCCCGGGTGCCGTGGGCCGGGTGCCGTGGGCCGGGTGCCGTGGGCCGGGTGCTCCCGCTTCGCGGGGAGAGTGCCCCCGGCCCGCCCTTTCACCGTTTCCCCGGGGCAAGTCCCCGGACCCGAGCGCGGCTTCGCCGCGCGGTGAGCGGGGGCTCCGCCCCCTGCACCCCCAAAGCGCCCTCCGGGCGCTGTCCTCAAGCGCCGGACGGGCTGGGTTTCGCGCCCGCACTGGATGTCCACCCGGGCACGCACTTCAGCCCGTCCGGCGTTTGAGGACGAGCGGCGAAGCCGCGATGCGGGATCCGGGGCGCAGCCCCGAAAAGGGGCGCAGGGGGCGAAGCCCCCGCACCACCGCGCGGAGCGCGGTACCGGCCCGGACGGAGCCCGGAAGAAACGGTGAAAGGGCGGGTCCGGGGCACAACTCCCCACCCACCACCACACCCCCAGGAGACAGAGACAAAAACATGCTCAGACGACACCCCCGTCACCTCCCCCCACCCACCCCCACCCCCGGCACCGTCCTCACCCGCACCCGCGCCCTCCGCGCAGCCCTCGGCGGGCGGGCCGTCCTGGACGGCGTCGACATCGACGTCGCCGCCGGCGAAGTCGTCGCCCTCGTCGGGCCCAACGGCGCCGGCAAGTCCACCCTCCTCGCCGCGCTCGCGGGCGACCTGGCGGCCGCCGCCGGCGAGGTCACCGTCGACGGGCGGCCCGTCAGGGAATGGACCGCCGGCGAGCTCGCGCTGCGCAGGGCCGTCCTGCCGCAGGCGGCCGAGCTGTCGTTCCCGTTCACCGTCGGGGAAGTCGTCAGGATGGGGCGCGCCCCCTGGGCGGGGACCGAGCGGGAGGACGAGGACGACGAGGCCGTCGACGAGGCCATGCGCCTGACCGAAGTGGCCGGATTCGCCCCCCGCCCCTTCTCCGCCCTCTCCGGCGGCGAACGCGCCCGCGTCGCCCTCGCCCGCGTCCTCGCGCAGCGCACCCCGCTCCTCATGCTCGACGAGCCGACCGCCGCGCTCGACCTGCGGCACCAGGAACTCGTCCTGCGCGTCTGCCGCGAGCGCGCCGCCGCGGGCACCGCCGTCGTGGTCGTGCTGCACGACCTCGGGCTCGCGGGCGCGTACGCGGACCGCGTCGCCGTGCTGCACGAAGGGCGCATCGCGGCCGACGGGCCACCCGCCAAGGTCTTCGAAGCGGAATTGATCAGTCGCGTTTACGCCCACCCGGTGGAAGTGATCAAGCATCCGAACACCGGCGAACTCCTGGTGATCCCGGTACGGGACAGTGAACAGTCGAAACTCCGCTCCCCGTGAGAGCAGAATCACGCACTCATCGGGGAACAGGCAAGCTAAGCCTCAGATAAGTTAGGGCGGCCTAATTCGACGGCGCTTTCAGCCAACCGTCGGAATCCGATTCTCCGAGCATGCCTGGAGCCCGTATGCGAGCCCTCCGCTCCTCCGCTGTCACCGTCGTCGCCGCGGCGGCGGCGCTGGCAACCGTGTCCGGTTGTGCCGAGAAGTCCGACGCCAAGGATTCCGACGCGATACGCGTGACCGCGTCCGACGACAAGTGCGAGGTCTCGAAGACCTCGTTCCCCGCCGGACACGTCAAGATCAATGTCGAGAACAAGGGCTCCAAGGTCACCGAGGTCTACGTCTACGCGGCCGACGACCGGATCGTCACCGAACGCGAGAACATAGGCCCCGGCACCAAGGCCGAGATCACCGCCACGATCAAAAAGGCGGGTTCGTACGAAATCGCCTGCAAGCCCGGCATGAAGGGCGACGGAATCCGGCAGAAGATCACCGTCACCGGCGGCGACGGCAAGGAGAAGAAGACCGACCCGGCGCTCGACAAGGCCGTCGCGGAGTACCGCAAGTACGTCCAGCAGCAGGCCGACGAGACGGTCCCGGTGGCGCAGAAGTTCGCGGACGCAGTGAAGAAGGGCGACCTCGACGAGGCCAAGGCGCTCTACGCGAAGTCCCGCATCGGCTGGGAGCGCACCGAGCCGGTCGCCGAGTCCTTCGGCGACATCGACCCGAAGGTCGACGTCCGCGAGGACGGCCTGGAGAAGGGCCAGGAGTGGACCGGCTGGCACAAGCTGGAGAAGTCGCTCTGGGACGCCAAGAAGATCACCGATGACGACAAGAAGCTGGCCGACCGGCTGATGACGGACCTGGCCGACTGGCAGAAGCGCGTCGGCAAGGCCGACATCACGCCGACCAGCATGGCCAACGGCGCCAAGGAGCTCCTCGACGAGGTCGCCACCGGCAAGGTGACCGGCGAGGAGGAGCGCTACAGCCACACCGACCTGGTGGACTTCGAGGCCAACGTGGAGGGCGCCGAGAAGTCGTACGAGCTCCTCAAGCCCGTCGCGGCCAAGAACGACGCGGCGCTGGCGAAGGAGCTCGACAAGCAGTTCGCCGACCTGAAGAAGCTGCTCGACGAGTACCGGGACGGCGACTCCTTCAAGTCCTACGACTCCGTCGGCAAGGACGACCGCAAGAAGCTGTCCGACGCCGTCAACGCCCTCGCCGAGCCGCTGTCCAAGCTCGCCGGCGCGGTCGTGAAGTAGGCGGGGCACCGATGACGGAGAAGACGAACCCCTCGCGCCGCGCCCTGCTCGGCTGGGGCGGTGCCGGGCTGGCGCTCGGCGCGGCCGCGGCCGGCGGCACGGCCGCCGCGCTGCGCGTCGGCGACGACGCCGAACCGGCCGCCGCCGCGGGCGGTGCCGTGCCGTTCCACGGCGCCCACCAGGCCGGTATCGCCACGCCCGTCCAGGACCGGCTGCACTTCGCCGCGTTCGACGTGACGACCACCGACCGCGACAAGCTGATCGCGCTCCTCAAGGAGTGGACGGCCGCGGCGGCCCGGATGACCGCCGGCCGCGAGGTCGGCGAGGGCGCGGTCAGCGAGAACGACGAACTGCCGCCGGACGACACCGGCGAGGCGCTCGGCCTTCAGCCGTCCCGGCTCACGCTCACCTTCGGCATCGGCCCCGGCCTCTTCGAGAAGGACGGCAAGGACCGCTTCGGCCTCACGGCGCGCCGCCCGAAGGCCCTGGTCGACCTGCCGTCCTTCCCCGGCGACAACCTCGACGCGGCCCGCAGCGGCGGCGACCTGTGCGTCCAGGCGTGCGCGGACGACCCGCAGGTCGCGGTGCACGCGATCCGCAACCTGGCCCGGATCGCCATGGGCCGCGCCGCCATCCGCTGGTCGCAGCTGGGCTTCGGCAAGACGTCCTCGACGACGCCGGACGCGATGACCCCGCGCAACATGCTGGGCTTCAAGGACGGCACCCGGAACATCGCGGGCACCGAGACCGACCGGCTCGACAAGCACGTGTGGGTGAGCGGGAAGGACGGCCCGGAGTGGATGGCCGGCGGCTCGTACCTGGTCGCCCGCCGCATCCGGATGCACATCGAGACCTGGGACCGCACCTCGCTCAAGGAGCAGGAGGACGTCTTCGGCCGCACCAAGGCCGAGGGCGCGCCGCTGGGCAAGCAGCGCGAGCACGACGAGCCCAGCCTCAAGGTGATGAAGCCGGACGCGCACGTGCGCCTGGCCCACCCGGACAGCAACGGCGGCGCGACCATCCTGCGGCGCGGCTACTCCTTCACGGACGGCACGGACGGTCTGGGGCGGCTCGACGCGGGGCTGTTCTTCATCGCGTACCAGCGGGACGTGCGGGACGGTTTCATCCCGGTGCAGACCGCTCTGGCCAAGTCCGACGCGCTCAACGAGTACATCCAGCACGTCGGTTCGGCCGTCTTCGCCGTGCCGCCGGGCGTCCGGGACAAGGACGACTGGTGGGGCAAGGCGCTGTTCGCCCGAGCCTGATATTCGTCTTCCCCCATCCCCCCTGAACCGAGGAGAAGCCGCGTGTTCGGCAACTATCTGATCGGCCTGCGCGAGGGGCTGGAGGCCAGCCTGGTCGTCTGCATCCTCGTCGCCTACCTCGTCAAGAGCGAACGCCGGGACGCCCTGCGGCCGGTGTGGCTCGGCGTCTCCGCCGCCGTCCTGCTCGCCATGGGCTTCGGCGCGGTGCTCCAGTACGGCTCGCGGACCATGACGTTCGAGGCGCAGGAGATGCTGGGCGGTTCGCTGTCCGTCATCGCCGTCGGCCTGGTGACGTGGATGGTGTTCTGGATGCGGCGCACCGCGCGGCACCTGAAGAAGGAGCTGCACGGAAAGCTGGACGCGGCGCTGGCGATGGGCACCGGCGCGCTGGTCCTCACCGCGTTCCTGGCCGTGGGCCGGGAGGGGCTGGAGACCGCGCTGTTCATCTGGACCGCGGTACAGGCCACGAACGACGGTGTACGGCCGCTGGTCGGCGCCCTGTTGGGGCTGCTGACCGCGGTGGTGCTGGGCTGGCTGTTCTACCGCGGCGCGCTGAAGATCAACCTGGCGAAGTTCTTCACCTGGACCGGCGGCATGCTGATCGTGGTCGCGGCGGGCGTGCTCGCGTACGGCTTCCACGACCTGCAGGAGGCGGACGTCCTCCCGGGGCTGCACAGCAAGGCGTTCGACATCAGCGAGCAGGTGCCGGTGGACAGCTGGTACGGCACGCTCCTCAAGGGCGTCTTCAACTTCCAGCCGGATCCGACGTGGTTGCAGGTGGCGGTGTGGGCGCTGTACCTCGTCCCCACCCTCCTGTTCTTCTTCGCCCCGGGGCGGGCGGGCAAGGGTCGCCCGGGTAAGGTTGCGCCGTCCCGAGCACCCCAGGAGGCCAAGGCCGATGCGACGTCGACGTCGGCGGATGCTGTCGCTGCTGCTCCCGCTGCTGCTGTTGCCGGCGACGGCGGGGTGCGTGACGGTGCACGGCGAACGGGAGATCATCCCGTCGGTGAGCAGGGCTGAGGCCGGCGAGGTCCTCGCCCGCTTCACGGCGGGCTACACCGAGGCGTACCGGCGTCTCGACCCGGCTCTGGTCGACCGCGTCGAGACCGGTGCGCTCGCCGAGATCGGCCGCGCGGACGTCGCGGAGCAGCGGGCGCGGCTCCCGAAGGGACGTTCCGCCAATCCCGGTTATCCGGCGCTGAAGCTGGACGACGCGCGGTTCACGATCCCCAAGTCGGCCGGGTGGCCGAAGTTCTTCCTCGCGGACACGCGGAGCAACCGGGACAGGAACCGGTGGCTGGTGGTCTTCGCGCGGGCGGGGGCGCGGGCGCCGTGGAAGGCGGCGTACCTGACGCTGCACGCGCCGGGTTCGGTGCCGGCCTTCCGTACGGACCGGGAGGGCTGGGCCGTGCCCGCCGGTGACGGTCTCGTCCTGGCGCCGGGCGCGGTGAGCGGCGCGTACGCGGACTTCCTGCGGACGGGCGCGGGTGACGTCTTCGCCCCGTCGGGGCCGACGACGCAGACGCGGGCGGACCGGGCGCGGCTGGCCCGGACGCCGTCGTTCCGGACGGACTGGATCGACACGGCCGCGGGTGCCCCCGATTTCCCGGCGGTGTCGCTGCGGACGGCGGACGGGGGTGCGGTGGTGTTCTTCGCGGCGCATCACCGGGAGAAGCGGACGATGGCGCGGGGGGTGCGGCCGGGGGTCACGGAGCGGCGGACGAAGGCGCTGCTGTCCGGAAGCCTGCGGACCGCGATCACGTACACGAGGGTGTCGGAGTCGGCGGTCCGCGTCCCCGCGGGGCCCGCCGGGGGCCGGGGGCGGGTGCAGTTCCTCAACCGGATCGAGTCGTTGGTGGCGGCGCGGGGGGAGTGACGCGGGCGGGGGTGCCCCTGCGGGGGCTTCGGCGGGGGGTGTGCCCCCGGCCCGCCCTTTCACCGTTTCTTCCGGGGCAAGCCCCGGGGCCCAGCACCGCGCTCCGCGCGGTGGTGCGGGGGCTTCGCCCCCTGCGCCCCTGAAACCGCGCTCCGCGCGGTTGTCCTCAAGCGCCGGACGGGCTGGATTTCGCGCCCCCACCGGATATCGCCCGCGCGGATATTGCCCGCGCCGGATATTGCCCGCACCGGATATCCAGCCCGGGCGCGCACTTCAGCCCGTCCGGCGCTTGAGGACGAGCGGCGGAGCCGCGATACGGGGTCCGGGGCGGAGCCCCGAATCCAGCCCGTCCGGGGGTTGCCCCCTCCGGGGAGTTTGAGGACAAAGCGGCGCAGCCGCTTTGCGGG
>NZ_JAEAMR010000003.1:823357-830266 GCF_015999245.1 Streptomyces sp. AV19 | reverse complement strand
CCCCGGAAGAAACGGTGAAATGGGGGTGCCCCCTCTGGGGGAGGGCCGGGGGCAAGCCTCACCGGCCCATCGGCCACGCCGCATGGTGCTCCTGATCCGGGCTGTCCCCGGCGTACTGCGCACACGCGTCCGTGAGCGTCTCCAGCAGCGTCAGCGGGTCGGGGAGCGGCCGCTCCGGGCCCCGCAGCCAGGCGACATACGACGACGCGTCGTCCCCCGGCAGCCGCGACGGCGGCAACAGCACATAACTGCCCCGGCAATGCCACCGCAGCCCCGGATGCTCGTCGAGCGTCTCCGGATGGCAGTCCAGCTCGCAGGGCCACCACTCGTCCTCGTCGTCGGGAGTGCCCCGCGTCGCGGTGAAGAAGAGCATGCGGTCGGGGGCGACGGTGGCCACGGGGCCGACCTCGACGCCGGCGGCGGTCAGCCGGTCCAGGGCGGAGCGCCCGGCCTCGACGGGCACGTCGAGCACGTCGTGGGCCATCCCGGTGGCCGTGACGAAGTTCGCCTCCGGCTGGGCCCGCAGCCACTTGGTGACCTTCTCGGGGTCGGTCGTGGCGAGCGTCTGCCAGGCGAAGGAGACGGGGTGCCGGCCCGGCGTGGGACAGCCGATGCGTTCGCAGGAACAGCCGTAGCCGGAGGGGTGCGCGGCGGGGGCCAGGGGGAATCCCGCGGCGGCCGCGGCCAGGAGCAGTTCCTCGCGGGCGGCCCCGGTGGCCGCCCCCGCAGCCGCATCGCCGCCCGACCCGCTCCTGGGGCGGCGCAGCCACTGGGAGAACCGGCTCTTGCGTTCCATCTATCCCCTCACTTCGACCTCGACCGCGGTCTTCGGTCAATGCTGCCACCATCCCGGGCCCGGCGTGACCGCCGGACGCATCCGGGGGTGTGACACGGAGCTCAGCGGGAGGCCCGGCGCGGGGCGATGCCGCGCAGGGCGAGCTCGACGACGGCGTCGGCGTACTCGTGGGTCAGCGGCAGGGTGCGCAGCATCCAGCGGTGGGCGAGCGGGCCGACGATCAGTTCCAGGGCGATGCGCGGGTCGGCGTCCGGGTCGGCCTGCCCGGCCTCCTGGGCGGCGCGCAGCCGCCGGACGTAGAGCTGGAGCTGGGGCTCCAGGACGCGCTGGGTGAACTGGGCGCACAGCTCCGGGTTGACGACGCTCTCGGCGGCGAGGGCGCGCGAAGGGGCGTCGTAGCGGGGGCTGTTGAGCTCGTCGACGGTGGCGCGGACGACGAGCTTGAGGTCGGCCTCCAGGTCCCCGGTGTCAGGGAGCTCGGTCTCGCCCTCGGCGGCCTCCTCGCCGAGGGCGATGAAGGCGTCGAGCAGGACGGCGGCCTTGGAGGGCCACCAGCGGTAGATGGTCTGCTTGCCGACCCCGGCGCGGGCGGCGATGGCCTCGATGGTGAGCCGCTGGTAGCCGGACTCCCCGCTGAGGGCGAGGGCGGCGTCCAGGATCGCGCGACGGGAGCGCTCGCTGCGACGGGTGTGGTCGGGCTGCGGCTTGGGGTTCTTGGTGGCCATGGGCAGCAGGGTAGCGCCTCCACGAGGCGAGACGGTTCGTCTCATTAACCGTTGACAAGACGAACCGTCTCGTGCCGTAATAGTTCCTGTCCGGCGAGACGGCCCGTCTCGCCGGAGTGACACCCGTCGGAAGGAGACCCCTCATGACCCGGGGAAACGGCAATCTGCTCGGCGTCGGCGGCACCCGTCGCAACCTCTCCCGCACCGCCCTCCGCGGCGGCGGCAAGGGCGGCCCGGCGGGCGGCCGGGGCGCCGATCCGCTCGCGCAGAAGCGGGAACTGCTGCGCACTCTGCGGGAAGGGCGGACCGGGACCACCGACGTGTGACCGGGCCGCGGTTCAAACCACCCGTACGGTGCATGCGCGAAGACCGCTCCGCGTGGACGATTTGGGCACGTACGCTCGGCGCGTACGTGCCCAACACCACCGTGAGGAGCGCGACTTGCGTACCGCAGCACCACGCACGGCGAGATCCCGCCGCTTCCTGATGTGCCCTCCCGCCCACTTCAAGGTCACCTACTCGATCAACCCCTGGATGGACCCGGCCAAGCCCGTCGATCTGCCGCTCGCCCTCACACAGTGGGAAGACCTCCGCGACCGCTACCGCTCCCTCGGCCACACCGTCGAGGAGCTCGAACCCCGCCCGGATCTGCCCGACATGGTCTTCGCCGCCAACGGCGCGACCGTCGTCCGGGGCAGGGTGCTGGGCGCCCGCTTCGCCCACCCGCAGCGCGCCGCCGAGGCGGACGTGCACCGCGCGTGGTTCCGCGCCCACGGCTACGACGAGGTGCGCGAGCCCGAGCACATCAACGAGGGCGAGGGCGACTTCGCCGTCACCGACTCCTGGCTGCTGGCCGGCCGGGGCTTCCGCAGCAGTCCCCTCTCGCACCCCGAGGCACAGGAGTACTTCGGGCGTCCGGTCATCGGCCTCGACCTCGTCGATCCCCGCTACTACCACCTCGACACCGCGCTGTGCGTCCTCGACGGCGACGAGGTCATGTACTACCCCGGCGCCTTCTCCCCCGGCAGCCGGGCCGTCCTGGCGCGCCTCTTCCCCGACGCGCTGATCGCGAGCGAGGAGGACGCGTCGGCGCTCGGCCTCAACGCGGTCAGCGACGGGCGCCACGTACTGCTGCCGCAGGCGGCGGTGGGGCTCTTCGCGCCGCTGCGGGAGCGCGGCTTCGAGCCGGTCGGGATGGATCTGGGGGAGCTGCTCAAGGGGGGCGGCAGCGTGAAGTGCTGCACGCAGGAGCTGCGCGAGCAGTGATCCGCCCGGGGCGGCGCGGCCATCACCACGCCGCCCACGGCCGGTTCGGCGGAGAGCGGCTCAACCACCCCGCCCCGACGGTCCGTTCAGTCCTCGGCGGGCGGCCAGGCGTCGCCCCAGCCGGTGTCCCGCGCCGCGCGGTAGAGCGCGCCGTGCCGCTTGGTCACGGTCTCCCGGGTCAGGCCGTCCTCGGGGGTGCACAGGTCCAGCAGCACCTGGCCCTTGCGGATCTGGGGGCGGCGGACGACGCGGGCGGGGGCGCCGTCCCCCGGCACATCCCCCGGCACGTCCTGCCGCACGGCGGCCACGTAGGAGAACTTCTCGTCCTCGTACGCCAACGACCCGCCCTTGACCTGCCGGTGCAGGGACGACCGGCTGACCCGGGCCGAGAAGTGGCACCAGTCCGTGCCCGGCACGATCGGGCAGGCCGCGTTGTGCGGGCACGGCGCGACGACCGTGAAGCCGGCCTCGATCAGCCTCTCCCGCGCCTCGATGATCCGCAGGTAGCCCTCGGGGGTGCCCGGCTCGACGATCAGCGCGCCCCGGGCGCGGGCCGCCTGCGCGACGACCGCGGCCCGGTCGGCGGGGGTCAGCTCGCCGAGCACGTAGGAGACCGTGACCAGGTCCGTGCCCTCGGGGATCTCCAGGCCGGCGCCGATCGCCTGCCGCCGCCAGCGGGCGGCGCGCAGCGCCGGGGAGGCGGCGGAGCGGGCCAGCTCGCCGCCCAGCGCGAGGGCGGGCTCCGCCCAGTCCAGGACGGTGGTCGTGCGCTCGTCGTCGGGCCAGGCGGCGGCGACCGCCCAGGTCGCGGCGCCGGTGCCGCCGCCGATGTCCACGTGCGAGGCGGGCGTCCAGTCGGGGAGCCGGCCGCGGAAGGCCGCCAGGGCGGAGCGCACCGCCTCGAAGGTGGCGGGCATGCGGTAGGCGGCGTACGCGGCCACGTCGGAGCGGTCGCGCAGCACCGGCGCGTCGGTGGGGGTGCGCCCCCGGTAGTTGGCGATCAGCCGCTCGACGGCCTGGGCCGCCTGCCGGGGCGGCAGGCCGTCGAGCAGTCCGGCGAGCGCGGCGCGGAGGTTCTCGCCGGTCGGCGGGGGGTTCTCGGGGGCGTGCATTGGGTGGATTTTACGGGGCGGGGGCGGGGGATCTCGCGGGGCGGGCGGCGACGCGGGGCGCGGCCAATGGTCCGGCACGTCCGTCACGCCCGGCCGGCCCCGACGCGCCCGTCGATCCGGGTCCGTCCGGCGGCGGGCGGAGCCGGGCGCTGCGTCGGCCCGCGACGTACCGGTGCGGCGCCGACACCACGCGCCCCCGCTCCGTCAGCGCGCAGCGACCCCGCGCGCAGCACCCCGCCGGCACATCAGCACGAAGCACAGCACCGCCGCCACCGCGCAGCCCAGCTGCACCACGGCCATCGGCACCGCCGTGTGCTCGCCGGCGATCCCGACGAGCGGCGAGGCGATCGCGCCCAGCAGATACGTGGACGTGCCCAGCAGTGCCGACGCCGAACCGGCCGCGTCGCGCGAGCGCATCAGGGCCTGGGCGTTGGTGTTGGGCATGGCCAGACCCATGGCCGACATCAGGACGAAGAGCCCGGCGGCCACCGGCGCCAGCCCCGGCTCGCCCAGGACGCCGGAGGTCAGCACCACCAGCGCCGCCGCCGCGAGGGTGATCACGGCCAGGCCCCAGCCCAGGGCCTTGTCGAGGCTGAAACGGCCGATCAGCACCTTGCCGTTGATCTGGCCGACGACGACCAGGCCGATGGAGTTCAGGCCGAACAGCAGGCTGAAGGTCTGCGGCGAGGCCCCGTAGATGTCCTGGATGACGAACGGCGAGGCCGATATGTAGGCGAACAGCGCGGCGAACGCGAAGCCGCCGGAGAGCATGTAGCCGGCGAAGACCCGGTCCGCGAGCAGGCCGCGCATCGAGCGCAGCGCCTCCCCCAGGCCGCCGGCGTGGCGCCGCTCGGGCGGCAGCGTCTCGTGCAGGAAGAACTGGACGAGGAGCGTGAGCGCGACGCCGATCACGGCGAGCACGACGAAGATCCCGCGCCAGTCGGTCAGCCGCAGCAACTGGCCGCCGACGAGCGGGGCGACGACGGGGGCGACGCCGGAGATCAGCATCAGCGTGGAGAAGAAGCGGGCCATCGCCACGCCGTCGTAGAGGTCCCGCACCACGGCCCGGGCGATGACGATGCCGGCCGCCCCGGCCAGGCCCTGGGCCAGGCGGAACGCGATCAGCAGCCCGGTGGTGGGGGCCAGCGCGCACAGCGCGGTGGCGACGACGTAGACCACCATGCCGACGAGCAGCGGACGGCGGCGTCCCCACTTGTCGCTCATCGGTCCGACCACGAGCTGCCCCAGCGCCATGCCCATGAGGCAGGCGGTGAGGGTGAGCTGCACGGTCGCGGCGGGACTCCCCAGCGAGTCCGTCACTTCGGGCAGCGCCGGGAGGTACATGTCCATCGACAGCGGCGCCGTCGCGGTCAGGCCGCCGAGGGTGAGCGTGACGAAGAGGGCGGCACGGCGGCCGGGGCCCGGGGGCTCCGGGGCGGGCCGGGCGGCGGCGGTGCCGTGCGGGGACGGGGACGTGGTCGGGGCGGTCGTGGGGACGGGCTCCTTCATGCATCACTCCATGGTTAGTACAACTATCTACTAATGGTGGCATGCGTGAACCCGTGCTCCGTCCCCTTCCGGGGCGCTTGGCCGGATACACACGCCCCCTGGTGCGCCTCATACGCCTCCCCGAATGGCTGATTCCGGGAGTAGCGTCCGGTCACGCCCGCACACCCGGGCACATGCCGGGGCCATACCGAGGGGGACGGCGATGAGCCCAGGGGAACCACCCGATCCGCCGGTCCCGCCCGGCGCCCGGTTCTGGTCGCACATGCGGCTGTGGTGGGCGACCGCCGGTCTGGCCGGGCTCCTGGGGGTGCTGCTGCCGCTGATGCTCAAGTCGGACCCGCCGCCGAACGTGACCCCTCCCCCGAGCCTCGCGGGACCGACGAGTTCCGGCCCGTCGTCGTCCCCGCCGGCCACGCCCCCGTCCCCGCCCCCGACGACTCCGCGCCCCACCACGCCGGTTCCCACCACCCCGCGCGTCTCGGCCACCGTCGTCAGCGTGCTCTCCCAGGGGCAGGAGAGGCCGGGGTTCACCCGGGTCCAGGTGAACGTGACCTTCACCGGCCTCAAGGGCCGTACCGTGTACATCACTTGGCGCACGTACAACGACGCCACCAAGCAGTCCATCAGTAGCGACAGCACCGTCCGCTCCCCGGCCCTGGGGTGGGACGTCACCAACTGGCACCCGCTGATCACCGTCGCCAATCCCACCGTCCGCTGGCAGATCCAGGTGACGGCCTACGGGCCGGACGGCGTCCGGCTCGCGACCAATCACTCCAACTTCGCGTTCTCGTCCTGAAAATCCGTTCGACACACCTGCAACCGTCGTCGCCCCTTTTACGTGTTCTTCGATGAAGCCCCCACAACGGGCCTATAAGGGAGGAATACGTAATGAACCGCGCACACCGCCTTGCTGTCTCCGGCGTCCTGACGGCCGGCCTGGTCGCCGGCGGCGCCGCCACCGCCTTCGCCGCGGCCCCGGCTCCCGCCACCGCCACCGCCACCGCCACCGCCACCGCCACCGCCCACAAGACCGCCGCCGCCAAGCCGGCGCCGAAGCCGACGCCCAAGCCGGTGAAGGCCGCCCTCACCGCGCAGGCGAGCGCCAAGTCCGTCAAGGCGTGGCAGGAGTTCCGCGTCAGCGGCAAGGCCACCGGCATCAAGCCGGGCACCACGGTGACCCTCCAGCAGCAGAAGGGCGCCAAGTGGACGGCCCTCCCGGCGAAGGTCACGGTCAACAAGAACGCCACGTACTCGATGCGTGTGAAGCTCGGGGTCAAGGGCAAGAACACGCTCCGGGTGGTGGGGGGCGGGGCGGTGTCGGCGCCGTTCGTCGTCACGGTGCGCTGACGCGGGCGTAACGCTTCTGCTCTTGCCCCGGCCGCCGGCCGCGCTCTGCGGGGGGGGGTGGGCGGTGCTCCGCGCCGGGGGGCGGCAACCGCGCTCCGGGCGGTTGTCCTCAAGCTCCCCGGAGGGGGCGGCCCCCAGACGGGCTGGGTGCCCC
>NZ_JAEAMR010000003.1:792732-823257 GCF_015999245.1 Streptomyces sp. AV19 | reverse complement strand
CCGGGCCCCGGGGCGGAGCCCCGGAAGAAACGGTGAAAGGGCGGGGCAGGGGCAAACCCCCCACCCCCGCCCTTCAGGAGCACGCACAACAACCCGCGTCAACGCAACGGCGACGTCAACGCAACGACGACGTATCGTTCAGCAACCGCAACGACGCATTGCCGTCCGCGTAGTACGCCACCGCCGACAACGACGCCGCGGACAGCTCCATGCGGAACAGCGCCTCCGGCGGGGCCCCCAGGGCCAGCCGGACCAGGGTCTTGATCGGCGTCACATGGGTCACCACCAGCACCGTACGCCCCGCATAGCGGGCGAGGAGCTTGTCACGGGAGACGGCGACCCGCCGCGCGACGGCCGCGAAGCTCTCGCCGCCCCCGGTGGGCGCGGCCTTGGTGGAACCGAGCCAGGCGTCCAGGTCCTCGGGATACCGCTCGCGGGCCTCGGCGAAGGTCAGCCCCTCCCAGGCCCCGAAGTCGGCCTCGCGCAGCCCCTCCTCGACGCGGACGTCGAGGCCGAGCCGGGCGGCGACGGCCTCGGCCGTCTCGCGGCAGCGGCGCAGCGGGGAGCTGACGACGGCCTGGATCGTGCCGCGCGCGGCGAGCGCGGCGGCGACGGCGTCGGCCTGGCGGCGGCCGGCGGGCGAGAGCTCGGGGTCGGAGCCGCCGCTGCCGGAGAAGCGCTTCTGCGGGGTGAGCGCGGTCTCGCCGTGGCGCAGCAGGACGAAGGTGGTGGGCGTGCCGAGGTCGGCGGGGGCGGCCCAGCCGACGGGAGCGGCCTTCGGTTCGGCGAGCGGCTCCTCGACGGCCGCCGGGCCGGCGTCCGCGAGGGCCGCGGCGGAGCGCGAGGGCTCCCAGCGCTTGCCCTGCTTGCCCAGGTCCATGGCCTCGTTGGCGAGCCGGTCCGCGTGCTTGTTCTTCTCGCGGGGGATCCACTTGTAGGCGACCCGGCCGGCGGGGAAGACCTGCTTGGCCTGCGCGGCCAGCGGCTTCATGTCCGGGTGCTTGATCTTCCAGCGGCCGGACATCTGCTCGACGACGAGCTTGGAGTCCATGCGGACCTGGATCTCGGCGTCGGGGTCGATGGCCCGGGCGGCCTCCAGCCCGGCGATGAGCCCGCGGTACTCGGCGACGTTGTTGGTCGCGGTGCCGATGTACTCGGCGGCCTCGGCGAGGGTCTCGCCGGTGGCCGGGTCGAGGACGACGGCGCCGTAGCCGGCGGGGCCCGGGTTGCCCCGGGATCCGCCGTCGGCCTCGACGACGAAGCGGTTGGACATCGGGCGGCCTACAGCCCCGACTCGGGCGTACGGACCAGGATGCGGCGGCAGTTCTCGCAGCGGACGACGGTGTCGGCGGCGGCCGAGCGCACCTCGTTGAGCTCGGTGATGTTGAGCTCCAGGCGGCAGCCCTCGCAGCGGCGCTGGTAGAGGCGGGCCGCGCCGACGCCGCCCTCCTTCACGCGCAGCTTGTCGTAGAGCCCCAGCAGATCGGCCGGGACGGAACGGGCGACGACCTCGCGCTCCTTGGTGACGGTGGCGCTCTCGGCGTCGATCCCGGCGAGGGCGGCGTCGCGGCGGGCGACGGCGGCGTCGACCTTGCCCTGGACG
This sequence comes from Streptomyces sp. AV19, assembly GCF_015999245.1. Lineage (GTDB taxonomy): Bacteria > Actinomycetota > Actinomycetes > Streptomycetales > Streptomycetaceae > Streptomyces. The sequence continues at coordinate 821,654 of NZ_JAEAMR010000003.1, read as the reverse complement.
GCCTCGACGCGGCCGGTCAGCTCGGTGACGCGCTCGGCGGCGGCCTCGCGGCGCTCCATGATCTCCAGGACGACGTCCTCCAGGTCGCCCTGGCGCTTGGCGAGGGAGGCGACCTCGTGCTGGAGGTTCTCCAGGTCCTTCGGGGTCATGCCGGCGCCGGAGTCCAGGCGCTGCTGGTCGCGGGCGGCGCGCTGGCGCACCTGGTCGACGTCCTGCTCGGCCTTGGTCTGCTCGCGGGCGGTGTCGCTCTCCTCGGTCTGCGCGGCGACGAGGAAGTCACGGTGCTCGGCGAGGTCGCCCTCGAGGGACTGGATCTCGGCGTGCTCGGGCAGGCTCTTGCGCTTGTGGGCGAGCTGGGCGAGGCGGGTGTCGAGGGCCTGCAGATCGAGGAGGCGGATCTGGTCGGCGGGCGCGGCGTTCAGTTGGGGGCTCCTATGGCTGGTGTTCGGTGGTGGACGCGGCCGCGTGGGCGGTCCAGGGGTCGGTGACGAGGCGCGAGACATGCGTGCGCAGTCCCCAGCCGTGCCGGTCGGAAATCTCGTCGAGCTGGGCGGCGGCCTGTTCGCACCAGGGCCACTCGGTGGCCCAGTGGGCCGCGTCGACCAGGGCGAGCGGGCTGCGCAGCCGGGCCTCGGAGGCGGGGTGGTGGCGCAGGTCGGCGGTGACGTAGGCGTCCACGCCCGCGGCCCGTACCTCGTCGAAGAGGGAGTCGCCGGAGCCGCCGCAGACGGCGACCGTGCGCACGGCCTGCTCCGGGTCGCCGGCGACGCGGATGCCCTGGGCGGTGGCGGGCAGCCGCTCGGCGCACAGCTCGCCGAACTCGGCGAGGGTGAGCGGGGTGACCGGCTCGCAGATGCGGCCGAGGCCGCGGCGGCCCGTCGGGTCGGTGGCGTCGGGCACCAGGGGGCCGATGACGCGCAGGTCCAGGGCGCCGGCGAGGGCGTCGGAGACGCCGGGGTCGGCGCGGTCGGCGTTGGTGTGCGCGACGTGCAGCGCGATGTCGTTCTTGATCAGGGTGTGCACGGCGCGGCCCTTGAAGGTGCCGGCCGAGACCGTCGTGGTGCCGCGCAGGTAGAGCGGGTGGTGGGCGACGATCAGGTCGGCGCCGAGCTCCACCGCCTCGTCGACGACGGCCTGGACGGGGTCGACGGCGAACAGGACCCGGGTGACGGAGGCGTCGGGGTCGCCGCAGACCGTGCCGACGGCGTCCCACTGCTCGGCCCGCTCCGGGGGCCACAGGGCGTCGAGGGCGGCGATGACTTCAGACAGTACGGGCACGGGGAAAGGCTACCTGCCTTCCCGTGCCCGTACGGCGGCGTCCGTCCGTGCGGCTACTTCACGAGGAAGCCGCGGAGGTCGTCCAGGACGCTGTTGGCCGCGGTGACGCCGAGGCCCAGGTACCAGGTCTCGTCCTTGACGTTCTCGGCCCGGCCCTCCTTGACGGCCTTGAGGTTCTTCCACAGCGGGTTGTCCTCGGCGGCGGAGCGCTTGGTCTTGTCCGGGTCGCCGTAGACGCCGGTGAAGATCCAGTCGGCGTCGGCCTGGTCGATCTTCTCCGGGCCGATCTGTACGGCGAGCTCCTCGGCCTGCTGGTTCTTCGGGCGGGGCAGGCCGGCGTCCTTCAGGACGGTGCCGATGAAGGACTTCTGCGCGTACAGGCGGGTGAACTGCGGCATGTAGCGCAGCATCGTGATGGTCGGCTTCTTGTCGCCGAGGTCCTCGCCCAGCTTCTTCGCCTTGGCCTCGTAGTCCGCGAGGTTCTTCTTCGCCTTGGCGGTCTCGTCGAGGGCGGCGGCGTTGAGGAGGTAGTTCTCCTTCCACGTGAAGCCGGGGCGGATGGAGAAGACGGTGGGGGCGATCTTCGCCAGGTTCTTGTAGTGCTTCTCCGCGCGGAGCTTGCTGCCGATGATCAGGTCCGGGTGGAGGTTGTTGATGGCCTCCAGGTTGAGCCCGTTGACGGTGCCGACGCTCTGCGGGTCGCCGGCCTCCTTCCTGAGGTAGTCCGGGATGCCGCTGTCGCCCTCGGTGGGCGCGTAGCCGACGGGCTTGATGCCGAGGGAGACGACGTTGTCGAGCTCGCCGACGTCGAGGACGACGACGCGCTTGGGCTTGGCCTTGATCTCCGTCTTGCCCATGGCGTGGGTGACGGTCCGGGGGAACTGGCCGGCGGCCGCGTCCGTACCCATGTTCTTCGTCTGTTCGCCTGCCTTGCCGAAGTCCTTGCCGCCCTGGGCGACGGACTTGGAGCCGGCGCCGCCGTCCTTGCCCTTGTCGGAGGTCTCGGCGTCGCAGGCCGTCAGGGCCAGGGCGGCGGACAGGGCGACGGCCGCGGCGGCGGTGCCGCGGCGGCGGAGCGTTCGGCGAAGTGGCATGGGGGACTCCCTAAGCGGTGGGGGCAGCCGGCGGCCGCGCCGACTACTTAGGCTCGCCTTACTTTAAACGGGGTGCAATACGCCAAGCACACCCACCTCCCGGTTCTCCGATGAATCGGACAACCGCCACCCGTACGCGTGAACCACGCTCACTCGCAGGGTGCGGTTTGGGGTCCCAAAACTACGTTCTGTGCCGGAGGTGACGTTTCTCATGACGGTCTGTGCCCCCCAGAGCACCCCAGAGACCACTCCCCGACGTGCGCCGATGGACTCACGCCGGCCGTCCTTCACGATCACGGCCGACGGTTCGTACGCGGCCTGGCTGGCGCTCAGCCGCGCCACCGGCGGCTGGTTCCCCGAGCGCTGGACCCTCGACGGCCCCGAGCCCTACGCGGTCCCGCTGCCCGGCGGCCAGCCCGAGGAGCCCGACAGCGAGGTGCTGCCGCTCGCCGACGGGAGGGTGCTCATCCGGCGCCGGGTCGCCGAGCGGTACGCGCTGTCGCTGCTCTACCCGACCGGGCCCGGCACCGGCGAGCTGCCGCTCGGCGCGATCGAGTGCCCGTACCTGTCGCTGCTGCCGCCCGCCCCCGACGGCGCCTCGGCCTACGCGCTGGTGCACGGCGACCGGACCACCACGCTCTGGCGCGTCCACGGCACCGCCGCCGGGCCCGAGCTGCTCGCCCGGGTCGACGGCCGCTGCTCCGGCGGCGCCTGGCTGGACCGCGCGGGCCGGCTGCTGGCGCTCGACCGGGAGCTGGAGGGCATCACCAAGGCCGTCGTCGTGGACCTGGCGCGGGGCGGCGAGACCAGCCCGCTGCTCCAGATCGCCGACCACAGCAACGACCGCCTCGTCCTCGCCGAGCCCGACAGCGGCCTGCTCCTCGTCCGCTCCGACGCCCCCGGCCAGGAGCGGCTGGGCTGGGGCGTGCTGGGCTCCTCGCGGCCCGTGCGCTTCCCCGAGTGCCTGCGCCAGCAGGGCGCGGCGGTCACGCCGTTCGCCGCGCAGCCCGGGCAGACGCTGTCGCCCGAGGGGTGCGCGGTGGCCTTCCGGGTGGACCGCGAGTCGGGGACGTCGGTGGGCGTGTGGCGGCCCGCCGAGCGGCAGTTGCGGCAGTTCCCCGGCCCGGCGGGCTGGGTGGCGGGCGCCGGGCTGTGGTCCCACTGCGGGGAGCTGCGCCTGCCGTACGCGACGCCGCACGTCTCCTGCGGGCTGGCCCGGGTGCGGATGCCCGACCCGGAGGAGGAACGGGAGCCGGAGCCGCTGCCGGTGACGCCCCGTCCGGTGCCGCTGCAGCAGGCGCCGCACGCCCGTGCCGCCGCCCGTGCGGGGGCCGCCATGGGGTAAGGAGCGCTCCCCGGTCCCGCCCCTGGACCGGGGTGGCCCCCGCGATCAAGGTCCCGTTAGACTTCGGTGCGGGGGTTTTGCGCAGCTGTGCCCTTGAACGGTCCTGCGCGGAGCGCGTGTTGACGAACACCGGACGGACGGACAGGTCACGAACTCCGAAAGCGTGTCGGCAACGCCGCGGCCCCCGCGCGCACAGCACGCAATCCACATCCCACGGAGTGACTCCCCACATGTCCGAAGCCCGAACCGACACGACCGAGGCGCGCCCCCTGGAGGCGTCCGCCCAGGCCGCAGCCGCCGGCTCCGGCAGGCACCGCGGCCCGCAGTCGTCCGACGAATCGCACACCACGACCCACGGCAGACACCGCCGCGTCTCCGACGGGGGCTGACCGGGGTTCCCCCGGAACGCCGTCCCCCTCAGGCGTGTTCGACGACGGTGTCGTCGAGCACGCCTGCGTCGTTCCCGCCCTCCCGCTCGACGACGGTCACCGCGACCCGGACCCTCCGCGGGGTGTCGCGCCACATCCGCACCCGCAGCGTCTCGCCGGGGAAGACCACGCCCGAGAAGCGCGTGGAGTACGAGCGGACCCGCCCCGGCTCCCCGTCCAGCAGCGTGTCCACGACGGCCTTGAGCGTCATGCCGTACGTGCACAGCCCGTGCAGGATCGGCCGGTCGAAGCCGGCCCGGGCGGCGAACGCCGGGTCGGCGTGGAGCGGGTTCCGGTCCCCCGACAGCCGGTAGAGCAGCGCCTGGTCCTCGCGGACGGCCCGCTCGACGGTCGCGTCCGGGGCGCGGGCCGGCGCCTCCAGGCGCTCGCTTCCGCCCCGTTCGCCCCCGAAGCCGCCCTCCCCGCGCACGAACAGCCGCGACTCCCCGCTCCACAGCGGACCGTCCGCGTCGGCGACGTCGGTGCGCAGCACGACCACGGCGGCCTTGCCCTTGTCGAGGACGGCGGCGATGCGGGACGTCTGGGCGGCCTTCTCGCCGCGGACGGGGATCGGCCGGTGCAGCGTGAGCGACTGCCCGCCGTGCAGCACGGCCGCGAGGTCGATGTCGATGCCGGGCGTGCCCGGCCATTCCGCCGCGATCATGCCGCCGCCGGCGACTGTCGCGAAGCTCGGCAGGACGTGGAGCCGGTCCTCCAGGACGTAGCGGAGCTCGGCCGCGTCCGTGGCCGGGACGCCCGCGCCGACGCCGAGGTGGTAGAGGAGGACGTCCTTGTGGTCCCAGGAGAGCGGGACGGTCCGCGGCTCGGCGGCCAGGGCCTTGGCTGCGTCGATGGGCATGGGGGAGGTATAGCCGGTTCCGCTCGGCCGGGGGAAGGCCCGGGTGAGGACAAATGTCACAGCCAACTCCTGACGTTTGCGACTGCCCAGGTCAGGGGCCTGTTACTTAGAGTTCTGGGCATGAGGAGCATGGGGGACGAGATCGGGCGGATGAAGGCACCCGGGAGGCGGGCCTTCGTCCCGTGGCTGTTCGCCATCACCGGCGACACCATCAACGTGCTCACCGGCGGCATGCCCCTGCCCTGGCTCGCCGCCCTGGGCGAGCTGTGCTTCGTCGCGCTCTACATCGCCGCGGTCTTCACCGCCATGGACGAGCGGCTGCGGCGCGGGCGTGTGCCGCTGGTCGCCCTGGGCGGGCTGGCGATGGTCACCTTCGCGCTCAACCTCGGCTATCTCGACCACTGGCAGATGTGCTTCCCGCTGCTGTCCATAGCCACCGGCATCGTGCTGCGCGACCGCGGCCGGGTGATGGCCGCCGCCCTGGGCACGCTCGGCTTCACCTCCGGGGCCCTGTGGTTCGTCCGCCCCGACGACGACAGCACCGGCAGCATCGTCGCCATCGCCTGGGGCACCGCGCTGGGCGGGCTGGTCGCCGCGGCCGTCCTCAACCTCTTCGCGGCGGTCACCACGCTGCGTGACACCCGCGAGCAGCTCGCCCACGCGGCCGTCGAGCGGGAGCGGCTCCGCTTCTCCCGCGACCTGCACGACCTGCTCGGCCACACCATGTCCGTGATCGTGGTCAAGGCGGAGGCGGTGCGCCGCCTCGGCCCGAAGAACCTGGAGGCCGCGCTCGGCCAGGCCGCCGACATCGAGGCGGTCGGGCGCCAGGCGCTCACCGAGATCCGCGAGGCCGTCACCGGCTACCGCGAGGGCAGCCTCACCACCGAGCTGGACAACGCCCGTTCACTGCTCGACGCCTCCGGCATAGCCGCGGAGATCCGGCAATCCGGCCCGCCCCTCCCTCCCCAGACCGGCGCCCTGCTGGGCTGGGTCGTCCGCGAGGGCGTCACCAACGTCGTACGGCACAGCGGGGCTTCGCGCTGCGAGATCGAGGTGCGCGGCGCACCGGACCGCGTCCACCTGGAGATCGGCGACAACGGGCGCGGCGTAGGCTCGTCGTCCGCCGGTGCCGGCAACGGCCTGCGCGGGCTGACCGAACGCCTCGCCGCCGCCGGCGGATCGCTGACCTCCGGCCCGGACGGGCGCCGGGGGTTCCGGCTGGTGGCCGAACTGCCGGTGGACGACGAGGAAGGGGAGCGGGCCGCGTGATCAGGACACTGCTGGCCGAGGACCAGGGCATGATGCGGGGCGCGCTGGCGCTGCTGCTCGGCCTGGAGGACGACATCGAGGTCGTCGCCCAGGTCGGCGACGGGGACGCGATCGTCCCCACGGCCCTGGAGGCCCGCCCGGACGTCGCCCTGCTGGACATCGAACTCCCGGGCCGCAGCGGCCTGGACGCGGCGGCGGAGCTCCGATCCGCTCTCCCCTCCTGCCGCATCCTGATCCTCACCACCTTCGGCCGCCCCGGCTACCTCCGCCGCGCGATGGAGGCGGGCGCGTCCGGCTTCCTCGTCAAGGACGGCCCGGTGGAGGACCTCGCCGCCGCGATCCGCCGCGTGCTCGCGGGCGAGCGCGTCATCGACCCGGCCCTGGCGGCGGCCGCGTTGAGCGCGGGCCCGAACCCGCTGACGCAGCGGGAGCGGGACGTGCTGACGGCGGCGGTGGACGGGGCGACGGTCGCGGACATCGCGGCGCGGGTGCACTTGTCGCCGGCGACGGTTCGCAATTACCTGTCGGCGGCGATCGGCAAGACGGGGACACGGAACCGGATGGAGGCGGTGCGGGCGGCGCGGCAGAATGGTTGGTTGTGACCTTCACCCCCACCCCGCCCTTTCACCGTTTCGAGTCGGATCGCGGGTACTCCACGGTGGCGGCCCGGGTCATGGCCCTTGTGTACAAACCCCCTGAACCAGCGGGTGGTTGAACCCTTCGGTTCCATGGCTCCGTACCTCCCTCTCGTCGGGATGGGTACGGAACCTTTACCGCGTCCGGCGTCGTCAGCCGGGCGTACGCTGAACGGACGGGAGCACCACATCACACGCACCAGGCGGGGATCATGAGCGCTCTAGGAGAGAACGTCAGGAAGCACCGGCGGCTGGCCGGACTGACCCAAGAACAGTTGGCCTACGCCGCTGGACTCGCGCCTTCAACCGTCGCCAAGTTGGAACAGGGCGGAAACGTCCGTATCGAAACCCTTCACATCCTGGCTCGCGCACTGCACGTGAGGACTTCTCAACTTATGGCCTCGGATACGCCGGAACCTGTGCAGGGCGAAGACCCGACACTCGTAGGGCTGGCCGAATTGCGGAGCGCGCTCACTCCACCCATGAGCATCACAGGTGATTCCGGCGACGGGCCCGACGAGGAGCCGAACCTTTCGGTGCTGCTGGAGGTGATCCGCACCGGCTCATCGGCGTACGATTCGGACAACTTCGGGTCCGTCGCGGCCAAGATGCCTCAGATGATCCGAGACGCGAATTCGGCTGTTGCGTACTTCGACAATGGCGAGGAGCGCAGGAAGGCACTGTCCGCCCGCGCAGAAGCCTACTTGCTGGGTGGCCGATACCTGACTCAGGTTCGGCAGTACGACCTGGCGTATCACGCACTATCCGGCGCTATCCAGGACGCGCGAACGGTGCAAGATATGAACACGGCCGGCTATGCCGTGGTCATCATGTCCTGGCTCCTGCTGAGGCAAGGGCGTTTCGATGACGCGGAGCGAGCAGCCATCGAGACAGCGGACCACCTGGAGCCTCGAATCTCCAAGGCTCCCCCGGAAAGGCTCGCTGTATGGGGCTGGCTTGCGCTGCAAGCGGCTGCTGCCGCTGTCCGCAACAACCGCCCCGACGACAGTGCGGACGCCCGCAGGATTGCCGAGTCTGCTGCTGCCGCACTGGGGCGGCATGCGGACGCCGGTCACCGCTTCGGCCGATTCGACAGCGCCGTTGCCGGAATGAAGGGGCTGGAGGATGAACTGATCTCGGAGAACGGAGACCCTTGCCGAGTGATCTATGAATCGACCGGGAACGCTCGGTTCTCGGATCATGCGATGAAGGCGGCCCGTATCGCGGAGACCGACAAGGAATGGAACCGGCATCGGCTGACGGTGGCGACGGCGTACGTCAAAGTTGGGGACCATGAAAAGGCGCTCGACCGACTGACGGCCGTCGAGTACGCCAACCCCCAGTGGCTCCGGCATCAGCGCATGGCGCAGGACGTCATGGCAGCGATCGTCCGGCGCCGCAAGCGCAAGCTGACCCCCGGCATGCGGGCGATGGCAACACGGTTGGGCGTGCTGGGTTAGCTACTGCGCAGCGTGGTAGTTCCAGGCGATCATGGCCCCAACTGCTGTGGTAGAGAGCTGGATTGATCTGTCCTGCGGCCATACCTTCGCCATATCCCGAAGTCGAGCAGGCCAAGGACCAAGATGGTTCACCGAACAGAAGCCGATCACCAGCGCAGGCGGGACCTTGCCGACGATGCGGCGGGGGTCACGCGCTTACTGCCGTGCGCGATGGTTAACGGCCACCCCTGCCGCCTCGTGACCGATGATGCAGAATGGCAGTCGACACTCGCCGATGGCGCGGAAGCTGTGCAACTCGGTGCGGTGGCCGTCCTGTTGGAATATGTCAACACGACCATGGGCGCCCCGAAGCTGTCGGACGGGGAGCTGCGTTACTTGGTGGCTCGCCTGCACGAGGCACTGGGCGACGCGCTGAAGGTCGCCGAGAGCCGAGGAGAACAGCTTTCCGGGCCGGGCGCCGACAAGGACGGAGAGACCCGCGCATGACTTTGGATCCTGCCCCTGTGGAGGACTGCAAGGTGTGTGCGGACTGTGTGGATTGGCGCAGAGCGTACCGTACCGGGGTTGGCACCCCGGACGGTTACACCAACCTGTCGGCGGCGTCCGACTGCAACGTGGAGATCCGGAACCACCCGCACCATCCGCCCAAGGTCGCGCTTCCGACCAAGCGACCGGCGGTAACTACGTGAGCCGTCGAACCTTCCGGATTTCCGACTGGGTTACAGCTCAAGATCCAGGTACAAGCGCGGAGTTCGCCGTCATCTGCCGCAGCAGCGACGGAGACAGGCTCTGCGGCTGGGAGTTCCGCGTCTTGGACGACAAGGAGCTGGCCGAACAACAGCAGCGGGATCACATGGCGGACACCAGCCACAGCCGCTTCTGGGAGCACTCCCGGTATCCCACGATCGTGACCGCTCCGCCGCTCGTGGCGAGCCGGATCACCAGGCGCGAGCGGGCGAGCCGATGATGTCCCGGGCACGCCCCCGAGCCAAGCGGAGACGGCCGGGCAAGCAGCGCAGATCATCGATCCAACGGCGAAGGAGTGATCCATGGGCAAGCATGGCGGAGGTTCCGGAGACGGACAGGGCGGAAGCCAGCAGGACGACAGCAACAGCGGCGCCAAGCACGGTGGCGGCGGCTCCGACGAGGGCGGCAACACATCCGACGGCTCCGGCCCCGCGACGGGTAAGTAGGCGTGCGTGAACACACGCGCAGAGGAGGCGGGCCCTTCGGGGCTCGCCTCTGCCCTCATGGAAACGGGCGCACTGACTCCTGACTGGTTGGGGACGTTCAAGGCAGTCCCCCGTGAGCTGTTCGTGCCCGACCGGATCTGGCCGGGTATCGCGGACGGCACTCGCCAGACCACATTGGTGGACCGCGCCGAGGACCCCGACTCGTGGTTCAAGGTCGTGTACTCCGACATCCCCCTCACGACACAGTGGGACGACGGACGGCACACCGGTGATGGGCTGGGAACCACGCCGACAAGCTCCAGTTCCATGCCGCGCATGGTCTTCTCGATGCTCGCCGACCTTGACGTACAGGAAGGCCACCGGACCCTCGAAATCGGCACCGGCACCGGTTGGAACGCGGGGCTTCTCTCGCACAGACTCGGCGGCGCGAACGTGGTCAGCGTCGAGTACGACGAAGCCGTCGCCGAGGGTGCGGAGGAAAACCTCCGACGCGCTGGTCTGTCCCCTCTGGTCATCGTGGCGGACGGGCGCTCGGGCCATGTCGGCACCGCCCCGTACGACCGGGTCATCGCCACCTGCTCGGTCGGGGAGATGCCCCGGTCCTGGATCGAACAGACCCGGCCCGGCGGAGTGATCGTCGCCCCGTGGGGAACGGAGTACGGGGGTGAGTACATCGTGCGCCTGACCGTCGGCGAGGACGGCACGGCGAACGGACCGTTCACCCGCTCCAGCGCCTTCATGCGCCTGCGGCAGCAGCGCGCGGAACGCCCGCCTTTCGATGCCTATCTCAAGGGCCAGGAGTGGCCTGCGGACGGCACCAGGAGCACGACCGCGCTCTCTCCTGCCGACATCGGCGGGTGGCTCGAGCAGTTCGTGATCGGGCTGCAGGTGCGCGGGGCCTTCTGGCGCGCCGAGCGGTACGACGACGGCACTTACACGCTGTGGACGTACAGCGCCGACACCCAGTCCTGGGCTTCTGCCGACTATGTGCCGGGCCGACGGAAGTACGAGGTCGTCCAGTCCGGCCCGCGCAAGCTCTGGGCCGAGACGGAAGCCGCGTACCGATGGTGGCTGGGCAACGGCCGCCCCGGGTTCGAGCGTTTCGGGCTCACCGTGGACGCCCACGGCGAACGAGTCTGGCTCGACTCGCCGGGCGCCCCTCTGCCAGTACGGAGACTGGGGGGAGACACATAGCCGTGTCCCACCGCCCCGCTCTGTGCGCGACGCCGAGGCGCACGGGCGGGGCGTCCCGGGGGCAGGGGGACGGGGAGGCGGGGGCGCAATCCACCGGCCACCACCCCCGTGGCAGCATGATCGCCATGTCCCCGAGCCCCACCACCCTCGCCGCCTTCGAAGAAGCCAAGGGCTTCATGCCGCTGGACGAGGGCCTCGCCCTCCATGCCGCCGCCGAGCGGGCCGCGGCAGAACTCGGCCTCCCCCTCCTCGAAGTCGGCACCTACTGCGGCCGTTCCACCCTCCTCCTCGCCGACGTGGCCCGCGCCGCCGGGACGGCGGTCGTCACCGTCGATCACCACCGCGGCAGCGAGGAGCAGCAGCCCGGCTGGGAGTACCACGACACCACCCTCGTCGACCCCGAGGTCGGGCGGATGGACACCCTGCCCACGTTCCGGCGGACTCTCCACAAAGCCGGGCTGGAGGAGCACGTCATAGCCATCGTGGGACGCTCCCCGCAGGCGGCGGCGCTCTGGCAGGCGCCCCTCGGGCTCGTGTTCATCGACGGCGGGCACACCGAGGAGCACGCGACCGCCGACTACGAGGGCTGGGCGCCGCACCTCGCCCCCGGCGGGCTGCTCGTCATCCACGACGTGTTCCCCGACCCGGCGGACGGCGGCCAGGCCCCGTACCGCATCTACCGCAAGGCCCTGGAATCGGGCGAGTTCACCGAGGTCTCCGTCACGCGTTCCCTGCGTGTCCTGCGCCGGACCGGGGCACGGCGCTAGCATCGCCCGGGTGTCCTACGGCAGTCATTCCCGCGTCCGCGTCCTGGCGGCGGCCCTCGTCTCGTTGACGGCGCTGGCCGCCCTCACCGGCTGCGACGACAGCGACGTCGCCGGCCCGGCCGCCGAGGGCAGGGCCGAATCCCCCACATCCGCACCGGCGACGGCGTCGGCCCCGGCGGCGCGGAAGAGTACACCGACCCCGCCGTCGTCCTCCGCGCCGTCCGCCTCGGCGAAACCTTCCGCCCGGTCCGCCCCGGCGGACGCCCCGGACGGTCCCCTGCGCGGCAAGACCGTCGTCATCGACCCCGGCCACAACATCCGCAACCAGAACCACACCGCCGAGATCAACCGTTCCGTCGACATCGGTACGGGCCGCAAGGAGTGCGACACCACCGGCACCTCCACCAACTCGGGTTACGCGGAGGCCGAGTTCAGTATGGACGTGGCGCATCGCATTCGCGACATTCTGACGTCGCAGGGCGCGACCGTCACCCTCACCCACGACAGTGACCGGCCTTATGGGCCCTGCGTGGACGAGCGGGCGGCGATCGGGAACAAGGCGCGCGCCGATGCCGCGCTGTCGGTGCACGCGGACGGCGCGGGCGAGGGGCAGCGCGGTTTTCATGTGATCCTGCCCGCCAAGGTCAAGGGCGGGCGGGCCGACACCGCGCCGATCGTCGGGCCGTCCAAGGAGCTCGGCGAGCGCGTCGCCGGCAACTTCGTCCGGGAGACCGGAAGCGCTCCGTCCAACTACATCGGTCACGGCTCCGGACTGGACGTCCGCGGCGATCTCGGCGGCCTCAACCTGTCCACTATTCCCAAGGTGTTCGTCGAGTGCGGCAACATGCGCGACCCGCAGGACGCCGCCCGTCTCACCGACCCCGCATGGCGCGACAAGGCGGCGCAGGGGATCGCGAAAGGCATCGCCGACTTCGTCCGGGGCAGGTGAATCCGAATAACGCCAGGCCACAGGCGTGTCACGAGGACGAAACGATGAGGCGCCCCGGACGGTGGGGCGGTAGGTTCCCCCGTACCATGGGGGGCCGCGTTCGTCCGACGCCCCTCCACGTCTCGTGACAGCGAACGAAAACGACGGCACTGACAAAGGATTTCAGGTGAACCTCCGCTCCCTCACTAGAGGCGACGGCGTGGTGATCGGAGCAGCGGTGTTGCTGTTCATCGCCTCGTTCCTCGATTACTACTCGCTCGACTGCAGCGGTGACTTCTGCGGCAAGGCGGACTTGCCCAACCTCTGGTCGAGCAAGGTCTTCCCCGCACTGCCGTCGATCGTGCTCGCCGGCCTGGTCGGCGCCGCGCTGATCATCGGCTCCCGTTTCCAGCCCGAGGGCCGCAAGGCACTCGGCCTCACGCTGGAGCAGTGGGGCACGGCGCTCGCGGTCTTCGCGACCTGGACCGTGCTGTGGACGTTGTTCGACGGCCCTGTCGAGCACGGTGACAAGTCCCCCTTCGGCGTCGGCATCGGCCGCATCCTGGCCTTCATCGCCACCCTGCTGATCGCCGCGACCGCCCTGCTCGCCGCGCGCATCCCCGCCCTCAAGGCCCCGCTGATGGGCGCCCCGCGCCCGCAGACCCCGGCGTCGCCCTACGGCACCGGCGCCCACCCGGGCTACGGCTACCCCGGTCCGGGCGGCCCCGCCGGCCCCGGCGCCCCCTTCGGCGGTCAGCCCTACGGCGGTGCCCCGCAGCCCGACCCGTCCGCCGGCCAGCCCGTCCAGGGCACCGGTCCGGTCCCGGCCGCCGACGGTCAGGCCCAGGCTCCGGCGCCCGCCCCGGCGGCGGACTTCGTGCCCTTCTGGTTCGCGGTCCCGGTCAACCGGCCGCTGTTCCCGGAGGACGGCTCCCCGACGCCGATCGCCGAGCTGGCGCCCGGCACCTGGTACCTCGCGGTGGACCAGCGTGGTCCGGCGCTCGTCGCCCAGACCCAGGACGGCCGCCGCGGCGTCCTCCAGGACACCTCGGGCATCCAGCGCGGCTGAGCACAACACGCGTCAACGAAGGCCCGCCGGGGATTCCCCGGCGGGCCTTCGGCGTTCAGCGATGGTCCGGCTTCGCCGCCCTGAACAGCCACGTGTCGAAGAGATCGCCGAGATCCTTGCCGGACTTCTTCTCGCACAGCTCGATGAAGTCGTCCGTCCCCGCGTTCCCGTGCCGGTGGTCCCGCGTCCACGAACGCAGGATGCCGAAGAAGACGGAATCACCGACCGTCTCGCGCACCTTGTGCAGCACCATCGCACCCCGCCCGTAGACCGGCCGCCCCGAGATCGTCTCGGCCTTCGGATAGGCGGGCGCGAAGGCCCAGATGTCCCCGGAACCGTCGTCCTTGGACTCCGAGTCCTTGCCGTCGTAGTAGTCGTCGAAGGTCTGCTTCTCGCTGCGGCCCTTCTCCTGCTGGGCCTCCCACATCCACTCCGCGTACTGCGCGAAGCCCTCGTTGAGCCACATGTCACGCCAGGTGCGCGGGGTGACGGAGTTGCCGAACCACTGGTGCGCCAGCTCGTGCACGATGATCTTGTCGGTCTCGGGGCCCGGGAAGTACGGCTTGGTCTGGGTCTCCAGCGCGTACTCGATGTCCGGGTTGTCGTCTATGACGGCGCCCGTCGACGCGAAGGGGTATGGGCCGAAGCGCTCGCGCGCCCACGCCATCGCCTTGGGTAGCAGCTCCTTCATGTGCCGTGCCGCGTCCGCCTGCTTGGGCGCGTACGCGATGTACGCGGGCACCCCGGCCGCGTCCGTCTCGACCGCCTTGAAGTCACCGACCGCGACGCTCGCCAGGTAGCTGGCCATCGGCTCGGCGCTGTGCCAGGTGAAGGCGGTCCAGTCGTCGCCGTCCTCGTCCTCCATCTCCTCCTTGTTCTTGAGCTCGCCGTTGGCCACGGCGGTGAAGCCGGACGGGACCGAGACGGTGAAGTCGTAGGTCGCCTTGTCCGACGGATGGTGGTTGCCGGGGAACCAGGCCATCGAGCCCTGGGGTTCGCCGAGTCCGACCGCGCCGTGGGCCGTCTCGACCCAGCCCTCCTTGGCGCCGTCCGGGTCCCGTATCGTCTTCGGTTTTCCCTCGTAGGCGATCTCCGTCTTGAACGTCGCGCCCTTGCTCACCGGCTCCTCGGGCACCACCTTCAGCTTGGCCCCCGAGCGGGAGGTCTTCGCCGCCTTCCCGCCGACCTTGGCGTCGGTCACCTTCATCCCCTTGAAGTCGAGGGTGAAGGAGGAGAGGCCCTCGGTGGCGCGGGCGGTGATGACGGCCGTGCCGTCCAGGTCGTTCCCCTCGGGCTCGTAGTCGAGCTCCAGGCCGTAATGCTCCACCTGGTAGCCGCCGTTGCCCAGGGACGGGAAGACCGGGTCGCCGGCTCCCGCCCCGCCCGCGCGCGGGCCGGACCCGCCGCCGCCCGAGCACCCCGCGACGAGCGCGAGCGCGAGCGCGACGACCGGGGCGCGGCGCAGCAGGCGTCTGCGCGCGGTGGACACGGATGCGGACTCGGACTTCGCCATGAGAGCCATGCTCCCATCGGCCACTGACAACGGTCAGGGCACCCGTGCCCCTCAGCCCTTCTGGAGCTCGCCCACCGACGGCGTCTTGTCCGTGACCGGCGCGCCCGCGCTCTTGCCCGCGTCCTTGACCTGGCCGATCACCTTGTCCACCGAGTTGACGTCTCCCTCATTGACCTCGCCCTTGCGGAGCTTGGTGCCCAGGTTCTTGAGGGAGTCGATGCCGGCGTTGACCGGGGCGAGGGCCTTGGAGAGGGTGGGGTCGCCCTGGGCGTTCTTCGTCGCGGCCTTGAGCCGGTTGTAGGTGAAGGCGCCCGCCAGGCCCGCCTTGACGAGGGCGCCGGTGCGGCCGTCCGCGCCCTTCTTGAACGCGCCGTTCCGGTACGGCTTGATGATCCACTGGTACGCGGCACCGGCCGCGAGCCCCGCGTTGGCGACGAAGCGCGTCTTGGCGAACTTCTGCTTCTCGGCCGAACTGGTCGGAGTGGCCTCGGCCTTGTCCTTGCCGCCACCCCCGCCGCAGGCGGAGCCGGTCAGCAACAGGCCGCAGACCAGCGGCAGGACGACGACGGTGCGGCGGACGCGGGCACGCTCGGACACGCTGGCCTCCACAGCGGGCGGACACGGTAACCGGACCAGCGTGACCCGCCCCGCCCCCGCCCGCATCCGGACCGCTCCGTTCGGGGGAACGCCCGGGCCCGGGCCCGTCGCGAACAGGCCATGAACGTTCAGAACGCTCGACGGGCCATGAGAGGTCAGCCGCAGCAGTCCGGTTCCAGCCCCCGCGGCAGCCGTTCGCCGCCGAAGACCGCGGTCGTCGCCTCGTCGCCGCCCAGCGCGGCCACGGCCAGCAGCAGGGACCCGGCCGTCCAGGTGGTGCGCTCCTGGGGCCAGATCGCGTCGTCCTCGAAGACGTAGCCCGTCCAGTACATGCCGTCGTCCGCGCGCAGGTGCTGGATCCAGCGCAGGATCTCCACGGCGTGGTCGGACTCCCCCACCGCCCAGAGGGCGAGGGCGAGTTCGCAGCTCTCGCCGCCGGTCACCCAGGGGTTGGGCACGACGCAGCGGACGCCGAGGCCCGGGACGACGAAGCGGTCCCAGCCCTCCTCGATGCGCGCGCGGGCCTCGTCGCCGGTGAGGGCGCCGCCGAGGACCGGGTAGTACCAGTCCATCGAGTAGCGGCTCTTGTCCAGGAAGCGTTCCGGGTGGCGGCGTATCGCGTGCGCCAGCAGTCCGGCCGCCAGCTCCCAGTCGGGCTGGGGTTCCTCGCGGTGCTCGGCGACGGCCAGGGCGCAGCGCAGCGCCTGGTGGACGGAGGACGAGCCGGTGAGCAGGGCGTCGGGGACGCCGGTGCCGTCCTCGTCCCGCTTCCAGCCGATCTGTCCGCCGGGCTGCTGGAGGGCGAGGACGAACTCGACGGCCGCGTAGACGGTGGGCCACATGCGGTCGAGGAAGGCGTCGTCGCCGGTGGAGAGGTAGTGGTGCCAGACGCCGACGGCGACGTAGGCGGTGAAGTTGGTCTCGCGGGCGCGGTCGGTGGGGGCGGCGTGGTCGCCGTCGGCGTAGGCCGCGTACCAGGAGCCGTCGGGGTTCTGGTGCTCGGCGAGCCAGCGGTAGGCGGCCTCGGCGCGGGCGTACTCGCCGGCGGTGTCGAGGGCCATGGCGGCCTCGACGTGGTCCCAGGGGTCGAGGTGGTGCCCGCGGAACCACGGTATGGCGCCGTCCTCGCGCTGCCCGGCGGCGATGCCGGCGACGGTCGCGTCGATCTGCGCGGCGGTGAGGACGCCCGGGAGCGCGAGGCGCTCGATGCGCAGCCGCCTGCCGGCGGGGGTCGTCATGCGCGGGCCTCGCGCGCGTCGTCGGCGGCGTCGTCGGCAGCGGCAGAACGTGCGGCGGCGGAACGCTTCGTCGCGGCGCCGGCCGACGGAGCGCTCCCCGGCGCGGCGTCGGCGGGAGCGTGCGGCTTGGTCGCGTAGGCGACGAAGCTCTTGCCGATGACCGGGTTGAGGACCTGCTCCGCGATCCTGGTCGCCGCCGGCTTCTTCATGATGTCCCAGACCAGCAGTTTGTGGTACGCGCGGACGGGCAGCGCCTTGTCGTTGTCCACGCCGAAGGCGCACTTGAGCCACCAGTACGGGCTGTGCAGGCCGTGCGCATGGTGGGTGCCGTACGGCTTCAGCCCGGCCTCCTCCATCTTGCGCAGCAGTTCGTCCGCCTTGTAGATGCGGATGTGGCCGCCCTCGACCTCGTGGTAAGCGTCGCTGAGCGTCCAGCAGACCTTCTCCGGCCCGTAGCGGGGGACGGTCACGGCGATCCGGCCGCCGGGCTTCAACACCCGGACCATTTCGGCGAGTACGCCCTTGTCGTCCGGGATGTGCTCCATGACCTCGGAGATGATGACGACGTCGAAGCTGTCGTCGGGGAAGGGCAGGGCGAGCGCGTCGCCCTCCATGGCGGTGGCGGTGGCGCCCGCGGGGGCCTCGCCGGCCTCCTTCATCGCGGCGAACCACTTGGCGACCTCGCGGATCTCCTCGCCGTTGCGGTCGAGGGCGACCACGTGCGCCCCGCGCCGGTAGCACTCGAAGGCGTGCCGGCCCGCGCCGCAGCCCAGGTCGAGGACGCGGTCGCCGGCGGCGAGCGGGAAGCGGGAGAAATCGACGGTCAGCACGGCGGAGGTCTGCTTTCGTCCGGCGGAGTTGGGTGGGTGACGCAGTGGGTCACGCGGGGAGTGACGCGGCGGGCGACGCGTACTCGACGGGCGCTACCGGGCACGCACCGGCAGCGGGCCGGCGCCCGCCCGGGCCCGGGCCCTCGCCCGCGCGGCGCGTTCGATCGAGGCGCGGTAGTGCTCGGCGGTGCCGAGAGCGGCCTGCCGCCAGGTGAACCGGGCGAGCACCCGCTCGCGGCCCGCGGCGCCGAGGCGGCGGCGCAGGCCGTCGTCGGCGAGGAGCCGCTTGAGCGCTCCGGCGAGGGCGTCCGCGTCGCCGGGCGGCACGGCCAGGCAGGTCTCGCCGTCGGGCCCGGCGACCTCCGGGATGGCGCCGCCGGTGGTGGCCACCAGCGGGGTGCCGGTGGCCATGGCCTCGGCGGCGGGCAGCGAGAACCCCTCGTAGAGGGAGGGGACGCAGGCGATCTGCGCGCCGCGCACCAGGTCCACCAGCTCGGCGTCGCTGATGCCCTTGACGAACTCCACGGCGCCGTCGAGCCCGTACTGCTCGATGGCCCGGGCGACCGGCCCGTCGTCGGCGCGTCTGCCGACGACGACCAGGTGCGCGCCGGGGATCTCGGTGCGCACCTTGGCGAGCGCCTCGACCAGGTGCACCAGGCCCTTGAGCGGGACGTCGGCGCTGGAGGTGGTGACGATCCGGCCGGGGACGACGGGGACGGACGGGTCGGGCGAGAAGAGGTCGGTGTCGGCGCCTATCGGCACCACGTGGACGCGCTCCGGGCGCACCCCGAGGTGGTCCACGATCTCCTGGCGCGAGGAGCCGGAGACGGTGAGGACCCGCGGCAGGCGGCGGGCGACCTTCTCCTGCATGCGCGTGAAGGCGTACCAGCGCCGGACGGACAGCCTCCGCTTGCGGTCGGCCGCCGCCTCCAGCTCCAGCCGCCGGTCCACGGTGACGGGGTGGTGGACGGTGGTGACCAGCGGCGCGCCCAGGTCGGCGAGGAGGCCGTAGCCCAGCGTCTGGTTGTCGTGCACGACGTCGAAGTCGCCGCGCCGGGCGGCGAGATGGCGCCGGGCGCGCAGCGAGAAGGTCAGCGGCTCGGGGAAGCCGCCGGTCCACATCGTGGCGACCTCCAGCGCGTCGATCCAGTCGCGGTACTCGTCGCGCCTGGGGGTGCGGAAGGGGTCGGGCTGCCGGTAGAGGTCGAGACTGGGCAGCTCGGTGAGGCTTACGCCTTCGTGCTCGTCGAGTACGTCCAGTACGGGGTAGGGCTGGGCGCCGATGACCTCGACGCGGTGGCCCAGCCGGGCGAGTTCGCGGGACAGGTGACGGACGTAGACGCCCTGGCCGCCGCAGAACGGATTGCCCTTGTAGGACAGCAGCGCGATGCGCAGCGGGCCCTCCGCGGTGCGCGGACCTCGCCCGGCTGCCCGGTCGGTCCCATCGGTCACTCGGGGCCCCCAATTCGTCCTGCTGGTTCGGCGGGAGCGTAACCGCTCCGGAATCTCTAGAACAAGTTCCACTACCGGAAATCGACGGAAAGACCGACAAGTCCCGACCCTCTCCCGACCCCCTCCGCACCGGGCGGCGCGCGGCGCGCGTAACGGTAATGAGGCTGTGATGCGCGCCGATGCGTCCGCCGGGCGCCGCGCGGGAAGGGATTCACGCCGAGTAAGTGACGCGTAAGTGACCTGGTTCACGAGTACACGAGTACTGGAGATACGGGCATGAGCCTGCCGCTTCATCTGTCAGTCAAGCTCGGGAAGCACCTGCTCAAGCAGAAGCTGCGGCGCCGGGAGAAGTTCCCGCTGCTGGTCGAGGTCGAGACGCTCTTCGCCTGCAACCTCAAGTGCGCGGGCTGCGGCAAGATCCAGCATCCGGCGGGGACGCTCAAGCAGCGGATGCCCGTGCAGCAGGCGCTCGGCGCGGTCGAGGAGTGCGGCGCGCCGATGGTGGCGCTGTCCGGCGGCGAGCCGCTCATGCACCCCCAGATGCACGTGATCGTGCAGGAGTTGCTGGCGCGGAAGAAGTTCGTGCTGCTGTGCACCAACGCCGTGCTGCTGCCCAAGCACATCCACAAGTTCCGCCCCGACCGGAACTTCGTGTGGATGGTGCACATCGACGGGCTCAAGGAACGGCACGACGAGTCGGTGAGCAAGGACGGCGTCTTCGACCAGGCCGTGGAGGCCATCAGGCTGGCCAAGTCCAAGGGCTTCCAGGTCTACACGAACAGCACCTTCTTCAACACGGACACCCCGCAGGACATCGTCGACGTCCTCGACTTCCTCAACGACGAGCTCAAGGTGGACCGGATGCAGATCTCGCCCGGTTACGCCTACGAGAAGGCGCCCGACCAGGACCGCTTCCTGGGCGTCCAGCAGACCCGCGAGATGTTCCGCAAGGCGTTCGCGGGCGGCAACCGGCAGAAGTGGCGCTTCAACCACTCAGCGCTCTTCCTCGACTTCCTGGAGGGCAAGCGGGACTTCGCCTGCACGCCGTGGGGCATCCCGCTCTACAACCTCAAGGGCTGGCAGCGTCCCTGCTACCTGATGGAGGACGGGTACGCGAGTACGTACCAGGAGCTGCTGGACACGACCGAGTGGGAGAAGTACGGCCGGGGCAAGGACCCGCGCTGCGACAACTGCATGGCGCACTGCGGGTACGAGCCGAGCGCGGTGCTGGCGACGGTGGGCTCCCTGCGGGAGAGCATCCGGGCGGCGACGTCCATGTGAGGCCGCGCTCGCCCCTGTGCTCACCTCTGCGGGTCTGTGCTCACCTCTGCGGGCGGCCGGGGGCGGCCAGGGGCCGTTAACCTGGAACACTTGAAAGACTTGGAACACGTTCCAGTGATTCGCCTCACTGCACCACGCCTGTCATGATGCCTCCCCATCGACCGCCGCCGCCTGCAGAGGAACGCACCGACGTGGGACAGAAGACCGCCGCAGCCCCCGGCCCTGCCTGCCCCGCTCCCCTGACGGAGCGTCAGGAGGCGCGCCGGCGCGGCATCCTCTCCGCCACGACCCGGCTGGCGAGCCGCGGGGGGTTCGACGCGGTGCAGATGCGGACGGTGGCGGAGTCGTCGAACGTCGCGCTCGGGACGCTGTACCGCTACTTCCCCTCCAAGATCCATCTGCTGGTGGCCACCATGCAGGACCAGCTGGAGCAGCTCCACGACACGCTGCGCAAGCGGCCGCCGACGGAGGCGGACGCGTCGGCGCGGGTCGCGGGGACGCTGATGCGGGCCTTCCGCGCGATGCAGCGGGAGCCGCATCTGGCGGACGCGATGGTGCGCGCGCTGACCTTCGCGGACCGCTCGGTCAGCGCGGAGGTCGACGCGGTGTCGCGGCTGACGACGACGATCATCCTGGACGCGATGGGGCCGGGCGGGCCGGTGACGGCTACGGCGGAGCAGCTGTCGGCGGTGCGGGTGATCGAGCACACGTGGCATTCGGCGTTGATCACGTGGTTGTCGGGGCGGGCGTCGATTGCGCAGGTGCGGGTGGATATCGAGACGGTGTGCGGCCTGATCGACGGCTGAGTAGGGGCTGCGCCCCTTCGGAACCCCGCCGGCGCGCGGGGCGCGCCGGGCCCCCCCCCCCCGCGGCGGGGGGGGGGGGGGGGGGGGCGCGCCCCCCCCCCCCCCCCCCCCCCCCGCCCCCCCCCCCCCAACCCCCCCCCCCCCCCCCCCTTCGCCGTGCGGCTCCGCCGCGTGGGCGCGACCGGCCACGACGGCGCCGCAGCCGATCGACGACCCATCGCGGAACTTCCAACGGAGCGCTTGGCGCGGCGTCAGCGCAGCGACGCCAGCCGCGTCAGCCCCGGGCCCGCGCTCTTCGCCGCGCTGCAGTACTCGGCCTCCAACAACGCCGCCAGGTCCCCGCCCCAGTCGCCGTTCAGGTTGAACGCCGCGGTGTGGCCGCCGCCGGCGGTGGAGGCGGCCAGGGACGTCGAGCCGTGGATGCCGCCGCTGTGGAACCAGACGGTGGTGCCGCACGAGAGCTTCGCCCGGGCTATGCCGAGGCCGTAGGCGGACATCTCCTGCTCCTGGACCGGCACGGTGGTCAGCAGCTCCCGCTGCTGGTGCCGGGGCAGGAGCCGGCCGCCGAGCAGGGCCTCGTAGAAGCGGGTGAGGTCACCGGTGGTCGAGATGATCTCGCCCGCGGCCCAGCCCCAGGACGGGTTGAGCTCGGTCGTGTCGTAGATCTTCGCAGCGGGGTCGGTGGAGTTGAGCTTGCTGTAGGCGCGGCCGTGCGGGTCCGGCATGCGGGACGAGGTGCCCGGCAGCGTGGTGTTGCGCAGGTCGAGCGGGCGCAGGACGCGCCGCCGGATCTCGTCGGCGTAGGAGTGGCCGGTCACCTTCTCGATGACCATGCCGGCGACGATGTAGTTGGTGTTGGAGTAGTGCCAGCCCTTGCCCGGCTCGAAGTACGGGCGGTGCTTGAGCGCCGTGGCCACGAGCTGGGACGGCTTCCTGGTGGCGTAGCGGTTCTTGGGGAAGTCCTTGGTGAGCGACTGCCAGAAGGCGGCGTCCTCGGTGTAGTTGTAGACGCCGCTGGAGTGGTTGAGGAGCTGGCGGAGGGTGACGCGGCGGCCGTCGTTGCCGTTGCCGCGCAGTACGCCGGGGAGGCGGCGCTCCACCGGTTCGTCGAGGTTCAGCCGCCCCTCGGACTCCAGTTGGAGCAGGACGACCGAGCTGAAGACCTTGCTGATGCTCCCGGCCCGGAAGCGGTCCAGGGAGAGCCGCTGGCGGTGCGTGGTCAAGTCGGCGACGCCCGCGCCGCCGTGCCACGACCCGTGCCGGTCATGGGCGCGGCCCAGCACCCCGGGTATTTTGTCGGGCCCGGTGGTCTGGGCCTCCATGGCCGCCTGGGTGGCGGCGTGTCTGCCGGCGCCTCCGCCCGCCGGGGCGGCCGACGTCGCCGACGCGGCCGGGGCGAGCGCCGTCGCCGCCAGCGCGGCCGCGGCGGCCACGGCGGTCAGGGCCCCACGTAACGTCCTCACGGTCATCCGTCTCTCCGTTCACAGGTGACGATTCACAGGTGACAGTCCGGCCTGTACGAGAGGAAGAACTCCGTCGAGAGCCGTTCCGTTGAGCGCGATCCGGCCACGAAACGGACGACCGGCCGACTCGGGCCGGCCCAGGTCCGCTCAGTCGCGGGAGTTGCCGAAGAGGATCCGGTAGCCGATCAGCAGCACGAGGGAGCCCGCGATCGCCGCGCCCCAGGTCGGCGCGTCGAAGAAGTGCTTGGCGATGGGTCTGTGCAGGAACTTGGCGGAGAGCCAGCCGCCGAGGAAGGCCCCGGCGATACCGATGGCGGTGGTGCCGATCAGCCCGCCCGGGTCCCGGCCCGGCAGCAGGAACTTGGCGATCGCGCCGGCCAGCAGGCCGAGGACGATCCAGCTGATGATGCCCATGGTGGTGTTCTGTCCTTCCGGGGGTGCGTCCGTACGGGCCGGGGAACGCCCGTGGGGGAGGACGCCCGGCCGCGGCGCGGTGGTTGCCGCGCCGCGGCCGGACGTCCCGGCTGGTCGAGCTAGTCGAGGGTGACGCCGTAGTCGGCGGCGATGCCGGCGAGCCCGCTGTCGTACCCCTGGCCGATGGCCCGGAACTTCCACTCGCCGCCCCGGCGGTAGAGCGCGCCGAAGACCATGGCGGTCTCGGAGGCGGCGTCGTACGAGAGCTCGTAACGGCACATCTCGCGGCCGGTGGCGTTGTCCACGACGCGGATGTACGCGTCGCGGACCTTGCCGAAGTCCTGGCCGCGGGTCGCGGCGTCGTGGATGGAGACGGTGAAGACCACCTGCTCCACGCCGTCCGCCGCGTCCAGGCCGTCGAGGTCGACGGTGATCCGCTCGTCGTCCCCCTCGCCCGCCCCCGTGGTGTTGTCGCCGAGGTGGCGCACCGCGCCGCCGGGGAGGGCGAGGTTGTTGTAGAAGACGAAGTGCGCGTCGGAGAGCACCTTGTTGCCCGGGCCGCAGACCAGGGCGGCGGCGTCGAGGTCGAAGGCGGTGCCGTCGTCCCCGACGTCCCAGCCCAGGCCGACGGTGACGTCGGCGAGCGGGGTGCCGTCCTGGGTCAGGCTGGTGTTCTGTCCCTTGGTGAGGCTGGTGCCCACGGTTGTCGGGAGATCCTTTCCTGAGGTTTCTTATGAGCCGGCTTCAGGTGAGCCGGCTTCAGGTGAGCCCGCTTCAGACCCGGACGCCGAAGTCCTGGGCGATGCCGTGCAGCCCCGACGCGTAACCCTGGCCGATAGCGCGGAACTTCCACTCCGCGCCGTGCCGGTAGAGCTCGCCGAAGACCACCGCGGTCTCCGTGGACGCGTCCTCGGTCAGGTCGTAGCGCGCCAGCTCGCGGCCGTCGGCCTGGTCGACCACGCGGATGAAGGCGTTGCGCACCTGGCCGAAGCTCTGGCCGCGCTGCGCGGCGTCGTAGATGGAGACGGGGAAGACGACCTTGTCCACCTCGGCCGGGACGCCTGCCAGGTTGACCTGGATCTGCTCGTCGTCGCCGTCACCGCCGCCGGTGAGGTTGTCGCCCGAGTGCACGACGGAACCGTCCGGGCTGCGCAGGTTGTTGAAGAAGACGAAGTGCTCGTCGGAGGCGACCTTGCCGTTGGCGGTGCAGAGCAGGGCGGAGGCGTCCAGGTCGTAGTCGGCGCCGGTCGTGGTGCGCACGTCCCAGCCGAGACCGACGGTGACGGCGGTCAGGCCGGGGGCCTCCTTGCTCAGCGAGACGTTGCCGCCCTTGGCCAGGGTGACTGCCATGAACTTCCTCCAGTGATGGGTATGCGGTGTGTGCCTTGGTGACACGTTGTGAGGGAGAACGTGGGGTGGGGGGTGGTTGGTTCCCGGGTTGCGCAATTGGTGAAGTGGATGTTTTCCCCACCCCGCTCTTTCATCGTTTCCGCAGGGGCTGCGCCCCTTCGCGACCCCGCGGGGCGAGGGCGCCCGCCCGGAACCGCGCTCCGCGCGGTGAGCGGGGGCTCCGCCCCTGCGCCCCCGGCCTCAGGAGCCGGGCCGAGACCGTCGCCCACCGCTTCCCCGGCGCGGAACTGCGGCAGTCCGCCGCCGAGGGCATCGGCGTCACCCTCGGCCGGGAATACGCCGCCGGACCGCCGCCCACCGCGTCCCCGCCGTCCCCTCCGGCCCCGACGGCCGTCCCGTCGCGGGTCGCGGAGAAGGCCCGCTCCGCCGACGACGACGTCTGCTCCGGCCTCTCCTGCGGGTGACCGGATCCCCATGGAGCCCCGCCCCGCGCGTACGCTGGGACCGCTCAGCCGAGCGGACGGGGAGGCAGGGATGGCGTCGCCGAGCACCGGCCCGGAGGACCCCTCGCCCGAGGAACTCCGGCGCGCCGCAGCCGTCTTCGCCCTGCTGGCCTCGCCGGTCCGCCTCCACGTCCTGTGGCTCCTCGCCCGGGGCGAGCACAACGTCACCAGCCTCGCCGAGCGCGTCGGACAGTCCCTGCCCGCCGTCAGCCAGCACCTGACCAAACTCCGGCTGGCCGGGCTCGTCGACGCCCGCAGGGCCGGCCGGCACACGGTCTACCTGGCCAACGACCCGGCCATAGGCACTGTGGTGGAGCGGGCCCTCGGCCACCTGGCGGGCCGCCGGACGAACAGCGCCCCGGGCGCCCGCGCCCGCTGACGCACGAGGGGCGGACGCACAACTCCCGCGCTCCCGGGGGCGCGTGCTCCCGCGCGCGGACCGGACCCGTGCAACGGCCGGGCCGCGCACCTGTCGGCGGACCGTTGCCGCGCTCCGGACCCACCGTCATAGCCTGGCCGTTCATTCGGTCACGCCCCGGGTGACGCGTCGCAATGGGGGGACGTCGCCGCGCCGCGGGCGGAAGCGGGTCCTCACCGCGCCGACGGGGAACAGACGACGGGGGAAAATCCGGCCGGCCGACCCCGGGCCCGTGTGCCCGCGGGCCGGCCGCCCCCGCCGGTCCGCGGGGGGGGGCTCTTTCCCGGGAAAGGGGATCGATGGACGGCTATGTGATGGCACGCGGCCGGGCGCGGGGCGACGAGGACCAGGGCTTCCCGGGCGCGGGGCCGCCGGTCGCCTGGTGGCGTTCCTACGCGGGGACCACCGACCCCGACCGGCCGACGCTCCTCGTCGAGGCCGGCGCCGGCGGCTGGCGGGCCTACCTCGGCGGCATACCCGCGGGGGAAGCCGGTACGGCGGGCTTCGCCCTGGCCTTCGCCGGCGGCCCGGGGGAGGAGGCGGCCGGCGGCGTCGTCCGGCTCGTCGCCCGCTGGCTGGAGGACCTCGCCGAGGACCGGCCGGACGGGCCGGTCAGCGCGTGCCTGCGACGGCACTTCCCCGACGGCACCGTCGAGCGGCTGCGCCGGGCGGACGCGCCGGAAGCGGCGGGGGAGACCCGGTTGCTGCTGGCGCGCACCCTGGCGGACGTGGCCTGGCTGCCGGCCCCGGGGGACGCCTCCGGCCCGGACCTGCCGGCCGCCGGGGGCGACCCCCTGGCCTGGATCGGCACGGTGCACCACCGCTCCTCGCGCGAACGCTTCGTCATGCGCGTCGAGGAACTGCTGTCCGGAGTCGAGGGCCGGGCCCTGCTCCTCAACCGGGTCGGCGGCCCCGCACAGGCTCCCCAGGGGCTCCCCGGCGAACGGCTGACAGTACTGACCGACCAGCCGGCCCACGCCCTGCGCGCGGGCCCGGTGCCCCTCGCGGCCCAGGACTCGCCCTACGGCGCGCTGTCCGCGAAGGCGCTGATCCTGGCGGGCGCCGTGCTCGCGGTGGGGTGCGTGGTGTGGGCGGTGTGGGCGGTGTGGACGGCGACGGTGTGAGCGCCGGACGTCCCAGCGGCCGATACCCGAGCCTCGGCGTCCGATGCCGGAGCCCCCGTGTCCGGAGCCCGAGCCCCCTTGGCGATGATGGGCGACCATGACCGCGGAATCCTTTCTCACCCTTCGAGGACGTCATTTCGCCTACCGGGACTCCGGCGGCTCCGGCCCCGTCGTGCTGGCGCTCCACGGCCACTTCGGCCGCGGCCGGATCTTCGCACCGCTGGCCGCGGCGCTCGCGCCCCGGTACCGGGTGGTCGCCCTCGACCAGCGCGGCCACGGACTGTCCGACAACGGGGGCGAGTTCACCCCGGACGCGTACGTGGCCGACGCCGCCGCGTTCCTCACGGCCCTGGACCTGGCGCCGGCCGCCGTGGCCGGCCACTCCATGGGAGGCGTCGTCGCGCTCCTCCTCGCCCGGCGGCACCCCGGACTCGTCAACTCCCTCGTGATCGTGGACAGCACCGTGCTCAACGAGGAACCCGAGACCCACCCCGTCCTCGACGTCTCCGACTGGCCGCGGCACGCGCCGACGCGGGAGGCGCTCGGCGCCGCCATCGAGGCGCGGGGCGTCCCGGACGCCGGCTACTTCCTCGACAGCGCCGTGGAGTCGGACGAGGGCTGGTCGCTGCTCTTCGACCCCGCCGAGATGATGGCCTCCCAACACGCCTTCACCGGCGACCACTCGGCGGACTGGACCGCCTCGCGGCAGCCGGCACTGCTGCTGAGGGGCGGCGACAGCTTCCTCCTGACCCCCGGGACGGCCCGGCGGATGACGGAGGAGCGCGCGAACACCCGGCTGCGGGAGTTCCCCGGCTGCGGGCACTGGCTCTACGCGGACGACCCCGACGGATTCGCGGCGGAAGTGGGCACGTTCCTGGACGACGTGCGCACACGCCGCTGAGGCCCGGCGCCGACGCCCGTCAACGGCCGGGCACCACGGAGCCGTTGGCTCCGGCGCGAGAGACCCGCCGTCCGTCCGCTCCCCGGGAATCCGTGCGCGTGCGCATTTCCCCGGTGCCGGGAGCACTTCGCGTTTGACCGGTCCGCCACAGGTCATTCGTGTGGTATCGGCCGGTGACGGGGAAGAAAGGCGAACGGACATGGGCATCATCGCGTGGATCGTCATTGGGCTCATCGCCGGAGCGGTGGCCAAGGTCATCATGCCGGGACGGGATCCCGGCGGCGTGTTCGTGACCATCCTCATCGGAATTGCCGGCGGCCTCCTCGGCGGATTCCTCGGCAAGGTGATTTTCGGGGTCACCTCCTTCACCGGCTTCTTCCACCTGTCGACCTGGATCGCGGCGATCCTCGGATCGCTCGTGATCCTCGCCCTCTACCGGGTCTTCGTCGGGCGCCGCTCGTCGTCACGGGGGTGACCGTCCGGTCACGCGGGGTGCGGGGTGAGGAATGAAGAGCGGATTCCGGGGAAGGCGCGTGCCGGTCAGTACGTCCGCGCACGCGTTTCCCAGGAGGAATTCATGCTGCTCGCCCACCCCGACGTTCTCCGTGACCTCGTCGAGCGCCACGCCGCCCTCGAGCGCGCAGCGGCCCCGGGGACGGCGGACCCGGCGGTACGGCAGGAGCTGGCGGACGTCACCTACACCCTGTGCGTGTCGACCGGGACCAGGGACGCCGAGGCCGCGCTGCGGGTCGCCCGTCACCGGCTGGCGCAGGCCGAAGCGGACCACGAGGAGGCGGCCCTCCCGGGCCGGCACTGATCTCGGTTCGTGATCACTGTCGGCTCGGATCGCCCCTCGGCCGGCGCGTCACGCGGTGCTGGGATGGAGCCATCCGGTCCGGGCGGTCCGCCCGGGCCCTTCCTACTCGTACCGCGGAGCGTTTCCATGCCCCTCATCCAGGTGAAGCAGACCCCCGGCAAGACGGCCGAGCAGAAGGCCGAGCTGGTCCGTGAGCTCACGGACGCCTATACCCGCGTTACCGGCAGCACGCCGGAGAGCGTCTGGGTCACGGTCGAGGAGGTCGCCCCGGACAGCTGGTCGGTCGGGGGCCGGACGCTCACGGCCCGCGCGGCGGCGGCGCGGAGCTGACACCCGCGGCGAAGCGCCCGGTTCCGCCCGGTTCCTTCCGACCAGGGAAGGAACCGGGCGTTCCGCTGCTCGCGGCGCGTGCGCGAACCGTCGCTCCGAGTGGCCCGGCGGCCTCCGCGGTGTGAGGCCGGGCATAGGGCGCGCATCACTTACTGCGGTGGTTAGTGATGGCTGTCGGCTCTGTTATGGGAATTCCTGGGTGTTCGGGTGGATGTGGACGGTGTCCGGTAGTAGGTCACAGTCATTGCCAGGGGTTTTCCGGGCCGCTAACAATTGCTGGGTCGCTGGGCGCCGTCGGTTTACGGCGCTTCTTTCGTGCCGGGTTTCCGGTGCGGTGCGGCTCCGCTATCGGGAAGGTTTCTTCTT
>NZ_JAEAMR010000003.1:553670-792632 GCF_015999245.1 Streptomyces sp. AV19 | reverse complement strand
CTCCGCCGCGTGGGCGCGACCGGCCACGACGGCGCCGCAGCCGGTCGACGACCCATCGCGGCACTTCCGGCGGAGCGCTCAGCGCAGCAGGGCTCCCGCCCGCTCCAGCACCTCCGCGTTCTCGAACGCCATCCGCCCCACGTACACCCCTTCCGAGCCGTACGCCGGCTCCTTGAGCACCGCGGTCTTCAGCACGTCCACCGACCACGGCTCCCCGCTGACCACCAGCCCGCCGACGGGCGGCATGACGCTCATGCTCCACCCCGCGCACAGCAGCCACCGTCCGTACGTGTCCGCCTCGTTGGCGGTGCTGACCGCGCAGTGGCGCCCCGCGACCTCCCACAACGAGCCCTCCACCGGAGGCGCCCCCGGCACCGCGACGGACGCCACCACCGCCATCGACTCGTGCCGGGCGTACACCAGCACGCACCGCCCGTCCGGCCACCGTGCCGTGAACCTCCCCATGATCACGCGGTCCGCCCCGGTGATCCGCTTGGCCATGCTCCCGTCCCTCCCCTGCCGACCTCTGTGGTGGACCAACAGCCGTGGGACGCAAGGGGTCACGGGTGCGGGGTGGTGCCAGGTACACCCCGGTCACGGTCCTCAGGCCCATGGGCCGGGCCGTTCCTCGCTGGTTGGCTGGAACCAGTTGACACGGAACGACTGGGAGAAAAGCATGCGGATGAGTCGTTGGACGGGCGTGGCCCTGGTCACCGGAGCCCTGGTGGCGGGCCTCGCCACCCAGGCCCCCGGCGCGAGCGGCGCCCCGCGCGCCTCGCTGGACGCGGACGTACGGGCCGTCCGCGCGGCCGGCGGCGACGTCCGCGTCCTCGCCGAGACGGACACCGGCCACGGCGTGCGCCGGGCCCGCGCGGGCGGCGGCACTCAACCCACGCCCTGGAACGCCCAGTTCCGCGCCGCGAGCACCACGAAGACGTTCACGGCCACCGTGGTCCTCCAACTCGCCGCCGAGCGGAAGCTGTCGCTCGACGACACCGTCGAGAAGTGGCTGCCCGGCGTCGTCTCCGGCAACGGCAACGACGGTTCCCGGATCACCGTCCGCGACCTGCTCCGGCAGACCAGCGGCCTCTTCGACTACGTCGACGACCCCGCTCTCGCGGCCGCCCTCGGCGGCGACTTCGAGAAGGTCCGCCACGACGCGACCCCGGCCCGCGACTGGGTGGCCGTCGCCGTGCGCCACCGCCCGCTCTTCACCCCCGACCACCGGAACCCGCGCTGGGCGTACTCCAACACCAACTACCTGCTCGCCGGAATGATCGCCGAGAAGGCGTCCGGCGACGACTGGCGCACCCTGGTCGAGCACCGCGTCATCGCCCCGCTCGGCCTGCGCCACACTTACGTCCCCGGCGCGAACCCGTACCTCCCCGGCCCGCACGCCCGCGTCACCCTGCGCGCCCCCGGCGGCGCGGTCCTCGACGTCACCGAGCACAGCCTCCAGCACACGGCCGACTCGGGCCTGGTGACGACCACGGCCGACCTCAACACGTTCTTCCGCGCACTGCTCGGCGGCAAGCTCCTGCCGCCGGCCCAACTGGCCGAGATGAAGCGGACGGTGGAGCGCACCGGCGCCCGCGAAGACCTCGCGGAGTGGCCGCGCGGCGGCTATGGCCTCGGCATCCGCTGGACGCCACTGACCTGCGGGGGCGGCTACTGGCACCACGAGGGCGACGGCTTCGGCACGTACACCCGCACCGGGGTGACGGACGACGGCCGCCGGGCCGTCGCCGTCTCGGTCACGAGCGCGGGCGACACCCCGGACCGCGTCCGCCTCAACCGGGCGACGCGGAAGCTGGTGGACGACGCGCTGTGCGACGCCGCGAACTAGCCGGTTGTCACTTCGGCGGGAGCCCCTCGGCGGCCTCCCAGCCGATCCTCAGCCAGTCGTCCAGCGCCTCGTCGTCGAGGGCCTCGCCCGAGACGTACACCCAGCCGGCCGACGTCCGGCCACGGAACTCGAAGGGCCGCGCGCCGGGCCGGCCCAGGGCCTCCTCGATCTCCTCGGGCCCGACCCGTACGAACAGGTCGTCGCCCTCCACCCCGGCGACCGTGTTCCCCCGGTCCAGGAACGCGAGCGCGCCGAACATCTTCTTCTCGGCGGCCTCGTACCCGCCCTCCTCCAGCCGCTCCCGGACCCGTTCCGCCAGCACTTCGTCGTAGGCCATGCCCGCCAGGCTAGCCAGCCGCCCGCGCGTGGGCGGCCCCGCGACGGGGTTTGCGCTCGGCCACGTCATCCGGTGGCGGACGGAGGTGCTGTCAGGGTTGCAGACCCTCGGTACCACCACTGCCTGACGACCCGAGCGTCCCCGAGCCGCTGAACAGCGGCTCACCCTGTCCGGCGATCCGGCGGACACAGGTTTACGCGGGCGGCTGCGGGCCGCGCCACGCGGCGTAGAGCCCCGAGACGGCGACCGCGATCGTCGCCAGGGACTCCGCCGCGACCCCGCGGAGGACGAGCACCGTGCCCGTGCCGAGTACGGCGAGGAAGACGACGAGATCCCGAGTTCGTCCGTTGCGCTGCGGCATTCGCGAAGCCCCTGTCATGGTTGGCGGTGCGCCCAGGCTGACGGAGGGTCGGGGTGCTGCGGCAGACGCAGCGGTGCTGCCGGATGAACGGCAGCGACCGGCGGGGGACGGCGATGGGCGAACTCAAGCCGGTGGACGACGATCTGCCGCCCGCCGCGGCCGTGCTCGCGCAGGCGTTGCGCGAT
This sequence comes from Streptomyces sp. AV19, assembly GCF_015999245.1. Classification (GTDB taxonomy): domain Bacteria; phylum Actinomycetota; class Actinomycetes; order Streptomycetales; family Streptomycetaceae; genus Streptomyces. Next base: position 789,903 of record NZ_JAEAMR010000003.1, on the reverse strand, counting down.
CTCTTCACGGGCCTGTGCGTCTCCACACGCCGCTATGCGGCCCGCCGCGCGTACGACTCGTCCACCGTCTCCCGCTACCTGAGCGGACGACGCGTCCCGCCATGGGAGTTCGTCCTCAACCTCCTGCACGACGTGGGCGAGACGCGGGGCTCCGTACCGACCGCCGAAACGATCGACAGGCTGCGGACGCTGCACACGGCGGCGCTGGAGTCCGGCGGCAGTCCCGCCCACCGGGTGCAGCTCCTGGAACGCGAACTCGCGGCGGCCGACGGGGAGGCGCGGCACGCGGCCACGCGGGAACGCTGGCTGGAGGACACCCTCCAGGACCGTGAACACCGCATCCGCGACCTGGAGATGCGCAATCGCGAGCTGGAGGCGCGGCTGCGCGAGGAGATACGCGACCTGAAGGAGGAGCTGGTGCGCGTACAGGCCCTGCACCAGCAGGCGGAGGATCGCTGCGAGCAGTTGGAGCGCCAGCTGGCCGAGGCGGAGGAGAGGGCCCCTCTGCCGGCCGGCTTCCGCCCGGAGGCGGACGTCCACAACAACGTGGCCGCCGGGCAGCAGTTCCTGAGCAGCGTCATGGTGTACACCGACAGCTGGCAGGTGGACGAGGAGTTCGTCGAGTCCGTGAGCGTCCAGCTGTACGCCATGGACCACCGGTACCTCGGGAACGGCCTGCTCTTCGACGCCGAAACGGTGATCACGCCGGGCCCGGTGCCGGAGGCCCTCTGGACGCGGAGCGAGACGGAACGCACGGTGAAGGTCCACGTCGGCGGGCGGAAGGTGCCGGCCACATCGCTCGAGACCCGCGCCTCGCCGCCGCTCGTGGTGCTGCGCCTGGAGAAACCCCTGCCCTTCCCCGGCCGGCCGTTGTCCTTCGACCGTCGCCTCATGCCGGGCAGACAGCTCCTGGTGAGCGCGTACACCACGAACGGCCCGTACTCGTGCCTCCTCGACGTCAAGGGCCGCACGGGAAACTGGCTGCGCGTGACCGGCGAACTCCCCGACGGACTGATCGGCGCCCCCGCGTTCTCCGGCGCGGGCGCGCTCACGGGCCTGCTCCTGAGCTGCGGCCGGGACGGACAGCGGGGGCTGCTCCTGCCGGTGGGGTCGCTGCGCGCCCTGACCACGGTCAAACTGCCCGACGAGTTGTAAAACACCGCCCCCATAGGGGGGTTGAGTGAGTGTAGGATCACGGCTCGTGACGAGCTGACGCGTTCGCCTCCGGGGCGCCCGCTGCCGTCGGACCTTCTTCCGGGAGGACCCGACTGGGGCGCGGCCACCCGGTCGCACCGGGATGCGGCCGCGCCCATGGCCGGGCTCTCCGTTCGGAGAGTCCGACCGCTGGTGGGCGACTACCCACCCTGGAAGATCGGGCGCTGATGGCACGCCACAAAAGGCAGAAGAACCGGCCTCCTCACCTTGGGGCCTTCCTCCGCTGGTTGATCGCGGTCAGCATCCCCGTGACGGGGTTCGTGCTGAGCCACGTGATCTGGCGTTGGTTGGAGGTGAGGTTCGGGCTGTAGACCCCCGGCAGATGACTTACCGGGGGGCTACAACGCCCTGAAAATGCTCTTCTGCTGGAGTCCGGCGCAGTACCCCCTGCGTCGGGCTCCACATGTACGCGACCGCGTGAGCGGCCGGTGGGAGCAGGATACTCAGCCGTTCACCGTTCCGCATCCGACTCGATCAGCCTTCCGGGTGGATCCGCCGGCTCCGTACCGCTCAGCGCGGAGCTCCCAGAGCCGTGTCGATGACCTTCTCGGTGAGCAGTTCCAGGGTGCGCCTGTCCTCCTCGGCCGTGGCGCGTTCGCCCGCCGAGCCCGGGTAGGTGTCGAAGAGCACGTGGGACGCGCCGAGTTCGGCCAGGGTGACCAGGTCCTCGCGTATCCGGCCCACTGTGCCGTGCCCCAGGGGGCGGTCGGACGCCGTCACCCGGTCCGTGATCCGGATCCGGAGCCGGGGCACGAGTTCCGGGACCGGGCGCCCGGCCCGTTCCGCCTCGGCGGTCAGGACCGGCAGCGCCGCCCGCAGGGTCGCCGGCGTGGGAGCGTACGGGTGCCACCCTTCCCCCAGGCGCGCCGCCCTGCGCAGTGCGGCCGGGGAGTCCCCGCCGATCCAGACGGGCGGGTGGGGAGAGGTGGCGGGCGCCGGAGCGGTGCGCACGTCCTCGAACGAGACGTACCGCCCGTGGAACGTGCAGGGGTCCCGGGTCCAGGCGGCCCGTATCGCCGCCAGGAACTCGTCGGTGATCCGGCCGCGTTCGGCGAAGGGGACGCCGAGTGCCTCGTACTCCTGCCGGGACCAGCCGACACCGGCTCCCAGGATGAACCCGGCGTCGTTGAGCCGATCCATGTTGGCAGCCAGCCGGGCGGTGTGCAGCGGGTGGCGGTACGGGATGACGGTGACGGTGGTGCCGAGGGTGAGGCCGGTGTTCCGGCCGGCGAGATAGGCCGCGAGCGCGAACTGGTCGTAGAAGGGCGCGGGGTACACCTCGTCGACGTCCTCGGTCACCGCGATGTGGTCGGAGATCATGGCGAAGGTGAAGCCCAGTCCGGCGGCGTCGGACGCCTGCCGGGCGAGTGTCTCCGGGGTCGTACCCGGGCCGAAGTTGAGCAGATTTATCCCGAAGCGCACAGCGACCTCCCAAGGATGCCGTATGTACGGCAACCACACTGCCCCGCTACTCCCGCAGCGCCAACGCCGCCCCCAGGCCGACCAGTACCACCCCGGACACCCCGGAGATCCCCCGCCGCACGCGCCGCCGGCGCAACACCGCCTGCACGCGCCCCAGCACGGCGACGACCACCACGTACCAGAGCAACGCCAGCCCCCAGAACAACCCTGCCATGACGGCGTGTTGGGCGAGCACCGGCATCCCGGGAAGCGCGAACTGCGGGAACAGCGACAGGTAGAAGGCGGCCACCTTGGGGTTGAGCAGATTGCTCACCAGACCCTGCCGGAACGCCTGCGGGGCGGCGGCAGCGGGTTGCGGACTCGGGGCGTCGTCGCTCCCGCCGCCGCGGGCGAGCTCGAACAGGGCGCGTCCGCCGAGGTACACGAGGTACGCCGCACCGGCGAAGCGCAGGGCCGCGTACAGGACTTGGGACCCGGTCAGCAGCACGGTCAGGCCCGCGACCGCCGCCGCGGCCAGGACCGCGTTGCCGAGCATGATGCCGACGGCCGTCGCCACCGCGCCCCGGCGCCCGGCTCTCGCCGCGTTGCGGAGCAGCAGGACGAGGTCGGGGCCGGGGACGACGATGATGGCGAGCGATGCGGCGGCGAATCCGAGGAGTTGGGCGGTCATGACTCCTCATCGTGCATCACTGCGCGCATCACAGCGGCGTCGGCCTCCACGGCTCGCGCGGCCGGTACGGCGCCCGCCGCCACGCGCGTACGGTCAGGGCCGCCATCGGCGCGACGAGCAGCGACCAGAGCACCGGGGCCGCCCAGAGCGGCCGGACGCCGAGGGCCGCGAAGGCCACGGCCGTGACGACCCCGGCGAGACCCATGCCGCACGCGAGGCGGACCAGGTAACGCATGCGCCAGGTCGGCTCGTTCGCATCGGCTCCCTGCCGCAGGCGCCAGGCGCACGCCACGCTCAGGAGCAGCCCGGCCGGTCCCAGGCCGATCGCGGCGGCCAGATCCGCCGAGGGCGGGTTGACCGGGGCCGCCCAGGTGGGCTGCTTCGTGCCCCTGGCCGCGATCTCCTGGACGGAGCCGCGCCAGACGGTGCCGGTCACCCGGTCACCGTCGTCCAGCTTCTTCAGCAGCGGCCCGTCGTCGGGGAAGCCGACCCGCCGGGGCGCGCCCTTGGCGTCGGTCAGGGTCGCCTTGCGCTCCTTCTTCCCCAGCCGGATCTCCGAGACGGTGAACTCCTCGTCCCGGACGCAGTCCGTCCGGACCTCCCGCGTACAGGCCGGCGCGGACCGGAACGCCCGCTCCTCCGCGGTCTGACCGGGCACCCAGGAAACGGCCATCCACGCGGAGCCGGCCACGGCGGCGAGGCCCGCCACGAGGTAGAGGATCGCCGAGGCGGAGTTGCTGAGGGGGTGCCGACCGTCCATAGCACGCAATTCTCCCATGCCCGGTCATTCGGGACTCAGTCCGCCCCCGCCCAGGGCCGCCGCCCGAAGTCGATCAGTCTCAGCCCCGGCCCGTCGCGGACCCACCGCGACACGGACGCGTTCGGCACCGGCCAGGGAACGGCCGGCCGTTCGCCGGAGAACAGCTGCCGCAGCGCCACCACCACGGCGTCGTGGGCCACGAACAGCACGCGCAGCCCGCCGAGTTCACCGACCAGCTCGCGCACGCGCCCGGCGACGTCGAGCAACGACTCGCCGCCGGGCGGCCGGTGGTCCCACTCCGCCAGGCGCGCCGCCTCCTCGGGGGCCCGCTCCCGCAGGGCGATCTCGTTGAGCCCGTGGAACACCCCCATGTCCCGGTCCCGCAACCGCTCGTCGACCCGGAGCTCCGGCCGTGACGGCACCTGCCGGGCCATCTCCTCCCACGTCTGCCGGGCCCGCAGGTAGGGCGAGACGACGACCACGTCCGGCACCTCCCCGCCGGCCAGCCACCGCCCCACCCGCGCGGCCTGCTCCCACCCCGCCCCCGACAGCGGCACGCCGGCATCGCTCCCGGGCGGCAGGGCCACCGGCGCCCCCTCCGCCCGCGCCCGCGCGAACAGCACGTTCGCCGTGCTCTCCCCGTGCCGTACGGCGACCACACGCTCAGGCGGGACCACCCCCTCAGACGGGACAGGAATCACGTTGCCTCCACCCCCGCCCCTTGCGGATCATGAGGCTCATGCTCGACGACACCACCGTCCTCCTCTTCTCCTACGGCACCCTGCGCCAGCCCGAGGTGCAGCGCTCCCTCTTCGGCCGCGAGGTGACCGGCACTCCCGAGGAACTGCCCGGCTACCGCCTGGACACGGTGGAGATCACCGACCCCGACGTCATCGCCCTCAGCGGCTCGGCCCACCATCCCATCCTGCGCCCGACCGGCGACCCCGCGGACCGTGTGGCGGGCACCGCCCTCGCCGTCACCGGGACCGAACTGGCCGCCGCGGACGACTACGAAGTGGCCGACTACGCCCGCACCCTCGCCCCGCTCGCCTCCGGCGCCCACGCCTGGGTCTACGCCCCGGCCCCGGCCCCGGCCCCGGCCCCGGCCCCGGCCCCGGCCCCGGCCCCGGCGGGGAACGCCGCACAGCAACCGAACGCGGCACAGTAACCAGGAGCACCAGTGATCACGATTCACCTGAAGTACGAGATCGACGTCGAACGCCTCGCGGACTTCGAGGAGTACGCACGCCGCTGGATCCACCTCGTCGACCGCTTCGGCGGGACCCACCATGGATACTTCCTGCCGAGCGAGGGCGACAGCGACATCGCCTACGCCCTCTTCTCCTTCCCCAGCCTCGCCGTCTACGAGCAGTACCGCCTCGACAGCGCCTCGGACCCCGAGTGCCAGGAGGCGTTCGAACTGGCCCGCAGGACGCGCTGCATCAAGCGCTACGAACGCCGCTTCCTGCGCCCGCTCCAGCCCTGAACTCTCCGGCACTGAGCTCTCCAGCACTGAGCTCCACGGCTCATCCGCACCCCCACCGCCGCGTCCGCCCCGCCGCCAGCCAGTCCGTGCGCAACCGCTCGTACTCCCGCCGCTCGGCGGCGGTGAGCGCACGCCCCCGGCGCTCGGACAGGAAGGCGCGTATGGCGCGGTTGATCTCCTCCGCACAGGGCTGCTGACGCACAGACTGCTGACGCACACGGACCAGGGACATGCGAACAGGCTACGGGCGCCCACTGACAACGCCCCCTTGATCGCCCCCAAGTTAAGAAGATGCTCATCAAACCCTCATCAACCGGGCGCCCCTGATCGCTTCCGCCCCGGAACGGCACCCGTCACGCAACCCGTCACGCACGGAAGGGGCCGGACGGAGGACCCCACGGCGTTGCGCGAGGCCCCGCCGCACCGCCGAACCGAGTATCTGATCGTATGAGCGACAACTCCCGACCGTCCCCCGCGGGGAGCGCCCGTCACGAGCCCGGGCCCGTCACGTCCCCGGACCGGAACCCGTCCCGCCGACGCGTGCTGCGAGGAGTGGGCGCGCTGGGCGCCGGCGGCGCACTGGCCGGCCTCGCCGGCGCCGCGGCCGGCCCGGACGCCGCCGGGACCACCACCCGGCACGACGACGGACCGCCCCTGCGGGACCTGCCGCAGGTCTCCAGCCGCGCGGGACGGCTCGACCACACCCTGGCCATGGCCACCACCCGCGCGGACATCGGCGGACGCCGGCTCCGGCTGGACACCTACAACAACGGACTGCCCGGCGGGATCCTGCGCATCCGCCCCGGCGACCGGGTCCGGATCCTGCTGCGCAACCGGATGGTTCCCAGCGGCCTGCTCCCCGCGTGCGACGGCCAGGGCCACAAGGGCACCGACTGCCTGCCCAGGGCCAAGGGCCTCCCGGAGGTCCACGACCTCCGTCAGGACGCGCTCGCCACCAACCTCCACGTGCACGGCCTCCAGGTGTCCCCCAGCGGGCACTCGGACAACATGGACGTCCGCGTCGACCCCGGGGACGACTTCCAGTACGTCTACGACGTCCCCGAGGACCAGCCCGCCGGTCTGCACTGGTACCACCCCCACCACCACGGGTCCACCACCCACCAGGCGTGGTCCGGGCTGAGCGGGCCCATCGTCGTCGAGGGCGACATCGACCGCGTCCCCGAGATCGCCGCCATGCGCGAACGCACCATCGTCGTCAGCTCCCTGCGCGTGGACGGCCACGGCGAGAACCCCACGGACATCATGCTGCCCGCGGGCGACGACGACGGCTACACCGCGCTGCCCGGCGTCCACGCCGAGCGGCTCTACCCGCTCAACGGCCTGATCCGGCCCGTCGCCCGGATCAGGCCGGGCGAGACCCAGCGGTGGCGGGTGCTCAACGCCGTGCCGCACCGCGAACTCTGGCTGCACGTCGAAGGCCACACCCTGCACTGGATCGGTGCGGACGGGATCCCGTTCGGCCGGACCCGCCCCGTACCGTCGGTCATGCTGGCCCCCGGCAACCGCGCCGAGTTCGTCCTGCGCGGCGGCAAACCCGGCCGCTACCGCGTGTACGCGGCCGCCTACCACCCGGGCGGCGGCCGCGCCGCCCGGCCCGCCCTCCGGCTCGGCACCCTCGAAGTCACCGGCCGCAAGGCGTCGGGCCGTGTCCCGGGCCGCCTCGTGGCCCCCCGCCGGCTGCCCGGCCTGCCCGTCGCCCGGCACCGCACCCTGGTCCTCTCCCGCGACAACTCCGGACACCACGGCCCCGGCCCGCGGTTCCTCGTCAACGGCCGGCTCTTCGACATGGACCGCGTCGACGTGGAGGCCGAGGCCGGGACGGTCGAGGAGTGGCGGTTCGTCAACGACGACTCCTACCAGCACCCGATGCACATCCACGTCAACCCGTTCCAGGTCGTCGGCACCAAGGGCATCCCGCGCGGGGACGCGTCCTGGTACACCGACCCCGGCATCTGGTGGGACACCCATCGCCTGCCCCCGCACGGTGAACTGACCCTGCGCACCTACTTCCGCCCCGACGCCCCCGGCAGAACCGTCTTCCACTGCCACGTCCTCCCCCACGAGGACCACGGCACCATGGCCAACCTCCTCATCACCCCGCCGTGCCACTGCGGCGGCACCGGGGAACACGGCTGAGCAGCGTCGCACCGCCACTCCACCGCCGGACACGACGAAGGCCCGGGAGCTCGATCGCTCCCGGGCCTTCGGCTGGTGGGCACAGACGGATTTGAACCGCCGACATCCGCTTTGTAAGAGCGGCGCTCTACCGCTGAGCTATGCACCCGCAATGAAACGACAGCCTACATGCCCCCTCCCACCACCCCGCAAACTCCGGACCGGGGGCCGGACCGGGGGTTAGCCCCACCCCGATCCGGCGGCGGGCCGGATCGTCGGGCGGGGTGCGGGGTCCCTAGGCTCGGGGCGGCCTGGAAGATTGATGATCACTGCTCTGACCTGGGAGTTTGGATGACCCGCCGCACCCGCCGGCCCCGCCGTGGCCCTCGCGCCGCCGCCCGTCTGACCTTGCTGGCCGGGGGGATCGTCATGGCGGGGGCGGCCCTGACGGGGTGCGGGCGGGTGGACGTGGACGGCGCGGAGCCCGAGCACCGGGCGTTCGCGCTCGGCGGGCGGACGCTCACCGTGGACAACGACGACTCGCGGATCGAGCTGGTGCCGGGGAAGAAGGGGAAGAAGGGCAAGGAGGTCGAGGTCACCCGGTGGTTCGACGGGTGGTCGGTGGGCGGGTCCACCCGCACGTCGTGGGAGATGGACGGGGACACGCTCCGGCTCCGGCAGGAGTGCGGCGGGATCAGCAAGCACTGTGAGGCGAAGCACCGGATCGAGGTGCCGCCGGGGGTCACGGTGATCGTCAAGGACGAGAACGGAGGGGTCACCTCCAAGGGCATCAAGGGCGACCTGCGGTTCACGTCGGACAACGGCGACCTCGACGTCCGCGGGGCCGACGGGCGGCTGACGCTGACGACGGAGAACGGCGACATCCGCGCCGTGGACGCGATCGACTCGCGCCGCGTCTCCGCGCGGTCCGACAACGGGAACGTCACCGTGCGCCCGCGCCGCGCACCGGACCGGGTGGACGGCGAGAGCGTCAACGGGGACGTCACGGTCACGGTGCCGGGCGAAACGACGTACCGGGTGGACGCGAAGAGCGTCAACGGCTCGGTGAAGGTGGGCGTGGGCCGCGACGACTCCGCCGGGCGCTCCGTGCGGGCGCGCAGCGACAACGGCGACGTGGCGGTGCGCGCGGGCGGCTGACCGGCCCGTGGGGATGTCCGGGGCGGGTGGGAGAATGGCTCCCTGGCCTGGGCGACCAATCGGGAGAGGGCAGAGCGCACGTGACGGTTACCCCCTTCACCACCCCCTTCGCGCAGTCCGTACGACCGGCCCTGCGAGCGGTCCGGGAGACCGTCGCGCTGGTGCTGCTGCCGCTGCCCCTGCTGGCCGCGGCGGCCGTCGCCGCGCCGGCCGCGTTCGCCGGCGGGGGCACCCGCCGCTGGGGCCGGGGCCGCGGCGAGGGGCAGCGGGCCGAGGCGCAGGCGGCCAAGGACGCCGCGGCGGCCGCGTTCTACGAGCTGGACACCGCCCAGCGCGACCTGCGGATCTCCATCGAGACGATCACCGCGGTGGACGCGTCGGCGGCGGCCCGCCGGGCGGCCGGGCAGTTCGCCGCGTTCGGGGCCCGCATAGACGAGGTGTCGGGCGCGTACATCACGGCCGTGGACGCCCACGACCTGGACCGGGAGGACCTCGACGCGGGGGCCGCCGCCCGGGCGCGCACCGACCTGACCCGGGCCAAGGACGAGCTCGTACGGGCCAAGGCCGACCTGGAGCGGTTCGGCCAGGGCCTGGGCCCGCTGCTGGCGGCGGCCGAGCGGGAGCTGACGAAGCTCGCCCCGGCGGTGGAGCGCGCCCGGCAGGGCCTGCTGGCCGCGAGCCAGGCCCTGGACGCGGCGCGGGACGCGGGGCTGCGGGCCGACGGCCTGGCGGCCCGGCTGGCCGCGCTCGGCCCGGAGCTGACGAGGCTCAACGAGGGCGCCGGGCAGCACGGCGTACCGCAGACGATCGAGCGCGCCGGGCGGACGCTGCGCGAGGCGGAGGCGATCCGCGCCGAGGCGGAGCAACTGCCGCGGCGCGCGGCCGAGATCGACAAGCGGCTCGTCTCGCTGCGCACCCGCGCGCAGGCGATCACCACCCGGGCCGGGGCCGTCGCCCCCGTCCTCAGCGAGCTGCGCCGCCGCTACAGCGCGGCGTGCTGGCAGGACCTGCAGCAGGTGCCGGACGAGGCGCGGCAGGCGGTGGAGCAGGCGGAGACCAGGCTGCGCGAGGCGCGGCGGGCGCGCGACGAGCAACGCTGGCCGGACGCGACGGCGCTGCTGTCGACGGTGCGGGCGCTGCTGACGACGACCGACGAGTCGGTGTCGGCGGCCGGCGACCGGCTGCGGCGGCTGGACGAGGTGTCGGCGGACCGGCAGGGCGAGATCGAGCGGACGCGGTTCGCGATCCGGGACGCCCAGCGCCTGGCGATGGCCGGGCGCAGCACGCCGGACCCGCGGCACGCGGCCCCGCTGGACGGGGCGGTGGCCCGGCTGGACGGCGCCGTGGCGGGCCTGGAGGGCCGGCATCCGGACTGGTGGCGCTTCCTGACCGAGACGGAGGCGGTGCGGCGGTCGGTCGCGGAGGTCGTGGCCAGGATCCGGGAGGAGCGCGGCGGCCGGCCCTGACCAAGAGGTCATCTAAGCTGCGCGCATGCCTCGTTACGAATACCGGTGCCGCTCCTGCGGTGACACCTTCGAGCTGAACCGGCCGATGGCGCGGTCGTCCGACCCGGCGGTCTGCCCCGAAGGGCACGCGGACACCGTGAAGTTGCTGTCGGCCGTCGCCGTGACCGGCGTCTCGGCCGCCTCCGCCGCACCGCCCGCCGGTGGCGGCGGCGGGTGCTGCGGGGGCGGCTGCTGCGGCTGAAAACCGCCGGTGGACAAGGGGGTTCAGGACACCTTGCGGGCCAGCGTCAGGCCGTCGGCGACGTTCAGCATGACCGACTCCATGCGCTTGTCCGCCGCGGCGTGATCGTTGAACCGCCGGACGCCCGCGCCCGCCCCGGTGACGCCGGGTTCGATCACGGTGCCCTGGAAGAGGGTGTTGTCGACGGCGAGCAGGCCGCCCGTCCGCAGCCGGGGGACGATCTCCTCCCAGTAGTTGACGTAGTTCTCCTTGTCCGCGTCGAGGAAGACGAGGTCGAGGTGCGGCTCGGCGGGCAGGGCCCGCAGGGACTCCAGGCCGTCGCCGATGCGCAGGTCGATGCGGTCGGCGACGCCCGCCTCGGCCCAGGCGCGGCGGGCGTGGGCGGTCCACTCCTCGGAGACGTCGAAGGCGGTCAGGCTGCCGTCGGCGGGCAGGGCCTGGGCCATGGCCAGGGAGGAGAGCCCGGTGAAGGTGCCGATCTCCAGGACGCGGCGGGCGCCGGTGAGGCGGACGAGGAAGGCGAGCAGCGGGGCCTGCTCCTCGGCGACCTGGAGGTAGGCGTCCCCGGGGAGCAGGGAGCGGGTGGTGTCGACCAGCTTCCGCAGGACGGGGTCGAGCGGCGGGTTGTGGTCGAGGAGGTACTGGTAGAGCTCGGGGCTGAGCGTGATGCTCTTCTTCACGATCACGGGGACTCCTCGGTGAGGTGGCACAACGGGGTGGCACAGCGCGATACGTTGATGCGTGAACGACCTTATGAGCCGAAGTCCGGCCACAACAGCCCTTGGTCAGACGTTCCGGACACCAACCGCCGCACGGTCCTCGGCCATCACTGCCGCGAAGGCCCGGACGATCTCCTCCCCCGCCGCGACGCCGACCGTCTCCAGGGCCGTGACGTGCGGGGCGCTCCAGCCGCTGTCGGCGAGCTCGCCGTGGCCGGGCCGCCAGCCGCGGTCGGCGGCCAGCAGCAGGTCGGCGTCGAGCAGCGAGTCGCCGGCGGCGAGGACGCGGGTGGCCCCGGCGCGGCGGGCGACCTCGGTGACGGCGGCGCCCTTGGTGACCGGGCGGGGCACGGCGTAGACCTTGCGCCCCTGGAGGGAGACGTTCCAGCCGCGTGCGCCGGCCCAGGCGGCCAGTTCGTCCACCCAGGCCGCGGGCAGGCGCTCCCGGTCGACGACGAGGTAGGCGAAGAGGTCGTCCGCGGTGCGGTCCTTCAGCAGCCAGACGGGGTCGGCGGTGCGGGCGATGTACGCGCGGATCTCGTCGAGGGAGGCGCAGCCGTCCGCGACGGCCCGGCGTACGCGGGTCCGCCAGGCGGTGTCGGGTTCGCCGTCGACGAGGATCTCGCCGCCGTTGGCGCAGACCGCGTACCGGGGCGGCGGCCCGGGCAGCCGGACGCGGCGGTACTGGGCGACGGTGCGGGTGGTGGCGGGGACGAGGGCGCCGGTGCCGGCGAGCTCCGCGAGGAGCCCGGCGGCGGTCTCGGTCAGGTACGACAGCGGTCTGCCCTCGTACACCTCGACGCACATCAGCCGGGGGGCGTCCGCGTCCGGCCCGGCGAGGCGGAGGGCGGCGGAGGAGTAGATCAGCGTCCGGTCGAGGTCGCTGGCCAGCAGGGTGCTCATGAGGTGGGGACAGCCTTTCCGTCGGCGCCGGTGGCGCCCCTGGTGTACCGGGGGTGGACGAGGCCGACGCAGCTGTACGGCAGCCCGTCCACCTCCTCCACGGGGACGCCGCGCTGGGCGGCGAGCAGGCGTACGTGGTCGAGCCCGGCGCCCGCGCCGCGCTTGGCGAGGATCTTCCAGGGGACGCGGCGCAGCAGGACGCGGGTGGTCTCGCCGACGCCGGGCTTGACGAGGTTGGGGTCGTGGATGCCGTACTCCTCGCTGATCCGCTCGACGGCGGCCCAGCCCTGCCAGGTGGGGGTGCGGTCGGCGGCGGCGAGCTCCTTGGCGTCGTGGGCGACGTCCTCGGCGACGGCGTCGAAGCGGGCGGCGACGGCGTCCAGGAAGGCGCGGGAGACGTCCGAACCGGCCAGCTCCCGGTAGTACTTGGCGCCGTGGAAGTCGTCCGGCCCGACCAGGTCGGCGCGCAGGACGGTGCGCGATATCAGCCCGGAGACGGTGGAGTTGAGGCAGGCGGAGGGGATGAGGAAGTCGTCGCGCGTGCCGTAGGTCGTCACACAGGACCCGGGATCGGCGAGCACGGCGAGCCGCGGGTCGAACTCGCTCTCCTCCAGGGCCGCTTCGAGCTCGCGGGTGATGGCGCCCTTGCCGGTCCAGCCGTCGACGAAGACGACGTCGGACGGGTCGTGCCGCTCGGCGAGCCAGCGCAGGGCGGCGGTGTCGATGCCCCGGCCGCGGACGATGGAGACGGCGTAGTGCGGCAGGTCCAGGCCGTGCGCGTGCCGGGCCCAGCGGCGCATCAGCACGCCGACGGGGGTGCCGGCGCGGGCCAGCGAGACGAGCACCGGGCGGGGGGACCGCTCGGCGAGCACGGTCTCGGTGACGACGCCGACGGCGCGGGCGAGGCGGTCGGCCGAGGCGTCGAGGGCGGCGTGGTAGAGCGCCTGGTAGCGCTCGCAGGGCTGGTACTCGACGGGCAGCGACTCGGCGTAGTGCGCGCCGCCGCTCTGGATCGCCTCCTCGCGCTCCTCGATGGGCGCCTCCAGGGTGACGCCGGAGAGGTCCTGGAGCAGCCAGCCGACGTCCTCGGGCGCGTACGACGAGAACGCGGGGCCGCGCAGGGGTTCGCGCGGGGCCCGGTGGGAGGGGATCACGGCGAGCAGCACCTTTCCGGTGTGTGCGGCCAGGCGGTCCAGCAGGCCGCCGGGCGCGTGCAGTTCGGGGGTGTCGGCGGTGGAGTCGACGACCGCGACGACGGCGTCGAAGCCGGCGCCCGCGACGTTGTACGCGTAGCGGTCGCCCGGGCCGTCGGCGGGGGCGTCGTGGGCGGGGAAGCGGAGCCGGGTGCGGATGGCGTATCCCGGGTCGTCCACGGGGAGGACGGGGGAACGGGTGGTGGTGGAGAACCGCACATCCACGCCCTGCCGCGTCTCCAGCGCCTCGGCGAGGCGCAGCGGGGCGTACATCAGCTCCTCGTTGCCGAGGACGAGGACGCGGGAGTCCGGCTCCAGGTGGCGGGCGATCTCCCGTGCCATGCGCGGCAGTTCGCGCTCCAGGCGGGCGCGGTGCGCGGGGGTGAACCCGTGCCGCCCGCCGTCGGGGAGACCGGCGGGCCAGCGGAGGTCGACGCGGGCGGCGTCGCCTCCCGGGTGCGGACGGCCCGGCACCGCCGGAACGGCCGTGGCCGGCTGCTCGCCGTGGCGGCGGGAGTTCTCCCCGCCCCCTCCCGTTTCCCCCGGAGCGGTGGGGGACGGCGCCGCCTCCGGGCCCGACCAGCGCGCCACGAGCTCCTGGCCGCGCTCCAGGACGTCCTCCGGCAGGGTCACCGTCCCCGACGCGAGGGCGATCAGGTCCACGCGGGCGCCCAGTTCCGCCGCGAAGGCGTCCAGCCCGGCGCGGTCGTCGGCGCCGCGCATGTCGACCAGGGCGACGATCACGTAGCGGTCGCGCGGGTACCGGCGGTGCAGGGCAGCGATGGTGTTCATGACCGTACGGCCCGTGGAGAACTCGTCGTCCACGAGCACCAGCGGCCCGTCGGACGCGAGCAGCGCCGGATCGTCCGGGAGCAGCAGATGCGACGTCGCGTGGCTGTGCTCCTCCTCGAAGCCGCCGACCGGTGCGACGCCCCGCACCGGGCGGCGCGTGGAGTGCAGATACGGGGCGAGGGCCAGCCCGTCCGCGACGGAGTGGCCCAGGCCGGTCGCGGTCTCCGCGTATCCGAGGACGACCGACCGGGCCGCGTCCGCCTCGCCGAGGAGCTCGCGGACGCGCCGCCCGAGCCCGAGCCCGGCGCCGTGCACGGCCGACGGCCGCTGCGGCACGTGCTTGCCGAGGACGTTGGAGACGAGGAGGTGCGCCCGCCGCGGGTTGCGCCGCAGCGCGAGGCCCAGCAGTCCGGGGAGGGCGGCGTCGCCCTCCAGCCGTACGCCGAGGCGGTCCGCCACCCACTGTCCCGACCAGGTCGACGGGGTCACAGGATCGCTCCTCGTACGCTCGCGCCCAGCAGTTCCACGAAACCGACTTCCTCTCTGGCCACACCGAACGCCCCCGCCCTCAGCAGGGTCCTTTCTGCCCAGGCCCGGTGCGGCTTCACCTCGTTCATCTTGTTGGTGTACGAGGAGCGCAGCACCCCGCCCCCGCCCCCGTCGACCGACCGCAGGATGTCCCGCGCGTCGCTGAACTCCTCGTGACTGACGACCGACAGGGCGTGCACCGGCGCCACGTGCGTGGGGTGGATGCAGGTCTTGCCCAGCAGGCCGTTGGCGCGGTCGAGTTCGATCTCGCGCAGCAGCCCGTCCATGTCGTGCTCGATCAGGGCGGAGCGCAGCGCCTCCGCGGGCCCGGCGAACGGGCTGCGGCGCAGCTGCGGTTTGAACATCCGCTGGTGCTGGCGGAAGTACTCCCACACGGGACCGGTGACGGTGAACCCGCTGCCGTCCGCGCGTCCGAGGACGTTGACGACGTCGGCGATGACGGAGGCGACGAGCTGGACGTCGTAGGCGGTCATGTCGGGCGCGCGGCGCAGTCCGTACGCGGAGCAGAAGTCGGTGACGCCGAGCCGCAGGGCGAGCACGCGCTCGCGGTGCTTGCCTGTGGCGCGGGCGATGCCGGCCAGGGTGTCGGCGCGGGTCTCCAGGTGGAGAAGCTCGGGGGATTCGAGGATGGGCATGGCCAACAGCCGCTGCCCGTGAACGGCTTCGGCCTCGGCGACGGCTTCCAGGAAGGGCAGCCCGCGGTCCTCGGTGAACTTGGGCAGGACGAAGCCGGAGAGCAGCCGGCGGGCGGGGCCGAGCCGGCGTGCCAGATCGGTGATCTGTTCCGGTTCGCGGACGCGGACGAACAGCAGCGGCGTGTGCGACGGCGCCGCCGCGAGCTCGGCGAACTGCCGGACGAGGTTCTCCTCGGCGGCGGGGACGTCGGCGTCGCCGATCGAGTCCTCCAGGCACAGGACCATGGACACGACACCCTGGCCGGCCTGTTTGACGACGTCCCGGGCGAGGGTGGGGCGGGTGGCGGGGCTGTAGAGCGTGGCGCCGAGGGCGGCGGCGAGCACGGGGACCGGGGAGCCGGCGTCGAACTCGGCCGGCTCCTGGTGGAACAACCCATTCCGCACCTCGGGCGCAAGGTGTCCAAAATGCCGCATTTTTCTCCCCGTTGCTCCCCATTGCGGATGGCGTACCGCCGGTCGGTCCGGCCGTCGGCCGTCCTGTGTGGCCGATTATCGTACGCTCGGCGGTGGGTCAAGAGTTCCCCAAACGGGCGGCACATCGGCCCGCGTTGTCCGGGGCCCGTACGGGAGGGCAGGATTGCGGGCATGACGCACGCGATGCTGAAGGGATCGAACATCCCGCTGGAGGCCCCGGCCGTTCGGGCCGTGCTGCGCTGGACCCCCGGTCCGGGCGTCCCCGACGTCGACGCCTCCGCCCTGCTGCTGGGCGACGACGGCCGCGTGCGCTCCGACGAGGACTTCGTCTTCTACAACCAGCCGCGCCACCCGTCCGGCCTGGTGCGTCACCTCCCCAAGAAGCGGCTGCCGGAGGGCCTGACCGACTCCATCGAGACCGACCTGGCGGCACTGGACGGCTCGGTGCGCCGCGTGGTGCTCGCGGCGTCGGCGGACGGCGGGACGTTCGGCCGGGTCGAGGACCTGTGCGTGCTGCTGTACGACACGGCGGCGGCCCCCGGCGGCGACGCGGTGGCCCGCTTCGACGTCCGGCCGGAGACGGGGGACGAGACGGCGATGATCTGCGGGGAGCTGTACCGGCGCGGGGAGGGCTGGAAGTTCCGGGCGCTGGGGCAGGGGTACGCGTCCGGGCTGGTGGGGCTGGCGACGGAGTTCGGGATCTCGGTGGAGGACTCCGGGGCGCCGACGCCCGGCCCGGACCCGGACCCGGCCGAGCCGATACAGCCCATACCGCCGACGACGCCGGCGTCCGGCGCTTACCCCCCGCCGCCGTCCGTGCCGCCGGCGATCCCGGCACCGGCACCGCCGGCGGCTCCGCCGGCCGACGCCGCACAGCCCGCGTACGGCTACCCGCAGTATCCGACGGCGCAGCCGTCGTACGGGTATCCGCCGCAGGGCGCGGTGCCGGCACCGGACCCGGCCTTCCGACTGCCGCCGCAGGGCCCGCAGTTCCTGCCGGGCGGGTAGGGGATTCCGCCCTGGCCCCTTCCCCAGAGGGGGGCACCCCTACTTTCACCGTTTCTTCCGGGCTCCGCCCCCTGCACCCCCGATCCAGCCCGTCCGGCGTTTGAGGACGAACGCGGCGCAGCCGCGTTGCGGGGCCGAGGGGCGCAGCCCCGGAAGAAACGGTGAAAGTAGGGGTGCCCCCCCTCTGGGGGAGGGACCAGGGCACCCTCAACACGTCAGCGGCACCCGCCCCCGCCAACACCCACCCCTCACACCTTGCTCTTGTACCCCCGCCCCCACTGCAACCCCCACCCGTACAACCGATCCAGCTCCGACTGGAACCCGTACACGTACCGCATCTCCCTCCGCACGACAATCTCCTTCTTGTCGTTCTCGATCAGCGCCACCGCGCACGACCGCGCCTCCGGCGCCCGCTCGTGGAGCGAGACCTCGAGCCGGGGGCCGTTGCCCGGGTACAGCGTCACCGTGGCCTGCGTACGGTCGAACGCCGGGGTCCCGTCATAGATGTAGACGAAGATCAGCAGTCGCTTGATCTCTTCCCGATGGTCCATGTTGATGTAGATCGTCTCGCCCGACCCGGCCCCGAACCGGTCGTCACCGCTCAACTGCACATACGGCGGCGAGTTGACGCTGCCCAGTATGTTCCCGAGCGGCTGGACTACGCCCTTCGACCCGTCCCACAGCTCATACATGCAGGCGAGGTCGAGGTCCACGGTGACCATGGCCGTCCCCTGCGCCTGCACGACTTCCGGCGTGAACTTCCGGAACGGATGCCGTACGGACGACCCGCGGGCGGCCGACCGCCGCTCGTGCAGGTCCGAGGTCCGCATCTGCCAGGACAGATTGACCCGCATGTTGCCGCTGACCGCGCCGTTCTTGGTCAGCGAGTAGACCGGGCGCCGCTTGGTCAGCTCGACCGCCCCGCTCCCGCCGTGCGGAGCGTCGAACTGCCAGGCGGCCCCACGCCCCCAGTTGCCGAACAGCTTGTCCCATACCGTCATGACGGCCCCCACCCTCGTGACCCTCGTGGTCCGGTCTCCCCTCCGGAAACCGGTGAGCGGGGCGGCGGTGAGCTGAAACTCACCACCGCCCCGCTCAGAGGGTTCCCGCGCACGTGCCGGGGTCACACCCGGGCCGGACGGGGTCTCACACCCCGGACGCGACCTCCTGACGGTCCCCGCCGCCGGCGCCCGCCCCGGTCTCCTTGCGGTTGCGCCGCACCGAGGACCAGAAGGCCAGGGCGATCAGGAGGACGCCGATGGTGCCCGTGATCACCTCGTTGATCTCGTACTTGATCGTGGCGAGCAGGATCACGGCGAGCGCGCCGATCGCGTAGTGCGCGCCGTGCTCGAGGTAGACGTAGTCGTCCAGGGTCCCCTTGCGGACGAGGAAGACCGTCAGCGATCGGATGTACATCGCGCCGATGCCCAGGCCCAGCGCCATCACGAAGATGTCGTTGGTGATCGCGAAGGCACCGATGACGCCGTCGAAGGAGAACGAGGCGTCGATGACCTCCAGGTAGAGGAACATGAAGAACGCGGCCTTGCCGGCCAGCCCGGCGACGGCGGCGCCGGAGCTCTTCGCGGGCGCGGACGCCTCGCCGGCGTCGTCCGCCTCATCCGCCTCGTCCTCCAGCCGCTCCTCGAAGAACGCGGAGATGCCGCCGACGATCAAGTACGTGAGCAGTCCGCCGACTCCGGCGAGCAGGACGGTGGACGCCTTGTCGATCGTGCCCTCACCGCCGTGCACCGGCACGGCCGTCGCGACCGTGGTGGCCGTGATGATCAGCACCACCAGCGAGACGATGACCGACAGGCTCTCGACCCGTCCGATCCGGGCGAAGGGGCGCTCCAGCCAGCTGAGCCACTTGATGTCCCGGTCCTCGAAGATGAAGTCAAGGAAAATCATCAGCAGGAACATTCCGCCGAACGCGGCGATGGCCGGGTGGGCGCTGGTGACCAACTGCTCATAACGTTCGTGGTCGTTGATCGCGACGTCGACGGCGTCGATGGGCCCGAGCTTGGCGGTGATGGCCACGATGACGACCGGGAAGACCAGCCTCATGCCGAAGACGGCGATGAGGATGCCCAGCGTCAGGAACATCTTCTGCCAGAACGGGTTCATCTTCCGCAGGATGCCCGCGTTGATGACCGCGTTGTCGAAGGACAGCGAGATCTCCAGGATGGACAGGATCGCGACGAGCGCCAGCCCCTTCCACCCCCAGAGCACACCGGCCAGGGCAAGCCCGCCCGCCGTGACGGCGAACGACCAGCCAAAGGTTTTCAGGAGCACTGCCACCCAATCCTTCGTTGCTCGGGTTCCCCCCGCACGAGCGGGGTTTTGCGAAACATTGACCCCGAAGTCTAAGGGCCCCTCCGTCGGGGCGGGACGGGCGTATCCGCGCACCCTCCGTCACAGGACGCTGACGCCGAACGTCACAAGACATTGACGCCGAACGCATGAAACGTTGACGCCGAACGTCACGAAACGTTGACGCCGAAGTCCATGGCGATGCCCCGCAGCCCGGACGCGTAACCCTGGCCCACCGCGCGGAACTTCCACTCGCCGCCGTAGCGGTAGACCTCGCCGAAGATCATGGCCGTCTCGCTGGAGGCGTCCTCGCTCAGGTCGTAGCGGGCCAGCTCGGAGCCGTCGGCCTGGTTGACCACGCGGATGTAGGCGTTGCGCACCTGGCCGAAGTTCTGGCCCCGGACGTCGGCCTCGTGGATGGAGACGGGAAAGACGATCTTGTCGCAGGCGGCCGGGACCTTGCCGAGGTCCACCAGGATCGTCTCGTCGTCGCCGTCGCCCTGCCCGGTGAGGTTGTCGCCGGTGTGCTCGACCGAACCCTCGGGACTCTTGAGGTTGTTGTAGAAGACGAAGTACTCGTCGCCCAGCACCCGGCCCGCGGCGCACAACAGCGCGCTGGCGTCCAGGTCGTAGTCCGCACCGGTCGTGGTGCGGGCGTCCCAGCCGAGACCGACGACGATCGCGGTCAGGTTCGGCGCGGCCTTGGAGAGGGAGACATTGCCTCCCTTGGCGAGCGTGACACCCATGATCTTGCTTCCTCCCCGAATCGAACGTTGCGCGTCACCGTGCGCGTCCGGCGCCGCACCCCCGGTATTGCGGGGGTGCGGCGCCGGATGCGGTCACTGGCGTCGGATCAGACGTTGACGCCGAAATCCTGGGCGATGCCGCGCAGGCCGGAGGCGTAACCCTGGCCCACCGCGCGGAACTTCCACTCCGCGCCGTGGCGGTAGAGCTCGCCGAAGACCATCGCGGTCTCGGTCGAGGCGTCCTCGCTCAGGTCGTAGCGGGCCAGCTCGGAGCCGTCGGCCTGGTTGACCACGCGGATGTACGCGTTGCGCACCTGGCCGAAGCTCTGCTGACGGGTCTCGGCGTCGTAGATGGACACCGGGAACACGATCTTCTGCACATCCGCCGGGACGCCGGCCAGGTTGACCTTGACGACCTCGTCGTCGCCCTCGCCCTCACCGGTCAGGTTGTCACCGGTGTGCTCGACCGAACCGTCGGGGCTCTTCAGGTTGTTGAAGAAGACGAAGTGCTGGTCGGAGACGACCTTGCCCTGCTCGTTGGTCAGCAGCGCGCTCGCGTCCAGGTCGAAGTCCGTACCGGTGGTGGTACGGGCGTCCCAGCCGAGACCGACGATCACCGCGGTCAGGTTCGGGGCCGCCTTGGTCAGGGAGACGTTGCCGCCCTTGCTGAGACTGACTCCCACGAGTCCTCCATTGGTTCGAGGGGCGGGCCGTCGGGCCCATGCCCCCGGTTGTGCGATGGCAACCGGTCAACGTCTGGATCCTAGTGACCGGTTCCCACCGATTGCAGGGTCTTGCGCACAGCGACGGGCCCGGACGTCAGAGCTTGGCCAGCTCCGCCGCGTACTCGTTCAGGTCACGCGCGTCCGGCAGGCCGTTGACGATCGTCCAGCGGACGACGCCCTCCTTGTCGATGACGAAGGTGCCGCGCAGCGCGCAGCCCTTCTCCTCGTCGAAGACGCCGTAGGCGCGGCTGACCTCGCCGTGCGGCCAGAAGTCGGACAGCAGCGGGTAGCCGAGCTTCTCCTGCTCGGCGAAGACGCGCAGGGAGAACGGCGAGTCGTTGGAGACGGCGAGCAGCTGCACGTCGTCGTTGACGAAGGCCGGCAGGTTGTCGCGCAGGGCGCACAGCTCGCCGGTGCACACGCCGGTGAAGGCGAAGGGGTAGAAGAGCAGGACGACGTTCTTCTCGCCGCGGAAGTCCGAGAGACGGACGGTCTCGCCGTGCTGGTTCTTGAGCGCGAAATCAGGGGCCTTGGTGCCGGCGTCGATCGCCATGGAGCGCTTCCCTCTCTCTGCGGTGGCCGGCCACGGGCCGGGCTCGGCTGGACGCCCAGTCTGTCACTGCCCCGGATCCGGAACGCATCGCGCCCCCCACAGCACAGCTGTGGGGGGCGCGATGCGATTCCGGTACCGACGCGGCTGCGATCAGCGCTTGCCGGACTTCAGGCGGGTGCCGCTCCAGTCCTTGGCCACGCTGATGCTCTTGGCCGGGCTGAGCCCCGCCGTCTGCGCCGCATCGTTGACGTCACTCGGCTCGACGTAGCCGTCACGGCCGGTCTTGGGCGTCAGCAGCCAGATGGTGCCGCCCTCCTCGAGCAGACCGATGGCATCCACCAGCGCGTCCGTGAGGTCTCCGTCCTCGTCCCGGAACCACAGGACGACGACGTCGGCCACGTCGTCGTAATCCTCGTCTACGAGGTCCTGGCCGATGAGGGACTCGATGCCTTCACGGAGATCCTGGTCGACGTCGTCGTCGTAACCGATCTCCTGGACCACCTGTCCGGGCTCGAAACCCAGCCGTGCGGCGGGGTTGGTCCGCTCCTCCGCGTGGTCCGCGGTCGCGCTCACTGAGTGCCTCCTGTCATCTTTCGAGAAATGCTCCGATGCCCCCCGTATACGCGAGGCATGGGGCGTAGTCCACACGTGACGGACGGATCGCGCAAGTACCCGCTCAGCGATCCCTCCCAAACGTTGACGTCTCATGGCAACTCCCACCATGAGGCAGCAACCGAGAGTGATTCACACCACAGCGTTGTGCCGGGTTTGTGAAGTTACTCCCTGGGATTGCGGCCCCCGAGGCCGAACGGCCGTACGCGGGGGACCCCCATAGGGGGCGTAAGGTTGCGATTTGGCCGCCCCCGTGCGGCCGACCCCGAACACTTCATCTCGTGAGTGGTGGTTACTGCCCAGTAGAGATGACGTTTCCGTCGCCGCGGTCCACGATGGGAGCCGGCGCGGCATAACCAGACACTGCATGTGACCGCGTGCGCAGCATCGATGCGGCAAAGATCGCGTGCAGAGCACGACACGACCGAACAGCGAAGGAACAGCGTGGCTTCCGGATCCGATCGCAACCCGATCATCATTGGCGGTCTTCCCAGCCAGGTCCCGGACTTCGATCCCGAAGAGACCCAGGAATGGCTCGACTCGCTCGACGCAGCCGTCGATGAGCGAGGCCGGGAACGTGCCCGCTACCTCATGCTTCGCCTGATCGAGCGCGCACGCGAGAAGCGCGTGGCCGTGCCCGAGATGCGCAGCACGGACTACGTCAACACCATCGCGACCAAGGACGAGCCGTTCTTCCCCGGCAACGAGGAGATCGAGCGCAAGGTCCTGAACGCGACCCGGTGGAACGCCGCCGTGATGGTGTCCCGCGCCCAGCGCCCGGGCATCGGCGTCGGCGGTCACATCGCCACCTTCGCCTCCTCCGCCTCGCTCTACGACGTGGGCTTCAACCACTTCTTCCGAGGCAAGGACGAGGGCGACGGCGGCGACCAGATCTTCTTCCAGGGCCACGCCTCCCCCGGCGTCTACGCCCGCGCCTTCCTGCTGGACCGACTGACCGAGCAGCAGCTCGACGCGTTCCGCCAGGAGAAGTCGAAGGCCCCCTACGGCCTGTCGTCGTACCCCCACCCGCGCCTGATGCCGGACTTCTGGGAGTTCCCGACCGTCTCCATGGGCCTCGGCCCGCTCGGCGCGATCTACCAGGCCCGGATGAACCGCTACATGGAGGCCCGCGGCATCGCCGACACCTCCAAGTCGCACGTCTGGGCGTACCTGGGCGACGGCGAGATGGACGAGCCCGAGTCGCTCGGCCAGCTGTCCCTGGCCGCCCGTGAGGGCCTGGACAACCTGACCTTCGTGGTCAACTGCAACCTGCAGCGCCTCGACGGCCCGGTCCGCGGCAACGGCAAGATCATGCAGGAGCTGGAGTCGCAGTTCCGCGGCGCCGGCTGGAACGTGATCAAGCTGGTGTGGGACCGCTCCTGGGACCCGCTGCTGGCCCAGGACCGCGACGGCGTCCTGGTCAACAAGCTGAACAGCACCCCCGACGGCCAGTTCCAGACGTACGCCACCGAGACCGGCGCGTACATCCGCGAGCACTTCTTCGGCGACGACCAGCGTCTCCGCAAGATGGTCGAGGGCATGACCGACGACCAGATCCTGCACCTGGGCCGCGGCGGTCACGACCACAAGAAGATCTACGCGGCGTACGCGGCGGCCAAGGCCCACAAGGGCCAGCCGACCGTGATCCTGGCGCAGACGGTCAAGGGCTGGACGCTCGGCCCGAACTTCGAGGGCCGCAACGCGACCCACCAGATGAAGAAGCTGACGGTCGAGGACCTCAAGCGCTTCCGCGACCGCCTGCACATCCCGATCGCGGACAAGGAGCTGGAGTCCGGCCTGCCGCCGTACTACCACCCGGGCAAGGACTCCGAGGAGATCCAGTACATGCACGACCGCCGCAAGGCGCTCGGCGGGTACGTGCCCTCCCGTGTGGACCGCTCCAAGCCGCTGACGCTGCCGGGCGACAAGGCCTACGCGGCCACCAGGAAGGGCTCCGGCCAGCAGTCGATCGCCACCACCATGGCGTTCGTCCGCCTGCTCAAGGACCTCATGCGGGACAAGGAGATCGGCAAGCGCTTCGTGCCGATCGCGCCCGACGAGTACCGCACCTTCGGCATGGACTCGCTGTTCCCCTCGGCGAAGATCTACAACCCGCTGGGCCAGCAGTACGAGGCCGTGGACCGCGAGCTGCTGCTCGCCTACAAGGAGTCCCCGACCGGCCAGATGCTGCACGACGGCATCTCCGAGGCGGGCTGCACCGCCTCGCTGATCGCCGCCGGTTCCGCCTACGCCACGCACGGCGAGCCGCTGATCCCGATCTACGTCTTCTACTCGATGTTCGGGTTCCAGCGCACCGGTGACCAGTTCTGGCAGATGGCCGACCAGCTGGCGCGCGGTTTCGTCCTGGGTGCGACCGCCGGTCGTACGACCCTGACGGGTGAGGGCCTCCAGCACGCGGACGGCCACTCGCACCTGCTCGCCTCGACCAACCCGGCCGTCGTCGCGTACGACCCGGCGTTCGGCTACGAGATCGCGCACATCGTCAAGGACGGTCTGCGGAGGATGTACGGCGAGAACGCCGAGGACATCTTCTACTACATGACCGTCTACAACGAGCCGATCCAGCACCCGGCCGAGCCGGAGAACGTGGACGCCGAGGGCATCCTGAAGGGTCTGTACCGCTTCAAGGAGGGCGAGAAGGGCGCGATCCCGGCGCAGATCCTCGCCTCCGGCGTGGCGGTGCCGTGGGCGATCGAGGCCCAGAAGATCCTCGCCGAGGAGTGGAACGTCAAGGCGGACGTCTGGTCGGCGACCTCCTGGAACGAGCTGCGCAACGACGCCATCGCGGTGGAGGAGCACAACCTGCTCCACCCGGAGGAGGAGCAGCGCGTCCCGTACGTGACGTCGAAGCTCGCCGGCGCCGAGGGCCCGAAGGTGGCCGTGTCCGACTGGATGCGCGCCGTTCCGGACCAGATCGCGCGCTGGGTGCCGGGCACGTACCAGTCGCTGGGCGCGGACGGCTTCGGCTTCGCGGACACGCGTGGCGCGGCCCGTCGCTTCTTCCACATCGACGCGCAGTCGATCGTCCTCGGCGTGCTCACCGAGCTCGCCAAGGAGGGCAAGATCGACCGCTCGGCCCTGAAGCAGGCGATCGACCGCTACCAGCTCCTGGACGTCTCGGCGGCCGACCCGGGTGCCGCGGGCGGCGACGCGTAGTCGCCGGGCGCTCAGCCTGAACAGTGACGAACGCCCGGGCCCTTGAGGGTCCGGGCGTTCGCCGTACCCGGCGCCGTCGTACGGGTGCGGGCCGGTGGTGCCCGCCCTCCTCCATTGCCCTGCGGAACGACTGTCCACCACCTCAGATGTGCGCGGTCCCCTGGGCCGCACCCGCGTTCTCGCCAGGCTTGGTGAAGAGCGCGAGCACCGCCGCGGCAACGGCCACGCATCCCGCGACGACGAACGACGTGCTCATCGCCGACACGAACGTCTCGTGCGCGGCGTCCGCGATCTTCACCGCGTACTCCGGCGGAGTCCCCTTCGGCACCGGCGCGATCCCCACCTCGACGGCCGACGAAGCCGCCTTCCGCTGCGGACCGCTCAGCGGCGGCAGTCCCGCCCCGGCCCACTCGTCCGGCAGGACGTGCCCCACCCGGGACGCCACCACCGCCCCGAGCACGGCCGTCCCCAGCGTCCCGCCCACCTGCATGGCCCCCTGCTGAAGCCCTCCGGCCAGCCCCGCGTGCTCCAGCGGCGCGTTGCCGACGATGACCTCCGTCGCGCCGACCACCACCGGCGCGAGCCCGATCCCGAAGACGGCGAACAGCACCGACATCAGCGGCGTGCCCGAGTCCACCTCCAGGGTGGACATGCCGAAGCAGGCGCCCGCGGTGAGGACCATGCCGCCGAAGACCGGGATGCGCGGCCCCACGCGGGTGATCAGCGCCCCCGCGGCCGGTGACGCGAAGATCATCATGCCGGTGAGCGGCAGCAGGTGCAGGCCCGCGTCGATGGGCGACATCCCGTGCACGTTCTGCAGGTAGAACGTGACGTAGAAGAGGCCCCCCATGAAGGAGAAGGCCATCAGGATCATCAGGGCCGTGCCCGCGGAGAGCGGCACGGACCGGAACAGCCGCAGCGGCAGCAGCGGTTCGCGGCTCCTGGTCTGCCACAGGGTGAAGGCGACGAACGCGAGGAGCGAGACGCCCAGGAAGAGCAGGGTGCGGGCGTTCCCCCAGGACCAGGTCGGCGCCTTGATCAGTGCCCAGATCAGGCAGAACATCGCGCCCGAGAGCAGCACGATGCCGAGCAGGTCGAAGGAGCGGGGGGCGTTCTCGGCCCGGTGGTCCTTCAGCACTAGCAGGCCGAGCGCCAGCGCGAGCGCGCCGACCGGCACGTTGATGAAGAAGACGGACTGCCAGTTGACGTGCTCGACCAGCAGGCCGCCGACGATCGGCCCGGCCGCGGCCGAGCCGCCGATGACACCGCCCCACAGGCCGATCGCCATGTTGAGCTTCCCGGCCGGGAACGTGGCCCGCAGCAGGCCCAGCGCGGCCGGCATCAGCATCGCCCCGCTCAGGCCCTGGAGGACCCGGAGGGCGACGACCATCGACACGCTGTCGGAGAGGGCGATGACTCCGGAGGACGCGGCGAAGCCGGTGGTACCGATAAGGAAGATCAGGCGGTGGCCGAAGCGGTCACCGAGCTTGCCCGCGGTGATCAGGGCGACGGCGAGGGCGAGGAGATAGGCATTGGTGATCCATTGGACGTCGGCGAGCGAGGCTCCCAGACCCTTCTGGATGACCGGGTTGGCGATGAAGACGATCGTGCCGTCGAGCGCGACCATCATCACGCCTGTGGCGACGGTGAGCAGGGTCAGCCAGGGGCGGCCCCGCAGTCCGCTCCGGGGTCCGAGGTCCGGTGGTGTCGCACCTGCGACAGCGGTCTGAGGCGTCATGGACCGAGGTTATGGCAGACGCTGACAATTGACCAAGGGTGCCATGAGCCGTCCTCCGACAGCTTGCCCGGCGACTATTCTGACCAGCGCGAACAGCGAGAAGAGGCAGGGGCCCATGCAGGCGATCGACAGCGTGGCGGAACGCGAGGCGCTTCCGGGACTGCGGGAGCGCAAGAAGCAGCGGACGCGCAACGCCCTCACCAGGTGCGCCCTGGACCTCTTCGCCCGCCAGGGCTACGACGGCACCACCGTCGACGAGATCGCCGAGGCCGCGGACGTCTCCCAGCGCACGTTCTTCCGCTACTTCGCCAACAAGGAGGAGGTCGCCCTCGCCCTCCAGGAGGCGGAGGAGGAGGTCGCCTTCGCCTCCCTGGCGTCCCGCCCGCCGCACGAGCCGCCGCTCACCGCGCTGTGCAACGCCGCCGTGGACTCCAGGCGGTCCATCGGCGCGACCATCGAGGCCGTCGTCCCGCTCGGGCTCTACCTGAGCACCCAGCGGATGATCGAGTCCACGCCGCAGCTGCTGGCCGCCCGGCTGCGCCGGCTCGCCGCCCTGGAGGAGCGGTTCGCGGCGGAGATCGCCCGCCGCGAGGGGCTGGATCCGGCCACCGACCCCAGGCCCCGGGTGCTGGTGGCCGCGTGCAGCGGGGTGATGCGGGCGGCGTCCCGGGTCTGGGGCGAGGACGAGGAGGCCGACCTGGACGGCCTGATGCGGCTGATCACCACATACCTGGAGCAGATCGGCCCGGCGCTGGCGGAGGGCTGGCGGGCGGCCCCCGCCCCCTGACGCGCGCCCCGGCCGGAACCCGACGTGAGGCGACGCACACATGTCCAGCGTCACCTCCTGTCAAACGTGAGACGTGTCACTGACTTGGCGGACGCGCTCCGGTTTCTCCTAGGGTGGTCCGCGGTGACTTCCTTCCCGGAGCTCGGCTCCCCCTCCTCCCTGCCTTGGACGAACGCGGCCACGGTGTGGCGCGCCCTGCTCGCACTCGCCGTCGTCTTCGTGATGCTCGCCACGACCGGCTGGACGGCCGTGCGCGGACGCGGGGCGGACGCCGATCCCCGGCAGGTGGCGCTCTCCGCCTGGCTGCACGGCAGCAGCGGCGGCCGGCCGCTGCCCTCCCCGTACGCCGAACCCGGCACCCTGTCCCGCTTCTTCGCCGCGCTCTCCCCGGGCGAGCGGCTGCGCCTCGCCGACCGCTACCCGTTGGTCGTCGGCAACCTCAACGGCGCGCCCGTGAGCCTGCGTTACCGCGCCAACCGGACCTCGCTCACCCAGGCCCGCGCGGTCGAGGAACGCCGCACCCACGACAACGGGCTCACCCCCGCCGGCCGCAACGAGGCGGGCCGGCGCATGCACCGCTTCGACTCGCTGCTCTCCGACGGCCGGCAGATCCTCGCCTTCGACCCCGGCGGGCCCGGACGGGTCGCCGAGGTCTTCGGCGACCTCGACCGCGCCGACCGGGTCTCCGTCGTGGTGCCCGGTGTCGATACGAACGTCCTCACCTTCGAGAAGAGCGGCCGTCCGTACACGGCCCCCGTCGGAATGGCCAACACCCTCTACGCCGCCGAGCGCACCACCCGCCCCGGCACCCGTACCGCGGTCATCGCCTGGGCCGACTACACCTCCCCCGCCGGCGTCGGCATGGACGCGGCGACGGGCAAGCTGGCCGCCGAGGGGGCGCTGCGGCTGCGCTCGCTGGTGCGCGGGCTGCCCGGCGGCTCGTCCGTCGCCCTGTTCTGCCACAGCTACGGCTCCGTGGTGTGCGGCGTCGCCGCCCGCGACCTCGACGCGCGCGTCACCGACATCGCCGTCGCCGGCAGCCCCGGCATGCGCGCGGGGCACGTCTCCGAGCTGCACACCAGCGCCCGGGTCTGGGCCATGCGCGACGCGGACGACTGGATCCAGGACGTCCCGCACCTGGAGGTGGGCGGCCTCGGCCACGGCGCCGACCCGGTCGCGGCGGGCTTCGGGGCCCGGCGGCTGTCCGCCGCCGGGGCCGAGGGCCACACCGGCTACTTCGAACCCGGCACCACGAGCCTGGCCAACTTCGCCGGCATCGGCGCCGGGAGCCTCGGCGGGATCCGCTGCGCCGCGTCCGCCCCCGACTGCGCCGTCTGACCCGGCGCCCGGCGCTTGACGCGCGTAGCACCGCCCTCGCGGCCGTCCCGGCCGGAGGGGGAACCTCCGGCCGGACGCCGCTTACGATGAGCCGCATGGGTGATGTGCTGGCCGGTTTCCACACCGTCTGGGAGTTCGACACCGACTCCGTGCTCATCCGCTTCGAACGGGGGATCCGCACACCGAAGCTGCTCCAGGCGCTCGGCGAGCGGCGCATCCCCCACGAGGCGCTGGCGGCCGTCGAGCGGGTACCCGGCAGACGCGGCACGGTGGCGCTGCGCGCCGTGCCCAGACCGGGCGCGGACCCGCTGATGGAGGCCGCCGGGGACCAGCTGCGGGAGACCTCCGACCCGTACCGGCTGGAGCTGCCCGCCGAGCGCGAGCCGCTCGCCGCGTACTGGGCCGACGAGATACGCGGCGCGCTCGGCCCGTCGGCGGACGAGCCGGCCGAGCGCCACCTCGTCGCGGCGCCGGACCCTCCGCTGTCCTTCAAGGCGTACGACGGCAAGGCCGCCTTCGACGGCCGGACGGTGTCCTTCCGCTGGTCGCGGACCGGTGCCTCGACGGCGAAGTGGAAGGCCGGGGACCAGCACTTCGCCGTCGAGGAACTGGCCGGGGTGGAATGGCGCTCCCCCGACGCGCCCGGCGGCCGCCTGCGGCTGCTGCGCCGGGGCGCCGACGCCCTGGCCGCGGCCCCCTCGGCCGCCGACCAGGATGCGGCGGCCGTCGTCTTCGGCCGGGGGTACGGCCTGCTGCACGAGTCGTTGCCCTTCGCGGCGGCGGTGCTGGCGGCGGTACGGTGCGCCTCGCCGGCGGCGGCGACGGTCTCCGCGGCGGTCCGCCCCGACCCGGCGGCGGTCGCGGACCGGATCCGGCACCTGGGGGCGCTGCACTCGGCGGGGCTGCTGACGGACGCGGAGTTCACGGCGAAGAAGGCGGAGCTTCTGGCGGAGCTGTGAGGGGGTGCCCCGGCCCTCCCCCGGAGGGGGCAGGGGCGGGGCACCCAACCTGATACCCCGGTATGACGCCCCCGCCGCACCCGCCCCCGTACCCTGAACACGCCATGCCCCACACCCTGCCCGCCCGGCTCCGCGACCTCTTCACCCCGGCCGGACCTCCGGACCCCCTCTTCGGCCAGTCCCGGTACCGCTTCGTGCGCCGACTGCCCTATCTGATCGCCCTGGTCCTCGTCGCCATCGTGTGGCCGGTCACCGCCACGACGCTCCCCCGGGACTACGGGATGCACAGCGATCTGGCCTTCGCGCTGGCCGTCCTGCAGAGCGTCCCGCTGCTGCTCGCCGTCCGCAGGCCGCTCCTCGCCTGGGGCATCGTGTTCACGGCCGGCACCGTGAGCGCGGCGCTCACGCCCCACTGGCAAGGGCCCTACGGCGATGTCCTGCCGTGGCCCTGGCCGGCCGCGCAGATCGTCGCCATGCTGGCGCTGATGCTCGCGGTGAGCCTGCGCGAGCGCCCCCGGACCCTGGCCGCCGTCTGGACGGTGGTCACCCTGGTCAGCTACGCCCTCATCGCCCTCGTGGGGGGCCCGGTCAACGCCTCCTGGCTGGTCGTGGTCATCCTCGGCGGGCTGCTGATGCTGCTCGGCGGCGCCCTGCGGCGCAGCAGCACCGACCGGCGGGCGCTCGCCGAGCAGGAGACGATCAGCGAGGCCGAACGCTCCCGCCGCACGCTGCTGGAGGAGCGCACCCGGATCGCCCGCGAGCTGCACGACGTCGTCGCCCACCACATGTCGGTGATCACCGTGCAGGCGGACAGCGCCCCGTACCGCCTCACGGACCTGCCGCCCGCCGCGGCCGAGGAGTTCGGCTCCATCGCCGCCACCGCGCGCGAGTCGCTCGCCGAGATGCGCCGGCTGCTGGGCGTGCTGCGCAGCGAGGACGCCGGGGAGGGCGGCGGCGTGAAGACCCCGCAGCCCGGCGTGGACCGGATCGGGCAGCTGGTGGAGGCGACCGTACGGGCGGGCCAGCCGGTGGAGTTGACACTGGATCAGGAGCCGGCGTCGGCCGCGCTCCCGCAGGCCGTGGACCTGTCCGCGTACCGCATCGTCCAGGAGGCCCTGGCCAACGTGGTCCGGCACGCGCCGGGCGCGCTCGCCCGGGTGTCGGTGTCGGCGGACGACGAGGGGCTGACCGTCCTGGTCGTCAACGACCCGGCGGACGGGCCGCACACGCCCCTGGAGACCGCCGGGACGGGCCACGGCCTCGTCGGGATGCGCGAGCGGGTCCGCCTGGTCGGCGGCACCCTGGACACCGGCCCGCTGCCCGGCGGAGGCTTCCGGGTGGCGGCCCGGCTGCCGTTCACATCGACATCGACCACGACGGACAAGGAATCCCCGGCCGCATGACCATCAAGGTGCTCATCGTCGACGACCAGGCGATGGTGCGGGCGGGCTTCGCCGCGCTCCTCGCCGCGCAGACCGACATCGACGTCGTCGGGGACGCCCCCGACGGGGCGCGCGGCGTGGAGGCGAGCCGCCGCCTCCACCCGGACGTGGTGCTCATGGACGTCCGCATGCCCGAGATGGACGGGCTGGAGGCGGCCCGCCGCCTGCTGGACCCGCCGCCCGGCGTCATCCACCGGCCGAAGGTGCTGATGCTGACCACCTTCGACGTGGACGACTACGTCTACGAGGCGCTGCGCGCCGGCGCGTCCGGCTTCCTGCTCAAGGACGCCCCGCCGGCCGACCTGATCTCCGCGGTGCGGGTCGTCGCCGCCGGCGAGGCGCTGCTCGCGCCGTCCGTCACCCGCCGCCTGATCGCGGACTTCGCCCAGCAGCGGCCGGCCCCTCGCAAGGACCGGTCGCTGCGGCTCAAGGGCCTCACCCCGCGCGAGACGGAGGTGCTGGAGCTGATCGCCCGCGGGCTGTCCAACCAGGAGATCGCGGCGTCCCTGGTGCTGGCCGAACAGACCGTCAAGACGCACATCGGGCGGGTGCTGGCCAAGCTGGGGCTGCGCGACCGGGCACAGGCGGTGATCTTCGCCTACGAGTCGGGGCTGGTGAAGCCCGGGGCGGCCTGAAGGCCGCACAGCTCGCCGTAGCGGTCGATCTTGTGGTCGAGGACGTCGAGGGTGCTCTGCAGCTCGGCGATGCGGCGCCGCACGTCCTCGCGGTGCGCGCCGAGCAGCCGCAGGCGGTCGACGACGGTGTGGTCGCCCTCGCGCACCATCTCCGCGTAGCGGACCATGTCCGCCACCGGCATGCCCGTGAGCCGGAGCTTGCCGACGAGGTCCAGCCAGTCCAGGTCCCGGTCGGTGTAGCGGCGCTGGCCGGTGTGGGAACGGTCGACGTGCGGCATCAGCCCGATCCGCTCGTACCAGCGCAGGGTGTGCGCGGACAGTCCCGCGTAGTCGGCGACTTCGCCGATCGTGTAGCGCTCCCGGCCCTCCGGCCGGGCGGCCGGTACCGGCACGCTGTCGATCACGGTCATGCGGTTCCCCCTTGTGTCCCCGTGGGCCTCGTGCTCGTGCCCCTGTGACTGCGTCAACGCCAGTGAGTCGGAGTGCACTCCAGGCAAGCGCAGTCTTGACGGAATCTTTGAAACCGGCCGCCCGGGATAGGCTCGTCGCCATGGAGAGCCTGCGGAAGATCGATGACTGGCCCGTGCCGACCGCCGCCGCTGCGGTCGTCCGGGCGGACGGCACGCTCGCGGGGGCCCGCGGCCCGACCGGGCACCGCTTCCGCCTGGCCTCCGTCACCAAACCTCTGGCCGCGTACGCGGCGCTGATCGCCGTCGAGGAGGGCGCGGTCGAGCTGGACGAGCCGGCCGGGCCGCCCGGTTCGACGGTCCGTCATCTCCTCGCCCATACCTCGGGGTTGGCCTTCGAGGAGGACCGGACGATGGCCGAGCCGGGCACCCGCCGGCTGTACTCCAACTCCGGCTTCGACGCGCTCGGCGACCACATCGCCAAGGCGACGGACATCCCCTTCCCCGAGTACCTGCGGCAGGCGGTGCTTGAACCGCTCGGCATGACCGCCACGCACCTGGCGGGCTCGCCCGCGAAGGACGGCGTCTCGACCGTCGACGACCTCGTCCGCTTCGCCGCCGAACTCCAGGCGCCGCGGCTGCTGTCGCGTCAGACGCTGGACGAGGCGACGCGGGTGGTCTTCCCCGGGGTGGGCGGCGTCCTGCCCGGGTACGGGCACCACCGGCCCAACGACTGGGGCCTGGGCTTCGAGATCCGCGACGCGAAGTCGCCGCACTGGACGGGGACGAAGAGCTCGCCCCGGACGTTCGGACACTTCGGCCAGTCCGGGACGTTCCTGTGGGTGGACCCCGACGCGGGCGCGGCGTGCGTGGCCCTGTCGGACCGGGACTTCGGGGCGTGGGCGGTGGAGGCGTGGCCGCTGCTGACGGATGCGGTCTTGGCGGAGCTGTAGGGGTTTGCCTCCGCGCGGAGGCAACGCGGCTGCGCCGCGTTCGTCCTCAAGCGCCCGGCCGGGGGGATTTTAGCCCCGGCCGGGGGTGGGGGCGCCCCCCCGCCGGGGGGGGGGGGGGGGGGGGGCCCCCGGGGACCGGGGAAGGGGGGGGGCGGGGGCAATACCCCCCCGAGGACATCGCCCGCAGGGCGATGCGGGGCCGAGGGGCGCAGCCCCGGAAGAAACTGGGGGCACCCCCTCTGGGGGAGAAAGGGCGGGGCGGGGAGAAAACCCCCACCTCAGGGAAAACGCGCCTCCGCGTGCATCTCCCACAGCAACACCTCCGCGCCCTCATCGGACGCCACCGCATCCAAGTCCATCGCGTCCTGGACGCGAGCCGAGTCCCCCGCGGACAGCGTCCACTCCGCCAGCCGCACAGCCCCCCGCACCACGTGCACGTACAACCACCGCGCCCCCGGCAGAGCGCAGCGCTCCCCCGCCCCCGGCCGCCGCACATGCAGCACCGCCTCCGCGCGCGACAGCGCGCACACCGCCCCGTCCGCGACGGACCGCGCCACCCCGTACGACGGAGGACCCCCGGCCTCGGCCGGCGTCAGCCACATCTGCACGAACCGCAGCGGCCCCGCGCCCCCGTTGCGTTCGACGTGCCGCACGCCGTCCCCCGCGCTGAGCCACTGCACGTCCCCGGGGCGGACGGTCTCGACGTGCCCCGTCGAGTCCTCGTGGACGAGTTCGCCCTCGACGACCCACGTGACGATCTCCACATCCCGGTGCGGGTGCTCGGCGAATCCGGCGCCCGGGGCCAGCAGCTCCTCGTTGCAGGCGGAGAGCGGTCCGAACCGCACGTTGTCCGGGTCGTAGAAGCCCGAGAAGGAGAACGCGTGCCGGGTCGAGATGCCCGCCCCCGCGTCCCCGCCGAGGAACCGCTCCGCCGCCCGCCGCACCTGAATCCGCGCCTCGATCACCGGGCTACGGTAGCCCGGCCACCCCGCACCGCACCCGAATAGGGCAGGCTTGTCCCGTGCCTGAATCCGCTGCTCACCCCCCGCACCCGCACAGCGCCACCCTCCGCAACCTCGAGAAGTCATCGGGAACGCTGGCCGCGGCCGCCATCGCCAGGATGGACGCGCAGCTTCCGTGGTACAGGGCGATGCCGCCGGAGAACCGGTCCTGGATCGGCCTGGTGGCCCAGGCCGGCATCGCGGCCTTCACCGAGTGGTTCCGGCACCCGGAGACCCCCCAGGCGATCAGCACCGACGTCTTCGGCACCGCTCCCCGCGAGCTGACCAGGGCGATCACCCTGCGCCAGACCGTGGAGATGGTGCGCACCACCATCGAGGTGATGGAGTCGGCCATCGACGAGGTGGCCGCGCCCGGCGACGAGTCGGCGCTGCGCGAGGCCCTGCTCGTCTACGCGCGGGAGATCGCTTTCGCCACCGCACAGGTGTACGCGCAGGCCGCCGAGGCGCGCGGCGCCTGGGACGCCCGGCTGGAGTCCCTGGTGGTCAACGCGGTGCTGTCGGGCGAGGCGGACGAGGGCGCGCTGTCCCGGGCCGCCGCGCTCGGCTGGAACGCGCCCGCGAACGTCTGCGTGGTGCTGGGCACCGCTCCCAACGGCGACAGCGAGCTGACCGTGGAGGCCATCCGGCGCGCCTCGCGGCACGCCAAGCTCCAGGTCCTGACCGGGGTGCTCGGCGACCGCCTGGTGGTCATCGCGGGCGGCAGCGACAACCCGCTGCAGACCGCCAGGGCGCTGATCGGCCCGTTCGCCAGGGGGCCGGTGGTGGCCGGCCCGGTGGTCCCCGACCTGCTGGCGGCGACCCGGTCCGCGCAGGCCGCGGCGGCCAGTCTCAAGGCGTGCGCGGCCTGGCCGGACGCGCCTCGTCCGGTTCTGGCCGACGACCTGCTGCCGGAGCGCGCGATGGCCGGTGATCCGGTGGCGCGCCGGCAGCTGGTGGAGGAGATCTACAGACCGCTGGAGGAGGCGGGCTCGGCGCTGCTGGAGACGCTCAGCGTCTATCTGGAACAGGCCAGCAGCCTGGAGGGCGCGGCGCGGATGCTCTTCGTCCACCCAAACACCGTGCGGTACCGGCTCCGACGTGTGACGGACGTCACCGGATGGTCGCCCTCCGATGTGCGCTCGGCCTTCACTCTCCGCATCGCGCTGATCCTGGGGCGTCTGGCCGACGCCGAGTGACCGCCGTACGCTTTTGTAGAACGCAAACAATTCCCCCGACGGTTCTTCGTCCCTGTCCCCACGGGTGGGCGGAGCCGTCCACGAGAGAGAGTGTGAGGGTGCTCGTACTCGTCGCTCCCGGCCAGGGCGCTCAGGCGCCCGGCTTCCTGACCCCCTGGCTCGACCTCCCCGGCGTGGAAGACCGCCTGCGGGAGTGGTCGTCCGTCATCGACCTGGACCTGGTCCACTACGGCACGAACGCCGACGCGGACGAGATCCGTGACACCGCCGTCGCCCAGCCGCTGCTGGTGGCCGCCTCCCTGCTCTCCGCGCGGCAGCTCTTCCCCACGGGCGGCGACGTCGCGCGCCTGGTCGGGACCACCGCCGGGCACAGCGTCGGCGAGCTGGCGGCGGCCGCGCTGTCCGGCGTGCTGACCGAGGAGGAGGCCCTGCGCCTGGTCCGCCGGCGCGGCCTGGCCATGGCCGAGGCCGCGAAGGTCACCGAGACCGGCATGTCCGCGCTGCTCGGCGGCGAGGCCGACGTCGTCCTGCCGCACCTGGAGAAGCTCGGCCTGACCCCGGCGAACGTCAACGGCGCCGGCCAGATCGTGGCCGCCGGAACGATGGAGCAGCTGGCCGCGCTCGCCGAGGACAAGCCCGAGGGCACGCGCCGCGTCGTCCCGCTCAAGGTCGCCGGCGCCTTCCACACCGAGCACATGGCCCCGGCCGTCTCGGTCCTGGAGTCCGCCGCGGCCGAGCTGAACCCGGCCGACCCGCACACCCGCTACGTCTCCAACCGCGACGGCGCGGTCGTGACCGGAGGCGCGGACGTCGTACGCCGCCTGGTGGGCCAGGTGGCCAACCCGGTCCGCTGGGACCTGTGCATGGAGACCTTCAAGGAGCTCGGCGTCACCGCGATCATCGAGGCGCTGCCCGGCGGCACGCTGACCGGCATCGCCAAGCGCGCCCTGCCGGGCGTCAGGACGCTGCCCCTCAAGACGCCGGCCGACCTGGACGCCGCCCGGCAGCTGATCGCCGAGCACTCGGCCCCGTCCGGCGATGCGTCGTCGGCCGCCTAAGGAGCCCTGGACCACATGACTTCGAAGATCAAGCCCGCCAAGGGCGCGCCCTACGCCCGGATCATGGGCGTGGGCGGCTACCGCCCCACGCGGGTGGTGCCGAACGACGAGATCCTCAAGCGCATCGACTCGTCCGACGAATGGATCCGCTCGCGTTCCGGCATCGCCACCCGGCACTGGGCCGGCCCGGAGGAGACCGTGGCCACCATGTCGGTCGAGGCCGCGGGCAAGGCCATCGCGGACGCCGGGATCACCCCCGAGCAGATCGGCGCCGTGCTGGTCTCGACGGTCTCGCACTTCAAGCAGACCCCGGCCATCGCCACCGAGATCGCGCACCGGATCGGCGCCGACAAGCCGGCCGCCTTCGACATCTCCGCCGGCTGCGCGGGCTTCGGCTACGGCCTGACCCTCGCCAAGGGCCTGGTGACCGACGGCTCGGCCGAGTACGTGCTGGTCATCGGCGTCGAGCGGCTGTCGGACCTGACGGACCTGGACGACCGCTCCACCGCGTTCCTGTTCGGCGACGGCGCCGGCGCCGTGGTCGTGGGCCCGTCCAAGGAGCCGGCCATCGGCCGGACCGTGTGGGGCTCCGAGGGTGACAAGGCCGACACGATCCGCCAGACCCTGCCGTGGGACGTGTACCGCGAGTCCACCGAGGACGTGCGCTTTCCGGCCATCACGCAGGAGGGCCAGGCGGTCTTCCGCTGGGCCGTCTTCGAGATGGCCAAGGTCGCCCAGCACGCGCTGGACGAGGCGGGGATCACCGCCGAGGAACTGGACGTCTTCATTCCGCACCAGGCGAACATGCGGATCATCGACTCGATGGTCAAGACGCTGAAACTGCCGGAGAATGTGGTGGTGGCCCGCGACGTGGAGACCACCGGCAACACCTCCGCCGCCTCCATTCCGCTGGCGATGGAACGACTTCTGGCCACCGGAGCGGCGAAGAGCGGGGACACCGCGCTGCTCATCGGCTTCGGGGCGGGTCTCGTGTTCGCCGCGACGGTCGTTACCCTCCCCTAGGCGAGATCGCACGGACCGGCACCGGCCGGCCACTGCGCGGAACCTCGCCGACAGCAGTCCCTCAGCAGTTTTACCCGTATCACCGCACAATTAAGGAGCGCCGCAATGGCCGCCACGCAGGAAGAGATCCTCAAGGGCCTCGCCGAGATCGTCAACGAGATCGCCGGCATCCCCGTCGAGGACGTCCAGCTGGACAAGTCCTTCACCGACGACCTGGACGTCGACTCCCTGTCCATGGTCGAGGTCGTCGTCGCCGCCGAGGAGCGCTTCGACGTCAAGATCCCGGACGAGGACGTCAAGAACCTGAAGACCGTCGGCGACGCCGCCGGCTACATCCTCAAGCACCAGGCCTGATCCTGCGTTCGTCGCCACCCCGGCGGGTGGCGGTTCCAGCACCTCTACACGTGGAGACAGAATCCCTGTGAACTCGACCAATCGCACCGTGGTCGTCACCGGTATCGGCGCAACCACACCGCTGGGTGGCGACAGCGCATCAACCTGGGAAGGGCTGCTCGCCGGACGCTCCGGCGTGAAGTCCCTGGAGGACGAGCGCTTCGCCGACCTCCCGGTCCGCATCGCCGCCCCGGCCGCGGTCGACCCGGGCGACGTCCTGCCCCGCCCGCTCTGCCGCAAGCTGGACCGCTCGGCGCAGCTCGCGCTGATCGCGGCCCGCGAGGCCTGGGCCGACGCGGGGTACACCGCGAAGGCCGGCGAGGACGGCAGCATCGCCCCCGAGCGCCTGGGCGCCGTCATCGCCTCCGGCATCGGCGGCGTGCAGACCCTGCTCGACCAGTACGACGTGCTCAAGGAGAAGGGCGCCCGCCGCGTCTCCCCGCACACCGTGCCGATGCTGATGCCCAACAGCCCGTCCGCCAACGTCGGCCTGGAGGTCAACGCCCAGGCGGGCGTGCACACCCCGGTCAGCGCCTGCGCGTCCGGCGCCGAGGCCATCGGCTACGCCGTGGAGATGATCCGCACCGGCCGTGCCGACGTGGTCGTCGCCGGCGGCACCGAGGCGGCCATCCACCCGCTGCCCGTCGCGGCCTTCGCCAGCATGATGGCGATGTCCAAGAACAACGACGAGCCGGAGAAGGCCTCCCGCCCCTACGACAAGGGCCGCGACGGCTTCGTCCTCGGCGAGGGCGCCGGTGTGATCGTCCTGGAGTCGGCCGAGCACGCCGCGCGGCGCGGCGCCCGCGTCTACTGCGAGGTGCTGGGCCAGGGCCTGTCCGCGGACAGCCACCACATCGCGCAGCCCGAGCCGACCGGCCGCGGCATCGCGGCGGCGCTGCAGTCCCTGCTGGAGTCCAGCGACCTGAAGCCGTCGGAGGTCGTGCACCTCAACGCGCACGCCACCTCGACCCCGCAGGGCGACCTCGCGGAGATCAAGGCGCTGCGCAAGGTCCTCGGCGACGACCTCGACCACGTCGCGGTCTCCGCCACCAAGTCGATGACCGGCCACCTGCTGGGCGGCGCGGGCGGCGTCGAGACGGTCGCCACCGTCCTCGCGCTGTACCACCGCACGGCTCCGCCGACCATCAACATCGACGAGCTCGACGAGGAGATCGACGCGGACATCGTGCGCGACGAGCCGCGCAAGCTCCCCGAGGGCACCATCGCGGCGATCAACAACTCGTTCGGCTTCGGCGGGCACAACGTGGTGCTCGCGCTGCGGACGGTCTGACGCGCGCTTCGTCCCACGGGCCCGCCCGGTCGTCACCGACCGGGCGGGCCTTCGGCGTTCAGCGGGGCCGGGCCCCGAAGGCGGGCGGGTTGTCGTCCGTCCCGTCCCGGTTGACGACGGTGTAGCCGTGGCCGTCGTGATACAGCTCCGAGGTCCAGATCTCGACCAGTTCGTCCTCCCCGCCCACGGGTTCGGGCTCGCCGGACGCGGCGCCGGTGCGCGGGTCGAGGCGGTGCACGGTCCCGTCGGAGCCGGAGCGGGTGAGCACGGCGAGGCCCCCGTCGGGGCGGCGGGTCAGCGCGGCGACGGCGTCCTTGAAGCTCCGGTCCCACCGTGTGGTGCCGTCGGCCAGGGAGTACGCGGCCAGCCGGTGCACGTCGTGGTCCGCCGGCCGCCGCACGGCCGTCACCAGGACGTCGTCCACGATCGTGGCGGCCAGGGCCGGGCGGGCCGCGAAGTCGTACGTCCCGGCGCGCAGCATCACGTCCTCCCGCCGGCCCGACAGCGGTACGGCGGCCCGGCGCCGGCCCTTGTCGTCGAAGGACAGCACGGCGGCGGTGCCGCGCTTGTCGCTCTCGCGGAGCGCGATCACGGCGGGCTCGGCCGACAGCACGTAGAGCTGCTCCCAGCGGGAGGCGACGGGCAGCCGGGCGCTCCAACGCGGTTCGCCGGTACGGGCGTCCAGCGAGCCGAGCCGCATGCGGACGGAGTCCCTAGTCCCGCACTGCTCGACGAGGAGGACGCGCGCGGCGGAGGCGTCCACGGACAGGGCCTGGCAGCCCCGGTCCAGGGTGCGCCGCCAACTCCGGCCGCCGTCCGCC
Organism: Streptomyces sp. AV19; assembly: GCF_015999245.1. Classification (GTDB taxonomy): domain Bacteria; phylum Actinomycetota; class Actinomycetes; order Streptomycetales; family Streptomycetaceae; genus Streptomyces. The sequence goes on along the minus strand of NZ_JAEAMR010000003.1, from coordinate 749,911 downwards.
GACTTGAGGCCGCGGACGGCCGTGTCCTCGGCCACGACGGCCGTTCCGTCGGCGAGCGCGATCCTGTCGTCCGTCGGCTCGGTGAACCGCCCGTCCCCGGCGACCGGTTGCCGCCAGCGCTGCCTGCCGGTGGACAGGTCCACCAGCGCGACGGCCGCGCACGGCTTCCCGTGCGCGGCGAAGCCGACGAGGCCCGTACCTCCTGCGGTGCGCGAGCTCATGGCGCACACGCTCTGCCGCGGCGGGGCCGCGAACGTCCAACGCTCCTGCCCGTCACGGGTGTTGTACGCGGTGAGCCCGTCGGGGCGGGCGCGGACGAGGGTGGTGCCGACGCCCCAGTTGCCCACGCCCCGCACGTCCGACGGGCGGTCGGGCGGCGCGGCCCAGACGGCGTCGAGGCGGGGGCCGTGGAGGGACTCGTGCCAGAACCAGCCGGGCGCGAGCCCCAGCAGCAGCCCGCAGCCGGCGATGCCGAGGATCCGCCGCCTGCGCCAGGGTTCGCCGGCCGCCCAGGCCACGGCCCCGAGCGTCCCGAAGAGCCCGAGGAAGAAGAAGGCGAGGGTCAGCCCGTTGGCGGCATCGCTGCCACTGGGGCAGGCACCTGCGCCGCAACGGTTCGGCCCTGCCAGATTGAGCACCAGGAAGAGCGGCGCCCAGCCGAGGACGGCCCCGGCCGCGGCGAGCGCCGCCCCCTTGGCCGCGCGTATCCCATTGATCATGGGAGCGAATGTCTCACGGGGTGAAGCTGGCGAAGTACGAGGCCGCCATGTCCTCCTCCCCGTGCCCCTGGGCCACGGCCCGCCGGAACCGTTCGGCGCCCGCGGCCGCGACGTCCATCCGCACCCCGGCCCGCTCCCCCGCGGCCACGATCAGCCGGGCGTCCTTCTCGGCCGTGGTGGTGGCGAAGCTCGGCGGGGTGAGGGCGTCCTTGAGCACGAGGCCGGCCTTGGCGCGCAGGTAGCCCATGTCCAGCGGGCCGCCGGCGACCGCGTCGAGGAAGTCCGCCGCCTCCACGCCGAGGCCCTTGGCCAGCGCCAGCGCTTCCGCCGTGCCGTGGGTGACGGTCAGCACCCAGCTGTTGAGCACCAGTTTGAGCCGCGACGCGGCGCCCTCCCCGTCCAGCCAGACGGTGCGCGAGCCGATCGCTTCGAAGACGGGCGCGAGCGAGGACCGCACGGCCTCGGGACCGGCGGCGAGGACGGTCAGCGCGCCCGCCTCCGCCGGTGCCTTCGTACCGAGCACCGGGGCGTCGACGAAGGTGATCCGCTGCTCGGCGGCGAAGGCCGCGAAGTCGTCGAGCGCGTCGAGGCCGGCGGTGGTCGACTGGACCCAGACCGCGCCGGGCTCCAGCCCCGGCGCGGCCTGCCGCATGACGTCGAGGACGGCCTCGGCGTCATGGAGCATCGTGAGCACGACGCCCGCGCCCCGGACGGCCTCCGCCGGCCCGCCCGCGACGCGCGCCCCGTCGGCGGCGAGCGGCTCGGCCTTGGCACGGCTGCGGTTCCAGACGCTGACGGCCAGCCCGGCCCGGACGAGATTCCGCGCCATGGGGGTGCCCATGATGCCGGTGCCGAGGACGGCGACGGTGGGGGAGTTGGTGGTCATGGGGGAACGGTAGGGCTTGGAGTGCGCTCGAGGGCAAGGACGGCTCTCCCCCACCCCGCCCTTTCACCGTTTCCCGGAACGGGCCCCCGGCCCCCGAGCCGCCCCCCCCGGGCGGCAAGCGGGGGCTCCGCCCCCTGCACCCCGAACCAGCGCCACACCCGGACAGGCGGGGCTACGCCCCTGCACCCCACCGGGGGCTCCGCCCCCGCACCCCCACCAGTGCTGCACCCCCTGCACTCGCACCGGTGCTGCACCCCCGTGTCCCCCACCGGTGCTGCGCCCCTGCCCCCTCCGGGACTCCGCCCCGGACCCCGACCGGCGTCTCGCCTCGCGCCCCCTCCGGGACTCCGCCCCGAGCCCCGACCGACGTCCGCCTCGCGCCCCCTCCGGGACTCCGCCCCGAGCCCCGACCGACGTCCGCCTCGCGCCCCCTCCGGAGCTCCGCCCCGAGCCACGATGCGATTTCACCCTGCCCCGCGTTGCGGGGATCCGGGGCGGAGCCCGATCCAGCCCGTCCGGCGCTTGAGGACAAATGCGGCGAAGCCGCATTGCGGGGTCCGGGGCGGAGCCCCGGAGCGGGGTGCAGGGGCGGAGTCCCGCGCCCCGGCGCGCACCGCGCGCCGCAGGGTGGCGCAGGGTGGCGCAGGGGCGGAGCCCCCGCGGAAACGGTGAAAGGGCGGGGCGGGGAGAAAACTCACACCACCTGGTGCAGCCACCGCACCGGCGCCCCCTCCCCCGCATGCCGAAACGGCTCCAACTCGTCATCCCACGGCTTCCCCAGCAACCGCGCGACCTCCCCCGCCAGCTCCGCCTCCCCCCGCTGCGCTCGCCCCAGCGCCGCCCGCAGCCGGTCCTCGGGGATCAAAATGTCCCCGTGGATCCCGGTCACCGCGTGGAAGATCCCCAGATCCGGCGTGGAGCTGTAGCGCTCCCCCTCCGCCCCGGCGCACGGCTCCGCCGTCACCTCGAAGCGCAGCAGATGCCAGCCGCGCAGCGCCGACGCGAGACGGGAGGCGGTGCCGGGCCGGCCCTGCCAGGAGAACTCCGACCGCCAGGTGCCCGGTGCCACCGGCTGCCTGATCCAGTCGAGCGTGACGCGCCCGCCGAGTACGTCCGCGACGGCCCATTCGACGTGCGGGCACAGCGCGCGCGGCGCGGAGTGCACGTAGAGAACGCCACGTGTCGTCACCGGGACCTCCAGTGCGGTTCGAGGGTCGCCTTCCCGAGCGGCCCCAGCGGCCTCGCGAACGCACACGTAACGGTCCTGCCCCAATGGCCACTCCCGCACCAGCTCGCGAGGTAACCAACAGTAAACACCATTGGGGGCAATTCTCCTGAAAAGGGACAGGATGTGACGTCGGGTGATCCGGCGGGGCCGAGGAGCGGACATGACCGGGAACAGCTCGGTCACTCCGGGAAAAAGCTATCGTGCGCTGAGGTCACCGCGGTGACGTACCGTCGGTCCAGGACCGATATCACCCGGCCGGAGGGGGATGGACGATGCGCAGCAGCACGGGCCGCCGCCCGACACGGACCGCCCTGGCGGCGGCGGTGGCCCTCGCCGCCGCCCTCCTCGCCACCGGCTGCGAGGGCACGCCCCAGGGGGCAGCCGTCGCCCCCGAGGCGAAGAAACCCGCGGGCCCCGTCTGGAACACCCGCCCCACCTCGATGGCCTCGCTGGGCGACTCCATCACCCGCGGCTTCGACGCCTGTTCCCTCCTGGAGGACTGCCCCGAGGTGTCCTGGGCGACCGGTACCCAGGTGGACAGCCTGGCCGCCCGCCTCCTGCCGTCCCCGGCCACGCAGAGCCGGAACTACGCGAGGACCGGCGCCCGGATGGCCGACCTGCCCGGCCAGATGCGCTCGGCGGTCGGGCAGCGCCCGCAGCTGGTGACGGTGCTGATGGGGGCGAACGACGCCTGCCGCACCGATGCCGGACTGATGACGCCCGTGGCCGGCTACCGCGCCGACTTCGAGAAGTCCCTGGCGGAGCTGCGCCGGGCGCTGCCCCGGACGCAGGTGTACGTGGCGAGCGTGCCGGACCTCAAACGCCTGTGGTCCGAGGGGAGCAGGAGCGCCCTGGGCAAGCAGGTGTGGAAGCTGGGGATCTGCCCGTCGATGCTGAAGGACGCGGACCTGCTGGACGCCGCCTCGCAGGAGCGGCGGGACCGGGTGAGCCGGCGGGTGAAGGAGTACAACGCCGCGCTGGAGGACGTCTGCCGACGCGACCGGCTGTGCCGCTACGACGGTGGCTCGGTGCACGCCTACGCCTTCACCGGCGAGCACCTCAGCCGCTGGGACTGGTTCCACCCCAACCGCAAGGGCCAGCAGGAGCTGGCCGAGCTGGCGTACCGGCGGATCACCGCCGCCGCGCAGCCGGCCGCCTGAGCGCGGGCAGGGGCGGCGCCCGTCAGGTGGGCCCGCCCCTGCCCCGGGCACGGTAGCCGATGAACTCGCCCCCGCGCCAAGCCAGTTCAGGCCGTCATTCGGTGCTGTCCCCGGGCGCGTGCAGGCCCACGCCCAGGATGCCCTCCCACTCCGTCAGCTCCTCGACGAGCGGATGGGGGGACGCCCGTCCCTCCAGCCCCAGCACCACGTCGGCCTCCTTCACCTTGCCCGACTCGCTGGTCTCGGAGTGGATGTGCACGTCGGTCACGCGGAAGCCGCGGCTGGTGCACAGCTCCAGCACCCGGCCCAGCAGCCCTCTGCGCGTCCGGTAGGAGAGCCGCAGCTCCACCTGGGCGACGGCGCGGCCGTTCGCCAGCCGCCGGGTCGCCAGCGGGAGGCCGCGCACCACGAGGAAGTGCACCAGCGTCGCCCCCGCGCCGAGCAGCGGCAGGCCGCCGCCGCACGCCATGCCGACCGCGCAGGTCAGCCAGATCGTCGCCGCGGTGGTCAGTCCGCGGACCGCGTCGCGGCGGACGAAGATGAGGCCGCCGCCGATGAATCCGATGCCCGAGACGATCTGCGCCGCGACCCGCGAGACGTCCACCCGGGCCTCGCCGGTGACGTCCGCGAGGGAGCCGAACCCGTGGATCGACACCTCCATGAACAGCGCGCTCCCCACCCCGACCAGCGTGTGGGTGCGCAACCCCGCGCTCTTCTGCTGGAGCTCCCGCTCCAGCCCGATGAGCAGCGACAGCAGCAGGGCCAGGCCCAGTTCGGCGAACTGCCGGACGCCCTGGCCGGCGGCCGTGCCGAACAACGGTGGGGCCGCCCATGGCGAACCACTGATGACAGCCTGGTGAACTCCCGTGAACTCGGCTATATCCATCCGGCCATTGTGGCGCGAAATCGCCGCTATGGACCGGTGGTTGACATACACCTACCGCCTTCCCCCTCCCATTGGTTTCATACGGCCTCATGGGAATCACCACGCGCACATCGTCCGCCCGGAGCGCCGCTCTTCTCGCCGCGCTCCTGACCGTCCCCGCCCTCGCCGATCCCGCTCGGGCGGCGGCCGAAGCCCCACTCACCCGTGAGGAGAGCCGCCTGGAATCCGCCGTCCCGCAGGAGATCCTGCGGCGCGGCGGATTCGACGGGGAGGGCGCCGGGTTCGCCGCCGCGCTGGCGCGTGCGCGCACCCCGCGGCAGGCCGAGCGGCTGACGGCCGACACCGGGCGGCGGTTGTGGCGGCACGCGGTGGACCGGGCCCAGGGGCGGGGGACCGTCCGCGCCGGCGACCTGCCGCGCGACGACGACCGCCCGCTGTACTGGGCGCGGCTGGACCTGACGAGGACGCTGCACCGCTGGCAGCCCCCGTTCCCCCTCTCCGAGCGGCGGCGCGCGGACCTGCTCGCCTCCCTGGAACGCACCTCCCGCGGCCAGGACTCGATCGGCTTCCCGGCGGGCCGCGGCGTCAAGCGGGTGCTGGTGACCGGCTTCGACCCGTTCCAGCTCGACGACGACATACGGCGCTCCAACCCGTCCGGCGCGTCGGCGCTCGCCCTGGACGGCACCACCGTCAACACCCCCTCGGGCCCGGCCCGGATCGAGGCCACCGTCTTCCCCGTCCGCTGGGACGACTTCGCCCGGGGCACGGTCGAGCGGACGCTCCTGCCGCACTTCCGCCCGGGCCCCCGCCGGGCCGACCTCTTCACCACCATCAGCCAGGGCCGCCCGGGCCGCTTCGACGTCGAGCGCACCAACGGGGCGTGGCGCGGCTCCGGGACGGACAACGAGGGCCTGCGGCGCGGGCCGGCGCCCGTCCCCGTACGGCAGCACCCTCAGCCCCAGTGGACCCGCACAACCCTCCCGTACGCCGTCCTCACCTCGACGACGACCGGTCCGTACCCCGTCCACGACAACACGTCCGTCACCGAGGTCCCGGCCGGTTCGACGACGCCCGTCGAGCGCCCGGACGGCCCGACGCCCGGCTCGGCGGCGCGCGCGGGCGGCGGGGGCGACTACCTCTCCAACGAGATCGCCTACCGGGCGACCCTGCTGCGCGACGTGATGCGATTGCGCGTCCCCGGCGGCCATCTCCACACGCCCGTCCTGCGGTTCGCCGACGGCAACGGGCCGGCCGGGGGCCGCGTCACGGACCCCGACTTCGAGCGGAACCGCCGGGCGATCGTCGCCCAGGTCCGATCGCTGATCGGGGTGGCCGCGGGCACCGTGCACCGGCCATGATGAGGGCATGATCATCGCGAGTGCGCAGTTCACGCCCCGGCCGTGCGAGGTCGCGGCCAACGTCGAGGCCATGGCCGGCCTCATAGCGGAGGCGGCCGGGGCCGGCGCGACCCTGGTCGTCTTCCCGGAACTGGCCGTCACCGGCTACGAGCCGGCCGCCGTCAACGCCGACCCGGACCTGCTGTCCTTCGCCCCCGACGCCCCGGAACTGTCCCCCCTGCGCGAGGCGTGCCGCGCGTCCGCCGTCACCGCGGTGGTCAACTGCCCCGCCCGGTCCGATCACGGCCCCACCATCACCTCGTACGTCTACGGCCCCGACGGCTCACTCCTCACCCGCTACGACAAGGTCCACGTGACGGAGACGGAGCAGGCGGCGGGCTTCGTCCCCGGCACGGCGGACGGCCGCTTCACCGTCGACGGCGTCCGCGCCGCCCTGGCGATCTGCTACGACACGTCGTTCCCCGACGTGGCCGCCCGCGCGGCCGCCGACAACTGCCGCCTCCTGCTGGCGAGTTCCCTCCACGACACGGAGGACGGCCCCCGCAAACTGGCCACCCTCTACCCGGCCATGGCCCGGGACAACGCCCTGTACGTGGCCCTGGCCAACCACGTGGGCCCGTCGGGCGCCTTCACGGCCTGCGGCCTGAGCGCCGTCTGGGGCCCCGACGGCCGCGTCCTGGCGGAACGTGCGGATGCGGGGCTGGTGCTGGCGAAGGCCGATGTCGAGACCGGCGTGGAAGCCGGCCTGCCGGCCCGCTGAACCGCCATCGCCCGGAGGGCGATGCACGAGGGACGGGCAGGGGGCGAAGCCCCCGCCCACCCGCTGAGCGCGGTGGCACATGGGACGGAGCCCCGCCCGCGCAGCGCGCGGCCCCGAGGGCGGAGCCCCGGTGGAGCGCAGGGGCGGAGCCTCACCCACCCACGCGAAGCACGGGCCCGAGTCCGGGGGGCGCAGCCCCGGCGGGATGACGGGCCAAAGCCCCGCGCGGAACGCGGGCCCGGGGCACAGGAGGCACAGCCCCACCCACCCGCACGGAGCATGGACCCGGGGTCCAGGGGGCGCAGCCCCCGGCGGGGCGCAGGGGCGGAGCCCCGCCCGCCCGCGCCGCGCACGAATCCGGGGGCTGCCGCCCGGAGGGCGGCTCGGGGCCGGGGCCCCGCCCCGGGAAACGGTGAAAGGGCGGGGCGGGGAGAAAACCCCGTCAGCCACCCAGGCTGACGATCATCTTGCCCGTGTTGTCCCCGCGCAGCAGCCCGAGGAACGCGTCCACGGCCCGCTCCACACCATGGACGACGGTCTCGTCCCGCTTCAGCTCCCCCGAGCGGACCCAGCCCCCCACCTCCTCCACGAACCGCGGCCGCAGCGCCCCGTGGTCCATGACGATCATGCCCTGCAGCCGCAGCCGCTTCCCGATCGCCAGCGCCAGATTGTTCGGCCCCGGCACCGGCTCCGTCGCGTTGTACTGCGCGATCGCCCCGCACAGCGTCGCCCGCCCGTGCGGCCGCAGCGCCCCGATCGCCGCCTCCAGGTGCTCCCCGCCGACGTTGTCGAAGTAGACGTCGATCCCGTCGGGCGCCACCTCCGCGAGCTGCTCCGCGACCGGGCCGTCCTTCTTGTAGTTGAACGCCGCGTCGAAGCCGTACTCCTCTACGAGCCGGCGCACCTTCTCGTCCGAGCCCGCGCTGCCGACGACCAGCGAGGCCCCCTTGAGCCGGGCGATCTGCCCGACCATGCTGCCCACCGCCCCGGCTGCGCCGGAGACGAAGACGGCGTCCCCCTCCCGGAAGGAGGCGACGTCCAGCAGACCCGCATAGGCGGTCATCCCGGGCATGCCGAGGGCGCCGAGGTAGGCGGAGAGCGGCGCGGCGCCCGCGTCCACCCGGAACGCGTTCGCGGCGTCGAGCACGGCGTACTCGCGCCAGCCCAGGTCGTGCAGGACGTGGTCGCCCACGGCGAACCCCTCGGCCCGCGAGGCGACGACCTCGCCCACGGCGCCGCCGGTCATCGGCCGGTCGAGCACGTACGGCGGCACGTACGACTTGCGGTCGCTCATCCGCCCGCGCATGTACGGATCGACGGACAGGTGGAGGTTGCGGACGACGATCTGCCCGTCGGCGGGCTCGGCGACGGGCTCCTCGCGGAGCGCGAAGTCCCCGGGCCTCGGCTCGCCGACCGGGCGGGAGACGAGGTGCCAGGCGCGGGCGGTGGCGGGAATGGACACGGTGAGGGCCTCCTATTTGCTTCAGCAGATGAAACAATAGTTGACCTAGATATTTTATGTTGTCAAGCAACCGGGTAGGCTGGTCCCATGGCACTGTCGTCGACACCGGCACCCCGGAAGAGCCCCGACCCTCTGACCGTCGAAGTCGTGGACCTCATCGGGACGGTCGTGGTGCGCTACCACGAGGAGTACGACGAGGCGGCCGCCCGCCACTCCCTCACCGGCGCCCAGGCCCGCGTCCTCGCCCTCCTGGCCCGCGAGCCGCTGCCGATGCGGCGGATCGCGGAGCGGCTCAAGTGCGAGCCGTCGAACGTGACGGGCATCGTCGACCGCCTCGCCGCCCGCGGCCTGGTCGAGCGCCGCCCGGACCCGGCCGACCGCCGCGTCAAGGTGGCCGCGGTCACCCCCGACGGCCGCGGGACGGCGGAGCGCCTGCGCGAGGGCCTGGACTTCGCGCGCGAACCCCTGAGCCGCCTGTCGCCGGAGGAGCGGACGACGCTGCGGGACCTGCTGCGGCGAATGCTGGGGGAAGCGGGAGAGGTGGGAGAGGCGCTAGGGGAAGCGGGAGAGGCGGGGGAAGCAAGGGACGCAGGAGAGTCGGGGGAGGCGGAGTGAAACCCCCTCCGCCCACCCGCCCCGTGCACCACCATGACCCCATGGACCCCGCCCCCTTCACCCCCCTCGACTTCCAGCTCGTCCTCCTCCGTCGCATGGCCGACCATCAGCCGGACCTCGTCGAGGACGCCCTCCGCCGACTCCACGTCACCCGGGCCGAGATGCGCGAGGCCAACCGCCGCTGGCAGGCCATGCTCCACTCCCCCCGCCGCCGCGGCGCGGGCCCCCGCTACCGCTCCGTCCTCGGCCCGCCGGAGCACGTCGCCGAGCGCCGCGTCGGCGACCTCACCGCGCGGGCCGCGACCTGGCCCGTCCCCCTCTGGCCGGACCTCCGCTTCGAGGTCCTCACCGCCCCGGGCGGCGCCGTCTGGAACGAATGGCTCGTCCGCGCCCCCGGCGCCCCTTCCCCCGCCCCGCGCACCGTCGAGGACCTGACCCCCTGGTCCTGCACGGTGGACGAGACCGCCCGCGCCTTCGCCCCCGCCCGCCCCATGGAGGGCACCGCCCCCACCCGCTGGCAGCTCGCCTTCACGGCCCCGGACGCGTCCGGCCGCCGCGCGGAGCACGTGGCGGAGTTCACGTGGGGCCTCTTCCAGCGACTCGTGCGCTGAATCGACCGCGTCTGTTCCGAACCGCGGGCCTCATCCTTTCGGCTGATGCGGGGCCGGCAACTCTGGCCGTTTACCCGAGGCGGCCGCACGGCGGGCCTCCGTAGCGTGGGGCCCGTCCTTTGCCCCCGAACCGGAGCGGATCCATGTCCCGTGCACGCCAGATCGCCCTCGGCCTCGCCGGGCTGGCCTGTCTGGCGCTGCCCCTGGCCCTGCTGGGCGGCGGCTGCTTCGGGCGCGTCGGCGGCGTCGACGACAAGGCCATCGGCACCCCGGCGTCGGCCGACGAGCCGCAGCGGGTGCGCATCCCGTCCCTCGGCGTGGACAGCCCGCTGATCCGCGTCAACACCCTCGGCAAGGACCGCAGCGTCCAGGGCCCGCCGCCCGAGCAGGGGATGACGGCCGGCTGGTACAGCGGCGGCGCCATCCCCGGCGAGCGCGGCGTCGCCGTGATCATCGGGCACCGGGACGACCGGGACGGCCGGACGGCGGTCTTCCGGAAGCTGGACGCCGTGGACGAGGGCACGGTGATCGACGTCGAGCGGGGCGACGGCCGGGTGCTGCACTTCGTCGTCACCCGGACCGAGACCGTCGAGAAGAGCGTGCCCGTCGCCCGGAAGGAGCAGCCGGCATCGCAGGAGCGGAAGCTGCTCCTGGTCACGTGCGCGGGCGCCCCGGACCCCGGCGAACGGCCCGCGCGGAACCTCGTCGTCCACGCCACGCTGCGACCATGAGGGCGTGACGCACCGGACGCCGCGGCCCCTGCTCGCCACGCTGCTGGCGCTCACCGTCGCCGCCGGTGCCGTCGACGCGGTGAGCTTCCTCGGGCTGGGTCACGTCTTCACCGCGAACATGACCGGCAACGTCGTCTTCCTGGGCTTCTCGGCCGCCGGTGCGGCCGGTTTCTCGGTGCCCGCCTCGGGGCTGGCCGTGGGCGGCTTCCTGGTGGGGGCGCTGCTCGGCGGACGGTTCGGGGTGGTGATGGAGGGACGGCCGAGGCGGCTGTGGATCGGCGGGGCACTGGCCGCCGAGGCACTGCTCGTCGGCGCGGCGGCGGCACTGGCGACCGGCCCGGGAGGGGAGGGCCGGCGCTACGCCGTGATCTCCGTGCTGGCGCTGGCGATGGGGCTGCGGGTCGCCACCGTCCGGCGGCTGGCCGTGCCGGACATGATGACGGTCATCCTGACCCGCACCCTGACCGGACTCGCCGCGGACTCCCGCCCGGCCGGGGGCACCGACCCCTACCTCGGACGACGGGTGGGGTCGGTGCTGGCCATGGCGCTCGGGGCGGCCGCCGGGGCGTGGCTGGTGAACCGCCACGGCCCGGTGTGGCCACTGGCCCTCACGGCGGGCGGCGTGGCGCTGCTCGCCTCGGGGACCCTGCTGACAGGCGTCAGGCGAGCTCGGCGGTGAGGGTGATCGTCGTCCCGGTGAGCGCCTGGCTGACCGGGCAGTTCTTCTTGGCGCCCTCGGCGGCGGCGATGAAGCCGTCCTCGTCCAGGCCGGGCACCTCGCCCCGGACCCAGAGGTGGATGCCGGTGATGCCCTCGCCCGGCTGGAAGGTGACGTCGGCCTTGGTCTCCAGGCGGGTGGGCGGGGTGCCCGCGCCCGTCAGACCGTGCGAGAGCGCCATGCTGAAGCAGCTGGAGTGAGCGGCGGCGATCAGCTCCTCCGGGCTCGTCTTGCCGTTGGCCTGCTCGGCGCGGGACGGCCAGGAGACCGGCTGGGAGCCGATGCCGGACGAGTCGAAGGTGACGGTGCCGCTGCCGGAGAGCAGCTCGCCCTCCCAGACGGTGTGCGCGGTACGGGTCGTGGCCACGGAGGTCCTCCAGAGGGGTGGGTGGGCCCGGGGGCCCGGGCCCAAACGATCATACGGAGACGGCGGCGGTCCCGGCGCGTCCGTCCTGGCCCGGGACGGCCGCGTCCCGCGCCGGCGCGGCCCCGGCCGCGTTCCACGCCACCAGCGCCGGACGCCCGTGCTCGGTGCCGATCCGGCTCACCGTCCCGGTGTCCAGCCGGAACAGCGCCCCGGCCGCGGGCGGCAGGCCGAGCCTACGGGCCGTCAGCACCCGCAGGAAGTGCGCGTGACCGACGAGCACCACGTCGCCCCCGTCCTCGTCCAGCCACGGGCCGATCCGGGCCAGCACCCGGTCGGCGCGCGCCCCGGCCTCGGCGGGCGACTCCCCCGGGTGCCCGGCGGGCCCGGGGACGACCCCGTCGTCGAAGAGGAACCAGTCCGGCCGGGTGCGGTGGATCTCGGCGGTGGTGACGCCCTCGTAGCCGCCGTAGTCCCACTCCCGCAGGCCCGGTTCGACCACGGCGTCCCGCAGCCCCGCCAGCTCGGCGGTGCGCCGCGCCCGCGCCAGCGGGCTCACCAGGACGTGGCCGACCCGGCGCGCCGCGAGCAACGGCCGCAGGGCGGCCGCCTGGCGCTCGCCGCGCGCGGTCAGCGGCTTGTCGGTCCAGCTGGTGTGGAGGCCGTCGCGGCTCCACTCGGTCTCGCCGTGCCGGACGAGCAGCAGCTCAGCCATTGGCGGGGCCGGAGCCCTCCCCGGCCTTCGCCTGCGCCTCGGCCACCGACGCCCGGACCTCGTCCATGTCCAGGGCGCGGGCCTGCCGGATGACGTCCTCCAGAGCGGCCTCCGGCAGCGCGCCCGGCTGGGCGTACACCGCGATGTTGTCCCGGACGATCATCAGCGTCGGCACGGAGCTGATCTCGAAGGCGGCCGAGAGCTCGGCCTGGGAGTCGGTCTCGACCTTGGTGAAGACCAGGTCCTCGTGCTTGGCGGCCACGCGGTCGTAGACGGGCGCGAATCGCTTGCACGGACCGCACCAGGTGGCCCAGAAGTTGATGAGGACGAAGTCGGCGCCCGAGACGACGTCGTCGAAGTTGTCCTTGGTGAGCTCCACGGTGCTGCTCATACGTGCCTACCCGCTTCCGATGGTCGTGTGTGGCCCGGTTCGTACGGCTCAGGATCGGTAACCGGGCGACGCCGCACCGTATTCCGCGGCCACCGTTCGGCCTACAGCCGCCTCCGCGGACAAGCGGTGTGACCGTGGTTACATCATCGGCGGAGGTGTTCTTGTATGACCGGCGACAGACCGCAGAACGGTGACGGATCTCCCGACCGGCCGGCACGCGCGGCGACCTCGCGGCGTCTCGTGCTCGCCACCGCCGCCCTCGCCCCGATGCTGGCCGGCACCGGCACGGCGCGGGCCCACGACGACGGCCGCCGCACCACGGATCCGTGCCACGACCGGAGACTGATCCATCCGGTGAACACCGCCGAGTCCCACTGGCAGGGCGTCACCGACGTGCTGTCGCACAAGGGCCGGATGGGCGGCGACCAGGTCTACCGGATGGGGTTCCTCCGGCACGACCTGCGGGTGAAGTCGTACGGGCACTCCCTCGCCCCGAGCCTGGGCATCGGGTCGTTCGTCTCCTTCGTCCGGTACGAGGACGGGCGGACGATGCTGATGGGCGACATGGCGGTCACCGAGGGCGAGATGCAGCGGGTGATCGACGTCCTGGACGGGCACGGGATCGGACAGACGGCGATCCACAAGCACCTGCTCTCCCACGAGCCGCACGTGTGGTGGATGCACATCCACGGGCTCCACCGCGACGAGTTGATGCTCGCCCGGGCCCTGCGGGAGGCGCTGGCGGTCACCGGCACCCCGCCCTCGGCCGGCATCCCGGAGCCGGCCGACGTCGACCTGGACACCTCCGGCATCGACGAGGCGCTGGGCACCAAGGGCGGCACCGAGGGCGAGATCTACAAGATCACCTTCGCCCGGCGGGAGACGATTATCGACCACGACCGCGTCCTGCCGCGGATGACGGGTGCGACGACGGCGATCTCCTTCCAGCCGGTCGGCCGGGGCCGGGCGATCATCAGCGGGGACTTCGTGATGACGGGTCAGGAGATGCAGCACGTCGTCCGGGCCCTGCGGCAGGGCGGGGTCGACATCGTCTCGATCCACAGCCACATGCTGTTCGAGGAACCGCGGCTGTTCTTCCTGCACTTCTGGGGCATCGACGACGGCGTGCGGCTGGCCCGGGCGCTGCGGGCGGCGGTGGACCACACCAATGTGTCGCCGGCGGGGGCCAACGAGTAGCCGGTCCATGCCGGTCCATGAGAGAGGTGCAGCTCGGATCGTTTCTGCACCTGAGCCGCGAAGTGGGGCGGGTGGGACTCGAACCCACGACCGACGGATTATGAGTCCGCTGCTCTAACCGGCTGAGCTACCGCCCCGTTCACGGCGCGTCGCGCACATCTGTGCGCGCCGTCTGCCGCAGCATAGCCGCTCATACGATCTGCTGCCCCGGTGGGGGCACATCGTGTGACCAGCCTGACCTTGAGGACTTCGGCCGTGGCGGGATCGGTTCCCGCCCGGCGCGAATCCGGGCACGAAAAAAGGACCCCCGGCGGGGGGTCCTTCTCCGGGTGGCTCCTCCGACTGGACTCGAACCAGTAACCTGCCGGTTAACAGCCGGCTGCTCTGCCAATTGAGCTACAGAGGATCGCGCTCCCCCGACTGGACTCGAACCAGTAACCTGCCGGTTAACAGCCGGCTGCTCTGCCAATTGAGCTACAGGGGATTGTCGCGTTGCCTCGAATGCATCTTCGTCCGGTCTCCCGGGCGGCGTGCGCTCGCTGCGAGACATACATTAGCGCAAGCAGGGGGGTGCTCCGCCAATCGGTATCCCGGGAGTGATCTCCGGGGACACCGGGCAGGCGGTGGGCCGGGCCCGCGGTCGCGCGGGATTCAGGCGGGATTCAGGGGATCCGAGGGAAGGACGGTGCGGGATGCGCTACCGGCTGACGTTCATCGCTGGGGCTGCCGTCGGGTACGTGTTCGGCGCGCGGGCCGGCCGCGAGCGGTACGAGGCGCTGCGCAAGGGGGCGCAGCGGATCGCGCAGAACCCCGTGGTGCGCAACACCGCGGAGGCGGCCGCGGTGAACGGCCGGTCGCTGGCCACCCGCGCCTTCGACAAGGCCGCCGACCGGATCCCCGCCTCGGTGGCCGACCGGGTGCGCTCGCTGCGCGAGCAGCGGGGCGACGACGAGGACGAGTGGGGCACCAGCAACACCTGAGCCGAAGCACCGGATGCGGGACGGACGGGAAGGTTTGGCATCATCCTCCGCATGGGGATAGTCGCCGGGCTGGACAGTTCCAGCGAGAGCACACGAATCGTCGTCTGCGACGCGGACACGGGCACCGTGCTCCGCCAGGGGTACGCGCCGCACCCGCCGTCCGCCGCCGAGGGCGACCCCCAGGGCTGGCTGATCTCCCTGGGCGAGGCCGCCGCGGGCGGGCTGCTGGAGGGTGTGCAGGCCATCGGCGTCTCGGCGCAGCAGCACGGGCTGCTGGCGCTGGACGCGGGCGGCGTGCTCGTCCGTCCCGCGCTGCTGGGCAACGACAAACGGGCGCAGGCCGCGGCCGCCGACCTCACGGACGCGCTGGGCGGCCGGGCCGCGTGGGCGCAGGCCGTGGGCACGGTGCCGCAGGCCCAGCTGGCGGTGGCGAAGCTGCGCTGGCTGGCGCGGAACGAGCCCGAGTCGGCGACGCGCACGGCGATGCTGCTCCAGCCGCACGAGTGGCTGGTGTGGCAGTTGCTGGGGCGCCCGGCGCGGCGCACCACGGACCGCGGCGCCGCGTCCGCCACCGGCTACTGGTCGGCGGCCACCGGCGGCTGGCGGCCGGACCTCGTGGAGCTGGCCCTGGGGCACCAGGCCGCGCTGCCGGACGTGCTCGCGCCCGCGGAGCCGGCCGGGCACACCCCCGAGGGGCTGCTCATCTCCGCCGGGACGGGCGAGACGATGGCGGCGGCCTTCGGCCTGGGCGTGGGCCCCGGGGACGCGGTGGTCTCGCTGGGGGCCTCCGGTTCGGTCTTCGCCGTGCACCACCAGGCGCTGGCGGACGCGCAGGGCACGATCACCTCGTTCGCCGACGCGACCGGCATGCACCTGCCCGTCGTCCACACGCAGAACGCGGTCCGGGTGCTGCGCGGCACGGCCGAGCTGCTGGGGACGGACCTGGCGGGACTGTCCGAGCTGGCGCTGCGCTCCTCCTGGGGCGCGTACGGAATGGTGCTGCTGCCCTATCTGGAGGGCGAGCGGACCCCGCACCTGCCGCACACGGCCGGGACGCTGACCGGGCTGCGGCGCGAGAGCATGAAGCCGGAGCACCTGGCGCGGGCCGCGTTCGAGGGCATGCTGTGCGGGCTCACCGACGCGCTGGACGTGCTGCGCGGGCGCGGCGTCGTGGTGCGGCGGGTCTTCCTGCTGGGCGCCGCGGCGGAGCTGCCCGCGGTGCGGGCGCTGGCGCCGGCGCTGTTCGGCACCCAGGTCGTCGTCCCGCAGCCGGCGGACTGGGCGGCGCTGGGCGCGGCCCGGCAGGCCGCCTGGTCGCTGGGGGTGCAGCACGGCGTCCGCTCCCCGCAGGAGCCGCCGCACTGGCCGTACGGCGCCGGGCAGGTGCACGAGCCGGGCGAGGAGCTGCCGGCCGGCCAGGCCGTGCGGCAGCAGTACGGGACCGTGCGCGAGCAGACGCATCCCGGGGCGTTCGGGAACGGCCAGTAGTCCGGATCTGGTCCAGATCTAGTCCAGATAGCCCCGCAGCTGGTCGGCGAAGGCGTGGTCGCGGAGCTTGTTGAGGGTCTTGGACTCGATCTGGCGGATCCGCTCCCGGGTGACGCCGAATATCCGGCCGATCTCCTCCAGGGTGCGCGGACGCCCGTCCACCAGCCCGTAGCGCAGCTGCACGACCTTGCGCTCGCGCTCGCCGAGGGTGGAGAGGACCGCCTCCAGGTGTTCGCGCAGCAGCAGGAAGGCCGCGGACTCGACGGGCGAGGCGGCGTCGCCGTCCTCGATGAGGTCGCCGAGGGCGACGTCGTCCTCCTCGCCGACGGGCGCGTGCAGGGACACCGGCTCCTGGGCGAGGCGCAGCACCTCGCTGACCCGCTCCTCGGAGAGGTCGAGGTAGGCGGCGACCTCCTCGGCGGTGGGCTCGCTGCCGCGCTCCTGGAGCATGCGGCGCTGGACGCGGACGACGCGGTTGATCAGCTCGACGACGTGCACCGGCACCCGGATGGTGCGGGCCTGGTCGGCCAGCGCGCGGGACATGGCCTGGCGGATCCACCAGGTCGCGTACGTGGAGAACTTGTAGCCGCGGGCGTAGTCGAACTTCTCGACCGCCCTGATCAGGCCCAGGTTGCCCTCCTGGACGAGGTCGAGCATGGTCAGCCCGCGGCCGATGTAGCGCTTGGCGACGGACACCACCAGGCGCAGGTTGGCCTCGATGAGGCGGCGCTTGGCCATCCGGCCGAGCACCACCAGCCGGTCGAGGTCCAGGGCGAGGGCGGTGTCGAGGTCGGGGTGGGTGGAGAGCTTCTCCTCGGCGAACAGCCCGGCCTCCACCCGGCGGGCCAGCTCGACCTCCTCGACCGCCGTGAGCAGCGGGATGCGGCCGATCTCGCGCAGGTACTGGCGGAACAGGTCGGAGGACGGGCCGCCGGTGTCCGGGCGCCGCTCGCGCTCCGGCGGCCGACTGTCGAGGATCTCGGTCGGGGGCGGGCCGGGCTGCCTCGGCACGGCCGGTGCCGGGCGGGCGGGGGCCTCGGCGATGGTGGGGGTCCGGGTCTGCACGGGGGCGACCTCCAGGGTGATCGCTGCGTGGGCAGAGGACTCGGCGCGGCGGCGGCCGAGCGGTTCGCGGGGGTTCCCGGTCCGTGCCACTGCTCCGGAGGACTCAGGCACCGCCCACCAGTGTGGGGCACGACGAGGTCCCGCCACGAGGGGCGTGCGGCCACTTTCTGTGGTCGGCGGGTGAGCCCCGGGTGACGGGCGGCCGGTGATGGGGGTGCCGCCCCCACCGGTGAGCCAGTGAGGGAAGGGCGCGTCCCGTCGGCGGTTGCGTCAGAGGGCCGCGGCGCCGCGGTCCTGGAGCGACTTGCCGTACTGCTGGAGCACCCACAACTCGTTCTGCACGGCGGCCAGATGGTCCGGCGAGGAGGTGGCGCCCAGGCGGACCAGGCTGCCCTGGACCTCCTTGACGCGCCGCTCGACGGCCCGCAGCCGGACCTGGACCAGCTGCGTCCCGGCGTAGACCTCGTCGACCGTGCGGGCGTGGACGGGCTCCACGGCCAGCTCGGTGACCATCGAGCGGACCGTGTCGTCGGGGGCGGCGTCGCGCACCCGGGTCAGGTACTCCCCGTCGGCCGCCGCGACGCCGCCGGCCTGCTCGATGGCGCGGCGGACGACGGCGTAGGGCGCGGCGGTGAACTCGTCCTCCCCGTAGGCGTCGAAGGCGGGGGCGACCAGCTCGGGGTGCTGGAGGGCGAGCTTGAGCAGCTCGCGCTCGGTGCGGTGGGCGGGGCTGCGCAGGTTGAGCGCGGGGCCGCGGGGGGCGGGCGGGCGGGCGGGCCCGTCGGCGGCGGGGCGGGCGGCCGCGGGCCGCTGCCGGCTGTCGCCGCGCTCGGCCCGCTCGCGGGCCCAGCGGGCGAGCTGGCCGACCCGCATGACGACGAACTGGGTGTCGAGGATGCCCAGCAGGCCGGCGAGGCGCACCGCGTACTGGTGGCGGATGGAGCTGTCCTTGATGCCGGCGACGATGGGGGCGGCCTCCTCGAGGGCGGCCGCCTGGCCCTCGGGGGTGTCCACCTCGTGCCGGGCGACGACGGAGCGGATCGCGAACTCGAAGAGCGGGGTGCTCTCCTCGATCAGCGCGCGCACCCCTTCGTCGCCGCGGTCCAGGCGCAGCTCGCAGGGGTCCATGCCGCCGGGGCTGACGGCGATGTTGGTGTGGGCGGCGAACTTCTGGTCGTCCTCGAAGGCGCGCAGGGCGGCGCGCTGGCCGGCCGCGTCGCCGTCGAAGGTGAAGATCACCTTGGCGCGGGAGTTGTCCATCAGGAGCCGGCGCAGGATCTTGACGTGCTCGCCGGCGAAGGCGGTGCCGCAGGTGGCGATGGCGGTGGTGACGCCGGCCAGGTGGCAGGCCATCACGTCGGTGTAGCCCTCGACGACGACCGCCCGGTTGCCCTTGGCGATGTCCTTCTTCGCCAGGTCGATGCCGTACAGGACGTGCGACTTGCGGTAGATGGGGGTCTCGGGGGTGTTGAGGTACTTCGGGCCGTTGTCGTCGTCGCGGAGCTTGCGGGCGCCGAAGCCGACGACGTCGCCGGTGATGTCGCGGATGGGCCACATCAGGCGGCCGCGGAAGCGGTCGATGGGGCCGCGGCGGCCGTCCTGGGAGAGGCCGGAGAGGATCAGCTCCTTGTCGCTGAAGCCGCGGCCGCGCAGGAAGCGGGTGAGGTGGTCCCAGCCGGCGGGGCTGTAGCCGACGCCGAAGTGCGCGGCGGCGGACTGGTCGAAGCCGCGGCCGGCGAGGAACTTCCGCGCGATCTCGGCCTCGGCGCCGCCCAGTTGCTCGGCGTAGAACTGGGCGGCGACCTTGTGCGCCTCGACCAGGCGGGTGCGCTCGCCCTGCTGGCGGCCCGGGGTGTAGCCGCCCTCCTCGTAGCGCAGGGTGATGCCGGCCTGGGCGGCGAGCCGCTCGATGGTCTCGGCGAAGGAGAGGTGGTCGATC
This sequence comes from Streptomyces sp. AV19, assembly GCF_015999245.1. Classification (GTDB taxonomy): domain Bacteria; phylum Actinomycetota; class Actinomycetes; order Streptomycetales; family Streptomycetaceae; genus Streptomyces. Next base: position 730,638 of record NZ_JAEAMR010000003.1, on the reverse strand, counting down.
TTCATCACGAAGTCGACCGTGTCCCCGCCTTCCTGGCAGCCGAAGCAGTGGTACAGCCCCTTGGCTGGGCTGACGTGGAAGGACGGGGACTTCTCGTCGTGGAAGGGGCACAGGCCCTTGAGATTGCCGCCGCCGGCGTTGCGGAGCTGGAGGTACTCGGACACGACGGCGTCGATCGGGACGGCGTCCCGGACCGCCTTCACATCGTCATCGTTGATCCTGCCTGCCACGCGTGAAGTCTACTGGCGGCCGCGGACACGCCGGCCCCGCGGGCTCACGGGAGCAGCGACTCCAGCGGGACCCCCGGGTCGGCCAGCGCCTCGGCACCGGGCGTGGCACCGGAACGGATGAGCTTCTGGACGGTCTTGGTGACGTCCCACACGTTCACGTTCATCCCGGCCAGCACCCTGCCCTCTTTGAGCCAGAAGGCGACGAACTCGCGCTTGCCGACGTCGCCCCGGCACACCACCTGGTCGTACGAGCCGGGCGGGGCGTAGCCCGAGTACTCCATGCCCAGGTCGTACTGGTCGGAGTAGAAGTAGGGGACGCGGTCGTAGGCGACCTCCCGGCCCAGCATGGCGCGGGCGGCGGCCGGGCCCTCGTGGAGGGCGTTGGCCCAGTGCTCGACCCGCAGGCGGACGCCCATCCAGGGGTGCTCGGCGGCCGCGACGTCACCGGCCGCGTAGATGTCGGGGTCGGAAGTGCGCAGCGAGGCGTCGACGGCGATGCCCCCGCCGTCCTCGCGGTCGACCAGGGCCAGGCCGGCGGCCTCGGCGAGCGCGGTGCGCGGGGCGGCGCCGATGGCGGCGAGGACGGCGTGGGCGGGGTGCTCCTCGCCGTCGTCGGTACGCACGGCCAGCACCATGCCGTCCTGGCCGGTGATCTCGGTGAGCCGGGCGCCGAAGTGGAAGCGGACGCCGTGCTCGCTGTGCAGGTCGGTGAAGAGCTGGCCGAGCTCGGGGCCGAGGGCGGCGTGCAGCGGCGTGGGCTCGGACTCGACGACGGTCACCTCGGCGCCGTAGCCGCGGGCGGCGGCGGCCACTTCGAGGCCGATCCAGCCGGCGCCGGCGATGACGAGGTGGCCGTTGTCGCGGCCGAGGGAGGCCAGGACGCCGCGCAGCCGCTCGGCGTGCGCGAGGCGGCGCAGGTGGTGGACGCCGGCCAGGCCGGTGCCGGGGATGTCCAGGCGGCGCGGCTCGGCGCCGGTGGCCAGCAGCAGCCGGTCGTAGTGGACGAGGGTGCCGTCGCCCAGGCGCACGGTGCGCGCTTCGCGGTCGAGGTGGACGGCGGGCTGGCCGAGGTGCAGCTCGATGTCGGACCGGGCGTACCAGGCGGGCTCGTGCACGAAGACGCTGTCGCGCTCGTCCTTGCCGATCAGGTACCCCTTGGAGAGCGGTGGACGCTCGTAGGGGTGGTCGCGTTCGTCGCAGACGAGGATCACCCGGCCGGTGAACCCCTCCGCGCGGAGCGTCTCGGCGGCCTTCGCGCCGGCGAGCCCGCCTCCGACGATGACGAACGTCTGGTTCGCATCCACCACTTGCTGCCTCCTCGCTGTCGCGCGGCGGGCCCTGACGGGCGCCCGCGCCTACGTGTGCGTCCCCGGTGTCGGTCGTGCGTCCTCGGTGTGGTCACCGTCCCCGGCCGGGCGCCGGACAACGGCCAGTGCGAGCGTGCCGCACCCGGCGGGCCGCCGGAAGAGGGACTGCCCGCGCGGATGCCCCCTCAGGGTGCCCCGCGGTCCGCGCGCCCCGGCGGAGAGGCGGTGAGCCGGGCGTGCAGGGAGCGCGCGGAGGCGTCGGTGAGGGCGGCGATCTGGTCGATCACGGCCCGCAGCCGGCCCGCGTCGTCGGCGGCCTCGGTGAACAGGGCACGGAACTGGGGGTCGAGGCCGTCGGGGGCGCGGGCCACGAGGCGGTCCGCGAGCTCGGCGATGACCACGCGCTGCTCGGCGCGGAGCTTCTCCTGGTCCTCGCGCTGGATGACGTAGCGGTCGGCGACGGCCTTGAGCACGGCGCACTCCAGCCGGGTCTCCCGGGGGACGACGAGCTCGGCGCCGTACCGGCCGAGGGGCCCGGGGCCGTACGCGTCGCGGGTCGCGTTCTCCGCCGCCAGGCAGAAGCGGCCGATGAGCTGGCTGGTGGCGTCCTTGAGCCGGGCCTGGGCGACGGCCGATCCGTCGAAGGCGTGCGGCCACCACTCCTGGCCGAGCAGCCGGTCGAGCGCCTCGGCGAGCTCCGCCTCCGCCGCGCCCGGGGCGTGCCGGCCGGCGGCGACGGCGAAGATCTCGCGGCGCTCGGGCCCGGCGTGCAGCAGGCCGGGGTCGAGGTGGCCGGCGTGCAGGCCGTCCTCGACGTCGTGCACCGAGTAGGCCACGTCGTCGGACCAGTCCATCACCTGGGCCTCGAAGCTCCTGCGGTGCTCCGGGGCGCCCTGCCGGAGCCAGGCGAAGACGGGCAGGTCGTCCGGGTAGACGCCGAACTTGCGGGACGCGGGGTCGGCGGGGCGGCCGCCGCGCGGCCAGGGGTACTTGGTGGCGGCGTCGAGCGCGGCGCGGGTGAGGTTGAGGCCGACGCTGGCCGGCTCGCCGGTCTCCGGGTGCGGGACGAAGCGCTTGGGCTCCAGGCGGGTGAGCAGCCGCAGGGACTGGGCGTTGCCCTCGAACCCGCCGCAGGGGCCCGCCACTTCGTCGAGCGCCTGCTCACCGTTGTGCCCGAAGGGCGGGTGGCCCAGGTCGTGCGCGAGGCAGGCCGTCTCCACCAGGTCGGGGTCGCAGCCGAGCGCGGCGCCGAGCTCGCGGCCGACCTGGGCGCACTCCAGCGAGTGCGTCAGCCGGGTGCGGGGGGTGGCGTCCCAGGCGCCGCCGCCGTTGCCGTTGCCGCCGCCCGGGGCGACGACCTGCGTCTTGCCCGCGAGGCGGCGCAGGGCGGCGGAGTGCAGGACGCGGGCCCGGTCGCGCTGGAATGCGGTGCGGCCGGGGCGCTTGTCGGGCTCGGGCGCCCAGCGCTCCAGGTCCGGCTCGGCGTAACCGGCGGTGACGGGCTTCTCGTTCATGCCTCGACGGTAGCTGCCGGGTCGGACACGGGCATGGGCCGTACGGCCCGTTCGTGGGGGGTTTGCCCCGGTCCCGCCTTTTCACCGTTTCTCCCGGGGCTCCGCCCCTCGGCCCGGCACCGCGCTCCGCGCGGTGGTGCGGGGGCTCCGCCCCCTGCGCCCCCACCGGGGGCTCCGCCCCCTGGACCCGCTTCGGGGCTCCGCCCCGGACCCCGTATCGCGGCTCCGCCGCTCGTCCTCGAACTCCCCGGAGGGGGCAACCCCCAGACAGGCTGAAATGCGCGCGCAGCGCGCTGCCGCAGAAACGGTGAAAGGGCGGATTACTGATCAGCGCTTGGGTTCGCGATTGTTTATGGCGTCCAGATAGAGCTTGAAGATCTCGTCGTCGTTGACGGGGCTGTACGACAGCTGCGCCGATCTGTCCCCGTCCGGGCCGCCGCCGTTGAGTCCGCCCAGGACGCCGACCAGGTCACCGGTGCGGGTCCGCTCGTCGAAGTGGGTCAGCCACGGGCTGCCGGAGGTGCCCGAGAAGAAGCCGTCGCAGCGCATCTTCAGCTGGTTGTGGTTCTCCAGACGGCCGGTCATCGCCGTGCAGCGGATCGCCTCGTCGGCCGGGTCGTCATCGGCGCTCGGGTAGCCGATGACGGTCACGCGGTTGACGTAGCCCGGGGTGCGGACCAGCCGGTTGGCGCCGGTGACCTGCTCGATCTGGCGCCCCTTGGCGTCGGGTCTGACGGTCGCGAACGCGAAGTCGAGGTCCGAGCCCTCGCCGGTGTCGGTGCGTCTGGGGTCGGTGAAGACGCGGTCCACCGTCCAGACCCCGTACGGCTGTTCCTTCGCGCCCTGCTGATAGTCCGGCACGAACGCCGCGTCCTCGCCGACCGAGCAGTGCCCGGCGGTGACCAGGAGGTTGCCCTTGGGACTGTGCACCACGCTCGCCGTGCAGTGGTGGCTCTTCATGTCCTCGCCGGTGTAGAAGAGGACGCCCACGGAGGGCACCCCGCCGAAGTGCCGCGCGCTGCCGGTGATGCGCTGCGCCGCGCTGCGGGAGTCGGCGTCCGCGTCGTCGTCGCGGGCCTCGTCCGCGGTGCGCGCGGGGCCCCAGAAGCGCTGGGCCTGTTCGCTGGTCCAGCTGCGGTCCTTCCCGTGGCCCCCGGCCCGGGGAACGGCGGCCGCCAGCACGACGACGTACAGCCCGGCCAGCGCCGCCCGGCCCCATCGGGCCCGGCTCCACCGGGAGAAACGCACAGGCACCCCCACCACTCAGGAAGGTCGTTGACAGGCTAACCGCACGGCCCGGACCCGGCGCCCGGCCGGACCGTTTTCCGTACCGTCCGAAGACAGACGATCCGGCATATGACCAGCGTACGAATGATCGTCAACCGTTCACCACCTTTGACGCCCGGAGACGTCGCAGGTCAGCCGCCTCGACCACACGGATCCACACGGATGGAGCCCGCTCGTGGACCTGTTCGGGGAGTCGCCTACGCTGGGATCACGGGGCTGATCACACGTGACCGCAGGACCGCGACCGCATCACGGACGGAGCGCACAGGTGAACGGCTGGACCCTCGACGACATGCCCGGCCAGCACGGCCGTACGGCGGTGGTGACCGGCGCGAACAGCGGCATCGGCTTCGTCACGGCCCGGGAACTCGCCCGGCGCGGCGCCCGCGTGGTGCTGGCCTGCCGGGACGAGACGCGCGGCCGGGCCGCCGAGGAGCTGCTGAGACAGGACGTGCCCGGCGCCGACGTCCGCCTCGCCCGGCTGGACCTGGCCGACCTGGCGTCCGTACGGGCCTTCGCGGAGGAGCTGCCGGAGGAGCGGCTGGACCTCCTCGTCAACAACGCCGGTGTGATGGCGCTGCCGCGGCGGCGCACGGTCGACGGCTTCGAGATGCAGTTCGGCACCAACCACCTCGGGCACTTCGCGCTGACCGGGCTCCTGCTGCCGCGGCTGCGGGCGGCCGGGTACGGGGCGCGGGTCGTCACCGTCTCCAGCGGGATGCACTTCCTGGGCACGGTCGATCCGCGCGACGTGCAGATGGACGGCGGCTACCGGCGCTGGATCGCCTACGGCCGCTCCAAGAGCGCCAACCTGCTCTTCGTCCACGAGCTGGCGCGGCGGCTGGCGGCGGACGGCTCGCCGCTGGTCGCGGCGGCCGCGCATCCCGGGTACGCGGCGACGAACCTGCAGACCGCGGGGGTGCGGATGGAGGACCGTCCATGGGCGGAACGACTGGTCCGCGCCGCGAACCGGCTGGTCGCGCAGAGCGCGGACGACGGGGCGCTGCCGACCCTGCGGGCGGCGACGGCGCCGGACGTCCGGCAGGACGACTTCTTCGGACCGCGGGTGATGCTGTGGCGCGGGGCGCCGGTCCGGTCGGTACGGGCGCGGTGGACGCGGGACGACCGGGCGAGTGCGGGATTGTGGGCGATGTCGGAGCGGCTGACGGGGGTCGTGTACGGGTGGCCGCGGGGGGTATGAGCTCGCCCCCGGCCCCCAGAGGGGGTACCCCCACTTTCACCGTTTCTTCCGGGGCTGCGCCCCTCGGCCCGCGGCAACGCGGCTGCGCCGCGTTCGTCCTCGAACTCCCCGGAGGGGGCAACCCCCGGACGGGCCGAAATGGCACCCTCACCCCAGACCCGACGCCCGCAGGATCGCCCGTACCGTCTGCCCGTCCACCCCCTCCCCCACCGCCTCCAGCACCGCCGCCCCCTCCCGGAGCAGGCCGCGCTCCCGTGCCCGCCGTGCCCCCGCGTCGAGTTCGTGCCACAGCAGCGGGTTCGACCGCAGCACCCGCGGGTCCAGTTCGACGCGGCCGCCGCCGACGTCGCGCAGGACGAGCCGGGGCGCCACCCCGTCCGCCCGCCGCACCAGCGTCAACAGGTCCGTGCGGACGCGCCGTTCGCGCAGCAGGCCGCGGGCCGCGAGCCAGCCGTCGCCCGCCGTGACCCGGGCGGGCCGCAGCACCGCCACGAGCACGGCGGCCAGCGCCGTCCAGCAGCCGGCGCGCGGCCAGTCGAGGCTGCCGCGCGCCAGATCGGCGACGGCCAGCACACCGCCGAGCGCGACGCCCCAGCACCACGCCGCCCGGGCCTCGCGGCGCCAGCCGCGGTCCCAGGCGAGCACCCCGCGCTGCGGCCGGTTCGCGGCCGTCACGCGCGTGCGCGCACGCGCCCGCACCATCAATCGCCGTCCCATGTCCGTGACGCTAGAACCGCCCGTTCAACGCCCCGCCGGGTCTTGACGGCACGCTGACGCAAAGTGGTACGACCCTTACGCCCCGCTGACGCCCTCTTGACGCGGCGGCCCGGCGCTAAGAAAGCGCGAAGAAAGCATCAGAAAGCGCCAAGAGAGCGCCAACGAAGGGCGCGGCCCGGTCACCGCGGAAGCACGCTGAGCGTCCCACGTCACGAAGGCGCGGAGTCACGGAGGTACGACCGAAAATGTCCATGCTGGCCCATACGGACGAACGCCCCGGCGGGACGGGCGAGGAACCGCCCGATACCGCGGCCGGGAAGCCCGCCGGAGAGGACCGGCACCGGCTCACCGCCACCCAGGGCCTGGCCGCCCTGTCGCTCGACGCGATGGCGTCCGTGGCCTACGGCCCCGAGGCGGTCGTCCTGGTCCTGGCCGCGGCCGGGGCGCACGGCCTGGGCTTCACCCTCCCGGTGACGCTCGCCATCGCCGCCCTGCTCGCGGTGCTCGTCCTCTCCTACCGGCAGGTCATCTCGGCCTTCCCGGACGGCGGCGGCTCGTACGCCGTCGCCAAGCGCCACCTCGGCCGGCGCACCAGCCTGGTCACCGCCGCGTCCCTCGTCCTGGACTACGTGCTGAACGTGGCGGTCTCGGTCACCGCCGGCGTCGCCGCCCTGACCTCCGCCTTCCCCTCCCTCTACGCCGACCGGCTGTGGATCTGCCTGGCCGTCCTGGTCCTGGTCACCGGGGTCAACCTGCGCGGCATCGCCGAATCGGCCAAGGCGTTCATGGTGCCGACGGCGGTCTTCGTCGGCTCGATCCTGGCCGTCATCGCCGTCGGTCTCTTCCGGGACACGCCCGCCAGCACCGCGGCCGCCGCCGGGCACGCGTCCGCGCTGGGCGAGGGCGCGACCACCGTCGGCGCCCTGTTGCTGCTCAAGGCGTTCGCCGCCGGATGCTCCGCCCTCACCGGCGTCGAGGCCGTGGCCAACGCCGTCCCCTCCTTCCGCGCCCCGCGCGCCCGCCGCGCCCAGCGCACGGAGGTCGCGCTCGGCGCGCTCCTCGGCGTGATGCTGATCGGCCTGTCCGTCCTGATCGGCCGCTTCCACCTCCAGCCGGTCGAGGGCGTCACCGTCCTCGCCCAGCTCGCGGACGCCTCGCTGGGCCACAACTGGGCGTTCTACGTCGTGCAGTTCGCGACCGTGGTCCTGCTCGCGCTCGCCGCGAACACCTCCTTCGGCGGCCTGCCCGTCCTGATGGGCCTGCTCGCCCGCGACAACTACCTGCCGCACGTCTTCGGGCTCAAGGCCGACCGCCAGGTCCACCGGCACGGCGTGCTCGCGCTGGCCGCCGTCTCCGCGCTGCTGCTCCTCTTCTCCGGCGGCGACGTCAACACGCTGGTGCCGCTCTTCGCCATCGGCGTCTTCGTCGGCTTCACCATCTGCCAGGTCGGCATGGTCCGGCACTGGCGGCAGGAGCGGTCCGCCGGCTGGCGGGGCAAGGCCCTGCTCAACGGCTTCGGCGCGCTGCTCACCGGGGTCTCGGCCGTCGTCGTCACGGCCACCAAGTTCGAGGAGGGCGCCTGGCTGATCGTGGTCGCGCTCCCCCTGATGGTGCTGGTCTTCGAGGCCGTCCACCGCGCGTACGGGCGGATCGGCGAGCGCCTGGAGCTGGGCCGGGTGCCCGAGGCGCCGCGCCGCTGCCACTCCGTGGTCGTCGTCCCCGTCTCCTCCCTCTCCCGCCTCACCAGCAAGGCCCTGACCGCGGCCGTCTCGCTCGGCGACGAGGTCGTCGCGGTGACCGTCGCCCAGCCGGACGCCGAGGGACGCCGCGTCGCGGAGTCGCTGCGGCGCGACTGGGAACTGTGGAAGCCGGGCGTCGACCTGGTCGAACTCCCCGCGCCCACACGGGCGCTGGGCCGGCCCATCGTCGAGTACGTCCGCGAGCTGGCCGACCGGCACCCCGACAACCGGGTCACCGTCCTGATCCCCGAGGTCGAGCCCGCCCACGTCTGGCAGCGGCTGCTGCAGAACCAGCGCGGGGCGGTGGTCGCGCACGCGGTGCGGCGGGACACGGACGCGGTCATCTGCCGGCTGCGGTTCCGGATCGACGCCAAGCCCGCCTAGTCCCTGCGGCGTCAGGGCGTGTGGCGGCGCAGCCGCCCCCGTACGCCCTTGATCACCTCGACCCTGCCGGTCCGGACGCTCAGCGCACCCCGGTCCGGCAGGGGTTTCGCGTACCACGGCAGCCCCAGCCGCTGCCACCGCGCGACCTCCAGCCCCGGCTGCTCCGGCACCGGGACGGCCCATTCCCGTCCCCCGGCCGCCAGCCGCAGGCCGAGGCGCCACTCGCCCGCGGCGGTGCAGGGGAACGGCGTACGGAACGAGCCGTCGGGGCCCGTCTCGACGGGGACGTCCACGACCTGCCCGTCCGCCGAGGCGGCCCGCAGCGCCAGGGAGCCGGCGGGACGGTCCGCGAGCGCGCAGCGGCCGGTGACGGCGAGGGTGGCGGGGCCCGCCTGCGGATCCCAGGCGGCGCCGTCCACGCGCAGCCGGTCCTGGACGGGGTGGCGGAGCTCGCCGACGTCCAGGGTGAGGCCGTCGGCCGGGGCGGCGAGCGTGGCGACGGTCCCGTCGGACGCGACGACGGAGACGGTGGCGTCCGGGGCGCCGAGCCGGGTCTCCTTCCCGATGCCCCGGGCCGTGACGGCCAGGTGGACGTCCCACACACCCTCGGGGACGTCGGCGAGGGGCACGTGGCCGGTGAAGCGGCCGTCGCCCTCCCCCTGCGCCGGAAAACGGAGTTCGGTCCCGGTCGCATGCCCGCGCAGGACCAGCTCCGCGGTGCCGCCGCCGTCGGGTATTCGGTGCACCCGGGCCTCCCCGGCCAGGGCGAGACCGATGCCGTCGAGCCGGAGGGAGGTGAGGCGGTGGTGCACGGCGAGTTCGTCGGTGACGTCGTAACAGGCGTCGGGGACGCGGAGGGTGGAGTCCCGGAAGTAGGGGTACTGCGCGTAGGCGCGCCCGTCCTCGACGAGGACCTCGGGCTCGGTCCGCCCGTCGAGCTCGCACCGTACGAGGGTGAGCAGTTCGTCGAGGTGCCGGTGCGCGAGGAGGTGGCAGCGCAGCCGGTCGAGGGCGGCGAGGCCGTCGGTGCCGTACGGCGCGATGATCACGCCGAGCTCGGCGAGCAGGGCGGCCTGGGCGGGGCGGCGGGGTTCGCGCCACAACGCGGCGGTGGCGGCGGGCAGTTCCGCGGCGAGGAGGCCGTGGATCAGGGCGTCGCGGGTGTCGCCGGGGGCGGTTTCGCCGGCGATCAGCTCGGCCAGGCGGCGGAGGCGTGGGGGGCCGGGGGTGGTGGGGATTGTCTTGATCTGGTCGGGGGTGAGGGGGAGTTGTGGTAAGTGGGCGTTGTGGACGGTGAGGTCGGCGGCGGTCACGTCCGGGCCAGGCATGGGGCCCAGGTTATACGGGTGTGCCCCGGACCCTCCCCACCACGGCGCCCAGCCGGGCCCGACAGGGCCCAGCCACCCCGGGCGCGAGCCCCGGAAGGGCACAGCCCCCACGACAAGAACCACCCCTACATCGGCGCCGCCGTCGACCTCCGCCGCGGCACCGGCACCTCATGCCCACCCCGCAACAACGCCGCCCCCAACGGCGTCAACGTATGCAGCACCGCACTCCCGTGCCGCAGCGTCAGCACCAGCCCCGCCTCCCGCAGCACCCCCGCGTGCTGGCTCGCCGACGCCGCCGACACCCCCACCCTCCGCGCGAGTTCGCTCGTCGTGCAGCCGCCGCCTATCGAGCCGAGGACCGCGGACCGCGTGTGGCCGACGAGCTTGCCCAGGGAACGCGGTGCCGCCTGCACGGCCGGGGCGGACTCGGACGCGTGCCGGGCGGGGTAGACCAGGACCGGGGCCAAGTCCGGGTTCTGCAGGGCCACCGGATTGCCCCGGCAGAAGAAGGACGGGACCAGGAGCAGGCCGCGGCCGTTGAGGTACAGGTCCCGGTCCACCGGATAGTCCGCCTCCAGGACCGGCGCCCGCCACCGCATCGTCGGCGGCAGGGAGGACAGCAGCGCGTCCGCGCCGCCGTCGAGCAGGGCGCGCCCCCGCACGGCCCGGTCGGCCTCGATCTGCGCCTGGATGTGGGTCCAGTAGGGCGCGACGGCCGCCTCGTGGTACGCGTGCAGGGCGCTGATCAGCTTGCCGAACGCCCGCGCGTCCCCCTCGGCCAGCGATCGTATCCAAGCGGGCAGCGTCCGTACCGTGGACAGCCGGCCGAGCTCCTCGTGCACCCGCTCGGCCGGGGTGGCACGCAGCGCCTGCACTCCCGACTCGAGTCCGAGGGCGCCTTCAGGAGGTGTCAGGAAGTCGGGGAAATAGCCCCGCGGAGGAACCAGGGGCGCCAGGAGCCGAGTTTCACTATTCAACCGAGCGCGGGTTTCGGTGCGCCAATCGCCGTAGATCGACTCGCCTTGTTTGTCCCGCAGCCGGTGCAGACTCAATACGGTTTCCCAGAGCACGTCCGGGTCTCCGGCCAGGCGCAACCGGGCCAGATCGAGTCCCGTGAAATGGACACGCAGCACCAAACCCCCACATGAGACATCCGCCGTCACCCCCCGCCCACTGAGTATGCACACCGATACGTGCTGTTACCACGGCCTTTTGGCCACAGTTGAAACGGCTCGCGGACAACGCCCCCGATGCGAAATCCTATTCACGCACTCGGGGCCGCCCCGGCTCGTTCCCGTGGGGGGTGGCGAGCGAAAAAGCGGCCGCTGAGTATGCGAGTTGCCGCCCGAGCCGATGCGGGCGGCAACAACTCCCGGTGGGGGAGTAAAGAGGGGCGGCGCTCCCGCACGGGCGCCGCCCCTCCGCCATGCGGCGAGCCGGACCGGGGTGTCCCCGGGGTGCCCGGAACATTACGCGCGGGTTTCCCGTGCGACGCTTCGCGGGCGGGCGTTCCGCAGGGCGAGGGGTGCCCCCGTGACCCATGACCCCGAGGGGTCATGGAGAGGGTCTGTGCACGGAGGCCACCCCGCCCGGCCGACGGCCGCACCCCGCGCCGGGAACCCGGGCGGGGTGCCTGCTGCCGTCGGCCGGGAGCCGGTGCGGGGTCAGCGGGTGTCGCTGCTCCCCTTGCCCAGCGCGGCGGCGCGTCCCGCCTCCAGCCGCGCCACCGGGATGCGGAACGGGGAGCAGGAGACGTAGTCCAGGCCCACCTCGTGGAAGAAGTGCACCGAGTCCGGGTCGCCGCCGTGCTCGCCGCAGACGCCGAGCTTGAGGTCGGGGCGGGTGGCCCGGCCGGCCTCGGCGGCCGCGCGCACCAGCGAGCCGACGCCGTCCCGGTCGATCGTCTCGAAGGGGCTGACACCGAAGATCCCCTTCTCCAGGTACGCGGTGAAGAAGCTGGCCTCCACGTCGTCCCGGGAGAAGCCCCACACGGTCTGGGTGAGGTCGTTGGTGCCGAAGGAGAAGAACTCGGCGGCCTCGGCGATCTGACCGGCGGTCAGCGCGGCGCGCGGCAGCTCGATCATCGTGCCGAGCGTCAGCCTGAGGTCCGTGCCCGTGGCGGTCTCGACCTCGGCGATGACCCGCTCGGCCTCCTCACGGACGATCTCCAGCTCCTGGACCGTGCCGACCAGCGGGATCATGATCTCCGCGCGCGGGTCGCCCTTGGCGTTGCGCCGCTCGGCCGCGGCCTCGGCGATCGCCCGGACCTGCATGGCGAACAGACCGGGGATGACGAGCCCGAGGCGGACGCCGCGCAGACCCAGCATCGGGTTCTGCTCGTGCAGCTTGTGCACGGCCTGGAGCAGGCGCAGGTCGTTCTCGTGCGGCTCATGGCGGGCCTCGGCCAGCGCGACGCGGACCGAGAGGTCGGTGATGTCGGGCAGGAACTCGTGCAGCGGCGGGTCGAGCAGCCGGACGGTGACCGGGAGGCCGTCCATGGCCTCGAAGAGCTCGACGAAATCGGCCTTCTGGAGCGGCATGAGGGTGCTGAGCGCCGCCTGGCGCTCCTCCTCGGTGTCCGCCAGGATCAGCCGCTCGACCAGCTCGCGCCGCTCGCCGAGGAACATGTGCTCGGTGCGGCACAGGCCGATGCCCTGGGCGCCGAACCGGCGGGCGCGCGAGGCGTCCTCGGCGTTGTCGGCGTTGGCCCGCACCCGCAGCCGGCGCATGCGGTCCGCGTAGGCCATCATCCGGTGCACGGCCTGGACGAGCCCGTCCGCGTCGTCGGCGCCCGCGTGCATCCGGCCCTCGAAGTACTCGACGACCGGGGACGGCACGACGGGGACCTCGCCGCGGTAGACCTTGCCGGAGGAGCCGTCGATGGAGACGACGTCGCCCTCCTCGATCACCACGCCGCCCGGCGCGGTCAACCGCCGCCGCTTGGTGTCGACTTCGAGCTCCTCGGCGCCGCAGACGCAGGTCTTGCCCATGCCGCGGGCGACGACGGCCGCGTGCGAGGTCTTGCCGCCGCGCGAGGTCAGGATGCCCTCGGCGGCGATCATGCCGTTGAGGTCGTCGGGGTTGGTCTCGCGGCGGATCAGGATGACCTTCTCGCCCGAACGCGACCACTTGACGGCGGTGTACGAGTCGAAGACCGCCTTGCCCACGGCCGCGCCCGGCGAGGCGGCGATGCCCCGGCCCAGGAACTCCGTCTTCGCCTTCTCGTCGAACTTGGGGAACATCAGCTGCGCCAGCTGATTGCCGGTGACGCGCTCGAGCGCCTCGGCCTCCGTGATCAGCCCCTGGTCCACCAGCTGCGTGGCGATGCGGAACGCGGCACCGGCGGTGCGCTTGCCGACGCGGGTCTGGAGCATCCACAACTTGCCGCGCTCGATGGTGAATTCGATGTCGCACAGGTCGCGGTAGTGCGTCTCCAGCGTCTCCATGATCTGCATCAGCTGGTCGTAGGACGCCTTGTCGAGCTGCTCCAGCTCGGCGAGCTGCATGGTGTTGCGGATGCCCGCGACGACGTCCTCGCCCTGCGCGTTCTGCAGGTAGTCGCCGTAGACGCCCTGGTGGCCGCTGGCGGGGTCGCGGGTGAAGGCGACGCCGGTGCCCGAGTCGGGGCCGAGGTTGCCGAAGACCATGGAGCAGATGTTGACGGCCGTGCCGAGGTCGCCGGGGATGCGCTCCTGGCGGCGGTAGAGCTTGGCGCGCTCGCCGTTCCACGAGTCGAAGACCGCCCTTATGGCCAGGTCCATCTGCTCGCGGGGGTCCTGCGGGAAGTCCCGGCCGGTCTCCTTGGCGACGATGTCCTTGAACTCCCCGACCAGCGTGCGCAGGTCGGCGGCGTCGAGCTCGACGTCGGTGGTGACGCCCTTGGCCCGCTTGGCCTCCTCCAGCGCCTCCTCGAAGAGGTCGCCGTCGACGCCGAGCACGGTCTTGCCGAACATCTGGATGAGGCGGCGGTAGGAGTCCCACGCGAACCGCTCGTCGCCGGCCTGTTCGGCCAGCCCGGTCACGGAGTCGTCCGAGAGGCCGATGTTGAGGACGGTGTCCATCATGCCCGGCATGGAGAACTTGGCGCCCGAGCGGACCGAGACCAGCAGCGGGTCGTCGGCCTGGCCGAGCTTCTTGCCCATCCCGGCCTCCAGCGCGTCGAGGTGCGCGGTGACCTCGTCACGCAGTGCCGGGGGCTCCTGGCCGCCGGCCAGGTAGACCTTGCACGCCTCGGTGGTGATGGTGAAGCCGGGAGGGACGGGGAGACCCAGGTTGGTCATCTCGGCGAGGTTGGCACCCTTTCCGCCGAGCAAGTCCTTGAGGTCCTTGTTGCCCTCGGTGAAGTCGTAGACGAACTTCTGGCGATCTTCGGATACCGGCACGGGACTCGACTCCTTCGCTGGGCCTCCCGGACGACGGTGGGGAGGGCTGCCCTGACGGCGGGGAGCGTACCCAGATCGAAGGCTTCTGAGGAGGTCTGCTCCATCGACATGGGGCCGCGACCGCCCGTCCGCCAACAGATCGAAAGTTGACTGCCGCGCCGAGGTTTAAGAAAGATCCGTTTACATCTTGAACGCAATATCACTCAAAACACCCGACCCATCACAGGGTGTCGAGGAATCCAGCCCTCCGACGTCACCTTTCGAACGCCCCCGAGGTGGCACCCAGTGCCACCCTTTGGAAGGTGCACCTCCACTTGAACCGCTCATCTGAGCGCGTCACCTATCAGAGGTGGCGAGAATCACGCGAACGGCCGGTCACGCAAAGTACACTTTTCGGGTGAACGAAAACCTGCCTCCCTGCCCCGCCTGCTCCGGCGCGTACACCTACGAAATGGGCGCCCTGCTGGTCTGCCCCGAGTGCGGACACGAGTGGTCCCCCGCGTCCGACGGCGCCGCCGAAGAAGCGAAGGTGATCAAGGACTCGGTCGGCAACGTCCTCGCCGACGGCGACACCGTCACGGTGGTCAAGTCCCTGAAGGTCAAGGGCAGCCCGACCGGCATCAAGGCCGGCACCAAGGTGCGCAACATCCGCCTGGTGGACGGCGTGGACGGCCACGACATCGACTGCAAGGTCGAGGGTTTCGGCAACATGCAGCTCAAGTCGAGCGTCGTCAAGAAGGTCTGATCCACAGGGAATTGAGGATTGAGGAAGGGCCCGCCGGTTCCGGCGGGCCCTTCCTCAATTCCTCCGTCAGCCGCAATTCCTCCGTCAGCCGCCCGACGTGTCGAGCTCCGCCTCGGCGCCGACGACCGCGCAGTCGTAGGGGTCGTCCAGCCAGCCGTCCGGCAGGACCACCCGGTTGCGGCCCGAGGTGCGGCCGCGCGGGCCGTCCGCGCCCAGCGGCCAGGGCTGGTCCAGGTCCAGCCCGTTCAGCAGTTCCTCCAGCTCGGCCAGCGACGAGGTGACCGCCAGCTTCTTGCGCAGCTCCGAGCCGATCGAGAAGCCCTTGGTGTACCAGGCGACGTGCTTGCGGAAGTCGATGACGCCGCGCTCCTCGCTCTCCAGCCACTCGCCGAGCAGCTGTGCGTGGCGCAGCATCACCTTCGCCACCTCGCGCAGCGCGGGGGCCGCGGCCGGGCGCGGCCCGTCCTCGTCGAAGGCGGCGACCAGGTCGCCGAACAGCCAGGGCCGGCCCAGGCAGCCGCGGCCCACCACGACGCCGTCGCAGCCGGTCTCGCGCATCATCCGCACGGCGTCCTCGGCCGACCAGATGTCGCCGTTCCCGAGCACCGGGATCTCCGGGACGGTCTCCTTGAGCCGGGCGATGGACTCCCAGTCGGCGGTGCCGCCGTAGTGCTGGGCGGCGGTGCGGCCGTGCAGGGCGATCGCGGTGACGCCCTCCTCGACGGCGATCCGGCCGGCGTCGAGGTAGGTGATGTGGTCGTCGTCGATGCCCTTGCGCATCTTCATCGTCACGGGCAGCGCACCGGCGTTGCCGACGGCCTCGCGCAGGATGGAGCGCAGCAGGTTGCGCTTGTACGGCAGGGCCGAACCGCCGCCCTTGCGGGTGACCTTGGGGACGGGGCAGCCGAAGTTGAGGTCGATGTGGTCGGCGAGGTCCTCGTCCACGATCATGCGGACGGCGCGGCCGACGTAGTGCGGGTCCACGCCGTAGAGCTGGATCGAGCGCGGCTTCTCGGTGCCGTCGAAGTGGATCAGCCGCATGGTCTTGGCGTCCCGCTCGACCAGCGCCCGGGTGGTGATCATCTCGCTGACGAACAGTCCCTTGCCCCCGGAGAACTCACGGCACAAGGTGCGGAAGGGCGCGTTCGTGATCCCGGCCATCGGGGCCAGGACCACCGGCGGCTGCACCGTGTGCGGGCCGATCTGGAGCTGCGTCATGGAGAGGCTTCCTCGGTCGTGCGGTTCGGTCGTGCGGTTCGAGCGGTCCGCGGGTTCTCGCGCGGCCTGCGGGTTCCTTGCGGGGACGACCGTCCATTGTCCCTCATCCGGCCGTACGGGTGCCGCGGCCCGCGTCACTCCCGGCGGCCGCGTTCGCCGGGGGACGGCCCGTGGTCCCGTCGCGGTCTCTCCGCGGCGGGGCGGGCGGTGACCCGCGTCACCGTCCGGCGGGCGTCACGGCCCAGCGGGCTCCGGGGTCCGCAGCCGTCCGAGCCGTCCGAGCCGCTCGTGGGTCTCGGCGTCGAGCGGGGTGAAGGTGAGCAGCCGGGTGCCGGGGTGGGGGCCGGTCCAGAGGTTGTTGAACGTCAGCCGCAGCGCGCCGAGCCGGGGGTGGTGGAAGGTGCGCGGCCGGTTGGCGGCGGCGGGCGGGACGACCTCGTGCCGCGCCCACTGCTCCCGGAACTCGGGCGATGCCTCCTGCAGCCGCCTGAGCAGGCACTTCCAGGCGGGCTCCGCGAGGTGCTCGGCCATGGCGGCGCGGAACTTGGCGGCCATGGACCGCTTGGCGTCCGCCCAGTCGCGGGGGTCGCCGTAGCGGACCCGGCCGGTGAAGTGGATCCACAGGCAGTTGCGGTCCTCCGGCGGCAGGGCGCCGAGGTCGCAGATCAGCTCCTGGTAGGCGGCGTTCCAGGCAAGGATGTCTTGACTTGCTCCTCGGGCTGAGGCCCGGGGATTCTGGCCTTCTCATCCGTTGCTGTGCCGCTACGCGGCGCAGGTTTCGGAGGAGGATCCGTGGCTTCCTGCTTCGTCGCGCTGTGCCGGGACGAGTCCTGGTCTTATCGGCGCTCGACAGGCTGTTGCCGCCAGTCCGGCGGCCGTCTTGATGTTCTTCGCGGCGTTGTGGTCACGGTCGTGGACCGCGCCGCAGCAGTGCAGGTCCACTGCCTGATGTGGAGGGGTTTGGGGCCGTCGTTGGCACCACAGGCGGAGCAGGTCCGGGAGGTCGGCTCGAAGCGGCCGATCTTGATCAGGGTGCGCCCGTATCGGGCCGCCTTGTACTCCAGCATGTTCAGGAACTGCGCCCAGCCCGCGTCGTGCACGCTCTTTCCCAGCTGGGTGCGGGCGAGTCCGCCCACCGCCAGGCTCTCCACCCCGATCGCTTGGTTCTCGCGGATCAGGCGGGTGGACAGCTGATGGTGGAATTCGCGGCGGGCATCGGCCACCTCCGCATGAGCGCGGGCGACCTTCAGGCGGGACTTCTCCTTGTTCTTCGATCCCTTCTGTTTACGGGACAGTTCTCGCTGGGCCTTCTTCAGCTTCTTCTCCGCACGGCGCAGGAAACGCGGGGAGGTGATCTTCTCGCCGGTGGACAGGACGGCGAAATGGGTCAGTCCCAGGTCGAGGCCGACCGTCTGATCGGTGTCGGGCATGCGCGTCGCGTCGGCGGTGGGGTCGGTGTCGATGACGAAGGAGGCGTGGTACCGGCCGGCCGCATCCTTGATCACGGTGACGGAAGAGGGAGCGGCGGGCAGGGTGCGGGACCATTTCACCTTCACCTCGCCGATCTTCGGAAGGCTCAGCCGACCGCTGGGGGTGATCTTCCAGCGGGCGTTGGCGGTGAACCGGATCGACTGCCGGTTGTCCTTGCGGGACTTGAAGCGGGGCGGGCCGAGCCTGGGACCCTTGCGGTCGCCCTTGAGGGAGGCGAAGAAGTTCTTGTACGCGGCCTCGGCATCCCGCAGCGACTGCTGGAGGACGACCGAGGAGACCTCACCCAGCCATGCCCGGTCCTCGCTCCGCTTCGCCTCGGTGATCAACTTCTTCGACAGCGCTCCGGCCGCCGGGAAGGCCTCACCCGCCTTCCGCGCGTCCTCACGCGTGCGTACCGCGTCGTTGAACACCACGCGGGCGCACCCGAACGCCTTGGCCAACGCGGCGCATTGGGCGGTGTCCGGGTACAGGCGAAAGCTGTACCGAAGCTGCACGACGGCCACGTTATGCATGTGGGTCATGGGCGAGATGCAGGAGATCAGAACTGACCGGCACTGCACTTTCGTATCGCATATTCACTTGGGCTTCGTGACCAGGTTCCGGCGCAAAACATTCGGGTGATGCTCATCTGGCGCGGATGGAGGAGATCATGCGATCTGCGTGCGCGGACTTCGAGTGCGAGCTGGTCTAGTTCAACGGCGAGCACAGCACATCGAACAGCGGAACCAACCGGCCTGGGCACCGTCCGACTCCGCCAGAAGCGAACTGTCGCCGCGCACCGCACTGCCGACTCGCCGCTCGGGCCGCGGCTGGGCGCGCGGTACGGGCGGCGGGCGGTGGCCGCCGGGACGTTACTTCAGGCGGCCGGGATCGTCGGGCCGGCTCTGATCTTCCGCTCTGATTCTTCCACTGGGCTGGGGCGGGCTGGGCACCCGGGGTGCGGCGCCCGTGCTGGTGCTCCAGGGCCTGGGCCAGGGGCTGCTGCTGCTGCCGCTGACCCTGCGGATCGTGCTCAGCGAGGTGCCGTTGGCGCAGGCGGGCGTCGGGGGCGGGGTGATGGTCACCACCCAGCAGTCCTTCATGTCCCTGGGGGTGGCGGCGCTGGGCTCGCTGTTCCTGTCGCTGTCGGCGTCGCTGGGGATGCGGGACGCGCTGACGGTGACGTTCGGGGTGTACCTGGTGACGGCGGCGGCGAACGTGGTGCTGAGCAGGCGCTTGCCGGGGGCGCTCCGCTGAGCCTGTCGGTGATTGGAATGACAGTTATTGAAATCTGTCATTCCATGTGTCACTCTCGATGACGTACCCCGTAGGACCCGGCCCCCGCAGGCCCCCGGACCCACCCCCAAGGAGTTCCCGTGCTGAACCGCACCCTCGGCACCACCGGCCCCCAGGTCTCCGCCCTCGGCCTCGGCTGCATGGGCATGTCCGCCCTCTACGGCGACGCCGACCGGGCCGAGTCGATCGCGACCATCCACGCCGCCCTCGACGCGGGCGTCACCCTGCTCGACACCGGCGACTTCTACGCCATGGGCCACAACGAGATGCTCATCGGCGAGGCGCTGCGCACCGCCCCGGCCGCGCACCGCGAAAAGGCGCTCACCAGCGTCAAGTTCGGCGCCCTGCGCGACCCGGACGGCGGCTGGTCCAGCTACGACGGCCGCCCCGCCGCGGTGAAGAACTTCGCCGCCTACTCGCTCCAGCGCCTCGGCGTCGACCACATCGACGTCTACCGGATCGCCCGGATCGACCCCGGCGTCCCCGTCGAGGAGACCGTCGGCGCCATCGCCGAGCTCGTCGAGGCCGGCCACGTCCGCCACATCGGCCTCTCCGAGGTGGGCGCGGACACCCTGCGCCGGGCCGCCGCGGTCGCCCCGGTCACCGACCTCCAGATCGAGTACTCCCTCATCTCGCGCGGCATCGAGGCCGAGATCCTGCCCACCGCCCGCGAGCTGGGCATCGGCGTCACCGCCTACGGCGTCCTGTCCCGCGGCCTGATCAGCGGCCACTTCGGCCGGGACCGGCAGCTGGCCGCGAACGACTTCCGCGGCATGAGCCCGCGCTTCCAGGGCGAGAACCTCCAGCGCAACCTCGACCTGGTCGACGCGCTGCGCAAGGTCGCCGAGGCGCGGGGCGCGACCGTCGCGCAGACGGCGATCGCCTGGGTCCTGGCCCAGGGCGACGACATCGTCCCGCTGGTCGGCGCCCGCACCCGCGAGCGCCTCGCGGAGTCCCTCGGCGCGCTGGACGTGCCGCTGAGCGCCGACGACCTGGCCGCCATCGAGGCCGCGGTCCCGGCGGACGCGGCGGCGGGCGACCGCTACCCGACGGAGCAGATGGCGCACCTGGACAGCGAGCGCTGACCCGTCCCCACGGCCGCGCGGCACCGGCCCCGTCCGGGGCGGGCCGCGCGGCCGGGTACGGTCGTTCAACAGGCCCGACACGGGCCCGACCGAAAGGACCCGCACCCCGATGCCGCCCGAGCCCCTGACCCCGGAACGCATCCTCGAAGCCACCGAGGACGTCCTGCGCCGCTTCGGCCCGGCCAAGGCGACCGTCGTCGACGTCGCCCGCGCGCTCGGCGTCAGCCACGGCAGCGTCTACCGCCACTTCGGCAGCAAGGCCGCCCTGCGGGAGGCGGTCACCGAGCGCTGGCTCGACCAGTCGCACGCGCTGCTGTCCGCCGTCGCCGTCTCCGAGGGCCCGGCGGCCCCCCGCCTCCGCGAGTGGCTCACCGCCCTCTTCACCGCGAAGCGCCGCAAGGCGGGCGACGACCCGGAGCTGTTCGCGACGTACATGGTCCTGGTCGGCGAGAACAGCGCGACGGTCGAGCGGCACATCGCGACGATGATCGCCCAGATCGCCGCCATCGTCGAAAGCGGCGTCCGGCAGGGCGAGTTCGCGTCCGACGACCCGGCCGCGACGGCCCGGGCGGTCTGGGACGCGACCAACCGCTTCCACGATCCCGCGTACGCGGCGGAGTGGGGGCAGGAGGGGATCGACGCGGCGTTCGGGGTGGTGTGCGAGCTGGTGCTGCGGGGGCTTCGCGCCTGACGCGACCTTGACGCTTCCCGCACTGTGACATCGGCCAAATCCCTGGACCCGCGTCACGGCGCTTCCTAGGCTGATCTTCTGTCCGAAAACACCGGCTCGGCAGGAGCGTTGTCCCTTGACCTCCCCCACACTCGACGACGACCTGATCGTCCTCGCCCCCGCGCGGCCACGGCCGGCGGACGGCTGGCAGAGGACCGAGGACGGCGTCGAGTTCGAAACCTGGCACACGGTCCGAGGGACCGTCTGCAGCCTGGCGTTCACCTCGTCCGAGCGGCTCACCGCCTGCCTCGGCCCCGACCAGCCGTGGGTGGCACTGCCCGTCGGCGCCCTGCGCCACCTGCTCGGCGAGGCGGGCGTCTCCGACATCGTGGTGGACCCGCCCGCCGTGCCGTCCCGCGGGGAACGCGAGGACCACCGCGAGGAAGGGGAGGCCGCGCGTGGCTGACAAGCTCAAGGCGACCGTGGAGCACATCGACGACGCGGGGAAGGGCTTCCACCGCGAGGCGCTGCACCTCGGCGAGTTCAAGCACCTGGCCGCCCCGCCGACCCCCGGCGTCGGCGATGCCGGCCTGAGCGGGGCGCTGTCGCAGCTCAGCGACGCGTTCGGCATCGCGCACGAGTTGCTGACGAAGCTCGTGGACACCCACGGGAGCAACCTCCGTGGCGCGGCGTCCGACTATCACGACCAGGACATCGACACCGACAAGATGTTCAAGGACCTGATGGGCAGGGCGTCGAAGTGATCGATGACGACATCGCCGGCCTGAAGAAGGTCGCCACCGACTACACGTCGGCCACGGAGAAGTACGACGCCTCGTCCAAGGTCCTCAACAAGAAGGTCAACGGCGTCGTCCACGAGGCCGGTTGGAGCGGCGAGGGCGCCACGGCGTTCCAGACGGTGTGGGCGCACGACGGCACAGTCGGCGCCGCCATGTCGGAGGCCATGTCGCAGGTCTCGGACGTCATCGGCGTCCTCACGGAGGAACTGGAGGCCGCCAAGCGCGACTTGGGCGATGCCCAGGACAAGGCACGTGCGGCGGGGCTCACCCTGGACAGCCAGGGCGGGGCGACCGGCAAGGCCGACCAGCAGACGGCACTGGACGCGTGGCAGGGCGGCCGGGACGCGGCGCTGAAGCGGGCGCAGAACGCGCGGGAGTCGGCGACGCACAGCCTGAACGCCGTGCTGGACCAGATCCTCAACAAGGGCAACCCGAACCAGTACAACGGCGCCGACACCTGCACCCTGGCGGAAGTCCTGCGGGGGCTGTACACCACGCCCGCGGCGCTCACGCAGGAGAGCGCGAAGAAGCTGGAGAAGCTCCAGCAGGTGGCCCGGGACCTCAAGAAGGGCCAGAAGGCGCTGCCCCACGGCAGCGACGCCTGGCAGAAGCGCCTGGCGGAACGCCGCGAGGTCAGGGCCAAGCTCAGCGAGCAGCGCCTTCGGACCGCCTCGGTCGAGGGCTGGGAGAGCAGGTTCAAGGGCAGTGGCGCGGCCCGGCTCACGATCGGCGACGTCGCCAAGGACCACTCCGTCCGGAACCTCGGGAAGTTCGGCACGTACGGCGCGGTCAGCACCGGTCTGACCGGAGCCATGGTCGGCCTCCAGATGTACGACGACCACCGGCAGCGAGGGTGGTCGTGGCAGGAGTCCTTCGCCCGCGACGCGACGCCGGCGGCGGTGGGCATGTGGGCGGGCGGGGCGGCGGAGGGCTTGATCGTCGGCGCCAGTGCGTCGAACCCGGTCGTCGCGGCCGGTGTGCTGGGCGGTGTCGCCGTCGGCTACGGCGTGGGAACGTTCGGATATGAACTGACCCATGCCCACTGGGGCGACAACATCCACAAGTACGGTGTCGTCAAGGGCATCGGCCACAGCGTCGGTGAAGCCGCGGACAACTGGTGGGAGAACGACGCGAAAGGCATGTACCACAAGGGTGAGAACGCGGTGAAGGGCGCATGGCACGCCGGCTCGAGCGGCGTGAAGAAGGCTTGGCATGGCCTCTTCGGCTAGGCGGAGGCACCACGGGCTCCCCCCGGGAGCCATCCCGCCCGAACCCCTCCGGTGGGTCGGCCTCACCTGGCTGGACCGGGGCCCTGCCTATTGGTGGCACCGCTTCACACTGTCGCTCTTCCTGCTCGTGACCACCGCCCTGACGGCGGCGATGGGGGCGGCCGTCGTCACCGCGGCCGTACCGGACGGGGCAGCCGTCCTGACCGTCGTCCTCGTGGTGTACGCCCTGCTCGGCATCGGCGTGGCCTGCTTCACGCTCCGGGACATCCGGACCCTCGACCGCCGTGGCGTCGTGCTAGGCGGCGGGCTGGGAACGGCCGCGCTCGGCAAGCGGCTGCGTGCCATGCGGACCGCCGTCGCGGCGGCGGCCGTCGTACTCGGCTCGGTCCTCCTGATCCTCGCCGTTCCGGTCGCCTGCGCCGCGTTGTTCACGCACCTCATCCGCAGCTTCGGCCGCTACACCATCGGCGAACGCCACGAACGCGAGAGACTCGGGCTGGACGTGTAAAGACACGCATGGCCAAGAAGAGGAAGAGGAAGAAAAAGCGCCCTCGTCGTGCGAACCCAGTGACCCCGCACGGCAAGTCGGGTGCGGGGACACGGTTCGGTGGCATCCTGCTCATCCTGGCCGGGTTGGTGTTCGGGACGTTCGCTGCCGGCATCTCCAGTCATGCGTCGGGGGTGTTGGGGACCCGCGGAACCTTCGCGGTCGAGCGGTGCGAGCACCTGCCGTCGACGCATCACGGCGGCGAGGACACCGTCCACTGCTCGGGCACCTTCCGCCCCTCGGGCGGCGGCGCGGCGAGGAGCGGCCTCGACATCGACCGGGAGTACGAGCCGGGTCGGCGCGTCACCGCTTCCTGCGACTTCATCGGCATCTGCTACAAGATCGACGGCGATGTCATGACGTCCCCTTCTCCTGGGTCTCGCGGATCCTACGGCCTTCTCGGTCCGTTCCCGTTCCCCCGGTTCGTACGGCCGGTGTCGCGGGGACCGTCTCCTGACGGGAGCCGCGGAGCCGCCCGGCCAGGGCCACGCTCACGGCCACGGTGAGCAGGCAGAGACCGGACAGCATGACGGGCAGCGCGCCGACTCCGTACTCCTCGATGGCCGCACCCAGCACCGGTGGGAAGGCGACGGAGCCGAGCATGGCCGCGGCGATGACGTAGGCCATGGCGTTGCCCGATGCCGGGGCCGAACGGTTCAGCCAGTTCAGGCCGTTGGGGAAGATGGGACCGATGCACAGTCCCGCGGCGGCGTAGGCCCAGGGGGTGAGACCGGGCACCGGCACCAGCAGGACGCTCACGGTCATCAGAACGCAGGAGGCGGTGACGATCACCGAGGCCGACCAGCGCCGGGCGAGCGGCGCGACCAGGAACCGGCCCGCGGTCATCGCCAGCCAGTACAGCGACGTGGCGACAGTCGCGGTGGTCGTGCTGCGGCCGAGGTCGTGCAGATGCGTGGGTTCCCAGTTGCCGATGCCGCTCTGCACCGCGAAGTGCAGCATGTAGACGGCCACGAACCCGGCGAGCACCATGGCCGGCGTGCGGCGGCCCGGACCACCGGCCGGTGTCCCGGCCCGACCGTCCTGACCAGCCTGAACGGCCAGGTCGGCGGGGGTCGGCCGGGCGCGGATCCCGCGGACGCACGCCAGCGGGACGAGGCTCAGCAGGCCGAGGGCGACGAACACCGCGCCGTAACGGTCCGGGCCGACGACAGCGATCACGGCGGGGGCCAGTACGGTCCCGAGCCCGAAGCAGCCGTGGGCCACGTTCAGCAGGGCCGGACCGCGCGCCCCGAGCCCGATGAGGAACAGGCGGCTGATGGCGAAGTCGACACCGCCCAGCCCGAGCCCGGTGACGAACGCCGCCCCCAGCATCAGCGGCCACACCCCCGACAGGCCGAAGACGACGGTGCCCGCCAGCATGGTCAGGTACGAGGAGGCGAGCAGCGCGCGGTTGCCGATCCGGCGGTGGACGGAGTGGAAGCCGATGACGCCGAGCACCGCGCCGAACGACTGGGCGGCGAGGGCCAGTCCGGCCGTCGACTCGGACAATCCGAAGCGGTCGCGGAGCGCGGGGACCACCGGCCCGTACAGGGCGAGCAGTGCGCCGATGACCACCATGCCGAGGCAGGACGCCACCACCGCGGTGCGGGTGAACAGCGACTCCGCCCCCGTGTCCCGGGCCGTCATCGCGCGCCTCCGTCCGCCGGTGCCAGCGCGTTCAGGAAGGTGGTGAGGTGCGCGGCCGCCGCCTCCCGCGCGGCCTGCGGGTCACGGTCACCGATGGCCCGCAGGATGCGGGCGTGCCCCGGATCGCCGTAGTGCTCGTCGGGCCGGCGTACGCCGCCGAGCCGTACGGAGTCGCTGACGGAGCCCAGCATGCTGCCGTACAGCCGGGCCAGCACAGGATTGCCCGCCGCCTCGACGACGGCCGAGTGGAACTCCACCGCCGCGCGGTTGAAGTCCTGCGCCCGGCCGTCCCGGTGGGCGGCCATCTGCCGGTCGTGCAGGGCCGTGAGGCGTTCCAGATCGGCGGCGGTGCCGCGTTCGGCGGCGAGTCCGGCGGCCTCCACTTCGAGGCCGCGACGGGTCTCCAGTACGGAGACGAGCTCGGCGTCGGCCAGGTAGCGGGTCAGTACGGCGTCGACCTCATGCGTGCCACGCACGAACGTGCCCCGGCCCTGCGCCGTTTCCAGCAGGCCCACGTACACCAGGGCCTGCACCGCCTGACGCAGCGTGCTGCGGCTGACCTGGAGTTCCCCGACGAGCTCGTCCTCGATGGGGATCTTGCTGCCCATGGGCCATCTCCCGCCGGCGATCTGGGACTTCAGTCGCTCGATGACGCCTTCGACCAGCGCTGATCGTGGTACCGCCCGCACGCTTTCCCCTCCCTGAAGGGCATATCATCACCCCAAAGTAAGCCCACCCTAACTTGCAGACTTCGGCCGTGTCGAGGCCATTTGGAGCATGGTGGCGGGTCCCGGCGGCCCGCCGGGTGACGCGGTGCCTCCGAGCTCCGCGCGGCACACCGCCGGCCCGAACCCGACCGGCCGCCGACCCCCTGAGTCGGCTAAATCCCCAAAAACCGCAACACCGCCAGAACCCGCCGATGATCCCCCTCCGCCTTCGGCAGATCCAGTTTCGCCAGGATGTTGTTGATGTGCTTCGCCACCGCGCTCTCGCTCACCACCAGCCGCTCCGCGATCCCCGCGTTCGAGCGGCCGCCCGCCATCAGCTCCAGGACCTCCCGCTCGCGCGGCGTCAGGCGGTCGAGCGGGTCGCTGTGCCGGCGCAGCAGCAGCTGCGAGACGACCTGCGGGTCGAGGGCCGTACCGCCCGCCGCCACCCGTCGCAGCACGTCCACGAACTCCTCGACGTCCGCGACCCGTTGCTTGAGCAGGTAGCCGACGCCGCGCGTGTCGCCCGTCAGCAGGTCCGCCGCGTAGCGCTCCTCCACGTACTGGGAGAGGAGGAGCACCGCCGTGTCCGGCCACCGCTCGCGGACGACGAGGGCCGCGCGGACGCCCTCGTCCGTGAAGCCGGGCGGCATGCGGACGTCGCAGACGGCGATGCCGGGGCGGTGGGTCTCGACCGCCGCGAGCAGCGCCTCCGCGTCGCCCACCTCCGCGACCACCTCGAATCCGGCCATCTCCAGGACCTTCACCAGGCCCACCCTCAGCAGGACGGAATCCTCGGCGATCACGGCGCGCACGGCAGCTCCACAGTCACAATGGTCGGGCCCCCGACGGGGCTGCTGATCGAGAACGTGCCGTCCACCGACGCGACGCGCTTGGCCAGGCCCGCCAGGCCCGTACCGTCGGCCGCGTCGGCCCCGCCCACGCCGTCGTCGGAGACGACGACCAGCAGTATCCCCCCGAAGCGTTCGACGGTGACGTCCGCCCTCGACGCCTGCGCGTGCTTGACCACGTTGGCGAGCGCCTCCGAGACGACGAAGTAGGCGACGGCCTCGATCGCGGGCGCGGGCCGGGAGGCGAGGTCCACGCGGACGTGCACGGGCAGCGGGGCGCGTTCCGCGAGGCCGGACAGCGCCGCGTCCAGCCCCCGGTCCTCCAGGACGGCCGGGTGCAGCCCGCGCACCAGGTCGCTCAGCTCCTGGATCGCCCCCTTCGCCTCGCGGTGCGCCTCGTCGATGACGCGCCGCGCGTCCTCCGGCAGGTCGGTCATCGTCACCTTGGCCAGGCCCAGGTTGACCGCCAGCGACACCAGCCGCTGCTGCGCGCCGTCGTGCAGGTCCCGCTCGATGCGCCGCCGTTCGGCGTCCGCCGCGTCCACGACGCCGGCCCGGCTCTCGGTGACCTCCTCGACGCGGCGGGCGAGCAGTTCCTCCCGGCTGGGGCCGAGCAGCGCCTGCCCGTTGCGGGCGTCGAGCCGGACGAGCGCGCCCGCCGCCCAGGCGCCGCCGTAGAGCAGCACGAGCCCGCCGGCGGTGACGTACGCGGCCCGGGTGCTGTAACCGGGATGATCGATCCGCCAGTTGAACGGGAGTGCCCAGATCCAGACGTAGACGGTGGCTGCCACGATCCCGACGGCCGCGCCGAGCAGGACGAGGACGCCGCCGAGGGCGACCGCCGGTCCGGCGAGGAGGTGGTACCGCAACTGCCGCTCGGCGTGGGCGTACCACAGCCGTCCCCCGCCGGGTTTTTCCGGGCGCGGCGGACGCGGTATGTCCACCCCCGCGGCCCGGAAGCGGCGCCGTTGCAGCCCCGTGAGCAGTGGTGCCACGAGCGCGATGCCCCCGAGCGGTACGAAGACCGACAGCAGGATCTCCGGCACCGTGACGATGTCGTCGTAGGACACCCAGGGCAGCGCCATGATCAACAGGGCGGGGAGCTGGGCGAGGGCACCGGCGACGAGGCCGGCGGCGGGGCGGCCGGCGTTGGCCAGGGGCATCAGGGCGGTGCGGACGATGCTGGGGACGGTCATGCCAAGAACCGTAAAACGCCAGGTCGGGGCGGGGCCATGCCACTGCTGTCCGTCCCGGTGGTGAAGCTGGTACCACCCCGGAACGGACAGCCACGCTACTGACCGGAAGCCGCCGAGGGCGAAGCCTTGAAGGCATGTCCCTCCGACTCCTCCGCCATCGACGCACGCTCGGCCTCGGCCTCACTGCCTGCGGCGTGGCCCTGCTCCCCTGGCTGTACTGCCTGGCGACCGGCCTCCCCGACACGTACCCGGCGGTCCGCTGGCCCCTGGCCTGGGCCGGCCTGGACGCCCTGGAGGCCGCGGGCCTGATCACGACGGGCCTGTTCACGGCCCGCCACGACGAACGCCGCCGCGTCGCGGCCGCCGCGACGGCGGCGCTGCTCTTCGCCGACGCGTGGTTCGACACGGTGACCGCCGCACCGGGCGCGGACTTCACGTCGGCGCTCGTCATGGCGGCGGCGCTGGAACTGCCGCTGGCGACGGTGTGCGCGGCGCTGGCGCTGCGGACCCCCAAGTGATGCGCGGCTTTTCGCGCCGCGCGACGAGCGCGCGCACCGCCTCCGCCCCGGCGAGCGCCTCCTCCCGCTCCGGAACGGGCAGCAGCCAGAAGGCGCCCGGCCCTTCCCGCCGCTCCGGGGGCGGAACGCGCAGATACCGCAGGGGATCGTCGATCCCCACAGCGCTCGTACCGCGCACGCCGTCCCACGCCCACGCCGTGCCGACCCGCACAAGGACGCTGTAGACGTCCCGCCGCCGCGAGACGATCACGCCGTGCCCGATCCCGACGCCCCGGAACGCGTCCGCGACAGCGTCGTCGGTCCTGATCCCGGGGATCCCGCCCTCAACGCCCCGGCCGGCAGGTGAACCACGTCGAACCGCCGCCCGGCCTCGACGCCGGGCGTCCGCCCCATGGCCCACGCCTCGTGGATCTCGCGAGGCCGAGTGGCCCGGGAGACGAGCCACCGCGCACCGGGGTGGTCGAGCGTCGCATACCGCCCGCAGGAGAGGTGGGACGGACGCGGGGAGGCGTGCCCGAGCGCCCGCGCCTCCCGGCTCATCGCCGGCCCCCGTGGGGGTGCTGGCGCAGTTCGACGTTGCAGTCGACGGCGCGGGACAGGTCCCCGGCCCGGCGCGCCTCCGTCCGCTGCACGACGAGGGCCACACAGACGTCGCACCCGGGGACGGGCTCCGGTTCGTCGGCCGGTGCGGGCGCCGTGAGGTGTACGGGAACGGGGACGGGTTCGATGCCCGCGGCGACCTCGGCCAGCCGGGCTCTGCGGCAGCGGTCCTGCGGTGTTCGGCGTGGCGGCATTGTGCGACTCCCTGCACGGTCGGTGTGTGCGGGTCGCCCATCGTGTCGGCAGGACGCGACCGGAACTATCAGGCTCACCGACAGCCCTGGCCACACCATCACACTCCGCTACGAGCCCAGCCAGGCCCCGTAGTTGAGGAAGTCGTCCGGCATCCGTCGCTTCGCCGACTCCAGACCGGCGTACGTCTCGCGCACCACGGGGTGGTAACGGGTCTGCTGCGGCGCCAGTTTGCGCGCCTCCAGCAGGTTCCGGAAGGCGGCGTCCGTACGCCCGGTCCACAGCTGCGCGCGGGCCACCTCGGCGCAATGATGGGCCGTCCGGGACGGCGGCCAGTCGCCCGGCAGCTTGAGGCCCTCCGCCTTCTCCACCGCCTCGCCGTACCGGTCCAACTCGGCCAGGACACTCACCCCGTGCACGGCCACGTTGGCCGGGCCGAAGGACAGCCAGTGCACCTTCTCGGCCGGTCCGGTACGGGCGGCGATCCGTCCGGCCTCGGCGAGATGTGCTTCGGCGGTGTCCCCGTCCTGGTCCCGGCCGGCCAGCACCGCGGCCCCGAGCTGGAGCTGGCCGGTCACCACGTCCCGCTCCCGCCCGGCCTCCGCCTGTTCCAGCCGCGACAGCCCGAGCCGGATCAGCCGCTTGCCCGTCCGGTAGTCGCTCGCCCGCAGGTAGGCGAGCGCGCGCAAGTACTGCCGCATTCCGCCCAGCACCGGGTCGGACGCCCGCTGCGCGGCCCATTCCAGGCAGTCCAGGGCGATCGCCGACAGATCGATGAACCCCAGCTTGGTGGCCACGTCGTAGGCGGTCCGATAGCCCGAGGCGAGCATCCGCCACGCCTCGGTCGTGCCGTCCGCGTGCGCGACGGCCGTCGCCTCGCGGAGCAGGGACGGCAGTTCGGCCGCCACCCGTTTGATGTCGGCGGCCCGGACCAGCCTGCACAACTCATCGGCCCTCAGCGTCAACTCGCCGACGCGGCGCGGAACAACATCCGGATCGGCACCCAGGTCGTACAGATCGAGCGCCTCACGGATCGGATGGATCAGACCGTCGAGCCGGTCCTGCCGCAACTCCGCCAGGTACGGCTGCCCGGTCAGCTCGGCCACCGGAAGCGAGAGGGCACGGGCGAGAGCACCGATCACCGCCGGACTCGCGGGCAGGTATCCCTGCTCCACCTTGGTCAGGGTGCTGTACGAGACGTGACTCCGGTCGGCCAGTTCACGCTGAGTCAGCCTACGGCGCTTGCGCGCCCTCGCGATCCGCGCTCCGGTGTGCTCTTCCATGCGACCTGGCATGCTGAACTCCGTTCCGCTCGACACCAGGACGGTACCCCGGGACCCCTGTGCGTACGACGGTCCAGTCCGGCGTCGAATCCTCTTCCACGTCAACCTGCGCAGGCCGCCGCACGCCCTCTTGACCCGGACGGCACGCAGGGCCGATCGTCGCATGCGGCTGATCGAAACGGGCTCGACACAGGAGGCAGCAATGACGCTACTGTTCGTCGGTATCGACCCCGAGACGAAGACCGAACAGTGCCCTGCGGCCTGGGTGGACGTCGACATGAAACCCGAACCGGACATCCTCTTCCAGGGCTGGCTGGCCGACGAGCAGGCTCAGGCCGAGTGCCGGAAGAACAGCCCCCATCCCGACACGGAAGCAGTCATCCGGATGCCGTACCGGATGATCGACATCATCAGGAAGGCGTGCGATGCCGCAGAAGAAGCAGCAGCGGGCAAGCTTTGACGAACTGCTGAACTCTGCCACGCACTCCGCGGTACACCTGGAGATGCGAGACATCTACGGTGTCGCCGGTGAAGCCGAGGAGTTCGAGCAGTGGAAGCGCACCGGCGAAGTGGACCTGGACCCGGAGTCCGAAGGCTGGTCCCGCTGGACGGCCTTGGTACGGCAGGCCGTTGCCCGGGGTGTCGTCATGCGACGTGCACGCATCGTCTCCGAGCCGGTGAGCCAGTACATCAAGTACGAGCACGCCACCACAGCCGTCAACGTCACTGTGGGCGAACAGGTCCGCTGGCTGCCGCGTCGGCGCACGTCGGATATCGCGCTCCCCGGAAACGACTTCTGGCTCTTCGACGATCGCCTGGTGAGGTTCAATCACTTCACCGGTGACGGTGACGGCGCGGGCTTCGAGTACGTCGTCCGGACCGGGACATCCGGTCCGGACCGCGCGGCCGAACCAACCTGCTGAGAGCGGATACCTGACGTCGTGAGCACCCAACCCGCCAAGCCGGAGCACCACCCCGGCCCCGCCGACCGGCCACCGGGCGACGAACCCTCGAAGGAGCGGGAGCCCGCGGGCCCCGACCGTGCCGCGGACGGGGCTGTGCTCGCCGACGAGGACCTGAGCCCCAAGGACCTTCCGGCCGAACGGCGGGCCCGCGCCCGCCGGCTGCTGCGCGGCGCCCTGCGCCCGCACCGGGGCACCGTCGGTCTGGCCATGGCCTCCGCCTGCCTGCGTCAGGTGGCTCTGCTCGCCGTCCCGTGGTGCGTCAAGAACGCGCTCGACCACGGCATCAAGCCGCCTGGGGACAACCAGGCGCTGCTGTTCTGGGCCGGTGCCACGGCCCTCGCCGCCTGCCTGCAGTTCGCCGGGATCTACGGCTGGCAGTGGTGGGCCTCCTCGGCCGACGCCAAGGTGGGCGCCGACCTGCGCTCGCGGCTGCTGGCGCACCTGTCCGTCCTGGACCGGGCCGCGCTCGCCACGCGCGGCCACGGCGACCTGGCCATGCGCGCCACCCGGGACACGGATCTGGTCCGCGAGTGGGTGCACGGGCTGGCGGTGTGGGTGGTGCTGGCCACCACCTTCGTTGTCATCCTGCCGGGGCTCGCCGTCCTGGACCCGAAGCTGCTGCTGGTGACCGTGGGCATGCTGCCCTTCCTGGTCTGGGTCAACCTCTACTTCCCGCGCCGCTTCGGCGCGGCCAGCGACGAGCTGGCCCAGGCCCACGGCGAGCGCGCCGAGGCCGTCGCCGACCTGCTCCAGCTCGGTACCGGGCTGCGCGGCACGGGCGGTCACCGCCCGCTGGTGGGACGGCACGACCGGGCCAGCGCGGAGGTCACCGCGCGCACCGTCGTCGCCGCCCGCATCGAGGCGTCCTGGGCGGCCATCGCCCCCTTCGTGCCCCGGCTGGCCGTCGCGGTCGGCGTGGGCATCGGCGGTCTGGCCGTCCTCGACGGGGAGCTGACCATCGGCGGGCTCGTCAACTTCACCGCGTGGATGGCCTACCTCACCACCGCCACCCGGGTCCTCGTCGACCGGCTCCTCGCCCGCGGCCAGGCCGACGTGGCCGCCGCCCGGATCGACGAGGCGCTGACCATCCCCTCCACGGTCACCGACCCGGCCGAGCCGGTCGCCCTGGCCGCCGAGGGTGACCTGGAGCTGTCCGGGGTGAGCGCGGTGCGCGACGGCGTCACCGTGCTCGCGCCGATCGATCTGACCGTGCGCCACGGGGAGTTCGTGGCCGTGCGCGGCGCCACCGGCTCGGGCAAGAGCACCCTGCTGCGGCTGCCCATGCGCCTGGACGACCCGGCGACCGGCGCCGTCCGCTACGGCGGCACCGACCTGCGCGACGCCGCCCTGGACGACATCCGCCGCCGGATCGGCTACGTGGCCCAGCGGCCGCTGCTGCTGTCCGGAACGGTGGCCGAGAACCTGCGGCTGGGCCGCGACCTGTCCGACGAGGAACTGCGCGCCGCCTGCGCGACGGCCGGCATCCACGACCAGATCGCCGCCATGCCCGACGGCTACGACACCGAGCTCGGCGAGAGCGGAACGGCCCTGTCCGGCGGCCAGGTCCAGCGCCTGGCCATCGCCCGCGGCCTGCTCGGCGACCCCGAGGTGCTGGTGCTGGACGACTCCACCTCCGCCCTGGACACCACCACCGAGAAGCTGGTGCTGGAGCGGCTGCGCGCCTGGGCCCAGGGCCGCACAGTGATCTTCGCCACGCACCGGACCGCCGTCCTGGAGGCCGCCGACCGCGTCGTCACGCTTCCGGACCGGGCGTCCACCGACCCCGCACCGGAACCGGCGGTCGCCGTCGCCATCCCGTCCGCCACGACCCCGGAGGCCGACCGTGGCTGAGCCGGTCCTGCTCAACGACCAGCCCGACGAGCGCCGCGTGCTGCGCCGGGCCGCCCCCCATCTGCGTCCCCACCGGCGCTCCCTGGTCATCGCCCTCACCGTCGGACTGGCCGACGCCGCCGCCCTGGTGGCCGTCGCCCCGCTCGTCGGCCGGGCCACCGACGCGCTGAACGGCGGCGACCGCACCGGGCTGATGTGGGCCGTCGGCGTCCTGCTGGCACTGGCCGTCGTCCAGCTCGGCCTGGCCCGCACCGGTGAGCTGCTGCTCGCCAAGGCCGGCGAGAACGTGGTGCGCAGCCTGCGCGAGCGGTGCGTGGAGAACCTGGCCTCGGCGCCGCTGCGCTTCCTGGAGTCGCACCACACGGGCGAGCTGCTGCGCCGCACCACCAGCGAGGTGGCCGCGCTGGCCGCCTTCGTCCGGATGCACCTGCGTAACATCATCTCGACCGCGGCCACGCTGGTGTTCACGCTGGTCGTGCTGTTCGGGTACTCGTGGCAGCTGGCGTTGGTGCAGCTGGTGGTGTTCGTGCCGCCCACGATGCTGGTGATGCGCTGGTTCCAGCGGTCCGCGCCCGGCGCGTACGGCGGGAAGGCGGCGGCCGAGGCGACGGTGGCGGCCACGTTCACCGAGACCCTCACCGTCCGGGAGGCGCTGCAGACCGCCCGCGGACTGCCGGGCTGGATGCGCCGGTTCGGCCGGGAGAACGCCGTGGCGGTGCGTGCCGCGCGGCGGGCGATCCGGGTGGAGAACCGCATCGACCTGGTCAGCCTCGTCGAGGGCATGGCGATGGTGGCGCTGCTGCTGGTGGGCGGCTGGTCCGTCGCGCGCGGCGCGATCAGCATCGGCACCGTCGTCGTCTTCGTCCTCGCCAGCCGCAACCTCTTCGACTCCTTCTCCGAGATCTCGCAGCTCGTCGGCCACGTGCAGAAGGCGCGTACGGGCCTGGCCCGGCTGCTGGACCTGCTCTCCGCGACCGACCGCGCCAAGGACGGGGAGCCGGAGCCGAAGGGCCGGGACGGCCTTCCCCGGCGCGGCGAACTGAGCTGCGAGGCCGTGGGATACGCCTACCGCGACGGCACCGAGGTGCTGGGCGGGGTCTCGCTGGTCTTCTCCCCGGGCGACCGCACCGGCGTCGTCGGCGAGACCGGCTCCGGCAAGACGACGCTGTCCAAGGTGCTCTGCGGGCTCTACCGGCCCGACCGCGGCGCGGTGCGCTTCGCCGGGGTGGACCTGACGGAGATACCCGAATCCGAACTGCGGCGCCGCGTCGTGCTGGTGCCGCAGGAGGTCCGCATGGTGACCGGCACCGTGGCCGACAACCTGGAGCTGGTGCGCTCCACCCCCACCCGCGCCGACATGGAACGGGCCGTGGCGGAGCTGGGCCTTCAGGACTGGATCCGCGACCTGGGCGGCCTGGACGCCGAGGTGGGCCTGCGCGGCGGGCGGCTGTCGGCGGGGGAGCGGCAGATCATCGGGCTGCTGCGCGCGGTGCTGGCCGACCCGGCCGTGCTCGTCCTCGACGAGGCCACCGCGGACATCGATCCGGTGACGGCGGAGCGGCTGGAGCGCGCCCTGGACGGCATGAGCGCGGACCGCACGCTGATCGTCATCGCCCACCGCCCGGCGACCATCGCCCGGCTGCCCCGGGTGGTCGCGCTGGAGAACGGACGGGTGGTCAGGGATATGGCGAACGCCTGATGATGTAGGTTAGGGTTGCCTAACCTTGGTTGGGGGGTGGTTCCCCCGACCGCTCAGACGAGCCGTGGCGGCTTCGCGCGTACCCGCGCGGGGCCGCCGCGGCACGGCGCCGGCATCGCCGTCCGCCCGGCCAGATTGGGATGATCGATGACCACCGACACGCTGCTCCCCCGCATGCGGATCGTCCGCCACCCCCTCAAGTACCGCTTGCTGGAGGTCCGGAAGGTCGACCGGATCACCCCCTCCACGGTACGGGTGACCTTCGGCGGGGAGGCGCTGGAGGGGTTCTGCGAGCAGGCGCCGACCGACCACGTGAAGCTCTGCTTCGCCGAGGGCGGCGCGGAACTGCCCGTCGAGCCGGTGGTGGTCGACGACACGTGGATGGACGCCCCGGTGGAGCCCATCACCCGCGACTACACGGTCCGTCACTACCGCCGCGACACCCGCGAGCTGGACGTCGACATGGTCCTGCACGGCAAGGGCGTCGCCTCCACCTGGGCCGAGAACGTCGAGCCCGGCATGCGGCTCGGTGTCATGGGCCCCCGCGGCTCCGAGATCCTGCCGATGGTCCACGACTGGTACCTGCTGGCCGCCGAGGAGACCGCCCTGCCCGCGCTCGCCCGCTGGCTGGAGATGCTCCCCGCCGGCGTGCGCGTCCTCGCCTTCGCCGAGGTGCCCGGCCCCGAGGACGAGCAGGAACTGCGCACCGCCGCCGACCTCACCATGACCTGGCTGCACCGCGGTTCCGCCCCCGCCGGCACCACCGACCTCATCGAGCGCGCCATCCGCGCCGCCGAACTGCCCACCGACGGACTCGGGTTCGCCTGGGTCGCCGGCGAGGCCACCAGCCTCAAGCCGGTACGCCGCTACCTGCGCAACGAGCTCGGCCTCGCCAGGGAGCAGGTCGACGTGGACGGCTACTGGAAGCGCGGCGTGGAGAACCACGACCACCACGAGGACGACGAGCACGGGCACGCGTGAGCACCACACTTCAGGCCCCCGTCGGCGCCCCGGCCCCCGCCCCCGCGCGGCCCCGGGCCGGGCGCGCCTGGCACGCCCGGCGGGCCGCCGGGCTGCTGGCCCTCCTCGCCCTCGTCGTCGTGCTCGCCGTCCTCGGCATCGGCATCGGCGCCAAGACCATCGCCCCCGGCGACGTCGTCCACGCCCTCCTCGACCGGGATCCCGGTGACGACGACTGGATCGTCGTCCGCACCTCCCGGCTGCCCCGCAGCCTGCTCGGCATCACCATCGGCGCGGCCCTGGGCCTCGCCGGCGCGCTGATGCAGGCCCTGACCCGCAACCCGCTGGCCGACCCCGGCCTCCTCGGCGTCAACGCCGGCGCGGCCGCCGCCGTCGCCGGAGCCACCTCGCTGCTGGACCTCTCCAGCTTCGGCGGCTACGTCTGGGCCGCCCTGCTCGGCGCCGCCGTCGCCTCGGCCGCCGTCTACCTGCTGGGCACCCGCGGCCGGCAGAAGGCCACCCCGGTGCGCCTCGCGCTGGCCGGCACGGCGGTCACGGCCGTCCTCACCGCCGTCGTCAACGGGCTGATCCTGCTCGACCCGCTCACCCTCAACAAGTTCCGGTTCTGGCAGATCGGCACCCTCGCCGGCGTCGACGCCTCGCTCCTCGGCCAGGTCATGCCCTTCCTGGGCGCCGGCCTCGTGCTGGCCCTGCTGCTCGCCCGGCCGCTCAACGCGCTGGCCCTCGGCGACGACACGGCCCGCTCGCTGGGCGCCCACCCCGGCCGCACCCAGTTCGCCACCATGGCGGCCGTCACCCTGCTGTGCGGCGCCGCCACCGCGGCCGTCGGCCCGATCGCCTTCGTGGGCCTGGCCGTTCCGCACGTGGCCCGGCTGATGGTGGGCCCCGACCAGCGCTGGCTGCTGCCCTACAGCGCCGTCCTGGCCGCGGCCCTGCTGCTCGCCGCCGACATCCTCGGCCGGGTGGTGCTCACCCACGGCGAGATGGAGGCCGGCGTCGTCACCGCGTTCCTGGGAGCGCCCCTGTTCATCGCCCTCGTCCGTCGCAAGAGGATCGCCCAACTGTGACCAGCCGCACCCCGCTCGCGCCTCCCGCAGGGCGCACCACCGGGCCGGAGGAAGACCCGCCCCCCGGCCCGTCACCGAGGCCCCGCCTGCCCGCCCTGCGCCTGCCCGGCCCCGGCCTCTCGGTGCGCTGGAACCCGCGCGCCACCGCCGTCGGCCTCGTCCTGGCCGCGGCGGTCCTCGTCGTCGGCGTCTGGACGCTGACCACCGGCGACTTCCACATCCCCGTCCCCGACGTGCTCGCGGTGCTCACCGGCGGCGGCGCGCCCGGCGACGAGTACGTCGTCAACGAACTGCGGCTGCCCCGGCTGCTGACGGCCCTGCTGGTCGGCGCCGCCATGGGTATGTCCGGAGCGCTCTTCCAGACCCTCGCCCGCAACCCGCTCGGCAGCCCCGACGTCATCGGCTTCACCGTCGGATCCGCCACCGGCGCCCTCGTCACCATCCTGGTGATCGGCGCGGGCACCGCCTCCGTCGCCGCCGGCTCGGTCGCCGGCTGCGCCCTCACCAGCGTCGTCGTCTACCTGCTCGCCTGGCGGGGCGGCGCCGCCGGCTACCGGCTGGTGCTCGTGGGCATCGGCATCAGCGCCCTGCTGTCCTCCGCCAACGCCTATCTGATCGCCCGCGCCTCGTTCACCGACGCGCAGAGCGCCCAGGTCTGGCTCACCGGCAGCCTCAACGGCCGCGGCTGGGAACACGTGACGACGATGGCGGTCTGCCTCGCCGTCCTCGCCCCCGCGGCCCTCGTCCTCGGACGGCCGCTGCGCATGCTGGAGATGGGCGAGGACGCGGCCGCCGCGCTCGGCGTGGGGGTGGAGCGCACCAGGGGCGGCGCCCTGGCCGTCGGGGTGGCGCTCACGGCGCTGTCCACCGCCGTCGCCGGGCCCGTGCCGTTCGTCTCGCTGGTCGCCCCGCAGGTCGTCCGCCGGCTCACCCGGGCCACCGGACCCAACCTGGCCGCCTCGGCGGTCATGGGCGCCCTGCTGCTGGCCCTCAGCGACATCGCCGCCCAACGGGCCCTGGCGCCCACCCAGTTGCCGGTCGGCGTGTTCACCGGCGTGGTCGGCGGCTGCTACCTGGTCTGGGTGCTCGCCCGCCAGTGGCGGTCCGGCCGGGGCTGAGCCGGGACGGGGCGCGGCGCGGTCACCGGGCGCGAGAAGACCCGGGAGCCGCGCTCCGGATCGAGGGCGGCGGCCCAGGCGCGCGGCGCCCGGCCGGCGTCCGCCTCCCGGAAACCGCTGCGGAGGAACGATTCGCCGCCGCCGGTCGTCGCGGCGAACACCTCCGTCACCGAGCGCGCGGCGGCCTCCGCCAGCAGGGCGGTCAGCAGCCCGGACCCGACCCCGCGGCGCTGACGGTCCGGCCGCACGCAGAAGTTGTGCAGCACCGCCGGGAGGGACCCGGGTGACGGACCGTCACCCGGGTACAGGCGCAGGGCGACACAGCCCTCCAGCGTCCCGTCGGCGTCCTCGGCCACGAAGAACTGCGCCGCGGTGAGCGCGTACAGCCCCGGCGTCCTCCGGCGCAGGGCGCCCGAGCGCATGAACGGTTCGGACAGCGCGTACAGCGCGGGCGCGTCGGCGGCACCCGCCGCCCGTACTCCGCCGGACTCGCTGGACCGGAGACGGACCTCCGGGCGGGACGCCGTGGTCAAGGGGGCACCTTTCCTCGCCGCGTCCGGGAGGACCCCGGAGCGCTTGTTAGGTTAGCCTAGCCTAAATTGGATCGATGTCCGGGTGGGGCCGCGGCGGAACGGGAAGTCGCCGGGGAGCGGTTCCGGTCCGCCGTCAAAACCCCCTGGCGCGCGGCCACTTGGGATGCCTAGTGTCCGATCATGACCACGCTGGAGTTCCGTACGATCCCCGAGGCGCACCTCGACCGTGCCCTCGACCTCACCTACCTCGTCTTCCTGCTGTCCCCGGACGAGGAGCGGCGCAAGCTCCACCGCGACATGCTCCTCGGCGCCGAGCGCATCGGCGCCTACGACGGCGACGACCTCGTCGGCATGCTCGCCGCCCGCCCCCTCCTGCTGTCCGTCCCCGGCGGCGAACTGCCCTGCGCCGGCGTGACGTTCGTCTCCGTCGCCCCCACCCACCGCCGCCGCGGCGTCCTGCGCGGCATGATGGACGAACTGGGGAACCGCTGCCGGGACAACGGGCAGCCGCTCGCCGCCCTCTGGGCCGCGGAAGCCGTCATCTACGGCCGCTTCGGCTTCGGCGCCGCCACCCACTGCCACGGCGTGGAGATCGACTCCCTGCGCCCGCTGAACCTCCGCATCGAGCCCGCCGACCTGCCCGTACGGCTCGTCGACCCCGCAGATGCCCCCGGCCTCCTCGGCCCCCTCCACGCCGCCAACCGCGCCCGCCGCGCGGGCCGGGTCGCCCGCGACGACGACTGGTGGCGCACCCGGACGCTCCCCGCGACCGAGGAGGACGCCCCGGAGCTCAGCGCGCCCCGCGTCGTCACCCTCGGCGCCCCGGGCACCCCGCCCGCCGGCTACGCGGTCTACCGCACCGGCGACGGCAGCAACGTCCCCGGCGCCCCCGACGGCATCGTGGCCGTCTCCGAACTGGAGGCCGACACCCCCGGGGCCGCCGCCGCGCTGTGGCGCTACCTCGCCTCGATCGACCTCACCGCACGGGTACGGGCCTGGGGCCGCCCCCTGGACGACCCGCTGCTCCACTTCGCCGCCGACCGCGACCAGGTCCTCGTCAGCCGGGAGTTCCCCGCCCTGTGGCTGCGCGTCCTCGACGTGACCGCGGCC
Organism: Streptomyces sp. AV19; assembly: GCF_015999245.1. Lineage (GTDB taxonomy): Bacteria > Actinomycetota > Actinomycetes > Streptomycetales > Streptomycetaceae > Streptomyces. The sequence goes on along the minus strand of NZ_JAEAMR010000003.1, from coordinate 691,171 downwards.
CTGGAGGCCCGTGCCTGGGCCGCGCCCTGCGACCTGGTGCTGGAGATCACGGATCCCCGAGCCCCCGGCGGCACCGGGCGCCACCGGCTCGCCGCCGGGCCCGACGGCGCCACCGTCACCCGCACCGACGACACCCCCGACCTCACCTTCGACGTACGCGAACTCTCGGCCTGCTACCTCGGCGGCACCGAGCTGCGGCACCTGGCCCGGGCCGGCCTGGTCACCGAGCACACCCCGGGCGCCGTCGCGCGGCTGGACGCGGCGCTGCGCACCGAGTTCCTCCCGCACACCACGGACGAGTTCTGACGCGGATTCAGTTCCCCGCCTTCCCTGTGGATTTACCGCATCACTCTGCGGAGTCACCGCACATGAGCGTGCGGGTTTACCGCACATGAGTGTTTGTCACTTCAACTTCCCGCGCTCCGTGCCGTGTTCCGGTGCGCCGGATGTGACATGTGCAATCCATGTGTCGTAGGGTCTCGGCGAGTTGTTACTCAGGGTGCTGCCGTGGCCAGTGATGTACGGCTGCGGCGGCCCACCCCCCCCACAGTCCACAACGGCGTGCGCCGGGATCCCCGATCGCGCACGCCGCGGAAAGGCATGTCCATGTTCCGAATACGGCTGCCGAGACCCGCCGCGCTCCTCGCGGCGGGCGGCATAGGCGCCTTCATCGCCACCACCGCCGTACCGTCCGCCTACGCGGCCACCCCCGCCCGGGCCGGCAACTGCACCATCCGCCCCGCGGGCGACAGCTCCGAGGCGCCGCTCAGCTGCCTCGGCGTCACCGCCTCCCTCGACCGCCTGCCGGCCGTCGGCGAGCGGACCACCCTCACCGTGGACGTCACCGCGCAGACCGACGTCAAGCGCGCCGGACTGTCCCTCCAACTGCCGCCCGCCCTGCGGATCGTCGACGAGGGCCCCGCCCTCGCCGCGCCCACCGCGGACGCCTTCGGCCAGCGCACCGGCAGGACGCTCGCCCTCACCCCCGGCACCCGCACCGTCAAGCTGGCGGTCAAGGCCGTCGCCGCCGGACCCGCCCAGATCCAGGCGGACATCAGCGACATCGACCGCCCCGACCCGCGCCGCGCCGGCCACGCCTCCGTGGAACTCACCATCGGCAAGGCCAAGGGCACCACCGCCAAGGGCATCTCCGTCACCAAGGCCGACGCCACCCGGATCGACGGCCCCACGGCCCACGACCGCCCGGCACGCCCGGGCGCCGCCGCCCCGGCCGCGCCCACCATGCCCCCGCAGGCCGCCGCCCCCGGCCGGCGCTACGCCCCGGTCTGCGTCAGCGGCACCCTGCGCAACCGCTTCCAGTCCTCCGAGGGCGGCAGCTGGAACCGCAAGGCCAGTCGTGACCTGCCCGTCAGCAACGCCAACGTCACCCTCTGGGGCCGCGCGAGCGCCGGCGGCGGCACGCAGAAGCTCGCCACGGGCCTGACCGGCAACGGCGACGGCACGTTCAACCTCTGCTACACGCCGACCACGTCCGTCACCTCCCGCGTCTGGGCGGAGTTCCAGACCCAGGCCGGCACCATGTGGTCCGTCGTCGACGGCTACAACCGCCGCTACTCGACCACCTCCAACGCCCTGAGCAACGTCTCGGGCAACAAGAGCCTGGGCGCCGTCTACGCCAACAGCGGCCAGAGCCGCGCCTGGCACGCCTTCGACACCCTCAACAAGCTCTGGTGGGACCGTGGTTCGACCACCAACTGCTGGACGGGCAACCAGAAGAACGGCCGCTGCACCCCGATCACCATCCAGTGGTACCCCGGCTCCCGTGACGGTACGTACTGGACGAACCGCGACGACAAGGTCCACCTCGCGGACAACGACCCGGACTCCGGTCACACCACCGTCCACGAGGCAGGTCACTCCCTCATGGGCAAGCTCTACAACGGCTGGTGGCCCTACGTCACCAACTGCTCGCCCCACTACGTCAACCGCGTCTCCTCCACCACCTGCGGCTGGACCGAGGGCTTCGCCAACGCCGTGGCGTTCCGCGCCTTCAAGGACACCATCATGACGTGGGGCAACGGCAGCTCCATGAACCTCGCCAACGACCGCAACACCCGCGGCATCGACCGGGGCGACGCCTGCGAGGCCCGCGTCGCCACCGCGCTGGTGGACCTGTGGGCCCAGGTCGACGGCGGCTGGACGAAGAGCAACACCATGATGTCCCGCGAGCGCCAGTCCACCTTCCGCGAGTACTTCCTCACCGACCGGCCCAACCACGGCCTGGACAGCGGGGCGAAGGCCCGGAGGATCCTCTACGACCACACGATCCAGTACTGATCCTGCGGCCATCAGGTGCCCCGGGCCGAAATCCGGCCCGGGGCACGGGTGTTCGCCGGACCTCGCCCGTAAGGGTGATAACGGATTGATGCACCCATGGCCCGGGAAATCCACCTCTGTTGGGGGATCGACCACCAGGGGGCCGTGGTGGACCAGACGGACCGGTACGCCGACCGCGCTCTCGCCCGCGACCCGATCGCGATCGTCGGGCTCGCCGGGATGTTCCCCAAATCCCGCGACGTGCGCGCCTTCTGGGACAACATCGTGACCGGCCGCGACTGCACCGAAGAAGTCCCCGCCGCCTGGTGGGACCTCGAAGACCACTACGACCCCGACCCGCTCGCCCCGGACCGGACGTACGGGCGGCGGGGCGGCTTCCTCACCCCCGTGACGTTCGACCCACGGGAATTCGGGATGCCGCCCCGGACCGTGGACTCCACCGGACTCGTCCAGCTGCTCGGTCTCATGGTCGCCCGCGACGTGCTGCGGGACGCCGCACACGGCCGTCAGGGGTGGCACGAACCGTCGCGCACCGGCGTGGTGCTCGGCGTCTGCGGCACCAACTCCACACTCATGCCCCTGGCCGCACGGCTGCTGGCCCCCCTCTTCCTCAAGACCCTCCTCGCCCGCGGCCTCCCCGAGGACGGCGCCCGGCGCATCGCCCGCGACTACCTCAGGGGCCTCCCGGAGTGGACGGAGGACTCCTTCCCGGGCATCCTCGGCAACGTCGTCTCCGGCCGCATCGCCAACCGCCTCGACCTGCGCGCCGCCAACCACACCGTGGACGCCGCCTGCGCCAGCTCCCTCGCGGCCGTCCGGGCCGCCGTCGACGAACTCCTGGGCCGCCGCGCGGACGTGATGCTCACCGGCGGCTGCGACGCGGACAACTCCATCGTGTCGTTCATGTGCTTCAGCAAGACCCCGGCCCTGTCGCTCACCGGCCGGGTGCGCCCCTTCGACGCACGGGCCGACGGTACCCTCATCGGCGAGGGCATCGGCATGCTCGCCCTCAAGCGCCTGGCCGACGCCGAGCGCGACGAGGACCGCGTCTACGCCGTCCTGCGCGGCCTCGGCAGCTCCAGCGACGGCATCGCCAAGAGCATCTACGCCCCCTGCGGAGAAGGGCAGTTGGCCGCCCTCCGTCGCGCCTACGCCGACGCCGGCTGCCCGCCCTCCTCGGTGGGGCTGATCGAGGCGCACGGCACCGGCACGCCCGCCGGGGACGAGGTCGAACTGACCGCGCTCGGCACCCTGTTGGAGGGCGCCGGCCCTGTCGCCGTGGGCAGCATCAAGTCCCAGATCGGACACACCAAGGCGGCCGCCGGCGCCGCGGGACTGATCAAGGCCGCGCTCGCCCTCCACCACAGGCTCCTGCCGCCCACCATCAACGTCGACGAGCCCACCGCCGCCGCGGGCCGCACGCTCTACGTCAACACCGCCGCCCGGCCCTGGATCCGCGACCCCGGCCGCCCCGCCCGCCGCGCCGGAGTGTCGTCCTTCGGCTTCGGCGGCGTCAACTACCACGCCGTCCTGGAGGAACACACGGCCGCCGAAGGCCCCTGGCACCGCGTCCCCCGCGCCCTGCTGTGGCACGCCCCCGACCCGGCCGCCCTGCTGGCCCTGCTGGAGACCGGCGCCGAGCCCTGCCCCGGACCCGTCCCGCCCGGCCACGCCCGCCTGGGATGCGTCGCCGCCGCCGACGACCACCGCGCCCGGCTCCTCGCCACCGCCGCCGCGCGGCTGCGCGACCACCCCGACGCCCCGGCCTGGCGCCACCCCCTCGGTCTCCACTACCGCCGCGCCGCCCTCCCGCCCGGCACCCGGACGGCCGCGCTGTTCGCGGGACAGGGCTCCCAGTACACCGGCATGGGCCTGCGCGCCCTGCTCGCCGTACCGCCGCTGCGGGACGCCTTCGACGAGGCGAACGCCCTGTGGCCGCCCGGGGAGACACCGGCCGACGCCGCGTTCCCGCGCCCCGGCGGAGAGGACGGCGAACTGCTGAAGCGCACCGACTATGCCCAGGCCGCGATCGGCGCGCTGTCGGCCGGCCAGTACCGCTTCCTGCGCGGCCTCGGCCTCGCCCCGCACGCCGTGCTCGGCCACAGCTTCGGGGAGCTGACCGCGGTGTGGGCGGCGGGCGCCATCGACGACCGGTCCTTCACGGCCCTGGCCCGGGCCCGCGGCCGGGCCCTGCACCGGCGGCCCCCGGGCGGCGGGGACGACCCCGGCGCCATGGCCGCCGTCCGCGCGGACCGCGCCCGCGTCGCCGAACTCCTCACCGGATTCGGCGAGTTGGCGGTGTGCAACCACAACGCCCCGGACGAGCATGTCGTCGGCGGACCCACCGCGTCCGTCCACCGCTTCGTCGACCACTGCGCCCGGCGCTCCGTGACCGCCCGCCCGCTGCCGGTCGCCGCCGCCTTCCACACCCCGCTCGTCGGCCACGCCCTGGAACCCTTCGCGGCCGCCTGCGCCGGGATCCCGTTCGCGGCACCGCGGATCCCCGTCCGCCCCGGCGCCGAGGGGGCCGCCTACGGCCCCGACCCGGAAGCCGGCCGGCGGACCCTGGTGGAGCAGCTCCGCCGCCCCGTGGACTTCGCGGCGCGGCTGACGGAGCTGTACGAGGACGGCGTGCGCGTCTTCGTCGAGTTCGGCCCGGGAAGCGTGCTGTCCTCGCTCGTGGAACGCACCCTGGGCCCGCGCGCGGTCGAGGCGGTCGCCTGCGACCGCGGCCCGGGGACGGACAGCGCCCTGGCGCTCAAGGACGCGGTGGTGCGGCTGACCGTCCTCGGCCTCCCGCTCGGCGACGCCAACCACTACGACGTACCGCCCCCGCCGGAGCCCCCGGCCCCCTCCAGGGTCGCCCGGGTGCTGGAGGGCCCCGGCTTCGCCGCCCTGCGGGCCCGGCGGGCCGCGGACGCGGCGGCCGCCGCCGACGGGGAGACCCGCCCGCCGCTGCCGCTCGCCGCCGCGGCGGCCGACCCCCTGGCCCAGGCCGTGGCCGACCACCTGGCCGCCCATATCCGCTACCTGGACGGGCAGATGGAGACCTCCCGGGAACTCACCGGCCTGCTGCGGTCGCGCGCGGCGGACGGACGGGTGGACGAGGCGTTCGCCGCCACCGTCACGGCCATCGGCGAACAGGCCCTCGCCCTGGGCCGCGCCCACGCCCGCGCCGGCGAGGTGGTCACCGAACTGCTCGGCGGCACCGGCGACGGACAGGGCGTCGAGCCCCCGCGCGCGACACCGGACCCCGTCGTCGACATCCCGGCCGTGGAACCCGGCCCGGCCGACGACAGCCGGTCCGCGCCGGCCGCCCTGCTGTCCGGCGAGGAACCCCCGCCCCCCGCGCCACAGGCGGTCACGGACGTCTCGCAGGTCGGCCCCGAGGAGGTCGAGCGCGTCCTGCGGGGCATCGTCGCCGAGAAGACCGGCTACGACCTCGACATGATCGAACCGGACATGTACATCCAGGAGGACCTGGGCATCGACTCCCTCAAACAGGTGGAGATCGGGGCCGAGGTCTGGCGCCGCTACCCGTTCGTCAAGCGAGAGGACCTCTTCCGTCTGAGCGAGGCGCGCACCGTCGCCGAACTTACCGGCATGATCTGGGAATTGTTCGCCGACCCGCGGCTCTCGTCGGGGGGCGGCGGGGCCGTCCCGTCCGGCCGGGCGCGGATCACCCTGCGCGACCTGCCCCCGGTGGACGTGCGGACGGACGCCTGCCCCGACCGCCCGCGCGCCCTGCTGGTGGACGACGGCGGCGACCTGTGCGCCGCCCTCCGCACGGCCCTGGACGGGCGGGGCTGGCGCCTCGCCCGCCTGGCCCTGCCTGGCACCGCGCCCGGCGACGGCCCCGCGCCCCTGGCGGACTGGACCGAGGACGCCCTCGTGGACGGGCTGTCCGAGGCCCTGGCCGGCGACCCGGAGCTCGACCTGTGCCTCCTGCCGGTCAGCCGCTCCCGCGCCACGACCGCCGACGCGACGGTGACCCGGCTCGGGCACGCCCTCCTGACCGCCAAGCAGATCGTCCCCGTCCTGCGCGGGTCCGCCCGGGACGGCCGCCGCACCGCCTTCGTCACCGTGACGCAACTGGACGGCGCACTCGGCCACGAGGGCTCCGGAGGGGACCCCGTCGCGGCACTCGCCGGCGGCCTGGCGGGACTGGTCAAGTCCGTGGCCCTGGAGGCCGCCCCGGTGTTCTTCCGCGCGCTGGACTTCGCGCCCGGCACGGACCCCGCCGCGCTCGGCGAGGCGTTCGCCGAGGAGATCGCGGACGCCGCCACCGACGTCACCGAGGTCGCCCGGGACGGCCTGCGGCGCCGCACCCCGGACCTCCTGCGCTGTCCCGGGGGACAACCCTCGGACCCCCGGCCGGAATCACAGGCCCACGGCGACGCGGGGCAGACCCCGGTGACACCCGCGCCCGCCGCGCCACCGCTCACCCGGGACGACGTCCTGCTGGTCACCGGCGCGACCGGCGGAATCACCGCGTGGTGCCTCACCGCGCTGGCCGGGGAACACCGCTGCGGCTACCTGCTCGCCGGCCGCGCCCCGGCGGACGAACCGCGCGTCGCCTCCCTGCTGGACGCGCTGCGCGCCCACGGCGCACGGGCCGACTACGTCAGGGCGGACCTCCGCGACCCGCGGGCCGTCGAGCGGGCCCTCGCCCCGCACGCCCCGCGCGTCACCGGCGTCATCCACGCCGCCGGCGTCCTCGGGGACCGCCCGCTCGCGGAGATGACCGCGGAGTCCGCCCGGCCGGTCGTCGAGACTAAGCTCTCCGGACTGCACCACGTCCTCGCCGCCCTGGACGTCCCGCGGCTCCGGCACCTGGTGGTGTTCTCCTCGGTGGCCGGACTGTGGGGCAACGTCCGCCAGGCCGACTACGCGCTGGCCAACGAGGCGCTGGTCCGCTACGCCCGCGCCGTCGGCGCGCTCCACCCGGCGTGCCGGGTGCTCCCCGTCGTCTGGGGGCCGTGGGAGGGCGGCATGGCCGCCGGCGTCCATCAGTTGTTCACCGCGATGGGCGTGCCCGTCCTGTCGCGCGCGACCGGGACCGCCCACTTCCGTGACCTCATGGCCTCCGGGCCGGAGCCGGCGGGGACCGTCGTCGTCGGGCCCCTGGCACCCTGGTTCGACCGGGCGGACGAACTGCCGGACAGCGGACTGACCTGCCTGCGCCGCCTCGACGGCCTCGACCGCGATCCCGTCCTGGACCACCACCGCGTCGGCGACCACCCGTTGGTGCCCATGACGGCCCTGGTCGGCGCGGCCGTCAACGCCATCGAACGCGCCCGGGGCGGAGGGGCGCCGGTGACCTGGGCCACCGGCTTCCGCATCAACCGCGGCCTCTACCTCAACGGCGGCCAGCCGCACGCCCTCGGTCTGCGGATCACCCCGGGCGAGAGGACCGGCACCGCGCACGTGGCCGCCCGGGACGACGGCGACCGGGGCGGCCGCCCGCACTTCGAGGGAACCTTCGGCTGGACCGGGCCCGCCGGGGAAGCACCCCGCCTGGAACTGCCCGACTGTTCACCGTCGTCGGAGCTCCACCCCTGCTACGCCGAGGGCAGGCTCTTCCACGGCCCGTCCCTGGCCGGACTGCGCGGTGAGGTGCTGGAGGACGGCCCGCGCCTGACCGTGCAGGCGCGGCTGCCCGCCCCCGCGTTCGCCGCCGGCGCCTGGGCCGGCCGCCGTTACGACCCCTGCCTCGCCGACCTCCTGCTGCAGGCGGCCGCCCTGGTCGGCTACCGCAGCCACGGCATACTGTGCGCCCCCCTGAGCGTCGAACGGATCGACCTCCACGCGCCGCTGCCCGACGGCGAGACCTTCCTCGTCGTCGGCGAGCTGAACACGTCGAGCGTGCTGGACCTGCACTGCACCGTCACGGCCTGCGCCCCGGACGGACGGGTCCTCCAGCGGTGGACCGGCCTGCGGATGCTCGCCGTGGGGGAGGGCCGGCTCCGGCGCACGCTGGAGAACTTCTTCCCGGACACGTCCCCGGCGACCTGACGGAGGACCCGTGACCACCAGTGGGCCCATGGACGAACTCGGCTTCGACGGCGTCCCGTTGGCGCCCGGGAGCGAGCAGGCCCCGGGCGCCGGCACGTGCGACCCGGACGCGCTGGCTCTCGCCCTCGCACAGCAGGTCCAGCGGACGCACGCCGCAGTCGTCACGGCCCACCAGGCCCTCATCGACTGGCGGACCGGCCGTGGCGGACCCCGCGAGCCCACGGCTTCCGGCGCCGGACTCGTCCTGCGGGCGGCGGCGCGGGCCGTACCCGAGGCCGAGGCGCTCCGGCTGGTGTGGCACGGGCCCGTACCCGGGAACCCCGCGCGGCCCGAGGCCCGTACCGGCCCCGCGGGCTGCCGGATCCACGACGGCGACCGCCTCGTCCTCGACGTGACCACGGCCGGCCCGCCCGCGTCTTCCCCCGAAGTGCCCCGCCACCCGCCCGAGTTCCGCCCCCTGGCGGCCACCACCGTGCAGCGCCTCTCCGCCGCCGGCCTCGACGCCCTGGCGCGCGGCGAGTTCGCCGCCGTCCTCGGGCCGGGCTTCGACCAGGGCCACCTGGAACCCGGGCTGCGGCCCGAGCCCTGGGGCGGACAACTGCTCACCGGCGTCGAGGAGATCGTGCCGCACGGCGGCCGATGGCGGCAGGGCGCCTTCACGGCGACCGTCCGCCCCGCAGGCACCGGACCCCTGTGGCCGCACCTGGTCACGGCCGCCGTCGAGGCCCTGCGGGTGTACGCGTTCCACCGGGGCATGCACCTGTGCCTGCCCGGCGCCCACGCGGTGCCCCTGCCCGGCGCCCCCGCCGTGATCGTTCCGGCCGGGGCCGCCGCCGGGCCGCTCGTGCTGCGGGCCGAGGTGACGGCCCTGGGCATGATGCCGCGCCCGTACGCGACCGCCGAGTGCGAGGCCACCGACGCCACGGGCCGCGTGGTGGCCCGGCTCCACGGGATCGGCGTCGCCCTGTACGGCCGCCCCGAACTGGACGAGAGGATCCACGCCGACCGGGCGGACCTCCGCCGCACCGCGGCCGGCGGACGGGCCGTGCTCACCGAACTGCACATGGCGCACGCCGCCGAGGGGGAGTGGTGGCGGCTCGCACCCGAGAACCGGGGCCGGGACTTGCTGTGCGACGTGCGGCCGCGCCTCCCGCGCGGGGACCTCCTCATGATCGACCGCGGCGTGGCCGTCGACCGCGCCCCCGCCGGCCGGGACGCGAACGGCACGCGCGGCACCACGGAGTACGACATGCCGGCCGATCCCTGGTACGCCCGGGAGAACGGCGTCGACGAGGTGCCCCTCCTGGCCCTCATGGAAATCGCCCTGCAACCGGCCGGACTGCTCAGCGGCATCGCGCTGGACGTCGTCCTCGACCACCCCGACCGGAGCTACGTCTGCCGCAACCTGGAGGGCCGCGGACGGCTCCTGCGCGCCGCCGACCCGCGCGGCCGGACCGTCACCCAGCACATCACCCTCCTCTCCGTCACCGACCTGCCGGGCGCCTCCCTCCACCGCTACGCCTTCGAACTCGCCACCGCCGACGGGCCCTTCTACGCCGGCGAGGCCACCCACGGCTACTTCACCCAGGAGGTGCTCGACCTCCAGCAGGGCCTGGACGGCGGCCGTCGCGTACCCCCGTGGGAGACCCCGCCCGAGACAGTCCTCCGCCTCGACGCCCGCGAGGACCCCCGCCTGGGCACCGGGCGGCTCGCCCTCCTGGAGGAGCTGCTGATCGTGCCCGGGGGCGGCGACCACGGCGCCGGGTACGCCCGGTGCGCCAAACCGGTCCGGCCCGACGACTGGTACTTCGACCGGCACTTCTTCAAGGACCCCGTGATGCCCGGCTCCGCGGGCGTGGAGATGCTCGTCCAGGCCGTCCGCGCCTACGCGCTGCACACCGGCCTGACCGACGGACTCCCGTACGCCGGCCTCCGCCACGCCGTCGGCGAGGAGACGCAGTGGTCCTACCGCGGGCAGATCCTGCGCGGACACGGCCTGGTCCAGGGCGACGTCCACCTCCGCGAGGCACGCCGCGACGGCGACCGGCTCCTCCTGCGCGCCGACGGCAGCGTCTGGCGCGACGGCCTGCGCATCTACCACGTACGCAACATCGTGCTCACCAACCACCGCCCGGAGAAGCCCCGATGACGGCCGCCGGGCACGACCTCCACGCCGCCCTGTCCGCCCTGGACCGCCCCTGCTACGTGATCCGCACCGGAACCCGGACCGGCGTCTCCCACGACCCCCCGCCGCCCGGCGCCGCCCTCCTCGCCGCCGCCGGCCCGCTGCCCCCCGAACGGCTCGGCGCCCCCGGCTTCCCGCGCGCCCACGGCGTCCGGCGCCCGTACATGGCCGGGGCGATGGCCGGCGGCATCGCCGGCCCCCGCCTGGTCGCCGCCCTCTCCCGCGCCGGATACCTCGCCGCGTTCGGCGCCGCCGGGCTGCCCGGCGACCGGATCGACGACGCCCTCGCCGCCCTGCGCCGCGAACTCGGCGACCACGCCCCCTTCGCCTGCAACCTCCTCCACGCCCCCATGGCCCCGCACCTGGAACGGACCTGCGTCGACCTGTGCCTGAAGCACCACGTGACCTGCGTGGAAGCCTCCGCCTTCGTCCAGCTCACCCCCGACCTGGTGCGCTACCGGCTCACCGGCCTGCGCCCCGACCCGGCCACCGGCGTCCACGCCGGACACCGCGTCGTCGCCAAGGTCTCCCGGGAGGAGACCGCCGCCCTCTTCCTCCGCCCCGCCCCCGAACCGCTGGTCGCCCTGCTCCTCCGCGACGGGCGGATCTCCGACCGCCAGGCACTGCTGGCGCGTTCGGTACCCATGGCCGACGCCCTCACCGCCGAGGCCGACTCCGGCGGGCACACCGACCGCCGGCCGCTCACCGTGCTGCTCCCGGCCCTCGCCCGGCTGCGCGACCGGCTGCTGCGCGCGTACGACCGGCCGCCCGTCGTCCACCTGGGCGCGGCCGGCGGCCTGGGCTGTCCGCACGCCGTGGCCGCCGCCTTCGCCCTGGGCGCCGACTACGTGGTCACCGGCTCCGTCAACCAGGCCACCGTGGAGGCGGACACGGCGCCGGGCGTCAAGCGGCTGCTCGCCGGGGCGGGCGTCGCCGACTGCGTGATGGCCCCGGCGGCCGACATGTTCGAACAGGGCGTCCAGGTGCAGGTCCTGGGGCGGGGGACGATGTTCCCCGTCCACGCGGCCCGGCTGTACCGGCTCTACCGCGACCACGAGAGCCTGGAGGCCCTGCCCGCCGCCGAGCTGCGGCGTCTGGAGGAACGCGTCCTGCGGCGCCCGCTCCCGGAGGTCTGGCGGGACACCGCCGCGTACCTGGCCGAGCACGACCCGGACCAACTCGCCCGCGCCGAGCGCGATCCCCGGCACCGGATGGCTCTCTCCTTCCGCTGGTACCTCGGCATGTCCTCCCGGTGGGCCACCGCCGGGGACACCGGCCGGGCCGCCGACTGGCAGGTCTGGTGCGGTCCCGCGATGGGGGCCTTCAACCGGTGGACCGCCGGAACCGCCCTCGCCGCACCGGAGAACCGGCACGCGGCCGTCGTCGCCGACCACCTGCTGCGCGGGGCCGCGTACCGCACGCGCGTCGCGCACCTGACGGCGCACGGCGTGCGGATCCCGGCGTCCTGCGCGGACCACCGGCTGCCGGACGCGGGCGAAAACCGGCTGGACAGCGACACCGGCCACCATTCAAGATCATTCCCATGACTGCACCGAGCCCCCGCGCCGAACGCGCCGTCGCCCTGGCCGCCGAGGCCGGCCGCCGGTTCGGCCTGCGCGCCGACGAACCCCGCGTCCTCCACGACGTCTTCAGCGTCCTGGTGCACCTCGCGCCCGAGCCCGTCGTCGTCCGCGTCCCCTCCCTCGCCCCGGCGGACCCCGCGGAACTGGTGGCCAGGCAGCGCCGCGAACTGGCCGTCGCGGGCTGGCTCGCCGACTCCGGCGTCCCCGTCGTCGGCCCCAGCCCGCTGGTGCCCCGCGAGCCCGTCGAGGCCGGCGGGACGTCCATGACGTTCTGGGAGTTCGTCACCGAGACCGACCCGCTGCGCGACCTCCCGCAGGACGACGCCCAGGCCCTGGAGGACCGCTTCACCGAACAGACCGGCTGGACGGCCGAGTTGCACGCCGCCCTCGCCGGCTACCCCGGTGACCTGCCCGTCCTGTCCCCCCTGGTCCCCGCGATCGGCGAGGCGCTGACCGCGCTGAAGCGGGACCCCCGCTCGCTCACCCCCGCCGACCTGGACCGCGCGGAGCGCGAGTACGCGGTCCTCGAAGCCGTCACGGCCGACTTCTCCGCCCGCTTCCCCGAGGCCCGCCTCCAGGCGGTGCACGGCGACTCGCCCGCCTACAACCTGCTGCGCACCGCCGAGGGCCACCGCTTCGCCGACTTCGAGGACGTCACCCTCGGCCCCGTCGAGTGGGACCTGGTGGGCTCGCCCCCGCGCGCCCTGGAGGCGTACGAGCGGGCGAGCGGCACCCGGATCGACCACGAGCTGCTGGAGTTCATGACGGGGGCGCGGATGCTCCAGACGCTGGCCGCGCTGACCGTCGTGCCCCAGGTGCCGGAGCTGGGCCCGGCGCTCATGACGTGGGTCGATCAGTGGCGGGCACGGAGCCCGCTCACGCTGTAGCCCTCACGCCGCAGCCCTCACGCCGCAGCCCGGTTCTGGAGGGACCGGACGTTGTCCCCGAACGTCCAGCCCTTCGAACCGTCCCAGTTGACCGACCAGGTCATCAGTCCCTTCAGGGCCCCGCCGTAGCGGTTCCACGCCTGTTTTACCAGGTCAGGGGACATGTACCCGCCTCCGGCCCCGGGCTGGGCCGGCAGGCCGGGGACCTGCTTGTCGTACGGCACCCGGATCGTCGTGCCCTGTACGACCAGCCCCTTGTCCAGGCAGTCCGTCTGCGCGACGAACCCGGCGACCGTGCCCGCGGAGTACGAGTCCCCGGAGCAGCCGTACATATTTCCGTTGTAGTACTGCATATTGAGCCACCACAGCCGGCCGTTGTCCGCGTACCTCTTCACGATCGGCAGGTACGCGCCCCAGATCGACCCGTAGGTCACGCTGCCCCCGGTCACGTACGCCGTCTCGGGCGCCATCGTCAGCCCGAATCCGGCGGGCATGCGTGCCAGCACCCCGTCGATGATGCGGACGAGATTGGCCTGCGAGACGGACAGCGTGCCGATGCTCCCGCTGCCGGTCAGCCCGGTCTCCAGGTCGATGTCGATCCCGTCGAAGTTGTACTTCGTCAGGATCGGCACCACCGTCTCGACGAACCGGTCCGCGACGGCTGCGGAACTGAGATCGATCCCGGCCGCCGCGCCCCCGATCGACATCAGGATCGTCGCCCCCGCCGCCTTCGCCCGGCACATCTCGGCCGGCGTCGCGACCTTGACGGTCGCGTCCATCCCGTCCTCCCACAGCGCAGTGCCGTCCGAACGGATCACCGGGAAGGCCGCGTTGACGACGTTGTACCCGTGCGCGGCGATGCGCCCGTCCGTGATCGGCGTCCAACCGAACGGCGGATGCACCCCGTTGGCCGCGCCGTCCCAGTTCTCCCAGTAGCCCTGGAGCACCTTGCCGGCGGGCCTGGGCTTGGTGGGACACGTGTCGTCGTACCGGGGCGCGGAGCGGGCGGTCACGGCTAGGGCGAGGGTCAGCGCCAGGGCGAGGAGGGGGGCCAGGGCATGTCTCAGTGGGGGTGGTATTCGGCCGATGGTCATGCCAGGGAAGGTAGGAGCGGGCGCATAGGGCGTCAATAGGTCTGGACCATATCCGGGTTCGCGCGTCAGCGGGTTCCGGCTCCAGTTCAGCTTCCGCCGAGCCGGTCGCGGGTGTCCGTGCCTGGCCGGGGGAGCAGCAGGGTGATCCGCAGGTCCGGATGGTCGACGACGCGGAACGTCGTCCGGTCGAACCGCAGGTATCCGGCCGACGGATGCTCGACGCGTTTCGTCCCCAGAGCCGTGTCCTTGACCTCCTGCCGCGCCCAGAGCCCGGCGAATGCCTCGCTCCGTCGCGAGAGGCGGGCAACGATACGGGCGAACTCCATGTCCCCGGGATAACGGGCGGCGTCCGCACGGAACTCCGCGACCAGGGACGGAGCCATCGCCTCCCAGTCCCGCATGTGGTGGAACGGGCCGTCCGCCGGCAGGAATCCGTCCAGGCAGCTCTCAGTCGCGCGCACATCTCCGAAGACCGTGTGCACCGCCCGGTTGCCGTACAGGAACCGCCAGTGCCGGTCCAGGACGTAGGCGGGGTTCGGCAACCATTCGTCCACGACGCGCACGACACTCTCCGGCGTCACGTCCCGCTGCGCGGGCGGCTCGCCGGGGACGTGTCCGGCCAGCCGGTAGAGGTGGGCGCGTTCTGCGGCGTCGAGCCGCAGCGCCCTGCCGACGGCGTCCAGAACGGCCGTCGTCACCGAGATCCGGCGCCCCTGCTCCAGCCAGGTGTACCAGGTGAGGCCGATGCCCGCGAGAGCGGCCACTTCTTCGCGCCGTAGCCCCGGGGTGCGACGCCGCTCGCCTGTTGGCAGACCGACCTCCCCGGGGGGCAGCCGTGCCCTGCGGCTGCGGAGGAAATCACGTAGTTCTTCCCGGCGTTGCTCGTGGCGTGCTTCTTTCATGGTGGTCACAGCAACAGCATAAGGGGCAACTTGGCCCGTCCGGCCCGAGCGGTGAGACTGACGAAAGTGCGCAGGGACTACGGCACATCGATCCGCTCGTGTGAGGTGGTTGAATTTGTCGCGGGTGAAAAGTGAGCAGGAGACGGCCGGTTCAGAAGTGGACCGTGCCGAGGAGAAATCCGAACCGGCTGCCGCGAGCAGGTCCGAATGGGCGGCCCTATGGGGCCTGTTGCTCGGCGCTTTCATGGGATTCATCGACATCTTCATCGTCAATGTCGCCAGTCCGTCCATCCAGGACGAGATGAACGCGTCGTTCGCGGACATCCAACTGGTGCCCGCCGGCTATACCCTTGCCTATGGGGCCGGCCTCGTGACCGGCGGCCGGCTCGGCGATCGCTTCGGGCGACGACGTGTCTTCGCCGTCGGCACCCTCGCCTTCGGACTGACCTCCGCGGCCTGCGCGGCCGCGCAGAGCCCGGGCGTCCTCGTCGGGGCCCGGGTGCTCCAGGGGCTGGCGGCGGCGGTCATGCTCCCGCAGATTCTGGCCCTGGTCCAGGTCGTCTTCCGGCGTCCGGGGGAACGGGCCCGCGCCATCGGCATCTACGGCGCGGTCATCGGCTCCGGGGTGGTCGCCGGTCAGATCCTCGGCGGCCTGCTCATCAGGTGGGACGTGGCGGGTCTGGGCTGGCGTGCCGTCTTCCTGGTGAACCTGCCGCTGTGCGGCGTCGTGCTCGCCGGTACGGGAGCCGTCGTCAGGGAACCCGGGAAACGGACGCCCACCCGGCTGGACCTCGGCGGCGTCCTCCTGCTGGCCCCGGGGCTGTTCGGCCTGCTGCGCCCCGTCGTCGTCGGGGGTGACCGGGGTTGGACAGCGCCGCTCGCCGTCGAACTGTCCGCCGCCGTCCTGCTCCTGATTCTCTTCATCGTCTGGGAGCTGCGGGTGACGCGCTCCGGAGGAGTGCCCCTGCTGCCGCCGCGCCTGTTCAGGCAGCGCGGATTTTCCCTGGGGCCGCCCACTGCGCTGTTCTTCTACGGTGTCAACGGCGCGTTCGTCTTCCTGCTGGCCTTCTACCTGCAACGCGCTGCCGGACTGTCCCCGTTGGCGGCCTCGCTGGAATTCGTCCCCATGGCCGTTCTGACATCGATCGCGTCGATGCTGTGCGGGAGACTCGAAGCCCGCTTCGGGAGGCAGGTCGTGCCCATGGGCGGAATTCTGATGGCCGCCGGGCTCTTGGCGGTGTGGGCGGTTCTGGAGACGGTGGCCGACCCGGGCGGTCAGGCGCTGCCGCTCGTGCCGGGCCTGTTGGTCTACGGGTTCGGCGGTGGCATCGTCGCCACGTCGCTGATCGGGCGGGCGCTGGCAGGTGTCGCCCCGGAGGACGCCGGTGCCGCTTCCGGCGGCATCCTCACCGCGGTCCAGGCGTCGGAGGCCCTCGGCGTGGCGGGGATCGGCGCGCTGTTCGGCGCGTTGACGGAGACCGGGGGATACGTTCACGGTCTTCGGGTGTGCGTCATCGTGCTGACCGGGCTGTCCTTGGCGACCTCCGGGCTTCTCCACTTCCCGGTGCCACGGCCCTCCACCGGGCGGTAGGCCGTGACCGGTGGGAACACCTCCGCCACCGTGGTGACTTGTACCACCCTGCCGCCCGGCTAACTACCCCGACTACCGCCTGAACTACCGGAGACCGTCCGTGCCCTACCGCTACCGGTGCCCTCATTGCGCGACCACCTCCCGCCCATACCGCTCCCGATCCGGAGCCCTCGCTCACGGCGAGCTTCACCGCCGGGACCGACACGGAGGTGACCACCCCGACGGAGAGTGCATCGTGGAGTCCCGACGCTACCGGCCGAGTCCCACCGAGGTCGTCGTCACTGTGGCGGTCCTCGCCGCCTTGGCGGCGGCCTTGGTAGTCAGACTCAACTGATCAAGCCCCGGAGTCCCGTCAGCAGGCGCAGGGGCCGCGTGCCCGTATCCACCCCCTCAACCCCCAGGAAGAACCGCCATAACGGCTCTCAGCACGACCACGGACAAGATCGCGGAGTACGAGATGAGCGAGAACGAGCGGGGCAGGTACGGGTACTGCTGCTGTTCGGCGCCAACGGCCAAGACGGGCGTTCGGTACCAGCGGCGCTATGCGGCGAGCGTGGTGTGGATGCGTTCGCGGAGGTCCCGGACGGCTGGGATGGCGATGTGGCTGCGCATGCTGGTGGCGAGGCAGCGTAGCGGGCCGGCGGCGCGGTGGGAGCTGATCTCCTCGGTGAGATCGAGGGCGCGGTGAGCGGTGGCGCAGGCGCGTTCGGGATGGTCTTGGCGCCATTGGGCGTCGGCTTGCCGGGCGAGGAACAGGCTCTGGGTGCGGATGCGGTCGGCGGGGAAGAGCGCGGCGGTCTGACTGAACAGTCTTTCCGCATGGGTGGGTTGGCCGAGGTCGAGGTGGGTGGACGCCTGGGCGCCCAGCAGTTCAGCCTCGTCGAACCAGCCGACCCACTCGGGGTCCTCGCCGGTGTGCCGGTCGGCGGTGGCCAGGAGGTCGGCCGCGCGGTCGAGGTCGGTGAGGGCGTCGGAGTTGTGCTGGTGGGCGCGGGCGCGGGCCCGGCGGGAGAGGAGCATCGCCTCGACGCGGCGGGTGCTGCGGCCGCGGGAGGCGGACAGCGCGGCTGCGGTCATCGCCTCGGCGTCGGCGGCGCGGCCGGAGTTGTTGGCAGCGATGGACCAGAACGCCAGGATGTGGCTGCCGAGGGCGGGATCTCCGCTCGCGTGGGCTGAGTGCAGGGCGGAGTTGAACAGGGCATCGGCGCAGGTGTCCTGGAGGTCGAAGATCGCCCAGGCGTGCATGCGGGTCAGGTCGGCCGCGGCGGCGTGAAGGCGGGCGCCGTGGGCATCGCTGTACGAGCGGTCTTTGAGCAGGCGCACGAGCATCTGCTGGCTCGAGGCGGTTTCCGTCAGAAGCTGGCCGCCACCGTCGAGGTCGTCGGCGTGGCGCAGTTGTCGGACGCGTTGTTCGATGTGGGCGACAGCGGCCTCGCCCAGGCGGCGCCCCTGGGTGATCTGGCCGGCCGCCGCGGGGTCGGCGGTCAGCCACGCCCACAAGGAGGCCGTCAGGGCGACCCCGGTGAGCTGGGTGAAGTGCCGTCGCAGCATTTCGATGTTCTCCCTTCCGGACACTTCTCCGAGTGCCTGGATAGCGCCGGGTGCGTCCCAGCTGTGGACGGTGGGTTGCTGCAATGGGTCCAGGGCCAGCCAGCGGGGCCAGGGGTACAGATCGACCGCGGTGGCGGGGATGTTGAACAGCTCGGCGATCAGGTACTGGGTGGGCAGGTCCGGCTCGCGGCCGCGCTCCCATCGGTACACGCCGTCCCGGCCGGTGCCGACGTGAACGTGGCGTTCCTCGCCGAGGTTGCAGATGAGTCGCGCAAGGTGGGGCGGCTTCCAGCCGCGCGCGATTCGTGCTCGTGCCAGCAGGTGCATCCCGCACCCCTTCCGCTCGCCGAGCCAGGGCCGAACATATCGACGGTAGCGGGGCAGTTGGGTCC
The DNA here is from genome assembly GCF_015999245.1 of Streptomyces sp. AV19. Taxonomy (GTDB): domain Bacteria; phylum Actinomycetota; class Actinomycetes; order Streptomycetales; family Streptomycetaceae; genus Streptomyces. The sequence goes on along the minus strand of NZ_JAEAMR010000003.1, from coordinate 672,673 downwards.
GGGGGAATGGCTGCCGACGATGCTCGGTGATGCTCCCGGCCGCATCAGAGCGCACCCTGCCCACGCCTTCCTCCAGGCGCATGGTGCCGGGATGGTGATGCTGCGCAGCCCGCCGACTGGCCCTGCGGAGACCGTGGCAGCAGGGCGAGGCAGCGGGAGACCGTCTGGCAGGTTTCGGGCTCATCGTGCATGTCGCGTTGCCCCACAGGGCCGGGCGGTACCCGCTTGTCCCGACGAGACGTGCGCGGTGCCCGTGGCCTTTCGATGACGGCTCGCTCGGCCCCCGGACTCAACCTTGTGCGAAGGAGGACTGTGATGCCCAAGCTGGCGCTTTTCGGCCGGCCCGGCGCCGGGAAGACCACGCTCAGCGGCTTGCTCACGGTGGAACTGGCCGAAGCGGGCGCGGACGCCCGGATACTCAAGGTCGGCGCGCCGCTGTACGAGTTGCAGGCCGTTATCTACGCCGTGGCCGGCCGCCCGCTACCGGACGGGCGCGTGCAGGACGGCCAGTTGCTGAACGCCCTGGGCCTCCACGTCAGGCGGATCAATCCCGGAGCCCTCACCGAGGCTTTCGGGCTGCGGGTGCGGCAGGTGGAGCGGGACACCCCGCGGGCCGTTGTGCTGTGCGACGACATGCGGGCTGCGGACGTCGACGCGGTCACGGCTCTGGGGTTCCGCCTGGTCGAGGTCACGGCACCCGACCCCGTCCGGCTGGAACGCAAGGGCGGGAGGGGAGACCTGTCCGCGGGAGACGACCAGCACTCCACCGAGGCCGCCGTCGACGCCGTGCCGTGGCTGCGCGTGGACAACTCCGGCAGCCTCGACGACCTCCGGGCGCAGGCGGCCCGGATCATCCGGGAGGTCCTGCGGTGATACTCACCGGACCGGAGATCTTCCGGCAGCGTCTCCTGGGGGCCCTGACCATCGAGCCGTTCGACACTCGCCAGCTCAACCCCGTCTCCTACAACTACCGGCTCAGCCGCACCCTGCGCACTCACCGGGCCACTGTGATCGATACGCGTGCTGAGCACGAGCTGGAGGAGTTCGCCATCCCGGACGATGGCGTGGTGCTGCAGCCCGGCCGGGTCTACCTCGGCACCACGGTGGAGGCCATCGGCAGCACACGGTTCGTGCCGTCGCTGATCGGCCGCTCCTCGCTCGGCCGCCTGGGGATGTTCCTCCAGTACAGCGCGGACCTGGGCAACCTGGGTGCGTGCCACCGCTGGACGCTGGAGATCAAGGTGGTTCAGCCCTTGCGCGTCTACGCAGAGATGGTCACCGGCCAGGTCAGCTTCTGGACCGTCACCGGCGCCCGGCGGCCCTACGCCGGGTACTTCGGGCACATCGACGAGGCCGCCGTTCCGCCCGCCGGCCTGCTGACGGCGCCGACCGCCCGCTCGCCGTTCCCCCTGCCTCACCGGGCACGGAGGCTGCCGTGATCCTGACCGGTCCGCAGATCGCCCATGAGCATGCTCTCGGACGCCTGGTCCTCGACCCGTTCGACGAGGAGCAGGTCCAGCCGAATTCCTACAACCTCGCCCTGGGCCCCACCCTCATCCACTACACCGGCACCGTCCTGGACACCCGCCAGGAGAACGCGTTCGAGACGATGGTGATCCCGGACGAGGGGCTGGTGCTGAGTCCGGACCGCATCTACCTCGGGGCCAGCGTCGAGGTCCTGGGCAGCGACCACTACGTGCCCATCATCCGCTCACGCTCGGGCGCCGCCCGCCTGGGGATGTTCGTCCATGTCACCGCCGACCTCATCGACATCGGCTCGAAGGGGCAGACCACCTTCCAACTCCACGCGGTCCAGCCCGTACGCGTCCACGCCGGCGACCGCCTGGCCCAGGTCACGTTCTGGCGCACCCGCGGCAAGGTCGTGCTCTACACCGGCAAATACCAGGGATCCCAGGGACCCCAGCCCTCCCGGATCCACCGCGACGCCCTGCGGGAGAGGGCATGAGCGGCCACACCGGTGGCGACCTCGCCTCTCTGTGCACCGACCCGGCCGCACGCCTGCTCGTATCAGCGGCCTTCACCACGATCCGCGAGCGCTACATCCAGGCCCGGCACCAGATCGCCGCCGCGATCCTGGACGCCGACCAGGGCATCCACCTCGGACTGCACGTCGACGCCATGGTCGGCCGGGCCGCAGTCTGCGCCGAGGCCGGCGCCCTGTCCGCCGCCCGCCTCGCCACCAGCGCCCCGCTGATCGCGGTGGCGGCCGTCCGCTACCCCAAACCGACCGAGACCTGCGGCGCCCGCATCGTCCCGCCGTGCGGCCTGTGCCGCGAGCTGCTTCTCGACCACGCCCCCGACCTGCGTGCCGTCATCGCCGACGGCCCCCACGCCGGGCTCACCCCGCTCGCCATCCTGCTGCCGCACAAGTACGTGGGCACCAAGTGGCCCGCTGGCCCATCCCGACCCTGAACGCCGCGATCAACGGAGAAGACGATGGACTTCCGCACCCCTGCCCTGGACGCCCTGGCCCGCGAGGTCATCCCCGAGCAGCACTTCCAGTTCTCGGCCGCCACCGCCCGGGACCGGTTCTTCAACGACACCCGCATGCTCGACGTCAAACAGTGGGTCCACAACGCCTTCCGCACCAACCCGAAGTCGATGCTCGACCACATGCTCGATAACCTCGCCCTCAGTGGCAGCGAGCACCTGCTCGACCTCGGCTGCGGCAACGGCTTCATCCTCGAGCACCTGCGACCCCACCTCGCCGACGGCAGCATCACCGGCCTCGACATCGCCCCCGCCGTCCTGTCCGCCGCCGAGGAACGCCTCAAGGGCACCGCCACGCCGTGCCGATGGATCGAAGGCAGCGCCGACGACCTCTCCATGCTCGACACCGACGCGTTCGACCGCGTCATGGCCAACTACATGATCCACTACGTGCCGGACCTCGACCGGTGCTTCACCGAAGTCCGCCGGGTCCTGCGCCCGGGAGGACTCTTCCAGCTCACCACCGACCGCACCGACAGCATGCTCGAGATGTACGACATGCACTTCACGGCCCTCAAGGCCATGGGCGCACCCGAGGGCCTGTTCAAGGCCACCCCCAAAGGCCGGCTCTCCCTCGCCAACGGCGCCCCACAACTGCGCAAGCACTTCAAGCACGTCGAGACGGTCACCTGGCAGGACCAGCTGCGCTTCACCGACCCCGAACCGTTCATGCGCTTCTACCGGATCGGCCACAACCACTGCTGCGCCTCCTCCGAGCCCGACGAACGCCTGGGCGACGATTTCTTCACCGAGCTGCGTAACCGCGTCAGCACTCAGGTGCAGCACGCGATCGAGACCGACGGGTACTTCGCGGTGACCAAGTACACCGGGTCCTTCTTGTGCCGATGAACTTCCCGCCGTTCCGGCAAGGCACGCGCCGGCGCTTCGCTAGCGTCGGCCCGTGCCGCACCGGACGGCGCGGCACGGTGACGAGACCGGGAGAGAACCGATGGGCACGACGATCCGCAGGGCAGTGATTCCCGCCGCTGGACTGGGCTCCCGCCTGCTGCCGCTGACCAAAGCGATCCCGAAGGAGATGCTGCCGGTCGGCGACAAACCCGTCATCGAGCACACCGTGCGCGAGCTGGTGGCCTCCGGCATCACCGACATCACCATCGTCGTCTCCGGCGGCAAGAACCTCATCCAAGATCACTTCCGTCCCAACCCCGCCCTCGCCGAGCAACTGCGCGCCGACGGCAAAGCCGACTACGCCGACGCCGTCGAAGAAGTCGCCGAGCTCGCCCGCCAAGGTCACATCACCTACCTCGACCAGCACGGCCCCTACGGCAACGGCACCCCCGTCCTGAACGCCACCCGCAACTTCGGCGACGAGCCCTGCCTCGTGCTCTGGCCCGACGACGTCTTCGTCTCCGACATCCCCCGGGCACAACAGCTGATCCGCGCGTACGAGACTACTCACTGCCCCGTGCTCGCCCTGATGCCCATGGACCCTGCCGACTCCCCCCGCTACGGCGTGCCCGTGGTCAAAGAGGACTTGGACGACGGCCTGCTGCGCATCACCGGCCTGGTCGAAAAGCCCAAGCCCGAGGACGCGCCGTCGGCCTTCGCCGCGATCGGCGGCTACGTCATCACCCCCGCCATCGTCGAGGAACTGCGCGAACAAACCCGCCGCTGGTACGAGCACCGCACTGGCGAGGTCTACCTGACCGACGCCATCAACGCCTACGCCGCCCGCCGGGCCGTATACGGACAGGTCATCCAGGGCCGCTGGTACGACACCGGAAACCCCGCCGCCTACCTCGTCGCCCAGTTCGCCCACGCCCTCGCCCACCCCGAATACGGGCCGACCCTGCACCAGCTCGCCACCGACATCAGCACCCGACCCGCCAGCAACACGACCACCTGACCCGCCGCTCCGTTCGGGCCGCTCACCGGCCTGGCGAGCGGCCCGAACGGAGCACCCATGCCCTCCATGGACACCGTCGTGCTGTTCTACCCGCGCGGCGGCAGCGCCCAGGTCATCCGCTACCTCCTGCGCGAACTCAACATCCGCGGCTGGACGAACCGCCTCCACGCCGGCTCCCTCGGCGCCCCCGGCGACCCCTCCCACGGGCCGTCGTTCTACCAGGGGCTGGACCTCCGCCCGTACGACTACAACGACTCCTTCGCCGCGTTCCACCGCGGAGGCAACCCCCAGCGCACCCCGTTGCCGTTCCACCCCTCATACGAGGACCGCGGCGAGTGCCCCGACCCGCTCTTCGGCGCCGTCCCGCCCCTCGACGCCGACCGCCTCACCCGTGCCTGGACCCACCACCTGGCCACCCACCGCAGCACGGGCACTGGCCTGGTGCACCTGCACCACCTCAGCCACCTCCAGACCAGCGTCCGCGCCACCTACCCGAACACCCCCGTGGTCACCACCCTCCACGGCACCGAACTCAAACTCATCGACGGCATGGCCCGGCGCGTCAACCTGGCCCAACGCATCGGCATCTCCCTGCACGACCTGGCCCGCCTCCTCCATACGGACAATCCACACCGCCGCGCCGAAGCACAACGCATCGCGAAAGCCGCCGCCCTGGACGCCGCCGACACCGAACTGCTCACCATCACCGCATGGCAGAAGTGGATCCACTCCCCGTACTGGCTCACCCGCCTGCGCCAGGCTGTACCCCACGCCGGCCACCTCTTGGCCGTCTCCGAGCACGACCGGGACCTGGCCCAGCGCCTACTTGACCTCGACCACGAACTTCCCGTCATCCCCAACGGCGTCGACACCCGCACCTTCCACCCGCAACAGCTCGACAAGCAGCGCTGCCTGGAGCACCTGCGGCACTGGCTCGTCACCAACCCGCACGGCTGGGCCCCCGGTGGCACGCCGGGCTCCCTCCGCTACACCGACACCGACCTCCGCCGCCTCCGCGACCCCGCCGGGAACCTCCGGCCGCTGCTGCTCTGGGTGGGCCGGTTCCTCGACTTCAAACGCGTCCCCGTCCTCCTGCGCGCCTTCGCCACCGCTCGCGTCCGCCTCGACCCCGCGCCAGTCCTGCTCATGTGGGGCGGCTACCCCGGCGAATACGAAGGACAGCACCCCTACGAACTCGCGCAGGACCTGGGGATCGAGGACGACGTCTTCTTCGCCGGCTGGCGCGGGCACGACGAACTGCCCACCGGCCTCGCCTGCGCCGATCTCATGGTCGCGCCGGCCGTGGGCGAGCCCTTCGGCATGATCTACCTCGAGGCCATGGCCTGCGGCACCCCGCCCATCGCCACCGCCACCGGCGGCCCGCTCCACACCATCGTCCCCGGCGGACCCCGTGCCACCGGCTGGCTCGTCAAACCGGACGACCCCGACGACCTCGCCGACACCCTCATCACCGCCCTGGCCAACACCGCAGAGCGCAAACGGCGCGGCACCAACGGCCGCTCCCGCATCGAGAACGCCTACAGCTGGAGCCGCACCGCAGACCGCTACGTCGCCGCCTACCACCAGGCCGCCGCGCACTGACCAAGACCAAGCCCTACCCGGCCCATACCCGTACACCGAAGGAGACCCATGCCCAGTATCAACGGCCTGCTCCTCGACATGAACGGCCTCTTCCGGCACTGGCACAACACCGGCGCCCACACCAGCGAGCAGCGCGCCGGACTCCCCACCAGCACCATCGCCCGCTACGCGTACGATCACCCGTCCTACCGCCTGGCCAGGGTCGGCGTCCTTACCGACCAGCAGTGGGCTTCCGACGTCATCGACCGCCTGGCGAACGACTACGGACCGACCATCCGTAACCACCTCGGACCTTGGCGAGCCGACCGTGGAGAACCGGACCAGACGATGACCGCCCTTCTGCAGGCAATCCGTGAACACCTTCCCGTCGGCGTCCTGTCCAACTGCACCGACGCCCTCCACACGGACCTCAAGCTCCACGGCATCGAGTTCGACTTCGTCTTCCCCTCCGCGGACCTGGGCGTCGACAAACCCTCCCCCCTCGCCTACCGGGCCGCCGCCGACCTCATGAGTATCCCTCCAACCGCCCTGGCCTACTTCGACGACGAACCGACCTTTGTCCTGGCCGCGCGGTCCGTCGGCATGAAAGCGCACCTGTTCAACGGCGTAGACGACTTCATCGCCCGCCTGCGCCACCTCGGCGTGCCCTTGGCCGACATATCCTAAAGTGCAGAACTGTCGCCCGTGAGGCCCGGCTACGCGCCGCGATACACAGACTGATGCGCTGACTCCCGGGACGCGCTACGGCGGAGAGCGACCATCGCGGCGCGAATGCGCTCCGCCGTGTCGGATGCCTCTTCCGGGGACGGGGACAGGACGCCGTTCTCGCTCATCAGGGCGTGGAACTGCTGCTCCTGGTAAGGAATACCGGGAGGCAACCCGGCGATGTGCCAGTGCAGATGGGCGTTTCCCTGCTGGCTCCCGAGCGAGTACAAGTACGTCCGCTCAGGGCCCAGGACAGCCTCGGCGGCGAGAGCGGCCTCGCGGACGAACAGCATGAGCCGGGTGTAAGCCGTCTCGTCCAAGTCGCGAACGACATGCTCAACGTGCCGCCTTGGGGCGACGAGAACCTTCCCGGGCAGCGTGGGCCACCGGTCCAGGAACGCGACGTGGTCGTCATCCTCGAACACGGTCTCGTGAGGGTAGTCCGGGTGCCCGCGGAGAAAGGCGCAAATGAAGCAAGGGCCGGTCTGCGAACGCTCGACGTAAGCCTCAAGATTCATGTGCTGCCGCCCCATGAACGCTCACCCTACGGCCGCGCCACAAGCGTTCGCCCTGCAGCAGCCTGCGCATCACCCGTCCGGAGTGCTAGCGCGCGGGGCATGCATGCCTACTGGCCGCCAAGCAGGCGGCGCAGCATGCTGCGTAGTCCGCACGGGCGTTGCTCGGGGAGCGGGGCGGGCGGCGCTCATGGGCGGGAACCTGCTCGGATTCCGCCCGGCGCCGGGCGCCCCGCCGCGATACTGCGGCCATGATGACCCCCGCACCTTTCTCCCGCATCAAGATCCGCACGGGCACCCTCGTGTTCTGCGGCACCGACGTGGCTCTGATCCGCCGCGACCGCCCCGGCTCCGTCCACTACACCCCGCCCGGCGGCAACGTCGAGCCCGGCGAGGACCTGAACACCGCCCTCCGCCGCGAACTCCTCGAAGAACTCGCCCTCGACATCGCGCAGGCGAGCGAGCCGGAGCTGCTGTGGGTCGTCGACCAGCGGGTGCCCCGTCCTGGTGATACACCGCCCCCGCGCAAGCTGCACCTGCTCTACCGGCTTCACATCCGCCAGGACGTCCGGGCGGCTCTGGCCACCGAAGAGCACGACGAGCTGGAGGACGGCACCCACGAGGTGGGGGTGATTGAGTGGGCGGACTACCGCAAGACCGCCGATCTGCCGATCTTCCCGCCCATCGGCTCGGCCCTCGCGAGTCTGTCCAGCCCTGACGCCAGGGTAACCAATGCCGCGCTGCCACCGGTTACCGATGACAACTACCAGTGGGTATGACTCCAGCGGCTCCGAACCGCCAGCCCAGTGAGCCGAATTGGCTCACGCAATTCCGACAACTCCCCAGGCACACCAAGTCCACTACACGCCTTGGGGGTCCGCACCATGCCGACAACCCCACGACCAACACTGCTCAGCACGCCTCACGGCTGCTCATGGTGGGTGGGGGATGGGAAATGACTGGGAAATGATAAAGGCATGTTGCTGCTAGTTAATGCTAGGAGGCGTGAAACTGCTAGTGCCGTGCGGTTCGTTGTCAGCTGTCCCTGAGGGCCCGTCAGGTCCTCGGTTCGTCCACGAGCCGGTCGCTCAGCTCCCGCCCGCCCGGATGCCGGTGGCGCCACACCCAGAAGACCGCGGTCGACACCGCCGCCCACGCCGCCAGCACCGCGAAGGGGAAGATGTGCTGGTGACGGCCGAAGTACACCGCTGTGTGCTGGGCGTTGACCGACGCGCCGGGCGGGAGCCAGCGGCCGATGACGCCGAGGGGGGACGGGAGGAGGGGCCAGGAGACGGCGCCGCCGGAGGACGGGTTGCCGAGGATGACCATCAGGCCCCAGGTCGGGATCATCGCCCAGCGGCCGAACAGGGTGTTGAACATGGTGAAGACCATGCCGGTGGTGAACATCGTCAGGCTCAGGATGAACCAGGACTCGGCGAACGGCAGACGCAGGGCGCCCAGGCCCCAGTCGACGGCGGCGCAGATGGCGAAGCCGCCGAGGGCGGCGAGGGCGAGGATGAAGGCGATCCGTTCCGACGGGTTGAGATCACGGGCGTTGACGTTCAGCTGGATGGCGCCGACGAAGCCCAGGATCACGGCTGCGAGCGTGATGTAGAACAGGGCCAGACCGCGTGGGTCGCCGCGCTGGAGGGGGTTGACGTCGGTGACGGCGACGGGCACCTTGATCGCGGCGCCCACCTTCGGGGCGGTTTCGGCCAGGAGTTGGGCGACAGTGGCGCCCGAGGCACCCGAGACGTCGAGCGCGGCTCCGTCCCCCCGCGGCCAGAGGATGGCGAACACCCGCTGCTCCTCCACCGCGTCCCGCGCGGCCGCGTAGCTGTCGTAACGGCGCAGCTCCAGCGACGTGTCCAGGGCGTCCTCCATGCCCTGCACGAAATCCGCCTGTTTGACCTGGGAGACCGGATCCGCGGTCACGGCGGTGGGGATGCGGTGCGGGGTGGGGTTGGCCATGGCGTAGGTGTACGAACCGGCGAACAGCCCCGCCGCGGCCGCGGCGATGAGGACGATGACGGTCGCCGGGAAGAACGGCGAGTGCCGGAACCGGGCCCACGGGCCCCGCTCCTCGGTCCGGCCCTCCGTCGCCATGCGGCCAACGTAGACGGAAGGGACGCACGGCGCGGCATGGGGAAGGCCCGAACGGGGTACCCGAGGGCGTATGACCGCGCACACTCCCGGCACCCGCGTCGCCGTGGTCACCGGCGCCGACTCCGGCATCGGCCGCGCCACCGCCGCCCGGCTCGCCGCCCAGGGCATGGACATCGGCATCACCTGGCACAGCGACCGCGAGGGCGCCGAGCGCACGGCCGTCGAAGTACGCGCCCACGGGCGCCGGGCCGCCGTCGCGCGACTGGACCTGACCGACCTTCCGGACGCCGCCGACGTCATCGACCGGTTCGCCGACGAACTCGGCCGGATCGACGTCCTGGTCAACAACGCCGGCGTCGGATCGGCCACGCCCTACCTCGACCTCACCCTGGAGACCGTCCGGCAGGTCATCGACGTCGACCTCGTCGGCCCGCTCCTGTGCGGACAGCGCGCCGCCCGCCGGATGATCGAGCAGGGCGACGGCGGCCGGATCGTCAACGTCACCAGCGTCCACGAGCACCAGCCGCGCGTCGGCTCCGCGCCCTACTGCGCGGCCAAGGGCGGACTCGGGCTGCTCACCCAGGTGATGGCCCTGGAACTGGCCGAGCACGGGATCACCGTCAACGCCGTGGCCCCCGGCGAGATCGCCACGCCCATGACCCGGCAGGTGGACATCGACGTCCACCAGCAGCGCAGGCCCGGCATCCCGCTCGGCCGGCCGGGGGACGCCCGCGAGGTGGCGGCGGTCATCGCCTTCCTCAGCGGGCCGGACGCGGCGTACGTCACCGGCGCGTCCTGGACGGTGGACGGCGGCATGCTGCGCATGGGGCCGCACGCCGGGTCGCACCTGTGGGACGACACCTGGCGGCGCGTCTGACGCTCACGGCTCTCCGTCGTCCCCGTACCCGATCACCGGCTCGTCCGGGACGACGTGCATCGCCGCCTCCTCGGCCGAGGCTGCGCCGCCGTTGACCCCCACGTCCCGGGCGAAGACGTCGTTGCGCCGGGGCGGCATGACGTCGAGGGTCGCGGTGAGCCGGCCGGCGCGCTCGTCGCCGACCTCCTCGTCGATCGGCTCGCCGTCCCCGCCCGGCTGGTCGCCGATGCCGTCCCCGTCGGGCACGGCGATCTCGGGAAGCTCCTCGGCCAGCCGCTGGTCGAGGCTCTCGCGCTCCAGCTGCTCGCGGGCCGTCGTGCCGTGGCGGCCGACGCCCAGCGGCCTCTCCGGGGGCGAGTAGCCCTCGTCGAGCACCTCGTCGAGGAGGTCGCCGTCGAGCGCGTTCTCCAGGTCAAGGTCGGCGACGTTGTCCCGGCGGTCGGAACGGGCCGGCTGGTAGACCTCGTCACCCATCACGTCGTCGGACATGCTGCGCTCTCCTTCCTCGCGCCCGTCCCCGCGGCGACGGCACACCTCCAGTCTCCTCCGTGCGCCTGCCCCGCGCTCCTCGGAGCGGAACGGCGGGCAGGTGGAGGGTTCAACGAGCAGGTCAGGCGGTCGGCCGGGGGCCGAGCAGGCCGACGACGGCGGCCATGTCCCCGTCCCCGTGCCCCGCGGTCACCCCGCGCTTCATCAGCTCGAACACCGGCGCGAACAGCTCGGTGCTGACGCCCTGCGCCCGGCTCACGTCCCCGATGCTGTCGTGCGAGACCTGCATCGCCAGGGTGGAACCCGTGGCGGAGTAGTCGCCCGAGTCGACCTTCGCCGCCATCCCCGGCAGAATGCCGCCGATCGCCCGCAGCCAGGGCAGCAGCAGGTCCTCGGTGAACTCCGCCACGGGGACGCCCGCCGACCGCACCAGCGCGGCCGCGTGGAAGAACCCGCCGAACATGCCGTACATGCCGCTCAGCAGGGCCAGGTCGGCCAGCGGCGCCAGCCCGTGGTCCGTACCGAGGTGGACCGGGCGGGCCAGGGCCGCCAGCACCCCGCTCCACCGGTCGTACGCCTCCTCGGGGCCGCTGTAGATCACCAGGGCCTCCGGCCGGCCGATCATCGCCGGCACCGCCATGATGCCGCCGTCGAGGTACTCGGCCCCCAGCTCCGCCACCCGCCGCGCCAGCGCGCGGGCCTGCTCGGGCGAGCCGTTGGTGACATTGACGACCGTCCTGCCCTTCAGCCGGGGGCCGGCCTCCTCCAGCAGGGCCGTGGCGGCCGGGTAGTCGAGGACGCAGACGACCACCAGCCCGGCCGCCTCCACCGCGTCACCGGCGGACGCCGCCCGCAGGGCGCCGCGCGCGACCGGGCCGTCGGCCTTCGCGGCCGTACGGTTCCACACCGTGACGCGGTGCCCGGCGGCGAGGAACGCGTCGGCCAGGGCGGTGCCCAGGCTGCCCAGGCCGAGGACGGCGACGGACGCGGGGGTGGTGCTCATCATGAACTCCCTTGCTCTGCGGTATCGATGGGGTACTGATGGGGCCATCCGTCCCGATGGCCACGTCCGTCAGTCTGCGAGACGCGGGAGGGCCTGCCAAGTACGTACTTTTTTGTGCGTACTTACCTTTTGACCAGTGCCTTCCGGTGATCCAGGGGGCGCGCCATTCCAGCCTGTCCGGCGTTTGAGGACGAACGCGGCGCAGCCGCGTTGCCCCCGCGCGGAGCGCGTGAGAAACGGTGAAAGGGCGGGGCGGGGGCACAACCACCGACAGGGCATCACCAGGGGCTGCCTCCGCGGGCCGGCCGCATCCATGATGGAGCTCCGCGCGCCATCGGCCACAGGAGGGGAGCCGTGCAAGAGCACACCCACGACCACATCGTCGTCGGAGCCGGATCCGCCGGGTGCGTGCTCGCCGCGCGGCTGAGCGAGGACCCGGACGTCCGCGCCCTGCGGCTGCTCATGGACATCGCCGCCCGCCCCGCCCCGCGGCCGCACCGCGGCGCCGACCACCTGGTGCCGCCCTCGGACCGCGAGGACGACCTCCTCGCCCACGCCCGGCGCGAGGCGCACTCCCTGTTCCACCCCGCGGGCACCTGCGCGATCGGCCCGGTCGTCGATCCCGAACTGCGGGTGCACGGCGTGCGGGGACTGCGGGTCGTCGACGCCTCCGTCATGCCGACGCCGGTGCGCGGCAGCACGAACGCCCCCGTCGTCGCGGTCGCGGAGAGGGCGGCCGACCTGATCCGGGGTGGCTGACCGGCCCGTTCGGCACAGGCCGGTCGGGGGCTGGAGCATCGCGCCGTCCTGTTGGATGATCTTGGTGTCATGCCCGCAGGACCACAGCTCCACGACAACCGCTGTCCAGAGAGGTCTGTTTCATGCAGCACGAGACGAACATCCCGTACGAGACCGGCTCGGAGGCGTACGACACCGCCACCCTGCGCGAGATCTCGCAGCGCGTCCTGTGGCTCGCCACCGCCATCGTCGACGCCGCCAACCGCGGCCGGCCCAACGACACCGGCATCAAGGTCGGCGGACACCAGGCGTCGTCCGCGTCGATGGTCGACATCATGGTGTCGCTGTGGTTCCACGAACTGACCGCAGAGGACCGCGTCTCGGTCAAGCCGCACGCCTCGCCCGTGCTGCACGCCGTCAACTACCTGCTCGGTGACCTGGACCCCGCCTACCTGACCACCCTGCGGGCCAAGGGCGGCCTGCAGAGCTACCCGAGCCGGCTCAAGGACCCCGACACCGTCGACTTCTCCACCGGCTCCGTCGGCATCGGCGCCACCGCCACCGTGTGGGCCGCGATGGCCCACCGCTACCTGCTCTCCCGCTCCGACGCGACGCCCCCCGCCGGCCGGTTCATCGGCCTGATCGGCGACGCCGAGCTGGACGAGGGCGCGATCTGGGAGGCCGTCGCCGACCCCGCGGTCGCCTCGCTCGGCGAACTGCTGTGGGTCGTCGACCTCAACCGCCAGTCCCTGGACCGGGTCGTGCCCGACGTCCAGATCGGCCGCCTCCAGGGCATGTTCGAGGCGGCGGGCTGGCAGGTCGTCACGCTCAAGTGGGGCCGCGAGGTCGAGGAGATCTTCCGGCGGCCCGGCGGCGAGGCGCTGCGGCGCCGGCTGGAGGAGATGCCCAACGAGGAGTACCAGCGCCTCCTGCGCGCCGACGGCGCCGAACTGGCCGGACGGATAACCGGAGACGCGGCCGACGATCCCGTCCTGCGAGCGCTCGTCGACGAGCTCGGGCCCGCCCGGCTCCACCGCGCCCTGCGCGACCTCGGCGGCCACGACATCGGGCTGCTGCTGGACACCTACCGCACCGTCGACCCCGGCCGGCCCACCGTCGTCTTCGCCTACACCGTCAAGGGCCGCGGCCTGCCCACCGAGGGCCACCCCAGCAACCACTCCGCCCTGCTGACCGGCGAGCAGATGACCGCCCTCGCCAAGTCCTGCGGCACCGACGAGGCCGACCCCTGGCGGGCGTTCGACCCCGGGACGCCGGCGGCCGAGCTGTGCGTCCGCCGCGGCGGGCACCTGCGGCGCACCCCGGTCGTCCCCGAGGGGCCCACCGCCCTGCCCACCTCCTTCGGCCGCCCGCACAAGGCGGCGATCTCCACCCAGGCCGCCCTCGGCCGGTTCCTCACCGACCTCACCCGCAAGGTGCCCGAGGCCGCCGCCCGCGTCGTCACCTGCAGCCCGGACGTCGCCTCCTCCACCAACCTCGGCGGCTGGATCAACAAGACCGGCGTCTGGTCGGCCGAGGAGCGCCGCGACTGGTTCGCCGACGACGCCGAACGGCTGCTCAAGTGGTCCGAGGGCAGCGGCGGACAGCACATCGAGCTGGGCATCGCCGAGGTCAACCTCGTCAGCCTGCTCGGCGAACTCGGAGCCACCTGGAGCCGCTGGGGACAGCGGCTCATCCCCATCGGCACGCTCTACGACCCGTTCGTCTCGCGCGCCCTGGAGCCCTGGTCGTACGGCATCTACGCCGGCGGGCAGTCCATCCTCGTCGGCACGCCCTCCGGCGTGACCCTCTCCTCCGAGGGCGGCGCCCACCAGTCCATCACCACCCCCTCCATCGGCCTGGAGCAGCCCGGCTGCACCGCCTGGGAACCGGCGTTCGCCCAGGACCTGGAGTGGTGCCTGCTGGAGGCCATGGGCCAGGTCGGCGTCCCCGGCGGCAGCTCCGCGTACTTCCGCCTGTCCACCCGGCCCGTCGACCCGGCGCTGGCCGGCCCGCCCGCCGACGAGGCGCTCCTGGAGCGGCGCCGCCGCCAGGCCGTCGCGGGCGGCTACCGGATCACCGGCCACGACCCCGCCACGGAGCAGGTCACCCTCGTGGGCGTCGGGGCCATGATGCCCGAGGTCGTCCGGGCCGCCGAACTGCTCGCCGGCCAGGGCGTCACGGCCGGCGTCGTCTGCCTCACCAGCCCCGACCTGGTCTTCCGCTCGATGCAGACCCGCGGCCGCCTTTCCGGCGGGGACGGCGGCGGCATCGTCGACGTCCTCTTCCCGGCCGGGCACCCCGCGCCGCTGGTCACCGTCCTCGACGGACATCCGCACACCCTGGCGTTCCTCGCGGGCGCGCGGGGCGACCGGATCCGCTGTCTGGGCGTCACGGAGTTCGGCCAGTCCAGCGACCTGTACGACGCGCACGCGCTGCACGGCATCGACGCCGTCTCCGTCGTGGACGCCGCGCTCACGCTGCTCGGGCGCTGACGGTCATCGGTCCGGCGGCTGTCATCGGTCTACCGGCGGCAGCCGCCGGTAGACCGAGCTCAGCAGATGGTCCTTGGCCGGGCCGGTGGTCCGCCAGCGCAGGTGCCACTCGTCCGGCGAGACGACCGTGAACGTGCCGTCGTACCGGTCGGCCGCGCACGGGTGGCGGACGGTCCACCGGCCGGTGCGCAGGTCCAGGTCGTGGAACGGCCGGCCGTCGGCGAACGTCACCGCGGCCGTGCCGTCCGGCCCGGGGGCCAGGCCGAGCGTGCGGCCCGCGTCGACCGCGGTGCCGCCCCAGCGCAGCTCCCCGTCCTCGACGTGCAGCACGCGGCCGCCGGCGCCGGCCCGTTCGAAGCGCGCCGTGCCGCGGAACGTTCCGGCGCTGTCCGTGCGCAGATCGAGCAGCTCGCGCTCGACCGCCCACCGGCCGGTCAGATAGGCCACGGCGTCGGGGACGGGATGCGGGGCGGCGGATCTCATGCCTCCATTGTCCCTGCCGCACACGGAGTGAAATGTCCGGTTTATAGGTATCTGGGAAGCTTGTCGCATGGAGACTCGGTTCCGTTCGCTCGTCGCGCACTGGCCCGCCGTCGTGCCGGTCCTCGCCTTCGTCGTCCTCGCCCTGACCTGGGGCCGCTCGCTGAACGCGGGACTGGTGACGCTGGTCGGCTGCTGCCTGGCCGGGGCGGTGCTCGCCGCCGTCCACCACGCGGAGGTGATCGCGCACCGGGTCGGCGAACCCTTCGGCTCCCTCGTCCTGGCCCTCGCGGTGACCGTCATCGAAGTGGCCCTCATCGTGACCCTGATGGCCGACGGCGGCGACAAGGCCAGCTCGCTCGCGCGCGACACCGTCTTCGCGGCCGTCATGATCACCTGCAACGGCATCGTCGGCCTGTCCCTGCTGGTGTGCGCGGCGCGGCGGCGGGTCGCGGTGTTCAACCCCGAAGGCACGGCGGCGGCCTTCGGGACGGTGGCGACGCTGGCCGGACTGAGCCTGGCCCTCCCCACGTTCACCACCAGTACCCCCGGCCCCCGCTTCTCCTCGGCCCAGCTCGTCTTCGCCGCCCTGGCCGCGCTCGTCCTCTACGGCCTCTTCGTCGCGACGCAGACCATCCGGCACCGCGACTACTTCCTCCCGGTGACCGCCGAGGGCGAGGTCATCGACGCCGAGGAACACGCGGACCCGCCCTCCAGCCGCACGGCCCTGACCAGCCTCGGCCTGCTGGCCGTCGCCCTGGTCTCGGTCGTCGGCCTGGCCAAGGGCGTCTCGCCCACCATCGAGTCCGCCGTGGCCGCCGCCGGCCTGCCCGCCTCCGTCGTCGGCGTCGTCATCGCCCTCCTCGTCCTCCTCCCCGAAACCATCGCCGCCGTCCGCGCCGCCCGCCGCGACCGCGTCCAGACCAGCCTCAACCTGGGCCTGGGCTCGGCCATGGCCAGCATCGGCCTGACCATCCCCGCCGTCGCGGTGGCCTCCATCTGGATGGAAGGGCCCCTGGTCCTGGGCCTGGGGGCCTCGCACATGGTGCTGCTGGCGCTGACGGTGGTGGTGGGGACGCTGACGGTCATCCCGGGGCGGGCGACCCTGCTGCAGGGAGGCGTTCATCTGGCGCTGCTGGGGGCCTATGTGGTGCTGGCGGTGAGCCCGTGAGGGCGCTTCAGCGGGGTCCGGGAGCGCGTTCCCAGGGTGCCCGGGGGGTCGGGTAGAGCCTTCAGCTGTCGTTCAGGCTGGTGTGGTTCCACCAGCCTTGCCTTCCGACCTGGAAGTCCACCTCGCCGGCATCCTCCGCGATGCGAGCCTTGTACACCTTGCCGATCGGTAGAGGGCTGGTGGTCACCACCTCATGGGGGTCTTCGATCCCCAGGACGATGGTGTCCGGGACCTGGTCCATGACCGCCTGTTCGATGTTGAGCGGATGACCGAGCGGATCCGTGATGGTGATGACCTCGTCCCAGTTCGGGTGCTGTGCGAGTCGGTGTGCGAGATGCGTCTCTTCTCCTTGTCCGAAGAGCAGGTAGGTGAGGGCGTACGGGTAGCCGGTCCCGCCGAGTTGGCGGAAGTGCTGTACGTCCTGCGGCGGGCAGTTGGCCTTGGTCGTCCTGCCGTCCAGCATCGGCTCGAACTTGCGGTTGCCGTCGGGATCGACCACGACCCGTTCCAGGATGACGTCGAACGACGGCTTGTTGCCATTGGGGATGTCGCTCAGCGGGAAGTGTTCCGGGGAGTACAGGGAGTAGAAGACCCTCTCGTCCTCGTTCTCCGCCAGGTCCTCCAGGTAGGCCGTACGTACCTCGTCGGTGAGACGGATCTTCGCGATCATCTGGTAGGCGTGCGCCGGTTGGTGATAGAGCGCCAGATGATAGGCGAAGACCGTTGCCTTGCCGATCAGCAGAAAACGGTGATAGCCGTGCGGGTCTTGCGCGTCGTGACGATCGTCCTGTCGCGTGGTCACGGTGCGGCTCCATCCTGTGTCGAAGTGGCTGTCGCCCGTCGTCGGGCCCAGAAGGGGCGGTGGGCCCAGCGGGCTTCCCGGGCGTAGACCGTGCGCAGGCCGTGGAGGTAGGCGGTGTGCGCCGCCCGCACCCTTGCCGCGTGGTCCTCCAGGGCGGTGTCCTCGCCCCGCAGCCGGGCGTCGAGAGCCTGGCCGGCGCTCATCCCGGTGTACAGGGCGGTGATTATTCCTTGCGCGGCGAGCGGGTCGAAGGCAACGGCCGCGTCTCCGGCCGCGATCCACCCGTCCCCGTACACCCGGTCCAGATGCGCGCTGTGCGCGGGTGCCCTGCGCAGCGCGGCGTCCGGTGGTGGGCTGTGCCGGCGGGCTCTTTGTGCTACATGCGGTACCGCCAACATCCGTTGTATGAAGTCCGGTTGGCCGACCGGAGCCGCTGCGGGAAGGTCGGCGTCGGTGAAGCGGGCGACCAGGCGTCGACGGGACGGCAGGAGTGCGGTGTACCACCAGCCGTCCTCGTCGGACACCACCAGTGAGGACCCGTCGGCCGCGTCGGCCGCCGCCGCGGGTGCCAGCGTCAGGTGAACGGCCGCCAGACGGTTGTGGAGGTTCCGCCGGGCTCCACAGCGAGTGGCGACGGCGGCGCGGCGACCGGTGGCATCGACCACCCACGCGCAGCGCACGGTGCGATCGGCACCGCGGCGGCGCAAGGTCAGGATCCGTCCACCGTCCCGGTGTCGGACCGGCCGGTGGACGGAGGTGCGTTCGGCGACCTCTGCTCCTGACGCCCGGGCCGCCTCGCGCAGCCGCCGGTCGAACAAGCGCCGGTCCAGGTGCCAGCCGTGGCCGTGCGGGTCGTTGATGAAATCCACCGTGTGCAACGCGGGCGAGCCCCAGGCCGACAGGTTGGCGTAGCAGGGCAGATGCCCGGTGCCGAGGACCGTGTCGGCCGCGCCGAGGTCGTCCAGCAGCACCCGGCCGACCGACACCATCGCCTCCCCGATCGGTGGTGGGCCGGTGCCGGCATCGGCCAGCAGCACTCGCCGCCCCGCCCGGGCGAGGGCGAGGGCGGCGGCGCAGCCGGCCGGACCGCCGCCCGCCACCACCACGTCGTACCGGTCGGCCGGGTTCATTGGACGGGGCGGAACGGGTCGACCTTATCGATGAAGTCGGCGGAGATTTCCTCACGTTCGTAGCCGGTCAATCGCAGGGCGAGGACGACGGCCCGTTCGATGTCACGGCCGGCTTCGGCGGGCGAGGCTTGAGGATTGGCCTGGGGAACATGGAGGTTGACCAGATTGCGGGTGTGCGGCGCCTGGTCGAGTGGTGCGCCGGGGCGGGACTCCACCAGCATCTTCTCGGGGAACTTGCCGTCGCCGACCGTGTAGTCGCGCACTTCGACGATCCCGAGCTTCGGCCAGTCCGTGACCATCTGCTGGAGCTGCTGCTGGTTGTTGCCCTTCAGGCCGCGCAGCCAGACCGCGCGATGCTCGAATGCGGTCGACCGTTCGAGGTCGGCGTCCGCGCGTCCCGTGCCGCTGGAGTCGGGCGCGGTGTTCACCGTGGCGAAGTCGTCCTGTGTGAGTACCTGGTTGGGTACCTGTGCGGGCCAGAAGGCCGGAAGATAGGGGCTGTAACGAGCCCCGAGATCGGCCGCGACCTCGTAGCCCGAGCGGCAGCTGGCCGTATCGGTCTGCCAGGGAACAGCCATCCAGCGGGTGAGGTCTCCGGGCCCCTGGGCGTACAGCGGGCCGGACCTGGACAGCGCCTCGTCCGGGGTGAGGTGCTCCCCGTAGTCCCGTTCGGGCTCGGCTCCACGATGCTGGATCCGGAAGGGTTCCGCATACATGGTGTCGTGGCGGACCGGCCATGTGATCTCGCAGCCGGGGTGGAAGGCGTCGGCGATGCAGTAGTCCAGCGCCGCACGGTCGAGTGTGCCGGGCTGCTCGGCGACCAGTGCCTGGTCGACGTCGGCATGCCGGGCGCGCCGGTGCACGGAGACGAAGTCTCCGGCGGCCCAGCGTTCCAGCTTCCATTGCTGAGTGGAGGAGAGCACCATGTGCTGCAGATCCGATTGGGCGGGGACGGCCATCCCGTCGCCGTAGATCCAAGGCCAAGGGCGCGGAGAAGGCCCGTCCCGGTCGTAGTCGCGCAACGCGGTATATACCTGGCGACGCAGTTCCCTGTTTCGATGGGAGTTGTCGGCGAGGCGAGCCAGCATTTCCGGGTCCAGGAAGTAGCCGGGCCCCTGCCAGCCGTATTGGGCGGCGAAACCACGGTTGACCCACTGCAGTTCACAGAAACGGCGAAGGATCGGCTCGATGTCGTCGGAGAACGAGATCTGCTGTGGACGCGGCAGCCGGCCGGTCCTGATGAAGAGGTCCTCGAGCAGGTCGTAAAGGGTACGGACGGTCTTCACAGGCGGGGCGTAGTCCGGCGGGCCGACAACGACCCACGCCGGGTCCGCGACCATCTGCTTGCCGTCGACGGTGACGGTGGCCGTCACGGGGCCGTCGGAGGTGTCGTCGTACCAGGTGTCGTTGTTGGCGAAGGTGGTGACGGGCTGGTTCGCATAGGACGCCGAAGCACCCATGCCACCGAGGATCAGGAGCCGCCCGTCGGCCTGGGTGAGGATTTCGCCCAGATAGACCGTCTGTTCCATGATCTTTCCGGTGTCGAATCTCTCCGTCGCGGGGCGGGACGCGAAGACGGTCCGGGGCCCTGGGTCGATCACCAGCTTGTGCCGGTCGTCGTGCTTGACATCGAAGTTCCGCAGGGCGTACTGCTCCGGCTTCAGTCGCCTCGCGTCGGGGATGTCGAGTGCGAGATGGAACTGGTACCAGGCGGCCTTCTTGTTGGCCAGGTGTACCGTCCAAGCGATCTCGGAGACGTCCGGGTCGTCTTGTGTGAGTTCCCGTACGACCTGGCCGTGCTGGTCGTAGCCGTAGATCCGAAAGCGTGCGGCCTGCCTCTTGACGGCCCCCGCCGCGTCCTTGTAGTAACCGGGTGGTTTGGGCTCCTGGTCGGGTGATTCCGGACCGATGAAGAAACCGTCCTCACTGGTGCTGTTGCCGACCCGTGCCACACCGATCGCGGGGTGAATCTTTACGCGCACAATTTCTTGAGTCATGAACATCCCATCCGCCGCGTCATTCCGGAAAACTGAAAGTAGCGTTCTCGGCCCCGGCCTTCCACGGGGCGGTGTGAAATCCAGCCCTTCGCCCACTCGATGAGGGTGCCGAGCCGGTCTGCGGAGTGGTCGCGTCCGGAGAAAGGATCCCTGGTGGACGGGCCGTCGGCCGGAAGCGTCAGGCAAGGGGCGTATGGCGTGGACTTGTCCGGTTCGGATCGTTTGCATGTTCCGTCACCGAAATGCCTTTGGGCGGGGAGGGTTCCTGGGGGCGGAGCGTTGTGTGCGGCGAGATGGTGATGGTGGCGCCGGTTCTTCGACGGCGCCGCAGAAGAGATCTTTGCTGTCGGGTACGCCGGTTGGTCCTCCGCAAGGAATGGACCCGCCCCGGTGCCCAGTTGGACTCCATCGGCGCCGGCGGACTGTGCCAGACCCGCTTCGCCGCCAACGCCGGCTGCGGCTCCGCCTGTTCGCCGCCGCTGCCCGGCTCGTTGCCACCGTCTGCCGCCGACACCTCGGATCGGCCAACCGCCGCCCTGGATCGAGGAGATCGCGGACACCCTCGACCGGCCGTACGCCCCGTGAACCCCTGCCGGTCAGGCGCCGGAGCCGTGAAACCGGCGTTCACGCGACGTGACGGCCGGGCCCTTGGTGTCTACGGCTCCTGGCAACCCTGTGCCGCCCGGTTCACGGCGGCGGAGCCGGCCGGGCGGGTCGATCCGGTGAGGGCGGCGAAGCCGAAGTGCCCGTCGAGGACCCGGCCGGGAGAGACGATGCCCGCACTCGCCGTGACAGTGCCTGCTACACCGTGCCCGTCAGGCGCCGGCGCGTGCGGGACGGGGCCGTCGCGGGCAGCTCCGCGAGGATGTCGGCGATCGATACCCCGGCGAGGCTGTGCCGCCACGCCTCGTGCGCCGCGGCCATCTTCCTGGCGATGGTGCAGGGCGTCCGGCACTCCTCGGGAGGGAACGCCCCCCGCCCCTGCTGGCGGATCTCGCGGCACTCGTAGGGGGACGACGCGCCGTCGACCGCCTCGACGATCTCCAGGAGCGTGATGTCGGAGGCGCTCCGCGCCAGCCGGAAGCCGCCCCGCGGGCCGGTGGTCGCGCTGAGCAGGCCCGCCTTGACGAGCGACTGGAGCTGCTTGGCGAGGTACGGCGCCGGCAGGCCGTAGTACTGGGCGAGTTGGGCCGCCGACGCGGTCGCTCCCGGATCGAGCTGCGCCAGCGTCGTGGCGCAGTGCAACAGCCATTCGGTGCTCACGGGAAGCTTCATGTCCGAATTCTATCCCGGATATTGCGGATCCATGAGGTCCGGGATAGCGTCGGAGCGGGAAGCAGACAGACAAAAAGGGGAGATTCGTCATGCGCATTGCCGTCGCCGGTGCGACCGGGAACACCGGTGCACTCACCGTCGCCGCTCTCGAACGGGACGGGCACGACGTCGTCCGCATCAGCCGTTCGCTCGGCGTGGACCTGACGACCGGTGAGGGGCTCGACGACGCACTGGCCGGCGTCGAGGCGGTCGTCGACGCCACCAACGGACCGGTCGCCGACCGGGCGGAGGCGGTCGCCTACTTCGGCACCACCACCCGCAACCTGCTCGCCGCCGAGGAGCGCGCGGGCGTCCGCCACCACGTCCTGCTCTCGATCGTCGGCATCGCCGATATCGAGGGCAACGCGCACTACGCGGGCAAGCGGGAG
Source organism: Streptomyces sp. AV19 (assembly GCF_015999245.1). Taxonomy (GTDB): domain Bacteria; phylum Actinomycetota; class Actinomycetes; order Streptomycetales; family Streptomycetaceae; genus Streptomyces. The sequence continues at coordinate 650,485 of NZ_JAEAMR010000003.1, read as the reverse complement.
CAGGAACGCCTCGTGGCCCAGGGGGCCGTGCCGTGGACGATCGTGCCGGCCACGCAGTTCCACGACTTCGCCGTGATGGCGGCCGGCTGGGCCGAGCGGGACGGGGCCGCCGCCATCGCCCCGCTCCTCGTGCAGCCGATCGCGCCCGCGGACGTCGCGGACATCCTGGCCGAGATCGCCACGGGCGCGCCGCAGGGACGTTACGCCGACGTCGCCGGGCCCGAGACGCAGGACCTGGTGGACATGGCCCGGCGCACCCTCGACGCGCAGGGCCGCAAGGTACGGCTCGTGCCGACGTGGTCGGGGCTGTTCGGCGCGACGATGGCCGGCGAGGTGCTGCTGCCCGGCGAGGGCGCCCGCATCGCGCCGACCACCTTCGAGGACTGGCTCGCCGGGCAGCGCTGAGCGGGTCGGGCGAAGTCCGCCGCGGTTCGGGGCCCTTTCGCCGTGCGGCTCCGCCGCGTGGGCGCGACCGGCCACGACGGCGCCGCAGCCGGCCGGCGACCCATCGCGGCACTTCCAGCGGAGCGCTCAACGCGGCGCGGCGGCGTTCCGGGGGGACACGGTGGAGGGGCGGGGCAGGGGCTCGTTCCCGCCGCGGGGCGCCCGCAGCAGGACGACCACCGTCACCCCCACCAGCGCCATGATCACGGCGATGGCCGAGGACACCGTGTGCCAGGCGCCGGTGAACTCCCCGGCCAGGTACGCGTGGTCCGCGCCGTCCAGATGTCCGGACGCCACCCGCCCGGCCAGTTCGGAGGACCCCAGCCGTGCCTGGAGGAGGCTCAGCAGACCCGCTCCCAGCGCGGCGATCATCATCGCCTGCCCGCCGCCCCGCACAGTGTTGAGGAATCCGGCGGCCGTGCCCTCGCGCCCGGGGGCCACGGAGTTCATCGCCTGACCGTCGATGATCCCGTTCGCCAGTCCCGTGCCGATGCCGATCGTCAGCAGCGGCCCGGCCAGCCGGACGAGGCCCGCGCCCGGCTCCAGGACGGTCAGCCAGGCGTTGCCCGCCGCCACCAGCCCCATCGCCACGGCGATCACCGCGCGGGCGGGCACGCCGCGGTTCACCAGGCGCGCGCCGATCAGCGGCAGGAAGAGGACCGGAGCGGTCAGCAGCAGCATCGTCGTCCCCGCCTCGCCCGAGGAGACGCCGTCGACGCCCTGGAAGTACGTCGGCAGGTACGTCAGCGTCCCGGCGAAGCCGACGGCACCGGTCAGGCCGGCCAGCGTCCAGGCCAGGTAGCGGCGGTCGCGCACCAGGGCCAGGTCGAGGACCGGGCCGGCCGAGCGGCGCTGGAGGGCGACGAAGGCCGCCAGCAGGAGGGCACCGCCGCCGAAGGCGGCCAGCACCAGGGGGTGGGACCAGCCGTTCTGCGGCCCCTGGGTGACCCCGGTCATCAGCAGGGCCAGCGCGGCGATGAACATCGTGGCCCCGACGACGTCGATGCGCTTCCGGGCCGCGGCCCGCGACTCGGCGACGAACAGCGTGCCGGTCAGCAGCACCGCGCCCACCGCGGCGAACACCAGGAACGCGGCCCGCCACCCGAGCGCGCCCACCAGCGCGCCGGACAGCGTCGGCCCGGCCGCGAGGCCGATGCCGCCCACCGTGCCCAGGGCGGCGAACGCCCGGGTGCGCGCGGCCCCTTCGAACCCGCCGGCCAGCAGCGCCCCGCCGCCGGCCATCACCCCGGCCGCCCCGAGCCCCGCGACGATCCGGGCCGCGTCCAGCAGCAGCACGTCGCTCGCCGTCGCGCTCAGCGCGAGCCCGGCGGTGAAGAGGACGGCCCCGATGCGGTAGACGCGGCGCCGGCCGAAGGCGTCGGCCAGGGATCCGGCGACCAGCATGAAGCTGGAGGCCGAGAGGAAGTACCCGGTGATCACCCATTGCAGGGGCGCGCCCGAGGCGCCGAGGTCGGCGCCGATGTCCGGGAGCGCCACCGTGGTGCCGGACATCGACATCGCGAGGGTGAGCATCCCGAGGAGGACGAGCCCGAGTGTGGCGGCCGGGCGGGGGCGGGTGCGGGGAGGAGCGGTCTCGTTCATGGCAGCGACGCTAGGGACGGCACCCTCTCCCCCACATCTGTCGGACGACCTGGTCGGTGACCGGTCGTCCCCGGCCGCGAACCCGGTAGTCCTACAGATGTGCCGGTGCCGGGCGCACCTCTAGCGTCGTTGACGTCAGCCCGGCCGGCTCCCACCGGCCTCAACCGGCCTCCACCGGCTCTCATCAGCTCTCATCAGCTCCGAAGCTCTCATCAGCTCCGAAGAACGGCCCCACCGGCCCCACCGGCTCCGCAGCACGAAGGACTCTCCATGAACACCACTCCCCTCCGCCTCGCCGTCATCGTCGGTTCCACCCGTGAGGGCCGCTTCGGCCCGGTCGTGGCCGACTGGTTCGCCGAACGCTCCCGGGTCCACGCCGGGATGGAGATCGACGTCATCGACCTCGCGGAGGTGGACATTCCGCTCGTCCTGTCCGGCGAGCCGAACGCGGGGGTCGCCACGATCACGCCGCGGCTGGCCGCCGCCGACGCCTTCGTGGTGGTCACCCCCGAGTACAACCACTCGTACCCGGCCTCGCTGAAGGCCGCTATCGACTGGCACTTCACGCAGTGGCAGGGCAAGCCGGTCGGCTTCGTCTCGTACGGCGGGATCAGCGGGGGGCTGCGCGCCGTCGAGCACCTGCGCCAGGTCTTCGCCGAGCTGCACACCGTCACCGTCCGGGAGACGGTCAGCTTCCCCATGGCCTGGGAGAAGTTCGACGAGGACGGGAAGCCGCTCGACGGGACCGCGGCGAACGGCGCCGCCAAGCGCCTGCTCGACCAGCTCCTCTGGTGGGGCCACGCCCTGCGCGACGCCCGCGAGAAGATTCCGTACGCGGCCTGACGCCCGCCACCGCCCCCGCGCTGACCAGCGGTTACCGTGAGGCCATGCTCCATGGACGCACCCGCGAGACCGCCGCGCTCGACCAGCTCCTCACCGCCGCCCGCAACGGACGCGGCGGGACGCTGGTCCTCCGCGGCGAGGCCGGCATCGGCAAGTCCGTACTGCTCGACCACGCCGCCCGGGCCGCCGAGGAGGCCGGGATGCGGGTGCTGCGCGGCACGGGCATCGAAGCGGAAGGTGAACTTCCGTTCGCGGGACTGCATCTGATGCTCTCGCCGGCACTGGACCGTGTCGATTCCCTTCCCGAGGCGCAGGCCGGGGCGTTGCGCTCGGCGTTCGGCCTGGCCCCGGCCGCCGGCGGGAACGACCGCTTCCTGGCCGGGCTCGCCGTGCTCACCCTCCTCGACAAACTCGCCGAGGAACGGCCCCTGTTGTGCCTGGTGGACGACGCCCACTGGCTGGACCGGGAGTCGGCGAACGCCCTGCTGTTCGCCGCCCGCCGGCTGAACGCCGAGCCGGTCGCCGTCGTCTTCGCGGCGCGCGACGACCACGCCTCGGCGTTCCCGTCCCCCGGCCTCCCGGAACTGCGGCTGGCCGGGCTCGACTTGGACGCCGCCACCGCGCTGCTGGAGGAACACGCCGCCGGCCTGCCCCGGCACGCCCGCGACGTGGTCCTCAAGGAGGCCGCGGGCAACCCGCTGGCCCTGTGCGAACTGCCCACGGCCCAGCGGGAGGAGGAACGGTACACCTCTCCGTACGGCATCACGGCCCTGCCCCCGCACAGCAGGCTGCTGCGGGCCTTCTCCGCGAGCGTCGCCGCGCTGCCCGAGCCCACCCGCGCCCTCCTGCTGGTCGCCGCGGCGGCCGGGGCGGCGAGCCTCGACACCGTCCTGGCGGCCGCCGAGCGCTTCGGCGCGACCCTGGACGACCTCGAACCCGCCGAGCAGGCACGGCTGCTGGGCATCCGCGACGGCGCCCTCTCCTTCCGGCATCCCCTGGTGCGGACCGCCGTCTACCAGGGCGGCACGGCCGGCCGTCGGCTCGCCGTGCACCGGGCGCTGGCCGACGTCCTCGACGGCCGGCCGGACGGGGCCGACCAGCGGGCCTGGCACCTCGCCGCCGCCGGGACCGGGACCGATCCGCTGGCCGCCGGGCTGCTGGAGGAGAGCGCCGAACGCGCCCGCGCGCGCGGCAGTTCGAGCGCCGTCGCCACGGCGTACGAGCGGGCGGCCGCGCTGACCCCCGACGACGCCGGGCGCGGCCGCCGGCTGACCGCGGCCGCGCGGGCCGCCGCCGACGCGGGGCGGCTGGAGCACGCGGAGGAGCTGGCGGCGCGGGCCGCGACCCTGACGGACGGGGACGCCGACCCGGCCGCGCTCGCCGCGGCCGTGCTGGTCCGGGCCGAGGCCGCCGACGAACAGGGCCGCTCCCGCGACGCGTACGCCCTGCTCGCCGAGACCGCCGAACGGCTGCTCGCCGGACCGGCCCCGGACACCGCGGGCCCCCTCCTCCTGCGGGCCGCGCACGCCGCCTGGCACGCCGGTGACCAGGCCGCGCTCGACGCCACCTCGGCCCGGGCCGCCGAGCTGCGGCTGCCCGGGGCGGGCCGGGTCGCCGCGCTCGCCCTGCTCGCGGCCGGGCAGCACCGGTGCGACGGGGCCGCCCCGGCCGACGGGGCCCGCGCCGTCCGCGAACTCATCGGCGCCGCCGGGGAGTCGGCGGCCGACGTGCGCGAGGCCGTGCAACTGGGCTGGTGGCACCTCTTCCACGGCGACCTGACGGCCGCCCGCGACCTGGCCGCGTCGCTGGAGCGGCAGTGCCGGGAGCAGGGCGCCATCGGTGTCCTGGGACTGGTCCAGATGCTCCTCGCCCGCACCCAGCTGCTGCTCGGCCTGCACCGCGAGGCGCTGGCCACCGCGACCGACGGGCTGCGCACCGCCGAGGACACCGGCCAGGCCCGCGTCCGCGTCCACCTGGCCACCGTGCTCGCCCAGCTCGCCGCGGTCCGGGGCGACGAGGAGGGCTGCCGCGAGCTGACCGCCGAGGCGCTCGCCCGGGGCATCGCCCCCGGCACCGTGCACGCCGCCGGGGCGCTCAGCCTCCTCGACCTGGGGCTCGGACGGCACGGAGTGGCGCTCGACCGGCTCGAGGCCGTCGCCGCCGCCCCCGACCGGCAGGGGGTCATCGGCGCCCTCCCCGACCTCGTCGAGGCGGCCGTGCGGCACGGCAGGCCCGAGGCGGGCCGCTCCGCGCTCGACTGGTACGAGCAGCACATCTCGGCCCACAGCCGCCGTCCCCACGCCGAGGCCGTCGCCCTGCGCTGCCGGGCCCTGCTCACCCGGGACGCCGAGACGGCGGAGGCGCTGTACGCGCAGGCGGTCCGCCGCCACCACGAGGGCGCCGGCTCGGCCTTCGAACGGGCCCGCACCGAGTTGCTGCACGGCGAGCACCTGCGGCGGATGCGCCGCACCGGGGACGCGCGGGCGCGCCTGCGGTCGGCGCTGGAGACCTTCGAACGGCTCGGGGCCGCGCCCTGGGCCGAGCGGGCCCGCGCGGAGCTGCGGGCGGGCGGCGAGAGCCTGGTCGCGTCCGGCGTGCACACGGCCGGCCCGCTCGACCGGCTCACCCCGCAGGAACTGCAGGTCGCGACGCTGGCGGCGCAGGGCCTCAGCAACCGCGACATCGGCGCGCGCCTCTTCATCAGCCCCAGGACGGCCGGGTACCACCTGTCGAACGTCTACCCGAAGCTGGGCATCACGTCGCGGAGGGAGCTGGGCGGGGTGGGGCTGTAGAGGGCGGGTGGGGTGGGTGTTGTCTGGACGTCGTCTGGGTGTTGCCTGGATGCCTGGGCGTCGGATGTCTGGGCATCGGATGTCTGGGCATCGGATGTCTGGATGCCTGGACGTCGGATATCTGGATGTCGTCCCGGGCGCGAAATTCAGCCCGTCTGGGGGGCCGCCTGAGAGGCCCCTCGGGGGGCCGCCTCGGGGGCGAAGGCGGATGTGGTCGAGGGGCCGAGCCGGGCTACGGGGGCCGGGGACGGGGCCTGAACGCGGTTGAGGAGCGCAGCCGGGTTGCGGGGGGCGGGTGCCGAGCCCGCGAGCGGGGGCCGGGGGCGGAGTTGCTTTGCGGGTCCAGGGGGGCGAAGCCCCGAACGGGGTTCAGGGGGCAGAGCCCCCGGTGGGGGCGCAGGGGACGAAGCCCCCGCTCACCCGCGCGGGGCTCGGGGCGCGGGGCCCGGGTCCGGGTCCGGGGCTTGCCCCGGAAGAAACGGTGAAAGGGCGGGGCCGGGGCAATCCCCCTCGCCACCCGACAAGCCAGTTATAGGATGACTGGGCAACCGGGCACCCGAGACACCAGGAGGCGCAGCCCCCATGGCACTGCGAGCCGCAGGACGGCAGTCCCTCGTGGACACCGTCGTCGACCAGCTCCGCACCCAGGTCGCCGCAGGCGAATGGCGCGTGGGCGAGCGCATCCCCACCGAGCACGCCCTCGCGGAACAGCTCCAGGTCGGCCGCAACACCGTCCGCGAGGCAGTCCGCGTCCTCGTCCACGCGGGCATGCTCCGCTCCCGGCAGGGCGAGGGCACCTTCGTCGTCTCCACCGCCGACCCGGCCGAGATCATGCGCGGCGTGCAGCGCGCCGGCGTCCGCGACGTCCTCGAACTGCGGATCGCGCTCGAGGCGGAGGCCGCCCGGCTCGCCGCGACGCGCCACGAACCCGCCGACCTGAAGCGGATGCGCGACGCACTGGAGGCGCAGACCGCCTTCGAGGACCTCGAGGGACAGCCCGACTCCGGGAACCTGGAGCTCTACGCCGACCACGACGTCGAGTTCCACAAGGCCGTCGTGGAGGCCGCCCACAACACGGCCCTGACCGCGACCTACAGCTGGTTCAGCAGCTCCGTGCGCGAGGCCCTGCTCACCGCGCTCGGCGACCGGGACATGCCGCGCATCATCCACGGCGACCACCACGCCCTCATGGAGGCGATCGCCTCCGGCGATCCGGACGCGGCCGCCCGGGCCGCCCGGGCCCTGCTCGAACGCCCCAAGCAGGCGGTCGAGTCACTGCTCGCCGAGAACTGACCCCACCCCGCCCGCACACCACGGGCACGCACGCACCACCGGAAAGGCACCCGCATGTCCGAAACGAGGCCCGAGACACCCCCCATATCCGAGACGCCCCTGTCCGGGACGACCCGCCTCGCCGCCGAGGAACCCCCTTCGGCCGCGCCGGCCCCCGCGGGCGTCCGTGCCCTGCGCGCCCACCCGGCGCTGGTCCTCGCCGGCATCATCCTCGCCTCGCTCAACATGCGGGCCGCGCTCTCCGGCGTCTCCCCGCTCGTCGGCGAGATCAACGACCACTTCGGCCTCGACTCGACCGCCAGCAGCCTGGTCACCACGATCCCGCTCGTCTTCATGGGCCTCGGCTCGATCGCCGCGCCCCGGCTCGCCCGGCGCCTGGGCACCGAGACGGTGCTGTGCTCCGCGCTCGTCCTGCTCTGCGGCGGCATCCTGCTGCGCGTCGCACCGCCGGTGGTCACGCTGTTCGTCGGCGGAGCCCTGGTCGGCACCGCGATCGCCCTGCTCAACGTCCTGATGCCGGGGCTGATCAAGCGCGACTTCCCGGAGCGGGCGGCGAGCATGACCGCCCTCTACTCGACCGCCATGATCATGGGCGCCACCGTCTCGGCCGCCTGCGCCGTGCCGCTGGAGAAGGCCCTCGGCGGCTGGCGGGGCTCGCTCGCCTCCTGGTCGTTGCTGGCCGCCGTCGCGGTGGTCGTGTGGATCCCCCAGGCCCTGCTCGCCCGGCGCGGAGGTCACCACGCCGCGGCCCCGGCGGCCCGGCAGCCCGCGGCCGACGCCCCCAATCTGCTGCGCTCCGGGCTCGCCTGGCAGGTCACCCTGCTCATGGGCACGCAGTCACTGGTCGCCTACGTGTGCATCGCCTGGATGCCGACGATCTTCACCGACAACGGCATGGACAAGAGCACCGCGGGCCTCGTCTACGCCTTCTACACGCTGGTGCAGATGGCCGGTTCGTTCGTCGTGCCCATGCTCGCGGGCCGTATGCGCGACCAGCGGCCGCTGGCCGTCGGCGTCGTCGTCCTCATGGCCGCCGGTACGACCGGGCTGCTGCTCGCCCCCGTCGCCGGGGCCTGGGTGTGGGCCACGATGATGGGCGTCGCCCAGGGCGGCACGCTGGGTCTCGCGCTGACGCTGATGGTGCTGCGCACCCGTGACGCGCACACCGCCGCCCGCCTCTCGGGCATGGCCCAGACCTGGGGCTATCTGCTCGCCTCGGCCGGCCCGTTCGTGGTCGGCGCGGTCCACCAGGCCACCGGTGGCTGGTCGTTGCCGATCTGGATCCTCCTTCTGGCCTGTCTCGTCCTGGTGTTCCTGGGGCTCGGCGCCGGGCGCGACCGGAAGGTCTGAGGCCGGACGCCCCGCCACCGCACGCCACCGCACGCCCCGCCGTCTTGCCGGGGAGGAGGGCTCCGGCCTCCGGATCACTCCTCCCCGGCGAGCGTGAGCCTGCGCAGCCTCTCCCCCGCGTACCAGGCGGCACCCACCGTGACGACCGCCAACAGGCCCAGGCCCAACGGCAGTCCCACGTCCGAGGTGATCGCCCCCGGCGCCCCGATCCGCTCGGCGAGCGACAGCGCCCACTGCTGCACGCTGAGCGTCCGGGCCCCGGGTATCAGGCTGCCGAACAGCGACTCCCAGACCAGGGCGTAGATCAGCCCCGCGACGACCGCGTGCCGGGTGACCGTACCGAGCAGCAGGAAGACGGCGCTGTAGGCGACGGAGGCGGCCGCCGCCGCGACCGCGTAGGCCACGGCTATCTGCTGGCTGTTGCCGTTGAGCAGCAGTCCTGCCAGCAGCGTGGGAACGGCCGAGAAGACGACGGTGACCCCGGTCGCGACGATCAGCTTGGTGAGGACGATCGTCGGCCGCCTGACCGGCTTGGCGAGCAGATAGACGACCGAGCCGTCGTCGATCTCGGGCCCTATCGCGCCCGTACCGGCGATGACGCCGATCAGCGGCACCATGGTGGCGAGCGCGAAGCCGCCCAGCACCTTGGTGGCCGTCTCGTCGTCGGGCCCCGTCAGCAGGCGGATGGCGACCGCGATGACCAGCAGCAGGGCCGGGAGGGCGAAAAGGACGGCCGCGCGGCGGCGGCCGAGGAGCCCCCGGTAGGTCAGCCGGGCCACCGTCGGGTGGTAGATGCGGTTCATGGGATCCGGTGCCTCCGTTCAGGCCGCGACGAGGTAGGAGAAGACCGATTCCAGGGACTCGTCGGAGGGCGAGACCGTCAGGAGCCGGATGCCGTGGGCCCGGGCCACGGCCGGCAACAGGGTGGTGAACCGGGCGAAATCCACGGCCTGGACGCGCAGGGCGCCTTCCTGGACGTCCACCTCGATGCCCGACGTCGAGGGGTCGGAGATCAGGGCCGCGGCCAGGGCCCGGTCGTCGCTGGAGCGGACCAGATAGCGGTGCGGGCGGTTGGTCATCAGCCGGCGGATCTTGCGGAAGTCGCCGGAGGCGGCGTGCCGTCCGGCCACCACGACCTCGATGTGGGCCGCGAGCTGCTCGACCTCCTCCAGGATGTGCGAGGAGAACAGCACCGTGCGCCCGTCGGACCCCATCTGCCGCAGCAGATCCATCAGTTGCATCCGCTGACGGGGGTCCATGCCGTTGAACGGCTCGTCGAGGAGGAGCACCGAGGGGTCGTGGACGAGGGCGGAGGCCATCTTCACCCGCTGCCGCATGCCCTTGCTGTAGGTGGCGATCCTGCGGTCCTGCGCGTACTCCATCTCGACCGTGGCCAGGGCGCGTTGCGCCGCCGAGGCGGGCAGCCCGTGCAGCTCGGCGTTGGCCCGGACGAACTCCAGGCCGGTGAGGAAGTCGTACATCGCCTCGCGCTCGGGGACGACGCCGATGTGGCGGTAGATCTCCTCGTTCCCCCGGATCACCGTCCCGTCGAGGGTGACCGAGCCGCTGGAGGGGGCCAGGAAGCCGCCCATCATGTTGATGAGGGTGGATTTTCCGGCGCCGTTGGGACCGAGCAGCCCCGTGACGCCGGGCCCGATGGTCATGGAGACGTCGTTGACGGCGACGACGTTGCCGAACCAGCGGGAGACGTTGTCGATGCGGATCGCGGTCACAGCCCGGCCTTTCGGTAGCGGGCCATCAGCAGGCCGTAGGAGCCGGCGACGGCGCCGAGGACGACCAGGAGGTAGAGCGCCCCGGCCCCGGCGCCCGGCCCGTGGCCGCCGGGGAAGGCGGAGGTGGCCGAGAGGAAGGCCGTCTGGACCCCGTCGATCAGGGTGACCGGCGAGAACAGACCGAGCCAGGCGATGACGTCGGTGTTGTCGCGGGCGAGGGCGATGCTCTGGACCGTGCTGACGGCACCGTAGGAGATGGTCAGCACCGCGATGACGGCGGCGACCCCGAATCCGCGGCGCGGCGTCAGGGAGGCGACCACCAGGCCGATGCCGGCGAAGAAGAGGGACAGCAGAGCCACGGAGACCAGTCCTTGGGCGAAGGCTTTCGTCTGGGCCGCGAAGCCCATCTTGGCCAGCAGCGCGCCGGCGTAGAGGATCAGCAGGGGCGCGCCGGTCAGCACGAACAGCGCCGAGGCCAGCGCGGCGAACTTGGCCACCACGTAGTCGACGCGCTCGATCGGCCGCGAGAAGTACAGCGGAACGGTCCGGAAGCGCAGGTCGCGGGAGACCGACTGGGGTGCCTGGGCGGCCAGGAAGAGACCGATGACCGCCTGGAGCAGGATCGCGTAACGCGTGTACTCGACGGGCAGCCGGTCCATCTTCGTGGTGACGGCGACGGCGACGATGATCGCTGCCGGCACGCACATCACGGCGAACAGCGTCATCGGCAGCACCTTGGACTTCGCCGAGCGGCCCAGGCCGTAGGCGCCGCGCAGGCTCTGCGAGTACAGCGCGCGGCGGGCGTACCCGCGGCCCAGGCGGGGACCCGGGTAATCCCGGTAACCGATGTTGTGGATCACGCCCTGCGCGGGCGCGGCGGTCGTCTCAGGCGGCATCGGAACTGCCCCATTTCTGCGCGCTGTTGTCGGGCGAGGAGCCGGGGGCGCGGAAGACTTCGGCGATGCGGTGCCGGCGCGGCTCCATGCGCACCAGCCCCAGGCCCAGCCCGGCCACCGCGTCCCGCACGACGTCGTAGGTCTCGTCACCGACGACGTCGACGAGCAGCACGGACCCGGCGCCGGCCGCGGCGTACTCCCCGTCGCCCGCGGCCGGCTGCACGGTGAGCCCCGCGGAGGCGAGCGCCGCGTGCAGCGCGGCCGTCCCGTCGGGGTGGGTGTCGGTGTCCGTGACCTCGACCGCCAGCGAGCCGGTGGCCTGGGTGAAGTCGCTGGTGGCGGAGGAACGCAGCAGCCTGCCGTCGTCGATCACGACGACGTGGTCGCAGGTGCGCTCCAGCTCGCCGAGCAGGTGCGAGGTGACCAGCACCGAGATGCCGAAGTCGGTGTGGACGCGGCGGATCAGGGCCAGCATCTCGTCGCGGCCGACGGGGTCGAGGCCGTTGGTCGGCTCGTCCAGCAGGACCAGGCGCGGGTCGTGGACGAGGGCCTGGGCCAGCTTGACCCGCTGCTTCATGCCCGTGGAGTAGCCGCCCATCGGGCGGTAGCGCTCCTCGTAGAGGCCCACATGGCGCAGGGTGTCGGCGGTGCGCTCCCGGGCGGCGGTCAGCGGCAGACCGGACATCCGCGCCATGTGCACGACGAACTCCGTGGCCGACACGTCGGGCGGCAGGCAGTCGTGCTCCGGCATGTAGCCGACACGCTCGCGGATGGCCGCGCCCTGGGTCGCGACGTCCAGGCCGAGCACCTCGGCACGGCCCTCGGTGGCCGGGGAGAGCCCCAGCAGGATCTTGATCAACGTGGACTTGCCCGCACCGTTGGCGCCCACCAGCCCGGTCACTCCGGGAGTGATGTCAACGGAGAGCCGGTCCAGAGCGGTCACCCGGGGGTACCGCTTGCTGAGGCTTTCGGTGGCGATCACAGTCACGTCTTCGACGGTAGTGGCGCGGGCCACGGGAAACGTCAGCCCCGATGAGGGCTTGCGCGTAGTCCTCGGGTCTGACCCACCCGTAGGGGACGGGGCCGGAAGGACGAAGGCGGGTGCCCGGACCGGACGTCCCACCCCTTGACGCGGCCCTCGCACATTGTCACATTCATCAGTGGCAACTTCCCTGCGGTGGACAGGTGGTTGGGCATGGACAGTGTCCTGCGTGGATTCCGGAGCGTGCAACGTCTGGCCTACGACTGCGCCGAGGCCGTCGCCGCACAGCTCCACCCGGGTGCGACCGAACGCGACGCTGCCCGGATGCAGCGGCAGTGGCTGCGCCAGCGCGGGGTCCGCGACTGGTTCCACCTGCCCTTCGCCTGGTTCGGGGACCGGACCGCCTTCACCTGCTTCCGCGTGCCCACGCAGTTCTTCCCGACCGGGCGCCGACTGGAGCCGGGGATGCCCTTCATCCTGGACCTGGCCCCGGTGCACCGGGGGTTCACCGCCGACGTCGGCTACTCGGGCTGCCTCGGCCCGAACCCCCTGCACACCCGGCTGCTCGACGACCTGGGTGACCACCGCGACCTGGTCCTCCGCGAGGTGCGCGAGAGGCGTCCGCTGCGCGAGATCTACGAGGACGTGGACCGCCTCATGACACGCCAGGGATACGTGAACCGTCATCGCGCCTATCCCTTCGGAGTGATCGCGCACAAGGTCGGCCGGGTCGCGGAGCGCCGCTGGTCACCGCACCTCTTCGGGTTCGGCACCCAGGCACTCAAGGGACTGGCCTCCGATCTGGTCCACGGCCACCGGGAGGGCTGGTCCCCGCTGTGGAGCCCGCACCGCCGCTCCGACCACCCGCCCAGGCCGGGGCTGTGGGCGGTCGAACCGCACCTCGGCTTCCGGGGCATCGGCGCCAAGTTCGAGGAGCTCCTCGTGGTGACCGACTCCCGCGACCCCGAGGAGAGCGCGTTCTGGCTCGACGACGACCTGCCGCACGTGCGGCGCGGAGAGGGGAGAACCGGACGATGACCGCCTTCGGCAACGGGCTCGAGGGGGCCCGGGAGCGCTGGGTGCGCTCGGGGGAGATCGAGCTGTGCGTCGCCGAACTGGGCGACCCGGCCGACCCCACGGTCGTGCTGGTGCACGGCTACCCCGACAGCAAGGAGATGTGGTCCGAGGTCGCCGCCGGACTGCGGGACCGCTTCCACGTCGTGCTCTACGACGTGCGCGGCTGCGGCCGCTCCACCGCACCCCGGCCGCTGCGCGGCGGTTTCACCCTGGAGAAGCTCACCGGGGACTTCCTCGCCGTCGTCGACACCCTGAGCCCGGACGCCCCCGTGCACCTGGTCGGCCACGACTGGGGGTCGGTGCAGGGCTGGGAATTCGTCACCACCGACCGCGCCCGGGGCCGCATCGCCTCCTTCACCTCCGTCTCCGGCCCGTCGCTGGACCACTTCGGGCACTGGCTCAAGGAACGCGCCGCCCGTCCCACCCCGCGGCGGGCCGCCCAGCTCCTGGGACAGGGCGCCAAGTCCTGGTACGTGTACGCCCTGCACACGCCGTTCCTTCCGGAGGCGGCCTGGCGGGGGCCGCTGGGGAAGCGCTGGCCGGCCGTGCTGGAGCGGTTCGAGAAGGTGCCCCGGGGCCCCTACCCCACCGCCTCGCTCCCCTCGGACGCGGCGCACGGCGCCTGGCTCTATCGCGACAACGTCCGCTCCAGGCTGGGCCGTCCGCGGCCGGACGCCTACGCGCACGCCCCGGTACAGCTGATCACTCCGACCGACGACGCGTTCCTGTCCGAGCGGCTCTACGACGGCCTGGAGCGCTGGGCCCCCGGCCTGGTGCGGCGCAGCATCCGGGCCGGCCACTGGGTGCCGCGCACCCGTCCGGGCCAACTTGCCGAGTGGATCGCCGCGTTCGCCGCCGCGCACCAGGAGGGCGGGCCCGCCCCGGCGCGCCACGGCGTCCGGCGGGACCGGTACGCCGAGCGATTCGCGGGCCGCCTGGTGCTGGTGACGGGGGCGGCGAGCGGCATCGGCCGGGCGATCGCCTTCGCGTTCGCCGAGGCCGGAGCGCGCATCGTGGCCGTCGATGTGGACGCGGAGGGGGCCGGGCGGACGGCCGAACTGGCACGGCTGACCGGGGCGCCCGAGGCGTGGGCCGAATGCGCCGACGTCTCGGACGAGCGGGCCATGGAGAAGCTCGCGGCCCGCACCGCCGCCGAGTACGGAGTGGTGGACATCCTGGTCAACAACGCGGGCATCGGGGTCGCCGGACCGTTCTTGGACACCCCATCGGATGCCTGGCGCAAGGTCCTGGACGTCAACCTGTGGGGGGTCATCCACGGCTGCCGGATCTTCGGCCGGCAGATGGCCGAACGCGGGGAGGGCGGCCACATCGTCAACACCGCCTCCGCCGCCGCGTTCCAGCCCTCCCGCGCCCTCTCGGCCTACAGCACGTCCAAGGCGGCGGTGCTGATGCTGAGCGAGTGCCTGCGGGCCGAACTCGCAGGCCAGGGCATAGGAGTCACCGCGGTCTGCCCCGGTCTCGTGACCACGGGCATCACGGCCGCCACCCTCTTCACGGGCGTCCCGGAAGAGGAGCAACGCCGGCTGCGCGAGCGGACCACCCGGTTCTACGGACGCCGGAACTACCCGCCGGAGCGGGTCGCCGACGCCGTCCTCAGGGCGGTGCACGAGGACCGGGCCGTCGTCCCGGTGACGCCGGAAGCCCACGGCATGCGCCTCGCCGCGCGCTTCGCCCCCCGCCTCCGGCGGGCCGTCGCCCGGATCGAACCCCGGCTCTGACCGCTCCGGCCGTGACCACGGCGGGACGGGCGCCCGCCGACCCTTCGCAGGAGGAACCCCCGCATGACCGACGGCTACCGCATCGCGCCCCGGCGCGTGAACTTCGACTGGCGCGAGACGCCACTGCACTGGATACCGGGCGAACCGACCGCCACCCATGTCATCAACGTCCTGCACCTGCTGCTGCCCGCCGGGGAGCGGTGGTTCGTCAAGGTCTTCAAGGAGGCCCTGCCGCTGGTGCGGAACGAGGCGCTGCTCAAGGACGTCAAGGGCTTCATGGGCCAGGAGGCCACGCACAGCGTCCAGCACTCCTATGTGCTCGAGCACCTGGCCCACCAGGGCCTGGACACCGCGGCCTACACCCGCCACGTGGACTTCCTCTTCGACGTGCTGCTGGGCGAGCGGCCCCCGTTCGGCCTGCGCGTCTCCGACCGGACCTGGCTGCGGTTCCGGTTGTCGGTGGTGGCGGCGACGGAGCAGTTCACCGCGGTGCTGGGTGACTGGGTACTGCGTGCCGACGCCCTCGACCGGACCGATCCTGACCCGGTGATGCTGGACCTGCTGCGCTGGCACGGCGCGGAGGAGGTCGAACACCGCGCGGTCGCCTTCGACATGTACCAGCACTGCGGCGGAGACGAACCCCGGCGCTACGCCCGCCGCCTGCTGGGCATGGCGATCACCGCTCCGGTGCTGACGTACCTGTGGGCGGCGGGCGCGTCCTACCTCATCCGTCACGACCCCCGGCTCGCCGGCCGGCTGCGCTACACCCTGGGCCACCACAAGAAGGCTGTCGACAAGGGGCTGTTGCCCACCTGGCGCGAGCTGGGAGCGGCGATCCCCCGCTACCTCCGGCGCTCGTACCATCCTTCGCAGGAGGGCTCGTTGAGCAGGGCCGTCAGCTACCTGGCGGCCTCTCCCGCGGCCCGGGGAACGGAGAGCCGGGAGCATGACGGGGGCGCGGCCGCCTCGTAGACCGTCCCGGTGGTGATGGGTGAGGAGCGACGCGTGACCGAACAGCCGGGGTACCGGATCGAGGACCTGGCCCACCACAGCGGTGCCACGGTGCGCACCATCCGCGCCTACCTGGACCGGGGCCTGCTCCCCAAGCCGGAGCGCCGGGGCCGGGCCAACGTCTACCGGGACACCCACCTGGCACGCCTCCGGCAGATCGGCGGCCTGCTCGACCGCGGCTACACCCTGGCCAGCATCAAGGAGCTGCTGGACGCCTGGGACACCGGCCGGGGACTCGGCGGAGTCCTCGGCCTGGTCGCCGAGGTGGACGGGCCCTGGAGCGACGAACGCCCCACGCGCGTCAGCCGTGCCGAACTGGCCGAGACGTTCGGCGGACCGGACGACAGCGCGCTGGAGGAGGCCGTGGAACTGGGCGTCCTCGAACGGCTGCCGGACGCCCCGGACGCCTTCCTGGCCCCCAGCCCCCAGCTGCTGGACGTCGCGTCCGAACTGCACGCGGCAGGCGTCCCGTTGAATGCCGTCTCCGCGCACCTGCGGGAGCTGCGCGCCCAGGTCGAACACATCGCCGGGCGCTTCCTCGACTTCACCACCGAACATGTCTTCCGCCCCTATCTCGATCATCTGCCGAGCGACGAGGTGGCCGCTCAGGCCGCTGCTCTGGTGCGCAAACTTCGCCCGCTCGCCCGGCAGACCGTGGACGCCGAACTCGCCCGGGCCATGCGGAGCGTGGCTGTCCGCCACCTCCGTAGCCACCTTGCCGATGTCTCCGCTGCAGGAGCCGCAGGAGCCGTAGAAGCCGCAGATGCTGTGGGAGCCGCCGGTTCCGATGGCGATCCGGAAGGCCTCCGGAGCACCGGCGAGTCCAGCGGGCCCGGTTCTCCGGCCGCCCCCGACGACGGCTGGGCCGAGGTCCGCCTGCCCTCCGCCACCGTCCGGGAGGTCCGCGCTCTGGCGGGCCCCGGCGACCAGGACGTGAGCGCGTTCATCGCGGCCGCCGCGGAACGCGAGGTCCGGGCCCGCACCATGGACGCCCTCGCCTCCCGGCGCCGACAACGGCAGCGGTCGGCAAGCCAGTTGCCGTGAAAGCCGTAGGGCACGCGCTGCGGCAGGTGGATGGTGGCGACCGGGGGCGCGGCCAGGTCGTCCGCGTCGAGGATCACCAGGTCGCTGGTGTCGCTCGCGGCATCGTGGACGTAGGTGAGCAGCCACCCGGGACCGCCGGGCCGGTCGTCGGCCGGCGCGAACGACGCCTCCGCCGGAGTACGACCCGGGCCGAATATGTGACGGGCCACGGAGCCCGTCCGCAGGTCGTAGCGGAGCAACGCGCCGGCGGGGACCGGTGAGGAAGGGCTGTCGGCGACGGTGACATGACCGTACCGAGCGACCCGGCCGGCGAGCCGGTCGTCAATGCGCGGGAACTCGCACCGCTCGTCGTCGAGTTGCTCCTCCCTGACCGTCCCCCTCGTCAGGTCGAGCGTCCACCGCCAGAGCGAGCCGTGGGCCGGTCCGAGGGCGGGGGCCGCGAAGTGCGGGTAGCGGATGACATGCAGGACGATCCGCTCGCCGTCGGCGTCGCTCTCGTCATGGGCGTTGAGCGCGTGGAAGACATAGCAAGGGTCGATCGGCAGCCGGCGCACCTTGCCGTGGGGGTCGTCCCGGCGCAGCACGCCGAGTCTCGCCCCGTAACCGTCGTCCCAGGCGTAGGGCATGCCGCCGCCAGGTCTGCGGGCCCGCTCCGCGTCGAAGACCACGGGCAGGTCCATGAAGACGATGTGATCGGTGGTGAGGTGGAAGTCGTGCATCATCGTGTGCGCGGGGACGTCCACCGGTCGGCTGACGTCCAACTCACCGTCCGCGGTGGCCCGGTGGTAGGTGAGGAAGGGGGCCTTCATCCCGCCGTACCCGAAGAAGTGCAGCTCCCCCGTGACGGGACAGGTCTTGGGGTGGGCCGTCATCGGGGTGAGCAGCCGCCCGCCGAAGTCATGGACTCCGACGGTCTCCAGCTCGCGCCCCGGGCTGCAGTCCATCTCGTAGGGGTAGGACGACTCCACCAGGGCGAGCGTCCGCCCCGCGTGCCGCACCACATGGGTGTTGGCGACGCCGGCCGTGAGGTCGACTCCGCCCCGGCCGTCGTGGATCCGGGCGCCGCGGGTGAAGGTCGAGGTACGCACCCAGCGGTTGCGGTAGGAGGTGGCGCGGCCGCCCTCCAGGCGCACTCCGTGGATCATGCCGTCGCCGTAGAACCAGTGACCGGCGGCCGCGTCCTGCGGATTGGGGCCGTTGCGCAGGTACCAGCCGCTGAGCTCGGGCGGGATCGCCCCGGTGACGGGGAGGTCGTGGGCGGTCAGCTCTTCGGTGACCGGCGCGAAGTTGCCGGCGAGATGGGCGGGGGCGGTTGTCATGGCGCACTCCTTCGTTGGGCGCCCGGGAGAGCTTGGGCGCTCGGGAGACCGGGGAGGAGGTCCGGGCGCGATCTGCCCGGGCGAGGCGTCACCGCACGGCGTGGGCGGCCTGGCGGGCGCGGACCTTCTTGAGGTACTGGCCGGTGAACAGCATCGGGAGGACGAAGCCGGCTATCTGGCACAGGACAGGGATCCCGCCGCCGACCCCGGCCGCGTGGACAGCGGCTACGCCGCCGGCGGTCACGGTGAAGGCAGTGGCCCAGGCGCTGGTGAGCACGGTGTTGATCCGGCGGAAGAGGGGCGTCTCCCACACGGCGGGCGGGGCCTGCCGCTTGGCGATGCCGGTGGTGAACGGACGTCGGACGGCCACGGTGCCCCAGGCGGTGACGGCCAGCCACGCCAGGGAGAGGGCGCCGGAGTACTCCGCGAGCGGGCCGCGCGGGAAGGCGAAGGCCAGACCGGTCAGGACGGCGAAGAAGAGGGCCCCGCTGCCCTCCAGGACCAGAGCCTCGGCCCGCGTACCGGAGCGGAGCTCCTTGGCCAGCACCCCCACGCCGACGGCCAGGCCGGCCACCGCGCCCCACTGCAAGCTGTAGGAGGACACGACCGCGAAGGCGATCCAAGCGATGAAGCCGCGCAGGTAGTCCATGGAAATCTCCTCAGCCGACGGTCGGTTCCGGTCGGCCGTTGCACCGACATTCCAGGTTTGACACGTCGAACTTAGAACGTCCAGCCTTGACGTGTCAATAGTGGAAGGTAAGGTGGAGGGCATGAGCCTGAGACACGCGATGCTGGGGCTGCTGGCCGACCGCCCCGCCAGCGGCTACGACCTGATGCGGACGTTCGAGACCTCCCTCGCCAACGTCTGGCCTGCGACGCAGAGCCAGGTCTACGGCGAGCTGGCGAAGCTGACGAAGGACGGCCTGCTGGAGGCCGCCTCCGAGGGCCCGCGGGGCCGCAAGGAGTACGCGATCACCGACAGCGGCCTGGACGAGCTGCGCCGCTGGATGGTGGAGGACGAGCCGCGCAGGGTCCGCAGCGACGCCCTGCTGAGGGTCTTCTTCCTCGACCGGCTCACCCCGGTCGAGGCCGTCGCCTACCTCCACGGCGAGGCCGAGCGCGCGGCCCGCCAGCACCAGGGCCTCAAGGAGCTGGAGCAGAAGGTCGAATGGGACGACGATCCGCTGTCGGTCAACGGACGCCTCACCCTCGAGTACGGCCTGCGCTTCACCGCCATGCGGGAGGAGTGGGCTCGCTGGGCCGCCGAGGAGTATCGGCGGGCCCGCGGGAGAGCGGCCCGCGAGGGGGCGCCGGACGGCGCGCCCTCGACCGGCGGAACCATAGGGCCGGCCGCCCCGGGGACGCCGGTTAGGCAGAGGGCCCGGTAGTCGCCGGAGACCGGGAGACCGGGAGACCGAGGCCGGAGACCGGGAGAGACCGGGAGCCCGGAAAGGAGCGTGCCGGGCGGAAGGAGCGAGCCGCAGCGGGCGGCCCGCTTCACAGCCCCGGCGCGCCCCACACGGGGAACCAGCGGCTCAGATCCCCCTCGATCCGCAGATCGTCCTCCAGCAACGCCCGCACCTGGATCTCCAGTTCGTGGTCGCGCCGCTCCCCTTCGCCCCGGACCGGGGCGAAGGGATAGAACGTGCCGCGCTTGTAGAGGTAGACGAGGCCCAGCGACCGCTGCCGGGCATCGTGGAAGCTCATCAGCGAGCACAGCAGCTGGGGTCCGAACCCGCCCTCCTGAAGGAGCGTGTTGACCGCATGGAGATCGTTCACCAGGGCCGCCGTGTCCTCCGGAGCCTGCCGTGCGAGCAGCCAGGTGTAGCCGTAGGCGTCCCGGCTGAACTCCACGGGCACCCCACCGCGCCCGGTGTCCGCGTCCAGCAGCTCCCGCACGTCCTGCCGCACTCCGTCGAAGGCCTCGCCCTCCACGCTGGCGAAGCACACCGAGCCCAGCCCGGTCGGGTCCAGCCCGGCGGCGGCCTTGAGGGTGACGGCAGCGGAGGGCAGGGCGAACAGCTGGTCCAGGTCCGGGCGGACC
Source organism: Streptomyces sp. AV19 (assembly GCF_015999245.1). Taxonomy (GTDB): domain Bacteria; phylum Actinomycetota; class Actinomycetes; order Streptomycetales; family Streptomycetaceae; genus Streptomyces. The sequence goes on along the minus strand of NZ_JAEAMR010000003.1, from coordinate 630,316 downwards.
GGCTTGGTGCGCCCGAGGATGACGTCCAGGAATCCCACGGCTGCACAGCTCCTTCCAGCGTCCTTCGCCGGCCCGGCGCCCGCTGCCGACGCCCGGCGGCGCTGCGGCCCCGCCGACGGTCCCGCCGACAGCCGGGCCCTACGGCCCTTCCGGCGGCCGTCCGGCGTCGCGGCGCCCGGTGGCGCCTCCTGGTGTCTGCCCGCCTCCCGTCCCGCCCTCCCGCGGGCGCCCGCCATCTCATGCGTTTGCCGCCCGGCCGGGTCCCCCGTGACCACGCGGCCCGCGTCCCCTCAGGCCTGCCCCAGCCGTACCGAGATCCTGGCGAGCTGGTCCAGCCGCTGTTCCAGCGTCGGGTGCGAGGCCAGCAGCCCGCTCAGGCTCTCCTTGGAGAAGGCGGGGGCGAACCAGAAAGCGTTGAACGGCTCGGCCTGCCGCAGGTCCCGGGTCGGGATCCGGGCCATCTCCCCGGTGACCTTGGTGAGGGCCGACGCCAGCGCCGACGGCCGGCCCGTCAGCAGCGCGGCCGCCCGGTCGGCCGACAGCTCCCGGTAGCGGGACAGCAGCCGCGTCAGCAGGAAGCTGATGACGTACACCACGGCGCTGACCAGCGGGACCACCACCATCAGCAGGGCGGTGTTGGTATCCCGCCCGCCGACCCGGCGCAGCCCGCCCCACAGCCCGATCCGGGTGATGATCCCGGCCAGCACCCCGAGGAACGACGCGATGGTCATCACCGCCACGTCCCGGTGCGCCACGTGCGAGAGCTCGTGCGCCAGCACGCCCTCCAGCTCCTCCGGCTCCAGCCGGCGCAGCAGCCCCGTCGTCGCGCAGACCAGCGCGTTGTCCCGGTTGCGCCCGGTGGCGAAGGCGTTCGGCACGTCGGTGTCGGAGATCGCCACCCGCGGCTTGGGCATGTCCGCCAGCGCGCACAGCCGGTCCACCGCGCCGTGCAACTCCGGCGCCTCCCGCTCCGTGACCTCGCGCGCGCCCATGGCGTAGGCCGCGATGCGGTCGCTGAACCAGAACTGTGCGACGAACACGCCGCCCGCCAGCAGCAGCACGATCGGCCAGGCCCCACGCAGCAGCACGATCAGCGCGCCGACGAACACCACGTAGAGCAGCCCGATGAAGAACATCGTGGTGACCATGCGGGTGGTCAGCCCGCGGTCGGGGGTGAAACGGGTCTCTCGCACGGTGACCTCCCAGACTCCGCGGAGGCATGGGCACGCCCGGAAGGGCTCCCTGCCCCCGATTCTCCCTCGCCGGGGGCCTTCCCGTACTTCACCGTAGGCTCGGGGCATGACCTCGCCCCATCGCCTGAGCACCGTGATCCTCCCCGTCCGCCGCTGGCACGAGGGCGGCCGCGACCAGTGGCTGCGCGCCGAGGAGCTCGGTTTCCACACCGCGTACACCTACGACCACCTCTCCTGGCGCAGCTTCCGGGACGGCCCCTGGTTCGGCGCCGTCCCCACCCTGACCGCCGCGGCCACGGCGACCTCCCGGATGCGTCTGGGCACCCTGGTCACCTCGCCGAACTTCCGGCACCCGGTCACCCTCGCCAAGGAGCTCATCTCGCTGGACGACGTCTCCGGCGGCCGCGTCACCCTGGGCATAGGCGCGGGCGGGTCCGGCTTCGACGCGACGGCGCTGGGGCAGGAGCCGTGGTCGCCCCGGGAACGCGCCGACCGCTTCGCGGAGTTCGTCCCGCTGCTCGACCGGCTGCTGACCGAGGACGCCGTCAGTCACCGGGGCACGTTCTACTCGGCGGACGAGGCCCGCACCGTCCCCGGCTGCGTCCAGCGGCCGCGGCTGCCCTTCGCCGTCGCCGCCACCGGCCCGCGCGGACTTCGGCTGGCGGCGCGCCACGGCCAGGCGTGGGTGACCACGGGCGATCCCAAGATCTTCGGGACCGGCACCCCGGAGGAGTCCCGCGCGGCCCTCCGCGGACAGCTGGGCAAGCTGGCCGCGGCCTGCGACGAGGCCGGCCGGGACGTGGCGGAGCTGGACAAGATCCTGCTCACCGGCTTCACGCCCGACCGCGGGCGCCCGCTGGAGTCCCTGGAGGCGTTCGTCGACTTCGCGGGCGAGCACTTCGCCCTGGGCTTCACGGAGATCGTCGTCCACTGGCCCATTCCGGACTCCGACTTCGCCGCCGACCAGCGGATCTTCGAACAGATCGCCACCGAGGCGCTCGACAAGCTGGGGCGCTGAGGACCGTCCCTCCGGTACTGAGGACCGTCCATCCGGGGAAGAGCCCCGCGCGCAGAGCATCCTCACGCCCCACCCGGCGCGTGGCTCGAAAGTGCGCTCGACCGCGCACCCATGCGCCCCGCCGCACCGCGTGGCCGAGAATGGGACCGTGACTTCAGCTACCGAGCAGCCCGAGACCCCGGCCGGCCGTCGGAGACCGCCGATACCCCGGCTGATCGCCACCGACCTCGACGGCACCCTGCTGCGGGACGACAAAACGGTCTCGGACCGCACGGTCGCCGCGCTGGCCGCCGCCGAGGACGCCGGCATCGAGGTCTTCTTCGTCACCGGCCGCCCGACCCGCTGGATGGACGTGGCCAGCGCCCACGTCCACGGCCACGGGCTGGCGATCTGCGCGAACGGTGCCGCCGTCGTGGACCTGCGCGACGGCGGCCGGTTCGTCGAGGTCCGGCCGCTGGAGCGGACCGACGCCCTGGCCGTCGTCCACATGGTGCGCACCGCCGTCCCCGGCTCGACGTTCGCCGTCGAGCGCACCACGGGCTTCCACTACGAGCCGCAGTACCCGCCCTTCATGCTCAGCGACGACGCGGTCGTGGCCACCGCCGAGGAGTTCCTCGCCGAGGACGCCCGCGCGTACGACGGCACCCCCTGCGGCCCCGTCCTCAAGCTGCTCGCCCACCACCCCGGGCTCGCCCCCGACGACTTCCTCGCCCGCGCCCGCGCGGCGGCCGGCGCCCACGGTTCGTTCACCCGCTCCAGCCCGACCGCGCTGCTGGAGATCAGCGGCCCCGGAGTCAGCAAGGCCAGCACGCTGGCCCGGTACTGCGCCGAGCACGGCATCGTGCCCGAGGAGGTCGTGGCGTTCGGGGACATGCCCAACGACCTGGAGATGCTTCGCTGGGCCGGCACCTCGTACGCGATGGCCAACGCCCACCCCGACGTGCTGGCCGCCACCACGCACCGCACCGCGGGCAACAACGACGACGGCGTCGCGGAGGTCATCGAAAGGATTCTGCGCGGCCTTCACTGACGCATGGCCTTCACTGATGCGCGGCCTTCGCCGGCCAAGAGCCCACCCCGAGCCGGCCGGGAACCACCCCGAGCAGCCCCCGTGGCGGCTGACCTCACAGGCCCACACCGCGCCGGCCCAGCCATTCCACCGGATCGACGGAGGACCCGAACTCCGGGCTCATGCGGACCTCGAAGTGCAGGTGGGGCCCGGTGGAGTTGCCCGTGGTCCCGGAGAGGCCGATCCACTCCCCGGGCCGCACCCGGCTCCCCGGGGACACGAACGCCGCCGCCAGGTGCGCGTACTGCGAGTACCAGCCGCCCGGGTGCCGGACCACCAGGCTGATGCCGAACGCCCCGCCGCAGCCCGCGTCGACCACGGTGCCGGGCCCCACCGAGCGCACCGGAGTGCCGGTGGGGACCGCGAAGTCCTGCCCGGTGTGCGTGCCGGACCAGTTCGCGCCGGAGCCGCCGTATCCGGCCGAGAGGCGGTACGAGAGCACCGGCCGCGTCCAGCCGTGCCCGTCCGGGTCCCCCTCCGGGCGCGCGTCCTCGTCCGCCTCCAGGGCCTCGCGGTCCACCGGGGCGCACCGTCCGCCGCCCACCGCGGCCGCCGCCATCCCGTCGAGCTGCTCGCGCGCCGCCGCCAGCCGCCCGGCGGCCCCGCCCAGGGTCTTCCGCAGCATCGCCGCGTCCCGGTCCAGCGCCCGCCAGGAGGACGCGGTCGCCCGTTCCTCCAGCTCCAGGGCCCGGCCGCGGTCGGCCTCGTCGCTCAGCCTGCGGGCCAGCCGTTCCCGGCGGCCGGCGTCGGTCTCCTGGAGGGCCAGCAGCTCGAACGGGTCGTCCGAGAAGCGCAGGCTGTCGCGGGCCGTGAACCCGCCGGTGCGGTACTGCGCCCGCGCGGCCGCCCCCGCGTCCTCGCGCAGCACCGACGAGACGAACCGCTGCCCGCTGAGCCGCTGGGCCAGCCGTTCGGCCTCCGCCCTGCGCTCCCGCGCGGCCGGCAGGGCCCTCTCGTAGCGCTCCCTGACCAGCGCCTCCTCCCGGGCGAGGCGGTAGACGTCGGCCCCGGCGCGGGCGAGCCGGTCCGGTGCCCGCACCGCGGTCGAGGGCCCGGGGGCGAGCACCGGGGACATCACGGCGCACAGGGCGCAGAAGGCGCCGGCCGCGCGCCGGTGGGACCGGCACGGGCGCGCCCGGCGAAAACGGTGGGCACGAGGGGAACGCAGTCGCCGCATGGACGCGATCGTGTCGCGGACCGCGGGGGCGCGCTCCCGCAGAGGACCGTTCGGAGGACGCGCCCCGGAGCAGTCCTAGAGCGGCGCCTCCCACACCACCCTCGTCCCGCGCCCGTCCAGCCCCGGACCGTACGCACTGGAGCCGCCCAGCGACTCGGCCCGCTTGGCGAGGTTCCGCAGGCCGCTGCGCCGGCCGCCCTCCGGGATGCCGACGCCGTCGTCCGCGACGGTGAGCCGGACCGCCTCCCTGCCGTCCGGCAGACGCGCCGTCGCGTCGACGACGACCTCGATCCGCGAGGCCCGCGCGTGCCGGAAGGCGTTGGACAGCGCCTCCCGCAGCGCCGCGACCAGGTTCTTCCCGGTGCGCTCGCCGACCTTGGCGTCGACCGCCCCGACGAACGCCGCCGACGGCTGGAAGCCCAGCGGCACGGCCGCCGTGCCGATCTCCCGCAGGACGCGGGTCCGCAGCCCGGCGGGGGCCTCGGCGGGGCCCTGCTGGAGGGCGAAGATCGCCGTGCGGATCTCCTGGATGGTCACGTCCAGTTCGTCCACGGCCTGTCCGACCCTGGTCCGCACGTCCGGCACGACCGCCTTGCGCTGCGCGCTCTCCAGCAGCAGCCCGGTCGCGAACAGCCGCTGGATGACGAGGTCGTGGAGGTCGCGGGCGATGCGGTCGCGGTCCTCGTAGACGGCGAGCCGCTCGCGGTCGCGCTGTGCCTCGGCCAGCACGAGCGCGAGCGCGGCCTGGGCGGCGAACTGGCCCGCCAGGGTGCGTTCGGCGGCCGTGTACGGACGGGCGCCCCGGTCGCGGGGGATGGCCAGCGTGCCCAGCACCCGTCCGCCGCTCCTGAGCGGCAGCAGCATGCTCGGTCCGAAGCGCGGGGCCACGTCCGTGATCATGCGGGGGTCGGTGGCCGAGTCCTCGACGAACACCGGCTCGCCCGCGAGGAGCCGGTCGACGACCGGGCTGTGCGGCGGTATCACCGTCCCCAGGAGCCCCGCGGGGTCGTCGGCGGAGACGGCCACCATCTCCAGCCCGCCCTCGGCGTCGGGCAGCAGCACGATCCCGGCGGCCGAGTCCGCGAGCCTGCGCGCCTGTTCGGCGACGACGGACAGCGCGTCCTCGGCGTCGCTGCCGGACAGCAGCGCCGTGGTGACCGCCACCGAGCCGTCGATCCAGCGCATGCGCTGGCGGCCCTGCTCGTACACCCGGGCGTTGCCGATCGCGATGCCCGCCTCGGTGGCCAGGATCTTCACCATGTGCAGGTCGGCGACGCCGAACTCGCCGCCGCCGCGCTTCCCGGTCAGGTAGAGGTTGCCGAAGATCTCGCCCTCCACGCGGATGGGAACGGCCAGGAAGTCACCGGGAGCACCGGCGGGCGCGCTGCGGCTCAGCAGGGCGCCCAGCAGCTCACTGCTGCCGGCGTGCGCTCCGAGGCGCCGGTGCTCCTCCTCGGCGAAGCCGTAGGTGACGAAGTCGGCGAGCCCTTCGCCGGCGGGATCGGCGGCCTCCGTGACGGCGATGGCGGCGTACCGCGCGTCGGCGAGCTCGGCGGCGGTGCCGGCGATCCGGTCGAGCGTGCTGTGCAGTTCGAGTCCGGTGCCGACCGACCGCATGGCCTCCAGCAGTTGGGGGATCCGCGCGGTCAGCTCGGTCGACATGCCCTGGAGGCTCCGGGTGGCCTCCGTGGCGGCGGCCAGCGGGTCCAGCGGCCCCCCGGGCAGGGTGGCGTCCCGGGGGGCGGAGGGTTCTTCCGTGGGGGGCATACCCAGAGACTAATAAGTGCCTTTTGCCAAAGAAAGCGACTGATGGGCAGAAAGCGGCGGATGCACCATGTCGGCCTCCGCCCGCTCCCGCTCCAGCATCGACCGAAACGTTCCGTCCGCCGCTGCCAGTTCCCCGTACGTGCCGCGCTCCACGACGCGTCCGCCGTCCAGCACGATCACCTCGTCGACCGCCTCCAGACCGGCCAGCCGGTGCGTGATCAGCACCGTGGTCCGGCCCTCGGTGGCCGCCAGCAGATCGGCCGTCAGCGCGTCGGCGGTCACCACGTCCAAGTGCTCGGCGGGCTCGTCCAGCACCAGCACCGGGAAGTCCGCCAGCAGCGCCCGGGCGAGCGCCAGCCGTTGCCGCTGACCGCCCGACAGCTGCGCGCCGTGCTCCCCGACCAGCGTGTCCAGGCCCCTGGGCAGCGCCTCGACCCAGTCCAGCAGGCGGGCCGCCCGCAACGCCTCGCGCAGCCGCGCGTCGTCCGCGTCCGGGCGGGCGAGCCGCAGGTTCTCGCGCACCGAGCTGTCGAAGAGGTGCGCGTCCTGGGCGCACAGGCCCACGAGACGGCGCACGGCGTCGCCGTCCATGCCCGCCGTGTCCTGTCCGCCGAGGGCGTACGCCCCCGCGTCGGCGTCCAGGAAGCGCAGCAGCACCTGCGCGAGCGTCGTCTTGCCCGCACCGGACCGTCCGACGACCGCGACCCTGCGGCCCGCCGTCAGCTCCAGGCCGAAGTCCCGCAACGCCGGTTCCGTACGGCCCGGGTAGCGCGCCGTCACCCCCGTCAACCGCAGGGGGAAGGGGGACGACGGGGCCGGCCCGGTCCCGTCGCGCACCGGCTCCGGCGCGTCCAGCACCTCGTACACCCGCTCCGCGGAGCGGCGCACCCGCTGGCGGTGCTGGACCGCCACAGGCAGCCCCGTCACCGCCTCGAACGCGGCCAGCGGCGTCAGCACGACGACGGCGAGCCACACACCGTCCAGCCGTCCGTCGTGGACGGCCGTCACGCCCGCCCAGGCCGCCGCCGCGACGGTCAACCCGGTTGCCAGCGTGGTCAGTCCGGCGCCCAGGGCGGTGGCGGCGGAGGCCCGGCGGGCGATGCGGGTCAAGGTGCCGTCCACCCTGCGCAGCTCCGCGAGCCGGGCCGGCAGCGCGCCGGCGACCGTGAGTTCGGCGGTGCCGGACAGCAGGCCCACCACACCGGCCGACAGTTCGCCGCGGACGGGCGCGAGCCGCCGCTCGGCGCGCCGCGCCACGGCGGCCGACAGCGCGGGCACGGCGACGCCCGCGGCCAGCAGGCCGGCCGCCAGCACCGCGCCGGCCTCCGGGAGCAGCCAGGTCATGAACCCGACGGACGCGCCGCCCACCAACACAGCCGAGCCGACAGGCAGCAGCCAGCGCAGGAAGTAGTCCTGGAGCGCGTCCACGTCGCCGACCAGCCGGGACAGCAGGTCGCCGCGGCGGGTGTCGCGCAGCCCGGCGGGGGCCAGCCGCTCCAGCCGCCGGTAGACCGAGACCCGCAGTCCGGCCAGCGCGCGCAGCACCGCGTCGTGGGAGACGAGTCGCTCGGCGTAGCGGAAGACGGACCGCCCGATGCCGAAGGCGCGCGTCGCGGTGACGGCGACCATCAGGTAGAGGACGGGCGGCTGTTGGGAGGCGCGCGAGATCAGCCAGCCGGAAACGGCCATCAGGCCGGTGGCGCTGGCCAGCGCGAGGCTGCCGAGCAGCAGCGCGAGCCAGAACCTGCCCTGCCACGGGCCGCCCTCGGCACGCACCCGGGCCAGCGCGGAACGGGGCCGGGTGCCCCGCTCGTCTGCGGGGACGTGACCTGCAGGTCCGTCCGCCGCGCCGGGCGCCTCCGGCAGCGCGGCCTGCGTCGACGCCGGTACGGAGTAGGGGACTTCGGCCGGTTCGTCCAGCCGGACCACCCGGTCGGCGACGGCCAGCAGCGCCGGGCGGTGCACCACCAGCAGCACCGTCCGCCCCTCGGCGAGCCGCCGCACCGCCTCGACGACGGCGGCCTCCGTCTCCCCGTCGAGGTTCGCCGTCGGCTCGTCGAGCAGCAGGACGGGGCGGTCGGCGAGGAACGCCCGGGCGAGGGCGAGGCGTTGGCGCTGACCGGCCGACAGACCGGCACCGTCCTCGCCGAGGCGGGTGTCAGTGCCGTGCTCCATCATGGAGACGAAATCGAGCGCACCGGCCGCGCGGAGTGCGTCACACAGCTGCGCGTCGGTGGCGTCCGGCCGCGCCAGCCGTACGTTCTCGGCGACGGTGCCGGCGAAGAGATGGGGCCGTTGCGGGACCCAGGCGACCTGGGCCCGCCAGCTTTCGGGGGAGAGCGATGACAGATCGACGCCGCCCACGGACACCCGTCCGCCCGCGGGGCGTTCGAGGCCGAGGAGGACGTTCAGCAGGGTCGACTTGCCGGATCCGCTGGGCCCGGTCAGGGCGACCGTCTCCCCCGGGCGCACCTCGAACGAGGTCGCGGCCAGGGAGGGCCGGCCCCGGCCCGGGTGACGGACCACCAGCCGGTCGATGGAGAGCACCGCGTCCCGGGCGTCGGGCGCGGGACGGGTGCCCGCCGCCGGCGGTTCGGTCTCCAGCACGGCGAAGACCCGGTCGGCGGCGGCCAGTCCCTCCGCCGCCGCGTGGTACTGGGCGCCCACCTGCCGCATCGGCAGGTACGCCTCGGGCGCCAGGACGAGCACCAGAAGACCGGTGTAGAGGTCGAGTTCGCCGTGCACCAGCCGCATGCCGATGCCCACCGCGACCAGGGCGACGGACAGGGTGGAGAGCAGCTCCAGGGCGAAGGAGGAGAGGAAGGCGATGCGCAGGGTGCGCAGCGTCGCGCGCCGGTAGTCGGCGGTGATGGCGCGGATGGACTCGGCCTGGGTCTTGGCCCGTCCGAAGACCTTGAGCGTCGGCAGCCCGGCGACGACGTCGAGGAAGTGCCCGGAGAGCCGGGACAGCAGACGCCACTGGCGGTCCATGCGGGACTGGGTGACCCAGCCGATGAGCGCCATGAACAGCGGGATGAGGGGGAGGGTGAGGACGATGACGAGCGCCGAGACCCAGTCGGCGGAGACGATACGGGCCAGGACGGCGACGGGCACCACGACCGCCAGCCCGAGCTGGGGCAGGTAGCGGGCGAAATAGTCGTCCAGCGCGTCGATCCCGCGAGTGGCCAGGGTGGTCAGCTCACCGGTGTTCACCGCGCCCGGGCCAAGCCGCGTGGTGTGTTCCAGCAGCCGTCCGCGCAGCTGGGACTTGACGGCGGCGCTCGCCCGGTGCGCGGCGAGTTCGGTGAGCCAGGAGACCAGGGCCCGGCCGGCCGCGGTCGCGGCCAGCAGGGCGAGGGGCACAGCGAGGTCACCGGCCGTGCGACCGCGCTCGAAAGCACCCGTCACGGTATCGGCGATCACCATCGCCTGGGCGACGACCAGTCCGGCTCCGGCCAGCCCCAGTACCACGGAGGCGCCCAGGAACAACCTGGTCGCGGACGCGTACCGGAGCAGCCGGGGGTCTACGGGCCTCATCTGCCACCGTTCCTCAGTGTGCGACGGGAATGTGCTGAGTGCCGATCCTCTGTCGGAAGACCCAGTACGTCCAGGCCTGATAGGCCAGGATCACGGGCGTCATGAAGCCCGCGATCCAGGTCATGATCTTCAACGTGTAGGGGCTGGAGGCGGCGTTGGTGACGGTCAGGCTCCACTGCGCGTTGCTGGAGGAGGGCATGACGTCCGGGAAAAGAGCGAGGAAGAGCATCGCGAAGGCGGCCACCACGGTGAGCCCGGACAGGGCGAACGCCCAGCCCTCCCGGCCCCGCCGGTTCATGACCAGCGCGGCGGCCAGCGCCGCCACCGCGACGGCCAGCGCGGGCAGACTGCGCCCGTTGCCCGCGTCGGCCTGGGTCCAGGCGAGGAAGGCCACGGTCAGGACCCCGGCGACCAGGCCGGACCGGGCGGCGAAGGCCCGGGCCCGGTGCCGGATGTCGCCGGCCGTCTTGAGGGCGGCGAAGACCGCGCCGTGGAAGGTGAAGAGGACGAGCGTGAGGAGGCCGCCCAGCAGGGCGTAGGGGCTCAGCAGGTCGGCGAGGCCGCCGGTGAAGTTCTTGTCCGGGCCGATCGGCACCCCGCGCACGATGTTGGCGAAGGCGACGCCCCAGAGGAAGGCAGGAATCAACGAGCACCAGAAGATGGCGTGTTCCCAGTTGCGCTGCCAGCGCTCACCGCTGCGCTTGTGCCGGTACTCGAACGCGACGCCGCGCACGATCAGGCAGACCAGGACGGCGAGCAGCGGCAGGTAGAAACCGCTGAAGAGGGTGGCGTACCAGTCGGGGAAGGCCGCGAAGGTGGCTCCGGCGGCGGTGATGAGCCAGACCTCGTTGGCGTCCCAGACGGGGCCGATCGTGTTGATCAGCACCCGTCGTTCGGCGCGGTCCCTGGCGAGCGCCTTGGTGAGCACGCCGATGCCGAAGTCGAAGCCCTCGAGGAAGAAGTAGCCCGTCCACAGGACGGCTATCAACAGGAACCAGAAGTCGTGGAGGTGCATGGTCGGTTCTCCGTTCCGCCGGTCGCGTCCGCAGCCGCGTCAGTAGGCGAAGGTCATCGGCTTGTCGGCGTCCTCGGCGGCCCGGTCCTCACCGGTCCCGCCGGAGGGCAGGCGCAGCCTGGGGTCCTTGGCCGGGGGCTTCTCGTCCGTGTCCGGCCCGGCCTTGGCGTACTTGGCCAGCAGCTTGACCTCGACGACCGCGAGCACCGCGTACAGCCCGGTGAACACCAGCAGGGAGGTGAGGACTTCGCCCTGGCTCACGCCCGGGGAGACCGCGTCGCCGGTCTTCATCTGCCCGTAGACCGCCCAGGGCTGCCGGCCCATCTCGGTGAAGATCCAGCCGAAGGAGTTGGCGATCAGCGGGAAGCCCATGGTGAGGATGCCGACGCGCCACGACCACTTGGTCAGGAAGGGGCCCAGTTCCCGGGACTTGGTGAGCATCAGGGCCGGGATCTCGTCCTCGCCCCGGCGGCGCTCGGGCGCCAGCCAGAACTTCCGCCGGGTGGTCCATAGTCCGATCAGGCCCACGACGAACGAGGTCATCCCGAAGCCGATCATGAGGCGGAAGCCCCAGAAGGTCATGAAGACGCTGGGGATGTAGTCCTCGGGCTCGCCCCCGTAGCGGGCGGCCTCCTGGGCCGCGATGTCGTTGATGCCGGGGACGGACTCGGTGAAGTTGCTGTGGGCGAGGAAGGAGAGGAGACCGGGTATCTCGATCTCCACGCTGTTGTGGCCCTTGGAGACGTCGCCGACCGCGAAGACCGAGAAGGGCGCGGGGCCGCGCGTCTCCCACAGTGCCTCGGCGGCGGCCATCTTCATCGGCTGCTGCTCGTACATCACCTTGCCCAGCGCGTCACCGCTGACCGCCGTGCCCAGACCGGCGATCACCGCCACGACGAGGCCGACGCGCAGCGAGGCCAGCATGGCCGGCAGCTGCTTGCGCTGCTTCTCGCCGAGCTCCTCGCCCCGCAGCTGCTTGCGCTTGGCGCGCCACAGGTGGAGGGAGGAGATGCCGATGATGAACGCCGCGCCGGTGAGGAAGGCGGCGGTGAGGGTGTGGAAGACCACGACCAGGGTGGTGTTCTGGGTGAGGACGGCCCAGATGTCGGTGAGCTGGGCCTTGCCCGTCGCCTTGTCGATCGTGTAGCCGATCGGGTGCTGCATCCACGAGTTCGCGGCGAGGATGAAGTACGAGGACAGGACGGTACCCAGGGACACGATCCAGATGCACGCGCAGTGGATCTTCTTGGGCAGCTTGTCCCAGCCGAAGATCCACAGACCGATGAACGTGGACTCGAAGAAGAAGGCCAGCAGGGCCTCCATCGCGAGCGGCGCCCCGAAGACGTCACCGACGAAGCGGGAGTAGTCCGACCAGTTCATGCCGAACTGGAACTCCTGCACGATGCCGGTGACCACCCCCATCGCGATGTTGATCAGGAAGAGCTTCCCCCAGAACTTCGTGGCGTGGAAGTACTTCTCCTTGCCCGTGCGCACCCAAGCCGTCTCCAGGCCGGCGGTGATCGCCGCGAGACTGATCGTGAGGGGGACGAAGAGGAAGTGGTAGACGGTGGTGATGCCGAATTGCCAGCGCGCCAGGGTCTCCGGCGCCAGGGCCAGGTTCACCGCGGTCCCTCCTTGCGTCGTGCGTCACCGGTGTCTCGTACCGGTGCTTCGCCGGCGGCATATCGCCAGCACTTTGCACCCTTTGTCCCGGTGAAAGCGGAACATAAGGGATGCGCTTGTGAACGCGTTCACATTCACAAGCATTATGACGCACCCCCTTTCCAGTCATGTATCCGGGGTACCCCCTTGGGCCCTTGCGACGGTCGGAGGCCGGTGCACATGCCCCACGAGAGGACTGGAGCACCGCGCATGCGAAAGGGCGCCGTGCACCCCGAGGGGTGCACGGCGCCCTTCACCGCGAGCGACGGGCTACAACTGCTTGCGGAACTCCTCGGCGGCCTTGAGGAAGAGGGTGTTCGCCTCGGGCTCACCGATGGTGATCCGCACCCCGTCCGGGGCGAACGGCCGGACGATCACGCCACCGCGTTCGCACGCCGCCGCGAACTCGGCCGTGCGCTCCCCCAGCCGCAGCCAGACGAAGTTGGCGTGGCTCTCGGGCACCGTCCAGCCCTGCCCCACCAGCCCCTCGACCACCCGCGCCCGCTCCTCCACCAGCGCTTCCACCCGCTCGGCCAGCGCCTCCTCGCTGCGCAGCGAGGCGATGGCGGCCTCCTGGGAGATCTGGGTCACTCCGAACGGCACGGCGGTCTTGCGCAGCGCCGCCGCGACCGGGTCGTGCGCGATGGCGAAGCCCACCCGGAGCCCGGCCAGTCCGTAGGCCTTGGAGAAGGTCCTCAGCACACAGACGTTGGGGCGGTCCCGGTAGAGATCGATACCGTCGGGCACGTCCTCGTCCCTGATGAACTCGCGGTAGGCCTCGTCCAGCACGATCAGGATGTCGGACGGGACCCGGTCGAGGAAGGCCTCGAGCTCCGCGCGGCGCACCACCGTGCCGGTGGGGTTGTTCGGGTTGCAGACGAAAATGAGCCGCGTCCGATCGGTGATCGCGGCGGCCATCGCGTCCAGGTCGTGCACCTCGTCCTCGGTCAGCGGGACCGGAACGGGAGTGGCGCCCGCGATCTGCGTGACGATCGGGTACGCCTCGAAGGAACGCCAGGCGAAGATGACCTCGTCACCGGGGCCGGAGGTCGACTGGACGAGCTGCTGGGCGATCCCGACCGAGCCGGTGCCCGTCGCCAGATGGGAGAGCGGCACATCGAACCGGTCGGCGAGCTCGGCCAGCAGGCCGGCGCATGCCAGGTCGGGGTACCGGTTGAACTCGGCCGCCGCGGCGACCGCCCGTTCCATCACGCCGGGGAGCGGCGGATACGGGTTCTCGTTGGAGGACAGCTTGTAGGCGGCCGGGCCGTCGGCGGCAGCCGGCCGGCCGGGCTTGTAGGACGGCACGCTGTCCAGCACGGGGCGCAGCTTCGGGGTCTTGTCGGTCACCGCGGATCCTCCTCCACATCCCTGAATACTGCACACCTTAAGAGGATTGCCCCGGGTGGCGTCCAGATGTGCGGTGGCGCCAGCTTCCCTGGCGCGCGCCCTGGCGGGCGCCCTGGCGCGCATCCCCCGTGAAGGTGAGTTGAGACCGCCCCTCGGCACGGGACCGCCATCAGACGTAGATATGCCAGGGGCCAACGGTTCACCGTCTCCCCCGACAACCACCTGTACTTCCATGGTCATTGAGGGGAATCGATCGCGCAGAAACGTGCCTGTCAACTCCAAAATACGGCGCCCAGCCGAGCGTCCCCCCGAGCCCTACTATCGGCTCGCCATGACAGCAGCAGGGAAGCACCAAGTGAGCCGGACGGACCCCGCCCGGCGAAGCACCCGGCAGGGACGGGCGGGCATCCGGGACGTGGCCGCCGCCGCGGGTGTCTCGATCACGACCGTCTCCGACGCGCTCAACGGCAAGGGGCGGCTGCCGGACGCGACCCGCCGCCACGTCCGCGAGGTCGCCGACCGGCTGGGCTACCGCCCGTCCGCCGCCGCCCGCACCCTCCGTACGGGCAAGTCCGGCCTCATCGGCCTGACCGTGACCACATACGGGGATGAACCTTTCACCTTCACCGAGTTCGCCTACTTCGCCGAGATGGCCCGGGCCGCCACCTCCGCCGCGCTGGCCCGCGGCTACGCCCTGGTCATCCTGCCCGCCACCTCCCGGCACGACGTCTGGTCCAACGTCGCCCTCGACGGCACCGTCGTGATCGACCCCTCCGACCACGACCCGGTCGTCTCGGACCTGGTCCGCCAGGGCATTCCGGTGGTCTCCGACGGCCGCCCGGCCGGCACCCTCCCGGTCACCGCCTGGGTGGACAACGACCACAAGGCCGCCGTCCTGGGCATCCTCGACCACCTCGCCGCCGCGGGCGCCCGCCGCATCGGGCTGCTCACCGGCACCAGCACCGACACGTACACCCGCCTGTCCACCGACGCGTACCTCAACTGGTGCGAGCGGGTCGGCCAGGACCCGGTCTACGAGGAGTACCCGGCCCACGACCCGTGCGCCGGCGCCGTCGCCGCCGACCGACTGCTCGCCCGCTCCGACCGGCCCGACGCCGTGTACGGACTCTTCGACCCCAACGGCACCGACCTGCTGGCCGCCGCCCGCCGCTACGGCCTGCGCGTCCCGGACGACCTGCTGCTCGTCTGCTGCAGCGAGTCCACCGTCTACGCCACCACCGAGCCGCCCGTCACCACGCTCTCGCTCAAGCCCCGGCGCATCGGGACGGCGGTCGTCCAGCTCCTCATCGACGCCATCGAGGGCCTGGACAACGGGCGGCCGGTGGAGCAGGTGATACCCACGGAGCTGATCGTCCGGACGTCCTCCGAGCGGCGCCCGCCGCGCACCACGGTCCGTCCCCCGCGCGGCCCGGCATCCGGCTGACCACCGGCCGCCGGGCGGCCGTCAACCGCGCGCACCCTATGGGTCACCACACACGAACGCCTCGCCCGACGCGAACGAAACGGACAATAAGGGAGAAAAAACAGGTGAACCCGGCCTCCCGCCCCGATTGACGGCCCCTGGTGCGTCACAAGCCGCGACGGTCATTCCTATGATGGGCGCACGACACCACGGGCCGCCGCGACCAGGCAGGGTCCACAAGGTGCACTGCGGCGCGACGGTGGAGGGGTCGATGGCTCAGGGGGCCGGACAAGGACCTGTGGCAGGGACCACGGAGGCGATGACGCCGTACCCGGGGTACGCCGCTCCTCCTCCCCTGCAGGGATACACCCATCCCCTGCCCCCCGCGCACCGCAGCGCCGAGGACCCGCACCTCGGCGGCTACACGCCCACCGCCCGCGACCTGCCGGTCATCGAGCGCCAGCCGTACGCCGCCGACCCGCACGACGTCCCCACCGTCGAGCTGACCCCCATCACCGCCCCCCAGGACCGGCCGCTGCCGAGCGGCCCCGGCCCGCTCTACGTCGTCGGCGACGTCCACGGCTACCTCGACGAGCTCTACGCGGCGCTCGCCGCCGAGGGCATCGTCGACGCGAACGGCCACTGGGCCGCCGGCAACACCCGGCTGTGGTTCCTCGGCGACTTCACCGACCGCGGCCCGGACGGCGTCGGCGTCATCGACCTGGTCATGCGGCTCTCCGCCGAGGCCGCCGCGGCCGGTGGCTACTGCAAGGCCCTCATGGGCAACCACGAGCTGCTGCTCATCGGGGCCAAGCGGTTCGGCGACACCCCCGTGAGCTCCGGCGCCGGCACGGCCTCCTTCCAGGCCGCCTGGCTCCTCAACGGCGGCCAGCGCACGGACATGGAGCGCCTGGAGGACCACCACCTCCAGTGGATGTCCCGGCTCGACGCCATGGCCGAGGAGGACGGCCACCTGCTCGTCCACTCCGACACCACCGCCTACCTCGACTACGGCGACTCCATCGAGGCCGTCAACGACGCGGTGACCGAGGCGCTCCAGCGCAACGACCCGGACGAGTGCTGGGAGCTGTTCCGCAAGTTCACCAAGCGCTTCGCCTTCCGCGACGAGTCGGGCGGGATGGCCGCCCGTAAGCTGCTGGAGACCTACGGCGGCAGCCGCGTCGTCCACGGCCACAGCCCCATCCCGTACCTCCTCGGCGAGGTCCCCGGCGAGGAGGCGGACGGCGAGGAGAGCGCGCCCGTCGTGGACGGCCCGCACCTCTACGCGGACGGCCTGGCCCTCGCCATGGACGGCGGGGTCACGATGGCCGGAAAGCTGCTGGTCGTGCAACTCCCACTGGCCGGCTGAGGATTCACCGAACCGGGACGGGGCATGGGTGGGGTTCCACGGGGATTCCGCCCGGAGTGCCCCACGGAGTTCCACCGACGCGGGGGAATTCGCGAAACGCACTGTCACCCCGCGCCGGTGCGGCTCTACCATCGGCTTATCCGTAGCAGGCTCTCCTCCGTTTCCGCCCGCTGCCGGCGCCGCCCGCGCCAAGGGCCCTACGGAGCATCGGGGGATGCACATGAACACCGCTCCGCACCTGCTGGCCGAGGACCGCCCGGAATTCGAGCGGGTCCTGGACCTGGCGCTGCGTTCGGCGACCCGCGACCCGGAGATCGGAGCACTGCTCTCCGCGACGGGACAGCGCCTCGATACCGAACAACTGCGCCTCATGGCCGTCCAGTCCATGGCCGCCATTTCCGCCTGCGCCATGACGGAATACCGGAACTTCGTCCGCGTGCGGGAAGAACTGCGCGGCCGTTCCGCCGACGGCCGCGGCGAAGCAGCCGTCATCACGGACGACGACGGTTCCGGGGGTGCGGGCGCCGCCGCGATGCTCACCGTGCTGGCCCCGGTCCTCGCGGGGATCGCCGCGCTCCTGTTCCTGATCGTCGGTTACGCCCTCGAGGCAGTCGGCACGGAGGAGACCGTGTCCGGGCCGATGGTCACCGCCGGCTGGTGGTTCGCCGGCCTGACCGCCGCCGCGGCGCTGATCGCCATGGGAGCGCTGCTGTTCACGGCGGTGCGCAACGGCCGCCCCGGGGCGGGCACTCCCGGCGACGGCCTCGACGCGGCGGCGGAGCGCGCCCGGGGCGCGTGGCGCGAAGCGCTGCTCCAGCGGGGCATGCTGCCGTTCCTGCGCGAGACGCTGGCCAACTGGCCGACGTCGTCCGGCCCTTCGTACGGTCTGGAGCCGCGCGAGAGCCACAGCCGGCTGGGCTACACGGCCCCCGGCTTCTCCAGCCACGAGGACCGCCCGACACCGCACACCCGCCCGAGCTTCACCAGCCCGGACTTCACGAGCCCGGAATTCGGGCGGGGGGAGCGGGGGAGGGACTGAGCGTCGGCCTTCGACGCGAAGGGGGAAGCGGGGCTGAAATCCCTCCTTACCGTTCCTGGTCGGCACGCCGCAGGAAGTTCACACCATCCGACCCTATAGGGCGAACGTCCGTTTATGCGCGGGCAATTGGCGCGGACGGCTCCTCTACGGTCCGGGGTGGAGGTGATGCTCATCATGAGCGCACAGAACATGCCGCCGGACCAATCGGCGGCGACGGCCCAAGACGCCATCGACGTCAACGACTTCGTGTACGCGGCGACAGCCGCGAGGGTACGACGATTGACCACTCCGGACGGGAACCACTGGTTCCCGGCGGCCGACGTAGCGGGGGAACTGGGGTACGCGAACACACGCGACGCCATTGCCCGCCACGTTCCCGAGCGGCACTGGATGGGTCTCGAAGATCTTGCGCGAACCGTCGGCGGACGCGACGCTTCGCGCAAGTTTGCAGGTCACGGCCTCAAGAGGTCGATGAGGATGGTGAACCTGCAGGGTCTGGTCCGGCTGGTCAACGCCTGCACCAAGCCGGAGGCGGAACCGTTCAAGCAGTGGGTCACCGAGGTCGTCGTCGCCGTCCAGCGTGACGGCTCCTACAGCCTGGACAAGGCGGCGGCTCAACCATCGGCCACCACGGCGTATGCCGTGCCGGAGCAGATCGCCGAAGCGATCGCACGGGCGGAGGAGCGCAACCTCCGACTGATCGAAGGCCTCGCCGACGCACTGAACCGGCTCGCGACCCGCGTGGAGGAGATCGCCGACCGCCTCCCGGCCGCGCGGCGAACACCGCCGCCCCGGCCCCGTGTTACGGCCGAATCGGTCCTCCGCGACTGGAAGAAGCACAACCTCGTGATCACCGAGGACATCTGGGCCGTCGGCGCGTACGTGCTCCCCGCCATCATCGAACATGGCGAGGCCTGCTACCCGTTGGACGCCATCGCGGCCCGAACCGGCCTGACCGTCCACCGCGTCCACGACTCCCTGCGGATGATGCTCAAGCGCGGTTGCATCCGCCAGACGGGCACGCTGCCCGACGGCAGCCCCATCTACGCCCTCAAGTAGCCGGACACAGGAACGGCCCGAAGTCGCAAATCGAAGTTGCGGCTTCGGGCCCGCCCAGACTGTAACAGCTCATCTCCTGCTACCTGCGGGTTTGCTGAAGGTGTAGTCCCGCGCTACACCCTCAGCAATCCTCTCGCACTACTCAGCCAACGGCAGATACACCCGGTTCCCCGCCGCCGCGAACTCCGCCGACTTCTCCGCCATTCCGGCCTCGATCTCGGCCGCCCCCATGTCCCCGCCGTGCGCCCGCCGGATGTCCTGCGAGATCTTCATCGAACAGAACTTCGGACCGCACATCGAGCAGAAGTGCGCCGTCTTCGCCGGCTCCGCCGGGAGCGTCTCGTCGTGGAAGGCGCGGGCCGTGTCCGGGTCGAGGGCCAGGTTGAACTGGTCCTCCCAGCGGAATTCGAAACGGGCGTCCGAGAGGGCGTCGTCCCATTCCTGGGCGCCCGGGTGGCCCTTGGCCAGGTCCGCCGCGTGGGCGGCGATCTTGTACGTGATGACGCCGGTCTTCACGTCGTCCCGGTCCGGCAGGCCCAGGTGCTCCTTGGGCGTGACGTAGCAGAGCATCGCCGTGCCCCACCAGGCGATCATCGCCGCGCCGATGCCGGAGGTGATGTGGTCGTAGGCGGGCGCGACGTCCGTGGTCAGCGGGCCGAGGGTGTAGAACGGGGCCTCCTCGCAGATCTCCTGCTGGAGGTCGATGTTCTCCTTGATCTTGTGCATCGGGACGTGGCCCGGGCCCTCGATCATCGTCTGGACGTTGTGCCGCTTGGCGATGGTGTTGAGCTCGCCCAGCGTCCGCAACTCGGCGAACTGCGCCTCGTCGTTCGCGTCCGCGATGGAGCCCGGCCGCAGGCCGTCGCCGAGGGAGTAGGTGACGTCGTAGGCCGCGAGGATCTCGCAGAGCTCCTCGAAGTTCTCGTAGAGGAACGACTCCTTGTGGTGCGCCAGGCACCACGCGGCCATGATCGAGCCGCCGCGGGAGACGATGCCGGTCTTGCGGCGCGCGGTCAGCGGGACGTAGCGCAGCAGGACGCCGGCGTGGACGGTCATGTAGTCCACGCCCTGTTCGGCCTGCTCGATGACCGTGTCCTTGTAGATCTCCCAGGTGAGCTCCTCGGCCCTGCCGTCCACCTTCTCCAGCGCCTGGTAGAGCGGCACCGTGCCGATGGGGACGGGGGAGTTGCGCAGCACCCACTCCCGTGTGGTGTGGATGTTGCGGCCGGTGGACAGGTCCATCACCGTGTCCGCGCCCCAGCGGGTGGCCCAGGTCATCTTCTCGACCTCCTCCTCGATGGAGGAGGTGACGGCCGAGTTGCCGATGTTGGCGTTCACCTTGACCAGGAACTTCTTGCCGATGATCATCGGCTCGGACTCGGGGTGGTTCACATTGGCCGGCAGCACCGCGCGCCCGGCCGCGATCTCCTCGCGGACGGCCTCCGGGGAGACGTTCTCCCGGAGCGCGACGAACTCCATCTCCTCGGTGATCTCCCCCCGCCTGGCGTAGGCGAGTTGGGTGACGGCGGTGCCGGAGCGCCCCCGGCGCGGCAGCCGGGGCCGGCCCGGGAAGACCGCGTCGAGGTTCCTGAGGCCGCCGCGCGGCGAGGTGTGCTTGATGCCGTCGTCCTCGGGGCGGACGGGGCGGCCCGCGTACTCCTCGGTGTCCCCGCGCCCGATGATCCAGTTCTCGCGCAGCGGCACGAGGCCCCGGCGGACGTCGGTGCCGACGGCCGGGTCCGTGTACGGACCGGAGGTGTCGTACAGGCGGACGTCCCGGCCGTTGGTCAGGTGGACCCGGCGCACCGGGACCCTCAGGTCCGGGCGGGAGCCGGTGACGTAGTCCTTGTGCCAACCGATCGGCCCGGTCTGCCCGGTTCGCTCCGCTGCCTCGCCGTTGTCGGACAGGTCGGCAGACGTGCGTGCGTCCTGCGTGGTCATGAGACCGTAACTCCCTACGCCGGCATTACCCGGTAACAGGTTCGGCGGTCGACGCAGCGGTTCCCGTACGTCCGTACGGAGGTCAGCGCCCTCTCAGCCCGGTGCTCCGAGCTCCCGCGATTGCAAAGGTGCCACAACGCTAGCGCCTCCCTGCACCGGAGGGCCAGAGGGGGTTGCGATGATCGGGCGATGAGCACCAGCGACCCGCTGCCGTCCCCTCGGCAGCACTCCCCCGGCCAGGGACGTCATGGCCGCGGCCCCGCACAGGACCACGGCCATGGGCATGGGCACGGCCATACGCATGGCCATGGGCATGGGCACGGGCATGCGCACGGCCCGGCCGCCCCCGTCTCCGCGCACCTGCGCAAGGTGATCGCGGCCGTGCTGATCCCCTTCGCCGCCGCGGTCGCGGTCGGGCTGGTCGTGCTCTGGCCCGGCGGCGCGCCGCCCCATCAGCACACCGGCATCGGCCTCGACCAGCGCACGGAGTCGGGGCGCGTGGTGAAGATGGAGGAGACGGACTGCGGCAAGGCCGGTGCGGGACAGGCGGGGCCTCAGGGGCAGCAGGGATCCACGGACCCGGCGGCCGCCGAACAGGGTCCCTGCCGGTCGGCGGTCGTCGAGGTCACCTCGGGTCCGGACAAGGGGCGTTCGTTCACCGAGGTCGTGCACCCCGGCGCCCCGCGGCAGTTCTCCGTGGGGCAGGAGGTCGTGCTCGCCCACGCGCCCAAGGCGCCGGAGAACCTGCGCTATTCGGTCACGGACGTGGACCGGGACGTCCCGATGGCCCTGCTGGCCGGGATGTTCGCCCTGGCGGTAGTGGTCATCGGACGGCTGCGCGGGGTCTTCGCGCTGGTGGCCCTCGCCATCAGTTTCGGGGTGCTGACGCTGTTCATCCTGCCGGCCGTGCTCCAGGGTTCGGATCCGCTGCTGGTCGCCGTGGTGGGCGGCAGCGCGATCATGCTGATCGCGCTCTACATGTGCCACGGCCTCAACGCCCGTACGTCCGTTGCCGTCCTGGGGACGCTCACCTCGCTGCTGGTCATCGGCCTGCTGGGGGCGGGGTTCATCGACTGGGCGCACCTGACCGGCAACACCGACGACCAGACGGGCCTGGTGCACGGCCTCTATCCGGGGATCGAGATCAAGGGCCTGCTGCTCGCGGGGATCATCATCGGTTCGCTGGGCGTGCTGGACGACGTGACCGTGACCCAGACCTCGGCGGTGTGGGAACTGAAGGAGGCCGACCCGCACGCGAGTTGGCGGAAATTGTACGGTGCGGCGATGCGCATCGGGCGGGACCATATCGCCTCGGTCGTCAACACGCTCGTGATGGCGTACGCCGGTGCGTCACTGCCGTTGCTCCTGTTGTTCTCGATCGCGGACAGCGGGGTGGGCACGGTGGCCACGAGCGAGGTGGTGGCCGAGGAGATCGTGCGGACCCTCGTCGGCAGCATCGGTCTGGTGCTCTCGGTACCGGTGACGACGGTGCTGGCGGCGCTCGTTGTCAGTGCCGACCGGCACACTGTCGGTACGGGTTCCCGTCCCGCGGCGGGGGGCCGTGCGAGGACCGGGGGAGGACGGCGCCGCCGCGCGCGGCGATGAGGGCGGGGGGGCTGCCAGTGGTCGGGGAAGTGGGCAGGGTGACGGGGGCGATCGGCCCCGGGCTGGTCGGCGAGGTGATGCTGCGGGTGCGGGGCGGCGCCGAGGCGTTCCTGGCGTACGCGATAGAGGAGGGGGAGCGCCTGGCGCGCGGCACGCTCGTGGTGGTCGTGGAGTACCAGCCGCCGCGCACGGTGTACGTGGCGGCGGCCTACGGCTGAACCGCGCGCGGCGCCGGGGGCGTCGTGGTGCACGGGAGTTGTACGGCACGCAGGGGCAAGAGGACGAGGGGACAAGGGGGGAAACCGAACGTGTTCATCGGAATCCTGGCGGGGGCCGTGGTCGTGGCCGCCGCCGTCGTGGTCGGTCTGTTCAAGCTGATGTGGCGGGTCGCCGAGCCGAACGAGGCGCTGGTCATCTCCGGCTCCAAGCACCGCACGGAGGGCCTCGGCGAGGGGATGGGCTTCCGGATCGTCACCGGCCGCGGCACGTTGGTGCTGCCCGGGGTGCAGGTCGTGCGGAAGCTGTCCCTCGACCTCAACGAGGCCGAGCTGAACGTGGATTGCGTGACGAATCAGGGCATTCCGCTCAAGGTTCACGGCGTGGTGATATTCAAGGTCGGGGACGACTTCGTCTCCATCGCCAATGCCGCCCGCCGCTTCCTCGACCAGCAGAGGCACATGGCGGAGCGGGTGCACAACGTGTTCGCCGGACATCTGCGCTCGATCGTCGGCGGCCTGACCGTGGAGGACATGATCCGCGACCGGGAGCGGCTGACGGGCGAGACCCGGGCGGCCTCCGGCACGGAGATGGAGAAGCTGGGCCTGATCATCGACTCGCTGCAGATCCACGAGATCCAGGACCCCACGGGCTACATCAAGAACCTCTCCGCGCCGCACGCCGCGGCGGTCCAGCGGGACGCCCGCATAGCCCAGGCCGCGGCGGACCGTGCGGCCACCGAGGCGGAGCAGCAGGCGGCGGCCCGGATGGCGGAGGCCACCCGGGACAGCGAGATCCTCCAGGCCGGTTACCAGGCCGAGCGGGACAGCGCGGCCGCCAAGGCCCGGCAGGCCGGGCCGCTCGCGGAGGCGGCGGCGCGGCAGGAGGTCGTCGTCCAGGAGACGCGGGTGGCGGAGCTGGACGCCCAGCGTCGCGAGCAGCAGCTCCAGGCGGACGTCCGCAAGCCGGCCGACGCCGCGGCCTACGAGACGCGCACGCTGGCGGAGGCCGAGCGGGACGCCCGGATCTCGGCCGCGCAGGCGCAGGCCCGGGAGACGGAGCTGGCGGCCGCGGCCGAGGCGACCCGGGTCAAGACGGCGGCGGCCGCGGAGGCGGAGGCGACCCGGGCGACCGGCGAGGCGGCGGCCGCGGCGGGCAAGGCGCGGGGCGTGGCGGAGGCCGAGGCGGCCAAGGCCCGGGGGCTCGCCGAGGCGGAGTCCGCCCGGGCGAAGGGGCTGGCGGACGCGGAGGCGGCCCGGGCCCGCGGCCTCGCGGAGGCCGAGGCCATCAAGGCCCGGGCGGCGGCCCTCGCGGAGAACCAGGACGCGGTCGTCGCCCAGCAACTGGCGGAGAACTGGCCCGAGATCGTCCGCGCCGGGGCTCAGGCGTTCGGGAACGTGGACCACATGGTGCTGCTGAACGGCGCCGACGGGATGTCCGAGTTGTTCGCCAAGGCGCTGACGATGGGCGGTACGGGCCTGGGGCTGGCGCGGCAGCTGCTCTCGGCGATGAACGACGGCGACGGAGGCAGCGGAGGCGGCAGCGACGGCCGGAGCGGCCGGCATGCGGCGGACGGGCGGTCCGGCGGCGGGGCCGGCGTCCCGGCCCGGGGCCCGGCCCCGCGCACCGAGCGGGTGCCGGTCGAGGAGCCCGCCGGGCGGACGGCCGGGGAGGACGGCGCCGGACCGGGTCGCTAACCGGCGTTCTGACCCTCGGTGTTGCCCGCGAGGATGCTGTCGAGCGCCGCCGCCAGGTCGTAGTCGAAGTCGGCGACCGAGCGCTCCTCGCCGAGCGGGGCGACGCGGTCGGTCCGGTCGAGGAAGGCGACCAGCGGTGCCGCACCGGCCCGGAACAGGGCGCCTTCGCCGCCGACTTGCAGGCGGATGAAGACGTCCGAGAGGTGCTGAGCGGAGGCGGGAGCGATGTGCACATCGCCCTCGCCGGAGGGCTGGCTCAGCCCGTCGAGCAGCAACTCCCTTGCGAACGCCCAGGTCACCGGGGCATCACCGGGCAGGTGAAAGGTGAACTTCACCGCATAGGGATCGCTGCTGTCATAGGCCAGCTCCACCGGGATACGGAAGGACAGCTCCTCGGAGACGAGGAACGTCATGATCACTTCTGCCTGAACTGTGTCGCGCATCGCCCAATGCCCCGTCTTTGTCGGTTTGGCCGGGATTGGATCCTCATGGCCCTACTCATGACGCCATAGTCTGACAACAACGTCCCGTGGATCACAAGGAGTGATTTTTCAGTTACCGATAGAGATCGAGTGGGAGCTTACGGCTCTTCGACTCTGGAGCGTAGCGACTCGACTACGGGGCGGAGTCGTTCCGCCGGATTCCGGGCGGACACAATCCGAGAACTGGCCAAAATGGCCGCGCCCGTCACGGGGCGGCGACGAGGGCGGCGAAGAGGCGGTGCGCGGCGGCGGGAACGCCGGGGACAGGGGCTTCGACGGGCCTACTCCTGCCCCGCACAAACCGGTTGGAATCACAGCGGGACGGGCAGGAGGGGCGTAAATCACGCCCCTCCTCGCACACTCGGTGCCGGGGTGAACGAGCCGTCCCGGCTGACGGAAGAAGTTACTCCCCGCGTCCCGCTTCGTTGAGTTGACGAATTCGCCGGACCGACCGGCCTACCAGTCGCCGCCCTTCGACGACGAGGAGCCCGTGAACTTCTTGACGACGAAGACCAGACCGCCGACGAGGGCCACCAGCAGCAGCGCCTTGAAAAGGACGTCGATGACGAACCCGAGCACGCTGACGATCAAGCTGCCGAACACCACGCACACGAGTACCGGGATGGCGATCCACTTCACCCACCACGGCAGTCCCGCGAGTATCCCCTTCTGAGCCATGTCGTTCCCTGCTCTCCGCTTCGCGCATCGTCGTCGTCCGGAGCGGTCGCCCCGGGCCTGCTTCGATGCTAGGGCGGACCGGGGTGCCGGCGGGGGCCCCACAGCCCCCGTACGCCCCTGAACCTCCCCCTACGGGAAGGCGGGGGCCGGCCTCAGCTCTCGGGCGGAGAGAAGACCACCAGGACCCTGAGGTCCTCGCTGATGTGGTGGAACCGGTGGACCGTGTGCGCCGGGACGTGGACCACGCTGCCGCGGCCGACCTCCGTCGTCTCGTCCCCGACCGTGATCGCCGCCCGGCCGCTCACCACGAAGTAGATCTCGTCCTGCGCGTGCGGGCCCTGCGGGTCCGTATCCCCCGCGTCCAGCGCGTAGAGCCCGGCGGACATGTTCCGCTCCCGCAGGAACTGCAGGTACGCGCCCTCGTTCGCGGCCCGCTCCGCCTCCAGCTCGTCCAGCCGGAACGCCTTCATCCGCCGTCTCCTCCTCCGGGCGCCGGCCCTGCGGCCGGACGCCGATCCCACCTGTCGGTCCCGTCTGCCACGATCTCACGTATGAAGAATTTCGTAGTCAAGACGATCGCCAACGCGGCGGCCCTGGCAGCGGCGATCTGGCTGCTCAAGGGCATCACCCTGCGCGGCGAGACGACCGCCGCGAAGGCGCTCACGCTGCTCGGGGTGGCGCTCGTCTTCGGCCTGGTCAACTTCCTGGTCAAGCCGGTCGTCAAGCTGCTGTCGTTCCCGCTCTTCATCCTGACGCTGGGCCTGATCACCCTGGTGATCAACGCGTTGATGCTGCTGCTCACCAGCTGGGTCGCGGACCGGCTGGACCTCGCCTTCCATGTGGCGGGCTTCGGCTCGGCGCTGGTGGGCGGCGTGATCGTGTCGATCGTCGCCTGGGCGATGCACATGATCCTGCCCGACGAGAAGGACTGACCAAGGACCGACCGACGAGGACCGGCCGGCGAGGGCCGCACGTCCGGGACCGGCCGAGGGGAGCGGAGCGGACCGGCGGGGCCTACCGGGCGCCCGGCGGGGCGTCGTACCCGACCGTGTTGGTCGCCAGCTCCTCCGGGGTGATCTCCGAGGCCCAGCCCTCCGGCGGCTCCTGGTACGGGCTGCACGTCCCGCAGGCCGCACAGGTCCAGCGGCCGTGGATGCCGTGCACGATGGCCCCGCAGCCGGCACACGTGTCCGTGGTGTAGTACGGCGGTCCACCCGGCAGGACCGGCGCCCGCCGTCGCTGCGGGGGGCCTGGGGGCCCGCCCCCGGGGTGCTCTTCCATGCGACCCAGACTGCCACGGCCCGCCGGCACCCGGCACCTTCCGGTTCCGGCCGGAGACCGGCCGATGCCCGCCCGGAGACCGGGCCGGACGCGCACGACGGCGCGGCACGCCAACCACCACGGCCGGAAGGCGTATCGGCGGCCGGGCAGCGCGAGGGCGGCTCAAGCCTCCCCCCTCATGGCTTGAGCCGCCACGGTCCCGCACGAAGGAAGAACCGTGCGACCAAGGCTAGTTGACTCTGCGTCAGTGTCCAATCACCCTGACGACACAGCCCTATCGACTTATTTATAGTTCCTCCACGGTCGGTGGCGGACGAGCCGGGGAGACGGCATGGATCTGACCCTCTTGCGCACATTCGTCACGGTCCACCGGGCGGGCTCCTTCACCCGGGCCGCGGCCCTCCTCGGCCTCTCCCAGCCCGCGGTGACCGGCCAGATACGCACCCTGGAGCGGCAGCTCGGCCGCCCCCTCTTCCTCCGGAGGGCCCGCGGCGTCACCCCCACCACGACGGGCGACGAACTCGCCCACAGGATCGCCCCGCACGTCGACGCGCTGCTGGAGATCACCGAGTCCGGCCTCGACGAACAGTGGCCGCACCGCACCCTGCACCTCGCGGGCCCGCCGGAGTTCACCGCGCTGCGCGTCCTGCCCGCGCTCGCCCCGCTGATCACCCAGGGGCTCGCCGTGCGCGCCGCCCACGGCATGTCCGAGGACCTCTTCGAGGGCCTGGCCGCCGGCCACCACGAGCTGGCCGTCACCACCGCCCGCCCGCGCGGCCGGCTCCTCACCGCCACCCCGCTCTGCGACGAGGAGCACGTCCTGGTCGGCGCCCCGCGGTGGGCCGCCCGGCTCGGCGGCGCGGCCGTCGTCCGCGACAAGGGCGTCGGCGTCCTGGAACACCTGCCGGTCGTCGAGGTCGACGAGAGCCTGCCGTTCGTCACCCGCTACTGGGCCACCGTCTTCGACAGCAAGCCCGTGGCCACCGGCGCGGTCATCGCGCCGGACCTGCGGGCCGTGCTCTCCTGCGTGGCCGCCGGGGCGGGCATCGGGGTGCTGCCCCGCTACCTGTGCGACGACGCCCTGGACACCGGCGAGGTCGTCGCCCTCCTCAACCCGCCCGTCCCCCCGCTGCGCACCTACTTCCTCGTCGTCCGCGCCGGGACGCTCGCCCACCCGCACCTCGCCAGGGCACACGAGTGGCTGCTGCGCGCCGCCGTTTCCTGGTGAGCCCCGGGTTCAGCTGGGAGAGGGGTTTCGCGGCGGCCCGCACGCGGCAGATGTCGCTTATGACCGTACGACCCGTGGTCAAACGCACGGCCCGCGCCATCCTGCTCGCCGGTGAACCCGGCTCCGACGAGCTCGACATGATCCTGATCAAACGCACCAAGCCCGGCCAGGCGCCCTACTGGATCACGCCCGGCGGCGGAGTGGAGCCCGAGGACGAGACCGTGGTCGCCGCCCTCCACCGCGAGGTGGACGAGGAGCTCGGCGGCAAGGTCGTCGACGTCGTCCCGGCATTCGTCGACACCGTCCCCCACTCCCCCCTCCCCCATTGCCTGGACGGCATGGGAGGTACCCCCATCGCCGCGCACGGCGTGAAAGTCCAGCACTTCTTCGTCTGCCGGCTGGCCTCCATGGACCTCTCCCGGCGCCACGGACCGGAGGTGGACGAACCGCTGGGCACCTACGACGTCGTCCGCGTCCCCTTCACACCCGAGGGCATCGCCTCGGTGGAGGTCGTGCCGCCCTCGCTGCGCTCCTACCTCGCGCGGAACATCGAGGGTGTCCGGGCGCTGCTCGCCGACGACCTGGGCTGAACCCCGGCCCGGACCGGTTCCGTCAGCGGCGGCCCGCGCGCACCCCGAAGTAATCGCCGCCCTTGCGACGGGCGTCGTCCGTCCCCCAGGCCCGCCCGTCGGGCCCCTCGTCCGGCGCCGCCCTGCGCAGGTGGGGGATGTGCTTGGCGCAGTGGATGTACGCCTCCTCCACCGCGATCTCCACCCAGAGGCGGGGGCGGCGCCCGGGTATCCCGTCAACCGGCAGGCCGGGGTGCGCGGTTCGCATCGCGCCGTCCTCCACCACCCGGGCGCTCCCGTTGATGTGGAGCCCGACCCGGTCCCGCAGGAAGTCGATCAGCAGGATGGCGACGTGCGGGTTCTCCTCGATGTTGCCCAGGCTCGCCAGGACCCCGTTGCCCCGGTACTCGGGGTAGGCGAGCGTGCGCTCGTCCAGCACGCGCAGGAACCCGGGCGGGCCGGCCCGGAAACTGTTGTCGCACGCTCCGTTCCGGTCGGCGGTCGCCAGGAAGAACATCTCCTGGCGGGCGACGAACTCCCGCATCCCGGCGTTGACGTGGGACAGCGTCTGGTCGTCGTAGAAGCGCGCGGCGCGCTCGGCCGTGCCGTGGCGGCGCTGCAGCGCGTGCTCCCCGTCGCTGCCGGGCAGTCCGTTCCGGTTCGCCGTCATCGCACCACCGCTCCGTGGTCCCCGTCGTCATCCCGTCGCCGCCAGGAGCTCATGGATCGAGTCGTGGCGTATGCGGTGGGACGGTATGCCGACGCCCACCAGGGTGTCCACACCGCTGCGGATCATTTCCGGCGGTCCGGACAGATAGGCGTCGCAGTCCTGCCACGGTCCGTACTCCCGTACTACGCTGGACAGTTGACCACTGAGCTGCCGGGTCGGCCCGTCGGAGACGACCGGCCGGACCGACAGCCAGGAGTGCTCCTGCTCCAGGCCCCGCAGGGCGTCCATCACATGGAACTCGCCGTCGCGCCGGGCCCCGTAGAACACCTCGACCGGGCGCGCGACCCCGTGCGCGGCCACGTCCTCCACCAGCGCCTTGATCGGGGCGATGCCCGTCCCGCCGCCCAGGCACAACAGGCCGTTGTCAGTGGTGTGGTCCACAATCATGGAACCGGCGGGGGGACCGAGCCGGAGGACGGCGCCGAGGTGTGCGCGGTGGACGAGGGCACCGGACACCCAGCCGGCGGGAACGGCCTTGACGTGGAAGGAGAGCAGCCCGTCCGGGCGGGGCGCACAGGAGAAGGAGTAGTGCCGCCATATGCGCGGCCACCAGGGGGTTTCGACGGCGGCGTACTGGCCGGCGAGGAAGGGGTACGGCTGGTCGGGGCGCACGGTGACGACGGCGGCGGCGGGGCCGCACAGTTCGTGACCGACGATCTCGGCCTGCCACCAGGGAGGGGAGGTGAGTCCGTCGTCGGCCGCGGCGTCGATCATGATCTGGGAGATCGCGGTGTAGACCCGCACCCAGGCGGCCTCGGTCGCGTCGTCCCAGCTCCGGGGCGCGTACCGGGTGAGGGCCCCGATGAGGGCCTCGCCCACGGCCGGGTAGTGCTCGGCCCGCGTGCCGTATTTGCGGTGCCCGCGTCCGAGCGCGGAGAGGTACGCGGTGAGGGTCTCGATGTCGTCGGCGTGCCGGGCGGCGGTCAGCAGCGCCTTGAACAGCCGGTCGCGCTGGGCGTCCATGGCCGGGGGGAACAACGCCCGCAGACCGGGGTGGTGGAGGAAGAGCAGCGCGTAGAAGTGGGAGACGGCCCGGTCGGCGACGGGCTCCAGCTCGGCCATGGTGCGGCGGATGAGCACGGTGTCCGGGGAAAGGGTGCTCGCGGCGTCCTTCGGGATCTCCGCTGCGGGTCCCGGACCCGTATCAGCCTTGCCGGGTCGGGGAGTTGACGGGGGTCTGCCCCGCTCCGGCCCCGGAACGGGCGGGTAGCCGGCCGCCGTCGGGGCGGGAGAGGCCGAAGGGCCGTTGTACGAGTCCGGGCGCGGGCTTCGGGTCGACGGACCGCCGGGGGTGGCATCCCCGGCGGACGACGCCGGGGTGTCCTGCGGGGCGGAAGCAGGACCGGGCCGGCCTGCGCCCTTGTCCCGCCCGGGACTTCGGGGGTGCGGCCCGGCGGGTCCGTCCTGCCCGGCCGGCGGCTCGAAGGGCTTCGGCAACGGGAGGGAGGCCCAGCCGGCCGTTCCGTCCGAGCCCCCGCCCGGCCAGGGACTTCGGTGGAACGGGCCGGCGGAGGCGGCGCGCTCGGGGGATGGATCCTGTGGCACCGTGGCAGCCGGGCCGGGCCGGCCGGTTTCCGTACCCGGCGGGGCACTTCGGGCGCGCGTGTCGGTACCGGCACCCCGCCCGGGCGGCTCGTCGCGCTCCGGGGGCTCCCCCTCCCCGGGGGCGGGCCCCGGGGAGGTGCGGGTTCGCTCCGGAGGTCCGTCGAACGGGGTGAACCAGCCCCATTCGCCTCCCCTTCCGTAGGTGCCGCCGTCCATCGTCACTCGCCTCGAACGTCTCTCGTCGGTCCTCGTGGGTCCGCGCGCTCCGGCGGAGCCGGGGAGCGCCCGCGTTCCGGTGCGCGTAGCATGCCACCCGGTCCGAAGTCTCCGGCATATTCACCGAACTCCGCCCGCAGAGCCGACACTTGAGGTTAGGGTGACCCGCTCGAACGCGACGACGTGCGACACATGCACGGCAACCGGTCAGCGGACGCGGTCCCCCACCAACTCGTACGCCTCCCTGAGATCACGGCCGGCGTAGGAGAGGGAGGCGACGTCCCGCACGTGGTGGTCGGCGTTGACCGCCACCGACACCGGCACGGCGGCGAAGAGGAGGGCGTCGGACATCGAGTCCCCGTACGCCACGCAGTCCGCGCGCTCCAGCCCGTACGCGGCGCAGAGTTCGTCCGCGATGCGGACCTTGGCCCCGGCGTTGAGGATGCCCTCGGGGTTCACCGGATCCCGCAGCGGCACGTCGGGCCAGCGCGAGCCGTGCGCGGCGTCGGCGCCCCAGGCGAGCAGGCGCTCCACGAAGAAGTGCGGGGACAGCGAGATCACCGCGCACCGTTCGCCGCGCGCCGCGATGTCCGCCCAGACGTCCCGGATGCCGTCCAGCCAGGGCGCCCCGTCGAAGGCCGCCGCCACGACCGCGTTCGTCAGGGTCCCGCCCCAGAGCTCGCAGGCGGCCGTCGCGAAGCCGACGGGGGTGAGCCGGCCGGCCGCGAAGTCCCGTTCCAGAGCGTCGATCTCACGCTCCACCCCGAGTTGCCGGGATATCTCGACCGCCGCCGCGGAGCCGTGGATCAGGGTGCCGTCCAGGTCGAACAAGTGCAGTCTGCTCATGGGAACGAGCGTAGGCGGTGGAGCGCGCCCCGCCCGAGGGGCGCCCCACCGCCTCATACGTCACTCCGGTCACCGCCCGGCGGTCACCGCGCCCTGTCCGGCCGGGGCCGTCGAGCGGGCCGCGATCCGTCCGCGCCGCGGCGTGCCGTCGCCGGTGCGCCGCTCCAGTCCGGCGGAGACCACGGCGAGGACGAGGGCACCGGCCGCCATGCCCGCGCCGACCAGGTTGGGCACCCGGTAGCCGAACCCTGCCGAGATGACCAGGCCGCCGAGCCAGGCGGCGATGGCGTTGCCCAGGTTGAACGCCCCGATGTTGACCGCCGAGGCGAGGGTGGGGGCGTCGGCGGTCTGGTCGAGCACCCGCTTCTGCAGAGGCGGAACCGTCGCGAAGCCGAAGGCGCCGATCAACGGGATGGCGACGGCCGTGGCGACCTTGCTGTGGGTGGCGAGCGGCATCAGGGCGAGGGTCACGGTGAGCCCGGTGAGCCCCGTGAGCAGCAACGGCATCAGCGCCCGGTCGGCGAGCCGGCCGCCGACGAGGTTGCCGGCGAACATCCCGATGCCGAACAGCACGAGCAGCCAGGTCACCGAGGACGACGCGTAACCGACGACGTCGGTGAGGATCGGGGCCATGTAGGTGCTCAGGGTGAAGACGCCGCCGAAGCCGAGGACGGTCATGGCCATCGCGAGCAGCACCTGAGGGTTGCGGAAGGCCGCCATCTCCCCGCTGACGCGGGTGCGTTCGGGCATCGGCAGCCGCGGCACGAGGGTCGCTATGCCCAGCATCGCGAGCAGTCCGAGGCCGGCGATGACGCCGAAGGTGACGCGCCAGCCGGCGCTCTGGCCGAGCATCGTGCCGAAGGGCACGCCGACGATGTTGGAGACCGTCAGACCGGTGAACATCATCGAGATGGCGGCCGCCTTCTTCTGCGGGGCGACCAGCCCCGCGGCGACGATCGCGCCGATGCCGAAGAACGCGCCGTGCGCGAGGGAGGCGACGATCCGCCCGGCGAGCATCACGCCGAAGACGGGCGCCACGGCCGAGAGCGCGTTGCCGGCCGTGAACAGGCCCATCAGGGAGATCAGCATCTTCTTGCGGGAGACCCGGCTCCCGACGATCGCCAGGATCGGCGCGCCGACGACGACGCCGAGCGCGTAGCCGGTGGTCAGGTACCCGGCGGTGGGGACGGATACGCCGAACTCCTCGGCCACCTCGGGGAGCAGGCCCGAGGTGACGAATTCGGTCGTGCCGATACCGAAGGCGCCGATGGCGAGCGCCAGCAGGGCGAGGGGCATGGTGAGGGTCCTTGGGTCGGGGGTTGTCCGGCGCGGCCACACGTCTGTGCATGCGAGCCTTACCGGCGTTCACAATAATTGCAGACGCCGCTTACTTGCAAGCGCGGGCTATTGCATCAGGGAGCTATCCTGAGCCCTGAGGACGGCGAACGCCGCGAAAACATCGCGAAGGAGGGCAAACCCATGGCTCGCACCCTGGATCCCGCACTGGCAGGCCTGGCCCAGGGCTGGTGCGCGCTCTCCGCGCTGCACGGCCGCATCGAGTCGCACATCGAGCGGGCGCTCCAGTCGGGCCACGGCCTGAGCGTGCGCGAGTTCTCCGTCCTGGACGTGCTCAGCCGCCAGCACAGCGGAGAGGGCGGCCACCTGCGGATGAACGAGGTGGCCGACGCGGTCGTGCTCAGCCAGAGCGCCACGACCCGCCTGGTCAACCGGCTGGAGGACCGCGGCCTGCTGACCCGCTATCTCTGCGACACCGACCGGCGCGGCATCTACACCGACGTCACCGAGGCCGGCCTCGCGCTGCTGGCCGAGGCCCGTCCGACGAACGACGCGGCGCTGTACGAGGCGCTCAAGGAGGCGTCCGCGCGGCCCGAGTTGGCGCCCCTCGTCGCCGCGGTGGAATCTCTCGCTCCGGCCTCGTGAACGGCGGGGTCGCGCGCGTAGGGTCCCGGTCATGAGCGACTTCGAGATCCGGCGCGCGACCGCCGACGACCTTCCCGCCATCGTGGCCATGCTGGCCGACGACCCGCTCGGCGCGCGCCGCGAGACGCCGGAGGATCCGGCGCCCTACCGCGCGGCCTTCGCCGCGATCGACGCCGATCCCCACCAGCAACTGATCGTCGCCGTGCGCGGCGACCGCCCCATAGGCACCTTGCAGCTCACCGTCATCCCCGGCCTCTCACGGCGCGGCGCCCGGCGGGCGCTCGTCGAGGCGGTGCGCGTGCACGCGGACGAGCGCGGCAAGGGGCTGGGCAGCCGGCTGATGCGGTGGGCCCTGGCGGAGGCCCGGCGCCTGGACTGCGTACTGCTCCAGCTCAGCTCGGACGCGACGCGGATGGATGCGCACCGGTTCTACGAGCGGCTGGGGTTCGAGGCGTCACACCTCGGGTTCAAGTACCACTTCTGACGCTGACACTGACGCCTTTGATCCGGTGCGCGACCTGTACGCCTTCTGGCGGCAGAGGGCGCCGCAGTAACGGGCCGGACGGCCGGTGCGGGCGGGTGCCAGTGGGCCGCCGCAGACGGCGCAACGCGTTTCGTCACGCCTTTTCTGGGCTCTCGGGGGTCTCGGGGGAAGTTTCGTCACGTTGCGACCCGGCCGGAGTCCGTCGCACACGAGCGCGGTCAAGCGGCCGGGCGCGTTCCCCCGCTGCTCCATGGCGAGGCAGCCGAGGAGCAGGGCCATCACGTCGTCGATCGACACGTCCTTCCGTACTGCGCCTGCCTGTTGGGCCCTGGTGAGCAGGGTGTCCAGGGCCTCACGGAAGTCGCGCTCGACGGCCGGCGAGGGGGTGAAGCGGCCCTCCGCGCCGGCCTCCAGGGCGTCGCACAGACCCTTGTTGCGGGCGGAGAGCCGGACGACAGAGGCGAGGTAGCGGAAGAAGACCTTTCCCGGGTCCTCTGCGTCCGCCAACTCCCTTGCGGTGTCGGTGAAAAGCCGGACCCTGTCCACGACCGTTGCCCTGAACAGGGCGTCTTTGGAAGGGAAATGCCGGTAGACGGTGCCCGCACCGACACCGGCACGCCGGGCGATCTCTCCCAGCGGGACCCCCAACCCCTCTTCCTCGAAGGCGGATCGGGCCGCCTGGAGGATGCTCTGCCGGTTGCGCCGGGCGTCGGAGCGGAGGGGGGCGGGGGGTGTGGTGGGGGTGGCGTTCCGCGGCATGGGGGCGGGGCTCCGGGGGTGGGTGGGGCAAGCGGGGTGGTGGTTCCGATTCTAGGGGTGGGGATGGGGTGGGGGTGGGAGGGATTTGCCCTATTCCCGCTCTTTCATCATTTCTGCTGGGCTTTGCCCAGATCTGCAGCGCGGCTTCGCCGCGTTGACCGGGGCTCCGCCCCCTGGGCCCCGGAACTGCGCTCCGCGTTGTTGTCCTCAAGCGCCGGACAGGCTGGTTTTCGGGCCCGGAACCGGATTCCGAGGCTGGGGGCGCTTCCCCTGTCCGGGGCTGCCCCCTCCGGGGAGTTCGAGGGGGAGTTCGAGGACGAACGCGGCACAGCCGCGTTGCCGGGTTCCGCGCCGGGGAGCGAATCCAGCCCGTCCGGCGCTTGAGGACGAGCGGCGAAGCCGCGATACGGGGCCGGGGGCGGAGCCCCGGAACGCGAGGGCCAAGGGCGGAGCTCCCGGCAAGGCCCAGGGCCGCAGCCGGAGGAGCGCGGGGCGGAGCCCCGAAAAGGCCGCGCCTGGAGCGGACCCCCGGCAGAGTGCAGGCGGCGGAGCCCCAGCAGGGCCCAGAGGGGGTAGCCCCGCGGCCCAGAGGGGTAGCTCTGCGACCCAGAGGGGTAGCTCTGCGAGGACGAGGGCGAAGGGCGAACACCCGGTCGCCGGTGGCGAGTTGCCCAGTATCCCCGCGAGGGCGCAGGGCGAAGCCCCGCGGAGGCCAGAGGGGTGGTAGCCCCATGGGGGTGCAGGGGCGAAGCCCCGCCCGGGGTGCAGGGGGCGGAGCCCCCGCCCGTCGCGCGACCCGGGGTCTGGGGTCCGGGGTCTGGGGTCCGGGGTCCGGGGGCCGGGGTCCGGGGGCCGGGGGCTTGCCCCGGGGAAACGGTGAAAGGGCGGGTCCGGGGCAAACAAAAAAACCGCAGCCGAAACGCCGCGCACCCACGCAACGCCCCGACCGCGGCCCCCACGGCCCCCGCAAACCCGCTACACCGGCCCGCCCCCCGGACGCATCAGCCCACCGCCGAAGCCACCCCGCCCAGCCGCCCCAACCGGCCAGCCAACCGAACCAACAGGCCCAACAGGCCCATCCAGCCCACCCCCCAACTCACCCCCCAATCACCACATCCCACTCCACCCCACCAGCCACCACAGCCCCCTCAACATCCACCCCACCCACACCAAGCCCCCGCAGCCCCGCCCCCAGCGCCGCCAGCGACGCCAGCACGATCCCCCGGTCCGCAGCCATCCCGTAGTGGTTGACGCGGATCATCTCCTTCGCCAGGGCCCCGCCGCCCGCCTGGACCGGGACGGACGGGTCGGCCGCCAGCGCCGCGGCGACGACGTCGCGGGCGTCGACCCCGTCCGGCGCCCGCAGCGTCGTCGCGGCCGGAGCGGCGTCCTCACGCCGCACGACGTACGGCGTGAGACCGCCCAGCGCCCGGACCCCCGCCCGCACGGCGCCCCGCGCCGCCCGGTGCCGGGCGATCACCGCGTCCAGGCCGTCCGCCGCGATGCGGTCGGCGGCCTGCTCCAGGGCCAGCATCTCCAGTTGCGCGGGCGCGTGCGGCAGCACCGCGCGGCCGCCGTCGAGCCAGCGCTCCTTCCAGTCCAGCAGGGACAGGTACGAGCGGCGCGGCGCCGCCTCGTTGGCGGCGATCCGCTCCCAGGCGCGGCCGCTGACGGACACCACGGACACCCCCGCCGGACCGGCCATCGCCTTCTGCCCGCCGATGACGCAGAGGT
The DNA here is from genome assembly GCF_015999245.1 of Streptomyces sp. AV19. Lineage (GTDB taxonomy): Bacteria > Actinomycetota > Actinomycetes > Streptomycetales > Streptomycetaceae > Streptomyces. The sequence goes on along the minus strand of NZ_JAEAMR010000003.1, from coordinate 593,686 downwards.
CCACGCCCCACTCGTCCGTGAGCAGCGGCTCGGCCGCGACGGAGGCGACCGCGTCGAGCATCAGCAGGGCGCCGTGCTCGCGCACGACCCGCCCGATCTCCGCCACGGGATTGGTGTTGCCGGTCGCCGCCTCCGCGTGGACGAGGCTGACGAAGTCGATCGCCGGGTTCGCCCGCAGCGCGGCGGCGATCTCGTCCGGGCTCACCGCCCCGCTGAAGGGCGCCGCCACGGTGACCACCTCCGCCCCGCAGGACCGCAGCCAGCCGCCGAACGTCTCGCCGTACGGCCCGGTGACCACGTTGAGCGCGGTGCTGCCGGGGCGCACGGCCGAGCGGATGCACGCCTCCAGCGGCAGCAGGGCCTCGCCCTGCATCGTGACGACGGTCTCGCGCGTGCGCATCAGCGCGGCGATCTTGTCCTCGATGCGGGCGAAGTGCTCGGCGCCCATCGGCGCGAGGTCGAGCAGGGCCGGTGCGGTGTTCGCAGTCACGGTGCCTTCCAAGGTGCAAGGTCAAAATGCAGTCGCGCCGCGTCCCGGCGCCGCCAGTCTCCGCCCCGACCCTACGCCGCCCCCACGGGCCGGGTCCCGGTCAGCGCCAGCCGCCCTCGTCCACCCCGCCGGGCACGGCGCCGCCGCGCTCGTAGGGCTCGCGGGTCAGGACGAAGGTGCCGATGTCCAGGTGGCTCACGCCGCCGTCCGCGCGCCGGACGACGGTGAGCGGCTCGCCCGCGTAGTAGCCGTCGAGCCCGGTCCACGTCCCGTCCGGCCCGGGCGCGAAGCGCGCGGCGCGGCCGCCGTCGCCCAGCGGCGTCAGGTCGAGGACCCGGCCCGCGCGGATCCGCAGCGCGAACGGCAGGGCGCCCCAGTACCAGGGCCCGGCGATCTCCAGCAGCTCCGGCGCCACGTCCCCGGCCGGCCGCCAGACCTCCGGAATGCGAGGCTCCGCATCGGCGACGGTGCCCACCAGATCGGCGGTGAGCGGGACCAGCGGCCCCATGGACGTCCGGTTGGCGAGGGCGACGGCGGCGATCCTGTCGTCCGGGCTCGCCCAGAGCGCGCCGACGAAGCCGGGCATCGAGCCGGTGTGGCCGACCAGGACCCGCCCGTCGCGGCGGAGCAGTTGGAGGCCGAGGCCGTACGAAAGGGACCAGTCCGGACCCTGCGGCTCCACCGCCGGCCGCCGCATCTCCGCCAGCGTCGCGGCGGACAGCACCCGCTCGTCGCCGTCCAGCAGGAACGCGGCGAAGCGGGCGAGGTCCGAGGCCGTCGACCACAGCTGCCCGGCGGGCGCCATCAGGCCGGTGTCCGCGGCCGGTTCGGGCAGCAGCGCGTCCGCCCAGGGGTGCACGGCCCACCCGTCCGCGTGCGGGGCCTCGGGACCGTACGTCGTGCGCCCCATGCCGAGCGGCAGCAGCACCTCCCGGCGCAGGACCTCGTACCAGGGCTCGCCCCGCAGCCGTTCGACGAGCGCGCCGAGCAGCGCGTACCCGGGGTTGGAGTAGTGGTGCACCCGGCCCGCCGGATGCGGTCGCGGACGGTCGCCGAAGAGGTCGGCGGGCTCGGGGCGCAGGGCCCCGTCCGTGCGCTCCCACCAGGGCCCGCGCGCCTCGGCGGCCAGTCCGGAGCTGTGCGCGAGCAGCTGGGCGACGGTCGCGTCGGCGCCCTCCGCCGTCTCCAGGTGCTTGCCGAGCGGGTCGCCGAGGTCGAGCAGGCCCTCGTCGCGCAGCCGCAGGACGGCCACGGCGACCAGGGACTTGGTGAGCGAGCCGATGCGGTACTGCGTCGCCCCGGGGTCCGGCGCGGCGCCGGCCACCTCGCCCCGCCCGGCGGACCACACCGTGCGTCCCTCCCGCACCACGGCCGCCACCAGGGACGGCGCACGCCCCTCGGCCTGGGTGGTGGCGACGCGGTGCAGCAGAGCCCGGCGGGTCGCGGGCAGCAGAGCGGTGAAGTCCTCGTGTGCGCTGTTCATCCGGGCACCGTAGATCAACAGGCCACGAACGCGCCCGCAAAAAACGGCCACGGCGGAAGAACCGTTACGGCAGAGCCGGCAGCGTCCGGCACAGCACGTCCAGCGCGCTCGCGAAGGTGTGGTCGGACGGCGTCGCATAGCCGATGACCAGGCCGTCGTACGCCTCATCGGTGCTCTCCGGGTGGCGGTACGGCGCGAGCCCCTCCAGGGCCAGCCCACGCCGCGCCGCCGCCCGGACGACGGACGCCTCCGTGCCGGGCGGCAGCCGGAGGACGGCGTGCAGCCCGGCCGCGATCCCCGACACCCCGAGATGCGGGGCGTGTTCGGCGAGCAGGGCGACGAGCCGGTCCCGGCGGTCGCGGTAGTGCTGGCGCATCCGGCGCACGTGGCGGTCGTACGCCCCGGAGTCGAGGAAGTCCGCGAGCGCCAGCTGGTCCGTGACCCCGGTCCAGGCCTCCCGCTCGCCCTTGAGCGCGAGGACGTCGTCCACCAGATGCCCCGGGAGCACCATCCAGCCCACCCGCACCGCGGGCGAGAGGCTCTTGCTGACCGACCCGAGGTAGACCACCCGCTCGGGGTCGAGGCCCTGGACCGCGCCGACGGGCTGGCGGTCGTAGCGGAACTCCCCGTCGTAGTCGTCCTCCAGCAGGATCCGCCCGCTGCCCGCCCGCGCCCAGTCGACGGCCGTCGCCCGGCGGCGCGGGTCCAGCGGTCCGCCGGTCGGGAACTGGTGCGCCGGGGTGAGCAGCGCCGCCCGCACGTCCTTGGCGCCCGCCAACAGGTCGGTGCGGGCGCCGTGTTCGTCCACGGGAAGCGGCAGCGTGCGCAGCCCGGCGCCGGTCAGGATCGACCGGTGGAACGGCAGGCCGTACGCCTCGACGGCGAGCGTGCCGCGCAGCGGACCGCCTGCGCCGGACAGCAGCCGCAGCGCGTGCGCGAACCCGGCGCACACGACGATGCGTTCCGGGTCGGTACGCACTCCGCGGGCCCGTCCGAGGTAGTCGGCCAGCGCCCGCCGCAGTTCGGGACGGCCGCGCGGATCGCCCGGGCCGAACGCCTCGTTGGGAGCGGCGTTCAGTGCCCGCCGGGCCGCAGCGGCCCAGGCCGCGCGCGGGAACGACCCGGCGTCCGGCTGCCCCTGCACCAGGCTGAGGGCCGGCCGCGGCGCGGGTGCGGTACGGACCTGCCGCGGCCGGGGCACCCGGGCCGCGGCCCGGGGCGCGACGCTCGTCCCGGAGCCCTGCCGGGCCACCAGCCAGCCCTCGGCGACGAGTTCGGCGTACGCCTCGGCCACGGTGTTGCGGGCCAGGCCGAGGTCGGTCGCGAGGGAACGGTAGGGCGGCAGCCGGGTGCCGGGCGCGAGCCGGCCCTCCCGGACCGCCTCGCGCAGGGCGCGGGTCAGCCGGGCCCTGCGGCTGCCCCCGCCCGAGAGCTCGAGATGCAGGTCGGCGCCGGAGACCGGCATGGAATTGACCCTGTTTTCCGTCATGGAAATGCACCCTATCCAGGGTCTTCGGCACTCCTACGGTGGTCCCATGACGAAGATCGACCTCACCGCCCAGCGCATGGACTTCCGAACCACCGCACCCAAGGTCTTCAAGGCCGTCCTGGCCCTCGACGGCGCCGCCCGCGCGGGTCTCGACCCGGTTGTCCTCGAACTGGCCCAGATCCGGGCCTCACAGCTCAACCGCTGTGCCTACTGCATCGATTACCACACCCGTGACGCCCACGCGGCGGGCGAGACCGACGAGCGCCTCCACCAGCTGAGCGCCTGGCAGGACTCGCTCCTCTACTCCGCCGCCGAGCGCGCGGCCCTCGCCCTGACCGAGTCCGTCACCCTGCTGCCGGGCGGCGTCCCGGACGACGTCTACGAGGCCGCCGCACACCACTTCGGCGAGGAACAACTCGCCCAGCTCATCGCGGTGATCTGCACGGCGAACGTGTGGAACCGGATGAACGTCACCACCCGGAAGGCTCCGGGGACGCCCTGACCGGCGCCCCCGGAGCCGGCCTTCGGTCCGGTCGGAGTCGGCCTTCAGCCCGGTCGGATCAGCCTTCGGCCCGGTCCCCCAGCGACTCCAGCAACTCCCGTAGGGTCCCGGCGAGTTCCTCCTGCCTCTCCTGCCCCAGCACTTCCAGCAGTCGCCGCTCCGTGGCCAGGTGGTCCGGGAGCGCCCTCTCGACCAGCGCCCGGCCCTCGTCCGTGAGCCCGACGCGCACCCCGCGCCCGTCCGTCTCGTCGGGCGCGCGCGTGACCAGGCCGCGCGCCTCCAGCCGGTCGAGGCGCTGGGTGACGGCACCCGAGGTCACCATGCCGGCCCGCATCAGCTCCGTGGGCGCGAGCCGGTGCGGCGGCACGCTGCGGAGCAGAGTGGCGAGGATGTTGAACGAACCGGCGTCGAGCCCGTGCGCCTTGAACGTCCGGGCCAGCTCGGCCTCGACGAGCCGGTGCAGCCGCGACAGCCGGCCGATCACCCCCATCGGGGAGACGTCCAGATCGGGACGCCGGGCGGCCCACTGCTCCAGTACGAAATCGACGTGATCTGCCACCGGACCAGCCTAGCAATGCCTTAGCGGTGAGGTACCTCACGGCGAAATAGCTTAGCGATGAGCTACATTGCCTTAGTGCTAAGCAAACGCCTCACGACCCTGCTGATCACCGCCCTCGCCCCCGCCCTCTGGGGCACCACCTACTTCGTCACCACGCAGTGGCTGCCGCCCGGCCGCCCACTGCTGGCCGCCGTGGTGCGGGCACTCCCCGCCGGCCTCGTGCTCGTCGCCGTCACCCGCCGCCTGCCGAGCGGCAGTTGGTGGTGGCGGGCGGCGGTGCTCGGCACCCTCAACATCGGGGCGTTCTTCGCTCTGCTCTTCATCGCCGCCACCATCGGCGCGGTCCAGCCGCTCCTGGCGGCACTGCTCTCCTCCGGGCTGCTCGGACAGCGACTGTCCGCCCGCGCCGTGGCCGCCGGGGTCGTGGGAGTGGCCGGCGTCAGCCTGCTCGTCCTGCGGTCCGGGGCACGGCTCGACGGGCTCGGCGTCGCCGCCGCGCTGGGCAGCGCGGTCGTCATGGCGACCGGAGTCGTCCTCAGCAAGCGCTGGGCGTCGCCCGCGCCGCTGCTCGCCACCACGGGCTGGCAGCTCGTCGCGGGCGGGGTGCTGCTCGTCCCCGTCGCCCTGTGGGTCGAGGGCCCGCCGCCGGCCGTCCTGACCGGGGCCCAGCTCGCCGGTTTCGGCTACCTCGCCGCGGTCGGGACCGCCTTCGCCTACGCCCTCTGGTTCCGGGGGATCCGCGAAATGCCTCCGACCGACGTCGCCTTCCTCGGCCTGCTGAGCCCGCTCGTCGCCACCGCGCTCGGCTGGCTCGCCCTCGGCCAGACGCTCACCGGACTCCAGCTTCTGGGCGGTCTCGTCGTCCTCGGTGCCCTCGCCGGGGCCCAAATACGCCCGCGCCGCGCCCTGCCGGCCCACACCTGACCATGGGAGAAATGATGCGCATCACCGTCTTCGGAGCCGCCGGGAACGTCGGCCGCCGCGTCGTCGCCGAGGCCCGGGCCCGCGGCCACGAGGTCACCGCCGTCGTCCGCGAACGCCCCGGCGGGCACCCGGTTTCACGTGAAACATGGCGCCCGCCCGTCCACATCCGCACGGGCGACGCGACCGACCCCGCCGACGTCGCCCGGCTCGCCGCCGGCCAGGACGTCGTGATCGGCGCGACCCGGCCCGCCCCCGGGAGCGAACACCTCCTCGTCACCGCCACCGAAGGCCTGCTCGCCGGCCTGGCCGGCACCGGCACGCGTCTGCTGCTCGTCGGCGGCGCCGGCAGCCTCACCCTGCCGGGCGGCGGCGCGGTGCTCGACGACCCGTCCTGGGTGCCCGCAGCCTGGCGGCCCATCGCGCAGGCGTGCACCGACCAGCTCGCGGTCTGCCGCCGCACCGGCGACGCGGTGGACTGGACGTACGTGAGCCCGCCCGCCCTCCTCGAACCGGGCACACGGACCGGCACCTACCGAGTGGGCCGGGACGAGCTGCTGGTCGACGAGCGCGGCAACTCCACCGTCTCCATGGAGGACTTCGCGATCGCCCTGCTGGACGAGGCCGAACGGCCCCGGCACCGGGGCACCCGGTTCACCGTCGGCTACTGAGCGGCTGTTGGGGCACCGGACCCCGGCGGAACGTCCGCCGGTACGCCTGCGGCGAGACGCCGACGGCCCCCTGGAAGTGCCCGCGCAGCGACGCCCCCGTACCGAAGCCGGCCCGCCCGGCGACGCGGTCCACCGGCCAGTCCGTGGTCTCCAGCAGGTGCCGGGCCCGGTCCACGCGCTGCTGCGCCAGCCACTGCCCCGGGCTCATCCCCACCTCGTCCCGGAACCTCCGGGTCAGGGTCCGCACGCTCATCCCCGCGTGCGCGGCGAGCGCGGCCAGGGTGAGGGGCTCTCCGAGCCGCTCCAGCGCCCAGGCACGGGTGGCGGCCGTGCCGCCGCTGTCGGGGTCCGGTACGGGCCGACGGACGAACTGCGCCTGGCCGCCGTCCCTCCAGGGCGGCACCACGCAGGTGCGGGCCACCCGGTTGGCGACGGCGCTGCCGTGGTCACGGCGCACGATGTGCAGGCACAGGTCCACCCCCGCCGCGGCACCGGCCGAGGTGAGGACGTCGCCGTCGTCCACGAACAGGACGTCCGGGTCCACCCGCACCGTCGTGAACAGCCGCCGCAGCCGCTCCGTCTCCCGCCAGTGCGTGGTGGCCGGCCGCCGGTCCAGCAGCCCCGCCGCCGCCAGGACGAACGTCCCGGTGCAGATGGCCACCATCCGCGTCCCCGGCCGCACCCCCGCCAGCGCCCGGCGCAGCGGCCCCGGCAGCACGCCCTCCTCCTTGACCGACTCGAGGGAGTGCGAGGGCGGGATCACCACCGTGTCCACGTCCGCGAGCAGCGCCGCGTCATGCCCGACGGCGAGCTCGAAGTCGGCGTCGGTACGCACCGGTTGGCCGTCCAGACTGCAGGTGGCGACGGAGTAGAGCGGGCGCCCGGAGGAGTCCCGCGCGGCACCGAAGATGCGGGAGGGAATCCCGAGCTCGAAGGGAATGACGCCGTCGAGGGCGAGGACTCCGACGCGGTGCATGACCCCATCGTCGCAGAGGCCCGTCCGGGCCGGGGTTGGGAGCGGTTCCGGGGTGCTGACCCGCTCAAGGGCGGGCGGAGCCCCGGTGAGGTGCAGGGGCGAAGCCCCGCCCTCCGCCCGGGGGGCGGCCGGGCCCGGGCGGAGCCCGGAAGAAACGGTGAAAGGGCGGGGCCGGGGCAAAACCCCCTCCGAACCCAGCGCACGCGACCCCGCCCCCAACACACCCCTCCTCAAACCACCTTGACCGTCCCCCCGTCGATCACGTACTCCGCCCCCGTGATGTACCCCGCCACCCGGTCCGACAACAGGAAGGCGATCAACGCCGCGACCTCCGACGGCTCCCCGATCCGCCCCACCGTGATCCCGAACTCCCCGGGAAGCGCCCGCAGGAACGCGTCGTAGTCGTCCACCCCCGCAGCAGCCGCGGCCTTCCCGCCGAAGCTGTCCGGCCCGTCCCAGATCGAGCTGCGGACCACGCCCGGCGACACCGTGTTGACCCGCACCCCCTGCGGCCCGAACTCCTCCGCCAGGGACTTCCCCAACGCCGTGAGCGCCGCCTTCGCCGCGCTGTACGCGACCGGACCGGCCGCCGGCAGCCGCCCGTTGACCGACGAGACGTTGACGACGGCACCGCGCCTCTCCACCAGGCTCGGCAGGGCGAGCCGGCTCACCCGCACCGCACTCATCAGGTTGAGGTCGAACACATACCGCCACTGCTCGTCGTCGGCCCCGAGGAACCCCCCGAGCCGGAGATCGTCACCGGCCCCCACGTTGTTGACGAGCAGGTCGATGCCACCCAGCTCCGCGAGGGCCTGCTCCATGAACGTCGCGACCCCCTCCGGCGTGCTCAGATCGGCCCGCACCGCGACGGCACCGGTCTCGGCGAGCTCCGGGCCGACCGTACGGGCCCCGCCCACGACACGGACGCCCTCGGCGACCAGCGTCCTGACGGTGGCCAACCCGATGCCCCGGCTGGCACCGGTGACGACGGCGGTCTTGGATCCGAGTCCGAGGTCCATGATTCTCCCCTTTTCTTGAATTACAGGTACAAAATTCGAGCGGAAAAAGGGGCGGCACCCGAGAAGGAGCCCAGAAGGAAGCCCCGGAGGAAACCCGGAACACCGCCCCGCCAAAAGACGGTCAGAGCCCGTCGACCACCGCGTCGATCACCCGCTCCAACCGCTCCGGCCCCTCCGCGACCCGCGCCAACAGCCGCAACCCGACGAGAGAGTTGAGCAGCAGACTCGCCAGGGCCCGGGCATCCCGCCCGGCGTCGATCTCCCCCGCACGCTGCCCCTCCTCGACCAGCGCCAGGAACTCGCTCTCCGCCCGGTCGAACATGCGGCGTACGAGCGCGATCGCCGCGTCGTCCGAACACCCCAGCTCGGCCGCGATGTTGATCGCCAGACAGCCCTGCCGGTCCGGATCCGCGAGGTCCGCCCCGGCCAGGAACCGCAGCGTCCGGCGCAGCCGTTCCTTGACCGGCCCGACCCCTTCCAGCATCTCGATCAGCGCGAGCGCCTGACCGTCCTGGTAACGGCGCAACGCCAGCTCGAACAGGGCGTGCTTACTGCCGAACGCGTTGTACAGGCTGCCCTTGCCGATGCCGAGCGCGTCGACGAGGTCCTGCGGCGTCGTGGCGGCGTACCCCTTGCGGTGGAACACCTCCATCGCCCGCTCCACGGCGACGTCCGGATCGAACTGCTTCGGCCTGCCCATGATCAGGATCCTACGGCTTTCTGTACCTACAGGTCAACAATGTTCGCCGCGCCCATACCGCGAACAACCCCGCTCCTTCAGCCGGACCTTGAGCGCCGCACCGATCTCCCCCAGAGCGTGGAGCTGCTCCTCGGTCAGCGCCTCGAACAGCGTCTCGCGGACCTCGGTGACGTGACCGGGAGCCGCCTGCCGCAGCACCTCGTACCCGGCGTCGGTGAGCTCGGCCACCGCGCCGCGCCGGTCGCCCTCGATGGCACAGCGGCTGACCCAGCCGGACTTCTCCATGGCGGCGACGGCATGGGAGAGGCGGCTGCGCGAGGAGTTGCAGAGCTCGGCCAGCCGGCTCATCCGCAGGGACCGGCCGGGAGTCTCGGACAGCATCACCAGGATCTCGTAGTACGCGACGGGCATCCCCGCGTCGACCCGCAACTGGCGGTCGAGATGGGCCTGGAGCTCGATGCTGGCCGACATGAAGGTGCGCCAGATCCGCTGTTCGCGGTCATCGAGCCAGCGGGTCTCGGAGTGTTCCGTCATGGATCCAGTCTAACAAGTAGTTGAGCTCTCAACACCGAGGCGGTATGTTGCTTGAGAACTCAGCAGATGACCTCTCAACCACCAACCCCCGGGGGGCTTTTGATGTCCGCTCCGTCCTCGTCCGTCGCCGCCCTGCTCGCGACCGTCCCCGGTTACACCACAGGGACCTGGGCCATCGACCCGGTCCACTCGGAAGTCTCCTTCTCCGTCCGGCACTTGGGCATCGCCAAGGTCCGCGGCCGCTTCGACTCCTTCGAGGGCCGGATCGTCCTGGCGGAGAACCCGCTGGAGTCCTCGGTCACCGCGACCGTCCGGACGGGCTCCGTCTCCACCGGAAACGCCCAGCGTGACGAGCACGTCCACGGCGCGGACTTCCTCGACACCCGGACGTTCCCGGAGATGACCTTCGCCTCCACCGGCGTGCGCGCCACGGACGACGGCTTCCTGGTCGACGGCGACCTCACCCTGCGCGGTGTCACCCGTCCCGTCGCCCTCGCCCTGGAGGTGAACGGTTTCGGCAGCGGCTTCGACGGCAATCCCGTCGCCGGCTTCTCCGCCACCGCCGAGATCAACCGCTCCGACTTCGGCGTCACGGCCGGCCCGGCGGGCGGGGCCGTGGGCGAGAAGATCACGATCTCGCTGGAGGTCGAGGCCAACCGGCAGTGAGGGCGCCCCTCCCCGGGGGACGGGGGTCTCCGGGGAGGGCATGCCCACCGGCACCGGGCCGCTACGTCTGCGCCATGTCCACGAAGCGCGAGTAGTGGCCCTGGAAGGCCACCGTGATCGTGGCCGTCGGACCGTTACGGTGCTTGGCGACGATCAGGTCGGCCTCGCCCGCGCGCGGGGACTCCTTCTCGTAGGCGTCCTCGCGGTGCAGCAGGATGACCATGTCGGCGTCCTGCTCGATCGAACCCGACTCACGGAGGTCGGAGACCATCGGCTTCTTGTCCGTGCGCTGCTCCGGGCCTCGGTTCAGCTGGGACAGCGCGATGACCGGGACTTCCAGCTCCTTGGCGAGGAGCTTGAGGTTTCGCGACATGTCCGAGACCTCCTGCTGACGGCTCTCGGGACGGCGGGCGCCGCCCGACTGCATCAGCTGGAGGTAGTCGATGACGATGAGCTTGAGGTCATTGCGCTGCTTCAGCCGGCGGCACTTGGCGCGGATCTCCATCATCGACAGATTCGGCGAGTCGTCGATGTAGAGCGGCGCCGCGGAGACGTCGGGCATGCGGCGGGCGAGACGCGTCCAGTCCTCGTCCGTCATGGAGCCCGAGCGCATGTGGTGCAGGGCGACGCGGGCCTCGGCGGACAGCAGGCGCATCGCGATCTCGTTGCGGCCCATTTCGAGGGAGAAGATCACGCTCGGCAGATTGCTCTTGATCGAGCAGGCCCGGGCGAAGTCCAGCGCGAGCGTCGACTTTCCCATCGCCGGACGGGCGGCGATGACGATCATCTGGCCCGGGTGCAGGCCGTTCGTCAGGGCGTCGAGGTCGGTGAAGCCCGTCGGGACGCCGGACATCTGGCCGCTGCGCGAGCCGATCGCCTCGATCTCGTCGAGCGCGCCCTCCATGATGTCGCCGAGCGGGAGGTAGTCCTCGGTGGTGCGCTGCTCGGTGACCGCGTAGATCTCGGCCTGGGCGTTGTTGACGATGTCGTCGACGTCGCCGTCGGCCGCGTATCCCATCTGCGTGATCCGCGTGCCCGCCTCGACCAGGCGGCGCAGGACGGCGCGCTCGTGGACGATCTCGGCGTAGTACTCGGCGTTGGCCGCGGTGGGGACGGTCTGGACCAGGGTGTGCAGATACGCCGCGCCGCCCACCCGGGCGATCTCGCCGCGCTTGGTGAGCTCGGCCGCCACCGTGATCGGGTCGGCCGGCTCGCCCTTGGCGTAGAGGTCGAGGATCGCCTGGTAGACGGTCTCGTGGGCGGGCCGGTAGAAGTCGTTGCCCTTGAGGATCTCGACGACGTCGGCGATGGCGTCCTTGGACAGCAGCATGCCGCCGAGCACCGACTGCTCCGCGTCGAGGTCCTGCGGCGGGACGCGCTCGAAGCCCCCGCCCTGCGACCCCTGCCAGGAGCCGCCGTCCTCGCTGTCCCGCTGCTCGCGGCCCTTGCCCTCGCCCCGGCGCCGGGGGAACGGCAGGCGGTCGCCCGGGCCGTCGCCCCAGGGCTCGTCCATGGGCTCGTGGACGCTCACCGCCACCTCCTCCCGTCCGCGCCGCGGACCTCGCCGTGCTCTCCTTCTTAGGGCACGGCACCGACAAACAAGACGCCCGGTTCCGCTTGCGGGGATGCCTGTGACGGCACACGCTGCGAGACGGGAACAGACGGGGGGCGCCGGTCCACGGTAGGCCCGCGGGCACCGTCAGCCAATCTGGTTATCCACAGGCGGTGTGGATGACGGGGCCCATTCTGTGGAGAACCCCCCGGATCCTGTGCACGAGCCGGGGGAAACCGCTGTGGACAAACCCGCAGGATGCTCGGACCATCGCTCTTGACCTGCACTTTTACCGTCCACTGGCTGTTGAGGAGAAAAACTTTCCCGCTCGGCCCGAGATCACGACAAACGGCGCAGAGAAGATCACACCCAGCCACCGGCAGTAAGCACCAGAATATAGTTGCGCTCATTACCTGTGGACGATTCAATGGAACGTGTGAGCGAAGCCCTCGAGAGCCGAATACGCGCCGGCCGCCGGCACGACCGCGAGATCCTCGCCCTCGCCCTGCCCGCCTTCGGCGCCCTCGTCGCCGAGCCCCTCTTCGTCCTGGCCGACACCGCCATCGTGGGCCACCTCGGGACCGGACAGCTCGCCGGTCTCGCCGTGGCCGCCCCGCTGCTCACCACCGCCGTCGGCGTCTTCGTCTTCCTCGCCTACGCCACCACCGCGGCCGTCTCGCGCCGCGTCGGCGCCGGGGACCTGCCGGGCGCCATCCGGCAGGGCATGGACGGCATCTGGCTCGCCCTGCTGCTCGGCACCGCCATCGCGCTGGCCGTCCTGCCCACGGCCCCCGGCCTCGTCCGCCTCTTCGGCGCCTCGCCGGACTCCGCCCCGTACGCCATCACCTACCTGCGGATCAGCGCGCTCGGCATCCCGGCCATGCTCGCCGTCCTCGCGGCCACCGGAGTGCTGCGCGGCCTGCAGAACACCCGCACGCCGCTGTACGTCGCCATCGGCGGCTTCGCCGCCAACGGCGTGCTCAATCTCGCCTTCGTCTACGGCGCCGGCTGGGGCATCGCCGGCTCGGCCTGGGGCACCGTCGCGGCCCAGTGCGCCATGGCCGCCGCCTACCTCACCGTCGTCGTCCGGGGCGCCCGGCGGCACGGTGCCTCGCTGCGGCCGGACGCCGCCGGCATCCGGGCCTGCGCCCGGGCCGGGGTGCCGCTGCTGGTCCGCACGCTCGCCCTGCGCGCGGTGCTGATGATCGCGACGGCGGTCGCGGCCCGGCTGGGCGACCGGGAGGTGGCCGCCCACCAAGTGGTGCTGGCCCTGTGGAACCTGCTGGCCTTCGCCCTGGACGCGATCGCCATCGCCGGCCAGTCGATCATCGGCCGGTACCTGGGCGCGGGCGACACCGACGGGGCCCGCGCCGCCTGCCGGCGCATGGTCCAGTGGGGCGTCGCCACCGGCGTGGTGCTGGGGGCGCTGGTCGTGATCTCACGGCCGCTCGTCGTCCCGCTGTTCACCTCGGACGCGACCGTGCGGGACGCGCTCCTGCCGGCGCTGCTGGTCGCCGCGCTCAGCCAGCCGGTGGCGGGCGTCGTCTTCGTGCTGGACGGCGTGCTGATGGGCGCCGGCGACGGGCCGTACCTGGCCGGGGCGATGCTGGTGGTCCTCGCGGTCTTCGCCCCCGCCGCACTGCTCGTCCCGGCCCTGGGCGGCGGCCTGACGGCCCTGTGGTGGGCCATGGCGCTGATGATGACGGCCCGGATGGTGACCCTGTGGCTGCGTGCCCGCTCCGGCCGCTGGATCGTCACCGGCGCCGTGCGCGGCTGAGGAGCAACGGCAGAAGGGCCGCACCCCGAGGGGTGCGGCCCTTCCTCATGCCGAGTGAGCGCTCAGGCTCAGGCGGCGATGACCTCGACGCCCAGCTTGGCGACGACGTCGGCGTGCAGACGCACGGACACCTCGTGGGCGCCCAGGGTCTTGATCGGCGAGCCGAGCTCGACGCGGCGCTTGTCGACCTCGGGGCCACCCGACGTCTTGATCGCGGACGCGACGTCGGCCTGGGTCACCGAGCCGAACAGACGGCCGGCCTCGCCGGCACGGACGGCAAGGCGGACCTTGACGCCCTCCAGCTGACCCTTGACCTCGTTGGCCTGCTCGATCGTGGCGATCTCGCGCAGCTTGCGGCCGCGGCGGATCTGCGCCACGTCCTTCTCGCCACCCTTGGTCCAGCGGATCGCGAAACCGCGCGGGACCAGGTAGTTGCGGGCGTAGCCGTCCTTGACGTCGACGACGTCACCGGCGGTGCCGAGGCCGGAGACCTCGTGGGTGAGGATGATCTTCATTAGTTGGTCACCCTTCCCTTATCGCGCGGACGAGGTGTAGGGCAGCAGCGCCATCTCACGGCTGTTCTTCACGGCCGTGGCGACGTCACGCTGGTGCTGAGTGCAGTTGCCGGTCACGCGACGGGCACGGATCTTGCCGCGGTCGGAAATGAACTTCCGCAGCATGTTCGTGTCCTTGTAGTCCACGTAAGCGGTCTTGTCCTTGCAGAACGCGCAGACCTTCTTCTTGGGCTTGCGCGGCGGGGGCTTCGCCATTGTCTTTTCTCCCTATGTCTTCAAGAAGTTGCTGTCGCCCTCGGGCCGGAGGCCCGGGCCCACGAGGGGCCTAGAAGGGCGGCTCGTCCGAGTAGCCGCCGGAGTTGCCGGAGCCGCCGCCCCAGTTGCCTCCGCCGCCCTGCTGGCCGCCGGACGGAGCGCCGGTCGCCCAGGGGTCGTCGGCGGGAGCCCCGCCGCCGCCCTGCTGGCCGCCGCCGGGGCCGGAGCCCCAGCCGCCGCCCTGGTTACCGCCGCCGCCACCGCCGTAGCCACCCTGGCCACCGCGACCCGAGGTCTTGGTGACCTTCGCCGTGGCGTTCTTCAGGCTGGCGCCGACCTCTTCGACGTCGAGCTCGTAGACCGTGCGCTTGACGCCCTCGCGGTCCTCGTAGGACCGCTGCTTCAGCCGGCCCTGCACGATGACGCGCATGCCTCGCTGGAGCGACTCGGCGACGTTCTCCGCCGCCTGCCGCCACACCGAGCACGTGAGGAAGAGGCTCTCGCCGTCCTTCCACTCGTTGGTCTGGCGGTCGAAGGTGCGGGGGGTGGACGCGACACGGAACTTCGCGACCGCCGCACCGGACGGGGTGAAGCGCAGCTCGGGGTCGTCGACGAGATTGCCGACGACCGTGATGACGGTCTCGCCTGCCATGGATGAACCTCTCGGCGGGTGTGCTGCTGGCTGCTTGCTACTCGTGGAGATACAGCCCGATTACCTCTGAACCGCTGGGGTTCAGTGGGTCTCGGGGCGGAGGACCTTGGTCCGGAGGACCGACTCGTTCAGGTTCATCTGGCGGTCGAGCTCCTTGACGACCTCAGGCGTGGCCTGCAGGTCGATGACCGAGTAGATGCCCTCGGGCTTCTTCTTGATCTCGTAAGCGAGACGACGACGGCCCCAGGTGTCGACCTTCTCGACCTTTCCGTTGCCCTCACGGACGACGGAGAGGAAGTTCTCGATCAGGGGGGAGACAGCGCGCTCCTCCAGATCGGGGTCGAGGATGACCATCACCTCGTAGTGACGCATGTGGAACCCACCTCCTTTGGACTCAGCGGCCACGGTCGATCCGTGGCAGGAGGGTCGTGATGCGTGAACAACGGTATCGGCCGACACTGACAAGCAGCACGGACCATCAGCGGGAATCCCCGGGTAGCCCCCGGGACCGATGCCGGGTCCGGGCAGATACCGATGCAGACCGTCCAGAGTACCCGCTCCCGGGCGTCCGGTTGAAATCCGGCGCCCGCGACCCTCACCCTGGACGCATCGGGTGTGACCGGCGCCACTCCGCGCCGCCTGCCTTCAGGAGGTAGCCCCATGACACAGGCCGTCCGGCAGTCCCCCTCACCGCGCAGCCCGCGCTCCCTGGTCAACGCGGTGCTCAACAGCGACGGAAAGCCCCATCCCCTGCAGAACACCCTGGTCGGGGTGACGGTCGTGCTGGGCCTGCTGGCCTTCGTCTCCTCGGCGTTCAAGGACCTGCACCTGCTGAGCTCGTGGAGCGGGCTGGCGGGCATCCTCACCGGGGCCTGGGGCCAGTTCATCTCCGCCACCACCGGCGAGCGGTTCCTGCTGATCATCTTCCTCGGCGCCTCGGCCGTCGGCTTCTTCCTGGGCATGGCCCACGGCGGACTCTTCGGGGGTCTGATCGGATAACGGACCGTACGCCCAAACGGGGCGCTCCCCGGTCGCAGTAGGCTTCGGCGCGAGAGCCGGAGCCCCGACCCTGGGGACACACCTGCCGAGGAGCGCCCCGCATGAGCCTGACCCTGAGGACCATCAGCCGACAGCAGCATCTGGCATATATCCAGAGCCTGCCCGCTGCCAGTCACATGCAGGTCCCGGCATGGGCGGACGTCAAGGGCGAGTGGCGCTCGGAGAACCTGGGCTGGTTCGACAAGAACGGCCAGATGGTCGGCGCGGGCCTCGTGCTCTACCGGCAGCTGCCCAAGATCAAGCGTTACCTGGCCTACCTCCCCGAGGGCCCGGTGATCAACTGGTACGCCCCGAACCTCGAGGACTGGCTCCAGCCGATGCTGGCCCACCTGAAGAAGCAGGGCGCCTTCTCGGTGAAGATGGGCCCGCCCGTCGTCATCCGCCGCTGGGACGCCGACGCGATCAAGAAGGGCATCGCGGACCCGGACGCCAAGCGCCTGCGCGACGTCGAGCCCACCTTCATCGAGCCGCGCGCCTTCGAGGTCTCCGACAAGCTCCGCCGCATGGGCTGGCAGCAGGGCGAGGAGGAGGGAGCCGGCTTCGGCGACGTCCAGCCGCGCTACGTCTTCCAGGTGCCGCTGCAGAACCGCTCCCTGGAGGACGTCCACAAGGGCTTCAACCAGCTGTGGCGCCGCAACATCAAGAAGGCCGAGAAGGCCGGCGTCGAGGTCGTCCAGGGCGGCTACGAGGACCTGGCCACCTGGCAGCACCTCTACGAGATCACCGCGGAGCGCGACAAGTTCCGCCCGCGGCCGCTCAGTTACTTCCAGCGCATGTGGACGGCCCTCAACACCGAGGACCCCAACCGCATGCGGCTGTACTTCGCCATCCACGAAGGCGAGGCCGTGGCCGCCGCGACGATGCTGATCGTCGGCGGGCACGTCTGGTACTCCTACGGCGCCTCCGCCAACCACAAGCGCGAGGTCCGCCCGTCCAACGCGATGCAGTGGCGGATGCTGCGCGACGCCTACGCGCTCGGCGCGAGCGTCTACGACCTGCGCGGCATCGGCGACTCGCTGGACGAGAGCGACCACCTCTTCGGCCTCATCCAGTTCAAGGTCGGCACCGGCGGTCAGGCGGCCGAGTACCTCGGAGAGTGGGACTTCCCGCTCAACAAGCTGCTCCACAAGGCCCTCGACATCTACATGTCGCGCCGCTGACCCAGCTGTCCGAACAGCTCCGACCACACCCAGGGAAAGGTTCCGGGACCGGCCATGGCGCTCACGCTCTACGTCGACACCCAGCGCTGGCGGGCACACCAGCAGTCCGTCATCCAGCAGTTCCCGGGCATCGTCCCGGTCTGCAAGGGGAACGGCTACGGCTTCGGCCACGAACGGCTGGCGGAGGAGGTCACCCGCTTCGGCTCCGACCTCCTCGCCGTCGGCACGACCTACGAGGCGGCCCGGGCCAAGGACCTCTTCGGCGGCGATCTGCTGGTGCTCACCCCCTTCCGGCTCGGCGAGGAGCCGGTGCCGCTGCCGGACCGCGCCATCCGTTCGGTCTCCTCGGTCGAAGGGGTGCGCGGCCTGGTCGGCGCGCGCGTCGTCGTCGAGGTCATGAGCAGCATGAAGCGGCACGGCATCAGCGAGGAGGACCTGCCCAAGCTGCACGCCGCCATCGAGGACGTGCGTCTGGAGGGCTTCGCCATACACCTCCCGCTCGACCGGGGCGACGGCAGCACCGGCGTCGACGAGGTGGCCGCGTGGATGGAGCGGCTGCGCGCCGCCCACCTGCCGCTGCACACCATGTTCGTCAGCCACCTCAAGGCCGACGAACTCGCCCGGCTCCAGCAGCAGTACCCGCACACCCGCTTCCGGGCCCGCATCGGCACCCGGCTGTGGCTCGGCGACCACGACGCCACCGGCTACCGCGGCTCCGTCCTGGACGTCACGCCCGTCGCCAAGGGCGACCGCTTCGGCTACCGCCAGCAGAAGGTGGCCGGCGACGGCTACCTCGTGGTGGTGGCCGGCGGCACCTCGCACGGCGTGGGCCTGGAGGCGCCCAAGTCGCTGCAGGGCATGATGCCGCGCGCCAAGGGTGCCGCCCGCGCGGGCCTGGCGACGGTGAACCGCAACCTGTCGCCCTTCGTCTGGGCCGGCAAGCAGCGCTGGTTCGCCGAGCCCCCGCACATGCAGTGCTCGATCCTCTTCGTGCCGGACGACGCCCCCGCGCCGCAGGTCGGCGACGAACTGGTGGCCCATCTGCGGCACACCACCACCCAGTTCGACCGGCTGGTCGACCACTGATCCACCCCCCCGTGGTGACCGGGCCCCGGGACGGCGGCTACACGCCGCCGCCCCCGGTGCCCCACTGGACATGTCCCTCCACGCGCTCCACGGGCCGGTACCTCCGGCGCGCGGAGCCCAGGACCCGTATGTCCGGAGCGCCGTCCAGGAGGCCGCCCGAGGGGTCGTCCGATCCGTCGCGCCGGACGCCGTCCCGCTCCGGGGCGAGGATGTCGCGCACCACCACGGCGCAGAGGTAGAGCGTGCCCAGCAGGTGCAGCGCCAGGGCCAGTTGGTAGCCCTCCAGGGGCAGCCCCTGGTGCTTGTCGCCGTCGCCGATGTACGCCAGGTAGAACCAGATGCCCAGGAAGTAGAGCACCTCGCACGCCTGCCAGATCAGGAAGTCGCGCCACCTGGGCCGGGCCAGCGCCGCGAGCGGGATCAGCCACAGCACGTACTGCGGCGAATAGACCTTGTTGGTGAGCACGAACAGGGCCACCACCAGGAAGGCCAGCTGCGCGAAGCGCGGCCGCCGGGGCGCGCACAGGGCCAGGGCGCCCAGGGCCAGCGCGCCGATGATCATCAGTGCCGTGGCATAGGTGTTGACGTCCGCCAGCGGATCGCCGGTCTTCTGTGAGATGAGCAGCCACAGCGAGCCGTAGTCGACCGGCCGCTCCTGGCTGAAGGTGTAGAACTTCGCCCAGCCGGGCCGGATGTGGGCGCCCGAGGCGTCGTAGACGAACATCACCGGCAGGTTCACCACCAGCCAGGCGCCCGCCGCCGCGGCGAGGGACGTCAGGAACGCCCTCGGCCGGCCGGCCCGCCAGCACAGCAGCAGCAACGGCCAGAGCAACAGCACCGGGTAGAGCTTCGCCGCGGCCGCCAGCCCGATGAGGACGCCCGTCGCGACGGGCTTCCCGCGCGACCACATGTACATCGCGGCCGCGGTCAGCGCGACCGCGAACAGGTCCCAGTTGATCGTGGCCGTCAGGGCGAAGGCCGGGGCCAGGGCGACCAGCAGCCCGTCCCAGGGGCGGCGCCGGTGCGTCCGGGCCACGCACACCGCGATGATCACCGCGCAGACCAGCAGCATCCCCGCGTTGGCGAACCAGTTGAGCTGCTCGCGGTGCTGGATGCTGCCGCCGCCCGGTGTGATCAGCGCGGCGACCTCCATGAACAGCCCGGTGAGCACCGGGTACTCCAGGAAGTCCATGTCGCCCGCCGACCGCGGGATCTTGTCCAGGTACGGAATGAGCCCCTGGTCGAAGCCGCGCCCCGCGAACAGGTGCGGGATGTCGGAGTAACAGGCGTGCGTGTACTGGGTGGTGGCCCCGAAGAACCACCCGTGGTCGTAACAGGGCGCCTTCTGCACCATGCCGAGCGCGAACATCCCGATCATCACCAGCGCGATGATCCGGACCGGGACCCGCCACCCGCCGCGCAGCGCCCGCCGCCCGGCCGGCCCGCCGATGAGCTCACTGCCGGCGGCGGCCACCTCGTCCTCGACGGTGGGCCGTACAAGCTGGTCGTCCCGCACGCTCCTCATGCGCCCATCCTGCCGTACCCGCCTGTGGCCCGCTGGAGCCTGTGGACAACCCCGCGCCTGTGGAAAACCTCGGGACCGTTCCGAGTGAACGAGCCGGTCCCGAGGCTTCTCATACGGAGCGAATCGCCCCTCTCACGGGGCGGATCAGCCGAACAGACCGCCTCCCTGGCGCCGGCTCTGCCCCGGCGGCGCCGGTTCGTCGCCGAGGTCGCCCTCCTGGCCGCCCGGTCCTCCGGTGGCCCCGCTGGTGGCCCCGGGCCCGGCCGGGGTGCCGCCGTCGGTGCCCTCGTGGTCTCCCGTGCGGCACCGCGGGTC
The DNA here is from genome assembly GCF_015999245.1 of Streptomyces sp. AV19. GTDB lineage: Bacteria > Actinomycetota > Actinomycetes > Streptomycetales > Streptomycetaceae > Streptomyces. The sequence continues at coordinate 573,780 of NZ_JAEAMR010000003.1, read as the reverse complement.
GAGCAGCCCGCAGGTCCGGCTCGGCTTGGGCGAGGGGGACGGGGGAGCCGACGGCGACGGCTCGGCGGTCTCCGACGGAGACGCGGACGGCGAAGCCGAGGGCGCCGGCGCGGGGGAGGGGGAGGCCCCGCCGCCGAAGATCTTCTCGCCGATGGGCCGCGGCGGATCGAACTGCCGCACCGGCACGCCCTTCAGCGCCTTGCCCATGTAGTCGGCCCAGATCTCCGCGGGGAACGACGCGCCGTGGATCGTCGGCTGGCCGCCGACCCCGCGCATCGACAGGAACTCCTGGTTCTTCGCGTTGGGGTCGACGCGGTACATGCCGATGGCGGTGGACAGCTGCGGGGTGTAGCCCGCGAACCAGGCCGAGCGGTTGCCGTCCGTCGTCCCCGTCTTGCCGGCCACCGGACGGGCGCCGAGCTTCGCCGCCGTGCCGGTCCCGGCCTCCACGACGGTCCTGAGCACGTCCGTCACGTTGTTCGCCACGTCGGACGTGAACGCCTGCTCGCTCTTCTGCTCGTGCGCGTAGGCCGGCTTGCCATTCTTCTCCACCTTCGTGACCGAGTACGGGTCGATCTGCCGTCCGCTGTCCGCGAAGGTCGCGTACGCGCCGGCCAGCCGGATCGCGCTCGGCGCCGAGGTGCCCAGGGAGAACGTCGGGGTGATCGAGGCGAGCTGCTCCTCGTCCAGGCCCGCGGCCAGGGCCGCCTCCCGGACGAGATCCGTGCCCACGTCCATGCCGAGCTGGATGTAGGGGGTGTTCGCGGAGAACTGCATGGCCGTGCGGAGGCTGATGAGGCCCCGGTTCTCGTCGCCGTCGTTCTTCTGGTGCCACTCGCTGCCGTTCCGGTCGTGCCAGACGGCCCCGTTGTACATCCGCAGCGTCAGCTTGTTGTCGCCGTTGTAGACGCTCTCCGGCGAGACCAGCGTGCGCTCGCCGTCGCCCTGCCGGGGGCCGAGGGCGGGGTTCCGCTTGCCGTGCGTCATCGCGGCCGCCAGGACGAAGGGCTTGAACGTCGAGCCCACCTGGACGCCGGTGTAGTCGGCGTTGTTGGTGAAGTGGGTCAGGGCGTTCTCGCCGCCGTAGATGGCGACGATCTTCCCCGTCCCGGGTTCCACCGAGGCGCCGCCGAACTGCACGAACTTGTCGACCTCGCGCAGGTCCGGCTTGAGGTTCGCCCTGCGCACGGCCTCGACGGACTTCGCCAGGGCGTTGACCTTCTTCCGGTCGAACGTCGTGTAGATCTGGTAACCGCCCTTGTCCAGCTCGCCCTTGCTGATTGTGGAGTGGGCGGTGATGTAGTTGTCCGCGAGGTCGGTGAGGTAGCCGATCTGGCCGGCCCGGTTGGTCGCGGGCCTCGGCTTCTGCGGCTGCGGGAAGCCCTGCCCGACCCACTTGTCCCGGTCGGCCGCGCTCAGGTGCCCGACCTCGACCTCCCGGTCCAGCGTCCACTTCCAGCGGTCCGTGGCCCGCTTGGTGTTCTTCTCCGGCGTCGCGGCCGGCCCCTGGCCACCGTACGGGTCGTACAGGTTCGGCCCGTTGAGCGTCGCCGCCAGGTAGGCGCTCTCGCTCGGCGTCAGGTCCGAGCAGTCCTTGTCGTAGTAGGCGCGCGCCGCCGCCTGGATGCCGTAGGCCCCGCGGCCGTAGTACGCCGTGTTGAGGTACCCCGCGAGGATGTCCCGCTTGTCCTGGGTCGCGCCCACCTTCACGGAGATCAACAGCTCCGTGACCTTGCGCTTGAGCGTCTGTTCCTGGCTGAGGTAGGTGTTCTTGACGAACTGCTGGGTGATCGTGGAGCCGCTCTGCGTCTCGCCGCCCTGCGCCATCTTGACGACCGCCCGGGCGATGCCCATCGGATCGACGCCCCAGTCCTTGTAGAAGCTGGCGTTCTCGGCGGAGATCACCGCGTTCTGCATGGAGAGGGGGATCTGGGAGATCGGCACGATCTGCCGGTTGAGACTGCCCCCGCCGGCCACGACCATCTGCTTGCCGTCGGACCAGTAGTAGACGTTCTTCTGCACTTTCGAGGCCAGTTGGGCGCTCGGCACCTGCACCACGGCCAGGGCCACGCCCACCGTCCCGAGCATCAGGCCGGCGAACGACACGACGGCCCCGGCGACCAGCCGCCAGGACGGGAGCCAGCGCCGCCAGCCGTCCCGGCCGGCCCGTGGATAGTCGACGAGCCTGTTGCCGCCCGCGGAGGCGTCCCGCCGGCCCCGGCCCGCCCCCCCGGCTCCGGCCGCCCGTCTGCGGCCGCCGGACCCGCCGCGCCGGTCGGCGCGCCGGGCCGCGGCCCGTCCGCCGTGGGAAGGCTCCTCGCCCCGGCCGCGGCCGGGCACGGAGGAACTGCTGCGTGGTGCGGCACGGCGGCCGGACGTCGGCTGCTGCGCCGCGCGCCGGGCCGCGTGAGGTTCAATCACTTCACCGGTGACGGTGACGGCGCGGGCTTCGAGTACGTCGAGGACAAGGCCGTCATCAAGCTGTGCGCTGATGCTTTCGCAGCAGTGTGGGAACGGGGCGTCCCGCACGAGGAGTTCAAGGTCTGACCCATCCCGTAGCGTTACCGGACAGCCAGATCATGCCTACCGTCCCCTCGTCCAGTGCCCAGGCAGCCCGCGAAGCCCTGGCAGGCCGGCTCAAAGAGATCAGGCGGGACGCCGGGCTCACGGGTCATGACCTGGCTGTCCGCTGCGGTTGGCACAAGGCCAAGTCCAGCCGTATCGAGAATGCCAAGACCACTCCTTCGGACGCCGACATCCGCGCGTGGTGCGCGGCCTGCGATGCCGAGGACCAGGCTCCCGACCTCATCGCGGCCAACCGCGCCGCCGAATCCATGTACATGCAGTGGAGGCGGCTCCACAGGAAGCAGACCCTGCGCTTCATCCAAGAGGGTCGCGTCCCTCTGAACGAGCGCACCAAGCTCTTCCGCTCCTACAGCTCCAGCCTGATCTCCGGGTTCCTTCAGACCGAGAGGTACGCGGCAGCCGTCCTTGAATCGGTCGCCTGGCTGAGGGAGCTGCGGGACGACATCCCTTCCGCGGTAGCGGCCCGTCTCGCACGGTCGCGGGTGCTCCGCGAAGGTGACCACCGGTTCGTCATGCTCCTCGAAGAAGCCGTCCTCCGCTACCAGATGGGAGACGCCGAAGCGATGGCCGACCAACTCGGGCACCTGCTGTCGGTGATGTCGCTCCCCTCGGTCAGCCTGGGCGTGATCCCTTCCAAGGGCCAACGGCCCATCTGGGCTGTGGAGACGTTCAACGTCTACGACGACGAGCACGTCCACGTCGAGCTGCTGACGGCCGAGGTTACCGTAACCGCTCCCGGCGAGGTGCGTGACTACCTCAAGACCTTCGTCGAGCTGCAAAAACGGGCCGTGTACGGCTCCCGGGCGCGAGCACTCATCACCGCCGCGATCGATGACCTCGGCTAACTGGCACGCAACCCGCTGCAACTTTCTGGTGGCCGCCACCGCCCGGTCCCTAGTTTCTCCGCATGACCACGGACATCGAAGCAGCCGCACAGCAAGCCGACGCCTTCCTGGCAGGCAAGAGGAAAGCCGACGACGTGGCATTCATGCTGGGCCGTGTGCTGGCGGAGATGGGCGTCAGGGTCGGTGACAGGGACTCGTGGCCGCAACTCACGGGCCGCGCCGCCCTCTCCGGGGAACCGTACGTCTACCTCGGAACCGTGCCGATGACCACGGCACGGAAGCTGACCGACGCCCTGATCTACGCGGAGTCGGTGAAGCGGAGCCTGCGGGATCAGTACGGCTCCGGTCACGACGCCTGGCGAGGTGTCCGTAACCACTTCGATCAGGAAGGCTCGTCATGACCGACCTGTACAACCTCACTCTCGACGGCGCCCGGTTCTCCAGGGCTTGCGGAGGCAACACCCACCCCGACGGCGAAGCCTGCGTGACCCTCGCCCGCATCGGTGACGACGCCTGGGCCATGGGTGACAGCAAGCGGCCCGGCGCGGAGCCGCTGCGCTTCACCACGGCGGAACTGGATGCGGCCGGCATCGACCCGGCCCGCTTCGGCCTCACGGCCTGACCCACACTCGTCAACCGGCGGCCCTCACTCTCCGGCGAGAGCGGGGGCCGTCCTCCTTTGCTCCGGACAGGAAAACCAGTTGCACGTTCACGGATACCTATGGGCCGGTGACAAGACGACGTTCGACAAGGAGAGCAACCGTCGTCCGCCGCCCTCGTCGGCACCGACTTCCACCAGTCCCGCCGAGGTGACGGAGCGGTACCGGGAAGCCGTCGCGGAGTGGAACACCGCCGGCGTTCCCCCAATCGAAACGGCCTACTGGCTGCAGAAGCCGGCACGGTTCATCCGGGACACCTGGGACGAGCCGGAGAAGGCCGCCGACTGGATCCGCCGGCAACTCGCCGCGTACGCGCCCCGGTTCGCCTCCGGATACGACAGGGACGCATCACGGATGGCTGCCCTCGCCACCTCCGCCGCCGAACGTCTGGCGCTCGGCGGGGATGTCTCACTCGGGTTCTATCTCGGACGTCCGCTGTTCCTGTCACTGGCCCTGGTGACGTGTTCCCCCAACCGCACTGTTCCTGAGCAGCCCTGCCCGATGCCGGGAGACGGGGATCAGTAACGCGGTAGGTTGCCATCACCGGCGAACGGGCCCGCCCCGGCCCGGACGTCCGGCCGGCCCGGCCGCGCGGCCGAGGCCACACTTCTCGATCGCGAGCGGGCCACTCATCGGTTCGCCCCGGGCAGGCGGCCGCTCGAAACCGTCCACGTCCCACGTGAGGCCGAGTCGTCGAGTATCAACCGCGCCCGGACCCAGAGCTGTTCGAACTCCGCCGCAGGGATCTCACCGGCATGCGGCTCGTCCTCCCATCCGTCGAGAGGCCCCTCCGCAAGGATGCCGTATTGCCGTTCATACCGGCCCATCGCTGCCAAGTCGCTGTGGTCCCGCAGATACAGGATCTCCTCCAACGAGGCAGCTGTCACCGGTGTCGAATCCGCCCCACGGACGTCGACTTGGCGAACCGCCCAGTTCTCGTCATCGGTCTCGAAGTACTGCCACAGGTCCTCGTCCTCGTAATAGGCGCGGAACCAGCTGGTCATCCCGTCCATCCTCGCTCACCCGGCGTACCGAACCCCGTTACGGAGGTCCGCACCTAACGTGCCGCCCCCAGCACCACCTTCAGCAACTCCTCCGGCGCCCCGCTCATCACGTCATGCCCCGAGTCCACGTCATGCACCCGCCACCCCGCCTCCCCGCCCAGCCGCTCCCGCAGCGCCGCGAACGGCGAGCCCCCGGGCCAGCCCGTGGCGTACACGTAATCCCGGGACGCCACCGGCGGGTTGTGGAGGCGGAGGGGCTGCGTGAGGGAAGGCAGGGGGTGGGGCGTGGTGCGGGGGTCGAAGAAGGGGAGCGGGGGGCTGGCGTGGCCGCCGTCCGGGACGTCCGTCAGGTACCAGCCGCGTTCGCGGTCGGTGACCAGGGACCAGCAGGAGTCGCCGTCCCCGGGCACCACCGCGTCGACGTACACCAGCCCGGCCACCCGTTCCGGGGCCCGGTCGGCGGCGCCGGTGATCACCATGCCGCCGTAGCTGTGGCCGACGAGGACGACGTCCGTCAGGTCCTCGTCCTCCAACAGGCCCACCACGTCCTGGATATGGGTGTCGAGGTTCACCGAGGCGGTGAGCAGGTGCTTGCGGGCGCCCACGCCGGTGAGGCTGAGCGGGTAGGCCTCGTGACCCTCGCGGCGCAGGGCGCGGGCCAGGGGCTCGAAGGTCCAGGCGCCGTGCCAGGCGCCGGGGACGAGTATGTACGTGGTCATCGGGTCTCCCCTTCCTCGACAACTGTCAGGACGATCTTGCCCGATGTCCGGCCCGTCGCGATCGCCTCGTGCGCCGCCGCGGCCTCGTCCAGCGGGAACACCGCGTCCACGACGGGCCGCAGCCGCCCGTCCTCGGCCAGCGCGGCGATCTCCCGCATCCCCGCGTGGTCGGCCTCGACGGCCATGAAGACCGCGCGCCGGCCGGCCGCCTCGGCCTCGGCGGCGAGCCGGGCCTCCGCCGGTGACGCGAGCGCGACGAGGAGGCCGCCGGGGCGCAGGGTGCGCAGGGAACGCGGCCCGTACGCGCCGCCGATGGCGTCGAGGACGACGTCCACGTCCCGTACGGCCTCGGCGAAGTCGGCGGCCGTGTAGTCGACGAGCTCGTCGGCGCCGAGCTCGCGCAGCAGGCCGTGCTTGGCGGCGCGGGCCGTGCCGATCACGTACGCGCCGCGCGCCTTGGCGATCTGGACGGCGAGGTGGCCGACCCCGCCCGCGGCGGCGTGGACCAGGACCCGCTGCCCGGGCCGGACGTCCGCGGTGTCCACGAGCGCCTGCCAGGCGGTGAGCGCGGCCAACGGCAGGGCGGCGGCCTGTACATGGGTGAGCCCGGCGGGTTTGCGGACGAGGTGGCGGGCGGGGGACGTGACGTACTCGGCGTACGTCCCCGCGGGCACGGGGTGGCGCGGCATGCCGAACACCTCGTCGCCGGGCCGGAAGAGGGTGACGCCCGGGCCGACCGCCTCGACGGTGCCGCTGAGGTCCCAGCCGAGGCGGACCGGTTCCGCGGGACCGGAACCGGTGAGGGCGGCGATGCCGCCGGTGGCGCGGTGCCAGACGTCGGTGGGGTTGACCCCGGCGGCGTGGACGCGGACGAGCACCTCGGCGAAGCCGGGCTCGGGGCGGGCGGTCCGCTCGGCCCGGAGCACCTCCGGCCCGCCGAGGGCCTCCTGTCCAATGGCCCTCATCGTCATCATGTCCGCCGTCCTCCCGGCTCGGGTGAGCCGGTCCCCCGGTGGACCGGCCTCGCGTGATCAAGAGTTCCGCAGCAGGCGCGGGCGGACGAGTGGCAGGAATGCCAGCATCTGAAAGAATCTTGCCATGCGACATCGCGTGGTGGTCCTGGCCCTGGAAGGCGTCTATCCCTTCGAACTGAGCATTCCGGTACGGATCTTCGGCACGGCGGCCGGGCCGGACGGACAGCCCCTGTACGAGGTGGTGACCTGCGGCCTCGACGGCGGAACCGTACGCACCAGCGCGGACTTCTCCATCGCCGTGGACCACGACGCCTCGGTCCTCGCGACCGCCGACACCCTCGTCGTCCCGCCGTTCACCTGCGGCCCGGACGAGGCCCGCGACTGGCTGCCGCCTGAACTCGCCGACGCCCTGGCCCTGCTGCGGCCCGAGGCCCGCATCGTGTCGATCTGCACGGCCTCGTACGTGCTGGCCGCCGCGGGCCTGCTCGACGGGCGGACCGCGACCACCCACTGGAACGAGGCGGAGCGTTTCCAGCGGGCCTTCCCGCGGGTGCGGGTCGACGCCGGGGTGCTGTTCGTCGACGACGGGCGGGTCCTGACCGCGGCCGGGGTGGCCGCCGGGGTGGACCTGTGCCTGCACCTGCTGCGCCGGGACCACGGCAGCGAGGTCGCCACCCGGGTGGCCCGGCTGTGCGTCGTACCGCCGTGGCGGGAGGGCGGGCAGGCCCAGTACATCGAACGCCCCGTCCCCGAGCCCGCGGAGGCGACAACGGCCGCCACCCGCGCCTGGGCCCTGGAACGGCTCCACCACCCGCTGCCCCTGGCGGAACTGGCCGCCCACGCGTCGATGAGCGTACGGACCTTCTGCCGCCGCTTCCGCGCGGAGACGGGCATGCCGCCCGGCCAGTGGCTGTCCCGCCGCCGCCTGGACCACGCCCGCCGCCTGCTGGAGACCACCGACCTGCCGGTGGAACAGGTCGCCGCCCAGGCGGGTTTCGGCACGGCGGCGTCCTTCCGCCAGCACCTGGCGGCGGACATCGGCGTCTCCCCCACGGCGTACCGCAGGACGTTCACGACGGGCGGGAGGGCGGGGGCCCGGTGAGCGGGGAGGCGGTCCGACTCGGCATGGACGGACGGGAGTTCGCGGCCTCGCACGTCGGCGCAAGCCGGGACCACCCGTACGGCTGATACGCACCGTTCCCGGGGGACTGTCAGCGGAGGCCGCTACGGTGTGTGTCGCCATGCTCACTCACCCAAGGAGGCGCATCATGGCAGTCATGGTTGAGACCCCGCCGCCCATGCTGATAGTCCAAGGACCGAACCCGGATTTCGAAGAGCTGTGCAGGATTCTCGAGAAGATCGACGCCGATCTCCCGGACGGTTACCGCACGGAGATCATCGGGGGGAATGTCGTCGTGTCACCGTGGTCCCAGTGTTCCTACGACTACATCCTCGACAGCGTCATCGAACAGCTGAGCCCGCACGTGCCGGAGGGCTACCGAGCGCGAGGCTATCCCCGGCTCTTCCGGTTCCCCAGCCAGTCGAAGGCTTACGGACCGGACTTCTACGTCATCGACTGGGCAGCCCTGAAAACCAAGGGCATCTACGCTCCAGGCGATGCGCTGTCTCTGGTCGGCGAGGTGACCTCGCGCGCGACAGCCCACGCCGACCGCCAGGAAAAGGTCGAGGTCTATGGCAAGGCCGGGGTCCCCGTCTACGTCCTGGTCGACGTGCTGGAGGGGTCGGTCACCGTGTACTCCGACCCGTCACCGGACCGTGGCTACCGCGCCCACACCCAGGTGAAGATCAGCGACAAGGTGCACGTCCCCGCGCCCTTCGGCTGTGAGCTGGACACCTCGGGCTGGGAAGCCTGACACGCGTGCGCAGGCCCCGGCTCCCGCCGGGCGGGGAACCGGGGCCTGCGTGGTCAGGCTTGGGACGTCAGCAGCCGATCAGGCGCCCCGCCAGGTAGCCCTCGATCTGGTCGAGGGAGACGCGCTCCTGCTTCATCGTGTCGCGCTCGCGCACGGTCACCGCGTTGTCGTCCAGCGTGTCGAAGTCGACCGTGACGCAGAACGGCGTGCCGATCTCGTCCTGGCGGCGGTAGCGGCGGCCGATGGCGCCGGCATCGTCGAACTCGATGTTCCAGTGCTTGCGCAGGTCCGCCGCGAGGCCCTTGGCCTTCGGGGAGAGCTGCGGGTTGCGGGACAGCGGCAGGACGGCGACCTTGACCGGGGCCAGGCGCGGGTCGAGGCGCATGACGACGCGCTTCTCCATGACGCCCTTGGCGTTCGGCGCCTCGTCCTCGATGTACGCGTCGAGCATGAACGCGAGCATGGCGCGGTTCAGACCGGCCGCCGGCTCGATGACGTACGGGAACCAGCGCTCGCCGGCCTCCTGGTCGAAGAACGACAGGTCCTGGCCGGACGCGGCGGAGTGCGCCTTGAGGTCGTAGTCGGTGCGGTTGGCGACGCCTTCCAGCTCCGAGTACTCGGTGCCGCCGAAGTTGAAGCGGTACTCGATGTCAACGGTGCGCTTGGAGTAGTGGGAGAGCTTCTCCGCGGCGTGCTCGTACCACCGCATGTTCTCCTCGCGCATGCCGAGGCCGGTGTACCAGTTCCAGCGCTGCTCCATCCAGTACTCGTGCCACTGCTCGTCCTCGCCCGGCTTGACGAAGAACTCCATCTCCATCTGCTCGAACTCGCGGGTGCGGAAGATGAAGTTGCCCGGCGTGATCTCGTTGCGGAACGACTTGCCGGTCTGGGCGATGCCGAACGGCGGCTTGCGGCGCGAGGTCTGCTGCACCTGGGCGAAGTTGGTGAAGATGCCCTGCGCGGTCTCGGGGCGCAGGTAGGTCACCGAGCCGGTGTCCTGCGTCGGGCCGAGGTGCGTGGAGAGCAGGCCGGAGAACTGCTTGGGCTCGGTGAAGCCGCCCTTGTTGCCGCAGTGCGGGCAGTTGAGGTCGGCGAGGCCGTTCTCGGGGAGCTTGCCGTGCTTGGCCTCGTACGCCTCCTCCAGGTGGTCGGCGCGGAAGCGCTTGTGGCAGGAGGTGCACTCGGTCAGCGGGTCGGTGAAGGTGGCGACGTGGCCGGACGCCTCCCAGACCTCACGGGCCAGGATCACCGACGAGTCGATGCCGACCACGTCGTCGCGCGAGGTGACCATGGAGCGCCACCACTGGCGCTTGATGTTCTCCTTGAGCTCCACGCCCAGCGGTCCGTAGTCCCAGGCGGCGCGCTGGCCGCCGTAGATCTCACTGCACGGATAGACGAAGCCACGGCGCTTGCTCAGGCTGACGATGGTGTCGATCTTGTCGGCGGCCACGGTGCTCTCTTCATTGCGACGACGAACAGCGAATGCTTCAGGTTACCGGCGCGACACCCCCTCTCATCAAATCGGTGCCGGCCCTTGGCCGGGACCGCACTCCCCGGTCCTCCCGCCGCCCCTCTTGTTGACAATCGTTTCCATTTTTGTTGAAAATGAGTGTCATGAACGTCAGCCGCCCCCGTCCCGCCTCCCGGGCCCCCCGAATATCCCGGAAGATCCGGAACACCCGAATCAGCATGCCCGCGGTCGCCGTCGCGGCCGCCCTCGGCCTCGTCTCGCTCTCGGCCTGCTCCTCGGACCAGGACGCGGGACACAAGGCCGGCCAGATCGACGTGATCGCGTCGTTCTACCCGATGGAGTTCCTCGCCCGGCAGATCGGCGGGGACCACGTCCACGTCACCGGCCTGACCAAGCCGGGGCAGGAACCGCACGACCTGGAGCTCAGGCCCCAGCAGGTCGCCGCCCTGGAGAAGGCGGACGCCGTCGTCTACCTCAAGGGCCTCCAGCCCGCCGTGGACACGGCGGTCAAGCAGTCCGGCGCGAAGCACGTCGTCGACGCGGCCTCCCTCACCTCCATGGAGAAGCACGGCACCGAGGTCGACGGCCACCATCACTCGACCGGGGACAACCACTCCGACGAGGACAAGGGCCACGAGGGACACGAAGGGCACGAAGGGCACGAGGGCCACGGCCACGGCGAGGAGGGCGGCGACGACCCGCACATCTGGCTCGACCCCGTGAAGTACGCCGAGGTCGCCAAGGGTGTCGCCAAGACCCTCGCCGAGGCGGACCCGGCCCACCGGGCGGACTATGAGAAGAACGCCGCCGCGCTGACCGGCAAGCTCGGCGACCTCGACAAGAAGTTCGCGGACGGGCTGCGCAACCGGGCCTCGGACACCTTCATCACCACCCACGCCGCCTTCGGCTACCTCGCCGAGCGCTACGGCCTCACCGAGGAGTCCATCAGCGGCATCGACCCGGAGTCCGAGCCCAGCGCCGCCCGGATCAAGAACCTGCACAAGCTGGCGAAGGACCACCACGTCAGCACGGTGTTCTTCGAGACCATCGCCAGCCCCGCCACCGCGAAGACCCTCGCCGGCGACCTGGGGCTGAAGACCGACGTCCTCGACCCGCTGGAGGGCATCACCGACAAGTCCAAGGGCCACGACTACTTCGAGGTCATGGAGTCCAACCTCGCGGCCCTGCAAAAGGCGCTCGGCACCAAGTGAGCGACCGAGTGAGCCACCAAGTGGGCACGGCGAAGGAGGCAGTCATGGAGCAGCCGGTCATATCCCTGCGCGGGGCCACCGCGTCGCTCGGCTCGCGGCCCGTCCTGCGGGGCGTCGACCTGACCGTCGGGCGCGGCGAGGTCGTCGCGCTGCTGGGTGCCAACGGCTCGGGCAAGTCCACGGCGGTCCGGGCGATCGTCGGCCAGGTCCCGCTCACCGGCGGTGAGCTGGAGCTGTTCGGCACGCCGAAGCGCAGGTTCCGCGACTGGGCGCGCATCGGGTACGTCCCGCAGCGCACCACCGCCGCGGCCGGCGTCCCGGCGACCGTGCGCGAGGTCGTCGCCGCCGGGCGGCTGGCCCGCACCAAGCTGGGGCCGACCCGCAAGGCCGACCGCGAGGCCGTGGTCGAGGCGCTGGAACTGGTCGGCATGGCCGACCGGCTCAAGGACTCGGTCAACGCGCTCTCCGGCGGCCAGCACCAGCGGGTGCTGATCGCCCGCGCGCTCGCCGTCCGGCCCGAACTGCTGATCATGGACGAGCCGATGGCCGGCGTGGACCTCGCCAGCCAGGAGGTGCTGGCAGAGGCCCTGCGCGCGGAGGTCGCCCGGGGCGTCAGCGTGCTGCTCGTCCTGCACGAGCTGGGCCCGCTGGAACCCCTCATCGACCGGGCTGTCGTGCTCCGCGACGGCTGCGTCGTCCACGACGGCCCGCCGCCCGAGGCCGTGGGCCAGCACGCGCTCCCGGGCCACGACCACGTACACCCGCACGCCGGACCGGCGGCGGAACCGATTCGGACAGGGCTGCTGAGCTGATGGAAATCCTCGACGCCGCATTCATGCAGCGGGCGCTGCTCGCCGCGCTCCTGGTGGGCATCACCGCCCCCGCGATCGGCATCTACCTCGTCCAGCGCCACCAGGCGCTGATGGGCGACGGCATCGGCCACGTCGCCCTCACCGGCGTGGGCCTGGGCTTCATGCTCAACGCCAGCCCGGTGTGGGTGGCGGCGGCCGTGTGCGTGGCCGGCGCCGTGATCATGGAGCTGACCCGCTTCTACGGCAAGGCCCGCGGCGACATCGCCCTCGCCATGCTCTTCTACGGCGGCATGGCCGGCGGCGTGATGCTGATCAACCTGTCCGGCGGCTCCAACGCCAACCTGGTCACCTACCTCTTCGGCTCGCTGACCACGGTCTCCCGGCAGGACCTCGTGGCGATCTGCATCCTGGCCGCGTTCGTGATCCTGGCCACACTCGGGCTGCGACGACAGCTTTTCGCCATCTGCCAGGACGAGGAGTTCGCCCGCGTCACCGGGCTGCCGGTGCGGCTGCTCAACCTGCTGGTGGCGATCACCGCCGCGCTGACCGTCACGGTCGCCATGCGCGTGGTGGGCCTGTTGCTGGTGAGCGCCCTGATGGTGATCCCGGTCGCCGCCTCGCAGCAGATCGCCCGCAGCTTCGCCACGACGCTGGCGCTGTCGGTGGGCATCGGCGTACTGGTGACCCTTTCGGGCACCACCACGTCGTACTACGTGGACGTCCCGCCCGGCGCCACGATCGTGCTGCTCGCGATCGGCGTGTTCGTGCTCCTCACCGCGATCGCCGCACCACTGGCGAAATCTCGCGCACGCAAGGTCGAGGACGAGGAGCGCTGCACCCTCGGAGAACCGGGCTCCGCCACCGCCCCCGACGACGTACGGGTCTGACGGGACGAAGGAGAACCGCTGGTCGAAGGCCCGGCGAGGCGACCCAAACCTGTGTTCCACGAACCGTCCGGATCCCGTGGATCACGGCGCACGGGTCGCTCGCCGGGCCTGGCACAATTGGCCGGACACGCCGAAAAACCCGTGCGTTGGGTGTTCAGCCGAGTTTGAGGAGGCAACTGTGGCGACCGCCGGTCCCCCGGTACGCGGCCGTTCCACCAAGCAGCGGGCCGCCGTGGCGGCAGCGCTCGACGAGGTGGACGAGTTCCGCAGCGCGCAGGAACTCCACGACATGCTCAAGCACCGCGGCGCCTCCGTCGGGCTGACCACCGTCTACCGCACCCTCCAGTCCCTCGCCGACGCCGGCGAGGTCGACGTGCTGCGCACCAGCGAGGGCGAGGCCGTCTACCGGCGCTGCTCCAGCGGGCACCACCACCACCTGGTCTGCCGGGTGTGCGGCAAGGCGGTCGAGGTCGAGGGCCCGGCCGTGGAGACGTGGGCGGACTCCATCGCCCGTGAGCACGGCTTCGTGGACATCGCCCACACCGTCGAGATCTTCGGCACCTGCGGGGACTGCGCCGCGTAAAACCCTTCCGGCGGATCCCGCGTACTTCCCGCACCGGCCGGGCCCACGCCCCGCCGGATCCGCCCGGACGCGCCGGCCATGAGGCGGTCCCCGCCCCGTGGGGCAGGGACCCGGGCGCCGCCCGCCTTCTCCGCCGGGATCCGCCGGCCGGGCTCCGCGGCGCGGTCCCCGGCCGGTCAGCCCTGCTGTTCCGGCGCCGCGTTGGGGATCGCCCCGCCGAAGCGGCGGTCCCGCTGCGCGTACTCCAGGCAGGCCCGCCACAGGTCACGACGGTCGAAGTCCGGCCACAGCACGTCCTGGAAGACCATCTCCGCGTACGCGCTCTGCCAGATCAGGTAGTTGGAGGTGCGCTGCTCGCCGGAGGGGCGCAGGAAGAGGTCCACGTCCGGCATGTCCGGGTAGTAGAGGTACTTCGCCAGCGTCTTCTCATTGACCTTCGACGGGTCGAGCCGGCCCGCCTTCACGTCCTCGGCGAGCGCCTGCGCCGCGTCCGCGATCTCGGCGCGGCCGCCGTAGTTCATGCAGAAGTACAGCGTGAGCAGGTTGTTGTCCTTGGTCTGCTCCTGGGCGATCTGGAGCTCCTTGGCGACCGACCGCCACAGCTTGGGCATCCGGCCCACCCAGCGGACGCGGATGCCGAGTTCGTCGAGCTGGTCGCGCGTCCTGCGGATGAAGTCGCGGTTGAAGTTCATCAGGAAGCGCACCTCCTCAGGGGAGCGCTTCCAGTTCTCGGTGGAGAAGGCGTACAGGGAGATGCTCCCGACGCCCATCTCGATGGCGCCCTGCAGGACGTCCAGCACGCGCTCGGCGCCGACCTTGTGCCCCTCGGTGCGCGGCAGACCGCGATCCTTGGCCCAGCGGCCGTTGCCGTCCATGACGATGGCGACGTGCTCCGGCACCAGCTCACCGGGGATCTTCGGCGGGCGCGCCCCCGAGGGGTGCGGCTCGGGGGAGCGGTACTCGCGTCGGGGGCGGCCCAGAAGCCCGCGTCGTGCCATGACTGCCACTACTCCTCGTACCTCATTCACTTCTCGACGTAGCGGAGCGAGCGCAGGCCACGCTCCAGATGCCAGTGCAGATAGGCGGCTACGAGGCCGCTGCCCTCCCTGACGTACCGTGCCTCGCACGCGTCCGCGGTGGCCCAGTCCCCGGTCAGCAGCGCGCCGAGGAGCCCGATCGCCTCCGAGGAGGGTACGACGCTTCCGGGCACCCGGCAGTCGCCGCAGACGACTCCGCCGGCGGCGGTGGAGAAGAACCGGTTCGGACCGGGCATCCCGCAGCGGGCGCAGGCGTCAAAGCTCGGCGCGTAGCCGTTGACGGCGAGGGAGCGCAGCAGGAACGCGTCGAGGATCAGGTGCGGGGCGTGCTCCCCCGCGGCGAGCGTGCGCAGCCCGCCGACGAGCAGCAGGTACTGCTGCACGGCGGGCTCGCCCTCGTGGTCGGTGAACCGCTCGGCGGTCTCCAGCATGGCCGTGCCGGTGGTGTAGCGGGCGTAGTCGGTGACGATGCCGCTGCCGTACGCGGCGATGGTCTCGCTCTGCGTGCACAGCGGCAGGCCGCGGCCGACGAGTTCCCCGCCGCGGGCGAAGAACTGCACGTCCACGTGCGAGAAGGGCTCCAGGCGGGCGCCGAACTTGGACTTGGTGCGGCGGACGCCGCGGGCCACGGCTCTGACGCGGCCGTGGGTACGGGTGAGGAGGGTGATGATCCTGTCCGCTTCACCCAGTTTCTGGGTGCGCAGCACGATGCCGTCGTCGCGGAAGAGGGTCATGGACTCATTGTCCCGCACGGGGCGGGGTGCGATGGCGGGGGCGGTGCCCCCCGGAGGCTCTTCCCCGGAGGGGGCAGCCCCCGGACAGGCCGGATTACGACGGCGTCCGCGCCGCCGTCAGCAAACGGTCCGTGTCCTCCGGGCAGATCATCAGCGCCCGCCCCACCGTCGCCAGGACCTCCCGTTCCGCCGGGCGGTACGGGCCGTCCGCGAGGGCGATCCGCGCCCCCTGGAGCAGGATCGACTCCCGCCCGGCGGGCGCGAGGTGCGGAGCCAGCGGCTCCAGCGCCTCGTGCAGCTCGATCGCCAGCGCGGTCCCGCACGGGTCGAAGCCGTCGCGGCCCGCCGCCGCCGGCGCCGGGTATCTGCCCGGCAGCCGCCCCGTGTCCGCGGCCAGCGCCTCGATCAGCGTGACGAGCTGCTCCTCGCTGCAGTCCGCGAAGCCCGCGGCCCGCACCGCCCCGACCGCCGCCCGGCGGACCGTGGGCGCCTCGGTGCCGCCCGCCGCGAGCACGGCCAGCGCCACCGTGTGCACCGCGTCGCGCAGCATCGCGGAGAACCGCGTCGTCGTCGGATGGTCGAGGATGTCCATCCCGTACCGCTCGCCGCAGGCCGTGCACTCCACGACCGGGCCCACCGGCCCGCGCGGCAGCAGCGGGACGCCCAGCACGACGAGGCGCCGACGGCCCGTGCGGCGGTGGTAGTTGCGGTCCCCGCCGCAGCCGGGGCAGAAGAACTCCCCGTCGCCGACGGTGCGCCACACGGTACGTACGCCCAGCACACACCGGTCGGGGCTGTGTCGGCCTTGCGCGTGCATCACGGCGCACCTCCATCTGGTACGTTCTCCGCACCCCGCAAGGGGTCGGTTCGGGCTGGACCGCAACCTTCGGGTTGGAAGCCCCCTACGGGGAGCGGAGTCACAACGCCACGGTTTCGTCACGTCGTTGACGTGATGTTAGCCACAGATGGATCTGGCGTCAGTACCCCGACGGTACCTCGTGCCGGTTCGGTGGACTCATGGGTGCGGGGTTGACACCCCGGTGTCGAGCACACCAGGCGTCAACCCCGTACCACAACGTCAGGGCCGGTACGCCCGGTTCACCGCCGACACGACCGCCTTGATCGAGGCCCGCGTGGTGTTGGCGTCGATGCCGATGCCCCACAGCACCCGGCCGTCGATCACGCACTCGATGTACGAGGCGGCCTGGGCGCTGGCCCCCTCGCTCATGGTGTGCTCCGTGTAGTCCAGCAGCCGCGCGTCGATGCCGGTCGCCCCGAGGGCGTCGAAGAAGGCCGAGATCGGACCGTTGCCGGTACCGGTGAGCACCGTCCCGACGCCGTCCACGACGGCCTCGACGGTCAGCGCGTCGGTGCCGTCGCTCGCCGTCGAGGTGTGGGTGGCGCGCAGTTCGACGCGGCCCCACGGGTTGTCGTCCGTGGGCAGGTACTCGTCGCGGAAGACGGACCAGATCTCCTGCGGGGTGACCTCGCCGCCCTCCGCGTCCGTCCGGGCCTGGATGATCCTCGAGAACTCGATCTGCATCCGGCGCGGCAGTTCCAGCTTGTGGTCGTTCTTCAGGACGTAGGCGATCCCGCCCTTGCCGGACTGGGAGTTGACGCGGATGACGGCCTCGTACGAACGGCCGACGTCCTTCGGGTCGATGGGCAGGTACGGCACGGCCCACTCGATGTCGTCCACGGTCTTCCCCGCCGCGGCGGCCGTGGCCTCCATCGCCTCGAAGCCCTTCTTGATGGCGTCCTGGTGGGAGCCGGAGAAGGCGGTATAGACCAGGTCGCCCGCGTAGGGGTGGCGCGGGTGGACCTCCATCTGGTTGCAGTACTCGGCGGTGCGGCGGATCTCGTCGATCTGCGAGAAGTCGATCTCCGGGTCCACGCCCTGGGAGAAGAGGTTCATACCCAGGGTCACCAGGTCGACATTGCCGGTGCGCTCGCCCTGGCCGAACAGACAGCCCTCGACCCGGTCCGCCCCGGCCATCACGGCCAGTTCGGCGGCGGCGACGGCGGTGCCGCGGTCGTTGTGGGGGTGCGCGGACAGGCAGACGAACTCCCGGCGGCTCAGCCTGCGCGACATCCACTCGAAGCGGTCGGCGTGCGTGGACGGGGTCGAACGCTCCACCGTGGCGGG
The DNA here is from genome assembly GCF_015999245.1 of Streptomyces sp. AV19. Taxonomy (GTDB): domain Bacteria; phylum Actinomycetota; class Actinomycetes; order Streptomycetales; family Streptomycetaceae; genus Streptomyces. The sequence goes on along the minus strand of NZ_JAEAMR010000003.1, from coordinate 556,238 downwards.
CAGGTTGAGGATGATCTCGCGGCCCTGCTCCGGCTGCCAGACGTCCATCACGCCCTCGCAGACCTCCAGGGCGAAGTCCAGCTCGGTGTCGGTGAAGATCTCGGGGCTGTACTGGTAGCCGAACACGGTGTCGTCACCGAGGATCTTGTCCGCGTACTCCATCACCAGCCGCGTGCCGTCGACCGCGATCTGCTTCACCTGCTCGCGCGAACCGCGGAAGACGACCCGGCGGAAGACCGGCGCGGTGGCGTTGTAGAGGTGCACGGTCGCGCGGTGCGCGCCGCGCAGGGACTCCACGGTCCGCTCGATCAGCTCCTCGCGCGCCTGCGTCAGCACGGAGATCGTCACGTCCTCCGGGATCGCGCCCTCCTCGATGATCGAGCGGACGAACGCGAAGTCGGTGGCGCCGGAGGACGGGAAGCCGACCTCGATCTCCTTGTAGCCCAGGCGCACCAGCAGGTCGAACATCTCCCGCTTGCGGGCCGGCGACATGGGGTCGATCAGCGCCTGGTTGCCGTCGCGCAGGTCGGTGGAGAGCCAGCGGGGGGCCTTGGTGATGCGGCGCTCCGGCCAGGTGCGGTCGGACAGGTCCACCGCCTCGTAGCGGCCGTACTTGTGGACCGGCATGCCCGACGGTCGCTGGGTGACGGTGGCGGCGGTCAGGGGCGTGGGGCGGCCGACGGGAGTGGACGGGGTGATCGCGGACATCTGCGCAGGGCTCCTCGGGGATCCACGGAGGGAGGGAGGCCGACGCGGTGCTGACCCGGACGCAGCACCGGACCCCGCGGGGAGGGCGTCGGCCTACGACTGCGAACCCTCGCCGCGGCAGCTAAGGAGAAGCAGCCCGTAGCGCATGGTGTGCAGCACCCTAACCGAGGGGCGCGGGATCGCGGAGGGGCGTTTCACCATGCGGGACGCGGCAGCGATGCGGGGCGCGTTGGCAGTGCGGGACGCATTAGCAGTGCGGAAGGGAATCCGCCGGTCAAAGCCGACCGAACACTCGATTTCATTAATCATGGCACCGGGGAGTGACATGAGGGTGACCTGATGCCACATTCAGGCCATGAATGACGACCCCACCGGGACGCCGTACCGTCGTCGTCCCTTCTGCACGATCATTCCTCCCCACGTCCTCGACCGGCTGGCCGAGTCCGACGACCCCCTGCACCACAGGCCCGCCCGCCGCACCCTCGAGCACGACGGTGCCCTGCGCACCCGCCGCCGGGTCACGGCCGCCCGCGGCTTCGCGGCCCCCGCCGGCACCCCGTCCGACAACCCGCAGCGCACCGTCCACGACGCCCACCACCGGACGCAGCTGCCCGGCACCAAGGTGCGCGGCGAGGGCGACCAGCCCGGCAAGGACGCCACCGTCAACCGGGCCTACGCGGGCCTCGGCGCCACCTTCGACTTCTATCTCAAGGTCCTCGGCCGGCGCTCCATCGACGACGCCGGGCTGCCGCTGAACGCCTCCGTCCACTACGGCGAGAACTACGACAACGCCTTCTGGGACGGCGACCAGATGGTCTTCGGGGACGGCGACGGCAAGATCTTCCTGGACTTCACGATCCCGCTCGACGTCATCGGCCACGAGCTCACCCACGGCGTCACGCAGTACACCGCCAACCTGGAGTACTACGGCCAGTCCGGCGCGCTCAACGAGTCCGTCTCGGACGTCTTCGGCGTGCTGATCAAGCAGTACGCCCTGGGGCAGACCGCCGCCGACGCGAACTGGCTGATCGGCGAGGGGCTCCTCGGCCCGGGGCTCAAGGGCGCGCTGCGCTCCATGAAGGCGCCCGGCACGGCCTTCGACAACCCGCAGATGGGCAAGGACCCGCAGCCGGGCTCCATGGAGGACTACGTCCGCACCCCGCGCGACAACGGCGGCGTGCACATCAATTCCGGCATCCCCAACCGTGCCTTCTACCTGCTGGCCACGGCGCTCGGCGGGCACGCGTGGGAGCGCGCCGGGAAGGTCTGGTACGCCGCGCTGACCAGCGGCCGGCTGACGCCGACGGTGGACTTCGCCGGGTTCGCCCGGGAGACGGTGGCGTGCGCCAAGGAGCTGTACGGGGAGGGTGCGGAGACGGAGGCGGTCCTCAAGGCGTGGTCCCAGGTGGGCGTCCCCGCCTCGTAGCCGGGCGCCCGGAGGGCGAGAATGGCGCCATGCGGATCGTCATCACGCGGACCGGCGGCTTCGCCGGCATCGAGCGCCGGGCCGAACTGGACACGTCCGGGCGGCCCGACGCCACGCACCTGGAGGCGCTCGCCCACCGGGCCCTGGCCCCCGGCCGCGACGCCCCCGCCCGGGGGGTCCCGGACGGCTTCCACTACGAGATCACGGTCGACAACCGCAAGGTGCACCTGGCGGACCCGCACCTCACGGAGGATCAGCGGGAGCTGATCAGGTTGGTGCTGAGGGAGGGGGCGTGAGGGCCCGGGGGCCCGGGGGCCCGGGGGCCCGGGGGCCCGGGGATTTGTGCCCCGGACCCGCCCTTTCACCGTTTCTTCCGGGGCAAGCCCCGGGCCCGCAACGCGGCTTCGCCGCGTTGACCGGGGGCTTCACCCCCT
>NZ_JAEAMR010000003.1:519409-553570 GCF_015999245.1 Streptomyces sp. AV19 | reverse complement strand
AGCCCGTCCGGCGCTTGAGGACGAGCGGCGAAGCCGCGACACGGGGTCCGGGGCGAAGCCCCGGCAGGAGCGCAGGGGGCGAAGCCCCCGCACCACCGCGCGGAGCGCGATACCGGGCCCCGGGGCCCGGCCCCGGAGGAAACGGTGAAAGGGCGGGGCGGGGGCAGACCTAGAAGCCCAGCTTCCGGAGCTGCTTCGGGTCGCGCTGCCAGTCCTTGGCGACCTTCACATGAAGGTCGAGATACACCGGCGTGCCCAGCAACGCCTCGATGTGCTTGCGCGACTTCATCCCGACCTCCTTCAACCGCGCCCCCTTGGGACCGATGATGATCCCCTTCTGGCTGGGCCGCTCGATGTAGAGGTTCGCGTGGATGTCGAGCAGCGGCTTGTCCGCCGGACGGTCCTCCCGCGGCAGCATCTCCTCGACGACGACCGCGATGGAGTGCGGCAGCTCGTCGCGCACGCCCTCCAGCGCCGCCTCCCGGATCAGCTCGGCGACCATGACCTGCTCGGGCTCGTCCGTGAGGTCGCCCTCGGGGTAGAGCGGGGGGCTCTCCGGGAGCAGGGGGACGAGCAGGTCGGCCACCAGGGAGACCTGCTTGCCCCCGGTGGCGGAGACCGGAACGATCTCGGCCCACTCGATGCCGAGCTCCTCGCCCAGCTGCTGGACGGCCAGCAGCTGCCCGGCCAGGGTCTTGGAGTCGACCAGGTCGGTCTTGGTGACGATGGCCACCTTCGGGGTCTTCTTGATCCCGGCGAGCTCCCCGGCGATGAAGCGGTCACCGGGACCGATCTTCTGGTCGGCCGGCAGGCAGAAGCCGATCACATCGACCTCGGCCCAGGTGGTCCGCACCACGTCGTTGAGCCGCTCGCCGAGCAGGGTGCGTGGCTTGTGCAGACCGGGGGTGTCGACCAGCACGAGCTGGGCGTCCGGACGGTGCACGATGCCGCGCACGGTGTGCCGCGTGGTCTGCGGGCGGTTCGAGGTGATCGCGACCTTCGTCCCCACCAGAGCGTTGGTCAGGGTCGACTTGCCCGCGTTGGGGCGGCCGACGAAGCACGCGAAGCCCGCGCGGTGGGGCGCCTGGGAGGGGGAGGAGGCTCTGTCCATGAGGAATATTCTCCCTGATCGCCCGCCCTGTGCCGACCAGAGGCCGCCGCGGTCCCGTCAGCGGCCGGTCAGCCCGCGCTGACGACCTCCGAGGGCGTGCCGTCCGGCCCCGCGAGGAGCACCGGCGTCCCCGCCCCGCCCAGGTCCCGCACGGCCGCCCGGTCGGCCTCCGGGACGGCGGACGCCTCGGTGACCACCGCCGCCGCCTCCAGCGACTTCGCCCCGCCGGCCACCGCCATGGCCACGGCCGTGGCGAGCGCGCTCAGCCGCAGCGAGTCCAGGGCGACGGTCCCGGCGACGTACGTCCTGCCGGTCTCGTCCCGTACGGCCGCCCCCTCCGGGACGCCGTTGCGGGCCCGGGTGGCGCGGGCGAGCGTGATGAGCTTGCGGTCCTCGGGGTCGAGCGCGCTGATGTCCGTCATGGCCCGAGGATAAACAGGCGCTCCGCTCAGCTCGCCGACGGGACCGCGTACATCCCCCGCCGCCCCTCGGGCGAGTTCAGCCACTCCACGCGCTCCGCGGTCCCCGTCCCCGGCACGGGGTTGTGCAGGACGATCGTCAGGTCCGGCCGGGCGGGGACCCGCAGCGGACTGTTCTCGAAGTACAGCGTGCCGGCGACCGGATGCGCGTACTCCTTCGTCAGCAGCCCGGCGGGCTCCACGTCGTTGCGGGCCCACAGCTCCGCGAACTCCGGGCTCTCCGCGGCGAGTTCCCCGACGATCACTTCGAAGCCCTCGTCCCCCGGGCGCTCCGAGCAGGCCGCGCGGTACTGGGCGACGACGCACTCGGCGTTCTCCTCCCAGTTCGCCGCGCGCGAGCGGTAGACGGGGTCGGTGAAGAAGGAGATCAGGCAGTTCTGCCGGATCTCCGGGCGGAAGCCCATCACCAGGGCGGCCGACTCGTTGTACGCGACGGTGTTCCAGTACGGGTCCATGACGTGCGCCGGATTCGGCATCCAGCCGTCGAGCAGGCGCAGCAGGCCGTCGCACATGTACTCCGGGTCCTCGACCACGGAGTCGGGCAGCGGCGGGTTGAGCCCGGCCAGGACGTACAGGTGGCGGCGCTCGGTGCCGGACAGCCGCAGCACCCGCGCGACGGCGTCGAGCACCTGCGGGGACACGGTGATCTCCCGCCCCTGCTCCAGCCACTGGTACCAGGACGCGCCGACCCCCGCGAGCACGGCGACCTCCTCGCGGCGCAGCCCCGGCGTCCGCCGGCGGGCCCCGCCGTCCGGCAGGCCGGCCTCCGCCGGGCTGACCCGGGCCCGCCGGCTCATCAGGAAGTCGCGCAGCTCGGAACGGCGGTTCGCTCCGGCACCGGTCACGCGTGTCGTCGCGGTCGTCAACGGTTCCCCCTCGTACCTGGTGGTGCGACCACCACCATAAGCGCCGACTCCCCACCGGTATTCCGCGCGCCGGAGGGTGGTCGCATGCCGACCGACACGTCCCTCTCCCCCACCGCGACCGCCGCCCCTCCGACGGCGGACGAGCGGATGACCGCCCGCGCGAAGCTGACCCTCCTGACGCTGTGCGCCGCGCAGTTCATCGTGGCGCTCGACTTCTCCATCCTCAACGTGGCGCTGCCCGCCCTGGGCGACGACCTCGGCATGGGCCAGGCCGACCTCCAGTGGGCCGTCACCGCCTTCGCCCTGCCCTCCGGCGGCTTCCTGCTGCTCTCCGGCCGCCTCGGCGACCTGTACGGCCGGCGCCGGCTCTTCCTCGCCGGGCTCTCCCTCTTCACGGTGGCCTCGGTCCTGGCCACGCTGGCCTGGGACCCGGCGTCCTTCCTGGCCGGGCGGGCCCTGCAGGGGCTGGGCGCGGCGGCCATCGTGCCGACCGGCATGGCCCTGCTCACCACGACGTTCCCCGAGGGGCCGCAGCGCGAGCGGGCGTTGGGCATCAGCAGCACCCTGCTCTCGCTCGGCTTCACCGTCGGCATGGTCCTCGGCGGTGTGATGACCGACGGGCTCGGCTGGCGCTCGACGATGGGGCTGCTCGGCGTCGCCGGCGTCGGCGTCCTCCTGCTCGCCCCCGGCCTGCTGACCGAGTCCCTCCCCCATAGCCTTAAGGGCATGGGAGGTGCCCCCATCCCCGACCGGCCGCGCCTGGACCTGCCCGGCGCCGTCACCGTCACCGGCGGTCTCCTCTCCCTCATCTACGCCTTGTCCACCGCCGCCCAGCGCGGCTTCGGCGGCGCGGACGTCCTCGTCACCCTGATCGCCGGGCTCGCGCTGCTCGTCGCGTTCGTCCTCGTCGAGTCGCGGGCCGCCGAGCCGCTGGTGTCGCTGCCGATGCTGCGCCGGAAGACCGTCGCCTTCGGCAACCTGGCCGGGCTGGCCACGTTCTCGATGATGAGCACCGTCGTCTTCCTGCTCACCCTCTACCTCCAGGAGGTGCTCGGCCTCTCGGCCTTCCGCACCGGGCTGATCTTCGGCGTCGAGGGCGTGTTCGCGGTGGTCGCCGGGATGACGGCGTCCCGGGTCATCGCCCGCTTCGGCACCCGTACGACGCTGGTCGGCTCGATGCTGGTCCAGGCCGTCTGCACGGCGATGCTGCTCGGCGTGGGCGAGGAGTCGGGCGCCTGGCTGGCGCTGGTGGGTGTCTCGCTGGGGGTCGTGGGGCACCTGTGGGCGATCGTGGCGTACGGGGTCACCGCGACGTCGGGTCTGGCGGACCGCGAACAGGGCCTGGCCACCGGCCTGGTGACCAGCTCGCAGCAGGTCGGCATCACCATCGGCATCCCGCTGCTGAGCGCGCTGGCCTCGGCGCGGACGGCCGCCCTCCGCTCGGACGGCGAGGGCTTCGCCCCGGCGACGCTGAGCGGGATCAAGCTGGGGCTGGGCGTGGACGCGGCGGTGGTCGCGGCGGTGGCGGTGCTGGTGGCGGTGGGACTGCGCCGCCGTACCGGTACGAAGTCCGCTGCTACGGGCGGCCGTTGAGCAGGGCGGCCACCTTCTCGGCGGTGCCGCTGCCCGGCACGGGATCGTGCACCACGATCGTCAGGTCCGGCCGCGACGGGATCCGCAGCGGGCTGCTCTCGAACGCGAGCCTTCCGACGAGCGGATGCTCCAGCTCGTTGACGAGCTGCCCTTCGGGGCGGACGTCGCCGCCCTCCCACAGCCGGGCGAACTCCTCGCTGGCAGCGGACAGTTCGCGCACCAGCTCCGCGAGCTCCGCCGCCCGCGAGGCGTCCGGCTGCTCGGTGCACGAGGCGCGGAACTGGGCGACGACGCGGCGGGCGCTCTCCTCACGGTTCGCCGCACGCGAGCGGTAGGCGGGGTCGGTGAAGTAGTGCCACAGCCAGTTGTGCGGACGACCGTCGGGGACCAGGCCGAGGACGAGGGCGGCGGACGCGTTGTGGGCGACGGTGTTCCAGTGCGCGTCCATGATGTGCGCCGGGTTCGGCAGCCAGGCATCGATCAGCCGCCGCAGCCCCGGGCAGAGGCTGTCCGGCGGCTCACCGGACTCCAGGAGCGGCGGGTTGAGCCCGGCCAGGACGTACAGATGGCGCCGCTCGACGGCGGACAGCCGCAGGACCCGGGCCACGCCGTCCAGCACCTGCGGGGAGACGGTGATCTCCCGCCCCTGCTCCAGCCACTGGTACCAGGTCGTGCCCACCCCGGCGAGGACCGCGACCTCCTCCCGGCGCAGCCCCGGCGTCCGCCGCGCCCCGCCGCCGGGCGGCAGTCCCGCCTGGGCGGGGCTGACCCTCGCCCGGCGGCTCATCAGGAAGCGGCGCAGGTCGTGGCGGCGGGCCGGCGTCGTCGGCGTGCGGGCGGTCATGGTTCCGGTTCTCCTGGCTGGTGCTGTGGCTACCCCCATCAACACGCTCTCCCCACGGGTATTCCGGCGGCCGGAGGGTGGGGCCCATGCCTGTCGATGTCCTCTCTCCCCCCGCCCGTCCCGCCCTGTCCGGCCGTGCCCGGCTGACCCTGCTGGTGCTGTGCGCCGCCCAGTTCGTCGTCACGCTGGACTTCTCGATCCTCAACGTGGCGCTGCCCGCGCTGGGTTCCGACCTCGGCATGGGCCGGGCCGGCCTCCAGTGGGCGGTCACCGCCTTCGCCCTGCCCTCCGGCGGACTCCTGCTGCTCTTCGGCCGGCTCGCCGACCGGTACGGGCGGCGCCGGCTCTTCCTCCTCGGCCTCGGGGTCTTCACCGCGGCCTCGGTGCTGGTGACGCTCGCCCCGGACGCCGCGTCCTTCCTGGCCGGGCGGGCCCTGCAGGGGGTGGCGGCGGCGCTGATCGTGCCGACCGGGATGGCCCTGCTCACCACGTCCTTCCCCGAAGGCCCGCTGCGCGAGCGGGCGTTGGGCATCAGCGGCACGCTGCTGTCGCTGGGGTACACCACGGGGATGGTGCTCGGCGGGGTGATGACGGACGCGCTGGGCTGGCGCTCGACGATGGGGCTGCTGGCGGTGGCGGGGCTCGGGGTGCTCCTGCTGTCGTCCGCCGTGCCGGCACCTTCACGGGTCCCCCGCCCGGCGCGGCCGGACGTGCCCGGCGCGGTCACCGTCACGGGCGGGCTGCTGTGCCTGGTCTACGCCCTGTCCTCGGCGGCGCAGCGCGGCTTCGGCGACGCGGACGTGGTGGTGGCGCTGGCCGCCGGGCTGGGGCTGCTGGCCGCGTTCGCGGTGGCCGAATCCCGGGTCGCCGACCCGCTGGTCCCGCTGTCGATGCTGCGGCGGCGGACGGTGGCGTGGGGGAACCTCGGCGGGCTGGCCACGGTGTCGACGATGACCGCGCTGATCTTCCTGCTCACCCTGTACCTCCAGGACGTGCTGGGCCTGTCGGCCTTCCGCACCGGGCTGCTCTTCGGTGTGCAGGGTCTCTTCGCGGCCTTCGCGGGGATGACGGCGTCCCGGGTCGTCGCCCGCTTCGGCGCGCGCCGGGTCCTGGTCGGCTCGCTGCTGTTCCAGGCCGTCGCGACGGCGCCGCTGGTGTGGCTGGGCACGGGCCCGGCCGCGGCGTGGGCGGCCCTGGCGGCGGCCTCGGCCGGGGTCGTCGGCAACCTCTGGGCCGTGGTGGCTTACGGCGTGACGGCCACGTCGGGCGCGCCGGACGACGAACAGGGCCTGGCGACGGCGTTGGTGACGAGCGCGCAGCAGCTGGGGACGACGGTGGGGATTCCGGTGGTGGGTGTGGTGGTTCCGGGGTGGGGGCTGAGGGGGGCGATGGGGCTGGATGCGGTGGTGGTGGCTCTCGCGGGGTTGGGGGTGGCGCTGGGCTTGCGGGGTGGTGCCCGCAGGGCGGAGTGAGCCCCCGCCCCGCCCTTTCACCGTTTCCTCCGGGGCAAGCCCCGGGACCCGCAACGCGGCTGCGCCGCGTTGACCGGGGGCTCCGCCCCCTGGACCCCTGAACCGCGCTCCGCGCGGTGAGCGGGGGCTCCGCCCCCTGCACTCCCGAAGCGCCCTTCGGGCGCTGTCCTCAAGCGCCGGACGGGCTGGATTGCGCGCCCGCGGGCGCGCACTTCAGCCCGTCCGGCGTTTGAGGACGAGCGGCGAAGCCGCGATACGGGGTCCGGGGCGGAGCCCCGAAGCAGGGCGCAGGGGGCGGAGCCCCGGCGGGGGCGCAGGGGCGAAGCCCCCGCACCCACCGCGCGGAGCGCGGTGCTGGGCCCCGGGGCCCAGCACCGGAGGAAACGGTGAAAGTGGGGGTGCCCCCTCTGGGGAAGGGCCGGGGGCTCACTCCCCCCGCCCCGCCCCCAACCCCCGCACCTGCTCCTCCAACCGCTCCAGACTCCGCTCCAGCGCCTCCTCCACCACCGAGTCCACCGGCCGGTGCGACCCCGGCCCGAACGACAGATGGACCGTCACCTCGCTGCCACTGCCGGCGGCGCCCCCCGCCACCTGCAGCCACCCCGTGTACCGCCGGTCCTCGCTCGTCCCCCACTCCAGCCGGAGCCGGTCCCGGTCCGGACGGACGAGGGCCTCGGCGTCGTCGCCCGTGCGGTCCTCGTGGACGGTGACCACCGGCGGCCGGTCGGCGTGGACGTGGAGCTCCCCGGGGAGCCAGCGCTCCAGCCGGTCCAGGTCACAGGCCCGCTCGAAGACGGCCTCAGGACGGGCGGCGATGGTACGGGTGCGTTCGAAGTCGCTCATGGGGCGGTGGGTAACCCCCCACCGCCCCACACATGCGCACGACCCGGAAACGGGTCAGGAAATTCCGCCGCCCGGCCCCGCCTCCGCGGCAGCGGAACCCCGCACCGGCTCCACCAGCACCGTCACGATGCGGTTCCGCCGCCCCGCCGGCGCCTCCGCCGTCAGCCGCAGCGCCGTCAGCGACGGATCCGTGCCGCGCTCGGCCGACGGCAGCGGCACGTCCGCCGTCGCGCCGGCGATCGGCACCCGGCCCAGGGACTTGGCCAGCAGCCCGCCGACGGTCTCCACGTCCTCGTCGTCCAGGTCCTCCAGCCCGTACAGCTCGCCGAGATCGCCGAGGTCGAGCCGGGCGGTGACCCGGAAGCGGCCCTCGCCCAGCTCCTCCACCGGCGGCAGCTCGCGGTCGTACTCGTCGGTGATCTCGCCGACGATCTCCTCGAGGATGTCCTCGATGGTCACGATCCCGGCCGTGCCGCCGTACTCGTCGATGACGACCGCGCAGTGGCTGCGCTGCTGCTGCATCTCGCGCAGCAGGTCACCGGCGTTCTTGGTGTCGGGCACGAAGACCGCGGGCCGCATCACGGTGGAGACCGGCTCGGACTCGGCCTCGCGGTTGATGTGCGTCCGGCGGACCAGGTCCTTCAGGTAGACCACGCCGACGACGTCGTCCTCGTTCTCCCCGGTCACCGGGATCCGGGAGAAGCCGGAGCGCAGCGCCAGCGTCAGCGCCTGCCGGATGGTCTTGCCGCGCTCGATGACGACGAGGTCCGTGCGCGGCACCATCACCTCGCGCACGAGCGTGTCGCCGAGCTCGAAGACGGAGTGCACCATACGGCGCTCGTCGTCCTCGATCAGCGACTCCTTCTCCGCCAGGTCCACCATCGCCCGCAGCTCCGCCTCGGAGGCGAAGGGGCCCATGCGGAAGCCGCGGCCGGGGGTGAGGGCGTTGCCGATGAGGATCAGCAGCCGGGGCACCGGCCCCATGATCCGCGCGAGCGGCAGCAGGACGTACGCGGCCGCGGTCGCGGTGCCCAGCGGGTGCTGGCGGCCGATGGTGCGCGGGGAGACGCCGACGGCCACGTAGGAGACGAGGACCATCACCGCGACGGCGACGGTCAGCGCCTTCCACGTGGCGTCGAACTCGTGCAGGCAGACGTACGTCACCAGCACCCCGGCCGCCATCTCGCAGGCGACGCGCACCAGCAGCGCCACGTTGAGGTAGCGGGTCGGGTCGGCCGCGACGGCCATCAGCTTCGCGCTGCCGCGCCGCCCCAGCCGCACCGCCTCCTCGGCGCGGAACCGCGTCGTGCGGGACAGGCCCGCCTCGGCGCAGGCCGCGAGCCAGGCGACGACGAGCAGGAGGACCGCCGCGGCGATCAGCTGGCCGGTCACGTGATCGTGGGAGCCGGGGAGGCCCCTTCGATCCCGCGCTCGGCGCGCCAGCCGTCGATGATCGCCGCCTGGAGGCCGAACATCTCGGCCTTCTCGTCGGGTTCCTCATGGTCGTAACCGAGGAGGTGCAGGACGCCGTGGACGGTCAGGAGCTGGAGCTCCTCGTCCATGGAGTGCCCGGTGGGGGCCGCCTCGCCCTGCTGCTTGGCGACCTCCGGGCAGAGCACGATGTCACCGAGAAGCCCCTGCGGGGGCTCGTCGTCGTCCTTGGCGGGCGGGCGCAGCTCGTCCATCGGGAAGGACATCACGTCGGTCGGGCCGGGCAGGTCCATCCACTGGATGTGCAGCTGCTCCATGGCCTCGGCGTCGACGACGATGACCGACAGCTCGGAGAGCGGGTGGATGCGCATCCGGGCCAGCGCGTAGCGGGCCACGTCGAGGATCGCCCGCTCGTCGACCTCCGTGCCGGATTCGTTGTTGACGTCGATCGACATCGTGCTCAGTGACTACTTTCCTTCGCGGCTGTCGTACTTCTCGTACGCGTCCACGATACGGCCGACCAACTTGTGCCGGACCACGTCGTTGCTGGTGAGACGGGCGAAGTGGACGTCCTCGACGCCCTCCAGGATCTGCTGCACCTGACGCAGGCCGCTCTTGGTGCCGCCGGGCAGGTCGACCTGGGTGACGTCACCCGTGATCACGATCTTGGAGTCGAAGCCGAGCCGGGTGAGGAACATCTTCATCTGCTCGGGGCTGGTGTTCTGCGCCTCGTCGAGAATGATGAAGGCGTCGTTGAGGGTGTTGTGCGTCAGCAGGTAGTCCTGGGTGACGTACAGCGAGTCCTCGGCTGCCACCTGGATGCAGACGGTCTCCTCACGGCCCGCCGGTTCGATGCTGTCGATGAAGCGCATCGGACGCCCGCCGCCTCCAGCCTCGTGGTACTTGTCCCGCTTGCGAGCGAGACGGAAGGGCTCGATGCCTTCGGGGAGGCGGATGTCGATGATGTGGGCGTCTCGACGGTGGGCTCCCCTTGCGGTGCTCGGGTTACGCCCCTCGGCCATGCGCCGCCGGGTGTAGGCGACGCCTCCCAGCGACTGGACTAGGGCAATGACATCGTCGCGGAGCAGGATCGATGTCGTCGTGTATTGGATCCGGCATGTGCGGTCCTTCTGCGTGACCGGCCCTCCGTCGGTGTCGAGCAAACCCTGCAGCACAGCGAGACGGACGTCGGCCGAGTTAAACAGGTAGTTGTCCGGCACGAACTTGGAGTACGACTTGCTGCCGAGCAGGTCCAAGGTACGAAGTGCCTGCTTGAGCGGGTGGGTCAGCAGGCCCCCTTCAGCATCGCGAGGTGTCGGCATCCGGTTGATGAGGTAGTCGTATCCGCCACGCGACCGCACCTTGACGCCAGGCACCGCTGTCTCCAGCGCGGAGACCAGCTCCGGATCGGCAGTGGTGAACGAAGGAGTACGGTGCCCCGAGACGCACCCATCGCCGAGCAGCAGCCCCAAGACGTAAGGGTCCAGCGGAACCTCACGCTCCGGGAAGCACACCGGCGCCGTGAGCATCGGCAGCTCGTACCGGCGATAGTGCGCCGCCCGCAGGTTGCCGATCATCTCCTGGGTCTCCAGGACCCGCCACGGCTTGTTGCGACGCTTGTCGTCACGCGTCCTGACTGTCCACAGGTGCTCGCCGCAGCACAAGGTCCAGGAGCCGTCCTGAGCCGTGACGCGGTAGATGTCCCGCTCGCCCTGCGGATAGACGCCGAGGACCGGGGTCGGCTCGCCGTTCGAGCCGATGACCAGATCGCCGACCTGGAGGTCACCGATTGGGCGCCATCCGTCCGGAGTTAGGACGTTCGTAAAGATCGGTTGGCTGCGACCCCGCATATACGCCAGCGGCGCCACCTCGATCGTCCCCGCCGCCATCAGCCGCGGGATCGAGTCCGGGTCGAGCATGTCGTGCAGCGCGTCGTAGAGCGGCCGCAGATACGGGTCGATCTTCTCGTACAGCGTGCCGGGCAGGAAGCCCAGCCGCTCGCCCGCCTCGACCGCCGGCCGGGTCAGGATGATCCGGTTGACCTGCTTGGACTGCAGGGCCTGGACCGCCTTGGCCATGGCCAGATAGGTCTTGCCGGTGCCGGCGGGGCCGATGCCGAAGACGATGGTGTGCTTGTCGATCGCGTCGACGTAGCGCTTCTGGTTGAGCGTCTTGGGGCGGATGGTGCGGCCGCGGTTGGAGAGGATGTTCTGGGTGAGCACCTCCGCCGGCGTCTCGCTCTGCCCCTCCTCGTCGCGCAGCATGGCGATCGAGCGTTCCACGGCGTCCTCCGTCATCGGCGCACCGGTCCGGAGCACCAGCATCATCTCGTCGAACAGGCGCTGTACGAGGGCGACTTCCGCCCGGTCCCCCGTCGCGCTGACCTCATTGCCCCGTACGTGGATGTCCGTCGCCGGGAACGCGTCCTCGATCACGCGCAGGAGGCTGTCCCCGGAGCCCAGAACGGTCACCATCGGGTGCTTCGCCGGGACCGTGAAGCGGGCCTGTGCCTGCCGGGCTTGCTGCCGGTCTTCCTGCCGGGCTGCCTGCTGCGCTCGTGTGGGTGTCTGAGTCATGGGCCGGCTCTGTGGCCTGCTCATCCCTCTTTCCGTGTACGTGCTTCCGGCGGCCCGGTTCCGCGCCGCCCCGTCAATGCCCAGGGTACGCCGGGGCCGGGACGGGCCCGAGGGGATTTACGGCGCCTCCCGGGAGGCGTCACGCGCCCCGGAAGCCCAGCGTGGGCTGGGCCCGGCGCAGCGGCCAGGGCCGGGCGGCGCAGGGCAGCAGCCCGTCGAGGAAGGCGTAGCGGCGCAGGGTGCCCCGGGACTGGTCGTCGTAGGAGCGCACGTGCTGCCACCAGGCGGCGATCTCCACCCAGCCGGGAGCGGAGAGCGAGCCGCCGAACTCCTGGACGGACAGGGCCGCGGTGAGGCAGGCGAAGGCCAGCCGGTCGGCGAGCGGCCAGCCGGCCAGGGTGCCGGTGACGAAGCCGGCGACGAAGACGTCCCCGGCGCCGGTGGGGTCGAGCGCCTCGACGACGATGGCCGGCACCTCGGCGGTCTCCCCGGTCCGCCCGTCGGCGGCGTACGCGCCCTTCTCCCCCATGGTCACCACGGCCAGCGGCACCCGCTCCGCCAGCGCGCGGGCGGCGGCGCGCGGACAGTCGGTGCGGGTGTAGCGCATGGCCTCCTCGGCGTTGGGCAGGAACGCCTCGCAGTGCTCCAGGTCGGCCAGGTCGGCCGGGTCCCAGCGGCCGGTGTCGTCCCAGCCGACGTCGGCGAAGACCCGGCTGCCGGCCCGCGCCGCGTTGCCGATCCACTCCTCCCGCCTGCCGGGTTCGAGCAGGGCGACGGCCGCCTCGGCGCGCACCGGGGAGGCGGGCGCGGGCGTCTCCGGCGGCGGCGCCTCGTGGCCGTGCGAGATCATCGTCCGCTCGCCCTCGTACGCCATGGAGACCGTGACCGGGGAGTGCCAGCCGGGCACGGTGCGCGACTGGCCCAGGTCGATGCCCTCGCCTCTGGAGAGCGCCTCCCAGCAGTACTCGCCGTACATGTCGTCGCCGAACGCGGCGGCGAGCGCGGTGCGCAGGCCCAGCCGGGCGAGCGCGGTGGCCATGTTGGCGATGCCGCCGGGGCTCGAACCCATCCCGCGCGCCCAGGACTCGGTGCCGCGCACGGGGGCGGAGTCCAGGCCCGTGAAGATGATGTCGAGGAAGACGGTGCCGGTGAGGTAGACGTCGAACTCCGGTCCGCCCGCGGTACGCAGACCGGCGAGGGGATCGAGGACCGGGGCACCTGCGGCGCGGTCGGAAGGGATCGTCATCTTCTCGCTACTCCTCTCGGGGGTGCGGTTCGGACAGTGTGCCCGAAGCTGCGGTACGTTCCGGCCATGAGGCTGACGATTCTCGGCGGTGGCGGATTCCGGGTGCCCCTGGTGCACCGGGCCCTTCTCGACGACGCGCGGCGCGATGCGCCGGGCCGCGTCACCGAACTGGTGCTGTTCGACACGGACTCGATGCGCGCCAGAGTGATCAAATCGGTACTGGCCGCGCAGGCGGACGGGGTGCCCGGCGCACCCTCCGTGCGCATCGCGGACGATCTCGACGAGGCGCTGCGGAGCGCCGACTTCGTCTTCTCCGCCATCCGCGTGGGTGGTACGGCGGGGCGCGTGCGTGACGAGCGCATCGCGTTGGACGAGGGGGTGTTGGGGCAGGAGACCGTCGGCGCCGGCGGCGTCCTGTACGGCCTGCGCACCCTTCCCGTGGCCATGGACATCGCGCGCCGGGTGGTGGAGAACGCCCCGGACGCGTGGGTCATCAACTTCACCAATCCGGCGGGGATGGTGACCGAGGCGATGGCCTCGGTGCTGGGCGAGCGGGTGATCGGCATCTGCGACTCGCCGGTCGGCCTGGTCAAGCGGGCCGCGCAGGCCGCGGGGGCCGATCCCGACCGGGTCGCGTACGACTACGTGGGGCTCAACCACCTCGGCTGGCTGCGGTCGTTGACGCTGGACGGACGGGAGTTGCTGCCGGGGCTCCTGGACAACGGCGAGGCGCTGACGTCGTTCGAGGAGGGCAAGCTCTTCGGCGCGGCCTGGCTCCAGGCGCTGGGCGCCCTGCCCAACGAATACCTCCACTACTACTACTTCCGCCGCGAAACCCTGCGCTCCGTAAGGGAGTCGGAGCAGACCCGGGGCGAGTTCCTCGACCGCCAGCAGGGCGACTTCTTCCACCGGGCGGCGGCGGCGCCCGAGCGGGCGTACGAGCTGTGGCAGCGCACCCGGCTGGAGCGGGAGGAGACCTACGGGGAGGCCGGCCGCGCGGCGAGCGGCGGCTGGCAGCGCGACTCCTGCGACCTGGAGGGCGGCGGCTACGAGCGGGTGGCGCTCGCGCTGATGCGGGGCGTGGCCGGGGACGAGCGGTCCCGGCTGATCCTCAACGTCCGCAATGGCGGCACGGTGCCGGAGCTCGACCGCGAGGCGGTCATCGAGACCGTCTGCGAGGTCAGCGCCAAGGGCGCCCGGCCGCTGCCCTGCGCCCCGCTGCGCGAGGACCAGCTCGGGCTGATGCTCCAGGTCAAGGCGGTGGAGCGGGGCGTGATCGACGCGGCGGCGGGACAGGACCCGCGCGCGGCGCTGCGGGCGCTGGCGCTCCACCCGCTGGTGGACTCGCCGGCGGTGGCGGCGCGGATCCTGGACCGGGCGGGCGCCTAGCCCCTACGCCAGTGATCCGTGGGACGGACGTGACGGGAGAGACATTGACCGGGTGCGGCGCGACGTCTTAGCTTCGCGCTGCACCTTTTATGTCCTTCGCAGGAGTCACCCGTGCCACTCTCGTCCAAGCGCGCCCGCATCGCCGCCGTCACCGCCGTCGTCACCCTCGGCGCCGGTCTCTACACGGCGGGCGCGGCCACCGCCGACCGCTCGGTCCCCCGGACGGACAAGGAGATCCCCAACCTCTCCCTCGTCCAGGAGAAGATCAAGGCGTACTACGGCGACACCGTGGACAAGGACGGCGAGCACTGGGCGTCCGCCGACAGCAGCTACGCCAAGCAGGTCGCCGGCATCGAGCGGAAGGCCAAGGCACATCTGCGGGACGTCCTCGACAAGGGCACGGGCAAGGGCAGGAAGCCGGCCATCGTCCTCGACCTGGACGACACCACCCTGCTCACCTACAACTACGAGCTCAAGCAGGGCTTCCACTTCAGCCCGGAGTCGCAGGACGCGTACCTGAAGTCCACCGACATGAAGCCGGTGTTCGGGATGCCGAAGCTGGTCAACTGGGCCGAGTCCCGCGGCATCGAGGTCTTCTACGTGACCGGCCGCGACGAGCACCAGCGCGACTGGAGCGTCCGCAACCTGAAGAACGTGGGCTACAAGCCGGTCGCCGACAAGGCCCACTTCTACCTGAAGAACAAGAAGACCCCGCCGGCGTACCTGCCCTGCGGCGCGAAGTGCACCACCACCGAGTACAAGTCGGGCACCCGCAAGCACATCGAGGCTCAGGGCTACCGCATCGTCGCCAACTTCGGCGACCAGTGGAGCGACCTGAACGGCGGCCGCTCGGGCCGCGCGTTCAAGATGCCGAACCCGATGTACTACCTGCCCTGATCCCGTTTCGGAACGGGAACGCGCATCAGGTCCCGGGCGACGGTGAGCTCGCCGTCGAAGCCCGCCGCCCGGGCCTGGCGCTCGAAGACCGACGCGTCGTGGTAGCGCTGCGAGAAGTGCGTCAGCACCAGGTGCCGCACCCCTCCCTCGCGTGCCACGCGCGCCGCCTGTCCCGCCGTCAGGTGGCCGTGCTCCTTGGCGAGCGCCTCGTCCTCATCGGTGAACGTCGACTCGATGACGAGCATGTCGCACCCCTCGGCGAGGGCGTGCACGCCGTCGCAGAGCCGGGTGTCCATCACGAACGCGAACCGCTGGCCGCGCCGGACCTCGCTGACGTCCTCCAGCAACACCCCGCCGAGCGCGCCGTCCCGCTGGATCCGCCCCACGTCGGGCCCGGCGATCCCGTGCTCCGCCAGCTTTTCCGGCAGCATCCGGCGCCCGTCGGGCTCGACGAGCCGGTAGCCGTAGGACTCCACGGGGTGCGACAGCCGCCGCGCCTCCAGCGTGTACGCGGGGGTGGCCGCCAGGCGCTTCGCCACCCCGGACACCGGCTCCTCGACCAGCTCGACGGTCTCCCGGTACGCGGTCGCGTACCGCAGCCGGTCGAAGAAGCGCCGCCCGCTGGCCGGGTAGTGCGCGGTCACCGGGTGCGGCACCCGGTCCAGATTGATCCGCTGGATCACCCCGGCGAGGCCGAGCGAGTGGTCCCCGTGGAAGTGCGTCACACAGATCCGGTTCAGATCGTGCGCGGCGACACCGGCCCGCAGCATCTGCCGCTGCGTGCCCTCCCCCGGGTCGAACATCAGCCCTTCCCCGTCCCACAGCAGGACGTACCCGTTGTGGTTGCGGTGGCGGGTCGGGACCTGGCTGGCGGTCCCCAGGACGACGAATTCACGTACGGACACGGCTGTTCTTCCTACCCGGGCGGCCAGTTGAACCCGCGCCCGCCCAGCAGGTGCGCGTGCGCGTGGAAGACGGTCTGCCCGGCGCCGGCCCCGGTGTTGAAGACGATCCGGTACCCCGCGCCCGTCACGTCCTCGTCCGCGGCGACCTCGCCGGCCACCCGCAGTATGTCGGCGGCCACCGCCGGCGCACCGGCCGCGAGCGCCGCGGCGTCCGGGTAGTGCACCTTGGGGATCACCAGGACGTGCGTGGGCGCCTGGGGGTTGATGTCACGGAACGCGACGGCGTTCTCGGTCTCCCGCACGATCGTCGCCGGCACCTCCCCCGCCACGATCTTGCAGAACAGGCAGTCGGCCTGCGGTTCTCCCGCCACCGGTGCGCTCCTTCCGGGTCGTCGGCACATATGGACCGGATGTTACCGGTCGGTGCTGACAGGGCCCGTTCCGGACCGGCACGCGCCCGCCTCTCCCGGACGGACCGGTCGTGGGGCGCACCCGGGGCCGAGCCGGTGAACGGTGACGGTCACCGTCCGAGCGCGTCCGCCGTGGCCCGGACGAACGCGTCCGGGTTGTCCAGCATGATGTTGTGCCCGCAGTCCGGGACGGCGACGACGTCCACCCCGGCGGCGGCGAGCTCGTCGGCGCCGGGGAGCGGGCCGTCGGCCCCGGGCAGCAGGAAGGTGCGCGGAACGTCCAGTTCCAGCAGGAGTTCGCGGACCGATCCCCGGGTGAGGTGGACGGCACTGCGGTGCAGGGCCTCCCGCCCGGCGAGCCGCATCGTGGCCCACCAGTGCGCGCCGACCCGGTCGCGCACTTCGCGCCAGCCGCCCGCGAGGAACTCCTCCTCGGAGTAGGCGGCGATGCCGCTGCTGCCGCCCGCGCCGGGGCGGCGCGGTACCGGATCGAGGTTGGCGTCGACGAGCACCAGCCGTGACACCAGCTCCGGATGCCGGGCGGCCAGCACGACGGCGACGGAACCGCCCATGCTGTGCGCGACCAGCTCCGCACCGCCGGCCCCGGCGGCGGTCAACGCCGCGGCGACGGCGTCCGCGTGCTCCTCCAGCGTGTACCCGAAGCCCTCCGGCCGGTCGCTGATCCCGTGCCCCAGCAGATCGAGCAGCAGCGAACGGCGCCCGGCGAGCAGGGGGTGCGCCGCGGCCCCCGCGAAGTAGGCGGGCGACGACGCCCCCAGCCCGTGCAGATACACCCGCACCGGCTCCCGCCCGGGCAACTCGACCCAACGGACCCGATCGCCCGCGTCCGTGACGACGGCACTGCGCATGACCCGGCTCCCCCGCATTCAAGATCACTGAAGGGCGAGCTTAGCCGCAGGAGCAAGCGAGGGCCCACAAACGGCAGTTGAAGGCGCACGCGTCACGCTAAGCTGCTGCCCGACGACGCACGGACACCGCCTTCCGGCGGTTGCCCGGTGTGCGCACTGCCCCCTGAAGCAGGGGGTGATGCTCGCCTTCTGCTGCGGGGGGCTCGCGAACAGCGGGTCACCGTCAAGGGGAAGGACGACCGCTCGTGGGTCGTCACGCAGGGGAGAAGGACCGGTCCTACCTCGGGTCCCTGTTCCGCCAGTACGGACCTCGCGCGTTGTTCGCGCTGCTCGTGCAGGCGGTGCCGGAGGTGATGCGCCGGATGTGACCCGCCCCTCACCAGAAGGCTTGGTGAGGGGCGGGATGCACATCCTTCTCCGAAGGAGCCTGCCGGGTGGCCTCCCGGCGGGCTCCGCTTCCCGGTACCAAGACGCTGCTCTACATCCCGGACCCGGTACGCGCCCCCGGCCGCACCGCACAACCCTCAGTGCCCGGCTGTGCGCTGCGTCCGACGGCACGTGCGGTCAGAATACTGCGAACCGGCCGGACCGTGCGGCGCCCGCACGGGATCCGGTGGCATCACGGCCTCACCCCGGGCGGCGCGCCCGTCGGCGATTCGCCCCCGGGGCGGGTATCGACGTCCATCAGGTCCACCCCCGCCCGCAGCCCCCGCGCCAGTTGCACCGCGTCACCCGCCGCCCAGAAGTGCAGGAAGAACATGCGCGGTTCGTCCATCAGCATGTGACTGTGCAGCGAGACCACGTCGATGCCGTGCCGCCGCACCGCGTCCATGACGCCCTGCACTTCGCCCGCGACCATGGCGAACTCCCCATTGATCACGGCCCGTCCGCCCCCGACCGGCTGGAAGGTGAGGGCCGTGACCCCGCCCGTCTTCCGGGGCAGCAGACGATCGTGCAAGGTGATCGTCCCCTTGCGGAAGAACGTCGCCTTGAACACGTCCACCCCCTTGCCCCGGGTCCCCAGCGCGGCCTCGATCCCCTCCGTGTCCAGGTCGATCCCGCGCCGCGCGGGAGGATCCACCGGCAGGAGGGGCAGGGGCCCCGCGACCCGGAGCGCCTCCAGCAGGCCCCGCGCCAGGGTGACGGGGTCGGGGTCGAGCGCGTGCAGATGGATCCACCACAGTGGCGGGTGATGCGCGAGCAGATGCTTGTGCACGGACGTCCGCCCGATGCCGTGCGAGCCGAGCGCGTCCAGCGTCCGCTGCAGCTCGGTCTCGGTGACCATCATGTCGCCCATCAGCATGGTCCGTTGATCCGCGTACCGCATGAAGGAGACGTAGGTGCCGAGCCCCAGGTTCGGGTTCAAGGTGAAGCCGAAGGACGAGACGCGCAGATCCGTGCGAGGGAAAGCCACCCGGTAGACCCGGTCGTCGTCCAGCTTCCCCTCCCGGCCCAGCACCCGGGCGACGCCCTGCCAGTCCTGCACGGTCGTGACCACGGGCTCGACGAGGCCACTGCCCGGGCCCTCCGCCCCCGCCTGCCCGGCACACACTCCCGCCCCGACCAGACCCACCACACCGACGAGCACCCGCCGCCGCCCGAACGACGAACCGCCCGCACCCGGCATACGTCATCCGCCTCCATCCGAACAGAGGAACATCTGTGCCCGCATCGTCCCCCGGCCGATGACTCGCCGCTCTCCAGCCGTGCCGCACGGGTGACCAGCTGGACGCCGTACTGTCGCGGCCGAAGGCCCTCACCCGCCTGGGCACCGGGCAGACGCCCGGCAGCGCGGGGCGCTCCAGCAGGGTGGCGCGCCAGAACCTGGTGATGCTCTCCCGGTATCCGGTGTGGGACGGTTCCGGGACAGCTGTCGACGACCATCAGCCCCAGCACTTCACGTCCGCCGTCGTCGATGATGCCGGCGGCGATGACCACAGCCCGGGATACGATCCGATGGTTCACGCGGACCTTGTAGTAGGTCGCATCCCCGTAGAGGTAGAGGTGGGGCAGAGCTCGCCGAACTGCGGGTACGCAAGCAGGGCTTGGCGGACGATCCGCTCCGCGGCAAGGTGCATCACCACGACTTGGTGTAGACAGGACGTTCCCACCCGACGGTGCGTGATCCACGGGCAGTTGGTCAGGCACGGCCCGCGCACTCGGGAGAAGGGACATCTGGTGGCATCAAGGAAGCTCCCGACTGAACGGCAGCGCCGGTTGGGCACCGAACTGGGCAAGATGCGCGAGCGCGCAGGGCTGTCCCTGACCGAGGCCGCCGCTGTGCACGGCACGGACCGGACCACCGTCAGCAACATCGAATCCGGCAGGTTCGGCGTGAGTCCTGACCGTGTGCGCGTCTGGGCGGCCAACTACTCCTGCAGGGACGGCCAGTACGTGGACGCCCTGGCCGCGATGGCCAAGGAGCGTCGCTTCCCGGCCGTGCGATGGTGGGACGAGTTTCGGGACCGGATCGCCACGGTAGCCCTCGATCTCGCCGAGCTGGAACACCACGCTGTCGCGATCCGGTCGGCGCAGATCACGCACATGCCGGGGCTCCTCCAGCACGAGGACTACGCGCGCGCTGTCTTCAAGGAGGCTGTGCCGCCCCTGGCGCCGGACGACTTCGAGCGCAAGCTCGCTTTCCGGCTCACGCGCAGCACGGTCCTCGATCGAACACAACCGCCCTTGTGCATGTTCATCATTCACGAGGCAGCACTACACATGCGGTTCGGCGGTCGGCAGGTTGTGCGAACCCAGATTGACCACTTGCTGAAGCAGTCCGAACGGGAGAACGTCATCATTCGTGTGCTGCCGTTCGAGGCCGGCGGCTATCCAGCGGTGGCAAGCTCAACGTCCTATGCGTGCGGGCCGGTTGCACAGCTCGACACCGTGCAGACGGACACCGCCATGGGGTCGTCCTTTCTGCATGCGGAAACCCATCTGGCGAACTATCGTGCGGTACTGGATCGCATGGAAGGACGCGCTCTTGATCCGGTGCGCTCGCGGGAGCTACTCCATGGGTTGGCGCATAGCTTGTGAAGGCGTGAGGTAAGTGGATGTCCGGTGGCGCAAGTCTTCGTTCTCCGAGCACCCTGACGGCAATTGCGTCGAGATCGCCCCATCTGGGATATCTCACGATACGGGAGAGCGACGAGCCGGGCATAACCGTCAGAACGACCGCAGCCGGGCTGGGCATGCTCCTTACAAGCGTCAAGGCCGGCGCGCTCGGAGGCGGCATGCAGTCACTGCCGCATTGACGGCGCCTTCGCGTTGTCCCAGGTGGGTGAAGCGTCGCTGTGCGGTGCCCAATTCGGAGCGTAGCCCCTTAGGGTTGTGAAAATACAACGCGTTGTATCCGACTGGCCGTTGTCGCTACGGTTCTGTCAACGCAGCTCAGCTGCTGACCAGTTGTCCCCACAGGAACGCCCCGGCGGTGTTAGCGGCACCCCGGGGCCGGCCAACGCCAGCCAGGAGCGTCAGGCGATCTTCGGCACTCCAGCTGAACACCGACGTATGCGTCTGGCCATTCAGTAACTTCCTTGACTTCCTGACGAGCCGCCCCTGCGCATCATGCTCATATGCCTACGATCCCGGCGGCGACCTCGTCGGAGACGCCTGCCGTGACGACGGTGAGCAACACACCGCCAGCGATGGCGGCCGCGTCGATACCGATCTGCGTCCACAGTTTCTGGATCGCCTTGTCGACTGCATCGGCGAACTTGTCCAGGGCCTCGGCCATATTCCGGGCGGCCTTGGCGATGCCGCTCAGCCATCCCCTCTCGCCGCCCTGGGCGTACCGTCCCCAGAACTCCTGGAAGGCATCGATGGCCTTGCCCGTGTTGTGGTGGATGAGGGAGCCGGCCGCCTTGTCCGTGTCGGCCCGGACATCATCGACCGTGCCGGCGAACGTCCGCCAGGCCTCGGCCGCGTGGCGCAGGGTTCCGGAGTTGGCGTCCGGCCACCACATGCCCATTTTGAGGAGGAGCGCCTTGGCGTCGTCCTCGATGCTCATCGGGCGTCCTTGGTGAAGATCCCGGCGATGGCCTTGTCGTTGTCGACGTGCCCGTCGGCCATGTCGACCATCGCCTCATGGATACTCACCAAGCCGAGCACGAGGATGCCAGTGGCGCGCTCGACCTCCTTCTGGTCCGGGCCGTACTTGGCGGCGAACTACTTGCCCGGCTTGTCGTCGCCCCACGGCTTGCCCAGCCCGTCCAGGGTGCTGACGAGGGTGGTCAACGCGTCGCTGAGCTTCTTGCTCTGCCGATGGAACACTGGCGCCACAGCCTTGATGTCGGCCGTCTTGATGTCGAGCACCTCGTCGCTGTCGCCCATGCCCGCCCCTCCCACAAGTCGGTCATGCAGCGGTCAACACTAGGCAACCAGCTGTCACTGACACGCCCACCCAGAGCAATCTTCCGACAAAGTCGGACAGCGCCGGGCAGCCCCAGGACACACCTTGCCGCCGTAAAGCAGCGATGCTTTACTCGTGTCATGTCGAAGACCATCACGATCCGCCTCGACGACGACTTCGCCGAGGACGTCAAACGTCAGGCAGAAGCGACAGGCACTACGGTCACTGGACTGATCGCCGATACCGTACGGCGCGAACTCGACCCGGATCGGCAGCGTTTCCTGGACGCCGCC
The DNA here is from genome assembly GCF_015999245.1 of Streptomyces sp. AV19. Taxonomy (GTDB): domain Bacteria; phylum Actinomycetota; class Actinomycetes; order Streptomycetales; family Streptomycetaceae; genus Streptomyces. The sequence goes on along the minus strand of NZ_JAEAMR010000003.1, from coordinate 531,992 downwards.
GCCGAGTTCAACTCTCCCGAGAACTGGGCCTACGTGCAGGAGCGCTTCGGAAAGCGGGACGCCCGTTGATCCTCGCCGACGCAGCGTGGCTGTGGCGTGTCATGGCCACCTACCTCCCATCCGATCCCACCGTGTGGGATCCGTCCGGCGTGGAGGCCGCCGTGGCCCGGCACGCCAGCACTGTGCGCATGGTCGCCGACCAGCCGGAACGCGATCATGTCTGGCGCGCGGCGGCCCTGCTGCACACCCTCACGGTGTGCCCGCCGCTGGACTCGCCGATGAACGAGTTCTACGCGATGGCGACGGCCCACGCGTACCTCGCGCTCGAAGACGTCAAGGTCTCACGGGAGTTGCTGGCCGACCTCGTGGAAGCCGCGCAGCGCGGCGCGGGCGTCCACGAAGTCGGCGATCGTTTGAGGGCCGCGCTGACCTAGACGGTCGTCGGGCGCTCAGCTCCACCGCCCCGTCCGCCCCAGCAGCAATGCCGTCGCTGCCGTGCCCGCCGTCGAGGTGCGGAGGACCGTCGGGCCCAGGCGGAACGGCAGGGCGCCCGCCGCCTCGAAGGCCGTCAACTCCTCGGGGGACACACCGCCTTCGGGGCCCACGACCAGGACGATGTCGCCCGTCGGGGGGAGGTCCGCGGTGGCCAGGGGGGTGCTGCCCTCCTCGTGGAGGACGGCGGCGAAGGAGGCGTCGGCGAGCAGGGCGCAGACCTGCTTCGTCGTCATCGGGTCGGCGACCGTCGGGAAGCGCAGGCGGCGGGACTGCTTGCCCGCCTCGCGGGCCGTGGAGCGCCACTTGGCCAGGGACTTCAGGCCGCGGTCACCCTTCCACTGGGTGACGCAACGGGACGCCGCCCAGGGGACGACGGCGTCGACGCCGGTCTCCGTCATCGTCTCGACGGCGAGTTCGCCGCGGTCGCCCTTGGGGAGGGCCTGGACGACGGTGATGCGGGGCTGCGGCACCGGCTCCGAGCGGACGGAGGTGACGGCGACCTCCAGGTGGTCCTTGCCCGAGACCGCGGCGACCGTGCCGTGGGCGCCCGTGCCGGCGCCGTCGGTGAGGACGATGTCCTCGCCGACCCGCAGCCGGCGGACGGACACCGCGTGGCGGCCCTCCGGGCCGTCCAGGGCGAAGACCGTGCCGGGGAAGACGCCGGTGAGGGAGTCCTCCTCGACCAGGAAGACCGGCGCTGTCATGACGTACGTCCTCTCGAAGATGATCTCGATCGTTCTCGGCGTATCAGCTCGTCAACGCGGCGCGTGCCGCGTCGAGTTCGGCCACCAGCAGCCCGACGAGCTCCGCCGCCGGGAGGCCGCGGGCCAGCCGGTGGCCCTGGCCCGCCCACAGGTTGAGCGCCTGCGGGTCGCCGGCCGCCGCGGCGGCCCTGCGCAGACCGGCCGTCAGGTAGTGGACCTGGGGGTAGGCGGCGGGGGCGTAGGGGCCGTGTTCCCGGATGAACCGGTTCACCAGCCCCCTGGCCGGGCGGCCTGAGAAGGCGCGGGTCAGTTCGGTGCCGGTGAAGAGCGGGTCCGTCACGGCCCGCTTGTGCAGGTCGCTCGCGCCGGACTCCGGGCAGACCAGGAACGCCGTGCCGAGCTGCGCCGCGCAGGCGCCGGCCGCGAGGACGGCGGCTATCTGCGCGCCGCGCATCAGTCCGCCCGCGGCGATCGCCGGCAGGGGCACGCTCTCGCGGATCTCGGTCAGCAGGGCGAGCAGCCCGGCCCCCGCGCAGTCCGCCTGCGGATCGTCGTGGTGGGTGCCCTGGTGGCCGCCGGCCTCGACGCCCTGGACGCAGAGCGCGTCCGCGCCGGCCTCCCGCGCGGCCCGCGCCTCGGCGACCGAGGTCACCGTCACCACGGTCGTCGTGCCGGCCCGGGCGAGCGCCTCGACGTCCTCGGCGGACGGGCAGCCGAAGGTGAACGAGACGACGGGGACGGGGTCGTCGAGGAGGATGGCGAGCTTGGCCGCGTAGGCGTCGTCCGCGGCGCGGTCCCAGTCGCCGAGCGGCGTGTCGTACCAGGTGGCCTCGCCCGCGAGTTGCTCGGCGTAGACCTCGACGGCCGCGGGGTCCGCGAGGGGCGGCTGCGGCATGAAGAGGTTCACCCCGAAGGGGCGGGCCGTCCGCGCGCGGAGCTGCTTGACCTCCTCGTACATCGCGGCCGGCGTCTTGTACCCGGCGGCGAGGAAGCCGAGGCCGCCCGCGTCGGAGACGGCGGCGGCGAGCGCGGGGCCGGAGGCACCGCCGGCCATGGGGGCCTGGACGATCGGGTGCCGGAACAGCCCGCTGGGTTCAAAGGCCATGACCACATCGTGTCATGGGGGTGGGGGGACGCCGAATCGGCGGGTGCCCCGGGGGACGCGCGCCGCCGGGCGGACCGAACGATCGGCCCGCCCGGCGGTCGGCGGCGTCTACCGCCCGTTGAACGCGTCCTTCAAGCGCGAGAACAGCCCCTGCTGCCCCGGCTTGAACTCGCCCATCGGGCGCTCCTCGTTGCGGATCTTCGCCAGCTGGCGGAGCAGCTCCTCCTGCTGGGCGTCCAGCTTGCTCGGCGTCTGCACCTCGACGTGGACGATGAGGTCGCCGCGGCCGCCGCCGCGCAGGTGCGTGACACCGCGCTGGTGCAGCGGGATCGACTGGCCGGACTGGGTGCCGGGCCGGATGTCGATCTCCTCCAGGCCGTCCAGGGTCTCCAGCGGCACCTTCGTGCCCAGCGCGGCCGCGGTCATCGGGATGGTGACCGTGCAGTGCAGGTCGTCGCCGCGCCGCTGGAAGACCGGGTGCGGCGTCTCCTGGATCTCGACGTAGAGGTCGCCGGCGGGGCCGCCGCCGGGGCCGACCTCGCCCTCGCCCGCGAGCTGGATGCGGGTGCCCTGGTCGACACCGGCCGGGATCTTGACCGTCAGCGTCCGGCGGGAGCGGACGCGGCCGTCGCCCGCGCACTCCGGGCAGGGGGTCGGCACGACCGTGCCGAAGCCCTGGCACTGCGGGCAGGGCCGGGAGGTCATGACCTGGCCGAGGAAGGAGCGGGTGACCTGGGAGACCTCGCCGCGGCCGCGGCACATGTCACAGGTCTGGGCGGACGTGCCCGGGGCCGCGCCCTCGCCGCTGCACGTGGTGCAGACGACGGCGGTGTCGACCTGGATCTCCTTGGTCGTGCCGAACGTCGCCTCGTTCAGGTCGACTTCGAGCCGGATCATCGCGTCCTGGCCGCGGCGCGTGCGCGAGCGCGGTCCGCGCTGCGACGCCTGGCCGAAGAACGCGTCCATGATGTCGGAGAAGTTGCCGAAGCCCGCGCCGAAGCCGCCGGCGCCCGCGCCGCCGCCCGAGGCGGACAGCGGGTCGCCGCCGAGGTCGTAGACCTGCTTCTTCTGCGGGTCCGAGAGCACCTCGTAGGCGGCGTTGATCTCCTTGAACCGCTCCTGCGTCTTGGGATCCGGATTGACGTCCGGGTGCAGCTCGCGGGCGAGGCGGCGGAAGGCCTTCTTGATCTCGTCCTGCGAGGCGTCACGCCGTACGCCCAGGACCGCGTAGTAGTCCGTGGCCACTTACGACTCCGCCAGGATCTGTCCGACGTAACGTGCCACTGCGCGTACCGCTCCCATCGTTCCGGGGTAATCCATGCGGGTCGGTCCGACCACGCCGAGTTTGGCGACGGCCTCGTCGCCCGAACCGTAGCCGACGGCGACGACGGATGTGGAGTTCAGCCCCTCATGGGCGATCTCATGACCGATGCGGACGGTCATGCCCGAATCCGATGCCTCGCCGAGCAGCTTGAGCAGGACGACCTGCTCCTCCAACGCCTCCAGCACGGGCCGGATCGTCAGCGGGAAGTCGTGACCGAAACGGGTGAGATTGGCGGTGCCGCCGATCATCAGCCGCTCCTCGGTGTCCTCCACCAGCGTCTCCAGGAGAACGGCCAGCACCGTAGAAACGGTTCCCCGGTCGTCCTGCTCGAAGGATTCGGGGAGGTCCTGCACCAGCTGCGGAACGTCCGTGAACCGCCGCCCCACGACACGGCTGTTGAGCCGGGCCCGCAGATCCGCCAGCGTGGTCTCGCCGACCGGCGCCGGGCAGTCCACCATCCGCTGCTCGACCCGCCCGGTGTCCGTGATGAGCACCAGCATCACCCGCGCCGGGGCGAGCGGCAGCAGCTCCACGTGCCGGACGGTGGACCGGGTCAGCGACGGATACTGCACCACCGCCACCTGACGGGTCAGCTGCGCCAGCAGCCGCACCGTACGGGCGACGACGTCGTCGAGGTCGACGGCCCCGTCCAGGAAGTTCTGGATGGCGCGCCGCTCGGCGGAGGACAGGGGCTTGACGCCCGCCAGCCGGTCCACGAAGAGGCGGTAGCCCTTGTCGGTGGGGATGCGGCCGGCGCTGGTGTGGGGCTGGGCGATGAAGCCCTCCTCCTCCAGCACGGCCATGTCGTTGCGCACCGTCGCCGGGGACACGCCGAGGTGGTGGCGTTCGGTCAGGGCCTTGGAGCCCACCGGCTCCTCGGTGCCCACGTAGTCCTGGACGATGGCACGCAAGACCTTGAGCCTGCGTTCGCTCAGCATCGCGCGCACCTCCAGTCCAGCGGGCCGGCCGTCTCGTGGTTCCTCCCGGGCTCCTACCCGGGTCGTGTGCCTGGCACTCAAAGGTCACGAGTGCCAAAGGCCCACACGTCAGTGTACGGCCGGTCCCCACGCACCCGGCAAGGGCAGTGGCACCCCGCGCCCTCCCGTGCTCTTCGCCACACCGGGTACGGGGACGGGCCACCGTACCGCGCCGGCCGTAGCTTTCCGTCATGGAACTTCACGAGGGCGGGAACCACGAGCAGCACTCGGGGGCGCACTGGGAACGGCTCGCGCCGGGGGTGGCGCGCCGCCGGCTGCCCGGCTGGGACGCGACGGCCGGGGTCGTCGCCGGGACGACGGACGTGCTGGTCGTGGACACGGGCGGCTCCCCACAGGAGGGGGCGGACATCCGGCGCGGGGCGACGGAGCTCTTCGGGCTGCCCGTGACGCACGTCGCACTCACCCACCCGCACTTCGACCACGTCCTGGGCACATCCGCGTTCCCCGGCGCGGCGGTGCACGGGACCGCCGGCAACGGGGACGAACTGCTGCGGGACGCGGTGGCGTACGGCGTGCCGGCCGGGGCCGCCCGGGACGCCGTGGAGCGGCCGGCGCCGCCCGCGCGGGCGGTCGACGGGGAGCTGGAGCTCGACCTGGGCGGCGGGCGGCGCGTACGCCTCGTCGGCCTGGGCCCGGCCCACAGCCCGGACGATCTCGTGGTGCTCGTTCCCGGCCCGGGGAACGCGCCGGCCGTCGTCTTCTGCGGCGACCTGGTCGAGGAGTCGGGCGAGCCGCAGGCCGGGCCGGACGCCTCCCCCGAGCGCTGGCCGGCCGCGCTGGACCGGCTGCTGGAACTCGGCGGCGAGGACGCGGTGTACGTCCCCGGACACGGAGCGGCGGTGGATGCCCGTTTTGTCCGTGAGCAACGCAACGCGCTGGCACGGCGGTTCGGCGTGTCGTGACCCGGGGCGCCGGGTTTTCCCTATCGTCGGCGGGTGCGCAGCAGCCGACAGTACGACCCCGATCCGACCCCGCCGTGGAAGCGGAGCGTCCCCGTCCCCGAGGTGCCGGCGGAGGTGGACCTCGTCGTCGAGGAGGTGACCACCGGCTTCTGCGGGGCGGTGGTCCGGTGCGAGAAGACCGCGCAGGGGTTGACGGTGACGCTGGAGGACCGTTTCGGGAAGCACCGCGTCTTCCCCATGGAACCGCGGGGCTTCCTGCTGGAGGGCCGCGCCGTCACGCTCGTCCGCCCGGCCGCGGTCGCGACGCCCCGGGGCCCGGCCCGTACGGCGTCCGGCTCGATCGCCGTGCCCGGCGCGCGGGCGCGGGTGGCGCGGGCCGGGCGCATCTACGTCGAGGGCCGGCACGACGCGGAGCTGGTGGAGCGGGTGTGGGGCGACGACCTGCGCATCGAGGGCGTGGTCGTGGAGTACCTGGAGGGCGTGGACGACCTGCCGTCGATCGTCCGCTCCTTCGGCCCGGGGCCGGACGCGCGGCTGGGGGTCCTGGTGGACCACCTGGTACCGGGTTCGAAGGAGTCGCGGATCGCGGCGGAGGTGACGGGCGAGCACGTGCTCGTCGTCGGGCATCCGTACGTGGACGTGTGGGAGGCCGTGAAGCCGTCGTCGGCCGGGATCGCGGCGTGGCCGTCCGTGCCGCGGGGGCAGGACTGGAAGACGGGGGTGTGCCGGGCGCTGGGCTGGCCGCCGAACACGGGGGCCGCTTGGCAGCGGATTCTTTCGGGCGTGCGCTCGTACAAGGATCTTGAGCCGGAGTTGCTCGGACGGGTCGAGGAGCTGATCGACTTTGTGACGGTGGGCTAGGCGGTGGGTTTTGCCCCGGCCCCGCCCTTTCACCGTTTCCCGGGGAGACCCCGGACCCCGATCACCCTTCGGGCGATGTCCTCAAACGCCGGACGCGGCGCAGCCGCGTTGTCCCCGCGCGGAGCGCGCGAGAAACTGGGGGCACCCCCTCTGGGGGAGAAAGGGCGGGGCCGGGGCAGGGATCAATCCACCAGGTCGCGGACGACCGCGTCCGCGAGCAACCGCCCGCGCAGCGTGAGCACGGCCCGCCCGGACGCGTACGGCCCGGCCTCCAGCAGCCCGTCCGACAGCGCCCGCTCCGCCGCGCGGAAACCCGCCGGCTTCAGCAGCGACAGCGGACACCCGTCCGACAGCCGCAGCTCCAGCAGCACCCGCTCCACACGGCGGTCCTCCTCCGCGAGGATCTCGCGGCCCGCTCCCGGGGAGCGGCCCTCGCTCAGGGCCTGGGCGTAGGCCCCGGGGTGCTTGACGTTCCACCACCGGACGCCGCCGACGTGGGAGTGGGCGCCGGGGCCCGCTCCCCACCAGTCGGCGCCGCGCCAGTAGAGCTCGTTGTGGCGGCAGCGGCCGGCCTCCGTCGTGGCCCAGTTGGAGACCTCGTACCAGTGGAAGCCGGCCGCGGAGAGCCGCTCCTCGGCGATCAGGTAGCGGTCGGCGTGCACGTCGTCGTCGGTCATGGGGACCTCGCCGCGCCGGATGCGCCGCGCCAGCTGCGTACCCTCCTCGACGATCAGCGCGTAGGCGGAGACGTGGTCGGGGCCGGCCCCGACGACCGCGTCCAGGGAGGCCCGCCAGTCGTCGTCCGACTCCCCCGGCGTGCCGTAGATCAGATCCAGGTTGACGTGGTCGAACCCGGCGGCCCGGGCCTCGGCCACGCACGCCTCGGGGCGGCCCGGCGTGTGCGTGCGGTCGAGGATCTTCAGCACGTGCTGCCGGGCGCTCTGCATGCCGAAGGAGACCCGGTTGAAGCCCGCCTCGCGCAGCTCCGCCAGATAGCGCGGGTCCACGGACTCCGGGTTGGCCTCGGTCGTGACCTCGGCCCCGTCCGCCAGCCCGAACTCGTCGCGGATCGCCGCCAGCATGCGGCCCAGGTCGGCGGCGGGCAGCAGCGTCGGGGTGCCGCCGCCGACGAAGACCGTCTCGACGGGGCGCGGGTCGTCGCCGAGCGCCTTGCGCGCGAGGCGGATCTCCTCGGCGACGGTGTCGGCGTAGTTGTCCCGCGAGGCGAGCGCCCCGCCGGAGCCGCGCAGCTCGGTCGCGGTGTAGGTGTTGAAATCGCAGTACCCGCAGCGGGTGGCGCAGTAGGGAACGTGCAGGTAGAAGCCGAGCGGGCGCTGCCCGGAGCCCTCGAGGGCGTGCGGGGGCAGCGCCCCGTCCTCGGGCATGGGCTCACCATCGGGCAGTACGGAAGGCATGAGCCCATTGTCCGGTACGCCGGCGGCTAACGTTCCCGGGCGCCCTCGTACATCTCCTCGATCAGCTCCTTGTAGGCGCGCTCGACGGCGGGCCGCTTGAGCTTGAGGCTCGGGGTGAGCTCGCCGTGCTCCACGTCCAGCTCCCGCGGCAGCAGCCGGAACTTCTTGATCGTCTGCCAGCGCTGGAGGCCGTCGTTGAGCCGCCGCACGTACCCCTCGATCAGCTCGGTGGTCTGCGGCGCGGCGACCACCTCGGCGTACGTCCGCCCGCCGAGGCCGTGGTCGGCGGCCCAGCGCAGGAGCGAGGGCTCGTCCAGGGCGATGAGGGCGGTGCAGTAGTTGCGGTCGGCGCCGTGCACCAGGATGTTCGAGACGAACGGGCAGATGCCCTTGAACCGGCCCTCGACCTCCGCGGGCGCGACGTACTTCCCGCCGGAGGTCTTGATCAGGTCCTTCTTGCGGTCGGTGATGCGCAGGAAGCCGTCGGCCGACAGCTCGCCGATGTCACCGGTGTGGAACCAGCCGTCGGGTTCGAGGACCTCGGCCGTGCGCTCGGGCCGGCCGTGGTAGCCGCTCATGACGCCGGGGCTGCGCAGCAGCACCTCGCCGTCGTCCGCGATGCGGACCTCGGTGCCGGGCAGCGGCTTGCCGACGGTGCCGGTGCGGTACGCCTCGCCGGGGTTGACCAGGCTGGCGGCGCTGGTCTCGGTGAGGCCGTAGCCCTCCAGGATGTGGATGCCCGCGCCGGAGAAGAAGAAGCCGATGTCGGGGGCGAGGCCCGAGGCCCCGGAGATGCAGGCGCGCAGCCGCCCGCCGAACGCCTCGCGGATCTTGGCGTAGACCAGCGCGTCGGCGGCCCGGTGCCGGACGGCGAGCCCGAAGGGGACCGAACGGCTGCCGGTGCGGCGGAAGTTGTCCTGGGAGACCCTGGCGTACTCGCGGGCCGTGTCGGCGGCCCAGCGAAAGATCTTGTACTTGAGCCCGCCGGCCTCGCGGGCCTTGGCGGCGACGCCGTTGTAGACCTTCTCGAAGACCCGGGGGACGGCGGCCATGTAGGTGGGCCGCACGACCGGCAGGTTTTCTATGATCTTGTCCTGGCGGCCGTCCACGGCGGTGACGTGGCCCAGCGCGATGTGCCCGGCGGTCAGCACCTTCCCGAAGACGTGCGCGAGCGGCAGCCACAGGTACTGGACGTCGTCGGGGCGCGCGAGCCCGGTGGCCTCGATGGCGCGGGCCATGTACGACCAGGCGTCGTGCTGGAGGCGCACGCCCTTGGGGCGTCCGGTGGTGCCGGAGGTGTAGATGAGAGTGGCGAGCTGGTCGGCGCGCAGGTCCGCGACGCGCTCCCGGACCACCTCCGGGGTCTTCTCCAGCCGTGCCGCGCCGCGCCGTTCGAGCTCGGCGAGGGAGATCACCCAGCCGTCGGGGTCGCCCTCGGCTGCGACGGCGTCGGCCTCGTCGATCACCACGACGTGGGCGAGGTGCGGCAGTCCGTCCCGCTGCTCGCGGGCCTTGGCCAACTGGGCCGCGTTCTCGGCGATCAGCACCCGGCTCTCGGAGTCGGCGAGCATGTACGCCGACTCCTCGGCGTTGGTGCTGGGGTAGATCGGGGTGGTGGCGGCGCCCGCGCAGACGACGCCGAGGTCGGCGAGTATCCACTCCAGCCGGGTGGCGCAGGCGAGCGCGACCCGCTGCTGGGGGGCGATGCCCAGCTCGATCAGGCCGGCGGCGATGGCGAAGACCCGGTCGGCGGCCTCGCGCCAGGTCATGGGGGCCCACGCGGAGGGGCCGCGGCCGCCGAGGGAGGGGACGGGGTAGCGGTAGGCCTCGGCGTCGGGCGTCGCCTCGACGCGCTCGAGGAAGAGTGTCGCCACGGAGGGCGGCCGGTTCTCGATCAGGGACTGTACGTCGGTCACGGCATCCTCCGGGGCCCGCCTCGTTGCTGGGTGACTCGTGAGTAACCTTGGAGCAGTGATCAGACTAGAGGCCATGTGGCCCTCATGTAAGGGGACATGACCGCCCTACCCGCGGCGGGACGCGGAAATGCCCGCCCCCGGACAGGGACGGGCATTCCTCAACGGCGCGTGAGCTGCGGCTACTTCTTCTTCTCGCCACCGCTGTCGTCCGTGGACAGCACCGCGATGAAGGCCTCCTGGGGCACCTCCACGTTGCCGACCATCTTCATCCGCTTCTTGCCCTCCTTCTGCTTCTCCAGCAGCTTCCGCTTGCGGGAGATGTCACCGCCGTAGCACTTGGCGAGGACGTCCTTGCGGATGGCGCGGACGGTCTCGCGGGCGATGACGCGGGAGCCGATGGCGGCCTGGATGGGCACCTCGAAGTTCTGCCGCGGGATGAGCTCGCGCAGCTTGGCGACGAGCCGGACGCCGTACGCGTACGCCTTGTCCTTGTGCGTGATCGCGGAGAACGCGTCGACCTTGTCGCCGTGCAGCAGGATGTCGACCTTGACGAGCTCGGAGATCTGCTCGCCGGTGGGCTCGTAGTCGAGCGACGCGTAGCCGCGGGTCTTGGACTTGAGCTGGTCGAAGAAGTCGAAGACGACCTCGGCCAGCGGCAGCGTATAGCGGATCTCGACGCGGTCCTCGGAGAGGTAGTCCATGCCCATCAGGACGCCGCGGCGGGTCTGGCAGAGCTCCATGATCGCGCCGATGAACTCGCTGGGCGCCAGGATCGTGGCCCGGACGACCGGCTCGTGCACCTCGTCGATCTTGCCGGTGGGGAACTCGCTGGGGTTGGTGACCTCGTGCTCGGTGCCGTCCTCCATGAGGACGCGGTAGACCACGTTGGGCGCGGTGGCGATCAGGTCGAGGCCGAACTCGCGCTCCAGGCGCTCGCGGATGACCTCCAGGTGCAGCAGGCCCAGGAAGCCGACGCGGAAGCCGAAGCCGAGCGCGGCGGAGGTCTCCGGCTCGTAGACGAGGGCGGCGTCGTTGAGCTGGAGCTTGTCGAGGGCCTCGCGGAGCTCCGGGTAGTCCGAGCCGTCCAGCGGATACAGGCCCGAGAACACCATCGGCTTCGGGTCCTTGTAGCCGCCCAGCGCGTCGGTGGCGCCGCTGTGGAACTGGGTGATCGTGTCACCCACCTTGGACTGGCGGACGTCCTTCACACCGGTGATCAGATAGCCCACCTCGCCGACGGAGAGGCCGTCGGCCGGGAGCATCTCGGGCGAGTTGGTGCCGATCTCCAGGAGCTCGTGGGCCGCGCCCGTCGACATCATCCTGATGCGCTCGCGCTTCTTCAGCGTGCCGTCGACGACCTTCACATAGGTCACCACGCCGCGGTAGGCGTCGTAGACCGAGTCGAAGATCATCGCGCGGGCGGGGGCGTCCTTGACGCCGACCGGGGCCGGGACGTCGCGGACGACGCGGTCGAGCAGCTCGGGGACGCCGACGCCGGTCTTGGCGGAGACCTTGAGGACGTCGGACGGGTCGCAGCCGACGAGGTTCGCCAGCTCGGCGGCGAACTTCTCCGGCTGGGCGGCAGGCAGGTCGATCTTGTTGAGGACCGGGATGATCGTGAGGTCGTTCTCCATCGCCAGGTAGAGGTTGGCGAGGGTCTGGGCCTCGATGCCCTGGGCGGCGTCGACCAGGAGGATGCAGCCCTCGCACGCGGCGAGGGAGCGGGAGACCTCGTAGGTGAAGTCGACGTGGCCCGGGGTGTCGATCATGTTGAGGATGTGGGTCGTCTTCGACTCGTCCTCGGAGGGCGCCCAGGGGAGGCGGACCGCCTGCGACTTGATCGTGATGCCGCGCTCGCGCTCGATGTCCATCCGGTCGAGGTACTGCGCACGCATCTGCCGCTGGTCAACCACGCCGGTCAGCTGGAGCATCCGGTCGGCAAGGGTCGACTTGCCGTGGTCGATGTGCGCGATGATGCAGAAGTTGCGGATCAGAGCCGGGTCGGTACGGCTCGGCTCGGGCACGTTGGTAGGGGTCGCGGGCACGCAGGATCCATTCGGTGACTTCGGCGTTTGCACGCCAGCCTCGGCGGGAGTCGGGTATCCGACTCCACCATCGTCCCATGAGCGGGCACCGTCGTCCGGTTTGGGAGGGTGCGGATCCTGCTGGTAGCCTGGACCACTGTGCTTCGCGACCCTCTCATGCGCGGGGCACTCTCTTGACATCCAACGAACCTGAAAAGGCTCTTTTCGTGGCGAACATCAAGTCCCAGATCAAGCGCATCAAGACCAACGAGAAGGCGCGCCTGCGCAACAAGGCCGTCAAGTCCTCGGTCAAGACCGCCGTCCGCGCCGCCCGTGAGGCGATCGCCGCCGGTGACGCCGCCAAGGCCACCGCCGCTGTCGCCCTGGCCGGCAAGAAGCTCGACAAGGCCGCCAGCAAGGGTGTCCTGCACAAGAACGCCGCCGCCAACAAGAAGTCGGCGCTGGCGAAGCAGGCTGCTTCCCTCAACGGCTGAAGCCTCTCCGGGGCGTGAGCCCCGGTTCCCGCCGGGACGGGCCAGCGGACCCTCTCAACCGCTCCGGACCGGCACCTTCCGCCGCACGCGGCCGTTCGCCACGCGGGTGCGGCACCTTTGAGCCTTACGGCTCGCAATCTTGTTCCGAGGCCCCGGGCCTGCCCTTTCCCCAAGGGCGGGTGCGGGGTCTTTGGTTTGTGGGGGCCCCGGACCCGCCCTTTCACCGTTTCTCGCGCGCTCCGCGCGGGGTGTAATGCGGCTTCGCCGCATTGTCCTCAAGCTCCCCCAGAGGGGGCACCCCCAGACGGGCTGAATTTCAGCCCGTCTGGGGGTGCCCCTTCTGGG
>NZ_JAEAMR010000003.1:491608-519309 GCF_015999245.1 Streptomyces sp. AV19 | reverse complement strand
GGCCCGCCGCGTCCCGGGCCACGGCGTCGACGCTGTAGCGGGCGGCGAGCGCGACCCCCAGACGGGCTGAATTTCAGCCCGTCTGGGGGTGCCCCCTCTGGGGGAGCTTGAGGACAGCGCCCGAAGGGCGCTTCAGGGGTCCGGGGGGCGAAGCCCCCGGTGGGGTGCAGGGGCGAAGCCCCGCTCACCGCGCGGAGCGCGGTCCGGGCCCGGGGCCTGCCCCGGAAGAAACGGTGAAAGGGCGGGGCTGGGGCACCCCCCTCACCCCCGCGCCCGCGCAGCCCGCGCCACCGCCACCACCGCCTTCTCCAGCGCGTACTCCGGGTCGTCCCCGCCGCCCTTCACCCCCGCGTCCGCCTCCGCGACGGCACGCAGCGCCGTCGCCACGCCGTCCGCCGTCCAGCCGCGCATCTGCTGCCGCACCCGGTCGATCTTCCATGGCGGCATGCCGAGCTCGCGCGCCAGGTCCCCGGGGCGGGCGCCGCGCGGTGCGGAGGCCAGCTTGCCGATCGAGCGGACGCCCTGCGCGAGCGCGCTGGTGATCAGGACGGGGGCGACACCGGTGGCCATCGCCCAGCGGAGGGCCTCCAGGGCCTCGGCGGCCCGGCCCTCCACCGCGCGGTCCGCCACGGTGAAGCTGGACGCCTCGGCCCGGCCCGTGTAGTAGCGGCCGACGACGGACTCGTCGATCACGCCCTCGATGTCGGCCACCAGCTGCGCGCAGGCGCTCGCCAGCTCGCGCAGATCGCTGCCGATGGCATCCACCAGGGTCTGGCACGCCTCCGGCGTCGCGGAGCGGCCGGCCGCGCGGAACTCACCCCGGACGAACGCCAGCCGGTCCGCCGGCTTGGTCATCTTCGGGCAGGCGACCTCCCGGGCGCCGGCCTTGCGGGCGGCGTCCAGCAGGCCCTTGCCCTTGGCGCCACCGGCGTGCAGCAGCACGAGGGTGATCTCCTCGGCGGGCACCCCGAGGTACGCCTTCACGTCCTTGACCGTGTCCGCCGAGAGGTCCTGCGCGTTGCGCACGATCACGACCTTGCGCTCGGCGAACAGCGACGGGCTGGTCAGCTCGGCGAGGGTGCCGGGCTGAAGGGCGTCGGGGGTGAGGTCGCGGACGTCGGTGTCCGCGTCGGCCGCGCGGGCGGCCGACACCACCTCCTGTACCGCGCGGTCGAGGAGGAGATCCTCCTGGCCCACGGCAAGGGTCACGGGAGCGAGAACGTCGTCGGTTGCAGTCTTCCTGGCCATCGCGTCCAGCATCCCACGCGGCACCGACACCCCCCTCCGGCGCGGTCCGCACCCTGTCGCACAATGAGCGGGTGAGCAGTGCTTCCTCTCCTTCCAATCCTTCCTCTCCCTCCGGTCCTTCCGGTCCTTCCGGTCCTTCCGACGCCGTGCGTCCCGCCCACCGTCGCCACCTGCTGGTGCTCCCCGACCGGGACGCCGCCGAGGAGGCGGCCGAGCTGGCCGGGCGGCGTTTCGGCCTGGGCGAGGACCCGCAGATCGTCCGCGAGGCCCTGGCCGGGGAGGACGACGCGGAGGACGCCCAGTGGCTGGTGGTCCTGGAGGACCCGGACGGCGCGCTGGACACGACGGCCCTGCGCGAGCTGGCCGAGGAGTACGAGGGCTGGGTCGAGGCGGAGTGACCGCCCGGCTCATCCCCGGCGTCCCCGGCATCCCGGGCGGCCGGTGGCCGGCGTCCGGGCCGCCCAGGACGGCGGTGGCCGTCCCCGTGACGGCGACCGGGCCGTCGGTGTCGGTGCGCAGCACCGCCGCGCCCCCGGCGCGCAGCGCGGCGAGCGTGCGCGGGGCCGGGTGCCCATAGGGGTTTCCGCTGCCCGCCGACACCACGGCGAGCCGCGGGGCGAGCCGGCTCGTCAGCTCCGGGTCCTGGTGGGCGGAGCCGTGGTGGGCGACCTTGAGGACGTCGACCGGGGGCAGCTCGGGGTGCGCGGCCAGGAGGGCGTGCTGAGCGGGCGGTTCGAGATCGCCCAGCAGGAGCACGGTCAGGCCGGCGGTGCGCACCAGGAGGGTGACGCTGGCGTCGTTGGGGCCGGTCTCCGCCTCCGGTACGGCCCCGGGGGCCGGGGGCCAGAGCACCTCCCAGGACAGCCGGCCGAGGTGCCGGCGCTCGCCCGGGGTGACGGTGACCAGCGGGACGTGGGCGCGCCCGGCCTCGCGCCGGACGAACGCGGCCTGTTCCGCGGGCTCTTGGAGCAGGGTGCCCTCGATGGCCCCGACCGGCCTGCCGCGCAGCACGCCGGACAGCCCGTCCACGTGATCGGCGTGGTAATGCGTCAGCACCAACAGCGGCACCGTCTCCACGCCGAGTGTGCGCAGGCAGCGGTCCACGGACCTGGGTTCGGGGCCCGCGTCGACGACGAGGGCGGCGCCGTCGCCCGCGGCCAGTGCCAGCGCGTCGCCCTGGCCCACGTCACACGCGGCGAACCGCCAGTCGGGCGGGGGCCAGCCGGTGACCGCCCGGTCCAGCGGGGCCGGGCGCAGGACCGCCAGGGCAAGCAGCAGCGCGCAGGCCGCGCACGCCCACCGGCCGGGGCGCCCGTGCCGCAGCAGGCGGCGGGCGGCGAACACCGCGCACACCGTGACCACGGCCATCAGCAGCGCTCCGGGCCAGCCGTCGGGCCAGCCCAGCTCCGCCCCGGGGAGGGCCGCGCCGGTGCGGGCCACCCCGGCCGTCCAGGCGGCGGGCCAGCCGGCGAGCCACGCGAGTGCGTGGGCGACGAGCGGGGCGAGCGGGGCGGTCAGCAGGGCCGCGAAGCCGAGGACGGTGGCCGGGGCGACCGCGAGCTCCGCCAGCAGGTTGCAGGGAACGGCGACCAGGCTCACCCGCGACGACAGCACGACGATCACCGGCGCGCACACGGCCTGCGCGGCGGCGGCCGCCGCGAGCGCCTCGGCGGCCCTCGGCGGGATCCCGCGCCGCCGCAGGGACTTCGCCCAGCGCGGGGCGATCGTCAGCAGCGCGCCGGTGGCCAGCACCGAGAGCAGGAACCCGTAACTGCGCGCCAGCCACGGGTCGTAGAGCACCAGCGCCAGAACGGCCGCCGCGAGGGCGGGCAGCAGGGTGCGGCGCCGTCCCGTGCCGAGCGCCAGCAGGGTCACCAGACCGCAGGCGGCCGCCCGCAGCACGCTCGGCTCGGGGCGGCAGACCACGACGAACCCGAGCACCAGCGCCCCGCCCGCGACCGCCGTCCAGCGCAGCGGGATGCCCAGCCGGGCGGCCGCGCCCCGGCGTTCGGCCCGCGCGGCGAGGTGGGGCGGGCCGATCAGCAGGGCGAGCAGGATGGTCAGGTTGCTTCCGGAAACGGCCAGCAGGTGCGTGAGGTCCGTGGCCCGGAAGGCGTCGTCGAGGTCGGGCGGGATGCGTGAGGTGTCGCCGACGACCAGCCCGGGGAGCAGCGCCCGGGCGTCCGGCGCGAGCCCGTCGGTGGCCGTGCGCAGCCCCTCCCGCAGCCGGGACGCCGCCCGTTGGAGGGCCGTGGGCGGCCCGGTGACGCGGGGCGGCCCGTGGTCGCCGACGCGGAGGACGGCCGCGGGCCGGTCCCCGTCGTGGGCGGGCGGCGCGAGCCGGCCGGAGGCCCTGAGCCGGGTGGAGGGCAGCAGCCCGCCCCAGTCGGGCGGGGCGATGATCAGGACGGGCGTGCGGACGGCCGTGGCCCCGCCCGTCCCGGTGGTGACCCGGGTCGCCTCCGCCTCGACCGCGACCGCCGGGGCGGTGCGGGCCGCGCCTCGGACGTGCGGACGGACGGCCCGGGGGTCCTCGGTGACGGTCACGTCGAGCGTGGCCGACGCGTAGTGCCGCGCGAGCTCGGGCACGGGACCGCGCCGCGTGTCGGCCGCCCGCAGCGCCGCCGTGGCCGCGCCGGCCGCCCCGCACAGCAGCACCGCGGCGAGGGCCACCGCCACGGGCCCGGCGGGCCGCCGTCGCGCGCCGAGGGCCAGGCAGCAGACCGCCGACAGCGCCAGCGCGCAGCACACCGCGGCCGTGCCGCCGTCCGCCGTCAGCGCCACCGCCGCTCCGGCCCAGGCGGCCAGGGCGGGGACCAGCAGGCGCAGGTCCGCCGGGCGGGCGGGGACTTCCGCGTCGCCGGTGCCGTGGTCCGGGGAGGGCGGGCGGTTCACGGCTGGACCAGGGATCTCAGGTCCGCGAAGCGGCGGGCGCCGATGCCGTTGACCCGGCGGAGCTCCTCCACCGAGCGGAAACCGCCGTGCTCCGTGCGGTAGTCGACGATGTGCCGGGCGAGGACCGGGCCCACGCCCGGCAGCGCGTCGAGCTGTTCCGCGGTCGCGGAGTTGAGGCTGACCTGGCCGCCGCCCGCGCCCGGCTGCGCCGGCCCTCCGGCCGGACTTGCCCCCGGGGCGGGCGCGTTGGGCGGGGCGCCGACCACGATCTGCTCGCCGTCGGCGAGGAAGCGCGCGCGGTTGAGGCCCGTCAGGTCGACGCCCGGGCTCGGACCGCCGGCCGCGTCCAGGGCGTCGACGACCCGTGATCCGGGCGGAAGCCGCCGGATGCCCGGGTGGCGCACCTTGCCGGAGACGTCCACCACCACGCCCTTGGCCGTCGGCGCGGGAGGAGCGGGCGGGGCAAGCGGTACCGGCGCGCGCGCCGCCGCGGCGACAGCGGTCTCCCGGGCGGGCGCCCGGACCGTCTGAGGCCGCCCCGTCCAGAAGTGGTACGCGGCGAAGACGCCCGCGGCGGCCAGCACGACCGCCAGCGCGGCGAGGGTCTTCGGCTCGACGCCGCAGCGCAATTGGGCCCACAGCACCAGCCGGCGGACCCCGCCCGGCGGGTCCGCGCCCCCGGACGGGCCTCGAACGGCCCGCTGCCCGGCCGCCGGGCCCGCGCGTCCAGCCCCCGTCACAGATCCACCCCCGCCCGCGGTCGCATGCCCGCCCCGAACCCGCCGCCTTGAGCGGCCCGGCGGACGGTCCCGGGCAGCCGCGACCGCAGCGGCACCGCCGGGGGCCCGGGCAGACGCTCGGTGCGGCGTCCCGCCGAGGCTGCCCATGGCCCCCGCCCCCACCAGCAGCGCGGCACGCTCGGCAACGGCGGGCGCAGTCGGCGACGAGGCAGAAACAGGCACAGTCGGCGATGAAGGCGATGAAGCGGAAGGCAATGAAGTGGAAGCCGGCACGGAAGCGGATGTCGATGCGCGCAACGAGGAGTTCGTCAGCGAGGAGTTCGTCATGGAGCGTGACGCTAGACGCCCCCGCCCACCCCCGCTGATCAAGCTCAATTCCCGTGGAAAACCCCGGCATTGTGGATAACTCCGTCACCCGCCCGAGGGGCCCCCGCCCTACCGCGGTGACACCACCACGCCCAGCAGCCCCGGCCCCGTGTGCGCCCCGATGACCGCCCCGACCTCGCTCACATGCAGCTCCCCCAGCCCCGGCAGCCGTTCCCGCAACCGCTCCGCGAGCAGGGCCGCGCGCTCGGGGGCGGCCAGGTGGTGCACCGCGACGTCGACCGACACCGCACCGGCCCGCTCGACGGCGACCTCCTCCAGGCGGGCGATGGCCTTGGACGCCGTGCGCACCTTCTCGCGCAGTTCGATGCGGCCGCCCTCCAGCTGGAGCAGCGGCTTGACGGCCAGCGCCGAGCCCAGCAGGGCCTGCGCGGCCCCGATGCGGCCGCCCCTGCGCAGGTAGTCGAGCGTGTCGACGTAGAAGTAGGCCGCGGTGCCCTGGGCACGCTTCTCGGCGGCGGCCACCACCTCGTCGAGGGTGCCGCCCGCCTGCGCCGCCTCGGCGGCGGCCAGGGCGCAGAAGCCCAGCGCCATCGCGACCATGCCGGTGTCCACCACACGCACCGGGACGGGCGCCTCGCGCGCCGCGAGCACGGCCGCGTCGTAGGTGCCGGAGAACTCGGCGGACAGGTGCAGGGAGACGATCGCCTCGGCCCCGGCCTCGGCCGCCGCGCGGTACGCGCCCGCGAAGACCTCGGGGGCGGGCCGGGACGTGGTCACCGGCCGCCGCTTCTGGAGCGCCTGGGCGACCGACCGGGCCGAGACCTCGGTGCCCTCCTCGAGCGCCACGTCACCCAGGACCACCGTGAGCGGTACGGCCGTGATGCCGTGCCGCTCCATCGCCTGCGGCGGCAGATAGGCCGTGGAATCGGTGACGATGGCGACATGGCGGGACATGCCCCGGAGGTTACCCGCCCCGCACCCGGCCGGGCGGCCCGGCCTCGAAGATGATCGTTTCAGACCGAGGACGGCCGCGGAAGAGGGACCGCAACCGAACCGGTCAACTCGCGCTCTTCTTCTGCCACTTCCCCTGGAGCCGGCCGCTCTCCCAGGGACGGTCGCCCTCCTGCCACGGCTGCCGCCCCGCTATCGAGGGCCGCTCCGCGCCGGGCGCCGGGGACGGCGTCGACGGCCCGGACGAGGCCGGAGCCCCCGAGGCCCTTGCGTTCCCCGAGACCTCCGACGCCCCCGAGACCCCCGACGTCCCCGAAGCCCCCGGCTCCTCCGCGTCCACCGGCATCCAGTGCCGCAGCGCCCCCGCCTCCATCCGGATCTGCTCGTCCAGATCCGCCAGGTCGTCGTCCGAGAACCGCCGCGCCCGGTCCTGCGCGGCCCATCGCAGGGAGTCCGCCGAGTGCCGGATGCGCTCGGTGCGCTCGCGCAGGGCGGGCAGGCTCTCCCGCACCCGCTCGGCGCTGGGCTCGGTCTCCAGCCGCCGCAGCTCCTCGTCCAACTCGCGGCCGTGCGCGCTCAGCCGCTCGAAGAGGGCCAGGGATTCGGACAGCGACGGGTCCTCCCGGACGCCCAGCCGCAGCGCGTCCTGGGTGGCCCGCATCGTCGTGCGCAGGGACAGCCGCAGCTGGGCCACCTCGCCCCCGGCGCCCGGCTGGACGTACCGCCGGGCCTTGAGCCGGGTGTCCTCCACCGTGCGCCGGGCCTCGGTGACCGTGCGGTCCACCCCGCGCTTGACGGCCTTCACGGCCTTGACCGTGGCGACGACCCCGAGGGCGACCAGCACCGCGAAGATCAGGGCGATGATCACGGCCGCGGCTTCCATGGGCGCTCCTCGACAGGATTCGGTTCGGCGGGGTTCAGGGGTTCATGAGGCACCTCTCCACCGTAAACGGCACGGGCAGGCCGTGGGTTCCAAAGGAACCCCCAACCTGCCCGCAACCGCCCCGTAAGGGGAAGCCGACGCCGCCACGAACCGAAGCGCTACAAACCGAAACCGCTACGCCGGAACGATGTTCACCAGCTTCGGCGCCCGCACGATGACCTTGCGGATGCCCGCGCCGCCCAGCGCCGCGACCACCGCCGGGTCGGCCAGCGCCGTCTTCTCCAGCTCCTCCTCGGAGATGGACGGCGGCACCTCCAGCCGCGCCTTGACCTTGCCCTTGATCTGGACGACGCAGGTGACGGCCTCGTCGACCAGGTACGCCGGGTCGGCCACCGGGAAGTCCCGGTGCACGACCGACTCGGAGTGGCCCAGCCGGTGCCACAGCTCCTCGGCGGCGTGCGGGGCCAGCGGCGCGAACAGCAGCACCAGCCGCTCGGCGACCGAACGCGGCACCTCGGCCAGCTTGGTGACGTGGTTGTTCAGCTCCGTCACCTTGGCGATGGCGGTGTTGAAGCGCAGGTTCGCCATGTCCTGGCCCACGCCGTCGATGGTCTTGTGCAGGACGCGCAGCGTCGCCTCGTCGGGCTCGGCGTCGACGACCGTGACCTCACCGGTGCCCTCGTCCACCACGTTGCGCCACAGGCGCTGCAGCAGCCGGTACTGGCCGACGACGGCACGGGTGTCCCAGGGGCGGGAGACGTCCAGGGGGCCCATGGCCATCTCGTACAGGCGCAGCGTGTCGGCGCCGTACTCGGCGCAGATCTCGTCCGGAGTGACCGCGTTCTTCAGGGACTTGCCCATCTTGCCGAGCAGCCGGCCGACCTTCTCGCCGTTGTAGTAGAAGGCGCCGTCGCGCTCCTCGACCTCGGCGGCCGGCACGGCGATGCCGCGGGCGTCGCGGTACACGTACGCCTGGATCATGCCCTGGTTGAAGAGCTTGTGGAACGGCTCGGCCGAGGAGACGTGCCCCAGGTCGAAGAGGACCTTGGACCAGAAGCGCGCGTACAGCAGGTGCAGCACGGCGTGCTCGGCGCCGCCGACGTACAGGTCCACGCCGCCGTGCGGCTTGTCCGCGCGCGGGCCCATCCAGTAGCGCTCGGCCTCGGCGGAGACCAGCCGCTCGTCGTTGTGCGGGTCCAGGTAGCGCAGCTCGTACCAGCACGAACCGGCCCAGTTGGGCATGGTGTTGGTCTCGCGGCGGTACGTCTTCACGCCGTCGCCGAGGTCCAGCTCGACGTTGACCCAGTCCTCGTTGCGGGACAGCGGGGTCTCCGGCTCGGTGTCGGCGTCGTCCGGGTCGAAGGTGCGCGGGGCGTAGTCCTCGACCTCGGGCAGCTCCAGCGGGAGCATCGACTCGGGCAGTCCGCGCGCGACGCCGTCCTCGCCGTAGACGATCGGGAAGGGCTCGCCCCAGTACCGCTGGCGGCTGAACAGCCAGTCGCGCAGGCGGAAGTTGACGGTGCCCTCGCCGATGCCCTTCTCGGTGAGCCAGGCGGCCATGCGGGTCTTGGCCTCGGGGACGACCAGGCCGTCCAGCGAGACCTCCGGGCCGGCCGAGTTGATGATCTCGGCCTCGTAGGAGTCGAAGGAGTCGGCCCAGGCGGACGGGTCGGTGCCGCGGTCGTCACAGGGCTGCACGACGCAGCGCATCGGCAGGTCGAAGGCGCGGGCGAAGGCGAAGTCGCGGCTGTCGTGGGCGGGGACGGCCATGATGGCGCCGGTGCCGTAGCCCATCAGCACGTAGTCGGCGACGAAGACCGGGAGCTTCTCGCCGCTGACCGGGTTGACCGCGTACGCGCCGGTGAAGACGCCGGTCTTCTCCTTGGCGTCGGCCTGCCGCTCGACGTCGGACTTGGCGGCGGCCTCCTTGCGGTAGGCGGCGACGGCCTCGGCCGGGGTGGCCTGCCCGCCGGTCCAGTCCTCGTGGGTGCCCTCGGGCCAGGCGGCCGGGACGATCGAGCCGTGATCGTCACCGGTGACCAGCGGGTGCTCGGGCGCCAGGACGAGGTAGGTGGCACCGAAGAGGGTGTCGTGGCGGGTGGTGAAGACGGTGGCCTTGGCGTCCGGGCGGCCGTCGATCGCGAAGTCGACGTGGGCGCCCTCACTGCGGCCGATCCAGTTGCGCTGCTGGAGCTTGATGGCCTCGGGCCAGTCCAGCGCGTCCAGGTCGTCGAGCAGACGGTCGCCGTAGGCGGTGATCCGCATGTTCCACTGGCGCAGCTTGGACTTGAAGACCGGGAAGTTGCCGCGCTCGGAGCGGCCGTCGGCGGTGACCTCCTCGTTGGCCAGGACGGTGCCCAGGCCGGGGCACCAGTTCACCGGCGCCTCGGAGGCGTAGGCCAGCCGGTACTCGCCCAGCACGGCGTCGCGCTCGACGGCGCTCAGCCCGCCCCAGGGGCGGCCGTCGGGGGTCGCGCGCTCACCGGACTCGAACTGCGCCACCAGCTCGGCGATCGGCCGGGCCTTCTTCGCCTCCGGGTCGAACCAGGAGTTGAAGATCTGCAGGAAGATCCACTGGGTCCACTTGTAGTACTCGGGGTCGATCGTCGCGAACGAGCGGCGCTTGTCGTGCCCCAGGCCCAGGCGGCGCAGCTGCGCCTTCATGTTCTCCATGTTGGCCTCGGTCGACACCCGGGGGTGGGTGCCGGTCTGCACCGCGTACTGCTCGGCGGGCAGGCCGAAGGCGTCGAAGCCGAGGGTGTGCAGGACGTTGTGGCCGGTCATGCGGTGGTAGCGCGCGGTCACGTCGGTGGCGATGTAGCCCAGCGGGTGGCCCACGTGCAGACCGGCGCCCGACGGGTACGGGAACATGTCCATGATGAACTTGCGGGGGCGCGCCACCACCTCGGGGTCGCCGCCCAGCTCGCCGTCGGGGTTGGGCGCCTCGTACGTGCCCTCGGTGTCCCAGACGTCCTGCCAGCGTGCCTCGATGTCGGCGGCCAGCGCGGCCGTGTAGCGGTGCGGGGCAGCCACCTCGGCGCCGGTAGTGGTCTCGCTCATCGTCCTCAAAGCTCCATCGATCGTCGTCTCTGCCTGCGGAAGCGCGTCCCGGGGGCCCGCAAACGGCCGTTCCCCGGAAACGAAAAAGCCCCTCGCACAGGAGGGGACGCCGCGCCGATTCCGACCGGAGGCCACCGGTCGGGACTGATCAGCGCGGCTCGCTAAGCAGGAGGCGTACGGCACGCATGGGCCCAGGTTACCGCAGGGGTGCCGGGACCCGCACCGAGGTGCGGGCCCCGGGGACGCCCGGTGCCGGGCCCGCGGGATGTACGAGGTCACGTACCCATCGGCCGGGGAGCCGACGCCGGTGACGCCGCCGTGGCCGACGGCCGCGGAGAGCGAGCTGTCGGAACCCATGCATGCCGCGCGGCGAGACGGTGGTGCCGTCCTCGGCGTCGACGCCGTTGACGAAGCCGGCGCGGACGTTGCACGGCGCCCGAACTGGCGCTTGAACATGGGCACTTGACCCACGCGGGCGATCTCACCGGTGGCTCGTGCCACCACAGTGGACATACGAGAACGGGCCGCCCTCGCGGGCGACCCGTTCATCTCCTGTGGAGCTAAGGAGAATTGAACTCCTGACCTCCTGCATGCCATGCAGGCGCTCTACCAACTGAGCTATAGCCCCTTGTTTTCTTGTCCCGCCCGGGCCCCCGGTCCGTTTCCGGCCGGTCTCCCTGGCGACACCCAGAACATTACACGGCTCCCGACCGGAGCCCAAATCGATTGACGCGGCGCCCGAATCGACCCGATTTGCCCGACAGGGCGGGGCTCCTCACCAGGACTCCCCACCAGGGCCCCTCACCAAGGCCCCTCACGCCGTGGCGAAGGAGTAGAACCGCTTCAGCGCGCAGTGCTCGTCGAGCAACCGCCCGTAGATCGGCTCGCCCTCCAGCTCGCGGTAGGTCTCGATGGGGTCGCCTTTTATGATCAGCGCCCGGGCGCACTCGACGCACCAGTACTGGTAGTCGGCGTTGACCGGGTCCATGTCGCGGACGATGGGCGTACCGCTGCCGCACCAGTCGCACTTCCGGCTGTGTGCACCCATTCACTCAGCTCCAGCTGTGGCCGCAGGCCGTGCAGACGTACGAAACACCGCCGTTGTCGCCGAGCACCTGGGCCACGTGAGCGGATCCACAAGCCGGGCACTGGAGGGCGGTCGCTCCGGGAAGGCCGCGGGTCCCCGCGGGAACACACACCGGCATGTCTCTTTCCCTCCCCTTCACCCCGTCCGCGCCCGGCCGTCCGATTCTGCCACGGGACGGGTGTCCGGGTCAGTGCCCCCGGCACATGAGGAACACCCCCGTCCGCCTGCGCCAACCCCACGGCCGACGGCGACGGTTGGATCCCGGTCCCGGGAAAGCGACGGAAAAGCGAAGATCCCGCCCCTCCGATAGGAGGGACGGGATCGTTCCGTTCTGTGGAGCTAAGGAGAATTGAACTCCTGACCTCCTGCATGCCATGCAGGCGCTCTACCAACTGAGCTATAGCCCCGCTGTTCTCGGTTTCCCCGGAGGTTTCCCTCCGCGTTCCCCGCGAACAAGAAGAACTTTAGCCTGTGACCTGCCCGAATGGGAAATCGGGCCGGAGCGGGCCCGCGGGCCGTCCCCGGAGCGCTCAGTCGTCGTCGCCGAGGACCGGCTCCGGCAGCGTGCCGGCGTTGTGCTCCAGCAGGCGCCAGCCGCGCGCGCCCTCGCCCAGGACGGACCAGCAGCAGTTGCTGAGGCCGCCCAGTGCCTCCCACGAGTGGGACTCCAGGCCGAGCAGCCGCCCGATCGTGGTGCGGATGGTGCCGCCGTGGCTGACCACGACGAGGGTGCCGCCGTCCGGCAGCTTCTCGGCGTGCGACAGGACCACCGGCGCGGCCCGGTCGGCCACCTCGGTCTCCAGCTCGCCGCCACCGCGCCGCACGGGCTCGCCGCGCTTCCACGCCGCGTACTGCTCGCCGTACCGCTCGATGATCTCGTCGTGCGTCAGGCCCTGCCAGGCCCCGGCGTAGGTCTCGCGCAGCGCGGCGTCGCCCGCGACCGCCAGACCGGTGAGCGCGGACAGCTCGGCGGCGGTGGCGGACGCCCGGCGGAGGTCGGAGGCGACGATGGCGTCGGGCTTCATGGCCGCGAGCAGCCGGGCCGCCCGCCGGGCCTGGGCGAGGCCCGTGCCGGTCAGCTCGATGTCCGTGGTGCCCTGGAAGCGGCGCTCCACGTTCCAGGCCGTCTGACCGTGCCGCCACAGCACGACGCGGCGGCCCCGGCCGCCCGCGCTGCCGTTCAGCTCAGGTCTCCGTCCAGACTCTCCCGGGCCTCCAGGGCGCGGGCGTGCTCCTCGGCCTTGCCGCGGGTGGCGACCGCGTCGGCGGGGAGGCCGATCTCGGGGCAGTCCTTCCACAGCCGCTCCAGCGCGTAGAAGACGCGCTCCTCGCTGTGCTGGACGTGCACGACGATGTCGACGTAGTCGAGGAGCACCCAGCGGGCGTCGCGGTCGCCCTCGCGGCGGACCGGCTTGGCGCCGAGGTCCTTCAGCAGCCGCTCCTCGATCTCGTCGACGATCGACTTGACCTGGCGGTCGTTGGGGGCCGAGGCCAGCAGGAAGGCGTCGGTGATCGACAGCACGTCGCTGACGTCGTACGCGATGATGTCGTGCGCGAGCTTGTCGGCGGCCGCCTGGGCGGCGGCCTGGATGAGCTCGATGGAGCGGTCCGTGGCGGTCACAAGCCATGCTTTCGGTAGGGGGTCCGTACCCGTCAAGGGTCTCACGACCGGCCACCGGATCTCCGGGGAGTTTTCCCCGGCCACCTCAAGGCCTCGCCTCAATGCCTCTCGGCGCTCACCCCTTGTAGTCCCTGCCCAGCACCACGGTGATGTCGGCGTTGGCCGCCACGTCGGAGCCACCGCCCTTGCGGACCGCGCCGGCGGGCAGCCCCAGGGTCTTGGCGACCTCCTTGGCGTCCGCCGCCCGCTTGTCGTCCGCGTAGAGGACCGCGGTGCGCGCCGTGGCCGGCGCCGTGCCGGCGTCGAGGAAGGTGTAGCCACCGTTGACCAGCGCGACCCGCGCGGCCCCGGCGCCCGTGGCGCCGCCGGTGGCGTTGCGCACCCCGACCCGGGGCGTCGCGTCGGCGCCGGCGTTCTTCACGGCCCCGCCGAGCACCTCCTTGACCAGGCCGTCCGCCTCCTGCCCGCCAAGCGTCCCGTCCTGCCGCACGGGCAGCAGGGCGGTGCGGTACGCGTCCGCCTTGGCCCGTTCCGCGAGCTGGGCCAGGGAGGCGCCGAGCTGCTGGACGGAGAGCGAGGGGTCGGGGATCTGGGCGAGCGTCTCGACGGTGGTGGTGGCCGCCCGGCCGTCGCTGGACAGCTTCTTCAGGACGGCCTGCATGACCTGGCCGAACCGGAGCAGCTGCTTGTCGGGCTCCTCGCCGGGCCCCCGGTAGGTGGCGTAGGCGACGGCGGTCTGGCCGTTGAGCGTCCGCCCGCCGCCCCGGCGCACCAGCGGGTTGTCGCCGGCCTTGGCCCCGGGGACGTCGGTGTCGGCGTCGACGGTGATGCCGCCGACGAGCTGGACCAGGTTCTCCAGGTAGGGCGTGTCGAGCCGCCAGCTGCCCTTGATCTGCGAGCCGAGCAGGGTGTTCAGGGCGTCGCGGGTGGCCCCGGTGCCGGCGTCCTGGACGGACTTGCCCAGGGTCGTGGAGCCGCCGCCGTCCTTGGTGACCGCGAGGGAGTTGGGCAGCAGGACGGCGGTGGCCTTCTTCGTCGTGGCGTTGTCCACCAGCAGCGCCGTCGAGCTGCCGCCGCCCTTGGTCTGCCGCAGGTGGACGACGATCACGTCGCGCTTCTGGCCGGCGGCGGCCTCGGGGCCGCCCCCGTCGTCACCGCCGGCGAGCAGCAGCCAGCCGACCACCGCGCCCACGACGAGGACGAGCGCCACCGCGAGGGCGACGAAGCGGTTGCGGCCCTTGCGCTTGCGCTCGTCGCGGCGCTCGGTGCGGCTCTCGGTGAACTTGAGCCAGTCGATGACGTCCTCGGAGTCCTCGTCCGGCGCCTCGACGAAGGAGAACTGCTCGGTGCGGTGGTCCGGGGCGGCGTCGGCGCCGTCCGGGGCCCGCCGCGGCTCGGGGACGGCGGCCGCGGGCTGCGGCGGCGCGGCCGCGGGCCCGGCCTGCTGCTGCGGGATCCACTCCTGCTGCGCGGTCTGCCGGGGGGCGGCCTGCTGCGCGGCGTACGGGTCGTAGGGGGCCTGCTGCTGCGCGGCCAGGGGCTGCCCGTAGGCGTCGTAGACCCGCTGCGGGTCGTCCGGGTGGTACACCGGCCGGCCGTAGGCGTCGTAGCCGTACACCTGCGGTGGTTGGGCGTACGGGTCGTGCGCGTACGGGTCCTGGCGGTCGTTCAACGGTGCCCCTCGATGCCACTGGAGCCGGGTGTCGGCCGGATGTCAGCCGTCGTGACGGTACAGCCTGCGCTTGGCGATGTAGCGCACGACACCGTCGGGCACCAGGTACCAGACGGGCTCGCCGTCGGCCACCCGTTCGCGGCAGTCGGACGAGGAGATGGCGAGCGCCGGGACCTCGACGAAGGAGACCCGGTCGTCGGGCAGGCCGGGGTTGGCCAGTATGTGACCGGGCCGGGTGACGCCGATGAAGTGGGCGAGGGAGAACAGCTCGTCCGTGTTGTGCCAGGTCAGGATCTGGGCCAGGGCGTCGGCGCCGGTGATGAAGAACAGATCCGCGTCGTCGTTGAGCGCGCGCAGGTCCCGCAGCGTGTCGACGGTGTACGTCGGGCCCCCGCGGTCGATGTCGATCCGGCTGACCGAGAACTGCGGGTTGGAGGCCGTGGCGATGACCGTCATCAGGTAGCGGTCCTCGGCGGGCGAGACGGCCTTGTGGCTCTTCTGCCAGGGCTCGCCGGTCGGCACGAAGACCACCTCGTCCAGGTGGAACTGCGAGGCGACCTCACTGGCGGCGACCAGGTGGCCGTGGTGGATCGGGTCGAACGTCCCGCCCATGACGCCGAGCCGCCGCTTCGCGGGCTCTGTCTGCTCTCCCATGCGTGCAGACCCTACTGGGCACGGCGGGACGCCGGCCCTCCGGGGAGGTCCGCCCGCCGGCCGCGTCAGCGGTCGCGGTTGAAGCGGGTGGTGATCCAGAGCATGAGCAGCAGGATGAGGAGGGCGGCACCGCCGGTCACGTAGGGGCTGAGACTCTCGTGGTTACCGCCGTGCTCGCTCTCGGAGGCGAGCGTGACCAGGGCCGAGTGGGCTGAGGTGAGGGACATCGTCGGCAGGACCTCTCCGGAGGCGATCGGTTGGAGACTTCTGCCACATCGTATGCGGTCCGGGATCAGCGCGGACCGGTGCCTCAGTCCTTGTCGGTCCTTGTCAGTCCTTGTCGCGCCGGTAGCCGCGCAGCAGCAGGTAGGCGACGAGCGGGACGCCGATCAGGGAGAGGAGGACGACGGTGCGCAGCACCGGGCCCGGGCCCCCCGAGGCGTGGACCTGGGTGACGGCCGGGGAGGCTGCGAGGTGGGTGAGACCCTGGAGAGCGGACATGCCTCCACGGTAGCGATGTCGGTGGTACGGCCTAGGGTGGGGTGCGTCGGCCGGATAGGGGTCTCCCCTGCTCGAGCGGAGCCGAGAGCTTGGGGAAGGGCACGGTCAAGCCCAGTTGAGGGGGTCTCGATGAGTGACAGCAACGCGGCGAACGGGTCCGGTGCCGGGGAGAGCGTCCCCGCCCGCGACCGCAAGCGGTTCCCGGACATCTCGTCCCGGGCGTACGAGCACCCCGCGGACCGCTCCGCGCTGGTCGCCCTGCGCAAGCTGAGCGGTTTCGACACGGTCTTCAAGGCGCTGAGCGGTCTGCTCCCGGAGCGCAGCCTGCGGCTGCTGTTCCTGTCCGACTCGGTGCGGGTGGGCCCGCGGCAGTTCGCCCACCTGCACACGATGCTGCTGGACGCCTGCTACGTCCTGGACCTGCCGAAGGTCCCCCCGATGTACGTCACCCAGGACCCGGTGCCGAACGCGATGTGCGTCGGGCTGGACGAGCCGGTCATCGTGCTGACGACGGGCCTGGTCGAGCTGCTGGACGAGGAGGAGATGCGGGCGGTCGTGGGCCACGAGGTGGGTCACGCGCTGTCGGGCCACGCGGTCTACCGCACGATCCTGCTGTTCCTGACGAACATGGCGCTGAAGGTGGCCTGGATCCCGCTGGGCGGGATGGCGGTGACGGCGATCGTGACGGCGCTGCGGGAGTGGTTCCGCAAGTCGGAGCTGTCGGCCGACCGGGCGGGCCTGCTGGTCGGGCAGGACGTGCGGGCGTCGCTGCGCGGCCTGATGAAGCTGGCGGGCGGCAACCACCTGCACGAGATGAACGTGGACGCGTTCCTGGCCCAGGCCGAGGAGTACGAGGCGGGCGGCGACCTGCGGGACTCCGTGCTGAAGATCCTGAACCTGCTGCCGCGCAGCCACCCGTTCGCGACGGTGCGGGCCGCGGAGCTCAAGCGCTGGGCGGAGAGCCGCGACTTCCAGCGGATCATGGACGGCCACTACCCGCGCCGCTCGGAGGACCGCGACGCCTCGGTGTCCGACTCCTTCCGCCAGTCGGCGAACCACTACGCCGACTCGGTGCGCTCCAGCAAGGATCCGCTGATGGGCCTGGTGCGGGACATCGCGGGCGGGGCGAACGACCTGGGCAGCAAGCTGCGGGACACCTTCACCGGGCGGACCGGCGGCGGCAGGCCGAAGGACGGGCCGGGCGAGGACGGCCCCAAGGAGGGCGGCCCCAAGGAGAGTTGAGCGGGTCAGCGGGACGGCGCGGGGCCCGGGGCCAGGACGCCGCACAGGGCGGTGGACTGGCGGCCCGTCGCGTACGGGTCGGTGTCGGGCTGGCGGCTGTTGTCGGCCGTCCTGCCGGCCGGCACCGGCTGCAGATAGGCCGCGTCGTCGGCCCCGCAGGACTCCGGCCCGGCCTCCACCGTGCTCTGCAGGACCTGGACGTGGTGGTCCTGGAGGTCGTCCCGGTCGAAGCGGAAGCGCATGACGCGGCGGACGGTGAACAGCGAGGAGTCGTCCGCCGACGCCCCGGCCGGGCGGACGGCGTAGACGAAGGTGTGGTCGGCGGAGACCTCCAGCACGGCGGGCGAGATCTCGGTGACGGAGAAGGCGCCCTCGGCCCGGACGGGCACGTCGTCGAGGACGGTCCGGGCGGGGTCGAAGCGCACCAGCCAGCCGGTGGCCGCGTGCTGCCCGTCGTCGGCGGGCCGCTCCAGGCTGCGGTCGTACTGGTCGAGCTGGTCGGGCGAGAGCAGCAGGCGGACGGACCGGTGGTCGCCGCCGGTGACCACGGACCGCTCGACGGCGGACTTCACCGTGTACTCCTTCGCCGTGGCGAGGGCGGTCATCACCAGCGCCTCGGAGAAGTTCTGGGTGCGCCGCACCGCGGGCAGCACGATCGCCTCCGGGCCCTGGCGGAACTGCGCGGCCGGGCTGTGCGCGAGCAGCCGGTCCGCGGTGCCGCCCGGGACCGCGCCGCGGGGTGCGAGCGGCACGACGGCCGTCCGCAGCGGCTCGGCCGACGGGGGCCGGGGCTCCTTGTACGGGTGGCGCAGCCCCATGTAGACGGCCGTGCCGAAGGCGAGCGCGATCAGCAGCACCAGGAGCAGGAGCTGCCGCGAGGCGCCGAGCCGCGCCCAGACGTGCCGGGTGCGGACGGCGGGCGCGTGGTCGTCCATGCGCTCGCGGGCCGAGAACTCCTGGAGGCGCGCAGCACGGACGAACGATTCGTCGAAGACGACCGACCGGTACTCTTCGTCACCGTTTCCCGGGGCACCCTCGGGCTGGCCCTCAGGCGGGTCTCCAGGCCCTTCCATACCTCAAGGGTAGGTCGGCGGGGCCCTCGGTAAACGCGCTGGTACGCGACAACTTGCGGTGAGTTCGCCGTCGCGCGCCCCGGCTCGCGCCGGGTGGCCGTCCCCGCCGCGAGCTGCGACGATCACCGAGAGTCACGGGTGATCGCGCGGTCAGCCGTGGCGCGGTACGGCCGAGGCCACCGGGGCCTGGGAGTCCGCGGAGACGCTGGGCCGGGCGGGGCCCGGCAGGGCGCCCTGCCGGGCCGGCGCCGGGGTGTCCACCCCGGTCGTGGCCGGCGGCGGGGCCGGCTCCCTGCGGTCCCCGGAGGAGGCGCCCCGGTAGACGGCCGCGAAGGCGAAGGCGACCACGCCGACGCCCATCAGCACGCACAGCGCCCAGGCCACCGGCCGCTGCCAGCGGGGCCGGCCCCGGTAGGGCCGGCGCCAGGTGCCGTACCTGCCGTACGGCCCGTAGGCGTCGTCCGGGTCGAGGTCGTCGGTGAGCGTGCACCACGGCCGCCCGCCCGCGCGGGGGCCGTCGCGGACGTCCCCGTACCCGTCGTCGTCGGCGAGTCCGGCGCCCGAGCGGGCCCTCGCGGCGCGCATCCGCTCGGCCGCGCTGGGCTCGTGCACGGCGGCGGACCGCACGAACTCCTCGTCGAAGACCACGGAGGCGAACTCGTCGTCCCCGTGGCGGTGGTGGCTGTCGGGCTCCTCGCCGTCCGGGAACGGCCTGCCCCCCACGTCGTCCGGCACGCGTCCAGCGTAGACCCGAAGCCCTCAATCCGCGCGGGCGGTACGGGAATTAGCCCCACCGCCCCCGGGCGGGACGCTAGCCGCGGATGTGCCCGTCGCCGGTGACGACGTACTTGGTGGAGGTCAGTTCCGGCAGGCCCATCGGGCCGCGCGCGTGCAGCTTCTGGGTGGAGATGCCGATCTCGGCGCCGAACCCGAACTGGCTGCCGTCGGTGAACCGCGTCGAGGCGTTGACGGCCACCGTCGTGGAGTCGACCAGCTGGGTGAAGCGGCGGGCCGCCTGCTGCGAGCCGGTGACGATCGCCTCCGTGTGTCCGGACGACCAGCGGCGGATGTGCCGGACGGCCTCGTCCAGCGAGTCCACCACCGCGGCGGCGATGTCGTAGGAGAGGTACTCGGTCTCCCAGTCCTCCTCCGTCGCGGGCACGACGGTGGCCCTGCCGCCGGCGGCCGCGGCCAGCACCCGCTCGTCGCCGTGCACCGTCACCCCGGCCTCGGCGAGGGCGTCCAGCGCGAGCGGCAGGAAGCGGTCCGCGATGTCGCGGTGCACCAGCAGGGTCTCGGCGGCGTTGCAGACGCTGGGGCGCTGCGCCTTGGAGTTGACGAGGATGCGCACGGCGGTGTCGAGGTCGGCGGCGGCGTCCACGTACACGTGGCAGTTGCCGGTGCCGGTCTCGATCACCGGGACGATGGACTCCTCGACGACGGTACGGATCAGCGAGGCGCCGCCGCGCGGGATCAGCACGTCCACCAGGCCGCGGGCGCGCATCAGCTCGCGCACGGACTCGCGGCTCTCGCCCGGCACCAGCTGCACGGCGTCCGCCGGCAGCCCGGCCC
This sequence comes from Streptomyces sp. AV19, assembly GCF_015999245.1. GTDB lineage: Bacteria > Actinomycetota > Actinomycetes > Streptomycetales > Streptomycetaceae > Streptomyces. Next base: position 499,783 of record NZ_JAEAMR010000003.1, on the reverse strand, counting down.
CCTCGACGGCGTCGCGCACCACGCGCACCAGGGCGGTGTTGGAGGCGTACGCCGACGACGAGCCGCGCAGCAGCACGGCGTTGCCTGACTTCAGGCAGAGCGCGGCGGCGTCCACCGTCACGTTGGGCCGGGCCTCGTAGACGATGCCGACGACGCCGAGCGGCACCCGCACCTGGCGCAGGTCGATGCCGTTGGGCAGCGTCGAGCCGCGCACCACCTCGCCGACGGGGTCGGGCAGGCCGGCCACGTCGCGCACGTCGGCGGCGATGGCCCGTACACGCTCGGGCGTCAGCGTCAGCCGGTCGACGATGCCCTCGGCGGTGCCCGCGGCCCGGGCCCTCGCCACGTCCTCGGCGTTGGCCGCGACGATTTCGTCGGTGCGGGCGCCGAGCGCGTCCGCGATGGCGAGCAGCGCCACGTCCTTGGCCGCGCGCGGCAGTGGCGCCAGCGCGGCGGCGGCCTCGCGGGCGCGGGCGGCCGCCTGGAGCACAGGGGACTCGGGGAAGGTGGGGGTATCGCTGCTCATGGGGATGCAGCTTAGTTCCCGTTCTCAGAACGGGTGGACCCCGACCGGCGTCGCCGGGAGCGGGCCGTGGCCCGCCGCCACCCGGTGGTGGTACGTCTCCCGGTCGATGACCTCCAGACCCACGATCTCCCACGGGGGCAGCCGTGCCGTCGAGCGGTGCTCGCCCCACAGCCGCAGCGCCACCGCCGCCGCGTCGTGCAGGTCGCGCGCCTCCTCCCAGTAGCGGATCTCGGCGTGGTCCTCGGCATAGCGGCTGGTCAGCAGGAAGGGATGGTCGTGGGCGAGCTGTTCCAGCGCGCGCCGCACCTCGCCCAGCGGGGCCGCGGCACCGCTGACGCTGAGCGTGATGTGCCACAGCCGGGAATCCGTGCGCTCCGCCCCGGCGTCCTCCCCCGTGGTGCCGCATGCCCCGACGCTCGTCAGGGCCGGGGCCCCTGGGCGCCCTCGTCTCACCGGCGGCCTCCTGGTGTCGTGCTGGTCCTCGCACTTAAAAGTTGAGCAGCCCGGGGAGGGGCGCGGGGCGGTTTTCCGGAAAGGTCCCGGGGAAAGGTTGGACTCGGCTGTGCGAACTGGACACGGTGCGGGCCCGTGGCCATGGAGTTTCTGCCCCTGTCCCGCCCTTTCACCGTTTCCCGCGCGCTCCGCGCGGGTGCGACGCGGCTTCGCCGCGTTCGTCCTCAAGCGCCGGACGGGCTGTTCTGCGGACAGCGCGCGCAGCGTGCTGCTGCGGAAACGGTGAAGGTGAAAGGGCGGGGCGGGGAGCCCCCTACAGGACGACGAGGTCGTCCCGGTGCACGACCTCCCGCTCGTACCCCGGCCCCAGCTCCCGTGCCAGATCCCGCGTCGAGCGGCCCAGCAGCTGCGGGATCTCCCCCGCGTCGTACGACACGAGCCCCCGCGCCACGGCCCGCCCCTCCGCGTCCCGCAGCTCGACCGGGTCGCCCGCGCTGAACTCGCCCTCGACGGCCGCGATCCCCGCCGGCAGCAGCGAGCCGGTGCCGCGCACCACGGCATGCACGGCACCGTCGTCCAGCGTCAGCGCCCCCCGCGGGGCCGAGGCGTGCGCGAGCCAGAGCAGCCGGTCGGCGGAGCGGCGGCCGGTGCGGTGGAAGAGGGTGCCCGTGGGACGGCCCAGCAGCGCGTCCGCGGCGCGGCTGGCCGAGGTCAGGACGACGGGAATGCCCGCGGCGGCCGCGATGCGGGCGGCCTCGACCTTGGTGACCATGCCGCCCGTGCCGACGCCGGCCTTGCCCGCGCTGCCGATGGAGACGTCCTCCAGGTCCGCGGGCCCGGTGACCTCCGCGATGCGGGAGGTGCCGGGGGTGCTGGGGTCGCCGTCGTAGAGGCCGTCCACGTCGGAGAGCAGGACGAGCAGGTCGGCGCGGACCAGGTGGGCCACCAGCGCGGCCAGCCGGTCGTTGTCGCCGAAGCGGATCTCGTCCGTGGCCACCGTGTCGTTCTCGTTGACGACCGGGACCGCGCCCATGGCCAGCAGCTGGTCCAGGGTGCGGCGGGCGTTGCGGTAGTGCGCGCGCCGGCTGGTGTCGTCCGTGGTCAGCAGCACCTGCCCGACCCGGCGGCCGTAGCGCGCGAAGGAGGCGGTGTACCGGGCGACCAGCAGCCCCTGGCCGACGCTGGCCGCGGCCTGCTGCCGGGCCAGGTCCTTCGGCCGCCCGTCGAGCCCCAGCGGGGCGAGGCCGGCGGCGATGGCACCGGAGGAGACGAGGACGATCTCCTTCGCCCCCTCCGGGCCCAGCACCCGGGCCAGCACGTCGACGAGCGCGTCAACCCGGTCCGCGTCCAGTCCCCCGCCCGCGGTGGTGAGAGAGGACGAGCCCACCTTGACCACGATCCGGCGCGCGCCGGTGACCTCCGGGCGGAGCCCGCCCGGCCCGTCCGCCGTCGCCAGGTCCGCCGCTTCGTCCGCCGTCGCTGCCCGCACCGTCTCCCGCACCTTCGTCCTCGCGTCGTTTCCCAGTCGTTTCCCTGCCCGGACCGGCAAATCTACCGTCTGGCGATTGTGGTCGTTCGACCCTATTTTGTGAGGGTTGCCATGACCGAAGATTGCTCCTGGCCCAGCGGCCGTCATACGGTCGGTTGCGTCCGTTGTCCCGACCGTTGTCCCATGACGTGTCCGCCACGGTCCTCCGACCCTCTCAGTCCTCCTGCCAGGAGCTAGCCCAGTGCCTGCCGGAACAGTCCCCCGCCGAGCCGTTCAGGCTGCGGCGCTGCTCGCGATGCTGGTGTCGTTCGTACTCCAGCTCGTGGGCGCGCTCACGCCGAACGCGCCGCTCCTGATCGCCACCTCGGCGGCGGGCCTCGCCCTCGACCTCTATCTGCAGCACCGAGACCCCGGTCTGCTCGCCCTGCTCGGCAAGGTCCGGTTCGACGTCATGGTGCGGCAGCTGCTGCGCGACATGGTGATCATGCTCGGACTGCTGCGCATGCACGGCGACGGCTCGCTGCGCGACTACGCGCCGGTGTTCGTCGGCGTCGTCCTCTTCTACGCGGCGCACCTCAGCTGCCAGGCGGTCGCCATCGTCGTCCGCCGCTCGCGCACGCTGCCGTTCGTCACGCGCAACATCGACACCACCGGGCTGCACCTGACCGCCGCGCCCCCGCGCCTGCTGGCCCGCCAGCACGGCCGCCGCCTGGTGCGCTTCGCGGTCCCCGCCTCGGCCGGCCTGCTGTTCACCGTGGGCAGCGGCAAGCCCGTCGGCGGCATGATCGGCGTGGGCGTCGCGCTGCTGCTCGCCCTCGGCGGCACCCTCTACCTGACCACCTGGCTGCGCCCCGCCAAGCGGGTCGCCACCGAGGAGCAGGCCATAGAGTGGCTCGACCAGTGGCTGGCCTCGTACCGGCCCACCGTCGGCATGTACTTCTCCGGCGGCACCAGCTCCGCGTACCAGGCGAACATGTGGCTCTCCACCCTCGCCGAGCTCGACGGCAACCCGCTGCTCGTGCTGCGCGAGCGCTTCATGGTGAAGAAGATCGACGCCACGGACATCCCGATCATCTGCTTCCCCAAGGTCGTCCACCTGATGGCGCTGGAGAAGTCCACCCTGAAGCTGCTGCTGCACCCGGCGAACTCGGGCAAGACCTCGCAGGTCCTGCGCATGCCGTCGATCAAGCACGCGTTCATCAACCACGGTGAGAGCGACAAGCTCTCCAGCTGCAACCCGTACTCCAAGGCGTACGACGAGATCTGGGTCGCCGGCCCGGCCGCGCGCGAGCGCTACCAGCTCGCCGACATCGGCGTCGACGACCGCGACGTCGTCGAGGTCGGCCGCCCGCAGCTGGCCCCGATCCAGCCGTACGCCGGCGCCCCGGCCCGGCCGTACACGACCGTCCTCTACGCCCCCACCTGGGAGGGCTGGGACGGCAACCCGGGCAACACCTCGGTCATGCTCGCCGGCGAGAACATCGTCCGCGAGCTGCTCGCCGACCCGGCCGTCCGGCTGCTGTACAAGCCGCACCCGATGACCGGCTCCGTCGACCCGCGCGCGGGCGAGGCGAACCGGCGCATCAAGGAGATGATCCGCGAGGCGAACGAGCAGCGCGACGGCTACCGGCCCGGCCCGGAGGCCGCGGCGGAAATGGAGCGCCTGGCCGTCGAGCTCCAGGAGCTCACCGCGAAGAAGTTCGCGCCCGGCGTGGACGAGACCGAGCGCATGCTGCTCCAGACCGCCCCCGAGCCGGGGCGCGCCGCGGCGGTCGCGGCCACGCTGACCGCCTGGGAGGCGGCCTACTGGGCCTCGCTGCCCGAGTGGGAGCACCAGATCGTCACCGGGCAGCGGCCCACGCTCTTCAGCTGCTTCAACCAGGCGGACGTGCTGATCAGCGACGTCTCCAGCGTCGTCTCGGACTACCTGATCAGCGAGAAGCCGTACGCGGTGGCCAACACCAGCGGGATGTCCGAGGAGGAGTTCCTCGCGAACTTCCCGACCGTCACGGCGGCGACGATCCTCGAGCCCGACGCGGTCGGCGTCCCGGCGATGCTCGCCGCGGTGCGCGACCCGCGCCTGGACCGGCTGGCCAAGGCCCGCGCGGAGCTGAAGGTCCAGCTGCTGGGCCCGTCGGACCCGCCGTCCCTGGTCCGCTTCAACCAGGCGGCCCTGGAGCTGTCCCGCGAGGCGGACGAGCGCGCGGCACGGGTCGCCGCGCGGACGGCGGCGTCGGAGGTGCCGCCCGTTCCCGGACAGCGGGAGGGCGTGGGCGCCCCGTCGACGGACGACGGCGCACCGCAGGCTCCCGGGGACCAGGGTGGATGGTTCACCCCGGCACAGGGGCGCTGAGCGCGTCCGGACGTGAATACGGGGAAGGCCCCGGGAGGTTCCACAACCTCCCGGGGCCTTCCCCGTGCTCAGCCAGCCCGTCCGGCGTTTGAGGACCGGGGGTGCCCCTCCGGGGAGCGCGCAGCGCGCTGCTGCGGAAACGGCGAAAGGGCGGGGCGGGGAGAAAACACCCCGCACCCGCCCCAGTGGCAACGCCTACGCGAAGGGGTCGAACCCCTCGTACTCCTGCTGCGCCTCGTCCCGCGCCGCCTGCTTGTCGCGGCGCCGCTGGGCCGCCGGGCGCGGCTCCTCCATGCGGTGGTCCTCGCCACGGCGACCGAGCATCTCCGCACCGGCGGCCATCGACGGCTCCCAGTCGAAGACGACCGCGTTCTCCTCCGGGCCGATCGCCACGCCGTCGCCCGACCGGGCACCGGCCTTGAGGAGCTCGTCCTCGACGCCGAGCCGGTTGAGGCGGTCCGCCAGGTAGCCGACGGCCTCGTCGTTGCTGAAGTCCGTCTGGCGCACCCAGCGCTCCGGCTTCTCGCCGCGCACCCGGTACATGCCGTCGTCCTCCAGCGTGACCGTGAAGCCCGCGTCGTCCACGGCCTTCGGCCGGATGACGATCCGCGTCGCCTCCTGCTTCGGCTTCGCGGCGCGCGCCTCGGCGACGATGCCGGCCAGCGCGAAGGACAGCTCCTTCAGCCCCTGCCGGGAGACCGCCGACACCTCGAAGACGCGCAGGCCGCGGGCCTCCAGGTCGGGGCGGATCATGTCGGCCAGGTCCTGGCCGTCGGGGATGTCGACCTTGTTGAGGACGACGATCCGCGGCCGGTTGTCCAGCCCGCCGTACTCCTTGAGCTCGGCCTCGATCACGTCGAGGTCGCTCAGCGGGTCGCGCTCCGACTCCAGCGTCGCCGTGTCCAGCACGTGCACCAGCACCGAGCAGCGCTCGACGTGCCGCAGGAACTCCAGGCCCAGGCCCTTGCCCTGGCTGGCGCCGGGGATCAGGCCGGGGACGTCGGCGATGGTGTAGACGGTCGAACCGGCCGTCACCACACCGAGGTTGGGGACGAGCGTGGTGAACGGGTAGTCGGCGATCTTCGGCTTCGCGGCGGAGAGCACGGAGATCAGCGAGGACTTGCCGGCGCTCGGGTAGCCGACGAGCGCCACGTCCGCGACGGTCTTCAGCTCCAGGACGATCTCCTGGACGTCCCCGGGCACGCCGAGCAGCGCGAAGCCGGGCGCCTTGCGGCGGGCCGAGGCCAGCGCGGCGTTGCCGAGGCCGCCGCGGCCGCCCTGGGCGGCGACGTATGTGGTGCCCTCGCCGACCAGGTCGGCGAGGACGTTGCCGCGCCGGTCGAGGATCACGGTGCCGTCCGGGACGGGCAGGACGAGGTCCGTGCCGTCCTTGCCGGAGCGGTTGCCGCCCTCGCCGGGCTTGCCGTTGGTGGCCTTGCGGTGCGGGCTGTGGTGGTAGTCCAGAAGCGTGGTGACCGACTGGTCGACGACCAGGATCACGTCACCGCCACGGCCACCGTTGCCGCCGTCCGGGCCGCCGAGCGGCTTGAACTTCTCACGGTGCACGGAGGCGCAGCCATGGCCTCCGTTACCCGCGGCGACGTGCAGTTCGACGCGGTCCACGAAGGTGGTCATAGCGGTCTGCCTCCAGATGCCTAAGGGGTGTGTCTTGTTGTAACGCAGCGAGGGCGGACCCGCTTCCCCACAGGGGAAGGGAGGTCCGCCCTCGCGCTGTACCGCTCTACGGGGCCTGGATCAGGTGATCAGGCGACCGGAACGATGTTGACGACCTTGCGGCCACGGTGGGTGCCGAACTGCACCGCACCGGCCTGCAGCGCGAACAGGGTGTCGTCGCCACCGCGGCCGACACCGGCGCCCGGGTGGAAGTGGGTGCCGCGCTGGCGGACCAGGATCTCACCGGCGTTGACGGTCTGACCGCCGAAGCGCTTCACGCCGAGCCGCTGAGCGTTGGAGTCGCGACCGTTCCGGGTGGACGATGCGCCCTTCTTGTGTGCCATCTCTCCTCAGTCCCTTACTTCGCAGCCGACGGGATGCCAGTGACCTTGATCGCCGTGTACTGCTGGCGGTGACCAATGCGCTTGCGGTAACCGGTCTTGTTCTTGTACTTCAGGATGTCGATCTTGGCACCCTTGTGGTGGTCCACGATCTCGGCCTGGACCTTGATGCCCGCCAGGACCCACGGGTCGCTGGTGACGGACTCGCCGTCGACGACGAGCAGCGTCGAGAGCTCGACCGCGTCGCCCACCTTGCCGTCGGAAATCTTGTCAACCTCGACGATGTCGCCGACAGCAACCTTGTGCTGGCGACCACCGCTACGCACGACTGCGTACACGCGGATCTCACTCTCTCGCTAGTAATGGACCTCTGATGCCAGCCGCTCGGACGGGCGGACCCGTGCTTCCGAGTGGACGAGCGGCCTCTCCCGGCTGACGCCGGAAGGGATGTGCTCAGGGGTGGGCGTACAGACGCCGACTGGCAAGGTTACGGGGCACGGCGCAAGGGGTCAAACCGGGCCGTTGCCGGGGCCGGATCAGCCCGTCCGGCGTTTGAGGACAGTGCCCGAGGGCGCTTCGGGGGGGCCGGGGGACGCTTCGGGGGGGCCGGGGGACGCTTCGGGGGGCCGGGGGCGGAGCTCCCGGAACGGGGGCCAGGGGCGGAGCCCCGGCAGGGGTGCAGGGGGCGCAACCCCCGCCCACCCCGCGCGGAGCGCGGTGCCGGGCCGAGGGGCGGAGCCCCGGAAGAAACGGTGAAAGGGCGGGGCCGGGGCACAAACCCCGACCCCGCCCCCTCAGCGGGACCGCCGGACGACGACTACTCGTCCGCGCCCGCCCCCGACTCGGCCGCGGCCGCCGCCTTCTTCGCGGCAGCCGTCGTCTTCTTCACCGCCGTCTTCTTCGTGGCGGCCTTCTTCGCCGTCGTCGCCTTCTTGGCAGTCGTCGTCTTCTTCGCCGCCGCCTTCTTCGCGGTGGTCGTCTTCTTCGCCGCTGCCTTCTTGGTCGTCGTGGCCTTCTTGGCGGCCGTCTTACGGGCCGTCTTCTTGGCCGGAGCGGCCTCCTCGGCCTCGGCCGCGGGAGCCTCCGGCACGGACGGCACGGACTCCGCCTCCGGAGCCGCGACGACGACCACAGCCGCCTCCTCGGCGCCCTCGGGCGACCCCGCCGGAGCGGACGCCTTGCGGGTCACCCGACGCCGCGGACGGGCGGCGGCGGGCGCCGCCGGAGCCTCGGCCTCGGGCGCGGCCTCGACGACCGGCTCGGGCTCGGCCACGGCCACGGGCACGGGCTCGGGCTCGGGCTCGGGCTCGGGCTCGGGCTCGGGCTCGGGCTCGGGCTC